>NZ_CP136636.1:4800000-7376994 GCF_050711835.1 Variovorax sp. DAIF25
GGGCATGTCGCTGGTGTTCATCCTCTGCATGAACGCCTATGCCACGCCGGTGCTGATCGGCGGGCCGCGCTTTCGCATGATGACGCCCGAGATCTACCAGCAGTTCGTCGGGCTCAACAACTGGCCCTTCGGCGCGGCGCTGGCCTTCATGCTGCTGGCGGTGACGCTGGTCGCGGTGCTCGGGATCGGGATGGCGCTGCAGGTCGGCCTCAGGCCCGCAAGGCCGACAGCGCCCGCAGGCGCCGATGCGCCTCGCCCTGCGCATCGATCGGCGACTGGTTCTTCGCCTGCAGGTAGTGGTGGGTGAAGACCGCGAGGTAGGCGTCGAGGATCTGCGCGGCCAGCGCGTCGCCAGCCAGTTCCATGCACAGGCTTGCGACCTCGCTGGTGCAGAGGTGGTCGTCGCGGCCCGACTGGCGCAGCCGGTACTGCGTGCTGCGTGCGAGCACCGGGCTCAGCACCGGCAGCTGCGCGAGGTAGGCGCTGCGCCGGAACATCTTGCGCCCCTCGGCCCAGGTGCCGTCGAGCAGCACGAACAGCGGGCGCTTCGCGGGGCCGCCTGGCGATGCCTCGGGCGGCGCGACGGTCTGCACCACCCGCCCGGGCGCGGCGTACTGCCCCGGAAACACCACGTACGGCTGCCATTGCGGATCGGCCAGCAAGGCCAGCAGCGCGGGATCGGCCTCGGTGCGCGACCAGCCGAAGGCGAAGGTGTCCTCGACCACGTCGGCGATCAGCCAGCCGGTGTTGCTGGGCTTGAGCGCCTCGATGTCGCCCATGATCAGGCAGACGCCCGCGCGCGTGGCCATCGAGGGCCGCAGCGCGCACAGGCAATGGCTGGGCGCGAGCCGGCAGCCGGCGCAGCGTTCGCGCTTGAAGCCGCCACGGGCCAGGAAGGGTTTGACGCTGCGCGCGAGGCGTTCGGCGCGCAGCAGGGAGACGGCGTGGGGCATGCGGCGATTCTCGGGCATGCCCGCGTGCCGGCCGGTCTTCAACCGGCCTTGAGGAACACGTCGTGATCGGGCGCGAAGTTGGCGTGCAGCGGCAGCATCGCGCCGCCCAGCGCGCAGGCCTGCGCGCCGACGCGCCCGCCATGCAGCTGCGGGCGCCACAGGCCCTCCCAGTTGCAGCCGTCGAGCGCGGCGCGCGTGGCCTCGAGCAGCGCCTGCTGCAGCGGGCGCGACATCGAGCCGTCCATCACCACGTCGGCCAGGTCGAGCATCGCGGTGCCGCTCGCGATCGCATGGGCCAGCGCCTCGGCGGCCGAGGCGAGCCAGGCCGCGGTGGCGTCGGCGAACGGCGGCTGCAGCGCGCGCTCGTCGTAGGCCGCGTCGGGGTCGACGCCCTCGCGCTGCAGCCGCTGCTCGAGCTCCCACAGCGAGGCCTCGGCGATCAGCTGCGGCGGCGCCGCGTCGCCATCGCCATCACGCTTGGCGCCGCGCACGCGCTGCATCGGCAGCGAGGCGAGCGCGCCGGCATTGCCGTGCGCGCCGCCGTGCAGGTGCGAGTTGAGCACCAGGCCGCCGCCGACGAAGGTGTCGACGAACACGTAGAGAAAGCTTTTCAGGTCGTGGCCGCGCCCGTTCACCAGCTCGGCCACGCAGGCCGCGACGGTGTCGCGCGCGAAGATCACCGGCAGGTCGGTGCGCTGGCGCACCTCGGCGCCCAGGTCCATGCCGTTCCACAGGTCGGACTGCGCCTTCGACAGCCCGAGCGTGCGGTGCCAGCCGCCGAGCAGGAACGGCGCGGCGAGCCCCACGCCGACGGTGCGCGCAGCCAAGGGTCCGAGGCCATCGCGCAACCGGTGGGTGTGCTGCGCGATGGCGGGCAGCAGCGCTTCGGCATCGGGAAAGTCGTAGGCCATCGCGTGGCGCTCGCGCACCTGGGCCGTGAAGTCGATCAACAGCCACTCGGCGCCGCGCCGGCCGACCTTGACGCCGATCGCGAAGGCGCCGTCGGGGTTGAGCGCGAGCGGCACCGAGGGCTGGCCGATGCGGCCGCGCACGCGGCTCTGCTTGACGATCAGGCCGTCCTCCTCGAGCCGCGCGGTGATCAGCCCGATGGTCTGCGCGCTCAGGCCGGTGAGGCGCGCGAGGTCGGCCTTGGGCAGGCTGCCGTGCACGCGCAGCGCCTGCAGCACGGTGCGCTCGTTGAACTGGCGCATGCCGACCTGGTTCGAGCCGCGCGGGCGCAGCAGGTCGGGCATGCGCGCGGCGGGCGCGGCATCAGGCATGCGCCTCCGCGGGCAAGGCGCTCGGCAGCATGGCGCCGGTCATCACGGCCACGGTGTCGCTCATGCTGATCTTCTTCGGATCGAGCACGGCGGCGCGCTTGCCCAGGCGCGCGACGTGGATGCGGTCGGCGACCTCGAACACGTGCGGCATGTTGTGGCTGATCAGCACCACGGGCAGGCCGCGGTCGCGCACGCGGCGGATCAGCTCGAGCACCATGTTGCCCTCCTTCACGCCGAGCGCGGCGGTGGGCTCGTCCATGATGACCACGTGGCGCGCGAAGGCCGCGCTGCGCGCCACCGCCACGCACTGGCGCTGGCCGCCCGAGAGGGTCTCGACCGCCTGCGTCATCGACTGGATGCCGACCTTGAGGTCCGCCATGCGGGCCGCGCTCTCCTGCAGCATCCTCTTCTTGTCGAGCATGCGCAGCACGTTGCCGAGGAAGCCGGGGCGGCGCAGCTCGCGGCCGAGGAACAGGTTCTCGTAGATGGTCATCGCGGGCGCGACGGCCAGGTCCTGGTAGACGGTCTCGATGCCGGCCCGCCGCGCGTCGAGCGGATTGCGGAACTGCACCGGCCGGCCGTCGAGCAGGATGCGGCCCTCGTCGGGCACGATCGCGCCCGACAGCGCCTTGATCAGCGAGGACTTGCCCGCGCCGTTGTCGCCGATCACCGCGAGGATCTCGCCTTCGCGCAGCTCGAAGTCGACGCCATCGAGCGCGGTGACCTGGCCGTAGCGCTTCACCAGGCCCCGGGCCTGCATCACCACCTTCGGGTTCGTCACGGCGTTCATCAGCGGGCCCCCTTGCGCGAGAGCTGGTCGGCCGCCACCGCGAGGATCACGAGCACGCCCGTCACCAGCACCTGGTAGATCGACGACACGCCCATCAAGGTGAGCCCGTTGCGGAACACGCCCACGATCAGCACGCCGATCAGCGAGCCGAGCACGATGCCGCGGCCGCCGAACAGGCTGGTGCCGCCCAGCACCACGGCCGTGATGGCATCGAGGTTCTCGGTCTGGCCCGCGTTCGGGTCGCCCACGCCGGTGCGCGCCACCGACAGCAGCGAGGCGATGCCGTAGAACACGCCCGCGGCCACGTACACGCCCAGCAGCACGCGCTGCGTCGGGATGCCGACCAGCCGCGTGGCCTCGGCGTTGTTGCCCACCGCGTAGATGTGGCGGCCGGCGCCGGTCTCGCGCAGCACGAACCAGGCGAGGCCGTAGAGCGCCACCATCAGCACCGAGCCCCACGCCACCTCGGCACTGCCGATGGTGAAGGTGGTGCCCAGGCCCGTGAGGCCGGCCGGCAGGTCGGTGATGGTCTGCGAGGACGAATACAGCTGCGTGATCGCGAACGCGATGTTCAGCGTGCCCAGCGTCACGATGAAGGGCGGCAGCTTGATGCGCGTGACCAGCAGGCCGTTGAGCAGGCCGAACAGCGTGGTCACGCCGATGCCGCAGAGGATGGCCACCGGGACCGGCAGGCCGAGCTCGGTGGCGAACTTGGTCATGATGATGCCGCCCAGCGCCATCACCATGCCGCACGACAGGTCGATGCCGGCCGTGAGGATGATCAGCGTCTGGCCGATCGCGATCACGCCGACCACCATCACCTGCTGCAGGATCAGCGAGAGGTTGCCGCCGGTGAGAAAGCGGTCGGACTGGGTCGCGAAGAAGATGCAGGCACCCAGCAGGGCCAGCCACGGCCCGAGGGCGCCCCACGGGATGTGGTGCGTTGCGGATTTCGCCATCGATGTGCCTCCCTGGGGCTGTCTGCTTACTTCTTGCCCCAGCACAGCTCGGCGCCGGTCCTGGTGTCCTTGCTCTCGACGCCGGCCACGCTCTTGCCCGCGATCAGGGTCACGCCGGTGTCGACGTAGCCCGAGGCCTTCTTGCCGGTCTTGGCGAATTCGACGCCCGCCGCCACGCCCATCGCGGCCATCTTCAGCGGGTACTGCTGCGAGGTCGCGGCGATGATGCCGGCGTTGGTGTCCTTGATGCCCTGGCAGCCGCCGTCGACCGAGACGATCAGCACGCCCTTCTCCTTGCCCGCGCGCTTGAGCGCGTTGTAGGCACCGGCCGCGGCGGGCTCGTTGATGGTGTAGACCAGGTTCACGTCGGGCGCCTTCTGCAGGCAGTTCTCCATCACGGTCTGGGCCTTGGCCTGGTCGCCGAAGCTGTCGGCCATGCAGACGATCTCGGGCGCCTTCGAGAGCTCGTTCGACTTGGCGTCGTTCGCGGCCAGCCCGAAGCCCTTCATGAAGCCGTTGTGGCGCTGCGCGCCCACCGGGTGGCCCGGCAGCAGGTCGAGCGCGACGATCTTCGGCGTCTTGCCGGCCATCGCGGCCTTGGCGTATTCGCCGATCAGCACGCCGGCCGTGTAGTTGTTGGTGGCGAACAGCGCGTCGGTGGCCTCGGGCGGATCGGCCGGGCTGTCGAGCGCGATCACCATGATCCCCTTGTCGCGCGCCTTCTTGATCGCCGGCACGATGGCCTTGGCATCGCTCGGCGTGATCAGGATGGTCTTGGCGCCGGCCGCGATCATGTTCTCCATCGCCGTGATCTGGCCCGCGTTGTCGCCGTCGGCCTTGCCCGCGCCCGACAGCAGCTTGGCGCCGAGCTTCTTGGCCTCTTCCTGCGCGCCCTCCTTCATCTTCACGAAGAAGGGGTTGGTCTCGGTCTTGGTGACGAGGCCGATCACGGGTTCGCCGGCGGCGAAGGCGGTGGATGCGGCGACGGACGCGGCCGCCAGGGCCAGGATGCAGCGGATGCGGGGCATGGGTTGTCTCTCCTTGGGCGGGCGGCTGGATCGGACCGCCCTGTTGGTTCTCGGAATCCGGCCGGGTCGCCATGCGGAGGGCGTCGCCGGGCCGGGCGCCAGCGGACTATCGGCGAAGGAAACGACTAAATCAAGATGATTTAGTTATCGAAAACCCGCACAGGAAGCGGCAAGGATTCGGCTCGCAGCCCGGGATTTGGACGCCTGTCAAACGAAACAGTTACTTGCATTTACTCGCATTACCGACAGAATGACTCAGCATCTGGAGGTCAAGCACGCGTGAGTGGCGAGGTCGTCGAACTGCTGAGAACCCAGCCCGAAATCGCGCTGTTCCTCGTGCTCGCCATCGGCCATGCCGTCGGCGCCATCCGCTTCGGACCGATCCAGCTCGGCGGCATCTGCGGCACCCTGATCGCCGCGCTGGTGGTCGGCCAGCTCGGCATCCGGGTCGACGACAGCGTGAAGAACGTGTTCTTCATGCTGTTCATCTTCGCGCTCGGCTATGCGGGCGGCCCGCAATTCTTCGCCAACCTCGACGCCAAGGGCCTGCGCCTGGGCCTGTTGTGCCTGGTCGAGGTGGTGGCGGTGCTCGCGCTGGTGCTGGGCGCCACCGTGCTGCTGTCGCTCGACCAGGGCACGGCCGCCGGGCTGATGGCCGGCGCGGCCACCGAATCGGCGGTGGTGGGCACGGCCACCGACGCGATCTCCAAGCTCGGCCTGCCCGCGGCGGACATGCAGCAGCTGCAGGCCAACGTGGTCACGGCCTACTCCATCACCTACGTGTTCGGGCTGATCGCGATCGTGGTCTTCACGAGCCAGATATTCCCGCTGCTGCTGCGCGTGGACCTGCGTGCCGAGGCCGATCGCCTCTGGAAGACCATGGGCGGCGGCGGCGACGATCCCGGCACCGCGAGCGCCGTGCCCGAGATGGTCGGCCGCGTGTTCGAGGTGACGACGGGACGCGGCCGCTCGATCGGCGAGCTGGCCACGATCCTCGGCGGCCAGGCCCACATCGAGCGCGTGCTGCGCGCCGGCCAGAGCCTGGCGGTGGAACCCGCGCTGCGGCTGCGCGCCCACGACCGGGTGCTGGCCATCGGCCGCCGCGCGGCGCTGGTCAACGTGGCCGAGCTGCTGGGCCGCGAGTTCGCCGACACCACGGCCTTCGACGCGGTGGTCGAGACCACCGAGGCGGTGCTGAACCGGCGCGAGTGGTTCGGCCGCGAGCTGCGCGAGCTGGCCGCGGCGCTGCCGCCCTCGGTGCAGGTCACGGGCCTGGCGCGCGACCGCCATGCGATGCCGCTGCTGGGCGACCTGCGGCTCGCGCGCGGCGACGTGCTCCAGCTCTACGGTCCGGTCGACGAGGTGGCGCGCGCGCTGCCGCTGGCCGGCGACCGGGTGATGGCCTCGACGCGCAGCAACATCAGCTTCGCGGCCGCGGGCATCCTGCTCGGCGTCTTCATCGGCGGCTTCAGCGTCAAGCTCGGCGGCATCCCGTTCTCGCTCGGCACCGGCGGCGGCGCGCTGCTCACCGGCCTGGCCTTCGGCTGGTACCAGGCGAAGAACCCGCACCGGCTCAGCGTGCCGCCCGATGCGCTGGCGCTGATGAAGGACCTGGGCCTGGCCACCTTCATCGCCTGCGTCGGCCTGGCCTCGGGGCCGCAGGCGCTGGCATTGATCAAGAAGTTCGGCGTGGCGCTGCCGCTGGTCGGCGTGGCCGTGGCGGTGGTGCCGGCGAGCCTGTCGCTGTTCATCGGCCACCGGCTGCTCAAGCTCGAGGCACCGGTGCTGCTGGGCGCGATCGCGGGCCAGCAGTGCAGCACGCCGGCCCTCAGCGCGGTGCAGAACGCGGCCGGCAATGCCACGCCGCTGCTGGGCTACACCATCACCTATGCGATCTCGAACGTGGTGCTGCCGCTGATGGGACCGCTGATCGTCGCGCTGGCCGGCCTGGTGCACCACGCGGCGAAATGAATCTGAAACCTGGAAGGAGCTGATCCATGGAATGGCTGCACGAAACATTCAAGAAGTCGCCCGAGATGGCGCTCTTCCTCTCGCTGGCGGTCGGCTACTGGATCGGCAAGATCAAGTTCGGCAAGTTCCAGCTCGGCGGCGTGGCCGGCTCGCTGCTGGTGGCGGTGATCGTGAGCCAGGTCGGCGTGCAGGTCGACGCCGGCGTGAAGGCCGTGCTGTTCGCGCTCTTCATCTACGCGGTGGGCTTCGAGAGCGGGCCGCAGTTCTTCAGCTCGCTGGGGCGGCAATCGATCAAGGAGATCATCCTGGCCGCGGTGATGGCGGCCACCGGCCTGGCCACGGTGGTGGTCATGGCCAAGTGGTTCGGGCTCGACAAGGGCCTGGCGGCCGGCGTGGCGGCCGGCGGCCTCACGCAGTCGGCCATCATCGGCACGGCCGGCGACGCGATCGCCAAGCTCGGCCTCGACGCGGCCGAGACCGCGCGGCTGCAGGCCAACGTGGCGATCGGCTATGCCGTGACCTACGTCTTCGGTTCCTTCGGCGCGATCATCGTCTGCGTCAACCTGCTGCCCAAGTTCATGGGCCGCACCATCCGCGACGACGCGATCGCGGCCGAGACCGCGATGCAGGCCGGCGTGAAGGTGCTGGGCGCCGACCAGGAGGAAGCCGCGCCCTCGCTGGTGGGCCGCATCTACGAGCTCACGGCCGACCCGCAGCGCACCGTGGCCGACATCGAGAACGCCGACCCGGCCACCACCATCACCATCGAGCGCGTGAAGCGCGACGGCCGCTTCGTCGAGGTCAGCCCCACGCTCGCGCTGCGCCGCGGCGACATCGTGCTGGCCGTGGGCCGGCGCGACGCGGTGGTGGCGAGCGCGCCGCTGCTGGGCAAGGAGGTCTACGCGGTCGAGGGCATGGAACTCACCATGCACAAGCGCGACATCGTGCTGACCAACAAGGACTTCGAGCGCAAGACCGTGGCGCAGATCCGCGAGGCCACCGCGGGCGGCGTGCGCCACGGCATCTTCGTGGTGCAGCTGAGCCGCATGGGCCAGGTGCTGCCGATGCAGCCCGACACCGTGGTGCAGGCCGGCGACGTTGTCACGATCTTCGGCGCCGAGCAGGACGTCAAGCGCGTGGCCGCGATCGTCGGCGACGTGATCGTGCCGAGCGCCAAGACCGACTTCGTCTACCTCGGCGCGGGCCTGGTGGTCGGCCTGCTGGTGGGCCTGCTGAGCGCGAAGATCGGCAGCATTCCGCTCACGCTCGGTGCCGGCGGCGGCGCCCTGCTCTCCGGCCTGCTGTTCGGCTGGTACCGCGCGCGGCGCCAGACCTTCGGCGCGCTGCCGCCCAGCGCGGTGCAGCTGCTCAAGGACCTGGGCCTGGCCGGCTTCGTGGTGGTGGTGGGGCTGTCGTCGGGCTTGCAGGCGGTGCAGACCGTCAAGCAGCACGGGCTCACGATCTTCGGCGTGGGCGTGGTCGTGACCATCGTGCCGATGATCCTCACGATGCTGTTCGGCCGCTACGTGCTGCGCTATGCCAACACCGCGATCTTCGCGGGCGCGCTCAGCGGCTCGCGCAGCGCCAACCCGGCCTTCGGCGAGGTGCTCGACAAGGCCGAGAACTCGATCCCCACCGTGCCCTTCGCGATCACCTACGCGCTGGCCAACGTGTTCCTCACGCTGCTCGGGCCGCTGATCGTCGCGCTGGTCTGAGCACGCCCTCCCTCTTCTTCCTTTCCTGCCTTACTCACAACCAAGGAGCCTTTCCATGGATTTCGGCGACGTGAAAAAACTCAGCGGCCTGAGCCCCTTCGAACTCAAGGACGCGCTGATCCAGGTGGCCAGCCAGGGCGACCGCCTGATGCTCAACGCGGGGCGCGGCAATCCGAACTTCCTCGCGACCACGCCGCGCCACGGCTTCTTCGCGTTCGGCGAATTCGCCATGACCGAGAGCGAGCGCTCCTTCGTCTACATGGAGGGCGTGGGCGGCTTCCCGCAGCGCGAGGGCATCGAGGCGCGCTTCGAGATCTTCACCAAGGCCAACGCGGGCCGGCCCGGCGTGCGCTTCATCGAGGCCGCCGTCTCGTACGTGCGCGACCAGCTCGGCCTGTCGGCCGGCGACTTCATCTACGAGATGTGCGAGGCCATCCTGGGCTGCAACTACCCGGTGCCCGACCGCATGCTGCGGCTGAGCGAGATCATCGTGGGCCAGTACATCCACAAGGAGATGATCGGCACCCATCCCTTCGTCGGCAGGTTCGACATGTACGCGGTGGAAGGCGGCACCGCCGCCATGACCTACCTGTTCAACAGCCTGCGCGAGAACAACCTGCTCAAGCCCGGCGACACCATCGCGCTGGGCATGCCGATCTTCACGCCCTACATCGAGATCCCGCACCTCAACGACTACCAGCTGATCGAGGCGCTGATCGACGCGCCGTCCGAGAACGGCTGGCAGTACACGAAGAAGGAGCTGCAGAAGCTGCTCGACCCGAAGGTCAAGGCCTTCTTCCTGTGCAACCCGAGCAACCCGCCCTCGGTGAAGATCAGCGACGAGGTGCTGGGCTACATCGCCGACATCGTCAAGCAGCGGCCCGACCTGATCATCCTCACCGACGACGTCTACGGCACCTTCGCCGACGACTTCCGCTCGCTGTTCGCGATCTGCCCGCGCAACACCATCCTCGTGTATTCGTTCTCGAAGTACTTCGGTGCCACCGGCTGGCGCATGGGCGTGGTGGCCACGCACGAGGACAACGTGCTCGATCACCAGATCGCGGCCCTGCCCGAGGCGGCGCTGAAGGAACTCGACGCGCGCTACAGCTCGATCACCACCGAGCCGCGCCGGCTCAAGTTCATCGACCGGCTGGTGGCCGACAGCCGCACCGTGGCGCTCAACCACACGGCCGGCCTGTCGACGCCGGTGCAGGCGCAGATGGTGATGTTCTCGCTGTTCTGCCTGATGGACGAACCCGAGGCCTACAAGCACGCGATGAAGCGCATCGTGAAGCGTCGCAAGGAGGCGCTCTACCGCGAGCTCGGGCTGCCGCTGTCGGCCGACCCGAACTCGGTGAGCTACTACCACCTGCTCGACCTGCAGGAGATCGCCACCCAGATGCACGGCGAGCGCTTCGGCGACTGGATCGTGACCCAGCTGCAGCCCAACGAGGCGCTGTTCCGCATCGCCGAGGAGACCGGCATCGTGCTGCTGCCGGGCCGCGGCTTCGGCGGCAAGCACGCCTCGGGCCGGGTCTCGCTGGCCAACCTCAACGAGTACGACTACGCCAACATCGGGCGCTCGCTGCGCAAGCTGGCCTCGGAGTACTTCGCGCGCTTCGAGAAGCAGTCGGGCAAGGCCAGGCGCAGCAGCGACCCGGCGGTGTCGGCGGTGGTGGTCAAGCCGCAGAAGGCGGCGAAACGGAGCAAGAAGAAGTAAGTAGCGACAAATAGCGGATCGAGGCAGCCACCGGATTTCATTTGCATTTCCTTCGGATTCCAAGGGTTTTCCCTTCCTCCCTTTTTTCTTACATCTTGATTTATCCGCTTACGATTTGACGGTCGACGGCCGTCAGGTCGATGGCCGCGATAACTCCAAGAAACACTGAGGGAAAACAGGAATGAAATGGTTTGCGCATGCGGCGACGACAGCCGCACTGGTCGGGGTATTGGCGGGATGCGGAGGAGGTGGTGGAGGGGGCGGTGGAGGCCTGCCCTTCCCGATCGTGCCCTCGACCCCCATGACCCTCGCCGTCGAGGTGAACGGAAAAACCGTCACCGCGGATGCCGGTGGCAAGTATTCGATCAAGCCCGGCGACATGGTCACGCTGACACCCAATCAAGGCACCGGCTGGAACAACAGCTCGACGCCCGAAGGCGCCGTCACCGTGCGCAAGGCTGCGATCTCGAGCAGCCAGTGGTCGGCACAGATCGTCAACAACACCACCGCGGCGGCCGTCTTCACCGTGAGCGCCAAGGCGAGCGCCGACGCGGCCCAGGTCAAGGATGCCGTCTTCAACGTTTCCGCCGGCAACGCGAGCAACGGGACCTACAGCGTCTTCGCGACCAACGGCACCCGGCAGAAGCTGGCGCTCAACTTCGACGCGCAGTTCTACGTCATGACCGACAACGCAGGCGTGGCCGTCGAGGACAGCTTCAGCGCCGACCTTACGGAAGCCGGCAGCTACCTGTTCAAGTCGTCGCGCAGCACCGCCAAGGCGGTCAACACGCGCTTCCGCATGGTCACCGACACGGTGGTCGGCAGCTTCCCCTTCGAAGCCGCGGGCGTTCCGAACACGTATGCGGTCCAGCCCTTCGTGGCGTCGCGCGCGCTCGTGACCAAGCAGAGCGACCTGGACGGTGACTACAACCGCCTCGGTATCGGCGTGCTGCCCAGCGTGCGCGACTCGAACATCCGCCAGGCCCGCGTGACGGGCGGCGGTACGGTGTTCCTGCTGTGCAACGAGGTGGCGATCACCGCGCCCGCCAGCTGCTCGCCGGCTTCCGTGTTGACCTACAACGTGACGCCCGGCGCAACGCCCGACGCATGGAACATCACCAGGGTGACCGACCCCACGGACACGGGCACGTTCTCGATCGCGCGCGTCGCGGGCAAGAACGTGTACCTGTCCGCCGGCACCAACCCCAGGGCGCCGAACGACGCGCTGTTCCGTATCGGCCTGGTCGAATCCTCGACCTGGGGCGCCACGACCGCCAGCGGTGGCGACACCGCCGGCCGCTGGGGCACGCTGAAGTTCACGGCCACCACCTACGAGACCGTCCTGGCGCAGCCCGATGCCACCGTCTACGCGGTGGGCTATCCGCTCAACATCACCAGCGCCTCCATCGCCGGCATCAAGGGCATCAACCAATCGGGCACGGACCGCTACTTCGGCGTCCAGGACGGCATCATTTCGGCCGTCGTCGGCGCTCGAGGCGGCCCCGTGGCCGGCTACATCCAGATCGGTCTGGTGAACTGACGATCCGACAGGGCTCCCGGTGATCCGGGAGCGAAGCCATCGCGCCGCGCGCCTGAAAAGGTTCGCGGCGTTTTTGCTTTTCGAGGCCGTCTTTCGCCCGGCGCCGCGACGCCCTGGCATACGATGGAGGGCAACAGAAGAGGGACCCGCGAAGGGGCGAGAAGAATGATCGTTGGAATTGACCTGGGCACCACCAACAGCCTGGCGGCGGTGTGGCGGGATGGCGCTTCCGTGCTGGTGCCCAATGGGCTCGGCGAGTACCTGACGCCCTCGTGCGTCAGCATCGACGAGGACGATTCGGTGCTGGTCGGCAAGGCGGCGCGCGAGCGGCTGCAGACGCATCCCGAGCGCACGGCCGCGGTGTTCAAGCGCTACATGGGCAGCAACAAGACGATGCGGCTGGGCAAGCGCGAGTTCCGGCCCGAGGAACTGTCGGCGCTGGTGCTGCGCTCGCTCAAGGCCGATGCCGAGGCGATGCTCGGCGAGCCGGTCACCGAGGCGGTGATCACCGTGCCGGCCTACTTCTCCGATGCCCAGCGCAAGGCCACGCGCGCCGCGGGCGAGCTCGCGGGCCTGAAGGTCGAGCGGCTGCTCAACGAGCCGACCGCCGCCGCGCTGGCCTACGGCATGCACGACATGAGCGCGGAAACCCGCTTCCTGGTGTTCGACCTCGGCGGCGGCACCTTCGACGTGTCGATCCTCGAGATGTTCGAGGGCGTGATGGAGGTGCGCGCCTCGGCGGGCGACAACTTCCTGGGCGGCGAGGACTTCGTCGAGGCGCTGATCGCGCTCTTCTTCGAGCGCAACAAGCTGCCAGCCAGCCTGCGCACCGATGCCCACTTCATGCAGCGCCTGGCCGCGCAGACCGAGGCCGCCAAGCGCGCGCTGAGCACGCAGCCGACGGCCGAGATCGTGGTCGCGCACGAGGCGGCGCAACACCGGCTGGCGCTCGACGAAGGCACGCTCGAGCAGGCCTGCGCCGCGCTGCTCAAGCGGCTGCGCGCGCCCGTCGAGCGCGCGCTGCGCGACGCCAACCTGCGCGCCGGCGAGCTCGACGCGGTGGTGCTGGCCGGCGGCGCCACCCGCATGCCGGTGGTGCGGCGCCTGGCCACCACCATGTTCGGCCGCTTCCCCTCGATCGACTTCAACCCCGACGAGGTGGTGGCACGCGGCGCGGCGGTACAGGCCGGCCTGAAGGCGCGCGACGCGGCGCTCAAGGAAGTGGTGATGACCGACGTGGCGCCCTACTCGCTGGGCGTGGCGGTCAGCCGCTGGCTCAGCGACACCACGGTGACGCACGGCCACTTCGACCCGATCATCGAGCGCAACAGCACGGTGCCCGTGAGCCGCTCGAAGAGCTACGTGCCGAACTCCGGCAGCCAGACCTCGGTCGACCTGCACGTGTTCCAGGGCGAGTCGCGCATGGTGCGCGACAACGTGCACCTGGGCACCCTGCACGTGCCGCTGCCGAGCCTGGGCGCGGGAGCGTCCCCGGGCGATGCCGCGGTCGAGGTGCGCTTCACCTACGACGTCAACGGCCTGCTGCAGGTCGAGGCCACGGTGCAGAAGACGCAGGAGACCTTCAGCCTGCTGATCGAGGGCAATCCGGGCCTGCTGAGCGAGGCCGAGATCAAGGAACGGCTGGCGGCGCTGAGCGCGCTCAAGATCCATCCGCGCGACCGCATCGAGAACCGCACCCTGCTGGCGCGCGCCGAGCGCATCTACCAGCAGCTGCGCGGCGACGTGCGCGAGTGGCTGGGCATCCGCATCGCCGAATTCGAACGCGTGCTGGCGCTGCAGGACAAGCGGCAGATCGCGGCGATGCAGCGCCAGTTCCAGGAGCAGTTGGAGCAGATCGAGCGCGACGGCCCGCTGGCCGATTGAGACGGGGGCGACGACCATGACCGAGGTCCCCGGCTTCCTGCTCGAGCTCGGCCTGCGCGCCGATGCCGACGAGCGCGCCGTGCGGCGCGCCTATGCGGTGCAGCTCAAGCAGATCGACCAGGCGGCGCAGCCGCTGCAGTTCCAGCAGTTGCGCGAGGCCTACGAGGCCGCGTTGCACTGGGCACGGCAGGCGCGGGACGTGCAGGGGGCCGAGGCGGCGCAAGCGCCGCCCTCCCCGTCCTCACCGCCCGAAGCCGTGGTCGAGGCCGCCCCCGAACCGGCACCGCCCCCGACCCCCGCCGAACCGCGCGCCGACCCCGTGCGCGACATCCTCGTCGCGCTCGACACCCAGCTGCAGCAGGAGCCGCTGCGCAGCGCCCCCGAAGCCACCGCGCTGCTCGAACACACGCTCGAGGACCCGCGCCTGCTCGACATGGACGCGCGCTTCCTGTTCGAGGCCAACATCGCCCACCTGCTGGCCTGCGGCTGGCGGCCCGGCCACGAACACCTGTTCGAGGCCGCGCTCGTTTTCTTCGATTGGCGCACCGACTCGGCGCGGCTGCTGCGGCTGGGACAGGCCGGGCAGGTGGTGGACCGCGCGATCGTCGAGCAGGATGCGCAGGGGCAGCAGGCGCCGCTCGCACGCGATAGCCAGCTGGAGTACCTGGAACTGCTGCGGCGCACGGCACGGCCCGAGCCTCGGATGCTGGCGCTGGGGCTCAGACCGGTCATGCATGCGGCAGCCCACTACCCGACCTGGCTGCGCCTGACCTCGAACACCGCGAACATCGAGGCCTGGAACGAACGCAACGCGGACCTGACGTGCACCAACCCGAAGGCGCCCGTCTACGACGACTCGGTCAGCACCTCGCAGATGGTGACCTGGTTCGTTGCTTTCTGCGGCGTGGTGCTGCTGATCGTGCTGCTGAAGGCCGCACCCTCGGGGCAGCCTGCGTCGCCGACCGAGCAGGCCGCGCAGCGTGCAGGAGCAGCCGCCGTCCAGGATCTCTTGCGCAATGCACGCGCCCGGCAGTCCTCGCAACCGTTGCCCGCTGCACAGGCAGAGGCTTCCGACACCCCCGCCATCCCGGCACCCCAGCGCCCGTCGATCGAACCCGATCCGCCGGCCGCCAGGTACACGAGCGCCCCACGCCCGATCTACCCCGCCATGTCGAAGCGGCTCGGCGAACAAGGGACCGTCACGCTCAAGGTCCGGGCCGATGCCCAAGGCGCGGTGAGCGATGCCGTGGTGCTGCAGGGCTCGGGTTACGCGCGCCTGGACAACGCCGCCATCGATGCGGTGCGCGAGGCCCGGGTCGTTCCGAGGAAGGGCACGGACGGCCGCAGCGTGGGCGCCTGGTACAAGGCTTCGATCCAGTTCACGCTGAACGATACCGACCGGCCGCCGGGCACGGCAACGCCGCCCGCGCCGCGCCGCAGCTACGGCGACAGGGTCACGGCGGCGGTCCGCCCGAACATCGCGTTCTCCAATGACGTGCCTGGCAATCCGGCAGTCGAATACACGCTGGCGCTGCGACCGGACGGGCGAATCATGGACACCAGGCTGTCGAAGGCCAGCGGCGTTCCCGAATGGGATGCCGCCGCGCTGCGCGCGATCCTCAGGACCGACCGCATGCCGCTGACCGACGACGGCACCGTGCCGTCGTCGATGGTGCTGGTGCTGCGGCCGAAGCTGCAATGAAGCGCCGCACCGCCGGGCACGCGCGCCCTCTATAGACCGCATGGCCTGGATCCCTCTCGCCGCCGCACTCTGCACCGCCCTCCACCTGGGCGCCATCGCGCTGGCGGCGATGCGCTTCGGCATCCCGATCCGGGAGATCCATTACGGCTGGGGTCCGACGCTGCTGCGCATCGGTCCACTGCGGATCAAGCCGCTGGTGTTCGCCGGCTCGGTCGTGCTCAAGGACGGCGGGGCCGAAGGGCTCGAAGGCGATGCCAAGCGCGATGCCTTCGACAGCCAGCCGCGCATGACGCGGCTGCTGATCGGCTGCGCCGGACCGTTCGCGCTGCTGACGCTCTCACTGCTGGTGTCGCCCTTCGACGGCCTCGGGCAGATCGGCAGCGGCTTCGTTCAGTACGTCGAGGGCGCGCTGTCGCCATTCGGGCAGGCGCAGCGGCTGCTGCGGCTCGCGGCCGAGGCGGCCGGCGGCCTGGACTTCATGCCGCTGCTCGGCCTGGTCGCGGCGAAGGCCGCCGCGTTCAACCTGCTGCCGCTGCCCGGCAGCAACGGCGGCTTCCTGCTGCAGGCCCTGTTCGAGCGCACGGAGCTGGCGCGGCGCTGGCCGCCGCAGGCCACGCGGGCGGCGCTGCTGGTGTTCCTGGGCTCGATGCTGTCGTGGCTGCTGGCCCTGGCGATCTACCTCGGGCCCTTGCTGGTTTGACCGCGCATCACGCCGGGCTGGCAGCCCGCCGCGCCGCGGCCTCCAGCCGCATCACCTTCCACGCACACAGGGTCCCCGCCACCGCGAGCAGCGCCGCCAGCGCGAACATCGTGCGGTAGCCGAAGGCCTGCGCCACCGCGCCGCCCAGCAGCACGCCGAGCACGCCGCCGAAGCCGTAGCCGATGACGGTGAACAGCGCCTGGCCGCGGCCGCGCAGCCGGCCCGGGAAACGGCGCGACACCACGGCGATGCAGGTGGTGTGGTGGGCCGCGAAGCTCAGCGCGTGCAGCCACTGGGCCACGACCAGCGCGGCGATCCAGCCGCCGAGGCCGGCGGTCAGGCCCAGCCGCGCGACGGCCGCGATGCCGCACACCAGCATCCAGCGCGGCATCGGCAGCAGGCCGATCAGCCGGCCCTGCAGGAAGAACCAGACGATCTCGGCCACCACCGACAGCGCCCACAGCAGGCCGATGGTGCTCTTGCCGTACCCGAGCGAATCGAGGTAGAGCGAGAAGAAGGCATACACCGAGAAGTGCGACATTACCTGGAAGAACAGCGCGGCGAAGAACCACTGCACGACGCGGTTGCGCAGCACCGGGCCGATGGGTTCGCCGGGCGCGTCGTGCGCGGCCACGGGCTCGCGGCTGTCGGGCAGGCGCAGGGTGGCGAGCAGCACCACGGCCAGGGTGCCGGCGGCCCAGGCCGGGAAGTGCTTCATGCCGAAGCGGTCGAACCACTCGCCCGCGACGAACACCGTGACCAGGAAGCCGGCCGAGCCGCACAGCCGGATGCGCCCGTAGCGGCCCCAGTCGCCGGCCACGAGGTGCGCCATGGCGGCCTCGGTCAGCGACATCATCGAGCTGGTGTGGGTGAACATCAGCAGCAGCACCAGCGCGAGCCACCACGCGCCGCCGTTCCACCACAGGCCGAAGGAACTGAGCAGCGCGATCGCCGCGCTGATGCGCAGCAGCAGCACGCGCTGGCCCGTGTGGTCGCTGAGGGCGCCCCAGGCATAGGGCGCGAACACGCGCGTGACCGATTGCACCGAGGCCAGCAGGCTGATGGTGAAGATCGGCAGCCCCAGGTCCTTGAGCCACAGCGGCAGGTAGGGATTGAAGAAGCCGATGTGCGCGAAATAGCTGGCCGACAGGCCAGCGAACGCCAACAGGTGGCCGCGCCCGGCCACGGGTGGCGGCGCGGACACTAGAGGAAGGACGCCTGCGGCGACGTGGCCTGGGTCTTCTCGTTGTCGCCCTGCACGTCACCGCATTGGGCGCGGTGGCGCAGCGCATGGTCCATCACGACCAGCGCGAGCAGCGCCTCGGCGATCGGCGTCGCGCGGATGCCCACGCAGGGGTCGTGGCGGCCCTTGGTGACCACCTCGACTGGGTTGTTGTTCACATCGATCGACTGGCGCGGGCTGATGATCGAACTCGTGGGCTTGATCGCGATGCTGACCTCGAGGTCCTGCCCCGAGCTGATGCCACCGAGGATGCCGCCCGCGTTGTTGCTCAGGAAGCCGGTCGGCGTGATCGAGTCGCCATGGGTGGTGCCGCGCTGCGTCACGCTGTCCCAGCCGGCGCCGATCTCGACCGCCTTCACGGCATTGAGGCCCATCATCGCGTAGGCGATGTCGGCATCGAGCTTGTCGTAGAGCGGCTCGCCGAGGCCGACGGGCACGCGGGTGGCGGTCACGCGCACGCGCGCGCCGCAGGAGTCGCCGGCCTTGCGCAGCCGGTCCATGTAGTCCTCGAGCGCGCTCACGTCGGCGATCGGCGCGAAGAAGGGATTGTTCGGCACGTGGTCCCAGCTCTCGAAGGGGATCGCGATCTCGCCGATCTGCGTCATGCAGCCGCGGAACACCATGCCGTACTTCTCGGCCAGCCACTTCTTGGCGACCGCGCCGGCCGCGACCGTGGGCGCGGTGAGCCGGGCCGAGGAGCGTCCGCCGCCGCGCGGGTCGCGGATGCCGTATTTCTTGTGGTACGTGAAGTCGGCGTGGCCCGGGCGGAACTGCTGGGCGATCTGGCCGTAGTCCTTGCTGCGCTGGTCGGTGTTCTGGATCAGCAGCGCGATCGGGGTGCCGGTGGTCTTGCCCTCGTACACGCCCGAGAGGATCTGCACCGCGTCGGGCTCGTTGCGCTGCGTGACGTGGCGGCTGGTGCCGGGACGGCGGCGGTCGAGGTCGGCCTGGATGTCGGCTTCGCTCAGTGCCATGCCCGGGGGGCAGCCGTCGATCACGCAACCGATGGCCGGGCCGTGGGATTCCCCGAAATTGGTGACCGCGAAGAGATGTCCGAAGGTGTTGCCGCTCATGGGCGGGGATTATCCCCCGCAATGCGGGGCCGGGCGGCGCGGCGCCCGAATGCCCGAGGGCAATGCCCGCGCGGCCTACTCGGTGGCGCCTTCGAGCCGCCGCGCCAGCGTGCCGAGCTGCAGTTCGATCGCGAACAGCCGCTCGTTGAGCACCGCGGTCTGCAGCCGGATCGCCTCGACGATCGCGCGGGCCTGCGGATCGGGCGTGTTGTCGACCAGCTCCGCGAGGTCGTGCAGCTTCTTGCGCAGTTCGTTGCTCATGGACTCTCCGTGGGGTTCGTTCGGTGACGCGGCCAGTATGGGCCCGGCCCGGCCTCAGGGCAACGCATCGGCCGCGGCGGGCCGGGTTTGTCCCGAGCGGCGCATGACCACGGCCAGCAGCGCCGCGATGGCCAGCAGCACCACCACGCCGATGCCGGCCATCAGGTGCAAGCCGCGCAGCAGCGCCGTGCGCGCATCGGCCAGCAGCTCGGCACCGGCCGCACCGCCGAGCTGCCCGGCCAGCGCCACGGCACCGCCGAGCGTGCTGCGCGCGGCCTCGACCGCGGCGGCATCGCCGAGCGAGGCGGGCACGGCGTCGGCCATCATGGCGCGGTAGACCGCCGCGCCCACGCTGCCGAGGATGGCGATGCCCAGCGCGCCGCCGAATTCGGAACTGGTTTCCGAAATCGCCGAGGCCACGCCCGCGCGCTCGGGCGGCGCGCTGCCCACCACCAGGTCGGTCGACAGCGTGAACACCACCGCCAGCCCGAGCGAGGACACGACCATGCTGCCCACCAGCAACGCCAGGCCACCCTGCACCGGCAGCGCGACCAGCAGCGCGAAGCCCAGTGCCGCGACCACGAGTCCGCCGGTCATCGCATGCGCCGGCCGCACGCGCCGCGTGAGCGCGGGCGCCGCCATCGAGCCGACGATGAAGGCGCCCGCGCTGGGCACGCTCCACAGGCCGGCCTGCAGCGGCGACAGCCCGAGCACCATCTGCAGGTACTGGGCTTCGTAGAGGAACAGCCCGAACATCACGAAGCACGACAGCATGTAGGCGCCCAGCGCCACGCTGAAGGCCGGCGCGCGGAACAGCCGCAGGTCGATCATCGGATCGGCCAGCCGCCGCTGGCGCCGCACGAACAGCCAGCCGATGGCCAGCCCCACCGCGATGGCGGCGAGCGACAGCGCGCTCGCACCGTGCTCGGCCGTCTGCTTCACGCCGTAGATGGCCGGCAGCACCGCGCCCAGCGACAGCGCCACGCTCGCGAGGTCGAGCCGCGCGGCCTCGGGGTCGCGGTACTCGGGCAGCAGCACGGGGCCGAGTACCAGCAGCAGCACCATCACGGGCACGCCGACCAGGAACACCGAGCCCCACCAGAAGTATTCGAGCAGCACGCCGCCGACCACCGGGCCGATGACCGCGCCCGCCGAGAAACTCGAGATCCAGACGCCGATGGCCAGCGTGCGCTGACCCGGATCGAGGAACATGTTGCGGATCAGCGAGAGCGTGGACGGTGCCAGCGTCGCGCCGGCCACGCCGAGCAGCGCGCGGGTGGCGATCAGCATGTTGGCGCTGTTCGAGAAGGCCGCCAGCACCGAGGCCAGGCCGAAGGCCACGGCACCGATCAGCAGCAGCCGGCGCCGCCCGATGCGGTCGCCCAGCGTGCCCATGGTGACCAGCAGGCCCGCGACCAGGAAGCCGTAGATGTCGACGATCCACAGCAGCTGCGCCGCCGTGGGCTTGAGCGCCTCGCTGATCGCGGGGATCGCGAGGTTCAGCACCGTGAGGTCCATCGAATAGAGCATGCACGGCAGCGCGATGACGGCCAGGCCGGTCCATTCGCGCACCGTGGCGCGCGGCGGCGCGGCGCCGCTCATCGAGGGCCCTCGGGGCCGGGGCCGAACGAGAGGATCGGCCGCAGCTCGATGCTGCCGTTGCGCGCGGACGGGATGCCGGCCGCGATCCGCAGCGCTTCTTCCTCGCTGCCGGCCTCGACCAGATAGAAGCCGCCGAGCTGCTCGCTGGTTTCGGCGAAGGGACCGTCGGTCACGGACAGCCGGCCGCGGCGCATGCGCACGGTGGTGGCGGTCTCGGCCGGCTGCAGGGCCTCGGCCTCGACCAGCTGGCCGCGCGCGCGCAGTTGCGCGTCGTAGTCGATGTGTTCCTGGATGTAGTGCGCCATGTCGAGCGGCGGAGCCTCGGTTTCGTAGATCAGGCAAAGGTACTTCATGCGGCATTCCCCTCAGCGGCGTCCATGCTCTGGATCGGACGGACTTCGATGCTGCCGTGGCGCGCCATCGGGATGTGGCCCGCGAGCTGGATCGCGACGTTGAGGTCGCGCGCCTCGATCAGGATGAAGCCGCAGAGCTGCTCGCGCACCTCCGCGAACGGCCCGTCGACATGTGAGGCCTTGCCGTCGCGCACGCGCACGACCTTGGCGGACCTGGCGTTCGCCAGCACGTCGGCGGCGATGAAGTGGCCGTTCTTCTCGAGCTCGCGGTCGTAGGCCATCGAGTCTTCGTCGAGCGCACGCCGCTCGTCGGGCGACAGGGTGGCGAACAGGGCCGGGTCGCAGTGGACGAGGCAGAGGTATTTCATGCGGAATCTCCTTTCGGATGGAATGAGGACACCACTGGTCGATCGGCGAGGCGCCGGATCGACATGCGGGCGCGACGAACTGCAACTATTTTTCTAGCCGGGCAAGGACGCCAGTTGCCGCGCGAGGAACTGGCGCTCGGGCTGCTGCCGGGCCAGCGCGAGCGCGCGCTCGTAGGCGCCGCGCGCCTCGCCGAGCCGGCCGAGGCGGCGGCACAGCTCGGCCCGCGCGCCATGCGCGAGGTGATAGTCGGTCAGCTCGCCGCGCGCGAACAGCGCGTCGACCAGCGCCAGGCCCGCGGCCGGACCGTCGCGCATCGCGATCGCGGCCGCGCGGTTGAGTTCGGCCACGGGCGAGGGATCGAGCCGCAGCAGCACGTCGTAGAGACCGACGATCTGCGGCCAGTCGGTGGCCTCGGCACGCTCGGCCTCGGCATGGACCGCGGCGATCGCGGCCTGCAGCGCATAGGGGCCGAAGCGGCGCGAGCGCAGCGCGCGCTCCACCAGCGCGGCGCCCTCCTCGATCTGCGCGCGGTGCCAGAGGCCGCGGTCCTGCTGGTCGAGCAGCACGATCTCGCCCTGCGCCGAGGTGCGCGCGGCACGGCGCGCATCGTGCAGCAGCATCAGCGCCAGCAGGCCCAGCGCCTCGGGCGCGGCCTCGGCGCCGGGCAGCAGCTCGACCAGCAGCCGGCCGAGCCGGATCGCCTCGGCCGAGAGATCGGCGCGCGTCAGGCTCTCGCCCGAGGAAGCCGCATAGCCCTCGTTGAAGACCAGGTAGACCACGCGCAGCACCGCGTCGAGCCGTTCGGGCAGCTCGGTGCGCGTGGGCACCTGGTAGGGAATGCGCGCGTCGCGGATGCGGGCCTTGGCGCGCACGATGCGCTGCGCGATGGTCGGTGCGGGCACCATGAAGGCGCGCGCGATCTCCTCGGTCGCGAGTCCGCAGACCTCGCGCAGCGTGAGCGCCACCTGGGCATCGGGCGAAAGGGCCGGATGGCAGCAGGTGAAGACCAGGCGCAGGCGGTCGTCCTCGAGTTCGTCGGTGTCGGCGTCCCAGCCCGGCGCGGGGTCGGCCAGCGCCTCGGCGCGCTCGGCCGACTCGTCCCAGGGCGAGAAGCGCGCCTGGCGCCGGATGGCGTCGATCGCCTTGAAGCGCCCCGCCGACACCAGCCACGCGCGCGGGTTCGCGGGCACGCCCTGCGCCGGCCACTGCTCGAGCGCGGCGCGGAAGGCCTCGTGCAGCGCCTCCTCGGCGCGGTCGAAATCGCCGAGCAGGCGCACCAGCGTGGCGAAGATGCGGCGCGATTCGCCGCGGTAGACCGCCTCGAGCGTGGCGCGCACCGGGTCCGTCATGCGGCGGGTTCCGGCCTGCCCAGCCAACGCTCGAGCCGCAGCATCGAACCGGTCCAGCCGTGTTCGTGGCCCTCGCGCGCGGCCTGGTCGAAGAACTGCTCGTGCAGCAATTCGAGCTCGCAGCCGGTGCCGGCCGCATCGGGCTCGATGCGCACCGTGACGCGCGATTCGCGCTCGGGCGTGCTGCGCCAGGCCCAGCTGAAGACCAGCCGGCGCTGCGGCACGATCTCGAGGTAGGTGCCGCTGACGTCGTGCGTCTCGCCGTCGGCCGCCAGCATCGCCACGCGGAAGCGTCCGCCCACGCGCAGGTCGACCTCGGCATGCGGCACCGCGACGATCTCCTCGGGGCCGAACCAGTGCCTCAGCGCTTGCGGGTCGGTCCACGCGCGCCAGACCTTGTCGGGCGCGACGGCGTAGTGGCGGCGGAGGGTGAGGGAGGGACGCCCGGTGTCTGGGCTGGCAGGTTCCGCCATTCGGTTTGCTCCTGGTGGTAGAGAAAGCGCGCCAAGGCATCGAGGCGCCCGGTCCAGAACTTCTCGTAGCGCGACAGCCACACGGCGGCCTCCTGCATCGGCCGCGGCGAGAGCTCGCAGCGCACGACACGGCCTTCCTTCGTGCGCGAGATCAGCCCCGCGTCCTCGAGCACGCGCAGGTGCTTCATGAAGCCCGTGAGCGACATCGCATGCGGCGCGGCCAGCTCGGTCACGCTGAGGCTGCGCTCGCCCAGGGTCTCGAGCACCGCGCGGCGCGTCGAGTCGGCGAGCGCGGCGAACACGGCATCGAGGGCAACGGGCGCGGGCGGCGCGGCGGCATCTGAGTGAACCATGCGGTTGAGTATCTGGAGCCGGTGCGCCAGCGTCAAGGCTTGGGGATATCGCAGTCGGCCGCGGGAACGCTTTATGCGTGCTGCGGCGCAGCATCCCCACTCGCCGCAAAGGAGCTTCCATGCTGGACCGTACCGCCACCCAGTTCTCCCACGTCAAACCGGGCGACACCGAATTCGTCTCGGGCGGACTGCGCGACTTCTTCCTCTACCGCGACCTCGGCGTGGCCGCCGCCACCAACGGCAAGGTGATCGCGCACCTCGTCAAGGCCAACATGGCACCGGAAGCGGGCACCGGCTGGCATCGCCACGAGGCCGACTTCCAGATCGTGATCATGGTCAAGGGCTGGGCCCGCTTCATGTACGAGGACAAGGAAACCCTGGTCGAGGCCGGCGACGTGGTGCACCAGCGCCCCGGCATCCGGCACTACCTGTTCGACTACTCGCCCGACATGGAGTACCTGGAGATCGTCTCGCCGGCCGATTTCAAGAGCGTGGATGTGGAGCCGGTGTGCGAGATTCCGGCGCCTACGCCCTGGAAGTAGGAATCGCGGGCACTCAGCGCAGGCCGAAACCCACGCTCGTGCTGCACTCGGTGTCGAGGTGCAGCACGCGGCCCTCGCCGTCGAACAGCAGCCAGCCATCGGCGACCGGCCGCATGCGCGGCCCGAACTCGCCGGGCCAGTGCAGCGTGGCGGCGAGCCCGCCGTCGTGCACCCGCAGCCACTGCACCCGGCACGCCGACCCGGACGCCTGCACCGCCGTCACCAGCCACGCCATGTCGACCTGCGCGCGCAGCGTGCGTGCCTCCCGGCCCGAGACCCGCAGCTCGCCCGCGTGGTTCGCCGTGATGTGCCAGTGCAGGCGCAGCTTCGCCTCGCCATCGACGTCATCCTCGGCGTCGTCCTCGGCAATGAGATGGAAGGCACCGAAATCCGGATGCAGCAGGCGCATCGACGTCACGCCCTCGGGCTTCGCGATCGCCTCGCGGCCCTGCAGGCGCCGCTGCCCCGCGCCATAGCGCCAGAGCGTCGGCGTGCCCGACGGATCGGCGACCACGAACTGCTCGCGCTCATTCGACACGCGCAGGTCGAGCACCGGCCCCGGCAGGTCGACGACCTGCCACAGCACCTCCTGCAGCGAATGCGCGGTATCGAGCACCTGGATGCGGTTGGCCCGGGTCACGGTCCAGCCGATGCCGTCGAACTCCGTGCCGAAGCCGTCGACGGCGACCATCCCGAGATCGACGACCCGGCGCTGCACGAGGTCGATACGGCTCACGCGCCACAGCCCGTCGCGCCGGGCCAGCGCCAGTGCGACCTGCCCGCTGTACGCGGCGACGAGCCGGTCGGCCGGCACCGGAAAGCGCGCCAGGGTCCGTCCCGCGCCATCGCAGACCAGCACGCCCGCCTCGCCGAGCGCGAGCAGGTAGCGGCCCGGCTCGGGCAGCGTCGCGTCGTGCACCGGATGCGCGCCGGCCGCGGGCGCCTCGAGCGCCAGCACCGAGGGCCGACTCAGCAGCGGCACGACCCGCAACCCCGGCATCTCCCCGCCGGGCATATCCGCCTGCAGCAGCGGGTCGGCATGCAGCCGCAGCAAGCCCTGCATCTCCTTGGCCCCGAGGCGCCCCTCGCCATGCGCGTGGTCGGCCACCAGCGCGGGAATCACCGCGGCCGCGAGGCCACGCGAGCCGTCGTTGTGATGCGTGACCGCGAGCAGTTCGGTCGCCAGCGCGGCGCGCTCGCGGTGCAGCCTCGGGTCGTCGCGCAGCGCCCGCAGCCGCGGCGCGCAGGCCGCGAGCGTGTCGGGCAGCAGCACGGCGCGCTGCACCAGCGCGCGTGCCGCCAGCTGCCCTTCGGCCGCTTCCGCGGCGAGCAGCCAGGCGATGGCCTGCTCGCGCGCCGCCGGCAGCGGCCAGACCGCGTCGACCGCGCGCAGCCATTCGCCGCGCTGCGCCAGCGCCTCGCCCCACTCCTGGCGCAGCCGGTTCGCGGCATCGGGCCACTTGTCCTGCAGCTGCAGCACGGCCTGCGCGAAGGCGTTGTCGCGCCGCGCCACCGCGACCGCGCGGCGCCAGTCGCCGGCCAGGCACAGCAGCCGCACGATCACCACGGACGGGCGGTCCCAGGTCAGCGCGAGTTCGGCCGCCTGCAGCGCGCGACCGTGCTTCTCGAGGTAGTCGAGCGCCTCCTGGCGCGACTGCAGCAGTTCGGCCAGCACGAACACGGCCTCGTCGATGCGGCCCTCGCGATCGAGCTTCTCGAAGCTGCGGCGGTAGAGCTGGCGCAGGTGCGTCTCGAAGTCGTGGCCCAGGTAGATGCTCGAGCGCGGCCCGAGCGCGCCGCTGAGCGACAGGCTGTCGCGCCGGCCCGGCGTGCCGAAGGCCTGGCCGCCGTCGAAGGCATCGTTGCCTTCGCCGCCCAGCGGAATGGCATGGCGCAGCGCCTCCATCAGGTCGCCGTCGTCGAACATCTTGAGCATGCGCTGCATGTAGGCCGCCTGCTGGCGGCCGATCAGCTTCGACAGCCGCGACGCGACCGCCATGCGCGCCAGCCAGTCGCGCCAGCGCGAGCGCTGCGGCTGCCCCTCGCCGCGCGGCGGCAGCGTGGCGGGCGCCGGCACCGGCGCGCCCGCGCGGGTGGCGACGTCGATCTCCCGGCGCGCGCGGGCCCGCTCCTGCCTGCGCCAGAGGGCCCAGGACGCGAGCACGATCAGGACCAGCGAGGCCAGCAGCACCAGGGCCAGCGTGCCGTCGGGCGCCACCACGCCCTGCGACGCAGCAGAAGCCGGCGGTGTGGTGGCGCGCGTGGGCGAACGGCTGTCCTCGCCCGCGAGGTAGAGCCCCAGCAGCGCGAACGCCACCAGCACCCACACCCAGCCCTGGCGCGAGGGCCGACCGGCCGGCCCCGCCATCGGCACCGTGCGTTCGGCGCGTTGCACGGGCGGTGGCGGCGTGGGCACCAGCGGCACCCGCGGGCGCGGCTGCCTCGATGCGCGGCGATGGAAGGCGCGCAGTCCCCACACCGCGAGTGCCACGAGCAGCATCACGCCGAGGAAAGCCCCGGCCGAGCCATCGGCGAACGGCGAGGTGCTCGCGGTCGCGGACGAGGAACCGCCGGGCTGCTGCGCGTTGAACATGAGAAAGCCCAGCAGCACCAGCGCGAAGGCGATCCAGGCAAGCCAGTACCGTGGCGGCTTGCCCTCTGCGCCCCCCTCCGTCGCGGATGGCGTGCGCCGTGCCTTGGCGTCCTGCGCCAGCTTCTGCAGGAACTCCACCTGCGCCTGGCTCGCGGGCGGGATCGCATCGCCGAGCAGTTCGCGCACCGTACGGCCCTCGGTGTCGAGCACCACGGGCTCGGGCAGGAGTTCGCGGCAGTCGAAGGTGTCGAGCAGCGCCGGGCCGCCCGCCAGCCACTCGGAGGGATCCACCGCCACGGCCTGCGCGAACTGCAGTGATCGCACCTCGCCGCCCTGCACCAGCCAGACGTCGGCCGCCGGCAGCAGGGCCCGCTCTTCCTTCGCGAGTTCCGCGGAGCACAGCGTCGCGCCCTCGCGCCGCAGCGGCCAGCCGGCCGCCGCATCGCCATCGAGCAGCACCGGCTGCGCGAAGCGCAGCAGGTCGCCGGCCTCGAAGCGGCTCAGTTGCGCGCCGGGCCGCCAGGCATCGAGGATGCGTTGCGCGCGCGCGGCCTCGTGCAGCCAGTCGGCGGGAAACCACAGCCCCGCGACCGGCTGCCGCCCCTTGAGCAGCGGGCGATGCACCTGCGCCGCGGGCATGCGCGGCGACGATCCGGCGTCAGCCATTCGCGCCTCCCCCGGCATGGAAGAAGCCCAGCAGCACGCGCAGCGACAGGTCGAACAGGATCAGCTTGCGGTGCAAGGTCAGCATGGCGGCCAGGCCGGTGTTGGGGCAGACGGCGATCTTCTCGATGCGCTCGGGTGCGTGGTAGACGGTTTCGGCGCCGGCGCTCGAATGCAGCACCAGCGCGCTGCGGTCGGGCGAGAGGCCCAGCATCGCGAAGCGGCTGTTCTGCGCATCGAAGACCAGCGCCATGCCCTTGTGCGCGCCGACCTCGAACGACTGCCAGGCATGCGGGTGCTCGCGGTACGGTCCCCGGTAGTCGGGATTGGGCGCATGGATGCGCCAGCGCTCCCGGCCCTCGCCACCGTCGTCGGCCGAAAGCCGCACCGCGCAGGCGCCCAGGCCGAGCCGCCAGCGCGTGCCACCGGCCAGGAAGACGCGCGTGTCCTCGGGCGCGGTGCCGATCGGCAGCACGGTCGCCGGGCCGGTATCGACGCTGAGGCGGCACAGCATCAGCTGGCCCGAGCGGCGCGCCACGTAGACCAGCGCATCGTCGGCCCACTGGCTGATGCACAGCACGCTGCGCTCCACCAACGCGGGACTGGCTTCCTCGGGCTTCGGCCGGCTCGCTGCACGCGCCGTCCAGCTCACCAGCCGGCCGGCGCGGTCGAGCAGGCAGACCTTCTGCACGCCACGGTGGCGCAGCCAGGCCATCGGCAGCCACACGCCGAGGCCGGGCGGTGCCGAGAGCCGGTCTTCCTCCTGCGCCTCGACGATCGCGGCGAGGCCTGGCACCTGCCAGAAGTACATCGCCGCCTCGGTGTCGAGCACCCCGCCCAGCCGCTTGCCGCCGAAGGCCAGCGCCAGCGGCGCGGCCTGGTCGCGCCACTGCTGATGGCCGATCTTGCCGGCCTTCTTCTGGCCCTGCTGCGGCACGAAGTACACGGCGGCGCCGGGCTGGTCGAGCAGCGGCACCGCCACGTGCCGGCCCTGCCAGCCGATCACCGGCGGCCGCTGCAGCGACACGCGGGCGCGGTGGCGCTGGTGCAGGTCCTTCGGCGGGGACGGCGCGAACTCGCCCTTCAGCAGCCGCACCGCGGCCTTGGTCGCGGGCAGCGGCAGCTGTGCATGCCGCACGCCCGCCACGTCGGACAGCGAGACCTCGAGCACGTCGCCCTGCACCGCGCGGCGCAGCCGCACGCGGTGGCTGGTCCAGCGTTCGGCGGCGGGCGGATCGACCGCGGCCTCGCCGATCAGCCAGCACTCGCCGGGCGCCCGCTCGAGCTTGTCGAGCGCGAGCCGCCAGGTCGCCGCCTGCGCCGCATCGGCGGGCACGAAGCTGCGGCCCAGTAGCAATGCCCGCAGCTGCTTCGCGTCCTGGGCGTCGCGCAGCACGCCGGGCTGCTGCAGCGTGCCCCACTGCAGCAGGCTGCCGGTCTGCGCCGCGCGCCGCGCCAGCAGGATCCAGAGCGCGAGCTGGCCCAGCCGCGGCGCGCCCCACTGCAACGGCCCGGCGTCGAAGAGCGCGACGATGCCCTTCTCGGCCTCGCGCGCACGCGGGCGCGGGGCCAGGAACAGGTGCTCGCTCGAGGCGGCGCGGCGCAGGAACTCGTCGGGCAGCTCGTCCGCCAGCAGCCATTCGGTCGCCAGCAGGCGCTCGTAGCGGCCGCGCCGGCGCAGGTCGTCGAGGCCGTCGAACTCGGGCGCCGTGGCCTTCACCTGGCCGCGGAAACGGCCGAGCAGCGGCTGCATGCGCTGCAGCAGCGCACCGAGCTCGCCCGTCAACTCGGGCGCGAACCAGGCCAGCCATGGATGCCATGGCCGCAGCGTCTCGGGCAGTTCGGTGGCGGCCGGCGCGGCGCTCATAGAAGTACCTTCGTGCTCCGCACTGCGGTGCGAGCTTGCTTGGGGCGGCCCGGCGCGGCGCTCATGCTGCCACGCCCTCCCAATGCCCCTCGATGCGTGCAAGCAGGGCCGCCGACAGCGGCAGCAGCCGATCGAGCGGCAGCACGGCCTCGGGCCGCGGCCACAGCAGCAGCGGCTGGCGCTGCGGATGGCGGCGCTGCAGCGCGCGCGCCACCAGGTCGATCGGGCGGTCGGGCGCCTCGAGCACCGGCAGCCACAGGCCCGGTGCCGCTTCGCTCGGCCCCGCATAGGCGATACCGTCGACCCAGGGCAGCGCGTCCGCCCGGCCGACCACGACCAGCAGGTCGCGACCCGCGGTCGCCGACAGCCCCTCGCACTGCGCCGGCTCGAGCTTCAGCAGCCGCTGGTGCAACGCGCGCGCCGTCGCGCCCCAGGCCACCGCGGCGCCCGCAGGCAACGGCTCGCCGCGCGGCCGCCAGCGCCAGTCGATCGAACCGGCCAGGCTCATGCGGCGACGGCGAGGCGCTCGACCAGCCGGCCGCGCCATTCGACCAGCGCCTCGGGCAGGTGCTCGCCGCCGAAGTTCGCGTCGATCTCGCGCAGCACGCTCTCGATGCGCAGGCGACCGGGCGCGGCCTCCTCGGCCAGGCAGCCGCGCGCCGCTTCCGCCAGCCGCGCGGCGCGCGACAGCGGCTGCAAGGTCGCCTCCTCGACCGCGCTCAGCAGGTGCGGATGGGCGGCGTTGGCGAAGACATCGCGCAGCACGTCGCGCGCGCTCTGCTGCGCCTCGTGGGTCGGCAGCACGTACAGCAGCGGCCAGAGGTCGGCCTCGCTGGTCTGCAGGCGGCCGGCCAGCACCGCGGCGGCGGCCAGCAGCCGCTGCGACTTCACGATGCGCCGGTCCGACAGCGTCACGCCCGCCTGCCGCAACTGGCGGATGGCATTGGCCAGCGCCGGCTGCACGCCACCGAGGTCGACCTGCTGCAGATGGCGGCAGAGGACGTCGAGGTCCGCCAGCGCGCCGCCGCCCGCGGCCGGCGCATGGTCGGAGCGCCAGCCGCCGCTGAGCATGGCCTCGAGCTGGTGGTCGGGCAGCGGCTCGATGAAGGCATGCAGCAGGAAGCGGTCGCCGAAGGCCGCGAGGCTCTCGTCGTCGGGCAGCGCATTGGCCGCGCCCACACACACGCGCAGCGGGCAATGCAGCTGCGTGTGGCCGCGCCGGAAGCGGCGCTCGTTGAGCACGCCCAGCAGGGTGTTGAGGATGGCCGTGGAGCCCAGGAAGACCTCGTCGAGAAAGGCGACGTCGGCCTCCGGCAGCATGCCGCTCACGTCGGTCTCGACGGTGCCGGCGCGCAGCTTGTTGAGGTCGACCGGGCCGAACAGCTCCGAGGGCTCGGTGAAGCGCCCGAGCAGGTATTCGAAGTAGCGCCCGCCCAGCGCCTGCGCCACGCGCCGCACCACCGCGCTCTTGGCCGTGCCGGGCGGGCCGATCACCAGCAGGTGTTCCTGGGCCACGGCCGCCAGCACGATCAGCTCGGCCAGCTGGTCGCGGCCGACGAGGCCGTCGGTGGCCGATCGGATCGCATGGCGGACGTGTTCTGCGGCGGCCTGGAGTGATGTGTCGGTCATCTGAAAAAAGCGTTGCACTTCGAAACAGCCGGCTAGTGTGCCGCAGAGCCATGACGAGGGGGCGCCACCGAGGGCGCACAGGGCTTCGCGCGGGCTCCGGCGTGCCTTTCATCGCGGTCGAGCCACCCCTTTCGCCGTGCGGTTCGCCCGATAGACTCCCGGCGTCTCGCAAAACCGATAACAACCGAGGAGAGAGATCATGAGGATCCCCATGGCCCGCCTGTCGGCGGCCGTCCTGTTCGCGTTCGCCGTCCTGGCCGCCGGCCCGGCCGCCGCCGCGCCGCCGTCCAATCCCCCGAGTTCGGCCGCCGTGCCGGCCCACTCGCTCGAAGCCGAGCAGGAGGCCGCGTTCAAGGCCGCGCGCGCGGTGCAGAAGACCGGCCCGGCCGACATCGCCCTGCGCGACCAGGCCCACCTGAAGCTGCCGCCCGGCTATGTCTGGGTGCCCACGCCGGCCGCGGCGCAGCTCATGCGCAGCATGGGCAACCGGGTCGACGACAGCTTCATCGGCGCGGTCTTCCCGAACAACGACGCCGACTGGTTCGCGGTGGTGAAGTTCGTCAAGGAGGGCTACATCAAGGACGACGACGCCAAGGACTGGAACGCCGACGACCTGCTCAAGAGCCTCAAGGAAGGCACCGAGGCCGCGAACGAGGAACGCGCCAAGCGCGGCATCCCGGCGATCGAGGTCACGGGCTGGGCGCAGAAGCCGCAGTACGACGCCTCGGTGCACCGCCTCGTGTGGTCGGCGCTCTCCAGGCACAAGGACGAGGCCTCGGGCAACCAGGGCGTCAACTACAACACCTATGCGCTGGGACGCGAGGGCTACATCAGCCTGAACCTCGTGACCAACGCCAACGACCTCGAGAAGTACAAGCCCGACGCAACCCAGCTGCTGGCGGCGCTGCAGTACGACGACGGCAAGCGCTATGCCGACTTCGATGCCTCCACCGACAAGGTCGCGGCCTATGGCCTCGCGGCGCTGGTGGCGGGCGCGGCGGTCAAGAAGCTCGGCCTGTTCGCGGTGATCGCGGCCTTCCTGGCCAAGTTCGCCAAGATCATCGCGGTGGCGGTGGGCGGCGCGCTGTGGGGCGCGGGCAAGCTGTTCCGGCGCAAGGAGAAGGCGCCTGTGGCGAGCGACGCGCCGGCCGGCGGATTGCCGCCGACGAATCCGCCCGCGGCCTGAATTCAGCCGGCGCCGAAACGCGGTGCGCGCTTCTGCAGGAAGGCCGCCACGCCCTCGCGCGCATCGGCGCTGCCGGCGCGCTCGCGCAGCAGGCGGTGCTCGAGCGCCAGGTGCGCCTCGAGCGTGCGGCCCGGCGCATCGGCGCACAGCGCCTTGATCGCGGCGAAGGACCCGGGCGCGCCAGCGGCCAGCCGCCGCGCCAGTGCCTCGCCGGCCGCGGCCAGTTCGGCGTCGGGATGCAGCGCATCGACCGCGCCGGCCGCCAGGCAGCGCTGGCTGTCGATGGGGTCGCTGAGCATCAGCCACTGCTGCGCGCGCAACGCCCCGATGCGCCGCGCGAGGAACCACGAGCTGCCCGCATCGGGCGACAGGCCGATGGCCGCGTAGCCGGTGCGCAGCTTCATCGACTCGGCCGCGAGCACGAAATCGCCGCTGAGCGCGAGGCCCACGCCTGCCCCGCCGACCGCGCCGTTGAGCACCGTCACGAGCGGTGCCGGACCGTTCACCAGCCGCAGCAGCGCCGGATGCAGGGGATCGAGGATTTCATCGACCAGCGCGGGCAGGCCTTCCCCGGCCGCGACGAACTCCTCGATGTCGCCACCGGCGCAGAACACCCGGCCCTCGCCGGTCAGCAGCACCACGCGCGGCGCGGCCGCCAGCACCTCGTCGATCGCGCGCACCAGCGCGCGGCTGCTCGCGGCGCCGATCGCGTTGGCGCGCTCGGGACGGCGCAGCACGATGCGGCCGATGCCCTCCTCCACCGACCAGCCGATGCCGTGCTCGAGCGGCATCTCAGATGCCCGTGAGGCCGCCGGTGCACATCAGCGTCTGGCCGCTGACGTAGTCCGACTCGGGAATGCACAGCAGGTAGACCGCGCCGGCCGCCTCCTCGGGCGTGCCGCCGCGGCCCAGCGGAATGGTCTGCTCCATCATCGACAGCAGGCCGGGGTTGATGCCGACCTTGATCTCGCGGCCGTCGATGTTGGCGGTGGTGGCATCGGCCGCGCTCGCGGTCAGCCGGGTCTGGATGAAGCCGAAGGCCACGCAGTTGACGGTGACATTCATGCGCCCCCATTCCTTGGCCAGCGTCTGCGTCATGCCGACGATGCCGGCCTTCGCGGTCGCGTAGTTGGCCTGGCCCGCGTTGCCGAACAGCCCGGCCACCGAGGAGATGTTGACCACCTTGCGCACGGTGCGCCGGCCGGCCTCGGTCTCGGTCTTCGAGAGCTGGCGGATCACGGGCTGCGCCGCGCGCAGGATGCGGAACGGCGCCGTGAGGTGCACGTCGAGCATGGCGTACCACTGCTCGTCGGTCATCTTCTGCACCACGCTGTCCCAGGTGTAGCCGGCATTGTTGACGATGATGTCGAGGCCCTGGAACTCGCTGACCGCGGTACCGACGAAGCGCTCGGCGAAGTCGGGCGCGGCCACGCTGCCGTTGCAGGCCACGGCCTGGCCGCCGGCGGCGCGGATGGCCTGCACGGTCTCCTCCGCGGGGCCGGCGTCGAGGTCGTTGACCACCACGCGCGCGCCTTCCGAGGCGAGCTTGAGCGCGATCGAGCGGCCGATGCCGCGGCCCGAGCCGGTGATGAGGGCAACCTTGCCTTCGAGTCTGGATGTCATGTCTGGATGTCTTTCTTCATCGGGTCTCTAGGCCAGCGCCACCAGCGCTTCGCCCGCGATGCGCACTTGCCCGTGCTGGTTGGTGCTGCTGACTTCGACGCGCACGCAGCGCTCGCCGTCGCGCTCGAGCTTCTCGACCACGCGGCCCGTGCAACGCACCGCATGGCCCAGGTGGGTCAGGCCCTGGAAGCGCACGTCGAAGCGGCGCAGTTGCGACTGCGGCGCCCACTGCGTGAGCAGCCGGCCGAGCCAGGCCATGCCCAGCATCCCCTGCGCGAACACGTCGGGCATGCCGGCGCGGCGCGCGAAGTCGATGTCGATGTGGATCGGGTTGTGGTCGCCCGAGGCGCCCGCGAACAGCGCGAGCGTGGTGCGGTCGACCGGCGGCAGTTGCAGCGGCGGCAGTTCGTCGCCGACCTGCACGGTGTCGTGGTTCGGTGCGGTCATGGGGTTCCTCGGGCTCAATGCCGGCAGACGATCACGGTGCGCAACTCAGCCACCAGTTCGTCGCGCTGGTTGGTGGCGCGCGAGCTCTTCACCACGAACTCGAGCGCGCCGTTCTTCTTGTCGTAGATGTCGGTGATGGTCGAGCGCACGGTCACGGTGTCGCCCGCGCAGGCCGCGCGGTGGTAGCTGAAGCCCTGCTCGCCGTGCAGCAGCTTGGCCAGCGGTATGCCCAGGTCGGCCAGCAGCTGGTTGGACGCGCCCGAGTCGAGCTCGGCCGCGAACAGGAAGGTGGGCGGCGCCGGCAGGTCGGCATAGCCGGCATCGCGCGCGGCGGCGGGGTCGGTGTAGACCGGATCGGTCTCGCCGATCGCCTTGGCGAAGAACTGCAGCCGCGTGCGCTCCAGCGGCAGCACCGAGGCGGGCAGCTCGTGGCCGATCCATTTCCTGTCGATCATCGCCGGGCCTTTCTTCAGACGCGTTCGTAGAGCGTGACCACGCAGGCGCCGCCCAGGCCCAGGTTGTGCTGCAGCGCGAGCCGCGCGCCCTCGACCTGGCGCTTGTCGGCCGTGCCGCGCAGCTGCTGGACCAGCTCGGTGCATTGCGCCAAACCGGTGGCGCCCAGCGGGTGGCCCTTGGACAGCAACCCGCCCGAGGGGTTGGTCACGACCTTGCCGCCGTAGGTGTTGTCGCCATCGACCACGAACTTCTCGGCCCCGCCCACCGGGCACAGGCCCAGCGCCTCGTAGCTGATCAGTTCGTTGTGCGCGAAGCAGTCGTGCAGCTCGACCACGTCGATGTCCTGCGGGCCGACGCCCGCGGCCTCGTAGACCTGCTGCGCCGCCTCGCGCGCCATGCTGAAGCCGACCACCTCGCGCATGTCGCGCGCCTCGAAGCTCACGGGGCGGTCGGTGGTCATGGCCTGGGCCTTGATGCGCACGCTGCGGTCCAGGCCGTGGCGCTGCGCGAACCCGGCCGAGCAGACGATGGCGGCGGCCGCGCCGCAGGTCGGTGGGCAGGCCATGAGCCGCGTCATCACGCCGGGCCACATCACGGGCGTGGCCAGCACCTCGTCCTCGGTCACGACGGTGCGGAACAGCGCCACCGGGTTGTTCGATGCATGGCGGCTGGCCTTGGCGCGGATCTTCGCGAAGGTCGACAGCTGCGTGCCGTACTGCTGCATGTGGGCCAGGCCCGCGCCGCCGAAGTAGCGCAGCGCGAGCGGCACCTGCTCGTTGCCCACCAGCTCGTCGGTGATGGCCTCGAAGCGGTCGAAGGGGCTGGGCCGGTCGTTGAACACCGCGCCCAGCGCGCCCGGGCTCATGTGCTCGAAGCCGAGCGCGAGCACGCAGTCGGCCGCGCCGCTGGCCACGGCCTGGCGCGCGAGGAACAACGCGGTCGAGCCGGTCGAGCAGTTGTTGTTGACGTTGACCACCGGGATGCCGGTCATGCCGACCTCGTAGAGCGCGCGCTGGCCGGCCGTGGAGTCGCCGTAGACATAGCCCACGTAGGCCTGCTGCACCTGCTCGTAGCCGATGCCGGCATCGGCCAGCGCCGCGTCGAGGGCCTGCGCCGCCATCTGCGGATAGGGCAGGTTCGCGCCGGGCTTGGTGAAGGGGATCATGCCGACACCGACGACATGCACATCCTGGGTCATGGGAATTCCTCTCTGTGTAATGAATGGAAGCGAAACGAAAAGATCAGGCGATCGCGCGCTGGCGGTCCTTCCAGAACGGCTCGCGCAGCTTGGTCTTGAGCACCTTGCCGGCGCCCGAGAGCGGCAGCGCCTCGACCAGCGCCACGCTGCGCGGGCACTTGTAGCCCGCGATCAGGGTCTTGCAATGCGCGATCAGCTCGTCGGCCGTGACCGGCTGCCCCGGCTTGGCGACCAGCACCGCATGCACGGCCTCGCCCCATTCCTCGCTCGGGATGCCGATGACCGCGCAGGCCGCGACCGCCGGATGCTGGGCGATGGCATTCTCGACCTCGGCCGAGTAGATGTTCTCGCCGCCGCTGATGATCATGTCCTTCATGCGGTCGACCACGAAGATGAAGCCGTCGTCGTCCATGTAGGCACCGTCGCCGGTGTGCATCCAGCCCTCGCGCACCGCGGCGGCCGTCTGCTCGGGCTTGTTCCAGTAGCCGAGCATCACGTTCGGCCCGCGCACCGCCACCTCGCCCACCGTGCCGCGCGGCACCTCGGCGCCCTCGGCATCGACGATGCGCACTTCCATGCAGAAGCTCGCGCGGCCGGCCGAGCGCAGCTTGCCGGCCTTGCGGCCCTCGACCGTGTGGTACCAGGCGGGGTTGATGGTGGCGACCGGCGACAGCTCGGTCATGCCGTAGGCCTGCACGAAGTCCACGCCCGGCAGCGCCGCCATCGCGCGGTTGAGCACGGCCTCGGAGATCGGCGAGGCGCCGTAGGCGATGCCGCGCAGGCTGCCGAGCTCGCGCGGCCTGTCGCGCATGGCGGGATGGTCGACCAGCATCTGGATCATGGTCGGCACCAGCAGCGTGTGGGTCACGCGCTCGCGCTCGATCGCATCGAGCACCGCCTCGGGGTTGAACATCGGGATCACCACGTGCGTGTTGCCCTGGAACCAGTGCGGCCCCGAGATGCCCATGTCGGCCAGGTGGAACATCGGCGCCGCATGCAGGTAGCAGCCCTCGGCCGGCGCCATGCCCTCGGCCTGCGCGGCCAGCGCCGAGGCGCAGAGGTTGGCGTGGCTCAGCATCACGCCCTTGGGAAAACCCGTGGTGCCGCCGGTGTAGAAGATGCCGGCGAGGTCGTCGCCATGGCGGTAGGCGTCGGGCACCGGCGCCGCGCTGTCGAGCAGCGCCTCGTAGCCGAGCATGCCGGCGGGCACCGCGCCGTCGCCGCAGTAGATCAGCTCGCGCAGGGTGGTGGACTGGCCGCGCAGCTGCTCGGCGGCGGCGCGGAAGGCGTCGTCGACCAGCAGGATCTGCGAGCCCGAGTCCTCGAGCGAATAGAGGATCTCGGCCGGCGACCAGCGGATGTTGCAGGGATTGAGCACGCCGCCGCCCCAGGGCACGGCCATCTGGTATTCGAGGTAGCGGTCGGAATTGAGCGACAGCATCGCGACCCGGTCGCCGTTCTTCATGCCGAGCTTCTGCAGCGCGCCGGCCAGCCGGGCCACGCGTTCGCCGAATTCGCGGAAGCTCTTGCTGCGGCTGCCGAAGCGCACCGCGGTCTTGTCCGGTTTCTGCTGCATCGCGCGGTGCAGCGCCTGGGTCAGGTACATGGTGGCTCGTCTCCTAATCGTTGGTCTTGTCGTCACACCTTTGTAGGTCTGTTTCTGGCGTGAGCGCATGGTAGAAATCCGGGCCCGGGCCGGCGATTGCGCTTCGCGTCGTTCGCATTGCAGAAAACGTCAATCGACGGCCTGCCGCGTCCCGTGTACGGTCGAATCGCCCTCTCCCATGCTGCAACCGCCCGTCACCATCCCGATCGCCTTCGTCGAAGGCATGCTTTCCGGCATCCGTGCCCGCGGCGCCGCCGCCCCGATCGACATCGACCGGGCGCTGGAAGACGCCGGCGTGCCGCCGCCGCTGCTGGCCGAGCCGGGCGCGCGCGTCACGGCCGAGCAGTACGTGGCGCTGTTCGCGCTGCTGATGGACCGGCTCGACGACGAGTCGCTGTGCTTCCTCACGCGCCGGATGCGCCGCGGCAGTCTGGCGCTGATCGCGCGCTCCACGCTCGGCGCCCCCGATTTCGGCCATGCGCTGCGCCGCGTGGCCCACACCTTCAGCCTGCTGCAGGACGACCTGCGGCTGGTGCTGCTGCGCGAGGGCGAGCTCGCGGGCTTCGGCATCGCGATCGAGAACCCCGCGATCGGCCACCAGAACTTCCTGCACGAGCTGATGCTGCGCGTGTACTGGCGCCTGCTGGCCTGGCTGCACGGCGGGCGGCTGGCCGCGCGGCGCTTCGACTTCGGCTTCGCGCTGCCGCCCTACGCGGCCGGCTATGCCAAGGTGTTCCCGGGCACCCTGCGCTTCGGCCAGCCCTGCTCGGCCGTGTGGTTCGACGCCGAGGCGCTGCGCACGCCGATGCACCGCGACGCGCATGCGATCCGCGACTTCCTCGCGGCCTCGCCCGGCAACGTGATCCTGCCGCGGCTGGCCGAGCAGCCCATCAGCGCCAAGGTGCGCGAGATCCTGCAGCAGAAGCGCCCGGCCTGGGCCGACCTCGCGACCGTGGCCGCCTGCCTGCACATGTCGGTCAGCACCCTGCAGCGCCACCTGGCGACCGAGAGCACCTCGTTCCAGGCGCTCAAGGACCAGCTGCGGCGCGACGTGGCGATCGTGCGGCTGGCCACCAGCGCGGTGCCGCTGGCGGCACTGGCGGCGGAGCTGGGCTTTGCCGACAGCGCGGCCTTCCAGCGCGCCTTCAAGACCTGGACCGGCGGCGCGCCGGGTTCGTACCGGCGCCGCGTGGCCGCGGCGGGCGGTGGCGATTCCCTGCCGGCGCCCTGAGTTTTCAGAAGGTTCCGGAACCACCGCAAGGCCCGGGCGACAATCGCCCCATGCCTCCCACCTCCGACCTGCCCCCGCTCAACCGCCAGTTCGTCGCCCATTTCGGCGAGATGGGCAGCAAGTGGGGCATCAACCGCACCGTCGGCCAGATCTACGCGCTGATCTTTCTCTCGGAGCGCCCGCTCAATGCCGACGAGATCGCCGAGCTGCTCGAGTTCTCGCGCTCCAACGTGAGCATGGGCCTGAAGGAGCTGCAGGCCTGGCGCCTGGTGCGCCTGCGCCACCAGCCCGGCGACCGGCGCGAATACTTCGAGGCACCGTCGGACGTGTGGGAGATCTTCCGCGTGCTGGCCGAGGAGCGCCGCCGCCGCGAGATCGAACCCACGCTCTCGATGCTGCGCAATGCCCTGCTCGAGTCGCCCCACAGCGAGGCCGAGCGCCATGCGCAGGAGCGCATGCGCGAGATGCACGACCTGATCGACCGGCTGATGAAGTGGTTCGACGACGTGCAGAGGCTGTCGCCCGAGACCGCGATGCAGCTCATGGGCATGGGCGCGACGGTGACGCGGGTGCTGACGCTCAAGGACCGCATCACGGGCGGACGGGCCGCGAAGAAGAAGACGGCCGAATAGCCGGGCCGGACAGGCCGGCCCTGCGGGCCTATTCGACCTTCGCGCCTGACACCTGCACCAGCTGCCGCATCTCGGCCACGTCCTTCGCCGCGAAGGCCTTGAACTCGGCCGTGCTCATCTTCATCGGCACGATCCCCGCCTTGTCGAGCGCCGCGACCACCGCGGGATCGGCCAGCACCCGGGCCACGGCCTGGTTGATCTTCTCGACCGTCGCCGCGGGCGTGGCGGCCGGCAGCAGCAGCCCGTACCAGGAGTCGTAGTTGAACTGCGGCACGCCGCTCTCCGACAGAGTCTTGAGCCTGGCCAGCGCGCCTTCGCGCCCGACCGGCGATGTCAGGCCCAGCACCCGGATGCGCGGATCGTCGAGGTAGGCCAGCGCGCCGATCGAGGCCGGCATGATGGCCTGCACGCGTCCCGACAGGACCTCGTTGAGCGCCTCGCCCGTGGCCTTGAACGGGATGTGCTGCATCTGCAGGCCGGCGACCGCGCAGAGGTAGGCCATGCCCAGGTGCGTGGCGCTGCCGTTGCCCGCCGAGGCGTAGTTGAGCTTGCCGGGATTGGCCTTGGCATAGGCGACGAACTCCGCCACATTGCGCGCCGGCACCGCGGCCGACACCATCAGCGCGAAGCCGGTCTTGCCGATGTGCGCGGCCGGCGCGAAGCTCCTGACGGCGTCGTAGGAGACCTTCGGATAGAGCGCCGCGTTGATGTGATGGCTCGAGGACACCAGCGCCATGGTGCGGCCGTCGCCCGCGCTGTTCGCGACATAGGCCATGCCGATGGTGCCGCCGGCACCCGCGCGGTTCTCGACGATGACGCTGGCATCGAGCGCCTTCGACAGCGCCGGTGCGATCACGCGCGCCACGAGGTCCTGCGTGCCGCCGGCCGCGAAGGGGACGACCACCTTCACCGTGTCGTCGGCGAACGCAGGGGCCGAAGCGCACAGCGCAAGGCAGGCGGCGAGCGCGTGCAGCGCGCGGCGCGAGAGGGGGAAAGTCATTGTCTGTCTCCTTGTTCGATGGGGGAAAGGCTTCAGTGCGCAGCGCTGGCGATCAGGGCCTGCACGCGCTCGTCGAGTTCGCGCGTGGCGTGGCGCGCGGCCTGCTCGAGTTCCGACACGCGCCGCCGATCGCGCGACAGGCATTCGCCGGCGGCGCGCGCCAGCGCGGCCGTGTCCGATGCGGAAGGCCCACCGCAACCCACGCGGCGCTCGACCGCGCGCGCGGGATCGAGCACGGTGGCCAGCGTCGCGTCGGGGATCGCGATCTCGCGGCCCAGCGCCTGCATCGAGGCCTCGGCGACCAGGCCCGCGTCGACCTGCCCTGGCAGCAGGCCGCGTTCCAGCGCGAGCCGGACGATGCGGCCGGTCACGTGATGCGCGTCCTTGAAGGCCAGGCCCAGCGTGCCGACCAGGAAATCCGCGAGATCGGTCGCGGTCGAGAAATTGGCCGCGGCCAGGTGCCGCATGCGCTCGGGCTGCGGCTCGGCGCCTTCGACCACGAGCCGCACCACGGGCAGCAGGCTCGCCAGGCCATCGAGCGTGGGCCAGGCCCATTGCAGGCTGTCCGCGTTGCCGTCGAGCACATGCGAGAACGGCGTGCCGCGGAAGGCACCGAATGCGGTGACGATCGCTCCGAGCACATGCGACTGCCGACCCTTCACGAACTCGAGCACGGCCTGGTTCTTCTTCTGCGGCATGATGCTCGAGGTGATCGCGAGGCTGTCCGGCAGCTCGAGCATGCCGGACTCGTAGGTCGACATCTGGTAGAAGTCCTGCGCCATGCGCCCGAAGCTGATGCTCAGGAACATGCCGGCCACCAGCAACTGCTGGATCGCATCCTTCGAGGCGATCGCATCGAGCGCATGCGGCACCGCGCCATCGAAGCCCAGCAACCGCGCCGTCTGTTCGCGGTCGATCGCGAAGGTCGTGCCCGCCAGGGCACCGGCCCCCAGCGGACAGCGGTTGATCGTCTCGTGGGCCTCGAACAGGCGCCGCGTGTCGCGCTGCAGCGACTGCTCGATGCCCAGCAAGTAGAAGCCGAAGGTGATCGGCTGCGCATGCTGCAGATGGGTATAGCCCGGCATCACGCAGTCGCTGAAACGCTCGGCCTTCGCGAGCAGCGCGGCCCGCAGGCTGCAGACCTCTTCGAGCAGCAACATCGCATTGCGGCGCGCACGCATGCGGTCGAGCGTGGACTGCAGGTCGTTGCGGCTGCGCGCCATGTGCACGCGGCCGCCGATGCCCTGCCCGACACGGCGGATCAGCTCCGCCTCGTAATTGAAATAGACGTCCTCCAGACTCGCGTCGATGGCAAAGGCCGCGGGGCCTTCGCCCTGCAGCCGTGCGATCGCGCGCAGCAGCGTGGCGGCCGAGGGCGCGTCCATCAGGCCGCGGTCGACCAGCATCACCAGGTGCGCCTGGTTGACCTGCGTGAGATGCGGCAGCACGGCCGCGAATGCGTCGGTGATCCAGGGTCGGAAGATGGCCTGCTGCGCGGCATCGGCCAGGGGTTCATGCAGCAGTCCGCTGACGAGTGATTTCATGTCTTTCGTTCGAGTGCCAAGGGGTGCGAACGATTACAAGAGAACCCTAGAATTCGGTCAACGAACCATTTTTCACCTATCCATTCCAGGATCTCATACATGAATTCGATGCGTCACATCGAAGTCTTCCGGGCCGTGATGCTCACGCGCAGCATGACGGGCGCGGCCGACATGCTCTTCGTGAGCCAGTCCGCCGTGAGCAAGATCGTTCGCGAGTTCGAGGACGAACTGGGCTTTCCGCTCTTCACGCGCGGCAAGGGCGGCGCCAACCCCACGCCCGAAGCCGTGGCCCTCTATGCCGAGGTGGAACGCGCCTTCGTGGGACTCGACCGCATCAGCCGCACCGCGGAGCGCATCCGTTCGCGGCGGCACGGCCAGCTGCGCATCGTCGCGATGGCCGCGCTCACGACGGTGTTCCTGCCGCGCGTGATCCGCTGCTTCAACGAACAGTGCCCCGAGGTCAGCATCTCGCTCGAGACCTACAACTCCGCGGAGGTCGTGGGGCTGGTGGCGACGGGCCTGTTCGACATTGGCTACGCGATGACGCCGATCGACACCCACCAGGTGGTGACCAGCGAGGTGATGCACCTCGATTGCGTCTGCCTGCTGCCCGCAGGCCACCGGCTGGCCGGCAAGCGCGTGGTGCGCGCGAAGGACTTCGAGGGCGAGCGCTTCGTCTCATTGGCCAACGGCAACACCACGCGGCTGAAGACCGACGCCCTGTTCAAGAACGAGAACGTCGAGCGCGAGATGGTGCTCGATGCGAGCTGGTCGGCCTCGGTCAGCGGCCTGGTGGCCGAGGGGCTGGGCGTGGCGATCGTGGAGCCCTTCTCGGCCGAGCTCGCGCGGCGCGCGGGCTGCCAGGTACGCAAGCTCGCGCAGAAGATCGAGTTCTCGTTCGCGGAGCTGCGCCCGCCGCATGCCTCGCAGAACGAGCTCGCGAACATCTTCGGCCAGCACTTCCGGCGCGAGCTGCTGACCGTCGCCGGCGCAGCCGCGCGCCGGCGCGCGAAGGGCTAGAGCCGCTCCTGCCCTTCGGGCGTTTCGCGCGTCTCGAATTTCTCCTTGCGGACGGCGTCGTCGGCCATCAGCTCGAACCACATCGCATTGAGCACCGCGAAGGCGGCCGCCAGCGGCAGGCCGAGGATCCAGGCGAAGTACCACATCGTTCTTTTCCTTCCTTGCAATCAGTACGCGTGACCGCGTTCCTCGCGGATCGCCTTCTCGTCGACCTTGCCCCACAGCACGTGGTAGACCCAGGTCGTGTAGGCCACGATCAGCGGGATGAAGATGGCCGTGACCACCAGCATGATGAACAGCGTGAGGTGGCTCGAGGACGAGTCCCACACGGTGAGGCTGGCATGCGGATCGATCGAGGACGGCAGGATGAACGGGAACATCGAGGCGCCCACGCTCAGGATGATGCCGGCGATGCCGAGCGCGCCGGCCAGCAGCGCGAGCAGTTCGCGCCGCAGCGCGAGGCCGGCCAGCGCCAGCAGCGCGCCCGCGAAGCCGGCCACCGGCGCGGCCAGGGTCCAGGGGTGGGCCGCGTAGTTCGCGAACCAGGCACCGGCCTGCAGCTCGACCGACTTGAGCAGCGGATTCGAGGGTCCCACGGTATCGACCACGCTGGTGATGCGGTAGCCGCCGATGGCCGAGGCCATCCAGAAGCCCGCCGCCGCGTAGAGCACGATGGTGGCGGCGGCCGCGACCATGCCGTAGCGGCGCGAGCGCTCGGCCACGGGCCCGGCGGTCTTCAGCTGCAGCCAGGCTGCGCCGTGCATCGCCATCATCGCCACCGACACCAGCCCGCACAGCAGCGCGAACGGGTTCAGCAGGCCGAAGAAGCTGCCGTCGTAGTGGATGTGCATGTCGGTCGCGAAGCGGAACGGCACGCCCTGCAGCACGTTGCCCACCGCCACGCCGAAGATCAGCGCGGGCACCAGGCCGCTGAAGAACAGCACGCCGTCCCAGCGCGCGCGCCATTGCGGCGATTCGCGCTTGCTGCGGAACTTGAAGGCCACCGGCCGCAGGATCAACGCCGAGAGCACGACGAACATCGCGAGGTAGAAGCCCGAGAACGAAACGGCGTAGAGCTGCGGCCAGGCCGCGAACACGGCGCCGCCGCCGAGGATCAGCCAGACCTGGTTGCCTTCCCAGACCGGGCCCACGCTGTTGATGACGAGCCGGCGCTCGACGTCGTTGCGCGCCGCGAACGGCAGCAGCATGCCGCTGCCGAGGTCGAAGCCGTCGGTGACGGCGAAGCCGACCAGCAGCACGCCGATCAGCGCCCACCAGATGAAGCGCAGGGTGTCGTAGTCGAGGAGTGTGTGGAGGATCATGCGGCGCTCCCGGTGGTCGAAACGGCGTGGGCGGGCGGAACGTGCGAACGCGCATCGCCCTCGTCGGGCGAGTGCTCGGCGACCGGCCCCTTGCGGATCGCCTTGACCATCAGCTTGAGCTCGATGACCAGCAGCACGGTGTAGATGGCGACGAAGCCCGCGAGCGTGAGCAGCACCGACTTCACGCCGAGGTTCGAGACTGCCACCGCGGTCGGCAGCACGCCCTCGATCACCCAGGGTTGGCGGCCGAACTCGGCCACCAGCCAGCCGGCCTCGGCCGCGATCCACGGCAGCGGGATCGCGATCACCGCGGCGCGCAGCAGCCAGCGGTGGCGGTCCAGCGTGCGACGCGCCGACAGCACGAAGAAGGTGCCGGTCAAAAGGATCAGCAGCATGCCGATGCCCACCATGATGCGGAACAGCCAGAACAGCGGCGCCACCTGCGGCACCGTGTCCCAGGCCGCCTTGGCGATCTGCTCGTCGGTGGCCTGGCGCGGATCGTCCACGTAGCGCTTGAGCAGCAGCGCATAGCCCATGTCGACGCCGTTGTTCTCGAAGGCGTCGCGCACGCCCTGCGTGACCGGCTTGCCGCCGGCCTCGCGGATCTTCTGCAGCGCGTCGTAGGCCTTGATGCCCTCGCGGATGCGTGCCTCGGCGCGCTTCACGAGCTCGTCGATGCCCGGGATCACGGTGGTCAGCGAGCGCGTGCCGATCAGCCCCATCACGCCCGGGATATGGATCGCGTAGTGGGTCTCGCGCGCGGCCTGGTCGGGGAAGCCGAAGGCGGTGAAGGCCGCGGGCGCGGGCTGGGTCTCCCACATGGCCTCGATGGCCGCGAGCTTCATCTTCTGGTGCTCGGTCGAGAGGTAGCCGCTCTCGTCGCCCAGCACCACCACCGACAGCGAGGCAGCGAGGCCGAAGGAGGCGGCCACGGTCATCGAGCGCTTGGCGAGCTCGATGTGGCGGCCCTTGAGCAGGTACCAGGCCGAGATGCCCAGCACGAACACCGCCGCGCAGACATAGCCGGCCGACACCGTGTGCACGAACTTGGCCTGCGCCACCGGGTTGGTCAGCACCGCGAGGAAGTCGGTGACCTCCATGCGCATGGTCTGCGGATTGAAGGCCGCGCCCACCGGGTTCTGCATCCAGCCGTTGGCGATCAGGATCCACAGCGCCGAGAAGTTGGAGCCGATGGCCACGGCCCAGGTGGTGGCCAGGTGGCCGACCTTGGAGAGTCGGTCCCAGCCGAAGAAGAACAGGCCGACGAAGGTCGCCTCCATGAAGAAGGCCATCAGGCCCTCGATGGCCAGCGGCGCGCCGAAGATGTCGCCCACGTAGTGGCTGTAGTAGCTCCAGTTCATGCCGAACTGGAACTCCATCACCACGCCGGTGGCGACGCCCATCGCGAAGTTGATGCCGAACAGCACGCCCCAGAATTTCGTCATGTCGCGCCAGATCACGCGGCCCGTCATGACGTAGACGGTCTCCATGATCGCGATGACGACCGAGAGGCCCAGCGTCAGCGGGACGAAGAGGAAGTGGTAGAGCGCCGTGACGGCGAATTGAAGTCGCGACAAGGCGACGATGTCGAGATCCATGATGGCTTCCTTTGTGTTCCCTGTGTTCTTCGTGGTGGAGTGGTTGGCGTTGCTTCGGTGTCGTTCAATCGGCGCGCAGTTGCCGCAGCGCGTGCTCGAAGGCCTCGCTGCCGCGCCGCAGGTCGGCGGCGATGCAGCCGTCCTCGATGCGCAGCAGCCGGTCGGCGAGCGCGGCCTCGCGGCGCAGGTGGGTGGCGATCACGAGCGTGCGGCCCTCGGCGTGGCGCGCGAGGCGCTGCAGCACGTCGTGCGCGACCGCGGCGTCGAGCGCCTCGGTGGGCTCGTCGAGCAGCCACAGCGGCACCGGGCGCAGGAAGAGGCGCGCGAGCGCCAGGCGGCGCGACTGGCCGCCCGAGAGGCCGAGGCCGCCTTCGCCGAGGCGCGTGGACAGGCCGGCCGACAGATCGCGCACGTCGTCGGCCAGGCCCGCGGCCTGCAGCACGGCCCACAGCTGTTCGTCGTTCGCGGCGGGATCGGCCAGCCGCAGGTTGTCGCGCAGCGTGTCCTCGAACAGTTCGGTGCGCTGGGTCAGCAGGCAGCACGGCAGCGCGGCCACCTCGCCGCGGCGCGGCGCGAGTTCGCCCGCGATCACCGAGAGCAGCGTGGACTTGCCGCTGCCGCTGAGGCCGACGATGGCGACGCGCTCGCCTTCGGCAATGGCCAGCGAGAGGTCTTCGATTGCGGGCACGGTGCTGGCGCGGTGGAAGGCCTCGATGGCCGTGAGGCGCAGCGCGAGCGATGCGTCTTCCGGGAGCCTTGGCGCGACGGGCGCATCGTCCTGCGCCATGCGCGGTGCCAGGCGCCGCACCGCGAGCCAGGTGCGGCCCGCGTCGAGCGCGCCGCGGCGCAGCGCGGCGAAGGGTTCGAGCGCGGTGAGTGCCACCAGCAGCGCGAGCGCGGCGGCGGGTGCGCCGATCGCGCCCTCGCCCACCAGCGCCGCCACCGCGAGCAAGACGGCCACCAGCGTAAGCGTGCCCGCGCCGCCATAGGCCAGGCCGGCCGTGCTCTCGAGGCGGTTGAGCGCGAGGTCGGCGCGTGCCAGCCGTTGGTCGGCCGCGGCCAGCGCATCGCGCTGCGCGTCGAGGCGGCCAGCCATCGCCAGTTCGGTCTGGCCGGCCACTAGGTCGGCCGCGCGCTCGCGCAGCGTTTCGATGGCGCGCGCCCGCCGCAGGGCCGGACGCCGCGCGCGGCGCGACACCGCGAAGGCCAGGCCCCAGCCGACGGTCACGAGCCAGGCCGCGAGCGCAGCACCCATCGCGGCCTGCATCGTGCCGAGCACCACGCCCGCCAGCAACGCGGCGCCGAGCGCGGCGGCGGCCGGCACCAGCAGGCGCAGGTAGAGCGACTCGAGCGCATCGATGTCGCTGGTGAGTCGGAACAGCAGCCGCGCCGGACGCAGCGCCAGCGCGCGCGCCGCCTCGGCCCGGGCCCAGCCGCGGAACAGCCGCACGCGCAGCACGGCCAGCGCGCCGAAGGTGGCGTCGTGCGTGACCAGCCGCTCGCCATAGCGCGACGCGGTGCGGCCCAGCGCCAGCAACCGAATGCCGGCCGAGGGCGCGAACACGTCGAAGGTGAAGGCCGTGGCCGCATGCAGGCCCGCGAGCGCGGTGGCGGTGATGAACCAGCCCGAGAGCCCGAGCAGCGCCATGCCCGTGAGCACGGTCACGGCGGCCAGCAGCGCGCCCCAGCGCAAGGCGCGCGACTGGGCAGCGAAGAAGGGGCGCAGCACCAGGCGCAGTTCGCCGGCGTGACGGTTCGTGCTCGGCTTCATGCGGCCTTCTCCGCGGCATCGGCGCCGAGCTGCACGACACGGTCCAGGCGCGCGGCCAGCGCGGGGTCGTGCGTGGCGACGATCATCGTGCGGCCGCGCGCGAGTTCGAGCAGCGCATCGGCCACGCGCCGCGCGGTCTCGGTGTCGAGGTGGGCAGTGGGCTCGTCGACCAGCAGCAGGTGGGCCTGCGGATGGACCGCGATGCGCGCCAGCGCGAGGCGCACGGCCTCGCCGCCCGACAGGCCCAGGCCGCCCTCGCCCAGCGCCGCGCCCGGATGCGCCTGCGCAACGTGCTCGAGCTGCGCGAAGCGCATCGCGGCCTCGACGCTGCCCGCGTCGAGCGCGCGGCCCAGCGCGACATTGGCGGCGACCGGGCCCGCGAACACATGCGGCCTCTGGCCCATCCAACCGATGCGCGCGCGCAGCGCGGCGGCGGTGCGGTCGTTCATCGGCACGCCGCCGATCAGGATCTCGCCCTGCTGCGCCGGCACCAGGCCCGCGAGCAGCGACAGCAGCGCGGTCTTGCCGGCACCGCTGGCGCCGGCCAGCGCGATGTGCTCGCCCGCGGCGACGCGCAGCTCACGGCCTTCGAACACGCGGCGCGATTCGCCGGGCCAGGCGAAGTGCAGGTCGTGCACGGCCACCGAGGGCGCGGCATTCGACGGCTGCCTCGAGACCAGGTGCAGGTCCGGCGCGTGGGCACCCGGCAGCGGCAGCGCCTCGCGCCGCAGGCCCTCGAGCGCCTCGAGCGCGGCCTCGCCCGCCGCGCGGTCGTGCCACACGGCCGAGAGTTCGCGCAGCGGCTCGAAGAAGGCCGGCGCGAGCAGCAGCACGAACAGGCCCTGGCCCAGGCTCAGCGGTCCGTTCCAGGTGCCGAAGCCCAGCGTGCCCAGCAGGTGGAAGCCGACGTAGACCGCGACCATCGCCACGCCCAGCGCCGAGAACAGTTCGAGCACGGCCGAGGACAGGAAGGCGATGCGCAGCACGGCCATGGTGCGTTCGCGCAGCGACTGCGCCGAGTCGGCAAGCCGCGCCGCGGTGGCATCGACCGCACCTAGAGCGCGCAGGGTCGCGAGGCCGCGCAGGCGGTCGAGCAGGAAGGCGTTCATGCCGCCCATCTGCACCATCTGCGCCTCGCTGGCCGCCTTGGCGCGCCAGCCGACGATGGCCATGAACAGCGGGATCAGCGGCGCCGCGAACAGCAGCACCAGCGCCGCCACCCAGGTCTGGCTCGCGACCGCGGCAAGGATCGCGAGCGGCACCACCGTGGCGCGCCAGCGCGCGGGCTGGTAGCGCACCAGGTACGGCACCAGCGCCTCGGCCTGCTCGGCCAGCGCGCTCGCGGCCAGGCCCGAGGGCACGCGGCCACGGTCGAGCGGCGACGCACCGGCCAGCGCCTCCGCGGCCTGGGCGCGCAAGGCCGACAACCGCGCGCGCGCCCGCCCGAAGGTGCGCCGCGTGCCCCAGGCTTCGCAGGCGGCGCGCAGCCAGCCGAACAGGAGGATGCCGAGCGCGGGCCACAGCACCGCGGCCAGCCCGCCGCCATCGGTCCCATTGGCCAGAGCCTGCACCGCCCAGGCCAGCAGCGCCGCCTGCGGCAGCCACAACAGCGCGGCCGCGCCCTGCACCACGCCGCCGATCTCCGGCCGGGCCAGGGCACGCAGGGGTCGACGGTGGGCGGAAGGGTTCATCTGTTTTTGATTTCGTGAATTTTCAGTATTTACTGAAACTTCCACAATGATACCGAAAACCTGACCGGACAGCGAGCACGGCGAAGCCTGCCCGCTTCGCCGGGCAGGCGCAAGTCAACGAAGGAACACGTCCGGCCAGAACGGCCGGCGGGATGTCAGTGCGAGACGACGATGCCGCTGATGAGCAGCCCCGCGAACAGCGCGGCGACGGCGCGCCACGAGGCCGGCCGGGCCTCGACCCAGCGGTACAGCAGCGCGGCCGCGGCGATCGACAGGCCGAAGGTCGCGAGCATGCCGAGCCCGTCGATCCAGGGCGCGTGCGGCCCCAGCCGCACCACGGCGGCATTCACCGCGAGCAGCACCGGGAAGTGGATCAGGAACAGCGAATAGGACATGCGCCCCAGCCGCTGCAGCGCGACCGCCGCCAGCGGCCAGCGCGGCGGCGACAGCCACTGCCGGCGCTGCGCCACCGCGATCAACAGCGCCGTGACCAGCGCGGTCGCGATACGGCTGCGCCATTCGAGCGCCAGCGCGCCCGTGCCCAGCAGCAGCAGCAAGGCGACCCCGCTCTGCCAGGTGCTCGCGCGCGTGGCGCGGCCGATCCAGAACACCAGCATGCCGAGGCCGTAGGCGCCGAAGAAATAGAAGGCGGTGTCGTCGAGCTCGGACTCGCGGTTGAACAGCGCCAGCGATGCGACGGCCACGCCGAGCACCAGCGCGACCGCGAGCCAGCGCCGGCGCGTGGCCTCGCCGGGCCGCGCCGCCTTGTCGGCCGGGGGCGCGAGCAGCGCCGGCAGACCGATCAAGGTGAGCGCCAGCGCGAACAGCTGGAAGTCGATCGCCACGTACCAGACGCCGGTGGACAGCGCCTCGTAGCCCAGCAGGTCCTGCAGCAGCAGCCCGTGCGCGAGCAGCTGGCCGATGCTCGGCGAGGCCGGTACGAGGTCGGCGTCGAGCCAGGGCCGCACCGCGGCCGCCACCAGCACGCAGACGGTGAGCGCGGCGAGGTAGGGCATCACCAGCCGGCCGTAGCGCTGGACGATGCGCACCAGCGGGCGGTCGATGCGCAGCAGCCCGTCGGGCGCGAGGCTGGCCGCGGCCAGGAAGCCGGCGATCACCAGGAAGATCTGAACCGCGAGCCGCCCGTCGCTGGCCAGCCAGCCGAGGAAATCGGGCGCGAGCGACAACGCGCCCGCGGGCATCGGCCCGTAGCGCGACAGGTGATGCCCGACGATCACCGCGCAGGCGAGGCCCTTGGCAGCGTCGAGCAGCGGCATGCGCTCCCGCCGCGCAGCGGGAGCAGCTGCGGCTGTCGCCGCGGGTGCCGGCAGGTCGTGCACGCTCAGAGCGCGAGCCGCTGGCGAGCCTCCTGGTATTCGCGCTTGAGCTTCTCGATGAAGACGCCGGCGCTCGAGACTTCGCTGATCGCGCCGATGCCCTGGCCCGAGCCCCAGATGTCCTTCCAGGCCTTGGCCTTGCTGCCATCGCCGCCCGAGAAGCTCATGGTCTTCACGTCGCCCTCGGGCAGGTTCGCCGGGTCCATGCCGGCGTTCACGATGCTGGGCGCGAGGTAGTTGCCGTGCACGCCGGTGAACAGGCTCGAGTAGACGATGTCGTCCGAAGTGCCCTCGACGATGGCCTGCTTGTAGGCATCGCTCGCGCGCGCTTCCTCGGTCGCGATGAAGGCGGTGCCGATGTAGGCGAAGTCGGCGCCCATGGCCTGCGCCGCGAGCACCGCGCCGCCGGTGGCGATAGCGCCCGACAGCGCGATCGGGCCGTCGAACCACTGGCGGATTTCCTGGATCAGCGCGAACGGGCTCTTGATGCCCGCATGGCCGCCGGCACCGGCCGCCACCGCGACGATGCCGTCGGCGCCCTTCTCGATCGCCTTCTGCGCGAACTTGTTGTTGATCACGTCGTGCAAGGTCACGCCGCCATAGCTGTGGACCGCGTCGTTGACGTCGGTGCGCGCGCCCAGCGAGGTGATGACGATCGGCACCTTGTACTTCACGACCATCTCCATGTCGTGCTCGAGGCGGTCGTTGCTCTTGTGCACGATCTGGTTGATGGCGAAGGGCGCGGCGGGTTTGTCGGGGTTGGCCTTGTTGTAGGCCGCGAGCTCCTCGGTGATCTCGATCAGCCACTCCTCGAGCTGCGCCGCGGGCCGCGCGTTGAGCGCCGGCATCGAGCCGACCACGCCGGCCTTGCATTGCGCGATCACGAGCTTGGGGTTGCTGATGATGAACAGCGGCGAGCCGATGATCGGCAGCGGCAGGTTCGCGAGCACGGGGGGCAGTTTCGACATGGTCGTTGTCTCAGGGGTTGTTGAATTCGGGAGCGGACAGCCGGACGCTGAGGACGCGAAGATTTCGCGAAGTGCGCAAAAGCAAAACCAAATTTTGATTTCTCTTTCGCGTCCTTTGCGTAACCTTTGCGACCTTCGCGTACGGAAGTCCGGATGTCAGAAAGCCTCGAGCGCCAGCGCGTTCACGCTCTCGGCACCGTCGACGATGCTGTCGCGCAGGCCCGGCGCCTTCGCGAGGATGTGCTCGGCATAGAAGCGCGCGGTCGTGATCTTGGCCTGCATGAAGTCGACGTCGACGTTGTGCGAGGCCTGGTCCTGCGCCACGATCAGCGAACGCGCGAGCTGCCAGCCGGCCACCAGGTTGCCCGCGAGCATCAGGTAGGGCACGCTGCCCGCGAACACCGCGTTGGGCGAGGCCTTGGTCTGGCCCGCGACGAAATCCACCACCTCGACGAAAGCCTCGCGCGCGGCCTTCAGGCGCTTGAGCACGGCCTTGGCGGCGGCGCTGTCGCTCTTCGCGAGCTCGGCCTCGGTCTTCTCGATCTGCGCGGCGATGGCCTTGGCGGTCTGGCCGCCGTCGCGCGCGGTCTTGCGGCCCACGAGGTCGTTGGCCTGGATCGCGGTCGTGCCTTCGTAGATCGTGAGGATCTTCGCGTCGCGGTAGTACTGCGCCGCGCCGGTCTCCTCGATGAAGCCCATGCCGCCGTGCACCTGCACGCCCAGCGAGGTCACCTCGAGGCTCATCTCGGTGCTGTAGCCCTTGACCAGCGGCACCATGAATTCGTAGAAGGCCTGGTTCTGCTTGCGCGCGTCGGCATCGGGATGGTGGTGCGCGGCGTCGTAGGCCGCGGCGGCCACGCTGGCCATGGCGCGGCAGCCTTCGGTGTAGGCGCGCATGGTCATCAGCATGCGCTTCACGTCGGGGTGATGGATGATCGCCGCGCTGGCATTGATCGAGCCGTCGACCGGGCGGCTCTGCACGCGCTCCCTGGCGTAGGCCACGGCATGCTGGTAGGCGCGCTCGGCGATCGCGATGCCCTGCATGCCCACCGCGTAGCGGGCCGAGTTCATCATGATGAACATGTACTCGAGGCCGCGGTTCTCCTGGCCCACGAGATAGCCGACGGCACCGCCATGGTCGCCGTACTGCAGCACCGCGGTCGGCGAGGCCTTGATGCCCATCTTGTGCTCGATGCTCACGCAGTGCACGTCGTTGCGCGCGCCCGGCGAACCGTCGGCGTTCAGCAGGAACTTCGGCACCACGAACAGGCTGATGCCCTTCACGCCCTCGGGCGCGCCGCTCACGCGCGCCAGCACGAGGTGCACGATGTTCTCGGCCATGTCGTGCTCGCCGTAGGTGATGAAGATCTTGGTGCCGAAGACCTTGTAGCTGCCGTCGGGCTGCGGCTCGGCGCGGCTGCGCACCAGCGCGAGGTCGCTGCCGGCCTGCGGCTCGGTGAGGTTCATCGTGCCGGTCCACTGGCCGCTCACGAGCTTCTCGAGGTAGGTGGCCTTGAGTTCGTCGGAGCCCGCGGTCAGCAGCGCCTCGATGGCGCCGTCGCTCAGCAGCGGGCACAGCGCGAAGCTCATGTTGGCCGAATTGAGCATCTCGCCGCAGGCCGCGCCGATGGTCTTGGGCAGGCCCTGGCCGCCGAAGTCGGCCGGATGCTGCAGGCCCTGCCAGCCGCCCGACACGTACTGTGCGAAGGCTTCCTTGAAGCCGGCCGTGGTCGTGACCTCGCCGTCCTTGAACGACGAGGGATTGCGGTCGCCCGCGACGTTGAGCGGCGCGATCACGTCCTGGTTGAAGCGCGCGCATTCCTCGAGCACGGCCTGCGCGGTCTCGAGGCCGGCGTCCTCGAAGCCGGGCAGCCTGGCGATCTCGCCGATGTTGGCCAGGTGCTCGATGTCGAACAGCATGTCCTTGAGGGGGGCGGTGTAGCTCATCTCATGTCTCCCGATACTGCGGATGTGAAAAGGGCATCGCGAACGATGCCCTCTGGCTCAATGCAATGGCGCGATCAGAGCGCCTTGACCAGTTCCGGCACCGCCGTGAACAGGTCGGCCACGAGGCCATAGTCGGCCACCGAGAAGATCGGCGCTTCCTCGTCCTTGTTGATCGCCACGATCACCTTGGAGTCCTTCATGCCGGCCAGATGCTGGATCGCACCCGAGATGCCCGCGGCGATGTACAGCTGCGGCGCGACGATCTTGCCGGTCTGGCCCACTTGCCAGTCGTTCGGCGCGTAGCCCGCGTCGACGGCGGCGCGGCTGGCACCCAGGCCCGCGTTGAGCTTGTCGGCCAGCGGGGCCATCACTTCGGTGAACTTCTCGGCGCTGCCCAGGGCACGGCCACCCGAGACGATGATCTTGGCGGCCGTCAGTTCGGGGCGTTCGCTCTTCGTGACCTCGCGGCCCACGAAGCTGCTCTTGCCGCTGTCGGCCACGCCTTCGGCGTTTTCGACCGTTGCAGTGCCACCGGTGGCGGCCGCGGCGTCGAAGCCGGTCGTGCGAACGGTGATCACCTTGGTGGCATCGCTGCTCTGCACGGTGGCAATGGCATTGCCCGCATAGATCGGACGCTCGAAGGTGTCGGGGCTGTCGACCTTGGTGATGTCGCTGATCTGCGCGACATCGAGCTTGGCGGCCACGCGCGGCGCGACGTTCTTGCCGTTGGCGGTCGAGGGGAACAGGATGTGGCTGTAGTTGGAAGCGATCGCGAGGACTTGCGCCGCGACGTTTTCAGCGAGGTTCTCGGCGAGGCTCGGGCTGTCGGCCGCGATGACCTTGGTCACGCCAGCGATCTGGGCGGCCGCCTTGGCGGCTTCGGCCGCGTTGGCACCGGCCACGAGCACGTGGACGTCGCCACCGCAGGCAAGCGCAGCGGTCACGGTGTTGAGGGTGGCCGGCTTGATGCTGGCGTGGTCGTGTTCGGCAATGACGAGTGCGGTCATGTTCGTTGTCTTCCTCAGATCACTTTGGCTTCGTTCTTCAGCTTGTCCACCAGGGTCGCCACGTCGGGCACCTTGATGCCGGCGCCGCGCTTCGGCGGTTCCGAGACCTTGAGAGTCTTCAGGCGCGGCTTGACGTCCACGCCCAGGTCCTCGGGCTTGAAGGTGTCGAGCTGCTTCTTCTTGGCCTTCATGATGTTGGGCAGCGTGACGTAGCGCGGCTCGTTGAGGCGCAGGTCGGTCGTGATGACGGCCGGCAGCGTGAGCGAGACGGTCTCGAGGCCGCCGTCGACTTCACGGGTCACGTTGGCCTTGTCGCCGGCGACTTCGACCTTCGAGGCGAAGGTGGCTTGCGGCAGGTCGGCCAGCGCGGCCAGCATCTGGCCAGTCTGGTTGGCATCGTCGTCGATCGCCTGCTTGCCGAGGATGATCAGTTGCGGCTGCTCCTTGTCGACCAGCGCATTGAGCAGCTTGGCCACGGCCAGCGGCTGCAGCTCTTCCGAGGTCTCGACCAGGATGCCGCGGTCGGCGCCGATGGCCATCGCGGTGCGCAGGGTTTCCTGCGACTTGGCGTCGCCGCACGAGACGGCGATGACCTCGGTCACCACGCCCTTCTCCTTCAGGCGCACGGCCTCTTCGACGGCGATCTCGTCGAAGGGGTTCATGCTCATCTTGACGTTGGCGATGTCCACGCCCGTGCCGTCGCTCTTGACGCGCACCTTCACGTTGTAGTCGACGACCCGTTTGACAGGCACAAGAACCTTCATTGACTTGACTCCATTGGGATTGCAAAAAGGGGGCTTCGAGAGCAACCGGTCATTCTAGGACGCGACCTTTGCCGTCTCTGATCTGATTCCGATTCACGCCGCGGGGCGAAAAAAGAACGGTCGTGCTTTTCCTCGATTATAGAGCAGCGTCCGCCGGCGGCGAAATCCCGGGCGGCAGCGACTCGACGCGCAGCACGCGCTGCGGATAGGGAATGTCGATCTTCGCGGCGCGCAGGCCTTCGAGAATGGCGACGTTGATCGCCGAGCGCAGGTTGTCCTTGCCCTTGTCGGGATCGGCGACCCAGAAGTTCAGCGTGAACTCCAGCCCGTCGGGCGCGAAGTTCATCAGGAAGGCCACCGGCGCCGGGTCGGTCATCACGCGCGACTGGGCCTTGGCGGCATCGCAGAGGATGGCCTGCACCTGCGCCACGTCGCTCTCGTAGCCGACCACGATGCTGGTCGTGATGTTGAACTTGCGGTCCGCGATCGAGAGGTTCTCCACGCGCGAGGTGATCAGCGACTCGTTCGGCACGATCGCCTCGCGGCCGTTGCCGGCGCGGATCAGCGTGTAGCGGGTCTTGATGTCGGTGATGCGGCCCTCGAAGGTGTCGACCTTGACGTTGTCACCGATGCGGATCGAACGCTCGAGCAGGATCACGAAGCCGCTGACGTAATTGGCCGCCAGCTTCTGCAGGCCGAAGCCCAGGCCGACGCCGAGCGCGCCGCCGAGCACCGACAGCGCCGTGAGGTCCACGCCCACCGCCGACAGCGCGAACAGCAGGCCTACGAGCAGCAGCAGCGCGCGCACCGCGTTCGACGCCACCTTGCGCATCGACAGGTCGGTGACGGCCTCGCGCAGGATGCGCTTCTCGATGGTCGAGGCGATCCACAGCGCGATCACCAGCACCAGGCCGGCCGACAGCGCGCCCTGGATGATGGTCTGCAGGCTCACCTTGGTCTTGCCGAAGGCCAGCGTGATGTCGTCGAGCTCGGCCAGCACCGGCGGCAGCAGGCCGATGATCCAGAGCACGGCCGCGAGCCAGGCCAGCCACGAGATGGTGCGCTCGAGCAGCCGCACGAGGTTGGAAGCCGGGAACACGGCGCGCAGCACGCGCGCGAAGAGCCGGATGACGGCGAGCGACAGGAACACCGAGACGCCGATGCGCAGCACCAGGATGGTCTGGTACTCGGCCACCAGCCGCCGCGCGAGCTCGGCGAACACCAGCGCCATGAGCGGGAACAGCACGCCGTCGAAGGTGCGCTCGCCGAACCAGATCGAGTCCTTGGGCTGGTCGCGTCCGAACCAGCGGCAGATGCCCCAGGCCAGGGCGATGCAGGCGGCGAGCGCGGCCAGCTCGATGGCGATGCCGCGCGCATCGACCTGCGCGAGTCGTTGGGTGAAGTCGTTGAAGTTCATCTCTTGCAGCAAAAGGGGCCGGGCCCACACACGGCGCGCTCGGCGCACCACCGGGGTGCGCCCGCGCCCTTCGGATCAGAGGTCGGCCAGCACCCGGATGTGCGCTTCCACGCTGCGCGCGAGCGCGTCGAGGTTGTAGCCGCCCTCGAGCATCGAGACGATGCGTCCGCGCGAATGGCGGCGCGCCACGTCGCGGATGCGGTCGGTGATCCAGGCGAAGTCGTTCTCATTGAGACCGAGCTGCCCGAGATCGTCTTCCCGGTGCGCATCGAAACCCGCGCTCACGAACACCATCTGCGGCCGGAACGCCTCGAGCCGGGGCATCCAGATCGCCTCGATCATCTCGCGCACGTCCATGCCCTTGGTGTAGGCCGGGATCGGCAGGTTGAGCATGTTCGACGCCGGATGCTCGGTGCCGCTGTAGGGATAGAACGGGTGCTGGAAGAAGCCGACCATCAGCACGCGCGGATCGTCCGACAGGATGTTCTCGGTGCCGTTGCCGTGGTGCACGTCGAAGTCGACCACGGCCACGCGGTCGAAGCCGTGCACCTCGAGCGCATGGCGCGCCGCGATCGCGACGTTGTTGAGGAAGCAGAAGCCCATCGCCTGCTCGCGGCAGGCATGGTGGCCGGGCGGCCGCACGGCGCAGAAGGCGTTCTCGACCTCGCCGGCGATCACCGCGTCGGTGGCGGCGATGGCCGCCCCGGCGGCGCGCCGGGCCGCCAGCAGCGTGAAGCGGTTGAGCGCGGTGTCGGGGTCGATGTGCGCATGGTCGGGGCCGCCGACCGGTTCGTCGGCCACCAGCCGCTGGTGCAGCGCCTCGAGGTACTCGACGTGTTCGGTGCTGTGCGCCCGGGTGATCTGCGGCAGCGTGGCCAGCGGGACGTCGCGCCGCTCGAGCGCGTCGCCGACGCCGGTGGCCAGCAGCCGGTCCTCGATGGCATCCAGGCGCTCGGGGCATTCGGGATGACCCCGGCCCATGTCGTGCTTCCAGCAGTCGCGATGAGTGAAGTAACCGGTCTTGCCCATGTCTCGGTGTCGCGTCTAGACCTCACGCGGCGCGGGGCTGCCGGGTCTTACGGTATCGTTTGCATATGGATACAAATATGGACGTTGCCGCGAAGCTTGCCACTTTGCTGAGCCAGCTTAACACGGTGATCGTGGGCAAGGAGGCCCAGGTGCGCGACTGCGTGGCCTGTCTGCTGGCCGGCGGCCACCTGTTGATCGAGGACGTGCCCGGGGTCGGCAAGACAACGCTGGCCCATGCGCTCTCGCACACCTTCGGGCTGCAGTTCTCGCGCGTGCAGTTCACGGCCGACCTGATGCCGGGCGACCTCTCGGGCGTGGCGATCTACGACCGCGGCCAGCAGGCCTTCGTGTTCCATCCGGGCCCGATCTTCTCGCAGGTGCTGCTGGCCGACGAGATCAACCGCGCCAGCCCCAAGACCCAGAGCGCGCTGCTCGAGGCGATGGAGGAGAAGCAGGTCACGATCGAGGGCGAGACCCGCCCCCTGCCCACCCCCTTCTTCGTGATCGCCACGCAGAACCCGCAGGACCAGCTCGGCACCTTCGCGCTGCCCGAGTCGCAGCTCGACCGCTTCCTGATGCGCATCTCGCTCGGCTACCCCGATCGCGCCGCCGAGCGCCAGCTGCTGTCCGGCATCGACCGCCGCGAGATGCTGGCCACCCTGCCCGCGCTGCTCACGCCCGGCGAGCTGACCGCGCTGCAGCAGCGCGTGCAGCAGGTGCATGCGGCCGAGCCGCTGCTGAACTACGTGCAGGACCTGATCGCCGCCACCCGCTCGGGCCGCTGGTTCCTGCAGGGCCTGTCGCCGCGCGCCGGCATCGCCGTGCTGCGCGCCGCCAAGGCCCAGGCCCTGCTCGCCAACCGCCACTACGTCGCGCCCGACGACGTGCAGGCCGTGCTGCCGCAGACGGTGGCGCACCGCCTCACGCCGGTCGGCGATGCCGGCCGCGGCGCGGTCGAGCAGGTGCGGGCGATGATCGCGGCGGTGCCGCTGCCGTGAACGCCGTCGGCGCCATCCGCTCGCGCATCGACGGCTGGTTCCTCTCGCGCCGGCCGCCGTCGGACACGCTCGAGCTCACGCAGCGCAACGTCTACATCGTGCCCACGCGCGCCGGCTGGACCCTGGCGCTCACGCTGCTGGTGCTGCTGGTGGCATCGATCAACTACCAGCTCAACCTCGGCTACCTGCTGACCTTCCTGCTCGCGGGCAGCGTGGCGGTGGGCATGCACGTGTGCCACGGCACCTTGCGCGGGCTGGCGATGCACCTGATGCCGCCCGATGCGCATTACGCGGGGAGCGCGGCGGTGTTCCGGGTGGTGCTGCACAACGCGCGGCGCGGGGTGCGCTACGGGATCGGGATGGCGGTGCGCGGCAGCGGGCAATGGGCCTGGACCGATGTGCCGGCGCAGGGCAGCTCGACGGTGGAGGTCGCTTTTCTGCCGGAGCGAAGGGGGTTGCATCCAGTGCCGGCGTTGACGGCGGAGACGCGGTTTCCGCTGGGTACTTTTCGGGTGTGGACGGTGTGGCGGCCGGCTTCTCGGATGCTGGTGTATCCGGCGCCCGAGGTGCATCCGCCGCCTTTGCCTGCGGGGGAGCCGTTGTCGGGGTCTGCGGCTGTTTCTTCTCTGGTGCGGTCCTTGGGGGCTGGGGAGTACGACGGGGTGCGGGCTTATCGGCGGGGGGATCCGTTGAAGCTGGTGGTCTGGAAGAAGGCGGCGCAGGCGTTGGCTGCGGGGTCCGAGGAGTTCGTGAGTCGGGATGCTCAGCAGACGCAACGCGAGGAGCTTTGGCTGGATGCGCAGGCTACGGGGTTGGCCGATGGTGAAGGGCGGGTTTCTCGGTTGTGTGCCTGGGTGTTGATGGCGGATCGGTTGGGGGTGGACTATGGGGTTCGTGTGGGTGGGCGGGTATTGAAGCCTTCTCAGGGGGAGGCGCATCGGAGGGCTTGTCTGGAGATGCTGGCTCTATGTTGACTTCCTGGGTTTGGGTTGTTCTTGGCTTTGCTCTTCCTGCGGAGGGCGTTGGCCGGGTCTCGCCCTGGCGGGCGACTTACTTTTCTTGTCTCGCCAAGAAAAGTAAGCAAAAGAAGGCGCCCCCGCTGTCTGTGTCCCTCCGCTTCGCTACGGGCAACCTGCGGTGCTCGGAGAAAGCGGGGGTCCGCAGAACTCGCTCCGCTACGCTGCGCTCAGACAGCTGCGGCCCTTATCCCGCTTTCTCCTGCGCTCCTCGGCACAGCCAGAGGGGATTAGGGTCAACGCGCCGTGGCGCGTCCTTGTGTGGAGGGTGCGAATGCGAAAGCCTCGGGCCTTCTTCTACCTCTCTCCCGGCCGAGCGAAGCGAAGGCCCGTTGGGTCTTGGTGGCCGAGCGCAGCGACGGCCCGAACCACCCCTCTGGCTGCGCCGAGGAGCGCAGCGTTTCGCGGATAAGGGCTCGCAGCTGTTTGAGCGAAGCGAGTTCTGCGAGACCCCGCGAAACGCGAGCACCGCAGGTTGCCCGCAGCTTCGCTGCGGGTCGCAGACAGTGGGTCGCCTTTTCTTTGGTTACTTTCTTTTGGCGAAGCTGTATGGACCGGGCACATGGTGGACAGGTGTGCGAGGACATGGTGGACACCATCGGGCGTATCGCCCGATCGGAAGACGACCATGCCCTGGAGCACCCGAGACACCATGAGCCTGAGAGAAGAGTTCGTTGCCCTGGCACGCCAGGAAGGTGCCAACCGGCGTGAGCTGTGCCGGCGCTTCGGCATCAGCCCGCAGACCGGCTACAAATGGCTCGCACGCAGTGCCACGCTGGGTGCCGCCGGCCTGGGCGATGCCAGTCGCCGCCCACACAACAGTCCCGGCGAGACCTCGCCCGAGCTTCAACAATCCATCGTTTCGCTGCGCCAGCAGCACCCTGCATGGGGCGCACGCAAGCTCGCACGGCGCCTGAGTGACCTCGGACAGGGTTGCCTGGCTCCGAGCACCGTCAACTCCATCCTCAAGCGCCACGGCCTCATCAGCGCCCAGGCCAGCAGTGCGGCCACCGCCTGGCAGCGCTTCGAGCACGAGGCGCCCAACAGCCTCTGGCAGATCGACTTCAAGGGCTACGTGTCCACCGCAGCGGGGCCCTGCCATCCGCTGACGCTGCTGGACGACCACTCCCGTTACAACCTGGCCCTGCGCGCCTGTGCCCGCCAGCAAACGGCCAGCGTGAAGGAGCAGTTGCAGGACGTCTTCTCCCGCTACGGTCTGCCGGTGCGCATCAATGCGGACAACGGCGCACCCTGGGGCAGTCCGCGCGAGCCGGGCCAGCTCAGCGAACTCGCGCTGTGGCTCATCCGCCTGGGCGTGCGGGTGAGCTTCAGCAGCCCTTATCACCCGCAGACCAACGGCAAGGACGAGCGCTTCCATCGCAGCCTGAAGGCGGAGTTGCTGGTCGGGCGCAGCTTCCAGGATCTGGCGCAGGCGCAGCAGCAGTTCGATCGCTGGAGGCGTATCTACAACCATGAGCGCCCGCATCAGGCGCTGGGCATGAACACCCCGGCGAGCCGGTACCGCGCCAGCGAGAGGGCCTATCCGAGGACGCTGCCACCGCTCGAGTACGGCCCGAACGACACGGTGGTGAAGGTCGGCTGGCTGGGGGAGGTGCGCTTCAAGAGCAAGCGCTTCAAGGTGTCCGCAGCACTCAAGGACCACGAGATCGCGCTGCGCGCGCAGCCCGGGCGAGAGGGCTGCTACGACGTCTACTTCGTGCACCACAAGCTGCGCGAGATCGACCTGCGCGAGGCCTGAACCACCATGCAGAATGTGTCCACCATGTCCTCGCACATGTGTCACCCATGTCTCCGGTCCATACACGAAGCAAAAGAAAGTGACTCGCCCGCCGGGGCGAGACCCGGCCAACAGCCTTCATAAGAAACCAACCTCATGAAGAAGCTAACGATGGCGACATTGCCAAGAGACACAAGAGACACCCTCTTCCTCCTGGCAGTCATAGCCCTCATCATCCTCCCCCAGGTAGACCACCTCCCCTGGTGGTGCACCACCCTCACCACAGCAGTCCTGATCTGGCGCGGCACCCTCGCCGTCCAATCCAAACCCCTCCCCTCCCGCTGGTGGCGCATCGCCCTTCTCGTGGTGACGGTCGCCGCCACCTTCGCCACCCACCGCACCCTGCTCGGCCGCGACGCCGGCGTCACCCTGATCGTGATCCTGCTCGCACTCAAGACGCTCGAGCTGCGCGCGCGCCGCGACGCCTTCGTCGTCTTCTTCCTGGGCTTCTTCGCGATGCTCACGAACTTCTTCTATTCGCAGTCGCTCGCCACCGCCATCACGATGCTGCTCGCGCTGCTGGGCCTGCTGACCGCGCTGGTCAACGCCCACATGCCGGTGGGCCGGCCGCCGCTCGCGCAGGCGGCGCGCACCGCGGGGTGGATGGCGCTCGCGGGCGCGCCGATCATGTTCGCGCTGTTCCTGCTGTTCCCGCGCTTCGCGCCGCTGTGGGGCACGCCGAGCGACGCGATGGCCGGCCGAAGCGGGCTGTCGAACACGATGCGCGTGGGCACCATCGCCGAGCTCGCGCTCGACGGGCGCGTGGCGGCACGCATCAAGTTCGACGGCAACCGCGCGCCGCCGCAGAGCCAGCTCTACTTCCGCGGCCCGGTGCTCGCGCAGTTCGACGGCCGCGAATGGACCGCGCTGCCGTCCTGGCGCCGCGGCGCGGCCGGCTCCGAGCTGCGCACCAGCGGCGAGCCGCTGGGCTACGAGGTCACGCTCGAGCCCAGCAACCGCCCGTGGCTGCTGACGCTCGACGCCGCACCGCGCGCGCCCGCGCTGCCGGGCTACGAGGTCACGGGCAGTTCGGACCTGCAATGGTTCGTGAACCGGCCGCTGTCGGACCTGGTGCGCTACCGCGCCCAGAGCTACACGCGCTTCGAGAGCGGCCCCGCGAACAGCGCGAACACGCTGCGCGCCTACCTCGCGCTGCCGCCCGCATCGAACCCGCGCACCGCGGCGCTCGCGCGCGAGATGCTCGCCGACCCGGCGCTGGCCGGTGCCGCCACGCCCGCACTCGTGCAGGCGGTGCTGCGGCGGCTGCGCACCGGCGGCTACAGCTACACGCTCGAGCCCGGCGTCTACGGCAACGACACCGCCGACGAGTTCTGGTTCGACCGCAAGGAGGGCTTCTGCGAGCACATCGCCTCGGCCTTCGTGGTGCTGATGCGCGGCATGAACGTGCCGGCGCGCATCGTCACCGGCTACCAGGGCGGCGAGCTCAACGGCATCGACGGCTACTGGGTGCTGCGCCAGAGCGATGCCCACGCCTGGGCCGAGGTCTGGGAGGCCGGCAAGGGCTGGGTGCGCGTCGATCCCACCGGCGCGGTGGCACCGGGACGCGTCGGCCAGTCGATGCGCCTCGTGCAGGCGCCGGGTCTGTTCGCGGGCGCCGTCATCGCGATGAGCCCGACCTTCGCGCAGAACCTGCGCGCGGCCTGGGAGGCCGTCAACAACGGCTGGAACCAGTGGGTGCTCAACTACACGCAGAGCCGCCAGCTCGACCTGCTGAAGAACATCGGCTTCACGGCGCCGAGCCTCGAGGACCTGGCCTACGTGCTGCTCTACCTGCTGGTGGGCGCGAGCCTGGCCGGCGCGCTCTGGACGCTGTGGGAACGCAGCCAGCACGATCCCTGGCTGCGCCTGCTCGGCCGTGCGCGCGCGCGGCTCGCGAAGGCCAGCCTCGCGGTGCCCGACACCGCGCCGCCGCGCCAGATGGCGGCGCTGGCCGAAGCCTTCTTCGGCATCGATGAAAGCGCGCCGCTGCGCGACTGGCTGCTGAAGCTCGAGGCCCAGCGCTACGCCCCGGACGGCCCCGGGACGCTGGCCGCTCTACGCGCCGAGTTCCGCCGCCTGCCCTGGCCCGCGCGCAAGGCCGGGCCTGTACTACTGCAGCCCGGCTGAACGCAACCACATGTGTCGCCCGCCGGCCCTCGCGCGGCCGGGCGGCACAATCGGCCGATGCGATCTTCCTTCTCCCCGCGGTGCCAGCCGGTCCGCGCCGCCGCCCTCGCCCTCTTCGCTGCCTGTGCCGCCTGTGCCGCCGGGTTCGCCACGCAGGCCGCGGCCCAGTCCCGCCCGGCAGTCAAGGCCGTGGTCGGCAGCACGCCCTACGCCACGCGCGACGACGCGATGCGCTTCGCCGACGAGGTCGCGGCGCGCCGGGGCCTGGACCGCCAATGGGTGCGCGCCACCATCGGCGGTGCGCGCTTCCTGCCCAACGTGCCGCGGCTGATGCTGCCGGGACCGGTGGGCACGGTGAAGAACTGGCAGGTCTACCGCAGCCGCTTCATCGATGCCACGCGCATCGCCGCGGGCGTGCGCTTCTGGCGCGCCAATGCCGACCTGCTCGCGCGCGCCGAGGCCACCTACGGCGTGCCGCCCGAGATCGTCGTGGGCATCGTGGGCGTGGAGACCATCTACGGCCGCAACATGGGCAACTTCCGCGTCATCGATGCGCTCGCCACGCTGGCCTTCGACTTCCCGCAGGGCCATCCGCGCGCGGCCGAGCGCCAGGCCTTCTTCCGCGGCGAGCTCGAGAGCTTCCTGAGCACCGAGAGCCGCACCGCCGACGATCCGATGGTGCCGCTGGGCAGCTACGCGGGCGCGATGGGCATGCCGCAGTTCATGCCGAGCAGCATCGCCAAGTACGCGGTCGACTTCGACGGCGACGGCCGCATCGACCTGGTCAACAACACGGCCGACGTGATCGGCTCGGTGGCCAGCTACTTCAAGGCCTTCGGCTGGCAGCCGGGCATGCCCGCGATCTACCCGGTGCGCTTCGACGAGTCGCGGCTGCGCAAGGACATCCTGCTGGCGCCCGACATCCTGCCGAGCTTCAGCGCCGACAGCTTCGTGGCCGCGGGCGCGGTGCCCGACGGCGAGGGCCAGCGCCATCGCGGCCTGCTCGCGCTGATCGAACTGCAGAACGGCGCCAACGCCGCGCCGACCTACGTAGCGGGCACGCGCAACTTCTACGTGATCACGCGCTACAACTGGAGCAGCTACTACGCGATGTCGGTGCTCGACCTCGGCAACGAGGTCAAGGCGGCGATGGGCTATGCGCCGGCGCCGCAGCCGGTGCTCGCGCCGGCCCCCGCGCCGCTGCGCTCGCAGCCGAGGCTCGATGCGCAACCGATGCCACTGCCCCTGCAATCGACGCCGACCGAGCCGACGGCCTCGCAACCGCTGCCGCCCGCCTCCTCGCCGCGGCAACCGATGCCGCTGCCGCAGTGAGGGCCACGCGATGACGCCCCTGTCGAGCGCGGCCCTGCGGGCCAATTGGCACGCCGCCTGGCGCGCGCTCGGCATCGCGCAACCCGCCACGCCCGAGCGCGATGCGCTGTGCGACCAGCTGCAGCGCCGCTACGCCGAGCCGCAGCGCCACTACCACACGCTGCAGCACCTCGGCGAATGCCTGGCCTGGTTCGAGCGCGAGCAGGCCGCCGCGCAGCGGCCCGGCGAAGTGGCGCTCGCGCTGTGGTTCCATGATGCGATCTACGACGTGCATGGGCACGACAACGAGGCACGCAGCGCCGCCTGGGCGCTCGAGGCGCTGCGCAGCTTCGAGGCCGGCGAGGACGCGGCGCAGCGCGTGCACGACCTCGTGATGGCCACGCGCCACGATGCCGTGCCCGAGGGCCGCGATGCCGAACTGCTGATCGACATCGACCTTTCGATCCTCGGCGCCGAGCGCGCGCGCTTCGATGAGTACGAAGAGCAGGTCGGGCGGGAATACGCCTTCGTGCCGCTCGAGATCCGCCTGCCGCGCCGGCGCGAGATCCTGCAACGCTTCCTCGACCGCGACGCGATCTACGCCACGCCGCGCATGCACGCCCTGCTCGAGGTCCGCGCGCGCGAGAACCTGCGCCGGTCGATCGCGGGCTGAACGCGCCGCCGGTCTCTCAGGCCGGCAACAGCCGCCACCATTCCGAGCGCATCGGCAAGGCGCCGCCGGCCTCCTCGACCTGGCCCAGCAGCAGGCCATCGGCCCCCGCGCCGTGCACCACCAGCCGCAGCAGTTGCTCCGCATCGCGATTCAGCACGAAGCTGCCGTCGCCGCGCCAGCCCAGGCAGCGGCCGACCTCGGCCAGCGCCAGCGCGGGCTGGCTCTGCATGAAGGTGAAGGGCATGGTGAGCCCCGCATCGAGCTGCTCGAGCCCGGTGCAGGTCGCGGCCCAGGGCCCGCGCCGGCTGCCGACGCGCAGGCGTGCACCGGCCGGCAGCGCGGCCTCGCCGGCCGCGTCGATGCAGCGCAGCGCGCCATGCATCGCGAGCTCGGTCCAGGTGCCGACGCGGCGCGGCCGGTAGCCGAGCCGCTGCACCAGCTGTGCGTGCCAGTCGTCCGGCAAGGGGTCGGCACCGACATGCGCGACGATGCGCCAGCCCTCGATCATGGCGCGCCCTCCCCCGCATCCTCGAGCACCAGCGCCGCATGGCCGCCACCGAAGCCCAGCACGTTGAACAGCACATGACGCAGTCCGCGCGGCGCCGAGGCACTCAGCGACAGGCCCAGCGCCGCGTCGGGCGCATGCGTCGCCACCGGCCAGGCGCCGTGCGCGATGCAGCCGGTCAGCAAGGCCAGCTCGGCCGCGCCCGAGGCGCCGAGCGTGTGGCCGATCGCGGTCTTGAACGACACCAGCGGCGGCAGCGGATCGAACAGCGCGCGCAGCGCCTGCGCCTCCACCGCGTCGTTGCCGGGGCTGCCCGCGGCCTGCACCTTGACCAGGTCGATGTCGCGCGGCCGCAGCCCGGCCTGTGCGAGCGCGGCCTCGCACACGGCGCGCACCGCGCCCGCCTCGTTGCCCGCGGGATTGCTCCCGTCGACCCTGTTCGCGCCGCCCGCCACGCGCCAGCGCGCGGGCCGCGTGCGCAGCTGCAGCGCCGCGAAGGCCTCGCCGAGCACCAGCCCGTCGCGGCCGGCGCCGAAGGGCCGGGCGCCATCGGGCGACAGCAGCTGCATCGCGCCGAAGCCCGCCACGGTGAAGCGGTTGTCGGGCTCGGCGCCGAGCACCAGCGCCTCCTCGGCCCCGCCGCCGCGCAGCAAGTCCGAGGCCGCGAGGATCGCGTTGAGCGCCGAGGTGCAGGCCGTCGACACGGTGAAGACCGGGCCGCGCCAGGCGAGCGCGCCGGCCACGATCTCGGCGAAGTCGAGCAGGTCGCCGCCGAGCCGGCGGTCGTCCTTCTCGTGCTCCATGTGGCCGATGTCGAGCGAGGACGAGGCGACGAACAGCGGCGCGTCGCGCGACACCGCGCCGCCCGCGCGATCGGCCTGCGCCACCACCGCGCGCGCGCGCCGGCGCACGCGTTCGTCCCAACCGCCATCGCTCGCCGACAACTGGTAGACGGGCCACTGCGCCTGCGCCGACACGGCCACCGGCACGGGCCGCACACCGCCCGCGCGCAAGCTGGCGAGCGCCACGTCCAGGTCGTCGCCCAGCGCGCAGGCCAGCCCCACGCCGCCGAGGTACACATCCCTCATCGCGCGTTCATGCCTTCTGCTCGCGCAGCAGGTGCTCGGCCAGGTGCGCGACCGAGCTCAGCGCGCGGCGCGTCTCCTTGCTGTCGGGCATGCGCACGCCGAAGGCCTGCTGGATCGCCATCGACACCTGCAGCGCATCGAGCGAGTCGAGGTCCAGCCGCGCCTCGGGGCCGAACAGGGCCTCGTCGTCCGACAGGCCGCCGGGCGGCGGCTCCTTCTCGACGGCCTCGAGCACCAGCGTCTTGAGCCGGGCGATGAATTCGGGAGTGACGAGGTTCATGGCGTGCGCCTGCGAAAGAGAAAGACCGCGAGCACGAACATGGCGGCCGCGAACACCACCAGCCGGCCGACCTGCGGCAGCGTTTCGGCCACGCCGCCGCCGCGCAGCAACACGGTCAGCAGGGCCTCGAGGCCCCAGTTCATCGGCGAAAGCTCGACCAGCCGCTGCATGAAGCCCGGCATCACGAACTTGGGCACCATGATCCCGCCCGCGGCCGCCATCAGCACGTTGACCATCGGCCCGATGGTGGCGGCCTGCGCATGGCTGCGCACCGCGCAGGCCAGCGCCAGCGAGAGGCTCACGGCCGCGAAGCTCACCGCGCCCAGCGCGACCAGCAGCGCGCCCCAGTCGATGCCCGCGAGCGAGAGCGCATCGCCGCCGATCAGCGGCATCAGCCAGATGCCCGCGGCCAGCATCAGCGCGGCCTGTACCGCGTTCACCGCGAGATAGGGCAAGGCCTTCGAAGCCAGCAGCATGGCGCGCGAGACGCCCAGGCTCTGCAGCCGGCCCAGCGCGCCCGAGCCGCGCTCCTGCACCAGCAGGCTCGAGAGCGAGGCCACCACGAAGAACATGCCGAACACCAGCCAGGCCGGCACGTTCTGCTGCACCGAGGTCGGCCGCGGCCCGCTGCTCGCGAAGCGCTCGGCCTGCACCAGCGCCTGGATCGAGGCGCCCTGCGCCGGCCCCGCGGTGCCCGGCACCTGCAGCGCGAGCCGCGCCTTGAGCTCGCCCGAGGCGCCGACCAGCTCGGCGCGCAGCGCGTTGTGCAGGTTGCTGTCGATGCCGGGCTCGGTCAGCAGCTGGATGTAGGGGCGCGTCGAGAGCGCCACCGATTCGAGCTCGTCCGACAGCCCCGGCTGCAGCACGATCACGTACTTGAGCTCGCCGCGGCGCAGCCGCGCCTGCCAGTCGGCGCCCAGCGGCTCGGGCGCGCCATGCGCCTTCTGCCACAGCTGCAGCAGCCACTGCGCGGGCGTGCCGTTGTCGCGCACGTCGACCGCGTAGTTCAGCGCGGCCAGCGGCGGGCGGTAGATGTCCTTGAGCGTCAGCGACATCAGCACGATGAAGATCATCGGCATCAGGAACAGCGCGGCCAGGCCGTGCATGTCGCGCCGCAGCGCGAGCAGTTCCTTCTTGATGAGGGCCCGGAGCATCGGTGGTCAGTCCCGCAGCGAGCGGTGGGTGAGCGCCATGAACAGCTGCTCGAGGTCGTGGCGGCCGAACTCGGCATGGCGCACCTCGATGCCCGCGGCCTCGAGCGCGGCCAGCACCGGGGCCGGGCCGGTGCCCGGATGCAGGTGGATGCGCCAGTGCACGCCGCCCTGCTCCACCGTGCCGAAGCGCGAGAGCATCTGCGCATCGAGCCCATCGGCCGCCAGCGTGAGCAGCATCGCGTTCTTCGACAGCAGTTCCTCGAGCGAGCCCTCGCGCAGCACCCGGCCGTGGTCGAGGATCGCCACGCGGTCGGCGATGGCCTCGATCTCCTCCATGTAGTGCGAGGCATAGATCACCGCCGCGCCCGCGTGCGCCAGGCCCTTGATGGCGTCGAGCACGAAGGCACGCGACTGCGGATCGACGCCGACGGTGGGCTCGTCGAACAGCATCAGCTCGGGTTCGGGCAAGAGCGCGATCGCGAGGTTGAGCCGGCGCTTGAGGCCGCCCGACAACCGCTCGGCGCGCGTGCCCGCGAAGGCCTCGAGCTGCGCGAACGCGAGGCAGGCCGCGATGCGCTCGCGCTTGCGCGCGCCCGCGAGCCGGCCCGCGGCGGCGAAGCAGGCCAGGTTCTCGGCCACGGTGAGCATCGGGTAGAAGGCATGGTCCTGCGGCGCCACCGCGATGCGCGTGGGCGCCTGCGCGCGCACCTGCGCGAGCGGCACGCCATCGATGCGGATCTGGCCCGACTGCACCGCGAGCGCGCCCGACAGGTGCGAGATCAGGGTGGTCTTGCCCGCGCCGTTGGGCCCGAGCAGGCCGAGCACGCAGCCGCGCGGCACGGACAGCGACACGGCGTCGAGCGCGTTCGCCTGGGCGTGCGGGTAGCGGTGGCTCAGCCCCTGCAGTTCGAGCATCAGGACACGGCGGCCTTGAGGTCGCGGAAGAAGCTCTGCTCGCGCTGCGCCTGCTCGCGCAGCAGCGCCGCGAGCTTCGCCGGATCGACCGCCTCGCGCCCCTTGACCATGCGCGCGGCCTTGAGCGCGAAGGCGCGCCAGTCGTCGCCGATGACCGTGAGGCGGTCGGACATCTGCAGCAACTGCGGCTTGCCGAGCAGCGCGGCGGCCTCCTGCAGGAAGGCCGCGTAGATGAAGCGGAAGCCGGCACCGCCGGTGCCGATCTCCTCCTGCATGCGCACCAGGTGGCCGATGAAGGCCACGGTGCGCGGATCGGCCGGCGCGAGCTTCGCGATGCGGCCGGCCAGGGTGCGCATGCCGCGCACGCCGACGATGGGCACCGGCGCGAGCATGTTGCGCACGGTCTTCAGGATCGCCTTGCGCACCGCGCCCGCGTCGACCGCCTTGCGCTCGATCGCCTGCGGGTAGTACATGAGCCCCTTGGGCGCGAGCACGCCCTTGGCGAAGCGGGCGCGCGCCAGGTCGGCGCTGGCGCAGCGCACCGGCTCCTCGAACACCGGGTCGCTGATCAGGTACTCGTCGCCCTCCTTGCCATAGACCAGCAGGTTGTGCGCATTGAAGTGGAAGCGCATGTTGGGCGGGAAGTACGGCAGCCAGTAGACCGAGGTCTGCAGGCCCACGAGGTGGCCGTCGGCGAGCAGCGCGTCGAGCCGGCGCTGGCCGTCCTCGGGGCTTCTGAAGGTCTCGAAGCAAAAGCGCGCGGCCATCGGCGCGAGCAGGCCCTTGATCATCGCGCGCGGCGGCATGCGGTAGGAGATCAGCGGCAGGCCCGAGAGCTTGATGAACGGCAGGTAGGCGAACGACAGGCCCGAGGACAGGCCCAGCGCCATGCTCTCGGTCATCGCGGGCACGCCGTGGTGGCGCATCAGGCTCGAGATCACGCCGCTCTCGCAATGAGCGGCCTGGCTGTGGCGGAAGCCGGCGTCGGCGACCGGTGCGGCGATGGCATTCATGGCAGTTCCTTGAGCGCTGCGACGGACAGGCCCAGCGCCTGCGCATAGCGCGCGAGCTGGTCCCCGGAGAGCGCCGCGAAGTGCCGCGGCTGCAGGTGGCGCCGCACGCGCCATTGCCAGAAGCCGCTGGTCTGCGACAGCAGCGCCACGTCCATGCGGCGGTCGTACATCCAGTATTCGAGCGGCGAGGCCAGGCCCTGCGCCACGCGCTCGCGCGCCGTTGCGGCCTGCGCCACCAGCGTGTCGACCGCGTGGGTGGTGACGATCTCCTCGGCCTCCCAGCCGCGCGAGGTGGTCGTGACCACGCGGCCCTGCGCATCGCGCGCGTACATCAGCTTGGCGTGGCCCGCGAGCGTGGCGTTGCCTTCCTGGGGAACTGCGTCGAGGTCCATGTCAGCGTCTCTCCTTCGCCATCGGCTTCGTGTCAGACGGCCTCGAGGTAGATGAAACCGCTCGAGAAGCGGCCGCTCTCGGGCACGAACATCAGCAGCTTGTGGCCGGGCCGGATGCGGCCCGAGCGGAACAGCTCGTCGAGCATGATGTAGGGCGAGGCGGAACCGGTGTTGCCCTTGCTGACCAGGTTGCTGAACCAGCGCTCGCGCGGAATCGCGAAGCCCATCTGCTCGAGGCAACGCGCCACCGGTTCCACGAAGTAGCTCGACGACAGGTGCGGCAGGAACCAGTCGACGTCCTCGGGCCGCAGGCCGCGCTTCTCGACGATGGCCGCGAGCGGCTCGCCGAGCGTGGCGCGCACGATGTTCTCGTTGAGCAGCCGCACGTCCTGCTTGATCGCGAAGGTGGAGTCGCGGTGCCAGTCGCGCGGCGCGGTGCGGGCCCAGCCGGTGAGGCTGCCGTCGGCGTTGCGGTCGGCGCCGGCATACATGCACACCGGCAGCTCGTGCGCGGCCGAGGAGAGATCGATCCACTCGACCTTGAGCGACAGCGGGCCGCGCGGCGCGCGCTCCAGCAGCACGGCGCCCGCGCCATCGGACAGCATCCAGCGCAGGAAGTCCTTCTCGAACGCGATCTCGGGATTGGTCTCGAGCAGGTCGATGCGGTGCTCGATCTCGGCCTCGAAGCGCGAGCCGCGCATCAGCGGCGAGGCCAGCTCCGAGCCGGTGGCCACGGCACGCTCGGCATCGCCCGCGCGCACCGAGAGCCAGGCGTGCTTGAGGGCGGTGGCGCCGGCCAGGCAGATGCCCGCGCAGGCCACCACCTCGAGCCGCGGCCAGCCGAGCTCGCCGTGCACCATCACCGCATGGTTGGGCATCAACTGGTCGGGCATCGAGGTGCCGGTGACGAGGCAGTCGATGCGCCCCAGCTCCTCGGGCGTGCCCAGGTTGCGGATCGCCGCGGCGGTGAGCTCGGCATTGCTCATGGCCTGCAGGCCGGTCGCGCGGTCGATCGCATAGTGGCGCGACTGGATGCCGTTGCTGCGCAGGATCAGGCGTCGCGCACGCGACACCCGGTCGCCGACGCGGCCCAGGACTTCTTCGATGTCTTCGTTGCTGACCGGAGCAAAAGGCAGGAAGGCGGCGGTACGGGTCAGGAAGACATCAGTCGTCATAGAGATGGGAACGGTCCGTGGCCGAGCCGGAGGGCCACTCGAAATGGGCGGTCATTCTAGTCAGCCACCCTCGCAGCAGAGGGCGCAGCAGCGCCTGCAGCGTGAGGCTCACCGGGACCACGGTGACGATCAGCGCGAGCAGGAACAGCACGTACAGCACCAGCAGCGGCTTGCGCTGCCAGGCCCCGGGACCGCCGGCGGCCATCAAGAGCTTGCCCCAGAGGAAGAAGCTGCGCGTGCCGGCCTTCTCGCTGACCAGCAGCCGCGCGTTGGCGTTGACCGCGCCCAGGCCCGCGAGCAGCGGCGCGGTGCCGCGCTCGAGCCCCTGGTGCAGCGCATCGCGCAGCGCGCGGCCGAAGCGCACGGTGCACGCGATCTGGCCCGGCTCGAGGCCCGCGTCGGGCATGCCCCAGAAGCCGCGCTTGCGGCCCCAGACCAGCCAGGCCGGGGTGGTGAAGAAAGTGGCGAGCGTGGGGCCCGGATCGGTCAGCACCACGTTGTCGATCAGCCGCGCATCGATGGCGGCCAGCAGGCCCTTGAGCTTCTCGTGCGCGAGGTGCCACATGTTGCGGCAGGCGATCACCGTGACCACGGGCTTGCCCTGGAGCAGGCGCGCCGCCACCGGGTGCTTGAGGAAGGCCGTGATCGGCTGCGAGGGCGCGAGGAACCACACCTGGTAGGGCAGGATCACGAGGTCGAAGTCCTCCTCGCCCGTGAGCGCCAGCGGCTGCAGCGCGGGCGGCTTCATGTGCGCGGTCTCGGGAAAGGCGTCGAAGAAGCGGATGAAGCCCCAGGGGAACGGAAAGGGCCGCACCGGCCGCAGCGTCTCCACGTGCACCGCGATCGCCGGGTCGTCGCGCAGCGGCGCCACGATCCGCTCGGCGACGCTGCCGAGCTGGCCGGTCTGCGAATAGTGGATCACGAGCACGCGCTTGGCGATGGGGGGCGCGACGGCCTCGGAAGGGCTGGACAAGCTGGAATTCACGGGTGGGCGGTTCGAAGGGCCGTCGAATGTACGCGATGCCCCGGCATCGCGCATCTGCCATAGGTCATGCATCGAAAGGATGCGGCCAACCGGCGACGCGCGGCGTACGAGGACTCGTAGGCCCCGGGGCCGCATGCCGGGCGCGCATGCAAAAAAGGGGCCGCGCCTCGCGGCACGGCCCCTGCGGGCAGGGTTCGGGCGATCGTCCCGATCAGCGAACCTTGCCTTCCTTCCAGGCCGTCAGCAGCTTGTTGTAGTCGATGGTCTCGCCCTTGGGCTTCTCGTTGGCCAGCTTCTTCCACGGCGCGTGGTCGTCGCTCAGGTACTTGGCTGGGTCGCCCTTGGGATTGAGCTTGGGCGCGCACTTGGCCATGCCGGCGCGCTCGAGGCGGGCCATCACGTTGTCCATCTCGTCGGCCAGGTTGTCCATCGCCTTCTGCGGGGTCTTCTCGCCGGTCACGGCCTCGGCCACGTTCTTCCACCACAGCTGCGCGAGCTTCGGATAGTCGGGCACGTTGGTGCCGGTCGGGGTCCAGGCCACGCGCGCCGGGCTGCGGTAGAACTCGATCAGGCCGCCGTACTTGTTGGCGTTCTGCGTGAAGTAGTCCGAGCGGATGTCGCTGTCGCGGATGAAGGTCAGGCCGGTGATCGACTTCTTCAGCGAGGTGGTCTTGGCGGTGATGAACTGCGCGTAGAGCCAGGCCGCGGCCGTCTTGTTGGCGTCGTGGCCCTTGAAGAAGGTCCACGAGCCCACGTCCTGGTAGCCGTTCTGCATGCCCTGCTTCCAGTACGGGCCGTTCGGGCCGGGGGCCATGCGCCACTTGGGCGAGCCGTCCTCGTTGACGACCGGCAGGCCCTTCTTGGTCATGTCGGCGGTGAAGGCCGTGTACCAGAAGATCTGCTGCGCGATCTGGCCCTGCGCCGGCACCGGACCGGATTCGCCGAAGGTCATGCCCATGGCTTCCTTGGGCGCGTACTTCTTCATCCAGTCGATGTACTTGGTGAGCGCGTAGACCGCGGCCGGCGAATTGGTCGCACCGCCGCGCGACACCGATGCACCGGTCGGCGTGCACTTGTCGGCCGCCACGCGGATGCCCCATTCGTCGATCGGCATGCCGTTCGGGATGCCCTTGTCGGCCGCGCCGGCCATCGACAGCCAGGCATCGGTGAAGCGCCAGCCCAGCGACGGGTCCTTCTTGCCGTAGTCCATGTGGCCGTAGATCGGCTTGCCGTCGATGGTCTTCACGTCGGTGCTGAAGAACTCGGCGATGTCCTCGTAAGCACTCCAGTTCAGCGGCACGCCCAGGTCGTAGCCGTACTTGGCCTTGAACTTGTCCTGCAGGTCCTTGCGCGCGAACAGGTCGGCGCGGAACCAGTAGAGGTTGGCGAACTGCTGGTCGGGCAGCTGGTAGAGCTGGCCGTCGGGCGCGGTCGTGAAGCTGGTGCCGATGAAGTCCTTGAGGTCGAGGCCGGGGTTGGTGAACTCCTTGCCCGCGCCGCCCATGTACTCGGTCAGCGACATGATCTTGCCGTAGCGGTAGTGGGTGCCGATCAGGTCGGAGTCGGAGACCCAGCCGTCGTAGATCGACTTGCCCGACTGCATCGAGGTCTGCAGCTTCTCGACCACGTCGCCTTCCTGGATCAGGTCGTGCTTGACCTTGATGCCGGTGATCTCCTCGAAGGCCTTGGCCAGCGTCTTCGATTCGTATTCATGGGTGGTCAGCGTTTCGGAAACGACCGACACCTCCTTCACGCCCTTGGCCTGCAGCTTCTTCGCGGCCTCGATGAACCACTTCATTTCCTCCATCTGCTTGTCCTTGGACAAGGTCGAAGGCTGGAACTCGCTGTCGATCCATTTCTTGGCTTCGGCCTCCCCGGCCGACGCACCGTGCGCGGCGAACATCGCAGCCGCCAACGCCAACGCTGTGTAGCGCATCTTCATGAACGTGTCTCCTCGGTTGATTGCTTCCCCGGCTTTGTCGATCGCGGCTCCGGGGAGGCGGAGAGCCGGATTCGTTGTGGAAAGAAGAAGGCGCGCCGCGTTCAGCCCTTGCGCAGGATCAGCGCGAGCAGCGCCATCGACAGCACGAAGCTGATCCAGACCGAGGGCTCGGCCTCGAGGCTGAACCAGGCCTGGAACTTGTCGGCCAGGCCGACGAAGGCCAGGTTGACGTAGGCGGCCGACAGCAGGCCGATGAACAGCCGGTCGCCGCGCGTGGTGGCGATCGGCAGCCAGCCGCGGCGCAGCGTGGTCGGCGACTTGAGCTCCCACACCGTCATGCCGGCCAGCATGAGCACGATGCAGATGAAGAAAACGGCCACCGGGGTGGTCCAGACCATCCAGTCGAACATCTCTGTTGTCTCCTCAGACGCGGCCCATCGCAAAGCCTTTTGCGATGTAGTGGCGCACGAACCAGATCACGATCGCGCCCGGCACGATGGTCAGCACGCCGGCCGCCGCCAGGGTCGCCCAGTCCATGCCCGAGGCGCTCACGGTGCGCGTCATCGTCGCCACGATCGGCTTGGCGTTCACGCTCGTGAGCGTGCGCGCCAGCAGCAGCTCGACCCAGCTGAACATGAAGCAGAAGAAGGCGGCCACGCCCACGCCGGCCTTGATCAGCGGCAGGAAGATGGTGAGGAAGAAGCGCGGGAACGAATAGCCGTCGATGTAGGCCGTCTCGTCGATCTCGCGCGGGATGCCGCTCATGAAGCCTTCGAGGATCCAGACCGCGAGCGGCACGTTGAACAGCAGGTGCGCGAGCGCCACGCCCAGGTGCGTGTCCATCAGGCCGACCGTGCTGTAGAGCTGGAAGAACGGCAGCAGGAACACCGCGGGCGGCGTCATGCGGTTCGTCAGCAGCCAGAAGAACACGTGCTTGTCGCCGAGGAACGAGTAGCGCGAGAAGGCATAGGCCGCCGGCAGTGCCACGGTCAGCGAGATCACGGTGTTGATCGCCACGTAGATCAGGCTGTTGATGTAGCCCGAGTACCACGACTCGTCGGTGAAGATGCGCGCGTAGTTGGCCCAGGTGAGCTGCTGCGGGAAGAACGAGAAGCTCGAGAGGATCTCCTCGTTCGTCTTGAAGCTCATGTTGATCATCCAGTAGATGGGCAACAGCGCGAACAGGATGTACAGCACCAAAAAGATGCTGCGCTTGTGGAACCGCTTGTCGTTCATTGCTCTTTCTCCACCTCTTGCGTACCCACCCGCTGCATCCAGTTGTAGAGCACGAAGCACAGCAGCAGGATGATGAGGAAATAGATCAGCGAGAACGCCGCCGCCGGACCCAGGTCGAACTGGCCCACGGCCTTCTGCGTCAGGTACTGGCTCAGGAAGGTGGTGGCATTGCCCGGCCCGCCGCCCGTCAGCACGAAGGGCTCGGTGTAGATCATGAAGCTGTCCATGAAGCGCAGCAGCACCGCGATCATCAGCACGCCGCGCATCTTGGGCAGCTGGATGTAGCGGAACACCGCGAACTTGCTGGCGCCGTCGATGCGCGCGGCCTGGTAGTAGGCATCGGGGATCGAGCGCAGGCCGGCATAGCACAGCAGCGCCACCAGCGGCGTCCAGTGCCAGACGTCCATCACCAGCACCGTGAGCCAGGCGTCGGTGGCGCTACCGGTGTAGTTGTAGTCCACGCCGAGCTTCTGCAGCGCGTGGCCCAGCAGGCCGATGTCGGCGCGGCCGTAGATCTGCCAGATGGTGCCGACCACGTTCCAGGGAATCAGCAGCGAGAGCGCCACCACCACCAGCACGGCCGAGGACTTCCAGCCCTTGGCCGGCATCGACAGCGCGAGCGCGATGCCCAGCGGGATCTCGACCAGCAGCACCGCGAGCGAGAAGCCGAGCTGGCGCCACAGCGCCTGGTGCAGCTCGTCGTCGCGCATCACGGCGGCGAACCATTCGGTGCCGACGAAGACGCGGCGCTCGGGCGAGATGATGTCCTGCACCGAGTAGTTCACCACCGTCATCAGCGGCACGATGGCCGAGAAGGCGACGCAGATCAGCACCGGCAGCACGAGCCACCAGGCCTTCTGGTTGATCGGTTTGTTGGTGGCGTTCATGCGACCAGCTCCTCGTCCTTGTAGTAGCAGGTGTGCGCATCCAGCACGCGCAGCCACACGGTGTCGCCCACCGCGGGCGGCTGCTCGTCGGGATGCAGGCGCACCTTGAGCGGGCTGCCGTCGCCGCCCTCGGTACGGGCACTCACCATCGTGTAGGTGCCCACGTCCTGCACCTGTGCCACCGTCGCGGGCACGGCGCCGCCGGCACCGGCCGGGGCCAGCCGCAGGTATTCGGGACGGATGCCGATCTTGAGTTCGCCCGCCGGCAGTTCGCGCGTGGGCACCAGCGGCGTGCCCGCCACCTCGATGGTGCCGTTGGCGCTGCGGGCCGCGAGGAAGTTCATGCCCGGCGAGCCGATGAAGTGGCCGACGAAGGTATGGGCCGGGCGCTCGAACAGCGCGTCGGCGCTGCCCACCTGCACCGCCTTGCCACGCGTCATCACCACCACCTCCTCGGCGAAGGTCAGCGCCTCGACCTGGTCGTGCGTGACGTAGATCAGCGTGAGCTTGAGCTCGCGGTGGATCTGCTTGAGCTTGCGCCGCAGCTGCCACTTGAGGTGCGGGTCGATCACGGTCAGCGGCTCGTCGAACAGCACCGCCGAGACGTCGCTGCGCACCAGGCCGCGGCCCAGCGAGATCTTCTGCTTGGCATCGGCCGCGAGGCCCGCGGCGCGCTGGTTGAGCTGGCCGCTCATGTCGAGCATCTCGGCGATCTCGCCGACGCGCTTCCTGATCTGGTCGGCCGGCATCTTGCGGTTGCGCAGCGGGAACGCGAGGTTCTCGGCCACGGTCATCGTGTCGTAGATCACCGGGAACTGGAACACCTGCGCGATGTTGCGTTCCTGCGGCGTGGCCTGCGTCACGTCGCGGCCGTCGAACCTGACCGTGCCCTGCGAGGGCACGAGCAGGCCCGAGACGATGTTCAGCATGGTGGTCTTGCCGCAGCCCGAGGGGCCGAGCAAGGCGTAGGCGCCGCCGTCGCGAAAGCTCATCTTGAGCGGCAGCAGCGCATAGTCGCTGTCCTGCGTCGGGTTCGGGCGGTAGGCGTGGGCCAGGTCGAGGTCGATGCGGGCCATCTCAGTTTCCTTTGCGCCATGCCGGCGCGCGCGCCAGCTTCTCGCCGGCATCGAACACATAGGCCCGCGCCGCGCTGAAGTACAGCGTGATCGAGGCCCCCAGCTCGAAGCGGTGCACGCCGGTGAGCTGCGCCACCAGTTCGCCGACCGCGGTCTCCACGTGCACGAAGGTGTCGGAGCCCGAGATCTCGGCCAGCTCCACGGTGCCGGGCAGCGCGATGTCGCCCTCGCCCGCTTCCACGTCGAGCGCGCTCGCGCGCAGCCCGATGGTGACCGCGCCCGCCACCGACTCGGGCAGCGCGAGCGCCAGCGCCGGCCCGCGCGCCAGCTGCACGCTGCCCGCGGCGGCGGTGCCGGCCAGCAGGTTCATCGGCGGATCGCTGAAGGCGCGCGCCACGCGCAGCGACTGCGGCGCATGGAACACCTCGGCGGTCGGGCCGTACTGCAGCAGCTCGCCGGCATCCATCACCGCGGTGTGGCCGCCGAGCAGCAACGCCTCGCCGGGCTCGGTGGTGGCGTAGATCACGGTCGAGTCCCCGGCCGCGAACAGCTGCGTGAGTTCCTCGCGCAGGCCTTCGCGCAGCTTGTAGTCGAGGTTCACCAGCGGCTCGTCGAGCAGCATCAGCGGCGCGTTCTTGGCCAGCGCGCGCGCCAGCGCCACGCGCTGCTGCTGGCCGCCCGAGAGCTCCTGCGGATAGCGGTCGAGGAACATGCCGATGGACAGCTTGTCGGCCAAAGCGCGCACGCGCGCGTCGATGTTCGATTCGCCGCGCAGCTTGAGCGGCGAGGCGATGTTGTCGGCCACCTTCAGCGAGGGGTAGTTGATGAACTGCTGGTAGACCATCGCCACGTTGCGTTCGCGCACCGGCATGCCGGTGACGTCCTGGCCGTCGACCAGCACCCGGCCCTCGGTGGGCGTGTCGAGGCCGGCCATCAGCCGCATCAGGCTGGTCTTGCCGGCCTGCGTGGCGCCGAGCAGCACGGTCACCGCGCCGCTCTTCGGCGCGATGCTCTGCTCGTAGAGCCAGGTTTGCGCGCCGACCTTCTTGGTCACGCGCTCCAGTGACAGCTGCATCAGCCTTCCCTCCCTTGCATTGCCGGAATCTCCTGCCGCGCATCCAGCCAGTCGGCCACCTGCCGGCGCTGCTGCGGCGTGTAGCGCAGCCCGAGCTTGGAGCGGCGCCACAGCACGTCGTCGGCGCTCACCACCCATTCGTCGCGCTGCAGGAAGCGCAGCTCGCGCTCATGCAGGCCGGGCGCCACCTCGGCGCCGAGGTCGGCCATCGATGCCGCATCGCCGAGCAGTTCGCCGATGCGCGCGCCGTAGGCACGCGCGAGCCGGCGCGCGAGCTTCGCGTCGAGCCAGCCGTAGCGCTGCTGCACGGCGGCCAGGAAGCGCTCGAAGTCGCCGTCGGGCCGCTGCGCCGCGCCGATCCAGGCCGACAGGTCGCCGCCCGCGAGGAAGGCGCCCTCGGTCCAGGCCGGGCGCTGGCTGTTCGGCTGGCCCAGCATGCGGCCGACCTCGTCGGCGGCGTCCTCGGCCAGCTTGCGGAAGGTGGTGATCTTGCCGCCCCACACCGACAGCAGCGGCGCGGCGGCGGTGTTCGACTCGAGCATGTAGTCGCGCGTGACCGCCGACGGATCGCCCGAGGCATCGTCGAGCAGCGGGCGCACGCCCGAGTAGGTCCACACCACGTCGCTCGGCGCGATCGGCTGCTCGAAATAGCGGCTGGCCTGGGTGCAGAGGTACTCGACCTCCTCGTCGGCGATGCGCGCCGCGCCCGGGTCGTCGCCATGCAACTCGATGTCGGTGGTGCCGATCAGCGTGAAGTCGTCCTGGTAGGGGATCGCGAAGATGATCCGCTTGTCGGGGTTCTGGAAGATGTAGGCGTGGTCGTGCGCGAACACGCGCGGCACCACGATGTGGCTGCCCTTCACGAGGCGCAGGCTCTTGGTGGCCAGTGCCTCGCCGTTGGCGGGCTTCGCCACGCCGCGCAGGAAGGATTCGGCCCAGGGCCCGGCGGCATTCACGACCGCGCGGGCGCGCACCGTGCGGTGCGTGCCGTCGGGGCCCTCGAGCACCGCGGTCCAGCCGTCGGCCTCGCGGCGCGCATGCACGCAGCGGGTGCGCGTGAGCACCTCGGCGCCGCGTGCGCGCGCATCGAGCGCGTTGAGCACCACCAGCCGCGCGTCGTCGACCCAGCCGTCCGAATAGACGAAGCCGCGCTTGAACTGCGGCTTGAGCGGCGCGCCCGCGGCATGGGTGCGCAGGTCCACGCCGCGCGAGGCCGGCAGCACCTCGCGTTTGGCGAGGTGGTCGTAGAGGAACAGGCCGATGCGGATCATCCAGGCCGGGCGCATCGAGGGGTCGTGCGGCATCACGAAGCGCAGCGGCCACATGATGTGCGGCGCGCTCTTGAGCAGCACCTCGCGCTCCTGCAGCGCCTTGCGCACCAGCGAGAACTCGTAGTACTCGAGGTAGCGCAGCCCGCCGTGGATCAGCTTGGTGGAAGAAGACGAGGTATGGGAAGCGAGATCGTCCTTCTCGCACAGCACCACGCGCCAGCCGCGGCCCGCGAGATCGCGCGCGATGCCGCAGCCGTTGATGCCGCCGCCGACGATCAGCACATCGCAGTCGGTGGCCGGTGCCGGCGGATTCTGGGAGAGATCGCTCACTGGAATGCCACCCGTCCTTTCGCCCGTCTCTTGTTGTTTCGATGCGTGACCAAAGTCACCGAAGGCGGCCATTGTATTTTCGGTTTTTTTCATTTGAGTTCCTTATGGCGCGATTTTCCTCCGAGTTTTCCCTTAGAGATGTTCGTTTTTTTTCGTTCTATAAAGTGACGCGCCCAACGCCGGGTCACCGGCCATCCCGTGTTTTTTTGCGTACTCTCGGCTTACTTTCATTCGTTTTCGCCCCCACTCAGTGAATTCCAACCCTCGCCAGATCAATCTCCTCGACACCGTGCGCGCGCGCGGCTCGGTCACGGTCGAACAGCTCGCCGACATGCTCGGCGTGACCCTGCAGACCGTGCGGCGCGACGTGCAGCGGTTGGCCGACGAAGGCCTGCTGACCCGCTTCCACGGCGGCGTGCGCGTGCCGAGCTCGACCACCGAGAACATCGGCTACCAGCAGCGCGAGACACTGCATGCCGACGGCAAGGCGCGCATCGCGCGGCGCGTGGCCGAACTGGTGCCGAACGACTGCTCGCTGATCCTCAACATCGGCACCACGACCGAGGCGATCGCGAAGGCGCTGATGCGCCACAGCGGCCTGCGCGTGATCACCAACAACCTGAACGTGGCGACCATCCTGAGCGGCAACAGCCAGTGCGAGGTGATCGTGGCGGGCGGCTCGGTGCGCGCGCGCGACCGCGCCGTCGTGGGCGAGGCCACGATCGATTTCATCCGGCAGTTCAAGGTCGACATCGCGCTGATCGGCGTGTCGAGCATCGAGTCCGACGGCTCGCTGCGCGACTTCGACCTGCGCGAGGTGAAGGTGGCGCAGACCATCATCGCGCAGGCGCGCGAGGTCTGGCTCGCGGCCGACGCGAGCAAGTTCAACCGCCCCGCGATGATCCAGCTCGGTACCCTGTCTCAGATCGACCGCCTCTTCACCGATGCGGAACCGCCCGATCCCTTCCCGACGCTGCTGCGCGACGCGCAGGTGCGGCTCGAGATCGCCCGGCCCCATCAGACCCCGAAGGAATGACTCCCGCATGACGACCACCTACCTGCTCGCCCTCGACCAGGGCACCTCCAGCTCGCGCAGCATCGTGTTCGACCGCGGCGGCCACGTGGTGGCCATCGCGCAGAAGGAACTCAAACAGATCTATCCGCAGCCGGGCTGGGTCGAGCACGATCCGCTCGAGATCTGGGACAGCCAGCTCGCGACCGCGCGCGAGGTCATCGCCAAGGCGAAGCTGCGGCCCGAGGACATCCATGCCATCGGCATCACCAACCAGCGCGAGACCACCGTGCTGTGGAACCGCAAGACGGGCAAGCCGGTGCATCACGCGATCGTGTGGCAGGACCGGCGCGCCGAGCCGCTGTGCGCCCAGCTGCGCGAGGAGGGCCTGGCCGACACCATCCGCGAGAAGACCGGCCTCGTGATCGATGCCTACTTCTCGGGCACCAAGCTGCGCTGGCTGCTCGACAACGTGCCCGGCGCCCGCGAGCAGGCCGAGCGCGGCGAGCTCGCCTTCGGCACCATCGACAGCTGGCTGATGTGGCAGCTCACGGGCGGACGCAAGCACGTGACCGACGTGAGCAATGCCTCGCGCACCATGCTGTTCAACGTGCACAGCAACCAGTGGGATGCCGAGCTGCTGGCGGCGCTACGCATCCCCGCCGAGCTGATGCCGGCGGTGCAACCCTCGGCCTCGCACTTCGTCGACACCGACGCCGCGCTGCTGGGCCGCTCGCTGCCGGTGGGCGGCGTGGCCGGCGACCAGCAGAGCGCGCTGTTCGGCCAGGCCTGCTTCGAGGCCGGCATGGCCAAGAACACCTACGGCACCGGCTGCTTCCTGCTGATGCACACGGGCGAGGCCTTCCAGCCCTCGAGCAACGGCCTGCTCGTGACCAGCGCGGCGCAGACCACGGCACAGCCGCAGTACGCGATGGAAGGCAGCGTGTTCGTGGGTGGCGCCGTGGTGCAGTGGCTGCGCGACGGCCTCAAGGCGATCAAGGGCAGCGCCGAGGTGCAGTCGCTGGCCGAGAGCGTGCCCGACGCGGGCGGCGTGATGATGGTGCCGGCCTTCACCGGCCTGGGCGCGCCCTACTGGAACGCCGACGCGCGCGGCACCATCACCGGCCTCACGCGCGGCACCACCGTGGCCCACATCGCGCGCGCCGCGCTCGAGAGCATCGCCTACCAGAGCGCCGCGCTGCTGCAGGCCATGAGCCGCGACGCGGTGGCCGCGGGCGGCAAGCCGGTGGCCGAGCTGCGCGTCGATGGCGGCGCCAGCGTGAACGACCTGCTGATGCAGTTCCAGGCCGACCTGCTGGGCATCCCGGTGGTGCGGCCCGAGGTGGTCGAGACCACCGCGCTCGGCGCGGCCTACCTCGCGGGGCTGTCGACCGGCGTCTACGGCGACGTCGGCCAGCTCTCCAAGCTGTGGAAGGTGGAACGCCGCTTCATGCCCACCATGGGCCGCGCGCAGGCCGAGGAATCGATGGCGCGCTGGGAGCGCGCGGTGCGCCAGGCCACGCAGGCCTGAGCGCCTGGACCGGGCCTACCAGCCCCAGGTGAGGCTGGTCGCGACCCAGCCGACCGCGCCGCCCTCGTGGCGCACCTTGGTCCACTTGCCGCGCCGCTCGAGCGTGCGCAGCACGTCGCCATAGCCGGCCTTCTTCACGATCGGGCTGCGCGCGCCCGGCGCGCGCCGCAGGTTCGCCACCTGCGCCTTCACCACGCGGTGCGGCACCTTGTTGGTCATCGAGCGGTAGACCCAGGCACGGTCACCCTCGAAGTCGCGCACCTGCAGCCAGTCGCCCTTGCGCTGGAGCACCTGGAACGGATAGCCGTGCGTCACGGTCCAGTGCGCGGGGTTGCCCACGCCCGGGCCGCTGCGCAGATTGAGCGTCTTGACCGCGGAGCTGACCATCTCGCGCGCCCACGCGGCCGGGGCCGAGACGAGCAGCAGGGTCATGACGAGGAGGAGTGCGGGCAGTCGGCTGAATCCGTTCATGGAGGAGGGTTTCCTTTCTCGAGCGCAAGGGTTTTCCAGAGGGCCGGCGAGGCCGGCGCGAGCCTTTCTGGGCCGCGTGCGCCGCAGAAGTTCCGCGACCGATCGACGGCTGGTCGATACTTGCGCGATGCCTCCGCCTCCCAGGAATCATCGAAACGACCGTGCGCGGCGAGTGCCGCGCCCCCTTGCATGGGCCGCCACGGCCACGCTGCTCGCCCTCGGCCTGCTCGTGTCGGGCTGCACCGACGGCTACCCGAGCGAGGATGCGCCGAACGTGCGCCACATGACGGGCGACCAGCATCTGCGCGCCCTCAACGGCTACCTCGCGCTCGGCGCGACCGCGAGCGGCACCGTGCACCGCAAGCTCGTGAGCCAGGACGACTGCCACGTGGTGCTCAAGAAGCGCCGCGAGGCCGGCCAGGTCCAGCGCATCGTGATCCCGCTGCTCGAGACCAGCGTGGAGATCGCCACCCAGCCCACCGGCAGCGGCCTGCGCGTGAAGCTCGCGCAGCACCTGGAAGACGGCGAGCGCGAGGTCCGGCTCAAGCTCGACCTCGATCGCTGGATCGATGCGGTCGCCTGGCGCTCGCACTTCCAGCAATTGCAGATGAACTGCCGCGAGATCAGCGAGGGCGCCGCGGCCGCGTAGTCGTCCTCGGGGACGGGCGAAGTCCTCGCGGGCGGCGGGGGCACTGCCGGCGACGCCGGCCCGGAGCGGCAGAATCCGCCTGCGCCCCACCCTCCGCCTGCCCCGCTTGACCCCGCCGCCCGCCCAAGCCCCCGACCTGCTCCAGGCGCCGGCCATTCCCTCCCCCGATACCGCGCGCAGCAACGGCCTGCTCGCCTGCGGCGTGGTGGCCGCCACCCTGCTCGCGATGATCGTGCTCGGCCACGACGGGCGTCGCATCGCGCAGCTCGCGGTGCTGGCGCTGCCGATGGTGCTGTGGCTGGCCTGGCCGGTGCGCAGCGCGCGCGTGCGCCGCTGGCGCACCGTGCTGGCCTGCGCCTGGACCCTGGCCTTCGCCGTCGACGGCGCCTTGCGCGCCTACCTGCTCGACACCTACCAGGCCGCGCCCGACGGCGCCATGGTGCTGAGCGCCGCGGCCAACACCAATGCGCGCGAGAGCGGCGAGTACCTGCAGATGCACTGGCGCTCGGCGCTGCTGTGGAGCGGCGCGGCGGCCGCGGCCGCCCTGCTGGTGGCGGCCTTCGCGCGGCGCGGCGCCACCGCGGCGAACGACGGCCCGCGCACGCGCCCGCCGGCCTGGGCCACGGCGCTGATCGCGTTGCTGCTGCTGGTCGCCTGCGTCGGCTACGCCAGCAAGCCCTGGCGCCGGCTGCACCCGGTGGCCTTCTGGTCGCAGTGGGCGCAGTCGGTGCATGCGCTGCGCGGCCTCTGGGCCGACCAGGAACGCACGCGCAAGCAGATGCTCGCGCGCGCCAAGGCCATCGCGCCCGTGGTCGAGCGCGCGGGGCCCTCGACCGTGGTGCTGGTGATCACCGACAGCATCAACCGCGACAACATGGGGCTCTACGGCTATGGCCGTCCGACCACGCCGCGCCTGCTGGCCCACAAGGCGCAGGCGGGCGCGCACATGGAGGTGCTGCGCAACGCCTGGTCGGTCGATGCCACCACCGTGCCCGCGTTGCGCAACATGTTCCATTTCGGCCTGCCCGAGAGCGAGAACCCGCCGCACCTGATCGCGCTCGCGCGCGCGGCCGGCTACAAGGTCTGGTGGATCAGCAACCACGACGACCTCGCGATCGAGCAGCAGCATGCGCGCTACGCCGACGTGGTCGACATGGTCAACCGCACGCCGGGCCGCGCGAGCGCCTCGCTCGACGGCGAGATCCTCGACTGCATGCAGGAAGCGCTGGCCGACACCAGCGCCGACCGCAAGCTGATCGTGGTGCACCTGATGGGCGCCCATCCGCACTACAGCCTGCGCTTTCCGCCCGACGCCAATCCCTTCGACGACAACATCGACGCGGTCGAGACCGGCCTGGTGAAGAACGGCCGCTCGGCCTGGGTGCGCCACTACCGTCACGAGTACGACGCCGCCCTGCTCTATCACGACTTCGTGGTGTCCGAGCTGCTGCAGCAGACGCGCAGCGCGGGCTTGCCGCAGGAGCACCGCGCCTGGATGTACCTGTCGGACCATGGCCAGGAAGTGGGCCACGGCAGCGACCGCGCGGGCCACAGCCCCGCGACCGCCTCGGGCTACCGCATCCCGACCGTGATCTGGCGCCATCCGCAGACACCGTTCGCGGGCCATGCACCGCAACAGCCGCAGCAACCGTTCCGCGCCGACTGGGCCGGCTGGACGCTGATGAACCTGCTCGACATCCGCTGGAACGGCCAGCGGCCCGAGCGCGACGTGCTCGGCGCCGGCTACCGCTGGGAGGCGCCCGTGCTGCCGGTGGCGGTGGAGTCGTTCGAGCGCTGAGCTCGAAGCGGTGGCGGCGGTGCGCTCAGGCCGCGCCGTACATCACGTCGGAGCGCAGCACGTACTTCGTGCCGGCTTCGATGGCCGCGCCCTCGTGCCAGGTGTCGTGCACGAACAGCAGTGCCGCGCCGGCCTCGGGCTTCACGCGGAAGTCGCGGAAATCGGTGTCGCCGCCCGTGAAACCGTCGTTGAGATAGACCAGCAGCGTGAGCCGGCTCGTGCGGCCGTCCTCGTGCCAGGGGCCGTCCTTGTGCATCTTGAAGCGCTGGCCCGGCAGGTACTTGTAGAAGCGCAGCTCGCGCGGCAGCGCCAGCGCCGATTCGCCCTCGAGCTGCGGCAGCTCGACCTGGCGAAGGCGCTGCCAGATCAGCGCCACCCATTCGGGCGCCGCGAGCATCGCGCGCTCGTTGTTGCGGATCGCGGGCATGGCCTTGGGGCCGTCGGCGGTACGCACGCCGGCCGCCGCGAAACCCTCGCGCTCGGCCAGCGCGATCAGCGCCGCGCATTCGTCGACGCAAAGAAATCGCTCGACCGAAAACGCGCGCGGCGAATGGACCACGAGGTTCATTCGCCGCTTTCGCCCCGGGAGGTCGCCGTTCAGTGCGCCGGCACCAGGAAGTCCTGGCTGATGCGCACGCCGAGTTCGTTCACGCGGTCGAGGAACTGCGTGAGGTAGGCATGCAGGCCGGTGGCGAGGATCTCGTCGACGCGCGCGTACTGCAGGTCGGCCAGCAGCTTGCCGGCACGGCGCTGGGTTTCGGCGCTCTGCTCGTTCTGCACCTTCGCGAGGTTGGCCACCACCTCGGCCAGGCTCGCATGCAGCGAGCGCGGCATGTCGGCGCGCAGGATCAGCAGCTCGGCCACGCGCTCGGGCTTGATCACGTCGCGGTAGACCTTGCGGTAGACCTCGAAGGCCGAGACGCTGCGCAGGATCGCGCTCCAGTGATAGAAGTCGTACTCCTGGTCCTCCTCGGTGGCGGCACCGAAGAACTCGCTGTTGAGCGCGTGGAACTTCACGTCGACCAGCCGCGCCGTGTTGTCGGCGCGTTCGAGGAAGGTGCCCAGGCGCGAGAAGTGGAAAGCCTCGTCCTGCAGCATCGTGCCCAGCGTGACGCCGCGCGAGAGGTGCGAGCGGAACTTGACCCATTCGAAGAACTGGCCGGGGTCGCGCTCGAAGTCGCCCGCGCGCAGCATGCGATTGACCTCGAGCCAGGTGGTGTTCTGCGTTTCCCAGGCCTCGGTGGTCAGCGCGCCGCGCACCGCGCGGGCGTTCTCGCGCGCGGCCTTGAGGCAGGAGACGATCGAGGACGGATTGCTCTCGTCCTTGACCATGAACTCCATCACCTCGTTGGGCGCGATCTGGTCGTACTTCTGGTTGTACGAGGGCAGCAGCTCGCTGATCGAGAGCACGCCCTGCCAGCCGTACTTGGCGACCTCGGCCGACTGCGGCAGCAGCGAGGTCTGGTAGTTGACGTCGAGCATGCGCGCGGTGTTCTCGGCGCGCTCGGTGTAGCGGGACATCCAGTAGAGGTGGTCTGCGGTGCGGGACAGCATGTGGTTCTCCGGGCTTCTTGCACTCAGGCCGACTGGCTCTGCGACTGGGACTGCGTCTTCGGCTTGGCCGTGCGGTCGGCCTCGAGGATCCAGGTGTCCTTGGTGCCGCCGCCCTGCGAGGAATTGACCACCAGCGAGCCTTCCTTGAGCGCCACGCGCGTGAGGCCGCCGGGCACCATCTGCACCTCGCTGCCCGAGAGCACGAAGGGCCGCAGGTCGATGTGGCGCGGCGCGATGCCGGCGTCGACGAAGGTCGGCGAGGTCGACAGGCTCAGCGTGGGCTGGGCGATGTAGCCGTCGGGCTTGGCGATCACGGCCTTCTTGAAGTCCTCGATCTCGGCCTGCGTGGCGGCCGGGCCGATCAGCATGCCGTAGCCGCCGGCGCCGTGCACTTCCTTGACCACCAGGTCCTTCATGTTGTCGAGCGTGTACTGCAGCTCGTCCTTGTTGCGGCACATGTAGGTCGGCACGTTCTTGAGGATCGGCTGCTCGCCGAGGTAGAACTCGATCATCTTCGGCACGTACGGATAGATCGACTTGTCGTCGGCCACGCCGGTGCCCACGGCATTGCAGATCACGACGTTGCCGTCGCGGTAGGCGCGCATCAGGCCCGCGCAGCCGAGCGTGGAACTCGGGCGGAACACCTCGGGGTCGAGGAAGTCGTCGTCGACGCGGCGGTAGATCACGTCGACGCGCTTCGGTCCGCGCGTGGTGCGCATGTAGACGAAGTTGTCGCGCACGAACAGGTCCTGCCCCTCGACCAGCTCGACGCCCATCTGCTGCGCGAGGAAGGCGTGCTCGAAGTAGGCGCTGTTGTACATGCCGGGCGTGAGCACCACCACCGTGGGCTCGGCCGTCGCGGCCGGCGCGCTGGCGCGCAGGGTCTCGAGCAGCAGGTCGGGGTAGTGCGCCACCGGCGCGATGCGGTTCTGGTTGAACAGCTCGGGGAACAGCCGCATCATCATCTTGCGGTTCTCGAGCATGTAGCTCACGCCGCTGGGCACGCGCAGGTTGTCCTCGAGCACGTAGTACTCGCCGTTGCCGCTGGCGTCGGGCGCGCGCACGATGTCGATGCCCGAGATGTTCGAGTAGACGTTGTGCGGCACGCTCACGCCCATCATCTCGGGGCGGAACTGGGCGTTGTTGAGGATCTGCTCGGCCGGGATGATGCCGGCCTTGATGATTTCCTGGTCGTGGTAGACGTCATGCAGGAAGCGGTTGAGCGCCGTGACGCGCTGTACCAGCCCCTTCTCCATGCTGTCCCACTCGTGCGCCGGAATGATCCGGGGCAGCAGGTCGAACGGGATCAGCCGCTCGGTGCCCGAGCCGTCCTCGTCCTTGGCGCCGTACACGGCGAAGGTGATACCGACCCGGCGGAAGATCATTTCCGCCTCTTCGCGCCGCGAACGCATCACCTCGCCGGGTTGCTTCGCTAGCCATTGGTCGTATCGCTTGTAGTGCTGCCGGATCGCGGCTCCCGCATAGGGGAGCTGCTCATACATCTCGTCGAATTTGTGCATGGAACGACCAATCTCCTTGAGCCATAGCTTAGCAAGTTCGAGGCCAGTAGAACCCCTGATGCCAAGCCCGGGAAGGCGGCGGTCGAAATTTTTTTCGCGCCTTCAGAGCACCGGGGCCTCGCCGGCGACGCGCTCGCGGCGCGGCGAGAGAAAGGCCTTGATGCGCTCCGCGCTCTCGTCGCCATAGAGGCTGGCGACGAAGAACTCGCGCTCGGCGTCGAGCTGTTCGCGCCGGCTGCGCCCGCGCGCCGCGTGCACGAGCTGCTTGATGCGCGCCTGCACCTCGAACGGGCCGCGCGCCAGCCGCTGCGCCCACTCGAGCGCCGCGGCGCAGGCCTCGCCGGGCGGCACCACCTTGTTGACCACGCCCCAGCCGTGCAGCCGCTGCGCCGTGCAGGGCGTGCCGTCGAGCAGCAGCTCGAGCGCGGCCTGCGGCGGCAGCGCGCGCGCCAGCGAATCGGTGGCGCCGCCGTCGGGCGTCAGGCCCATGGTCACGAAGGAGGTGGCGAACTTCGCGTCCTCGGCCGCCACGATCAGGTCGCAGGCCAGGGCCAGCGAGAAGCCGCCTCCGGCCGCCGCGCCCTCGACCGCGGCGATGACCGGCTGCGGCGCCGCCTCGATCGCGTGGATCCAGTCGTGCAGCGCCGCCAGGTGCTCGTGCTGCTCGGCGGCCGGCAGCCGGCGCTGGCGGGCCAGCCGGCGCAGGTCGCCGCCGCCGCTGAAGTGATCGCCCTCCCCGCACAGCACGATGGCGCGCACCGTGCGAAAGCCCGCGGCGTCGCGCATGGCCTTGGCCGCGGCGCGGTAGACCGCGGGGCTGAGCGCGTTGCGCACGCCGGGATTGCTGAGCGTCAGCACCAGCACCGGGCCGTCGCGGTGCGTCTTGAGCCGCGCGGCGGAGCTGGTGCCGGCATGGCTGCTGGTGATGGCCGGAGCGGCGCCCGTCATGGCGCGGCTCCGGGAAAAGGACGTGGAACGTCCTCGCGCCTGTGCGGTTGCATGCGACTTCCCCCTGTTTGTTTCAGGGCCTGTTAACGCTATGCAATGGGTCGCCTTGCATAGTGTTAACAGGCCCTGGTTCGCTACAACGGATGGGACGCCACCGGCAGCGACTTGGCAAGGGCTTGTTCGCGTGCTTTTAACAACTAGTTCACGATTTCAACTCCACCGACCGCTCGACCAGCGCATCGACCACCAGCGCGCCCTCGCCGCGCGCGCCCACCATCACCGGATTCACGTCGATCGAAGCGATGCGCCCGGGCGCCGCGGCCAGCAGCCGGCCGACGGCGACCGCGATGTCGGCCAGCGCATCGACGTCGAGCGGCGGCTCGCCGCGCACGCCCTCGAGCAGCGGCGCGATGCGCAGCGTCTTCAGCGCCGCCTTCACGTCCGCCGCGGCGAAGGGCGGCAGCAGCACCGCCACGTCCTGCAGCGCCTCGACGTACTTGCCGCCGTCGCCCACCACGACGACCGGGCCGAACACCGGGTCGTGGCGCGCGCCGACCATGCATTCGTGCCGCCCCTTGCGCATGGCCGCGACGATCACGCCCTCGCGTGCCGCGCCGAGTTCGGCCAGCCGGCGCCACTGGGTCTCGAACAGCGCGCCCGCCGCCTGCGCGCTGTCGACGCCCAGCGCCACCAGGCCGTGCTCGGACTTGTGCGGCACGTCGGCCGAGCAGGCCTTGACCACCGCCGGCCCGCCCACCGCGCCCCAGGCGTCGCGTGCCTCGTCGGCGCTGCGGCACAGCCGGTGCGCGACCACCGGCACGCCCTGCGCGGCCAGCAGCGCGAGGCTCTGCGCCTCGTTGAGAAAACGCCCCTCGCCGGGCGGCAGCACGGGCGCCGCGTCCTGCGGCCAGGGCACGTGCCGCTCGCGCATCAGCGCCGTGTGCGAGGCCAGCTGCGCCAGCACGCCCAGCGCCTCGGTCTCGTTGGCGAAGGTCGGGATGCCGCGCGCGCGGAACGGCGCTGCCACGCTGTCCTGCCAGGCGGCCACCACCACCGGCTTGCCGCTCGCGGCCTCGAAGGCCGCGGTGTCGGCCGCGAAGGCCTGCACGTCGTAGCCCGCGCCCGCCACCGGGATGTTGACGAAGAACAGGTCGGCCGCCGGGTCGCGCGCCAGCACGGGCAGCACGCCACCGAAGAGGCCGCTGTCCGACAGCAGCGCGGCCGTGACGTCGATCGGGTTGGTCGCGGTCGCGAAACCCGGCAGCCGCGCGGCCACCTCGCGCCGCGTCTCGGCCGAGAGCGGCGCCAGCGGCAGGCCGAAGGCCTCGGAGGCATCGGCGCCCATCACGCAGCTCGCGCCCGAGTTGCTGACCACCACCAGCCGCCGGCCCTCGGGCCGCCAGCCCTTGAGGTAGGCCTCGGCCGCGAGCGCCTGCGCATGCGGATCGCGCACGCGCCAGATGCCGTGGCGGTGGAAGAAGGCATCGACCGCGCGGTCCTCGTTGGCCAGCGAGCCGGTGTGCGAGGAGGCGGCGCGCTGGCCGCTCTCCGAGCGCCCGGCCTTCACCGCGACGATCGGCAGGTCGCGCTCGCGCGCATAGGCGGCGGTGCGCGCCAGCAGCTCGGGATGGGCGATGTTCTCGAGGTACAGCAGCAGCAGCTTCACCGCGGGATCGTGCGCCACCGCCCAGGCCAGCTCGGACACGCCCACGTCGGCCTCGTTGCCGGTGGCATGCACGTGGCGCACGCCCAGGCCGCGCCCGCGCAGCAGGCCGTAGGCCATCGCGCTCATGCCGCCGCTCTGGCTCACCACGCCGATCGGGCCGTCGGCCGGCGGCACCTCGAGGAACATGGTCGAGAAGCCCGCGATGGCGCCGGTGCCGAAGTTGGCCAGCCCCTGCGTGTTGGGGCCGTACAGCCGCATGCCGGCGGCACGGGCGCGCGCCGTCATGGCGCGCTGCACCTCGCGGCCCTCCTCGCCGGCCTCGCCGAAGCCCGAGGCGATGACCACCGCCGACTTCACGCCGCGCGCGGCGCAGTCGTCGACCGCGGCCACGGCCTTCTCGCCGCCCACGATCACCAGCGCCAGGTCGGGCACCTCGGGCAGCGCGGCCAGCGAGGCGTAGCTGCGCAGCCCCTGCACTTCCTCGCGCGCCGGGTTGATCGGATAGATGCGGCCGGCGAAGCCGTGCTTGCGCATGTAGTGGATCGGGCGGCCGCCGATCTTGTGGATGTTCTCGGAGGCGCCGATGACGGCGACGGATCGGGGGTTCAGGGCGGATTCGAGCAGGTCGGACATGGGCGCTTTCATGGATCGATACGGGGCGGCCGGGCGGCGCTCAATCGAGCGTGGCGCCCGAGACCTTGACCACCTGGGCCCACTTCTCGACCTCGGCCTGCAGGAAGCCGCCGAAGGCCTCGGGCGTGTTCCAGGTGGCCGCGAAGCCCTGCGCCTCGAACTTCTCGCGGACCTCGGGCAGCGTGAGCGCCTTGCGCAGTTCGGCACTCAGCCGCGCGATCGTCTCGGGCGGCGTGCCGGCCGGCGCGAGCAGGCCGTTCCAGGCGATGGCCTCGTAGCCCGGCAGGCCCGATTCGGCCACCGTGGGCAGCTCGGGCGCGGCCGGCGAGCGCTTCGCGCCGGTCACGGCCAGCGCCTTGAGCTTGCCGCCCTTCACGTGCGGCATGGCCGAGAGCATGGTGTCGAACATCAGCTGCGCCTGCCCGCCCATCACGTCGGTCAGCGCCGGCGCGCTGCCCTTGTAGGGCACGTGGGTCATCTTCACGCCGGCCATCGAGGCGAACAGCTCGGCCGACAGGTGGGTCGACTGCCCGTTGCCCGAGGACGCGAAGTTCAGCTGCCCCGGCTTCGCCTTCGCCAGTGCGATCAGCTCGGCCACGTTCTTCGCGGGCAGCTCGGGGTTGGCGACGATCACCAGCGGGCCGCTGGTCAGCAGCGACACCGGCGCCAGGTCCTTCGTGACGCGATAGCCCAGGTGCTTGAACAGCGAGGGGTTGATCGCATGCGCGGTGGTCGCGACCACCAGCGTGTAACCGTCGGGCGCGCTGCGCGCCACGAACTCGGCGCCGGTGTTGCCGCCCGCGCCGGGGCGGTTGTCGACGATGAACTGCTGCCCGGTCTGCTCCGAGAGCTTCTGCGCCACGATGCGCGCGACGATGTCGGTCGGCCCGCCCGGCGGGTACGGCACCACCAGCTTGACCGGCTTGGTCGGATAGCCCTGCGCCCAGGCCGCGGGCAGGCCCGCGAGGCAGGCGGTGGCGGCCAGCGCGCCGAGGACGTGGCGGCGGGCGAGAGTGCGAAACGGTGGCATGCGGTGTCTCCTGCGTGGATGGGGGGTCGAGGAAGCGAAGTCGCCGGGGGCCGGCGCGATCGGAATCAGTCCGGCATGGGCGCGAAGCGCACCAGCACCCGGCCCGCGTGCTCGAAGTAGCCGGCCGCCACGCGCTCGCCGATGCGCACGCCGGGCTGGGCATGCGCCATCAGGCGCGGCCCCTCGTCGAGCATGGCGAGCACCAGCGTGTAGGGCGCGAGCGCGCGGAAGGCGTCGGAGGGCGCGCGCGCGACCACGGTGACGGCATGCACCGTCGCGCGGCCGCTCGCGGTCCGCCAATCGAGCCGCGTGCCGCCGCAGTGCGCGCAGGCATGGCGCGCCAGCGTCTGGGCCCGGCCGCAATCGAGGCAGGCCTGGAAGCGCAGCTCGCGGCGTTGCAGTCCCTCGACGAAGGGCGCGGCCAGCGTGGGGATGGCGCCGCTCATCGTGCCTCCTCGCGCGACAGGATCAGGCTCACGTGCGAGGACATCACGCCGCCGTCGGCATGCACGAAGGCGTGCCGCGGCCGCCGCAGCTGGCGCGTGCCGGCCCGGCCCGCCATCTGGCGGAACAGCTCCACCGTGTGCGCCATGCCGCCGGCCACGCCGCAATGGCCGAAGGACAGCAGGCCGCCATGGGTGTTGAGCGGCAGCGGCCCGTCGGCGCGGAAGTCGCCGTCGCGCACGCGCCGGGCCGCGCCGCCGCGCGGCGCGAAGCCGATCTCCTCGAGCAGCATGGCCAGCGTGATGGTGAAGGAGTCGTAGATGCCGAGACCGTCGATGTCGGCGAGGCCCAGGCCCGCCTCGTCGAAGGCGCGTTGCGCTGCCTCGGCCGCGCCGCACTGCAGGACGTCGGCCAGCGCGCTCAGGTGCTGGTGGCGATGGGCCTGGCCCGCGCCGGCCAGCACCACGCCGCTGTCGCCATCGGGCTCGGCCGACACCACCAGCGCCATCGCGCCGTCGGAGATCGGGCAGCAGTCGAGCAACTTGAGCGGCGCGGCGATCGGCTTCGAGGCCAGCACCTCCTCGCGCGTGACCGGCGTGCGCAGGTGCGCATCGGGATGGCCCGCCGCATGGGTGCGCATCAGCACCGCGAGCTCGGCGAGGTCGGCTTCGCACGCGCCGGTCTCGTGCAGGTAGCGCGAGGCCAGCAACCCGTAGTAGGCCGGCACCGATGCGCCGTTGGGCACCTCGAAATCGGCATCGCCCACCTGCGCCAGGGTCTGGATCGCGCTGTCGCGCGACTGCCCGCTGAGCCGGTTCTCGCCCGCCACCACCAGCACCCGGCGGCAGCGGCCCGCGCGCACCAGGTCGCGCGCCAGCATCAGCATGGCGCTGCCGGTGGCGCCGCCGAGCTGCAGGCTGTGGGCATAGGCCGGCCGCAGCGCGAAGCGCTCGCAGAACAGCGTCGAGAGCATCAGGTGCGGCAGCGTGGTCGCGTAGCCGCACAGCACGCCGTCGATGTCGGCGCGGCGCAGGCCGGCATCGTCCAGCGCCTGCTGCGCGGCCTCGGCCATCAGCGCGAGCGCGTCGCGGCCTTCGTGGCGGCCGAAGGCGGTGCCGCCGGCGGCGGCGAGGTAGGCGATCGGCGGGTTCATGCTCAGTGCATCCGCGCGCGGCGACCGCCGGTCTGGGTGCTGCGGGTGGCCAGCGCGCCGTGGTGCGCGGCGCCGCTCCACAGCACTTCGCAGGTCGCGCATTCGCGCTTCAGCGCCTGGGCCAGCTCGGCCTCGCGCGAGGTGATGCGGTCGCTGAGCGCGGCGATGCTGATCGCGGCCACCGGCCGCCCGTCGGCACCGAGGATCGGCACCGCGATGCCGCCCATGCGCTCGACCACCACGTCGAGCAGCACCGCGTGGCCGCGCTCGCGCGCCTCGCGCGCATGGGCCTCGAGCAGCTTGGGCGTGATGCGCGGATGGCGCTTGAGCTGCGGCGCGATCACCGCCAGCGCGGCCTTGCGCTCGGCCTCGGGCATCCAGGCCAGCAGCGCGAGGCTGCCGGCGCCCACGCCGAGCGGGCGGCGGCTGCCCACCGACAGGTAGTTGGCGCGGATCGGGAAGCGGCCCTCCTCCACGTCCACGCACAGCGACTCGACGCCGCTCGGGATCGAGAGGATCACGCTGTCCTCGAAGCGGCCCGTGAGGCGCAGCAGGCTCGGGCGCACCAGCGGGCGCGGATCGAAGCGCGCGAGCGCCGCGGCCCCCAGCACCAGCAGTTCGGCGCCGAGGCGGTAGTGCTTGGATGCGGCGTCGCGCACCACGAAGCCGTCGCGCATCAGCACCTCGAGCAGGCGCAGCACGGTGGTCTTGTCGAGGCCGGTCGCGGCGGCGATGTCGGTCAGGCGCGCGATGCCGGGGTCGGAGAGCGCGCGCAGGATGCGGCAGGCCCGCTCGACCGAGGAGGTCGGTTCGGTGGCGCTGTCGGCCAGCACGGAGCTGGCGGCACGGGGTCGGAGGGCCATCGGTCTTGTCTCTTTGTTTCGTTCCATGGAACCGCGATATCGGCGCCATTGGAGGACCGCGCCCCCACGCGGTCAAGAAAACGCGAAGAAGTTGCTGCCAGCGAAACTTTTCAAGGGAAAACCCCGAACGCGGCGCCGGCGCGCGTTCGGCGTTCAGGGCAGGCGGTGCTGCCAGTAGCGCGGCGCGCGCTCGCGCTCGCAGGCCACCTCAAACGGGCTCGCGCTGTGCCAGTGCGCGGCGCCGCAGCGCACGTTCTCGACCAGGCGCACCTCGCGCTCGGCATGGCGCGCCACCACCTCGGGCACCGGATGGCCGAAGCGGTTGCGGTAGCCGGCCTGGACCAGACCGATGCGCGGGCGCACCGCATCGAGGAAGGCCGCGCTCGACGAGGTCTTGCTGCCGTGGTGCGGTACCAGCAGCACGTCGGCGCGCAGCCGTTCGGGCACGCGCTCGAGCAACGCGGCCTCCTGCAGCCGCTCGATGTCGCCGGCCAGCAGCGCGGTCGCGCGGCCGTTGCCGATGCGCAGCACGCACGAGATGGCATTGGGCCGCGTGAAGAACAGGTAGTCGCCGGAGCGCGGGTGCAGCAGCTCGAAGTCCACGCCGTCCCAGATCCAGCGCCGGCCCGCCTCGCAGCGCCGCGCGGGGCGCTGCGACTGCAGCGGGTGCCCGGCCTCGATCGAGCTCAGCAGCTCGGCGCGCGGATGCATCGCGAGCACGGCGCTCGCGCCGCCCGTGTGGTCGCTGTCGCGGTGGCTCAGCACCAGCAGGTCGAGCCGCTCGCCGAGGGCGCGCAGCAGCGGCACCAGCACGCGGTGGCCGGCGTCGCTCTCGAGGCTGTAGCGCGGGCCGCTGTCGTAGAGCAGGCTGTGGGTCGCGGTGCGCACCAGCACCGCGTTGCCCTGGCCGACGTCGGCCGCGAGCAGTTCGAACTCGCCGACGGCGGGACGCGGCGGCTGCCACAGCAGCACCGGCAGCAGCAGCGGCAGGCCCAGCGCGCGCAGCGACCACGGCAGCCGCATCGCGACCAGCACGCCGCCCGCCACGCCGCAGGCCGCCAGCCATGCCGGCGGCGCGGCCATCGAGACGCTGGCGAACGGCAGCGCCGCGAGCCATGACAGCAGCAGCCCGAGCCCCTGCACCGCGCGTGCCGCGAGGTCCCACAGCGGCGCGGCGACGGTGCCGAGCATCGCCAGCGGCGTGATCACCAGCGTGACCCAGGGAATCGCGACCAGATTCGCCACCAGCCCGACCAGCGACACCTGCTGGAACAGCAGCAGGCTCAAGGGCGTGAGCGCCAGCGTGATCGTCCATTGCTCGCGCAGCAGCCGCCACAGCCGTGCGCGCAGGCCCGGGCGCGTGTCGCCGGGCCAGCCCGCGTCGGTGGCGAACAGCACGCCCACCGCGACGAAGCTGAGCCAGAAGCCGGCCTGCGTCAGGGCCCAGGGATCGAGCGCGACCACCACCGCCGCGGTCAGCAGCCAGCCGTGCGGCCAGGGCCAGCGCCGCCCCGTGAGGCGCAGCAGCGCGACGGTCGCGAGCATCCAGACCGTGCGCTGCGATGGCACGCCCCAGCCGCTGAACAGCGCATAGAGCGTGGCCAGCAGCACGCCGCCCGCGAGCGCCGCGCGCTGTGCCGGCAGGCGCAGCATCAGCCGCGGGCTGCGGCGCCAGAGCGCGCCGACGACATGCGCGGCAAGCCATGCGAACAAGGTCACGTGCAGGCCCGAGATCGACATCAGGTGGGCCACGCCGGTGGCGCGGAAGACGTCCCAGCCCTCGCGGTCGATCGCGCCCTGGTCGCCCGTGACCAGCGCGGCGATCACGCCCGCGGCAAAGCGCTCGGCCACGCGCGCGAAGATGGCATCGCGCACGGCCTCGCGCGCGCGCTCGATCGGGTGCCGCCCCGTGAGGCCCAGCCGCGCGGGCGCCTCGTCGCGCGCGCCGAGGCGCACATGGCCGCTGGCACGCAGGCCCTGCTCCCACATCCACAGCTCGCTGTCGAAGCCATGCGGGTTGCGCTGGCCATGCGGCGCCTTGAGGCGCACGGTCAGGCGCCAGCGCTCGCCCGCATGCACCGGGCTCTCGGGCAGGAGCGTCGGTGCGGACGCATCGGCCGGGCCGTTCCAGAGGCTGCCGCCTTCGGCATACCAGCCGAGCGCGATGCGGTCGGGCACCGCGGGCGATCCGGCCATGGCAGGGTCCGCCCAGCGCGCGGACTCGACGGCAAAACGGAAGCGCGTTCCAGCCTCGCCGCGCTGCGGCATCTGCGACACCACGCCCATGAGCTGCAGGTCGCGCCCCTCGAGCGCGGGATCGAGCGCACCCGCCGCATAGACCGTGGCCCGTGCGCCCGCGAGCCCCGCGCCGATCGCCGCACCGGCCAGCGCGGCGCAGACCCAGGCGACTCGCGCATGCCGCGGCATGCGCCAAACCCCGATGAGACCTGCGATGCCCGCGAGCAGTCCGCCCGCGTAAGCCATGCCGTCCCACAGCACCGGCTGCCGCAGTTGCAGCGCCACGCCCGCGAGCGCCGCCGCGAGCGCGACGAACGCGCAGCGCGCGCGCAAGACGGCATCGGATGCGTCTCGCACACCCTTGGCGACCATGATGCAAACCCTCCCCCAACGACGCTCCGTGGCGCGCTAATTGCTTTGTCTTCTGGGCTAGTATGCGTCTCACCAGAGACATCTTTTCGATGCAATCTGCCAGTACTGCACACAAAAACGCATGTCCATCCACGCCGCGCTCCACCACGTCACCCACTACAAATACGACCGCCTGGTGCAACTCGGCCCGCAGGTCGTCCGGCTGCGCCCGGCACCGCATTGCCGCAGCAACGTCATCTCGTACTCGCTGCGCGTCGAACCCGCGGATCACTTCGTCAACTGGATGCAGGACCCGTTCGCCAACTACCAGGCGCGGCTCGTGTTCCCCGAGAAGACGCGCGAGTTCAAGGTCACGGTCGACCTCGTGGTCGAGATGGCGGTCTACAACCCCTTCGACTTCTTCCTCGAGCCGCAGGCCGAGAACTTTCCGTTCGCCTACACGCCCTCGCAGGCCGAGGAACTCGCGCCCTATCTCGTCACCGAGGAGCCCACGCCGCTGCTCGCGGCCTACCTCGACAAGATCGACCGCAAGGAACAGCGCACCATCGACTTCCTGGTCGGCATCAACCAGCAGGTGCAGCAGGACGTCAACTACCTGATCCGCATGGAGCCCGGCGTGCAGACGCCGGAAGAAACGCTCACCAACGGCAGCGGCTCCTGCCGCGACTCGGGCTGGCTGCTGGTGCAGCTGCTGCGCCACTGCGGCCTGGCCGCGCGCTTCGTCTCGGGCTACCTGATCCAGCTCACGCCCGACGTGAAGGCGCTCGACGGCCCGAGCGGCACCACGGTCGACTTCACCGACCTGCACGCCTGGTGCGAGGTGTTCCTGCCGGGCGCCGGATGGATCGGCCTCGATGCCACCTCGGGCCTGCTGGCCGGCGAGGGCCACATCCCGCTGGCCTGTACGCCCACGCCCTCGAGCGCCGCGCCCATCGAGGGTGGCGTCGACGAGTCGAAGGTCGAGTTCGGCCATGACATGAAGGTCACGCGCATCTACGAATCGCCGCGCGTGACCAAGCCCTACACCGAGGAGCAGTGGGCCGAGGTGCTGACCCTGGGCGACGCGGTCGACGCGCGGCTGCAGGCCGGCGACGTGCGCCTCACGATGGGCGGCGAGCCCACCTACGTGGCCACCAGCGACCGCGACGCGCCCGAGTGGAACACCGACGCGCTCGGCCCCACCAAGCGCGGCTACGCCACCGAGCTGGTCCACAAGCTGCGCGCCGAGTACGGCCAGGGCGGCTTCCTGCATTTCGGCCAGGGCAAGTGGTACCCGGGCGAGCAGCTGCCGCGCTGGGCGCTGTCGATCTTCTGGCGCGCCGACGGCCAGACGCTGTGGCACGACCCCGAGCTGTTCGCCGACGAACGCTTCCCGACCCACTACACCAGCGAGGACGCGCGCCGCTTCACCAGCCTGCTGGCGCGCAAGCTCGGCCTGACCGATCGCTACGTGCAGCCGGGCTTCGAGGACATCTACTACTACCTGTGGCGCGAACGCCGCCTGCCGGTCAACGTCGACCCCTTCGACTCGAAGCTCGACGACGAACTCGAACGCGTGCGCCTGCGCCGCGTGTTCACGCAGAAGCTCGACGCGGTGATCGGCTACATGCTGCCGATCGAGCCCGGCAACGCGAACCGCGACGCGCCCGCGCTCGAGGGCCCGGCCTGGAAGACCGGCCCCTGGTTCCTGCGCGACGACCGCCTCTACCTGATCCCCGGCGATTCGCCGATGGGCTACCGCCTGCCGCTCGATTCGCAACCCTGGGCCAGCAAGGGCGACTACCCCTACCTGATCGAGCGCGACCCGACCGCGGCGCGCGGCGCGCTGCCGAGCGCGGCCGACTACCGCGCGCGCTACACCGTGGGCGCGACCGGCGGCACCGGTGCCGACCTGGGCGCCGTGCCCTATGCCTTCGGCACGCCCGCGGCCGTGCCCGCCACGCTGCGCATGCAGGGGCCGGGCACCGGCGAAGGACTCGACGGCAAGCCGGGCCAGGGCGATGCCGGCCACACAGGTGACGGGGCCGATGGCGATGCCGGCGATCCCGCGCGCGTCTCCGCCACGCGCCAGCCGCTGCGCGGCGAATCGGCCCACTGGGTCACGCGCACCGCGCTGTGCGTCGAGGTGCGCGACCCGCGCCGCGCCAACGGCCCGGCGGCCGAGAAGAAGGGCAGCGCCTCGGGCGTGCTCTACGTCTTCATGCCGCCGCTGGCGCGCCTCGAGGACTACCTCGACCTGGTCGCCGCCGTCGAAGCCACCGCGCGCGAGCTCGGCGTGCGCATCGTGATGGAAGGCTATCCGCCGCCGCGCGATCCGCGCCTGAAGATGCTGCAGGTCACGCCCGACCCCGGCGTGATCGAGGTCAACATCCATCCGGCCCACAACTGGAAGGAACTGGTCGACCACACCGAATTCCTCTACCAGGCCGCGTTCGAGACCCGGCTGTCGGCCGAGAAGTTCATGACCGACGGCCGCCACACCGGCACCGGCGGCGGCAACCACTTCGTGATGGGCGGCGCCACGCCGGCCGACAGTCCCTTCCTGCGCCGGCCCGAACTGCTGGCCAGCCTGCTGCTCTACTGGCACAACCATCCCTCGCTGAGCTACCTGTTCTCGGGCATGTTCATCGGCCCGACCAGCCAGGCGCCACGCGTGGACGAAGCGCGCAACGACCAGGTCTACGAGCTCGAGATCGCGCTCAAGGAGATCGCGAAGAACCGCGAGCTCTATGGCCAGCACATGCCGGCCTGGCTGGTCGACCGCACCCTGCGCAACATCCTGATCGACGTCTCGGGCAACACGCACCGCAGCGAGTTCTGCATCGACAAGCTCTACTCGCCCGACTCCAGCACCGGCCGGCTCGGCCTGCTCGAGCTGCGCGCCTTCGAGATGCCGCCGCATGCGCGCATGAGCATCGCGCAGCAGCTGCTGATCCGCGCGCTGGTGGCGCGCTTCTGGGACGAGCCCTACAAGGCGCCCGTCACGCGCTGGGGCACCGAGCTGCACGACCGCTTCCTGCTGCCGACCTTCGTCAGGATGGACTTCGACGACGTCATCAGCGAGATGCGCCAGGCCGGCTTCGCCTTCGATCCCGACTGGTTCGCGCCGCACTTCGAGTTCCGCTTCCCGCTCGTGGGCCAGGTGCAGGCGATGGGCGTCGAGCTCTCGCTGCGCAACGCGCTCGAGCCCTGGCACGTGATGGGCGAGGAAGGCTCGGCCGGCGGCACGGTGCGCTACGTCGACTCCTCGCTCGAGCGCATCGAGGTGCGCGTGACCGGCCTCAACGAGAGCCGCCACGTGGTCACCGTCAACGGCCGCGTGCTGCCGCTGCAGCCCACGGGCGTGACCGGCGAGTTCGTGGCCGGCGTGCGCTACAAGGCCTGGAACCCGCCCTCGGCGCTGCATCCGAGCATCAAGGCCCATGCGCCGCTGACGGTGGACCTGGTCGACACCTGGATGAAGCGCTCGCTGGGCGGCTGCCAGTACTTCGTGGCCCATCCGGGCGGACGCAACTACGAGACCTTCCCGGTCAATGCCTACGAGGCCGAGAGCCGGCGCCTGTCGCGCTTCACGCGCACCGGCCACACGCCGGGGCTGATGCGCACGCCGGCCGCCACCATCGAGGTGCCCGGCAGCCGCGAATTCCCGTTCACGCTCGACCTGCGGCGCTGAGCGGCGCCGCGCGCCCGCCGGCCCTTCGGGGTGGCGGGCCGGGCGGCCGGCTGTGTCGTGGCGCCCACACCGATGGCTGCGGCGGGCATTTCGCACGCCATCGCCACCGGGGCCGGTGACGGCAATGTGACAATCCCAACCCTGTGGAACCCCTCAACGAATCCCTGTTCGACGCCCAGGCGCTGGATTTTCCAGCCGCCTTGGCGTCGGCGCTCGCCCCGGCCGCCCTGCCCGGCCACTTCGACGAGCTGCGCGGCACGGCGACGCCCGAGGCCGCGGCACGGCCCGCCGCCGGGCCGGTAGCGCCCGCGGGGCCGCACCTGCACGACGCGACGGCGGGCACGCAGAGCCAGTCCCAGGCCCAGGGCGCCGGGTCCGGCCCGACCCAGTCGCAATCGCAATCCGCATCCCCGCCCCCGCGCGCGCCCTCCGCCGACCCCGCCTCGTCGGCCGCCGCCCCCGGCGACAAGCCCCCGCTGCTGCCGCCCTGGCATGCCTTCTTCGAACAGCTCGGCCCCGACGGCTTCGGCGACCTGCCGCGGCGCGCGGTCAGCCTGGAGCGCCAGATCCGCGACAACGGCGTCACCTACAACGTCTACGCCGACGCCAACGGCCCGCAGCGGCCCTGGTCCCTCGACCTGTTCCCGCTGATCGTCTCGCCCGAGAGCTGGGCGCAGATCGAGACCGGCGTGCTGCAGCGCATGCGCGTGCTCGACCGCGTGATGGCCGACGTCTACGGCCCGCAGCGCCTGCTCGCCGAAGGCCTGCTGCCGCCCGCGCTGGTGCGCGGCCATCCGGGCTACCTGCGCGCGCTGCACGGCGTGAAGCCGCCGGGCGACACCTGGCTGCACATCGCGGCCTTCGACCTCGCGCGCGGCCCCGACGGCAACTGGTGGGTGGTCTCGCAGCGCACCCAGGCGCCCTCGGGCCTGGGCTACCTGCTCGAGAACCGGCTCGCCATCACGCGCCAGTTCCCGCAGGCCTTCGAGGCGCTCCACGTGCAACGGCTGGCCGCCACCTACAGCGCCATGATGGACGGCCTGCAGCGCATGTGCCCGGCCGGCGTGCCGCCGCACATCGCGCTGCTCACGCCCGGCCCCTACAACGAGACCTACTTCGAGCACGCCTACCTGGCGCGCTACCTCGGCGTCACGCTGGTCGAGGGCAGCGACCTCACGGTGCGCGACCAGCGCCTGTACCTCAAGACGCTGCAGGGCCTGCGCCCCGTGCACGGGCTCATCAAGCGGCTCGACGACCAGTTCCTCGACCCGCTCGAGCTGCGCCCCGACTCCACGCTCGGCGTGCCGGGCCTGCTGCAGGCGATCCGCGCCGGCAACGTGCTGGTGGCCAACATGCCGGGCTCGGCCTTCCTCGAATCGCCGGCGCTGCTGGGCTTCCTGCCCGGCCTGGCGCGCCACCTGCTCGACGAGAAGCTGCTGCTGCCCGCGCTGCCCACCTGGTGGTGCGGCGAGCGCGCGGCGCTCGAGGCCGTGCTGCCGCAGCTCGGCGACTGCTTCATCAAGCCCACCTACCCGGGCATCGACGGCCGCGAGAGCTTCGACGCGGTGCTGGGCCGCCAGTTCGGCCGCCGCGAGCTCGACGAATGGGCCGGGCGCATCGTGCGCGAGGGCGAGGCCCACACGGTGCAGAGCTACCTGCCGCTGTCGCAGATGCCGACCTGGGCCAGCGACCTCGGCCCCGGCCACATCGCGCCACGCGCGGTGCTGCTGCGCGTGTTCGCGGTCAGCGACGGCGCGCAGTCGTGGCGCGTGCTGCCCGGCGGGCTGGCGCGGCTCGCGGGGCCCGATGCGCAGATCGCCTCGATGCAGCGCGGCGGCAGCAGCGCCGACGTCTGGGTGCAGACCCATGGCGAGGTCGACCGCACCACGCTGCTGCAGCCGCAGGCCACGCCGGCCTCGCTGGCGCGGCACCGCGCGCCGGTCACCAGCCGCGCGGCCGAGAACATGTTCTGGCTCGGCCGCTACACCGAGCGCGCCGAGAACGCGGTGCGCCTGGCGCGCCTCACGCTCAACATCCTCGGCGGCGAGGACCAGTCCTCGCGCCCGCTGCTCGAATGGCTGCACCGCATGGCGGCGCGCAATGCGCTGGTGCCGGCCGGCGTGCCGAGCGCGCCGCAGTCGCGCCGCGTGTTCGAGCGCGCGCTGATCGCCGAGCTCGGCGACGTGGCCCAGGGCGGCAGCGTGGGCTACAGCCTGCGCAGCATCCGCCAGGCCGCGGCCGCGGTGCGCGAGCGGCTCTCGCCCGACCACTGGAACCAGATCGTGCGCGCCGAGGCCGACTTCCTGCGCCGCGCCGCCGAGCAGGCCGGCGAAGGCAGCTTCGCCACCGGCGCGGCGCTGCGCTCGCTCGAATCGGCGAGCTCGGCGCTGTCGGCCATGACCGGCGCGCAGACCGACCGCATGACGCGCGACGATGCCTGGCGGCTGCTGTCGATCGGCCGCCACATCGAGCGCCTGAGCTTCCTCGCCAACGCCCTGCTCGCGGGTTTCCAGAACCACGCGGTGCACGAGGTCAGCGGCTTCGAGGCCATGGTCGCGCTGTTCGACAGCACCATCACCTTCCATGCGCGCTACCAGCAGCGCCGCGATGTCGCCACGCTGGTCGACCTGCTGGTGCTCGACGCCGAGAACCCGCGCTCGCTGGCCTGGGTCACGCAGACCCTGCGCGGGCGCATCGCGCGGCTCGCGGGCAGCGCGCCCGGCAAGCTCACGGCGCTGTCGTACGAGCTGCCCGACCCGGCCACCTGGACGCTCGAGCACCTGTGCGACCCCGGCCCCGCCGGCGGCGAGGACGGCCCCTATGCGGCGCTGGCCGCGCTGCTCGCGCACTGCGAGGCCGCGGCCTACCACGTGTCCGATGCCATCGGCATCCGCTACTTCACGCTGACCTCCGAATCGCTGCGCTCCGTGGGCGCCTGAGCCCGCGCTGCGCGCGCCGCGCGACCGACCATTCACCAACAACGACAACCTCAGGAGGGCTCCCCATGACCATCATCCACCGACGCTTCGCACGGACCGCCGCCGGCCTCGCCGCGGTCCTCGCGCTCGCCGGCTGCGGCAAGCAGGAAGCCGCCGCGCCCGCCGCCGCTTCGGCAGCGCCGCCCGCAGCGCGCGTGCTGGTGGTGGGCACCGATGCCGCCTACACGCCCTTCGAATCGCAGAACGAGAAGGGCGAGATCGTGGGCTTCGACATCGACATCGTGAACGCCGTCGCGAAGAAGGCCGGCATCGAGGTGAAGTTCGTCAACACGCCGTGGGAAGGCATCTTCAACACGCTCGACCAGGGCGACCGCGACTTCCTGGTGTCGGCCATCACCATCACGCCCGAGCGCCGCCAGACCATGGACTTCTCGCAGCCCTACTTCGACGCGCGCCAGCTGATCGCGATCAAGAGCGACGCGAGCGTGACCCGCTTCGAGGACCTGAAGACGCTCAAGGTCGGCGTGCAGAACGGCACCACCGGCGACGAGGTGGTCGGCAAGCTGCTGGGCAAATCGAGCGCGAACATCAAGCGCTTCGAATCGACGCCGCTCGCGCTCAAGGAGCTCGAGGCCGGCGGCGTGCAGGCGGTGGTGGCCGACAACGGCGTGGTGGCGCACTACCTCGCGAACAATGCGGGCGCGGGCTTCAAGACCGTGAGCGATGCCGGCTTCGCGACCGAGCAGTACGGCCTCGCGGTGAAGAAAGGCAACGCCGAGCTGCTCGCCAAGCTCGACAAGGGCCTGGCCGAGATCAAGGCCGACGGCAGCTACGACCGCATCTACGCCGCGCACTTCGGCGCCGCGTCGAAGTAATCTCGCACCCGCGCCATGCGACTCCACGTCACCCACGAAACCCGCTACGAGTACTCGCCGCCGGTCGAGACCGCGCAGCACCTCGCGCACCTGCGGCCGCTGGTCACGCCCTCGCAGCGCCTGCTGAGCCACCGGCTCGCGATCGAGCCCTCGCCCGCACAGCGCGTCGAGCAGGCCGACCTCTACGGCAACGTGCGCGCCTTCTTCGCGCTCGACACCACGCACGACAGCCTGGTGGTCACGGCCGAGAGCATGGTCGAGACCTCGGCGCCCGTGCTCTCGAGCGCGGTGGCGCGCGAGCTGCCGTGGGAGTCGGTGCGCGAGCGCTTCCGCTTCCGCAAGGACGCGCTGTTCGACCCGGCCTCCGAGTTCGTCTTCCCCTCGCCCTACGTGCCGCGCCACGACGACTTCGTCGCCTATGCGCGCGCGAGCTTCGCGCCGGGCCGCCCGGCCTTCGACGTGGCGATGGACCTCACCGAGCGCATCCACCGCGACTTCGACTACGACGCCGACAGCACCGAGATCAACACGCCCGCGGTCGAGGCGCTGGCCCAGCGCAAGGGCGTGTGCCAGGACTTCGCGCACATCATGATCGCGTGCTTCCGCGGGATGGGATTGCCGGCGCGCTACGTCAGCGGCTACCTGCTGACGCAGCCGGCGCCGGGCCAGCCGCGGCTGATCGGCGCCGATGCCTCGCACGCCTGGGTCTCGGTCTACCTGCCCGGCGAAGGCGACGGCCCCGACAGCGCCGGCGACTGGGCCGACTTCGATCCCACCAACGGCCGCCAGCCCGGCGAGGACTACGTGACGCTGGCGATCGGCCGCGACTACTCCGACGTCTCGCCGATGCGCGGCGTGCTGCATGGCGGCGCGCGCCACACGCTGCACGTGGGCGTGACGGTGCAGCCGGTCGACGAGCTCGAATCGCCGCAAGCCCCCGGCGGCGCAGGGCCTTCGGCCGCGGCGTCGCCTACGATCGCGGCTTCGCCGGTACAAACGCCGGTCGATTCCCCGCAGCCGCCCTCCGCGCGGCCGCCTTCACCACCGTCTCACCAGGAGCCTTCTTCATGAGCGTCTACGACAAGCTTTCCAGCCTCGGCATCACCCTCCCGCCGGTCTCGGTTCCGGCCGCCGCCTACGTGCCTTTCGTGCAGACCGGCAACCTCGTGTTCCTGTCGGGCCACATCGCCAGGAAGGACGGCAAGGTCTGGACCGGCCAGCTCGGCGCCGACGTCAGCACCGAGCAGGGCAAGCAGGCCGCGCGCGCGGTCGCCATCGACCTGCTGGGCACGCTGCACGCGGCCGTGGGCGACCTCGACAAGGTCAAGCGCATCGTCAAGGTGATGAGCCTCGTCAATTCGGTCGGCAGCTTCACCGAGCAGCACCTCGTGACCAACGGCGCGAGCGAACTGTTCGCCGAGGTCTTCGGTCCCGAGAAGGGCGCGCATGCACGCAGCGCCTTCGGCGTGGCGCAGATCCCGATGGGCGCCTGCGTCGAGATCGAACTGATCGCGGAGATCGGCTGATTCGCCTGCCGCGGTCCCTGTGGCTGGCACTGCCGCTCGCGGCCATCGCGCCGTTGGCGGCTGCGGCCGACGAGATCCCGGCGCCGCTGCGCGAGCCGGTCGCGCGCTATGCCTGCCTCAGCTGCCACGGCATGGTGCGCAAGCAGGTGGGCCCGGGCTTCGCGCAGATCGCGGCGCGCTACCGCCACGACCCCGAGGCACCGGCCCGGCTGGCCGACAAGCTGCGCGACGGCAGCGTCGGTGCCTGGGGCCGCGTCATCATGCCGCGCCAGCCCCACATGAGCCTCGACGAATCGCGCCGGCTCGCGCAGTGGGTGCTGTCGCAGCCCTCCCCGCCCTGAATGTCTTCGCGACCATGACCGATGCATTGCTGATCTGCGACGTGCTGCCCGAATCCCGCGACGCGGTGAAGTTCGAGGCGCCGGGCCGCGGCCCGGCCTTCGTCGTGCGCTGGCAGGGCCGGGTCCATGGCTACCTCAACCAGTGCGCGCACGTGGGCGGGCCGATCGATTTCGAGGGCCAGGTGCTCGAGCGCTCGGGCCGCTTCCTGATGTGCGCGCGGCACGGCGCGATCTACGAGCCCGACACGGGTTTGTGCGTGGGCGGCCCCTGCAAGGGAGCGCGCTTGGTGCCCCTGGCGGTGGAAGAGTCGGCCGACGGCAAGGTCTGGCTGCGCGCGGCCTGAGCCGGAGCGGGCGCCCCGGCATCGAGGATCTAATGCGCGGCCACGCCGCGTTCAGCCGTGCGCGCCTCGGCGCCGGTCCAGAAGTTCTCGGGCACGCCGCGCGGCTGCCGCTCCTCGATCTCGACAGTGACGCTGACCGAGATGTCGGCCGCCTGCTCGCGCCGCTTCAGAAAGCTTTCGAACTGGTCGAGGTAGTGATGTTCTTCATTCACGGATCGGGCCTCCATCTGGTTTTCGATACCAGAGGTTTTAATCCGTCGCAGCGTGTCGCCAAAGGTTGCGGATGCCGCCGCCGCGTGCAGGACAACAGGCCATCGCCGCCGCCGTGCCGCGCCTGCAAGGCCTACGACCTTCCGTAGTTGTCAGGCCGCCTTCACCGCGCGCGCGCCGGTCAGGGTCGGCATCTCGGTCGCGCTCGAGTTCACGTTCACGCTGCGGTCGAGCCGCAGGTAGCGCGAGGCGAAGCGGCAGGTCACGGTGTCGCGGAAGGCCGACTCGACGAAGGTCAAGCTCATCACGAAGGTGCGCTCGTCGAGCCATTCCCCGCTCGCCACCACGCGCATCACCGCGGGCTGGTACTCGTGGTGCAGGCGGTTGCCGGTCATGGTGGTGTCGCCCTCGATCGGCTTCCTGAGCCCCACCTGCACCGTGTGCGTGCCGCGCTCGTCCTCGAGCGTGAAGCTGCAGGCCTCGGCGCCGAAGTCCAGGCGCGCGGCCTTGATCCTGTCGGGGTTGTCGGGAAACTCGTAGCGCTGGCCCGACACGGCCGCGGCCACCGGCGACGAGGTCGGCCGCACCGGCGGCAGCAGGCGCAGGCCCGCCATGCGCCGGCGCAGCGCGGCGCTGGCCTGGCCGCCGTCGGCCGGTGCGTTCTCGAACGCGGCCGGGAAATGCTTGTAGAGCAGCCCCGCGTTGAAGCCGGCCTTCGGCGGCAGCGCCGCGTTGATCGCGAGCACCGCGTCGTGCGCGGGGAACACCACCGCGTACTGGCCGAACAGCCCGTCGGCGTTGTAGGCGCCGTTCGGGCCCAGCCACCACTGGTAGCCGTACTTGTCCTTGGTGTGCGGCTGGTGCACCGCATCGACCCATTCCTTCGTCAGCACCTGCCGGCCGTTCCACACGCCGTTCTGCGCATGCAGGATGCCGAGCTTGAGCGAATCGACGGTCTTCCAGCTCAGGCCGTTGGCGCCCGGCGAGATGCCCTCGGGCCCGACCTCCCATTCGTAGCCCGTGATGCCCAGCGGATCGAAGAAGCGCGGCTTCAGGTAGTCGGCCACCGGCTGGCCCGTGGTCTTGGTCACGATGGCCGACAGCATGTAGGTGGCGGCACTGGTGTAGACGAACTGCGTGCCGGGCGGATTCACCACCGGGATCTTGAAGAACTCGGCGATCCAGCTGGTGCGGATCTGGCGCCACACCGAGCCCGAGGTCATGGCGACGTGGCCGGTGCGCATGGTCAGCAGGTCGCGCACCGTCATCGCCGCGAGGTTCGGGCTCACCACCGGCGGCAGGTGCTCGGGGAAGAAGGACACCACCTTGTCGTCGAGCCCGAAGCGCCCCTCGGCCACCGCCATGCCGACCGCACAGACGGTCACGCTCTTGGTCAGCGAATGCGTCATGTGGCGGCGCTGCGGGCCGTAGGGCTCCCACCAGCCCTCGGCCAGCACCTGGCCGCGGCGCCACAGCATGAAGCCGTGCAGCTCGAAGGCGCCACGCTCGGCCTCGTCGAGGAAGGCCAGGATCGCCGCCGACGACACGCCCTGCGCCTCGGGTCGCCCGCGCGGCAGACCATCGGTGGGCGCCGGCGCGGCCAGCCCGGTGGCGGCCCAGCCGAGGCCGGGCACCGAGGCCATCGCCATGCCGCCGAGCGACAGGCGCAGCGCGCCGCGGCGCGAGAGCGCGGGGAAGGAAGAAGAGGAGGAGGAAGAAGAAAGTGGCGGCATGGCGGCGGTCTCCGGGAGCTGTCGTTGTTCTTCGCCGAGTGTGGACCGCGCAACTGTCATTCGCCTGTCGGCCCCGCCAGGGGAAACCCCGTCGGAGGTTCCTATTACACGCGTCGCGCACGCGACAGTGCCACTTTGGTCCGACGGGAAAACGCTAGGCGCCCCGCCCCGTTTCGTTCCTACAGTCCACGGGCCGGCATCGGCGCAATCGAAGAAGAAGCAGGAAAGGACGCGGGGCGATGGAGTTCGACTACGTGATCGTCGGTGGCGGCTCCGGGGGCGCCACGCTCGCCGCGCGGCTCAGCGAGGACGCGCGCGTGCGCGTGTGCCTGATCGAGGCCGGCGGCGACGGCCGCGGCATCCTGGTACGCGCGCCGGCCGCCACGGTGGCGATGCTGCCGGGCCGCCCGCCGATCAACAACTACGCGCTGCGCACCGAGCCGCAGCCGGGCCTGGACGGCCGCCGCGGCTACCAGCCGCGCGGGCGCTGCCTCGGCGGCTCGAGCGCGATCAACGCCATGCTCTACGTGCGCGGCCACCGCGAGGACTACGACGACTGGGAGCGCGCCGGCTGCAGCGGCTGGTCCTTCGGCGACGTGCTGCCGTGGTTCCGCCGCGCCGAGGGCAACCAGCGCGGCGCGAGCCCGCTGCACGGCGCCGACGGTCCGCTGCAGGTGGCCGACCAGCAGACGCCGCGCGCCATCAGCGAGGACTTCGTGCGCGCCGCGGTGCAGTCGGGCGTGCCCTTCAACGACGACTTCAACGGCATCGAGCAGGAAGGCGCGGGCCTCTACCAGGTCACGCAGTTCCATGGCGGCGCGAGGAACGGCGAGCGCTGCTCGGCCGCGGCCGCCTACCTGCATCCGGCGATGACGCGCCCCAACCTCGCGGTGCTCACGCACACGCAGGCGCTGCGCGTGGTGATCGAGCATGGCCGCGCCGTGGGCGTGGAGGTGCGCCGCGGCGGCAACGTCGAGCGCATCCATGCGCGGCGCGAGGTGGCGCTGTGCGGCGGCGCCTTCCATTCGCCGCAGCTGCTGATGCTCTCGGGCATCGGCGATCCCGCGCAGCTGCAGCAGCACGGCATCGCGGTGCAGCAAGCGCTGCCCGGCGTGGGGCGCAACCTGCAGGATCACCTCGACTTCATCCTCGCCTACCGCTCGAAGCACCGCGACCTGTTCGGCATCGGCCTCGGCGCGAGCTGGACCCTGCTGCGCCAGGCGCTGCTGTGGCGCAGGACCGGCACCGGCCTGATCGCCACGCCCTTCGCCGAGGGCGGCGCCTTCGTCAAGTCCTCGCCCGAGCTGCGCCGGCCCGACCTGCAGCTGCACTTCGTGATCGCCATCACCGACGACCATGCGCGCAAGCTGCATGCGGGCTACGGCTTCTCGTGCCATGTCTGCGTGTTGCGGCCGAAGAGCCGCGGCGAGGTGCGGCTGGCCGATGCCAACCCGGCCTCGGCGCCACGCATCGATCCGCGCTTCCTGTCCGACCCCGAGGACCTCGCGCTGCTGCTGCAGGGCGTGAAGAAGACGCGCGAGATCATGGAGGCGGCGCCGCTCGCGAAGTACCGCCAGCGCGAGCTCTACACGGCCGATGCGCGCAGCGACGAGGAACTGGTGCGCCAGATCCGCGCGCGCGCCGACACCATCTACCACCCGGTCGGCACCTGCCGCATGGGCGCGCCCAACGACGCGGGGGCGGTGGTCGATCCGCGGCTGCGCGTGCGCGGCATCGAGGGCCTGCGCGTGGTCGATGCCTCGGTGATGCCGACCTTGATCGGCGGCAACACCAACGCGCCCACGGTGATGATCGCCGAGCGCGCGGCCGACTGGATGCGCGGGCCTGCGCGCTTCGCGGCCGAAGCCGATCCGGCTACGCAGGGACAGGCGCCTTCGACGAGCCCCGCACCTGCAACTGCCCCGGCAGCAGCAACTGCCGCGGCGGGCTTTCGAGCCCCCGCAGCCGGTCGATCAGGCAGCTAGCGGCGGCGCGGCCGATGTCGTCGGTGGGCTGGGCCACGGTGCTGAGACCCGGGCCGATCAGCGAGGCCCATTCGGGATCGTCGAAGCCGACGAAGCCGAGATCGGCGCCGAACTGCCAGCCCAGCCGCGCCATCGCCTGCGCCACGCGCAGCGTGACGACCGCATTGCCCGCCACCACGGCGGCGCGCCGGCCGCGCCTGGCGCGCTTGCGCAGCGCCGCCAGGGCATCGTCGAGCGCCTGCTGTTCGCCCTCCACGCTCTCGAACACCTCGCCGGCCATGCGCGGCCCGTTGGCGGTCACGCAGGCGCCGAAGGCCGCGGTCCGCTCGCGCCGCGAGCTCACGCCCGCGAGCGGCTCGGTCACGTAGAGCAGCTCGCGAAAGCCGCCCTCGACCAGGTGGTCGCAGGTGGCCTTCATCGCGGCCTCGTTGTCGAGCGAGACGAAGTCGGTGTGCATGCCCGCGTGGCGCCGGTCGACCAGCACCGCGGGCTTGCCGTGCAGCGCGACCGCGTCGAACACGCCGCTGCCGCGGCCCAGGGTGTTGAGGATGAAGCCGTCGACCTGGTAGCCCGCGAGCGCGTCGATGGCCTCGCGCTCGCGTTCGCTCTCGTTGCCGAGGTTGAACAGCATCACGAGGTAGCCGGCGTCCTGGCAGGCCTTCTCGGCGCCGCGCAGCACCGCCACCGAATAGGGGTTGGTGATGTCGGCCACGATCAGGCCGATGAGCCGCGAGCGGCCGTGGCTCAGCGCCTGCGCCATCGGGCTCGGCGAATAGGCGAGCTGGGCGATCGCGGCCTCGACCCGCGCGGCGATGTCGGGGCTCAGCAGCCGCTCGCGGTGGTTGAGGAAGCGCGAGACCGTGGCCTTGGAGACGCCCGCGGCCTGCGCCACGTCGGCGATGGTGGCGCGGCCCGTCGGTTTCATGCGCTGGCCGTGTCGTAGGGCGCGGTCGGCGTCTCCCCGGCCAGCACCTGCAGCAGGTTGGTGGTCGCGAGCTCGGCCATCGCATGCCGGGTCTCGTGCGTGGCCGAGCCGATGTGCGGCAGCGGCGTCACGCGCGGATGGGTGCGCAGCGGCGAATCGGCCGGCAGCGGCTCCTTGGCGAACACGTCGAGGCCGGCCGCGCGCAGCGTGCCCTTGTCGAGCGCGTCGAGCAGCGCCTGCTCGTTCACGGTCGCGCCGCGGCCGCCGTTGATGAAGGCGGCGCCGGGCTTCATGCGCGCGAAGAAGGCGGCGTCGGCCATGCCGCGCGTGGCCTCGGTCAGCGGCAGCATCGCGAGCACGATGTCGGCGCGCGCCAGCAGCTCGTCGAGCGGCGTGTGCGTGGCCCGGCCCTGCAGCTCGGGCGCCTGCGCGGCCAGGTCGACCGCGCGGCGCGCGTGGTAGAGCACCGGCATGCCGAAGCCCAGGGCGGCGCGGCGCGCCACGGCCTGGCCGATGCGGCCGAAGCCGAGGATGCCGAGCGTCTTGCCGTGCACGTCGGTGCCGAACAGGTCCTCGCCGATGTTCTTCGTCCAGCGGCCTTCGCGCACCAGGGTCGAGAGCTCGACCACGCGGCGCTGCGTGGCCATGAGGATCGCGAACATGGTGTCGGCCACGGTCTCGGTCAGCACGTCGGGCGTGTGGCACAGCACGATGTTGCGGCGGCGCAGCTCGGTCAGCGGGTAGTTGTCGACACCGACCGAGACGCTCGAGATCACCTCGAGCCGCGGCGCCGCGTCGAGCATCGAGGCATTGAAGTTGACGCTCGAGCCGATCAGGCCCTGCGCCGCGGGCAGCGCGGCCGCGAAGGCCTCGGGCGACTGGCGCGCGTCGGCCACGACGACCTCGTGCACGGCCTGCAGGCGCGCGAGCTGGTCCTCGGGCAGGGTGCGGAAGACCAGGACGTTCTTGCGGGTGGAGGAAGACGAAGAGGAAGCCATGGCGTTCACAGCCCCGCCGCTTCGAGTTCGGCCCGCGTCGGCAGGCCCTCGGTGTCGCCGAGCACCTGCACCGCGCGCGCGCCGATCCAGGCGCCGCGGCGCACCGCCTCGGGCACGCTGCGGCCCTCGAGCAGCGCGCTGACCACGCCGGCCGCGAAGCCGTCGCCCGCGCCCACGGTGTCGATCACTTCCTTCACCGGGAAGCCCTCGACGCGACCGGTGCCGGCCACGTCGCTGTCGTAGTAGGCGCCCTCGGCGCCGAGCTTGACCACCACCAGCTTGGCGCCGCGCTCGCGGTAGAAGCGCGCCACGTCCTCGGGCTGGTCGTGGCCGGTGAGCAGCAGGCCCTCCTCGATGCCGGGCAGCACCCAGTCGGCGCGCGCGGCCAGCTCGTTGATCCAGTGGCGCATGGTCTCCTTCGAGGACCACAGCGTCGGGCGCAGGTTGGTGTCGAAGGAGATGGTGCGGCCCGCGGCGCGCATCACGTCCATCGAACGCAGCGCGGCCTGCAGGCTGGTCTCGGAGATGGCCGCGAACACGCCGGTGGCATGCAGGTGGCGCGCCGAGCGCAGCCAGGGCTCGTCGATGTCGGCCGGGCCCATGTGGCTCGCGGCCGAGCCCTTGCGGTGGTATTCGATCGGCGGGTCGCTGCCGTCGGTGACGCGGCCCTTGAACTGGAAGCCGGTGCGCTGCGCGGCATCGGCGATCACGTGCGAGCAGTCGATGCCTTCGGCGCGCATCGCGTTGAGCAGCGCGCGGCCCATCGAGTCGGTGCCGAGCCGGCTGGCCCAGCCCACCTTCAGGCCCAGACGCGACAGGCCGATGGCCACGTTGGTCTCGGCGCCGGCGGTGCGCTTGTGGAAGGACTGCGCATCCTCGATCGGCCCCGGCCGGTCGGCCACGAGCAGCAGCATGGCCTCGCCGAACAGGGCGACGTCGAAGGCGGTGGGTTCTGTCATCGGTGTGTGTGGTTCGCTACGCGCGCGCGGCGCGGATGAAGTCGATCTGCGCGCGGACGACGGCCTCGAGGTCGTCGCCCACGAGCGGGTATTCGATGGCGTGCGGCACGTCGGCCGGCAGCGCGCGCAGCACGGCGCGCCAGGGTGCCACCGAGTCGCCCAGCGGCACCGCCACCCACTTGTGCGGCAGGCGCTGCGCGCCCTTGCAGTGCACGTAGCGCACGCGCTGGCCGAGCGCCTGCGCGGCCTGCAGCGGGCATTCGCCGACCCAGTGCCAGTTGCCCATGTCGAAGGTCATGCCCAGCGACACGCCGGCGCGGTCGGCGGCTTCGAAGAAGGCCTGCAGCGCGGGCACGGTGCCGGCGCGCACGCTCTGGTCGTTCTCGATCACGAGCTCGACGCGGGTCTCGGCCAGCTCGACCTTGAGGCCCCAGAGCGAGCCGTGCGAGGACGCCTGGAAGTCGCCGATCGACATCTTCAGCCGCTTCGCGCCCACGCGCGTGGCGGCCGCGATGCCGCGCTTGAGCGCGGCGCTGTCGAGCCAGCCGCCCTGGGCCCACAGGCCCTCGGGACTGGAATAGACCGAGGCCAGGCCGTTGAGCGCCGGCAGTTCGGCCTCGGCGTCGCGCAGCATCTCGCCGCGCACTTCCACCGAATCGGCGCCCGCGCGCTTCGACAGCTGCGAGCACCAGAGCTGGCCATGGCGTCCCACCTCGGCCGCGCCGAAGGAGGACAAGGAAATCAGGACCTCGAAGGACATCAGTGGGCCTGGTGCGAGCTGAGGATCTGGCCCAGGAACTGCCGGGTCTTCTCGTTCTGGGGATTGCCGAAGAATTCCTCGGGCGGCGCCTGCTCCACGATCCTGCCCTCGGCCATGAAGATCACGCGGTCGGCCACGCTGCGCGCGAAGCCCATCTCGTGCGTCACGCACAGCATGGTCATGCCGTCCTCGGCCAGGCCGATCATGGTGTCGAGCACTTCCTTCACCATCTCGGGGTCGAGCGCGGAGGTGGGCTCGTCGAACAGCATGATCTTGGGCGTCATGCACAGCGCGCGCGCGATCGCCACGCGCTGCTGCTGGCCGCCCGAGAGCTGGCTCGGGTACTTGTTGGCCTGCTCGGGAATGCGCACGCGCGTGAGGTACTTCATCGCCACCTCCTCGGCCTGCGCCTGCGTCATGCCGCGCGAGCGCATCGGCGCCAGCGTGCAGTTCTGCAGGATCGTGAGGTGCGGGAACAGGTTGAACTGCTGGAACACCATGCCGACCTCGGCCCGCACCGCGTCGACATTCTTGCCGCCGGCCGTGAGATCGATGCCGTCGACCTCGATGCGGCCCTTCTGCACCGTCTCGAGGCGGTTGATGCAGCGGATCAGCGTCGACTTGCCCGAGCCCGAGGGCCCGCAGATCACGATGCGCTCGCCCGCGCGCACGCTGAGGTCGATGCCGGTCAGCACCTGGAAGTCGCCGTACCACTTGTTGACGGCTTCCATGCGGATGATGGGGTCGGTCATGGGGTGTTCCGCTCCCGGCTCACTGCATCTTCGGCAGGTCGGCCTGCAGCCACTTCTGGTAGAGCTTGTTGAGCTCGCCGTTGGCGGTGTTCTTGGCCACGAAGTCGTTGACGGCCTTGGTCAGCTCGTCCTGGCCCGGACGCAGCGCGATGCCCATCGACTGCTGCACCAGCGTGAACTTGTTTTCGTAGGTGCCGGCGGGCACGCGCTTGGCGATCTGGGCGGCCACGGTCACCGAGCAGCCGATGGCGTCGACCTGGCCCGAGATCAGCGCCTGCATGGCCGAGGCGTCGTCGTCGAAGCGGCGGATCTCGGTGCCTTCGGGCGCGGCCTTGGTCACGGCCACGTCCTGGGTCGAGGCACGGGCCACGCCCACGCGCAGGCCCTTGAGGTCGCCGGCGGCCTTGATCGGGGTCTTGGTCGCGCCGTACAGCACGATGGTGGCGGCCGCGTAGGGCTGCGAGAACTGCACCTGCTTCGCGCGCTCGGGCGTGATGGCCAGCGAGGCGACCAGCAGGTCGACCTTGTTGGTCAGCAGGAAGGGAATGCGGTTCGGGCCGGTCACCGGCACGATGTTGGCCTTCACGCCCCAGTCCTTGGCCAAGAGCTTGGCCACGTCGGCGTCATAGCCGTCGGGCTGGTTCTTCGCGTCGGTGGTGCCGTAGGGCGGGAAGTCGACCAGCATGCCGATGGTGATCTCGCCCTTCTTCTTGATGTCGGCCACGCTCTGCGCCGAGGCGAAGGGGGCGAAAACGGTGAGGGCGGCTCCGAGGCCGAGGGCTGCGATCGCTGCGCGGCGGGTGGTGGTGCGGGTCATGGGATGTGTCTCCTGAAAAAGAAAGGAAGCGACGGAAAAAACGAAAGCGACGGGGAAGATGGCGAACGGGGAAATCAGCGGGCCAGCGCGCGTGCGCGCTTGCGTTCCATGCGCGCAGCCAGCAGCGACAGCGGCCAGCAGATGACGAAGTAGATGGCGGCCACCACCGAGAACACGATGAGCGGCTGGAAGGTGGCGTTGTTGACGATCTGGCCGGCGCGCGTGACCTCGACGAAGCCGATGATGGCCGCGAGCGACGTGCCCTTGATGATCTGCACCAGGTAGCCCACGGTAGGCGCGAGCGCGATCCTGAAGGCCTGCGGCAGCACCACGTCGCGCATGCGCGCGCTGTAGCTCAGGCTCAGCGCCTGCGCCGCCTCCCACTGGCCGCGCGGAATGGCCTCGATGCAGCCGCGCCAGATCTCGCCGAGGAAGGCCGCGCTGTTGAGCACCAGCGCCACGCCCGCGGCGACCCAGGGGTTGATGTCCAGCCCCAGCACCGGCGCGCCGAAGAACACCAGGAACAGCTGCAGCAGCAGCGGCGTGCCCTGGAAGATCTGGATGAAGGTGGTCGAGACGCCGCGTGCCCACGCCGATTCGGACGTGCGCATGAGCGCGATCGCGAGCCCCAGGATCGCGCCGCCCACGAAGGCGATGGCCGACAGCGCGAGCGTCCATTGGGCCGCTTCGAGGATGAACAGGAATTCGGGAAAGCCGAAGGTGCGCATGGTGTGATGGTCTCCGTCGGTCGACGCTTACCGGCGGTCCGGGTAGTTGAGCGTGCGCTTGTAGATCAGCTTGAACATCGCCGAGAAGGCGAGCGCCAGCGCGAGGTAGATGGCCGCGACCACGATGTAGATCTCGAAGCTGCGGAAGGTCTGCGACTGCAGGTTGGCGGCCACCGAGGTCAGGTCGTCGGCCGAGATCACCGAGACCACCGCCGAGCTCAGCATCAGCAGGATGAACTGGCTGGTGAGCGCGGGGTAGATGGCCTTGAGCGCGGGCTTGATGATGATGAAGCGGAAGATCTCCCAGGACTTGAGGTTGAGCGCGCGGCCCGCCTCGATCTGGCCCTTGGGAATGGATTCGATGCCGGCGCGGATGATCTCGGTGGCATAGGCGCCGAGGTTCACCACCATCGCCACCAGCGCGGCCGTCTGCGGCGACCAGCGCAGCCCGATGGCCGGCAGCGCGAAGAAGAAGAAGAACAGTTGCACCAGGAACGGCGTGTTGCGGATCACCTCGATGTAGGCGTTGATCACGAAGCGCAGCCAGCCCGGCCCCGAGGTCTTGCCCCAGGCGCAGAAGATGGCCACCACCAGCCCGAGCACGGTGGCGACCAGCGACAGCTGGACGGTGATCCACGTGCCCTTGAGCAGCAGCGGCCAGGCGGCGAAGACGGCGTCGAATTGAAACTGGTAGTTCATGGTCCGGCTGCGGCGCGGGTGCACGCGCACAGTGGAAAAGCAATGCTTGCAGCTTATATGAAACCGGTTTCACGATGACCGAGGGATTACCCTAGTCGGTCTTTGCGGGGGGCCGCTGCCTACACTTCCGCGATGCTCACACCCCTGGCCGACCCCACGACCGCGCAGCTGGACGACATGGCCGCAGACCCCGGCGCCACGCTCGCCGAGACCTCCGCCCATGCCCCTGCCGTGAAGCACCTGCGCCAGGCCCTGCTGTGGCCCGTGCGGCTGATGCCGGTGCGCGATGCCAAGTCCGCGCACCAGGCGCCCTGGCACCTGCTGCGCGAGATGGGCGAGGCCTCGCCCTGGCGCGAGGAGATCGACGAATACACGGGCGACAGCAGCCGCTTCCACCAGCGCCACTACAACGAGTTCGTGAGCTTCCTGCCCTATGTGCAGCGCTTCCTCTACGGCGAGGGACGCTCGCGCGCGCAGGCCGGCGGGCCCGAGACGGGCAGCGACGGCGACTCGCCGATGCGCATCTTCCGCCGCCACGACATCGCCGCGGTGCGCGTGGTCACGCGCGCCGGCGAGGCACCGATCACGCTCGAGGTGGTGCACTGCGACCTCTACTTCTTCTTCGACGTCGACGTGGTGCTGCTGAACCTCGAAGTCGGCGTGAACGACCTGAGCCTGGCGCAGGCGCAGGAGCTGCTCTACCGCTTCGGCCGCGCCTATCCCGCGGGCTGGGATGCCGAGGGCGGCGCGCTGCACTGCATGGCCAGCGTCGAATGGCTGGCGGCCGACGGCCGCGTGCTCGCCAGCTCCGACGCGCAGCACAGCGAGGCCTTCATCTCGCACGTGGCGCAGCACCGCGCGCCACGCATCGCGGCCCATTGGGCCTACCTGATGCAGCCGCTGGTGAGCGACCATTCGGAGGACAAGGGTGCGCTGCGCTACCGGCAGATCGAGTACTACCGCATGCCGGTGATGGCCTATCTGTCGCTCGACGATCCGAAGCGGCTCACGCGCAACGACTTCATCCGCCTCGGCCTGGTCACGGGCGCGGGCGAGGCCGAGGCGGCGCTCGCGGGACGCCAGGACCACCTGCCCTATGCCGACCATCACCTGGCCGACTTCGAGAGCCGCTACTGCTACGACCGCTTCTGGGTCGATGCCGGCGCGGCCCCCCACACGCGCTACCTGTGCAACGGCCATGCGCTGATCGTGGTGGGCGATGCGCGCTCCGAGTTCTTCTGCTGCCGCGACCGCGGCGTGCTCGCGCAGTTCCGCCACCAGCACTTCCTGCTGTTCCTGATCGCGCACTTCCAGAAGGCCTCGCTGCTGATGTTCTCGGACCAGTTGGTGGAGGCGCTCAAGCGCCTCGACATCCGCAGCACGCCGAGCGTGAAGCGCTTCAAGCGCGCGATCCGCGCGAGCTTCGAGCGCTTCCTGCGCTTCACGCACCGCTACTGGTTCCACGAGATCTCGGAGCAGGCGCAGGTGCGCGCGCTGTCGCACCTGTGCGCCACCCACCTCGGGCTCGATCCGCTCTACGACGAGGTCAAGGAGCGCATCGCCGACATGAACACCTACCTCGACGCCGACAGCCTGCGGCGCCAGGCCAACACCGTGGTGCGACTCACGGTCGTGACCCTGTTCGGCCTGATCGGCACCATCACCACCGGCTTCCTCGGCATGAATCTGCTGGCCGAGGCCGAGGCGCCGCTGTGGCGCAAGGCGATCTGGTTCGGCATGGTGCTGGTGTTCACGACCTGGCTCACGGTCTACACCATGGTCAAGTCGCAGCGGCTGTCGGACTTCATCGACGTGCTGTCGAACGACCGCATGAGCTTCCGCGAGAAGCTCGGGGCGCTGGTGCGGGTGTGGAAGCCCGGGGCCGACTGAAGACCCGCCGACCTCAACCGCCGAACGACACCTGCGCGCTGTCGACCGCGCGGATCGGAACGCCGAAGCTCATTATGTCCGCCAGCGTGGCGTTGTGGTGGGCGCGGATCCGTGCGCCCGTGGCATGCGGCTTGTCGTGCGAGGTGTGGGCGTCGGCCGCGAGCGTCACCGCGTAGCCCAGCCCGGCCGCGCGGCGCACCGTGGTGTCGACGCAGAACTCCGACGAATAGCCGCAGACCACCACGCGCTTCACGCCACGCTCCGAGAGCCAGGCATCGAGCGGCGTGCGCAGGAAGGAATCGGGCGTGGTCTTGCGCAGCCGCGCGTCGCGCGTGTCGGTGTTGAGCGCGCCGGCGAGCTGCCAGCGCTCGGAGTCGAACACCAGGTCGACCTCGTTCTCGTGCTGGATGAAGGCCACCGGCACGCCGGCCGCGCGGGCGCGGGCGGTGAGCGCGTTGATGCGCTCGATCACCGCGGCGGCTTCGTGCGGACGCGGGGCGTCGTCGACGAGGCCGCGCTGCATGTCGATGACGAGGACGGCGAGAGTCATGGGGAACCCTTTCTGGTGCGCGGACGGTGAGGCCGAAGGATCGCACAGGACGCCTCCAATGCCCCTGCCCGGCGAATGTTTCTGACGTTGAAACCATTGCCCGCGCACCCACCGCTAAGCTCGCGCCGCCCGCAGAACCACACAACACCTGCCATGACCGACCCCAACGCTCCTTCCCTTTCGCAGCGCCTGCGCAGGCGCGCCACCGCCGCCTTCGCGGCCGCCTGCGCGCTGCTGGCCGGCTGCAGCAGCAACAGCGGCTGCGAGGTCCGCTACGACGCCTCGCCGCAGTTCAAGGGCTGCACCTTCCAGAACATGGACAACCCCGACGTGCTGCCCAACCAGAGCACGTGGAAGATCTGGACCCGCTTCTTCTTCGAGACCAAGACCGACTCGGTGCCCACCGATGCGATCCCCGTGGAGCCGCTGACGCCGGCCGCGCTGGCCGCGCTCGACGCGCAGGCCAACCACGTGGTGCGCCTGGGCCATTCCTCGCACCTGCTCAAGCTGCGCGGCAAGTACTGGCTGATCGATCCGGTGTTCGGCGAGCGCGTGTCGCCGTTCTCGTTCGCGGGGCCCAAGCGCTTCCACCAGCCGCCGATCGCGCTGCAGGACCTGCCGCCGATCGAGGGCCTGATCCTCTCGCACGACCACTACGACCACCTCGACGTCTACACCATCGAGTACCTCGCGAAGCGGGTACAGCACTACTTCGTGCCGCTGGGCGTGAAGGCGCGGCTGATCGCGATGGGCGTGCCGCCCGAGCGCATCAGCGAGCTCGACTGGTGGCAGGGCGGCGAGCACGACGGCGTGAAGCTCACGGCCACGCCGGCACAGCATTTCTCGGGCCGCTCGCTGACCGACCGTGGCCGCACGCTGTGGGCCTCGTGGGTGGTGCAAAGCGGCGAGCAGCGCATCTTCTACAGCGGCGACTCGGGCTACTTCCCGGGCTTCAAGCAGATCGGCGAGCGCTTCGGCGGCTTCGACCTCGCGCTGATGGAGAACGGCGCCTACGACGCCTACTGGCCCGCGGTCCACATGACGCCCGAGCAGAGCGTGCAGGCCTTCGAGGACCTGCGCGGCAAGGTGCTCTATTCGGTGCACAACAGCACCTTCGACCTCGCCTTCCACAGCTGGCACGACCCGCTGGACCGCATCGCGAAGCTCACGCAGGAGCGCAAGATCGAACTGGCCACGCCGGTGATCGGCGAGGTGCTGACGGTGGGCCAGGCGCGCACCAACGTGCGCTGGTGGGAAGGCCTGAAGTAACGGGTAGCGAGCGGCTAGCCGCGCTCGCGCCGCTCGCGCGCGCGGCGCTGCTGGCGCGTCTCGAGCGCCTGCGCCGCCACGCGGTCCTTCGCGCGCTTCTTCTCGGCGCGCTTGCCGCGGAAGTGCCGGCCCACGAGAAAGCTCCCGATGCCGGTCACGATCGCGATGACGAAGCCGATGGTGCTGATGTCGAGGCCGCCCATCAGAGCACCCGCACGATGCTGGCCGGCTTGAAGCCCAGGTCGGCCGCCTTGCCCTTGCGCGCGCGGGCGCCGCGCGCGTTGTTGAGGGTGCGGATCTCGAGCGTCTCGTCGCGCTCCTTGCCGCCGCGGCCGATGCCCTCGATCCTCACGCTGCGCGTGTAGGCCGCGGCACCCGCGAGGGTGTCCTTGGGCTCGAGGTCGATCAGCGTGAGGCCGCGGCCGCCCTTGGGCAGGCTCTTGAGCTCGGCGATCTCGAAGGTCAGGATGCGCCCGCCCGTGGAGGCGCAGGCCACGTGCGTGGCCATGGGCATCGGCTCGGCGCCGCCGGCACCGCCCACCAGCGAGGGCCGGCACAACTGCTCGCCCTCGCCCACGTCGATGAAGGCCTTGCCGCCGCGCTGGCGCGACATCATGTTCTCGACCGTGGCGATGAAGCCGTAGCCGCCCGAGTTGGCCAGCAGCAGGCTGGCCGCGACCGGGCCCGCGAAGTAGTGCGTGACATGCGTGCCCGCATCGAGCTCGATCAGCGTGGTGACCGGCTGGCCGTCGCCGCGCGCGCCCGGCAGCGAGGCCACGGGCACGGTGTAGACGCGCACGCTCTTGTCCTTGGCGCTGCCGAACACCAGCAGCGTGTCGACGCTGCGGCATTCGAAGGCGCCGTAGAGCGAGTCGCCCGACTTGAAGCTGTACTCGGGCGCCGCGGCGCCGTTGCCCGCGGCCTTCTCGCTGGCCCAGCCCTTCTGCGCGCGCACCCAGCCCTTCTGCGAGACGATCACGGTGACCGGTTCGTCGACCACCCTGACCTCGGCCACGGCGCGCTTCTCGGCCTGGATCAGCGTGCGGCGCGGGTCTTCGAAGGTCTTGGCGTCGGCCTCGATCTCCTTGACCAGCAGGCGGCGCAGCGCCGCGGGGTTGCCGAGAATGTCCTCGAGCTTCTTCTGGTCCTCGCGCAGGTTCTTGAGCTCCTGCTCGATCTTGATGGCTTCGAGCCGCGCCAGCTGGCGCAGGCGGATTTCGAGAATGTCCTCGGCCTGGCGATCGCTGAGGTTGAAGCGCGCGATCAGCGCGGCCTTCGGCTCCTCGGCGGCGCGGATGATCGCGATCACCTCGTCGATGTTGAGCAGCACCAGCTGCCGCCCCTCGAGGATGTGGATGCGGTCCAGCACCTTGTCGAGCCGGTGACGCGAGCGCTTCTCGACGGTGATCTCGCGGAACGCGATCCACTCGTTGAGCATCTGGCGCAGCGACTTCTGCGTCGGCTTGCCGTCGATGCCCACCATCGTGAGGTTGATCGACGACGAGGTCTCGAGCGAGGTCTGCGCCAGCAAGGTGGTGATGAACTCCTCCTGGCTGATGCGCGAGGTCTTGGGCTCGAACACCAGGCGCACGGCGGCGTCCTTGCTCGACTCGTCGCGCACCACGTCGAGCACCGAGAGCATCGCGGCCTTGACCTGGGTCTGCTCGGTGCTCAGCGCCTTCTTGCCGGCCTTCACCTTGGGGTTGGTGATCTCCTCGATCTCCTCGAGCACCTTCTGCGTGCTCACGCCCGGCGGCAGCTCGTTGACCACGAGCTGCCACTGGCCGCGCGCGAGGTCCTCGATCTTCCAGCGCGCGCGCACCTTGAGCGAGCCGCGGCCGCTGCGGTAGGCATCGGCGATGTCGCCCGCGCTGCTGATGATCTGCGCGCCGCCCGGATAGTCGGGGCCGGGCACGATGGCGAACAGCTCTTCCTCGCTGAGCTTGCCGTTCGACTTGATCAGCGCCACGCAGGCATCGGCGATCTCGCGCAGGTTGTGGCTCGGGATCTCGGTGGCCAGGCCGACCGCGATGCCGCTGGCGCCATTGAGCAGCGTGAACGGCAGCCGCGCGGGCAAGAGGCGCGGCTCCTCGGTGCTGCCGTCGTAGTTGGGGATGAAGTCGACCGTGCCTTCGTCGATCTCGTCGAGCAGCAGGCTGGTGATGCGCGCGAGGCGCGCCTCGGTGTAGCGCATGGCCGCGGCGCCGTCGCCGTCGCGGCTGCCGAAGTTGCCCTGGCCGTCGACCAGCGGATAGCGCTGCGAGAAGTCCTGCGCCATGCGCACCAGCGCGTCGTAGGCGGCCTGGTCGCTGTGCGGATGGAAGCGGCCGAGCACGTCGCCGACCACGCGCGCGCTCTTCACGGGCTTGGCGCCCACGGTGCCGTTGGTGCCGCCGAAGCCCAGGCCCATGCGCGACATCGAATACAGGATGCGCCGCTGCACCGGCTTCTGGCCGTCCGACACGTCGGGCAGCGCGCGGCCCTTGACCACGCTCAGCGCGTATTCGAGGTAGGCGGTCTGGGCATAGTCGGCGAGCGTGAGCGAGGTGCCGTCGCCGCCGTTGTTGTCGTCGCCGGGAGGCAGGAGATCGAGCGGGGGTTGGGAGTCCATGAAAGAGCGGGTGAGAAAACGAAAAAAGAAGGGGCGACGAAGGCGCTCAGCCCAGCGTGAAGGCCTCGTGCACCGCCGACTGGACCGAGCCGCCGAGCACGGCGCCACCGCCGGCCACGTAGATCCAGTCGCCGATGACGGCGGCACCGACGGCATGGCGCGGCGTGGTCATGGGCGCATGGCGCTGCCAGCTGTCGGCCACCGGATCGTAGCTTTCCATCTGGCCGAAGACCTTGGCCTGGCGCGGCACGCCACCGACGAGGAAACCGCCCTCGCCGCCCATGGCGAAGAAGCGGTCGCGATAGACCACCAGGCCATGGCCCGAGCGCGCGGTGGGCAGCGGCGAACGCGGCTCCCAGGTGTCGCGCGCGGGAAGGTAGACGTGGTGCAGGTCGGTGTTGTATTCGAAGGTGTTGAAGCGCCCGCCGACCACGTGGATCAGGCCGCCGTGCGCCACGCAGCCCACGTGGTCGCGCGCGCCGGGCAGCGGCTTGCGCGCGCTCCAGCGGTCGGCCTTCGGGTCGTAGACCTCGTGCCAGCCCACGCTGGCGCGTTCGGCCGCGGGCTCGGAGGCGCCGCCGATCAGGTGCAGCTGCCCGTCGAGCACCACGGCGGCGGCCGCGCCGCGCGGGCGCGGCAGCGGCGCGATGGCGCTCCAGCGGTTGGCCGCGATCTCGTAGACGTAGGCATTCGTGTCGGAGCGCCGGTTCTGCTCGACGAAGCCGCCGAGCGCATAGACCCGGCCGCCGTCGGCCGCCACGGCCACGTGGTTGGCGCCGCGCGGCAGCGGTGCGCCGTCGAGCCAGCGGTCGGCCTGCGGGTCGTAGATGTGGTGGTAGTCGCGGTTGACCGCGCCCTCCCCGTAGCCGCCGACCACGTGCATGCGGCCCTGCGCGGCCGTGGCCCAGGCCATCTCGCTGCGCGGGATCGGCAGCGCCGCGCGCGCCGCCCAGCGCCCCTGCGGGCCGCGCGGCGCGGGGCTGTCGGTGACGCGCTGCGCCTCCTGCTCGGGCGTCATGTGATGCGGCACGCCGCCCTGCAGCCGCGCATAGGGCTCGGCCGAGGACGGCACGGGCTGCGGCGCCGCGTGCGAGGCCGGATGCTGGGCGCGCGCGGCGCCGCTCAGCGCGGCGGCGCCGGCCAGGACGAAATCTCGGCGTTGCATCGCGGTCTCCTCGTTCTTGGGGTGGTCGGGGCGGGCGAAGGCGCTCGCTCGCGGGACGCCGTGCTCACGAGAGCGGCGCGGCGGATCGCTCGCCGGCATCGGCCGCGGGCGGCGCGGCCGACTCGGGCACGGCCGGCATCGCCGGCAGGCTGCGCGGCGAATCCGAGGGCATGTTGCCGCGGCCGATCGCGCCGCCGGCGGGCACCGTCATCTCCATGCGGATGCGCCCCGGCGTCTTGCCGCCGCGCAGGCTGCCGCCCCGGGCCACCGAGGGCTTGAGGTAGGCATAGAGCTGCAGCACCGTCTGCACGTAGTTCTGCGTTTCCTTGTAGTTCGGGATCTTGTTGCCCGCGCGCTGCACCGCGCCCTCGCCCGCGTTGTAGGCCGCCAGCGCCAGCTCGATCTGGCCCGGGAACATCGCGATCAGGTCGCGCAGGTAATGCGAGCCGGCGGCGATGTTGATGCGCGGGTCGAACAGCTTCTTCTCGAGGCTCGCGCGCTGGTCGCCCGCCACGCCGTAGCGCTGCGCGGTGCCGGGCATCAGCTGCATCAGCCCGCGCGCACCCTTGGGCGAGACGGCCTGCGCGTCGAAGCCCGACTCGGTGGCGATCAGCGCCTGCAGCAGCTCGTAGTCGATCGCATGCTTGTTCGAGGCATCGCGCAGCGCGCTCTTGGCGATCTTGTAGCTCGGCGAGGCCTCGAACATGGCCAGCAGCGTCTGCGAGGCCGGCGACACCTTGCCATCGAACTTGCCGTCGAGCTTGCGGTCGCCGCGGCCCAGGCGACCGAGCGGCGAGATGCCCTGCGTGGTGTCGAAGCTCTGGCCGTCGCGGAAGAACACCTGGTAGCGCTCGTCGACCTTCTCGGCCGCGAAGTGCGCCACGCCGTTGGCGTCGATGTAGCCGTAGACGTCAGCTGCGCGCGCCGGCCCCTGCAGCGCGAGCAGCAGGAAGGCCAGGAGCAACGAAGGCTTGAGGAGAGACATGCGGGGTGGAATCAAACATCGATGTCGACGTCGTCGGCGCGCAGTTCCATCAATTCGCGCCGCGCCGCCGCTTCGCCCTTGCCCATGAGCTTGGTGATCTCGCCCTGGGTGGCGCTGAAGTCGAAACGGCCCAATTGGACCTGCATCAGGCGCCGGGTGTCCGGATTGAGCGTGGTTTCCCACAATTGTTCCGCGCTCATTTCGCCCAGGCCCTTGAAGCGGCTGATGCTCCAGGCGCCTTCGCGCACGCCGTCCTTGCGCAGCTTGTCGAGCGTGGCGGTCAGTTCGCCCTCGTCGAGCGCATAGACCTTGGAGGCCGGCTTCTTGCCGCGCGCGGGCGCGTCGACCCGGAACAATGGCGGCTTCGCGACATACACGTGGCCGGTTTCGATCAGCTTCGGGAAGTGGCGGAAGAACAGCGTGAGCAGCAGCACCTGGATGTGCGAGCCGTCCACGTCGGCATCGGAGAGGATGCAGATCTTGCCGTAGCGCAGGCCGCTGAGGTCGGGCGTGTCGTCGGGGCCGTGCGGATCGACGCCCACGGCCACCGAGATGTCGTGGATTTCGGTGTTGGCGAACAGCCGGTCGCGCTCGACCTCCCAGGTGTTGAGCACCTTGCCGCGCAGCGGCAGGATGGCCTGGCTTTCCTTGTCGCGGCCCATCTTGGCGCTGCCGCCGGCCGAGTCGCCCTCGACCAGGAAGACCTCGTTGTGGCTGATGTCCTTGCTCTCGCAGTCGGTCAGCTTGCCGGGCAGCACGGCCACGCCCGAGCCCTTGCGCTTCTCGACCTTCTGGCCCGCGCGCTGGCGCGTCTGGGCGGCCTTGATCGCCAGTTCGGCGAGCTTGCGGCCGTAGTCGACGTGCTGGTTGAGCCACAGCTCGAGCGCCGGGCGCACGAAGCTCGACACCAGCCGCACCGCGTCGCGCGAGTTCAGGCGCTCCTTGATCTGGCCCTGGAACTGCGGATCGAGCACCTTGGCGCTCAGCACGTAGGAGGCGCGCGCGAACACGTCCTCGGGCAGCAGCTTCACGCCCTTGGGCAGCAGCGAGTGCAGCTCGATGAAGCCCTTGACCGCCGTGAACAGGCCGTCGCGCAGGCCGCTCTCGTGCGTGCCGCCGGCGCTGGTGGGAATCAGGTTGACGTAGCTCTCGCGCACCGGCTGGCCGTCTTCGGTGAAGGCCACGCACCAGTCGGCGCCCTCGCCCTCGGCGAAGTTGTCGGCGTTCTTGTCGGCATGGCCGCTGCCTTCGAACAGCGGGATCACCGGATCGCCGTTGAGCGTCTGCATCAGGTAGTCGCTCAGGCCGCCCTTGTAGAGCCACTGCTGCGTTTCCTTGGTCTTCTCGTTGACCAGCGTGACGCTCACGCCGGGCATCAGCACCGCCTTGCTGCGCAGCAGGTGGGTGATCTCGCCCATCGGCAGCGCGACGGTCTCGAAGTACTTGGCGTCGGGCCAGGCGCGCACCGTGGTGCCCTGCTTGCGCTCGCCGGCCTCGAGCTTGCGGACCTCGAGCGCCTCGATCACGTCGCCGCCGCTGAAGGCCAGCCTGGCCACCGAGCCTTCGCGGTGCGTCGCCACCTCGAGTCGCTTCGACAGCGCATTGGTCACCGACACGCCCACGCCGTGCAGGCCGCCCGAGAAGCTGTAGGCGCCGCCCGAGCCCTTGTCGAACTTGCCGCCCGCGTGCAGCCGGGTGTAGACCAGCTCGATCACGGGCGCCTTCTCTTCGGGGTGCAGGCCGAACGGGATGCCGCGGCCGTCGTCCTCGATGCTGACCGAGCCGTCGGCGTGCAGCGTGACCTTGATCTTCTTGCCGTGGCCCGCGAGCGCTTCGTCGGCCGCGTTGTCGAGCACTTCCTGGATGATGTGCAGCGGGTTGTCCGTGCGGGTGTACATGCCCGGGCGCTGCTTGACGGGCTCGAGGCCCTTGAGCACGCGGATCGAGCCTTCGGAGTAGCCGGAGGCGTCGGAGGAACTGGTTGGAGTCTTGGGGGGAGTCGCCATGGGGGCGGATTGTAGTCAGTCGCCGCCAAACAACTGGATGCCCGTACAGGAAGCCGGCGGCGGCGTGAACAGGTGGGCACTCAGGTGGTCGATGAAGGCCCGCAGCTTGGGCGCGGGATGGCGCCCCGACGGCCACAGCACGCCCAGGCCGATGGTGTGGGGCCGCACGGCTTCGGGCAGCACGCTGCGCAGCCGCCCGGCGGCCAGGGCCTCGCGCACGCTGAAGTCGGGCAGGCAGGCGATGCCGCGGCCGCGCTCGGCGAAGCACAGGCGGGCTTCCATGGTGTTGCAGATCATGGCGACCGGCGGCTTGAACTCGCTGCCGTCGGGCAGCGGCACGAGCGGCCAGACCTCCACCTTGCCCGTGGCGGGAAAGCGGTAGTGCAGGCAGGCGTGCGCGGCGAGTTCGGCGATCGAGGCCGGCGTGCCGTGGCGCTCGAGGTAGTCGGGCGAGGCCACGAGCAGTTGCGAGAACGCGCCCAGCCGGCGCACCGAGAGCCGCGAATCGGCCAGCTCGCCGGTGCGCACCACGGCGTCGAAGCCCTCCTCGACCACGTCGACCAGCCGGTCGCTGAAGTCCAGGTCGAGCTCGATGGCCGGGTGCTCGCGCATGAAGCCGGCCAGCACCGGCAGCACCAGCGAGCTGATCAGCGGCAGGCTGACGCGCAGCTTGCCGCGCGGCGCGAGCGCCGAGTGCGAGAGCTCCTGCTCCGCGGCCTCGATCTCGGCCAGCACGCGCCGGCTGCGCGCGAGGAACAGCGTGCCCTCGGCCGTGAGCGTGATGCTGCGCGTGCTGCGGTGGAACAGCTGCACGCCCAGGCGCTCCTCCAGCCGCGCCACGCGCTTGCCCACGGCCGAGGCGGACACGCCGAGGGCCCGCCCGGCGGCGACGAAGCTGCGGGTCTCGGCGACCTGGACGAAAACGGAGAAGCCGCTGAGGCTGTCCATGAGAGGCTCCATTGCGGACACCGACGTCCGCACTGAGCGGAACTCTATCCCCCTTTTTCCGCAGTCGGCTTGTTCCTATCGTTGGCGCCATGTCATTCGCCCACGAAAAACCTGCCTCTTCCGCCGCCAACTGGCGCGGCCCCGACCCGGCGCGCATCGACGCGGCCATCGATCGCGCATTGGCCGAGCAGCGGCTGGTCGGCGCGGTGGTGCTGGTGGCCCACGAGGGGCGCCTCGTGCACCGCCGCGCAGCCGGCCTGGCGGACCGCGAGGCCGGCCGCCCGATGCGCGAGGACGCGCTGTTCCGGCTGGCCTCGGTGTCCAAGCCCATCGTCTCGACGGCCGCGATGGTGCTCGCGGCGCAGGGCCGGCTCGCGCTCGACGACGCGGTCACGCGCTGGCTGCCGGACTTCCGCCCGCGCCTGCCCGACGGCAGCGAGCCGGTCATCACGCTGCGCCAGCTGCTCACCCACACCGCCGGGCTCGGCTACCGCTTCTTCGAGGCCCGCGACGACGGTCCCTACGCGCGGGCCGGCGTGTCCGACGGCATGGACCGCAGCGGCATCGACCTGGCCGAGAACCTGCGGCGCATCGCACGGGTGCCGCTGCTCCATGCGCCGGGCACGGGCTGGTTCTATTCGCTGGCCATCGACGTGCTCGGCGGCGTGATCGAGGCCGCGAGCGGCCAGCCGCTGGCCGAGGCGGTGCGCCGGCTCGTGACCGCTCCGCTGGCCCTGCGCGATACCGGCTTCGGCGTCGCGCCGGACGAAGCCCGGCTCGCCGTGCCCTACGTCAACGTTCCCGGCGCGGCACCGCGGCGCATGGACGGCCCGATCGTCGCGACGCCGTTCGACGGCGCCATCGGCATCCGTTTCGATCCCGCGCGCGCCTTCGACCCCGAAGCCTTCCCCTCGGGCGGCGCCGGCATGGTCGGCAGCGCGCACGACTTCCTGCGCCTGCTCGAGACCCTGCGCGAGGGCGGCGCGCCGCTGCTGCCGCGCGCCTCGGTCGACGAGATGGGCCGCAACCACACCGGCGCCTGGGGCCCGGCCGACGCGCCGGGCTACGGCTTCGGGCTCGGCTTCTCGGTGCTGCACGATCCGGTGGCGGCGGCCTCGCCCGAATCCGTCGGCACCTGGCGCTGGGGCGGCGCCTACGGGCACTCGTGGTTCGTGGACCGCGCCCGCGGCCTCAGCGTGGTGGCCTTCACCAACACGCTCTACGAAGGCATGTCGGGCGGCTTCGTGAACGAACTGCGGGACGCCGTCCATGGCTGAGCGCACCGCCCCTTCGCCCGAGGCCCGGCTGCCCCTGTCCGGCCTGCTCGCGCTGGCCGCCGCCGGCTTCGTCACGATCCTGACCGAGGCCATGCCGGCCGGCCTGCTGCCGCAGATCGGCGCCAGCCTGGACATCGCGCCCGCGCTGGTCGGCCAGTGGGTCACGGTCTATGCGATCGGCTCGCTGGTGGCGGCGATCCCGCTGGTCGCCCTGACCCAGGGCTGGCGGCGGCGGCCGCTGCTGATGCTGGCCATCGGCGGCTTCGCGATCGTCAACACGGTGACCGCGCTGTCGCACGATTACGCGCTGACGCTGGTCGCGCGCTTCTTCGCCGGCGTGTTCGCGGGCCTGCTGTGGGCGCTGGTCGCCGGCCATGCGGGCCGCATGGTGGCGCCCGCGCTGCGCGGCCGCGCGACCGCGGTGGCGATGCTCGGCGCGCCGCTGGCGCTGTCGCTGGGCATTCCGGCCGGCACGCTGCTGGGCCACAGCGTGGGCTGGCGCGCGGCCTTCCTGTGCATGTCGGTGCTGTCCGTGCTGCTGCTGGCCTGGGTGCGCTGGCGCGTGCCCGACTTCCCCGGCCAGGCGGCCGGTCGCCGGCAGCGCGTGCGGCAGGTGTTCGTGCTGCCGGGCGTGCGCCCCGTGCTCTCGGTGATGCTGGCCTTCGTGCTGGCGCACAACATCCTCTACACCTACATCGCGCCCTTTCTCGCCCATGCGGGGCTCGGCGAACGGGTCGACCTGGTGCTGCTGACCTTCGGCGGCGCCTCGCTGGCGGGCATCTGGCTCACCGGCGTGCTGATCGACCGCTGGCTGCGCGAGCTGGTGTTGGCGAGCACCGCGGCCTTCGGCGGGGCGGCGCTGCTGCTGGGCGTGGCCACGACCTCCGCGCCGGCGGTGTTCCTCGCCGTCGCCGTCTGGGGCCTGAGCTTCGGCGGTGCCGCGACCCTGTTCCAGACCGCTTCGGCGCACGCGGCCGGCGAGGCCGCCGACGTGGCGCAGTCGATGGTGGTCACGGCCTGGAACAGCGCCATCGCGGGCGGCGGGCTGATCGGCGGCCTGCTGCTGCAGGGCCGCGGCGCCGGCGCGCTGCCCTGGTCGCTGCTCGTGCTGCTGGTGCCGGCGCTGTGGCTGGCCTGGCGCGCCTGCGCCCATGGCTTTCCGGGCGCGCGGGCCATCGCGGCGGCCGGCTTTGATGCCTGAAACGCATTGAAACGCCGCCGATAAATCATCAATGGCTGTCGCCGGCGGCGCGCATGCCAAAGCCGGCTCTTGGCTACAGTCGCCGCATGCAATCGCCTTCCACTCCCACCCTCTCGATCAGGCAGGTGCTGTTCTGCGGCGCCATGATCGTCACGCTCTCGATGGGCATCCGCCATGGCTTCGGGCTCTGGCTGCAGCCGATCACGCAGGCGCAGGAATGGAGCCGGCAGACCTTCTCGTTCGCGCTGGCGATACAGAACCTCTCGTGGGGCATCTTCGGGGTGTTCGCGGGCATGCTGGCCGACCGCTTCGGCGCGTTCCGGGTGCTGATCGGCGGCGCGGTGTTCTATGCGCTGGGCCTGCTGGGCATGGCGCATTCGCCGACGCCGCTGCTGTTCACCTTGAGCGCCGGCCTGCTGATCGGCGCGGCCCAGGCCGGTACCACCTACGCGGTGATCTACGGCGTGATCGGGCGGCAGATCCCGGCCGAGCGGCGCTCGTGGGCGATGGGCGTGGCGGCCGCGGCCGGCTCCTTCGGCCAGTTCCTGATGGCGCCGGTCGAGGGCCGGCTGATCGGCCAGTTCGGCTGGCAGACCGCGCTGGCGGTGGTCGCCGTGCTGGTGCTGGTGATCGTGCCGCTGGCCTTCGGCCTGCGCGAGCCGCGGCGCGAAGCGGCGGCCGCGCAGCGCGAGCAGTCGGTGCTGCAGGCCGTGGGCGAGGCCTTCCGCTATCCGAGCTTCGGCCTGCTGATGGCCGGCTATTTCGTCTGTGGCTTCCAGCTCGCCTTCATCGGCATCCACATGCCGACCTACCTGCGCGACAAGAGCCTGCCGGCCGACGTGGCCGGCTATGCGCTGGCGCTGATCGGCCTGTTCAACGTGTTCGGCACCTACACGGTGGGACTGCTGGGCCAGAAGCTCGCCAAGCGCAAGATCCTGGCCGCGATCTATTTCGCGCGGGCGGTGTCCATCGCGCTGTTCCTCGTGGTGCCGACCTCGCCGCTGAGCGTCTACCTGTTCTCGGCCGCGATGGGCTTCCTCTGGCTCTCGACCGTGCCGGCCACCAATGCGATCGTGGCGGGCATCTTCGGCGTGGCCCACCTCTCGATGCTCAGCGGCTTCGTGTTCCTGAGCCACCAGGTCGGCTCCTTCCTCGGCGTCTGGCTCGGCGGCTACCTCTACGACACCACGGGCAGCTACGACGTGGTCTGGTATCTCGCGATCGCGCTCGGCGTGTTCGCGGCGCTGGTCAACCTGCCGGTGCGCGAGAGCGCGATCGCGCGCCCGGTGGGCCGGCCGGCCGCGCACGCAGGCTGATACACGGGCTGATGCCGGGATCACAATGGCGGCCATGACACCCCTCTCGCGCCAACGGCTCGCACGCACCGGCTGGTTCGCCGCCGCGGCGCTCGCGCTGGCGGGCGTGTTCAGCCTCTACACCCACCCCGAATTCGCGGTGATGCTGGTCGACCAGATCTGGTCGTGCTTCTGACCGTTCGCGCGCCCGGCGGGCGCAAGGCGCCATGAAAGATGTAACCAATCCCCCTTCCCCGGTCCACGGCCTGTCGGCGCCCTCGGAATGGATCGTGCGCTGGAGCCACCTGCTCGCGCCGGGCGCCACCGTGCTCGACGTGGCCTGCGGCGCCGGGCGCCACATGCACTGGTTCGCGCAGCGCGGGCACCCGGCCACGGGCGTCGACCGCTCGCCCGAGGCCACCGCCGCGGCAGCTGCCTTCGGCATGGTCGTCACCGCCGACATCGAGGACGGCCCCTGGCCCTTCGCCGGCCGGGGCTTCGGCGCGGTGGTCGTCACCAACTACCTGTGGCGAGCGCGGCTGCCCGACATCGTCGCGGCCGTGGCGCCCGGCGGCGTGCTGCTCTACGAGACCTTCGCGGCGGGCAACGAGAGCGTGGGCAAGCCCTCGCGGCCCGACTTCCTGCTGCGCCCGGGCGAGCTGCTGGCCGCCTGCGACGGGCTGCGCGTGGTGGCCTACGAGGACGGCTTTTTGAGCGAACCGGCGCGCTTCGTGCAGCGCATCGCGGCGGTCCGGGCGCCCGCCGCCGCGGCGGACCTGCCGGCGCGCCATCCGCTGAAGGCCGCCTGACCACCCCCTCGGGACCCGGGGCCGCCCGGGTGGCGGGCAGGGGGTGCGCTATTAGAATGCGTGCTTTCGTCCACGACAAAGAGATTCCCCCTTGGAGCAACTCACAGGCAGCATCGTCGCGCTGGCCACGCCGATGCACGACGACGGCAGCGTTGACTATCCCGCGCTGCGCCGGCTGATCGACTGGCACATCGACGAAGGCACCGACTGCCTCGGCGTCGTCGGCACCACCGGCGAATCGCCCACGGTCGACGTGGAAGAGCACTGCGAAATCATCCGCGTGTCGGTCGAACAGGCCCGGGGCCGCGTGCCCGTCATGGCCGGCTGCGGCGCCAACTCGACCAAGGAAGCGATCGAGCTCGCCAAGTTCGCCAAGGGCGTGGGCGCCAATTCCCAGCTCCAGGTCGTCCCCTACTACAACAAGCCCACGCAAGAGGGCCAGTACCAGCACTTCAAGGCCATCGCCGAAGCCGTGGGCGACCTGCCCACCGTGCTGTACAACGTACCCGGCCGCACCGTCGCCGATATGGCGCACGACACCGTGCTGCGCCTGGCCCAGGTGCCCGGCATCATCGGCATCAAGGAAGCCACCGGCAACATCGAACGCGCCCAGTGGCTGATCCGCGACCTGCCCGAGCGCTTCGCCGTCTACTCGGGCGACGACCCGACCGCCGTGGCGCTCATGCTGTGCGGCGGCAAGGGCAACATCAGCGTCACGGCCAACGTGGCGCCGCGCAAGATGCACGAGCTCTGCGTGGCCGCGCTCGCGGGCGACGTGAAGCGCGCGATGCAGATCCAGTTCGAACTGATGCCGCTGCACCGCAACCTGTTCGTCGAACCCAATCCGATTCCGCTCAAGTGGGCCATGTCCCGCCTCGGCCTCTGCGGCGGTGCGCTGCGGCTGCCGCTGACCGAGCTCTCCGAGGCCAGCCGTCCGGCGGTCGAGGCCGCGCTGCGCGCGACCGGGCTGCTCAAGGACTGATGCGCGCCACCGCGCCCTCGCCACCTCCACATTCCCTCCACGATCTTCTTTTACCCTGCCGCGTCCGAGGTTAAGCAACCTTTTGCCTGAACCGAGCTCAGAACGGGCGGGCACAGCGGCCCATCGATTGACCGAACCATTCCAACAAGGAAGACGACGTTGAAGTACCTCTCGCGATTCGCACTCCTGGCCCTCGTCGCCAGCCTCGCCGCCTGCTCCGTTCTCGAGAGCGACAAGATCGACTACAAGAGCGCCGGCAAGGCCCCGACGCTCGAAGTGCCGCCCGACCTGTCGCAGCTCTCGCGTGACAACCGCTACAACATCCCCGGCGGTGCCGTGACCGCCAATGCCTACCAGACCGGCGTCGCCAACGCGCCGGGCGTGCCCACCGCCGTCTCGAACCTCGGCGACGTGCGCCTGGAACGCACCGGCACGCAGCGCTGGCTGGTCGTCAACCGCTCGCCCGACCAGCTCTGGGAGCCGGTCAAGGACTTCTGGCAGGAAAGCGGCTTCCTGCTGACCACCGAGCAGCGCAACCTCGGCATCATGGAAACCGACTGGGCCGAGAACCGCGCCAAGCTGCCGCAGGACATCATCCGCGGCACGCTGGGCAAGCTGGTCGACTCGATCTACTCCACCGGCGAACTCGACCGCTTCCGCACCCGCATGGAGCGCACGGCGAACGGCACCGAGATCTACATCAGCCACCGCGGCATGCAGGAGGTCTACACCAACACGCGCCAGGACCAGACCGTCTGGCAGCCGCGCCCCTCCGACCCCGAGCTCGAAGCCGAATTCCTGCGCCGCCTGATGGTCAAGCTCGGCGTCTCGCAGGAGCAGGCCAAGCAGGTCGCGGCCACCGCCGCCGCGGCACCGGTGCAGACCGCGCGCGTGGCCAACGTCGGCGGCCAGCCGATCGTGCAGCTCAGCGACGGCTTCGACCGCGCATGGCGCCGCGTCGGCCTCGCGCTCGACCGCACCGGCTTCACGGTGGAAGACCGCGACCGCAGCGCCGGCGTCTACTTCGTGCGCTACGTGCCGCCGAACCCCGACAAGAAGGAGCCCGGCTTCTTCGGCAAGCTGTTCAGCTCGAGCAAGACCGAGTCGCCGCTCAAGTTCCGCATCCTGATCAAGAGCCAGGGCGAGAGCAGCACGGTGTCGGTGCAGAACGAAGCCGGCGCACCCGAGACCTCGGCCAATGCCGAGCGCATCGTCAAGGTCATCGCCGACGACCTGAAGTAAGTCCCATGCTCCGCTTCCGAAGCCTCGGCAGCGGCAGCACGGGCAATGCCGCGCTGGTCGAGGCGACCAGCGGCGGCCGCACCTCCCGGCTCCTGATCGACTGCGGCTTCGGCATCCGCCAGCTCGATCAGCGGCTGGCCCGCGCCGGGCTCGCCGCGAGCGACATCGATGCCATCTTCGTCACGCACGAACACGGCGATCACATCGGCTGCGCCCACACCCTCTCGCGGCGCAACCGCATTCCCGTCTGGATGAGCGAAGGCACCTGGCTGGCCACGGGCGGGCGCGACTTCGAAGGGCAGCTGCACATCGCGCGCGACGACGAGGATTTCGCGGTCGGCGAGCTGTCGGTGCATCCCTTCACCGTGCCGCACGATGCGCGCGAGCCGCTGCAGCTGCGCTGCACCGACGGCAACCGCACGCTCGGCGTGCTGACCGATCTCGGCCATGCCACCGCCCACGTGCTCGCGCGCCTGAGCGGCGCGCATTCGCTGCTGCTGGAGTTCAACCACGACAGCGAGCTGCTGGCCAACTCGGCCTACCCGCCGTTCCTGAAGATGCGCGTGGGCGGCAACTACGGCCACCTCTCGAACCAGGCCGCCGCGGAGATCGCGCGCGCGGTGCTGCACGACGGGCTGCGCCACGTGGTCGCGGCGCACCTGAGCGAGCAGAACAACCGGCCCGAGATCGTGCGCCAGCTGATGGCACAGGCGCTCGGCGGCAACGAAGCCGAGATGCTCACCGCGAGCGCGGCCGAAGGCTCGCCCTGGCTCGACGTCTGAGCGCGCGTGCCGCGCGATCGGCAGCCGATTGAAAGGCGATTGAAAGCCCCATGAAGAAAGCCGCCCTGAGGCGGCTTTGCTTCGTGTGCGGCGACGGCTTACTTGCTCGGCGCTTCGCCCTTCTTCGCGGCTTCGGTCGCGGCATTGGCCGCATCGAGTGCCGACGATGCGGCGGCCGATGGTGCCGAGGCGCCCATCGACGGCGCCGATGCGGCAGGGGCGGGCGCGGGGGCCGGTGCGGGCTCGGTCACGGGCGCGGGCGGCGGCGTGGTCACGGCGGGCGCCGCATCCTCCTTCTTGCCGCAAGCCACCAGGGCGGAAGCGGCGAGCAGCGAGGCGAGCAGGACGGACGTTGTCTTCTTCATGAAAAGGCTCCTTTGGCAATGAAGGTCTTGAGGGACGAAAAAAATTCTAGACCCGCATGCTGTCGCTCTTATGTCTGGCCGCGGGATTCGCGGCATTGGCTTACAAGCCCAGCGTGCTCGCGGGAAATGCGGGCCGGGCCTGGCGCCAGCATTCCTCGATCGATTCGCGCAGCGCGCTGCGCGTGCGCGCATCGGCACTGGCGAGACCGCGGCCGCGCTCGACATCGATGCGATGAAGGAACCACGACGGTGTCCACAGCGCGCTCGGCACGCCGCTGCCGGCCTGTGCCGGCGACACGCGCAACGCGCGGCATTCGACGATGTGGTCCCAGCTGCGGCGCCAGCCGACGAAGCGCGCATGCCGGCGCTCCACGCCATCGAAGCGCTCGGCCAGCAGCACCAGCCTGCGGCCGCTGGCCGACCAGGCCTGCAGCGCCTCGATGCTCGCGCGCTCGCCCAGCGGCCAGTCGGCGAAGTCGGGGTCGCTGAAGATCACTTCCTTCCAGCCCTGCTGCGCCGCCGACGCGAGCGCGGTGCGCAGCAGGCGGTCGAAGTCCTCGCGGCCGTCGAAGCGGCCCTCGGGCAGCGGCGACGGCAACGCGGTGTCACTCGGCATGCAGCCAGCCCGCCTCGCACCATTCGGCCAGCAGCGACAGCGCATCGTCGCTGGCCTTCGCGAGCTCGCGCGGCCCGAGCGCGCGCCGGTCGGCAAGGCGCCGCATCAGCGTGGCATCGGCCCCGCCCGCGCGAAAGCTCTCGCCGTTGATGTAGAGATGGCGCGCGTCGTAGAGCATGCGCGTGCGACGATCCAGCCGCACCGCGCGCAATGCGTCGGGCGCCTCCCCGCCCTCGTCGAACCAGGTGCTGGCCTTGGGCTCGGTCAGCGATTCGCCGAGCGCGCGGTCGATCGCATCGGGATCGCGCAGCGCCATCTCTACCGCCTTGCGCGCGAAGGCCTGCAGCGCGGCGGGCATGGCGCCGGGCGCCTCGACCGCGGGCTGCGCGGGGTCGCGGTAGCGCACGGCGGCCGACGGGCCCGCGTCCTCGAGTTCGTCGGCATGGGCCTGCGCGATGCGCGCCAGCAGGTCGGCGCCGAGCTCACCCGCGGACGGCGAACGCAGCCCGATCGAGAAGGTCATGCAGTCACCGCCGACCGCCACGCCGTCGTGCGCATAGCGCGGCGGCAGGTAGAGCATGTCGCCGGGCTCGAGCACGAAGCTCTGCTCGGGCTCGAAGCGCTCGAGGATCTTGAGCGGCACCCCGGGCTGCAGCCGCAGGTCGCCCTGCTTGCCGATGGACCAGCGGCGCCGGCCCTGCGCCTGCAGCAGGAACACGTCGTAGCTGTCGAAATGCGCGCCCACGCCGCCGCCGTCGCTCGCGTAGCTGATCATCAGGTCGTCGAGCCGCGCGTCGGGCAGGAAGCTGAACTGCCGCAACAGCGCATGGATGCCCTCGTGGTGCAGGTCGACGCCCTGCACCAGCAGGGTCCAGGCGGCCTGCTTCAGCGAGGGCAGCGAACGGCGCGGCAGCGGGCCGTGCTTCAGGCTCCAGCCGGTCTTGCCATGGCGGATCAGCCGGGACTCGACCTCCTCGCGTTCGGCCAGCGCGAACAGCGCGGAACGGTCGATGGGTGGCACCATGTCGGGTACCGCCTGTCGCACCAGCAGCGGTTTCTTCTGCCAGTGCCGCCGCATGAACTGCGCGGCGCTCAGGCCGCCCAGCAGGGGCAGCGGTGTTGTGATCTCCATGGGAGAATTCTGCAATGGAAATCTCTGAACAATGCGTGGTCGGCCTGACCTGGACCCTGAAAGACACGCTCGGCGATGTGCTGGACGTGCTCGACGAACCGGTCGAATTCCTGATCGGTGGCGACGATCTGTTCGACGTGATCGAGGCGGCCCTGCAGGGCCATGAGCCCGGCGACCGCATCCAGCTGCAGGTCGAGCCCGAACAGGGCTTCGGCGACTTCAACGACCAGTTGCTCTTCCTCGAGCCGCGCGCCCTCTTCCCCGAGGGCACCGAGGAAGGCATGACCTTCGAGGGCAGCGCGCTGCCCGCGGGCGTGAGCGAGAACATCCCGAAGGATGCGATGTACACGGTGTCCGAGATCTACCCCGAGCACCTCGTGCTCGACGGCAACCATCCGCTGGCGGGCATCGCGATCCGGCTCGACATCCTCGTGCGCTCGGTGCGCGAAGCCACCGAGGAGGAGATCGGCCGCGGCACCGCGGGCACGGCCTTCTTCAAGGTGCAGCCGGTCTCGCCGGGCAACGACACGCTGCACTGATCCCTCGATCGCATCAACGACAAAGCCGGGCATTGCCCGGCTTTTTCTTGGCTGGCGCGACGTGACGCCGATGCCGACCTACATGCGCGAGAGCTGGCCGTTGTCGATGCGCACGCGGTCGCCGATGCGCAGGTCGCCCGGGTGCTGCACGTCGAAGGCACGGTAGCCGCCGCGGTCGGTCTGCACCGAGATGCGGTAGCTCTCGTAGGCACGCGGACCGTTCTGCTGCGCCTCGATGGTGTTGCCCAGCAGCGCACCGCCGATCACGCCGAGCGCGGTGGCCGCCGCGCGGCCGTTGCCACGGCCGAACTGGTTGCCCACCACGCCGCCGATGACGCCGCCGGCCACGGCACCGCCACCGGTGGTGCCGGTGCCGGCGGTCTCGCTGCGCAGCACCTCGATGTTCGCCACGTGGCCGTACTCGACGTAGGCGGCCTCGCGGTAGGGCACGGCCTGCGGCGGCGGCTGGTAGGGATAGCGGGAGGTCTGGTAGACCGGTGCGGGTGCCACGCAGGCGGTGAGCGTGGCCAGGGCCAGCACGGATGCGGTGACGGAAACGAAGCGCATTGAGATCTTCATGTTGAAAGGCTCCTCGGAAAGAACGGTGCGCCATGCGATGGAGCGGCGCACCCGCCTGTGTGTTCAACGCCGCAGTGGCTACGGCGATGACGCAAGGACACAAGCTGAAACCTGTGAGCCCCGCCCCGCTTCCGAGGTTCCTTTCTTTACCGCCGCGATACGCGCCGTTGCGCGCGGTTGCGCATCGCTGCAGTCAGCTGCCGGTCAGTGCTTGCCGGTGGAACCGTAGCCGCCCTCGCCGCGCTGCGTGGGCGCGAACTCGGTGACGACATGGAACTTCGCCTGCACCACCGGCACGATGACCAGCTGCGCGAGCCGCTCCATCGGCTGCAGCACGAAGGGCGTGTCGCTGCGGTTCCAGGCGCTGATCTTGAGTTCGCCCTGGTAGTCGCTGTCGATCAGTCCGACCAGATTGCCCAGCACGATGCCGTGCTTGTGGCCCAGGCCCGAGCGCGGCAGGATCATCGCCGCGTAGGCCGGGTCGCCGAGATGGATCGCGATGCCGGTGCCCACCAGTTGCCAGGCATTGGGCTCCAGCGTGACGGGCGCATCGATGCAGGCCCTGAGATCGAGCCCCGCGCTGCCGGGTGTGGCGTAGGTGGGCAACTGCTCCACCATGCGGGGATCGAGGATGCGGACGTCGACTTTCACTTGCTTGCTTTTCCTTGTTGAGATTCTGTCTCGCGGCGGTTCGCCTGCTCGAGCACCTGCTGCCACTTGGCCGCGCCCGGGAAGGCCAGCGTCTTGAGCTTGCCGGCGAACCAGAAGGCCAGGCCGGCCAGCACCACGAGCACGTAGATCGGCACGCCGACCGACCACAGGATCACGAAGGCCACGCCGGCCGCGCCGAGGAGGGGCTTGGTGAGCGCGCCGAAGGGCCCGCCCTGCGCGGATTCGGACTTGGCGGCATTGGTGGCCGCGGCGCGCGCGCGGGCCTGCGCCGGCGGCACCACCGCGCCCGGTCCCGCGCTCGGCGTCATGCCGACGTCGAGCCCGTGTTCGCCGGTCACGTCCGTCTGGCCGCGCCCGAGGTTCCTCGCGGCCTGGGCCGTCAGCCCCTCGACATAGCGCACGAAGTCGCCATTGGGCGGGGTGTTCCATTCAGCCTTCATCAGACCCTCCAGTCGGGCAGCCGCGCCGCGATCTCCGTCATGAGCTCGCGCGCCAGCGTGAGCTTGGGCGCGCGAGGCAGTTCGCGCACGCCATCGGCGTCCACGAGCAGCAGCGCATTGTCGTCCTGGCCGAACGTCAGCGGGCCGATATTGCCCACCAGCAGAGGGATGCCCTTGCGCTCGCGCTTGGCCTTGGCATGCGCGACGAGGTTCTCGCTCTCGGCCGCGAAGCCCACGCAGAACAGCTTCTTCGCCTGCGCGCGCTCGCTGCGCGCCACGGTCAGCAGGATGTCGGGGTTCTCGACGAACTCGAGCACCGGCGTCTTGCCGCTGCCGTCCTTCTTGATCTTCTGGTCGCTCTGGGTCGCGGGGCGCCAGTCGGCGACCGCCGCCGTTGCTACGAAAACGCTAGCACGCGAGGATGCACCGACGGTCGCCGCGAGCATCTCCTGCGCCGAGCGCACGTCGATGCGGGTGACGCCACGCGGCGTCGGCAGGTGCACCGGCCCGGCCACCAGCGTGACCTCGGCGCCGGCTTCGCGCGCGGCGCGGGCGATGGCGAAACCCATCTTGCCCGACGAGTGGTTGGTGATGCCGCGGATCGGATCGAGCGCCTCGAAGGTCGGTCCGGCCGTCACCAGCAGGTGCTGGCCCGCGAGCAGCTTGGGATGGAAGAAGGCGGTGATGTCTTCCAGCAATTGGGCCGGCTCGAGCATGCGGCCGTCGCCGGTCTCGCCGCAGGCCTGCCAGCCGTTGCCCACGCCGAGCACGGTGGCGCCGTCGGCCGCCACCTGCGCCAGGTTGCGCTGGGTCGCGGGATGCATCCACATCTCGCGGTTCATGGCGGGCGCGAGAAGCAGCGGCACGCGGTCGCGCGGGCGCGCCAGGCACAGCAGGCTCAGCAGCTCGTCGGAGCGGCCCTGCACCAGGCGCGCGATGAAGTCGGCGCTGCAGGGCGCGAGCACGATCGCGTCGGCCTCGCGGCTCAGGTTGATGTGCGGCATGTTGTTGGGCTCGCGCGCGTCCCACTGCGAGGTGTAGACGGGGCGGCCCGACAGCGCCTGCATCGTGACCGGCGTCATGAACTGCTCGGCCGATTCGGTCATGACGACCTGGACCGTGGCCCCCGCCTTCACGAACAGCCGGCACAGCTCGGCCGATTTGTAGCAGGCGATACCGCCCGTGAGTCCCAGAACGATGTGTTTGCCGGCGAGGTCTTGCATGGTGGGGCGGAGTGTAATGACCCGCGCATCCCCGCCGCGCCCTGGGGCGAACGGTCGTTCGCGGCGGCCCCGATGTCCCGCGCCGGGCGAGGTAACAGTGTCCACCCGCGCCAGGTGTCGCCGGGGGCACACCTATAATCTCAATTTCCCACTGCCCGGTCCTCGCGTCCGGAACTGGCATGACCAAATTTGTCTTCGTCACCGGTGGTGTGGTGTCTTCCCTCGGCAAGGGAATCGCCTCCGCCTCGCTGGCCGCGATCCTCGAATCGCGCGGCCTCAAAGTCACCCTCATCAAGCTCGATCCCTACATCAACGTCGACCCCGGCACGATGTCGCCGTTCCAGCACGGCGAGGTGTTCGTCACCGACGACGGTGCGGAAACCGACCTCGACCTCGGCCACTACGAGCGCTTCATCACGACGCGCATGCGCAAGGCCAACAACTTCACGACCGGCCAGATCTACAAGACCGTGCTCGAGAAGGAACGCCGCGGCGACTACCTCGGCAAGACGGTGCAGGTGATCCCGCACATCACCAACGAGATCCAGGAATACGTCAAGCGCGGCGCCGGCATCGGCACCGCGCACGAGGTCGACGTGGCCATCGTCGAGATCGGCGGCACCGTGGGCGACATCGAGTCGCTGCCCTTCCTCGAGGCCGTGCGCCAGATGAGCCTGCGCATGGGCCCGAACAACTCGGCCTTCGTGCACCTGAGCTACGTGCCCTGGATCGCCGCGGCCGGCGAGCTCAAGACCAAGCCCACGCAGCACACGGCGCAGAAGCTGCGCGAGATCGGCATCCAGGCCGACGCCCTGCTGTGCCGCGCCGACCGCCCGATCCCCGACGACGAGCGCGCCAAGATCTCGCTGTTCTCGAACGTGCCCGAATGGGGCGTGATCTCGATGTGGGACGTGGACACCATCTACAAGGTGCCGCGCATGCTGCACGAGCAGGGCCTCGACGGCTTGATCTGCGACAAGCTGCGCATCAACACGCCACCGGCCAAGCTCTCGCGCTGGGACGAACTGGTCTACGAGGTCGAGCATCCGCAGCAGGAAGTGGCGATCGCCATGGTCGGCAAGTACGTCGACCTGTCGGACAGCTACAAGTCGCTCAACGAGGCGCTGCGCCACGCCGGCATGAAGAACCATGCGCGCGTGAAGATCGACTACGTCGACTCCGAGACCATCACCGCGCAGGACGTCTCGCGCCTGGCCAAGTACGACGCCATCCTCGTGCCCGGCGGCTTCGGCCAGCGCGGCGTCGAGGGCAAGATCCTCGCGGCCCGCTTCGCGCGCGAAGGCAAGGTGCCCTACCTCGGCATCTGCCTGGGCATGCAGGTCGCCACCATCGAGTACGCGCGCCACGTGGCCGGCCTGCCCGATGCCAACAGCACCGAGTTCGACCCCGAGACCTCCTGCCCCGTGATCGCGCTGATCACCGAGTGGAAGGACGCCGACGGCACGATCAAGGTGCGCAACGAGAAGTCCGACCTCGGCGGCACCATGCGCCTGGGCGCACAGAGTTCCGACGTGACCGACGGCACGCTGGCCCACAGCATCTACGGCGACGTGGTCACCGAGCGCCATCGCCACCGCTACGAAGCCAACGTCAACTACCTCGACCAGCTGCGCAAGGCCGGCCTCGTGATCTCCGCGCTCACGCAGCGCGAGCAGCTCACCGAGATCGTCGAGCTGCCGCAGGACGTGCATCCGTGGTTCATGGGCGTGCAGTTCCACCCCGAGTTCAAGTCGACGCCGTGGAGCGGCCATCCGCTGTTCAACGCCTTCATCAAGGCCGCGCTCGACCACAAGGGCCAGGGCGCCGGCAATGCGGGCAAGACGCTGAAGGCGGTCGCGTGACCAGCGCCTACATCATCGCCAACGTCGAAGTCACGAACCCGACCCAGTACGAGGAGTACAAGAAGTGGTCGACCGCCGCCATGCAGGCGCATGGCGCCGAGGTCTGCGTGCGCGGCGGCAAGGTCGAGGTGCTCGAGGGCGACTGGGCGCCGCAGCGCATCGTGATCCTCAAGTTCCCGAGCGTCGAGGCCGCGAAGCAGTTCAACAGTTCGCCCGAATACGGCAAGGCGCGCGAGTCGCGCCAGGGCGCCGCGATCATGCGCATGGTCGTCGTCGAAGGTCTGTGATCCGTTTTTACTGGAGAAAGAAAAGAAGATGAGTGCAATCGTTGACATCGTCGGCCGCGAGATCCTCGACAGCCGCGGCAATCCCACCGTCGAGTGCGACGTGCTGCTCGAATCGGGCACCATGGGCCGCGCGGCCGTGCCCTCGGGCGCATCCACCGGTTCGCGCGAAGCCATCGAGCTGCGCGACGGCGACAAGAAGCGCTACCTCGGCAAGGGCGTGCTCAAGGCGGTGGAGAACATCAACACCGAGATCTCCGAAGCCGTGCTCGGCCTCGATGCCAGCGAACAGGCCTTCCTCGACCGCACGATGATCGACCTCGACGGCACCGACAACAAGGGCCGCCTGGGTGCCAACGCCACGCTGGCCGTGTCGATGGCCGTGGCTCGCGCGGCCGCCGAGGAATCGGGCCTGCCGCTGTACCGCTACTTCGGCGGCATGGGCGGCATGCAGATGCCGGTGCCGATGATGAACGTCATCAACGGCGGCGCGCACGCCAACAACAGCCTGGACCTGCAGGAGTTCATGATCATCCCCGTGGGCGCGCCGAGCTTCCGCGAAGCCGTGCGCTACGGCGCCGAGGTGTTCCATGCGCTCAAGAAGATCCTGGGCGACCGCGGCATCAGCACCGCCGTGGGCGACGAAGGCGGTTTCGCGCCGAGCGTCGAGAGCCATGAAGCGGCGATCCAGCTGATCCTCGAAGCCATCGACAAGGCCGGCTACGTGGCTGGCGAGCAGATCGCGCTGGGCCTGGACTGCGCCGCGAGCGAGTTCTACAAGGACGGCAAGTACGTGCTGTCGGGCGAGAACCTCTCGCTGTCGGCCGAGAACTGGACCGACATGCTGGCGACCTGGGTCGACAAGTACCCGATCATCAGCATCGAGGACGGCATGCACGAAGGCGACTGGGACGGCTGGAAGCACCTGACCGAACGCCTGGGCAAGCGCGTGCAGCTGGTGGGCGACGACCTGTTCGTCACCAACACCAAGATCCTGCAGGAAGGCATCGAGAAGGGCATCGCCAACTCGATCCTGATCAAGATCAACCAGATCGGCACCCTGACCGAGACCTTCGCCGCGATCGAGATGGCCAAGCGCGCCGGCTACACCGCCGTGATCTCGCACCGCTCGGGCGAAACCGAGGACAGCACCATCGCCGACATCGCCGTGGGCACCAACGCCGGCCAGATCAAGACCGGCTCGCTCTCGCGTTCGGACCGCATCGCCAAGTACAACCAGCTGCTGCGCATCGAGGAAGACCTCGGCGACATCGCCGTCTACCCGGGCCGCGGCGCGTTCTACAACCTCAAGTGATGCCCCCTCCCCGGCCCGAAGAGCCGCGCGCATTGCCGCTTTTTCCGCATTTCGCGGATCGGCGATGCGCCGTCCCTGGCGGGCCGTGCGGGGAGCGCGGGTAAAGTCCGCGGACCATGCGCGCGCGCTTCATTCCTCCCATCGTTCTGCTCGTGCTGCTGGCCATCCTCCAGTGGCAGCTGTGGAACGGGCGCGGCAGCGTGCGCGACGTGGCGCAGCTGCAGGCCAAGCTGGCCTCGCAGAAGGAGTCGAACGCCAAGGCCGCCATCACCAACGAGCGGCTGGCCTCCGAGGTCAACGACCTCAAGGACGGCCTCGAGATGGTCGAGGAACGTGCCCGCCAGGAGCTGGGCATGGTCAAGCCCAACGAGGTCTTCGTCCAGATCGCCCACTGATCCACGCGGGCCGCTCTCGCCGAGCCCTCGGCGCGCCGTGCACGCCGCCCTGCCGATGCCCGAACTCCTCTCCGCCCCCGCCTTCGCGCTCTGGGGCTCTCCCGTCACCTGGCTCGAATGCGTGGCCGCCGTGCTGGCACTGGCCATGGTCGGCTGCAACATGCGCGAGATCCACTGGGGCTGGCCGCTGGCGATCGTCAGCTCGCTGCTCTACGTGGGCGTGTTCGCGCAGGCGAAGGTCTATGGCGACGCCTCGCTGCAGGTCTTCTTCGCCGTCGTCGCCTTCTGGGGCTGGCTGCAATGGCTGCGCGGCCACCGGGCCGACGGCTCGGCGCTGCGCGTGAGCCGCCTCTCGCGCCGCGGCCTCGCGCTCGCGCTGCTGGCCTGCGCGCTGGCCTGGCCCGCGGTCGCCCTCTTCCTGCGCCGCTTCACGGACACCGACGTGCCCTGGTGGGACGGCTTCGCCACCGGCCTGAGCCTGGTCGGCCAGTTCCTGCTCGGGCGCAAGTTCATCGAGAACTGGGTCGTGTGGCTGGCCGTCAACCTGGTCAGCATCGGCCTCTTCGTCCACAAGGGCCTGTGGCTCACGGTCGGGCTGTACGCCGTGTTCGCGGCGCTCAGCGTGGCCGGCTACCTGGCCTGGCGCCAGCGGCTGCCGAGGGCGGCCGCCGCATGACGCCCGTGCTGCCCACCGGCTGCATCGTCGCGCTGCTCGGCGCCGAGAGCACCGGCAAGACCGAGCTCGCGCGCGCCCTCGTGCAGCGCATGAACGAGCGCGGCATCCACGCCACCTTCGTCGGCGAGTACCTGCGCGAATGGTGCGAGCGCGAAGGCCGCACGCCGCGTGCCGACGAGCAGCAGGCCATCGCCGAGGAGCAGACCCGCCGCATCGATGCCGCGGCCGCGCTCGGCGTGGCGGTGGCCGACACCACGGCCGTCATGACCGCCGTCTACAGCGAGTTGCTGTTCGCCGACACCACCCTCTACCCCGATGCGCTCGCGGCCCAGCAGCGCTGCGCGATCACCCTGCTGACCGCGCTCGACCTGCCCTGGGTGGCCGACGAGATGCGCGACGGCCCGCATGTGCGCGAGCCGGTCGACGCGATGGTGCGCCGCGCGCTCGCCAGCGCGGGCGTGGCCTACACCGTGGTCCATGGCAGCGGCAGCGAACGGCTGGCCAGCGCCTGGCGCGCGATCCAGAGCGTGGCCGACCGCGGAGGCCTGTCGCGCGATGGCGGACGCGATGCCGTAGCGCCCGATCGCGGCGCCGCCACGGCGGGCGAAGGCTGGACCTGGTCCTGCGACAAGTGCTCCGATCCCGAGTGCGAGCACCGCCTGTTCACCGACCTGCTCGCGCGCCGCGAGTGAGGCCGCCGCGCCCGCGCGGTGCCCTCCGACATGGCGCCGACCGGCGCTGCGCCATCCTCTAAGCTTCGGCGTCCGTTGCCCGTTGCCGTTGTTCCCCCTCTTCCTCTTGCCTGGAGACCCGATGCCTCTTCGCCGCCGCTTCCGCACCGCCGCCCTCCTCGCCACCGCCCTCGCGGCCTCGGTGCTGGTCGGCGCCGCCGCCAGCGCGGCCCCGTTGCGCGCCACGGTCGAGAACGGCACCACGCCCACCGCCTGCGCCGAGGAGGACAACGTCTCGCTGGTGCTGCGCGGCGAAGGCATACGGCGGCTGCGCATCGAGGCGCTGCAGCCGTCCTACCTCGACAGCATCGGCAACGACGTCACCGCGCCCGACTTCTCGGGCTGCAACTTCGACGGCGGCGAGCATCCCACCGACCCCGCGCACCGCTTCGAGCCGCGCACCGTGGTGCTGCTCGACAACGCGCAGTGGCGCATCGTCGGCATGACGCTCGCGAGCTTCTGGCGGCCGCAACGCGTGCCGGTGCGCGTGGGCACCGTCAGCGACCGCGGCTTCCACCTGCTGCAGGTGTTCCGCAAGGAGAACGGCAAGGCGCTCGAGGCGCTGGTGCTCTATCCCTCCGACGGCTACTGGCGCATCAAGCCCCTGCCCGAGGCGCGCTTCGGCGACGGCGTCTACGGCTCCTCGTTCCTGCTCGGCCCGGTCGAGCAGGCCAGCCGGCCGGTGGTCGACATCGCCTCGATCCGCATCGTGCCGAAGCCGCTGTCGATCCACCTGCGCTTCGCGCGCGGCGGCAGCGCCGTCGCCAACGTCGAGGAGATCAGCCGCGAACGCACCGCGCTCGACGTGCGCTTCTCGGCCCCCACGCGCGAGGCCCGGCCCTTTGCCGTGCTGCGCTCGATGTACGTGACGCCCGACAACGCCGACGTCAGCGAGGTGCGCTGGCAGGCCGCGCCCGATGCGCCGCTGGTCGCAACGCCGCTGCCCGAGGTGAAGACGCTCAAGGGCACGCAGTTCCGCTTCGGGCGCAGCCTGCCGTCGAAGCACAACACGAGCGCGCCCGACATCTTCTTCGGGGGTTTCGACAGCAGCCTTCGCTAGCTAGCGACGCGCCGCGCCCGTCACCACCAGAGCGACACCGCTCATCACGAGCCCGATTCCCGTCAGCGTGAGCCAGGCCGGTACCTCCCCGAGGAACACCGCGCCGATCAGCACGGCCAGCGCGGGCGCGAGCGCACCGAAGATGGCGGCCCTGGGCGCACCCAATCGACGCACGGCCTCCGTGTAGAAATACATCCCGAGGATCGCCACCAGGATCCCTTGGGCGACCACCTGGAAGCCGACGGCCGATGGCGGCGCCGTGAAGATGTTCGGCGTGAACCCGAAGAAGTAGACCGGCGTGAACAGCACGGCGGAGCACACGTTGACGAGCGCCGTCGCATGCCAGGGGCTGATTCCCGAACGGCGCTGCGCGACGGTGAAGCTCGCGAAGCACAGGCCCGCGAGCAGGAACAGCAGGTCTCCTCGCCACTCTCCCGCGGCGCGATCGGCCAGCAGTGCATAGCCGCCGATGCACAGCACGCCGGCGACGACGACGGCCATCCCGCCCAGTTGCCGCCGCGTGAATCGCTCACCGAACAGCAGGCCCGACAGCACCGCCACCCAGATCGGCATCGTTCCGATCATGAGCGTGGCGACATGCGAGGCCGGTGCGAACTGCATGCCCACCGAACCCAGCAGCATGAAGGGCACGCCCGCGCCGAGGACCATGATCGACAGGCGAACCATGCCGATCTGCGCAACGCCCAACCCCTTCCGGGCGAGCACCGGCCACAGGAAAAGCGCCGAGACGCCGAAGCGCAGGAAGGTCACGTCGTGCGGCCCGAGGCTGGTGGTCACGGCAAACCGCGTGGCGACCGACCAGCTCGACCAGATCAGCGCCACCGCGAGGCCGCAGAACACGCCGACGACCAGCGATCGGCGCACCGCCCGCGCACCGGCCTCTTCCACGACTCCCATTTTCATGACGATCCCTGGTGCCTGGTTCAGGCCCGTGCCTTGTTGAAGTTGCAGAGAACTCTAAAGAGAATGGCGCTCGCAAGAAAACGACAAATAGAGAACGAACCGTTCAGGGAAGGCGATGTATGGAGTTCTCGGATCTGCAGATCTTCAGGACCGTGGTCCGCACCGGCGGGGTAGTGCGGGCGGCGGAAACCCTTCACCGCGCACAGTCGAGCGTGACCGCGCGCATCCAGGTGCTCGAAGAAAAACTGGGCGTGCAGCTGTTCCTGCGCGAAGGGCGCCGCCTCCAGCTTTCGCCCGCGGGCAAGATACTGGTCGGCTACGCGGACCGCATGCTCGATCTCGCGAAGGAAGCGGTCCAGGCGATCCAGTCCGATCGCCCCAGCGGCGTGCTGCGCCTGGGCGCGATGGAAAGCACGGCCGCTGCCCGCCTGCCGGAGCCGCTGGGTCGCTTCCACGATCGCTATCCGGACGTGGCCCTCGAGCTCTATTCGGGCGATCCGCGCGAGCTGATCAAGCAGGTCCTCCGTGCGGACCTCGACGCCGCCCTCATCACCGATCCGATCCCGGACCGCAGGCTGGAAACCCTCGCGATCTATGACGAGGAACTGGTGATCGTCGCCGAAGCAAAGCACGGCAGCATCGCATCGCCGAAGGACCTGTCGTCGAAGACGATCCTCGCCTTCCATCCCGGCTGCCCGCACCGCAAGCGGCTCGAGGACTGGTTCCTGCGCGGCCGCGTCACGCCGGGCCGGATCGTGGAGGCGGGCTCCTACCACCTGATCCTGGGCTGCGTCGCGGTCGGCATGGGCATCGCGCTGATTCCGCACAGCGTGCTCGACAGCTACGCCGAGCGCGACCGGCTCAGCGTCCATCCGCTGCCAGCGAAGTTCGGCCGTGCCAAGACGAGGCTGGTCTGGTTGCGCGACGCGCCCCAGACCAAGATCCTCGCGTTGTCTTCCGTGCTGCTGAAACGCGACGAGACGAAGAACGCCCCGTTGGACGACGCCTAGCCGGCGCGCCGCACCTCGCCCGGCGTCACGCCGAGCACGCGTCGCATGCAGCGCGCCATGTGGCTCTGGTGCGAGAAGCCGCTCTCCAGCGCCACCTGGCTCGCGGGCAGGTCGCTGCGCAGCAGCAGGCCGCGCGCGCGGTCGACGCGGCGGTGCACCACGTACTCGTGCACCGGCAGGCCGGTCGAGCGCTTGAACAGGGTCTTGAGGTGCGAGGTGCTGAGGCCCGCCACGTCGGCCAATGAGGACAGCGAAAGGTCGCCGTCGAGGTGGGCCTCGATGTGCTCGGTCACGCGGCGCAGTTGCGGCCGCGTGAGGCCGCGTGCGGGCACGGGCTCGGGGCGGCGCTGGCCGCTCAGCAGGTGCACGGCGAGCGCGGTGCCGAGGCTGTCGGCATACAGGGTGCCGTTGGCAAAGCCGGCGCGGCGTTCGGCGTCGAGGGCCCAGGCGATGTGCTCGATGTGGGCATCGCGGAACTGGTGGCGCTGCGCGAGCGTGGCGCGCTCGGCGGGCAGCCCCATCTCGTCGGCCGTGCGACGCAGCAGCGCGGTCGACACGCGCAGCATCAGCGAGGTGCTCGCGGCCTCCTCGTGCCACACGTCGCTCACGCCCGCGGGCACGATGTCGAGGTCGCCGCGCGTGTAGAGGAAGCGGTGGAACTGGCAGGCGCCGGCCACCGGCGCGCCCACGTGGAGCTTGATGCGGTGCTCGGGCAGCGGCTCGTAGCCGACGATGCCGGCGGGCGTCTGCCGCAGTTCGATGCGCAGGTCGGTGTCGCTCATCGGGCCATTATCGGCCGCGCGCCGTCGTCCGTTCGTGCTCGGGGCTGCCCGATCGTGCGCGACCGCGCGCGATGCGCGCGGAATCATCGCGGCCATGAACACCACTCTCCACCACGACAGCAACACCCGCTACCTCGGCAAGACCGCCGTCATCACGGGCGGCACCATCGGCATGGGCCTGGCCACGGCCCAGGCGCTGCTTGCGGGCGGCGCCCGCGTGATCCTGACCGGGCGCAATCCCAGGGACCTCGAGGCCGCACGACACGCGCTGGGCCCGCAGGCGCAGGTGCTCGCGAGCGACGCCGCCTCGCTGGCCGACATCGATGCGCTCGCGGCCACCGCGCGCGAGACGCTGGGCCACGTCGACCTGCTGCACATCAACGCCGGCATCGCCACGCTCGAGCCCTTCGAGCAGGTCACCGAGGCCGGCTACGACCGCGCCTTCGCGATCAACACCAAGGGCGCCTTCTTCACTGTGCAGAAGCTCGCGCCGCTGATGAAGCCCGGCGCATCCATCGTCTTCACCTCGTCGATCGCCGACGAGGGCGGCATGCACGGCATGGGCGTCTACAGCGCGACCAAGGCGGCGCTGCGCTCCTTCGCCTCGGGCTTCGCTGCCGAGCTGGTCGGGCGCGGCATCCGCATCAACGTGGTGAGCCCGGGCTTCATCGACACGCCCACGCTCGGCGTAGCCGATGCCACGCCCGCCGAGCGCGCGGAGTTCGTGCGCCTGGGCGACCAGATCACGCCGATGCGACGCCACGGCAGCGCCGAGGAGGTGGCGCGCGCGGTGCTGTTCCTGGCCTTCGACGCCACCTTCACCACCGGCGCGCGGCTCACGGTCGACGGCGGCCTGGGCCAGAACCTCAGCCCGGCGCACGACTGAATGCATCCCCGATCCATGCAGGAAGCAACCATGACCCCTACCGACGTCTCCCTCATCGGCCTCGGCCCGATGGGCATCGCGCTCGCGCGCGCCCTGCAGCGTGGCCACACGCTCACGCTGTGGAACCGCACCCCGAGCCGCGCCGAAGCGCTGCTCGGCCAGGGCACCGTGCTCGCCACCGATGCACGCGCGGCCGTCGCCGCCAGCCCCATCGTGCTGGTCTGCGTGGCCGACTACGCGGCCTGGCACGCGATCCTCGCGCAACCGGGCGTGGCCGAGACGCTGCGCGGCAAGGTGCTGGTGCAGCTGAGCACCGGCACGCCACAGGATGCGCGCGACGACTGGGCGCGACTCGATGGCGTGGCCTACCTCGACGGCGCGCTGCTCGCCACGCCCTCGCAGATCGGCCGGCCCGACACGCCGTTGTTCATCTCCGGCGAGGAGCGCGCGCTCGCGGCCTGCCGGCCGGTGCTCGAGGCCATCGCGGGCCACATCGCCTACCTGGGCGAGCCGATCGGCAACGCCGCCGCCTGGGACCTGGCCACGCTCTCGTGCATGTTTGGCGCGATGGCCGGCTTCTTCCACGGCGTGCGCATCTTCGAATCGGAACAGCTGCCGGTGCGGGACTTCGCACAAATGATCGGCACCATCTCGCCCGTGCTCGGCGAGATGATCCGCGCCGAGGGCGAGAGCATCCACGACCGGAGCTATGGCGAACCCGAGAGCTCGATGGCGACCTGCGCGGGCTCGGGCCGGCTGTTCGTGCGGCAGGCGCGCGAGGCGCGGCTCGACATGGGCTTTCCCGATTTCCTGATGGGCTGGTTCGACCGCGCGCTCGCGGCCGGCTATGCGAACGAGCGGCTCGCGGCGATGGTCAAGGTGCTGCGGCAGCCGGGCTGAGCGCCCGGCACCGACCTACTGCACCACCGGCGTGCCGGGAATCTGGTCGCCCGGCGGGCGGAAGATCTGCGCCGCATCGACCGCGTCGAAGCGGTACTGCTTGCCGCAGAAGTCGCAGCCCACCTCGATGTCGCCGCGCTCGGCGAGGATGCTCTCGGCTTCCTCGGCGCCGAGGCCGCGGATCATCTGCGCCACGCGCTCGCGGCCGCAGGTGCAGGCGAAGTGCGGGCCCAGCATGCCGCGCTGCGGCTCGAAGCGCAGCAGCTTCTCTTCCCAGAACAGGCGCCGCAGGATGGTCTCGACGTCGAGCGTGAGCAGCTCCTCGCGCGTGAGCGTCGAGGCCAGGATCGAGATCCGGTTGTAGTCCTCGTTGCGGCCGATCTGGTCCTCGTTCGCCTGGTCGCGGTCGGCCGGCGAGGTGCCCTCGAGGTTGCCCTCGCCCTTGACCGGCAGGCGCTGGATCAGCAGGCCCGCGGCCACCTTGTCGTCGGCCGCCAGCACCAGCGTGGTGTCGAGCTGCTCGCTCTGCAGCATGTAGTGCTGCAGCACCTCGCTGAGCTTGCCGAGCTTCTCGCCCTCGTCGCCGAACAGCGGCACCACGCCCTGGTAGGGCTGCTGGCCGGGCAGCTTGTCCTTGGGGTCGAGCGTGATCGCGCAGCGGCCCTTGTTGTTCACGTTGACCATGTCGGGCAGCCGCGCATCGGCCGGCAGCTCCCCGATGGTCTTGGCGGTGGCGCGCAGGCTCAGGTCGGGCTTGACCTCGGCCACGGCCACCTTCACCGGGCCGTCGCCGAAGATCTGCAGGATCAGCGCGCCGTTGAACTTGATGTTGGCCTGCATCAGCGTGGCCGCGGCCGTCATCTCGCCGAGCAGCTCGACCACCGGCGGCGGGTAGGCGCCGGTGGCGGTGTTGGAGGCGCGCCGCGCGAGGATCTCCTGCCAGGCGTCCGTCAGGCGCACGATCATGCCGCGCACCGGCAGGCCATCGAACAGGAATTTATGCAGCTCGCTCACAACGGGGTTCTTTCTTCGGGTGCCCTCGCGCGCAGGCTCAGGCGATCTTCTTCAGGCCGGCCGCAAAGCGGCGGGCGTTCTTGACGTAGTGCTCCGCACCCTGGCGCAGCTTGGCGGCGGCCGCTTCGTCGAGCGTGCGCACCACCTTGGCGGGCGATCCCAGGATCATCGAGTTGTCGGGGAATTCCGAGCCCTCGGTCACGAGCGCACCGGCGCCGACGATCGAGTTGCGGCCGATCTTCGCGTTATTCAAGACCACCGCCTGCATGCCGATCAGCGTGTTGTCGCCGATGGTGCAGCCGTGCAGCATGACCTGGTGGCCCACGGTGACGTTCTCGCCCACGGTCAGCGGGCAGCCGATGTCGCAATGGAGCACCGACAGGTCCTGGATGTTGCTGTTGCGCCCGATGGTCATGGCCTCGGTGTCGCCGCGCAGCACGGCGCCGAACCAGACGTTCGCGTTCTCGGCCAGCGTCACGCGCCCCATCACCTCGGCGCTGTCGGCGACCCAGGCGCCGTCGCCGAGTTGCGGCGCCACGCCGTCGAGTTCATAGAGGGCCATCGTGGGAGTCTCCGGAAAGGGAAAGAGGGGTGAAACCTAGAATTGTAGGGATGCACCCCCGATTGAGCGCCCTGGCCGCGCTGCGCCTCACCGACCCCGAAGAGAAAGTGGCGGCAACCCGCGCGCTGGCAGCGCATATCGCTAGCGAAACCATAGCAGACGACCCCGTGCGCGTGCCCGGCGACGAGCTCGGCGTGCCGGGCCGGCCCGAGCGCCCGCTGCGCGTGTCGGCCATGGCGGTGGGCAAGCGCTCGCCGTTCAACACCGAGGGCCGCGCGGCACTGGTCCATTCGATCTGCCACATCGAGTTCAACGCCATCAACCTCGCGCTCGACGCCGCCTGGCGCTACGACGGCATGCCCGCGCGCTACTACCAGGACTGGCTGCGCGTGGCCGACGAGGAGGCGCAGCACTTCACGCTGCTGCATGCGCACCTGCAGACCATGGGCTGGCGCTATGGCGACTTCACGGGCCACGACGGCCTGTGGAGCATGTGCGAGAAGACGCGCGACGACGTGCTCGCGCGCATGGCGCTGGTGCCGCGCACGCTCGAGGCGCGCGGGCTCGACGCCACGCCGCTGATCCAGGCCAAGCTCAAGCGCGTGAACACGCCCGATGCGCTGCGCGCGGTCGAGATCCTCGACATCATCCTGCGCGACGAGGTGGGCCACGTGGCGATCGGCAACCACTGGTACCGCTGGCTCTGCGAGCGCGCGGGCATCGACGCCGAGGCCGCCTACCCCGAGCTCGTGGCGCGCTACGAGGCGCCGCGGCTCAAGCCGCCGTTCAACCTCGAGGCGCGCACGCGCGCGGGCTTCAGCGACGAGGAGCTGAAGGCGCTGGGCGGCGGCAGCGCCGCCTAGGAGTCAATCCGGCTTCTTCATCACCACCAGCTTGGGCGAGAAGTGCTGCAGCACCTCGCCACGCTGGTTGCGCGTCTCGCAGCGCACGCGGACCATCGCGCGGCCCGGCTTGGAACGCGAGGGCACGATCTCGACGATCTCGCTGACCACGTGCAGCACGTCGCCGGGCCGCGTGGGCTGCGGCCAGCGGATCTCGTCGCCGCCCGAACCGATGATGCCGTCGGCCAGCGGGATGCCGCTGTCGACCAGCAGGCGCATGGTGACGGCCGCCGTGTGCCAGCCGCTCGCGGCCAGGCCACCGAAGAAGGTGCGCTTGGCGGCCTCCTCGTCGGTGTGGAAGGGCTGCGGGTCGAACTGCAGCGCGAAGGCCTTGATCTTCTCGGCGTCGAGCGCGTACTTGCCGCTGGTGAAGCGGTCGCCCACGGCGAGGTCGTCGAGGTAGAGCTTGGCGCGGGGGGTGGTGTCGGTCATGGTGCGTTCCTCCTTCGCTGATGGCACGGCGGCATTGTCGCCACCGTGCCGCATCGTGTCGCGCCGGCGCTCAGACGCGCTCGAGGATGGTCGCGATGCCCTGCCCGCCGCCAATGCACTGCGTGGCCAGCGCATAGCGGCCGTTCTCGCGCGCCAGCAGCGAGGCCGCCTTGCCCGTGATGCGCGCGCCGGTCGCGCCCAGCGGATGGCCGATCGACAGGCCGCCGCCATCGAGGTTGACCGTGGCCGGGTCGAGCCCGAGGTCGCGGATGCAGGCCAGCGCCTGCGAGGAGAAGGCCTCGTTGATCTCGACCACGTCGAGGTCGGCCACCGTCAGGCCCGCGCGCGCCAGCGCCTTGCGCGTGGCGGGAATCGGGCCGATGCCCATGATGGCCGGGTCGACGCCCACGGTGGCGAAGGACCTGATGCGCGCCAGCGCCTTCAGGCCATGGCGCGCGGCGAAGGCATCGCTGGTCACCAGCACCGCGGCCGCGCCGTCGGTCAGCGGCGACGAGGTGCCGGCCGTCACCACGCCATCGGGACGGAAGGCCGGCTTGAGGTTGGCCAGTGCCTCGGCCGAGGTGGTGGGACGGATGCAGCCGTCGGCCTCGACCAGTTCGCCCGAGGCCAGGCGCACCGGCACGATCTCGCCGGCCAGGCGGCCCTGCTCGCGCGCGGCCGCGGCCTTGCGGTGCGACTCCACCGCCAGCGCCTCCTGGTCGGCGCGGCTCACGTTCCAGCGCTGCGCCACGTTCTCGGCGGTCTCGCCCATCGAGATGTAGGCATCGGTGTCGGCCAGCAGCTCCGGGCTCGGCGAGAAGTTGAAGCCGCCCTGCGGCACCATGCTCATCGACTCGACGCCCACGCAGAGGAAGGCCTCGCCCATGCCGGCCTCGATCTGCGCGGCCGCGATGTGCACCGCCTGCATCGACGAGCCGCAGAAGCGGTTGACGGTCATGCCGCCCACCTCGTGCGGCAGGCCAGCCAGCAGGCCGACGATGCGCGCGAGGTTGTTGCCCTGCGAGGCCTCGGGATAGGCGCAGCCCAGGACGATGTCCTCGAGCAGCGCGGGATCGAGGTCGGTGCGCTGCAGCAGGCCCCGGACCACGCCGGCGGCCAGCGTGTCGGGACGCACCTCGGCCAGCGCGCCCTTCTTCGCGAAATGGAACGGCGAACGGGCATAGGCGGAAATGACGGCTTTCATGATGTGCTCCTAAAAACTACCATCCAATCGGTAGGCTGACAGGTCAAAAAAGAGGCACGCGGGGCGTGCCTTCGGGTGGATGCCGGGGCGTCAGACGGGCAGCGAACTCCTCAGTTGCGCGACCGCGTCGTCGAAATCCTCCACGCGGCCGGTCATGCGCGCCGCGATCAGCGCGCCCTGGCAGACCGCGAACACATAGGCCGCGAGCGCCGCGGGGCCCGCGCCGCCGGCGCCCTGGGCCCGCTCGGACACCAGCGCGCCGAGCACGCCGGTCAGCCACAGCACCTGCATCTGGCGCAGCTCCTGCACCGTGCGGCGCAGCTCGTCGTTGATGCAGTCCCAGCCCGGGGCCAGCGCGCCCGCGGGACAGACCGCCGAGCCGGCGCGCAGGCCGTTGCGGTACATGCGGAAATAGGCGTCGAGCGACTCGCGCGGCGTGCGGGCCTTGGCCTCGTCCCAGCGGCGGAAGCCCTGGATCGCGTCGCGCAGCACGGCCACGCCCAGCGCCTCCTTGGACGGGAAGTGGTGGTAGAGGCTGGCCTTGCGCACGCCGACCGCGTCGGCCACGTCCTGGAAGCTGAAGCCCAGGTAGGAGCGCGTGGCGATGAGCTCGCGCGCCGCGCCCAGGATCTGGTCGCGCGTGCTGCCGGTGGCGAGGGCTGCTGAGGAAACGCTGCTCATGGCTACCTACTATAAGGTAGGGAAATCGGAGTGGCTATCGCGCGGGCGACAAGCCCGCGCGGCCGGTGGGGTTCTCAGTCGGCCTTGATGCCGGCCGCCTTCACGATCCTGCCATTGCTCTCGAACTCGCTGGCGATCTCTTTCGCGAAGTCGGCCGCGGGGCCGCCCGTGGGCACGTTGTCGGTGGCCGTGAGCTTGGCGCGCAGCTCGGGGCTGGCCAGCGCCTTGTTGATCTCGGCGTTGTAGCGCGCGAGCAGCGCCGGCGGCGTGGCGGCCGGCGCGAACACGCCGAACAGCGAGTTGATGTTGGCCGCCTTGTAGCCCAGCTCGCCCAGCGTGGGCACCTGCGGCAGGCTCTCGAGCCGCGCCGGCGCGCCCACCGCGAGCGGGCGCAGCTTGCCCGACTGGATGTGCGCGCCCAGCGTGGGGCTGGCGTTGGTCGAGAGGATCTCGAACTGCCCGCCCAGCGCATCGTTGAGCTGCTGGCCGCCGCCCTTGTAGGGCACGTGCGTGATGTCGACGTTGGCCGCCGAGCGCAGCTGCTCGAGCACGATGTGGCCGAGCGAGGCCGGCCCCGAGGTGGCCCAGCGCACCGCGCCCGGATGGGCCCTGGCGTCGTCGAGCAGCGCGCGGAAGTCCTTCGCCTTGCTCGCGGGCGTGGCGATCAGCAGCACCGGCGAATACATCACGCTGGCCACCGGCGCCACGTCCTTCAGCGGATCGAAGGGCAGCTTGCCCAGGTGCGGGCTCAGCACCAGCGGGCTGATGGCCGAGAAGCCCAGGGTCGCGCCATCGGGCGCGGCCTTGGCCACCGCGTCCATGCCGATCGCGCCGCTGGCGCCCGCGCGGTTCTCGACCACCACCGTGGTGCCGAGCTGCGCCGCGAGCCGGTCGCCGAGCGCGCGCGCGACCACGTCGCTGACGCCGCCGGCCGGATAGGCGACGATCAGCCGCAGGGTCTTGGGCACGGCCGGGGTCTGGGCCGCCGCGGTGCCGCAGAGGAAGGCGCCGGCCGCGGCCAGCGAGGCAAGCACCGCGGTGCGGCGCGTCGGGAAGAAGAAGGAATGCATCGGATTCGTCATGGCCCTCGAGTCTGCCTCCATCAATCGAGCTGCAGCTTGCGCTCGCGGATCAGCTTCGACCATTTCTCGTTGTCGGCCTTCACGAAGGCCGCGAACTCGGTCGGGCCCAGCGAATGGACCTCGGCGCCCGCCGCAGCGAACTTGGCGCGGACCGCCGGCTGCGCGAGCGCCTTGGCGAGTTCGCCCGACAGGCGGTCCACCACCTCCTTGGGCATGCCCGCCGGTCCCACCAGGCCCTGGAAGCCCACCGACTCCATGCCCGCGAGGCCCAGCTCCTTCACGGTCGGCACGTCGGGCAGCTGCGGATCGCGCTGCGGCCCGGTCACGGCCAGCGCCTTGAGCTTGCCGCCCTTCACCTGCGGCAGCAGCACGCTGCCCGCGTCGATCAGGATCTGCGTCTGCCCGCCGATCAGGTCCTGCACCGCGGGCGCGCTGCCCTTGTAGGGCACGTGCGTCATGTCCAGGCCCGTGACCTGGTTCATCAGCTCGCCGTTGAGGTGCGTCGAGGTGCCGTTGCCGCCCGAGGCGAAGTTGACCTTGCCGGGCTGGCCCTTGGCCCAGGCCACGAAGGCCTTGAGGTCCTTGGCCGGATGGTCGGGCCGCGTCACCGCGATGTAGCTGCCCTGGCTGATCTGGCCGACGTAGGTGAACTGCTTGATGGGGTCGTAGGGCGGCTTGCTCTGCAGGTACGGCGCGATCGCGAACGGCCCGGTGTTGGCCAGCAGCAGCGTGTAGCCGTCGGCCGGCTGGCGCGTGAGCTCGGTGGCCGCGATCATGCCGCTCGCGCCGGGCTTGTAGTCGACCACCAGCTGCTGCTTGAGCGCCTCCTGCAGCGGCACCTGCACCGTGCGCGCCGCGAAGTCGATGCCGCCGCCGGGCGGATAGCCGACGATCAGGCGGATGGGCTTGGCCGAGGGGTAGCCCTGAGCCAGGGCGGGGCCGATGGTGGCGGCGGTCGCGGCCAGCGCGAGGCCGGCGAGGAAGACGCGGTGGATCCTCATGTCGATGTCTCTCGTGTTCGGAAGCCGCCGATTCTGCGGCAAGCCGCGAGCGACCCGGGATTCGCCGCGCCCCGCCTGCTCAGGCTGTGTCCTGCGCGATCGCGCCGCCGATGAAGTTGCGCCCGCGCGCGCCGCTCAGCGCCTGCAGCAGCATCCGCCGCGCCTCGTCCTCGCCCACGCCGTAGTCGGCGAAGCGGGTCTTCACGCCCAGCGATTCGATGAAGGCCGCGAGCCGGCGCGGCGCCTCCGCGAGCGGCAGGCCCAGCGCCTGCGCCAGCACCGCGTCGCGGTCGGCGCGCCGGCCGATCGCGCGCTCGAGCACCAGCGGCAGCGGGAACGAGCAGGCGATGCCGTGCGGCAGGCCGTAGCGCAGCGTCATCTCGTAGGAGATCGAGTGCGCCAGCGCGGTCTTGGTGTTGGAGAAGGCCATGCCCGCCTTCAGCGCGGCCAGCGCCATGCGCCCGCGCAGCGCCACGTCGTCGAGCCGCCCCATCAGCTGCGGCAGCACCTCGAGCGTGTCGCGCACCGCGGCCACCGCGAAGGTGTCCGACACCGGGTTGGCATTCACGTTCCAGATCGACTCGAGCGCATGCGAGAGCGCATCGAGCCCGCTCTGCAGCGTGACCGCCGCGGGCAGCGACAGCATCAGCTCGGGATCGATCAGCGCATGGCGCGGCCAGGTCTGCGCCAGGTGCAGCGAATACTTGCGCTGCCGGCCGCGGTCCCAGATCGTGGCCCAGGGCGTGACCTCGCTGCCGGTGCCCGCGGTGGTCGGCACGGCGATCAGCATCTTGGCGTGCACCGGCACGAAGGCCCGCTCGCCGGCCAGGCCGGCCACCAGGTCGTCGAAGCATGCGCCCTCGCCCGCCACCATCAGCGCCTTCGCGGTGTCGATGGCGCTGCCGCCGCCGACCGCCACGATCGCCTCCACCTGCGGATGCGCGCGCCAGAACTGCGCGTAGGTCGCGGCGAGCTCGGCCACGTCGGGGTTGGGCCGCACGTTGTCGATCACGCAGGCCAGCGCATCGCCGAGCACCGCCTCGAGCCGGCCCAGCAGGCCGATCGCGCGGGCCTCCTGGAAGGTCACCAGCGCGGCGCGGCGGCCCGCGAGCAGCTTCGGCAGGGACGACAGGGCCGCGGCCCCGTACGTGCTCTGCACGGGGTTGAAGTAGTGGAAGGTCATGGTCGGGGTCGGTCGTCGGCGCGCGGCCTCAGGAACGGCTGCCCTGCTGGATCCAGGCGCGCAGCCGGGTCGAGAGGTAGTCGGCGGTCATCACCATGACCACGATGACCAGGATGCAGGTCGCCGTGTCCTGGTACTGGAACAGCTTCATGCTGCCCACCAGCTCGAAGCCGATGCCGCCCGCGCCCACCATGCCCAGCACGGTGGCCTGGCGCAGGTTGGTCTCGAAGCGGTAGACGATGACGCCGATCCATGCCGTCACGACCTGCGGGATCACGCCGAAGACGATGGTCTGGATCGGGCCCGCGCCCGTGGAGCGCAGCGCCTCGATCGGCCCCTGGTCGATCTCCTCGATCGACTCGGCGAAGAACTTGCCGAGCATGCCCGCGCCATGCAGCGCCAGCGCCAGCACGCCCGGAAAGGGCCCGAGGCCGACGGCCGCCACGAAGATCAGCGCGAGGATGATCTCGTTGATGCCGCGCGTGATGTTGAGCACCTGCCGCATCGCATGGAACACCGCCGGGTTCGGCGAGATGTTGCGCGCCGCGAAGAAGCACAGCGGCACCGCGAGCACCACCGCCAGCAGCGTGCCCCAGAGCGCGATCTGCACCGTCTCGATGGCGGGCTTCACCAGCTTGCCCATGAACTCCCAGTTGGGCGGCAGCATGCGGCCGAGGAAGTCGGCGATCCAGGGCATGCCCTTGGCGAGTTCGCCGAAGCTCACCTGCGCGCCGATCGCGGCCCACCAGAGCACGCCGAGCCCGGCCGCCGCGGCGACCAGGTACTTCCACCAGCCGGGGTTGCCGCCGCTGCGGGCGATCAACAGGTTGTAGCGTCCGATCGCGATCATGGCTGCTCCAGGGCGAGTTGCTGGACCGGCGGCAGCGCCGGCGCGTGCGCCGCGGCCACGGCCGCGTCTTCCTTCGGTTCCCCGGGGTCGGGCTCGAGGCCGCCCGGATAGATGCGCTGCAGCACCTCGTCCGTGAGCTCATCGGGCCGGCCCTCGAACACCACGCGACCGCCCGCCACGCCGATCACGCGCTGCGCGAACTCGCGCGCGTAGTCGACCTGGTGCAGGTTGCAGATCACGGTGATGCCGTCCTCGCGGCTGGCCTGCCGCAGGTAGTTCAGCACCTTGCGCGAGGTCTTCGGATCGAGGCTGGCCACCGGCTCGTCGGCCAGGATCACCTTGGGCCGTTGCGCCAGCGCCCGCGCGATGCCCACGCGCTGCTTCTGGCCGCCCGAGAGCGTGTCGGTGCGCAGGTCGGCCTTGTGGTCGAGCTCGACGCGGCGCAGGCATTCGCGCGCGATCGCGATGTCGCGCGCCGGAAAGACCTGGAACCACGAGGCCAGCGCCGGCATCGAGCCCAGGCGCCCGGTCAGCACGTTCTTCAGCACCGACAGGCGCGGCACCACGTTGTAGTGCTGGAAGATCATCGCCACGTCGCGGCGCACGCGGCGCAGCCCCGCGCGATCGCGCCGCACGGGCGCGCCGTCCACCCGTACCTCGCCCTGCGTGGGCTCGGCGAGCTGGTTGATGCAGCGAAGCAGGGTGGACTTGCCGGCGCCCGAGGCACCGAGGATGACGACGAACTCGCCCTTGCCGACCGCGAGGTCGACCTGGTGGAGCGCGGTGAAGTCGCCGTAGCGCTTGCAAAGGCCGCGGATCTCGATCATTTCATCTTCCCCAGGTCGAGCTTCAGGATCTTGGCCGTGTCGCGGATCACGTTGTAGGCCGCGTCGTTGGTGGGGTGGAAGCCGTTGAGCAGGCCCTGGTCGGACCAGGGGATGTCCTTCACCTGCAGGAAGGCCGCCTGCACGCGCTGCTTGAGATCGGCACCGAGGTCCTTGCGCCAGACCGTGGGCGACTCGGGGATCGGCTCCGAGCGCCAGACCTCGACCAGGTCCTCGCGCTTGACCAGCCCCTTCGCCACCGCGGCGTCGAGGATGCGGTCGGCGATGGCGGCCGCGTCGACCTTGCGGTTCTGCACCGCGATCGCGCTCGAGTCGTGCGAGCCCGAGAAGATCACGCGGCCGAAGTCCTTGTCGGGATCGAAGCCGGCCTTCATCAGCCCGGCCTTGGGGAACAGGTGGCCCGAGGTGGAGCTGGGGTCGACGAAGGCGAAGGTGCGGCCCTTCAAGTCCTTCACGCTCTTGATGCCGCTGTCCTTGTGGGCCACCACCTGGCTGTAATAGAAGGTGCGGCCGGCCTTCTTGGTCTCGGCGACCGCGAAGGCCTCGATGTCGGCCACCGTGGTGCCCAGCACGTACGAGAACGGGCCGAGGTAGGCCACGTCGAGCCGCTTCGAGCGCAGCGCCTCGATCACGCCGTTGTAGTCGGCCGCCACGAAGGGCTTGACCGGCATGCCGAGGCCCTGGGCCAGCATGTCCATCATGCGCTGGCTGTTGGCGATCATCGCGCGCGAATCCTCGGAAGGAATCAGCCCGACCGTGAGCGCCTGCTGCGCCCTCGCCGGTGGAAGGAAGGCCGCGCCCACGCCGGCGGCAGCTCCGAACAGCAAGCTTCTGCGTTTCATCATCTGTGTCTCCAGTCTTCTGCGGTTCCGGTCCCCCGCACCGCCGTCATGGCGGCCCGGGGATTCGTGGCATTCCGGTCGTCTTTTGGGTGCCGACCTGGAGCGCCTGGCGGCGAGTACATCACCGGCCCATACATCGATCCAATTCAAATTTTTTCGTCGATGTATTCAATGAATCTATAGTCGAATACATCGAGAATTTCGCTTTTTCCGGAGCCGCCGCATGCGCCTGACCCAGCTTCGTTCCTTCTTCGCGGTGGCCCGCGAAGGCAGCTTCACGCGCGCCGCCGAGAGCCTGCACGTGAGCCAGCCCACCATCACGACGCAGGTGCGCTTTCTCGAGGAGGCCTACAAGGTCGAGCTGTTCCACCGCCGCGGCCGGCGCGTGCAGCTCACGGTGATGGGCGAGCAGCTGATGCAGCTCGCGCAGCAGATCTTCAGCCTCGAGGCCGACGCCGTGAACCTGCTGGGCGACGCGGGCGAGCTGCGCACCGGCCACCTGCGCGTGGCGGCCGTGGGGCCCTATCACGTGACGAAGATGCTGGTCGACTTCAACCAGCGCTATCCCGGCATCAAGGTGACGGTGAGCACCGGCAACTCGCAGGACGTGCTGAACCAGCTGCTCGACTACAGCGCCGACGTGGGCGTGCTCGCGCAGATGGTGCGCGACGAGCGCTTCCTCTCGGTGCCCTTCATGAAGCAGCCGGTGGTGGTCTTCGTACCCTCCTCGCACCGCTTCGCGCGCCGCCGCGCGATCCGGCTGGCCGAGCTCGAGGGCGAGCGGCTGATCATGCGCGAGCAGGGCTCGACCACGCGCAAGGCGCTCGAGCTCGCGCTCGACAAGGCGCGCATCCGGACCGACGTGGTGATGGAGATCGGCAGCCGCGAGGTGATCCGCGAAGCCGTGCTGCAGGGCCTGGGCATCGCCGCGGTGTCGGAGGTCGAGTACGTGCCCGCGCCCGACCTGCATCGCGTGGCGATCAGCGACACCGAGATCTTCACCTCGGCCCATGCGCTGTGCCTGGCCGAGCGGCGCGACATGCGCATGGTCAGCGCCTTCTTCGACACCCTCTCGCCCGCGCTCTCCGCCGCGCCCGAGGGCCGGCGGCGCAGGAGCCACTGAGCGCGGGGCTCAGCCACGCGGGTGGTGCTGCGCGTGCAGCTGCTTGAGCCGCTCGCGCGCCACGTGGGTGTAGATGGTGGTGGTCGAGATGTCGGCATGGCCCAGCAGCATCTGCACCGCGCGCAGGTCGGCGCCGTGGTTCAGCAGGTGGGTCGCGAAGGCATGGCGCAGCGTGTGCGGCGACAGCGGCACGTGGATACCGGCCGCGGCCGCCTGCTTCTTCACGATGACCCAGAACATCACGCGCGTCATGCCCGCGCCGCGCGCGGTCACGAACAGGTCGGGCGTCTGCTGGCCGTCGAGGATCACGGGGCGCGACTCCTCGATGTAGCGCTCGATCCAGCGCCGCGCCTCGCCGCCGAAGGGCACGAGCCGCTCCTTGCTGCCCTTGCCGAGCACGCGCAGCACGCCGTCGTTGAGGCTGATGTCGATCACCTTGAGCGACACCAGCTCGCTCACGCGCAGCCCGCTCGCATACATCAGCTCGAGCATCGCGCGGTCGCGCAGGCCCAGCGGCGTGTCGACGTCGGGCGCGCCGAGCAGGTCGTCGACCTGCTTCTCCGACAGCAGCTTGATCGCGCGCGGCATCTGGCGCGCCGGCATCAGCCGCAGGCTGGGGTCGGCCACGATGCGGCGCTCGCGCAGCGCCCAGCGGTAGTAGCGCTTGAACACCGTGAGCCGCCGGTTGGCCGAGGTCGCCTTGCCCTTGGCCGACAGCCGCACGCCCATGTAGGCCTGCAGGTCGGCCTCCTGCGCCGCGCCGAGCTTCATGCCGCCGCGCTGCTGGTCGAGCCAGTGCGCGAACAGCGCGAGGTCGCGCCGGTAGGCGGCGAGCGTGTTCTTCGACAGGCCGTCCTCGAGCCAGAGGGCGTCGATGAACTCGTCGATGTCGGGGGTGGGTGCGGCGGCGGCCTCGGTCATGGATGGCACAAGATAGCAAAAAAAAGGCCGCTCCCCCGCGACGAGGAACGGCCCTTCTTGCGGATGGCGCGGAATCAGTCGAGCTTGAGCTTCTGCTTGGCCACGACTTCCTTGTAGACCTCGTACTCGGCCTTGATCTGGGCCGAGAACTGCTCGGGCGTGTTGGCCACGATCAGCGAGCCGGTGTCCTCGATGCGCTTCTTCACGGCCGGGTCTTCCACTGCCTTCTTCACGCCGGCGCTGATCTTGTCGACCACTTCCTTCGGCAGGCCCTTCGGGCCCAGGATGCCGTAGTAGGCCATGCGGTTCACCGGTTCGAGGCCGACTTCCTTGAAGGTCGGCACGTTCGGCAGCGCGGCCAGGCGCTGCGGCGCCGAGACCACGATCGGGATCAGGCGGCCGCTCTGGATGAAGGGCATGGCCGAGGGGATGTTGTCGAACATGATCGGCACCTGGCCGGCCACCACGTCGTTGAGCGCCGGGCCCGCGCCGCGGTAGGGGATGTGCGTGACGAAGGTGTTGGTGAGGCTCTTGTAGAGCTCCATCAGCAGGTGGCCGATGCCGCCCGTGCCCGACGAGGCGTACGAGTACTTGCCGGGGTTCTTCTTGAGCTCGGCCACGAACTCGGCGTAGTTCTTCGCCGGGAAGCTCGGGTTGACCGCGATGATGTTCGGCGTGGCCGCGATGTTGATGATCGGCGTGAAGTCGTTGATCGGGTCGTACGGCGTCTTCGGGTTGATGGCCGGGTTGGCCGCGGTGCTCGACACCGTGGCCACGCCGAGCTTGTAGCCGTCGGGCGCCGAGCGCGCCGTCTCGGCCGCGCCCACGATGCCGCCGCCGCCGGCCCGGTTGATCACCACCACCGGCTGGCCCAGCACCTTGCCCAGCGGATCGGCCACCACGCGCGCCACGATGTCCGTCGTACCGCCCGGGGCGAAGGGAACGCTCAGTTCGACCGGCTTGTTGGGATAGCCCTGGGCGAAGGCCGGGCCCGCGACCGCGACCAGCGCGGCGGCACCGACGAAGGCACTCCATTGACGACGTTGCATCGATTACTCCTTGAACGATGGGGACGAAAATTGCGAAAGCAGCGATGCTAGCGGCTCGTTGCTTCGACCCGGGCTGTGGAATACCCATGGTTTGGGCGGTTTATGCTCGACGCGGTGAACTACGCGCAGCTGCTTTTCCCCGACTTCTCCCTGATCGCCATCGGCTGGCTCCTGTGCCGCTACACCGCGCTGGACCGCAAGGTCTGGGACCAGGTCGAGAGCCTCGTTTACTACTTTCTTTTTCCTACGCTGCTGTTCCATTCGATCGTGCGCAGCCCGCTCGATTTCGGTGCGACCTCGAGCCTGCTGATGGCGGGCGTGGGCGTGAGCCTGTGCGGCGTGGCGCTGGCCTATGCCCTGCCCTGGCTGCCGGGCATCGGCTCGCACCTCGACCGGCGCGACCATGCGGCGAGCGTGCAGGTCGCGTTCCGCTTCAACTCCTTCATCTGCCTCGCGATGGCCGAGCGGCTCGCGGGACCCGAGGGCCTGCTGCTGATCGCGGTGCTGATCGGGGTGTGCGTTCCGATGATGAACATCGCGGCGGTGTGGCCGATGACGCGGCATGCGCAGACCGGGTTCGCGCGGCAGCTGGTGCGCAATCCGCTGATCGTGGCGACAGTGGCGGGGTTGCTGGCGAACGTGCTGGGGTTCACGGTGCCTGGCTGGCTCACGCCGACCTTGTCGCGGATCGGAGCGGCTTCGTTGGCGCTCGGGTTGCTGGCTGCGGGGGCGGGGATGCAGTTCGCTACGTTGGGACGGGGGAAGGTGCTGGCCGCTTCGGTGCTTTCCATTCGGCACTTCATCTTGCCGCTGGTGGCCTGGGGGCTGGCGCGGTGGTTGCGGCTGGATGCGGCGCAGGCTTCGGTGTTGATGGCTTTTTCTGCGGTTCCTACGGCTTCGAGTGCGTATGTGTTGGCGCAGAGGATGGGGTACAACGGGGCGTTTGTGGCGGGGTTGGTGACTATGTCTACGGTGTTGGGGGTGGTTAGTTTGCCGTTTGCTTTGGCGCTGCCTCGTTGAATCCTTCCAGCGCTGTCTGCTTGATTTTTTTGTTGGTCCTGCTGAGGCTGTTGGCCGGGTCTCGCCCCGGCGGGCGACTTACTTTTCTTGTCTCGCCAAGAAAAGTAAGCAAAAGAAGGCGACCCCGCTGTCTGTGTCCCTCCGCTTCGCTACGGGCAACCTGCGGTGCTCGGAGAAAGCGGGGGTCCGCAGAACTCGCTTCGCTCAAACAGCTGCGGCCCTTATCCCGCTTTCTCCTGCGCTCCTCGGCACAGCCAGAGGGGACTAGGGTCAACGCGCCATGGCGCGTCCTTGTGTGGTGAGTGCGCATGCATAGGCCTTGGATCTTTCACTGAGGCCGAGCGAAGCGACGGCCCGACCCACCCCCTCTGGCTGCGCCGAGGAGCGCAGCGTTTCGCGGATAAGGGCTCGCAGCTGTTTGAGCGAAGCGATTTCTGCGAGACCCCGCGAAACGCGAGCACCGCAGGTTGCCCGTAGCGAAGCGGAGGGTCGCAGACAGTGGGGTCGCCTTTTCTTTGCCTACTTTCTTTTGGCGAAGCAAAAGAAAGTAGGTCCGCCGCCGGGCGGAATTCCCGGCTCCTGCCTCAAAAAAAGCAAACCGCTATTTAGAGGAAGAAGCCCCCAACGCCCACTCCACATGCTCCCGAACCAGGGCACTGGACCCATCCTTCCGAGAAACCAGCGCCTCAAGAGCACCCTCTTCACCAGCCCTCAAAGCATTCCCCAGCGCCACAGCAATGTTCCGCAACCACCGCTCATGCCCAATCCGCCGAATAGGACTCCCCTCCGTCCTCCGCCAGAACTCCTCCTCGGTCCAGGCAAACAACTCGGCCAAGGTACGCCCCGTCAACCCTTCCCTCGCATCGAAGTCCACCAACGAACTCTTCTTCGCGAACTTGTTCCACGGACAGATCAGCTGGCAGTCGTCGCAGCCATAGATCCGGTTCCCCATCAACGTCCGCAGCTCGACCGGAATCGCCCCCCCGTGCTCGATCGTGAGGTAGGAGATGCATCGCCGCGCATCGAGCCGCCGCGGCGCCACGATCGCCTGCGTCGGGCACACGTCGATGCAGGCGCTGCAGCTGCCGCAGTGCGAGCTCACCGGCTCGCTCTCGGGCAGGACCATGTCGACGTAGATCTCGCCGAGAAAGAACATCGAGCCCGCGTTGCGATCGAGCACCAGCGTGTGCTTGCCGCGCCAGCCCTGCCCGCTGCGCGAGGCCAGCTCGGCCTCGAGCACCGGCGCCGAATCGGTGAAGGCGCGGTGCCCGAAAGGCCCGACCTCCTGCGCGATGCGCTCGGCCAGTTTCGCGAGCCGGTTGCGCAGCACCTTGTGGTAGTCGCGGCCGCGCGCATACACCGAGACGATCGCCTCGCCGGGCCGGCGCAGGCGGTCGAACTCGATCGCCTGCCAGTCGGGATCGGTGTCGCGCGGCAGGTAGTCCATGCGCGCGGTGATCACGCTCACGGTGCCGGGCACCAGCTCGGCGGGCCGCGCGCGCCGCGTGCCGTGCGCGGCCATGTAATCCATCTCGCCATGGAACCCATGGGCCAGCCATTGCATCAGACCGTCCTCGGCGCTCGACAGATCGACGCCCGCGATTCCGATTTGGGAGAATCCGAGTTCCCGGGCCAAGGCCTGAATACGCACAACGAGTGGATGGCTGCTGACGATCACTTGCCGATTGTAGAAATGCGCTGGCGCGACGAGGCCGACACCGAGGCCTTCGCTCGCTCGCTCGCGGCCTCCCCCGCCCTGCGCGATGCCTTCGTCGAACTGCACGGCGACCTCGGGGCCGGCAAGACCACCTTCGTGCGGCACCTGCTGCGCGCGCTCGGCATCACCGGGCGCATCAAGAGCCCGACCTACGCGGTGGTCGAGCCGCACGAGGCGCCCGACGGCCTCGCGATCTTCCACTTCGACTTCTACCGCTTCAGCGATCCGCGCGAATGGGAGGACGCGGGCTTCCGCGACATCTTCGCGGGCCCGGGTCTCAAGCTGGCGGAATGGCCCGAAAACGCGGCGGGGCGCACTCCAATTGCGGACCTAGCTATTAAAATCGAAGCAATGACCGACGACACACGCAGCGTGACACTCCTGGCGAACACACCTCGCGGCGGCGACCTGCTGTCCCACGCCGCCGCATGAAGGCGGGCGGCCTCAAGCGGCGCGTGCTGCTGCAGGGCGGCAGCCTCGCGCTGGTGCTCGGCGTCCATCAGATCGCGCGCGGCGCCAGCATCCTCGCGGTGCGCGTCTGGCCCGCGGCCGACTACACGCGCGTGACCATCGAGTCCGACATCCGCCTGCATTCGCAGCAGCTCGTGGTCGGCAACCCGCCGCGGCTCGCGGTCGACATCGAGGGCATCGACCTCAGCAACGAACTGCGCGAGCTGGTCGGCAAGATCAAGCCCGGCGACCCCTACATCAACGGCCTGCGCGTGGGACAGAACGCACCGAAGGTGGTGCGCATCGTGTTCGACCTCAAGCAGACCGTGGCGCCGCAGGTGTTCTCGCTGGCGCCCGTGGCCGCCTACAAGCACCGGCTGGTGCTCGACCTCTATCCCGAGAAGGCCATCGACCCGATGGAGGCGTTGATCACCGAGCGCCTGCGCGACGCCCCGCGCACCAGCGGCGGCAACGACACCTCGGTGGCCAGCGCACCCGCGGTGCCGCCGCCCGCGACGCCGCCCTCGGGCCTGGCACCCGACGGCGGGCCGCCGATCCTGGTGCGGCCCTCGCCCAACGTGCCGGCACCGCGGCCCGTCCCCACGCCGGTCGCGCCGCCCGCGCGCCCGCCCGCGGTGGCGACCGCGCCGGCGCCCGATCCGCTGGGCGAGCTGATGGCGCAGCAGTCGATGCGGCCCGGCCCCGCGACGCCGCCGCCGGTGGTGGCCGAGAACCGCCCGCTGCCGATGCCGCCGAGCCCGCCCGCGGCCGCGCCCCGCCCCGTGGCTCCGCCGCCGCCGGTGGCGGTCGCGCGCGGCGGCGCCACCACCAGCCGCACCGACCGCATCATCATCGTCGCGCTCGATCCCGGCCATGGCGGCGAGGACCCCGGCGCCATCGGCCCGGCCGGCACGCGCGAAAAAGACATCGTGTTGCAGGTCGCGTTCCGCCTGCGCGACCGCATCAACGCCAGCAGCATCAACGGCAACCCGATGCGCGCCTTCCTCACGCGCGATGCCGACTTCTTCGTGCCGCTGGGCGTGCGCGTGCAGAAGGCGCGGCGCGTGCAGGCCGACCTGTTCGTGAGCATCCATGCCGACGCCTTCACCACGCCGGCCGCGCGCGGCGCCAGCGTGTTCGCGCTGAGCCAGAGCGGCGCCTCGAGCAGCGCTGCGCGCTGGCTCGCCAACAAGGAGAACGACGCCGACAAGGTCGGCGGCGTGAACGTCGGCAACCACGAGGCGCAGGTGCAGCGCGCGCTGCTCGACATGAGCACCACGGCGCAGATCAACGACAGCCTCAAGCTCGGCGGCGCGATGCTTGGCGAGATCAAGGGCATCGGCGCGCGGCTGCACAAGGGCCAGGTCGAGCAGGCCGGCTTCGCGGTGCTGAAGGCGCCCGACATCCCGAGCGTGCTGGTCGAGACCGCCTTCATCAGCAATCCCGAGGAAGAAGCCAACCTGCGCCGCGTGCAGTACCAGGAAGACCTGGCCGATGCGCTGATGCGCGGCATCCAGCGCTATTTCGCGCAGAACCCGCCGCTGGCGCGCAGCCGGCAGCTCTGAGCGGTCTGCGGACCCTGTTTTCAGAGGGCGGCGTGGGCAGCGCCGACCCCGCGCAGGCTCCCCTTCCCACGCTGCGGCCCGGCGCCCCGCACAGGCAGGCGCGGCCGGCTCCTACACGGCGTGGAACACCGTTTTGCAGAAGATCACTCCATCGATTTTTTAAACAGAAAGGTGGACATCATGAAAGCACGCATCTGGATTGCCGCTGCGGCGGCCACCTCCGTGATGGCGCTGGCAGGCTGCGCGTCGGGCCCGAACCAGAACCTGGGCACGGGTGTCGGCGCGGTCGGCGGCGCGCTGGTCGGCAATGCGATCGGCGGCAACACCGCCAGCACCGTGGGTGGTGCCGCCATCGGCGGGATCATCGGCAACCAGGTCGGCCGCAACGCCGACGAACGCAACTACTACAACCAGCAGCGCTATCCGCAGGGCAATTACTACCCGCGCAACGGCCCGACCTACTGACCGTCCGGGTGCCTGGCACCCGTGCTGCACCAACGAAAAGAGCGCCCCGCGGGGCGCTCTTTTTTCGTGGGCCGACGCGGCTTCAGGCGCCCTGCTGCGCGCGCGCCTTCTCGGCCCGCGCCGCGCGCCAGGCGCCGAAGATCGCGAGCAGGCCCGGCACGAAGATCAGTGCCCAGATGATCTTGTCGAGATGCTGGCGCACCAGTGGCAGGTTGCCGAAGAAGTAGCCCGCGGTCGCGATGCCCAGCACCCACAGCAGCGCGCCGCCGACGTTGAACATGCTGAACTTGGCGCGGCTCATCTCGGCCACGCCCGCCACGAAGGGCGCGAAGGTGCGGATGAAGGGCATGAAGCGCGCGAGCACGATGGTGATGCCGCCGTAGCGTTCGTAGAAGGCATGGGCCTGGTCGAAGGCCTTGCGGTTGAAGAAGCGCGAACTCTCCCACTGGAACACCTTGGGCCCGAAGTAGCGGCCGATGCTGTAGTTGCACTGGTCGCCGAGGATGGCCGCGATCACCAGCAAGGTGCAGGCGATCGGAAAGCTCATCAGCCCCACACCGCACAGCGCGCCCACGATGAACAGCAGCGAATCGCCGGGCAGGAAGGGCATCACCACCACCCCCGTCTCGACGAACACGATCAGGAACAGGAGCGCGTAGACCCAGGGGCCGTAGGCGATGACGAAGGCCTCGAGGTGCTTGTCGACATGCAGGATGAAGTCGACGAGAAAGCTGATGATTTCCATGGGGGCGGATTATCCTTGCAGCGTCCGCCCCTCGGGCGAAGACCCCAGGCCGCGACCGCGCCTGCAGAACACCCACCCCCACCTTGGAGACACCCATGACAGGTCAATACATCCAGCTCGCCGCCAAAGACGGCAGCGGCAGCTTCCGCGGCTACCTCGCCGTGCCGGCCTCGGGCCACGGGCCCGGCCTGGTGATCGCGCAGGAGATCTTCGGCGTGAACAAGACCATGCGCGACGTGGCCGACTACTACGCCGAGGAAGGCTACGTGGCGCTGGTGCCCGACCTGTTCTGGCGCCAGCAGCCCGACGTGGAACTGGGCTACAGCGAGGCCGACTGGCAGCAGGCCTTCAAGTTCTACGGCGGCTTCGACGAGGCCAAGGGCATGGAGGACATCCAGGCCGCGCTCGACGTGCTGCGCGACCGGCCCGAGGTGGTCGAGCGCCAGGCCGGCGTGCTGGGCTTCTGCCTCGGCGGCAAGCTGGCCTACCTCGCGGCCTGCCGCACCGATGCCGACGTGTCGGTGGGCTACTACGGCGTGGGCATCGACGCGGCGCTCGAGGAAGCGAAGAACATCCGCAAGCCACTGCTGCTGCACGTGGCCGAACTCGACAAGTTCTGCCCGCCCGAGGCGCGCGAGCGCATCGTGCAGGCACTCAAGGGTCATCCGAAGGTGGCGCTGCACGTCTATCCGGGCGTCGACCACGCCTTCGCTCGCGCGGGCGGCGACCACTTCCACAAGCCCTCGGCGCTGATGGCGCACGAGCGCAGCATCGCCGCGCTCAAGGCCGCGATCGGCCCGCGCTACGACCTCTCGGCGCTGTGGGACAAGCACTGCGAGTACGAGTTCGGCACCCGCAACGTCGACGACACCATGTCGACCATGGTGGCCGAGCCCTACGTCAACCACATCCCGACCATGACCGGTGGCGTGGGCTACGGGAACCTGCACGCCTTCTATACCAACCACTTCGTCAACAGCAATCCGCCCGACACCGCGCTGACCTCGATCTCGCGCACCGTCGGTGCGACGCAGGTGGTCGACGAGCTGCTGTTCACCTTCACCCACACCACCGAGATCCCGTGGATGCTGCCCGGCGTGCCGCCCACGGGCCGGCGCGTGGAGGTGCCGCTGCTCGCGGTCATCAAGTTCCGCGGCGACAAGCTCTACCACGAGCACATCTACTGGGACCAGGCCAGCGTGCTGGTGCAGGTGGGCCTGCTCGATCCGAAGCTGCTGCCGGTGGCCGGCATCGAGACGGCGCGCAAGCTGCTCGACGAGACGCTGCCGTCGAACACGCTCATGCCCTGAGCACGCGCGCCGCATGAAGAAGATCGACCCGCGGCTGCTGCAGGCCTTCGTGGCCGTCGCGCGCGAGGGATCGGTGTCCAAGGGCGCGCAGCGCCTGTTCCTCACGCAGCCGGCGGTCAGCCTGCAGCTCAAGGAGCTGGGCGCGCTGGTCGAGCTCGAGCTGTTCCAGCGCACGCCCACCGGCCTGCTGCTGACGCGCGACGGCGCGGCGCTGCTCAACCACGCGGAACACGCGCTCGAAGGCCTCAACGATTTCGCGATCGCCGCCGAGCGCATGAAGGGCGGCGTGCGCGGCGCACTGCGCATCGGCACCATCCTCGACCCCGAGTTCACGCGCCTGAGCGGCCTGCTCAAGGAGCTGGTGACGCTGGCGCCCGAGCTCGAGACCGAGCTGCACCACGGCACCAGCGGCGAGGTGCTGGCCAAGCTGCTGAACAAGGAGGTCGACGTCGGCTTCTACCTCGGCGATCCCGATGCGAGCGACCTGCCGCAGGCCAGCTCGGCCTCGCGCCGCAGCGAGGGCAAGGCCTTCCATTCGACCGTGCTCACGCGCTTCAGCTACCAGGTGATCGGCCCGCCGGGCTGGGGACCGCAGGTGATGGGCCGCGACTGGCCCGACCTGAGCTGCCTGCCCTGGGTGCTGGCGCCGGCGACCTCCTCGCACTCGCGGCTGCTGGCGCCGGTGCTGCAGGCGCGCGGGCTGGTGCTGAAGAAGGCAGCGCAGGCCGACCAGGAGTCGTCGATGCTCGCGCTGGTGCGCGCGGGCGTGGGCATCTCGCTGGCGCGCGACGCGGTGGCGCTGCGCGCCAGCCAGCGCGACGGGCTGGTGATCGCCGACCAGGTCGGCATCGAGAGCGACCTGCGCTTCGTCTGCCTCGCGGGCGCGCTGCGGCGCCCCGAGGTCGACTGCGCGATGCAGGCGCTGGGGCGCGCCTGGCGGCTGTCGCTCTGAACCGGCCTCAGGCGCGCGGCAGCGCCGAGCCCTCGAGCGCCGCGCCGGACCGCGAGGCCTCGCGCGGCCCGGCGATCACGGTGCGCCAGCCCCTGGGCATCAGCGCCAGCATCAAGGCCGCGAGCAGCGCCGCGCCGCCCAGCGTGTAGAGGCCGGCGGCCGAGCCGCCATGGTTCTGTTCGACATAGGTGCGCAGGCTCGGCGCCACGAAGCCGCCGAGGTTGCCGATGGAATTCACCAGCGCGATGCCGGTGGCGATGCCCAGGCCCGACAGGCGCTCCGACAGGAAAGCATAGAAGATCGGCGTGCCCGACAGGTAGGTCGAGGCACCGATCGACAAGGCCGCGATCGCGAAGATCGGCGAGCCGTGCGCCGACAGGCAGACGCACACGCCGAACACCGTGTAGAGCGAGGCCACCGTGAGGCGCCGCCGCTCGTGGTGCCGGTCCGACCAGCGCGTGACGAAGTAGACGACGAACAGCGCCAGCAGCCACGGGATGCTGGTGACGAAGCCCACCATCAGCCCGATCTTCTGGCCGAGGATCTGCGACACCTGGCTCGGCAGGTAGAAGATCAGGCCGTAGGCCGCGATCTGCACGATGAAGAAGTTCAGCGCGAAGAACATCACCTTCGGGTTGCGCAAGGTCTGCATCACGGTGTGCGGACTGCCGGCCGCCTTCTGCGCCGCCTCCTGGTCGAGCACGGCCTGCAGCGCGTCCTGCTCCGCGGGCGCGAGCCACTTCGCGGCATGCGGCCGGTCGACGATCACGAAGAAGGCCGCGATGCCGACCACCACCGCCATCGCGCCCTCGATCAGGAACATCCACTCCCAGCCCTTGAGCCCGCCGATGCCGTGCATCTCGAGCAGCGCGCCCGACACCGGCCCGCCGATCACCAGCGCGCCCGCGAAGCCGAACAGCAGGATGCCGTTGGCCTGCGCCCGCACCTTGGCCGGGAACCAGTAGGTCAGCGTCAGCAGCACGCCCGGGTAGAAGCCGGCCTCGGCGATGCCGAGCAGGAAGCGCAGCAGGTAGAAGGAGGTCTCGGTGGTCGCGAACATCATGGCCGAGGCCACCAGGCCCCAGCTCACCATGATCCGGCTGAGCCAGATGCGCGGGCCGACGCGCGTCATGATCACGTTGCTCGGCACCTCGAAGATGGCGTAGCTCACGAAGAAGATGCCGGCGCCGAGCGCGAAGGCGCCGTCGCTGAGGCCGGTGTCGATCTGCAGCGCGTTCTTCGCGAAGCCGACGTTGACGCGGTCGAGGATCGACATGATGTACATGAGGACCAGCATCGGCAGCAGGCGCCAGCGCGCCTTGTGGACGGCGGCGCCGACCAGGGGGCTGTAGGGATTCATCGTTGTTGTCTCCTGAAAAATTCTCGGGATGAAGCGCGTTCTGGCTAGTGGTTGCGGCGCGGAATCCCCGCGGTCTGCGCCACGCGCTGGTACTTGACAGCCGGCTTGAGCACCATGCCTTCGGACAGCGTGTCGACCATCGCGCGCTGGATCTCCTGCCACGGCGTCTGGCTCGCGGGGATCGGGTAGCCGCCCGCGGCCTCGAGCTGGCGCGCGCGGGAGCGCAGTTCCTCGTCGTCCACGAGCATGTCGACGCGGCGCGCCTTCAGGTCCACGCGCACGCGGTCGCCGGTGCGCAGCAGCGCCAGGCCCGCGCCCGCCGCGGCCTCGGGCGAGGCATTGAGGATCGAGGGCGAGCCCGAGGTGCCCGACTGCCGGCCGTCGCCGATGCAGGGCAGCGCCGAGACGCCGCTCTTGAGCAGGTGCGCAGGCGCGCGCATGTTCACCACCTCCGACGAGCCCGGATGCCCGATCGGCCCCACGCCGCGCATGAACAGGATGCAGGAGGCGTCGATGTCCAGCGCCGGGTCCTCGATGCGGCGCTCGTAGTCCTCGGGGCCGTCGAACACGATCGCGCGGCCGACGAAGGCATCGAGGTCGCCGGGCGCGCTCAGGTAGCGCGCCCTGAACTCGTCCGAGATCACGCTGGTCTTCATGATCGCGCTGTCGAACAGGTTGCCCGACATCACGAGGAAGCCGGCGTTCTTTCGCAGCGGCGCCTCGAAGGGGCGGATCACGTCGGTGTCCTTCACCGGCGACTGCGCGCAGTTCTGCGCCAGCGTGCGGCCCGTGACCGTGAGCGCGCCCTCGCGGATCAGGCCGTGGCGATGCAGCTCGGCCACCACGGCCGGCACGCCGCCGGCGCGGTAGAACTCCTCGCCCAGGTACTTGCCGGCCGGCTGCATGTCGAGCAGCAGCGGCACCTCGAGCCCCACGCTCTCCCAGTCCTGGATGGCCAGGTCCACGCCCGCGTGCTTGGCGATCGCGATCAGGTGGATCGGCGCGTTGGTCGAGCCGCCGATCGCCGAGTTGACGACGATCGCGTTCTCGAAGGCCGCGCGCGTGAGGATGTCCGAGGGCTTGAGGTCCTCGCGCACCATCTGCACGATGCGCCGCCCGGTCTCGTAGGCCATCTGCCCGCGCTCGCGGTACGGTGCCGGAATCGCGGCGCAGCCCGGCAGGCTCATGCCCAGCGCCTCGGCCAGCGCGTTCATGGTCGAGGCCGTGCCCATCACGTTGCAGTGGCCGATCGAGGGCACGGTGGAGCCGACCAGGTCGATGTAGCCCGGAAAGTCGATGCTGCCCTTGGCGAACAGCTCGCGCGCCTTGAACAGCGTGGTGCCGGTGCCGGTGCGCTGGCCGTCGTGCCACCCGTTGAGCATCGGCCCGCCCGACAGCACGATGGCCGGGATGTTCGCGGTGGCCGCGGCCATCAGCGCGGCCGGGGTGGTCTTGTCGCAGCCGGTGGTCAGCACCACGCCGTCGATCGGGTAGCCGGTCAGCGTCTCGACCAGGCCCAGGTAGGCCAGGTTGCGGTCGAGCGCGGCCGTGGGCCGGCGGCCGTTCTCCTGGATCGGGTGCATCGGGAATTCCATCGCGATGCCGCCCATCTCGCGGATGCCGTCGCGCACCCGCTGCGCGAGCTCGCGGTGGTGCCGGTTGCACGGCGTCAGGTCGGAGCCGCTCTGCGCGATCGCGATGATGGGCCGGCCGGACTGCAGCTCCTCGCGCGTCAGGCCGTAGTTGAGGTACCAGGCCAGGTGGAGGACCGAGAGTTCGCTGTGCTCGGGGTTGTCGAACCAGGCGGCGGAACGGAGGGGGCGGGGGGTCATTGGGGGTCTTTCTCGAAGGGCGTTCTCGTGGAGCGGCCGGAGCTTAGGGAGAGCGCCGCGCGAGCGCCAATGAGATCGGTTGCGAGGCCGTATAAGCGCTGCAAATACAGCCGATGCCCCGCCCGGGGGGCGGTCCGGGCCAGCTTCTAGAATGGTTCGGTGAGCGCCCTTCCCACCTCCTCCCTCCCCCCGCCGAACGCCGCCCGATCCGCGAACTGCCCGACGAGCTGATCAGCCAGATCGCCGCGGGCGAGGTGGTCGAGCGCCCGGCCTCGGTGGTGCGCGAGCTGCTCGACAACGCGCTCGACGCGGGCGCGACGCAGGTCACGGTGCGGCTGGCGGCCGGCGGCGTGCGGCTGATCTCGATCGAGGACGACGGCCTGGGGATCCCGCGCGAGGAACTCGTGGTGGCGCTGCGGCGCCATGCCACCAGCAAGATCGCGAGCCTCAACGACCTCGAGACGGTCGGCACCATGGGCTTTCGCGGCGAGGCGCTGGCCGCCATCAACGCGATCGCCGAGCTGAGCCTGCAGTCGCGCGCGGTGGGTGCCGACGGCGCCTGGTCGCTCGACGGCCGCACCGGCGAGCTGCGCCCGGTGGCGCGTTCGCGCGGCACCACCGTCGAGGTGCGCGAGCTGTTCTTCGCGACCCCGGCGCGGCGCAAGTTCCTCAAGACCGATGCCACCGAGCTTGCCCACTGCATCGAGGCGGTGCGCCGCCATGCGCTGGCACGGCCCGACGTGGGTTTCTCGGTCTGGCACGACGGCAAGCTGGTCGAGCAGTGGCGCGCCAGCGAGCAGCGCGAACAGCGCCTGGGCGACGCACTCAGCGAGGATTTCGTGGCGCAGAGCGTCGTCGTCGAGCACGTCGGCGGACCGGTGCGCGTGGTCGGCCGCGCCGGCATTCCCGATGCCGCGCGCTCGCGCGCCGACCACCAGTTCTTCTACGTCAACGGCCGTTTCGTGCGCGACAAGGTGCTGTCGCACGCGGTGCGCAGCGCCTACGAGGACGTGCTGCACGGCCAGCGCCAGCCGGTCTACGTGCTCTACCTCGAGATCGACCCCGCGCGCGTCGACGTGAACGTGCACCCGACCAAGATCGAGGTGCGCTTCCGCGACGGCCGCGAGGTGCACCAGGCGGTGCGCCATGCGGTCGAGAACGCGCTGGCCGCGCCGCGCGCCGGCGACGCCACGCAGGCGGCCCAGGCGCAGCAGCCCTTCTTCAAGCCGGTGTCGCCGGTCACGACCGGCTCGTGGTCGCAGCCCGCCATCAATTTCAGGGCCGCCGAGCGCGGCGCCGGCGACTTCGAGGCCATGTGGCCACGGCGCGCCAGCGAAACCCTGCTGGCGCCCGAAGCCTCGTCGGCCCACTGGCCCGTGCTGTCCGATTCCGGCGTCGGCGCGGCGCCGGCCGCCGGCTTCGGCACCCAGGCCCCGGCCGCGCCGTTCCAGGCCCCAGCCGGCCTGGCGGCCGAGCCCCGGACGCTGGCCCACAACGACGAAGCCTGGCCACTGGGCCGCGCGCTGGCGCAGTTGCAGGGCATCTACATCCTGGCCGAGAACAGCCAGGGCCTGATCGTGGTCGACATGCACGCGGCCCACGAGCGCATCGTCTACGAGCGCCTGAAGACCCAGCTCGACGGCGCCGCCATCTCGAGCCAGCCGCTGCTGATCCCCGCCACCTTCGCCGCCACGCCGCAGGAAGTGGCCACGGCCGAGGCCTGCACCGCCGTGCTCGCCACGCTGGGCCTGGAGATCACGCCCTTCTCGCCGCGCACCTTGGCGGTGCGCGCGGTGCCCGGCACGCTGGCCGACGGCGACCCGGTCGAGCTGGCGCGCAGCGTGCTGGCCGAGCTGTCGCAGCACGACGCGAGCACCGTGGTGCAGCGGGCCCAGAACGAATTGCTGTCGACCATGGCCTGCCACGGCGCGGTGCGCGCCAACCGCAAGCTCACGCTCGACGAGATGAACGCCCTGTTACGCCAGATGGAGGCGACCGAGCGTTCGGACCAGTGCAACCACGGCCGTCCGACCTGGCGCCAGCTCTCGATCCGGGAGCTCGACGCCCTGTTCATGCGCGGGCGCTGAGCCAAATCCGCACCAAAAGCCGTCCCAAAAGCCGCCAACTGGCGGCTTTTTGAGGGTTTTTCCGGGTTTCGGGCCGTCATCCGCATGGCGGGCACGCACGTTGCATGGTGAGTTCGCCAAAGACGCCATGAAGCGCTGGCCAGGGAGGTGTCGAAATGCACGTCGGCGTGTTTCGGCAGAAAGCAGATGAACTTTTTCGCCGGCTTCGCTGTCCCTCATTCCCATGATGAAACGCTGGACCCTCCTCGCGTCAGTCCTTTCGCTTTGCGCCATTCTTGCCGCCGGCTGCTCGACCTTCGACGAGCAGCAGCGTGAATGGATCTTCCAGCCCAGCGACCGCAGCTGGGGCAACACCGCCACCATGGCCCAGGGCATGCAGGACGTGTGGATCGACTTCCAGTCCTCCATCACGGGCGAGCCCGCCCGCCTGCACGGCCTGTGGCTCGGCGGCGAGCCCGAGACCACCGACACCCCGGTGCTGCTGTACCTGCACGGCGCGCGCTACAACGTGGCCGGCTCGGCCCCGCGCATCCAGCGCATGCACGAGCTGGGCTTCTCGGTGCTGGCCATCGACTACCGCGGCTTCGGCAAGAGCTCCAAGGGCCTGCCCTCGGAGGAATCGGCGCGCGAGGACGCCCGCGCCGCCTGGACCTGGCTGGCCGCGCGCCATCCGCGCCAGCACCGCTACATCTTCGGCCACTCGCTGGGCGGCGCCATCGGCATCGACCTGGCCGCGCGCGTGAACGACGAGAGCGGCACCATCGTCGAGAGCACCTTCACCTCGATCGCCGACGTGGTCGGCAGCTTCAAGTGGGGCTGGCTGCCCTTCCGTCCCTTCATCACCCAGCGCTTCGAGGCGATCGACAAGGTCAAGGACATCGGCGCGCCGCTGCTGGTGGTGCACGGCACCGCCGACAGCCTGATCAACCCGACCCTGGGCCGCAAGCTCTACGACGCGGCCACCGTGCCCAAGCTCTTCGTGCTGGTGGAAGGCGGCTCGCACCACAACACCAACTCGGTCGGCGAGGCCCAGTACCGCGCGGCGCTCACGCAGCTGTTCCGCATGAAGCCCGACAACATGGTGGCGCGCAACCAGCCCAAGCTGTCGCCGCCCTCGCCGGCGCTGCCGCCCGCGGTGTCGCCACAGGACGTGCGCGGCGAAGCGCGCGCGAGCACCGTGCCCGCGGCGATCTAGTTAGCAGCGTCGCCGGTCCGTGCCCGAGGGCACGGACCTTCCTCACCGCCCCGTTTTCATGCCAGGTCGAACGGCAACTGCCGCAGCGGCTTGCCCGTCAGCTGCGCCACGGCATTGGCGAACGCGGGCGCCAGCGGCGGCAGGCCCGGCTCCCCCATCCCCTTGGGCGCATCGGCGCTCGGCACGATGTGGATGTCGAACTCCGGCACCTGCGTGATGCGCGCCACCGTGAAGTCGCCGAAGTTGCCCTGCTGCACCACGCCGTCCTTCAGGGTGATCGCGCTGCCCGGCAGGCAGGTCGACAGCCCCATCACCGCCGCGCCCTGCACCTGCGCTTCCACGCTGCGCGGATTGACGGCCAGGTTGCAGTGCACGCCGCTGGTCACGCGGTGCAGCACCGGCTGGCCGTCCTTGACCGAGGCTTCCACCACGTAGGCCACCACCGATTCGAAGGACTCGTGCACCGCCACGCCCCAGGCGCGGCCGTCCGCGAGCTTCTTCTTGCCGTAGCCGCTCTTGTCGACCGCCAGTTGCAGCGCGGCGCGATGGCGCGGATGCTTGTCGCCGAACAGCTGCATGCGGTAGGCCACCGGGTCCTGCTTCGTGCTGCGCGCGATCTCGTCGATCAGCGTCTCCATCACGAAGGCGGTGTGGGTGGAGCCCACGCTGCGCCACCACAGCACCGGCACGTTGAGCTGCGGATGGTGCACCGTCAGGCGCATCGGCAGCGGATAGGGATCGCGCATGCCCTCGACCGCCGTGGCGTCGATGCCGTCCTTCACCATGGCGCCCGCGAACACCGTGCCCGCGGTGATGGACTGGCCCACGATGACATGGTCCCAGGCGAGGATCCTGCCGCGCTCGTCGAAGCCGATGCGCGCGCGATGCAGGTGCATCGGCCGGTAGTAGCCGCCCTTGATGTCGTCCTCGCGGCTCCACAGCAGCCGCACCGGCACGTCGAGGCCGGCCGCGCGCGTGGCCTTGGCGATCTCGCAGGCCTCGACCACGAAGTCGCTGGTGCTCACGAAGCGCCGGCCGAAGCCGCCGCCCGCCATCTGCACGTTGACCTTCACCTGAGCGGGCTCGAGCTTCAGCGCGCGCGCCGCGGCGAAGCCATCGAGGTCGGCGGACTGGGTGCCGACCCACAGCTCGGCACGACCGTCTGACAGCTTCACCGTGCAGTTCAGCGGCTCCATCGGCGCGTGCGCCAGGTAGGGAAACACGAACTCGGCCTCGAGCTTGCGCGGCGCGCTGGCCAGCGGCGCCATGTCGGCGTCGAACTTGCGCTTGCCGGGACGACCGGCCAGTTCGCGGTACTGGGCCAGTTGCTTGTCGGAGTCGACCTTCTCGACGGCCGCCGTGTCCCATTGCAGCTTGAGCGCGTCGCGGCCCAGCTTGGCGGGCCAGTAGCCGTCGGCCACCACCGCCACGCCCTCGGCGCCGCGGTCCAGCGGAATGCGCACGACGGCCTTCACGCCCTTGACGGCGCGCGCGGCGCTGTCGTCGACCGAAGCCAGGCGGGCGCCGAACACCGGCGGATGGGCCACCACCGCCGTGAGCTGGCCCGGGTGCTTGACGTCGATGCCGAAGTCCTGCCGGCCGCTGCTCTTGGCGGCCGCGTCGAGGCGCTGGGTCGGGCGGCCGATGATGCGGAAGTCCTTCGGGTCCTTGAGCACCACCTTCTCGGGCACCGGCAGCGCCATCGCCGCCTCGGCCAGTTCGCCATAGCTCGCCTTGCGCCCGCCCGGGCCGAGCACCGTGCCGGCCTGCGTGCGCAGGGTGGAGGGGTCGACCTTCCAGCGCGCCGCCGCGGCCGACAGCAGCATGGCGCGGGCGCGGGCGCCGAGCTCGCGGTACTGCACGAAGCTGTTCTTGATGGTGTTCGAGCCACCGGTCAGGTGCATGCCGAAGAAGGGATCGGCGTAGGCGGCGTCGTTGGTGCCGCTGCGGCTGCGCACCAGGGCCCAGTCGGCGTCGAGCTCCTCGGCCAGGATCATCGGCAGGCCGGTCTGCACGCCCTGGCCGAACTCGAGCCGGTTGATGGTCACCATGACCTCGCCGTTGGGCGCGATCTGCACGAAGGCCAGCGGCTGTTGCGTCGGCTTGAGGCCGCCGGCAGCCGGGGCCGCGCCGCCGGTCTGCGCCAGGGCCAGATGCGGGAAGGTGCCGAGCGCGAAACCGCTCGCGCCGACGATCTTGAGGAAGCTGCGACGCGGCAGCGCGGCGGGCTCGTCGGCCGCGGGGCGGGCCATCAGGCGTTGCAGCGAACGCGGCAGGTCGTGGTAGTCGATGTGGGGCAGCATGGCGTTTCCTTCAGGCGAGGTTGCGGGCTGCATCGGCCACGGCCGCGCGGATGCGCGCATAGGTGCCGCATCGACAGATGTTGCCGGCCATGGCCGAGTCGATCTCGTCGGCGCTGGGCTGCTTGCCCGCGGGCAGCGACTGCAGGAAGGCGGTCGCGCTCATGATCTGGCCGCTCTGGCAGTAGCCGCACTGCGCGACGTCGTGCCGCACCCAGGCGGCATGCACGGCTGCGCCGACGCGGTCGCTGCCGTCGGTCATGCGTTCGATGGTGGTGATCTTCTTGCCCTCGGCGGCGGCGATCGGCGTGATACACGAGCGGATCGCCTGGCCGTCGAGGTGCACGGTGCAGGCGCCGCACAGCGCGGCGCCGCAGCCGAACTTGGTGCCGGTCATGCCCAGCGTGTCGCGCAGGGCCCAGAGGATGGGCGTGCCGGGATCGGCATCGACCGTGTGGTCACGGCCATTGACGTGGAGCGCAGTCATTGCTTGTTTTCTCCGTGGGTGGGTGGGGGAACGGGATTCACTTGGCGCCGTCGAGCAGCCATTGCGCGAGCGCCTGCAGGTCGGCGTCGGGCACCTGGGCCTGCGGCGGCATCGGCATCGGGCCCCATTTGCCCGAGCTGCCGGCCTTGATGCTGGCAGCGAGCTGCGCGGCCGTGCCCTTGCCGTCGCCGTACTTCGCGCCGATGTCCTTCCAGGACGGGCCCACCACCTTGGTGGCGGGTTGATGGCAGGCGACGCAGGCGTATTTCTGGGCCAGCGCGAGGCTGGCGTCGGCCTGCAGCGGCCACAGCGCGCCGGCGCCGACGGCCAGGGCCAGCACGAGCGGTGCTGCGATGGAGGTGATTTTTTCTGTGTTCATCGTGGAAAGGAGGGTTGCCTGATTCGACGGCGGGCCCGTGGCGCATGACGCCGCATGGCCGCGGGCCCACCGCCGGCGAGTGTGGGGCGAAGACCGGCCGCGCGTTTGCCTGATTCGCTCGCGTTCTTGCCTGAAACACCGAGACTGCGACGGAAATGCGCGCCGCGCGAAAGCGGCGGGCTAGACTTTTCGTGACCTGTACTTCGAAAGGATCCAGATGGACCTCGCCGAATCCGCGCGGCTGGATTCCCCGGCCGTGCTCGACGACCTGCAGCGCGCCGTGGCGCGCATCGCGAATACCGACGGCGACCACCTCACGGCCATTCCCGCGCTCTCGCTGCACCGCCGCAGCGCCGCGACCGCGCCGCTGCACTGCCTCTACGGTTTCGGTCTCGGCATCACGGTCAGCGGGCAGAAGCGGGTGGCGCTCGGCGGCGAGGTGTTCGATTACGCGGCGGGCCAGTCGCTGCTGACCACGGCCGACCTGCCCGTGGTCTCGCACATCACCCGCGCCAGCACGGCGCAGCCCTTCGTCGGCCTGGCGCTGCAGCTCGATCCGCGCGCGGTCGTGCAACTGGCCGCCGAGATGGCGCTGCCCCCGCCGACCCGGGACGGCAACCAGCGCGCCATGTCGCTCGGCGACCTCGACCCCACGCTGCTCGGCGCGGTGACGAGGCTGGTCGACCTGCTCGCCGAGCCGCGGCTGATCCCGCAGCTCGCGCCGCTGCTGCAGCGCGAGATCATGGTGCGGCTGCTCGCGGGCCGCCACGGGCCGCAGCTGCAGCGCCTGGTGGCGATCGGCTCGCCGAGCCAGCAGGTGGCGCAGAGCATGGCCTGGCTCAAGCTCAACTTCACGCGCAATGTGCTGGCCGACGAACTGGCGGCCTCCGCGAACATGAGCCCCTCGACCTTCCGCCAGCACTTCCGCGCCGTGGCGGGCATGAGCCCGATGCAGTACCTCAAGCAGCTGCGGCTGCAGGAGGCGCGGCAGCTGATGCTGAACCAGGGCATCGACGCCGGCACCGCGGGCGTGCGCGTGGGCTACGAGAGCGCCTCGCAGTTCAGCCGCGAATACGCGCGGCTGTTCGGGGCGCCGCCGCTGCGCGACATACGGCGCATGCGCGAGACGAGTTGAGATAGACACAACAGCCGGACGCAGAGGACGCGAAGGTCTCGCGAAGAGCGCGAAAGAGAAATTCAAGAAAATCTCCTTGCATTCCTTTTGCGTCCTTTGCGAGACCTTCGCGTCCTCTGCGTCCGGAAGTCCGTTCCCGTCTTCGTCCCCTCCATTTGCTACGCTCGACCCCTTCATGGGTCCCTTTTCCCCTCCCCCGATCCCCCGCGCTTCATCGCGCTCGCCGGCCCCACCGCCTCTGGCAAGACCGCCGTCGCTTTAGCACTCGCACGCGAGCATCCGGTGGAGATCGTCAGCGTCGATTCGGCGCTGGTCTACCGCGGCATGGACATCGGCACCGCTAAGCCCAGCGCCGACGAGCTGCGCGCGGCGCCGCACCACCTGATCGACATCCTCGATGCGCGCGAGAGCTACAGCGCCGCGGCCTTCGTGGCCGATGCGGCGCGGCTGATCGACGAGATCCGCGCGCGCGGCGCGATGCCGCTGCTGGTGGGCGGCACGATGCTGTACTTCAAGGCGCTGTTCGACGGCATCGATGCGATGCCCGCGGCCGATGCCGCGGTGCGCGCGCGCATCGATGCCGAGGCCGCCGAACTCGGCTGGCCCGCGATGCATGCGCGGCTCGCGCAGGTCGATCCGGTCACGGCCGCGCGGCTCGCGCCGCAGGACAGCCAGCGCATCCAGCGCGCGCTCGAGGTCTACGAGAGCAGCGGCCAGCCGCTGTCGCACTTCCATGGCAGCGACAGCAAGTCCACGCGCGGCGTCGAGGGCGGCCGGCTGTTCTCGCTCGAGCCCGCCGACCGCGCCTGGCTGCATGCGCGCATCGCGCAGCGCTTCGACGCGATGCTGGCCGCGGGCCTGCTCGACGAGGTGCGTGCGCTGCGCGCGCGCGGCGACCTCTCGCCCGAGCTGCCCTCGATGCGCTGCGTGGGCTACCGGCAGGCCTGGGAGACCCTCGAGGTCGCCGACCCGCCCGATGCCGCCGCCCTTCAAGACCTGCGCGAACGCGGCATCGCCGCCACGCGCCAGCTCGCCAAGCGCCAGGTCACCTGGCTGCGCGGCATGCCCCACCGCACCGTGATCGCCTGCGACGCGCCCGACGCGCTGCCGTCGGCGGTGCGCCTCATCGCGCCCACGCTCCTCCCATGACCCTGCGCATCTCCGATCTGGGCAAGCACTACGGCCAGGCGCCGGTGTTCGAGCACGTCAGCCTCGCGATCGAGCCCGGCGAGTTCGTCGCCATCGTCGGCGAATCGGGCGTCGGCAAGTCCACGCTGCTCAACTGCATGGCCGGCCTCGACCGCTGGGACACCGGCAGCGTGGTGCACGACGGCACCGACATCGGCGCGCTCGACGGCGAGGCCTGCGCGCTCTGGCGCCGGCGCCACGTGGGCTTCGTGTTCCAGGCCTTCCACGTGCTGCCGCACCTCGACGTGGCGCAGAACGTCGCGCTGCCGCTGATGCTGCTCGGCGAGCGCCGCGACGAGGCGCGCATCGCGCGCATGCTCGAGGCCGTGGGCCTGCCGGGCATGGGCGCGCGGCTGCCGCAGACGCTCTCGGGCGGCCAGTTGCAGCGCGTGGCGATCGCGCGCGCGCTGGTGCACCGGCCCGCGCTGCTCCTGGCCGACGAGCCCACGGGCAACCTCGATCCCTCGACCGCCGCCAAGGTCATGGAGCTGCTGATCGCGCAGACGCGCGAGCATGGCGCCTCGCTGGTGCTGGTCACGCATTCGGAGAGCGCGGCCGCGCGCGCCGACCGGCTGCTGCACCTCACGGCCGCGGGCATCCGCGTCGGCTGATGGCGCGCGCGCCCTGGCCGCTGGCCGCGATCGCGGCGATCTATGTCGCCACCGAGCTGTGGCAGGTGGTCGCGCGGCCCAGTTCGATGATCGGCATCCGGCTGGCCGTCTATGCGCTGGTGTTCCTGGCCGCGCTGCGCGGCAGCCGCGCAGCGGCCTGGCTCTGGGGCGCGATCAGCGCGGTCGCAGCCGTCGCCAGCGCCTTCGCGCTCTGGACCTTGATTTCCACGCGCAACGCCCATGGCGTGGGCCCGGCGACGATCGCCTTCATCGGCTTCCAGGCCGTCTTCTATGCGGTGGGCACGGCCTACATCTTCGGCAGCCGCTCGCTGCGCGCGTTCCAGCAGGCACGTGGCGCGCTGCGCGGCAAAGGGCCGGCCGCTCCGTCGCAATCATCCTACGACAGCGCGCGCATCGCGCTCGGCAGCGATGCGCTGATGCTGGTGCGCCAGGGCAGCGTGCAGACCCGTGTCGAGCTCGCGGCCATCGATGCGATCGCGGTGCGCTCGCAGACCATGGCCGAGGGCCTGCCGCGCGTGTGGATCGAGCCTTGCGCGCAGCGCGACGGCACGCAGCCGCTGATGGCGGTCACCACGCTGGCCGGCGGCTTCGCACGCTTCGAGGCCTGGCTGTTCGAACTGCCGGGCTTCGATGCGCCGGCCTACCGGCAGTTGCTCGAATGCGGCGAGAACGCGCGCCGCGTCGTCTGGCGCAGGCCTCACAAGGTGTGAAGAAACCGTAGCGAGCGCCCCGAGGTCGCGCCGAGGACCGGAGCCGTACTTTGTACGGTGAGGACCGCAGGTGCGAGATCGGAGCGCGCAGTAGGTTTATTCACACCTTGTCAGGCCGTGCCGCCGAGCAGCGCCGCGTAGCGCCCCAGGTCCACGTTGCCGCCGCTGATCAGCACGCCCACGCGCTGGCCCGCGATCAGCGGACCCGCCGCGCAGGCCGCCGCGAACGCGAGGCAGCCCGTGGGCTCGACCACCATCTTCATGCGCTCGGCGAAGAAGCGCATCGCCTCCACCAGCTGCGCATCGCTCACCGTGAAGATGTCGTCGACGTCGCGCCGGATGATGCCGAAGGTGTATTCGCCCAGGTGCTGGGTCTGCGCGCCGTCGGCGATGGTCTTGGGCGTGTCGATGTGCACGATGCGACCCGCGCGGAACGACTGCTGGCCGTCGTTGCCGGCTTCGGGCTCGACGCCGTAGACCTTGCAGCCGGGCGCGAGCGCGCGCGCCGACAGGGCCGAGCCCGACAGCAGGCCGCCACCGCCGAGGCAGACGAACAGGTGGTCGAGCGGGCCCGTCTCCTCGATCAGTTCCTTCACGGCCGTGCCCTGGCCGCTGAGCACGTCGGGATGGTCGTAGGGCGGGATCAGCGTCATGCCACGCTCGGTGGCGAGCCGGCGCGTCAGCGCCTCGCGGTCCTCGGTGAAGCGGTCGTACTGCACCACCTCGGCACCGTAGCCGCGCGTGGCCGCGAGCTTGGCGGCCGGCGCGTCCTTGGGCATCACGATCACCGCGGGCATGGCCAGCAGCCGGGCCGCCAGCGCGATCGCCTGCGCATGGTTGCCCGACGAGAAGGCGATCACGCCGCCCTTGCGCTGCTCGGCGTCGAACTTCGACAAGGCATTGAAGGCGCCGCGGAACTTGAACGCGCCCATGCGCTGGAAGTTCTCGCACTTGAAGAAGAACTGGGCGCCCCAGCGGGCATCGGCGGTGCTGGATCGCAGCACCGACGTGCGGTGGGCATGGCCTTCGAGCCGCGCGGCCGCGGCGGTGACGTCGTCGTAGGTGGGGAGTTGCATGGGCCTAGTGTCGCGCAGTTGAAAGCGCGCGGGCAAGGCCGCCGGAGGCGGGAAGGCAGGCCCCCAAAAAGAAACCCGCGGTCGTCACGACCGCGGGCGCTTCATCGCAGGGGCGCGAGGCTCAGGCCTCGGGTGCCACCTGCCCCTGCGGCGCGACGACGTCGGCCTGGCTCGTTTCTTCCTTCTCGTGCCGCGCCGCGATGAACAGGTACATCGCCGGCACCACGAACAGCGTGAACAGCGTGCCGATCGACAGCCCGCTGAAGATCACGATGCCCATCGCCTGGCGGCCCGCGGCGCCGGCGCCCGAGGCGATGACCAGCGGCAGCACGCCGAACACCATGGCGGCCGTCGTCATCAGGATCGGGCGCAGCCGCGTGCCCGAGGCCTCGACGATGGCGTCGAGCTTGCTCAGGCCCTGCTTCTGCAGCCGGTTCGCCACCTCGACGATCAGGATGCCGTGCTTGCTGATCAGGCCCATCAGCGTGACCAGCCCGACCTGCGTGTAGATGTTCATCGAGGCGAAGCCCCAGAAGATGAAGATCATGGCGCCGAACAGCGCCAGCGGCACCGACACCAGGATCACGATCGGGTCGCGGAAGCTCTCGAACTGCGCCGCCAGCGCCAGGAACACGATGATCAGCGCGAACACGAAGGTGATCGCGAAGTTGCCCGACTCCTGCACGAACTGGCGCGACTGGCCCGCGTAGTCGACCGTGTAGCCGCTGGGCGCGAGCTGCTGCACCACGCCGCGCAGGTACTCGAGCGTCTCGCCCTGCGTGCCACTGGGCACGCCCTGGATGGTCACCGAGTTGAGCTGCTGGAAGTGGTTCACCGTCTCGGGCTGCACGCTGTACTTCAGGCTCGCGACCGTGCTGGCCGGCACCACGCCGTTGGGCGTCTTGATGTAGAAGTTCAGCACGTCCGAGGGGTTGAGCCGGTCCACCTGCTGCACCTGCGGGATCACCTTGTAGGAGCGGCCCGAGATCGAGAAGTAGTTGACGTAGCCGCCGCCGAGCGCCGCGCCCAGCGCGTTGCCCACGTCCTGCTGCGTGATGCCGAGCGAGGCGATCTTGTCGCGGTCGACCACCACGGTGGCCTGCGGCAGGTCGATCTTCAGGTCGGCGTCGATGTAGTAGAACTTTCCTTCGGCGCGCGCCTTGTCCATGATCTGCTGCGCGAGCGTGTTGAGGTTCTCGAACGGCTCGGTGGTCTTGATCACGAACTGCACCGGCAGCCCCGAGGCACCCGGCAGCGCCGGGAACTGGAAGGCCACCACCTTGGCGCCGGCAATGCCGTTCCAGCGCCGCTGCAGGTCGGCCTGGATGTCGTGCGCGCTGCGCGTGCGCTCGTCCCAGGGCTTGAGCAGCACGCCGGCGATGCCCGCATTGGTGCTCGGCACGCCGGTCAGCTGGAACAGCTGCGCGTACTCGGGCGTGTCGTGCGCGACCTTGAAGATCTGGTCGGCATAGGTCTGCATCTGCGTGATGGTGGCCGTGGGCGCACCCACCACCTGCGACAGCACGATGCCCTGGTCCTCCTCGGGCGCCAGCTCGGACTTCGACATCTTGAACATCACGAACAAGAGGCCGATGAGGATCACCCCCATCACGATCATCACCGGCCAGGTGCGCAGCACGCCGCGCAGGATCAGCTCGTAGCGGTGGTGCACGCGCTCGAAGACGTGCTCGATCCTCGACGCGAACTTGCCGCTGTCCTGCTCGGGCTTGAAGATGCGCGAGCACATCATCGGCGACAGCGTGAGCGCGACCACGCCCGACACCACCACGGCACCCGCGAGCGTGAACGCGAACTCGGTGAACAGCGAGCCGGTCAGCCCGCCCTGGAAGCCGATGGGCACGTACACCGCCACCAGCACCACGGTCATCGCGAGGATGGGCCCGCCGAGTTCGCGCGCCGCGAGCAGCGCGGCCTGCATCGGCGTCTTGCCCTCGCGCATGTGGCGGTCGACGTTCTCCACCACGATGATGGCGTCGTCCACCACCAGCCCGATCGCCAGCACCAGCGCCAGCAAGGTGAGCAGGTTGATCGAGTAGCCGAGCACCAGCATCACGAAGAAGGTGCCGATCAGCGACAGCGGCATCGCGATCACCGGCACCAGCACCGCGCGCAGGCTGCCCAGGAACAGGTAGATCACCACCGTCACGATCAGCAGCGCCTCGACCAGCGTCTTGATCACCTCGCTGATCGAGGTGTTGATGAAGTCGGTCGAGTCGTAGACGATCTTGCCGGTCAGCCCGCTGGGCAGCTGGGCCTGCAGCTCGGGGAAGGTGGTGCGCACCTGCTTGGCCACGTCGAGGATGTTGGCCTCGGGCGCGACCTTGATGCCGATGAACACCGAGCGCACGCCGTTGAACGCGACGTTGAAGTCGTAGTTCTCGGAACCCAACGTCACGTTGGCCACGTCCTGCAGCCGCACGATGGCGCCGTTGCTGCTCTTGATGGACAGCTGCTTGAACTCGTCCACGCTGTGCAGCGAGGTGCCCGCGGTGAGCGGCACGCTCACCATCTGGCCCTTGCTCTGGCCGACGGCGGCGAGGTAGTTGTTGGCGGCCAGCGCGGCGCTCACGTCGGTGGCGGTCACGCCGTAGGCGGCCATCTTCTGCGCATCGAGCCAGGCGCGCAGCGCGAAGGTGCGCGCGCCCAGGATCTCGGCGGTCTGCACGCCGGGAATGGCATTGAGCTTGGGCTGCACCACGCGCACCAGGAAGTCGGTGACGTTGTTGTTGGGCAGCGTGTCGCTGTAGAAGCCGATGTACATGGCATCGGTGGTCTGGCCGGTGGCCACCGTCAGCACCGGCTGCTGCGCCTGCGGCGGCAGCTGGTTGCGCACCGAGTTGACCTGGGTGTTGATCTCGGTCAGCGCGCGGTTCGAGTCGTAGTTCAGCCGCAGGGTGGCGGTGATGGTCGACACGCCCAGGCTGCTCGACGACGACAGGTAGTCGATGCCCTGGGCCTGCGACACGGCGGCCTCGAGCGGCTGCGTGATGAAGCCCGCGACCGTGGCGGCGTCGGCACCGTAGTAGGCGGTGCTGATGGTGACCACGCCGTTCTCGGTCTTCGGGTACTGGTTGACCGGCAGGCCGGACAGCGCGCGCAGCCCCAGCACCACGATCAGCAGGCTCACCACCATCGCCAGCACGGGCCGGCGGATGAAGATGTCGGTGAAGTTCATGCGTGCGACCTCATTTTTCCTGCGGCGTCGGGTTCGGGCTGTTGGTCGGCTGGACGCTGTTGTCGACCGTGACCGGCGTGCCGTTCTTCAGCTTGTTCTGTCCGCTGCTCACCACCACCTGGCCGGCCTCCAGGCCCTTGACGATGGCGATCTGGTCGCCGCGCGTCGGGCCGGTCTCGACGAAGACCTGCTGCGCGACGAGCTGCTGTCCGCTCGGCGCATTGGCGTTGGCCGCTGCGGCCGGCGCGGCCGGTGCGGCGCCCGATGCCGAGGCGGCGGGCGCGGCCGCGGCCTTGAAGGCATCGGCCGTCTTCACGACGAACACCGTCGAGCCGTAGGGGTTGTAGGTGACGGCGGTGGACGGCAGTGTGAGCTGCTCGCGCGCGCCGCCGATGTCGATCTTCACGGTGGCGAACATGCCCGGCAGCAGTTGCTGCTTCGGGTTCGAGACGGTGGCCTGCACCTGCACGTTGCGCGTGGTGGCATCCACCTTGGGGCTGATCGCGTTGATCTTGCCGCTGAAGGCCTGGCCGGTGAAGGCATCGACCCCGAGGTTCACCATCTGGCCGACAGCGAGGCCAGCGAGCTGCTGCTGCGGCAGCGTGAAGTCGACGTAGATCGGGTCCAGCGTCTGCAAGGTGACCAGCTTGTCGCCCGCGTTCACGTACTGGCCCGGGTTCAGCGTGGTGATGCCCAGGCGGCCCGCGAACGGCGCGCGGATCGACTTCTTCGCCACCACGGCGGCCTGCTGCTCGACCTGCGCGCGCTTGGCCTTGAGGTCGTTGGTGTCGGCATCGATCTGCGCCTGGCTCACGGCCTGCACCGCGAGCTGCGCCTGGTCGCGCTTGAGCACGGTGGCGGCCTGCGCGGCAGCGGCTTCGGCGGCATGCAGCAGCGCGATGTCGGAGTCGGCGTTGAGCTCGACCAGCAGCGCACCGGCCTTCACGTCCTGCCCGGACTTGAAGTGCACCTGGCGCACCAGCCCGGCCACCTCGGTGCTGAGGTCCGCGCCGCGCACCGGGTTCAGCGTGCCGACCGCGGAGAACTGCGATTGCCACTGCAGCTTCTGCACCTCGACCGTCGACACGGTCTGCGGGCCCGGCTTGGGCACGGCGGCAATCAACGCGCGGATCTGCAGGAACTTGCCGAGCGCCAGGGCGGCGACCAGCAGCAGCACGCAGCCGATCATGATGATCATTCTCCGGGTCATGGGTAGGCTTCTCTTCGAGTTATGGATGAGGGGGTGAGGTGCCGCGGCAGGATGACGTCGTGCCGCGGCGGGGTTCAGTTCTGCGCCGGCGCCGCTGCGGGCGTGGCGTCGGCGGCCGGGGCGATGGTGGCGTCGGCGAGTTCGCCGCGGTTCCACCAGCCGCCGCCCAGCGCCTGGAACAGGGCCGCCGTGTCGGCATAGCGCGCGGCCTGGGCCTGCACCAGCGCGGTGTGCGTCTGCAGCCAGGCCTGCTGCGCGGTCAGCAATTGCACGTAGCTGACGGCGCCGGCGCGGAACTGCGTCGTCGTCAGGTCGAGCGACTGCCGCGCGAGCGACTCGGCCGTGGCCTGGGTCTGCAGCGCGGTGGCGTCGATCTCGAGCGCGCGCAGGGCATCGGCCACGTTCTGGAAGGCACCGAGCACGGTGTCGCGGTACTGCCCCGCCGCCGCGTCGTAGGCCGCGACCGCCGCGCGCTTCTGCGCGCGCAGCGAGCCGCCGTCGAAGATCGGCTGCGCGAGCGCCGCGCCCACGCTCCAGAAGTCGCTGGCCGAGCGGAACAGCTCGCGCGTGCGCGTGGCGCTGCTGCCGTAGCTGCCGGTCAGGTTGAACTTCGGATAGAGGTTGGCGGTGGCCACGCCGATCTCGGCGCTGGCCGCGTGCAGCCGGGCCTCGCTGGCGCGCACGTCGGGCCGCTGGCGCGCGAGCTCGGAGGGCAGCGACAGCGGCAGCTCGGCGGGCAGGCTCAGGCTCGCGAGATCGAATTCGGGCAGGCCGGCCTCGCTCGGCAGCCGGCCCGCGTAGACCGCGAGCTGGTGGCGCGTCTGCGCGAGCGACTTCTCGATCGCCGGCACGGTGGCCAGCGTCTGCGCGACCTGGGTGCGCTGCTGCAGCACGGTCGACTTGGGGATCGCGCCGGTGTCGAACTGCTTTTCGATCACGTCGAGCTGCTGCTGCTGTGCCTTCAGCACCTCGCGCGTGGCCTGCAGCTGCGCGCGCAGCGCGGCCTCGCGGATCGCGGTGGTCACGAGGTTGCCGGTCAGCGTCAGGTAGACCGCCTCGACCTGGTAGCGCTGCGCCTCGAGCGTGGCCTGCGCGCCCTCGAGCGCGCGGCGGTTGCCGCCGAAGACGTCGAGCGCATAGCTGACGTTGACCTGCGCGTTGTAGAGCGTGAGCAGCTGGCCGCCCGGCACCTGGGTCGAGACCTGCGAGGCGCGCTGGCGCGTGCCGCCCAGCGTGCCGTTGACCTGCGGCCACAGCAGGCTGCCCGACTGCGCCTCATAGTTGGCCTGCGCCTCGCGCAAGGTGGCCTGGGCCGAGGCCAGCGTGGGGCTCTGCGCGAGCGCGTCGCGGATCAGGCGGTCGAGCGGCTCGGAACGGAACACGGCCCACCACTGCGCGGGGATGTCCTGGCCCGGCAGCAGTTGCTGCGACTGCCCACCCGGAACCGGCGCCTGCGCGGTGCGCGCCGGCACCGGCGAGGGCGTGTAGTCGGCGCCCTGCGCGGCGGCCGGCAGGCCCGGTGTCTTGAAGTCGGGGCCGAGCGTGCAGGCGCTCAGCAGCAAGGCAGCCCCGAGAACGGCGCCCTGGCGGGGCCAGCCTGCGCGCCTTCGCACCGGGTCGGCCTGCCAGCGGCGGGGGGGAGGATCCTGCGGTGCGTTGTTTTCTTGGTTTTGCATTGGGCGAGGGTTGTACACCCGGAACGTCACGAAAAGCTGACCTGAAAAGAAAGAAAGGCCGGCCGGAAACGGGGCGGAACCGGGCCGGATTGTCTGGCCCGGCGTTACGCGAGCATTGCGAACGCTGCCGGCCGTTCCGGTGAAAACCCTAGCTGCGCAGCCGCTCCGGATTTCGTACTCTGTATACAGAGTTCAGAAAAACGGAGTCCTTCCATGCCCGCCCAACTCGTCAGCATCGAGGTCGCGCCCGACCTCGTCGACCAGGTGTACCGCGCACTGCTCGGCGCGATCAGCAGCGGCGAGCTCGCGCCCGGCGAGCGGCTCACGCAGGAGGACATCGCGCAGCGGCTTTCGGTGTCGCGCCAACCGGTGCTGCAGGCGCTGCGGCTGCTCAAGAAGGACGGCTTCGTGCACGACGCGCCGGGCCGCGGCGTGCTGGTGGCGCCGCTCGACGCCGACTGGATGCGCAAGGTCTACCAGGTGCGCGGCGCGCTCGACGTGCTGGCCGCGCGGCTCGCGGCGGCCGAGCGCTTTCGCATCGATCCCAAGCTGATGGAGCGCGGACGCCGCGCCGCGCGCGGGCGCAACGTCGAGGCCATGATCGATGCCGACATGGCCTTCCACCAGGCCATCTACGCGGCCTCGGGCAACCCGCTGATCGCGCAGAGCGCCGACCAGCACTGGCGCCACCTGCGCCGCGCGATGGGCGCGGTGCTGCAGGCCGAGCCGCAGCGCGAGTCGCTGTGGGACGAACACGAGGCCATCGCGGCCGCCATCGCCGCGGGCGACGCCGAGCAGGCCGCGCGCCTGAGCGAGGAGCACGTGGCGCAGGCCAGCGAGGCGCTGGGCCGGCGCCTGGCCGCGCAGCTCGCGCGCGCAGCCTCGCCCGCATCGGCCCCCTCTTCCCCTTCCCACCCCCGCACGACCCAAGGAGACACCGCATGAAGCTGACCCCCGAGCAACGCGCGCAGTTCGAGCGCGACGGCTACCTGTTCTTTCCCGGCCATTTCTCCCCCGAGGAGACCCGCGTGCTGACCGACGCGGTGCCCGAGCTCTACGGCCGCCGCGAGGCCTTCAACGTGCGCGAGAAGGGATCGGACGCGGTGCGCACGAACTTCGCGGCCCACCTCTACAGCGAGCCCTTCGCGAAGCTCGCGCGCCATCCGCGCATGGTGGGCCCGGTGCGCGACCTCTTCGAGGAGGAGGTCTACATGCACCAGTTCAAGATCAACGGCAAGATGGCCTTCGAAGGCGACGTCTGGCAATGGCACCAGGACTACGGCACCTGGCTCAACGACGACCTGATGCCGACCGAGCGCGCGATGAACGTCGCGCGATCTTTCTCGACGACGTGAACGAGCACAACGGCCCGCTGATGTTCATCCCGGGCAGCCACCGCAAGGGCGTGGTCGATGCGAAGCACGACCTCACGACCACCAGCTACCCGCTGTGGACGGTCGACAACGCGCTGATCCGCCAGCTCGTGGATCGCGCCGGCGGCAAGGACGGCGGCATCGTCTCGCCCAAGGGCCCGGCCGGCTCGATGATCCTGTTCCACAGCTGCCTGGTGCATGCCTCGGGCAGCAACCTGTCGCCGTTCAACCGCGTGGCGGTCTACCTGAGCCTGTGCGCGGTCAGCAACCACATCCGTCGCCACAAGCGTCCCGAGTACATCGCGCACCGCGACTTCGCGCCGATAGCGATGCTGCCCGACGACTGCCTGCTCCAGCCCTACCCGGTCGACCTGCCGTGGAAGAACGGCCTGCCCGAGAGCGCGCTGCGCACCTCGACCGAGACGCTCGAAGCCGTTGCCTGAGCCCCCGAAGAAGAACCACCGAGACCAAGCCCCTTCCATGAGCCTCCACCAGAAACTCCAGCAGCGCGCCGCCGAAGGCCGCCCGATCCGCATCGGCCTGATCGGCGCCGGCAAGTTCGGTTCGATGTACCTCGCGCAGATCCCGCGCACGCCGGGCGTGCAGCTGGTCGCGATCGCCGACCTCTCGCCCGCGGCCGCGCGCGCCAACCTCGAGCGCGTGGGCTGGGAGGCCGCGCGCGCCAACGCAACGTCGGTGCAGGAGGCGCTGAAGTCCGGCGCCACCTGGATCACCGAGGACTGGCAGGCCGTGACGCGCGAGCCTTCGATCGACATCGTGGTCGAGTGCACCGGCAACCCCGTGGCCGCGGTCGACCACTGCCTCGATGCCTTCGCGCACGGCAAGCACGTGGTCAACGTGACGGTCGAGGCCGATGCCTTCTGCGGCCCGCTGCTGGCGCGCCGCGCGCAGCAGGCCGGCGTGGTCTATTCGCTGGCCTTCGGCGACCAGCCCGCGCTGATCTGCGACCTGGTGGACTGGGCCCGCACCTGCGGCTTTCCGGTGGTGGCGGCCGGGCGCGGCCACAAGTGGCTGCCGCATTTCAGCGAATCCACGCCCGAGACCGTGTGGGGCAACTACGGCCTCACGCCCGAGCAGGCGCAGCGCGGCGGGCTCAACCCGAAGATGTTCAACAGCTTCCTCGACGGTTCCAAGCCCTCGATCGAGAGCTCGGCGGTGGCCAATGCCACCGGGCTGGGCGTGCCCTCCGACGGCCTGCTCTATCCGCCGGCCAGCGTGGAGGACATCCCGTTCGTGACCCGCCCGCGCGACGAGGGCGGCGTGCTCGAGCGCAAGGGCATGGTCGAGGTGGTCTCCTCGCTCGAGGCCGACGGCCGCAGGATCCCCTACGACATCCGCATGGGCGTGTGGGTCACGGTCGAGGCCGAGACCGACTACATCAAGAACTGCTTCGAGGAATACAACGCCCACACCGACCCGAGCGGGCGCTACTTCACGCTCTACAAGCGCTGGCACCTGATCGGGCTCGAGGTCGGCCTGTCGGTCGCGAGCGTGGCGCTGCGCGGCGAACCCACGGGCGTGGCCACCTGCTGGAACGCCGACGTGGTCGCCACCGCCAAGCGCGACCTCGCGCCCGGCGAGCTGCTCGACGGCGAAGGCGGCTACACGGTCTGGGGCAAGCTGCTGCCGGCCGAGCGCTCGATGCGCATCGGCGGCCTGCCGCTGGGGCTGGCGCACGGCATCAAGCTGGTGCGCCCGGTGCGCAAGGGCCAGAGCCTGACCTGGGCCGACGTGGCGATGGACACCGGCACCCACGCCTTCAAGCTGCGCAGCGAACTCGAGGCGATGTTCGCACCGAAGGAACAGGCCCGGGCGGCCTGAACCCGAGCGACGCGGCTCAGGCCGCGTCCGCCACCGGCAGGCAGACCTTGTGCCACGGCACGAGCCTGCCGAGCGCGCCGAAGCGCAGCAGCAACAGCAACTTCGCGTCGAAGATCGATTCGGCCGGCCGCATCGCGCCCGGGCTGAAGGTACGGGCGACCGGCATTGCGCTGCCGGCCGGGTCGTAAAAGAATATGCAACTCGCTGTCGAAATGCCGGTTGGCCGGCCGTCATTGGTGTGAGCGATCTTGCTCGGTCCGCTTTTCATGACGGAGTTGCACCATGCAGTACATGCTTTTGTTCTATCAGACGCCTGCCGAATTCGAGCAGCGCGACGATGCGTCCGCCCAGGCCCGGCGCGCGAGCTGGGTGGCCTACGCCGACGCGGTGCGCCAGTCGGGCCTCGCGCTCGGCGGCCACGGCCTGATGCCGCCGATGACCGGCACCACCCTGCGCATACGCGGCGACAAGCGCCAGGTGCAGGACGGCCCCTTCGCCGACACCAAGGAGCAGCTCGGCGGCTACTTCGTGATCGACGTGCCCGACCTCGACGCCGCGCTCGAATGGGCCGCGCGCGCGCCCTGCGCCGCCACCGGCGGCGTGGAAGTCCGTCCGGCCTTCACCGCCAGCGCCCAGGGCGGTTGAGGCCGCCGAGGCACGCGCCATGAACGACACGGCCGCCCGCGAGGCTGCCGAGCGAGCGGCCCGCCAGTCCTATGGCCGGCTGCTCGCGATCCTCTCGGCACGCACGCACGACATCGCCGGCTCCGAGGACGCGCTGGCCGATGCCTTCGCGCGCGCGCTCGAGCGCTGGCCGGCCGACGGCGTGCCCGAACGGCCCGACGCCTGGCTGCTGAGCGTCGCGCGCAACCGCCGGCTCGATGCCTGGCGCCACACCCGCGTGCAGGACGACGCCACCCAGACCCTGCTGCTGCTCGCCGGCGAGATGGACACCGCCGAGGCCGAGGGCCATGCCGTGCCCGACGACCGGCTGCGCCTGTTCTTCGTCTGCGCCCATCCGGCCATCGACGCCACCGCGCGCACGCCGCTGATGCTGCAGACCGTGCTGGGCCTCGATGCCGCGCGCATGGCCGGCGCCTTCCTCACCTCGCCCGCCACCTTGAGCCAGCGGCTGGTGCGCGCCAAGACGCGCATCCGCAGCGCCCGCGTGCCCTTCGAATACCCGCAGCAGCGCGAGCTGCCGCAGCGGCTGCAGGACGTGCTCGACGGCATCTATGCCGCCTACGGCACCGGCTGGGACGACGTCGACGGCGCCGATGCGCGGCCCGACGGCCTGACCACCGAGGCCATCGACCTCGGCCGCATCCTCTGCGCGCTGATGCCCGAGGAGCCCGAGCCGCTGGGCCTGCTCGCGCTGATGCTGTTCTGCGAGAGCCGCGCCGAGGCGCGCCGCAGCGACACCGGCGCCTATGTGCCGCTCGACCAGCAGGACACCGCGCGCTGGGACCCCGACCTGCTCGCCGAGGCCGAGGCCTGCCTGCGCCGCGCCTCGGCCATGCAGCGCCTGGGCGCCTACCAGCTCGAGGCCGCGATCCAGTCGGCGCACTGCGAGCGCCGCGTCGGCGCGCCGGTGCCGCCCGAGGCGCTGGTGTCGCTCTACGAGGGCCTGCTCGCGCTGCGGCCGAGCATCGGCGCGCAGGTGAGCCTGGCCTGCGCGCTCGCCAACGCACGCGGACCCGACGCGGGCCTGCGCACGCTCGATGCCATCCCCGCCGAGGACGTCGCGAACTACCAGCCCTTCTGGGCCGCGCGCGCGCACCTGCTGGCGGCCGGCGGCGCGCGTGCCGCGGCGCGCCAGGCCTACGAGCGCGCGATCGGCCTCGCGAGCAGCGCGGCGGTGCGCACCTACCTCGGGGCGATGATGCTGCGCCTGTGAGGCGCGGCGCGCTCAGCCCGCGTCGGGCCGGGCATTGAAGGTACGCGGGAACAGCGCCGCCTGCGAGCGGTCGCGCAGCCGGTAGCTCATCGCCGGGCGCCCCGGCCCGCCCGCGAGCATGCCGGCCTCCTCCATGAAGCCGCCGTCGAGCATGCGCTTGCGGAACGCGCTCTTGTCGACCGGACGCCCGAGCACCACCTCGTAGGTGTGCTGCAGCGCCGGCAGCGTGAACGGCTCCTCGAGCAGGAAGGCCGGCAGCGAGGTGTATTCGACCTTGCTGCGCAGCCGCGCCACCGCCGCCGCGAGCAGCTCGCCATGGTCGAAGGCCAGCCGCTTGCGCAGCGCCGCCTCGACCTCGAACCACGCCACCTCGGCCGCGTTGGCGCCGCCGCGCAGCTGCATCGCCTGCGCCGGGATCAGCGCATAGAAGCAATGCGTGGCCGACCAGCCGCGCGGATCGCGCTTCGCCCCACCCCAGCTGCCGAGCTGCTCGAGGTAGGGCGTGACCACGCCGGTCTTCTCGCGCAGCTTGCGCAGCGCACAGTCGAGCAGCGTGGCGTCCTCATCGACATTCACGAAGCCGCCCGGCAGCGCCCAACGTCCCGGATAGGGCTCGGCGCTGTCGGCGGGGCGGCGCACCAGCAGGACTTGCAGCGCGTCGTCGAGCACGGTGAACATCGCCACGTCGACGGTGACGAGGGGGCGGGGAAAGTCGAGCGACGGAAAGGTCGATGCGGAGGCGTTCACGAAGGACTTGACGAGCATTCGATTAGTTGTACTATACAACCCTTGTTAGTTGTACAGAGCAACTAACAATCAAGACCAACAGAACAACAAGAAGGAAAGACATGAACAGGGCACAACGCGCCAAGCTCGCGCACGAAACACTGGAGATCCTCGAACACGGCGCCTACGCCACCGCGGAAGGCCGCACGATCGGCCTCGAGAAGGAGATCGCCGCCTGCCTCGCGCAAACGCGCTACTTCGACGAGGCGCAGGCCGGCGAGCTCGTGCGACAGGTCGAACACTCGGCCACCGGGCCGCACCGCGCCACCATCGAGGTCGTCAACGAGACCACCCTGGCCGGCATCTCGCGCCTCTCGGCCACGGGCCGCCATCGCATCGCCGCACTGAACTTCGCCTCCGCGCGCCATCCCGGCGGCGGCTTTCTCGGCGGGAGCCTCGCGCAAGAGGAGTCGCTGGCCACCAGCTCGGCGCTGTACGCATCGCTGCTGCGCGCACCGCAGTTCCACGAGACGCATCGGGCGGCGCCTTCGCTGCTCTATTCGCACGCGATGGTCGTCTCGCCCGACTGCCCCGTCTTCCGCCACGACGACGCGAGCCTGATGGAGCGACCCGAGGCCGCCACCTTCATCACCTGCGCCGCGCCGAACGCGGGTGCGATCGCGCGCAACCAGCCCGACGCGCTGCCGCAGATTCCGCAGGTGCTCCAGGCGCGCGTGGCGTGCGTGCTGGCGCTCGCCGCCCGGCAGGCGTGCGATGCGCTGGTGCTCGGTGCCTGGGGCTGCGGCGTCTTCCGCAACGATCCGCGGGTCGTCGCGCAGGCGTTCCGTCATCACCTGGGCGCCGACAGCCCGTGGGCGATGCGCTTCGAGCGGATCGTCTTCGCGGTGCTCGATACCTCGGCGCAGCAGGAGACCTTCACGGCGTTCCAGGACATCCTGGCCGCCTGATTCGCGCCCATGCCGGCGCTTCGATGAAAAGAAACACCATGACCCCCTCTCTTTCGACCCACACCCGCACCGCCCTGATCGAGCGCATCGCCCAAGGCTTCGAACCCCGCTACCTGCTGTTCTGGGGCCACCAGCCCGAGAAGGACGGCAGCGCCGGCAAGGGCTGCTTCAGCCAATGGTTCGAGGCGCCGTTCGAGATCGAGGGCGTGCGCTACGCGACGGCCGAGCACTTCATGATGGCCGGCAAGGCGCGGCTGTTCGGCGACACCGAGGTCCTGGGCCAGGTGCTCGCCGCGCGCACGCCGGCCGAGGCCAAGAAGCTGGGCCGCGCGGTGCGCGGTTTCGACGACACGGCCTGGAAGCACGCGGCCTTCGACCTGGTCGTGCAGGGCAACCTCGCGAAGTTCTCGCAGCACGTGGCGATGGGCGAATTCCTGCTGCGCACCGGCGAGCAGGTGCTGGTGGAGGCCAGCCCCTACGACGCGGTCTGGGGCATCGGCATGGCCGCGAGCCATGCCGACGCGCGCGAGCCGGCGCGCTGGCGCGGCCAGAACCTGCTGGGCTTCGCGCTGATGGCCGTGCGCGACCGGCTGCGGGCAGGCTGAGGCCATGGCCGTCTCGTCCGAAGACCGCTTCCGCGGCGCCCTGCTCGGCCTGGCCTGCGGCGATGCCGTGGGCACGCGCGTGGAATTCAGCCCGCGCGGCAGCTTCGTGCCCGTCACCGGCATGCAGGGCGGCGGGCCCTTCGGCCTCGCGCCCGGCGAATGGACCGACGACACCTCGATGGCGCTGTGCCTCGCGGCCAGCCTGGTCCATTGCCGCGGCTTCGATGCCGTCGACCAGATGAACCGCTACTGCAACTGGCGCAGCGTGGGCTACATGAGCAGCAACGGACGCTGCTTCGACATCGGCATCACGGTGTCGAACGCGCTGTCGCGCTACCTCGCGAACGGCGATCCCTTCGCGGGCGATCCAGACCCACGCACCGCCGGCAACGGTGCGCTGATGCGGCTCGCGCCGGTCGCGATGTTCGGCGTGGCCGATACGCCCGCACTGCTGCGGCTTGCCGCCGACAGCACGCGCACCACGCACGGCGCGGCCGAAGCCATCGCCTGCTCGCGCCTGTTCGCGCTGCAGCTGCAGGCCGCGCTGCGCGGCGAGGACAAGGCGTCGATCCTCGCGCCGCGCGACCTCGGCGAAGCACCGAGCCCCGGCGTGGCCGCGCTCGCGGCCGGCCGCTGGCGCGACAAGCCGCGCGATGCGATCAAGGGCTCGGGCTATTGCGTGGAATCGCTCGAGGCGGCGCTGTGGTGCTTCGCGCAGGCCGACTCCTTCGAGGAAGCGATCCTCGCGGCCGCCAACCTCGGCGACGACGCCGACACCACGGCCGCCATCTGCGGCCAGCTCGCGGGCGCCTTCCACGGCGTGGCGGGCATTCCGACACCATGGCTGGCCACGCTCGCGATGCGCGACGAGATCGACGCGATGGCGCGCGCGCTGTTCGCGCTCGCCCATCCGGCCTGATCCCTTCGCTACTGTGCGTACGACAGCGGCAGCGCGGTCGTGAACTTGATCTCCTCCATCGCGAAGCTGGAACTGACGTCGAACAGCTCGGTATCGGCGATCAGCCGCTTGTAGACCTTGTCGTAGGCCGCGATGTCGGGCACCACCACGCGCAGCAGGTAGTCGATCTCGCCGCTCATGCGATAGAACTCGACGATCTCGGGGATCACGTCGACCACGGCCTTGAAGCGATCGAACCAGGCCTGCGTATGGGTGCTGGTGCGCACGGCGACGAACACCGTCACGCCGACGTTGACCTTCTGCGGATCGACCAGCATCACGTTGCGCGTGATCACGCCGGCCTCCTTGAGCCGCTGGATGCGGCGCCAGCACGGCGTCTGCGACAGGCCGACCTCGCTCGCCAGCTCGGCGATCTGGCGCCCGGCGTCGAGCTGCAGCAGCTCGAGAATCTTCCTGTCTATGGCGTCCAATTTTATCTTTGCCATGAAAAATAGAATCTGATTCTCAAAACCCAGGAAAATCGAGTCTACAACGCAAGCCTTTTCCTGTCGCGGCTTCGCAGAATCGAGGCATGGACATCTACCTCGACGCCAACGCCACCACCCCCGTTCTGCCCCAGGCCCGCGACGCCGCGCTGGCCGCCATGGCCGGCGATTTCGGCAACCCCAGCAGCATCCACAACACCGGCCTCAAGGCCCGGGCGCTGATGGACGCGGTGCGTGAGCGCGCCCGCCGCGCGATCGGCGCGCCCAAGGGGCGGCTGCTGTTCCTCAGCGGCGCGACCGAGGGCATCCAGACCGCCGTGCTGTCGGCCCTGAACGCGCTGCGCGCGCGGCGCCAGGCCGGCGAGAGCGTGCCCGAGCTGCTGCTCTACGGCGCCACCGAGCACAAGGCCGTGCCCGAGGCGCTGCGCCACTGGAACGCGCTGCTGGGCCTCGACCTCGAGGTGCTGGCGATTCCCGTGGGCCGCAACGGCCGCCACGACCTCGACTGGCTGCGCGCGCACGCGCCGCGCGCCGGCATGGTCTGCACCATGGCCGCCAACAACGAGACCGGCGTGGTCAGCGACCTCGACGGCATCGCGGCCGCGCTGGTCTGCAGCCCGGCGCTGTGGATGGTCGACAGCGTGCAGGCGCTCGGCAAGCTGCCGCTGCGCCTGGGCGAGCGGACTATCGACTACGCGCCCTTCTCGGGCCACAAGCTCTATGCGCCCAAGGGCATCGGCCTGCTCTACGTGCGCGAGGGCGCGCCCTTCACGCCGCTGATGGCCGGCGGCGGCCAGGAGGATTCGCTGCGCTCGGGCACCGAGAACATGTCGGGCATCGCCGCACTCGGCGCGGTGCTGGGCGCACTCGAGGAGGGCTTCACCTTCCGCCGCGCCGATGCGCTCGCGGCCTGCCGCGATCGCCTGGCCACCGCGCTGGCCGAGGCCTTCCCGGGCCTGGTCTTCAATGCGCCGAGCGCGCTGTGCCTGCCGACCACGCTGAACTTCTCGGTGCCGGGCCTGAGCTCCAAGCTGCTGCTGGACCTGTTCGACGCGGCCGACATGCGCGTGAGCGGCGGCTCGGCCTGCGGCGCGGCGAAGGCCCGGCCCAGCGACGTGCTCGAGGCGATGGGGCTGCCCGCCTGGCAGACCGCGTCGGCGGTGCGGCTGTCCTTCGGCCCGGCCAGCGACGATGCCTTCATCGACGAGGCCTGCGCGCGCATCCGCGCCTGCGGCGAGTCGCTGCGCCAGAGCTGCCTGGGCCCGGTGCCGCAGAACGAGGCGCAGCCACCCGAGCGCCTGACCCGCTTCGTGGTGGACGGCGCCTGCTGCTACCTGCTGGCCGATGCCGAGAGCCGGCGCTGCGTGGTCATCGATCCGCTGCCCGAACTGAATGCGCAGCTGACCCAATGGCTGGGCTGCCACGGCTACACGCTGGCGGCCGTGCTCGACACCCACAGCCATGGCGACCATGCCTCCTCGGGGCCCGAACTGCGCGCCGCCGTGCCGGCGCAGCAGCTGGCACCGGGCGCGGTGGACGCGCTCGGCTGGCCCGAAGGCGCGACGCAGATCGCGCTCGGCGCGCTGCGCCTCACGCGGCTGGCCGTGCCGGGCCACACCGCCGACTCCACCGTCTACCTGCTGCGCGACGCCAAGGGGCTGCGCCTGGCCTTCGTCGGCGACACCGTGATGCCCGGCGCGCTGGGCCGCAGCGATTTCGCGCAGAGCCGGCCGCTGGCCTTCGGCCCGTCGCTGCTGAAGCTGCAGCGCGCCCTCAAGCCCGATACGCTGCTGCTGCCGGGCCACGACTACGACGACCGCTTCGCGAGCACGCTGGTCACCGAGCGCATGGCCCAGCCGCTGCTCGACGACGTGCTCGACGGCCACCTCGACGCGGAGGGCTTCGCGAGCGCGAAGGCGGCGCTCGAGCGCGACCTCGGGCTCACCGAGTACCGGACCATGGCCTGCGGCGCGCGGGTCGACCGCTGCGCCGGCAGCGGCACGCCCGAGCTGTCGCCCGAGGCCTCGGCCGCGCTGCTGCGCAAGCATCCGGGCCTGCTGCTGGTCGACGTGCGCGAGCCCTACGAGCAGCGGCTCGGCCAGCCCGGCGTGCTCGACGCCGCACGGCGCCAGGCCGTGCCGCTCTCGCGGCTGCTCAACGCCCTGCCCGACTGGCTGGCGCTGCCGAACGAAACACCGATCCTGTTCTTCTGCCGCAGCGGCAACCGCAGCGCGCAGGCGGCACGCGCGCTGCGCCGTCTCGGCCATGCGCAGGCCTGGAGCCTCGCGGGCGGTCTCGCGCTGTGGCCGCGCCATGCCGCGGACGAAATGCGCACCTTGCACGACGCAGTGCATTGATGCGCACGCGGTCCGGGAACCTTCGCCGCGCGCCCGAACCGCATCCACGCTCACAACGATGTCAGGGACCGTCTCGATGAACCTCCGCCGCCGCCTTCTGCTCGCCACCTGCACCTGGGGCGCCACCGCCACCATCGGCCATGCCCAGACGCGGCGCGACGATGTCGTGGGCCGCTTCAAGAAGATCGAGGGTTTCGACTTCGACAAGCTGCCGCTCCAGGACGCGATCACGCTGGTGCATGGCAACGGCAAGCGCCGCATCGCGGTCTTCTCCGATCCGCGCTGCGGCCACTGCCAGCGCGTCGACAAGGACCTGAAGGCGATCGGCAACGTCACCGTCCATGTCTTCCTCTATCCGGTGCTCGGCGAGGAATCGGTGGCCAAGGCGCGCAACATCCTGTGCAGCGCCCGACCGGCCATGAACTGGGAGCAATGGATCGAGAAGGGCATCGACCCCGGCGCGCCCGCGGGTCGCTGCGATGCCCCGGCGCTGCAGCGCAACGCGGCGCTGGGCAAGCGCTACGACGTGAGCGGCACGCCCACGCTGATCTTCGGCGACGGCACGCGCGTGCCGGGCGCGATACGGGCGGCGTGGATCGAGCAGTTGCTCGACGCCGCCGACCGACGTCAGCCCACCAGCTAGTCCACCAGCGCGCCTTCGCGCACCCTGCGCCCGACGACCTGCGCGCCGCCCTGCGACAGCGTCACGCCCACCACCTGCCCGCCCTCGCGCTGGAACACGACCTGCGCGCCGATCTCGCCCACCGTGAAGCGGTCGGTGCCGATCGGCTTGAGCGGGTTGTAGCCGCGGCCGCTCTCGCGCACCAGCAAGCGGCCGCCGCGCACGGTGAAGTCGAGCGACTTGGATTTCGTGACGCGGTACTCGCCGCGGTACTCGGCCAGCCGGTCGGCATCGACCGGCACCTCGACCGTGGGCACCGGATAGCGGCTCTTGCCGATCGCCAGCATCACGCGCTGCAGCGGCGCGCGCGTGTTGCTGCTCAGGAGGATCATGGCCTCGCCGGTGTCGGGCGCGAGCAGCCACAGGGTGCGGTAGCCCTCGGTGACGCCCGCGTGGTAGTAGGTGCGACGAGCGCCCTCGGCGCCGCGCACCATCACCGCATAGCCGATCTCGGCGCCCTCGTAATTGGCCAGCGGCGTGAGCAGCCGCACCGCGGCCGGCCCGAAAGGACCGCTGGCGCCGGCGAGGATGGCGCGGCTGAAGACCATCATGTCGGCCGCGGTGGAACGCAGCGCGGCGATCGGCGCATAGGCTTTCATGTCGAGCAGCGACTGGCGCCGGTCGCCCGCGAAGGCCGGCGCCATGCGCGAGGCCTTGTCGCCGAGCAGGATCACGGTGTCGTTCATGCCCAGCGGCTCGGTGATGCGCGCGCGCACCAGCTCGCTCCAGGTGGTGTTGTAGCGGTCGGCCACCAGCAGGCCGACCAGCGCCATGCCGTAGTTGCTGTACGCGCCCGCGCAGGGCGGCGCGGCGCCCAGCAGCTTGATGCGCGGCAGCGCGTCGTAGAGCTCCTGGCGTTCGAAGGCGCGCATCTGCGAGGCCAGCGCCGGGCCGCCGGTCACGCCGTCGGCCATCACCGGCATGCAGCCGGTGTGGGTCACCAGCTGCCGCAGCGTGACCGAGGCCACCGCCGGCGACAGCGGCGCCTTGATCTTGCCGGCCATCAGCTGGCCCAGGTTGTCGTCGAGCTTCATGTCGCCGCGCTCCACCGCCTGCGCGAGCAGCAGGCCGGTGAAGACCTTGGTGACCGAGCCGATCTCGAACATCGGCTGCTCGGCGCTCTCGGAAGACAGCGCGCGCGGCGGCGTGGGCGGCTCGGGGTTGTAGGCCGCGCCGTAGCTGGCCTTGCCGCCGCGCAGCAGGCCCACCACCACGGTGCCGCGCTCGGCGTCGAGCGCGGTGCGCGCGATCAGGGCCGGGTCGCTCGCGAGCGAGAGCGCGGCGCCGGGCGGCGACTGCGCGGCGGCGGGGCCGACCAGCAGCAGCGCCAGCGCCGAGGCCATGGACAGCAGCGCCAGGCGCCGGAGCGAGGCTTGGGGGCCGCGGGAGAGAAGCCGCATCGTCGATTCCTCGGGCAGGGACACAGGCCCGGATGGTGCCACGCCGCGAAGGCCTTGCCCCGCCCCGCCACAATCGCCCCATGCGTGCATTGCTCACCACCTTCTCCTGGCAGGAACTGCGCCACCACCCCTGGCGCAACGCGGCGGCGGTGCTGGCCGTGATGCTGGGCGTGGCGCTCGCGTTCTCGGTGCAGCTCATCAACGCCTCGGCGCTCGACGAGTTCTCGAGCGCGGTGCGCTCGGTCAACGGCCAGCCCGACCTCGAGCTGCGCGCGCCGCAGGGCGGCTTCGACGAGGCGGTGTTCGAGACACTGGCGCGCCGTCCGCAGGTGACGCTGGCGAGCCCGGTGCTCGAGTTCCAGGCGCTCGCGCTGGTCGCCGCAACGCCCGATGGCGAGGAACGGCAGGTGCCGCTGCGCGCGATCGGCGTCGACGCGCTCGCGCTGCCCGCGATCGCGCCGGCGCTGATGCCGCAGCCCGATGCGAACGCCGAGCGCTTCGCGCTGTTCGCGCCCGGCCTGGTGTTCCTCAACGCCGCCGCGCGCAGCGCGCTCGGCCTGCCCGCGCAGGCGCCGGCCGGTGCCGAGGAGAGCGTGCAGCTGCGCAGCGGCGCCGACTGGCAGCGGCTGCGCGTGGCCGGCCACGTGGCGGCCGGCGGCGGCGCGATCGCGGTGATGGACATCGCCACCGCGCAGGAGCGTTTCGGCCGGCTCGGCCAGCTCAGCCGCATCGACCTGCGGCTGGCCGCCGGCACGGACCGCGCGGCCTTCATCGCGGCGCTGCAGGCCACGCCCGGCTGGCCCGCCGGCCTGCAGTTCGCCGAGCCCGGCGATTCGGCCGAGCGCGTGAGCAACCTCTCGCGCGCCTACCGCGTCAACCTCACGGTGCTGGCGCTGGTGGCGCTGTTCACCGGCGCCTTCCTGGTGTTCTCGGTGCTCGCGCTCAGCGTCGCCAAGCGCGCGCAGCAGTTCGCGCTGCTCGGCGTGCTGGGCCTCACGCCGCGCCAGCGGCTGCGGCTGGTGCTGGCCGAGTCGCTGGTGCTCGGGCTGATCGGCAGCGTGGCCGGGCTCGCGCTCGGCACCGCGCTGGCCGACGTCGCGCTGCGCGTGCTCGGCGGCGACCTCGGCGGCGGCTACTTCGAGGGCGTGGCGCCCACGCTGCACTGGAGCAGCGCCTCGGCCCTGCTCTACGGCGCGCTCGGCGTGGCGGCCGCGCTGGTGGGCGGCTGGTGGCCCGCGCGCGCGGCGCAGGCGCTGCCCGAGGCGCAGACGCTCAAGGGCCTGGGCGCGCCGCCCGCGCAGGGCCGCAGCCACTGGCTGGCGCTGGGCCTGATCGCGCTGGGCGTGGCGCTCGCCAACCTGCCCGCGATCCGCGGCGTGCCGGTGGCGGCCTACCTGTCGGTGGCCTGCCTGCTGGTCGGCGGCATCACCGCGCTGCCCTGGCTGATCGCGCTGCTCTACGACCGCATCGCACCACTGCTGTCGCGCCGCGTGCTGCCGATGCTGGCGATCGAGCGCGCGCGCCGCATGCGCGGCACCGCGGCGGTGGCGGTCAGCGGCGTGGTCGCGAGCCTCAGTCTCGCGGTCGCGCTCACGGTGATGGTCGCGAGCTTTCGCGACTCGGTCACGCACTGGCTCGACATCGTGCTGCCGGCCGACCTCTATGTGCGCGCCACCTTGAGCGGGCGCGGCGGCAACAGCGGCGCCGAGAGCAGCACCGACACCGCGACCTTCGCGCCCGAGCTCGTGCAGGCGCTGTCGCGGCTGCCCGGCGTGGAACGCAGCGGCACGCTGCGCACGCGCTCGCTGCAGCTCGATACGGCGCAGCCCGCGGTGACCCTGATCTCGCGCCACCTCGAAGGCGGCGTGGCGCAGGCGCTGCCGCTGGTGGGCGGCGCGCTGCCGGTGCCCGAGGGGCAGATCGGCATCTACGTGAGCGAGCCGATGGTCGAGCTCTACGGCGCCAGGCCCGGCAGCAGCTTCGCGCCGCTGTCGAACGCGCTGGCGCCCGCCGCGGGCGGCGCACCGGCCACCTTCTTCGTGGCCGGCGTGTGGCGCGACTATGCGCGGCAGTTCGGTGCCATCGCGATCGAGGCACGCGACTTCGAGCGCCTGACCGGCGATCGCGACGTCAGCGACATCGCGCTGTGGCTCGCGCCCGGCGCCTCGGAAGGCGCGGTGCAGGAAGCGGTGCGCGCACTGGCGGCGCAACGCGCGGGCTCGGACGTGGAGATCGCATCCGTCGGCCAGATCCGCGCGGTCTCGCTGCGCATCTTCGACCGCAGCTTCGCCGTGACCTACTGGCTGCAGGCGGTGGCGATCGCGATCGGGCTGTTCGGCATCGCCGCGAGTTTCAGCGCGCAGGTGCTCGCGCGGCGCAAGGAATTCGGCCTGCTCGCCCACCTGGGCTTCACGCGCGCGCAGGTGCTCGCGGTGGTGGCCGGCGAAGGCGCCGCCTGGACCGCCATCGGCGCGGTGGCCGGACTGGGCCTGGGCCTCGCGGTGTCGGTGGTGCTGGTGAAGGTGGTCAATCCGCAGAGCTTCCACTGGACCATGGACCTGCTGCTGCCCTGGGGCCGGCTGCTCGCGCTGTGCGCGGCCGTGGTGGCCGCGGGCACCGTCACCGCGTGGATGGCGGGGCGCGCCGCGGCCGGCAAGGATGCGGTGCTGGCGGTGAAGGAAGACTGGTAGGCGCCGCTTCGCGCGGGCAAAAAAAACAGGCACGCGACCTGCGGATGTCCGCGGTCCCGTGCCTGCCGGCGCTTTGTCTGCGCGCCTTTTCCCCCTGCTCCCTTTTCTTTTTCGGCTGAAGACGACCGGCTCGCGCCGGCCGTCGTTCATGCCGCTCAGTTGCAGTACTGGGCGTTCGCGTCGGTGTTGATTTCGGGCGGCTTGTTCGCCAGGAACTTCTGGACCGGCACGACCGTGGCGTTGCAGTTGTCGTCGGTGCGCAGGTCGAAGACGTGCCAGTAGCGCGTCGAGTCCGGGACTTCGCCCGCCGGCGGCGAGAAGACCGACTGGGCACCGCGATTGCTCAGTTCCACGCGTGCGGGCGATCCGGTCTGACCGGGTTCGTAGGTGCGCGAGTAGTTGTCGACGAAGAAGCGGTAGGTGCGGTTGCGCGCCAGCTTCGCGAAGGTCGTGTACTCGGGACCGAAGCTGTCCACGTCGTCCACGTCGAGGCCCACGAACGGTGCGGTCGCCAGCGAACCCTTGTCGGCGAAGTAGACCTCTTCACCCACGTTCGCGCCCATCGTGTGCGCGTCGAGGTCGTACGGCTTCTCGCCCCAGGTCAGCTTGATCGACATGGCCGAGCTCGTCAGCGTGAGGCAGCCGTCGAGCGTGAGGTCCTGCTCGCCCAGCGTGGCATTCGCCGCATTGGAGAGCTCGGCGTTCTTGCTCGCCACCACGAAGGCCTCGCTGCTGCGCTTGGCCGACACCGAGAACTTGCCTTCCGCATCGGTGATGGCCGAGCCTGCACCGCTGTACGACTTGCCTTCCGAGACCACGACCGCACCCGCGACGCGTTCGCCCGCCGCGTTCTGCACGCAGCCGTTGACGCGCACCGTGTTGTAGATCTGGTCGGCATTCCAGGTCGTGAAGTGCGTGACCGTGCCTTCATAGTACTGGTTGGGCGCGGTGCCCTGCAGGCTCGCGCTGCCCTCTTCCACCCACAGGCCCGTGGCCGTGTTGTAGAAGAACAGCGGCACCGTCGGCGGCAGCGCGGCGCTGCGCGACGACGGCGCGATGCGCACGGTGGCGCTCACGCCCTGCGCGAGCTGCAGCGGTGCGCCGTCCGCATCGACGAAGCTGGCGTCGAGCGCGCCGAAGCTCTCCATCGCCGCGGGGTCGCCGCTGGTGGCCGCGAGGTAGTTGCCGGGCATCAGGTTGACGTTGGTCGCGGGTGCGATCGGCGTGAGCCGGCCGGTGACCTGGCCGGTGGGCGCGCTGCCGTCGGCACGGCGCAGCGCATTGGCGGGCAGGCGCACCATGGCGGTCGAGCCCGGCACCGCGAGGTCGCGCGCGGCGCCCGGGTTGAAGGTGTCGCTGAACGCCACCGGCAGCATCGGAATGTTGATGACGGTGCTGGCCTCGGCCGGCGCGAGCGCGGCGGTCGAACGGCTCTGCGGTGCGAAGCCGTTCTTCTCGTAGCTCAGCAGCACCGAGGCGCCGTTGGTGATGCCCTCGAGCGTGTACGAGCCATCGTCCGCGGTCGTGGCGCTGACGCCGCCGGCCGTGACCTTGACCTGCGCGATGCCGGCGCCGTCGAGCGCATTGGTGACGCGGCCCGTGACCTTCGCATCCTTGCGTGCGGGCGTGCCGGGGCCGCCAGGGCCGCCCGGGTCACCGGGACCGCCGGGGTCACCGCCGTTCTGGCCGGGCGGCAGGAACGCGAAGCCGGAGCCTCCGCCGCCACCACCGCCGCACGCGGCGACGGCCAATGCGACCGCCGCGGCGGCCATTGCAAATTTGAATCTCATGGGTTCTCCCCCTCTGTAGCAACTGATCGATGAGTGCGGCTGCAATGCAGCGGCGTCGGATTCCGATGCGCGGCATCTCGGGCCATGCATCGAAGGGGACCGAGCGTATGCATCGCGCATCGCATCAAACAGTGCCAAAAGTCATGCGCATGCAACAGCGTTGCATGCGACAAGGGGAAGTGAATACGGAAGACTTCGCGGCACGCGTTCATCGCCGCGATCGGGCGATGCAACCCGATTGCGCTAAGCGTTCCAGTCGATCAGGCCGGTGCCGCTCCAATGGCCGAACGACGTGAGATCGAGCTTGGGCCGTGCGATGCGCCGCCAGGTCGCGACCATGTTCATCACGCGGATGTCGTCGAACACGACCAGCGCATGCGCGGGCAATCTCAGCGTGGCGAGGTTGTCGAGCATCCTTGCCTCGGTGTGGCCGTCCTTGGGTCCGTCGACGAAGACCAGGTCGGCCGCCTCGAACAGCGCGCGATGCGCCTCGATGCCGCCGGGCGCGGAGATGTCGTGCAGCACCTGGCGCACGCGCCCGTGCTCGAAATCGCCGGGCGCGAGCCAGGTCTGTTCGAAGCCGTGCCAGGGATGCAGGTCGAAGGTGGTCACGCTGCCGCCCGCGGGCAATTCCTGCGCGAGCGCGAGCGTGCCCATGCCGGTGAAGGTGCCGATCTCGACGACGCGCATCGGCTTCAGCGTGCGCACCAGCGCGGCGAGCAGGCGGTAGTGCTCGCCGGGCCAGGTGTCGAACCAGTGCGGCTCGCTCGAGGGGCGGCCGTCGTAGACGCTCAGCGCGATCTCGCGCGCGGCCGAGGCGGCGCGCAGCGCGATGTCGAGCAGGCGCGCGCTGGGCCGCGCGGGCTCGTCGTCGAGGCTCGCGATGACCGAGATCTCCTTGTGGCGCGCCGGTACCTCGGCGAGTCGGCGCTGGAGTTCGTCGAAGGTCATGGTGCGGGCCCGATGCAAAAAAAGCGCAGTCTAGGCTCCGCTGCGCGGCTTCACGGCGCGGGCGTCAAACGAATCCGCTCCACCGTTTCCTTTTCCACGGCCGCGCGGCTATAGACCAGCGGCACGTACTTGCCTTCGAGCCACAGCGGCGCGAGGTCGCGGTAGTTGGGGCTGTCGGGGTTGCCCGACTGGCCCGGCGTGTTGATGACGCGCGAGGCATCCCAGTTGCCCACGTCGAGCACCATGCGGAAGGACGCACCCGAGGTCAGTCGATAGTCGCTCGCGCGGTAGCTCGCGGCCATCGGCGTGAAGGCCGAGCCCGACATCGGCCAGTCGCCCACGTCGAGCTTCCTGCGCGTGGCCGCATCGACGATGCCGCCGAGCGGATGGCGGAACTCGGCACGGTGCAGCGCGCCCCACTTCCAGGCCGCGGGGTCGGGGCCGAGCTTGTTGCTCAGTTCCTGCATGGCGGGCGCGATGGTCTGCACCAGCATCGCATCGCGCTGCGCGTTGCTGACCCAGCCGAACGGGTTCTCGAGCAGCAGGACCATGCGCGTGTTGTCGCCCGGCAGCGCGTACTGCACGGCCGATTCGCCCGCGCCGGCCTTGAGCACGGCTTGGCGCAGCGGCTTGCTGCTCCAGACCTCGTAGAGCGCGGCGGCCGCGCTGTCGCGGTCCATGGTGCCGTCCCAGCCCTGCAGCAGCGCGAGGCCGGCCGCGGTCTGCGCATCGCTGCTGCCCAGGCCCGCGAGCAGCTTGAGCAGGCGCTGCGCCGGCGTGGCGACGATGTCGTTCTGCATGCGCTGCGAATCCTCGAGCGTGAAGCGCTGGCCCGCGGCCACCTTCGCAGCGAACAGCTCCTTCAGGCGCCGCGCGCGCGCCGCGTCGCTCCATTCGTAGCCGATGCCCTTCTTCGCGGCCGGATGCTCGCTCGGGATGTTGTTCTCGTTCGCGGTCACCACGTAGCCGCGCGCGGGATTGAACTCGGAGGGCAGCTCGTCGCCGTTGCGGAAGCCCGACCACTCGTAGCGGCCGTCGCCCGGCACCGGCATCAGGCCGTCCCAGTTCGGGCGGATCGGCGTGAGGCCGCCGGGGATCCAGCCGATGTTGCCGTTGCGGTCGGCATAGACCTGGTTCTCGCCGGGCGCGCCCCAGCGGTTCATGGCGGCGCGGAACTGGTCCCAGTTCTGCGCGCGCATGTAGTCCATCGAACCGAAGTACGGCGCCATGCCCGGCTCGAGCCAGGCGGCGCGCAACGCATAGGCGCGGCGCTTGCCGGGCTCCGACAGCAGCACCGGCCCGTGGCGCGTGAAGCTGTTGACCAGCTCGCGCGGCACGCGCTCGCCCTTGACCGCGATGCGCTCGGTCACGCGCAGCATCGGCTCCCAGCGGCCCTGGTAGCGGTACTCGTTGGGATTGCGCGGATTGAGCTGGTAGACGTAGAGGTCCTCCTGGTCCATGTAGAAGCGCGTGAGGCCGAAGGCGATGGTGCCGTTGTGGCCGATCGACAGGCCCGGCAGGAAGGGCTCGCCGGCACCGATGGCATCCATGCCCGGCGCGCTCAGGTGCGTCATGTAGCGCAGGCTCGGCGCACCGTGCGCGCGGTGCGGATCGTTCGCGAGGATCGGCCGGCCGGTGGCGCTGAGCTTGGGCGCGATCACCCAGTTGTTGCTGCCGTAGGCGGCGGTGGGGTCACCCTGCTCGGCCCGTGCCTCGTCGCCTGCCTGCGACACCGCGAAGCTGCCGGGGCCCGCGCCCTGCTGCGGCAATAGCGTGTTGGCCTTGGTGAACTGCGGTGCCTCGGTGGCGCGCAGATAGGCCGCGCGCAGCTCGGCGGCGGGCACGGTGCAGGGATCGAGCCCGGGCGGCACGCGCGGGTTGACGGGCGGGTCGAGCTCGCGCCGCAGCCAGTCGGCCTTGATGCCGGGCCCGCCCGCGCAGTAGGCGCGCGCGCGTTCGATCTCGGACGTGAGGTTGAGCGTGAGGCCATGGTGGCGGATGCGCACCACGTCCTCGGGCAACCAGGTCGCGGGCTGGTAGCCGAGCAGCCTGAACTCCGGCGGCAGCAGGTCGGGCTGCGCGCGCACCTGCGCCACGTAGGCATTGACGCCGGCCGTGAAGGCCTCGGCCACGCGCTTGGCATCGGAGCCGTAGGCCAGCCACTCGCGGTACATGTCGCCGCGGTAGAGCACGGCACGCGCGGCGCGGTCGCTCTCGACCCAGGCGGGGCCGAAGTCCTGCGCCATCTCGCCGAGGCCGCGCTTGCGCCACAGGTCCATCTGCCAGAGCCGGTCGCGCGCGGCGATGAAGCCCTGCGCGACGAAGGCGTCGTAGAGCGTGCCCGCGTAGAGGTGCGGCACGCCCCAGCGGTCGACGAGCACCTCGGCCGGCTTCTCGAGGCCGGGCACGGCGAAGGACGAGGGCGCGCGCGACGGTGTACTCGTCGATTGCGGTGTTTCGGCGGGCGGTCCCGAGGCGCAGCCCGCGAGCGCGAGCAGCGCGGCCAGCGGCGCAAGCCGCAGGGCGAGGGAACCGGAACGGGGGGATGCGATGCGCCGCGCGACAGTGCGCGGGCTGGGCGTGCGCTTCATGGATCTCGTCTCCTTCTTTTTATGGGCCGGCCCACGGTAATCGCTTTCGCCCGCGCGCGGGTTACAACGCGTGACGAGGGCGCTTGTAGACTCGTGCGGCCATGCCACCCGCCCTCCTGTCGCGCCGCGACCTCCTGCTCGCGGCGCTCGCCGCCTCTTCAGGCCTCGCGCCCGCCTGGGCCCTGCCGCCGCGCACGCTGCAGTTCCCGCGCGACTTCGGCAGCCATCCCGAGCTGCGCACCGAGTGGTGGTACATCACGGGCCATGCGCAGGCCGAGGGCGGCCGCGCCTTCGGCTTCCAGGTCACCTTCTTCCGCTCGCGCGTCGACGCCACGCAGGGCATGCGCTCGAAGTTCGCGGCGCAGCAACTCGTGTTCGCGCACGCGGCCGTCACCGACCTCGAGGGCCGCGCGCTGCGGCACGACCAGCGCATCGCGCGCGCGGGCCTCGGCGGCGCTTCGGCCAGCGAAACCGACACCGCGCTGCGTTTGCGCGACTGGTCGCTGCTGCGCGGCGCGGACGGCTACACGGCCCGCATTCCCGCCAGCGGCTTCACGCTCGAGCTGCGCTTCGCGCCCACCCAGCCGGTGCTGCTGCAGGGCCGCGCGGGCCTCTCGCGCAAGGGGCCCGACGAGGCCCAGGCCAGCTACTACTACAGCGAACCGCAGCTCGCGGCACAGGGCCGTATCGTGCTCGACGGCCAGCCCTTCGCGGTGCGCGGCAAGGCCTGGCTCGACCACGAATGGAGCGAGGCGCTGCTGCACCCCGAGGCCGTGGGCTGGGACTGGATCGGCATGAACCTCGACGACGGTGGCGCGCTCACGGCCTTCCATCTGCGCCGCGCCGACGGCAGCGCGCTGTGGTCGGGCGGTTCGTTCCGCGCGAGCGACGGCACGCTGCGCGTGTTCGGCCCCGACGAGGTGCGCTTCGAGACCGGCCGCTCCTGGAACAGCCCGCGCACGCAGGCGCGCTACCCCGTGCAATGGCGCGTGCGCACGCCCGCGGGCGAGTTCGAGGTGCGCGCACTGCTCGACGACCAGGAGCTCGACAGCCGCGGCTCGACCGGCGGCGTGTACTGGGAAGGCCTGAGTGACCTGCTCGATGGCCAGGGCAAGCGCCTGGGGCGCGGCTACCTGGAGATGACGGGGTACGTGGCGCCGCTGAAGCTCTAGGCCGGCGCCCGCACCCGTGCCTTCATCGGGCCTTGCGCCGATCGATGAAGGCGATGATCTCGCCCATGATCCCCTTGCGGAAGGCGAGCACGCAGATCACGAAGATCAGGCCCGTGACCATGGTCACCGACTCGCCCAGGGTGTTGAACCAGTCGATGGTGGTGATGCGCGCGAGCAGGTTGCCCAGCTCGCCGATCTTGTTCTCCAGCAGCACGACCACGGCCGATCCCACCAGCGGGCCCGACAGGGTGCCCAGCCCGCCCACCAGCGTCATCAGGATCACCTGGCCCGACGCGGTCCAGTGCACGTCCGACAGGGTCGCGAAGCCCAGCACCAGCGTCTTGAGCGACCCCGCCAGGCCCGACAGCGCCGCCGAGATCACGAAGGCCAGCAGCTTGAAGCGCGCCACGTCGTAGCCCAGCGACAGCGCCCGCGGCTCGTTCTCCTTGATGCCCTTGAGCACCTGCCCGAACGGCGAGTGGATGGTGCGCACGATCAGCAGGAAGGCGGCAGCCACGATCGCCAGCGCGACGTAGTACATCGTCAGGTCGTTGCTCAGGTCGAGCAGGCCGAACAGCTTGCCGCGCGGCACGCCCTGCAGGCCGTCTTCGCCGCCGGTGAACTTCGCCTGCAGCGCGACGAAGAACATCATCTGCGCCAAGGCCAGCGTGATCATCGCGAAGTAGATGCCCTGGCGACGGATGGCCAGCACGCCGAACAGCCAGCCCAGCAGCGCGCCCACCAGCGTGCCCGCGATCAGGCCCAGTTCGGGCGTGAGGCCCCAGACCTTGATCGCATGGCCGGCCACGTAGGCCGAGCCGCCGAGGAAGGCCGCATGGCCGAAGGACAGGAGCCCGGTGAAGCCCAGCAGCAGGTTGAAGGCCGAGGCGAACAGCGCGAAGCACAAGAGCTTCATCACGAACACCGGGTAGGCGCCGAAGAACGGCGCCAGCACCAGCGCGACGAGCAGCAGGCCGTAGAAGACGGTGGAGATCTTTTTCATGTTCATGCCGCCTGCTCTCACTTCTCTTTGCCGAACAGGCCGGCAGGACGCACCAGCAGCACGATGACCATGATCACGAACACGACGGTGGACGAGGCCTCGGGATAGAAGACCTTGGTGAAGCCCTCGATCACGCCCAGCCCCAGCCCGGTGAGGATGGCGCCCATGATCGAGCCCATGCCGCCGATCACGACGACGGCGAACACCACGATGATCAGGTTCTGGCCCATCAGCGGCGAGACCTGGATCACCGGCGCGGCCAGCACGCCCGCGAAGGCCGCCAGGCCCGCGCCGAAGGCATAGGTCAGCGTGATCATCAGCGGCACGTTGACGCCGAAGGCCTCGACCAGCCGCGGGTTCTCGGTGCCCGCGCGCAGGTAGGCGCCGATGCGGGTCTTCTCGATCACGAACCAGGTGGCGATGCACACGACCAGCGAGGCCACGACCACCCAGGCGCGGTAGTTGGGCAGCACCATGAAGCCCAGGTCGGTGGCGCTCGAGAGTGCCTCGGGCGCGTCGTAGGCCAGGCCCGAGACGCCGTAGATGGAGCGGAACACGCCCTCGATGAGCAGCGTGAGGCCCAGCGTGAGCAGCAGGCCGTAGAGGTGGTCGAGCTTGTAGATCCAGCGCAGCAGCAGCCGCTCGATCAGCACGCCGAACAGGCCGATGACGATGGGTGCCGCGATCAGCATCACCCAGTAGTTGATGCCGAAATATTCCATCGCCATCCAGGTGAGCACCGCGCCGAGCATGAACAGCGCGCCGTGCGCGAAGTTGATGACGTTGAGCAGGCCGAAGATGACGGCCAGCCCGAGGCTCAGGATGGCATAGAAGGAGCCGTTGACCAGCCCCAGGAGGAGCTGGCTCAACAAGGCGGGAAGGGAAATGGTCATAGGGGGTTCAGCAGGCGCGGGCCCGCTCGGGCCCGCGGGGGTCGGTCATTTCCAGAGCGCGCACTTGCTCTCGGCCTTGGTCGTGAAGACCTGGTCGCCCGGCAGCTTGGCCACGACCTTGTAGTAGTCCCAGGGCTGGCGCGACTCGGACGGCGCCTTGACCTGCATCAGGTACATGTCGTGCACGAAGCGGCCGTCGGCACGCACCGTGCCCTTGGCGTAGAAGTCGTCGATGGGCATCTTCTTGATCTGCTCCATCACCTTGTCGGCGTCGGTGGTCTTGGCCGCCTGCACCGCCTTCAGGTAGGTCATGGTGGCCGAGTAGTCGGCGGCCTGGATGTCGGTGGGCATGCGCTTGGTCTTGTCGAAGAACTTGCGGCCGAAGGCGCGCGTGCGTTCGTCGAGGTTCCAGTCCCAGCTGGTGGTGAGCAGCAGGCCCTCGGTGTTCTTCAGGCCCAGGCTGTGGATGTCGGTGATGAACACCAGCAGGCCGGCCATCTTCATCGACTTGGTGATGCCGAATTCCTTGGCCGCCTTGATCGCGTTGATGGTGTCGCCGCCCGCGTTGGCAAGACCCAGGATCTGCGCCTTGGAGTTCTGTGCCTGCAGCAGGAAGGACGAGAAGTCGGAGGCGTTGAGCGGGTGCTTGACGCCGCCCACCACGGTGCCGCCCTTCTCCTTCACCACCTTCGCGGTGTCGGCCTCGAGCGCGGCACCGAAGGCGTAGTCGGCGGTCAGGAAGAACCAGTTCTTGCCGCCCTGCTCCACCACGGCGCCGCCCGTGCCCTTGGCGAGCGCGACGGTGTCGTAGGCGTAGTGCACGGTGTAGGGGCTGCACTGCTCGTTGGTGAGCGCCGAGGTGCCGGCGCCGTTGACCACGAACACGCGCTTCTTCTCCTGCGCCACCTTGGCCATCGCGAGACCCGTGCCCGAGTTGGTGCCGCCGAACAGCATGGTCAGGCCCTGCGTGTCGATCCACTCGCGCGCCTTCGAAGCCGCGATGTCGGCCTTGTTCTGGTGGTCGGCGGTCAGCAGTTCGATCGGCAGGCCGTTGACCTTGCCGCCGAAGTCGTCGATGGCCATCTGGATCGCCACCGCGCCATTCTTGCCCTCCACGTCGGCGTAGAGACTGGACATGTCGGTGACGAAACCGATCTTGACCTTGTCCTGCGCCTGGGCGGCGCCCGCCGCCACGAAGGCAGTGGCGAGCAGACAGGCGGAAGCGATGGCGCTGCGTTTCATGGTGGTGATCCTCGTGGTGGTCTCGTATTCTTCGGCGGGGCGGTCTCAGGCGCTCTTCACTTCCAGAGCGCGCACTTGGTTTCGGCCTTGGTCGTGAAGACCTGGTCGCCCGGCAGCGTCTTGAGCACCTTCAGGTAGTCCCAGGGCTTCTTCGACTCGGCCGGCGACTTCGCCTCCACCAGGTACATGTCGTGGATGAAGCTGCCGTCGGCGCGGATCTGGCCCTTGCCGTAGAAGTCGTCGATCTTCATGCTCTTGAGCTGCGCCATCACCTTGTCGGAATCGGTGGTCTTGGCCGCCTGCACCGCCTTCAGGTAGGTCATGGTGGCCGAGTAATCGGCGGCCTGCACGTCGGTCGGCATGCGCTTGGTCTTCTCGAAGAAGCGGTTGGCGAACTTGCGCGTGTCGTCGTTCAGGTCCCAGTACCAGCTCGTGGTGTGCAGCAGGCCCTCGGTGTTCTTCAGGCCCAGGCTGTGGATGTCGCTGAGGAACACCAGCAGGCCGGCGGTCTTCATCGACTTGTTGATGCCGAATTCCTTGGCCGCCTTGATCGCGTTGATGGTGTCGCCGCCGGCGTTGGCCAGGCCGAGGATCTGCGCCTTCGAGTTCTGGGCCTGCAGCAGGAAGGACGAGAAGTCCGAGGCATTGAGCGGATGGCGCACCGAGCCCACCACCGAGCCGCCCTTCTCCTTCACCACCTTGGTGGTGTCGGCTTCGAGCGCATGGCCGAAGGCGTAGTCGGCAGTCAGGAAGAACCAGCTCTTGCCGCCGCGGTCGACCACCGCCGCGCCCGTGCCCTTGGCCAGCGCGACCGTGTCGTAGGCGTAGTGGATGGTGTAGGGGCTGCACTGCTCGTTGGTCAGCACCGAGCTGCCCGCGCCGTTGTTGAAGTACACGCGCTTCTTCTCTTCGGCCACCTTGGCCGTGGCCAGCGCCACGCCCGAGTTGGTGCCGCCGAAGACCATGGTCACGCCGGCGGTGTCGATCCATTCGCGCGCCTTCGAGGCGGCGATGTCGGCCTTGTTCTGGTGGTCGGCGGTCAACAGCTCGATCGGCTGGCCCAGCACCTTGCCGCCGAAGTCGTCGATGGCCATCTGGATGGCGGTGGCGCCACCCTTGCCTTCGAGGTCGGCGTACAGGCTCGACAGGTCGGTGACGAAGCCGATCTTGACCTTTTCCTGGGCCTGCGCGCCGGTGGCTGCGAGGGCGAGGACGGCGATGGCACCAGCGATGAGGCCGAGTTTCTTTTGCATGCGAAGTCTCCTGAAAGAATCTTTGTGAGATGAGGACGGGAACGTCGGGGTCTTGTGGACGGGAGGGGAAAGGGATTCAGACGCCCAGCAGCTCGTTGAGCACGGGCATCTTGGCTTCGAGTTCCGCGGCGCCGAACTTCTCGACGATGCGGCCGTGCTCCATCACGTAGAAGCGATCGGCCAGCGGCGCCGCGAAGCGGAAGTTCTGCTCCACCATCACGATGGTGTAGCCCTTGGAACGCAGCGTGGTGATCATGCGAGCGAGTGCCTGCACGATCACCGGCGCCAGGCCTTCGGAGATCTCGTCGAGCAGCAGCAGCTTGGCGCCCGTGCGCAGGATGCGGGCGACCGCGAGCATCTGCTGCTCGCCGCCCGACAGCCGCGTGCCCTGGCTGTGGCGACGCTCCGCCAGGTTCGGAAACATCGCGTAGATCTCGTCGACCGACATGCCCTGCCCCGCGCCTTTCAGCTCCGGCGGCAGCATCAGGTTCTCCTCGCACGACAGGCTCGCGAAGATGCCACGCTCCTCGGGGCAGTAGCCGATGCCCAGGTGCGCGATGCGGTGCGTGGGCATCGCGATCGTCTCCCGGCCATTGACCTCGATGCTGCCCTTGCGCGCGCCGGTCAGGCCCATGATCGCGCGCAGCGTGGTCGTGCGGCCCGCGCCATTGCGGCCCAGCAACGTCACGACCTCGCCGGGCTGCACGACCATGTCGACGCCATGCAGCACATGCGATTCGCCGTACCAGGCCTGCAGGCCCTTGATCTCGAGTGCGGCGGTCATCAGTGGGCTCCCTGCAGTTGGCCGTCGGTAGTGCCCATGTAGGCCTCCATGACCTGCGGGTTCTTCGAGACCTCGGCGTAGGGGCCCTCGGCCAGCACGGCGCCACGCTGCAGCACGGTGATGGTGTCGGCGATGGTCGAGACCACGCTCATGTTGTGCTCGACCATCAGGATGGTGCGGCCCGCCGACACGCGCTTGATCAGCTCGGCCACGCGATGCACGTCCTCATGACCCATGCCCTGCGTGGGTTCGTCCAGCAGCATCAGCTCGGGCTCCATCGCGAGCGTGGTCGCGATCTCGAGCGCGCGCTTGCGGCCATAGGGCAGGTTCACGGTCTGCTCTTCGGCGAGTTCTTCGAGGCCCACCTCGGCGAGCAGCTCGCGGGCCCGGGCGTTGAGCGGCTCGAGCGACTTCTCGCTCTTCCAGAAGTGGTATGAGGTGCCCAGCCTGCGCTGCAGCCCCAGGCGCACGTTCTCCAGCAGCGTGAGGTGCGGGAACACGGCCGAGATCTGGAACGAGCGGATGATGCCGCGCCGCGCGATCTGCGCGGGGCGCTCGCCCGTGATGTCCTGGCCGTTGAACAGGATCGTGCCGCTGGTGGGCTCGAGGAACTTCGTGAGCAGGTTGAAGCAGGTCGTCTTGCCTGCGCCGTTGGGGCCGATGAGCGCGTGGATCGAGCCGCGCACGACCGAGAGATTGACCTTGCTGACCGCGGTGAAACCCTTGAATTCCTTGGTGAGCTGGCGTGTTTCGAGAATGACGTCGCTCATCTCGCGAAGCCGCCCGGGTAGTGACCGAAAAAGTCTGTCATGCGTTTGTTCTCACAGCGCCACCATCGAGCGCGGACCGATTGTTGGGGGGCGCCTCTCGCTTGCATACTGGGGCAAATGCCTATGCTGCAGTGCAACCTTCTCGAACGGTGACGCATGTCCGGCATGCATGCCATCGGCACACTGTCGCCGCAACGACAAAGCATGTGCACCGCAGCATGCCGCGCGCACGCGACCGCTGCTTTTTCGCGCGCACTTCCGAACTACATCGCGGCTGCATCGCCCGCGGTCCATCGGCGGCAGGCAGGTGGCTTCGGCCCGCGCACGCCGACCTTCGCGATTCGCACAAGTCTTGTGCGGCGGCGCATCTACACCGGCACGCCCGCGCTTCGTACGCTTCGGTCTTCTTCAGTCACACAGAGAAGTCCATGCAGCATCCCAGCATCCGCACGCTCACCGGCGCGCAACCGACCACCCGCCTCGATCCCGCCACCACGGCGCTGATCGCGATCGATTTCCAGAACGAGTACTTCGACGGCCGCATGCCGATCCCCGATGGCCTGCCGGCATTGCGCCAGGCCCGGCGGCTGATCGAGGCGGCGGACCGGCATGCGATGCCGGTGTTCCATGTGCAGCACCTCGCGCCCGCGGACAGCCCGATCTTCGCGCAGGGCAGCGCGGCCTTCCACATCCATTCCGAACTGCGCCCCGACGCGCGACACGCGGTGCTGACGAAGGCGACGCCGAGCGCCTTCGCGGGCACCTCGCTCGATGCCGAGCTGCAGGCACGCGGCATCCGCACCTTGATCCTCACCGGCCTGATGACGCACATGTGCGTGTCGGCCACCGCCTTCGATGCCGCGCCGCGCGGCTACCAGAACCTGATCGCGGGCGATGCCTGCGCGACGCGCGACCTCGACCTGGAGGACGGCGGCGTGCTCGCCCATCGCGAACTGCATCGCGCGGCGCTGCGCGGCGTGTCGGACGTGGTGGCCGAGGTGCGCTCGACCGATGAGTTGCTGCGGCTGCTCGATCAGCCGGCGCTGTAACGCGCCGCCGCGAAATCGACGAAGGCGCGCACCTTGGGCGACAGGTGGCGGTTCTGCGGATAGAGCGCGTAGAGGTTCAACGCCGGCTGGCTGAAGTCCGGCAGCACGCGGACCAGCTCGCCGCGCGCGAGGTGGTCGCGCAGCAGGAAGGCCGGCGAGAGCGCGAGCCCGGTGCCGGCCAGCGCGGCCGTGCGCAGCACGATGCCGCTGTTGGCCTGCAGCCGGCCACCGACCTCGACCGTGTGCACGCTGCCGTCGCGCGCGGTGAAGCTCGGCTGCCCGGCCTTGCCCGCGAGCGAGTAGTTGAGGCACTCGTGCGCCGCGAGGTCGGCGGGCACGACCGGCGTGCCGCGCCGCCGCAGGTAGTCGGGCGAGGCCACCCACCACTCCTCGAAGCTGGCGAGCCGCTTGACGACCAGCGTCGAGTCCGACAGCGCATAGGCCAGCCGCAGGCCCACGTCGAAGCCCTCCTCGATCAGGTCGACGAAGCGGTCGTTGCACACCAGGTCGACCTTGAGCTGCGGATGCGCTTCGAGGAAAGCCGGCAGCCATTGCGCGAGCGCCTCCAGGCCGAAGGACATCGGCGCATTGATGCGCAGCAGGCCCGTGGGCTCGACCTGGTGCCGTGCGACGGCCAGCGCCGCGGCCTCGAGCTGGTTGAGGATCTGGCGGCTGTGCTGGTAGTAGGTCTGGCCGGCCTCGGTGAGTGCGAAGCGGCGCGTGGTGCGATTGAGCAGCTGCACGCCGAGCGCGGCCTCCAGCTGCTTGACCTGGCGCGAGACGACGGTGTGCGAGACGTCCATGGCCTCGGCCGCGGCCGTGAAGCCGCCGGCCTCGACCACGGCGCGAAATGCCTTCAAGGCGGCGAACTGATCCATGCGCGCGACTGTATGCGAACGAAACCCCCGGGCCTCTTGCGAAACCCGGGGGTCGATGCGAGATCTGGCGAGCGCGGACTCAGTGCGCGCCGGCCGCCGCGTCGCTGCCCGCGCCGCCCGATTGCGGCCGCGCGAACCACACCAGCGGAATCAGCAGCAGGAACAGCACGGCCGACGCATAGAAGATGTCGTTCGAGGCCAGCATGAAGGACTGCTGGTCGACCAGGCGATTGATCTGGCCCATCACCTGCTCGGTGCTGAAGCCGTTGCTCGCGAGGCCCGACATCGCGCTGGTGGCCGCGATGTTGCCCTGGTTGATCGACTCCGCGAGCTGCGCGTGGTGCAGCGTCGCGCGGTTCTCCCACAGCGTGGTGGCGATCGAGGTGCCCATGGCGCCGGCCGTGATGCGCAGGAAGTTCGACAGGCCCGAGGCGGCCGGGATGCGGTCGGGCGTGAGGCCCGAGAGCGTGACCGTCACCAGCGGGATGAAGAAGAACGCCATCGCGATGCCCTGGATGAAGGTCGGGATCATGATGGTCCCGAAATCGGCCTGGGTGTTGAAGTTCGACCGCATCCACAGCACCAGCGCGAACACCAGGAACGAGAAGGTGGCGTAGCGGCGCGGGTCGACCTTGGCGATGGTCAGCCCCACCACCGGCGACAGGAAGATCGCCAGCAGCCCCACCGGCGCCATCACCATGCCGGCCTGGGTCGCGGTGTAGCCCATCCATTGCTGCAGCCACAGCGGCAGCAGCACCACGTTGCCGAAGAACAGGCCGTAGGCCACGGCGGTGGCGACCGCGCCCGACCAGAAGTTGCGGCGCTTGAACAGCGACAGGTCGACCACCGGATGCTTCTCGGTCAGCTCCCAGATCAGGAAGAAGGCGAAGCCGACGACGGCCACCACCGCGAGCGTGACGATCTGCGCCGAGTGGAACCAGTCGAGCTCCTTGCCCTTGTCGAGCATGAGCTGCAGCGCGCCGACCCAGATCACCAGCAGCGCGAGGCCGATGGCGTCGATCGGCACCTTGTGGGTCAGGCTCTCGCGCTTGCGGTACAGCACCCAGGTGATGGCCGCGGCGACGATGCCCACCGGGATGTTGATGTAGAAGATCCAGGGCCAGGAGATGTTGTCGGTGATCCAGCCGCCGAGCAGCGGCCCCATCACGGGCGCGACCAGCGTGGTCATCGACCACATGGCCATCGCGAGGCCGGCCTTGGCGCGCGGATAGCTCGACAGCAGCAGCGTCTGCGACAGCGGGATCATCGGTCCCGCGACGAAGCCCTGCAGCGCGCGGAACGCGATCAGCGTGGTCATGTTCGGCGCCAGGCCGCACAGCAGCGAGCTGATCATGAACAGGATCACGCTCGCCACGAACAGGCGGACCTGGCCGAAGCGCTGCGTCATGAAGCCGGTGAGCGGCACCGCGATGGCATTGGCCACCGCGAAGCTGGTGATGACCCAGGTGCCTTGCGTGGTGCTCACGCCAAGGTCGCCCGAGATGGCCGGCAGCGACACGTTCGCGATCGACGAGTCGAGCACGTTCATGAAGGTGGCGGCCGAAAGCGCGATCGTCCCCCACACGCGGGCGGAGCCCTCGAGCGGAGGCGGTGCGACGTAGGCGGGTGCGGCGGCGGTGGCCATGGTTCAGCGCGACAGCGGTCGGAACGAAAGCGCCGTGGCGATCAACCGGGCTGGCCTTGTGCGGGGATCTGCGCGGCCGAGGCCGGCGAGATCGCGGGCGCGGCGCGGTTGGCGGGCACCGAGGGCACGTGCACCGCCTTGGCGGTCGCGCTGTTGCCGAGGTTGGCGGCCACGATGCGGTCGACCTCGGCGTCGGCGCCACGGTCGAGCTGGCTGTAGACCTGCGTCTGCGTGAGCGCGGCGGCGCGCGGCGCGTCGGCCAGCATCTTGCCGGCCTTCTGCGTGATGTCGACCTCGACGTCCATCGACAGGCCGATGCGCAGCGGGTTGGCCTTGAGCTGCTCGGCATCGAGCGCGATGCGCACCGGCACGCGCTGCACCACCTTGATCCAGTTGCCGGTGGCGTTCTGCGCGGGCAGCAGCGCGAACGCGCTGCCGGTGCCCACGCCGAGGCCGGCGACCTTGCCCGTGTACTCGACCTTCTTGCCGTAGACGTCGGCGGTGAGCTTCACCGGCTGGTCGATGCGGATGTTGCGCAGCTGCACTTCCTTGAAGTTGGCGTCGACCCACAGCTGGTTGAGCGGCACGATCGACATCATCGGCGTGCCGGCCGCGACGCGCTGGCCGAGCTGCACGGTGCGCTTGGCGACGTAGCCGTCGACCGGCGCGGGCATGGCGACGCGCTGCGTGGCGAGATAGGCCTCGCGCACCTTGGCGGCGGCGGCCAGCACGCTCGGGTGCTCGGCCACGCTGGTGCCCTCGGTCAGCGACTGGTTGCTGGCGAGCTGCTCGCGCGCGGCGATCACGCCGGCCTGCGCCGCGGCCAGCGCGCTCTTCGCGTTGGCGAGCGTGGTCTCGGCGTGGTTGAGTTCTTCCTTCGACACCGCGCCGTTGCCCGACAGCGCGCGGCGGCGCTGCAGGTCGTCCTGGGCCTTGGCGATGTCGCTCTGCGCCTTGACGATGTCGCTCTGGCGCAGCGTGACCTGCGCGGCCAGCGAGCCGTTGTTGGCGTACAGCGTGCGGGTCTGGCGCACGGTCTGCGCGAGCGCGGCCTCGGCCTGTTCGAGCGCGACCTTGGCATCGGCCGGGTCGAGCTGCACCAGCGGCTGGCCGGCCTTCACGTAGTCGGTGTCGTCGGCGTTGATCGCCATCACGGTGCCGCCGATCTGCGGCGTGATCTGGATCACGTTGCCCTGCACGTAGGCGTTGTCGGTGTCCTCGTAGTGGCTGGCCACCAGCCATTCGTAGAGGCCCCAGCCGCCGCCGACCACGACCACCGCGGCGGTGAGCGCGGTGAGTGCGCGGCGGCGCTTGCCGTTGCCTGCTTCGGGGACCGCGGCGGAGGAAGGAGCAGCGGTGGTCTGTGTGTTGTTGTCGCTCATGATGGTCTTTCCGGATTCGAAAGAGAGATTCAGTGGGTCGCGGCCGACGGGGTCGCGGATGCCGTGGTGGTGGCGCCGGAAGCGGCGCTCGCGGTGTTCGACGGGGGCTGCCAGCCGCCGCCGAGCGCCCGCGCCAGCGCGACCTGGGTGTCGAGCGCGCGCGCGGCGAGGTCGACGGCGAGCCGGCGCTGCGCCAGCACCGAGGTCTCGGCGGTCAGCACGTTGAGGTAGTTGCCGAGGCCCGCGCGGTAGCGCTGCACGGCGATGTCGTAGGCGCCCTCGGCGGCCGTCTGCGCGGCGCGCTGTTCGGCCTGCTGGCGCGCGATCGACTGGATGCTGGTGACCTGGTCGGCGGCGTCGCGCACGGCGTCGATCACGGTGGCGTTGTAGCTTTCGACCGCGGCATCGAGGTCGGCCGACTTGCCGCGCAGGTTGGCGCGCAGCTGGCCGCCCTCGAAGATCGGCAGGTGGATCGCCGGGCCCACGCCCCATTGCTCGCTGCCCGACTTCAGCAGCTTGCCGAAGCCCAGGCTCTGGAAGCCGACGAAGGCCGTGAGGTTGACGTTGGGATAGAACAGGGTCTTGGCATTGGCCACGTCGCTGGTGGCGGCCTCGACGCGCCAGCGCGCGGCCGCGATGTCGGCGCGGCGGCCCAGCAGGTCGGCCGGGATGGAGGCCTGCAGGCCGATCGGCTTGACGCCCGCGATCAGCGGCGGCTTGAGCGCATCGCTCGCGCCGGGCTGGCCCACGAGCGCGTCGAGCGCATGCTTGGCGATCGCGACCTGCTCGTTGAGCGCCTCGATCTGCTGGCGCGCCTCGGGCAGGCCGCCTTCGCTCTGGCGCAGTTCGAGCCGGGTGTCGAGGCCGGCCGACACGCGGTCGCGCACCAGCTTCAGGGTTTCGTCGCGCTGCGCAAGCGTGCGCTGCGCCACCGCGAGCTGGTCGTTGAGGCGCGCCCATTGGAAGTAGCTGCGCGCCACGTTGCTCGCGAGCAGCACGCGGGCCGCGTCGGCATCGGCGGCGGCTGCATTGGCGGCGCCGATCGCGGCGTCGAGCGCGGTGCGGTTCTTGCCGAAGAAGTCGAGCTCCCAGCTCGCGCCGAGCTGCAGCAGGCCGACGTTCTGGATCGAGCCGCCCAGCGGCTCGGGATAGATGTAGTTGGTGTTGAACTTCTGGCGCGTGGCGTCGAAGTCGAGCCCGACCTGGGGCTTGAGCGCCGCGCCCGCGACGCCGGCGTTGGCCTGCGCGCGCGCGAGGCGGGCCTGCGCGACCTGCAGGTTGGGGTTGCCGGCCACGGCCTGGTCGACCAGGCCGTTGAGCTGCGCGTCGCCGAAGGCCAACCACCATTGGCTGTCGAGGGCGGGAGCGGCGGCCTTGTCGGCCGAGGCGATGCCCAGCGAGCCGGCATCGCGCAGCTTGGCATGGCCGCCGATGCCGGCCATGTCGGCACAGCCGGCCAGCGCGACCACCAGCAGCGCGGCGGCGACGACGGGGGTGCGGCGCAGGGCACGCACGGCGAATGAATCAGTCATTTTTTCCTCCACGGGCCGCGAGGGCCTGTGCGTTGTCGAGGATGCGGCGCAAGTAGGACTTGAGCTGCCCCCATTCATCGGCGGTGAAGTCCGCCAGCAATTCGTTCTGCACGCGGCTCAGGACGTGGGGCACTTCCTTGGCGGCCGCGCGGCCTTCGTCGGTGAGCTCGATGTTGACCACGCGCCGGTCTTCGAGCGAACGCACGCGCCGGCACAGGCCCTTGGCCTCGAGCCGGTCGAGCAGGCGCGTCATGGCGCCGGTGTCGAGCTCGCAGGCGCGCGCCAGTTCGGCCACCGTGGTGGCCGCGCCGATGTGCAGCTTGTAGAGCGGCACCCACTGCGGATAGGTCGGGCTGCCGGGCTCGCACATGCGGGTTTCCACCGACTGCGCCACCGTCGTGACGATCCGGCGCATCAGGTAGCCGATGCTTTCCTCGGTCGAATACGACTCCGCCCGGTAGAAATCGGGCGCACGACGCACCTCGTCCGGTGCAACCGGAGCGTCATCGGGAGCAGTGGCATCGTTCATGGCCCGAATATTAGCTGCCATGGCAATTATTGTCAAGGCGACCTTTGTGAAGGCAAAGGTTCTCTCGCTAGAATCGCGGCCCATGGCATCCTCCCCCTCGCCGGCCTCCACGGCCAAGGGCTCGCCCCGATCGCTGTCGGGACTGGGCCCTTTTCTTCGTCCCTACCGTGTGCAGATCACGCTGGCCGCCGTCTTCCTGGTCATGGCGGCGGTCACGACGCTGGTGTTCCCCCTGGCCCTGCGCAGCCTGATCGACGGCGGCCTGGTCAACCCCGACAAGGGCGCCCAGACCATGGCGCTGCGCGAGCACTTCGGCGCCCTGTTCGCGGTCGCGGTCGCGCTCGGGCTGTTCTCGGCGGCGCGCTTCTACACGGTGAGCTGGCTCGGCGAGCGCGTCACGGCCGACCTGCGCAACGCGGTCTACAGCCGGGTGCTGCGCCAGAGCCCGGTGTTCTTCGAGACCACCCAGACCGGCGAGGTGCTGTCGCGCCTGACGGCCGACACGACGCTGGTGCAGACGGTGGTCGGCTCCTCGCTGAGCATGGGCCTGCGCAACGCGGTGATGGGCGTGGGCGCGCTCGCGATGCTGATCTGGACCAATCCCTACGTGATGGTGCAGGTGCTCGGCCTGCTGGTCGTGGTGGTGCTGCCGAGCATGTGGTTCGGCCGCCGCGTGCGCCGGCTGTCGCGCGCCAGCCAGGACCGCGTGGCCGACTCGAGCGCGATCGCGGCCGAGGTGCTGAACGCGATCCCCGTGGTGCAGAGCTACACCGCCGAGGACCGCGAGGCCGGCCGCTTCGAGGGCTCGACCGAGAGCGCGTTCCGCACCGCCGTGCGCCGCACCAAGGCGCGCTCGGTGCTGGTCGCCTTCATCATCATCGCGACCTCGGCGGCGCTGCTGTGGGGCCTGTACCAGGGCACGCAGGCGGTGCTGCGCGGCGACATCACGGCCGGCCACCTGGGCCAGACCGTGGTCTACGTGGCGATCCTCGCGAGCGCCACCGCGGTGCTCGGCGAGGTCTACGGCGACCTGCTGCGCGCCGCCGGCGCCACCGAGCGCCTGATGGAGCTGCTGCATGCGCCCGCGGCCATCGTCTCGCCCGCCGCGCCGGTGCGCTCGCCCGTGCCCGCCGCGGGCAGCGCGATCGTGTTCGACAGGATCACCTTCCACTACCCCTCGCGACCCGGCACGCCGGCGCTGCGCGACTTCTCGCTGGCCGTGACACCGGGCGAGACGGTGGCGCTGGTCGGCTCGAGCGGCGCGGGCAAGAGCACGGTGTTCCAGCTGCTGCTGCGCTATTACGACCCGCAGTCGGGCCAGCTGCTGCTCGACGACGCGCCGCTGGCTTCGCTGGCGCTGCACGACCTGCGCACGCGCATCGGCCTGGTGCCGCAGGACGCGGTGATCTTCTCGGCCAGCGCGCTCGAGAACATCCGCTACGGCCGGCCCGAGGCCAGCGTCGAGGAGGTGCATGCCGCCGCGCGCGCCGCCTTCGCGCACGACTTCCTGCAGGCACTGCCGCAGGGTTACGACACCTTCCTCGGCGAACGCGGCGTGCGGCTGTCGGGTGGCCAGCGCCAGCGCATCGCGATCGCGCGCGCGATGCTCAAGAACCCGCCGCTGCTGCTGCTCGACGAAGCCACGAGCGCGCTCGACGCCGAGAGCGAACGCATGGTGCAGGCCGCGCTCGAGTCGGCGATGGAAGGCCGCACGACGGTGGTGATCGCGCACCGGCTGGCCACCGTGCAGAAGGCCGACCGCATCGTGGTGCTAGACCACGGCGGCATCGTCGAGCAGGGCACGCATGCGGCGCTGGTGGCGCAGGGCGGCGTCTATGCGCGGCTGGCGGCGCTGCAATTCACGAGCTGAAGCGGACCCGGGTCCCGGAAAGCAAAAAGGAGAGCCAGGGCTCTCCTTTTTTATTGCAGGGTTTCCTTGAGCCCCGCCGGGATCGGCAGCGGCATCACCGCGATCCCCTCGTCGAGCAGCGCCTCGGTCTGCTCGGGCGTGGCCTGGCCGCGGATGCCGCGCTCCTTGGTCTCGCCATAGTGCATGCGGCGGGCCTCGTCGGCGAAGCGGTCGCCGACGTCCTCGGTCTTGGCCAGCACCTCGCGCACGGCACGCATCCAGCGCGCCTCGGGCGACATCTCGGCCGGCAGGTGGGCGGGCGCCGATGCGGCCGCCGGGTTCGAGCGCTCGGCCTCGGGCGCCTTTGCGTTGCCGAGGTTCAGGCGCGGCGCGCTCAGCAGCTTGACGATCGCGGTGTCGGCGCAGACCGGGCACTCGACCAGTCCGCGCGCGAGCTGGCTCTCGAAGTCCTCATTGGACCCGAACCAGCCTTCGAAGCCGTGGCCGTGCGCGCATTGGAGATCGAGGACCTTCATGCGCGCGATTATCCCCGGGCCGAGTCGCCCTGCCAGTCGAGGGCCCATGCGCCCGAGCCCGTGTTCTGCAGCCACAGCGCGCAGGCCAGGGTCTTGGCGTCGGTGACCGAGCCGTCGCGGCACCAGCCCAGAAGCTCTTCGGGCGTGGCGGTGAACACGTCGAGGAACTCGCCGTGGTCGAGCTGGCGCTCGCCGAGCGAGAGGCCGCGCGCGAAGTAGATGTGGATGATCTCGGTCGAATAGCCCACCGCCAGGTGCATCGCGCCGGCACGCGCCCATTCGCGCGCGCGGTAGCCGGTTTCCTCGAGCAGTTCGCGCTGGCCGCAGACCAGCGGATCCTCGCCCGCGTCGAGCTTGCCCGCGGGAAACTCGATCATCACCCGGCCCACCGGATAGCGGAACTGGCGCTCGAGCACCACGCGGCCATCGTCGAGCAGCGGAATCACCACCACGGCGCCCGGATGCACGACGTACTCGCGCGTGGCGCTGTGGCCGTCGGGCAGCTTCACGGTGTCGCGGCGGACTTCGAGGAAGTTGCCCTTGGCGAGCGATTCGCGCGAGGTGAGTTCTTCACGCAGGTGCGCGTCTGCGGGGATGCTGGATGTCATGGTCCGCTCCGTGGTCGGGTGGGTGGCGCGCTCAGTGCCGGTGCTTCATCAGGTAGCGCCAGGTGAAGCCCGGGAAGGCCAGCACGATGAACAGCGCGCCGGTCACCGCATAGAACTCCCAGCCCTGCGTGGCGATCTGCCCTGCCCTGCGTTCGAACAGCAGGCCGATGCCGCCGGCCAGGAAGTACAGCACCACCAGCTCGCCGAAGCGCATGGCCAGCGTCTTGCGCACGCCGATCGCCACGGCGCCGAACAGCCGGTCGTTGAGGAACGGCAGGTTGGCCGCCAGCAGGGCCAGCAGCAACACCACCCAGACCGAAGCCGTCTGCGACACCTTGTGCGGGCCCTGGCGCGCGGCGCGTCAGTTCGCCAGCGTGGCGACGATGGCCTTGGCGCACAGCGTCATCAGGCCGCCCGGCACGATGCCGAGGATCAGGATCAGCGCGCCGTTGATCGTCAGCACGGTGCGCACGTCGCGCGGCGCCGACACGGTGCTGGCCGTGACCGGTGCGTCGAAGTACATGACCTTGACCACGCGCAGGTAGTAGAAGGCGCCCACCAGCGACATCAGCACCGCGAACACGGCCAGGCCGATGTAGAGGGCCTGGCCCGAGGCGATCAGCGCCTGCAGCACCGCCAGCTTGGCGTAGAAACCGACCAGCGGCGGAATGCCCGCGAGCGAGAACATGGTGATCGCCATCACGCCGGCATACAGCGGGCTGCGCTGGTTGAGGCCGGCCAGGTCGGTGATCTCCTCGCTCTCGAAGCCTTCGCGCGCCAACAGCAGGATGGTGCCGAAGCTCGCCAGCGTCGTGAGCACGTAGGTCACGATGTAGAACATCGAGGCGCTGTAGGCGAACTGGGCGTTGTAGGTGTTGCCGTTGACCACGCCCGCCACCAGGCCGAGCAGCACGAAGCCCATCTGCGAGATGGTCGAGTAGGCCAGCATGCGCTTGAGGTTGGTCTGCGCGATGGCGGCCAGGTTGCCGACCAGCAGCGAGGCGATGGCCAGCAGCGCGAGCATCTGCTGCCAGTCGATCGCCAGCGGCAGCAGGCCTTCGACCAGCAGGCGGATGATGATCGCGAAGGCCGCGAGCTCGGGCGCGGCGCCGATCATCAGCGTGATCGCCGTGGGCGCGCCCTGGTAGACGTCGGGCACCCACATGTGGAACGGGGCGGCACCGACCTTGAACGCCAGGCCGGCCACGATGAACACCAGGCCGAACACCAGCACCTGGTGGTTGACCTTGCCGCTCGCGATGGCCTTGAACACCTCGTTCACGTCGAGCGAACCGGTGGCGCCGTACATCATCGACAGGCCGTAGAGCAGGAAGCCGCTGGCCATGGCGCCGAGCACGAAGTACTTCATGGCGGCTTCGCTGGCGACCGCGTTGTCGCGGCGCAGCGCCACCAGCGCGTAGCTCGAGAGCGTCAGCAGTTCGAGGCCCAGGTAGATCAGCAGGAAGTTGCTGCCCGACATCATCACGAACATGCCCAGCAGCGCGAACATGCCCAGCGTGAACATCTCGCCGCCGCGCAGCATGTCGCGGTCGGCCGCGTAGGGACGGCCGTAGACCAGCGTGACCATCAGCGCCAGCGAGGCGAAGCACTTGAGCCAGTTGCCCATCGGGTCGCTCACGACCATGTTGCCGAAGCCGTAGATGGTCTTGCCGCCGCTCGCGGCCATGCCGGTCATCGCGGCCACCACGGCCAGCGTGATCAAGGTCAGGACGTAGGTGCGGGTGCGGCGCGCGCTGGTGTCCGACAGGTCGACCAGCGCGATGATGCAGGCCATGACCAGCAACACGATTTCAGGGTAGATCGTGACCCAGCTGAGTTTGTCAATCATCTCGTTCTCTTCTTCAGCCAGCCATCAGGAGGGGATCTTCGACACCGCGACATGACGCAGCAGCTGGGTCACGGAGGCGTCCATCACGTCGGTGAAGGGCTTGGGGAACAGGCCCATCCACAGCACCGCGATCGCCAGCAGCGCCAGCATCACGAACTCGCGCGCATTGATGTCGCTGAGTTCCTTCACGTGGTCGTTGCCGACCGGGCCGAGGTAGACGCGCTTGTACATCCACAGCGTGTAGGCGGCGCCGAAGATCAGCGCGGTGGCCGAAGCCAGGCCGATCCAGAAGTTGGCCTTGACCGCGCCCAGGATCACCATCCACTCGCCGACGAAACCGGCGGTGCCCGGCAGGCCGCAGTTGGCCATCGCGAACAGCAGCATGAAGGCGGCGAACTTGGGCATGGTGTTGACCACGCCGCCGTAGTCGGCGATCTGGCGCGAATGCACGCGGTCGTAGAGCACGCCGATGCCGAGGAACATGGCGCCCGACACGAAGCCGTGGGCGATCATCTGCACGATGCCGCCGGACACGCCCAGTTCGTTGAAGATGAAGAAGCCGAGCGTCACGAAGCCCATGTGGGCGACCGACGAATAGGCCACGAGCTTCTTCATGTCCTGCTGCACCATCGCGACCAGGCCGACGTAGATCACGGCGATCAGCGACAGCGCGATCATGAGCCAGGCCCATTCGTGCGCGGCGTCGGGCGCGATCGGCATCGAGAAGCGCAGGAAGCCGTAGGCGCCGAGCTTCAGCATGATCGCGGCCAGCACGGCGGAACCGCCGGTCGGGGCCTCGACGTGCACGTCGGGCAGCCAGGTGTGGACCGGCCACATCGGCACCTTGACCGCGAAGGCCGCGAAGAAGGCGAAGAACAACAGCGTCTGGGCGTGGCCGCTCAGCGGCAGCTTGTGCCAGGTCAGGATGTCGAAGCTGCCGCCCGAGGTGTTGTACAGGTAGATCAGCGCCACCAGCATCAAGAGCGAGCCGAGCAGTGTGTAGAGGAAGAACTTGAAGGCCGCGTAGATCTTGTTCGGGCCGCCCCAGATGCCGATGATCAGGTACATCGGGATCAGCGTGGCTTCGAAGAAGACGTAGAACAGCAGGCCGTCGATGGCCGAGAACACGCCGATCATCAGGCCCGACAGGATCAGGAACGCGCCCATGTACTGGTTGACGCGCTCGGTGATCACTTCCCAGGCCGAGATCACCACGATGATGGTGATGAAGGCGGTCAGCAGCACGAACCACACCGACAGGCCGTCGACGCCCAGGTTGTAGTTGATGTTGAAGCGCTCGATCCAGGGCGCCTTCTCCACGAACTGCATCGCGGCGCTGCCGTTCTGGAACCGCGAAATCAGCGGCAGCGTGACCAGGAAGCTCACGATCGACCCGACGAGCGCCACCCAGCGCACGCCCTTGGCGTGCTCGTCACGACCGAACGCCAGCAGCACGGCACCGAATGCGATCGGCACCCAGATGGCAAGGCTCAACAAACCCATTTTTCTTTTACTCCAGCGCTTTGCGGCTTAGCGTTTGAACCAGACGAAGTACGTCATCAGGACGAAGATCCCGAGCAGCATCGCGAAGGCGTAGTGGTAGATGTAGCCCGACTGCAGCCAGCGGACCACGCCAGAGATGCGGCCCACCAGCTTCCACGAGCCATTGACGACCGCGCCGTCGATCAGTGCCTGATCGCCGCCCTTCCACAGGCCCATGCCCAGGGCGCGAGCGCCGCGCGCGATGATGTTCTCGTTGATCCAGTCGAGGTAGTACTTGTTCTCGAGCAGGCGGTACACGGGGCCGAAGGCGCGCTTGATCGCGGCCGGCAGCGCCGGGTTGACCATGTACATGTAGTAGGACAGCGCCACGCCCGCGAGCGCGAGCCAGAACGGCATGGTCTGCAGGCCGTGGATGGCCATCGCGCCGGCACCGTGGAAGGCCTCTTCGAGCTCCTTCATGGCGTGGTGCTTCGTGGCGTCGACGAAGATCGCGTCCTTGAAGAACTCGCCGTAGAGCATCGGGTGGATCGTCAGGTAGCCGATGACCACCGAGGGGATCGCGAGCAGCACCAGCGGCAGCCACACCACCCAGGGCGATTCGTGCGGCTTGTGGTCGTCGTGACCGTGGCCATGGCCGTGGTCGTCGTGCGCGTGATGGTCGTCGTGGTGCGCATCGGGGTTCTGGTCGTAGCGTTCCTTGCCGTGGAAGACCAGGAAGTACATGCGGAACGAATAGAAGGCCGTGACGAACACGCCGATCAGCACCGCGTAGTAGGCGAAGTTCGCGCCCCACAGGTGGCTTTCCTTCACCGCCTCGATGATGCTGTCCTTCGAGTAGAAGCCCGAGAACAGCGGCGTGCCGATCAGCGCCAGCGAGCCCAGCAGCGAGGTGATCCAGGTGATCGGCATGTACTTGCGCACGCCGCCCATCCAGCGGATGTCCTGGTTGTGGTGCATGCCGATGATCACCGAGCCGGCACCGAGGAACAGCAGCGCCTTGAAGAAGGCGTGGGTCATCAGGTGGAACACCGCGACCGAGTAGGCCGAGGCACCGAGCGCCACCGTCATGTAGCCCAGCTGCGAGAGCGTGGAGTACGCCACCACGCGCTTGATGTCGTTCTGGATGATGCCGAGGAAGCCCATGAACAGCGCGGTGATGGCGCCGATCACGAGGATGAAGCTCAGGGCCGTGTCGCTCAGCTCGAACAGCGGCGACATGCGCGCCACCATGAAGATGCCGGCCGTCACCATGGTCGCCGCGTGGATCAGCGCCGAGATCGGGGTCGGGCCTTCCATCGAGTCGGGCAGCCACACGTGCAGCGGGAACTGCGCGCTCTTGCCCATCGCGCCGATGAACAGGCAGATGCAGATCACGGTGATCAGCATCCAGTCGGTGCCCGGGAAGGTGATGCCGCCGAGCGTGCCGGCCTTGGCGAAGGCTTCGGTGTAGTTGAGCGTGCCTGCGTAGGCCGCGATCAGGCCGATGCCGAGGATGAAGCCGAAGTCGCCCACGCGGTTGACCAGGAAGGCCTTCATGTTGGCGAAGATCGCGGTCGGCTTGTTGAACCAGAAGCCGATCAGCAGGTACGACACCAGGCCCACCGCTTCCCAGCCGAAGAACAGCTGCAGCATGTTGTTGCTCATGACGAGCATCAGCATGGAGAAGGTGAACAGCGAGATGTACGAGAAGAAGCGGTTGTAGCCCTCGTCCTCTTCCATGTAGCCGATGGTGTAGATGTGGACCATCAGCGACACGAAGGTCACGACGCACATCATCATCGCGGTGAGGCCGTCGACCATGAAGCCGACTTCCATCTTGAGGCCGCCGACGACCATCCATTCGTAGAGGGTCTGGTTGAAGCGGGCGCCGTCGACGATGACCGACTTGAGCGTCAGTGCCGAGATGACGAAGGCCACGAACACGCCGAGGATGGTCAGCGAGTGCGTGATCTTGCGGCCGATGTGGTTGCCGCCGAACTTGGTGCCGAAGATGCCGGCCAGGACCGCCCCGACCAGGGGGGCCATCGGAACGGCCAGCAGCGTGGATGCAGAAAGGGTTGCGCTCATTCTGGTGTCAGCCTTGGATCAGCCCTTGAGCGAGTTGAGTTCGTCGACGTTGATGCTCGACTTGTTGCGGAACAGCAGCACCAGCAGCGCGAGGCCGATGGCCGACTCGGCCGCGGCCACCGTCAGGATGAAGAACACGAAGATCTGTCCGTGCATGTCGCCCAGGAAGTGCGAGAAGGCGACGAAGTTCATGTTGACCGCGAGCAGCATCAGCTCGATGGCCATCAGCAGCACGATCAGGTTCTTGCGGTTCAGGAAGATGCCGATCACCGACAGCGCGAACAGCATCGCGCCCAGCGAGAGGAAGTGTCCGAGGGTGAGCGTCATGCCTTGTTCTCCTTTGCTGCCGTCGCGGCCGCTTCGGCCGGGGCTTCCACCACGGGCTCCGCCGCGCGGGTGACCGGCATCTGCACCACGCGCACGCGGTCGCGCGCCTTCACGCGCACCTGGTCGGCCGGGTCGACGTACTTGCTGTCCTTGCGGGTGCGCAGGGTCAGCGCGATGGCGGCGATGATGGCCACCAGCAGGATGACGGCCGCGATTTCCAGCGGATAGAGGTATTCGGAGTACAGCAGCTTGCCCAGCTCGAGCGTGTTGGAGCTGTTGGCCGCCGCCACCGCGCGCGGTGCCTCGCCGAGGCGGAAGCCGCCCATCAGCACGGCCGCCATTTCGAGCGCGATCAGCGCGCCGACGGCCGCGGCCAGCGGGAAGTGCTTCCAGAAGCCCTGCCGCAGGCTGTCGACGTTGATGTCGAGCATCATCACGACGAACAGGAACAGCACCATCACCGCGCCCACGTAGACCAGCACGAGCGAGATCGCGAGGAACTCGGCGCGCAGCAGCAGCCAGATGGCCGAAGCCTGGAAGAAGGCCAGCACGAGGTACAGCGCCGCGTACACGGGGTTGCGGGCGGTGATGACGCGGAACGATGCGAACAGCAGCACCGCGGCAAACAGATAGAACAGACCGGTCTTGACGTCCATGAGTTCGAATTCGTAGGGTTCAGGCCAGGCCGGGTCAGCGGTACTTGGCGTCAGCCGCCTTGTTCGCCGCGATTTCTTTTTCGTAACGGTCGCCCACGGCCAGCAGCATGTCCTTGGTGAAGTACAGGTCGCCGCGCTTTTCGCCGTGGTATTCGAAGATGTGGGTCTCCACGATCGAGTCGACCGGGCAGCTCTCTTCGCAGAAGCCGCAGAAGATGCACTTGGTCAGGTCGATGTCGTAGCGCGTGGTGCGGCGCGAGCCGTCGTCGCGCACATCGGATTCGATGGTGATCGCGAGCGCCGGGCACACGGCCTCGCAGAGCTTGCAGGCAATGCAGCGTTCCTCGCCGTTCTCGTAGCGGCGCAGCGCATGCAGGCCGCGGAAGCGCGGCGACAGCGGCGTCTTCTCTTCGGGGAACTGCACCGTGATCTTGCGGCTGAAGGCGTACTTGCCCGTGATGGCCAGGCCCTTGAACAGCTCGAACAGCATGAAGCTGCCGAGGAAGTCCTTGAGCGAGAACGGCGCGGACGGGGTTGCGGTGTGCGCAGACATGGTGTTGGCGCTTCCAGTTATTTCCAGATGTTGAACGGCGTCTGCATCCAGCCACCGACCACGACCAGCCACACGAGGGTGACGGGAATGAAGATCTTCCAGCCCAGACGCATGATCTGGTCATAGCGGAAGCGCGGGAACGTCGAGCGCACCCACAGGAACATGGTGACCACGCAGAAGGTCTTCGCGCCGAGCCAGATCCAGCCCGGGATGAAGCTCAGGAACTCGAACGGGGGCAGCCAGCCGCCGAGGAACAGCACGACGGTCAGGATCGAGACCAGCCACATGTTCGCGTACTCGGCCAGGAAGAACATCGCGAAGCTCATGCCCGAGTACTCGATCATGTGACCCGCGACGATTTCCGATTCGCCTTCCACCACGTCGAAGGGGTGGCGGTTGGTCTCGGCCAGGCCCGAGATGAAGTAGACGACGAAGATCGGCAGCAGCGGCAGCCAGTTCCACGACAGGAAGCCGACGCCGAGGTTGGCGAACATGCCCTTGCCCTGCACGTTCACGATCTCGCTCATGTTCAGGCTGCCGGTGACCATCAGCACCACGACGAAGCAGAAGCCCATCGCGATTTCGTAGCTCACCATCTGGGCCGAGGCGCGCAGCGCGCCCAGGAAGGCGTACTTCGAGTTCGAGGCCCAGCCCGCGATGATCACGCCATAGACCTCGAGCGAGGTGATGGCCATCACGAACAGCAGGCCGGCGTTGATGTTGGCGAGCGCGACGTCGGGACCGAAGGGAATCACGGCCCAGGCGGCGAGCGCCGGCATGATGGTCATGATCGGGCCGAGCAGGAACAGGCCCTTGTTGGCGACCGTCGGAACGATGATTTCCTTGGTCATCAGCTTGAGCGCGTCGGCGATCGGCTGCAGCAGGCCCAGCGGCCCGATGCGGTTCGGGCCCACGCGGATCTGCGTGAAGCCGATGGCCTTGCGTTCCCACAGCGTGAGGTAGGCCACCGCCAGCATCAGCGGGATGACCACGACGATGATCTTGATCAGCGTCCAGATGACGGGCCAGACCACGCCGGTCCACCAGCCGGCGGCGACGAGACCCTGGCCGAAGCCGTGAATGGCGTCGATCATGCCGACACCTCCTCGGCCTGCACGCTGGCGGGCGCGGCACCGATGCCGTGGCCCGCGTTGCGTGCGTCGGCGGTCAGTTGCAGCGACGGCGCGCGGCGCACGATCGAATCGAGCTGGTAGATGCTCGCGACCACGGGCGCGGGCGCACCGTTGGCGGCCACGGCGGCAGCGCCAGTGGCGTTGCGCAGCGCGTCGGCCGGCAGCGCGCCGTTGTCGCCCACCGTGCGCAGCACGTCGGCGGTGGACTCGAACGCAAAGCCTTGCAGGCCCAGCAGGTTGGCGAGCACGCGCAGCACCTTCCAGGCCGGACGGGCTTCGCCCTGCGGCTTCACCACGGCATGGAAGCTCTGCAGGCGGCCTTCGGCATTGACGAAGCTGCCGGGCGTTTCGGTGAACGGTGCGATCGGCAGCAGCACGTCGCTGAATTCGAGGTTGGCCTTGAACGGGCTCAGCGTGACCACCATCTGCGCATTGCCGATGGTGTCGGCCGCGGCGGCGCCGGCGGCCGAGTCGAACACCGGCTCGGTGTTCAGCAGCAGCACGGCCTTGAGGCCGGAGCCGGCGGCGAGCATCTGGCCGGCGTGGAGGCCGCCGTTCTTCGGGAACGCGCCCACGAGTTGCGCGCCCACGGTGTTGGCGGCTTCGGTCAGGTAGCCGACGCTGGCGCCGGTCTGCGCGCCGATCCAGTTGGCCAGCGCGAGCAGGCTGCCGGCCTGCGCATGGTGCGCGGCGGCATTGCCCAGCAGGATGGCCTTGCGCTCGCCGCTCAGCAGCGACGCGGCGATGGCCTGCGCGGTGGCGTCGGGCTCGTTGGCGGGTGCCAGCGGCGCGGCGGCGCCGGTGGACTGGCCCACCACGGTCGCGATGGCGGCCAGCACTTCGATCCATTGGCCGGCATCGACGATGGCGGCCTGCGCGGGCTGGATGGCCCAGGCTTCGGCGTCGGCCATCAGCTTCTTCGAGGTCAGCACGCTGAGCGCGGCGCCCTTGCGCACGGCCTGGCGGATGCGCTGCGCGAACAGCGGATGGTCCTTGCGCAGGTTCGAACCAACGACGAAGGCGCGCTGCAGCTGCGTCAGCGAGGCGATCGAGGTGCCGAGCCAGCGGATGCCTTCGAAGGCCGTGAATTCGGCATTGCGCAGGCGGTAGTCGATGTTGTCGCTGCCGAGCTCACGCGTGAGCAGTGCGGCGAGCTGCAGCTCCTCGAGCGTGCTGTGCGGGCTGACCAGCGTGCCGATGCTCTGCGCGCCATGGTCGGCCTTGATCTGCTTGAGGCCGTTGGCCACGTACTCGAGCGCGGTCTGCCAGTCGACCTGCTGCCATTGGCCGCCCTGCTTGAGCATGGGCTGCGTCAGGCGCTCGGTCCCGTTGAGCGCTTCGTACGAGAAGCGGTCGCGGTCGGCGATCCAGCATTCGTTGACGTCTTCGTTCTCGAGCGGCACCACGCGCATCACGCGGTTGTTCTTGACCTGGACGATCAGGTTGGCGCCGGTGGAGTCGTGCGGGCTCACCGACTTGCGGCGCGACAGTTCCCAGGTGCGGGCGCTGTAGCGGAACGGCTTGCTCGTGAGCGCGCCGACCGGGCAGATGTCGATCATGTTGCCCGAGAGCTCGGAGTCGACCGAGTCGCCGAGGAAGGTCTCGATCTCGGAGTGCTCGCCGCGGTGCGACATGCCGAGCTCCATCACGCCGGCCACTTCCTGGCCGAAGCGGACGCAGCGCGTGCAGTGGATGCAGCGGCTCATCTCTTCCATGCTGATCAGCGGGCCCACGTCCTTGTGGAACACGACGCGCTTTTCTTCCTCGTAGCGCGAGGAGGAGCCGCCGTATCCCACGGCCAGGTCCTGCAGCTGGCACTCGCCGCCCTGGTCGCAGATCGGGCAGTCCAGCGGGTGGTTGATCAGCAGGAACTCCATGACCGACTGCTGGGCCTTGATCGCCTTCTCGCTCTTGGTGCGGACGATCATGCCCTGCGTGACGGGCGTGGCGCAGGCCGGCATCGGCTTGGGCGCCTTTTCGACGTCGACCAGGCACATGCGGCAGTTGGCCGCGATGCTGAGCTTCTTGTGATAGCAGAAGTGCGGGATGTAGGTGCCGGCCTTGTCGGCAGCATGCATGACCATGCTGCCTTCGGCCACTTCGACCTTCTTGCCGTCGAGTTCGATTTCAACCATATGTCTTTCTCGCGCTCAGGCCTGGACCGTTGCCTTCGGGACGTAGCCCGGGATCAAGGCTTCGAACTCGTGGCGGAAGTGCTTGATCATGGCGCGCACCGGCATGGCCGCCGCGTCGCCGAGGGCGCAGATGGTGCGGCCCATGATGTCGCCGGCGACGGAGTCCAGCAACTGCAGGTCGCTGGGCTTGCCCTGGCCGTTGTGGATGCGGTCGACCACGCGGTAGAGCCAGCCCGTGCCTTCGCGGCACGGCGTGCACTGGCCGCAGGATTCGTGCATGTAGAAGTACGAGAGGCGCTTGAGCGACTCGACCATCGAGCGGCTGTCGTCCATCACGATCACCGCGCCCGAACCCAGCATGGAGCCGGCCTTCGAGATGGAGTCGTAGTCCATCGTGCACTGCATCATGATGTCGGCCGGCAGCACCGGTGCCGACGAGCCGCCGGGGATCACGGCCTTGAGCGTGCGGCCCTTGCGCACGCCGCCGGCCAGCTCGAGCAGCTTGGAGAACGGCGTGCCCATCGGCACTTCGTAGTTGCCCGGCAGTTCGACGTCGCCGCTGACCGAATAGATCTTGGTGCCGCCGTTGTTCGGCTTGCCGCACTCGAGGTAGGCCTGGCCGCCGTTGCGGATGATCCAGGGCACCGCCGCGAAGGTCTCGGTGTTGTTGATGGTGGTCGGCTTGCCGTACAGGCCGAAGCTGGCCGGGAACGGCGGCTTGAAGCGCGGCTGGCCCTTCTTGCCTTCGAGCGATTCGAGCAGCGCGGTTTCCTCGCCGCAGATGTAGGCACCGAAGCCGTGGGCGGCGTGCAACTGGAAGTTGTACGTGCTGCCCATGATCTTGTCGCCGAGATAACCGGCGGCGCGCGCCTCCTCGAGGGCTTCCTCGAAGCGGTCGTAGCTCTGGAAGATCTCGCCGTGGATGTAGTTGTAGCCCACGCTGATGCCCATCGCGTAAGCGGCGATGGCCATGCCTTCGATCACGATGTGCGGGTTGAACTGCAGGATGTCGCGGTCCTTGCAGGTGCCCGGCTCGCCTTCGTCCGAGTTGCAGACCAGGTACTTCTGGCCCGGGAACTGGCGCGGCATGAAGCTCCACTTCAGGCCGGTCGGGAAACCGGCGCCGCCGCGGCCGCGCAGGCCCGAGGCCTTGACTTCGGCGATCACCTGGTCGGGCGTCAGGCCCTCGGTGAGGATCTTGCGCAGCGCCTGGTAGCCGCCGCGCGCCTCGTAGTCGGCGAGGTGCCAGTTGGTGCCGTCGAGGCCGGCATAGATCTGCGCGCCGATGTGGCGGTCATGGAAGCAGGTCTGCACGCCAGTGGCGCGGAACTGCGAAAGAACCTGATCGGGCGTCATCACGAAGCCTCCCCGGGGGTTGCACTGCGCAGGCCATCGACGAGCTGATCGAGCTTGTCGTTGCTCATGAAGCTGCACATCGTGCGGTCGTTGACCAGCATCACCGGCGAATCGGCGCAGGCGCCCAGGCATTCGCTCTGCTGCAGCGTGAACAGGCCGTCGGCCGTGGTCTCGCCCATCTTGATGCCGAGCTTCTTCTCGAGATGCACGAGGGCGGTGACGCCATCGCGCAGCTGGCACGGCAGGTTGGTGCAGACGTTGAGCTTGTACTTGCCCACCGGATGCTGGTTGTACATGTTGTAGAAGGTCGTGACCTCGTGCACCGCGATCGGCGCCATGCCGAGGTACTCGGCAATCTCGCGCTCGCGCTGGGTGCTCACGAAGCCCTCGTCCTGCTGCACGATCGCCAGGCAGGCCATCACGGCCGACTGCTTGCCGGCCTCGGGGTACTTGGCCACCTCGCGCGCGAAGCGTTCGAGGGTCGCAGGCTTCAGCGGCGCCGAAGGCGCCGCGTGAGTGTCATGGGTAGAGGAAGTCATTCGCTCTTTCTCACCTGTCGATTTCGCCGAACACGATGTCCATCGTGCCGATCACCGCGACAGCGTCGGCGATCATGTGACCGCGCGACATTTCGTCGAGGGCGGCGAGGTGCGGGAAGCCAGGGGCGCGGATCTTCAGGCGGTACGGCTTGTTGGCGCCGTCGCTCACGAGATAGATGCCGAACTCGCCCTTCGGATGCTCGACGGCGGCATAGGCCTCGCCTTCGGGCACGTGGAAGCCTTCGGTGAAGAGCTTGAAATGGTGGATCAGCTCCTCCATGTTCGCCTTCATCGATTCGCGCGCGGGCGCGGCGACCTTGTGGTTGTCGGTGATCACCGGGCCGGGGTTGGCGCGCAGCCAGGCCGAGCACTGCTGGATGATCTTGTTGGCCTGGCGCATCTCCTCGACGCGCACCAGGTAGCGGTCGTAGCAGTCGCCCGTCTTGCCGAGCGGAATGTCGAACTGCATCCGGTCGTAGACGTCATAGGGCTGCTTCTTGCGCAGGTCCCATTCGACGCCCGAGCCACGCAGCATCGGGCCGGTGAAGCCGAGGTTCAGCGCGCGCTCCGGCGTGACCACGCCGATGCCCACGGTGCGCTGCTTCCAGATGCGGTTGTCGGTGAGCAGCGTCTCGTACTCGTCGACCATCTTCGGGAAGCGCTTGCAGAAGTCGTCGACGAAGTCGAGCAGCGAGCCCTGGCGGTTCTCGTTGAGCTTCTCGATCGCCTTCGCGTTCTTGATCTTGCTGACCTTGTACTGCGGCATCACGTCCGGCAGGTCGCGGTACACGCCGCCCGGACGGAAGTAGGCCGCGTGCATGCGCGCGCCCGACACCGCCTCGTACATGTCGAACAGGTCTTCGCGTTCGCGGAAGCAGTAGATGAGCATGTTCATCGCACCGCAATCGAGGCCGTGCGCGCCGAGCCACAGCAGGTGGTTCAGCAGCCGGGTGATCTCGGCGAACATGACGCGGATGTACTGCGCGCGGATCGGCACCTCGAGGCCCATCATCTTCTCGATGGCGAGGCAGTAGGCGTGCTCGTTGGACATCATCGACACGTAGTCGAGGCGATCCATGTAGGGCAGCGACTGGATGAAGGTGCGCGATTCGGCGAGCTTCTCGGTCGCGCGGTGCAGCAGGCCGATGTGCGGATCGGCGCGCTGGATCACTTCGCCGTCGAGCTCGAGCACCAGGCGCAGCACGCCGTGCGCGGCCGGATGCTGGGGACCGAAGTTGAGGGTGTAGTTCTTGATTTCGGCCATGTCAGTGGAGTCCGCCGCCGTAGTTGTCTTCGCGGATCACGCGCGGCGTGATCTCGCGCGGCTCGATCGATACCGGCTGGTAGACCACGCGCTTCTGTTCTTCGTCGTAGCGCATCTCGACGTGACCCGACACCGGGAAGTCCTTGCGGAACGGATGGCCGATGAAGCCGTAGTCGGTCAGGATGCGGCGCAGGTCGTCGTGACCCTCGAACACGATGCCGTAGAGGTCGAAGGCTTCGCGCTCGAACCAGGTCGCCGCGTTCCACACGGGCTGCAGCGAATCGACCACGGGCAGGTCCTCGCTGAGCGCGAACACCCGCAGGCGCACGCGCTGGTTGAGGCTCACCGACAGCAGGTGCGAGACGACGCCGTAGCGCTCGCCTTCCCACTCGCCTTCGCGGTAGTCGGAATAGTCCATGCCGCAGAGGTCGATCAGCTGTTCGAAGCGGCAACCCGGCGCATCGCGCAGCAGCAGCGCCGCATCGATGTAGTTCGCGGCACTCACCACCACGGTCACCTCGCCGAGCGCGACGGTCACGCTCCTGGCCTTGTCGCCCAGGGTCTGCACCAGAGTCGCCTGCAGCGCCTCCGGAGAAATTGCAAAGTCGGTCATCTCGGCAATTCCTCAGGCACGCGCGATGGTGTTGGTGCGGCGGATCTTCTGCTGCAGCTGGATGATCCCGTAGAGCAGCGCTTCGGCGGTGGGCGGGCAGCCGGGCACGTAGACGTCGACCGGAACGATCCGGTCGCAGCCGCGCACCACCGAGTAGCTGTAGTGGTAGTAGCCGCCGCCGTTGGCGCACGAGCCCATCGAGAGCACCCAGCGCGGCTCGGGCATCTGGTCGTAGACCTTGCGCAGCGCCGGCGCCATCTTGTTGCACAGCGTGCCGGCCACGATCATCAGATCGGACTGACGCGGGCTCGGGCGGAACAGCATGCCGAAACGGTCGATGTCGTAGCGGGCTGCGCCGGCGTGCATCATTTCGACCGCACAACAGGCCAGACCGAACGTCATCGGCCACAGAGATCCGGTCTTCGCCCAGTTCACCACCGAGTCGTAGGTGGTCGTGACGAAGCCTTCCTTGAGAACGCCTTCAATGGCCATCGTGTAGCTTCCTTATTCCCAGTCGAGCGCGCCTTTTTTCCACTCGTAGGCGAAGCCCACGACGAGGATGGCGAGAAAGATCATCATGGCCCAGAAGCCGACAGCACCGATCTCCTTGAGCGCAATGGCCCACGGGAAGAGAAAGGCAATCTCCAGATCGAACAGGATGAAGAGAATGGCAACCAGGTAATAGCGCACGTCGAACTTCATGCGCGCATCCTCGAAGGCCTCGAAGCCGCACTCGTAAGGTGCGTTCTTGGCTGCGTCAGGCCGATTGGGGCCGAGGATGTATCCGATGACCTGTGGAGCGACGCCTACGCCGACCCCGACCAGAATGAACAAAAGGACGGGAAGGTAGGAATCGAGGTTCATCGGGAGCTTTCACCGCTTGCCACCGACAGAAGCACCTTCATGAGGCGTCCTGTCGGTGAGATTTGGTGCGGTCGGCGAGACTCGAACTCGCACAGCTTTCGCCACTACCCCCTCAAGATAGCGTGTCTACCAATTTCACCACGACCGCGGTTTTTTCTGTTCGGATGGCATGAGGTTCCTACGAAGAGGTTTGGCTTTCCGAACAGCTTTAGAGTTTACCCTGAAATGAAGCCATTTCTTACGGGTCACTCTGAAAACATCAGAGTTACTTGCTGGGAATCTGTCCCGCGCCAGCCGCGGGCGCGCTCGCGGGTGCCGCAGCAGGTGCCGCGCCCGACTGGCCCGAGGGAATCTGACCTGCCGCGCCCGAAGCCGGCGTGGCCGGCACGCCGATGGCTGCGCGCTCCAGCAGGCTGCCGCCGCCCGTGGGGCGTGCGTGGCTGAAGTAGGCCAGCAGCAGCGTGCAGGCGAAGAACACTGCGGCCAGCACGGCCGTGGTGCGCGAGAGGAAGTTCGCGCTGCCGCTGGCGCCGAACAGGCTGCCGGCGCTGCCGCTGCCGAAGGCCGCGCCCATGTCGGCGCCCTTGCCGTGCTGGATCAGGATCAGCCCGATCATCACCAGCGCCGACAGCATCTGCACGCCGACCAGAAGGTTGAGGACCACGTTCATTCGTTCTTACTCCTAATTGATGCCTGCCCTGCCCGCTTCAGCGGGCGGCGGCGGAAATGATCTGCAAAAAGTCGGGGGCCTTCAGGGAAGCGCCGCCGATCAGGCCGCCGTCGATGTCGGCTTGCGCCAACAGTTCGGCCGCGTTGGCGGCATTCATGCTGCCGCCGTAGAGGATCTTGATGCCGGCCGCATGCTCGCTCGCGGCGTGATGCAGTTGCGCGCGCAACACGGCGTGCACCGCCTGCGCCTGTTCGGGCGTGGCCGTCTTGCCGGTGCCGATGGCCCACACGGGTTCGTAGGCGACCACGATCTCGCTGATGCAGTGGCCGTTCACGTGGATGACGGCCGCCAGCTGGCGCTTCACCACTTCCTCGGTCTGGCCCGCCTCGCGCTGCGCCAGCGTCTCGCCGACGCAGACGATCGGCGTGATGCCGTTGGCCAGCGCGGCCGCGGTCTTCGCGGCCACGGTGTCGTCGGTCTCGCCGTGGTACTGGCGGCGCTCCGAATGGCCGACGATGGCATAGCGCACACCGAAGTCCTTCAGCATCGCCGCCGACTGCTCGCCCGTGAAGGCGCCCTGCGCCTGCGCGGAAATGTCCTGCGCGCCCAGCGCCATCGGCGAACCCGCCAGCAGCGACTGCAGTTGCGCGAAATACGGTGCGGGCGCGCACAGCGCGATGTCGCACGCGGGCGCATTCGCCGCGAGCCCCTGCCGCAGCGCCGTCACCAGCGCCTCGTTGGCAGCCAGGCTGCCATTCATCTTCCAGTTCCCTGCGATCAGTTTCTTGTGGGTCGTCATCGTGCTCGTCTCGTCACCAGGTCAGCACGATCTTGCCGATGTGCTGGTTCGATTCCATCAACGCATGCGCCTGCGCCGCACCGCTGGGCTCGCCGGCCGCCGCGAAGGTGCTGTGGATCACCGGCTTGACCGCGCCGCTCTCGAGCAGCGGCCACACCTTCTCGCGCAGCGCCTTGGCGATCGCACCCTTGAATGCCACCGGCCGCGGACGCAGCGTCGACCCCGTGATCGTGAGCCGCTTGCGCAGCACCAGACCCGCGTTGATCTGGCTCTTGACGCCGCCCTGCACCGCGATGATCACCAACCGGCCGTCCTCGGCCAGGCATTCGACCTCGCGCGCCACGTAGTCGCCCGCGACCATGTCGAGGATGACGTCCACGCCCTTGCCGCCGGTCAGCGACTTCGCCACTTCGACGAAATCGGCCGTGCGGTAGTTGATCGCGTGGTCGGCGCCGAGTTTCAGGCAGGCCTCGCACTTGTCGTCGCTGCCGGCCGTGACGATCACGGTCGCTCCCAGCGCCTTGGCGATCTGGATCGCCGTGACGCCGATGCCGCTCGAGCCGCCCTGGATCAGCAGGGTTTCGCCCTGCTGCAGGCGGCCGCGCTCGAACACGTTGCTCCAGACGGTGAAGAAGGTCTCGGGCAGCGAAGCCGCCTCGACGTCGCTCCAGCCCTTGGGCACCGGCAGGCACTGCGCCACGGGCGCCACGCACAGCTGCGCATAGCCGCCGCCGGCGATCAGCGCGCAAACGCAGTCGCCGATCGCGAAGCCCGCCTCGGCCAATGCCGCGGCATCGCCCGACACGATCTCGCCGGCCACTTCGAGGCCCGGCAGGTCGGAAGCGCCGGGCGGCACCGGATAGTGGCCCATGCGCTGCAGCACGTCGGGGCGGTTGACACCGCTGGCCGACACGCGGATCAGCAGCTCGCCCGCGCCGGCGACCGGATCGGGACGATCCGTGACGCGCAGCACCTCGGGGGCGCCGTACGAAGCGATTTCAATGGCTTTCATGGTCTCCTGGCCTCCAGCCGCCCGTGCGACGGGCGCATTCAGCAATCGGAAAGGCAAAGGCGGCGCGCGGCGCATGCCGCGCGCCGCCACGGCCTTCTTACTCCTGCGACTCGCGCGGAGCCTGCGGCTGCTGCGACTCGCCGGCCGGAGCCTGCTCGTTGCGCGGCTGCTGCTGGTCGTTGTTGAAGCGCGGAGCGCGTTCGCCACGGTCGCCGCCGCGGTCACCGCGATCGCCACCACGGTCGCCGCGGTCGCCACGGTCACGGCGCTCGCCGCCACGGTCACCACGGTCTTCGCGCGGCGGGCGCTCGCTGTATTCCATGCCGGCCGGACGCTCGGTCAGCGCCTTCATCGACAGCTTGACGCGACCCTTGTCGTCGGTCTCGAGGACCTTGACCTTCACGATCTGGCCTTCGCTCAGGTAGTCGGTCACCTTCTCGACGCGCTCGTGCGCGATCTGGCTGATGTGCAGCAGGCCGTCCTTGCCGGGCAGCAGGTTGATCAGCGCACCGAAGTCCAGGATCTTGGTGACCGGGCCTTCGTAGATCTTGCCGATCTCGACCTCGGCCGTGATCTGCTCGATGCGCTTCTTGGCCTCTTCGGCCTTGGCCGGATCGGTCGACGCGATGGTGATGGTGCCGTCTTCGTCGATGTTGATCTGCGTGCCGGTTTCTTCCTGCAGGCCGCGGATGACCGCGCCGCCCTTGCCGATCACGTCGCGGATCTTCTCGGGGTTGATCTTCAGCGTGGTCAGGCGCGGTGCGAACTGCGACACGTCGGCCTTGGCTTCGCCCATCGCTTCCTGCATCTTGCCCAGGATGTGCATGCGCGCTTCCTTGGCCTGCGCCAGCGCGACCTGCATGATTTCCTTGGTGATGCCCTGGATCTTGATGTCCATCTGCAGCGCGGTGATGCCGTTGGTCGTGCCGGCCACCTTGAAGTCCATGTCGCCGAGGTGGTCCTCGTCGCCCAGGATGTCGGTCAGCACCGCGAAGCGGTTGTCTTCCTTGATCAGGCCCATGGCGATGCCGGCCACGTGGGCCTTCATCGGCACGCCGGCGTCCATCATCGAGAGGCAGCCGCCGCAGACCGAAGCCATCGACGAGGAGCCGTTCGACTCGGTGATTTCCGACACCACGCGCACGGTGTAGGGGAATTCCTCCTTGTTCGGCAGCACGGCGACGAGCGCGCGCTTGGCCAGGCGGCCATGGCCGACTTCGCGGCGCTTGGTCGAGCCCATGCGGCCGACTTCACCGGTGGCGAAGGGAGGCATGTTGTAGTGGAACAGGAAGCGGTCCTCGAACTCGCCGGCCAGCGCGTCGATGCGCTGCGCGTCGCGTTCGGTGCCCAGCGTGGTCACGACCAGCGCCTGGGTTTCGCCGCGCGTGAACAGCGCCGAGCCGTGGGTGCGCGGCAGCACCGAGTTGCGGATCTCGATCGGGCGCACGGTGCGCGTGTCGCGGCCGTCGATGCGCGGCTCGCCTTGCAGGATCTGGCTGCGCACGATGCGCGCTTCGATCGCGAACAGCAGGTCGCTGACCTTGCCGGCGTCGAAGGCGGCGCCTTCGGCCTTCAGGGCCTCGAAGACGCTGGCATTGGCTTCGCGCAGGGCCTGGGTGCGGGCCTGCTTGCTGCGGATCTGGTAGACGGCGCGCAGCTTCTCTTCGGCCAGGCCGTTGACCTTGGCGATGAAGTCCTCGTCCTTGGCTTCGGGCGCCCAGGTGCCTTCCTTGAGCCACAGCGGCTTGCCGGCGTCGCGCACCAGTTCGTGGATGGCGCTGATCGCCACCTTGCCCTGCTCGTGGCCGAAGACCACGGCGCCGAGCATGATTTCCTCGGCCAGTTGCTGGGCTTCGGACTCGACCATCAGCACGGCGGCTTCGGTGCCGGCCACGACGAGGTCCATCTGCGAATCCTTGCGCGCGGTCTGGCCCGGGTTCAGCACGTACTGGCCGTTGATGTAGCCCACGCGCGCGGCGCCGATCGGGCCGTCGAACGGAATGCCCGAGACCGACAGGGCGGCGCTCACGGCGATCATCGCGGCGATGTCGGCGTCGACTTCGGGGTTCAGCGACACGGTGTGGATCACCACGTGCACTTCGTTGAGGAAGCCCTCGGGGAACAGCGGACGGATCGGGCGGTCGATCAGGCGGCTGGTCAGGGTTTCATGTTCGCTGGGCTTGGCTTCGCGCTTGAAGAAGCTGCCGGGGATCTTGCCGGCGGCATAGGTCTTCTCGATGTAGTCGACGGTCAGCGGGAAGAAGTCCTGGCCCGGCTTGGCGGTCTTGGAAGCGACCACGGTGGCCAGCACGACGGTGCCGTCGATGTCGACCAGCACGGCGCCCGTGGCCTGGCGGGCGATTTCGCCCGTTTCCATGACGACGGTCTTGTCGCCCCATTGGAAGGACTTGGTGACTTTGTTGAAGAGGCTCATGTTTGCTCCTGTTTTAGTAGCAGATCATCGAAGATCCGCACGGCTCGGAGGGCTTTTTCAGAACACGATGCCATTCCAGCGAAGCTCGATTCGAACTTCCCTGGAATGACACAGCTTCGCTCTGTAGGGCACCCCGAAAGTGGTTCGCGAAGTAAAAAACGCCTGAGCTAGCGGACTAACCCAGGCGTTTTTTCATGCGATTCGGCTTACTTGCGCAGGCCCAGCTTGGCGATCAGCGCGGTGTAACGGTCGGCGTCCTTGGACTTCAGGTAGTCGAGCAGCTTGCGACGGCGGCTCACCATGCGCAGCAGGCCGCGACGGCCGTGGTGGTCCTTGGCGTGCGTCTTGAAGTGGGGGGTGAGCTCGTTGATGCGGGCGGTCAGCAGTGCGACTTGCACTTCGGGGCTGCCGGTGTCGTTGGCGGCGCGGGCGTTGTCCTTGACGACTTCGGCCTTGATGGAGGCTGCGATCATTGGTTTTTCCTTTGTTCCGGTGGTGTTTGACTTGCGGTGGGTGCTGGAACTGCGCTCACCGTGCGCCTTGCGGCATGCAAAGCCTTGGGATTATACATCGGCCGTCCTGGGCACCCCTTCCCGGTGCCGCCCGTCGAGCGAGACCAGCGCCACCGCCCCCAGCACGCAGGCCGCGCCGGCGATCTGGGGCCAGCCCACCGGTTCGCCGAGCCACCAGGCCGCGAGGGCCAGTGCCGACACCGGCATCAGCGCCGTGAACAGCGCCGCCTCGGCGCCGCTCAGCCGGGCCGCGCCCGCATACCAGAGCAGGAAGCCCGCCACCGTCGGCACCAGCGCGTAGTAGGCCACACCGGCCAGCGCCGCGGCCGGCACGGGCTGCAGCCAGGCACGCTCCAGCAGCGCAGGCAGCAGCGACAGCAGCAGCCCCAGCGCGGTCATCGCGCTCGACTGCGCGAGCGGCGGCAGCGGCACGCGCAGCCGCTTGTTGAGCAGGATGAACAGCGATTCGAAGGCCACGGCGCCCAGCACCAGCAGGTTGCCGAGCAGCGCGGCCGGCGTGCGCGCGCCGCCCTCCCCGCCCGGTCGCAGCGTGATCGCCAGCACGCCCAGGCTCGCGAGCACGATCCCGCCCAGCAGGTAGCGCCCGGGCCGCTCGCGCAGCGCGAGCACCGCCACCAGCGCGGCAATGGCCGGCAGGGTGCCGGCCACCACGCCCGCGTCGGCCGCCGGCGCCCAGCGCAGGCCCAGGATCAGCAGCACCGTGTAGCCCACGCTGCCCGCGGCCGCCTGGCAGAGCAGCAACCAGGCATCGTGCCGGTCCGGGCGCGGCCAGCGCACGCGCATCCACCGCATCAGCACCAGGAACACCGGCAGCGCCAGCGCGAAGCGCAGCGCGGTCGCCGTGAACGGCGGCAGGCCGCTCGCGATCAGCTTGCTCGCGACCACCGTGCTGCCGACCGTGACCATCGCGAGCGCGCACAGCCACATTCCCTTGCTGCGTTCCGACATGCTTTTCGCCCTTCTTTCATTTGCAGAAAGCGCGAGCGTCTCCCGCCGGAGGCGCGGCGGTCTTGAACGAAATTGCAGGACCGGGTCAGGCGCCGTGCGCAGCCGCGTATGCGCCAGGCGTGAAGCCCAGGAAACGGACGAAGGCCCGCGTCATGTGGCTCTGGTCGGCAAAGCCGGCGCCGGCCGCGGCATCGGCCAGCGCCCGGCCCTGCGCGATCAGCCGCCGCGCGCGCGACAGCCGGCACTGCTGCAGCCAGGCATGCGGCGGCAGCCCGAAGGCCGCCGCGAAGCCGCGCAGCAGCTGCCAGCGGCTCAGGCCGGCCTCGTGCGCGAGCTCGGCGAGCGTGGGCGCGGCCACGCAGTCGTCGGCGATGCGTGCCCGCGCACGCTCCAGCGCCACGGAAGCGATGCGAGGCACGGGCTCCGGCGCCAGCGCGCCCGGCGCATCGCGCAGCAGCTCGAGCACGCCCTGCTCGAGCGCCAGCGCATCGGCGCCCTCGGCCACGCCCGCGAACAGCCGTTCGACCCCGTGCCGCAGCGCCGGATCGTTGAGCACCGGCCGCGTCAGCTCGAGGCCCGGCGCGGCATCGGCCAGCAACGCGGGCGCCAGGTGCAGCATGCGCCAGGCGCGCGCCTCGCCGCGCAGCGCGACGCCGTCGTGCACCTCGCCGGGGTTGACCGTGATGACGTCCCCGCGCACCGCCTCGACCGCGCCGCGGCCGCTGGCCGAGCGCTGGCCGCCGCGGTCGATCACGCCGATGCCGTAGACGTCGTGCATGTGGCGCGGAAAGCTGCGCGCCGATTCGGCCGCGATCGTCTGCAGGCCCGGCAGCGCCGAGCCGCGGATGCGCACGGCGTCGACGGGCGCGGGCCTCGGCGTCATTCAGCCCCGCTGCTTCGCGAGCCAGCCGCGCAGCCGCTCCACGCCCTGCACCAGCCGCTGCGGATCCTTCGAGGCGAAGCACCAGCGCAGCCAGCCCTGCCCCTCGGGCGCGAAGGCATTGCCGGGCGCGAGCCCGAGCCCGGCCTCGACCACCAGCCGCTTCGCCACCTCGAAGGAATCGTCGAAACCCTCGAGCCGGAAGAAGGCATACATGCCGCCCTTGGCCGGTGCCACCTGCACGCCCGGCACGGCCGCGAGCAGCGGCACCAGCGTGTCGCGGCAGTGCTTGAGGTGCGCCACCACGCGCGGCGTGATCTCGGCCGTGTGCTCGATCGCCACCACCCCAGCGCGCTGCGTGAACACGCTCGCGCACGAGGTGTTGAACTCGATCAGCTTGCCGATGCCCTCGACCAGCGCGGGCGGCAGCACCAGCCAGCCCAGGCGCCAGCCGGTCATCAGGAAGCTCTTCGAGAAGCTGTGCGTGACCACCAGCCGGTCGTCGGGCCGGGCGATGTCGAGGAAGCTCGGCGCGCAGCCGTTGGCCGTGGGTTCGAAGTACAGGCGCTCGTAGACCTCGTCCGCGAGGATCCAGGTGCCGGTATCGCGGCAATGGTCGAGCACGGCCTGCTGCTCCTCGCGCGTCATCGTCCAGCCGGTCGGGTTGTTCGGCGCGTTGACGATCAGCAGCTTGGTGGTCGACGTGACCGCCGAGCGCAGCGCCTGCAGGTCGAGCGTCCATTCGCCCTGTACCGGCACCAGCGGTACCGTGCGCACCGTCGCGCCGAGGATCGCGGGCTGCGCCGTGAGGTTGGGCCACACGGGCGTCACCGCGACCACCTCGTCGCCGGCATCGACCAGCGCCTGCACCGCGAGCATCAGCGCGCTCACGCCGCCCGAGGTGACGGCGATGCGCGAGGCATCGACCGCGGGATGCAGGCTGCTGGTGTAGCGCGCGATCGCCGCGCGCAGCTCGGGCAGGCCGAGGTTGTGGGCATAGAAGGTCTCGCCGCGCTGCAGCGAATCGATCGCTGCCTGGCGGATGACTTCGGGCGTGACCTCGTCGCTCTCGCCGAACCAGAAGGCGAGCACGTCGCTGCGGCCGAGGCCGGCATTGGCGACTTCGCGGATCTTGGAGGCTTCGAGGTTGTGGATGGCTTGGCGCATGCTGTGTTTTTCTTTCGTTGTCGTCGTGTCTTCGCTTCGTGCCTTCAGGGGCGCTTCATCTTGCACGAAGTCGGCAGCTCCGCGCGCTCGGGGGCAATGGTCTTGACCACGCGAAAGCCGTAGCCCGAGCCCTCGACGTCGAACTGCACGCCCGGTCGGCCCTGCTTGTCCATCACGCCGACCACGAGCTGCTGCTGGAACTGGTGGTCGGCCGCGCGCATGCGCCCGCGCTGGCCGTACAGCGTGACGTCGGCCTGCTCGAGCGCGCGCGCCACCGCCACGGTGTCGGTGCTGCCCGCGCGCTCCAGCGCCTGCGCCAGCGACTCGATCAAGAGCTGCATGCGCATGTGGACGTAGTCGTCCGCGGGCTTCGGAAAGCGCGTGCGGAAGGCGCGGTAGAAGGCCTCCGACTGCGGCGTCTGCACGTTCGGCAGCCAGTCGGCCACCGCGATCACGCGGCCGATGCCGGCATCGCCGATGGCCGCGGGCGCGCCCAGCGCATTGCCGTAGAAGGTGTAGAAGGTGCCGTTGAAGCCGGCCTCGCGCGCGGCCTTCACGAGCAGCGTGAGGTCGTTGCCCCAGTTGCCCGTGACCACCGCCTGCGCGCCGCTCGCGATGATCTTGCTGGCGTAGGGCGCGAAGTCCTTCACCTTGCCCAGCGGATGCAGCTCGTCGCCGACGATCTCCACGTCGGGCCGCAGCGCGCCGAGCTGGCGCCGCGATTCGCGCAGCACCGCCTGGCCGAAGCTGTAGTCCTGCCCCAGCAGGTAGATGCGCTTGAGCGCGGCATCGTCCTTCACCACGTCCATCAGCGCGGCCACGCGCATGTCGGCATGGGCGTCGAAGCGGAAGTGCCAGAAGCTGCAGCGCTCGTTGGTCAGCGAGGGCTCGACCGCCGCGTAGTTGAGGAACAGCATGCGCCGCTGCGGGTCGCGCTCGTTGTTCTTGTCGATCGCATCGATCAGCGCCGCCGCGGTGGCCGAGGAGTTGCCCTGCAGCACGATGCGCGCGCCATCGTCGATCGCGGCGCGCAGCGCCGACAGCGCCTCCTCGTTCTGCCCCTTGCTGTCGTAGCGGTCGAGCTGCAACGGCCGCGCGCCGCTCGGCAGCCTGATGCCGCCACGCGCATTCACGCGCTCCACGGCCCACAGCAGGTTGCGGAACACCGCCTCGCCGGTGTTGGCGAACGGGCCGCTCATGCTCTCGATCAGCGCGAGGCGGATGGGTGCGGGCGGGGTCTGCGCGAGCGCCGCGAAGGGCCTCGCGCATAGCGACAGTGCCGCGAATTTCAAGGCCTGGCGGCGCTCGAAAAAGCTGGAATTCATTGACTTGAAACGCGCGCCGCTGGGCCTAGATGAGGTTTCAAGCGGCACTCAGGATTGAACGGCCGCGCAGTGTAAGGGACACACATTCCATGTCCCCATTGTGTTCATTCAGGAGTACTTCCATGTTTTTCGCACCCGCCCTCCGCGCCACCCGCTTCACCCCCCGCGCCTACGATCGCGCCTTCGAACGCTTCGTGAACGATGCCTTCGCCGGCACCGCGCGCCGCTCGCCGCTGGTCGAGCAGGACGACAAGAGCTGGACCCTGTCGCTCGACGTGCCCGGCTTCGCCCGCGAAGACCTGAGCATCGGCATCGAAGGCGCCGTGGTCCGCATCGAGAGCAAGGCCGACGCCAAGCGCCAGTTCAAGGCCGCCTACGAGCTGCCGCTGGACATCGACGCGGCCGCGAGCGAAGCCAAGCTCGAGAACGGCGTGCTGACCCTGAAGCTCGCCAAGGTGGTGCCGGTCAGCCAGGTCTCGCAGCTGCAGATCAACTGATCCAGGCGCAACCGACCTGCGAAAAAGCCCGCGCGGCGACGAGCCGCGCGGGCTTTTTCATGGGCGCTCTCAGGCGGTGGCGGGCAGGTCCGCCGACAGCGAGGCCATCGGCCAGCGCGGCTTCACGTCGAAGGCATAGCGCTCGGTGGGCTGCGACAGCCCCGACTGCAGCCGCATCGCCGCGGCCATCGCGATCATCGCGCCGTTGTCGGTGCACAGGTGCAGCTCGGGGTAGTGCACGCGCACGCCGCGCTTGGCGCAGGCCGCATTCAACTGCTCGCGCAGCATGCGGTTCGCGCCCACGCCGCCGGCCACCACCAGCCGCTTGAGGCCGGCCTGGTCGAGCGCGGCCAGCGATTTCTTCAGCAGCACCTCGACGATCGCCGCCTGCGTGGAGGCCGCGAGGTCGGGCTTGCGCGCCTCGAGCGAATCGCCGAGCTTCTTGGCCTGCGTGAGCACGGCCGTCTTGAGGCCGGCGAAGGAGAAGTCGAGGTCGCCGCTGTGCAGCAGCGGGCGCGGCAGCTTGAAGGCCGCCGGATCGCCGCCCTCGGCCAGCTTGGCGAGCCAGGGGCCGCCGGGGTACGGCAGGCCCATGAGCTTGGCGCTCTTGTCGAAGGCCTCGCCGGCCGCGTCGTCGATGGTTTCGCCGAGCAGCTCGTAGCGGCCCACGCCGTCCACGCGCATGAGCTGGGTGTGGCCGCCCGAGACCAGCAGCGCCACGAAGGGGAACTCGGGCGGGTCGGCGCTCAGGAACGGCGACAGCAGGTGGCCCTCGAGGTGGTGCACGCCGAGCACCGGCTTGCCGAGCGCCGCACCCAGCGCGCAGGCCACGCCCGCGCCCACGAGCAGCGCGCCCGCGAGGCCGGGGCCACGCGTGTAGGCGACCACGTCGACCTCGGCCAGCGTGCGTCCGGCCTCGGCCATCACGGCATCGGTCAGCGGCAGCACGCGGCGGATGTGGTCGCGGCTCGCGAGCTCGGGCACCACGCCGCCATAGGCCTGGTGCATCGCGATCTGGCTGTGCAGCGCATGCGAGCGCAGCACCGGCAGCGCGTCGCCATGCGACTCGACCAGCGCCACGCCGGTCTCGTCGCAGGAGGATTCGATTCCTAGAAGCAGCATGGCCGGGAGTGTAGGCGGCGGGCGGTAGGGGGTGCTGGCGCGGGGGTACGGCACGGATGTTGCACATGGCTGGGCACCCCATGAAATCCGGCCTGCACTTCCTGATCGCCGCGCGGCGCAGCGAGATCGACGCGCTCGAGCAGCTCGCGCGCACCAGCGAGCTGGTCGGCGCCGTGGGCCGGCTCGTGCATGCGCTGCAGCGCGAGCGCGGCATGTCGAACGTGTTCCTGGCCTCGCGCGGGGCGCGCTTCGCCGCCCAGCGCGATCCGCAGATCGCCGAGTGCGTGGCGCTCGAGCAGGCGGTGCGGCTGGGCTTCGACCGGCTCGAGGCCGAGGCGCAAGGCCGCGCGGGCGACGGCAACCACACGCGGCTGTTCAGCCGCATCGCCTGGGTGCTGCCGGGCCTCGATGGCCTGCCGGCCCTGCGCCGGCGCATCGCCGCGCTCGAACTGCAGCCCGCGCAGGCCACCGCGGCCTTCGCCAAGCTGGTCGCGGGGCTGCTGTCGGTGGTGTTCGAAGCCGCCGACGGCGCCACCGACCCCGAGATCTCGCGCCTGCTGGTGGCGCTGTTCAATTTCATGCAGGGCAAGGAGTTCGCGGGCCAGGAGCGCGCCCTCGGCGCCGCCGCCCTCGCCATGGGCCGCGTCGACGACGCCCAGCGGGCCCAGTGGCTGCACCTGGTCGAGTCGCAGGAGCGCTGCTTCCAGGTCTTCACCGAGTTCTCCAATCCCACGCTGCTCGCGCTGTGGCGCCAGAGCCAGAGCGACAGCACGCTGGCCGAGCTCGAGCGCATGCGCCGCATCGGCACCGTGCATCCGGGCGCGGCACCCGCGGGCGGTCTGCCCGATCCGCGGCTGAGCCAGGCCTGGTTCGACTGCTGCAGCGCGCGCATCGACGCCATGCGCACCGTCGAGGACCGGCTGGCCGACGACCTGCGCCTGCAGTGCGGCCACAAGACCGAACAGGCGCGGCGCGAGCTCGAGGACTACCGGCGCCTGCTCGACACCCTGGCGCCGCGCGACGACGGCGAGCGCTTCTTCGACGACGTGCTGGCGCCGGTACTGGTCGCGGCGCGGCCGTCCGCGCCCGAGGCCACCACGCTCTACGGCCGCACGCTCGAGCGCTCGGTGCTCGACATGGTGCAGGCCCAGTCGCGCCGGCTGCAGGCCATGGGCGACGAGCTCGAGACCGTGCGCGCCTCGCTCAACGAGCGCAAGCTGGTCGAGCGCGCCAAGGGTCTGCTGATGGCGCACCGCCGGATGAGCGAGGAAGAGGCGCACAAGATGCTGCGCCAGACCGCGATGAATCAGAACCGCCGGCTGGTCGACGTGGCCGAGTCGGTGCTCGCGATGGCCGACTACCTGCCACGCTGATCGGTCCGCTCTGGTGCAGTGCACAACAAGCGTGCCTTCTGACGCGCCGGCCGCCCTTCCCCACCGAATCGAAGGCCCGGGCGCACCCATACGGCGCATCGAGCTAGCAAAGCCATAGCAAAACCAGGCGCGCCGAGGCTGGCACGCGCTTTGCTCAAGACAGTTCATGAGGCCTGCGGGCCTCCAGGCAGAGGGCCCCCAATGGCGGGGGCCGTCCACCGACCCGGACAAAGGCGTCCTTATCCCGCGGGGCTGGCTCGTTTGCGAGCAGCCCCCTGCGGCGGTGAGGACGCCTTTTCGTTTTTGTCTTCCTTCCTTCTCTTCGCTGGAGTCCCCCATGTCCGATACGCTGCAAACCAAACTGAGCCGGCGCCGCGTGCTGCAGGCCGCCGCCATCGGCGCCGTCGGGATCGATCCCGCGCTGCGCGCCGCCGTCTGGGCCCAGGGCTCCGACAAGCCCGAGAAGGAGGAAGTGAAGATCGGGTTCATTCCGCTGACCGACTGCGCCAGCGTGGTGATGGCCTCGGTGCTGGGCATCGACAAGAAATACGGCGTGAAGATCGTGCCGAGCAAGGAGGCGAGCTGGGCCGGCGTGCGCGACAAGCTGGCCAACGGCGACCTCGACATGGCCCACGTGCTCTACGGCCTGGTCTATGGCATGCACCTGGGCCTGAGCGGCCCGAAGAAGGACATGGCCGTGCTCATGACCCTCAACAACAACGGCCAGGCGATCACGCTGTCGAAGAAGCTGGCCGACAAGGGCGCGGTCGACGCGGCCTCGCTCGCCAAGCTGATCGCCAGCGAGAAGCGCGAATACACCTTCGCCCAGACCTTCCCCACCGGCACCCACGCGATGTGGCTCTACTACTGGCTCGCCTCGGCCGGCATCGACCCGTTCAAGGACGTCAAGAACATCACCGTGCCGCCTCCGCAGATGGTGGCCAACATGCGCGTGGGCAACATGGACGGCTACTGCGTGGGCGAGCCCTGGGGCCAGCGCGCGATCATGGACGGCATCGGCATCACGGCCATCACCACGCAGGACATCTGGAAGGACCATCCCGAGAAGGTGCTCGGCACCACGGCCGAGTTCGCGAAGAAGTATCCGAACACCGCGCGCGCCGTGACCGCCGCCGTGCTCGAGGCCGGCAAGTGGATCGACACCGGCCTGCAGAACAAGAACAAGATGGCCGAGACCATCGCCGACAAGAGCTACGTCAACACCAGCGTGGACGCGATCAACCAGCGCATCCTGGGCCGCTACGTCAACGGCCTGGGCAAGAGCTGGGACGACCCCAACCACATGAAGTTCTACAACGGCGGCGCGGTCACCTTCCCCTACCTGTCGGACGGCATGTGGTTCCTCACGCAGCACAAGCGCTGGGGCCTGCTCAAGGAGCATCCCGACTACCTCAAGGTCGCGACCGAGATCAACCGCATCGACATCTACAAGCAGGCCGCCGCCGCCACGCAGACGCCGGTGCCCAAGGACCCGATGCGCAGCAGCAAGCTGTTCGACGGTTCGGTCTGGGACGGCAAGGACCCGAAGAAGTACGCCGAGTCCTTCAAGCTCCATGCATAGGGAGAACACCATGGTCAGCGCAGTCTTCCATTCGCCGCTCGAGGCGGTCGCCGCGCCGTCGGCCCCGGCCATTGCGGCCAAGCCCGCCGCCACCGCGGCACCCGTTCGCCCCCTGACAGCGCCCGAGCCGCGGGCGCGCACCCCGCTCGACCTGCGCGCCTTCTGGATGCGCGTGTTGCCGCCGCTCGCGGGCTTCGGCCTGCTGCTGCTGGTGTGGGAGATCGTGGCCATGCGCAGCACCACCGGCTTTCCCTCGCCGCTGGCGGTCTGGCAGCAGGCGCTCACGGTGTTCAGCGATCCCTTCTACAGCAAGGGCCCCAACGACCAGGGCGTGGGCTGGAACGTGCTGTCCTCGCTGCAGCGCGTGGCGCTGGGCTTCGGCCTCGCGGCACTGGTCGGCATTCCGGCCGGCTTCGCGATCGGGCGCTTCGAGTTCCTTGCGCGCATGTTCAATCCGCTGATCAGCCTGCTGCGCCCGGTCTCGCCGCTGGCCTGGCTGCCGATCGGCCTCCTGGTGTTCAAGGGCGCCAACCCGGCCGCGATCTGGACCATCTTCATCTGCTCGATCTGGCCGATGGTCATCAACACCGCCGTGGGCGTGCAGCGCGTGCCGAGCGACTACATGAACGTGGCCAAGGTGCTGAACCTCAGCGAATGGAAGATCCTCACCAAGATCCTGTTCCCGGCCGTGCTGCCCTACATGCTGACCGGCGTGCGGCTGGCCGTGGGCACCGCCTGGCTGGTGATCGTGGCGGCCGAGATGCTGACCGGCGGCGTGGGCATCGGCTTCTGGGTCTGGGACGAATGGAACAACCTCAACGTCGCCAACATCATCATCGCGATCTTCGTGATCGGCATCGTCGGCCTGGTGCTCGAGTTCGCGCTGATCAAGCTCGCGACGGCCTTCACGTTCGAAGAGGTGAAATCATGATCGACGAGTCGAGGTACATCGAGATCCACGGCGTCGAGCAGGCCTTCAAGACGCCCAAGGGCCGCTTCGTCGCGCTGCGCGACGTCCACCTCGGTGTGGCCAAGGGCGAGTTCATCACGCTGATCGGCCATTCGGGCTGCGGCAAGTCCACGCTCTTGAACCTGATCGCCGGCCTCACCACGCCCACCGCGGGCGCGCTGCTGTGCGCCAACAAGGAGATCAAGGGCCCGGGCCCCGAGCGCGCCGTGGTGTTCCAGAACCATTCGCTGCTGCCCTGGCTCACCTGCTTCGAGAACGTCTACCTCGCGGTCGAGCGCGTGTTCGCCGCCACCGAGAACAAGGCGCAGCTGCGCGCGCGCACCGACGCGGCGCTGGCGCTGGTCGGCCTCACGCCGGCGGCGCAGAAGCGCCCCGGCGAGATCTCAGGCGGCATGAAGCAGCGCGTGGGCATCGCGCGCGCGCTGTCGATGGAACCCAAGGTGCTGCTGATGGACGAGCCCTTCGGCGCGCTCGACGCCCTCACGCGCGCCAAGCTGCAGGACGAGCTGCTGGCCATCGTGCAGAAGACGCGCAGCACGGTCGTGATGGTCACGCACGACGTGGACGAGGCCGTGCTGCTGAGCGACCGCATCGTGATGCTGACCAACGGCCCGGCCGCCACCATCGGCGAGGTGCTCACGGTCGACATCCCGCGTCCGCGCAACCGCGTCGAGCTCGCGGAGGACCCGGCCTACGTGCATGCGCGCAAGGCCGTGATCGACTTCCTCTACACGCGGCAAGGGCACGTGGAGAAGGCAGCGGCCTGAACCACGACTTTGCCCCCGGGCGCATCACGACATGATGACCTGGAGGCTGTGCTCGTACGAGGCCGTGAGGCCCTCGAAGGTGTCGACCAGCGCCTCGCTCGAGCGCACCAGCGCGGCGCGACCGTCGGCGCTCTCGAGCGCGCGCACGCCGCCCACCAGCCGCAGCCATTCGTCGCGCGCGCTCGCGAGCCCGGCGCGGATCTCCGCGGTGCTCAGCGGCGCGCGCTCGAGTTCGAGCAGCGCGGCCTCGAACTCGTCCATGGTCGGCAGCAGCCGCGCCTGGGCGGCCTGCTGCTCGAGCGCCGAGGCCAGCAGCGCGTCCTTGGCCAGGCGCTGGGCGCGCATGCGCTGGCGTCCGCAGATGTTGACGATGCGCAGCGCGCGCCGCGCGCCCGAGGCTTCGAGCGCCTCGGTCAGCGCCTCGGCGGCCGCGAGCAGCACCTCGGCGCGATGGTCGATGTCGGCCAGCCCGGCCGCGCTGGGGCGCGCCGCGAGCGCGGTCGACAGCACGGTCCAGGCCGTCCGCGCCTCGGCCAGCGCCAGGGCACCCGCCGCCTGCAGGCCGAGGGTCGCGAGGTGATCGAGATTGCGCTGCACCCGCTCGGCCGACTGCGCACGCAGCACGCGCGCGCGCTGCACGTCGATGCCGCCCAACAGTTGCGCGGCCAGCCGCACCAGCCGCTGCGACAGCATGCGCAGCTGGCCCGCGCGGTTGATGGCGTCGGCCCATTGCGCGGCCTCGATGACCGAGCGCGAGACCTCGCCGAGCCGCAGGTTCGCATGCATCGCGGCACCGCGCAGCAGGCCGAAGGCCTCGTCCTCGCCGATGCCGCGCGCGGACATCAGCAGGCCCTTGGCGCGATCGACCCACTTGCGCTCGTCCATCCGGGTGCGCAGGTTCTCCAACTCGGTGCGCAGCGCGCGTTCGCGCTGCCAGCGGGCCTGCGCGCGCGCGAGCAACGCGACCAGCGATGCCGCGTCGAGCGACTCGAGCGGCGACCAGGCATGCACGCCGAGCGCGACCAGCTCCTCGTGCCGTGCGCCGTCGAGCGGCCCGCTCGCCAGGCTCAGCGCGCAGGGCGGCAGGCCCGACCAGGCGCGCAGCACCTCGCTCAGTTCGCGCGTCGGCGCGGCCGTGCAGACCAGCACCTGGCGCGGCGCGAGCGCCTCGGCCTCGCGCGCGAAGCCCGGCAGGTCCGTGCAGCCGAGCAGCTCGATGCCAGCCGCGGCCAGCGCATCGCTCATCGCCGCGGGCAAGGCGCTCGGGCCGGGTTCATCGGGCAGGACAACGAGAAGGGACATCGGGGAGATCGGACAAAGGGCATGGGATCGGGCACCGCGAGCATAGGCGAGGGCCGATGCCCCTCGCGTCTTTCGTGGGCGGCATGCGTCTTGCATGAAACGGGCCGCGGTGTAACGAAGCACCACTTTGGTGAGGCCGCAGGCTCCTGCGTCCGTTCCGGCAGCAACGATGCCGGCTGCACCCTTCATGCCGACGGCGCGCGCCGCCGGCTCCCCCGTCCCACCCCCGTCCGTCGACTCGGCCTCCACAGGGCCGGGCCGCGGCTTTTCGCACCCACGAACGCCATGTCCGGTTTCAGGAATTTCTTGCGCTCAGGCCACGGCCCGACACTGTTCGCGGCCTTCCTGTATTTCTCGTTCTCCTGCTGCATCTGGGTGCTCAACGGCGCCATGGCGCCCTTCATCGGCGAGAGCTTCGACCTCTCGCCGGCGCAGAAGGGGCTGATGCTCTCGGTGCCGATCATCGCGGGCGCGCTGATGCGCTTCCCGCTCGGCATCCTGTCGCAGTACATCGGCCGCAAGAAGGCCACGATGGTCGAGATGGCGCTGATCGCGGTGGCGATGCTGTTCGGCTTCTTCTTCGTGCGCAGCTTCAACGACCTGCTGGCCATGGGCGTGCTGCTGGGCATCGCGGGCGCGAGCTTCGGCGTGGCGCTGTCGCTCGGTTCGGGCTGGTTTCCGCCGCAGCACAAGGGCCTGGCGATGGGGCTGGTGGGCGCGGGCAACGTGGGCACGGCGGTGTCGGTGCTGATCGCGCCGCCGCTCGCGCAGTGGCTGGGCTGGCAGGCGGTGTACGGCGTGGCCGCCGGCGCGATCCTGATCCCGATGGTGGTGATGGTGGTGTTCGCCAAGGAGCCGCCCGACGTGAACGCCCATTCGAGCTTCCGCGAGCACATCGCCTGCCTGTTCGAGAAGGACGGCTGGGTGTTCAGCCTGATCTACGGCGTGACCTTCGGCGGCTTCATCGGCCTCACGACCTTCCTGCCCTCCTACTACTACGACCAGTTCGGCGTCAGCAAGGTGCAGGCGGGCCAGCTCACCATGCTCGCGGCCTTCATGGGCGCGGCGGTGCGCATCGCCGGCGGCTGGATCTCCGACCGCTGGGGCGGCGTGAACACGCTGACGGTGGTGCTGCTGGTGGTGGCCGTGGCGCTGGCGCTGGTGGGCCTGGCTTCGGGCTCGCTGGTGCTCACCACCCTGCTGCTGATCGTCTGCTTCGCGGCGCTGGGCGCGGGCAACGGCGCGCTGTTCCAGCTCGTGCCGCTGCGCTGGCCGCTGAGCACCGCGGTGGCCGGCTCGATGATCGGCGAGATCGGCGCCCTCGGCGGCGGCCTGGTGCCCAACGCCATGGGCCTGTCGAAGCAGTACCTGGGCAGCTACCTCTGGGGTTTCGTCTTCTTCGCGGCGCTGTCGCTCGTGATGCTGGGCGTGATGCGCGTGATGCAGATCCGCTGGACCCGCACCTGGGCCGAGAAGGGCGGCCGGGCACGCGTGGCGCCGGCAACCACCTCGCAGCGGAGGACCGCATGACCCGCCATCGCGCTCGCGCCTCAGCGTGGCAGGAACAGCAGCCACACCACCAGCAGCAGGTTGAACAGCACCGACACGCCGAGCGCGAGCTGGTAGAGCGCCAGCGGATCGCGGCGGATCAGCGGCGTGGCGACGGGCGCGCCCACCGGGCGCGAGGCGCCGCGCTCGAGCGCGAGCAGCAGCTCCTCGGCGGTCTCGAAGCGTTCGCGCGGATCGCGCGCCACGGCCTTGCGCACCAGGTGGTCGAGCCAGATCGGCACATCGGGCCGCAGGCGCGACAGCGCCACCGGGTCGCGCCGGTAGCGCCCCACCTGGTAGGGCTCGATTTCGCCGTAGGGCAGGTGGCCGGTGAGCCACTGGTAGAGGGTCACGCCGAGCGCGAACAGGTCGCTGCCGGCGTCGGCCGTGCCGCCCTCCTCCCACTGCTCGGGGTTGATGTAGCTCGGCGTGCCGGCATGCAGCTCGCGCTGCGCCGCGCTCTCGCGGCCCGACAGCGCCACGCCCAGGTCGAGGATGCGCCAGCGCCCGTCGTCGCCGCGGTGCAGGTTGCCGGGCTTGATGTCGCGGTGCACCACGCCCTGGCGGTGCAGCCGGCCGAGGGCGCGGCTCCATGCGATGGCGGCCGCCACCACCTCGGCCACGGCGCCGCGCGGGGCCGCCTTGCGCAGCTGCTCGAGCGTGCGGCCGCCATGCCAGTCGAACACGATGTAGAGCGCGCTGGCCTCGGCCGCGCGCTCGTGCGCCCGCACGAAGCCGTCGCCGCCCACGCGCAGCCCGAGCCAGGCCTCGTGCGCGAGCATCGCGCGCTCCTGCGGATCGCCGGCGCGCGCGGGATGCAGGGTCTTGAGCGCGACCAGCTCGCGCGTGAGCGGATCGCGCGCCTGGTAGAGCAGGTGCACGCCGGTGTCGGCCACCAGCGCCGTCACCACGTAGCCGTCGAGCGCCTCGCCCACCTTGAGCGCGGGCGGCGGCGCGAGCCGGCGGCCGTCGCCGAGCTCGTCGTCGAGCCGGCGCGCATCGAGCCCCAGCACGCGGATCACCAGCGCGGTCGCGTTGTCGCGCGTGCCGGCATCGAGTGCCGCGTTCACCAGCGCCTCGCTGGCGGCCTCGGCGTCGCCCTGCAGCGCCAGCGCGGCCAGTCGCCGCGCATCGAGCACGCCATGCACGCCGTCGGAACTCAGCACGAAGCAATCGCCCACGCGCAGGTCGCCCTGCAGGTAGTCGACGCGCACCTGGTCGTCGAGGCCGATGGCGCGCGTGAGCCGGCTGCGCAGGTCGGGATGGTCGAAGGCATGGTCCTGCGTCAGCGGCACGGCGGCGGCCTCGCCGGCGCGCACGCGCCAGGCGCGCGTGTCGCCCACGTGGGCCAGCGTGTAGCCCTGGCCGTGCAGCACCAGCGCGGTCAGCGTGGTGAGGGCGGCGCCGCCCTCCTCGCCCTTCCCGCGCTGGCGGCGGCGGTTGTGGTCGGCCAGCCAGCCGTTCTGCGCGCCGATCAGCCGGTCGAGCGCGGCGGTCGGCTCCCAGGTGGCGGGCGTGGCGAAGTAATCGGCCAGCAGGCCCATCACCGTGGTCTGCGCCGCCTCGCGGCCGCGCCCGCCGGCCGAGACGCCGTCGGCGATGGCCGCGATCAGCCCGCGCGCCTCGTCGCCCGGCGGCGCATGCACCGCGCCGGCGAAGTCCTCGTTGGCCTCGCGCGGGCCGCGCTGGCTGCTGTAGCCGATGTCCACCTCGAAGCTCATGGCGCGATTCTGACCGCGCGCGATGGGCAGGCGCTCGCTTGATGTCCCCTAGTTCGCAGAAAGGCAGGGCCCGATGGAAAAGATGAAACTCGTGCTGATCGGCAACGGCATGGCCGGCGTGCGCACGCTCGAGGAGCTGCTGAAGATCGCCCCCGGCCTCTACGACATCACGGTGTTCGGCGCCGAGCCGCATCCCAACTACAACCGCATCATGCTGTCGCCGGTGCTCGCGGGCGAGCAGACGCTCGACGAGATCGTGCTCAACGGCTGGGACTGGTACCGCGACCACGGCATCGCGGTGCATGCCGGCAGGAAGGTGGTCGAGGTCGACCGCGTGAAGCGCATCGTGCGCGCCGACGACGGCACCGAGGCCGCCTACGACCGCCTGCTGGTCTGCACCGGCTCCACCCCCTTCATGCTGCCGGTACCCGGCAAGGAGCTCGAGGGCGTGATCGCCTACCGCGACATCGCAGACACCGACTGCATGATCGAGACCGCGCGCACGCACCGCCACGCGGTGGTGATCGGCGGCGGCCTCCTGGGCCTCGAGGCCGCCAACGGCCTGATGCGGCGCGGCATGGAGGTGACCGTGGTGCACGTCATGCCCTGGCTCATGGAACGCCAGCTCGACGAGGCCGCGGCCCGGCTGCTGCAGCAGTCGCTCGAGGAACGCGGCCTGAAGTTCAGGATGGGCGCGCAGACGCAGGAACTGGTCGGCGGCGAGCAGGGCCGCGTCACCGCGATCCGCTTCAAGGACGGCACCGAGGTTCCGGCCGACCTGGTCGTGATGGCCGTGGGCATCCGCCCCAACGTCGAGCTGGCCGAGCGCATGCGGCTGCACTGCCACCGCGGCATCGTGGTCACCGACACCCTGCAGACCGTGACCGACGCGCGCATCTACGCGGTCGGCGAATGCGCGGCGCACCGCGGCATCGCCTACGGCCTGGTGGCGCCGCTGTTCGAGCAGGCCAAGGTGGCGGCCAACCACCTCGCGCAGTTCGGCATCGGTCGCTACCAGGGCTCGCTGACCTCGACCAAGCTCAAGGTCACGGGCATCGACCTGTTCAGCGCGGGCGAGTTCATGGGCGGCGAAGGCACCGAGGAGATCGTGATGAGCGACCCCTTCGGCGGCGTCTACAAGAAGCTGGTGCTCAAGGACGACAAGCTGGTGGGCGCCTGCCTCTACGGCGACACGGTGGACGGCAGCTGGTACTACGAGCTGGTGCGCGAGGGGCGCAGCGTGCAGGAGATCCGCGACCGGCTGATGTTCGGTGAAGCCGTCGTCGGCGATGCCGGCGGAGCCGGCGACGAAAGCCCCGCCGCCGAACCGAAAGCCACCGCATGACCGACACCCGCTCCACCTGCCCCTACTGCGGCGTCGGCTGCGGCGTGATCATCGAGTCCGAGGGCGCGCAGATCACCGGCGTGCGCGGCGACCCGGACCATCCGGCCAACTTCGGCCGCCTCTGCACCAAGGGCTCGACCCTGCACCTGACGGCCAGCGCACCGATCACGCGCCAGACGCGGCTGCTGCGCCCGATGCAGCGCGCGCGCCGCGGCGAAGCACCGCAGCCGCTGGGCTGGGACGCGGCGCTCGACCAGGCGGCCGGCCGCTTCGCCGGCATCGTGCAGGCGCACGGCCCCGACGCGGTCGGCTTCTACGTCTCGGGCCAGTTGCTCACCGAGGACTACTACGTCTTCAACAAGCTCGCCAAGGGCCTGGTCGGCACCAACAACATCGATACCAACTCGCGCCTGTGCATGAGCAGCGCGGTGGCCGGCTACAAGCAGACGCTGGGCGCCGACGCACCCCCTGCCTGCTACGACGACCTGCGGCATGCGCAGTGCCTGTTCATCGTCGGCAGCAACACCGCCTGGGCCCATCCGATCCTGTTTCGACGCATCGAGGACGCGAAGGCCGCCAACCCCGCGCTGAAGATCGTGGTGGCCGACCCGCGCCGCACCGACACGGTGGAGATCGCCGACCTGTTCCTGCCGCTGCAGCCGGGCACCGACGTGATGCTGTTCAACGGCATGCTGCACCTGATGCTGCGCGAAGGCTGGATCGACGCCGACTACATCGCGGCCCACACCAGCGGCTTCGAGGCGCTGAAGGCCACGGTGGGCGACTGCACGCCCGAGACGGTGGCACGGGTCTGCGGCCTGTCGACCGAGCAGCTGTTCGAGGCAGCCCGGCTGTTCGCCACCTCGCCGGCCACGCTGAGCCTGTACTGCCAGGGCCTCAACCAGTCCTCGAGCGGCACCGCGAAGAATGCCGCGCTGATCAACCTGCACCTGGCCACGGGCCAGATCGGGCGCGCGGGCGCGGGGCCGTTCTCGCTCACCGGCCAGCCCAATGCGATGGGGGGGCGCGAGGTCGGCGGCCTCGCGAACCTGCTGAGCGCGCACCGCGATCTCGCGAACCCTGCGCACCGCGCCGAGGTCGCCGCGCTCTGGGGCGTGCCCTCGGTGCCCGCACAGCCCGGCAAGACCGCGGTCGAGATGTTCCAGGCCGCGGCCGACGGCGAGATCCGCGCGCTGTGGATCGCCTGCACCAACCCGGCCCAGTCGATGCCCGACCAGGCCACGGTACGCCGCGCGCTCGAGCGTGCCGAGTTCGTGGTGGTGCAGGAAGCCTTCGCCACCACCGCCACCTGCGCCTACGCCGACCTGCTGCTGCCGGCCACCACCTGGGGCGAGAAGGAAGGCACGGTCACCAACAGCGAACGCCGCATCTCGCGCGTGCGCCCCGCCGTGCCACCGGCCGGCGAAGCACGCCACGACTGGTCGATCGCGGCCGAATTCGCGCGCCGGCTCGAGGCCCGGCTGGGCCGCGCGGCCACGCTGTTTCCCTACGAGAACGCCGAATCGGTCTGGAACGAGCACCGCGAATCGACGCGCGGGCGCGACCTCGACATCACCGGCCTGAGCTGGGCGCTGCTCGAGCACGCCGGCCCGCAGCAATGGCCGCTGCGCGAGGGCGAGACGGCCGGCCGCGCGCGCCTCTACGAGGACGGCGTGTTCCCCACGCCCGACGGCCGCGCGCGCTTCGCCGACACCGTCTACCGCCCGCTGGCCGAGCCGCGCGAACCGCGCTGGCCGTTCTCGCTCAACACCGGCCGGCTGCGCGACCAGTGGCACGGCATGAGCCGCACCGGCAACGTCGGCCGGCTGTTCGGCCACGTGGCCGAGCCCGCGGTGCAGATGAATCCGCAGGACATGGCGCGGCGCGCGCTGCGCGAGGGCGACCTGGTGCACCTGAGCTCGCGGCGTGGCTCGATCCTGCTGCCCGCACGTGCCAGCGAGGAGATCGCGCCCGACCAGGCCTTCGTCGCGATGCACTGGGGCGGCGAGTACCTGGGCGGCTCGTCCTCCACCGGCACGCCGCTCGCGGGCATCAATGCCGTCACTACGCCGGCGTACTGCCCCATCTCGAAGCAGCCCGAGCTCAAGCACGTGCCGGTCAAGATCCTCAAGGCCGAGCTGCCCTGGTCGCTGCTGGCCATGGCCTGGCTGCCCGACGACGACGCGCTGGCCGCGCGCCGGGCGCTGCAGGCGCTGATGGCGGCCTTCCCGTTCGCGGCCTGCGTGCCCTTCTCGGGCGCCGACGGCAGCCGCGGCGGCCTGCTGTTCCGCGCCGCCGCCTACGAGGCGCCCGACGACGCCCTGCTCTCGCGCATCGAGGGCCTGCTGGGCCTGCAGGCGCCCGACACCCTGCGCTATGCCGACCGCCGCCGCGGCCAGCGCCGCGCGGCGCGGCTGGCGCGCCGGGCCGACGGCGCGCGGCTCGAGGCCTTCCTGCTGGGCGGCGACACCAGCGCCGAGGCCTGGATCGCCACCGTGCTGCGCGAGGAGCTGCCGGCGCAGGACTATGGCCGGCTGCTGCTGTCGCCCGGCGCGCGCGCGCCGGTGGCGGTGCAGTCGCGCGGCAAGCCGGTCTGCACCTGCTTCAACGTGACCGACCTCGCGATCGAGCGCCAGCTGCGGCGCTGCGACGGATCGCCCGCGGAACGGCTGGCCGCGCTGCAGGGGGCGCTGAAATGCGGCACCAACTGCGGTTCGTGCATTCCCGAACTCAAGCGACGGGTGCGCTCGACGCCGGTGGAGGCGCTGGCGTGAGCCGTGCCCTGCCTTGCTCCTTCCCCCGCTGGGGGAAGGCCGGGATGGGGGCACCGGGCCGTTCCATCGTTACGCACGCATCCATCGCACGGTGCCCCCACCCCAGCCCTCCCCCAGCGGGGGAGGGAGCACAAGCCCCCGCGTCCAGGACAGGCATAAGCGAACTCTCATTCCGGCATAAGCCTTGCGGGACAATCCGCCTACCCATGGGAATCAGCCACTACATCAAGGAAATCGGCCGGGGCGCGCGCGGCGCCCGGCCGTTGTCGCGCGAACAGGCCTGCGACCTGTTCGGCCAGGTGCTCGACGGCACCGTCACCGACCTCGAGATCGGCGGCTTCTGCCTCGCGATGCGCATCAAGGGCGAAACGCCCGAGGAGATGGCCGGCTTCCTCGACGCCACGCATGCGCGGCTGGCGCGCTTTCCCGCCACCGAACGCCCGCTGGTCGTGCTGCCCAGCTACAACGGCGCGCGCAAGCTGCCGGTGCTCACGCCGCTGCTGGCGCTGCTGCTGGCGCGCGAGGGCCTGCCGGTGCTGGTGCACGGCAGCGCCACCGAGACCGCGCGCGTGCTGGCCTCCAACGTGCTCGAGGCGCTGGGCATCGCGCCGCTGGCCGCGGTGCGCGAAATCGCCGCCGGCGAGGCCGCCTTCGCCGCCACCGAGCTGATGAGCCCGGGCCTCAAGCGGCTGCTCGACGTGCGCCGCGTGGTCGGCCTGCGCAACCCGGGCCACAGCGTGGTCAAGCTGATGCAGCCGGGCGCCGGCGCCTGCGTGGTGGTCGGCAGCTATACCCATCCCGAGTACGCGCGCGTCATGGCCGAGACCTTCGAGCTCACCGGCATGACGGCGCTGCTGTCGCGCGGCCTCGAGGGCGAGGTGGTGTCGGACCCGCGCCGCACGGCCCAGATCGACGGCTTCGTGCGCGGCGTGCGCACCGAGCTGCAGGCCCAGCAGCCCGGCACCGACCCCGAGGTGCCCGGCCTGCCGAAGGACATCGACGTCGCGACCACGGCCGACTACACGCGCCGCGTGCTGGCGGGCGAGCTCCCCGTGCCCGAGGCGATCGCAACGCAGGTCCGGTACATCACGCAACTGGCATCCCACGCATGACAACCAACGCCCCCACCCCCTCCCTCATCGCCGGCCGCTGCACGCTGGTGGGCGCCGGCCCGGGCGACCCCGAGCTGCTGACCGTCAAGGCCGTGAAGGCGATCCAGGCCGCCACGGTGCTGCTGGTCGACGACCTCGTGAACGACGCCATCGTGCAGGCTTATGCCCGGCCCGATGCGCGCATCGTGCACGTGGGCAAGCGCGGCGGCTGCAAGAGCACGCCGCAGGCCTTCATCGAGCGGCTGATGATCACCGCGGTGCGCGAGGGCGAGACGGTGGTGCGGCTCAAGGGCGGCGATCCCTTCATCTTCGGCCGCGGCGGCGAGGAGGTCGAGCACCTGCGCGAGGCCGGCATCGAGTGCACGGTGGTCAACGGCATCACGGCCGGCCTCGCGGCCGTCACCGCGCTGGGCGTGCCGCTCACGCACCGCGACCATGCGCAGGGCGTGGTGTTCGTCACCGGCCATGCGAAGACGGGCGCCGGCGCCGCCGACGATCCGACCGACTGGCGCACGCTGGCCGCGACCGCGCATGCAGCGCGGCTCACGCTGGTGATCTACATGGGCGTGTCGGGCGCGGCCCGCATCGAGCGCGAGCTGCTGCACGGCCTGCCGGCCGGCACGCCGGTGGCCGTGATCCAGCATGCGAGCCTGCCGCAGCAGCGCCACGTCGCGACCACGCTGGGCCAATTGCAGCGCGGCATCGCCGAGGCCGGCCTCGCGAGCCCGGCGGTGATCGTGGTGGGCGACGTGCTGCGCGGCCTGGCCGCCGCCGGCCTGCCGGCGGACGCGGACCGCTTCGGCACCTGATCCCGGCACGCGCCGTACGCCCTAAGGCGTAGCGGCGAACCAGGCGGCCCGCGCACCCGAGCGCGTGGCATGGATCGTGCTCGGCCACGGGCAATGAATGCCGTCGCCACGCCCGTCCCCGCCGCCATCGAGATCGTCGCGCTGAGCAAGCGCTACGCCCCGGGCACCCCGGCCGCCGTCGACCGGATCGACCTGCGCATCGCCAGCGGCAGCTACTGCTGCCTGCTCGGCCCCTCGGGCTGCGGCAAGAGCACCACGCTGCGCATGATCGCGGGCCACGAGTCGGTGACCAGCGGCGACATCCTGCTCGACAACCGCAACATCACCGACCTGCCGGCCGCCGCGCGCGGCACGGCGATGATGTTCCAGAGCTTCGCGCTGTTCCCGCACCTGTCGGCCACCGACAACGTGGCCTTCAGCCTCAAGATGAAGGGCGTGGCCAAGGCCGAGCGCCAGCAGCGCGCCAATGCGCTGCTCGAGCGCGTCGCGATGGGGCACCTGGCCGCGCGCAAGCCCGGCGAACTCTCGGGCGGCCAGCAGCAGCGCGTGGCGCTGGCGCGCGCGCTCATCACCGAGCCGCGCGTGCTGCTGCTCGACGAACCGCTGTCGGCGCTCGACCCCTTCCTGCGCATCCAGATGCGCGCCGAGCTGCGGCGCTGGCAGAAGGAGCTGGGCCTGACCTTCGTGCACGTCACGCACTCGCAGGAAGAAGCGATGGCGCTGGCCGACACCATGGTGGTGATGAACCACGGCGTGATCGAGCAGGTCGGCTCGCCGCACGCGGTCTACAACCATCCGGCCAGCGAGTTCGTGGCGCGCTTCATGGGCGGCCACAACGTGCTCGACACGCCCGCCGGCCCGATCGCGGTGCGCAACGACCGCATGCGGATCGCGCCGGCCGCCGAGACGGCCGAGGGCCTCGCCGCCACCGTCACCGACGTCGAATACCAGGGCACCTACGTGCTGCTGGGCCTCGCGCTCGACGCGGCCGAGCCCGGGCGCGCGAGCGTGTCGGTGCAGCTCGGCGAGGCCGCGTTCCTCGCAAAGCCGTACGCGCTCGGCGAGGCCGTGCGGCTGTCGTGGGCCGAGGCCGATGCGCGCGTGCTCGGGCCGGGCGCGAAGCCGCCGGGCGAGCGCACGCCGGAGCCCACGGCCGCGCTGCGCGACGACACGGCAGCGATCGCGATGACGCTCTGAGCCCCCTCTTTTCTTTCTTCCCTTCCGCGTTCCTCCCCTTTCTTTCAGGAGACTCAGCATGACCGACACCCTCGACTCCCCCCTCGGACTCAAGCGCCGCACCTTGCTGCAAGGCACGGCCGGCATCCTGGCCACGGGCATCGCGCCCTTCGTGCATGCGCAGGACAAGGTGGTGCTGCGCTACCTCGGCACGGCAGTGAACCAGGACAAGGCGATCGCCGAGAAGTTCAAGGCCGACACCGGGATCGAGATCCAGTACGTGGCCGTGACCACCGACGACGTGACCAAGCGCGCGGTGACGGCGCCCAACAGCTTCGACCTGATCGACACCGAGTTCTTCTCGCTCAAGAAGATCGTGCCGACCGGCAACCTCAAGGGCATCGACAGCAAGCGCGTGAAGAACGCCGACAAGATCACCTCGCTGTTCACCAAGGGCGAGGTGGCGGGCAAGAAGGTCGGCGACCAGGGCACGGCGCCCGTGAAGGTGATCTACCTCGAGGGCGAGAAGAGCAAGGCCTTCGCCAAGTCGGCCACGCAGTTCATGTCGCTGATCCCGACCACCTACAACGCCGACACGCTGGGCATCCGCCCCGACCTGATCAAGCGCCCGATCGGCTCCTGGGCCGAACTGCTGAACCCCGAGTTCAAGGGCAAGACCGCGATCCTCAACATCCCCTCGATCGGCATCATGGACGCGGCGATGGTGGTGGAGGCCAAGGGCCTCCACAAGTACGCCGACAAGGGCAACATGACCAAGGCCGAGATCGACCTCACGATCAAGACGCTGATCGAGGCCAAGAAGGCCGGCCAGTTCCGCGCGCTGTGGAAGGACTTCAACGAGTCGGTGAACCTGATGGCCTCGGGCGAGGTGGTGATCCAGTCGATGTGGTCGCCGGCCGTGACGGCCGTGCGCAGCAAGGGCATCGATTGCACCTTCCAGCCGCTCAAGGAAGGCTATCGCGCCTGGGCCTCGGGCTTCGGCCTGCCGGCCACGCTGTCGGGCAAGAAGCTCGACGCGGCCTACGAGTTCATCAACTGGTTCCTCGACGGCTGGGCCGGCGCCTACCTCAACCGCCAGGGCTACTACAGCGCGGTGCTCGACACGGCGAAGGCCAAGATGGAAGCCTACGAGTGGGCCTACTGGATGGAGGGCAAGCCCGCGGCGCAGGACATCAAGAGCCCGCAGGGCGACGTGATCGCCAAGGCCGGCGCGGTGCGCGACGGCGGCAGCTACGAGCAGCGCATGGGCGGCATCGCCTGCTGGAACGCGGTGATGGACGAGAACGAGTACATGGTCCGCAAGTGGAACGAGTTCGTCGCGGCCTGATCCCGTGAGTGCACCCACCGCCCGCGCGAACGCCGCCACCGAGCCGCTGCATGCCGTGAAGGCGTGGTGGCAGGCGGCGCCGTTCGCGCTGGTGTTCCTGCTGTTCTTCCTGGTTCCGCTGGCGCTGGTGGCGATGGTGAGCCTGTGGAACTTCAACGAGTACGAGCTGATCCCGGCGTTCACGCTGCGCAACTACCTGAGCCTGTTCGAGGGCTGTTCGCGGCTGACCGACAACGGCGACCTCTGCGTGACGCTCAACACCTACCTGAGCACCTTCAAGTTCTGCCTGCTGGTCTGGGGCATCACGCTGCTGATCGGCTTCTCGGTGGCCTACTTCCTGGCCTTCCACGTGCGCTCGTCGACGATGCAGACGGTGCTGTTCGTGCTGTGCACGGTGCCGTTCTGGACCTCGAACGTGATCCGCATGATCTCGTGGGTGCCGCTGCTGGGCCGCAACGGGCTGGTGAACCAGGCGCTGATGGGCCTGGGGCTGGTGCAGCAGCCGGTGGAGTGGCTGCTGTTCTCCGACTTCTCGGTGGTGCTGGCCTTCGTGCACCTCTACACGATGTTCATGATCGTGCCGATCTTCAACAGCATGATGCGCATCGACCGCTCGCTGCTCGAGGCCGCGAACGACGCGGGCGCCTCGGGCTGGCAGACGCTGTGGAACGTGGTGGTGCCGCTGTCGCGCACGGGCATCCTGATCGGCTCGATCTTCGTCATCACGATCGTGATGGGCGACTTCGTGACCATCGGCGTGATGGGCGGCCAGCAGATCGCCTCGATCGGCAAGATCATCCAGGTGCAGACCTCGTACCTGCAGTTCCCGCTGGCGGCCGCCAACGCGATGATCCTGCTGGCCGTGGTGCTGATGATCATCTGGGGGCTGACGCGGCTGGTGGACATACGCAAGGAGCTCTAGCAGGCTGTTGAATTTCTCCGGGGAACTGCTGGTTCGGGAAGAGACTGATGCTGGTACGGTTGAAGTGACGCAACGACGTGGGGTGATACCGATGCGCGGATCAGATGGGATGCAGGAAGGCCTGTTCACGCTGGCCAAACTTGATGACTTCGTGCCGCCAGACCATCCGCTGCGAGCCATCCACGGGCTGGTCAATGAGGCACTGGTCGGCTTGAACGGTCTGTTCAACACGATCTACGCCGAGACTGGGCGAGCGTCGATTGCCCCCGAGAAGTTGCTACGGGCAATGCTGATCCAGGTGTTCTTCTCCGTGCGCAGCGAACGGCAACTGATGGAGCAGGTTCGCTACAACCTGCTATTTCGTTGGTTCATCGGGCTGGCCATCGATGACGAGGTCTGGGACCACTCAGTCTTTTCCAAGAACCGTGATCGCCTGCTGGAGCACGCTGTCGTCGAGAGCTTCTTCGCCCAGGTGATGCGACTGGCTGACAAGCGCAAGCTGCTGAGCAAGGAGCACTTCTCGGTGGACGGCACGCTCATCCAGGCTTGGGCCAGTCACAAGAGCTTCTTGCCCAAGGACGGCGACGGGCCCGGGGCGGGTGGCGGCCCCGCAGGTCGCAACCAGGAGCGCGATTGGAAGGGCCGACCACGCAGCAACGATACGCACCAGAGCAAGACAGATCCGGATGCCAGACTGTTCCGCAAGGGCGCCAGCACTGCAGCGATCCTGGCGTATCAAGGCCATGTGCTGATGGAGAACCGCAACGGTCTGGTTGTTGGCGCGGTGGTTACGTACGCCGACGGCTACGGCGAGCGCTCGGCAGCATTGGCGATGCTCGACACCGTCCCCGGAGCACACCGTAAGACGGTCGCAGCCGACAAGGGCTACGACACGCGAGACTTCATCGCCGACTGCCGCAAGCGCGGCGTGACGCCGCACGTGGCCAGCCACACGACGCGTTGGGGTGGCAGCGCCGTCGATGGACGAACGACTCGTCACGCCGGCTACGCTGCCAGCCAGGTCGTGCGCAAGCGCATCGAAGAGCACTTCGGCTGGGCGAAGACGGTCGGGAGGATACGACAGACGATGTACCGCGGACTCCAGCGTGTCGACCAGCAGTTCAAGCTCACCATGACGGCCAGCAATATCGTGCGGATGGCTCGAATGCTGTGCATTGGGCCTCAAAGGGCTGTGCAATGAGCCCACGAACGGCCCCCTGCCCGACGTGTGGCGCACGTGCGCAAAGCCTCATCGGTCCAAACCGACAGCCAAGCCCTGGCCAATTCGGCTTCAACCGCCTGATCAAGCTAACCAATCGACGTTTGCAACGTCGAATTTCAACAGCCTGCTAGGTGGTCTTCTTGCATTGCCAGTTTCGATGTGTGGGACGCGCTCGCGCCGACGGGGTGCTCTGCTCCGCGAATGTCCCCCGGCCTTCGGCCTCCTCCTTGATTTCGCTGCGCAGAGCACCCCATCGACGCGAGCGAGGCGCAGCGGTGATGACGGGCCGGGCACCACCGGCCTGCCCAGATGCACGGGGCACCGGGTACTCCCCGCAGCGAAATCAAGGAGGAGCCCGAAGGGCGGGGGACATTCGCGGAGGGGAGTACCCGGTGCCCCGTGCATCCGCCCCGAAAAAAGACACACCATGACCGACCACATCCGAGAGAAACGCAACAAGGGCTTCTGGCCCCTGGCCACCGTCTTCGCCCTCTTCGTGCTGTTCCTCTACGGCCCGATGATCACGATCTTCGTGCTGAGCTTCCAGGGCCCCGAGGGCGGCCTGACCTTCCCGCTGCGGGGCGTCTCGCTGCATTGGTTCCACAAGCTCGCCGAGGGCCTGGGCACGGTCGACATCGGCGCCGCGTTCCGGCGTTCGCTCGCGCTGGGCGCCGTGGTCATGGGCTTCACCGTCGTGCTCTCGGTGCTCGCCGGCCTCGCGTTCCGCAAGAAGCTCGCGGGCGGCAACACCCTGTTCTTCGTCACGGTAGCGAGCCTGATCATGCCGTCGATCATCATCTCGCTGGGCATCGGCCTGCAGTTCCGGCTGCTCGACACCGGCATCAAGGCCCTGCTGACCGCCATCGACGCCACCACCCTGCTCGAGGGCTACGGCACCGCGCTCGGCCTGTTCAGCTCCGCCCTCGGCGCCCACCTGACCTGGACCCTGCCCTTCGGATTGCTCATCATGTTCGCGGTCTTCAATCGCTTCAACCCGGCCTACGAGGAGGCCGCGCGCGACCTCGGCGCCACGCCCTGGCAGACCTTCCGCTTCATCGTGCTGCCGCTGATCGGCCCCTCGATCGTGGGCATCGGCATGTTCGGCTTCACCCTCTCGTGGGACGAGATCGCGCGCACCTCGCAGGCCATCGGCGACGTCAACACCCTGCCGCTCGAGCTGCAGGGCCTGACCTCGACCGTGACCACCCCTTCGATCTATGCCCTCGGCACGGTGACCACCGTGGTGTCGCTGCTGGTCATGGCGGCGGCGCTGGGGGCGGCCGCGCTGCTGCGGCGGCGCTCCACCCGAAGGGGGTGACCGCTTTGGCGCCGCCCGACCTAAAATCGCGCCCCTACAAAAAAGCAAGACAGAGGCGGGCATGCTGGAAATCGACAAACTCAACGAACTCGCCGAAAGCCACGGCGAGCTGCGCCGCGGCAAGGGCATGGTCACGGGCACCATCGCCATCAGCCTCGCGGTGCTGTGCTTCCTCGGCGTGCTGGTGTTCCACTTCCCGCAGTACCTGAGCACGCCCGAGCTGCGCAAGAGCTACAACGTCGACCTCATGCGCTGGGTGCTGCTCGTCGCCATGGTGGTCTCGGGCGGCCTCTCGCTGGTCAACATCATCTTCAACCGCACGCGCTGGCTCTCGTCCTTCGCCTTCCTGCTGATCGTGCTGTCGGCCCTGCTCGGCGGCCACAAGGTCCCCGTCAACGACTTCGCCGACAACACCCCCTACATCGGCCTCGACTGGTTCATCCTCGACCTGCTCGGCTCCTCGCTGATCTTCATCTTCATCGAGAAGCTGTTCGCGCTGCGCAAGGACCAGCCCGTGTTCCGCGCCGAGTGGCAGACCGACTTCCACCACTTCGTGGTCAACCACATGATCGTGGGCTTCGTGCTGCTGGCCACCAACCTCATGGTGCACAAGCTGTTCGGCTGGGCCGCCAACGACGGCATCCGCGGCTGGGTCGGCAACCTGCCGTTCTGGGCCGGGCTGCTGCTGATCATCCTGGTGGCCGACCTGGTGCAGTACTGGACGCATCGCGCCTACCACGAGGTGCCCGTGCTGTGGCGGCTGCACGCGGTGCACCACAGCGTGAAGAGCATGGACTGGATGGCCGGCTCGCGCCAGCACATCCTCGAGCTGCTGATCACGCGCACCCTGGTGCTGGCGCCGATCTACGTGCTGGGCTTCAGCAAGGAAGTGATCGACGCCTACATCGTGGTGGTGGGCTTCCAGGCGGTGTTCAACCACTGCAACGTGAGCGTGCGGCTCGGCCCGCTGCGCTACGTGATCGTGACGCCCAACTTCCACCACTGGCACCACAGCCAGGACCAGGAAGCGCTCGACAAGAACTATGCGGCGCACTACGCCTTCCTCGACTACCTCTTCGGCACGGCCGTGAAGACCACCCGGCTCTGGCCCGAGAAGTACGGCGTGCTCGGCGACTACGTGCCGAACGGCTTCTTCAAGCAGTTGAAGTTCCCGTTCCTCTGGAAGGGCTGATGCGCGTGTTCCGCCAGACCTGCGCGGCCCTCGCTGCCGCGGGCGCCGCCCTGTTGCTCGGGGCCTGCGCCACCCGCCTCGACCTGCCCTCGCAAGACAGCGGCCTGCGCCTGCGGGTGCAGAGCTCGGTGATCGCGCCGGGCAACGGCGGCGAGCTGATCGCGGCCGATGCGCTGGAGCCCGGCGACATCCTGCTGACCTCGATCGCCACGGTGAACTCCTTCGGCATCCGGCTGGGCACCTTCTCGCCCGTGAGCCATGCGGTGCTCTACCTCGGCGACGGCCGGATCGCCGAGGCCGTCGGCACCGGCGTGCGCGCGCGGGCGCTGGCCGAGGTGGTCGACGAGGAGCAGATGGTGGTGGCCTTCCGCGTGCCCGGCGTCGACGCGGCCGGCGCCGAGCGCATGCGTGCCTGGGCGCTGTCGCAGGTCGGCGTGCGCTACAACACCGTGGGCGTGCTGCTCAACGCCCCCTTCGTGCTGAACCGCCGGCTGTGCGAGCTGCCGCTGATGCCGGGCGCGGTCAGCCACTACTGCATGAGCGGCATGGCCATGGTGCAGCTGGGCGCGAGCCGCGACGACCAGTTCTTCTGCTCGCAGTTCGTGCTCGAGGCCTACAACCAGGCCGGCCTGCCGATCACCAGCGCCGACCCGCGCTGGGTCAGCCCGGCCGACCTGCTGCACATGCGCGAGGGCGACGTGCCCTCGATCGCCGCCACCCAGCCGCTGCGCTACGTGGGCCACCTCAAGTACAACCCGCCGCCGGTGCTGGCGGCCGACGGGCCATGAGCGCCGCGCCGGGCCGCCCCAAGCAAGCTCGCACCGCAGTGCGAAGCACGGAGGTACTTCAGTGAGCGAAGTCTCGCGTTTCGACGCCGTGGTGATCGGCGCCGGCGCCGCCGGGCTGTTTTGCGCGGGCGTGGCGGGCCAGCGCGGGCTCCGCGTGCTGCTGCTCGACCACAGCGAGAAGGTGGGCGAGAAGATCCGCATCTCGGGCGGCGGCCGCGCCAACTTCACCAACCGCGACCTCGACGTGCGCGCGCCGCAGCGCCACTTCATCGGCGAGAACCCGAATTTCTGCCGCTCGGCGCTGTCGCGCTATGCGCCGCAGCAGTTCATCGAGCTGGTGCAGAAGCACGGCATCGCCTTCCACGAGAAGCACAAGGGGCAGCTGTTCTGCGACGGCTCCTCGCAGCAGATCGTCGACATGCTGCTGGCCGAATGCGCGGCCGGCGGGGTCGAGCGCTGGCAGCCCTGCCGCATCGGGCAGATCACGTTCTCGGCCGAAAATGCAGATGGGACGAGCGTCGGCAGCTATCGAATCGAGAGCAGCCGCGGCCCGATCGAGACGCCGAAGATCGTGGTCGCCACGGGCGGCCTGTCGATCCCGCAGATCGGCGCCAGCGACTTCGGCTACCGCATCGCCGAGCAGTTCGGCCTGCGCATGGTCGCGCCGCGCCCGGCGCTGGTGCCGCTGACCTTCGGCGGCGAGGCCTGGGCGCCCTATGCCGAACTGGCCGGGCTGGCGCTGCCGGTGCGCATCGAGACCGGGGCCAAGAAGGAAAAGATGGCCTTCCTGGAGGACCTGCTGTTCACCCACCGCGGCCTCTCGGGCCCGGCCGTGCTGCAGATCTCGAGCTACTGGAAGCCAGGCGCGCCGCTCACGCTGGATTTCGCGCCCGGCGTGGACGTGGCCGCGGCCTTCGCCGAGGCCAAGCTGCGCTCGAAGAAACGCATCGCCAACGAGCTCGCCGCCCTGGTGCCCTCGCGGCTGGCCGATGCCTGGGTCGGCCAGGACGGCGCGCTGCAGCGGCCGATCAACGAGGCCGCCGACCGCGCGCTGGCCGCGCTGGCCGAGCGCATCGCGCGCTGGCAGATCGTGCCCTCGGGCACCGAGGGCTACAAGAAGGCCGAGGTCACGGCCGGCGGCGTCGACACCCGGGACCTGTCGTCCCAGACGATGGAATCGAAGCAGCCGGGCCTGTATTTCATCGGCGAAGTGGTCGACGTGACCGGCTGGCTGGGCGGCTACAACTTCCAATGGGCATGGGCGAGTGCCCACGCCTGCGCAAACGCGCTATAATCGCCGGCTAACTTTGGCCTTCCCTCAACGGCCACACACTTTTTCTTGTTGAGGAACCCCGGCCTGGGGCTCTCGATCCTCCCCCGGCCAAATTTCAAATCAACGATTCCTGATGACCACCATCCGCGTTAAAGAAAACGAGCCCTTCGACGTCGCCCTGCGCCGCTTCAAGCGCACCATCGAAAAGCTCGGCCTGCTGACCGACCTGCGCGCCCGCGAGTTCTACGAAAAGCCGACCGCCGAGCGCAAGCGCAAGAAGGCAGCCGCCGTGAAGCGCCATTACAAGCGCGTTCGCAGCATGCAGCTGCCCAAGAAGCTGTACTGACGCACCCTGGCACCGGACACCGCGGCCGATTCGACAACACCGAACCCGCCGCCCTCCGCCCCGCCAACTGCCTTCCAGCCGCGCCAGGGAAACCTGCCGCGGCTTTGTTTTTTCCCGCAGGAGACCCCATGAGCCTCAAAGAACAGATCACCGAAGACATGAAGACCGCGATGCGCGCCAAGGACTCCGAGCGCCTGGGCACGATCCGGCTGCTGCTGGCCGCGCTCAAGCAGAAGGAAGTCGACGAGCGCATCGAGCTCGACGACGCCATGGTCGTGGCCATCGTCGACAAGCTGGTGAAGCAGCGCAAGGACTCGGTCACCGCCTTCACCCAGGGCGGCCGCATCGACCTGGCCGACAAGGAAGCCGCCGAGATCAAGGTGCTCGAGGTCTACCTGCCGCAGCGCCTGGGCGCCGACGAGATCGCCGCCGAGGTCAAGGCCATCGTGGCCGAGCTCGGCGCCGCGGGCCCGGGCGACATGGGCAAGGTGATGGGCGCGGTCAAGACGCGCCTGGCCGGCAAGGCCGACATGGGCCTGGTGAGCGCCGCGGTCAAGGCCGCGCTGACCGGCGCCTGATCGCCATGACCGCCGGCACCGAGACCGCCGCGATCCCGAAGGCCTGCGCCTGCCTGGTCGACGCGCGCGGCCGGCTGCTGGTGTTCCGCCATCCCGAGGACGGCAACATGCAGCTGCCCAAGGGCACCATCGAACCGGGCGAATCGCCCGAGTTCGCGGTGCGGCGCGAGCTGCTCGAGGAATCGGGCATCGACCATGCCGGCGCGCTGGTCTCGCTGGGCACCCTGCAGCGCGACTGCGAGGCCGGCGTCGAGGGCAACACCCACCGCCATCCGCAGCTGTGGCACCTGTTCCTGATCCACGCCGAAGGGCCGCTGCCCGAGCACTTCGACCACGTGGCCATGGGCAGCCCCGAGGAGGACGGCCTGGTGTTCTCGTTCAGCTGGCTGGCGCCCGAGGATCCGATCGACGGCTACGCCCTGCCCTACCGCCAGGCCATCGAGCGCGTGCGCGCCGCGCAGGCCCTGGCGGCGGCCCAGCCCGTCGCCGCGGGCTGAACGCCCCCCAGCGCGCTCACCCCATGGCCCGCACGGCCATGTAGGCACCCAGCAGCCCCAGCCCGATCAGGAAGCAGCGCCTGAACACCGGCACCGGCAGCCGCTGGCGCAGCCAGGTGCCCAGCACCATCCCCACGATCGCCGGCACCAGCATCAGCGCCGAGCCGCCGAGCACCGCCAGCGGATAGCCGCCGTTGCCCGCGAGCCCGATCGCGAGCACCACGGTCGAGGTGGTGAACGAGATGCCCATCGCCTGGATCAGCGCGTCGCGCTGGAAGCCCAGCGCCTGCAGGTAGGGCACGGCCGGCACCACGAACACCCCGGTCACGGCCGTCACCAGCCCGGTCGCGATGCCGACCAGCGGCCCGAGCCAGCGCTCGTGCGCGGGCGCCACCTTCAGCTGCCGTCCGGTCAGCCCCCACAGCGCATAGGCCACCAGCGCCACGCCAAGCGCCACCGAGGCCCAGGCCCCGGCCGGCACGCCCAGCCACCAGGCGCCGCCCAGCGTGCCCGCCACGATGCCGGCCTGCATGCCGCCGATGCGCCGCAGCACCGGCAGGAAAGTCGCGCGCGGCCCGGTCTGCCAGACGTTGGTGATCAGCGAGGGCACGATCAGCAGCGCCGCCGCCTGCACCGGGCGCATCCACAGCGCGAGCAGGCCCATCGACACCGTGGGCAGCCCGAGGCCGATCACGCCCTTGATCACGCCGGCCAGCAGGAAGACCGCCGCGGCGGCGAAGCCGTGCCCCGCGAGGCCGGCCAGTTCGTTCGAGAAGGAGGAAGACGTCATCGGCGCGCAGTCTGCCGGCCGCGGCGCCGGCCGGGAATCCGGCATTCGCGCAGCGAGCCTCAGGCACAGACTGAGGCCGGCGTGCTACCTTGCGGGCTCACCATGCGATTCGATCTCACCGACCTGCGGCTCTTCCTCCACGTCGTCGAGGCCGGCAGCCTGACCGCCGGCGCGCAGCGCTCGCACATGACGCTGGCCTCGGCCAGCCAGCGCGTGCGCGGCATGGAGGATGCGCTCGGCACCCCGCTGCTCACGCGCCATGCGCAAGGCGTGCGCCCCACCGAGGCCGGCCGCACCCTGCTGCACCATGCGCGCGTGGTGCTGCAGCAGATGGAGCGGCTGCGCGGCGAACTCGGCGAATACGGCCAGGGCCTCAAGGGCCATGTGCGCTTCCTCTGCGGCACCTCGGCGCTGACCGAGCACCTGCCCGAGGTGCTGGCGCGCTTCCTGGCCCAGCATCCGCGGGTATCGATCGACCTCGAGGAACGGCCCAGCCCCGACACCGTGGAGGCGCTGCGCGCCGGGCTGTGCGACATCGGCATCGTCTCCGACGCCATCGACACCGAGGGCCTCGAATGCCATCCGTTCCGGCGCGACGACCTGGTGCTGGTGATGCCGCGCGGCCATGCGCTGGCCGGGCGCCGGCGCGTGAAGCTGGCCGAGGTGGTCGACAGCGAGTTCGTCGGCCTGCCCGCCGACAGCGCGCTGCAGCAGCTCGTGACCATGCATGCGCGCGCGCTCGGGCGCCACCTGTCCTACCGGGTGCGGGTGCGCAACTTCGAGGCCGTGTGCCGCATGGTCGAGCAGGGCATCGGCGTGGGCATCCTGCCGCAGACCGCGGCCGCGCGCTGTGCGCGTTCGATGAAGATCGCGCGCGCCTCGCTGGCCGATGCCTGGGCCGAGCGCACGCTGATGGCCTGCGTGCGCAATTCGGAGGAGCTGCCGCTGAACGCGCGGCGCATGCTCGCCTACCTGCTGGAGCCGGTGGAGAAGTGTCTTAAGCCCCGCGCGTGACCGGCCGCCCTTGCGCCGCGCGCGCCGCCACGAAGGCCTCGAAAGCCTCGGCGCTGGTCTTGCGCGGGCGGTAGCCGAAGCGCTCCTTCAGCGCGGTGTTCGAGAGCACCGGCCGGTAGCGCAGGAAGTCGAGCTGCTCGGGCCCGTAGCGGCTCACGCCGAGCGCCGAGCCCACCGCCAGCGCCGTCTTCAGCACGCCCGCGGGAAAGTCGATGGTGCGCTTGCCCAGGCGCGCCGCGATCTCGTGGATCGGCAGCGCGCCATCGCCCGCGAGGTTGTAGCACCCGGCCGGCGCGCCGCCCTCGAGCGCATGGGCGATGGCGCCGGTCACGTCCTCGTCCCAGACGAAGACGAAGGGACTCGCGCTGCCACGGATCGCGATCAGCCGCCGCTTCTCGAACAGCGCCGTGATCTGGTTGTCGACGCGCTCGCCGAGGATGGTGCCGATGCGCAGCACCGTCTGCGCCAGCGAGGGATGGCGCGCGCGCCAGTCGGCCAGCAGCTCTTCGACCTGGCGCTTGTGGTCGGCATAGGCGAACACCGCGTTGCCGCGCAGCGGCTGGTGCTCATCGATCCAGGCCGGGTTGTCGGCGTGGTAGCCGTAGGCCGCGCCGCTCGATGACACCACGATGTGCGCAACCCGGTACATGGTGCAGGCCTTGAGCACGTTGCGCGTGCCGCCCACGTCGACCGAATGCTCGAAGTCGCGGTTCGAGTCCCTGCCCGGCGTGACGATCGAGGCCAGATGCACCACGGTGTCGATCGCATGGTCGGCGAAGGCCTTGCCGATGCCGGCCTCGCGCACGTCCTGCGCCAGGTAGGCCACGCCCGGCAGCCGGCACGCGGGCGGCACCTCGCGCACGTCGAGCGCCACCAGGCCCTCGAGCTGCCCGTGGCCGAGCCGCGGCGCGAGCGCGGCCAGCACGCCGCGGCCCAGGAAGCCGTCGGCGCCCGTCACCAGCACGCGGCGCGCGGCGGCGGTCATGGCGTCGCGGGCCGGCGGCCCCACCAGCTCGCGAGCGCGAGGCCCGCGATGATGTCCCAGAATCCCCAGACGCCGGCCACCACCGCCATGCCGCCGAGTCCGCCGAAGAAGCTGAAGATCAGCACCAGCCCGAGCCCCGCGTTGCGGATGCCGACCTCGATCGCCACCGCGCGCCGGTCGTAGTCGGCCAGCCCCGACAGCCGCGCGCAGAGGTAGCCGGTGCCGAAGGCCAGCGCGTCGTGCAGCACCACGGCCAGCAGCACCAGCCCCACGTAGTCGAGGAAGTAGCGCCAGTTGCCCGCGATCGCGCCGACGATGAAGGCGATCAGCGCGAGGAAGCTCAGGATCCGCGCCGGCTTCTTGATGCGCGCCGTGAGCCCCGGCAGCCGGTGCGCGCAGGCCACGCCGAGCACGAAGGGAATGCCGATGATCATCACGATGTGGCCCAGCATGTCGAGCGGATCGAGCGCGATGGTCTGGAGCAGCGGCGCGGCGGTCGGATGCAGCCCGCCCCAGAAGGCGAAGTTCAGCGGCATCAGCACGATCGACAGCGCGTTCGAGATCGCGGTCATCGACACCGACAGCGCCACGTTGCCGCCCGCGCGGTGCGTGAGGATCTGCGAGATGTTGCCCGGCGGGCAGCAGGCCACCAGGATCATGCCGAGCGCGATGCTCGGCGCAGGCTTCAGCAGCAACGTGAGCGCGAAGGTCACGGCCGGCAGCACGATGAACTGCGCGCCGATGCCCACCGCCATCGCGCCGGGCATGCGCGCCACGCGCTTGAAGTCCTCGATGCGCGTGTCGAGCGCGATGCCGAACATCAGGAAGCCCAGCACCACGTTGAGCAGCACCAGCGAGGCCGGATTGAAGTGCAGGCGGATCTCGTCGACGGGCAGCATGGGGCGCGTGTCCTTTTTTCGTCGGCTCAGGAAGGATCGGCCAGCGCCGCCGAGGCGGCGCGCACCGCGGCGCGGTAGGTGTCCTTGTGCACGTAATAGGCCATGCGCTCGAGCTGCAGGTACTTGTAGCCGCCCGACAGGTCGGGCGGCGGACCCTTGGCGGCCGCGCGCAGCGCCGCGGCCTTGGGCGAGCCCGCCGCCTGCGCGCGCAGGTAGCGCGCCACCAGCTCGGCCTGCTCGTAGCGCCCCTGCCAGCCGATGCCGCTGGCCTCGATCATGCCGAGCACCGCAAGGTTCTCGAAGCGCGGCGAGAAGATGTTGAGGTGCAGCCGCGGCGCCATGCCCTGCCAGTCGAGCAGCGCGCGGTCGATGAAGGGGTAGTGCAGCGCATAGCCGGTGGCGGTGAGGATCAGGTCGTAGTCGTGCGTGCCGCCGTCCTTGAAGTACACGGTGTGGCCGGCCAGCCGCTCGACGTCGGCGCGCACCGCGATGTCGCCATGGCCGATGTGGTGCAGGATCAGCGAATTGACGATCGGGTGCGACTCGTACATGCGGTAGTCGGGCTTCGGAAAGCCGAAGCGCGTGGGGTCGCCTGTGAACCACTGCAGCACCTTGGCGTCCAGCCGCTGCTTGAGCCATGGCGGCAGCGGCTTGCTGCCGCCGAGCGTGTCGGCCGGCTTGCCGAACACGTACTTGGGCACGAAGTAGTAGCCGCGCCGCACCGAGATGTCCACGCACTTCGCGTAGTGCACCGCATCGACCGCGATGTCGCAGCCCGAGTTGCCCGCGCCCACGATCAGCACCCGCTTGCCCTTGAAGATCTCGGCATGCTTGTAGTCGCTGGTGTGCAGCAGCTCGCCCTCGAAGTGGCCGTCGAAGCGCGGATGCTTGGGCTCGGACAGCGTACCGTTGGCGATCACCACGCCCTTGAATTCGAAGGTCTCCACGCCCTCCTCGCCATCGCCGTCGGCCGGGCCCACGCTGACCTGCCAGGTGGTGTCGGGTGCGTCCGAGGTCGGCTCCACGCGCAGCACGCGCGTGCCGAAGCGGTAGTGCTCGCGCAGCCCGAAACGCGTGGCGAAGTCGCTGAAGTAACGGCGCAGCTCGCGGTGGCTCGGGTAGTCGGCCACCGTGTCGGGCATCGGGAATTCGCTGAACTCGGTGGTCCTCTTGCTCGAGATCAGGTGCGCCGAGTGGTAGACCGTGGAGCGCGGGTTCGCGATGTCCCACAGCCCGCCCACGTCGCTGTGCGCCTCGAAACCCTGGAAGGGAATGCCGTGCTTCTGCAGGTTGCGGGCACCGGCGAGGCCCGAGGGGCCGGCGCCGATCAGCGCGATCTGTTCGTGGGTGGGCACTGTCACTGTCACGTTGGCGGCGAGCCTTCCTTCGGCGAGGGCGGTGATGAAAAGGGTGGCAGCCCGGGGATCGGCGTGGCGCCGGCCTCGCCCGCGCGCGGCTTGCGCGGCTGGCCGCGCAAGAGCCGGTCGTGCAGCGCCTCGGGCAGGCAAGCCAGCGCCTTCGAGAGCCAGCCGATGCGCCGCGGCAGCACGATGCGCTCGCGGCCCGCGGCCACCGCCGCGAGCGTGCGGCGCGCGGCCTCCTCGGGCTCGAGCAGCCCCGGCATCGCGAAGCGGTTGCCGGCGGTCAGCGCGGTGCGGATGTAGCCCGGGCTCACCGTGTGCACCCCGACGCCGCTGCCGCGCAACTCGGCGCGCAGGCTCTCGAGGTAGCGGATCAGCCCGGCCTTGCTCGCGCAGTAGGCGCCGTTGCCCGGCATGCCGCGCCAGCCCGCGATGCTGGCCATGCCGACCAGCGCGCCGCGCGCCTCGCCACGCATCGCGGCCACGAAGGGCTGGAAGGTGGTGGCGGCGCCCAGCAGGTTGATCTCGAGCATGCGGCGCAGCACCGCGAGGTCCTCGGCCTGCGCGGTGTCGAAGCCGCCGGCCACGCCCGCGTTGGCGATCACCAGGTCGGGCGTGCCGGCCCGGGCCATCCAGTCGGCGGCCATGGCCTGCATCGCCACCGTGTCGGCCACGTCGGGCGTGTAGACCGCGCAGCGATCGGGCGCCAGTGCCTCGAGCGCGCGCAGCCGTTCGCGGTCGAGCCCCACCAGTGCCACCTGCGTGCCGTCGGCGATCAGCCCGCGCGCCAAGGCCTGGCCCAGGCCGCCACAGGCGCCCGTCAGCACGGCATTGCGAAAGCGAGGGGGCATCGGGGAAGCGCGGCTCGAAAAAAGATGCGCCCCAATGTAGCGGCGCGTTTTGCCGCACCGCCCCGGCGTTTTCCCTTGCACGCCGGAAAGCGGGATCGGACAGCCGAACGCAGAAGAAAGCCAAAAGAGCGCAGAGGTCGCAGAAGAAACCAATAAAAGTTTTGGCTGTCCTTCTGCGGCTTCTGCGAACCTTCGCGTCTTCTGCGTTCGGCTGTCCGCTCCCCCGCCTCAAGCCTCGGCGGGAAACTCGATCTGGATCTTCACGTCCGTCGCCCGCCCCGCCGCGGCCTCCTCGAAGGCGCGGATGCCGTCCTCGAACGCGAAGGTGCGCGAGATGAAGGGCTTGACGTCGACCTGGCCCGAGGCGATCAGCGCGAGCGCGCGCGGGAAGATGTTGGCGTAGCGGAACACCGACTCGATGCGCAGCTCCTTCGCCTGGATCGCGACGATGTCGAAGGCCACCGGCGCCGGTGGAATGCCGACCAGCACCACGCAGCCGCCGGGGCAGGCGAGCTCGAAGATGCCCTCGAAGGCGCGCACGCTGCCGCTGGCCTCGAACACCGCGTTGACACCCCAGCCGTCGGTCAGCTCGCGCACCGCGTCCGCCAGCTTGCGCTCGCGGATGTTCACCGTGCTCACGGCCGGGTTGTCGGCGAACAGCGCGAGCTTCTCAGGCACCAGGTCTGCCAGGATCACGCGCGCCGCGCCGCCCGCGAGCGCGGCCAGCACGGTCATCGCGCCGATGGTGCCGGCGCCCACCACCACCGCCACGTCGCCGGGCTTGAGCGCGGCCTTCTTCGCGGCCTGCAGGCCGATCGCCAGCGGCTCGACGATCGCGCCCTCGGCGAAGCTCACGTTGTCGGGCAGGCGGAAGGTGAAGGCCGCGGGATGCACCACATAGGGCGTGAGGCAGCCGTGGATCGGCGGCGTGGCCCAGAAGCGCACGGCCGGGTCGAGGTTGTAGATGCCCTCGCGCACCGCGCGCGAGTCGAGCTGCGGAATGCCGGGCTCCATGCAGACCCGGTCGCCGGGCCGCAGGTGCGTGACCTCGGCGCCGACCTCGGCCACCGTGCCCGAGGCCTCGTGGCCGAGGATCATCGGCGCGTCGACCACGTAGGGCCCGATGCCGCCGTGCTGGTAGTAGTGGACGTCGCTGCCGCAGACGCCGACGGTGTGCATGCGGATCTTCACGTCGCGCGCACCGAAGGGCTGCGGCGGCAGCTCGATCTCGCGCAGCGCGAGTTCGTGGGCTTTCTCGAGGACAAGGGCTTTCATGGAGGACGGGTGTTTCTGAGAGGAAGTCGATGAAGGGGTTCAGTGCAGCGGCGCCACCGCGTCGCGCCGCAGCGAGGCGCCGGTCTGCGCGTCGAACAGGTGGAGCTGGGCCGCGTCGATGCCGAAGCGCACGCGCTCGCCGAGCCGCGGCGCGCGCGCCGAATGCACCAGCGCGGCGATCTCGCTGCCCGGGCCGTCGCCGATGCTCACGAGCACCTCGTTGCCCAGGTACTCCACCAGTTGCACCTCGCCCACGAAGGCGCCCGCGTCGTCGGGCAGCGCCAGCAGGTGGGCCGGCCGGATGCCGAGCGTGACGCGCTCGCGCCCCTCGAGCGCGAAGCGGCGCGCATCCACGCGCACCGTGCCGCCGTGCCCGCGCAGCACGGCACCGCCGTCGCCGTGCGCCACCGTCATCTCGAGCAGGTTCATCGGCGGCGTGCCGATGAAGCCGGCCACGAAGGCCGAGCGCGGGTTCTCGTAGATCTCGCGCGGCGAGCCCACCTGCTCGATGCGGCCGTCGCGCAGCAGCACGATGCGGTCGGCCAGGGTCATGGCCTCGTGCTGGTCGTGCGTGACGTAGACCGTGGTGGTGCGCAGCGTCTGGTGCAGCCGCGCGATCTCCACGCGCATGTGGTTGCGCAGCTTGGCGTCGAGGTTCGACAGCGGCTCGTCGAACAGGAACACCTTGGGCGTCTTGATCATCGCGCGCGCGATCGCCACGCGCTGCTGCTGGCCGCCCGAGAGCTCGGTCGGCCGGCGCTCGAGGTAGCGCTCCAGTCCCAGCGTGTCCGACACCTCCTTCACGCGGCGCGCGATCTCGCTCTTGGGCACCTTGAGGCGCTTGAGCCCGAAGGCGATGTTGTCGCGCACACTCATGTGCGGATAGAGCGCGTAGTTCTGGAACACCATCGCGATGCCGCGCTCCTGCGGCGGCAGGTCGTTGACGCGCGTGCCGCCGATCAGCAGCTCGCCGCCGCTGATGTCCTCCAGGCCCGCGAGCATGCGCAGGATGGTCGACTTGCCGCAGCCCGAGGGGCCGAGGAAGACGACGAACTCGTTGTCGCAGACGTCGAGGTCGAACTGGTGCACCACTTGCGTGTCGCCGTAGCGCTTGATGATCTTGTGACAGCTGATTGCGGACATGTTGTTGCTTCTCTCGGAAAGGGGATGCGCGGTCTTCATGCGGCGTCGCGCTTGCGCTTGAAGGCCGCGTTGAGGAAGCCGCTGAGCACGCCGATCATCAGGAGCGGCGGCAGCGACAGCAGGATCACGGAGGCATTCAGGATGCCCCAGGGCACGTCGCGCCCGAGCTGGCTCAGCTCCGAGGCCACGATGGGCAGCGTCTTGGCGTCCGAGGTGGTCAGCATCAGCGCGATCAGGAACTCGTTCCACACCAGCACGAAGCCGAAGGCGATGGCACCGACCAGCGAGCGCGCGGCGATCGGCAGCGCCACCTTGAAGAAGATCGCGTAGGGACCGTAGCCGTCGACGCGGCCGGCCTCCTCCACCTCCCGGGGCACCGCCTTGAAGGCCGGGATCGCGAGCCAGATCACGGTGGACAGCGTGAGCAGCGTGTAGGTCACGATCAGCGCGATGCGCGTGTCGTAGAGCTCGAGTTGCAGCCAGATCACCATCAGCGGGATCGCCACCGCCACCGGCGGCAGGAAGCGCATCGACAGCACGAAGAACTGGATGTCGTCGGCGCGCCGCACCGGGTAGCGCGCCAGCGCATACGCCGCGGGCAGGCCCAGCAGCGCGCCGATCAGCACCGCCGAGCCCACCACCACGAGCGAGTTGACGAGCCCCTGCGCGACCGCCTCGCGGCCCAGCACGTAGGCGTAGTTCTCGAGCGTGGGCGTGAAGAGGAACTTCGGCGTCGCCGAGACGATGTCGACCCGGTTCTTGAACGAGTTGAGGAAGGTCCAGAGCACCGGCACCAGCGCCGAGAGCGCGGCGGCGGCGAGCACCAGCCGCGCCACCAGGGTGCCGAGGCCCGGCCGCCGGCGCGCGGCCGGGCGGGTGGCGGGCACATCGCCGGCGCGCAGCACGGGCGCGGCGGAAGTCGTGGCGGGGGTCATGCGGGCCGGGTCCATTTCCAGAGGTAGGTGAAGGCCACGGTCGAGGCCACCATCATCAGCACGGCCATGCTCGAGGCGTAGGAGATGCGGCCCGACTCGATGAAGCCCTGCGAGAAGGCATACATGTCGAGGGTCTCGGTCGAGATGCCGGGGCCGCCGCGCGTCATCACGTAGATCAGGTCGAAGGCGCGCAGCGACTCGATCATCTTCACGAAAGTGAGGCTGATCAGCGGCGCGCGCAGCATCGGCAGCGCGACGAAGGCGTAGACCTCCCAGGGCTTCGCATGGTCCATGCGCGCCGCCTCGAAGGGCTGCGGCGGCAGGGTCTCGAGCAGCTTGAGCACGATCACCGCGAAGAACAGGCCCCACTGCCAGACGTCGACGAAGGCCACCGTGAGCAGCGCCGTCAGCGGCTGCGCGAGCAGGTCCAGCGGCTCGCCGGTGATCGCCTTGTAGGGCCAGGTCAAGAGGCCGAACAGCGGATGGAAGGCGAACTTCCAGACGAAGGCGGCCGATACGCGCGGCAGCAGCACCGGCACGATGAACAGCATGCACAGCACATTGCGCCAGCGCGGCGTGGCGCTCTGGAACAGCAGCACGCCGAGCAGCACCGCGAGCCCCATGGTGGCGCTCACGGTCAGCAGCTCCCAGGTCAGCGAGACGCCGACCGAGTTGAGGAAGCGCCGGTCCGAGAACAGCTGCAGGTAGTTGGAGAACCACACCCAGCCGATGTCGGACTGGCCGAGCTCGCGGTCCTGCAGCGACACGGCGATGGCGAACACGGTGGGCACCAGCGCCAGCACCGCGAGCACGAGCAGGCCGGGGCCGATGAAGACGAGCGGCAGTCGGGTCTTGTGAAGGGTCATCGCGGGACTCGCAAGGAACGCGGGGCCGGGCGGCTCACTTGCGGCGCCGCGCGATCAGCTGCTTGGCGTAGCCGTCGAGCTCGTCGAGGCCGGCCTGGATGTCGGTGCGCGAACCGGTGATCAACTCCTCGAGGATGATCCCCCAGCGGTCGCCGAGGTCGGGCCAGGCCGGGTCCTGCCAGAAGTTGACCGCGGTGAGCTTGCCGGTGTCGGCCAGCGCCTTGCCGAGGTCGGCGCCGTAGCGCTTGGAGAACTCGGGACTGCCCAGCACGCTGGTGCGGTTCAGTTCGCCGAACTGGCCCTCGGCGAGGCGGCGCTGCTCGTTCTTCTTCGAGGTGGCCCAGGCGATGAAAAGGCCGGCGCACTTCTTCGCCTCCTCGCTCTTGTTGGCCTTGGCGCCGATCGCCAGGCCGTGGCCGTAGCCGCCGCCGGTCAGCGGCGCGGGCGGCGTGGCATAGGCGATCTTGCCGATCACGGTCGACATCTTGGGATCGAGCGCATTGCCCGCGAGCGGGGTCGACTCGACCAGCATCGCGACCTTGCCCGCGAGGAAGGCGCCGGTGGCCTCGTCCCAGCCACCGGTCTTGGTGCCGGGCGCCGAGTACTTGAAGAGCTCGAGGTAGGTCTGCGTGGCCTTGAGCGCCGCGGGCGAGTCGAACACCGGCTTGTCGCCGTCGAACCACTGGCCGCCGTAGCCGCGGAAGTAGGGCATCCAGCGCCACACGTTGGCGCCCGAGCCGCGCTGGCCGCGCAGCGCCACGCCGTAGACGCCGTTGGCCGGGTCGTTGAGCTTCTTCGCGGCGGCCACGAACTCCTCGAGCGTGGCCGGCGGCTTGATGCCGGCCTTCTCGAGCAGGTCCTTGCGGTAGACCATCAGGTCGCCGCCGCCGGTCAGCGGCGCGAACCAGGCCTCGCCCGCGTAGGTGGCGACCTTCTGGCGGCCGGGATCGAAGTCGGCGTAGTCGTAGTCGGCCGGGTAGTACTTCGCGAGCGGCACGATCCACTTCGACTGCGCGAACAACGGCACGTTGGCCTCGTCCACGTAGTAGACGTGGTACTTGCCCACGGTCGAGGCATCGGCGCGCGTCTTGGTGCGGCGGTCGTTCTCGTTGAGGTTGTCGATGCTGAACGAGGCGCCGGCCAGGGTCTTGAACTCGTCCTTGTACTTTTCGAGCAGGGTCAGGCCGTCACGCGGCTGCGCCAGCACCCGCACGTCCTCCTTGCACGACGCGGCCTGCGCGAGCGCTCCACCGGCGGCACCGGCCGCCAGCAGCGCCACGAGCAGCGTGCGGACCCGGACGCGCCTCCCTGCGGATTCTTTGAACATCGCTTGTCTCCGTTGAACTTGTTGCGGATCGCCGGCCGAAGCCGGGGAACAAGCCCGCCGTGCCGGACGCCCTTTTCGGGGGGCGGCGCGACAGCGACGGGACGGGGTGAAGCGTATGCAGCGGCTCAGCGGTGCCGCGTACCCCCCAACCGGGGTACTGGTACTTTCATGACCAGGCCGACTGGGGTTTTACCGGGGTCGTGGGCGGGTAGTGGACCGTGCGCAGCCCGAAGCGTTCCTGCGCCTGCTGGCGGTAGGCGCTGGGCGTCATGCCCTTGTGCTGCAGGAAGCGGCGGTTGAAGTTGGCGATGTTGAAGAAGCCGACCTCGTAGCAGATGTCGCTGACCAGCCGGTCCGAGGTCTGCAGCATCTGGCAGGCCTTGGCGATGCGCAGCCGGGTCACGAACTCGGTGAAGGTGCTGCCCATCTGGCGGTGGAAGTAGCGCGAGAAGCTGCTCTCGGCCATGTTCGCGATGGCGCTGACCGAGGCCAGCGAGATCTCCTCGGCCAGGTGCTCGTCGAGGTGGTCGAGCACGCGGCGCATGCGCGTGCTGGTGGCCGGATCGCCGTCGGAGGGTTCGTCCTCGCTCGAGATCAGGCGCCAGTCCTCCCAGCGCGCGAGCTCGTGCAGCAGGCCGATGAACTCCGCCAGCCGCGCCATGCCCTCGTGCGCCTGCACGCGCTGGAAGCGCTCGCGCGCCAGCTCGCCGATGCCGAAGAACTCGATGCCGCGGCGCGCGCGGTCGAGCATCGGCAGCACCGCGTCGATCTCGGGGAACAGCGCCGAGCCCTTGCGCAGCGGCTCCTCGCGGAAGTGGATCACCATGCTGCGGTCGGCGATGCCGTCGGCCGGCACGTCGTCGGAGATCCAGGTGTGCGGCAGCCGCGCCCCCACCAGCGCCACGTAGCCGGGCTCGAAGCGGCCGATGTGGTTGCCCACGAAGGCCTGGCCGGTGGTGCGGTTGATGATCTGCAGCTCGTACTCGTCGTGGTAGTGCCAGCAGTCGAAGGGCCAGGGCACACCGTGCTGCAGACAGCGCACGGTGCCGCCGCCCGCGGGCTCGAAGCCCAGGCGCGGGTCGCGCAGCAGTTCGTGTTCGAGTTCGGGTTTGCGGGCGGCGCGCTGTGTTCTGCTCATTGTTGTCTCCCCGGGGATCGGCAAGGCTCGAACCCTGGTGCCGCCGCCGCGGCGCCCGTGCGGCGTGGCCTCAGGCGCCAGCGACCTTCATGCGGTTGACCAGCAGCGAGCCCGTCGTCTTGGCGCCGAAAGTGTAAGCATCGGCCCCGATGGCTTCAATCCCCATCGGCCTGGCTTGCGGAATCACCCGCGTTGGTGCGGCGCAAGCCGAGCCTTTGATGCACAACGGCGCCTTCATGGCAGGGTCCGCAACGGACCATAGATATCGCCCAGCAATCCGTCGATCAGTTCATGGATGGCAATGGCAGCACGGGTGTGCACGGCCTGGGGCTTGATAGCCATGACCACGTCGCGGTACATGCGCTCGGCATCCAGGGGACGAACCACCAACCGCCGGCGTGGCCGTAGCAAGCGCAGGCTGATCCAGGGAAAGACGCTGGGCCCCAGGCCCGCGAGCACCGCTGCGACCTGGGTGGCCGTGGAGTTCACCTCACCGGCCACCTGGTAGCCGATGTCGAGCGGCGCAAAGGCCCGGTCCAGCGCGCCGCGCGTGGCATTGGGCAGGCTGGGCAGCAGCAGCGGCTGCCGCGCCAGCTCCCGCAGCGACATGGGCTTGCCATCCCCTTCGCTGGCCTCGGTCCGGGCGCAACCGAAGAAGAAAGGTTCGCGCACGACCGGCCGGGTCTCCAGCCTGGCCGTGGCCTCCGACGCGTAGAGCACGGCCATGTCGAAGCGGCCACTGTGCACGCCCTCCACCAGATGGCCGCTCAGCCCTTCATGCAGGGACAGGATGACGGCCGGCCAGCGCGCACGGCAAGCCGCCAGCAGGGGAACGGACAGCGCCTGGGCGATGCTGCCCGCGATGGCCACCGACACCGAGCCGGCCACCTGCGACTCCTCGGCCTGCACCGAGGCCCTGGCATCGGCCACCTGGCGCAGTATGGCCAGGGCCTGGCCATAGAGCAGCCGGCCCGTGGCCGTGGGCTGTACGCCCAGCGGGCCGCGCACCAGCAGCGCGCTTTGCAACTCCAGCTCCAGCAGCTTGAGCTGGTGGCTCACGGCGGACGGCACCACGTGCAGCGCATCGCAGGCGCGCGTGATGCTCTGGGCGTCGATCACGGCGACGAGGTATCGCAGTTGGCGCAGTTCCACGAGGGTCCGCAGGGGCATTCGATTTGGGAGAAGCCCGGTTCTGAATTCCTCAGCCACGGGCAGCGGGGTACTGCCTACATTGTGCTTGCCGCCCCCTTCCATCCCAAGTCCATGCTCCCTCGTCTCCGATCCCTGCTGTACATCCCTGCCACGGCAACGCGCTTCATGGCGCGCGCCGCACAGTATGGAGCCGATGCCATCGTGCTGGACCTCGAAGACGCCGTCGCCCCCGCGCACAAGGCGCAGGCACGCGCACTGCTGGCGCCGGCCATCGCCGGCCTGAAGGGGGCCTGCTCCTTGTTCGTGCGCATCAATGCCGGCGAGGGCCTGCTGCGTGCGGACACCGAGGCCGCGCTGTCGGCGGGCTGTGACGGCTTGGTGATCCCCAAGGTGGAGTCGGCCGCCGACGTGCTGCGCGTCGCAGCGCTGGTCGACGCCCGCGGCATGAGCGCCTTGCATCTCCAAGCCATCGTGGAGACTCCCCTGGCGATGCTGCGGCTCGACGAGATCGTCCACGCATCGCCCCGCCTCGCATCGGTGGCCTTCGGCGGCGAGGACTTCGCCACCGCCCTGGGTGTGCCGCCTACGCCGCGCACGCTGGCCATGCCGGCGCAGGCCGTGGCCATCGCGGCGCTGGCGGCCGGGCTGCATCCCGTGGGGCTGGCAGGGACCATAGGAAACTATGCCGACCTGGCTCAGTTCAGGGAACTGGCCGACCTGTCGCGCGCCCTGGGAATGCGCGGCGCCGCCTGCATCCACCCGGCCCAGCTGGCGGCGCTGCACTCGTGTTTCGGCGTCAGCCAGGAGGATCTGCAGCAGGCCCGCGACATCGTTTCGGCCTACCAGCATGCCTTGTCACGGGGACAGGGCGCCGTGGCCGTCGCGGGCCGCATGGTCGATGCGCCGATCGCGGAACGCGCGCGCCGCCTGCTGCTGGACGCGGGAGAAAACGCATGAACACCACCCCTCTCGCGCTGCGCGGCATCCGCGTGCTCGACCTCTCGCGCCTGGCCGCGGGCAACATGCTCACGCTGCAACTGGCCGACTTCGGCGCCGAGGTCATCAAGGTCGAGGCCCCCGGCGGCGACACGCTGCGCGACTGGAAGAACGACGGTCAGTCGCTGTGGTGGCAGGTCTATGCTCGCAACAAGAAGAGCATCTGCCTGGACCTGCACGACAGTGCCGATGTGCAAAGCCTGCTGCAGCTGGCCGAGTCCGCGCAGATCCTGGTCGAGAGCTTTCGCCACGGCGCCATGGAGAAATTCGGCCTGGGGCCCACCGTCTTGCTGCAACGCAATCCCCGGCTCGTGATAGTGCGCATCTCGGGCTGGGGGCAGACCGGCCCCTATGCGCACCGGCCCGGCTTCGGCACCCTGGTCGAGGCCTTCTCCGGCTTTGCCGAGAAAAACGGCTTTCCCGACAAGCCCCCCGCCCTGCCCAACCTGGGCCTGGCCGACATGATCGCGGGACTGGCCGGCGTGGGCGCGGCCATGTTCGCCCTGCGCGAGGTGGAGACCCATGGCGGGCAGGGGCAGGTCGTGGACCTGTCCCTGCTGGAGCCCATGCTGGCCGTGCTGGGCCCTGATCCGGCGATCTTTCAGCGCACGGGCCAACTGCCCCGGCGCATGGGCAACCGCGCCGCCATCGCGGCCCCGCGCAATGCCTACCAGTGCGCGGACGGGCGCTGGCTGGTGATGTCGGGCTCCACCCAGCGCATGGCCGAACGCATTCTGGAGGCCATCGGCCGCAAGGACCTGTGCAACGACCCGCGCTTCGCTACCAACGCCGATCGCCTGCGGCATATCGATGCGCTCGATGCGCTGATCGGCGACTTCACCGCCGCGCGCAGCCTGCGGGAGAACCTGGCGCACTTCGAGCAGTGGGGGGTGACCGTGGGGCCCGTGCTCGACGTGAAGCAGCTGATGGATGACGAACATGTGCGCGCCCGCGCCAGCATCACCAGCGTGGCCGGCGCCGACGGCAGCCCGCTTGCCATGCACAACGTCTTTCCCCGCCTGTCGCGCACTCCGGGCGCCATACGCAGCCTGGGGCCGGCGCTGGGCGAGCACCAGCACCTGGTGCCGCCGCGCACCTGAAACGCATCCCAACACAATGACGGAGACAACCATGGCCTTCTTGCGCAACCTGAACCACCTGCTGCACCTGACCACGCTGGCAGCGTTGGCGACAGCCTTGCTGCTACTGGCAACGCCTGCGCGCGCGGGCACCACGCCCCTCGTCACACTGGTCGTTCCCGCCGCGCCCGGCGGCTCCAACGATATCGTGGCACGCGTGCTGGAGCCGCAACTGCGCGGCGAACTCGCCGGCCCCGTCGTGGTCGAGAACCGGGGTGGCGGCGGCGGCAATGTCGGCGCCGCACACGTGGCACGCGCCGAGGCCGGCAGCAATGTCTGGCTGCTGACTTCGGCCAGCATCATCACCATGAACCCGAGCCTGTTCAAGAACCCGGGATTCGACACGCTGCGCGACTTCGCCCCCGTCAGCGGCATCGCCACCGTGCCCCATGTGCTGCTCGTCCACAAGGACTTCGCCCCCTCCACCCTGGCCGAGCTGCTGACCGCGCTGCGCGAGGCGCCCGGCAAGTACTTCTTCGGCTCGGCGGGCAACGGCACCTACTCGCACATCCTCATGGAATTCCTCAAACGCGCCGAGAAGGTAGACGCCTCCCATGTGCCGTTTCGCGGCGTGGCGCCGGCCATGACCGAGCTGATGGCCGGGCGCATACAGATGCTGGTCAGCACCCTGCCCTCGGCCATGCCCTACTTGAACCGCCGCGATGTCAAGGCCTTGGCCCTGTTCTCCGAGCAGCGCAGCGAATTCCTGCCCGAGCTGCCGACGGCCCGGGAGACCGTTCCCGGCCTGGTCGGCGACCTGTGGATCGCGCTGTATGCGCCCGCCGGCACGCCAGCACGGGACATCGAGCGCATGCGCCAGGCAGTGGAGAAAGCCAAGGCATCGTCCGGCCTGCGCGAGAAATTCCGAAAAATGGGCGCCAGCATCTACGCCCCCACGGTCGAAGAACTGCGCCAGCAGACCTCGGCCGATCTGTCACGCTGGAGCCAGCTGATCAAGCAGGCCGGCATCCAGATCGACTAGAGTCTGCCCGCTTTCAGCTGCCTGCCACCTTCATGCGGTTGACCAGCAGCGAGCCCGTCGTCTTGGCGCCGAAAGTGTAAGCATCGGCCCCGATGGCTTCAATCCCCATCAGCATGTCCTTGAGGTTGCCGGCGATGGTGATCTCCTCCACCGGGAACGCGATGCGGCCCTTCTCGACCCAGAAGCCGCTGGCGCCGCGCGAGTAGTCGCCGGTCACGTAGTTCACGCCCTGCCCCATCAGCTCGATGACGAACAGGCCGGTGCCCAGCTTCTGCAGCATGGCGTCGAGGTCGTCGCCGGCCTGCGTGAGGCGCGAGCTCAGCACCAGGTTGTGCGAGCCGCCGGCATTGCCGGTGGTCTTCATGCCGAGCTTGCGCGCCGAGTAGGTCGAGAGGAAGTAGCCCTCGAGCCGGCCCGCGTCGACCACCTTGCGCGCCCGCGTGACCACGCCCTCGTCGTCGAAGGGCGAGCTGCCCTTGCCACGCAGCACGTGCGGGTCTTCGCTGACGTCGACGTGCGAAGGCAGCACCGGCTTGCCGAGCGAGTCGAGCAGGAAGGTGCTCTTGCGGTAGAGCGCGCCGCCGCTGGTGGCCTGCACCAGCCCGCCGAGCAGGCCCGCGGCCAGCGGCGACTCGAACAGCACCGGGCATTCCACCGTCTTGATCTTGCGCGACTTCAGGCGGCTCAGCGCGCGCTCGGCGGCATAGCGGCCCACGGCCTGCGGGCTCGCGAGCTCGTCGGCCGAGCGCATCGAGCTGTACCAGGCGTCGCGCTGCATGTTGTCGCCCTTGCCGGCGATCGGCGCCACCGAGATCGAGTGGCGCGAGCTCGCGTAGCCGCCGCGGAAACCGTGGGTGTGGGCGCTGAAGAAGTGGCTCTGCTGGGCCGAGACGCCCGCGCCTTCGCTGTTGGTGATGCGCTTGTCGGTCGACAGCGCGGCCGCCTCGCACTCGAGCGCCAGCTTGGCGGCCTGCTCGCTCGTGACCTCCCAGGGGTGGAACAGGTCGAGGTCGGGATGCTCCTTGGCGATGTCGGCCTCGTCGGGCAGGCCGCTGACCGGGTCCTCGGCCGTGAAGCGCGCGATGTCGTAGGCCGCCTGCACGGTCTGCGCGATGGCCGCCTCGGAGAAGTCGGAGGTGCTGGCATTGCCGCGCCGGTGGCCGACGTAGACGGTGACGCCCAGCGACTTGTCGCGGTTGCGCTCGACGTTCTCGAGTTCGCCCTTGCGCACCGAGACGCTGAGGCCGCAGCCCTCGGAAGCTTCGGCCCCCGCGTTGGTGGCCCCCAGCTTCTTGGCATGCGCCAGGGCCGAATCGACCAGGTTTTCGAAGAAGGAGCGGCTGTAGGCGAAGCCGGAGTCGGCGCGCGAGGAAGAGGTCGTCATGTGGGTGGCTATGATACTTGCGCCCCCCGTTTCCCGTTTGGCACCGTTTTCCCCTCGGTCCCGCCGCGTTGCACCGCCGCGCGGCGCGGCACAGAATCCATCCCCATGTCCCGCAAACCCAAAAAAGGCTACTTCGTCCGCGGCCAGTTCGTCGCCGAAGGCAGCGAACTCGACCTGGAGCTCAAGCGCGAGCTCAAGGGCACCGACGACGCCAGCCGCACCGACCTCAAGCGCGAGAGCGCCGAACTGCAGAAGCTCGGCGAAGAGCTCATGACCCTGCGCGCCGCGCTGTTCGACGCGCTGCCGCTCGGCGAGAAGCTGGTCGAGGCGATCCACGAGGCCAGGCGCATCACCAATTTCGAGGGCAAGCGCCGCCAGATGCAGTTCATCGGCAAGCTGATGCGCAAGCTCGACGAGCCCACCATCGAGGCGATCCGCGCCGCGCTGGCCGAGCAGTCCAGCGGCCCGGCCGCGGAGACCGCGCTGCTGCACGAGGCCGAACGCTGGCGCGACCGCCTGATCGCCGACGACGATGCGCTCGGCGGCTGGATCGAGACCCACCCGGCCACCGATGCCCAGCAGCTGCGCGCCCTCGTGCGCCAGGCGCGCAAGGACATCAAGGCCGGCCCGGCCGGCGAGGCGCCGCGCCAGGGCAAGGCCTACCGCGAGGTGTTCCAGCTCGTGCGCGAGCAGCTCGCGGTGCATGGCGGCGACGACCATGCGGCGGCCGCGGCGGAACAGGGCCGGGAGGAGGATGCATGAGCGGTTTCGATCCGGTACGCATCGGCATCGTCTCGATCAGCGACCGCGCCTCGAGCGGCGCCTATGAGGACAAGGGCCTGCCCGCGCTGCAGGACTGGCTGCGCCGCGCGCTCCGCAACCCGATCGACTTCGAGCCCCGGCTCATCCCCGACGAAGCACCCGGCATCAGCGCCGCGCTGATCGAGCTGGTCGACGCCGGCTGCTCGCTGGTGCTGACCACCGGCGGCACCGGCCCCGCGCTGCGCGACGTGACGCCCGAGGCCACGCTGGCCGTGGCGCACAAGGAGATGCCGGGCTTCGGCGAGCAGATGCGCCAGATCAGCCTGCGCTTCGTGCCGACCGCGATCCTCTCGCGCCAGGTCGCGGTGATCCGCGACAGGAGCCTGATCATCAACCTGCCGGGCCAGCCCAAGTCGATCGCGGAAACGCTCGAAGGCTTGAAGGACGCCGAGGGCACGCAACTCGTGCCCGGCATCTTCGCGGCCGTGCCCTACTGCATCGACCTGATCGGCGGGCCCTACCTCGAGACCGACGACACGGTCTGCAAGGCCTTCCGTCCGAAGTCGGCGATCCGGCCCGCGCGTTAGGGCTGGACCGCCGCGCTCCTGGCCTCGACCTCCTTGAGGCAGGCCTGCACCGCGGCATTCGACGCCTGCTCGTAGCAGCGCGAGGCGGCCGCGCGCAGCTGCTTCTGCTGCTCGCGGCGCTGCTGCGCGCTGTCGATCTGCCAGGTCATGAGCCATTGCATGGCCAGCGCCAGCACGATGCCGAAGCCGATGGCGGCGCCGACCACGGTCGAGCGCCAGGTCCTCGTGGGGGGCGCGGAGGTCGCGGGCGCCGATGCCGCGTCGAAGGCCATCGGCGCATGCGAGGGTGCGTCGCCCTTGCGGCGCCGCGGCTCGCGGGCGGCGGCCGCCTCGATGGCGGGCGAATAAGACTGGCGGTGGCTGCGGCTCATCGGTCCTGTGTGCTGTGATTCGCGGCGGATTGTGCGCCATCCGCGAGTCACGAAGCGCTCAGGCGCCGAAGCCGTGCGTCTCCCCCGCCTGCTCGCACGGCACGCGCTCGGCCTGCACGGTCGAATGGTGGATGTCGAAGCGCTCGGCCAGCAGCGCGCGCAGCCGCTGCACCAGCGGCGCGAGGTCGTCGACGCCGGACGCGCTCACCACGTGCACGCTGAGGCTCACCTTGCCGCTGGACAGCGCCCACACGTGCAGGTCGTGCAGGCTGGCCACGCCCTCGCTCGCGAGCAGCGCGCGCTCGATCTCGGGCAGGTCGACCTCGTCGGGCACGCCCTCGAGCAGCACGTTGAGGCTCTCGCGCAGCAGGCGCCAGGTGCGCGGCAGCACCCACAGGCCGATGGCCACCGCGATCAGCGAGTCGACCCAGGCCCAGCCGGTGTAGCGGATCACCAGGGCGCCGACGATCACGCCCACCGAGCCCAGCATGTCGGCCCAGACCTCGAGGTAGGCGCCCTTGACGTTGAGGCTCTTGTCCTTGCCGCCGGCCAGCAGGCGCATGCCGATCAGGTTGACGACCAGCCCGCCCGCGGCCACCAGCAGCATCATGGTCGACTGGATCTCGGCCGGCGCCGCGATGCGCCGCCAGGCCTCGTAGAGCACGTAGATCGCCACCAGGAACAGCAGCACCGCGTTGAGCACCGCCGCGAGGATCTCGAAGCGGTGGTAGCCGAAGGTGCGGCGCCGGTCGGCCGGCCGCTGGCCGATGCGGATGGCGGCCAGCGAGATCGCCAGCGCCACCGTGTCGGTGAACATGTGGGCGGCATCGGACAGCAGCGCGAGGCTGCCCGAGACCAGCCCGCCGACCACCTCCGCCACGAGGTAGGTCGAGGTCAGCAGCAGCGCCCAGCGCAGTGCCTTCTCGTTCGCGCCGGCGCCGTGCGAATGCTCATGGGCCATGGGATGCGGCTCGCGGTTCGGGGTCGATCGGCGCGCCCTGCTGCCGTTCGCGGGCTTCCTCCTCGGTCTCTTCCTCGTCGCGCCGGTGCGCGATGCGGTAGAGCAGCGGAAGCACCAGCAGCGTGAGCGCGGTCGAGGACAGGATACCGCCGATCACCACCGTGGCCAACGGCCGCTGCACCTCGGCGCCGGTGCCGGTGGCGATGGCCATCGGCACGAAGCCCAGCGAGGCCACCAGCGCGGTCATCAGCACCGGCCGCAGCCGGGTCAGCGCGCCCTCGCGGATCGCGGCGTCGAGCGGCAGGCCGCCCTCGCGCAGGTTGCGGATGAACGACAGCATCACCAGCCCGTTGAGCACCGCCACGCCCGACAGCGCGATGAAGCCCACCGCGGCCGAGATCGACAGCGGGATGTCGCGCAGCCACAGCGCCACGATGCCGCCGGTGAGCGCGAACGGGATGCCGGTGAAGACCAGCAGGCCGTCCTTGAGGTTGCCGAACATCGCGAACAGCAGCACGAACACCAGCAGCAGCGACACCGGCACCACGATCTGCAGCCGCTTGGTCGCCGACTCGAGGTTCTCGTACTGGCCGCCCCAGTCGGTCCAGTAGCCCACGGGAATGCGCACCGACTGCATCGCCTGCTCGGCCTCGGCCACGAAGGAGCCGAGGTCGCGCCCGCGCACGTTGGCGCTGACCACGATGCGGCGCTTGCCGTCCTCGCGGCTGATCTGGTTGGGACCGGGCGCGACCGACAGCGTGGCGACCTCGCCGAGCGGGATGAAGCTCAGGCGCTGGCCCTCGGGCGCGGCGCCGGTCGCGCCCTGCACCGTGCTGCCGGCGATGCCCGCGGGCGCCGCCGTGCCGCGCGGCAGCGCGATCGGCAGCCGCTGGATCGCCTCCAGGTCGGTGCGCAGGTTCTCGGGCAGGCGCACCACGATGCCGAAGCGCCGGTCGCCGTCGAACAGGATGCCCGCTTCGCGGCCGCCGACCGCGGTCGAGACCGCGTCCTGCACGTCGCCCACGTTGAGGCCGTAGCGCGCGGTCTTGCCGCGGTCGATCTCCACCGTGAGCATCGGCAGGCCCGTGGTCTGCTCGACCTTGACCTCGGCCGCGCCGCCGATGCCGTTGAGCACGCCGGCCACCTGCGCGGCGGTCTTCTCGAGCACCGCCATGTCGTCGCCGAAGATCTTCACCGCCACGTCGCTGCGCACGCCCGAGATCAGCTCGTTGAAGCGCAGCTGGATCGGTTGCGAGAACTCGTAGTTGTTGCCCGGCAGCTTCTCGACCTCCTCCTGCACCGCCACCAGCAGCTCGGCGCGGCTGCGCCGGGGCGTGGGCCATTCGCTCTCGGGCTTGAGCATGATGTAGCCGTCGGAGATGTTCGGCGGCATCGGGTCGGAAGCGATCTCGGCCGTGCCGGTGCGCGCGAACACGCGCTCGATCTCGGGGAATTTCGCCTTCAGCGTGCGCTCGAGCTGCTGCTGCATCTCGACCGACTGCGTGAGGCTGGTGCCCGGGATGCGCAGCGCCTGGATCGCGAAGTCGCCCTCGCTGAGGCTGGGCACGAACTCGGTGCCCAGGCGCGTGGCCAGCAGGCCCGACAGCACCACCGCCACCGAGGCCAGCGTGATCACCAGCGGCTTGGCGTTCATCACGCGTGCCAGCAGCGGCGCATAGGCGCGGCGCGCCCACGACATCAGCCGGTTCTCCTTCTCGCCGACCTTGCTGCCGATGAACAGCGCCACGGCCGCGGGGATGAAGGTGATCGACAGGATCATCGCGCCCAGCAGCGCGATCACCACGGTGAAGGCCATCGGGTGGAACAGCTTTCCCTCGACGCCGGTGAGCGCGAAGATCGGCAGGTACACGATCATGATGATGAGCTGGCCGAACAGCAGCGGCCGGCGCGCCTCCTGCGAGGCCGCGAAGACCTCGTGGAAGCGCTCGCTGCGCGTGAGCGGCCGGCCCTTGTGGGCCTGCGCATGGGCCAGGCGCCGCACGCAGTTCTCCACGATCACCACCGCGCCGTCGATGATGATGCCGAAGTCGAGCGCGCCCAGGCTCATGAGGTTGGCGCTGATGCGCTGGTTCACCATGCCGGTGAAGGTGAACAGCATCGACAGCGGGATCACCAGCGCGGTGATGATGGCCGCGCGGATGTTGCCGAGGAACAGGAACAGGATCGCGATCACCAGCACCGCGCCCTCCAGCAGGTTCTTCTTCACCGTGGCGATGGCCTTGTCGACCAGCACCGTGCGGTCGTACACCGTCACCGCCTTCACGCCCTCGGGCAGGGTGCGGTTGATCTCCTGCATCTTGCGGTCCACCGCCTGCGAGACGCTGCGGCTGTTCTCGCCGATCAGCATGAACACCGTGCCGAGCACCACCTCGCGGCCGTTGTCGGTGGCCGCGCCCGTGCGCAGCTCCTGGCCGATGCCGACCTGCGCCACGTCGGACACGCGCAGCGGCACGCCCTGCGCGTTGCCGAGGATCACGTTGCCGATGTCCTCGGCCGACTTCACCTGGCCCGGCGCGCGGATCAGGTACTGCTCGCCGCGCTTCTCGATGTAGCCCGCGCCCACGTTGGCGTTGTTGCGCTCGAGCGCGGTCACGATGTCGGTCATCGTGAGGCCGTGCGCGAGCAGCTTGGCGGGATCGGGCGCGATCTGGAACTCCTTGGCATAGCCACCGATGGAGTTGATCTCGGTCACGCCCGGCACGTTGCGCAGCTGCGGCTTGATGATCCAGTCCTGGATCTCGCGCAGGTCGGTGGACGTGTAGGGCTGGCCGTCGGGCCGCTTCGCGCCCTCCTCCGTCTCCACGGTCCAGAGGTAGATCTCGCCCAGGCCGGTGGAGATCGGCCCCACCACCGGCGAGATCCCCTCGGGCATCTTCTCGCGCGCCGACTGGATGCGCTCGTTGACGAGCTGGCGCGCGAAGTAGATGTCGGTGCCGTCCTTGAAGATCACCGTCACCTGCGACAGCCCGTAGCGCGACAGCGAGCGCGTCTGCTGCAGGCCCGGCAGGCCGGCCATCACGGTCTCGATCGGGTAGGTCACGCGCTGCTCGGTCTCGAGCGGCGAGTAGCCGGGCGCGGCGGTGTTGATCTGCACCTGCACGTTGGTGATGTCGGGCACCGCGTCGATGGGCAGCTTCTGGTAGCTGAACACGCCGAGCGCGGCCATGCCCAGCACCGCGAGCAGCACCAGCCAGCGCTGCTCGATGGCGAATCGGATCACACGTTCGAACATCGTGCGTCCTCAGTGGGTGTGGGTCGCAGAGGCCTTGCCCTGCTGGGACTTGACGACGAAGCTGCCCGCGGCGGCATAGGCCTGGCCCGGCTTCAGGCCACCGGTGATCTCGATGCGCTGTCCGTCGCTGCGCCCGGTCTGCACCGCCTGCGGCAGGAAGCCGCCCGGCACGCGCAGGAACACGGTGGGCTTGTCCTCCACGCTCTGCACCGCCTCGGCCGACACCGTGACCGGCGCCTGCAGCTCGGAGGCCACCAGCTCGACATTGACGAACAGCCCCGGGCGCCACACGCGCTGCGGGTTGGTCAGCGTCACGCGCGCGGTCGCGGTGCGCGTCTGCGCACCGAGCAGCGCGCCCACGTACGAGACCTTGCCCTGCGCCACCTGGTCGAAGGCGGTGGAACGGATGCGGACCGTCTCGCCGGTGCGCACCAGCGGCAGGTGCTGCGCCGGCACGCTGATCTCGGCCCAGACGGTGGACAGGTCGGACACGGTGAAGACGTTGGCGTCCTCCTTGACCGATTCGCCGAGCGAGATGTGCTTCTCGACCACCAGCCCGTCGAAGGGCGCGCGCAGCTCGTAGCGGCCCAGCGAGCCGCCGCCCGAGCCCGGCACGGCGCCGAGCGCCAGCAGCTTCTGGTTCGCGTTGGCGACCGCGATCTGCGCCTCCTGCATCAGCTGCTGCGCCTGCAGGTAGTCCTGCTGCGGCGAGATCTTCTCCTCCCACAGCTTCTTCTCGCGCTCGTAGGTGCTGCGCGCCAGCTCGAGCCGGCGCTGCGCCGACTGCAGCTCGCTGCGCTGCTCCGACAGCGCCGGGCTCGAGATCACCGCCAGCACCTGGCCGCGCTTGACCTCCTGCCCGAGGTTGGCGGGCACGCTGTCGACCACGCCCGGCACGCGCGGCACCACGTGCGCCGTGCGGTCCTCGTTGAAGCGGATCTCGCCCGGCAGCTGCAGCGCGGTGCGGATGTTCGCGGGGCCGGTGGTCTCGATCGCCACGCCGGCGGCCTTGATCTGGGCCTCGGTGAAGGCGATCCTGCGGTCCTCGCCCTCGTGCCCGCCGGCGGCGGCCTTGGGCTCGGCCTTGGCGTCGCCCTTCGCTTCGCCCTTTGCTTCGCCCTTGGCCTCCTCCTTGGCCCCGTGCCCGTGGCCGTCATCACCGGCCTCGGCCTTCTTCTCGCCCTTGCCCTCCTCCTCGTGGTGCTCGCCATCGGCATGGCCCTTCGCCTCCTCGTGGTCATGGCCATGGCCGGCGGCCTCCTTGCCGCTCTCGTGGTGCTCCTCGTCGGCATGCGCGGCCGACTCGGCGTGGCCGCCGGCGGGCTTCGACGGTCCTCCGGTGCGCAGGATCAGCGCGCCGACGGCCAGCCCCACGGCCAGCACGACGGCGATCGCGATCCATTGCTTGCGGCCCACGGCGGGCGCGGCGTTCTTGCGTTCTTGTTCGATGCTCATGGGAAACCTCAGCGGGTGACAGCGGAATGGGGGGTGGCGGCGGGAATGGCGGCCATGGGGGCCGGGGTGGCGAGGTCGTCGGACAGGCCCTCGGTGCCGAGCAGCCGGTCGAGTTCGCCCGCGGCGCGGTGCGCCTCGGCCAGCGCCAGCAGGTACTGCGCGCGCACCTGGAACAGCGTGCGCTGCGCATCGAGCGCCTCGAGGAAGCTGAACTTGCCGAGCTCGAAGCCCTTGGTGGCCGCGCGCCAGGCCTCGGCCGCGCCGGGCAGCGCGTCGCGCTGCAGGGTCTCGGCGGTGGCACGCGCCGAGCGCAGCCGTTCGCTCGCCTGGGCCAGGTCGGCGCCGAGCTGCAGTTCGGCCGCGGCGAGCTCGTCGCGCGCCTTCTCCTCGCGGCTCAGGGCCTCGGCGAGGTTGCCGCGGTTGGTGTCGAAGATCGGCAGCGGCACCGACAGGCCCAGCACCACCTGGTCACGGCGCGAACTGCCGGCACCGCCCTCGCCTTCGGAGGCCGGCACGCGCTTGGCGCCCAGCGACACGGTCACGTCGGGAATGCGCTTGGCGCGCTCCAGCTCGGACAGCGCGCGCCGGCGCTCGACCTCGAGCCGCGCCTGGCGCAGCGCCGGTGCCTCGGCACGGCGCAGCGCCACCTCCTGCTCGCCCAGGGGCTGCGGCAGGCGGTCGACCGCGCCGTCGACCTGCGTGAAGCGCGGCGCCGGATTGCCCCACAGCGCCGCGAGCTGCTGGCGCGCCGTGCGCAGGGTGCCCTCGGCCTGCATCAGCTCGACGCGGATGCCGGCCTCGGCCACGCGCGAGCGGGTTTCCTCGAGCGGCGAGACCTTGCCGGCCGCCACGCGGTTGGCCGCGGCGCGCGTGGCCGCCTGCGCGAGGCCCACCGAGTCCTGCGCCAGTCGCAGCCGTTCCTGCGCCGAGAGCACCTCGAAGAACAGCGTGATCGCGGTGGCGCGCAGCTCGGCGCGCTTGGCCGCGAGCGCGGATTCGGCCTGGTCGCGCGCGCGTTCGGCCGCGCTCACGCGCGCCGCGCGCTTGCCGCCGAGCTCGATCGGCTGGCTCAGTTGAACGGTGGTGGTGCGGTTGTCGCGCCGCGTGTCCTCGAGCGTCACGTCGAGCGTGGGATTGGGCCAGGCGCCGGCCTGCACCAGCGCGCCATCGGTGGCCTCGCGCTCGCGCCGGGCCGCGAACAGGCCCGGGTTGGCCTGGAACGCCAGCGCGAGCGCGCTGCGCAGGGTCAGCGGGCCCGCGGGCTCGAGGCTGGCGGAGGCCTGCGATGAGGCAGCAGAAGTGGAAGTGCCGGTCGCGGCCTGCTGCGTGGGCAGCGAAGGCTGGGCGAAGACCGGGGGTACCGCCAAGGCCAACACGGCCAGCGGCACGAAGAGCGTGCGCATCGGATTCTCCTGGGTTGCGAAACAACGAACGGGAAAATCCGGCGAGAGCTCAGTGCATGAACGGTGTCAGTGCGAAAAGGGAATGAAGGCGTGCTCTCGCCGGATCAGGCGGCGAGAGTCCATGCGGGGCGCACGGGCACTTCGGGGATGTGGGAGTCGAAGGACTCGGCGAGCACGGCGCGCGGGCCCTGCGGAACGAAGGCGATGCCGGGCACTTCGGCGGGCGCCGCCACCGCATGCTGCGCATGACCGAAGTGGCACAGGGCACAGTCGCCGATCGCGGGGTTCGGCGCGTTGCCGGCGTCCTTCGACGTACCCGCGTCGGCGTGACTGCGGTCTTCGGCCGCGTTGCCCGGATGCTCGTGGTGGCCCCAGTGCTGTGTCTGCGCGTCCTGCTCGTGCGCGCAATAGGCGGCCGACATCGCCCAGCTGTACTGGAGCGGAAGCAGGAACACCAGGAAGATCAACAGCCAGCGGCGCATGGGAGCGGGAGTATATCGACGGCACCTGCGGCACCGAGGCTTTCAAGACCCCACGGAACGCGGGTGCAGCGCACTGTACGACGCCTCGACACGGCTTTGTCCGTCAAGCGGATTACGAATTTGTAACCCCCTGCGAGGGCCCTGTTTCATTACCATCCGGCGATGCGAATTCTTGTCATCGAGGACGAGCCCAAGCTGGGCGACTACCTCAAGAAAGGCCTGGAGGAGAACGGTTACGTCGTCGACATCGCGCGCGACGGCATCGAAGGCCGCTACCTGGCCACCGAGGGCGACTACGGCCTGATCCTGCTCGACGTGATGCTCCCGGGCATCGACGGATTCGCGGTGCTCAAGGCGATACGCCGCACCAAGAACGTCCCGGTGCTGGTGCTGACCGCGCGCGACAAGGTCGAGGACCGCGTCAACGGCCTGCAGCAGGGCGCCGACGACTACCTGGTCAAGCCCTTCTCGTTCTCGGAACTGCTCGCGCGCATCCAGGCCCTGCTGCGCCGCGGCCAGGCCCAAGACGCCACCGTGTTGCGTCTGGCCGATCTGGAGCTCGACCTCGCGAGCCGCAAGTGCCAGCGCGCGCGCAAGCGCGTCGACCTGACCTCGAAGGAATTCATGCTGCTGACGGTGCTGCTGCGCCGGCGCGGCCAGATCCTCTCGCGCACCACGCTGGCCGAGCAGGTGTGGGACATGAACTTCGACAGCGACACCAACGTGGTCGAGGTGGCGATCCGCCGGCTGCGCGGCAAGATCGACGATCCCTTCGAGGTGAAGCTGCTGCACACGGTGCGCGGCATGGGCTACGTGCTCGAAGACCGCTCCTGGGCCTGAGAGCCCGGTCCCCCTTTCTCTCCGGCGAGCATGCGCGCCCCCTCGATACGCCGCCGGCTGTCGCTCTGGTTCGCGGCCCAGACCTTCTTCGGCCTCAGCGTGGTGTGCCTCGCGGTCTACCTGGTCACGGCCTGGAACTTCGGCGCCAAGCAGGACACCGAGATCGCGCACAAGGCCGAGCTGGTGCAGCACCTGCTGGCCGAGGGCGAGAAGGCCGGCGATCTCTCGACCCTGCGGCACAAGCTCGAGGACTTCTTCTCGATGGAGGACGAGTTCAGCCTCTCCATCGTCACGGCCACGGGCGACACCATCTTCCGCTCCACGCCGCCCACGGGCGGGCGCTGGGTGCGCAGCGACCGGCAGATGCCGTGGCGCGCGCCGGGCGCGCCGGGCGCGCAGACCGCGCCGCTGACGGTCTCCATCGGCATCAGCGTGGCCAACGACGCGCGGCTGCTCGAGCGCCTGGCCTGGACCCTGCTGGGCGCGGTGCTGCTGGGCACGGCGCTGGTCTCGCTGACCGGCTTCTGGCTGGTGCGGCGCGGGCTGCGGCCGCTCAAGGCGCTGGCCGAGCGCACCGCGGCGATGGCGCCCGACCGGCCCAACGAGCCGATCGACGCGCTGGCCTTCGCCGAGGAGCTGCGGCCCTGGATCACGCAGTTCAACGCACTGCTTTTGCGTGTGCAGCGCGCCTACGTGCAGCTCGAATCCTTCAATGCCGACGTGGCGCACGAGCTGCGCACGCCGCTGGCCAACCTGATCGGCTCGACCGAGCTCGCGCTGACCCGGCCGCGCGGCAACGAGGAGCTGCAGGCCGTGCTGGCCTCCAACCTCGAGGAGATCGGCCGCCTCTCGGGCATCGTGACCGACATGCTGTTCCTCTCGCAGGCCGAGCGCGGCGGCGCGACGCGCTCGCGCGCGACCGTGAGCCTGGCGGCGCAGGCGGTGGACGTGATCGACTTCCACGACGCCATGCTCGAGGAGGCCGGGCTGCAGGCGCGCGTCGAAGGCGATGCCAGGGTCGACGTCGATGCGGCGCTGGTGCGCCGCGCGCTGTCGAACCTGCTGGGCAATGCCATCCGCTTCGCGGCGCCGGGCTCGGCCATCGCGATCGAGATCGGGCCCGACACCGGCCCGGGAAGCCAGCGCGACGCCATCGCGCTGGTGCTCGTCAACCGCGGCGCCGCCATCGCGCCCGAGGTGCTGCCGCGGCTGTTCGAGCGCTTCTACCGCGCGGCCCCGGCGCGCGACGGTTCGGCCCGCCACCATGGGCTGGGCCTGGCTATCGTCGAGGCCATCGCGCGCATGCATGGCGGCCGCGTGTTCGCCTCCAGCCAGGACGGCACGACGCGCATCGGCTTCACGGTGCCAACGCACCCATGATGCGCGGGCGTCCGGCCGCCGCGGGTCGCTGACGCCTTTCTTCTTCATCGCGAACGCAACGCCCGAGAACTTTGGGCTTCCTTCGCTGAACTGCGCGTACCTTTCGTCGGCCCAGCCGGGTTTATCCCGATACGGCGCAGGCGCCGCGCCCCCAAGAATCCGCCCTCAATAAAAGCACGGACGTTCGTTTTATTAACCGGCACTCAAGGAGATGAGCATGAATGGATTTTTCGGTGGTCTGCTGCGCCGCTTGGCGCTTCCGACGGTCTTCGCCCTGCTGGGCCCCCTGAGCCTTCTCGGCCTCGCGGCCCCCGCGCAGGCGCAGGACAACGCCACGCAGACCAAGTACCCGATCGTGCTCGTGCACGGCCTGTTCGGTTTCGATTCGCTGTTCGGCGTCGACTACTGGTACGGCATTCCCTCGGCGCTGCAGCGCAGCGGCGCGCGCGTGTTCGTGGCGCAGGTGTCGGCCGCCAACAGCACCGAGGTGCGCGGCGAGCAGCTGCTCGCGCAGGTGAAGAACGTCATGGCGATCACCGGGGCCGCCAAGGTCAACCTGGTGGGCCATTCGCATGGCGGCCCGACCATCCGCTACGTGGCCGGCGTGGCGCCGCAGCTCGTGGCCTCGGTCACCTCGGTGGCCGGCCCGAACAAGGGCTCGCGCGTGGCCGACATCCTGCGCGGCACCGTGCCGGCCGGCTCGCTCAGCGAGACGGTGCTCAACGGCGCGGTGAATGCCTTCGTCGCGCTCATCAACCTCGGCTCGGGCGGCAGCGGGCTGCCGCAGATGCCGGTGGCCGCGCTCGATTCGCTGACCGCGGCCGGCTCGGCCGACTTCACGCGCCGCTTCCCGCAGGCCGTGCCCACGGGCTGCGGCGACGGCGCCGAGGTGGTCGGCGGCGTGCGCTACTACTCGTGGACCGGCAAGCAGCCCGTGACCAACCTGCTCGATCCCAGCGACGCTTCGCTCGGCCTGCTGAGCCTGAGCTTCGGCGAGACCAACGACGGCCTGGTGGCCGTGTGCTCCTCACGCCTGGGCAAGCACCTGGGCGACTACCGCCAGAACCACCTCGACGAGGTGAACCAGCTGCTCGGCGTGCGCGACTGGCTCGCACCCGATCCGGTCGCGCTGTACCGCCAGCACGCCACCCGCCTCAAGCAGATCGGCCTGTGACGCGCCGCTGGCCCCTGGTTCTGGCCGCGGCCGCGGTGGTGGCGCTCGGCGGCTGGTGGTTCGGCGCGTCGGGCCCGGCGGAAAGCGAGGCGCGCACGGGCGAGGCCGCGTCGGCCGGCCCCGCGCCGTTGCCGCAGGCACCCGCGGCCACCGCACCCGCCGCCATCGCCGACAGCTTCCTCACGCCGAACCTGCGCGACCGCATCGAGGCGCTCTTGCTCGAGGCCGGCGAGGCCGCGAGCCCCGAGGACCTCAAGCGCCGCGTCGAGGCGCTGGTGCCCGCGCACTTCGCGCCGCACGAGGCGGCGCGCGCCCGCGCGCTGCTGGGCCGCTACGTCGACTACCGCGTGGCGCTCGGCGCGCTGCAGCTGCCGGCCGACCTCGGCGACCCGCGCGCGCTGCGCGACACGGTCGAGGCGCGCCGCCGGGTGCGCGAACGGCACTTCATGCCCGACGAATACCAGGCGCTGTTCGGTGCCGACGACGACTTCGACCGCTACAGCCTCGCGCGGCTCGAGATCGAGCGCAACACCGCCCTCACGCCCGCGCAGCGCCAGGCCGCGCTCGAGGACAACGAGCGCAGCCTCGGCGAGACGCAGCGCGCCCAGCGCGCCGGGACCGTGGCCCAGCTCCAGGTGGCCTCGCAGACCGCGGCGCTCGAGGCGCGCGGCGCCAGCGACCAGGAACGCTTCGCCGAGCGCAGCGCGCAGTACGGCGCGCCGGCCGCGCAGCAGCTCGCCCAGCTCGACCGCGAGGAACGCGACTGGCAGGGGCGGCTCGCGCAGTACGCGGCGTTGCAATCGGCCAAGGCCGACGCGCAGTCGCTCGAACAGATGAAGCAGCAGCTCTTCACGCCCGAGGAACGGATGCGGCTGGAAGCGGCGCTGCAGTTGCGCGCGCAGGCGGCGGCCGCGGCGCCGTCGATGACGCCGCGCTAGGACCCGCTAGGAGGCTTCGCGCGCGACCACGAACTCGGCGCCCGGCGCCGCGCTGCGCACCGTCAGCTGCCAGCCATGCGCGAGCGCGATCTCCTGGCAGATCGCGAGCCCCAGGCCCGAGCCTTCGTCGCGCCGTCCGGCGCCGCGCCAGAAGCGCTCGAAGACTTTCGGCAGCTCGGTGGCGCTCAGCCCGGGCCCCTGGTCGCGCACCGAGATTCGCTGCTCATCGGCCACCAGCCGCACCGTCGCGTTCGGCGGCGAATGCTGGATCGCGTTCTCGAGCAGGTTCTTCAGCAGCGTGAACAGCGCGCCGCGGTCGGCGCGCCAGCCGAGCGACTCGGAGGCCACGCGCAGGTCGAGCCGCACCCGGCGCCGCTCGGCCAGCCGGGCCAGGTAGTCGCCCACCTCGTCGACCAGCGCGGCCAGGTGCACGAGGCCGATCTCGTAGTTGCGCAGCTCGGTGGCCTCGGCCAAATGCAGCAGCTGGTTCACGTGGCGGGCCATCTGGTCGACGTCGCGCAGCAGGGCCTCGCGATCGAGGCCGGCATCGCCCGCGCCATGCAGCTCGATCTGGGCGCGGATCAGCGCCAGCGGGGTCTTGAGCTCGTGCGCCACCGTGCCGAGGAAGTCCTGCTGCGCGACATAGCCGCGCTCGAGCCGGTCGAGCGCGCGGTTGAAGGCCTCGATCAGCGGCAGCATCTCGGACGGCAGCCCGCGCACCTCGAGCCGCGCATCGAGCGTGCGCGGCGTGATGCAGGCGGCGCTGTCGGATGCCGCGCGCAGCGGCCGCAACATGCGGCCGAGCGTGAAGTACATGGCGACGGCGAACACCAGCACCGAGGCCAGGCTCGCGAACAGCATGCCCTGCCCCAGCGCCGGCAGGCCGACGGCGCGCTCCATGACCTCGATGAAGCGCCGGCTGATCGCCACCTGCACGTACCAGCGCCGGCCGCCATGCTCGATGGCCTCGGTCGCGACCCGCATCGGCAGGCCGTCCGCCACCGCGTCGAAGGAGCGGCCTTCCGGCTCGAAGCTGCCGTTGTCCGCGCGCAGCGCCGCCAGGCCCTGCCCCACGGGCAGCACGACCCGGCCCGCCGCGTCGAGCACGCGCACCGAGGTCTCGCGGCCCAGGCCCGCATAGAGCCACATCGTGAGGCGGGATTCGTCCAGGCCCACCGGCTGCCCGGCCGCGTCGAAGCGCAGCGCGCGAGCGATCAGGCGCGCATGGTTGGCGATGCTCTCGTTGAACACCTGGCCGCGCAGCGCGAACGCCACGGCACCGCCCGCGGCGATCAGCACGATGCACACGAGCACGCCCGCCACGTAGGTGACCAGCAGGCGCGTGCCGAGGCTACGCGGCATCGCGAAGCGCATAGCCGTGGCCTCTCACGTTGGCGATCTGCAAGCTCGAGTCCACGGCCTGCAGCTTCCTGCGCAGCCGGTGCAGGGCCACGTCGAGCGCATTGGGCGTGACCGCTTCCGACAGGCCCCAGGCGGCCGACTCGAGCGCGCCGCGCCGCACGGTCTGCCCACCGGCGCGCACCAGGCACAGCATGATCTGCAGCTCGGCCGGCGCCAGCGTGACCGCCTCGGGGCCGCAGGCCAGCGTGCCGCTGTCGGGCTGGATCCGGATGTCGCCATGGGCCGGCGACAGGCTCTGCAGTTGCACCGGCCGGCGCAGCAGCGCGCGCACGCGCGCCACCAGCTCCTCCATCGAGAAGGGCTTGGCCAGGTAGTCGTCGGCGCCGGACTCGAGGCCATCGACGCGGTCGTGCAGAGCATCGCGCGAGGTCAGCATCAGGCACGGCGTGCGCGTGCCGGCCGCGCGCAGCCGGCGCACCAGCTCCAGGCCGTCGCCGTCGGGCAGGCCGCGGTCGACCACCAGCGCCGCATAGGCGGTGTGGCGCAATGCATGCGCGGCGCTGTCGATGCGGCCGAAGACATCGGCCTCGATGCCCGCGCCCGACAGCGCCTTGCAGACCAGCGCGGCCATGCGTTCGTGGTCTTCGATCAGCGCGATCCGGTTCATGCGCCCGAGGATGCCTCAGAAACGGTAGAGGTAGCCGGCCGACGCCGAACCCAGGCTCGAGCGATTCACCAGCGGGCTGTTCTTGATCTGCTTGCCCAGCTGGGTGGAGCCGACGTCGAGGAACACCGACTGGTGGCGGTCGATCGCATAGCCCACGCGCAGGCCGATCTCGGTGTTGACGCTCGAGCGGCCCAGGTAGAGCGGACGCCCGATGCGGACCTCCTGCGCGCGCACGCCGTAGTAGTAGTCGACGTACTTGTCGTCGACCCACACGGCCTCGAGGCGCGGCGTGAAGGTGAAGCGACCGGCGCGGAAGTCGCGCTGCACGCCCAGGCGCAGGTGCTGGCCCTTGCTCTTGCCCGAGGCATCGCCAAGCCATTCGAGCGAGACGTCGGCCAGCTCGTTGCGCCAGACGAGGCCGGCGCCGAGCCAGATGCTGCCCTTGCGCTCTTCCATGCCCGAGAGCACGGGCGCATCGTCGGGCTTGTAGCCGCCCAGGCCGTAGCGGGCGCGCAGGCCGAAGGACAGCGAGGAACGGCCGCCCAGTTCGAGCGCCGGCAGCTTGAGTTCCGCGCCGGTGCCGAACACGCGCACATGGCGGTTCTCGAAGTAGACCAGCGGCAGGCCCTGCGACTTGTTGCCGGCGTCGGTGTAGGGCTGCTGCCTGACGCCGGCCGCGATGCCCAGGCCCCAGCGGGCGCGGTCATCGGACGCGGCGGCGGAAGGCTCGGCGAGCGGCTGTTCGAGGGCCGTGTCCTGTGCCCAGGCGGGCGCGGCCCACGGGGTCAGCGACAGGCCCGCGAGCACGGGCAGGCAACGGGAGAAGGAAGAGAGCGAGGAAGCACGCGGCATGGCGAAGCCAATCGGGTTGTCAGGGAAGCCCGGATGCTCGATGGGGCAGTCTTACCGCGGTCTTACCGGCCCGCGTCCGTACGGTAAGCCCGCGGAAAGACGGGCGGGCCGAGGATGCGCGCCTCTTTCGAACCGGAGCCGCCCATGCCCATGCGTTTCTCGACCCGACTTCCTGCTGCGCGATGCAGCACGCCGCGCTGATGCCCGCGCCCTGGGTGCCCTCGCCCTGGTCCGCGCGCAAGGCACCGGCGCGCGTGCCGCCGGCCGCACCGGCGCCTCCGCCTGCGCCTAGGACTCCACGCGCGCCGCCTCGGCCGCGCGCGCCTTGCGCCCCATCACGAGGTTGATCAGCGGCCCCGTCATCGCCGTGGTCGCCAGCGCCATCACCAGCAGCATGGTGAAGAGCTCGGGGCCGATCAGGCCGACGTCGAGGCCGATCTTGATGACGATCAGCTCCATCAGCCCGCGCGCGTTCATCAGCGCGCCGGTCGCCAGGCTGTCGCGCCAGCCGTAGCCGGCCAGGCGCGCGCCGATCGCGCCGCCGGCCAGCTTGCCGATGCTGGCGACCGCGACGATCAGCAGCAGCGCGCCGATGCCCGCGCCCGAGAAGGCGCTGGCCGTGGTGCCCAGCCCCGCGAGCGCGAAGAACAGCGGCATCAGCAGCACGATCGACAGCGGCTCGATGCGCTCCTGCAGCGAGCGCAGCAGGCGGTCGTCGCGCGGCAGGCAGGCACCGAACAGGAAGGCGCCGAACACCGCATGCAGGTGCAGCCATTCGGTGAGCAGGGCCGAGACCAGCAGGCCGATCATCAGCGAGGCCAGCACCGTGGTCGACGGTTCACCGTCGGGCGCGCGGGTGCGCAGCAGCCAGGCATAGGCCGGCTTCAGGCCGAGGAACAGGAAGGCGAACAGCGCCACCGCGCCGCCGCCGGTGCGCAGCAGCCCGAGGTAGCCCTCGCCCGCGCCGGCCAGCGCCACCACGAAGGCCAGCAGCACCCAGGCGAAGACGTCGACCACCGCGGCCGCACCCAGCGAGAGCTGACCGAAGGGGGTGCGCGTCAGGCCGCGGTCCTTGAGGATGCGCGCCATCACGGGGAATGCGGTGATCGACAGCGCCGCCGCGATGAACAGCGCGAAGGGCCAGAAGCCCACGCCGGCCGGTGCCAGCGAAGGATGCAGCGCGGGCGCGATCGCCAGCCCCAGGCCCAGCGGCGCGATCACGCTGGCGATGCCGACCCAGCCGGCCGACTTGAGCTGCGCCTTCACGCCCTGCGAGGCGCGCAGCTCGAGGCCGACCACGAACATGAACAGCACCAGGCCCACGGTGGCGAGCGCCGACAGGCCGCCCAGCGACTCCTTCGCGAAGATCTGGCCATGCAGCGAGGGGAACAGCGCGCCCATGACGGCCGGCCCCAGCATCAGGCCGGCGGCCATCTCGCCGACCACGCCCGGTTGGCCGAGGTGGCGCAGCACCCATCCGCAGACGCGGGCCGTGCCGAGGATGACGATCAGTTGCAGCAGCAGCGTCGTGGCGGACATGGCCGGATGTTAAGTCCCGCCGCGCTCGGCCTCGGTCCACAGCGCGGCCATGGCGCGCAGCAGCGACTCCTCGACCACCGGCTTGAACAGCACCGGCACGCCCGACTCGCGCACGCGCTGCAGCCGCGGCGGCGCGGTCTCGCCGGTCACCAGCAGCAGCGGCAGCCGTCCGCCCTGGCTCCGGCGCAGGCGCAGCCCGGCATCGAGGCCATCGGAGCCATCGGCCAGCCGGTAGTCGCACAGCAGCAGGTCGTAGGGCCGGCCCTCGGCGCCGGCCCGCGCCAGCGCCTGCGCGGCGGCGGCCTCGTCGGCCACCGCGTGCAGGTCGATCGCGTGCTGGCGCAACAGGCCGGTCATGGCATCGCGGATGTCGGCCTCGTCGTCGACCAGCAGCACGCGGCGCGGCATCGGTTCCATGCGCGGCATCGGCGCGCGCGGCCCGAACGAAGGCCCGGGCGTGAAGGACTGGCGCCACGGCGGCGCGGCCGCGGCGGCGGGCGCGCAGGCCTCGTCGCGCGCCGGCGCGGCGGGCACCACCACGCGCACGTGCGTGCCGCGGCCCAGGCGCGAATGCACCTGCACCGGATGACCGAGCAGGCGCGACAGACGCTGCACGATCGCCAGCCCGATGCCGAGCCCGCGCGAGCGGTCGCGGCCCGGGTTGTCGATCTGGTAGAACTCCTCGAAGATCCGGCCCGACTGCTCGGGCGCGATGCCGATGCCGGTGTCGCGCACCTCGATCCACACCACCTCGCCGCGGTCGCGCGCGATCACCGTCACCCCGCCGCGCCAGGTGTACTTGAGCGCGTTGTCCATCAGGTTCGACAGCATGCGGTGCAGCAGCTGCGGATCGCTGCGCACCCACAGGCCGCTGGCGCGCACGCGCAGCTGCAGCTGGCGCTGCTCGGCCTGGGCCGAGAAGGTGTGGTTGAGCGGCAGGAACAGCGCATCGAGCGGCACCGCGTCGAGTGCCGGCGCGACCACGCCGGCATCGAGCCGCGAGACGTCGAGCATGGTGTCGAGCGAATGGCCCAGCGCATGCACCGCGCGCATCAGCCGCTCGGCGTTGCGGCCCTCGGGGCGGTTGCGCAGCTCGTTCTCGAGCGCGGCGCCGAACAGCGCGATGGCATGCAGCGGCTGGCGCAGGTCGTGGCTGGCGGTGCCGAGGAAGCGGCTCTTCTCCTGGCTCGCGCGCTCGGTGGCCACCACCTGCTCGCCCAGGCGCGCGGCCAGCACCTCGTTGCGAAAGCGCAGCCGCAGCGCCTCGTCGAGCACGCGGTGCTGGCGCGTCGCGATGCGCAAGGTGAGCACCAGGTGCACCGCGCCGAAGACCGCGAGGAACAGGTGCACGCCGTCGCCCTGCCAGGCCAGCGCGAGCACCAGCCCCGCCATCATCGGGATGCCGTAGCCGAACAAGGCGGGCTTGAGCGAGCACAGCGACTGCATCGAGCGGGTCCAGCCGCTCATGATGACCACCACCAGCAGCGTGGTCGTCACCAGGTCGTCGCGCGCCATGAAGAAGGCCGGCACCGGCGCCGCGACGAGGCTCAGCAGCGTGACCTGCGCGGCATAGCGACGCGCCCAGGTCGCGCTCATGGCATCGGGGATGCCGGCATGCCAGCGCGGCGCCAGCAGCACCGCGAGGTCGATGATGACCACCAGACCCAGCCACAGCAGCGCGAGGACCGAGCTGCGCTCGAAGGTCGCGACGCCGAGCGCGATCGCGAAGCCGATGTGGGTGGCGACCGAGACGTTGCGCGAGGCATAGAACGACGCCAGGTGCTCGCGCAGCACGCGCTGCGCGAGGGCACGGTCGAGGGGCTCGCCGTTCGGGTCGCGGGCTGCGGCGCTGGTCATCGGGACGATTCTGGGGACCGCCCCCGGCGCTCGGAAGTGCCCTAAGTCATGGGACGAACCAGCGGTCGGCCCACTGGTTGAGCGGCTTCAGCCGCCGTACCAGCTCGGCGCCCGACTCGGTCAGCGCATAGCCCGCGTCGCCCAGCGCCACGATCCCCGTGGCGCGCAGCTCCTTCAGCCGGTCGTTGAGCACCGAGGGCGACATCTCGCCGCAGCTGGTGCGCAGCGCGCGAAAGCTCTGCGGCTGGCCGTCGCGCAGCTCCCACAGCACGCGCAGGGTGCCCTTGCGGCCGAGCTGCTCGAGCAGCCGCATGACGGGACGGCGGTGCACCGCGGGGGCTTCGGCGGGATCGTTCTCTTGCATGGTTCGGCGGGCGAGTCGCGTGCGTTACTGCGCTACGCATTTCGTAGCGATAGACTGGAGCATCGCTACGGATTTCGTAGCGATTTCGAGCCATTCTATGCAAGGAGTTCCCATGACTGCAGAGACCGCGCCCCGCATCCCGCCGCTCGAGGCGCCCTACCCCGAAGGCATCGCCGAACTGCTCGCGCGCATGACGCCACCGCAGGCCCCCGAGGTGCTGGGCCTGTTCCGGGTGATGGCCGTGAATCCCCGGCTCGCCGAGCGCACGCTCGAGCTGGGCCGCCACTTCCTGGGCCGCAAGGCCTCGATCTCGCTGCGCGAGCGCGAGCTCGTGATCCTGCGCGTGTGCGCGCGCTGCGGCGCCGAGTACGAATGGGGCGTGCACTGGAGCGGCTTCGCCGACGCGGCCGGCCTCGGCGAGGCCGAGCGGCGGGCGACCGCCGAGCGCGATGCGGACCTGGGCGCGCTGCAGCCGCGCGACGCGCTGCTGCTGCGCATGGTGGACCAGCTGCACGACACGGGCGACATCGACGACGTGCTGTGGCGCGCGCTCGGCGAACACTGGAGCCATGCGCAGCTGCTCGAGCTGATGATGCTCGCGGGCTGGTACCACGCGGTGAGCTACGTCTGCAACGCGGCGCGCGTGCCGCTCGAGCGCTGGGGCGCGCGCTGGTAGCTCAGGCGGCGTTCTTCTCGGCGCGCATCAGGCGCAGCCCGTTCGCCACCACCAGCAGGCTCGCGCCCATGTCGGCGAACACGGCCATCCACATGGTCGCGCTGCCGAACACCGCGAGCACGAAGAACACGCCCTTGATGCCGAGCGCCAGCGTGATGTTCTGCCACAGCACGGTATGCGCGCGGCGCGACAGCCGGATGGTCTCGGGAATGCGGCGCAGGTCGTCGTTCATGATGACCACGTCGGCCGCCTCCATCGCGGTGTCGGTGCCGGCGCCGCCCATCGCGAAGCCGATGTCGGCCTGCGCGAGCGCGGGCGCGTCGTTGATGCCGTCGCCGGTCATGGCGGCCATGCCGTAGCGCTGCTGCATCGCCTTCACGGCATCGAGCTTCTCCTCCGGCAGCAGGTTGCCGCGCACGTCCTCGATGCCGGCATGCGCGCCGATGGTCCGGGCGGTGGCGGCGTTGTCGCCGGTCAGCATCACGGGCACCACGCCGAGCGCGCGCAGCTCGGCCACGGCCGCCTGCGACGAGGGCTTGATGGTGTCGGCCACCGCGAACAGCGCGAGCACCGCCTGCTCCGAGGCCAGCAGGGTGACCGTGCGGCCGGCTTCCTCGTGGCGCTTCAGCGCGGCCTCGATCGCGGGCGTGCACAGGCCGCGTTCCTCGATCAGTCGGTGGTTGGCCAGCGCGTAGCGTTGGCCGCCGTGCACGGCTTCCACGCCGCGGCCGGGCAGCGCCGCGAAGTCCTGCACTTCCTCGAGCGCATGGTCGACCGACTTCAGCCCCTCGGCGATGGCCCTGGACACCGGGTGGTCGGAACGCCCCGCGATGCTGGCCGCGATGGCGAGCACGGCCGCGTCGCCGCCGGCCGTGGCGCCGAGCACCTCGGACTCGACCAGCCTGGGCTTGCCCTCGGTGATGGTGCCGGTCTTGTCGAGCGCCACCGCCTTGAGCTTGCGCGCCTCCTCGAGGTAGGTGCCGCCCTTGATCAGGATGCCGCGCCGCGCGGCCGAGGCCAGCGCGCTCACCACCGTCACCGGCGTGGAGATCACCAGCGCGCAGGGGCAGGCGATGACCAGCAGCACCAGCGCCTTGTAGATCGCCTCGAGCCAGGTCCAGCCCATGGCCCAGGGCGTGAACAGCGCGATGGCCAGCGCGATCGCGAACACGGCCGGCGTGTAGATCGCGGCGAAGCGGTCGACGAAGCGCTGCGTGGGCGCGCGCGTGCCCTGCGCCTCCTCCACCGCGTGGATGATGCGCGCCAGCGTGGTGTTGGCGGCCACCGCGGTGACGCGGAACTCGAGCCCCGCGGTCTGGTTGATGGTGCCGGCGAAGACGGTGTCGCCCACGGTCTTGTCGACCGGGATGCTCTCGCCCGTGACCGGCGCCTGGTCGATCGCGCTGCTGCCGGCCGTGACCACGCCGTCGAGCGCCACGCGCTCGCCGGGGCGGATGCGCACCACCGCGCCCAGCGGCACCTCGCTCGCGGCCACGGTCTGCCAGCCACCGTCGGGCTGGCGCACCTCGGCCTGTTCGGGCGCCAGCGCCAGCAGGCTCTGGATCGCGTTGCGCGCGCGGTCCACGGCGCGTGCCTCGATCAACTCGGCGATCGCATAGAGCGCCATCACCATCGCGGCCTCGGGCCACTGGCCGATGAAGAAGGCGCCGGTCACGGCCACCGCCATCAGCGCATTGATGTTGAGGCGGCCGCGCACCAGCGCCGAGAAGCCCTTCTTGTAGGTATCGAGGCCCGCGAGCGCGATGGCCGCGAGCGCGAGCCCCATCTCGAAGACCATGAAGCCCCGGCCCTCGAGCGCGAGGAAGGAGACGGACTCGGCGCCGACGGCGAGCACCAGCGCCGCGACCAGGCGCGCGAGGCCGGCGCTCTTCCAGCCCGCGGGCTCGATGGCGCGCGCCGCGCCCGGCGCGGGCGCGGCCACCGGCTCGGGCTTGAAGCCGGCCTTGCGGATCGCCGCCAGGGCCTCGGCCAGCGCCGCTGCGTCGGCCGTGATCGCCATCGTGCGTTCGCCGAGCCGGAAGCGCAGCGCGCCGATGCCGGCCACGGGCTCGAGCGCGCGGCGGATCTCGGACTCCTCGACCGCGCAGTCCATGGTGGGAATGCGGAACAGCGTCGCGCCCTTGGGCAGGTCGGCCGGTTCCGGCGCCGACACGAAGGCCGACACCGAGGCCGAGCCGCAGCCCGTGTGGCTGCAGCAGGCGTCGTGCGCGGGCGGCGCGGCCGCGGGCGCATGGCCGTGATCGTGCGCGTGGCCATGGTCGTGGCCGTGCGCGTCGGCGGGCGCCGTGCCCCCCCGAATATCCCTGTCGAGCGTGTTCTGGTTCGTCATGGGCTCGATTGAAAACCCTGAAGCAGGTGTAGAGTCAAACGCAGTTCCCCCACCCGCTGGCGGGGCTTCGCCGGCCACCACGGCCCGCCCCGCCCGCCAGCCTTCCATCTGCCGCATCATGAAAATCGGTGATCTGGCCAAGGCCGCGAACACGCCCGTCGAGACCATCCGCTACTACGAGCGCGAAGGCCTGCTGCCCGCGCCCGCGCGCACCGAGGGCAACTACCGCATCTACGGCGAGGACCATGCGCAGCGCCTGGGCTTCGTGCGCCGCTGCCGCTCGCTCGACATGACGCTCGACGAGATCCGCAGCCTGCTGAAATTCCGCGATGCGCCGCAGGAGGACTGCGGCGAGGTCAACCAGCTGCTCGACGACCACATCGGCCACGTGGCGGCACGCATCGCCGAGCTGCGCACGCTCGAGAAGCAGTTGAAGGCGCTGCGCCAGCAATGCGGCGGCGCCGATTCGGCCCAGCCCTGCGGGATCATCCAGGAGCTCGACGCGGTCGCGCTCGAGCCCGAGGGCTTCGGCCAGCACGCGGGCCACGTGCACGGCGCGCTGCACGCGCCCGCGCGGCGCTAGCGCTCGCGCGCGAAGCCTCCGAAGAACGCGGCCGCGTTCCGTTCGAGGCTGTCGAGGTGGTAGCCGCCTTCCTGCACGATCAGGGTCGGCAGCTTCAACCCGCCGATCGCCTCGCCGAGGCGGGCGAAGCCCGGCGTGGTCACCGCGACGCGCGACTGCGGGTCCTCGTGGTAGATGTCGAAGCCCAGCGCCAGCACCAGCGCATCGGGCTGGTAGCGCCGCAGCGCGCGGGCCGCCGCGTCGAGCCGGTCGAAGAACAGCGCCTCGCTGGCGCCATGGGGCATCGGCAGGTTGAGGTTGAAGCCCAGGCCGGCACCGGCGCCGCACTCGTCCTCGTGGCCCGCGACCACCGGGTAGAAGTTGGTCGGGTCGCCATGGATCGAGACGTACAGCACGTCGGCGCGCTCGTAGAAGATCTCCTGCACGCCCTGGCCGTGGTGCATGTCGGTGTCGAGCACCGCCACGCGCGCATGCTGCGCGCGCAGCGCCTGCGCCGCGATGGCCGCGTTGTTCAGGTAGCAGAAGCCGCCGGCGCCCTCGGCGCGCGCATGGTGGCCGGGCGGACGGCACAGCGCATAGGCCTCGCGTTCGCCCGCCAGCAGCGCCTGCGCGCCGGCCAGCGCCGACTGCGCGGACCCGTAGGCCGAGCGCCAGGTCTGCGCGCCCACCGGGCAGCTGCCGTCGGTCAGGTAGCGCGCGGCCTGCGCGAGCACGCCGCGCAGCGCGTTGCCTTCGCGCACGTAGATGTTCGACATCACCTCGTCGCCCCAGTCGGGGCCCGCGGCGCGCCACTCGGCATGGGCCTCCTCGAGGAAGCGCAGGTAGTTCATGCCGTGCACGGCCGCGAGCGGCGCGGCGCCGTGGTCGGCGGGCTCGCGCACCTCGAAGCCCAGCGCGCGCGCGGCGCGCAGCAGCCGCAGCGCGCGCTCGGGCACCTCCTGCGGCGTGCGCATGCGGCCGCGCGAGAGGTAGCTCTGCGGATGGTGCTTCAGTTGCTCGGGATGGAAATAGGTCAGCATCGGAATCGGATCGGTGTCGTTGCAGGATCAGTGCTCGGGCGCGCCGGCATCGGCGCGGCGGTGCTTGAGCGCGTCGAGCGCCATCACGCAGAGCAGCGACACGCCGGCCAGGCCCGTGAAGAAGACGGCCAGCGGCCACCACTGGCCGACGAAGCGGTGCGCCAGGTAGGTGCCCACCAGCGGCGTCAGGCCGCCCGCGATCGCGCCGCAGACGTGGTAGCCGATCGAGATCGCCGAGTAGCGCACGCGCGTCGGGAACACGCCGCTCACGAAGCCCGCGATCACCGAATAGAAGCTCGACAGGCAGACCACCGCGAGCGCGATGCCCAGCACCATCGACGGCACGCTGGCGCCCTGCACCAGCAGGAACATCGGGTAGGGCGAGAGCATCGCGAGGAAGGCGCTGAGCTTGAGGAAGCGCGCGCCGCCGATCTTCTCGGCCAGCAGCGCGGCCAGCGGCTGCGCCACGAACTGGATGATCGCGACCAGGAACAGGCAGTCGAGGATCACCGACTTCGTCACGCCCAGGTAGGTGGTCGTGTAGGCGATCATGAAGGTGTTGGTGAAGTACACGCCGGCCACGCCGAGCGTGTTGGCGCCGATGCACAGCGCCACCAGCAGCCCCGAGGACCGGAACACCTCGGCGATCGGCAGCTTCACCGTGAGCCGCGAGCGCTTCTCCTGCTCGAACTCGGGCGACTCGTGCACGCCGAGGCGGATGCAGGCGCCCACCAGCAGCAGCACGGCGCTGGCCAGGAACGGCAGGCGCCAGCCCCACGAGAGGAAGTCGGCCGGGTCCATGGTCGAGACCAGGCGGAACGCGACCAGCGACAGGATCAGCCCGGCCGGGCTGCCGAGCTGCGCGAACGACGCGAAGAAGGTGCGGCGGCCCTTGGGCGCGTGTTCGCCGGCCATCAGCACCGCCCCGCCCCATTCGCCGCCGACCGCGATGCCCTGCACGACGCGCAGCACGATCAGCAGCACCGGCGCCAGCACGCCGATCTGGCCGTAGGTGGGCAGCAGGCCGATGCAGACGGTGGCGATGCCCATCATCACGATGGTGGCCATCAGCGCCTTCTTGCGGCCGATCCGGTCGCCGATGTGGCCGAACACCACCGCGCCCAGCGGCCGCGCGAAGAAGCCGACGGCGAAGGTGCCGAACGAGGCCATCGTGCTCAGGAACGGGTCCTGCGAGGGGAAGTACAGCGCGCCGAAGACCAGCGCGGCGGCCGTGGCGTAGATGTAGAAGTCGTACCACTCGATCATGGTTCCGACGAAGGCCGCGGCCGCCGCGCGGGCGGGTTGGCGGACCGGGGCGGCGGACGGCATCGAGGCCGCCGGGTTGGCTGTGTTCAAGGTGTCTCCTCCGGGTGCCGCGGCGAAGGCCGCAGGCGAGCCCGGACTATCGTCAGCGCCCAAATATCAGTCAAATTTCTGTTTTTTATTTTTTACATAAGTTGAGCTAATCTTGAAGGCGGAGAACCACCGCCCATGACCTCGCCCAACCTCGACAAGGCCCGCTTCCTCAACGACCGGCTCGACTGGAACCTGCTGCGCACCTTCCTCGTGATCGTGCAGGAGCGCGGCGTGAGCCGGGCCGCCGCGCGCCTGCACGTCACGCAGCCCGCGGTGAGCCAGGCGCTCAAGCGGCTCGAGGGAGTCGCTGGATTGCCGCCTGATCCAGCGCCACGGCGCGCGCTTCGAGCCCACGCGCGCGGGCGAGGAGGTGTTCCGCATCGCGAGCGACATCTACGGCCACGTGTCGCGGCTGGAGAGCGAGCTCGACGAGCGGCGCGACGAGGTCGCGGGCTCGGTGCGGCTGCTGTCGCTCAGCCGCATGCAGTCGGCCGTCTACGACCAGTTCCTGGCCGACTTCCACCAGACCTATCCGCGCATCGAGCTGCAGATCGAGGTCATGCGCTCCTCGGACATCATCTCCTCGCTGCTGCAGAAGACCGCGACCGTCGGCCTGGGGCTGTGCCGCGCGCCCGACGAGCGGCTGGACCTGCGCTGCTTCATGCGCCAGCGCTATGCGATCTTCTGCGGCCGCCACCACCGGCTGTTCGGCCGCCACGGGCTGACGACGAACGACCTGCTGGCCGAGAACTTCGTCTCCTTCACCAGCGACCAGCTCGGCGACAGCCTCTCGCCGCTCACGGTGTTCCGCGACACGCGCGGCTTCACGGGCCGCATCGTGGCCGCCTCGTCGAGCCTGGACGAGGTGCGGCGCATGATCTTCGCGGGCTTCGGCATCGGCTGCCTGCCCGAGCACATCGTGCGCGAGGACCTGGCGCAGCAGCGCCTGTGGCGCCTGCCGCCCGACGAGGGCGTGACCGACGTCGACATCCAGCTGATGTGGCTGCGCGCACGCAAGATGAACGCCGCGGAGCAGGCCTTCCTCGAGGCCATGGAGCGCACGATGCAGCGCTACTCGCTGACCGAGCGGCTGAGCATGGTGCCGGGCTGAAGGCCCGGCCCGGCCTTCATTCGCAGAGATCGATCCAGCGCTGGAGCCGGCCCGCCACGCGCGCGGTGTTGAGCCGGGCGACCGAGCCTTCCATGTCCTCGCCGCCCTCGACCTGGCACAGCAGCACCACCTCTTCGCGTGCGGCACCGGTGCCGAAGAATCCCTCGCCATCGAGCTGTGCCATCGCGGCGATGCAGGCCTCGAAGAGGCCGTCGTGCAGCACGTCGAACTCGACGCCGCAGGGCAGGTCCTCCCGGTGGCAGGCCAGGAGCATGCGGTAGGCGATGTCGAGGAACTCGCCGCCGTCGCCGTGGGACCACTCGCCGGAGCTCCAGATCTCGCTCTCGTCCTCCATCTCGCCCGGTTCGCCCAGGGCGAGGTCGCTGGCGGCGTGGACGATGGTCATCGCGCTCTCGTCGCTGCCCAGCGCGAAAAGCCGGAAGGTCCGCTCGGGCTCGGCCGCGCGGATGGCCTCGAAGGCGCGGCGGGCGCCCTCGCGGATCTCGGCCGTGAGCAGCGCGAAGTCGACGCGGGCGGGGTCGTGGATGCCTTGGCGCACCCGCACGTAGCCCTGGGCCTCGATCTCGCGGCTGCGCTGCGCCAGGGCCTCCATCGCGGCCTGGGGACTGGCGAATTCGGCGACGCTGGAGCGCCCCCAGGTCTGCACCTTGCCGCTCGCGGCCCACAGCGAGTTGCCGAACTGCCGCAACTCGTGGAAGTCGGTGGGCCGCTCGTTCTCGAAACGATGGAACAGCGCCCAGCTCACGTCACTTCCCCACCAGCTGCGTGAGCTTCTCGGCCTCGAAGCACTCGTCGCGCGCCGCGTCGCCGGGCACGCAATCCTTGGTGCCGGGATGGGCCGAGAGCTTCTCGATCGCCTGCCACAGCAGCGCGATCTGGTGCTCCTGGCTCGAGGCGTTGTCGATCAGGCCGCGCATCGCCTGGCTCAGCGGGTCGTCGTCCTGCGTGATGCCGTAGGCGCTGAATTTCTGCGGCACGGTCACGTCGGCGCTCTCGCCGGCCTTCGAGGGGATGATGCGCGCCGGGATGCCGACCGCGGTCGCGCCGGCCGGCACCGGCTTGATGACCACCGCGTTGCTGCCGATCTTGGCGCCGTCGCCCACCACGAAGCCACCCAGCACCTTGGCGCCGGCGCTCACCACCACGTTGCGGCCCAGGGTCGGATGGCGCTTGGTGCCCTTGTAGAGCGAGGTGCCGCCCAGGGTCACGCCCTGGTAGATGGTGCAGCCGTCGCCGACCTCGGCGGTCTCGCCGATCACCACGCCCATGGCGTGGTCGAAGAACACCTCGCGGCCGATCTTGGCGGCCGGGTGGATCTCGATGCCGGTGAGCCAGCGCGCCATGTGCGCGATGAAGCGCGCGGGCCACTTGAAGCCATGGTTCCAACAGGCATGCGCCCAGCGATGCAGCACCACGGCATGCAGGCCCGGATAGACCGTGAGCACCTCCCAGGCGCTGCGCGCGGCCGGGTCGCGTTCGAGGATGCACCGGATGTCGGCGCGCAGGCGAGAGAACATCGCTGCCTTCGGATATTTTGGTTATGACGATGGGGGCCGCGCAGTCTATAGCCGGCCCTCATCGCGTACGGGCGATGGGGTTTTAGGCCCGCTCAGCGCCGGATCTTGCCGGCCGCGGCCTCGCTCATCGCCTTGGCGATGCCGCGCAGGATGTGGATCTCCTCGGCCGTGGGCTGGGCCCGGTTGAACAGCTGCTGCAGCCGCGGCATCAGCTTCTTGGGCGCCTCTGGATCGAGGAAGCCCACCTCCACCAGCGAGCGCTCCCAGTGCTCGAGCATGCCGGCCACGGCCTGGGCATCGGCGGCCGGCGGCGGCGCGACCGCGTCGCGCACCTCGAAGCCGCCGAGCGCGAGCCGCCATTCGTAGGCGATCACCTGGATCGCGGCGCCGAGGTTGAGCGAGCCGAAGTTCGGGTCGGTGGGAATGCTCAGGGCGACGTGGCAGCGGTAGACGTCCTCGTTGCGCATGCCGAAGCGCTCGGAGCCGAACAGGAAGGCCACGTGCGCCTCGCCCTGCGCGGCCAGCGCTCCGAGGTGCTCGCGCGGCGTGCGCGTGGGCGGGCCGAAGTCGCGCGGCACCATCGCGGTGGCGCACAGGTGGGTCACGCCGTCGAGGGCCTCGTCGAGGGTCTCGACGATGCGCGCGTTGGCCAGCACGTCGAGCGCGCCGCTCGCGCGCTGGATGGTTTCCTCGCGCCGCAGCACGTTGGCCCAGCGCGGCGCCACCAGCACGAGTTCGCCGAAACCCATGGTCTTCATGGCGCGGGCGGCGGCGCCCACGTTGCCGGCGTGGCTGGTCTGGATCAGGATGAAACGGGTGCGCATGAAAAGGGGTGGGGAGACAGGGACCGGCCGAGCCGTTAAAATCCCCCGATTCTCGCCGCCCGCATCGCCGGGCCGGTTTCCGGGTCCTTCAGGGTCCCACCCCCCAGTTCTTCCAGTCAGTCAGGAACGACAGCCGTGGCCACCCGGGCCTTTGCCGGGTCCGCGCAGGCGTTCCGCTCACGCTCACAATTCAGAATGTCGTCCCCCAACCTGCATCCCATGCTCAACGTGGCCGTGAAGGCCGCTCGCGCCGCCGGCGCCATCATCAACCGCGCCGCGCTCGACGTCGAGGCCGTGCGCATCTCCCAGAAGCATGTGAACGATTTCGTCACCGAGATCGACCACGCGAGCGAGCAGGCCATCATCGAAACGCTTCTCACGGCGTACCCGGGGCACGGCATCCTGGCCGAGGAATCGGGCTCCGAGCACGGCGCCAAGGATTCCGACTACGTCTGGATCATCGATCCGCTCGACGGCACCACCAACTTCATCCACGGCTTCCCGTTCTACTGCGTGTCGATCGCGCTGTCGGTGCGCGGCAAGATCGAGCAGGCGGTCGTCTACGACCCCACGCGCAACGACCTGTTCACCGCCACCAAGGGCCGCGGCGCCTATGTCAACGACCGCCGCATCCGCGTCTCCAAGCGCACCCGGCTGTCCGAATCGCTGGTGGCCACCGGCTTCCCGTTCCGCACCGGCGACAACTTCAAGCAGTACCTGGCCATCATGGCCGACCTGATGCCGCGCATGGCCGGCCTGCGCCGCCCCGGCGCCGCCGCGCTCGACCTCGCCTACGTGGCGGCCGGCTTCACCGATGCCTTCTTCGAGACCGGCCTCAACCCCTGGGACGTGGCGGCCGGCTCGCTGCTGGTGACCGAGGCCGGCGGCCTGATCGGCAACTTCACGGGCGAGCCAGACTTCATCGACCAGCGCGAATGCCTGGCCGGCGCGCCGCGCATCTACGGCCAGCTGGTGCCGCTCTTGGCCAAGTACTCGAAGTTCGCGAGCGTCGACGACAAGCTGCGCGCCAGCGACCGCGTGCGCGCGATCGCCGCCGCGAGCAAGCCCCAGACCGAGGGCTCGGACTACATCTACGCGCGCAGCACCGTGACCGAGATGGGCCCGGCCGAGGACGACCAGAACGCGGAGGCACCCGCCGCCACCGCCGCCCCGGCCAAGCGCAAGCTCACCCGCATCCGCCGCGACGCCCCCGCCGCCACCGGCCCGTTCGAGGGCGACGCTTCCGCCAAGTGATGGCAGGGGCCCGCGCCATCGGCGGCGAGACCCAGGCCTCGGTGCTGCAGCAGCGCCTGCGCGCCGCGCTGCGCATCGCGCTGAGCCACTACGTCGCCAGCGGCCTCACGGTCGCGCTCGGCCTGCTGTTCATCTCGGGCGGCGTGCATTTCTGGCTCGGTACCATCGCGGCCTCCTCGGCCGCGGTCGGCGTGATCGTCACCGCGCCGCCCGACCTGCCGGGCCCGCGCCGCGGCAAGTTCTGGCAGATGCTGCCGGCACCGCTGATCGGGCTGCCGCTGTTCTTCGCCGTGCAGCTGCTGCACGCCGCGCCGATCCGGCTCGGCCTGCTGCTGGTGCCGGCCACCTTCTTCGCCTTCCTGGCCATGGCCTGGGGCAAGCGCGGCATCCCGATCGCGATCGCCGTGATGTTCTCGATGATCTTCTCCATGGCCACGCCCACGCCGCACGGCATGGCCGAAGCCATCGAGCGCACCTGGCACTTCGGCCTCGGCGCCGGGCTGTACGTGGTGTGGTCGGTGCTCGCCAACCTGATCCTCAACACGCGCTACCGCGTGCAGTCGGTGGCCGACGTGCTGTATTCGCTGGCCGCGCTGATGCGCACCGAGGCCAGCCAGTTCACGCCCAAGGACGAGACCGGCGACGTGCGCGAGACCCCCGCGCCGATGCTGGGCCGCCTGCTGCGCGAACAGGCCGCGCTGGCCGACCAGCTGCAGGCCACGCGCGACATCGTGCTCGAGTCGCCGCGCACGCCGCGCCGCCAGCGGCTGGCCGCGATGCTGGTGATCGTGCTCGAGATGCGCGACCAGTTGCTCGCGAGCGAGCTCGACCTCGATGCCCTCAAGACCCATCCCGCCCATGCCGATGCGCTGGTCGAGATGCGCTGCGTGCTCGAGGAACTGGCCGAGGACACCATCGCGCTGGCCGACGCGCTGCTCATGGGCCGCCACCCGCACCTCGTGGCCGACCGCCGGCCGCGCCTCGCGGCGATCCACGTCGACGGCGAGGACTCGACCGGCCACCCGCATCCCATGCTGCCCGGCCCCAATGCCGCCATGCTCGCGCGCGGCCTCGCGAGCCGCATCGGCCACATCAACGACGAGGTGCTGCGCCTGTCGGCCATGGCGCGCGGCGACGCCGAGCCCAACCTCGCGGTGGTGCGCGCCAACTGGCAGATGTTCGTGAGCCCGACCGACTGGTCGTGGCGCCCCTTCTTCACCTTGTGGCGCTGGGACGCGCCGCCGCTGCGCCACGCGATCCGCGCCGCGCTCGCGATCGCGGCCGGCTACGCGGTCGCGGTGTCGATGCCCTGGGGCTCGCACGACTACTGGATCCTGCTGACCATCGTGGTGGTGCTGCGCGGCAGCCTCTCGCAGACGCTGGAGCGGCGCAACCACCGCGTGGCCGGCACCCTGCTGGGCTGCGTGCTCGCGGTCGGCCTGCTGTCGGCGCATCTTTCGGCGCTCGGGCTGCTGGCCGTGCTCACGGTGGCGCAGGCCATCGCCCACAGCTTCGCGGTGCGGCGCTACCTGATCACCGCGGTGGCCGCCACCGTGCTGGGCCTGCTGCAGGCCCACATGCTCAACACCGGCGCGGCGCCGCTGTTCGCGCTGTTCGAGCGCATCGCCGACACGCTGATCGGCGCCGCGCTCGCCTGGGCCTTCTGCTACGTGCTGCCCTCGTGGGAACGTGGCCAGATCCCGGCGCTGGTGGCGCGCGTGCTGACCGCGCAGGCACGCCATGCACGCCTCGCGCTGGGCCTGGGCCAATTGCAGACCGTCGACAGCAGCCCCGAGCTCGAATGGCGGCTGGCGCGCCGCGAGGCCTTCGACAGCCTCTCGGCGCTGGTGCAGGCCACGCAGCGTTCGCTGTCCGAACCGCGCGCGGTGCAGCCGCCGGTCGAGCCGCTCGAGCACCTGCAGGCCCACAGCTACCAGCTGCTGGCGCAGCTCAGCGCGGTCAAGTCGATGCTGGTGCTGCGGCGCGACCGCCTCACGCCCGGCGAGGTCGAGGGGCCGCTCGCGCGCACCACGCAGCGCATCGAGGCCGCGATCGGCGCGGTGCCCACCTCGGGGCCCTCGCAGCCCGAGAGCACCGCCTCCACCGCCGTCGGCGGCCCGATCCCGCTGCCCGATCCCTTCGACAACGACATCAGTCCCTGGCTGCTGCGCCGGCTCGACCTGGCGACCGCGCTGTCGACCCAATTGCGAGACGATGCGGCCCGGATCCTCCAGGCATTGAACGAACAGGAAGCTTCGGGACTCGCATCGGCATGACCCTGTTGCAATCCATCCTCTCCCATCCCTGGTTCGGCACCTGGCTGGCCGCCGTCATCGCCATTCCCGTCGCCCTCGCCGTGCACCGCATCGGCGGCATGGTGCTCAAGCGCATCACGCGCCCCGCGCCCGCCATCCATGCCATGGTGCTGGCCTGCCATGCACCCGCGCGCGTGGTGCTGCCGCTGATCGCGCTGCAGATGGTGTGGCAGGCCACGCCCGAGGACCTGCGCTACATCGCGAGCGTGCGGCATCTCAACGGCCTGCTGCTGATCGCGGCCACCACCTGGCTCGCGCTCAAGGCCATCGGCGGCTTCGCCGACGGCGTGCTCGCGCAGCATCCGTCGGACGTGGCCGACAACCTGCAGGCGCGCCGCGTGCTCACGCAGACCCGCGTGCTCGCGCGCACCGCCATGACCGTGGTGGTGGTGGCCGGCGGCGCGATGATGCTCATGACCTTCCCGGGCGCGCGCCAGGTCGGCGCCAGCCTGCTGGCCTCGGCCGGCGTGATCGGCATCGTGGCCGGCCTCGCGGCCAAGCCCGTGTTCAGCAACCTCATCGCCGGCCTGCAGCTCGCGCTCGCGCAGCCGATCCGCATCGACGACGTGCTCGTGGTCGAGGGCGAATGGGGCCGCGTCGAGGAGATCACCGGCACCTTCGTCGTGCTCAAGATCTGGGACGAGCGCCGGCTGATCCTGCCGCTGACCTACTTCATCGAGAAGCCGTTCCAGAACTGGACCCGCCACTCCTCGCAGATCCTCGGCTCGGTGTTCGTCTATGCCGACTACGGCATGCCGCTGGCGCCGCTGCGCGCCGAGGTCGAGCGCATCGTGAAGGCCTCGCCCGAATGGGACGGCCGCTTCTTCAACCTGCGCGTGACCGACGCCACCGAGCGCACCATGCAGATCCGCGTGCTGTGCACCGCCGCCACCTCGGGCCTGGCCTTCGACCTGCGCTGCAACGTGCGCGAGGGGCTGATCGACTTCATGCAGCGCGAGTACCCGCAGCACCTGCCGAAGGTGCGCGTGGGCAACGACCACCCGGTCGAGCGCGAGCCCGGCCCGCTGCAGCCGCAGGCCGTGGCCTGAGCGGCCTCCTTCGTCCCGAGCGTGCCGCGTTGAAGCCCGATCCCGAACCCAGAGGCCCGCTGGTACGCGCCCTGCTCTATGCCTTCGCCGTGCTGTGCCTGGTGCTCGGCCTCATCGGCGTGGTGGTGCCGGGCATGCCGACCACCGTCTTCATCCTGCTGGCCGCCTGGGCCGCGGCGCGCAGCTCGCCGCGGCTGCATGCCTGGCTGCTCGGGCACCGCATCTTCGGGCCGCTGCTGCACAACTGGGCCCACGGCCGCACCGTCAGCCGGCGCGCCAAGTGGAGCGCCACCGTCACCATGGCGCTGTGCGCCGTGATCATCTCGTACACCGCGCACCGGGCCTGGACCGCAGTGCTCGCGATCGGCTGCATGGCGGTGGTGCTGGCCTGGCTGTGGTCGCGGCCGCTGCCGCCGCCCTGAACCTAGCGCGCCTGCGCATGGAGGGCGATGCAGTTGCCCTCGCAGTCGGCGAACTCGGCGACGAAGCCGAAACTGCCCACCCCCGTCACCGGATACAGCAGCTCGGCGCCCTGCGCCAGCGCGCGCGCCAGCACGGCCTCGATGTCCGGCACGTCGAAGTAGAGCCGCGCACCGTCCCGCGACGGCCGGTAGCTGTCGCCCTTCGCCAGCGCGCCGCTCGCGCCCTCGCGGCCCGGTGCGTGCGCGAAGAACGCCATCTCGTTGCCGTCGACGCTGGCCCGCTCGAGCGCGTGGCCGAACACGGCTTCGTAGAAGCGGATCGCGCGATCCATGTCGAGCACCGGGATTTCGAAGTAGGAGACGGGGTTCATGCGTCGGTGCAGTGCGTCGATGCGCGCCGCATCGACGGCAGCGCGAGGTTCGTGAAGGCCCGCAGCAGCCACTCGACGGGCCCGTAGGCGAAGCGCCCCATCCACCAGCGGCTCAGCGGCAGCTGGCAACCGAAGATCGCGAAGGCGATCCCCATCGCCGCGAGCGGCGGCGTCGCGCCGATCCAGCGCAGCCCGTAGGCCAGGAACAGCCACGCGCACACGGCCGACTGCAGCAGGTAGTTCGACAGCGCCATGCGCCCCGCGGGCGCGAGCCAGCGTTCGAGCACGCGGCCGCGCGGCGTGCGGAACAGCAGCACCAGCGCGCAGGCATAGGCGGCGCTCAGGAACGGTGCCGTGAGCAGCGTGGCCGAGAGCCCGAGGAAGTCGCGCACCGAGCCATCGACGCGCAGCGCCGACTGGGCATAGAAGGCCGCGCCCGGCAGTCCCACCACCAGCCCCCAGGCCAGCAGGCGCCGGAACAGCGGCAGGTGCGCGCCGGTGTCGGCCAGCAGCGCATGCCGCCCCGCGACGAAGCCCGCGAAGAACATCGCGAGCGCCGTCGGCGCCTGCACCAGCGCCGTGAGCCACCAGATCTGCGACAGCTCGCGCAGGTGCTGCACGATGACCGTCATCGGCGTGCCGCGGTAGGCCGCCAACGCGGAGACGGCTTCCGCATAGGCGCTGCGCAGGTCCATCGGGCCGCCGCCCAGCGCGAACGACAGCAGCAGGCTGAAGGCGGCCCACAGCAGCGCGGTGCCGAGCACCAGCGCGACGCCGGCGCTCAGCAGGAAACGGTCGCCGCGCCGGTGCAGCATCAGCAGCACCACGCCGATCACGCCATAGGTCGTGAGGATGTCGCCCTGGTAGAGCAGCACCCCATGCGCCACGCCCAGCAGCCACAGCCCCAGCAGCCGGCGCGCCATGCGCGGCGCGAACGCGCGGCCCGCGCGCTGCGCGGCCTCCTTCTGCAGCAGGAAGCTGTAGCCGAACAGGAACGAGAACAGCAGGTAGAACTTGGTCTCGAAGACGAAGGTGCGCACGAACACCGCGAGCCGCTCGGGCAGCGAGTTCGCGAGCGGATCGGGCAGCCCCATGCCGTAGTAGGTCGAGGCGAAGGTCGCGATGTTGACCACCAGGATGCCCAGCAGCGCGAAGCCGCGCAATGCATCGACCGTGGTCTGGCGCTGCGGCGCATGAGGCGCGTGCGGCGCGAGCGATGAGGAAGGCGCTTCGGCCTCGTCCATTCCCTGCATGCGGCGCTCAGGCCACCGGCGCGCGCTTCGGGTCGGTCACCGGGCAGTGGCCATGCACCTCGAGCAGCCGCACCAGGTCCTCGGAGCTGCGCGCCTTGGCCCAGTCGCGCTCGGTGTCCGTGATGCCCACCACGTGCAGGAAATCGAACTTGCCCGAGTCGAGCTGCGCCGTCGCCGGATAGTGCTTCGGCTGCGCCAGCAGCACGTGGCGCAGCGCCGACGCGGCCTTCTGCCCGATCGGCCCGCCCAGCGGGATGCGGTCGCCGTAGTCCAGCGGCGGCTTGTCCTCGCCGAAGCGGCCATGCGCGAGCAGCACGTTGTAGGCCAGCAGCTTCTGCAGCAGCTTGATCGGCCAGGTCTCGCCGGCCTGCGACGGCACCTCGAGCACCAGCTCGGAGCCGATCCACGAGTAGTCCTCGGGGTCGTAGTCGGCGGGCTCGCCCTCCCAGGGCGTCGAGCCGCCCGAGGTCACGTAGAGCCAGGAGTTGCGCACGGGCGTCGGCTCGAACTCGAACACGCCCAGGTGCAGCCAGCGCGGATCGATGTCCTGCGCGCCCAGCGCCGAGAAGTCATCGGCGCCCAGCACGAAGATGCCCTTGCGCTTCTCGCCGAAGAGCTGGGGATAGAGCACTTCCTCGCGGTATTTCCAGACTTCTTCCATCGAGCTCATCGCGTCTTCTCCTGGTTCGGTACGGGCCGGCCCTGCGTGGACACGGGCCGTCAGAGAATGGCCAGCAGCATCGCGTCGCCGCGCCCGGCAGCCGCGGCATAGAAAAGCTGAAGCTGCGCATACCAGTGGGCCAGGTACTCGAAGGCTTCGTCTCCCTCGTCTTCCCAGATGCCCGTGGGATAGATGTAGGCCTCCTCGAGCTCGGCCGGCTTGAAGCGCTGGCGCAGTTCGTCGACAGGCAGGGCCGCCAAGGCCTCCGCGGCCTCCTTGACCTGCGGCGCGTCGAGATAGCGCGGCGCGCCATAGCCCATGTCGTCGCCGATCGCGGTGCCGCCCAGGATCGGCAGCGAGAGCGGTCCGCCGCCCCCATGGGCTTCGTGGGTCATCAGGAAGTGCAGGCCATGCCAGGCCTTGTCGATGTCGAGCACGCGGTCCTCGGCATCGCCACCGATCTGCGCCATGAAATGGTCGGCAGCGGTTTCCGGGGCGGCCTTCAATGCCTCGAGCGTTTCCTGCGTCAGTGCGACGAACGATGCGGTCATTCCCATGGCGACTCTCTTTCTTTTTGCGATGCGCCGATTAGATACCGAACGGGCGGCCCGGATCGGGGGCATGGCACGGCTCGGGCGGCAACGCGACGCCGATCCGTCCTCAAGGCGCGGCCTCATGGCGCCGGCCCACGATCCGCCGGATCGCCTCCACCAGCAGCCGCGCGCCCTCCCCGAGTTCGGCGCCGCGCCGCACCGTCATGCCCACCGGTCCCTCGGTGCTCGCGGTGTCGATCGCCACGCGCCGCAGTTCGCCGCGCGCGATGAAGCCTTCCACCGCCCCCTGCGGCGCGAACCACACGGCATCGGAGCGCTGCAGCAACCCGACGATGAAACTGGTGTCGGTCGCCTCCACGAGCCGGTGCGGCAGCTCCAGGCCGCGCGCGATCAGGAAGGCATCGGCCGTGTGGCGGATCAGCGTGCCCGACACCGGCAGCACCAGCGGATGGGCGGCCAAGGCATCGAGCGGCGGCCGGCGCCGCGCGGCCAGCGGATGGTCGGGGCGCACCACCAGCAGCAGCGGCTCGCTGTAGAACTGCTCGAAGGCGAGATCGGCCATCGCGGACGCCTGGGCGAGCCGCCCCAGCACGAGGTCGATCTCGCCCTGGCGCAACTGAGTCATCAGCTGCGCGTTGGTGCCGCTCATGACCCGCACGCGCAGCGCGGGATGCGCGGCATTGAGCTGCGCGACCGCCTCGGGCAGCAGGTTGGGCACCATGTTCGGCAGCGCACCGACGGCCACCAGCAACTGGTCGGCATCGGGCTGGTCCATGGCCAGGCCCATGCCCTCCCGCAGTCCGCGCAGGGCCGACACCGCGTGCCGCACCAGCACCTCGGCCGCGGGTGTGAGCTCGACGCCGCGGCGGCGGCGCAGCAGCAACTGGCGCCCCACGATCTCCTCGAGCTCGGCGATGGTCTTGGAGACCGCGGGCTGCGTCAGCGACAGGGCCTCGGCCGAGCGCACCAGGTTGCGCTCCTGCGCCACGGTCACCAGGCACTGCAGGTGGCGCAGCTTCAAGCGAGAAAAGTTCATGGCTGACATGGCGGCTGGCTGTGAAGCGGCGGGCACCAAATATAACGAGACGGAATACCTGGCGGAACAGCTTTCAGTTGTGCGCGCGGCACCGCGCTCCTAGAGTGCGCCGACACGGAGACAAGGAAACACCCGCATGACCCCCCGCATCCCGAAGGGCCGGCGCCTGGCGCTCGCCAGCGCCTGCATGGCCGCATCGCTCGTCCTGGGCCTCGGCGCCCCGGCCGCCGCCCTGGCGCAAACCGAAGCCGCGTACCCGGCCAAGCCCGTGCGCTTCCTCACCAACTTCCCGGCCGGCGGGCCGCTCGACATCCTCGGGCGCGCGCTCGGCGAGGTGCTGCAGAAGGAACTGAAGCAGCCCTTCATCGTCGACAACCGGCCCGGCGCGGGCGGCAACATCGGCGCCGACCTCGTGGCCAAGAGCCCGGCCGACGGCTACACGGTGCTGCTGAGCATCGACAGCACCTTCACCATCAACCCGCAGCTCTACGCCGCCATGCCCTTCGCGGCGAAGGACCTGAAGCCGCTGATGATCTTCAGCTCCTCGGGCCTGGCCTTCGGCACCGGCGCCGCGGTCAAGGCGAAGACTCTGCCCGAGTTCGTCGCGCAGGCCAAGGGCGAGTCGGTCACCTTCGGCTCGGCCGGCAACGGCAGTCCCGGCCACATCGCCGCGGAGATCTTCGCCAACGCCACCGGCGCGAAGATCACGCACGTGCCCTACAAGGGCAACGCGCCCGCCGTGCTGGCGCTGCTCTCGGGCGAGGTGCAGGCCGGCATCCTGGCCACGCCGGGCCTGCTGCCGCACCTGCAGGCCGGCAAGCTGCATGCGCTCGCGGTCACCGGCCGCCAGCGTTCGCCGCTGCTGCCGCAGGTGCCCACGGTGGGCGAGCTCGGGTTGAAGGACCTCGAGTTCGAGGTGCTCTACCTCGCGATGGTGCCGGCCGCCACGCCCGAGCCCGTGATGCAGACCTTGCGCACGGCGCTGCAGTCGGCACTGGGCCGGCCCGAGGTGAAGGCGCGGCTCGCCTCGCTCGACATGGTGGCGCTCGGCGAGACCGGTGCCGCGGCCGCGGCGCACCTCGACGGCAACCGCGAACGCTACGGCCGCATCGTCAAAGCCACGGGCATGAAGGTGGATTGAGAAGGTGTGAATGAACCTGCTGCGCGCCCCGATCTCGCACCTGCGGTCCTCACCGTACAGAGTACGGCTCCGGTCCTCGGCGCGACCTCGGGGCGCTCGCGACGGTTCCTTCACACCTTCTGAGATGCACCGCTCAGCGCGCGGCCGCCGACTGGCGCCTGCCCCGGTCCGCCTTCGGCAGCACCGCCTGCGCCACCATGCGCTCGGCCCGCTCCTGCAAGCGATGCAGCGCCGCATCGAAGCGCTCGGCCTCGCCGGCATCGAGCGCGCCCATCAGCTCGCCGTTGATCGCCGTCACGAGCGGAAAGAGCGCGTCGTACAGCGCCTGCCCGCTGTCGGTGAGGCGCAGCTGCACATGGCGCCGGTCGCCCGCGCGCGCCACGCGCGAGAGCAGTTTCTTTTCCACCAGCGAGCCCACGGCCTTCGAGGTGCGCGCGCGGTCGAGCTGCGCATGCTCGGCCAGTTGCGAGGAGCCGAGTTCGCCGCGGCTCGCGAGCGTGGCGATCAGTCGCCATTCGCGGCGCGTGATGCCGAAGCGGCCCTCGCACAGGCGGATCACCATGCTGCCGGCCACCGCGAGCAGGCGCGAGAGGCGGTAGAGCAGCAGGTCGTCGAGCGGACGGCGCGGCAACGCGAGGCTGGCGCCCTTGGCCGCCTCGATGGTGGCCTTGGCCGTCTTGCGAGCGGTCGCTTTCACGGGCACATCGATGGGCTGGGGCATCGCGCTCGGGTTAATCCGGGGAATGGTTGATTTGATCAATCGACTGTAGCGTCTCCAGAATCGTCCGCAGCCGCGGGACCACGCCCCGCCGACCCGGCGCCTTTCGGAGACTTCGCCCCATGCCTTCCCGCCCCTCGCACGCTTACCACCTGCCCGCCCCCGACCGCCGCCGGCTGGTCGCCGCGCTCGGCGGCCTCGCGCTCGCGCCCGCGCTGTCGCGCGCCCAGGGCTTCGCGCCGGGCCAGCCGATCAAGGTGCTGATCGGCGTGCCCGCGGGCGGCACGCAGGACGTGCTCACGCGCGCCATCGCGCAGGAGGTGCGCGACAGCCTCGGCCCGCTGATCATCGACAACCGCTCGGGCGCGGCCGGCCGCATCGCGGTCGAGACGGTCAAGACCGCGGCGCCCGACGGCCACACGCTGCTGCTGGGCACGGCCGGCATGATGACCATGTTCCCGAGCGCCTACCGCAACCTCTCGTACGACCCGATCAAGGACTTCGCGCCGATCCTCAACGCGGCGCGCTTCGAGCTCGCGCTGGTGCTCAACAAGGACGTGCCCGCGAACACGCTGCCCGAGTTCACCGCCTGGGCCAGGGCGCAGGGCGACAAGGTCAGCTTCGCCTCGTACGGCGCCGGCACGCCCTCGCACTTCCTCGGCGAGATGCTCAACCGCGCGGCCGGGCTGAAGATGGTGCACGTGCCCTACCGCGGCTCCACGCCCGCGCGGCAGGACGTGATGGGTGGCACCGTGCCGGTCTACTTCGACACCGTGGGCGGCGCGCAGCAGATGCTGCCCTCGGGCCGCGTCAAGGTGCTGGCTACCAGCGGCGAGAAGCGCTCGCCGCTGATGCCCAACCTGCCGAGCTTCGTCGAGGCCGGCTACAAGGACGTGGTCGCCACCGCCTGGTTCGCCTACTACGCGCCGCTGAAGACGCCGCAGCCCGTGGTCGAGAAGCTGCGCACCGAGTTCGCGCGCGCCGTCAACAAGCGCGAGGTGCGCCAGATGCTGCTGCAGAACGGCATGTACCCGGTGGCCGACACGGGCGACGCCCTCGTGAAGACCATGCGCGAGGACACGGCACGCTGGGCCGGCATCATGAAGGCCGTGAATTTCCAGGCCAACGACTGAACCCCATTACATGAAACGCAAGGAGGAACCCATGCAACCCACGCACCCGATCACCCGCCGCCTCGCCGGCCTGATGGCCATCGCCGGTCTCGCGACGGCCCTGACGGCCACCGGCGCCGCCGCGCAGGCGCTCGACGGCCCGCTGCACATCGTCGTCGGCTATGCGCCCGGCGGCGCCACCGACCGCGTCGCGCGCATCGTCGGCGACAAGCTCTCGCCCAAGCTCGGCGTGCCGGTCATCGTCGACAACAAGCCCGGCGCGGGCGGCCGCCTCGCGGCGCAGCAGGCCAGGGCCACGCCCGCGAACCAGAACGTGCTGATGCTCGCCAACCCCGCCGTGATGGTGGTGGCGCCGCTGGTGTTCAAGGACAACGGCTACGACCCCGAGCGCGACTTCGTGCCGGTCTCGCACGTCAACGACTACGACTTCGCGCTCGCCGTGTCGCCCACGCTGCCGGTGCGCGAGCTCAACCACCTGCTGGCCTGGATGCGCGCCAATCCCAAGCAGGCCAACGTCGGCGTGCCGGCCACCGGCAGCCTGCCGCACTTCTTCGGCCTCATGGTCGGCGAGAAGGCCAAGGTCCAGACCCAGGTCATCGGCTACCGCGGCTCGGCGCCGCTGCTCAACGACCTGATCGGCGGCCAGGTGCCGATCGCGGTCGACACCGAGGACGTGGTGATCCCGCAGCACGAGGGCGGCAAGCTGCGCATCCTCGCGATCTCGGGCGCCAAGCGCTCGCCCTTCGCGCCCTCGGTGCCCACCTTCAAGGAGGCCGGCCTCGACCTCTCGGCCAGCGGCTGGAACACCTTCTTCGCGCCCGCCACCATGCCGCGCGAGAAGGTCGAGCGCCTCGCCACCGCGATCCGCGAGGTGATGCAGGACCCCGACACAGTGCGCAAGTTCACCGACTCCAAGATGACGCCGGTGGTCAGCACCCCGGCGCAGACCGCCGCGATGCTCAAGGCCTACCGGCTGCAATGGGGTCCGGTGGTGCAGAAATCGGGCTACCAGCCCTGACCTTTTTCCCGGCCCTGCAGGCCCTCGAGACACCATGACAAGACCCAACATCATCTTCATCGTCGCCGACGACCTCGGCTATGCCGACCTCGGCTGCTACGGCGGCCGCGACGCCGTCTTCGGCCCCGTCTCGCCGGTGCTCGACGGCCTGGCCGCCAAGGGCCTCAAGCTCACGCAGGGCTACGCGAACTCGCCCGTGTGCTCGCCCACGCGCTTCGCGATGATCACCGCGCGCTACCAGTACCGGCTGCGCGGCGCGGCCGAGGAGCCGATCAACAGCAAGAGCCGCGGCAGCAGCACGCTGGGCCTGCCGGTCGACCATCCCACCCTGCCCTCGCTGCTCAAGGCCAGCGGCTACCGCACCGCGCTGATCGGCAAGTGGCACCTCGGCTATCCGCCGAGCTTCGGCCCGCTGCGCTCGGGCTACGAGGAGTTCTTCGGCCCGATGTCGGGCGGCGTCGACTACTTCACCCACTGCGACTCCAGCGGCCGCCACGACCTCTGGTATGGCGAGGAGGACAAGCAGGAAGAGGGCTATCTCACCGACATCCTCTCGAAGCGCGCCGTCGACTTCGTCGAGCGCATGGCGCAGCAGCCTGCGGAGGAGGCCAAGCCCTTCTTCCTGAGCCTGCACTACACCGCGCCGCACTGGCCGTGGGAAACGCGCGACGATGCCGACAAGGCGCCGCTGGTGAAGGACAACCTGTTCGACCTCGCGGGCGGCAACATCCACGTCTACCGCCGCATGATCCATCACATGGACGAGGGCATCGGCTGGATCATGGCCGCGCTCGAGAAGCACGGCATGGCCGACAACACGCTGGTGGTCTTCACCAGCGACAACGGCGGCGAACGCTTCTCCGACAACTGGCCGCTGGTCGGCGGCAAGATGGACCTGACCGAAGGCGGCATCCGCGTGCCATGGATCGCCCACTGGCCCGCCGTCATCGCGCCCGGCGGCGAGAGCGCCCAGCACTGCCTGACCATGGACTGGTCGGCCACCATGCTCGACGCGGCCGGCGTGCAGGCCGACCCGGCCTATCCGCTCGACGGCGTCTCGCTGATGCCCGTGCTGAAAGACGCCAAGCACGGCTTCCGCCGCCCGCTGCACTGGCGCATGAACCACCGCGGCCAGCAGGCGCTGCGCGACGGCGACTGGAAGTACCTGAAGGTCGACGGCAACGAGTACCTGTTCAACATCCCGTCCGACGAACGCGAGCGCGCCAACCGCGCGAAGCAGGAGCCCGAACGGCTCGCGGCGATGCGCGAGGACTGGCTCGCCTGGAACGCGACCATGCCGCCGATTCCGGAGGATGCGACGGTGAGCCTGGGGTATTCGGTGAAGGACATGCCGCAGCGCTGAGCGCCGCGCGAGGCTCAGGCCTCGTCGGCGCCACCCCGCGCGCTGGACATCCCCAGGCTCCACAACCGCAGCGCCACGTGGATCTCCAGCGCCCGGCTCGCGCTGCCCCAGTGCCCCAGCAGTTCCTCCACGCTCGCGAGCCGCTGGCGCACGGTGTTCACATGGATGCCCATGCGCGCCGCGGTGGTCTTCGCGTTCTGGTTGCAGTCGAAGTAGGCCAGCAGGGTCGACGTGAGCTCCGCGCCGCGCTTGCGATCATGGCTCGTGAGCGCGCCGATGGTGGCGTCGAGGAAGGTGTTGAGGCTGCCCTGGTCGTGGGTCTCGAACAGCACCGAATAGAGCGCCATCTCGTTCTGCCCGACGATGGCGCCGCGCATGCCCAGGCGCCCCAGCACGGGCAGCGCGCGGCGCAGCGCGGCATACAGTGCGGGCATCTCGGCCGGCGACTGCACGGGCCGCGACAGCACGCCGCGGTAGGCATCGCCGAGCTCGCGCCGCGCGAAGGCGGTGACGGCCTCGAGCACGTCCTGCGCGCGGGTCGCGGCGCAGACGATGGCGAGCGCGCCGTCGACCTCGTCGAACACCTGCTCCGACATCGGCGCGCCGGCGCGCAGGCGCCGGGCCCAGAAGCCGGGCCGGGGCTCGGCCATCTCGACCACCATCAGCGAGATCGGCTGCGACAGGTCGAGCCCGAAGCGCTCGGCGCGGTCGCGCGTGAGCGCGGGCTCGTCCTGGCGCGGCGAGATCAGGGTGCGCAGCAGCGCCGCCACCTCGCGGCTCTTGCCGGCCTCCACGCGCTCCTGTGACAGCAGCACGATGCCGATGATGCTGGAGCTGCGCTCGAAGGTGCGCAGCGAGGTCTCGCGCAGGTCCTGGTGCCGGAACAGCAGCACGGCACCGAGCACCTCGTTGCCGCCGAGCACCGCGATGGCGCGGCACAGCTCGCCGTCGCGCTCGTAGGCCACCACCGAGCGGCCGGCCTGCCGGCTCTCGCGCAGTGCCTTCGCGAGCGCGGCGCTGTGTTCGTCGTTCGGCGCATAAGCGTCGGCGGCCGTGCCCTCATAGCCGGGCGCCAGCGCGCGGCCGATGACCTGGTGGGCCTCGTCGAGCACCAGCACGCCGCCGTTGAGCAACTGCGCGATCGATTCGCACAGCGCGCCCAGCGACGCGCCCTTGGCCAGCAGCGAGGTCAGCTGCTCGTGCGCCTCGGCCGCGCCCTGCACGTCGCGCACGTGCCGCTCGAGCTCGCCGCGCGCCTGGTCGGCATGCGCGAGCGCATCCTTCGCCTCCGCGAAGGCCTTGGCGTTCTCGATCGCGACCGCCGCATGCGCGGCCAGCGTGCAGAGGATCGACACGTTGAGCGCCGTGTGCGTGCGGTGGTAGCGGTCGGCCACGAACAGCAGGCCGATCACCTCGTCGTCGCGCATCAGCGGCGCGCCCACCAGCGCGGCCACGCCCTCGTCGCGGAAGATGTCGTCGAGCGTGGGGTCGTGCACGAAGCGGTTGTCGTGCAGGTAGTCGGGCGTGAAGAAGGGCAGCCGCGTGCTCATCACGATGCCCGCGATGCCGAGGTTGCGGCCCACGGTCATGCGGCCGGTGCGGTCGGAGATCGCGCCGTCGGCCACCACCACCTGGAACGCGCCGGTCGCGGTGTCGTAGACCGTGAGCCAGCACAGGTGCGAGCCCATCAGGTGGCGCGCGCGCTTCACGATGGTCTTGAGCAGGCCCGTGAGGTCGAGCCGGCCCGAGAGGTCCTGCGCCGATTCGATCACGGCGAGCATGCCGCGCTCGCGCTGCTCGTGCAGCTCGAGCCGGTTGCGCAGCGCCATCGCCATGCGCACCAGCTCGACCAGGCTGGACTTGCGCCGCAATGCATCGGGCAGGGCTTCCACGGCCGCGAGCCGGCCGGCGAATTCTTCCGCGGGCGCATTCCGGTGCAAGAGGCCGATGAGTTCGGCGGCGATCTCGTCGGCCGCCTGCTCGCTCGCATCGCGCGAGGAGCCCGCCGCGCGCGGTCGTTCGGTGGACAGGGATGACATAGGGCCGCGAAGGCTAGCAGAACGATGCGGCCATGCCCATGGGTCCGATCCCTCTCCCCTGGTGCCGCGATGGCGATCGCGAACACCGCATCACATCGACAGGGGGTTGCCAGTGTGCGCGACGCACATAGTTTTGCCGCGGTGCTTTCAAGACACTGCCGATGAAGCGAGAGCGCCATGGCGCCCGCATGGACACAACGAGACACCACAGGAACCCATGAGCATCATCGATTCACTGCGGCCCGCGCCGGGCCTGCGGGTGCTGATCAGCGCGGGCGCGTCCGGCATCGGCGCGGCCATCGCGCTGGCCTTTCGCGAGACCGGCGCGCGCGTGCATGTCTGCGACATCGACCGCCTCGCGCTCGACCGCATGGCACGCGAGGCGCCCGAGATCACCTCGAGCATGGCCGACGCCTCGGTGCCCGAGGACGTGGCACGCGTGTTCGACGACGTGGAAGGCGCGCTCGGCGGGCTCGACGTACTGATCAACAACGTCGGCATCGCCGGTCCCACCGGCGCGCTGCAGGACCTGCAGCGCGGCGACTGGGAGCGCACGGTGGCGGTCAACCTGCACAGCCAGTTCTATTTCGCGCAGCGCGCGATCCCGCTGCTCAAGCGCTCGCAGGCCAATCCCAGCCTGATCGCGATGAGCTCGGTCGCGGGCCGGCTCGGCTATCCGTTCCGTACGCCTTATGCATCGACCAAGTGGGCCATCGTCGGCCTCATGAAATCGCTGGCCATCGAGCTCGGCCCGCATGGCGTGCGCGTCAACGCGATCCTGCCGGGCACGGTCGAGGGCGAGCGCATGAACAGCGTGATCGGCGCGCGCGCCGCCACCGCGGGCGTTTCGGTCGAGGCCATGCGCGCCGAGTACCTGCAGAAGATCTCGCTGCGCCGCATGGTCACGCTCGACGACGTGGCGGCGATGGCGCTGTTCCTCTGTTCGCCCGCGGCCCGCAACCTCACGGGCCAGGCGATCAGCGTCGACGGGAACATGGAATACCTCTGAACGCCGACGAGCGGCCCACCCCTTTTTTTCAAGAAGCATGGAGACATCAATGCGCACATCCGCCCCCTTCCCCCTCTCGTTCAACGCCGCCGCGTCGGCCCTGGCCTGCTCGCTGGCCCTGCTGTCGGCCGGTGCTTCGGCCGCGCCCGTGAAGATCGGCGTGCTCGAGACGCTGTCGGGCCCGCAGGCCTCGTCGGGCCAGGCCTACCGCACGGCCGTGCGCTTCGCGATCGACCAGATCAACGCGGCCGGTGGCTGGAACGGCGAGCCGGTGCAGCTGCTCGAGTACGACAACCAGGGCGGCCCCGCGGGCGCGGCCGACAAGCTCAAGGCGGCCGCGGCCGACGGCGTGCAGCTGATCGTGCAGGGCGCCTCCTCGGCCATCGGCGGCCAGATCACCGAGGACATCCGCAAGTACAACCTGCGCAATCCCGGCAAGGAGATGATCTACATCAACGTCGGCGCCGAGGCGCTGGAGCTCACGGGCGAGAAGTGCAACTTCCACCACTTCCGCTTCAGCGGCGACGCGCAGATCCGCACCAAGGCGCTGGTCAGCGCGATGAAGCAGGCCAACGCGCTCGGCACCCGCGTCTATGCGATCAACCAGAACTACTCCTGGGGCCAGGACATGGAGCGCGCCATCGTCGACAACGCATCGGCCGGCGGCTACCAGGTTGTGGAGAAGACCCTGCACGACGTCAACAAGGTGCAGGACTTCGCGCCCTACGTGGCGAAGATCAGCGCCGCCAAGGCCGACTCGGTGCTCACCGGCAACTGGTCGAACGACCTGCTGCTGCTGATGAAGGCCTCGAAGTCGGCCGGCCTCAAGGTGCGCTTCGGCACGGTGTTCCTCGACCAGCCCGGCAACATCGCGAACGCGGGCGATCTCGCGGTCGGCCATTTCGTGGCCCACACCTTCAACGCCGAGGCCGCCGGTGCCGAGGGCGAGCGCTTCGTCGCCGACTACAAGGCCAAGACCGGCCACGCGCCGGCCTTCATCGAGCCGCAGACCGTGTTCGGCATGGCGATGGTGGCCGATGCGCTCAAGCGCACCAAGCCCGAGAACGGCGCGCTCAACGTCAACGCGCTGGCCCGCGCGATCGAGACCGCGAAGATCAAGACCCCGATGGGCGAGATGAGCATGCGCGCGGCCGACCACCAGGCGCTGCTGCCGATGGTGGTGTCGACCGTGACCAAGGACGCGCGCTACAAGGCCGACGACACCGACATGGGCTTCAAGCCGGTGAAGCGCTTCACGGCCGAGGAGGCCTCGACGCCCGCGCAGTCGAGCTGCGTGATGAAGCGCCCGGGCTGAGCGCCCGCGCGCTTCCCTCCCCGGGGCCGCGCCGCGCGGCCCCGCTCCCCGAATCCCCTCACCGGCAGGACGCGCGCGTCCCGCCGGCGCAGCCTCGGCTGCTCGCAAGGACACCCATGGACCAGCTCATCGTCTCGCTCATGAACGGCATCGTCTACGGACTGCTGCTGTTCATGGTGTCGGCCGGCCTCACGCTCATCTTCGGAATGATGGGCGTGCTCAATTTCGCGCATGCCTCGTTCTACATGCTGGGCGCCTACTTCGCCTACACGCTGCAGGGCACCATCGGCTTCTGGGCCGCCGTGATCGCCGCGCCGATCCTGGTCGGCCTGATCGGCGTGGTGGTCGAGCGCTTCTTCCTGCGCCGCGTGCACCACCACGGCCATGCGCACGAACTGCTGCTGACCTTCGGCCTGTCGTTCATCATCGCCGAGACCATCAAGCTGTTCTTCGGCAACTTCCCGGTCGACTACCGCATCCCGCCCACGCTCGACGTGCCGGCCTTCGCCATCGGCGGCGCGCAGTACCCGGCCTACCGCCTGCTGATGGGCGGCATCGCGATCGCGATGTTCGTGGCCATCTACCTGCTGCTCACGCGCACCCGCGTCGGCATCGTGGTGCGCTCGGCGATCTACAAGCCGCGCATGGCCGAGGCGCTGGGCCACAACGTGCCGCTGGTGTTCATGGGCGTGTTCGGCGTCGGCGCCGGCCTCGCGGGCCTGGCGGGCGCGGTGGCCGGTGCCTTCTACACCACCAACCCCAACATGGCGCTCGAGCTCGGCGTGATGGTGTTCGTGGTGGTGGTGGTCGGCGGCCTGGGCTCGCTGGGCGGCGCGATGCTGGCCTCGCTGCTGATCGGCGTCATCACCTCGCTGGCCGTGGGCATCGACCGCAGCCTGGCCGACCTGTTCGCGCTGGTCGGCGCGGGCGACTGGGCGCGCGGCGTCGGCGGGCTGATGACGCTCAAGCTCTCGAGCCTGTCGGCCACCATTCCGTTCGCGCTGATGCTGCTGATCCTGCTGGTGCGGCCGAGCGGGCTGATGGGCGAGAAGAACTGAGCGGGAGGGCCGAGACGATGAAGACCACCCTCGCCCTGCTCGCCGCCGGCGTCGCGCTGCTGCTGGCCCTGCCCTTCCTGCTGTCGCAGGGATTGCTCAACGCGGCCATCCAGATGCTGATCGCCGCGCTGTTCGCGAGCGCCTACAACCTGCTGTGCGGCCAGGCCGGCATGCTGTCCTTCGGCCACGCGGCCTACTTCGGCGTCGGCGCCTTCGGCACCGTGCACGCGATGAACGCGCTCGGCGGTGCCGGCCTGCTGCCCACGCCGCTGATGCCGCTGGCGGGCGCGGTCTGCGGCCTGGCCATCGGCGGCATCGCGGGCTGGTTCGCCACCCAGCGCAGCGGCACCTACTTCGCGATGATCACGCTGGCCATCGCCGAGCTGATCCATTCGCTGGCGCCGCACCTCAAGGGCCTGTTCGGCGGCGAGGCCGGCGTGTCGACCATGCGCATGCCGGCCTGGGGCTTCGGCTTCGGCACGACCACCGAGGTCTACTACCTCACGCTGGGCTGGGTGCTGCTGTCGCTCGCGCTGCTCTACCTCTACACCCGCACGCCGCTGGGCCGGCTGACCTGCGGCCTGCGCGAGAACAGCCACCGGCTGCGCTTCCTCGGCTACAACGTGCACGGCCTCGGCGTGCTGGTGTTCGCGGTCTCGGCCATGTTCTCGGGCATCGCGGGCGGGCTGCAGGTGGTGTCGAACGAATCGGCGAACTACGTGGTGTTCGATCCCGCGCTGTCGGCCGCGGTGGTGCTCAACACCTACATCGGCGGCGTGCAGGTGTTCCTCGGCCCGGCCCTGGGCGCCGCGCTCATGACCTTCTTCGGCTACGCCGTGTCGGACCTCACGCGCTCGTGGCTGCTCTACCAGGGCATCCTTTTCGTGCTGGTGATGATGTTCATGCCGGCCGGCCTCGCGGGGCTGGTGGGCACCACCGCGCGGCTGCGCCAGCGCTTCGGCCTGGCCCGGCTGCTGCCGGTGATGGCGCTGTCGGTGGCCGCGGCGCTGCTGCTGAGCTTCGGCGGCGCCTTCGCGATCGAGATGCTGCAGCGCGCCTTCTCGCAGGACTACCGCTCGCTCGCCAACCTGCAACCGGGTGGCGGCTGGCCGCCGATCCAGTTCCTGGGCCGCGCCTGGCTGCCGCTGTCGTTCGCGACCTGGGCCGTGCCGCTCGCGCTGCTCGCGGTCGGCGGGCTGCTCGCGCGCTTCGCGCGGCAACGGCTGCGAACCCTGGCCCAGCGCGAAGCCGAAGGTCCCACCGCGGCGCAGGCCGCGCCCCTCACCGAGCGCACCGGAGGCGCCGCATGAACGACCCGATCCTGAGCATCCGCGGCCTGCGCAAGTCCTTCGGCCCCACCGAGATCATGCGCGGCGTCGACCTCGACCTGCTGGGGGCCGAGCGCCATGCGCTGATCGGCCCCAACGGCGCGGGCAAGTCCACGCTGTTCCACCTGATCTCGGGCCAGCTCGCGCCCACGGCCGGCAGCATCCATTTCGACGGCCAGTCGATCGCCGGGCGCACGCCGCAGGCCATCAACCGGCTCGGGCTCGCGCGCTCGTTCCAGATCACCAACATCTTTCCCAAGCTCACCGTGTTCGAGAACATCCGCCTCGCGGTCATGCGCCGCCATGGGCTGCAGTACGTCTTCTGGCGCTTCATCGACCGCGACCGCGCCATCCGCGAGGAGACCGAGCGGCTGCTCGAGCTGGTGCGCCTGCAGGCCCGCGCCGCGACGATCGCGGGCGAGATGGCCTATTCGGAACAGCGCTCGCTCGAGATCGCGATGACGCTGGCCTCCGACCCGAAGGTGATCCTGCTCGACGAGCCGATGGCCGGCATGTCGACCGAGGAGACGCACTACACGGCCGAGCTGATCCGCGAGGTCACGAAGGGCCGTGCGCTGATGATCGTGGAGCACGACATGGACGTGGTGTTCTCGCTGAGCGACCGCATCAGCGTGCTGGTCTACGGCCAGGTGATCGCCACCGGCACGCCGCAGGAGATCCGCGCCAATGCCAGCGTGAAAGAGGCCTACCTCGGCGAGGAGGTGGCGGCATGAGCACGAGCGACACACTGCTGAGCGTTCAGGACCTCCACGTCCACTACGGCAAGAGCCACGTGCTGCACGGCGTCGACCTGCGCGTCGGGCGCAACGAGGTCATCAGTCTGCTCGGGCGCAACGGCTCGGGCCGCTCCACCACCATGAAGGCCATCATGGGCCTGGTGCCGCCGTCCGCGGGCAGCATCCGGCTGCGCGAGCGCGAGCTGGCCGGCGCGCGGCCCTATGCCGTGTGCCGCGCCGGCATCGGCTACGTGCCCGAGGAACGCGAGGTGTTCGCCAACCTCACGGTCGACGAGAACCTGCGCATGGGCGAGCAGCGCGCCGTGCCCGGCGCGCACCGCTGGACCGTCGAGCAGATGTTCGACTACTTCCCGCGCCTCAAGGAGCGCCGCAACACCAAGGCCGGCAGCATGTCGGGCGGCGAGCAGCAGATGCTGACCATGTGCCGCTCGCTGCTGGGCAATCCGCTCCTGATGCTGATCGACGAGCCCACCGAGGGCCTGGCGCCCAAGATCGTGGCCCAGGTCGGCGAATGCATCGTCGACATGCACCGCAAGGGGCTGTCGGTGGTGCTGGTCGAGCAGAAGCTCGCGATCGCGCTCAAGGTCTCGACCCGGGTCTGCGTGATGGGCCACGGCCGCATCGTGTTCGAGGGCACGCCGCAGGCGCTCAAGGCCGACCAGCAACTCGTCTCGGAGTGGCTCGCGGTCTGACGTGGCCCCCCATCCTTCATCCCTTCCACACATCCCATGACAAGCACCCAAGACAAGGTCATCATTTCCTGCGCGGTCACCGGCTCGGTCCATACGCCGAGCATGTCCGAGCACCTGCCGCTCGCGCCCGACCAGATCGCCGAGCAGGCAATCGAAGCCGCCGAGGCCGGCGCGGCGATCCTCCACCTGCATGCGCGCGATCCCGTCGACGGCCGCCCTTCGGCCGATCCCAAGGTCTTCGACCAGTTCGTGCCGCGCATCAAGGCCGCCACCGACGCGGTCATCAACATCACCACCGGCGGCAGCACGCGCATGACGCTGGCCGAGCGGCTGGCCTACCCGCTGCAGGCCAAGCCCGAGATGTGCTCGCTCAACATGGGCTCGATGAACTTCTCGATCCACACGGCGGCGCGACGCATCGCCGAATGGAAGCACGACTGGGAGCAGCCCTATGTCGAGGGCATGGAGGACCTGATCTTCCGCAACACCTTCCGCGACATCAAGCACATCCTGCAGGTGCTCGGCGAGGACTGCGGCACGCGCTTCGAGTTCGAGTGCTACGACGTCGGCCATCTCTACAACCTCGCGCACTTCGTCGACGAGGGCCTCGTCAAGGGCCCGCTGTTCATCCAGAGCATCTACGGCATCCTCGGCGGCCTCGGGCCCGATCCCGAGAACCTCGTGACCATGCGTGCCACCGCCGACCGGCTGTTCGGCCGCGACGGCTACCGCTTCTCGATCCTCGGCGCAGGCCGGCACCAGATGCCGCTGCTCACCATGGGCGCGGTGATGGGCGGCAATGTGCGCGTGGGCCTCGAGGACAGCCTCTACCTCGCCCGCGGCCAGCTCGCGAAGTCCTGCGCCGAGCAGGTGCGCAAGATCCGCCGGATCCTCGAGGAGCTCTCGCTCGAGATCGCGAGCCCCGACGAGGCGCGCGCGATGCTGGGCCTCAAGGGCAAGGACGCGGTCGCGTTCTGAGCCCCGCTCCCCTTTTTTCTTCATTCATCGAGAACAGCAATGAACAAGACACTGGACGGCCGCGTGGCCATCGTCACCGGCGCGGGCAGCGGCCTGGGCCGCGCCCATGCGCTGGCGCTCGCACGCCACGGTGCGCGCGTGGTGGTCAACGACGTGGCCGGCGCGCATGAAGGATCGCCGGGCCGCGCCGTGGCCGACGAGATCGTGCGCGCGGGCGGCAGCGCCATCGCGGACGGCGGCGACGTCACCGACTTCGCGGCCATGGAAGCGATGGCCGCGCGCGCCGTGGCCGAATGGGGCCGCATCGACATCCTCGTCAACAACGCCGGCGTGCTGCGCGACAGGAGCTTCTCGAAGATGACGCTCGAGGACTTCCGCCGCGTGATGGACGTGCACCTGATGGGCAGCGTGCATGCCGTCAAGGCCGTGTGGGAGACCATGCGCGCGCAGCGCTATGGCCGCATCGTGATGACCACCTCCTCCTCGGGCCTGTACGGCAACTTCGGCCAGTCGAACTACAGCGCGGCCAAGATGGCGCTGGTCGGCCTGATGCAGACCCTCGCGCTCGAGGGCGAGCGGCAGGACATCCGCGTGAACTGCCTCGCGCCCACCGCCGCCACCGCCATGACCGAGGGCGTGCTGCCGCCCGAGGCGCTAGCACGGCTGCAGCCCGACTACGTGAGCCCCGGCCTGGTCGCGCTGGTGGGCGAGGACGCGCCCACGCGCACCATCCTGCTCGCGGGCGCGGGCAGCTTCGAGAGCGCCCACCTCACGATGACGCGCGGCATCTTCATCGACGGCAGCGCCGACACCGCGGCCGAGGTCGCCGCGCGCATGGACGAGATCCGCGACCGCAGCGACGAGCGCGTGCCCGGCACGGGCTTCGAGCAGTACCAGTGGGAGCTCTCGAAGGCCGGCTTCGAGGTGCCGCTGCCGCACTGAGGGCCGCCGCTCAGGGTTTACGCGGCATGGGCTGCGCACACAGGAACGCCGCCTGCTGTGTCCGGCCCGCACATTGGATTCGGGACCCGCGCGCGAGAGACTGTGCCGCGTCCCAAAACCAACGACATCGGAGACCCATGACATCCAGCCATCGCGACATCGTCCTGGCCGTCGCCGCCTGCATCGCCGTCAGCGCCACGCTCGTGGGCTGCGGCGGAGGCGGTGGCGGTAACGGCTTCCTGCTGCCCATCTCGGGCAACCCGCCGCCCGCGCCGCCACCCCCACCGCCCCCACCCCCCGCTCCGCCGCCATCGAGCACCGCGCTGAGCTGCGAGCAGCTGCCGGGCTTGAGCGTGCCGGCCGCGGCCATCGGCCTGCCGACCTCGGGCGCCACCGTCACCGCCACCAAGACCGTGCCGGCCGCCGGCACCGGCGTGGCCGCGCTGCCCGAGTACTGCGAGGTGTCGGGCAAGATCTCGCCGGTCGACGCCAGCGCGCCCGACATCCGCTTCACCGTGGCCCTGCCCACGAGCTGGAACCGCAAGGTCGTGATGTTCGGCGGCGGCGGCTTCAACGGCAGCATTCCCAGCGTCAAGGGCAACGTGCCCAACGGCCCGGTCGACCAGCCCGTGCCGCTGGCCCGCGGCTATGCCACCTTCGCGAGCGACTCGGGCCACCAGGCCAATGCGCTCGGCTCGCAGGACGGCCGCTTCGGCCTCAACGACGAGGCCGTGCGCAACTTCGGCGGCGATGCGCTCAAGAAGACGCACGACGCCGCGCTCGCGATCATCCAGGCACGCTACGCGGCCAGTCCCTCGAAGTCCTACTTCGCGGGTGGCTCCACCGGCGGGCGCGAGGCCGTCACCGCCATCCAGCGCTGGCCCGCCGACTGGGACGGCGCCATCGCCTGGTACCCGGCCTGGAACGACGCCGCCGCGCTGCTCGGCGGCCACCGCATGAGCCGCGCGCTGGCGCAGCCCGGCGCCTACCCCAACGCCGCCAAGCGCGAGCTGCTCTACAACGCCGCCATGGAGACCTGCGACGCGCTCGACGGCGTGGCCGACGGCCTGATCAGCAACCAGACCCTGTGCAACGCGCGCTTCGATCCTGCCACCGCCATGCTCAAGGGCACGCCCGTGCGCTGCGCGGGCGGCGCCGATACCGGCAACAGCTGCTTGTCGGATGCGCAAATCGCGGCCATGAAGAGCATCAACACTGCGACCAACTTCCGCTTCGCGCTGGCCAGCGGCGAGACCCAGTACCCGGGCTACAACATCTGGGGCGCCGATCCCGGCATCAGCACCTGGACCTCGCCGCTCGAGCCCACCGTGACCTTCCTGGCCTTCGGCAGCGCGCAGCCCACGCGCCCGATGCCGGCCAACGCGCCCTACATCAGCGTGCTGACCGACCAGTGGATCAAGTACTCGGTGACGCGCGACGCGAGTTTCGATTCGCTGTCGCTCGACCCCGAGGACCCGGGCCCCTGGGCCAGCCGCATCAGCGCGCTGAGCACCCAGCTCGACGCCAGCACCGACATCTCGGCCTTCAAGGCGCGCGGCGGCAAGCTGCTGCTCGCCCACGGCCTGGCCGACGTGCTCGTGAGCACACGCGCCACCGAGCAGTACTACCAGCGCCTGCAGTCGCGCTGGGGCCCGTCGGAGGTCGACGGCTTCGTGCGCTACTACGAGGTGGCGGGCCTGGGCCATGCGGTCAGCAGCGTGTTCAACGCCACCTGGGACTCGCTGACCGCGCTCGAGGGCTGGGTCGAGAAGGGCACCGCGCCGAGCAACCAGGTCACGACCGACACCGCCGGCGTGCCGGGGCGCACGCGGCCGCTGTGCGACTACCCGAAGTGGCCGCAGTACAAGGGGTCGGGGGACGTCAATCTGGCGGGGTCGTTTCAGTGCGTGAATTGAGGCGCTGAGGCTCCCCAAAAGGAAATGGCCCGATGTCGGGCCATTTCTGCGTGGAAGCGGTGGTCGGCTTCAGTAGATGCTCATGATCGAGAACGCATACAGGTCGCCGCAAAGAACGCCCTGGCATTGCGCGGAAGCCGAGTAGATGACCTTCTGCACCGGCTCCGACGAACCCGGGCCCGCGACCCTGTCGGTCCCCGAGGCGTAGTTGTCGACGAAGAAAGCCTTGCCGCGGCTCGCGTTGTCCTTCAACTGGGCCAGGAATGCCGACGCATCGGCGGGGCGATCGACGATCCAGTAGGTGAATTTCGGCGTCTGCGCCTTGTCCTTCACGTAGAAGGCCTTCGTCTCGCCGCTCTTCAGGAAGACGATGAAGTTGAGCCTGAATCCCTTGGCGCCCTGGGCATTCAGCTGCGCGATGAAGTCGGCGTCCTTTCCGGCCCCCGGCAACATCTCGTACTGGAAGGCTCCGCCACCGGCATTCTCATAGACGCTCTGGATATTGAAACGGCCGTCCGGCAGCGGTGCGAAATGCTTTTCCCCGATGTATCGACTGCCCTGCGCACCCTTCGCATTGAGCTGCGCCAGGAAGCCGTCCAGGCTCACCGGATAGTTGTTGGGGTCGGTATTGGAATTGTTCCTGCGCAAGCTCGTTTCCAGCGTGTAGCTGTACCAGGCACTCACCGCGCTGTTGCGCAGCAATGTTCCGTCGTTGAGCAGCCTGAAGCCATGGGCGCCCCTGGCATTGATCTGCGTCAGGTAGTCGTCCTGCGACAGCCCCGCGGCCAGGAATTCATTGATGTATTTGTCCGCCGCCTTGGTGTCCTTCGACAGCACATGCCTCGGGTCGTTCTTGAAGTTGGGCGAGGTGACCCAGCGGAATCCCTTGCTTCCTTCCGCATTCAGCGCGGCGAGCAGCTTCACCGGATCGAATTCGTTGGTCAGCAGCTCGAAGTCCAGCGACAGGGCCGGCAGGACGGGGTCCTGCGGCACCGGGTCGGGATTGGTTGCCGGTGGCGGGGTGACCGCGATGGGCGCGATCGGGAAACCGCCGCCTCCTCCACCGCCACCGCCGCCACATGCGGTCAACGTGGCAAGCAGCGCGATGCCTAGCGCGCGGTACGTGTTGTTCCTCATCCTCTTCTCCTCTTGGTTTGTTTTGCAAAGTGCTTTGGGGACATCCCCGGGGTCGCATCAACCCCGAGGAACGCCCTGCGCGTCAGACAGACAGCTCCGCGAACGCGCTTCGGGAAGCATCAGGACGGGCGCTTGTTACTTGAACCGAGCCGCAAAAATGGGCCCATTGCTGCGGAATTCCACAGGCTCCATCCAGGTCGCTTCTATGGAACCATCCACCAGCACATCCATCGAGGTGGATATTGCCGGTGTAGCACCCGTAGCGCTGACGCGAAACGGAGTGCGCCAGCCTTCGCCGGCCACATAGCGCCTTGCGAAAGTGCCCTCTTGGTCTCCACCATAGCCCGATTGATAGACGCCCCACAGCGCCATCAGGTTGCCATTGCGGTCAGCCACCAGGCTGGGGAGACGATTCGAGTAATAGGTCCCATGTGTCGTGCTGACAGTCGTGGCGGTGCTCCAACCCGAGCCAGCTGTGTACCGGCGATAGACGATCTCGCTGCTGAACTCGGAGCCGTACTGCTGCCAGATTGCATGGAAGTTGCCCGCGTCGTCGGCTATCAGCGCCTGATTGAAGGCGTGGCCCGCATCTTCGCTCTCGAGCAAGGCCGGCGACGTCCAACTACCGCCTGGCGCTGCGAGAACGCTCCACCAGAGGTCGAAGCGATACGAGCCCCCCGCGCCAATGAACGAATTCCACAGCGCCATCACCTGACCTGACTTGGAAACAGCGAGCTTCGGTCCGGACGGCTCGCCCAGGCGAACGGCGCCCACCGACACGGCGGGCTGCCAACCGCTGCCGGCCTGATAGCGCGCGACCCAGACAGGTGCCTCGCTGGTTCGTTGAACCCACAACACATAGGCATTGCCTGCGGCATCCACAGCCACCTGCGGCTGCTCGGCCTGGTCGTAGTTGCCGATGTTGGCCGAATTGCCCAGCCGGGTCGCCGCCTGCCAGCCGCCGGCCGGTGTGAAGCGGGCGCCCCAGATATCCGAATTGCCGTACTGCGTTTCACGCTTGCCCCATACGGCGAAGGCATTGCCGTCGGCGTCGATTGCGAGCGAAGCGCCATAGCCCGACGTGTCGAAAGTACGATCCAGCCGCGTCGGCATCTGCCAGCCGGTGCCCTTCACAAAGCGCGATGACCACACTTCGGTCCCCGTGCCATCCCCCTGCGTCCAGACAGCCAAGCCATTGCCTTGGCTGTCGAAGCGGATCTGAGGGAAGAAGGCGTTGTAGCTTCCGGGCGTGCTCAACCTGCTGGCGCCGCTCCAACCGCCGCTCGCACTCTGGACCGCAGTGTGGATCTCGAAAAAGCCGAGAGCACTCTGGCGGGTCCAGGCCACTACCGTGTTTCCCTGGCCGTCCTGGGCAGTGACGGCATGGCCCGCAATGGCCGTCACCGGCTCGATTTCGTGAGGAGCTTCCCAGCTGCCATCGGCCGTCCGGAATGACCAGGACTTCTCCGCAGCCAGGCTGTTGCCCGCCAGATCCTTGAGGCCCGTACCCGCCGTCACGGTGTAGTTGGCCAGCAGGTCCAGCGCCTTCGCCGACGCGAAGGAAACCTTGTGGCTCGTGGCGTCGTAATTCAGCGAGCCCGGAACCGCGGTGCCCGCACGCGTGATGCGGAGATTGCCGTCGGTCACCGTCGTTGCCAACAGGGCTTCGCTCAAGGTGGCCGAAATCTCGGTGTTGCGGGGAACGTCGGTGCTGGCCGTGGGATTGAAGGCCACGACGCTTGGCGGTGTCGTGTCGGCTGCAGGAGCCGGTGCGGGCGCCGGGGAAGGTGCCGGTGCAGGTGCCGGAAACGGCGGGAAAGCACCTCCACCCCCGCCGCCGCCTCCACCGCAGGCAGCAAGCAGCGTGGCCACGCAGGCGGCGGCCAATGTCTTTTTCAACACGATGACTCCTCTTTGTAATTGGGAAAAAGCGCCCCCCTCTCCGGGGCGCGTCGCGAATGTTAATCGCGTAAGTCCATGCAATTAATCAGCGTGTGCAGATCACTGGATTTTTCTTATCCATTGCAAGCGGCCTGTTTGCAATAAACAACCAAATGGCGGCCAAGCGGTCAATCTGGATTGACGTCGCTCGACCGAAAGGCTCAGGCACCAAGCGCTTCAGCGCGGCCGTACGAAGCGCTCGCGCGCCGCCTCCACCGCCGCGCGGCAGGCGCAGCCCTCGATGTGGTCGTTGACCAACCCCATCGCCTGCATGAGCGCATAGAGCGTGGTCGGGCCGACGTAGGTCCAGCCGCGCTGCTTCAGTTCCTTCGACATGCGCTGCGACGCCGGCGTGGTCGGGTTGGCGCGGTAGTAGGCGATGTCGACCACGGCCGGCCGATCCTTCGGCGCGGGCTCGAAGCGCCAGAACCATGCCCCCAGCGAGCCGGCCTCGGCGATCAGTTCCTGCGCGCGCTTCGCGTTGTTGATCGCCGAGACGATCTTCGCGCGGTTGCGCACGATGCCGGCGTCGGCCATCAGCCGCTCGATGTCCTTCTCGCCGAAGGCCGCCACCTCGTCGATCTCGAAGTTGGCGAAGGCCGCGCGGAAGGCCTCGCGCTTGCGCAGGATGGTGATCCAGGCCATGCCAGACTGGAAGCCCTCGAGGCAGATCTTCTCGAACAGCGTGCGGTCGTCGCCGACCGGGCGGCCCCACTCGTGGGCGTGGTAGTCGGGCATCTGTGGGTGCCAGGCGCAGTGGCGCCGGCCGTCGGCGGACTGGATCAGGCCGTCGTCGGCGGCGGGAGAGGCATCGGGTGCGAGGTCCATGGGGATGGCATTGTCGCGAAGTGCGCTCGCGCGTGCCTCGCCGGTTCCGGTCTTTCTATTCACGCCGGCTCGCGTGCAACCGCCCGGCCATGTCGCGCGTCGCCCACGCCCCCACCGAGGCCATGAAGCCATCGGCCGCACGCAACTGGTCCGCCGCGATCCATTCGTCGGGCTGATGCGCCTGCGCGATGAAGCCCGGCCCGCACACCACCGTAGGGATGCCGGCCTGCTGGAAGCATCCCGCCTCGGTGCCGAAGGGCAACTCGGCTTCGGGCCACAGCGCGCCGAGCGTGCGCGCGATCGCGACCGCCGGCTCGCTGCCCTGCGCCGACAACGCGGGCACACCCGCCACCTGCTCGACTTCGACCTTCACGCCCGCGGGCAGGGCCGCGAGGATGCGGCGCACCGCGGCGCGCACGCGCTCGGCCGCGGCTTCGTCCTCGGGGCGGAACTCCCAGAGCACCTCGCAGCAGCCCGGCACGATGTTGATCGCGCTGCCACCGTCGATGCGCCCGACATTGAGCGTGGCCACCTGCCCTTGCCGATCGAGGCTGCGGCGCAGCCGCGCGAGGCGCGTGACCAGATGCGCCGCGGGTTCGATCGCGCTGGCGCCGAGCGAGGGATCGCTCGAATGCGCGGCCAGCCCGCTGAACAGCGCGCGATGGCCGAAGAAGCCGCGGTGTCGCACGCCGATGCGCATGCCGGTGGGCTCGCCGACGATCGCGAGCGCGGGCGCCTGCACGCGCGCCTTGAGGCTGTCGACGAGGCGCGGCACGCCGAGGCAGCCGATCTCCTCGTCGTACGAGAACGCGAGATGGATCGGGCGCTTCAACCTGTCGCGTTGCCATGCGGGCACGGCCGACAGGCAGGCCGCGATGAAGCCCTTCATGTCCGCCGCACCACGGCCATGGAAGCGGCCCTCGCGCTCGACCAGCGCGAAGGGCTCGGAGCGCCACGACTGTCCCGCCACCGGCACCACGTCGCTGTGTCCCGAGAGCACCATGCCGTCCGCCGCATCGGGACCGACGCGCGCGAGCAGGTTGGCCTTGCGGCCATCGTCGCTGCGCACGAGGTGCACATCCGCGCCGTGGGCCGCGAGATAGTCGGCCACCCAGTCGATCAGGTCGAGGTTGGAGCGCTGCGAGGTGGTGTCGAAGGCGACCAGCGCGCGCAGGATCTCGACCGTCGTCATGCCGGCCCTACGCGGCCAGGCCGATGCGGATGCGCCGGTTGTGCTGCCCCTTGTTCTCGATCTTGAGGATGCGCAGCGATGCCGATTGCGAGGTCTTCGTCAGGTGGGTACCGCCGCAGGCCTGTCGGTCGAGGCCCGCGATCTCGATGATGCGCGTCATGCCGTCGTCCTGGCGCGGCGGCGCGACCGAGCGGCTGCGCAGCAGGCCGGGCTCGCGTGCGAGTGCGGCCGCATCGAGGTACAGCACGTTGACCGGCAGGCCGTCGCCGATCAGCGCGTTGAGTTCGGGTTCGAGCGCGCGCAACGCGTTGTTGTCGGCGGCGGGCAGGTCGAAGTCGATGCGGGCCGTGCCGTCGGCCGCCATCTGCACGCCGGTCACCAGCGAGCCCTCGAAGCGCTGGTAGACCAGCGCGTTGAGGATGTGCAGGCCCGTGTGCAGCTGGCTCATCAGGAAGCGGAACGCGGGGTCGACGTTCGCAACGACACGCGCGCCGGACTCGGGCGCGGTCTCGCCCCCGGCGAGGCAGTGCCAGGCGTTGGCGCCTTCGGTCTCGATGCGCTCCACGCGCAATTCGCCGCCCTTCCATTGCAGCGTGCCGCGGTCGCTCAGTTGGCCGCCACCGCCCGGATAGAAATACGAGCGGTCGAGCAACACGGCGTCGGGCCGGCGCGCGATCACGCCGGCTTCGAAGCGCAGGCAATCGGGGTCTAGATGGCAGAGATAGAGTGACATCGGATCTTCGGTCTGGCGGAGGAACTAGGAAAATCGCCGCGCGGTCACGATGCCGATCAGGATGATCGCGCCGCCGGCGAACTCGGTGAGGCTCAGGTACTCGTGGAACAGCCAGCCACCGAGCACCGTCGCGATCACGGGCTGCACCAGCAGCGTGATCGAGGACAGCGCCGCGGGCAGCCTGGCCAACGCATAGGCGATCAGGCCCTGCCCGCCCACGTGCGACACCAGCGCCAGTGCGAGCAGCATCAGCACGCCATGCAGCGTGTGCGGCAGCAGCGATTCGCCGCGCAGCAACGCGACCGGCAGCAGCACGACCAGCGTGCCGAGGCTGCTCCAGGCCATCACGCTCATGGTGCGGTGGTTGGAGCGCACGAGGCTGACCGCGAGCAGGTAGCTGCCGTAGAACACCGCCGACAGCAGGCCCAGCAGGTTGCCGGCCATGCGGCCCGAGCCGAAGTCGAGCCGATGGCCGATCAGGAGGAAGGCGCCGGCCAGCGCGCACAGCATGCCGGCGAGAAAGCCGCGCTTGAATTTCTTGCCGAGGAAGAGCCGCGCCCCGAGCACCACGAAGATCGGTGCGAGGTTCGCGAGCAGGTTCGCATTGGCCAGCGTGGTCAGGGTCATCGACCAGTGGTAGAGCGCGAGGTTGCCCGAGAAGATGAAGCCGACGAGCACCAGCTTGACCGGAAACGCCGCCGCGGCCCGGGGCGCCGGTTCGGCGCGCGCCGCCAGTGCATCGAGCAGGAAGAAGACCGGGATCGCGAGCGCCACGCGGTAGACCGCGCTGGCCGTGGGCTGCAGCTCGCTGTGGCGCAGGAACACGCCGCCCAGCGCCAGCGCGGCCGCGCCGAGCAGCAACGCGGCGAAGGAGAGGAACTGGCCGCGCGTGGCGGCGGGAAGCGCGAGGGTCGTGGTCATGGAGCGTGCCGTGGCGAAAAGGCCGAAGCCGTGGCACGCATCCTGGCCGGCGAACGCGCCGGCGTATTGGCGAAAATTGCGGGAAGCGCTCAGCCCTTGCGGGCGCGCACGTACTGCAACGGCGTCATGCCGAAGGTGCGCTTGAAGTGCCGCGTGAGCGCGCTCTGGTCGTAGAAGCCGCTCGCGATCGCCGCATCGGTCAGCGGCCGGCCCGCCGCGAGATGGCCGATGGCGGCCCGGATCCGCAACTGCGTGAGGTACGCATGGGGCGTGAGGCCGATCGTGCGGTTGAAGGCGCCGATCAGCTGGAACGGCGTGAGGTCGGCAACGGCCGCCATCCGCTCGAGGTTCAGGTTCTCGGCATAGGCGTCGTGCAGCAGTTCGAGCACCGGCGCGAGCACGTCTGCACCTCCGGGCATCGGCAGCGCGCGCTGCCCGGCAAGGGCATGGCGCTCGAACAGCGTGCCGAAGCCCTGCACGAACAACTCCTGCCGGCGCAGCGAATCACCGGGCAGGCCGTCGCCGTCGAAGGCCTGGTGCAGCGCGAGGAAGCTGTCGACGAGCTGCCGATCGTCGATGGTGTTCGATGCGAAGTAGCGAGTCTGGTCCAGCCCCAGCGAGTTCATCAGATGCCTGATGCCCGCATCGGCCAGATAGAAGGAACGATAGCGCCAGCGCTCGCTGCCCGCCATGCGCCCCGAGTGCGGCTCGGCCGGATTGAAGACCAGCAGCGAGCGCGGCCGCGCGATGCCGGTGCGGCCCCGGCTCGTGAACTCCGAACCGCCGGCCTCGGTGACCGCGATCACGAAGGAGTAGTGCACATGCGGTGCGTACTCGTGGGTCCTGAAGTCCGCATGCAGCAGGTCCATGCCCGGCAGGTCGGGGGCATGCCAGTAGCGCGAGGTGTTCAGCGGATCGAGCTTGGCCATCGGGATGGCATTCGATCATCTCCGGCGGCGAAAGTCGATACGCCACCGGGTCGCCGGATTGGTCAGTCGTTCCCGAACACCGGCTTGCGCTTCTCGATGAACGCCCGCACCGCCTCCCGGTGATCGCTCGTCATGTGCGCAATGGCCTGGTAGCCCGCCGACATCTCCAGCAGCGATTCGAGCGTGCTGCGCTCGCCCTCGCGCAGCAGCCGCTTGGTCATGCGCAGCACGCCGCCGGGGTTGGCGGCCACGCGCGCGGCGAGCTTGAGGCTCTCCTCCATCAGCCGCTCGTGCGGCACCACGCGCGAAACCAGGCCGCAGGCCAGCGCTTCCTGCGCGTCGAGGGCATCGCCGGTGAAGGCCATCTCCGAGGCCTTCGACATGCCGACCACGCGCGGCAGCAGCCATGCGCCGCCGTCGCCCGGCACGATGCCGACCTTGACGAAGCTCTCGGCGAAGGTGGCCTTCTCGGAGGCGATGCGCATGTCGCACATGCAGCTGAGGTCGAGGCCGGCACCGACCGCGGGGCCGTTGACGGCGGCGATCACGGGCACGTCGAGGTTGTAGAGCGCCTTGGGCAGGCGCTGGATGCCGTTGCGGTACTCCTCGCGGATGACCTCGGGCGAGAGGCCCTCCTTCTCGTAGCGCTGCATGTCCTTGACGTTGCCGCCCGAGCTGAAGACGGGGTCGGCGCCGGTCAGCACGACGACGCGGATGCCGCGGTCGCGCGTGACCTGGGCGCAGGCCTGCACGATCTCCTCGACCGCGCTGTTGCCGGTGAGCGCATTGCGCGTCTGCGGCTGGCTCATGGTGAGCACGAGGATGGCGCCATCGCGCCGGGATTGGAGGAAGCTGTCCATGGGGTGATGTCTCCGGATAAGGGCGGTCAGGCCGCGACGGGATCGGTGGCGGCGCGCAGCAGGTCGAGCGAGCGCTCGAAGCGGCCGTCGACGAGCAAGGTGCCGATGAGATCGTGCCAGTGCGATTCGGCACCGGCCGCCTGGCGCCAGGCATGCAGGCGGCGCGTGTAGACCTGCAGGTCGAACTCGGCCGTGAAACCGATGGCGCCGTGGATGGAATGGCTCAGGGCCGCGACCTCGAGCGCGGCCTCGCTGGTGCGTGCCTTGGCGACGGCCACGCGCAGCGCATCGGGCGCGAGCGCCTGCGCGCCGCCAGCGGTGCAGCCCATCTGCGCGGCCATGCGCGCGGCGAACACATGCTCGGCCATCACGCTGAGCTGGTGCTGGATCGCCTGGAACTTGCCGATGGCGCGGCCGAACTGCTGGCGCTCGTTGGCGTACTGCAGGGTGCGTTCGAACACGGCCGACAGCGCGCCCGCGAGCTGGGCCGCAATCAGCCGTGCCTGGTGCAGGCGCAGGGCCTCGCCGCCCTCGAAGGAAGGCGCGGCCGCCAGCGCATCGGCCGGCCAGCGCAGGCCGGCATCGAGCGGCGCGACGGCCGGCGTGGCCTCGGCCGCATCGACGGGCAGCAGCAGGCAGCGCGACGGCGAACCCTCGACCTGCACCAGCACCCAGTCGGCGACGCGGCCGAAGACCACGCGCTCGCAGTGCAGCGCGCCATCGGCGCCGAGCCTGCCCATGGCCAGCGCGATGCTGCCGCCGGGGCGCCGCACGCCGGCCCGCGCGAGCAGGGCGCGCGCGGTCATGGTTTCGGCCAGCGGCACGGGCACGGCGAAGCGGCCGCAGAGTTCGAGCAGCGCGAAGGCGTCGGCCGGGGTCAGGCCCGCGCCGTCGTCCACCGATTCGGGCAACAGCGCATTGGCGAAGCCCGAGGCTTCGATCGCTTCCCACAACGCGCCCGCCGGGCCGCCGGCCTCGATCTCGCGCACATGGCGCAGGGTGCAGCAGTCCTCGAGCAGCCCGCGCAGGGCGTCGGCGTAGATGTCTTCCATGTTTTGCTTCCTTGTGGGCGCCGCGGGCTCAGCGCAGGCCGAGGCCGCGCGCGATCATTCCGCGCAGGATGTCGCGCGTGCCGCCACGCAGCGAGAACGAGGGCGCGACCTGGGTCACGTATTCGAGAGTGAGCAGCAGCTCGAGCGGCACGGGCGTGCCGTCGGCGCGGCCGTAGAGGTCGTCGGCGATGGCGGCCGGGATCAGTTGCTCGACGCCGGTGCCCAGGTCCTTGACCAGCGCGGCCTCGACCACCGGGCTGCCGCCCTCGGCCACCTTCCGCGTGACGGCGAGCGACATGGCGCGCAGCGGCGCGAGCTGGCCCATGATGCGGCCCGCGAGCCGCACCGCCGAGGGCGTGCGGCCGGCCTCGGTGCGCACGAAGGCCAGCCACTCGTCGAACAGCACGATGCTCGAGAACAGGCGCTCGGGGCCGCTGCGCTCGAAGGCCAGCTCGGCCGTGACCTGCTCCCAGCCGTGGCCCTCCGCGCCGATGAGCGCATCGGCGGGCAGCTGCACGTTGTCGAAGAAGACCTCGCAGAAATGCGAGTCGCCCGAGAGGTCCTCGATCGGCCGCACGGTGACGCCGGGCAGCGAGAGGTCGACGATGAGCTGCGACAGCCCCTTGTGCCGGTCCTCGGGCTCGCCCGAGGTGCGCACCAGCGCGATCATGTACTGGCAGTGGTGGGCGTTGGTGGTCCAGATCTTCTGGCCGTTGAGCGTCCAGCCGTCGGCGCCCTTCACGGCGCGCGTGCGCACGCTCGCGAGGTCGGAGCCGGCGTTGGGCTCGCTCATGCCGATGCAGAAGAAGGATTCGCCGCGGCAGATGCGCGGCAGGTGGAAGCGCTTCTGCGCCTCGGTGCCGTACTTGAGGATCAGCGGGCCGCTCTGGCGGTCGGCGATCCAGTGCGAGCCGACGGGCGCGCCGGCGTCGAGGAACTCCTCCACCAGCACGTAGCGCGCGAAGGCGCTGCGGCCACCGCCGCCGTATTCGGTCGGCAAGGTGATGCCGAGCCAGCCCCTGGCGCCGAGCGCGCGGCTGAAGGCGCCGTCGTAGCCCGACCAGGAGCGCGCGCGCACGGGGGCCGGCACGTCCTTCAACGCCTCGGCCAGGAAGGCCCGCACGGGCGCGCGCAGCGCCTCGTCCTCGGGCGGGATCGCCGTCATCGACAGCGAGCTCAGGGCTCCACTCATGCAATCACTCCTTGGTTCGTCAAGTCGCCGATCTGTTGCGCCGACAGGCCCATCAGATCGCCCAGCACCTCGCGCGTGTCCTGCCCGAGCGTGGGCGGCGCGCGCCGGTACTGCACGGGGGTCTGCGACAGCCGCAGCGGACTGGCCACCAGCGGGATCTCGCCCGCCACCGGATGCGCCATGCGGATCTGCGTGCCGCGCGCCTTCACCTGCGGGTCCTCGAACACGTCGGCGATGGTGTTGATGGGACCGCAGGGCACGCCCACGCGCTCGAACAGCGCGATCCATTCGGCGGTGCCGCGCGTGACCGTGACCTCGCGCATCAGCGCGATCAGCGCGCTGCGGTTCGCGATGCGGTCGGCATTGGTGGCGAAGCGCGCATCGCTCGCCCACCCGGCCTGGCCGACGGCGCGGCAGAAGCTCGCGAACTGGCCGTCGTTGCCGATGGCCAGGATCATGTGGCCGTCGGCCGTGGGAAAGTCCTGGTAGGGCACGGTGTTGGGATGCGCGTTGCCCATGCGCCTGGGCCGGCCGCCGTACAGGTGGTTCATGCCCTGGTTGGCGAGGCAGGCCACCTGCACGTCGAGCAGCGCGAGGTCGATGTGCTGGCCCACGCCACTGAGGTCGCGCGACTGCAGCGCGGCCAGGATGGCGGTGCTCGCATAGAGGCCGGTGAGGATGTCGGTGAGCGCCACGCCCACCTTGACCGGGCCGGCGCCCTCCTCACCGTCGGCGCGGCCGGTGATGCTCATGAGACCGCCCATGCCCTGCATCAGGAAGTCGTAGCCGGCGCGCTCGGCATAGGGGCCGGTCTGGCCGAAGCCGGTGATCGAGCAATACACCAGCCGCGGATTGAGCGCGAGCAGCGAGGCATGGTCGAGGCCGTACTGCGCGAGGCTGCCGACCTTGAAGTTCTCGATCAGCACGTCGCAGCGTTTGGCAAGTTCGCGCACCAGCGCCTGGCCGGCGGCGGTGGTGAAGTCGATGGCCACCGACTTCTTGTTGCGGTTGGCGCACAAGTAGTAGGCCGAGTCGCGCGTGTCGGCGCCCTCGCGGTCCTTGAGGAAGGGCGGGCCCCACAGGCGGGTGTCGTCGCCACGGCCGGGACGCTCGACCTTGATGACCTCGGCGCCCAGGTCGCCCAGCGTCTGGCTGGCCCAGGGGCCGGCCAGCACGCGCGAGAGATCGAGCACGCGGATGTGCGAGAGCGCGCCGGGCACGGGCGCATCGGCAGCGGGCTTCTTCATCTCACTGCTGCTCGACACGGGCCGTCACCGCGATGCGCTTCCAGAGCTGGATCTCGGCGTTCTGGAAATTGCGCATCTCCTCGGGGCCGCCCTGCATCACCTCGGCGCCGATGCGCTCGTAGAACTCGCGCGTCTCGGGCATCTTCTCGATCTTCGTGAGCAGCGCAGCGAGCTTCTCGGTCTCGGCCCTGGGTGTCTTGGCCGACACCATGCCTGCCACCCAGGTGTAGGCCGTGAAGCCCGGCAGGCCGGCCTCGGCCGCCGTGGGCACCTCGGGCAGCGCGGGCACGCGCCGGTCGGAGGCCACGGCCAGCGCATGCACCTTGCCCGAGCGCGCGAGCTCCTGCACGCTGGTGATCTCGGCGAAGGCGAAGTTCACCGTGCCCGAGACCACCGCGATCACGGCCTCGGCCGCGCCCTTGAAGGGCACGTGCGCGGTCTGCACCCTGGCCGCGTCGTTGAAGAGTTCCGACATCAGCTGGTAGCCGGCCGAACCCGCGCCATAGTTGAGCACGCCGGGCCTGGCCTTGGCGCCCGCGATCAGCGCCGGCAGCGTCTTGTATTCGGAGTTGCCGGGCACCACGACCAGCGCGGGCGAGCGCATCATCATCGTGAGCGGTGCGAGGTCGGCCACGGGGTCGTAGGGCAGTTGCTTGAACAGCGCGACGTTGACCGCGAGCGTGGAGTTGCTGCCGACGAACACGGTATAGCCGTCGGCCGGCGCCGCGAGCACGGCCTTCACGGCGATGAAGCCGTTGGCGCCGGGCTTGTTCTCGACCACCACGGGCTGGCCCGTGAGTTCGTTGAGCTTGCGCGCGAAGTAGCGCGCCGAGGTGTCGGTGCCGCTGCCCGGCGGGAAGGGCACGACGAACTTGATCGGCTTCGAAGGAAAGTCCTGCGCAGCGGCCGGGGCGGCGCTGCCCAGCAGGCCCCATCCGAGCAGCAGCGCGGGCGCGATGCCGAAGGCACGGCGGCGCGCGGTGCGTGTCTTGCGTGGTGTGGCGGTCATGGTGCGTCTCCGGTCAATCGAGCGTCACGCCCGTGGCCTTGACCACGCCGGCCCAGCGCGCGAGTTCCTTGCGCACGTAGGCGCCATACTCGGCGGGGGTCGAGCCCAGCGGCTCGGCGCCCTGCAGCGCGAGCCGCTCGCGCACGTCGCTCGCCTTCAGCGCCTTGACGATCTCGGCATTGAGCCGCTCGACCACCGGCGCGGGCGTGCCGGCGGGCACCATCACGCCCTGCCAGGCGCCGACCTCGAAGCCCGGCATGCCCGACTCGGCCAGCGTGGGCACATCGGGGAACAGCGACATGCGCTTGGCCGTGGTCACGGCGAGCATCTTCATGCGCTTGTCGCGCACGAAGGCCATCACCGAGTTGACGGTGTCGGTCATGAACTGGATCTGGCCGCCGACCAGGTCGACGTCGGCCGGCGCGCTGCCCTTGTAGGGCACGTGCGCGGCATCGATGCCGTTGGCCTGCACGAACTGGAAGGCACCCAGGTGCGTGACGTTGCCGTTGCCCGCCGAGCCGTACGAGAGCTTGCCCGGATGGGCCTTGGCATAGGCCACGAACTCCTTGACGTTGCTGGCCGGCACCGAGGGATGGGTGACCAGCGCGAGCGGCACCACGGCCACCAGCGCGACCGGTGCGAAGTCCTTCTGCACGTCGTACGACACGCTCTTGTAGAGCGCCGGGCTCAGCGCGATCGAGGAGGTGTTGTAGAGCAGCGTGTAGCCGTCGGCCGGTGCCTTCGCCACCAGCTGCGCGCCGATGTTGCCGTTGGCGCCGCCGCGGTTGTCGACCAGCACGTTCTGTCCCAGCTGCTCCGAGAGCTTCTGCGCCAGCACGCGCGCCACCAGGTCGGTGGGACCGCCCGGCGGGAAGGGCACGACCATGGTGATCGGCTTGCTCGGGTAGCTGCCGCCCTGCGCGAAGGCGGGAGCCGCCGACGCGGCGAGGATGGCGGCCGCGGTGGCGAGCAGCAGCGATCGCCGCTGGGGCGGGCGCGCGGCGCCAGGGGTTCTGGAATGCATGGGCTTGTCTCCGATGTGTCGTTGGAACTGGGAACGGGTGGTGCCACGGGATCGCGCTCTGCGGGCGCTCGCCCCGCGCGGGCTCAGGACGGGTCGCGCCCCGCGAGCAGCCGGCGCGCGTCGTAGTGCATGACGCACTGGCCGTGCTGGTTGAAGACGGTGATGCGCGAATCAACGATGGCGCGGCCGCCCTTCGAGGTCGGCCGGATGCCGGTGACCTCGACCACCGCCTCGATGCGGTCGCCCACGCGCACCGGCGCATGGATCTTCTGCACCAGCTCGAGCATCGCGAGGCCGGTGCCCTGGATCATGGTCTGCAGGATGAAGCCCTCGATCAGCGTGTAGGTCAGCGCGGCCGGCACCGGGCGGCCGGCGATCGCGCCGGCCTCGTAGTCGGCGTCGATGAAGATCGCCTCGACCATGCCGGTCACGCCGATGAAGGCGACGAGGTCGGCCTCGGTGATGGTGCGGCGGAAGGTGCGCAGGCGCTGGCCCGGCGCCAGGTCCTGCCAGACGAAGCCCTGGCCGAGGCGCGGCAGCGCGGCGTCTTCGGCGGTGAGGCGGGGCAAGGTGTGGGTCTTGTCGTTCATGCGGGTCTCGCTGCGTTGCGTTGTTCAGGCGGAAGGGACGATGGCGGCGCCGTCGGCGATCAGCGCATCGACATGCGCGCCCGGCACGCCGGCCGCCACGAGGCTTTCGCGCGTGTGCTCGCCCAGGCGCGGCGGCATGCGCACGGGCGCGCGCTCGCCGTCGAAGCGCACCGGCACGCCCGGAAAACGCAGCCGGCCCATGCGCGGGTCGTCGAGTTCGGCGAAGAAGCCGGTGGCCGCCAGGTGCGGGTCGCGCGGCAGGTCCTCGAGGCGGCTGACCGGCGCGGCCGGGATCTCGAGCCGCTCGCAGGTGGCGAGCCAGTGCGCGGTGCTGCCGCGCGCGACGAAGCCGCCGGCCAGCGCGAGCAGTTCGCCGATGTGCTGCGTGCGCGCGGCGATGTCGACGAAGCGCGGATCGTCGGCCAGCGCGGGCTCGCCCACCTCGGCGAAGAAGCGGCGCCAGTGCAGCGAGGTGTACGGCATCATGCAGATGTGGCCGTCGGCGGTGCGCCACGGGCGGCGCCAGGGCGTGAGCACGCGCGGATAGCCGGCCTCGGCCAGCGGCGGCTCGAAGTGGTTGCCGTAGAGGTGCTCCACGAGGTTGAAGGACACCATGGTCTCGAACATCGGGATCTCGACGAAACCGCCCTGCCCCGTGCGCTCGCGCCGGAACAGCGCGGCCAGGATGGCCTGGGCCGCGACCAGCGCGCAGGTCTTGTCGGCCGCGATGGTCGGCAGGTAGCGCGCCTCGCCCGACTGCATCTGCATCAGCGAGGCCAGCCCCGACATGCCCTGGATCACGTCGTCGTAGGCCGGCCGGCCCGCGTAGGGACCGTGCTGCGAGAAACCGTGCAGGCCCGCGTAGACCAGGCGCGGAAAGCGCTCGATGAGCGTCTGCGGATCGATGCCGAGGCCGCCGAGCTTCTGCGGCCGCATGCTGTGCATGAACACGTCGGCCTGCGCCACCAGCGCCATCAGCGCCTCGCGCGCGGCGCTCTGCTTGAGGTCGAGCGCCACGCTCTTCTTGCTGCGGTTGCTGCCGAGGAACACGGCCGCCATGCCGGGCTCGGCCGCGGGACCGGTGTGGCGCGTGGAATCGCCCTCGGGCGGCTCGACCTTGATCACCTCGGCGCCGTAGTCGGCCAGCGTCTGGCTGGCCAGGGGTCCGAACACCACGCTCGAGAGGTCGAGCACCTTCACGCCCTGCAGGGGAAGCATCGTCTGTTTGTCTCCTGCGCCGATTCTGCGAAGGGGACTGGATGCCGTCCAATATCAAATACCTGCTCTGTGATACCGTTTGCAGATCATGGACATCCGCCAGCTGCGCCACTTCGTGGCCCTTGCCGAAACCCTCAACTTCCACCGCGCGGCCGAGCGGCTGCACATGGCGCAGCCGCCGCTGTCGGCCTCGATACGCCGGCTCGAGGAGCAGGTGGGCGTGCCGCTGTTCGTGCGCAACCGGCGCGGCACCGAGCTCACGCCCGCGGGCGCGGCGGCACTCGAGGAGGCGCGGCGCGCGGTCTTCCATGCCGAGCAGTTCGCGCGCGCGGCGCAGGCCGCGTCGCGCGGCGAGGCCGGCATCCTGCGCGTGGGCTTCGTGGGCTCGGCCACCTATGCGCTGATGCCGCGCGTGCTGCCGCGCTTTCGCGCGCGCTATCCCGGCGTGCAGCTGCAGCTCGGCGAATCGACCACCGCGCGCATCGTCGAAATGGTGGAGGCCGGCGACGTCGACGTGGGCCTGGTGCGCTTCCCGATCGGGCGCGCCTGCCATGCGCGTATCTTCCCGGCCGAGCGCGACGTGTTCGTGGCCGCGGTCGCGGCCGACCATCCGCTCGCAAGGCGGCGTCGCCTGGCGCTGGCCGACCTGGCCGACGAGCCCTTCGTGATGTACGGCGCGATGGAGGTGCCGGGCCTGCATGCGGCGGCGCTGCTGGCCTGCCAGCAGGCGGGCTTCATCCCGAACGTGCAGCAGGAAGCGGTGCAGGTGCAGACGCTGATCAGCCTGGTCGAGAGCGGCCTGGGCGTGGCGCTGGTGCCCTCGGTCGCCACGCGCCACGTGGCGCGCAACGTCGTGTTCAAGCCGCTCTCGGGCGCGGGCGCGCAGGTCGCGATCGGCATCGCGCTCGCGCTGCCGCCGGGCGCGCAGACCTCGGCGGCGCAGCGCTTCCTCGAGAGCGTGCTCGAGCAGCCCGGCGCCTAGAAGCGCCGTGCCGCTGCGCTCAGGACTTCTGCCTGAAGTCCAGCGCGCTCGTCAGGTCGCCCATCGGCTGCAGGCCGTTCTTCGCGAGCGCCTTGTCGCGCTCGACCAGCCCCGGCAGCACCGGCAGCGACCAGCGGTGCGTGATGAAGCGCAGGGTCGAGGCGGTGTCGTACTGCGTCTTGTCGACGAAGCCCTTCTTCGCGAAGTCCGACACGATGAGCGCGGGGATGCGAGTGCCCGGGCCCCAGCGGTCGGCCTTGGGCACGCGCGCATGGTCGTAGAAGCCGCCGTTCTCGTCGTAGGTCACGACCACCAGCATGTGCTTCCACTGCGGGCTGGCCTTGAGCTTGGCGATCACGTCGGCGATGTGGGCATCGCCGTCGGCCACGCTCGCATAGCCGGCGTGCTGGTTCAGGTTGCCCTGCGGCTTGTAGAAGCTCACGGCCGGCAGCGTGCCGTTGGCGACGTCCTTCAGGAAGTCGGCGTCGAAGTCCTTGAGGTGGGCGGCGCGTGCCTCGGGGTGCCGCACCGGATCGAAGGCGGCGTAGTAGTTGAAGGGCTGGTGGTGGAACTGGAAGTTCGGCGTCTGCGCGGCCGGCGGCACGGCGGCCGGGAACTTGCGGTCGCCCTCGGCGATGGCGGTGGTGCTGTTCCATGCGCCGCCGTACCAGGCCCAGCTCAGGCCCTTGGCCGTGAGCAGGTCGCCGATGGTGGCCTGGGTCTGCGGCGGCAGCGTGGTCGCGGACTTGGGATCGGCGTAGTGCCGGTGGGGCGCGTCCTTGGCCGGCTCGTTGTTGCTCGGCTGGTAGGGCGGCTGCATCGTGTTGACCGCATAGAAGTTGCCGGCGGCATCCTTCGGCGTGAGGGTGCTGTCCTTCTTGTAGACGGGCGCGCCCGCGAGCACCGAGGCCGGCGAGTTGGCCGCGGGCGTGAGCCGCACGAAGTTCCCGTCGGCATCGGTGTCGATGGCCGAGATCGAGCCGTGGCCCGGCGACGCGGGATCGCCGGCGTTCGGGTACAGCGGCGCGCAGGCGCAGACCAGGTACTGGTGGTTCAGGAACGAACCGCCGAAGGCGCCCATGAAGAAGTTGTCGGCCAGCGTGTACTGCCGGGCCACCTCCCAGAGCTTCATCTTGCTGCCGTCGTAGTAGCCCATGCTGAGGCCGCCGGCATCGGAATAGGCGGCGAACTTGTCGTTCTTGCCGCCGTTGATCTGCATCTGGTTGTTGTAGAAGCGATGGACCAGGTCGCGCGTGATGACGCCTTGCGATGCCTGCAGGTGCGTGTCGTGGAAGCCGCCCGGCGCATCGATCTGGAACATGCGGTTCGGCATCCCGATCGTCCGGTTCTCGGCGATCGTGACCTCCTGGCCGCCCGCGGTCACGCCGCCCCACACGGGCGGCAGGTTCGGCAGCGTGGCACCGTCGAAATCCTTCTGCGGCTCGCTCGCGCGGGCCGACGAACTCGGGTTCACGCCCGGGATGCCGTTGGCGCCCGGGAACAGGCCGAAGAGGTTGTCGAAGCCGCGGTTCTCGGCGTAGATCACGACCACCTGGGTGATCTCGTCGAGCGCGAAGCGGTTGCGCAGGGCCGCCACCCGGTCGCCGCTGCCGCCGGCCTCGGCCACGGCCTCGGCGATGCGCTCGAGCGACTGGTCGATCTCGGTCTGCAGCACGGCCTTGGCCCTGGCATCGCCGATCCTGCCGGGGTCGGCCAGCAATTGGCTTTCGCTCACGCCCAGGCGGGTGGCCAGGGCACTGCGCGCGGCGGCGAAGTTGCCGCCGTTGGCATCCATCAGCGCGGCGAGCTCGGTGCTGATCGCACTGACCACGCCGCCGGCGCCGGCCGGTGCGCGAAACACCAGTGGCCGGGCCACGCCGCTCTCGATGCCGCTGCCGATCTCGGCCACCACCGCACCCTGGCCCGCGAGCGTGAAGGCGCCGTTGGCATCGGTGGTGGTGCTGGCTTCGCCGCGGTCGCAACGGCCGTTGCCGTTGCCGTCGATGCAGACCTTGGCGTTGCGGAAGGCGCCGCCCGCGACCACGCCCGACATGCCGCCGACCGCGCCCTGGTCCGAGTCGCTGGCGCAGGCCACGACGAGCGTCGCCGCGGCGAGGGCCACGGGCCAGGGTTTGAAGCGGGCGACGAAGGTGCGCGCCGAGGCGAGCGCACCGCTGCTGCGAGTGGAGGCGGTCATCGTTGTGTTGTCATGAAAGAGGGACGAACCAGGCCGGCGGCCCGGCCGCGCGATGCTCCGAGGAACGGATGACAGCCGCGTTGCACGCAGCGCTTTCGCTCCCTTGCTCATTCAGGCCTAAGAAATCCCCGCGCCGCGTCATGGTTCTGACATGCGGCCCTCCTAGGCTCGTCCGCGGCCCGGCCCCGTTTCTTCTCCCGCTGCACCTGTACCCGATGCCTCGCCCTTTCCGCCGCCTGGCCCTGCTTGCCGCGGCCGCCCTGCTGCTCGCGGCCTGCGAGCAGGCGCCCACGGCAGGCACGCAGCCCCCGGTCGCATCGCCTGCAGCGGCGAACGCGCCGGCCGCCGTGGCGGCCACCGAGCCCGCGCGCCCGGCCTATCTCGATGCACCCTATGCCGTGCTGCCGGGCCGCCGCCAGCCCACGCCGGAACAACTGGGCGAACTGGGGCGACGCATCTTCTTCGACCCGGGCCTCTCGGCCTCGGGGCGGACGTCGTGCGCGAGCTGCCACGATCCCCAGCACGCCTGGGGACCACCGAATGCCCTGTCGGTGCAGCTGGCCGGCCCCGACGGCCGCACCGAGGGCCCGCGCGCCGTGCCCTCGCTGCGCTACCTGCAGACCTTGACCGCCTTCACCGAGCACCACCACGACAACGACGGCGACGACAGCGTCGATGCCGGCCCCACGGGCGGGCGCATGTGGGACGGCCGCGCGGGCTCGGCCCACGAGCAGGCGACGCTGCCGCTGCTGTCGCCGGCCGAGATGGCCAATGCCTCGGTCGAGGAGGTGGTGCGCAAGCTCGAGCACGCGGCCTATGCGGGCGACATGCGCGCGGCCTTCGGCGACGAGGTGTTCGGAGATCCGAAGATGGCGTTTCGCGCGGCCGGGCTCTCGCTCGAGGCCTTCCAGCAATCGCCGTCGGACTTCTACCCGTTCAGCAGCAAGTACGACGCCGTGCTGCGCGGCAAGGCGGCGCTCGGCCCCGCCGAGACACGCGGCCTCGCCCTCTTCAACGCCGAGGACAAGGGCAACTGCGCCTCCTGCCACATCAGCGAGCGCACGCCCGACGGCGCCTTCCCGCTGTTCAGCGACTTCGGCCAGATCGCGCTCGGCGTGCCGCGCAACCGCAAGCTCGCAGCCAACGCCGACCCCGGCTACCACGACATGGGCGTGTGCGGCCCGATCCGCACCGACATGAAGGACCGCCCCGAGTACTGCGGCCTGTTCCGCACGCCCTCGCTGCGCAACGTGGCGGTGCGCCAGAGCTTCTTCCACAACGGGGTGTTCCATTCGCTCGAGGAAGTGATCCGCTTCTATGCGCAGCGCGACACGGCGCCGCAGCGCTGGTACGGGCGCGGCAAGGACGGCCGCGTGCGTCGCTTCGACGACCTGCCCGCGCAGTACCACGCCAACGTCAACACCGATCCGCCCTTCGGCCGGAAGCCCGGCGGCAAGCCGGCGCTCAGCGAGGCCGAGATCCGCGACGTGGCGGCCTTCCTGCGCACGCTGACCGATGCCGACCAGCACGACGCGCCCGATCCCGGCACGCTGCGCACGGCCGCGCGCAGGCCCTGAACGTCGGCATCCGCCTACACGCGCTGCCGCTTCGCCCGACAGCGGCCCGGCGTGCGGCGGTGCATCATTTCCGCGTCGGATCGCCCGCCGCACGCGCGCCGACATCGCGAGCGCGCCAGGCCGGCCGCCCGGATCCTCCCGACGGCGCCTTTGCGTGACGACATGCCCGACCTCCTTCCGAACGGCGATGCGCAGCCGGCATCGTCCATGGCTCCACCCGCCGCCCCCGCGACATCCACCGGCAGCCCGCGCCCGTCCGCCGTGAACTGGGCGCTGTCCCACTGGAGCGCGCCCGCCCTGGGGCCCGGCGCACGCACGGCAGCCCCCTCGATGGACCGGCTCATGGACGCCGCCATGCACGGCGTGCGCAACTCGCTGTCCGCGATCCGCCTCGGCGTGGACCTGCTGGCGCGGCGCGGCGACCTGAACGAGGCCGACGCGGTACTCGAGCACATCGACAGCGCGGCCGTGCGCGCCCACGAGCAGGCCGAGGAGCTCGCGGACTTCTGCCGGCTCGCGGCCGGGCGGCCCATCGCCATGGTCGCGAAGCGCTTCCCGCTGCATCAGGTGGTCGGCGAGGCGATCGAGGCGCGGCGTGCCTCGCACGAGGCGATCGCGATCGAGCACGACCGGCTCGGCCATGGCGAGGGCCTCGGCGATCCGGCACGCATCGCGCAGTTCGTGCGGCTCGCGCTCGAGGAGCTCGCGCCGCAGGCGAAGTCCCGTTGCATCGTGGTCAGCGAGATCGACGGCACGCGCTTCCGCATCGCCGTGCATGCGGGTGATGCGCCAGCGCAGGACGCCATCGAAACGCCAGGCCAGCATCTGGCCCGCGCGCACCGCCAGGCGCTGTTGCGTGCCATCGCGAACGCGCACCGCGGCGAGCTGCGCCTCGTGGCCGGCGCGTCGATCGAGGGACGCTTCGGCGGGGACCGCTGACTATCATCGGTCTCCTTTCCGCCAAGGAGCACGCCACGTGCCCCCTGCCAGCATCTGGATCGTCACGCCGCCCGGCTATGCCCACAGCGGCGCCTTCGAGGAGTTCGCGCTCGCGCTGAGCGAAGGCCTGCGCGAACTCGGCGTGGCCGCGCCGATCGTGCATCGCCGCCCCGAGGGCGAGACGATCGTGCTCGGCGCCAACCTGCTGCCCGCGATCGCCGACCGGCCGCCGCGCCGCGCGATCCTGTTCAACCTCGAGCAGCTGTCGCCCGGCTCGCCCTGGTGGTCCGAGCGCTACCTCGACCTGCTGCGCCGGCGCCCGGTGTGGGACTACAGCGCGCGCAACGTGGCGCTGCTGCGCTCCATGGGCATCGCGGCCACGCTGTGCGAAGTGGGCCATGCCGACGCGCTGCGGCGCATCGTGCCGCGCGAGGCACAAGACATCGACGTGCTGTTCTACGGCTCGGTCAACGACCGGCGGCGCGACGCACTGCGGGCCCTCGAGGACGCGGGGCTGCGCGTGGTCGCGCTGTTCGGCGTCTACGGCGCCGCGCGCGACGACTACATCGCGCGCAGCCGCGTCGTGCTGAACCTGCACCACTACGAGGGCCGGCTGTTCGAGGTGGTGCGCGTGTCCTACCTGCTGGCCAACAGCTGCTGCGTGGTGTCGGAGACCGGCGACGATCGCGAGGCGGAACGTGCGTACGCGGGCGCCGTGGCCTTCACTTCGTACGACGGCATCGTGCCCACCTGCCTCGCGCTGCTGCGCGACGATGCGCGGCGGCGCGCACTCGGCGCCAACGGGTTGGCGCTGATGCAGTCGCGGCGCCAGGCCGATGCCCTGCGCGCCGCGATCGGCCAGATGCCGGGCGGCTTCGCTGGCCTGGGCGCGGGCTAGAAGTCGAAGCGCGCCGACACCTCGAAACTGCGTCCCGGCGCCAGCAACACCTGGCTCGCCGCGCGCCCGCCCCAGGTGGCGTAGAGCCGGTCCGTGAGGTTGCGCACGCGGAAGGTCAGCAGGGCAGGCTTCAGGCGGTAGCTGACGGCCGCGTCGACGGTGGTGTAGCCCTCGATGCGGATCTGGTTCGCGGTGTCGGTGAAGACGTGGCCGGCGCGGTTGAGCGAGAGGAACCACTCGAAGTTCGAGTTGTCGGGCCGCCAGGTGGCGAACAGGTTGGCCACGTGGCGCGGCACGTTGGGCGGGGTGTTGCCCACGCGCGAGACGCCGCCGGCCTCCACCAGCGTGTCGAAGCGCGCATCGAGCGCCGCGAGGTTGCCCGCCAGCGTGAGCTGGCGCGTGGGCCGCCACACGGCCGAGAGCTCGACGCCGCGCGAGGACTGGCGGCCGTTGTTGACGGTGTCGCCGGGCTTGTTGGGATCGCGCGAGAGCACGTTGTCGAGCTCGATCTTGTAGAGCGCGGCGGTCCACTCGAGCCGGGCCTCGGGCAGGCTCTGCTTGAAGCCGACCTCGGCCTGCTTGCCGCGCGACATCGGGAAGTTGGCATTCGACTGCGACAGCAGGAAGAACGAGCCCACGGGCACGGTGGCGTTGGTGTACTGCGCGTAGACGCTGGATTGCGGCGACAAGTCGTAGACCGCGCCGAGCCGGCCCGAGTCGGTGCGGTAGCTGGTGTCGAAGCGGCTGTAGCCGCCAGTGTTGAGGTCGGCGATGCCGCGCTGCACCTTGGTGCGGTCGTGGCGCCAGCCGCCCACCAGCGTGAGGCCGGGCAGCGGCTTGAGCGCATCCTCGACGAACACCGAACTCACGTCGACGCGCGAGGTGGTGTCGGTGCGGTTGCCGGCGCCGGTGGCGCTCAGGCGCGGATCGTCGCTGTAGAAGCCCGTGAACGGCGCGAGCGCCGGCACGCGCAATGCGGCGGCGGTCGAGGCCTGGCCGTCGGAGAAGCGGCGCTGGCTGTCGAAGCGGGTGCCGCTGAGCTCGCCGCCGACCACGAAGCGGTTGTCCATGCCGCCGAAGGTGCCGTGGTGAATGGCGTCGAAGCGCTCGAGCCAGAAGTCCTGGTCGTGCGTGATCTGGGTCTGGTCGCGCGCGATGCTCGCGGGCGCGACGAACACGGCGCTCTCGGAATTGCGGAACAGGCGCTGCGACTTGTTGGCCGCCACCGTGTTGCGCCACGACCAGTTGTCGCCGAGGCGGCCGCTCAGGCGCGCGCTGAGCCAGTAGGTCTCGGACGTGTTCTCGTTGTCGAGCACGTTGTAGTTGATGCGCGCGATGCGCCGGTCGATGACGCGGCCGTCGGGCGTGCGCACCACGCCCGTGGGCTCGGTCGCGAACCAGGCCGGCACCAGCGGCGTGCCCCAGTAGGCCTTGTTGTCGTCCTTCAGGTAGTCGAAGCTCAGGTCGAGCTTGACCGAGCCGCCGAGGTCGAAGGCCAGGCCGCTGGTGAAGTGGTCCATGCGCTCGCCGCTGCCCGGCACGTTGCCGGCGCGGCTGTCGTTGTGGCTGTAGTCGAGGCGGTAGGCACCCGACTCGCCGACCGGCCCGCCGAAGCCCACGCCCAGCCGCGTGGCGCCGAAGCTGCCGTAGCCGACCGACAGCTCGCGGTTCGGGTTGTTGCGGTCGGGCCGCTTGGTCACGAAGTTGACGACGCCGCCGATCGCGCCCTCGCCGTCGAGCACCGAGGCCGGGCCCTTGAGCACCTCGATGCGGTCGTAGTTCCAGGTGTCCTGCACGCGGTTGGTGACGCCCGCGCCCGAGGTGCGCACGCCGTCGTAGAGATAGAGCAGGCTGGTGAAGCCGCGCGTCGACAGCGTGGTGGGCGACGACGGCGGCCCGCCGCCCGCGAGGCCGGTGACGCCGCGCAGCGCCTCGCTGAAGGTGCGCGCGCCGCGCTGCTGGATCAGGTCCTGCGACAGCACCTCGACCGAGGCCGGCGTCTCGCGCACCGTGAGGCCCAGGCGCGAGGCGCTGCCGCTGCTGCCCTCGAGGTGCAGGCCCTCGGCGTCGCGGTTGCCCTCGACCGTGATCGCGCCCAGTGCCTGTTGCGCTTGTTGCGCCGGTTGCTCCTGTGCCTGCGCGCCCGCCATGGACAGCGCGGCGATGGCCGCGGCCACGCCCGACATCGTGTGTTTCATCTGAAATTCCCTCCGGAGATTGATCGTTCTTTTTGCGTGCGCGCTCAGGCCACCGAGAAGCGGCGCAGCCGCCAGCCCGCGAGGCCGAACAGCAGCAGGCTCGGCAGCAGCAGTTGCAGCACGGCCGCCAGCGCACGATCGCGCAGCTCGCGCGGCGATTCCTCGCGCCATGCAAACGCGGGGATGCGGTCGAAATCGGCCGGCATCAGCGCGCTGCGTTCCTCGATGCGCGGAAAGAAGAAGTGCTTCCACGCGAGATGAAAGCCCACCGTCTGCGCGACGAACTGCGCATGGCGCCGCGCGCCGGTGCCGGCCAGCCCGGTCATGCCCTCGTAGGCCACGGCCGCGGGCGACAGCGCGCCGAAGCGCTCGAGCAGCCGCTGCTGGCCCGCGTGCTGGCGCTCGAAGCGCTCGAGCTCGGGCGCGATGGCCTCGTCGATCTCGCGCTCGATGCGGTAGTTGGCGAGGCCGCGCGCGCTGATCTCGATCTTGCCGTCGCGCGGCAGCAGCAGCGCGCCCTGGCCGACGTGCTTGTAGTCGGTGCTCAGCAGCTCGGCATGGCGCTTCATGGCCGCGGCCGTGAGCGTGCGCGTCTGGGTCGCGAGCTCGGTGCGCGAGGGCGCGGGGCTGGCCTGCGTGACCGCGAGGTTGAGCAGCACCGGCGCCACCAGCACCAGCAGCACCCACGCGATCATCAGCACCATGGCGTTGGTGGCCGAGGGCGCGCCGAAGGCATTGACCGCCACCACCAGCGCGAACCAGAACAGCGCATAGGCGCCCACCAGCAGCGCCCACCAGAAGGTGACGGTGCCCGCGCCCGGCGCGGAGGGCGCGAAGCCCGCCTGCCGCGCCAGCAGCAGCACGCCCACGGGCAGCAGCACCGCCGGCACCAACAGCGCGGCGGCGCGCACCGCGAGCTTGCCGGCCAGCAGCGTGCGCAGGCGCAGCGGTTGCGAGAGCAGCAGGCGCAGGGTGCCGTTCTCGCGCTCGGCCGACAGCAGGTTGTAGCCCAGCACGAAGATCAGCAGGGGCAGCAGGTAGACCAGCACGAAAGCCAGGTCGAACTGGCCGCTCAGCAGGTACCAGGGGTTCTCGATGTCGCTCGGGTTCATGAAGGCCACGCGGCTCTGGTGCGTGACGCGGAACTGGCTCGGGAACAGGTCGCTGCGCCCGAGCGCGACCGGCCCGAGCGGCGCGCTCGGCAGGATCGCGTGCTGCGCGCCGTAGCTGCTGGCCATGCGCGAGGGATCGGCCGGGTTCTCGAACGGCGTGGGCTGGGCCCGGCCCGCGAGGATGGCCTCGAGCTGCGCGCGCTGCGCCGCGCGGGTGTCGCGGTCGGCCTGGGCCACGGCCGCCTGCGCGCGGTCGCGCTGCGCGGTCTGCGCGAGGCCGTTGCCGAGCGCGTAGCCGACCAGCAGCAGGAACAGCAGGGCCACGGCCCAGACGCTGCGGTCGGCCAGCAGCAGGCGCAGCTCCTGGCGCATGACGGCGCGCAGCCTGAAGCCCTGGGGCGGGTTGACGATGGAGACGGACATGGCTTCCTCTTGCTTGGCTCTTTCTGAAAGGCGCGCTCAGGCCAGCGCGCGTTGGCGGCGCACGGCGACGGCCGCGAAGGCCGCGGCCAGCAGCAGGCCGGCGCACAGCACGGCCAGGCTGCGCAGCTGGTGGCGCAGCGCCCAGCCCACGCGCGGCGTCCGGTGCACGAACGGCGGCACCTTGGCCCACAGCTCGGGGCCCGACTGGTAGGCGAAGTGGCGGTCGCCGAGCGGATCGGCATGCGCGACCAGGTCCTCGCTCATCAGGTCCTGCAGCCGCCGGCGATGCAGCTCGGCCGCGGTGGTGAAGCTGCGGTGGTGCGCGAAGTCGGTGCCGGCCATGCCCATCGAGTAGCTGCGCATCGCGAGCAGGGGCAGCAGCAGGCCGCTCCATTCCTGCAGCCGCTGCTGGCGCTCCCAGGTGTCCCAGAGGCGGCCGTAGTGGCGGTCGTAGACCGGGTAGGAGGCCTGGTCGTCGAGCCGCAGCGCGATGCCCCACTGGCTGAGTGGCACGTCGCGGCCCCAGCGCTCGGTGGTGCCGAAGGCCTGCAGCCAGGTGCGGTCGGAGACCTGCTTGAGCTCGGCCTGCAGCGCCTGGTTGAACTCGAGCCGGGTCGGGCTCGGATAGGCCGCGCGCGCCGCCTCGGACAGCACGCGCGGCGCCATCACGGCCTGCGCCACCCACAGCGCGAGCAGCACGGTGATGGCCGCCCGCGAGGTGGCGCACAGCGCCGACACGCCGAGCACCACGAACACGAAGGCGCCGAGATAGACCGCATAGCCCAGGCTCCAGGCCGCCAGGCGCAGCAGCGCATCGGCGCGTTCGCCGGGCGCGGCGCCCAGCCCCACCGCGAGCGCCGCGACCAGGGCGGCCGGCACCAGCAGCACCGCGAGCGAAGCCGCGAGCGCGAGCGCCTTGCCCGCCAGCAGGCGCAGCGGCGAGACGCCCAGGCTCAGGGTCTGGCGCAGGATGCCCTGCTCGCGCTCGCCCGCGAAGGCGTTGAAGCCCAGCACGATCACCAGCAGCGGCCCGAGCACCTGCAGGATCCAGCCGACCGAGAGGTTGCCGAAGCGCTGCAGGCCGGTGGCGTCCTGCGCGGGATTGAACTTGACCTCGCTCTGGCGATGCGCCTGCAGCCACACGGTGCTGCCGATGTAGGGGTTGATGCCCGCGTCGACCATGGCCAGCGGCGCCTCGGGCTTGAAGGCATGCATGCCCTGGTGCGCGGCGTCGTGCGGATGGCGCCGGTCCTGCGCCAGCCAGTCGCGGTAGTCGAGCGCCTGCGCGGCCTGCTGTTCGGCGCGCGCCTCGCGCTGGTGCGCCCAGCCCACGCCGAGCGCGGTGAACAGCAGCACCAGCACCAGGCCGCCGGCCCACAGCAGGCGGCCGTCGCGCAGCCGTTCGGTGAATTCGCGGTTCGCGATCCAGCGCCACATGCTCAGGCCCTCATGTGCTGCAGGTACAGCGACTGCAGGTCGATGCGCGCGATCTGCTGCGCGCCCTCGAGGCTGTCGACGAGGCGGCCGCTCTTCATGATGCCGACGCGCGTGGCGGTCTGCTGCGCATGGAACAGGTCGTGCGTGGTGGTCAGCACGGCCACGCCCTGGTCGGCGGCGCGCCGCAGCAGCTCGGAGAACTCGCTGGCCGCATGCGGATCGAGGCCCGAGGTGGGCTCGTCGAGCAGCAGCGCCTTGGCCTCCTTGGCCAGCGCCACCGCGATCCAGACCTTCTGCCGCATGCCCTTGGAATAGGCCGACACGCGCTTGTCGGCCGCCGCGTGGTCGAGCCCCACCGCCGTCATGAGCTCGAGCAGCCGTTCGCGCGGCAGCGCGCGGCCCAGCGCGAGGCCGGCGAAGAAGCGCAGGTTCTCCAGGCCCGAGAGCGTGCCGTAGAGCGTGACGTGCTCGGGGATGTACGCCACGTCCTGCTTGGTCGCGAGCGGATGGCGCGTGACGTCGACGCCGTTGATCTCCACCGTGCCCGCGCTGGGCGCGATGAAGTGGAGGAACAGGTTGATGGTGGTGGTCTTGCCCGCGCCGTTGGCGCCGAGCAGGCAGTAGATGTCGCCCGCGCGGATGTCGAGGTCGAGGCGGTCGAGCGCGACATGGCTGCCGTACTGCTTGGTGAGGCCCTGTGCTCTGAGCATGGGAGGGTTCCGGTCGAAGAGAAGAAGCGGGAAACGGCGCGCGCACGCCCGCAGGCATCCGCGGTGGACGCGCGCAGGCTCACGCGCATGCGGGTGCATGCCGTGACGTTCGAAAAGGGGATTGGCTGGGCGCCGGGGGCCGGTGCCGTGGCGGATCGGGGAGGCGCCCGGATCGTCCGGGCCGCGGTCTCAGGGGGTCAGCGGGCGCGCTTGTTCTTCGCGCCGCCCTGCCGCGCCTTGAAGCGCGGGTTGGACTTGCAGATCACGTAGGTGCGTCCGCGCCGGGTGACCACCTGGCAATCACGGTGCCGCTTCTTGGCTTCTTTGAGGGAGGACAGGACTTGCATGGCGTCGCGCTGTTGGATGGAAACCAGCAGTCTAAGTTATTGCGAATTCATTCGCAATAACTTTGTAAAGAAGAATGAGCACCCGCGCGGGTGCCTTGTTCAGTGCGATCGGCCGGCCGGTGCCGCCTTCGCCACGCAGGCCGCGCAGCTGCCGTGCAGGGTCACTTCGTGGCTCGCGACCTGGAAGCCCGGCGGCGCCAGGTCGTCCATCGGGCCCGGGCAGGCATGCAGCAGGAACACCTGGCCGCACGACAGGCAATGGAAGTAGTGATGGTGGTGGTCGCCCGCGCGGCCCTGCCCCTTCTCGTGTTCGTGGGCGTGGTCGCCGTGCGCGTGCGCATGCGGCTCCTCCCGGCACGAGACCTCGTAGCGCGCGGGCTCGCCGGGCAGCTCGACCTTGGCGATCTCGCCGTCCGCGAGCAGCGCCGACACCTGGCGGTAGACGGTCGACAGGCTGATCTCCGGCACGAGTTCGCGCGCATGCGCATGGATTTCGGGGGCGGTGAGCACGCGGCTGGCATCGCTGAAGGCCGAGAACACGGCGGCACGCTGGCGGGTAAGACGTTCCATGGCCTCGATGGTAAGGCGGCGCGAACAACGCCTCGCGGTGCCCGGGGACTGCGGTGCGGGCTATCTAAATTGCCCCTGACGGCGCTCCGGTCTTGCCTCTCTCCTCTCTTGACGCGTCAATTTAGATATATCTAAAATAATTTAGACACAAACAGATATCGATTCAGAAAGAGAGGCTCCCATGCGTCATTTCCACTTCGACCATTGCCACCGCACCCCGCGCGGCGAGCACGAGGACGGCCTCTCGGGTGGCCGGGGCCGCGGCGGGCGCCACGGCTTCGGCGCCGGCCGGGTGTTCGGCCATGGCGGCCTGCGCTTCGTGCTGCTGCAGCTCATCGCCGACAAGCCCTCGCACGGCTACGAGCTCATCAAGCTGATCGAGGAACGCCTGGGCGGCAGCTACGCGCCGAGCCCCGGCGTGGTCTATCCCACGCTGACGCTGCTCGAGGAGCTGGGCCACCTCAGCGTCGAGAGCGGCGCCGAGGGCGGCGGCCGCAAGCGCTACACCCTCACCGACAGCGGGCGCGAGTACCTGGCGGCCAACCGCGAGACCGCCGAATCGATGATGGAACGCCTCAACGGCGGCGTCGACGGCGCCGGCGCGCGCGGCGGCCGGCCGCCGCAGGTCACGCGCGCCATCGAGAACCTCAAGCTCGCGATGCGCCTGCGCCTCTCGGGCACGCCCCTCACCGAACAACAAGCCCACGAATTCGCCGCGGTGCTCGACAGCGCCGCACAACAGATCGAACGTCTTTGAAAGTCAACCGCACATGACCGACTTCTCCACCGCCCCCCAACCCGACCGCCTGCCGCGCCGCGTGCGCCACGACCTGCGCTTTCGCCAGCTCACGGTGAAGAGCGTGCAGCGCGTCACGCCGCACCTGCTGCGCGTCGTGCTCACCGGCGACGAGCTCGAGGGCTTCCACAGCCCGGGCTTCGACGACCACGCCAAGCTGTTCTTCCCCGACCCGGCCACCGGCCGCCTGACCCTGCCGACCATGGGCCCCGAAGGCCCGGTCTGGCCCGAGGGCCGGCCCACCATGCGCGACTACACGCCGCGCCGCCACGACGCGGCCGCGAAGACGCTCGAGATCGACTTCGCGCTGCACGAGGCCGGCCCCGCCACGCAATGGGCCGAGAACGCCAAGCCCGGTGACCGCATCGGCGTGGGCGGCCCGCGCGGCTCGTTCATCGTGCCGACCGAGTTCGACTGGCACCTGCTGATCGGCGACGACACCGCGCTGCCCGCGATCTCGCGCCGCCTGGCCGAGCTGCCCGCGGGCGCGCGTGTGGTGGTGCTGGCCGAGGTCGACGGCCCCGAGGACGAGATTCCGTTCGAGACCCGTGCCGCGCTCACGCTGGTGTGGGTGCATCGCCGCGGCGTGTCGGCGGGCCTGAGCCCGATGCTGCTCGAGACGCTCAAGAAGCAGGCGCTGCCCGAGGGCGACTACCACGCCTGGGTCGGCTGCGAGACCGGCGTGGCGAAGGCCGTGCGCGCGCACCTGGTGAGCGAGCGCGGCGCCCATCCGAAGTGGATCCGGGCCTCGGGCTACTGGCGCCGCGGCACGGCCGCGACGCACGACGCGATCGAGGACTGAGCGGCCTTGCGCGCGGTGCCGCTCAGTGCGGCACTTCCGCCGGCCCCGAGGCCGCCGCGCGCTTCGGGCTGCGGATCAGCAGCAGCAGCGGGATCGCCACCAGCGTGATCACCATCATGATCGCGAAGTCGTCGAGGTAGCCGACCAGCGCGCCCTGCCGCGTGACCTCGGCGTTGAGCATTGCCAGGCCCGCGAGGTTGTCGGGCGACATCATCGAGGGCAGCGTGGCCAGCGCCGGATTGCCGGGCGCCACGGTGGTCGCGATCTGCGCATGGGCGGCGCTCGAGCCTTCGGTGAGCAGCGCCTGCACGATCGAGATACCCACGCTGCTGCCGATGTTGCGCAGCAGGCTGAAGATCGGCGTGCCCTGGTTGCGCAGCCGCGGCGCCAGCGTGGCGAAGGTGGCGGTCGACAGCGGCACGAAGGTGAAGCCGATGCCCAGGCCCTGGACGAAGCCCGAGACGATGATCAGCGTGCTGTCCATCTGCAGCGTGATGCGCGTCATCTGGTAGAGCGAGAAGGCCGTGAGCCCGAAGCCCAGCGCCATGATGGCGCGCACGTCCACGCGCTGCACCAGCCGCCCCACCACCAGCATCGCGATCATGGTGCCGATGCCGCGCGGCGCCGTGACCTGCCCCGTGTAGACCACCGGATAGCCCATCAGCCCCTGCAGGAAGTTCGGCAGCAGCGCCATGGTCGCGTAGAGGATCATGCCGACGATGAAGGCGAACAGCAGGCCGGTGACGAAGTTGCGGTCCTTGAGCAGGTCGCGGTCGAAGAAGGAGACGCCGCGCACGGTCCAGGTGTGGACCACGAAGAAGCAGAAGGCCACCAGCGAGGCGGCGGCCTCGAGCCGGATCTCCCACGAGTCGAACCAGTCGAGCTGCTCGCCGCGGTCGAGGAACAGCTGCAGCATGCCGATCGCGAGGCTGAGGGTGACGAAGCCGAAGATGTCGAGCTTCTCGCCCTGAGGCCGGCTCTCGGGCAGGTAGCGCGCGATGCCCCAGAAGGCGAAGACGCCCACCGGCAGGTTGATGAAGAAGACCCAGCGCCAGTCGAAGTTGTCGGTGAGCCAGCCGCCCAGCAGCGGCCCGAGGATCGGCCCGACCATGATGCCCGCGCCCCAGATCGCCATCGCCTGGCCGACCTTCTCGCGCGGGTTGATGTCCAGCAGCACCGCCTGCGACAGCGGCACCAGCGCCGCGCCGAAGATTCCCTGCAGCAGGCGCGCGCCGACGATGCCCACCAGCGAGGTCGCCAGGCCGCACAGCGCCGAGGCGATGGTGAAGCCGATCACCGAGATGATGAACACGCGCCGCCGGCCCCAGTGGCCGCAGAGCCAGCCGGTGAGCGGCAGCGCGATCGCCGAGGCCACGATGTAGGAGGTCAGCACCCAGGTGATCTGGTCCTGCGAGGCCTGCAGGCTGCCCTGCATGTGCGGCAGCGCGACGTTGGCGATCGTGGTGTCGAGCGCCTGCATGATGGTCGCGAGCATGATCGAGACGGTGATCATCCCGCGGTGCGGCACCGCGGTTCCGGGCGCGGCGGTCATTTGCCCTCGCCCTCGGGGCCGTTGCCGCCCGTGATCTCGAGCAGGCTGCCGCGCACCTTGCCGAGCAGCGCCAGCAACTGGGCGCGCTCGCCGGGCGCGAGCACCGCCATCACGCGCGCATTGAGCCCGTCGCTGAGATTGAGCGCGGCATCGAGCGCCTTCTCGGCGCTCGGTTGCAGGTGGATCAGCTTCACGCGGCGGTCGGTGGCGCTGGCCTCGCGGCGGATCCAGCCGGCCGCCTCCATGCGGTCGCACAGGCCGCCCACGGCCATCGGCGTGAGCTCCAGCCGCTGCGCGAGCTCGGCCTGCGACAGCGGCGCCTCCTCGCCCTCCATGGCCAGCACGCCGAGCAGCCGGCACTGGGCACTGCTCAGGCCGATGCGCTCGCGCGCGAGGCGGTCGAAGGCCTCGCCATAGCGCTTGGCCACGTCCTTCACGATGAAGCCGAAACGCTGGCTGAAGTCCCTTTTCATAAGGGACTTGATTATCTACATGTTTATTAGTTGGGCCTTAGCGCCGCCAGGACGCGCTCGGGCGTGAGCGGCAGGTCGCGGATGCGCCGGCCGGTGGCATGGGCGAAGGCATTGCCGACGGCGGCCGCGGCGGGCCCGAGGGCGCCCTCGCCGGCGCCCAGCGAGGGCTCGCGCGGCCGGTCGATCATCGTGAGCTCGACGCGCGGCACCTCGCTGAAGCGCATCACCGGGTAATCGGCCCAGGCACGCGTGAGCACGCGCTCGCGGTCGAAGCGGACCTGCTCCTTCAGGGTCCAGCTGATGCTCTGCACGATGCCGCCCTCGATCTGGTTCGCGACGCCGTCGGGATTCACGATGCGGCCGGTGTCGATGACCGCGACCACGCGCGGCACGCGCACCTCGCCGCTCGCGCGGTCGACCTCGATGTCGGCCACCACGGCGGCGTAGGTCTGCATGTTCTTGTAGCGCGAGTAGGCGAATCCGCGCCCGCGCAGCACGCCCGAGCCGTCGTCGCCGCGCGCGACCGGCGCCGGCGGCCAGGCCGCGCGTCTCGCGGCCTCCTCGACCACGTGGCGCGCGCGCGGGTCGCGCAGGTGGTCGAGCCGGAACTGCACGGGGTCGGCGCCCGCGAGCGCCGCGAGTTCGTCCATGAAGCACTCGATGGCGAACACGTTGCCATGCGCGCCGAGCGTGCGCACCGAGCTGTTGCGCAGCGGCGCGTCGAGCAGCAGGTGGTTGATGATCCGGCGGCGCGGCAGCTCGTACTCGGGCAGGGCATTGCGGTCGCCGTCGCCGAAGGGCTGCGGGATGCGCAGCGGCGGCGAGGGCTTCCACCTCTGGGGCGCCATGTGCCAGGCCGACAGCAGGTTGATGCCGCCGGGCTGGCCCGGGCGCATCGCATGCGAATTGCTCCAGACCTCGTAGTTCCAGTCGGCGATGCGCCGGTCCGGGCCCACGGTGGCTTCGAGCGCGATCGCCATCGCGGGGCCGAAGGGCGCCGAGGCGAACTCGTCGTCGCGCATCCACTGCAGCTTCACCGGCCGGCCCTCGACCGCGCGCGCCAGCAGCGCGGCATCGAGCGCGACGTCGTCCGCCCCGTTGTGGCCGTAGCAGCCCGAGCCGGGCATGTGGACCACGTCGACCTGCGTCGCCGGCATCCCCAGCACGGTGGCGAGGTCCTCGCGCAGCGGATAGGCGCCCTGCGTGTGGGACCACAGCCGCATGCGCCCGTCGCGCAGCACCGCGACGGCGCAGGAGGGGCCGACGCTGGCGTGCGAGATGTAGGGCCGGCTGTAGGCAGCGCGCAGGCGCCGGCCTTCGGGCACGGACCGGTCCTGGCCGGCGTCGGCGATGAGGCTGTCCTCGCGGCGCAGCACGCGCAGGGCCTCGGGAAGCGCCGCGGCGTCGGGCAGCGGCGCGAGCGCCCCGCCCCAGCGCGCGGACGCCTGCAGCACGGCGCGGGCGCGCACCGCCTGTTCTTCCCGCTCGGCGACCACGCCGAGGAAGTCGCCGTGGCGCACCACCGCCAGCACGCCGGGCACGGCGCGCGCCGCGGCCTCGTCGAAGGCCTCGAGCGTCAGGCCCGAGCGCGGCGGCAGCACCACGCGGCCATGCACCATGCCTGGCAGCATCAGGTCCTGCACGAAGGCCGGCGCGCCCGAGAGCTTGCCCGGCAGGTCGATGCGCGGCAGCGGCTTGCCGACCACGGTGTAGGCATCGGGATCCTTCGGCTTCGCGCCGCCGGTCAGCGTGTGCTGCAGCAGCGCCCGCGGCCCGCGCTCGGCGAGCCGCCAGTAGCTGGTGCTGCCACCCGCGGGCGCCGCGATCGTGCCGTCGCGCACCGTCAGCGCCTGCACGGGCTGGCCGAGCGACTGCGCCGCCGCGTCCAGCAGCAGGCCACGCACCTCGGCGGCGGCGCGGCGCAAGGCCTCGCCGCTCAGCTCGATCGACTGGCTGCCGTAGGTGTAGCGCTCGTCGGGGCCGGCCACGGTGCTCGCGCCGCTGATGCGGATGCGGCCGACCGCCACGTCGAGTTCCTCGGCCACGATCTGCGACAGCGCGGTCAGGATGCCCTGGCCCAGTTCGGCCTTGCCGCTGAACACGGTCACGGTGCCGTCGGGCTGGATGCGGATCCACGACTCGAGCCGCGGGTTGGCCTTGAGGCTGCCGCCCAGCGGTGGCGCGACCTCGGCCGCGGCGAAGCGGTCGATCATCGAGAAGGCGATGACGATGCCGCCGAGCAGCTTGCCCGCGGTGCGGCGCGAGATCGCACCGGCGGCTTTCACGGCGGCGCTCATCGCGCGGCCCCTGCCATGGCATCGGATGCGCGCAGCACGGCCTTGACGATGCGGTTGTGCGCGCCGCAGCGACAGACATGCCCGTCGAGGGCCGAGCGGACCTGGGCCTCGTCGGGCCGTGCGGTGCTGTCCAGCAGGGCCTTGGCCGCGATGATCATGCCGCTCGTGCAGTAGCCGCATTGCGCCGCCTGCTCGTCGAGGAAGGCCTGCTGCAGCGGATGCAGGGCATCGCGCGCCGCGCCGGCGGGGCGCTGTGCCAGGCCCTCGAGCGTGGTCAGCCGCCCCTGGCCGACCGCCGACACGGGCATCACGCACGAGCGCAGTTCGTGGCCGTCGAGCAGCACGGCGCAGCTGCCGCACTGCGCGGCGCCGCAACCGAACTTGGGGCTGTGCAGGCCGAGGTCGTTGCGCAGCACGTAGAGCAGCGGCGCATCGGGCTCGCAACGCACGGCATGGCGGCCGCCGTTGACGTCGAGGTGGAAGGTCGTGGGCACGGGAAGTCTCCATTTTTACTTGAAATATCACGTAATTCTGGAGAGTATTGCTTGAACAATCAAGCAAATTCGACGGAGACCGGCGCGCGGCCGGTGCCCGCTCAGAGCCAGCCCGCGCGCCGGAACCGGTAGTAGAGATAGCCGCAGGTGCCCGCGATCAGCGTCAGCGCCACCGCGTAGCCGTAGCGGAATTTCAGCTCGGGCATGAATTCGAAGTTCATGCCCCAGATGCCCGCGAAGGCGGTGCACACGGCGAAGATGCTGGCCCAGGCCGCGAGGCGCTTGGTGACCTCGCTCTCCTCGATCGTGACCATCGAGAGGTTGACCTGGATCGCGGTGGCCACCGTGTCGCGCATCGCGTCGATCGAGCCGTTGATACGCCCCAGGTGGTCGCCCACGTCGCGGAAGTACTCCTGCGAGCCCATGCAGATCTGCGGCACCCGCCCGCCGTGCAGCTTGCCGGCCGCCTCGGTCAGCGGCGCCACGGCGCGCTTGAGCACCATGCTGCGGCGCTTGAGTTCGTAGAGCTGCTTGATCTTGTCGCGCGCCGCGCCGCTTTGCGCGAAGATCTGCTGCTCGATCGATTCGAGCTCGTCCTCGAGCGCGTCGATCACCGGGAAGTAGCGGTCGACCACCGCGTCCATCAGCGCATAGAGCACGAAGCCGGCGCCGTTCTTCAGCAGCTCGGGCTCGCGTTCGCAGCGCTCGCGCACGCCGAGGAAGCCCTGCCGGCTGCGGTTGCGCACCGACAGCACGTAGTTGCTGCCCACGAAAACGTCGACCTCGCCCACATGGATGCACTGCTCGCCGGCGTCCGAGGGCTCGACCAGGTGCATCACCACGAACAGCGAGTTGCCGTATTCCTCGACCTTGGGCCGCTGGTGGCCGTGCTGGGCGTCTTCCACCGCCAGCGGATGCAGGCCGAACTCGAGCTGCATCACGGCCAGTTCTTCGGGCGTGGCGTCGCTGAGCGCCACCCAGACGAAGCAGCCGGGCCGCGAGATGTATTCGCTGATGCTCTCGACGGGGATGTCGGCCAGCTTGGCGCCGTTCTCGTAAGCCACGCAGTTGATCAGCATCGGCGCTCCAGGATCGCGGTTGGATTGAGGGGTGCCGATGGTGCCACGGGGCCGCGTTCCGCTGCCTGACCGCCGCGAGAGGGAGCGCGAAAGTTAAAACATCCCCGCTCGCAAGCGCCCGAAGGGTTTAGTTGCGTGACTTTTTGCTCACTTCTTTCGCCCGCCTACAAGTCTTACCGCGCAAAGACTGACAGGCGTTGTGCGGGCGATACACGAACATCGCTTCGCTGTCACGCAAAAGGGGGCGCCCACCAACACAGAAGAGCAGCCGCCCACAGCCTTTCAGGGAAGAACTCCACCCGCCCACGTGCGGGTGTTTTTTTGCCCGCTCGCATCCTCTTGTCCCCGCATCCCGCCCCACGCCGCCCACCGGCTTGCGGGTCGGCCACAATACCGGGCGCGCCGCGCCATGGCCTGGCCGGGATCCAGCGACGATGCGTCCATGCCCGAACTCTCAGACAGCACTTTCTCCAACGCCAGCAATGGCTTACGCGCCCATTCCGTGACAGATACCCCCGCCGCAGCCGCCCCCGATTACGCCGGTCATACGCCCATGATGGCGCAATACCTCCGGCTCAAAGCGGACCATCCGGACACCCTGCTCTTCTACCGGATGGGCGATTTCTACGAACTCTTCTGGGCCGACGCCGAGAAGGCCGCGCGCCTGCTCGACATCACGCTGACCCAGCGCGGCCAGTCGGCCGGGCAGCCGGTGGTGATGTGCGGCGTGCCCTTCCACTCGGTCGACACCTACCTCGGGCGGCTCATCAAGCTCGGCGAATCGGTGGCGATCTGCGAGCAGGTGGGCGAGGTCGGCGCCTCCAAGGGCCCGGTCGAGCGCAAGGTGGTGCGCGTGGTCACGCCCGGCACCCTGACCGATGCCGAGCTGCTCAACGACAAGGCCGATGCCACGCTGCTCGCGGTGCATGCCGGCACGCGCAATTTCTGCGGCCTGGCCTGGCTCAGCGTGACCGGTGCCGAGCTGCGGCTGGCCGAATGCCCGGCCGACGCGCTCGAGGCCTGGATCGCGCGCATCGCGCCGAGCGAACTGCTCTACGGCGCCGAGGTCACGCCGGCCTTCGAGCAGCGGCTCAAGGCGGCGCGCAGCGCCACGCCCTTCACGCTGTCGGTGCGGCCGGCCTGGCAGTTTGACGGCGGCCTGGGCGAGCGCAAGCTCAGCGAGCAGATGGGCAGCCAGAGCCTCGCGGCCTGGAATGCCGAATCGCTGACCAACGCCCATGCGGCGGCCGCCGCGCTGCTGGGCTATGCCGAGCACACGCAGGGCCGCGCGCTGTCGCACCTGCAGCGGCTCACGGTCGAGCGCGACGGCGACCTGATCGAGCTGCCGCCCACCACGCGGCGCAACCTCGAGCTGGTGCAGACGCTGCGCGGCGAGGACTCGCCCACGCTGTTCTCGCTGCTCGACACCTGCATGACCGGCATGGGCAGCCGTCTGCTCAAGCGCTGGCTGCTGGCGCCGCGGCGCGAGCGCGGCGACGCGCAGGCGCGGCTCGAGGCCATCGGCGCGCTGCAGGCCACCGTGCTCGGCGGCGCCGGCGCGCCCTGGCGCACGCTGCGCGAGCAGCTCAAGAACACCAGCGACGTGGAACGCATCGCGGCGCGCATCGCGCTGCGCCAGGTGCGCCCGCGCGAACTGCTGGCGCTGCGGCTGGCGCTGGCCAAGGCCGAGCAGCTCGCGCCCGCCCTGCCCGGCGCCGCGGCGCTGCTGGTGCAGATCGCCGAACGGCTGGCGCCGCCGCCGGGCTGCGCCGAGCTGCTCGCGAGCGCGATCAAGCCCGACCCGGCCGCGCTGGTGCGCGACGGCGGCGTGATCGCCACCGGCCACGACGCCGAGCTCGACGAGCTGCGCGAGATCAGCGAGAACTGCGACGACTTCCTGCTCAAGCTCGAGGTCAGCGAGCGCGAGCGCACCGGCATCAGCAACCTGCGCGTGCAGTTCAACCGGGTGCACGGCTTCTACATCGAGGTCACGCAGAGCGCGCTCTCGAAGGTGCCCGACAACTACCGCCGCCGCCAGACGCTGAAGAACGCCGAGCGCTTCATCACGCCCGAGCTCAAGGCCTTCGAGGACAAGGCGCTGAGCGCGCAGGACCGCGCGCTGGCGCGCGAGAAGTGGCTCTACGAGCAGCTGCTCGACGCATTGCAGGCCTCCGTGCCCGCGCTCACGCGGCTGGCCACGGCGCTCGCCACGCTCGACGCGCTGTGCGCGCTGGCCGAGCGCTCGCACACGCTGCACTGGCGCGCGCCGAGCTTCGTCTCGCACCCGTGCATCGAGATCCAGCAGGGCCGCCATCCGGTGGTCGAGGCGCGGCTGGCCGAGAAGTCCTCGGGCGGCTTCATCGCCAACGACACCCAGCTCGGCCCGCAGCAGCGCATGCAGGTCATCACCGGCCCCAACATGGGCGGCAAGTCGACCTACATGCGGCAGGTGGCGATCATCGTGCTGCTGGCCTCGATCGGCTCGCACGTGCCGGCCGCGGCCTGCCGCCTGGGGCCGATCGACGCCATCCACACCCGCATCGGCGCGGCCGACGACCTGGCCAACGCGCAGTCGACCTTCATGCTCGAGATGACCGAGGCCGCGCAGATCCTGCACGGTGCCACCGCGCAGTCGCTGGTGCTGATGGACGAGATCGGCCGCGGCACCAGCACCTTCGACGGGCTGGCGCTGGCCGCGGGCATCGCGGCCCAGCTGCACGACCGCGCCAAGGCCTTCACGCTGTTCGCCACCCACTACTTCGAGCTCACGGAATTCCCGGCCACGCACCATGGCGCGGTCAACATGCACGTGAGCGCCACCGAGGCCGGCCGCGACATCGTGTTCCTGCACGAGATGCAGCCCGGCCCGGCCAGCAAGAGCTACGGGATCCAGGTCGCGCGGCTGGCGGGCATGCCCGCGGCGGTGGTCAACCATGCGCGCCAGGCGCTGGAAGCGCTCGAGTCGCAGCATGCGCAAACTCGTGCACAGGTCGACCTGTTCGCACCGCCCCCGGCCTCCGAAACCCCCATGGTCAGCGCCGTAGAATCCGCGCTGTCCGCGCTCGACCCCGACGCGATGACCCCGCGCGAAGCCCTCGACGCGCTCTACGCCTTACAGAAACTGAATGCACGCGACCGCGGAGCCCCATGAGCAGGCACTGCTCTTGCGAGACGAAAAAATGACTTATTGCGTAGGCATCAAACTCAACGCCGGCCTGGTGTTCCTGTCCGATTCGCGCACCAACGCGGGCGTGGACCACATCAGCACCTTCCGCAAGATGATCGTCTACGAACAGCCCGGCGACCGCGTCATGGTGCTGCTGTCCTCGGGCAACCTCAGCATCTCGCAGTCGGTGCGCGAGATCCTGCAGATCGAGGAACTGCGCGAGACGCAGGAGAACGGCGAGCCCGGCACGCCGACCACGATCTGGAACGCCAAGAGCATGTTCGATGCCGCGCGCGTGCTCGGCTCGGCCGTGCGCCACGTCTACGACCGCGATGCAGAGGCGCTCAAGCACGCGGGCCTGGACTTCAACGTCTCGTTCATCTTCGGCGGCCAGGTCAAGGGCGAGGGCATGCGCCTGTTCCTGGTCTACGCGGCCGGCAACTTCATCGAGGCCACGACCGAGACGCCCTACTTCCAGATCGGCGAATCGAAGTACGGCAAGCCGGTGCTCGACCGCGTGCTCACGCCCGAGACCCCGCTCGACGAGGCCGCCAAGTGCGCGCTGGTGTCGATGGACTCGACCATGAAGTCCAACCTCTCGGTCGGCCTGCCGCTGGACCTCGTGGTCTACGAGGCCAACAAGCTCGAGACCGACCGCGTGATCTGCATCGACGCCGACAACCCCTACTACCGCATGGTGCACAACAGCTGGGGCCAGAAGCTGCGCGAGGTGTTCGACAGCATCGAGGACCCGGTGTGGGACGACAGCGCCACCGAGCATCCGTTGAAGATGCCGGCCACGCGGCACGGCGCGCTGCGCAAGATCTCCACGCCCGACGAAAAGCTCATCTGAACCCCGTGCCGCCGATCGTCTTCTCGCACGGCAACAGCTTTCCCGCGAGCACCTACCGCGTCGTCCTCGACAGCCTGCGCAACCGCGGCTTCGAGGTCGATGCCATCGAGAAATTCGGGCACGACCCGAAGTACCCGGTCACCGACAACTGGCCGCACCTGGTCGAGCAGCTGGCCGACTTCGCGCGGCCGCGCGCCGAACGCGCGGGCGGCCCGGTGTTCCTGGTCGGCCATTCGCTCGGCGGCTTCCTGAGCCTGATGTGCGCCGCGCGGCATCCCGAGCTGGCGCGCGGCGTGGTGCTGGTCGACTCACCGATCCTCGGCGGCTGGCGCGCCAACACGCTCAACATGGTGAAGCGCACGCCGCTCATGAAGAGCATCTCGCCGGGTGCGATCAGCCGCCGGCGCCGCAACAGCTGGGAGCACCGCGAGGCGGTGTTCGAGCATTTCCGCAGCAAGAAGGCCTTCGCGAAGTGGGACGAGCAGGTGCTGCACGACTACATCGACCACGGCACTTTCGACAGCGAGGACACGCGCGCGCTGAGCTTCGACCGCGACGTCGAGACCGCCATCTACAACACGCTGCCGCACAACCTCGGCGCGCTGCTGCGCAGCCATCCGCTCAAGTGCAAGGCGGCCTTCATCGGCGGGCGCCAGTCGGCCGAGATGAAGCGCGTGGGCATGGCGATGACGCAGCAGGTGACCAAGGGCCGGATCGCGATGCTCGACGGCACGCACCTGTTTCCAATGGAGAAGCCGCTGGCCACGGCGGCCGCGATCGAGGCGGCGCTGCGCAACCTGATGGGCTGACAGAGCCTCAGCGGAAGCGCGCCCGGTAGTCGAGCGGCGGCACGCCGAAGCGCCGCTGGAACGCGCGCCGCATGATCTCCTCCGAACCGAAGCCGCAGCGCTGCGCCACCGCCTTGATGCTGGCGCCCGACGACTCGAGCAGCCGCGTCGCGCGGTCCAGCCGCATGCGTTCGACCGCGTGCGCGGGCGTGACGCCGGTGCGCTGCAAATAGAAGCGCGCGAAGGTGCGCGGCGCCATCGCCATGCGGTCGGCCAGCCGCGCCACGTCGAGCGTCTCGTGCAGGTGCTCGTCGATCCAGCCGTGCAGCGACTCGATGCGCGGGTCCTCGGCCTCCTGTGCGAGCAGCGCGCTGCTGAACTGCGACTGCCCGCCCGGGCGCTTGTAGAACACCACCAGCTTCTTCGCCACGCCGATGGCGATCGCGCGGCCGAGGTCGGCCTCGACCATGCCCAGCGCCATGTCGATGCCGGCCGTGACGCCGGCCGAGGTCCAGCGGCGGCCGTCGCGGAAGTAGATCGCGTCGCGCTGCACCTCGATGCGCGGGAAGGCCGCGCCCAGCGCGTCGCAGGCGCCCCAGTGGGTGGCGGCGCGGCAGCCGTCGAGCAGGCCCGCGCGGCCCAGCACGAAGGCGCCGGTGCACACCGAGGCGACGCGGTCGAAGCGCGCGCCATGGCGGCGCAGCCAGGCCTCGGCGGCCTCGGTGCCGCCACCGCCCACTTGCGTCGACGGGTTCCATGCGGCCGGGCCGCCGGGCGCGACCACGGTGCTGGTGCCCGCCTCGGCATGGCGCACGCGCGCGGGCCAGGCCTCGGCCTGCACCGCGAGCCCGCTCGAGCTGGCCACCGGCCCCGCCTGCGCGGCCAGCACGCGCGTGCGGTAGACCGGCGCGCGGCCCGCGAGCCGCAGCTCGTCGTTGGCGGTGGCGAACACCTGCAGCGGACCCGACACGTCGAGCAGCTGGAAGCGCTCGAACACCACGAACCAGACGGGCAGGATCGACATGGAGACGTTGCCTTCGCGAAGGAGAAAGACGCAGCAGAACCGAAGCCGGCGGGCCGCGCCAGGGCTGGCAGGAATGATGGGGCAATTGTCTCGAATGCCAGCCCTTCGCTTCCTAGACTGGGCCGATCCCCAACCTCGACACCTGGAGTCTCCCCATGAAGATCGGCATGCTCGTCTTTCCCGACATCACCGCGACCGACTACGTCGCGCCCGCGGACCTGCTGGTGCGCATTCCCGGCGCCAGCCTCTCGCTGGTGTGGAAGCACACCGACCCGATCCGCACCGAGCTCGGCTGGGAGTTCCGCGCTACGCGGGCGATGGCCGACTGCCCGCAGTTCGACATGCTCGTGGTGCCCGGCGGCCCCGGCGTCGCGGCGCTGTTCGAGGACCGCGAGACGGTCGACTTCCTCGCGCGCCAGGGCCGCGGCGCGCGCTGGGTGGTCGGCATCTGCACCGGCCCGCTGCTGCTGGGCGTGGCCGGCCTGCTCGAGGGCTACGAGGCCACCTGCCACTGGGCCTCGCACGAACTGCTGGCGATGGTCGGCGCGACGCCGCGCGACCAGCGCGTGGTGGTCGACCGCAACCGCATCACCGGCGCCGGCGTGACCTCGGGCATCGACTGCGCGCTGCGTGCGATCGCGCAGGCCACCGACGACGACACGGCGCGCGCGATCCAGCTGTTCGCCGAATACGACCCGCAGCCGCCGTTCGACAGCGGCGCGCCGGCCAAGGCGCCGGCCCACATCGTCGAGGCGGCGCGCGCGCGCGTGGCCGGCGTGGTGGCCGAGCGGCGCGCGATCCTGGCGCGCATCGGGCGCACGGCCCCGGTGGCCGCCTGAAACGAAGGAGGACTGCATGACCACGTCCCTGCCCCGCCGCTCGGCGCTGGCCTTCGGCGCCGGCCTGCTGGCCGCGCCCTTCCTGCGCGCGCGGGCCGAAGGCAACCCGATCCGCATCCTCGTCGGCTACGCGGCCGGCGGCCCGGCCGACATCGCCGCGCGCATCGTCGCGGAGAAGCTGGCGCTGCAACTGCAGCAGCCGGTGGTGGTCGACAACCGGCCCGGCGCCGGCGGCCAGCTCGCGGCGATCGCGCTCAAGGCCGCGCCGGCCGACGGCTCGGTGCTGATGCTGACCAACACCCACACGGTGGCGACGGTGCCGCTGACGGTGAAGAACCCGGGCTTCTCGACCACGCGCGACTTCCGGCCCGTGGGCAGCGTCGCCACCTTCGAGCTGGCGCTCGCGACCAATCCGGCGACCACGAACGCCTCGAACCTCGCGGCCTTCGGGCGCTGGCTCGCCACGCACCGCGGCGACGCCGCCATCGGCGTGCCGGCCGCGGCCAGCGCGCCCGAGTTCATGGCGAGCCGGATCGCGCGCCACTTCCAGGTCGAGAGCCTGCCCGTGCCCTACAAGGGCTCGGCGCCGATGCTGCCCGACCTGCTCGGCGGCACCCTGCACGGCGCGATCACCAGCGTGTCGGACTTCCTGCCCTACCACCGCAGCGGCCGGCTGCGCATCCTCGCGTCGACGCGGCGCACGCCGCTGCTGCCCGAGGTGCCGTCGTTCGAGGAGGCCGGCCTGCCCGGCATGGAGCTCACCGAGCTGCTGGGCCTCTACGCGGGCGCCGGCGTGCCCGAGGCCACGGTGGCGCGCTACAACGCCGCGCTGGCGCAGGTGCTCGCGCAACCCGAGGTGGTGGAGAAGTTCAGGGGCCTCGACATGACGACCGTGCCCGGCACGCCGGCCGACCAGGGCGAACGGCTCGCGAAGATCGACCGCATGCTCGGCCAGCTCGTGAAGGATTCGGGCTTCAAGCTCTGAGTCAGACGTCCGCGGGCTCGCAGCGCACCGCGTCGCCCGCGCGCAGCGGGCCGCCCGCCAGCACGCGCGCGGTCAGCCCGCCGTGGCCGCGCATCGCGTTGTAGCCGCCCGGGCCCAGCAGCTCCTCCATGCGCGAGCAGGGCTCGCACGGGCCCGTGATCTCGAGCCGCACCGAGTCACCGAGCCGCAGCACCAGCGGCTGGTCGCGGAACAGCGAGCGCGCGGCGATCAGGTTCAGCCCCGACACCAAGAGGTTGCGCCGCAGCAGCGCGGCGTCGACGACCGCATGGCCGGCCAGCGCGGCGATCGCGCCCAGGTGCTCGGCCTGGATCAGCGTGACCTGGCGCTTGCCGCCGGGTTTGGCCGCACTCGCGCGGTCGCCTTCCAGTCCCAGTCCCGCAAGCGCCTGCGCGCCCTCGACGGCTTGCACCGGCACGCGCCGCGCGGGCCGCAGGTAGACGGCCTCGAGGCGGCCGGCGCGCGGAAACTGGCGCATGAGTTCGCGAAGGTCGGGCATGCGCGCGATTGTCCGTGGCACCGCGCACGCGCCAGCAAAACCACGGCGGCGATACAAATTGCAATAACTGGCGACAATCCAGGGAAAACGCGCCGCCGCCATGTCCACGCCTCTTCCGGAAACCCCAGAACCCGTGTCGCTGACCCCCGCGCTGGTGGTCGAAGACGATCCGGCCATGCAGCAGCGGCTGGCCTATGTGCTCGGCACGCTGGGCTGCACCGCGCCGCAGGTCGCCTGGGCCGACAGCGTGGCCTCGGCACGGGCGCTGCTGGCCGAGCGCAGCTTCGGCGTGGCGCTGGTCGACATCGGGCTGCCCGACGGCAGCGGCGTCGACCTGATCGGCTGGCTGCAACAGCATCACCCGCGGCTGCCGGCGGTGGTGATCTCGGCCTACCGCACCGAGGAAACCATCTTCGCGGCGCTGCGCGCCGGCGCCATCGGCTACCTGCTGAAGGAGCGCGACGACCTCGAGCTCAGCATCGCGCTGCGCAGCATCGAGCAGGGCGGCGCGCCGATCGATCCCGCGATCGCGCGGCGCATCCTGGGCTGGCTCACGCACCAGCCGAACGCCGCGCCGGCAACCATGCCCGCGCCGCTGCCGATCCCGGCCATGACCGCCGACACCCAGCCCGGCGAGCTGCTGCCCGCGTCGGGCCTCGCGCCGCGCAAGGAGGAAGCGCCCGCCGCCGCGCTGCTGAGCCGGCGCGAGCACCGCATCCTCGAACTGGTGTCGCAGGGCCTCAGCAACCGCGACATGGCCGAAATGCTCTCGATCTCCCGATTGACCGTGGAATGCCACACCAAGAACATCTACCGCAAGCTGGCCGTCGGATCGCGCACCGAGGCGGTCTACCAGGCGCGGCTGCACGGGCTGCTGCGCTGAGCTTGCTGCACCGCCTGGCCGCGGCGCTGGCGCTGCTGCTGTGCGCGCATGGCGCGCTGGCCCAGGACTTCCCCGCGCTGCGCATCGAGGCCGTGCGTGCCGCCGGCTGGCACGACACGCGTCCGCCCGAGGACGGCTGGGAGCCGGTCGCCGCCCTGCCCGACAACTGGGCCGACCGCTGGAGCGGCTTCGACGGCGTGGCCTGGTACCGGCTGCGCTGGGAACAGCCCTGGGAACCGCGCGAGACCGGCCTGCTGCTGCACTACCTCAACATGGCCGGCGCCGTGTACCTCAACGGCACGCCGATCTCGCGCGACGCCAGCCTGGTCGAGCCGCTGACGCGGGCCTGGAACACGCCGCGCTACTGGCTGCTGGCGCCGCCGCTGCTGCGCGCGGGCACCAACACCTTGCTGGTGCGCGTCTCCGGGCTCGCGGTCTACCAGGCCGGGCTGGGGCCCGTCGTGGTCGGGCCGCCGGCCGTGCTGCAGGCCACCTACGAGCGCGAGCGCGTGGTGCGGCGCGACCTGCAGGTGCTGGGCCTCGCGGTCAGCGCGGCCGTGTCGGCCTTCTTCGCGGCGCTGTGGCTGCTGCGGCGGCGCGAAACGGCCTACGGCTGGTTCGCGCTGATGTCGATGCTGTGGTTGCTGTTCGGCTACAACCAGATCGCCACCAGCCCCTGGCCCTTCGCCACCACCTCGGCCTGGCAGGCGCTCAACACCTCGCTGCTGCTGGTCTTCAGCACCGCCTACGCGGTGTTCGCGCTGCGCTTCTGCGACCGCCGCATGCCGCTGCTCGAGGGCGCCTCGCTGCTGGCGGCGGCGGTCGGCGTGCTCGACCTGTGGCTGGCCGCGCCCGCGGCGCTGCCGCTGCACCGCGCGATCTGGACGCTGGTCGGCGGGCTGACGATCATCGTGGTCAACAGCGCCGCCATCGTCCACGCCTGGCGCCACCGCGGCAGCCCGATGCGCTCGCTCGCGCCCTTCATGGCGGTGTCGGCGCTCACCGGCGCGCACGACCTGCTGGTGTTCACCCAGGTGATCGACAGCAACATCTACTACACCACCATGTCGTCCTACGTGCTGCTGCTGGGCATGGCGCTGACGCAGGCCGGGCGCTTCGTGCAGAGCCTGCGCCGGATCGAGAACTTCAACACCGAGCTGATCCAGGAAGTGAACGCGGCCAAGGACGAGCTCGCGGCCACGCTGTCGCAGCGCCATGCGCTGGAGCTCGCGCATGCGCGCATCGGCGAGCGCGTGAACCTCGCGAGCGACCTGCACGACGGCCTGGGCGGCATGCTGGTGGGCAGCATCGCGACGCTGGAGCGCACGCCCGAGCACCTGAGCGCGCCGCAGCTGCTGGCCATGCTCAAGCGGCTGCGCGACGACCTGCGGCTGATCATCGACGCCAACGGTCGCGACGACGGTGCGCATGCGCTCGCCGACCTGGTCGCGCCGCTGCGGCATCGGCTCACGCAGTTGCTCGAGGCCAACGGCATCGAATGCCGCTGGCGCGTGGAAGGCCTGCAGGCGCTGACGCTCGCGCCCTCGCAGAACCTCGACCTGCTGCGCTTCCTGCAGGAGGCGCTGACCAACGTGTTGCGCCACAGCGGCGCGCGGCGGGTCGACGTGTCGCTGGTGGAAGAGAACGGCCAGCTGCTGCTGGAGGTGCGCGACGATGGCCGCGGCTTCGAGCCCGAGGCGCCGCCGCGGCCCGAGGGCACCGGCCTGCGCAGCCTGCGCACGCGGGCACGGCGGCTGGGCGGGGCCTTCGAGATTGCCTCGGCGCCCGGCGCGACGCGCGTCGGGCTGCGAATGCCCGTCGGCGCGACCTGAGGGCGAAGGCTAGAGCCTTACTCGGCCCAAACGATCCAGCCCTGCCAGGCGGTGACCAGGATCAGGATGCCGAAGGCAATGCGATACCAGGCGAACGGGATGAAGCTGTGCGAGCTGATGTAGCGCAGCAGCCAGCGCACGCACAGCCAGGCGCTCAGGAACGAGAACAGCAGGCCGACCGCGAACAGCGGGATGTCGGCCACCGACAGCAGCGAGCGCACCTTGTAGAGGCTGTAGACGCCGGCGCCGATCAGCGTCGGGATCGCGAGGAAGAACGAGAAGTCGGTGGCCGCCTGGCGCGACAGCCCCAGCAGCATGCCGCCGATGATGGTGGAACCGCTGCGGCTGGTGCCCGGCACCATCGCGAAGCACTGCACCAGGCCGACCTTGAGGGCGTCCCAGGGCGTCATGTCGTCGACGTTCTCGACCCGCACCGAGCCCGGCGGCCGCTTCTCGGCCCACAGGATGATGAAGCCGCCGATGATGAAGGTGCTGGCCACCACGGCCGGCGTGAACAGATGTTCCTTGATGACCTTGCCGAACAGCAGGCCCAGCACCACCGCGGGCAGGAAGCCGATCAGCACGTTGAGCGCGAAGCGCTGCGCCTTGGCCTGGCGCGGCAGCGCCACCACGGTCGAGCGGATCTTCTGCCAATAGACCATGATCACCGCGAAGATCGCGCCGGTCTGGATCGCGATCTCGAACACCTTGCCGCGCTCGTCGTCGAAGCCGCCGAGCAGCGAGCCCGCAAGAATCAGGTGGCCGGTCGACGAGATCGGGAGAAATTCGGTCAGCCCCTCCACGATGCCCATGACGGCGGCCTTGACCAACAGAACGATATCCAACGCGTACTCCTTGAAAGAGCGGCAATTATCGCGAGGGAGCCGGTCAGGTCCGGTTCAGGCTCCGGAGGGTCGCGGGTGCCGGTCTCCGGCCGATTTTCGTATCGTTCTATGACATACCTAGTTTGGGGGATGGCGCCGACCGCCGGGCGCGGTCACAGTCCACTCGCGCCGACGCCCCACGCCGGCGGCCAACCGAAGGACATTGCATGCTCGCCCCCGCGCCCGAGCGCGAAAAAGACGCCGACGAACACCTGCTGTGCCTCGAAGAGCACGCGTCGACCGCCGACGACCATGCGGCGCATGCGCGCCACGATGCGCGCCGCCGCGAAGCCGAACGCCAGGCCGCGCTGTGCCGCGCCGCCCGCGCCACGGGCGCCTCGACCGGCGAACTGGAACGGCTCGCGCGCTGCCTCGGCGAGATCGACCGCTGCGGCCGCGGCGCCACGCTGGTGGCCGAGGGCCAGGTCGCGGCCGACCGGCTGTCGCAGCGGCTGCAGCCGCTGGACCTGGAAGACGGCCACATGGCCTGGCAGATGGCCGGCGCCGCCGAATACATCGAACGCGGCCTGACGCAGGCGCTCGACCCCGCCCACGACCACAAGTGGTATGCGCGCTGGCAGCTCTGGAGCTTCCTGCTCGGCGGTGCCGACGCCGCCCATGCGCTGGCGCTGCAGGGCCTGGCGCTGCGGCCCTGCGGCCCGCGCGACCCGCAGGCCGACCTCACGGCGCGCGCGCGCCGCATCCTCGAGAGCTGGCGCCGCACCTCGGGCCCGTACTTCTGGAGCGCGATGGAGGACTGCGTGCGGCAGCAGGGCTTCTCGCTCGAGACCCAGGCCTACCTGATGCACGCGGTGGCGACGCTGTTCGACGGCGACGCGATGAAGCTCTCGAACGCCGAGTGCGAGCGCCTCAACGAGCTGCTGGTCGAGACCTACTGCGACGCGCTGGGCACCAGCGGCGCCATGCCCTCGGCCGAGATCTACCGTCGCATGGCCGCCGGCCTGCAGGCCGTGGACCGCGAGACCGGCCGGATGCGCGCGCTCGGCCGCAGCGACGCGGCGCAGATCGCGGCCACCGCGATCTACACCCTGCTGCGCGGCGACCGTTCAGCCTGAGGTGCGCCGGCGCAGCGCGCGCACCGCGCTGTCGACCGTGGTCAGCACCGGCAGCCCCGAGGCCCGTTCGCAGGCCGCGCGTGCGCGGGCCATGCTGAACTGCGCTAGCGCGATGTGGCTGCAGCCCTGCGCGCGCAAGGCCTCGGCCTGCCTGGCGATCGACGCATCGTGCCGCTCCCCGTCGCCCGCGTTGAGCGCCTCGAGCGCCCCTTCGGCGAGTGCCGGCACCAACGCGATGCCGCTCGGAAATTCGGGCGGCATCGAGGCCAGCGTGGGCGCGAAGGTCGCGATCAGCCCCAGCCGCGCGCCGGGGCCGGCCTCGCGCAGCGCCTGCACCGCCTCCTCCACCATCGCCTCGTTGGGCTTGAGCACCGGCAGCGTCGCATGGCGCCGCGCCACGGCCTCGATGCAGGCACCGAAGGCCGAGCAGGTGAAGAGGATGCCCTCGGCGCCGGTGTCGACCGCGTACTGCGCGAGCCGCTGGAAGCGCTCGTGCATGGCCGCGTCGAGCCCGCGCCCGTCGCGCGCGAGATCGGCCGACAGGCTGTCATCGAGCAGGTTCATGCGCAGCGCCTGCGGCCAGTCGCGCGCGAAGGCGTCGTTGATGGGCGCGACCGAATGCGAGAGCGCGTGGATCAGGGCGATGCGGGTCATGGGGACGTGATGCGGCTCAGATGCCCTTCGACGAGGGATTGGCGAAGGCTTCCTTCGTCTCGGCGTTGAGCGGGTAGTTGATGTTGATGCCCTTGGGCGGAATGGACGAGGTGAACCACTTGCCGTAGAGCGTCTCCATCTCGCCGGACTTCATCATGCCCGAGACCACGCGGTCGACGATGGCCTTGAAAGCCGGATCGTCCTTGCGGAACATCAGCGACTGGTTCTCGGTGCGCAGGCTCTCGCCGGTGATCAGGAAGTCCTTCGGGTTGCGCGCGTTCGCGAGCTGGCCGGCCAGCAGGATGTCGTCGAGCACGAAGGCCTGCGCGCGGCCGCTCTCCACCAGCAGGAAGGAATCACTGTGGTCCTTGCCGCCGAGGCTCGTGACCTCGAGGTTCTTGCCCTTGTCGGCCTCGCGCAGCAGCCGGAACGAGGTGGTGCCGGTGGTGGTCACCACCGTCTTGCCCTGCAGGTCGGCGATGCTCCTGATGCCCGAATCGGCCTTCACCAGCATGCGCACGTTGTAGCGGAAGATGTCGGGCGAGAAGGCCACCAGCTTCTGGCGCTCGACCAGGTTGGTGGTGGAGCCGCACTCGATGTCGACCGTGCCGTTCTGCACCAGCGGGATGCGGTTGGCCGAGGTCACGGCCTGGTAGCGGATCTCGATCGCCGGCATCCTGAGTTCGCTCTTCACCGCCTCCACGATGCGCTTGCAGATCTCGATGCTGTAGCCCACGGGCTTGAGGTTGCCGTCGAGGTACGAGAAGCCGAACGAGGACTCGCGGTAGCCGAAGGTGATGGCGCCGCTGGCCTTGATCTTGGCGAGGGTGTCGCTCTCCTGCGCGCTCGCGCAGAGCGCCGGCAGCACGAGGGCGGCAGCGAGCAGGAAGGAAAACGGCAGGCGTGGCTTGGGCATGGAGGTGCTCCTCGAGGCGGTGGGTGGAAGAAAAAGGGAAGGAAGAAGCGCGGACTCAGCCCGCGGCGCGGCGCGTGACCGCGTCGATGGCATCCGCGAGCCGCGCGGCGATCTCGCGCAGCTCGTCGCGCGCGGCGATGAAGGGCGGCGCGAGCAGCACGTGGTCGCCCTGGCGACCGTCGACCGTGCCGCCGAAGGGATAGCACAACAGCCCGCGCGCCATCGCCTCCTTCTTGACGGCCGCATGCAGCATCAACGCGGGATCGAAGGGCGTCTTGCCCGCGCGCTCGGCCACCAGCTCGAGGCCCCAGAAGAAGCCGCGGCCGCGGATGTCGCCCACATGCGGATGCGCGCCGAGCGCCTCGGCCAGCATCGCGCCGAAGGCCATGCCATCCTCGCGCACCTTCGCGACCAAGCCCTCGCGCCGGATCGTCTGCTGCACAGCGAGCGCGGCGGCGCAGGCCATCGGATGGCCGATGTAGGTATGGCCATGCTGGAAGAAGCCGCTGCCCTGCGACATCGCCTCGACCACCCCGCGCTGCGCGAGCACCGCGCCCACCGGCTGGTAGCCGCCGCCCAGGCCCTTGGCGATGGTCATCAGGTCGGGCACCACGCCCTCCTGCTCGCAGGCATGCAAGCTGCCGGTGCGGCCCATGCCGCACATCACCTCGTCGAGGATCAGCAGCACGCCGTACTTGTCGCAGACCGCGCGCACCGCCTGGAAGTAGCCCGGCACCGGCACCAGCACGCCGGCGGTGGCACCGCCCACGGTCTCGGCGACGAAGGCGATCACGCGGTCGGCGCCCTGCGCGAGGATCGCGGCCTCGAGCTCGTTCGCGAGCCGCTGGCCGTACTGCGCGGGGCTCTCGTCGGCGCGCTGCTCGCGGTACGGATAGCAGGGCGACACGTGCGTGGCCGGCACGAGGATCGGCGCGAAGGGCTCGCGCCGCCAGGCATTGCCGCCGACCGCGAGCGCGCCCAGCGTGTTGCCGTGGTAGCTCTGGCGCCGCGCGATGAAGTGGGTGCGCTGCGGCTGGCCGATCTCCACGAAGTACTGGCGCGCCATCTTGAGCGCCGCCTCCACCGCTTCGGAGCCGCCGCTCACGAGGTAGGCATGGCTCATGCCTTCGGGCGCCGCGCCGATCAGCTCGTCGGCCAGGCGCTCGGCCACCTCGCTGGTGAAGAAGCTGGTGTGGGCATAGGCCAGCCGGTCGATCTGCGCATGCATCGCGGCCAGCACCTCGGGATGCGCATGGCCCAGCGAGGACACGGCCGCGCCGCCCGAGGCATCGAGGTATTCGCGGCCCTCGGCGTCGCGGATGTAGAGGCCGTGCGAGCCCGTGGCGACGGGCGGGGTCTGGCGGAGATGGCGGTGGAAGACGTGCGTCATGGCGTGAGGACAGGCGGATGGGGACTGGAACCAACGTTTCGGGCGAATTATTTATTGGAACATTTGTTCCGTCAACTGTTCCGCTCGTTTCACCCGTTCCAGCCCCGGCCCGGAACAGCGGGCGCGCCTCCGGTACATTCGTTCCAACGCCAGAGACAAAGAGGAACGACGCCATGGGCGCCAGAGACCAGATCCGCCAGCGCTTCGACGACCTGAGCCCCGCGCTGCAGCAGGTGGCGCGCTACGTGCTCGACCATCCAAACGAGGTGGTCACGGGCTCGATGCGCGGCATCGGCACGCGCGCGCAGAGCACGCCCGCCACGCTGGTGCGCTTCGCCCAGACGCTGGGCTTCGACGGCTGGCCGCAGCTCAAGGCCGCCTTCGCCACCGACATGGGCCTGGGCGCCGAGGCCTACGGCGCGCGCGCCCAGCAGCTGGTGGGCCGCGCGCGCGACCGCGGCCTGACCGGCGAGATGTTCGAGGTGCAGCGCCGCAACCTCGAGACCACGCAGCAGCAGAGCGAACAGGCGCTGCAGAAGGTCTGCGCGCTGATGGAGAAGGCGCCCGCGGTGCACGCGGCCGGCTTTCGCGCCTGCTACCCGATCGCCTTCTCCTTCGTCTACGTGTATCGGCTCTTTCGCGGCAGCGTGCATCTGGTCGACGGCCAGGGCGGCACGCTCGAGATGCAGCAGCGCGCCTTCGGGCGCGGCGACGTGGTGCTGATCGCGAGCTTCGCGCCCTACTCGCGCGAGGCGCTGCAGGTGGCCGAGGCCGCCAAGGCCGCGGGCAGCCGCATCGTGGCGCTGACCGACAGCCTGGGCTCGCCGCTCTCGCTGCGCGCCGACGAGACCCTGCTGTTCACCATCCACAGCCCCTCGTTCTTTCCCTCGGTGGCCGCCGGCGTGGCCGTGGCCGAGGCGCTGGTCGAGCTGCTCGCGAGCCGCGCGGGCAAGGCCGTGATCCGGCGCATCGACCAGGCCGAGGCGCAGCTGTTCGAGTCGGGGGCCTACCTGGTGCCGCCGGTGGCGCGCGGCGGCTGATCGCACGGAACCACTGGCAAAGCCGCGCAGTCCAACCCCGGTCGCGGTCGCGCGTCCTGCTGTTGCCGCGACAGGAGGTAAAGACCATGAAGCAAGTGAAGCATTGGCAAGACCCGGTCAACGCCGTCCTCGGCGTCTGGCTGATCGTCTCGCCCTGGGTCCTGGGCTTCCAGGGCCACACGCTCGCCATGTGGGGCGCGATCGGTACCGGCCTCGTGCTCGGTGCCGTGGCACTGGGCGCGACCTTCGTGCCGCAGGCCTGGGAGGAGTGGACCGAGGTCGCGCTCGCGGTCTGGCTCGCGGTGTCGCCGTGGGTGCTGGGCTTCGGCGGGCTCGAGGTGGCGCTGGTCAACGCGGTGCTCGTGGCCGCGGCGATCCTGGTGCTGGCGCTGTGGGTGCTGGTCACCGACAAGGACTACCTGGGCGGCATGACGGACCGCCCGGCCCATTGAGGCCCTGAAGGTCCTTTCCCGAACACCGCCGGCCGCCGGATCAATTGCGGCGTGGCGGCGACTCCAGGGACGCGCGCGATGCCGCGTGCGTCCGCGACCTTTCCCCGATCCGCCTTGCCGACGCGATCAGCGCGTGGCCGGCTGTGTGCCCGCGTCCGCGAGCCACTCGGCCTGCCAGCCGCCGCCGAGCGCCTGGATCAGCGCGATCGCCGACGACTGGCGGTTGACCTGCAACTGCACCAGCGAGCGCCGCGCATTGAGCGCGGCGACCTGCGCGGTCACGACCTCGGTGTAGCTGACCTGCGCCGCGCGGTAGCGGTTGAGCAGCTGCTGCTCGGTCTTGTCGGCCGCGGCCGAGGCTTCGCGCCGCAGGCCTTCCTGCTGGGCCAGCGTGGCGCCCGCGCTGAGCTGGTCCTCGACCGCCTGGAAGGCCGTCAGCACGGTCTGGCGATAGCGCGCCACGGCCGCTTCGTGGCCGGCCTTGGCCGAGTCGACGTTGGCGCCGATGGCGCCCGCGTCGAACACCACCTGCGCCACCGACAGCCCGAGCGCCCACAGCGTGTTCGAGGCATTGAACAGGTCCTTGACCTTGCTCGCGTTGCTGCCCACCGAGGCATTGAGGCCGAAGTTCGGGAAGTAGGCGGCGCGCGCGATGCCGATCTGCGCATTGGCCGCGGCCACCGAGCGCTCGGCCGCCGCGATGTCGGGCCGGCGCTGCAGCAGCGTCGAGGGCACGCCGGTCGGCACGCCCGGCACCGTCGGCGTCCACTTCGCGGCCGCCAGGCTGAAGTCGGCCGGTGCCGCGCCCACCAGCACCGCGATCGCATGCTCGTAGGTGGCGCGCGTGCGCTGCAGGCCGACGCGGTCGGCGCGCGCGTTCACGAGCTGGGTCTGCGCCTGCAGCACGTCGGTCTGCGCGGCGATGCCGGCCTGGTAGCGGTTGTTGGTGATCTCGTAGGCGCGCTGGTAGCCCTCGATGGTCTCGTCGAGCAGCACCATCTCGGCATCGGCCTCGCGCAGCGAGAAGTAGTTGGTGGCCAGTTCGCCCACCGCCGACAGCCGCGCCGCCGCGAGGTCGGCCTCGCTGGCCTGCGCATTGGCCTGCGCGCTGCTGACCGCCGCGCGCAGCCGGCCCCAGACGTCGGGCGACCAGTCGGCCGCGAGCGTGGCCGAGAAGGCGTTCGAGGCATTGCTGTCGCCGCCGATGTTGCCGCTGCGCTTGCCGTTGCCGCTCAGCGAGACCGAGGGGAACAGCGCCGCGCGCTCGCCGCGCACCAGCGCCTGGGCCTGCGCGTAGTTGGCGACCGCGGCCGCGATGTTCTGGTTCGACACCTGCACCCGGCCCGCGAGCTCGTCGAGCACCGGATCGCCGAAGAGCTTCCACCATTCGCCGCGCTCGAGCGTGTCGGCCGGCGCGGCCGGCAGCCAGCCCTCGGCCGTCTTCTGTTCCTTCCAGCCCGCGGGCGACACGGCAGCCGGCACCTGGTAGGCCGGGCCGACGGCGCAGCCCGCGAGCAGCGCGGCGAGCGTCGCGGCCAGCGCGATGCGCTTCGGAAAGAAGGGAGTCTGGAACAGGGAGGCGGGCATTCTTCGAACGGCGCGTGCGGGCCGTGGTGTCTTTGTCGTTGCGGTCATGGCTGGACCTCCATGGTGCGGCTCAGGTGGCTCTCGTCGGCGCCGCGGCGGCGCAGCTTGTCGAGCAGCAGATAGACCACCGGCGTGGTGAGCAGGGTCAGCACCTGGCTGGCGATCAGCCCGCCGATGATCGCCACGCCCAGCGGCCGGCGCAGCTCGGCGCCCTCGCCGAAGCCGATCGCCAGCGGCAGCGCGCCGAGCGCGGCCGCCATGGTGGTCATGAGGATCGGGCGGAAGCGCAGCAGGCAGGCCTCGCGCACCGCTTCCAGCGGACTCAGGCCGCGCGAGCGCTCGGCCTCGAGCGCGAAGTCGATGATCAGGATGGCGTTCTTCTTCACGATGCCGATCAGCAGGAACACGCCGATCAGCGCGATGATGGAGAACTCCATGCGGAACATCAGCAGCGCCAGCACCGCGCCCACGCCGGCCGAGGGCAGCGTCGACAGCACGGTGATCGGGTGCACCAGGCTCTCGTAGAGGATGCCCAGCACGATGTAGATGACGACCAGCGCGGCCAGGATCAGCATCGCCTGCTGGCCCTGCGACTGCTGCGCCGCGAGCGCCGTGCCCGCGAAGGCGCCGCGCACGTTGATCGGCATCGCGATGTTGGCCTCGGCCTTGGCGATCGCCTCGCGCGCATCGCCGAGGTTGGCGCCCTCGGCCAGGTTGAACGAGATCGTGGTCGCGAGCTCGCCGTCCTCGTGGCTCACCGAGGTCGCGACCGAGCGCTCGACGAACTTCGCCACCGAGGACAGCGGCACCAGCGTGGTCGGCGTGTTGCTCAGCACGTTGCCGGTGGAGGCGTTGCGCGAGCCCGCGTTGGCCGACACAGGCACCGTTGGCGTGGTGCTCGAGGCGGTCGACGCGGTGCCGGTCTTCGAGCCCGTGGCCGTGTTGCTGGTGGCCACCGAGGTCGACTGGTTGGTCGTGCCGTTGGCCGCCACCTGCGTGGTCACGGTCTGGCCCGCCACCACCGAGGTGCGCGTGGCCGGCACGTAGACGTCGCGCAACGCATTCGGGCTGCGCGTGTAGCGCGGCGCCCACTCCATCACCACGTGGTACTGGTTGAGCTCGGTGTAGATGGTCGCCACCTGGCGCTGGCCGAAGGCGTTGTAGAGCGCGTTGTCCACCGCCTGCGAGGTCAGGCCGAGCCGGCGCGCGCTGTCGGGATCGACTTCGGCCACCGTCTCCACGCCGTTCTGGTCCTGGTCGGTGTCGATGTCCGTGAGGTTCGGCTGCAGCCGCAGCTCGTCGGCCAGCTTGCCGGCCCAGGTGCGCAGGTCGGCCAGGTTGTCGCTCTTGAGCGTGTACTGGTAGGTGGAGTTGCTCGAGCGCCCGCCCGAGCGCACGTCCTGCACCGGGCTCAGGAACACGCGCAGGCCGGTCACCTGGTTGAGCTGCGGCCGCAGCCGCGCGATCACCGCGAGGCCGCTCTCGGTGCGCTGGCTCGCGGGCTTGAGGTTGACGAACATGAAGCCGCCGCCCGCGCGCGAGCCGCCGATGAAGCCCGTGACCGTGTCGACCGCGGGGTCGCGCCGGATGATGTCGACCACCTCGCGCAGCTTGGCCGCGAGCGCCTGCGAGGAGATGCTCTGGTCGGCGCGCAAGCCGCCGTTGAGCTGGCCGCTGTCCTGCTGCGGGAAGAAGCCCTTGGGCGCCGCGCTGAACAGGTAGACGTTGAGCCCGATCACCGCCAGCAGGATCAGCGCCACCAGCGCCTTGCTGCCGAGCGCCCAGTCGAGGCTGACCTCGTAGCGCTTGAGCACCCACTCGTAGCCGCGTTCCGACCAGCGCGCGAAGCGGCCCGGCGGCTTGGTCTTGTCGGTTTCGCCGCCACGCTTGAGCAGCCAGGCGCACATCATCGGCGTGGTGGTCAGCGAGATGACCAGCGAGATCATCACCGCCGCCGACAGCGTGACCGCGAACTCGCGGAACAGCCGCCCGACCTGGCCGCCCATGAACAGCAGCGGGATGAACACCGCCACCAGCGACACGCTGATCGACAGCACCGTGAAGCCCACTTCCTTGGCGCCGAGCAGCGCGGCCTTCATGCGCGTCATGCCGGCCTCGATGTGGCGGCTGGTGTTCTCGAGCACCACGATCGCGTCGTCGACCACGAAGCCCGTGGCCACCGTGAGCGCCATCAGGCTCAGGTTGTTGAGGCTGAAGCCCAGCAGGTACATCACGCCGAAGGTGCCGAGCAGCGCGACCACCGTGGCCACGGCAGGCACGACGGTGGCGCGCGCGCTGCGCAGGAACAGGCTGACCACCAGCACCACCAGCAGCACCGAGGCCACCAGCGTGAACTCCACTTCGTGCAGCGAGGCGCGGATCGAGCTGGTGCTGTCGGAGGCCACGCGCAGCTCGACGTCGGGCGGCAGCTGCGACTGCAGCTCGGGCAGCAGCGCGCGCACGCCGTCGACCGTCTCGATGATGTTGGCCGAGGGCTGGCGCGTGATCAGCACGATCACCGCCGGCTCGCCGTTGAACAGGCCCAGCGTGCGCGTGTCCTCGACGCCGTCGTAGACCTCGGCCACGTCGGCCAGCCGCACCGCCGCGCCGTTGCGCCAGGCCACCAGCATCGAGGCGTAGTCGCTCGCGCGCAGCGCCGGCGTCTGGGTATAGACCTGCAGCTTGCGCCCCTCGCCCTGCACCATGCCCTTGGGCCGGTTCGCGTTCGAGGCCTGGATCGCGGCGCGCACGTCCTCGGTGCTGATGCCGTAGCGGTTGAGCGCGAACGGCAGCAGCTCGATGCGCACGGCCGGCAGCGAGCCGCCGCCGATCTCCACGTCGCCCACGCCGTCGACCTGCGACAGCCGCTGGCTCACGATGTTCGACACGGCGTCGTAGATCTGGCCCGGGGTCTTGGTCTTCGAGGTCAGCGCCAGGATGATGACCGGCGACGAGGCGGGGTTGGCCTTGCGGTAGGTCGGGTTGCTGCGCAGGGTGGCGGGCAGGTCGACACGGCTCGCGTTGATCGCGGCCTGCACCTCGCGCGCGGCGCCGTCGATGTTGCGGCTGAGGTCGAACTGCAAGGTGACGCGGGTGGAGCCGACCGAGCTGGTCGAGGTCATCTCGTTGACGCCGGCGATGGTGCCCAGGTGGCGTTCGAGGGGCGTGGCGACGCTCGTGGCCATGGTCTCGGGGCTGGCGCCCGGGATGGAGGCGCGGACCGAGATGACGGGGTAGTCGACTTGCGGTAATGGGGATACCGGGAGGACGAAGAAGGCTGCGATGCCTGCCAGGGCTATGCCGATGGTGAGGAGGACTGTGCCTATGGGGCGGCGGACGAAGGGGCGGGAGAGGTTCATCTCTTGCCTCCTTCTTTGATTCCCTGCTTAGGTGTGTTGGCTTGCTGCCGGTCTGCCTCTTGCAGAGGGCGTAGGCCGGGTCTCGCCCCGGCGGGCGACTTACTTTCTTTGTCTCGCTGTATGGACCGGAGACATGGGTGACACATGTGCGAGGACATGGTGGACACATTCTGCATGGTGGTTCAGGCCTCGCGCAGGTCGATCTCGCGCAGCTTGTGGTGCACGAAGTAGACGTCGTAGCAGCCCTCTCGCCCGGGCTGCGCGCGCAGCGCGATCTCGTGGTCCTTGAGTGCTGCGGACACCTTGAAGCGCTTGCTCTTGAAGCGCACCTCCCCCAGCCAGCCGACCTTCACCACCGTGTCGTTCGGGCCGTACTCGAGCGGTGGCAGCGTCCTCGGATAGGCCCTCTCGCTGGCGCGGTACCGGCTCGCCGGGGTGTTCATGCCCAGCGCCTGATGCGGGCGCTCATGGTTGTAGATACGCCTCCAGCGATCGAACTGCTGCTGCGCCTGCGCCAGATCCTGGAAGCTGCGCCCGACCAGCAACTCCGCCTTCAGGCTGCGATGGAAGCGCTCGTCCTTGCCGTTGGTCTGCGGGTGATAAGGGCTGCTGAAGCTCACCCGCACGCCCAGGCGGATGAGCCACAGCGCGAGTTCGCTGAGCTGGCCCGGCTCGCGCGGACTGCCCCAGGGTGCGCCGTTGTCCGCATTGATGCGCACCGGCAGACCGTAGCGGGAGAAGACGTCCTGCAACTGCTCCTTCACGCTGGCCGTTTGCTGGCGGGCACAGGCGCGCAGGGCCAGGTTGTAACGGGAGTGGTCGTCCAGCAGCGTCAGCGGATGGCAGGGCCCCGCTGCGGTGGACACGTAGCCCTTGAAGTCGATCTGCCAGAGGCTGTTGGGCGCCTCGTGCTCGAAGCGCTGCCAGGCGGTGGCCGCACTGCTGGCCTGGGCGCTGATGAGGCCGTGGCGCTTGAGGATGGAGTTGACGGTGCTCGGAGCCAGGCAACCCTGTCCGAGGTCACTCAGGCGCCGTGCGAGCTTGCGTGCGCCCCATGCAGGGTGCTGCTGGCGCAGCGAAACGATGGATTGTTGAAGCTCGGGCGAGGTCTCGCCGGGACTGTTGTGTGGGCGGCGACTGGCATCGCCCAGGCCGGCGGCACCCAGCGTGGCACTGCGTGCGAGCCATTTGTAGCCGGTCTGCGGGCTGATGCCGAAGCGCCGGCACAGCTCACGCCGGTTGGCACCTTCCTGGCGTGCCAGGGCAACGAACTCTTCTCTCAGGCTCATGGTGTCTCGGGTGCTCCAGGGCATGGTCGTCTTCCGATCGGGCGATACGCCCGATGGTGTCCACCATGTCCTCGCACACCTGTCCACCATGTGCCCGGTCCATACATCTCGCCAAAGAAAGTAAGCAAAGAAAGGCGACCCCACTGTCTGCGACCCGCAGCGAAGCTGCGGGCAACCTGCGGTGCTCGCGTTTCGCGGGGTCTCGCAGAACTCGCTTCGCTCAAACAGCTGCGAGCCCTGATCCGCGAAACGCTGCGCTCCTCGGCGCAGCCAGAGGGGATCAGGGTCAACGCGCCATGGCGCGTCCTTGTGTGGGGTGAGGTGGCGCGCAGGCCTCGGGTCTTCTGCTACCCGGGCCGAGCGAAGCGAAGGCCCGTTGGGTATGCGGGGCCGAGCGCAGCGATGGCCCGACCCACGCCCCTCTGGCTGTGCCGAGGAGCGCAGGGGAAAGCGGGATAAGGGCCGCAGCTGTCTGAGCGGAGCGCAGCGCAGCGAGTTCTGCGGACCCCCGCTTTCCCCGAGCACCGCAGGTTGCCCGTAGCGAAGCGGAGGGACACAGACAGTGGGGTCGCCTTTTCTTTGGTTACTTTCTTTTGGCGAGACAAAAGAAAGTGACTCGCCCGCCGGGGCGAAATCCCGGCCAACAGCGCCCGCAGGGAAAGCAACCGAAGAACACAACACATCAGCCTGACGAGAAAGAAGCCTCAAACCGCCTCCTCCTCGACCACCCCAGACCTCCGAGCCCCACCCAACCGATCAAACGCCAAATAGATAACAGGCGTAGTGAACAAGGTAAGCAGCTGACTAACGATCAACCCCCCAAAAATAGCCAACCCCAAAGGACGCCGCAGCTCAGCCCCATCCCCAAAGCTGAACATCAAAGGCACAGCAGCAAACAAGGCTGCCAGCGTAGTCATCAAGATAGGCCGAAACCGCAACAACGCCGCCTGATGAATAGCTTCCCGGGGAGACTTGCCCTCAGTGCGCTCCGCATCGATAGCGAAGTCGATCATCATGATCGCGTTCTTCTTCACGATCCCGATCAGCAGGATGATCCCGATGATCCCGATCACTCCGAGGTCGTTGCCCGTCACCATCAACGCCAGCAGCGCCCCCACCCCAGCGGATGGCAAGGTCGACAGAATCGTCAGCGGATGCACGTAGCTCTCGTACAGCACCCCCAGCACGATGTACACGCACACCACCGCCGCCAGGATCAGCCACAGCTGGTTCGACAGCGATTTCTCGTAAGCCCCCGAAGCCCCGAGAAAGGTCATCGTGATGCTCTTCGGCAACCCGATCTCCTTCGCCGTCGCACGGATCGTGTCGACCGCTGAACCGAGCGCCACCCCCGGCGCGGTATCGAAGTTCAGCGTGCTCGCCGGGTACTGCGCCACGTGCGTGATCTGCAGCGGCGCCTGCCGCTCGCTGATGTCGGCGATGGCCGAGAGCGGCGTCGCGGTGCCCGAGCCCGCGATCAGGTTGAGCTGCCCCAGCGTCTGCGGCGTGTTCACCATGCCGGGCTGGGCCTCGAGGATCACGCGGTACTGGTTGGTCTCGGTGAAGATGGTCGAGACGATGCGCTGGCCGAAGGCGCTGTAGAGCGCGTCGTCGACCGTGCTCGCGGTGATCGACAGCCGCGCCGCGGTGTCGCGGTTCACGTTGACGAAGGCCGCCAGGCCCTGGGCGCCGGCATCGCTGCTGACATTGCGCACCTTGTCGCCGTGCTCGGCCTGCAGCTTGGCCACCAGCTGCTGCATCCAGTCGGTGATGGCGGCGCCGTCCACGCCTTCGAGCGAGGCGCGGTACTGCGTGGGGCCGGTCTCGGCGTCGATGGTCAGGTCCTGCGTGGGCTGCAGGTAGAGGGTCACGCCGGCCACGCCGCGCACGCGCTCGCGCAGCCGGTCCATCACGGCCTGCTGGCTGTCGTGGCCGCGGCGCAGGTTGATCAGCATGCTGCCGGTGTGCAGCATGGTGTTGTTGGCGGCGTCGACGCCGACGAAGGAGCTGAGGTTCTCGACGTCGGGGTCGGCCAGCACGGCGCGCGCGGCCTGCTGCTGCAGCTGCGACATGCGGTCGAACGAGACGTCCTGCGCGGCCTCGATGCGTGCCTGCAGCTGGCCCGTGTCCTGAGTCGGGAACAGGCCCTTGGGGATCGAGAGGTAGAGCGCCACGGTCAGCAGCAGGGTGAGCAGCGCGACCAGCAGCGTGAGCGCCTGGTGGTCGATGACCCAGTGCAGCGAGCGGTCGTAGCGCGTCATCACGCCGTCGAAGAAGCGCTGCGCGCGCGCGGCGATGCCGTGGCTGGCGGGGTCGCGCTTGGGTTCGTGCTTGAGCCAGCGCGCCGACATCATCGGCACCAGCGTGAGCGACACGACGGCCGAGATCAGGATCGTGATCGCCAGCGTGACCGCGAACTCGCGGAACAGCCGGCCGACCACGTCGCCCATGAACAAGAGCGGGATCAGCACCGCGATCAGCGACACCGTCAGCGAGATGATGGTGAAGCCGATCTGGGTGGCGCCCTTGAACGCGGCCTGCAAGGGCTTCTCGCCCTCCTCGATGTAGCGCGCGATGTTCTCGATCATCACGATCGCGTCGTCCACCACGAAGCCGGTGGCGATGGTCAGCGCCATCAGGCTCAGGTTGTTGAGGCTGTAGCCCAGCAGGTACATCAGGCCGAAGGTGCCGATCAGCGAGATCGGCACCGCGATGCTGGCGATGACGGTGGCGCGCAGGCTGCCGAGGAAGGCGAAGATCACCAGCACCACCAGCACCACGGCGAGCACCAGCTCCATCTGCACGTGCTCGACCGATGAGCGGATCCCGGCCGTGCGGTCGCTGAGCACCTCGACCTTCAGGCCCGCGGGCATGCCGGCCTGCAGCTCGGGCAGCTGCGCCTTGATGGCGTTGACGGTGGCGATCACGTTGGCGCCGGGCTGGCGCTGCACGTTGAGGATGATCGCGGGCGTGAGCGTGCCTTCGGCATCGCCGGCGGCCTTGGTGCCGGCCCAGGCGCCGAGCTGGTTGTTCTCGGCGCTGTTGACCACGCGCGCCACGTCGACCATGCGGATCGGCGCGCCGTTCTTGTACGAGACGATCAGGTTCTTGTAGTCGTCGACCGTGAGCAGCTGGTCGTTCGAGTTGATGGTGTAGGCGCGCTTGGGGCCGTCGAAGCTGCCCTTGGCGCCGTTGGAGTTGGCCGCGCTGATCGCGGTGCGCAGCGCGTCGAGGCCGATGCCGTTGGCCGCCAGTGCCTGGGTGTTGGCCTGGATGCGCACCGCGGGCCGCTGGCCGCCGCTGAGCGACACCAGCCCCACGCCCGAGACCTGGCTGATCTTCTGCGCGAGCCGCGTGTTGACGAGGTTCTGCACCTCGGTCAGCGGCAGGGTGTCGGAGGTGATCGCCAGCGTGAGCACCGGCGCGTCGGCCGGGTTGACCTTGGCGTAGACCGGCGGCGCCGGCAGGTCGGCCGGCAGCAGCGAGCCGCCGGCGTTGATCGCGGCCTGCACTTCCTGCTCGGCGACGTCGAGCGTCTGGCCCAGCGTGAACTGCAGCGTGATGATCGACACGCCCGCCGCACTGGTGGAGCTCATGCGGTCGAGCCCCGACATCTGGCCGAACTGGCGTTCGAGCGGCGCGGTGACGGTGTTGCTCATCACCTCGGGGCTGGCGCCCGGGTAGAGCGTCTGGACCTGGATCGTCGGGTAGTCGACCTGCGGCAGCGCCGACAGCGGCAGGAAGCGGAACGCCACCAAGCCGGCCAGCACGATGGCGACCATCAGCAGCGAGGTCGCCACCGGCCGCAGGATGAACGGGCGTGAAGGGCTCATGGGATCAATTCGTCGTCGAGGGCGCTGCGGGCGGCGCGGCGGTGGATGCCGAGGCGGAAGGCCGGCGCGTCATTGGCCTTGCGGCGCCTGGCGGCGGCCCTCGCCCTGCCCGCCCTGGCCCTGCCGTTCGGCCATGCGCTGCCAGCGTTCGAGCGCGGCCGGATCGCCACGGTCGAGCTGTTCGAGGAAGCGCTTGCGGCGCTCGAGCTGCTCGGGGTCGTCCTTGGCGGCGTCGAGCATGCGCTGACGCTGTTCGGCGGTGGGGAGCTTGGGGGCGGCCGTCGTGGGTGCGGCGGCAGGTGCGGCCGGCTGGGCGCCGGTGGCGGGCGCGGCCGCAGGGGCCGGGGTCGTTGCGGGAGCAGCGGGTGCCGTGCCCGGCGCGGGCGCGGCGTTGCCACCGGCCGCGGGCGCGGCGGACGACGCGGCGCCACCGGCCGGTGCCTGCCCGCCCTGGGCGCCGCCCTGCGCGCCCTCGCGCTGGCGCCGCCCGCCACGGTGCTGGCCATTGGCGGCGGCACCGGGCGCGACCGCGGGCCGGTCGGCCTGGGTCTGCACGCGCGCGCCGTCCTTCAGGCGGTCGCCGCCCTCGGTCACGACCACCTCGCCGGCATTCAGGCCGGCGGTCACCGCGATGTTGTCGACGCTCGATTCGCCGCGCGTCACCACGCGCTGCGACACCGTGTTGTCGGCGTTCAGCACATAGACGTAGTCGCCGTTCGGGCCGTTGCGCATCGCCGTCACCGGCACCACCACGGCGCTGGTCACGGTGCGCAGCAACAGGCGCAGGTTGACGAACTGGTTCGGGAACAGCGCGCCGTCGGCGTTGACGAAGCGGGCCTTGGCCTTGACCGTGCCGGTCTGGGTGTCGACCAGGTTGTCGAGCGTCGAGAAGCTGCCGGTGGCGAGCTGCTTGACGCGCGTGCGGTCGAAGGCGGTGGCGGGCAGCCTGGCGCCGGCGGCGAGGCGCTCCTGCACCTCGGGCACGCGGTCCTGCGGCACCGAGAACACGACGTCGATCGGCGCGATCTGGGTGATGACGGCGATGCCGCCGCTGGTGCCGGTCGAGACGTAGTTGCCCACGTCCACCGGCCGCAGGCCGATGCGGCCGCCGACCGGCGCCGCGATGCGGGTCCAGGTCAGGTTCAACCGCGCGGAGTTCTCGTTGGCGCGGTCGATCGCGACCGTGCCCTCGAGCTGCTTGACCAGCGCGCTCTGGGTGTCGACGTCCTGGCGCGCGATCGAGTCCTGGCCCAGCAGGGTCTGGTAGCGCTGCAGGGTGACGCGCGCCGCGGCGAGCTGCGCCTCGTCGCGCTGGCGCGCGCCGGTGGCCTGGGCCAGCGCGTTCTGGTAGGGCTGCGGGTCGATGGTGGCGAGCACGTCGCCCTTCTTGACCATCTGCCCTTCCTGGAACAGCACCTGCGTCAGCACGCCCGAAACCTGCGGCTGCACCGTGACGTTGGCCAGCGGCGTGACGGTGCCGAGGGCCTCGAGCTGGATCGGGATGTCGGCCTGCCGCGCGGTCGCGATGCCGACGGTGCTGGAAGCGGCACCGCCGCCACCGCCGCCGCGCCGGCCGCCAGGACCGCCCGGCCCACCGGGGCCGCCCGGTCCGGCACCGGGGCCGGCCACCGGCGTCTTCGCGCGTTGCACCAGGTACCAGGCACCGCCGCCCAGGGCCACGAGCAATAACAGCGCGATCAGGCTGCCGACCCAGCGGCGGCGTCGGACCGGGGGATGCGTGGGCGATGCGGCGGCCGGCGGGGGAACAGGGGTGTGGGGGTCCATGGGAAGCGAGTAGAGCCTGAACGGGTTGCGGCCTAGAGTACAGCGCCGAAAGGTGTATGCAGAGTTTGCTGTGCCGTAAAGCGACGGTAAAGCTTTCGACTTCGGGGGTGGCGGGCCGCGGCCCACCGGATTCCGTGCCGCCCGCGCGCCGCGTCCGGCCGCATTTGGCGCCGCCGGTACGCACTTCGCGCCGCGCCCCCGCATTTCATCGCACGGCCGTGGCGGCCCTGCGAGCGCGCCGGCAAAGTCCGCTCCAACGCCCTCGGGCATCCATCGTTTCTCCCGGATTTTCCGGCCGCCTTTCCACCCTCGACCGATCAAGGAGCCACCCCATGCTGATCCAGATCCTTCTTCACACGCCCAAGTGGGTGTTCGCCGTCTTCGTGCTGCTGGTCTGGCTCGGCAGCAAGCAGCTGCTGTCGGGCAGCGTGAGCCTGACGCGCATCACGCTGATGCCGATCGCGATGGGCGCGCTGTCGCTGATGGGCGTGGCCTCGGCCTTCGGCGATTCGCTCGGCGCCCTGCTCGGCTGGGCCGCCGCCGCGGCCGTGATGATCGCGCTGGTGCTGCGGCGCCCGCTGCCCGCGAGCACCCGCTACGACGCCGCCACGCGCCGCTTCCACCTGGCCGGCAGCGCGGTGCCGCTGGCGCTGATGATGGGCATCTTCTTCACCAAGTACGTGGTGGGCGTGGCGCTGGTCATGCACCCCGAGCTGCGCCACGACAGCGTGTTCGCGGTCGCGATCCCCGTGCTCTACGGCGCCTTCAGCGGCGTCTTCGCGGCCCGCGCCCTGCGCCTGTGGAAGCTGGCGATCGCCACCGACGCCATGGCCAGCGAAGCCGGCGCCGCCTAAGATCGGCGCCGCCCTTTTCGCCCGCCCATTCCCCCACGCCTGCAGGAAGCGCCATGTCCGTCCTCGTGCTGATCCTCAAGATCTCGGTGTCCGTGGTGCTGATCGCCTCGCTGGCCGAAGCACTGGTGCTCTCGTGGCGCAACGGCTGGCGCAGCTACGACTGGAAGGCGGCCGGCATCTCGGTGTTCGACTTCCTGGTGCGCGAATACCCGCTGCGCTGGCTGCTGCCGCTGGCCTTCTGGGTCGGCGCCATGGACTGGCTCTACGCGCACCGCCTGTTCACCCTGCCGCTGGACCACTGGACCGGCTGGGCCGCCTGCTTCATCGGCCAGGAGTTCTGCTACTACTGGTACCACCGCGCCGCGCACCGGGTGCGCTGGTTCTGGTGCACCCATGCGATCCACCACTCGCCCAACGAGCTGAACCTGTCGGCCGCCTACCGCTTCGGCTGGACCGGCAAGCTCACCGGCACGCTGGCCTTCTTCATGCTGGCGCCGCTGCTGGGCATGCCGCCGCGCGTGGTGCTGATCATGCTGACCCTGAACCTGCTCTACCAGTTCTGGATCCACGCCACCTGGATCCCGAAGCTCGGGCCGCTCGAATGGGTGCTCAACACGCCCTCGGCGCACCGCGTGCACCATGCCTCGAACCTCGAATACCTCGACGGCAACTACGGCGGCGTGCTGATCGTGTTCGACCGCCTGTTCGGCACCTACATCCCCGAACGCGCCGACCTGCCCTGCCGCTACGGCCTCGTGAAGCCGATCACCTCGTACAACCTGCTCGAGATCGAGTTCAGCCAATGGCGCGCGCTGTTCAAGGACCTGGCCTCGGCCCGCTCGATGCGCGCCTTCGTCGGCTACCTCGTGAAGCCGCCGGGCTGGAACCCCGACGGGCCTGGCGAGACCACCGAGGAACTGCGCCGGCGCGCGGCCGTCGAGGCCCCGGCGCCCGTCGCCTCCCCACCTGCCGATTTCATTCCCGTTCAGATCAAGGAGCTGTCATGAACACGTCCTCGTCCCCTTCTCCCGCAGAACTCGAGAAGCGCGCCCGCCGCCGCGCCGGCGCCAAGATGGGCTGGTACATCCATGCCTTCGTCTACGTGCTGGTCAACCTCGGGCTGGTCGCGCTGTCGGCCTCCAAGGGCCACACCTGGGCCGTCTATCCGCTGATGGGCTGGGGCCTGGGCCTGCTGGTGCACGGCGCCGTGATCTGGTTCATCGCGCCGGGCGGCGACTTCTACGAGCGCCTGGTCGAACGCGAACGCCGCGCGCTGGCCGCCGGGGAGCGCCGTTGAACCAGGCCCCTGCCGCCGCCCGCCCCAGGTTCGGCATCGAGAACCTGCGCGACCTGCTGCGGCACGGGCTGATCACCGCCGTCTTCTGCTGCCTGATCGCGGCCGCGCTCAGCATCTCGAGCGGCCGCAGCTGGGCCAACCACATGGTCTATTCGATGGCGATCGGCCTGATCAGCTGGCTGTGCATCGACGGCGGGCGGCTGCTGATGAGCGGCCACCGCGAGGTGCTCTGGCCGCATGGCACGCAGAGCATCGCGCTGATCGGCTTCGGCGTGACCGCCGGCTTCCTGCTCGGCAACCTGATCGGCGACGCCTGGAGCGGCGCCCCCTTGCTCGACTTCCTCGACTACCGCGGCCACAAGCTGGCCACCACGCTGACCATCACGCTGGTCGCCACGGCCGGCGCCTGCTTCTTCTTCTACAGCCTCGGCAAGAGCAAGCACCTGCAGGGCCAGATCGAAAGAGCCAGGCGCGACGCGACCGAAGCGCGCCTCAAGCTGCTCGAGACCCAGCTCGAGCCGCACATGCTGTTCAACACGCTGGCCAACCTGCGGGTGCTGATCACGCTCGATCCGCCGCGCGCCGTGGCCATGCTCGACCGGCTCAACAGCTACCTGCGCGTCACCCTCAGCGGCTCGCGCACGCTCGCGCATCCGCTGGGGGCGGAGTTCGACCGGCTGGCCGACTACCTCGAGCTGATGTCGGTGCGCATGGGCGAGCGGCTGCGCTACGCGCTCGAGCTGCCGGCCGAGCTGCGCGAAGTGCCGGTGCCGCCGCTGCTGCTGCAGCCGCTGGTGGAGAACAGCATCCGCCACGGCCTCGAGCCCAAGGTCGAGGGCGGCGAGATCGCGGTGCGCGCGCGCCGCGAGGGCGACCTGCTGGTGATCGAACTCAGCGACACCGGCATCGGGCTCGATGCCGCGTCGCCGTCGACGTCGCGGGACGGCGGCGGCTTCGGCCTCGAACAGGTGCGCGAACGGCTGACCACGGTCTACGGCCCGCGCGCCACCCTGACGCTCGCGCCCGGCGAGCACACGGGCACCCGCGCCACCTTGCGCTTTCCGCTGCAGGCTTCCTCCACCGGCGACGCGCCGGCCGCCTCCCCCACGCCATGAACACTGCCGCCATCCCCACCGCGCTGATCGCCGAGGACGAACCGCTGCTCGCGCAAGCGCTGAAGGCCGAACTGGCCGCCGCCTGGCCCGAGCTGAAGATCGCCGCCATCGCGGGCGACGGCCGCAGCGCCGTGCGCGAGGCGCTGCGGCTGCTGCCGCAGGTGCTGTTCTTCGACATCCGCATGCCGGGCCTCGATGGCCTGGGCGCCGCCACCGAGCTGGCCGATGCCTGGCCCGCCGACGAGGCGCCGATGCCGCAACTGGTCTTCGTGACCGCCTACGACGAGTACGCGGCCCGCGCCTTCGAGGCCCAGGCGATCGACTACGTGTTGAAGCCCGTGCAGCCCGAGCGGCTGCGCAAGACGGTGGCGCGGCTGAAACAGGCGCTGGCCGCGCGGCCGGCGGCCGAAACGCCGGCCGACGAGGCGCTGGACCGCACGCTGGCGCGCTGGCGCGAGGTGCTGGCCGCCGCGGGCGGCGCCGGCGCGCCGATGCCCGAGCCCTCGGCCACGCCGCTGCGCATGATCGCCGCCAGCGACGCCGGCGGCAGTACGGTGCGCATGGTGCCGATCGACGAGGTGCTGTATTTCGAGGCCGCCGACAAATACCTGCGGGTGCTGACCGCGGACCACGAATACCTGATCCGCACCCCGCTCAAGCAGTTGCTGCCGCAGCTCGATGCGCAGACCTTCTGGCAGGTGCACCGGGCGGTCGTCGTGCGCGCCTCGGCCATCGAGGCGGTGCACCGCGACGAGGCCGGCAAGCTCGCCCTGGACCTGCGCGGGCGGCCGGAGCGGATACCGGTCAGCCGGCTCTACGCCCACCTGTTTCGCGCCATGTGAAATCCGGGCCGATGCGTCGCCCAAAGAAAAAGCCGGTTCCGAAGAACCGGCTTTTTCATTTGCTCACATTCAGCGTGGCATTTCAGCGCCAGTGGCCGTGGCCATGACCGCGGTAGTAGCCGCGACCGTAATAGCGCGGGCCGTAGTAGGCCGGGGGCGCGTAGTACACCGGGGCCGGACGGTAATAGACCGGCGGCGGGCGGTAGTACACCGGCGGCGGCGGGGCGTAGTAGACGGGGGCCGGCGGCGCATAGACCGGTGCCGGGTAGTAGGCGGGGCCGCCCACGCCCACCGCCACGCCGGGAACGCCGACGCCGATGGACCAGCTCACGTCGCCGCGAGCGCTGGCCGAGGTGGCCGCGAACAGGGCACCGGCGGCGACGACGCCTGCGGCGGCCCACTTGAAGAAGGTAGAACGGGTGACGCTCATGATGTTGGACTCCTTGTAGGGAAGGCATTCACTGCCCATGTACGTATTGAACGCGCCAAATGCAAAGTGGTTGCCCGCCGCATTGTGAAGAGCGTTGCCAAAGGTAACCTGAAGATCCCCCAAATTAGAATGCGTCGATGACCTCCCCGACCGACAAAGACGTCGCAAAAACACCCGCCGCACCCAGCAATTTCCTGCGCCACGTGATCGAAAACGACCTCGCCCAGGGCGCCTACACCGGCCGCCGCTGGGGCGGGGCTCCGGGCGATGCCGAACACCACGCCCATGGCATGAGCGACCCGGCCCGGGTCCGCCTGCGCTTTCCGCCCGAACCCAACGGCTACCTGCACATCGGCCACGCCAAGAGCATCTGGCTGAATTTCGAGCTGGCGCGCGAATACGGCGGCGTCTGCCACCTGCGCTTCGACGACACCAACCCCGAGAAGGAAGAGCAGGAGTACGTCGATTCGATCCGCGACGCCGTGGAGTGGCTCGGCTACGAGACCTACCTCGCCGACCGCCCCAGCGCGCCCGGCGTGATGCAGCCGCACGAGTACTTCGCGAGCGACTACTTCGACTTCATGTACCGCGCGGCCGAATACCTGATCGGCGCCGGCCTGGCCTATGTCGACGAGCAATCGGCCGATGAAGTGCGCGCCAACCGCGGCGACTTCGGCAAGCCCGGCACCGACAGCCCGTACCGCAGCCGCAGCCCCGAGGAGAACCTCGCGCGCTTTCGCGAGATGCGCGACGGCAAGCTCGCCGACGGCGCCGCCACCCTGCGCGCCAAGATCGACATGGCGAGCCCCAACATCAACATGCGCGATCCGGCGCTCTACCGCATCCGCCGGGCCACGCACCACAACACCGGCGACAAGTGGTGCATCTACCCGATGTACACCTACGCGCACCCGATCGAGGACGCGCTCGAGCAGATCACCCACAGCATCTGTACGCTGGAGTTCGAGGACCAGCGCCCGTTCTACGACTGGCTGCTCGACCGCCTCGCCGAGGGCGGCCTGATCGCCAGCCCGCACCCGCGCCAGTACGAATTCGCGCGCCTCAACGTGACGCACGTGCTCACCAGCAAGCGCAAGCTGCGCCAGCTGGTGGAGGAAAAGCACGTCGACGGCTGGGACGACCCGCGCATGCCCACGCTGGCCGGCCTGCGCCGCCGCGGCTACACGCCCGAGGCGCTGCGCCTGTTCTGCGAACGCAGCGGCACCACCAAGTCGGGCGGCTGGATCGACTACGCCGCGCTCGAGGCCGCGCTGCGCGACACCCTCGACCCCGTGGCGCCGCGCGCGATGGCCGTGCTCGACCCGGTCAAGCTGGTGATCACCAACTGGGGCGAGCTGATGGGCGGCCCCGACAAAGATGAAAGCGCGCTCGACGACTGCTCGGCGCCGATCCATCCGCACCATCCCGAGCTCGGCAAGCGCGCCTTCAAGCTGGGCCGCGAGGTCTGGATCGAGCGCACCGACTACGAGGACGTGCAGCCCAAGGGCTTCTTCCGCCTGTTCCCCGGCAACAAGGTGCGGCTCAAGTACGGCCACGTCATCGAGTGCACCGGCGCCACGCGCGATGCCGAGGGCAAGCTCATCGAGGTGCAGGCGAAGCTGGTGCCCGACACCAAGAGCGGCACCCCGGGCGCCGACGCGATCAAGGTCAAGGGCAACATCACCTGGGTGGCCGTGGCCGACGCGGTGCAGGCGGAGGTGCGGCTCTACGAGCGGCTGTTCTCCGAAGCCAATCCGGGCGGCGGCGAGCTGCTCGATGAACTCAACCGCCACAGCCTCGAGGTCTGCGCGGCCTATGTCGAGCCCTCGCTCGCCGAAGCGAAGCCCGAATCGGCCTTCCAGTTCGAACGCCATGGCTACTTCGTGCTCGACGCCAAGGCGGCCGAGGACGGCCGGCGCGTGTTCAACCGCGCGGCGGGCATGCGCGACAGCTGGGGCAAGTAGGCGCCGGCGCTCTGCCGCACCACGAACCGGGGCCGCGCGCCCCGGTTTTTCATGGTGCTTTCCGACAATCGGGCGCGGGCCATGCCGCCACAATGCGGCCCATGTCACGCATCCTTCACGCTCCGCTCTCCACCCGCCGCACGCTCCTGATCGGCACCGCCGCCCTGCTCGCCCTGCCCGCCCTTCCCGCCTCCGCGGCGACCAAAAAGGCCGGCGCCGCCAAGCCCCAGCCGCCCGAAGTCTGGCCCCGCGCCTCCCAGGTCCCCGGCGGCATCGCGCGCCTCTCGCTCGGCCCCGCGGCCGCGCGCCCGCTGGCCACGACCGGCGGCGACGGCAACCAGCCCGTGCTGGTGCTCGGCGACGCCATCGAATGGACCGCCCTCGTCGGCATTCCTCTCGCGGCCGAACCCGGCGAGGCCAGCATCTCGGTGCAGGCCCGCCCCGATGCCGCGCCGCGCCAGCTCGGCTACAGCATCGCGCCCAAGCAGTACCGCGAGCAACGCCTGAACGTGGCGCCGCGCACCGTCGACCTCTCGCCCGAGGACCAGGCGCGCTACGAGCGCGAGCGCGACCACCTCGCCACCGTGACCGCCACGCGCACCGAGCTGCGCCCCGATGCCGCGCTGCAGATGCGCGTGCCCGTGCCGGGCCGGCGCTCGAGTTCCTTCGGCCTGCGCCGTGTCTTCAACGGCCAGTCGCGCAATCCCCACAGCGGCATGGACATCGCGGCCGGCACCGGCACCCCGGTGCTCGCGCCGCTGCCGGGCAAGGTCATCGACACCGGCGACTACTTCTTCAATGGCGGCACCGTCTGGCTCGACCATGGCGGCGGCCTGCTGACCATGTACTGCCACCTGAGCCGCGTCGACGTGAAGGTCGGCGACGTGCTCCAGACCGGTGACAAGCTCGCCGCGGTCGGCGCCACCGGCCGCGTGACCGGCCCGCACCTGCACTGGTCGGTGATGCTCAACCGCGCCATGGTCGATCCGGCGCTGTTCATTTCCGCCTGAACGTTGCGCCGGCACCTCGCCGGCGGTCCGGGCCGGGGCGCCTCTGTTGGCAAGGCGCTCGACGCAAGTAACAATTCGTTTTCAGACCGCGCGCCGGGAGGCCCCATCTCGGGGACGCGCGCCGGTCCGTTTCACTTGCACCAGCCCTCATGCAGAAGAACACGACCAGCGCGCCCCGGACCGGCAATGCCATGCCCATCAGCGACGTCCAGATCCAGAAGGCCGTCGCGACGCTCTCGAACGCGCTGCGCGCCGAGAACATCCAGGACCAGAGCTACCTCGGCCTGTACGTGGGCGAGGACGCGCTGCACGACATCCACAACCTCAACAACCAGGTCATCTATGGCCGGCGCGGCTCGGGCAAGACCCACCTGCTGAAGGCGCTGCAGGAGAAGATCAACAACGACTTCCCCGCCTCGCGGCGGATCGCGGTCTACATCGATGCGCGCACCATCCTGCCGCATGCCGAGGCCGACGGCCTGAGCTGGGAGCAGTACGCGGTCATCCTGTTCAAGAACGTCATCCGCAGCCTGGTGAATGCGTTCTCGAGCAACCTGCGCGCCATCCACGGCCGGGACGACATCATCCCGCTGCGCCGCGATCCGCTCGACGACGAGGCCGAGCGCCAGCTGCAGCACCGGCTCGAGGCCATCCAGCGCGAGCTCGACGGCAGTTCGCTCAACAAGCTCAAGGAAACGGCCCTCGCCGTCGAGTCGATCTCGCAGGCCGGCGCCTCGCTCAAGCTCTCGAAGGCGCCCGAGCTGCAGGCCTCGGGCAGCCTGCAGACCAAGTCGCAGGAGTCGAGGCTCAAGGACCAGTTCATCAGCGTCTTCGACATCGCGAACCTGCTGCAGGACCTGAGCGAGGAACTGCAGCTGAACCGCGTCTTCTGCCTGATCGACGAATGGTCCGAGATCCCGAACTCGGCCCAGAAGCACCTGGCCGAACTGGTCAAGAAGTCCTTCATCGCGAGCCGCTTCAGCTTCAAGATCGCCGCGATCCCGAACCGCACCGACCTCGGCCACAAGACCGACGAGAAGTTCTACGGCCTGGAGGACGGCGGCGACATCTTCGGCTACCAGCTCGACAACCGCTACGTGTTCGAGATCGACAAGGCCAAGACCCGCAACTTCTTCAACCAGCTGCTGTGCAAGCACCTCGAGCAGCACAGCCCCAGCCTGTCCGACGAGCTGCTGCTGCCCTCGCGCAAGAACAACGACGCCTTCATCAACGCCTTCCTCACCAACAAGGCGCTGGGCGAACTGCTGATCGCGAGCGCGGGCATTCCGCGCGACTTCATCAACCTCTTCATCCACTCGTACGCGCAGTTCAAGAGTTCGGGCTCCAAGCACATCTCGATCAAGAACGTGCGCGCCGCCACCTCGGGCTGGTACGAGACCGACAAGAAGAAGCAGGTCGACGAGCACTCGGTCGAGAAGAACCTGCTCGAGAAGATCGTGCAGGAGATCGTGGTCGGCAAGAACTCGAGCCACTTCATGATCAGCGAGAAGTACTCGGCCAATCCGCACATCCTCGGTCTGGTCGATTTCCGCGTACTGCACCTGCGCAAGAAGGGCTACTCGCACAAGGACATGGCGGGCGAGACCTTCAACGTCTACTCGATCGACTACGGCTGCTACAACCACCTGAACATCACGCGCACCGCGCTCGACAACAACACGCTCGAGAACCTCAAGGTGCGCGACGACATCCGCGACATCCGCCGCATCCACCTGAGCGACGCCTTCTTCCAGAAATTCCAGCTCGCGGTCGGCGAGGCCTTCATGTGCGAGCACTGCAAGAAACCGGTCGACACCACGCACGCGGCCTTCGTGAAGCAGTCGCTGTGCAACCACTGCTTCGAGAAGATTCCGGCGCGCAGTGCGCTGGCGGCTTGAGAAGCGAGCATCCGGCCATGCCTGGGCGCCACAGCTTCACCACCGCCTGCCTCGATCCCGCCATGCCCCCGGCTTCGCGCGCCGCCGCGCTCGCGCTGCTCAACACCCGCCTGCACCCCGCGCTGCAATCCGTGGTGGCCGCCGAGGTCGCCGCGGGCAACCGCGTGAGCGATGCCGGCGCCGATTGGCCCGACCCCGGCTCGGTGCATGTCACGCTGCGCGACCGCTTCGGCGATCGCCATGCGAACGAGAACGTGGTGTTCAGCCTCTGCGACGACCCGCACTACTGGCACGCCGACTACAGCACGGTCGACGTGCCGCGGCACCTGCTCATCTGCTGAGCGCCGCGGCCTGCCGCCCGGCTCAGATCGGCTGCGTCAGGTAGAGCGCCTCGCGCCCCACGATCACGCGCTGCGCCGGCATGAACACGGTGCAGTCGTCGACCGGCGCGCGGATCTCGTCGGGGCCGTTGGTGGCGATCAGCTCGCCCTTGGCGAAGGTCTCGAAGCCGATCAGCGGGCGCACGAAGGCGAAGTCCTCGCTCTGGATCACGTGCGTCTGCAGCAGCTTGAAGCGGCGCTGCGGCTCGGGCGCGGGGGCGGCCGGGTCCTTGTCGATCAGGCCGAAGTAGGCGAGGAAGTCGTAGGTGACGGCGGTCGCCAGGTCGGAGGCGGAGCGCAGGAAATGCTGGCCGCACTCGACCACCATCGCCACGCCCTTCCCGTCGGGCCCGCCATGGCTGCCGTACTGGATCAGCGGCGTGCCCGAGCCCAGGCCGTCGGGCATCACGAGGTGCACGGGCGGCCGGCCGATGGCCATCGCCACCTTGGCATTGCGCTCGAAGGACGGGTAGACCCAGAACGGCACCACCGGCTGGCTGGTGGAATGGATGTCGAGGATGTGGTCGGCCGCATCGACCACCGGCCGCAGTATGCGCGCGCGGCGCAACTCGGGGCTGTCCTCGCTGCCATCGAGCCACTCGGGTGACCAGATGCGGTTGAGGTTGTGGACGATCTGGCGGCTGTCGTAGGGCGCGGCCTCGGTGAAGGACTCGTAGGCGTCGATGTTCGCGAAGCTCACGGTGAGCGTGCCGATCTTCGGCCGCACGCCGTGGTCGAGCAGGTGCGTGGCGGCCGTCATGCCGCAGATCTCGTTGCCGTGCGTCAGGGCGTTGATCAGCACGTGCGGGCCGGGCTTGCCCGATTCGAAGCGGTGCACGTAGTCGACGCCGACATTGCCCTGGCGGTAGGCGGAGAGATCGCGCGGGAGGACTTCGAGGGCGGGTGGGGATTGGGTCATGGTGGGGTGTGGCGGCTCGGGCGGGAACGGGGTCGCGCGAGTTTGCTACAGGCGGCGCGTTCGTGCTGGGCACCGGTTCCGGCCCGATACGCTTCAAATCTGAAGCGTATCGGCGCAATTTGCGCTTCAGGCCACCGATTCCCCGCGCCGCGCCAGGCATTCCGCCAGCGCCTCCACCCCCAGCTGATAGACCCCTTGCCGCCGATGCACCTCGAACCCCAGCCGGCGGTTGATCGCGAGGATCGGCGCGTTGGCCTCGGCGTTGTAGGTCACGACGGTGCGCAGTTCGGGATGCAGCGCGCGCACGCTGTCGAGCATCGCGGCCTTCACCGCCTTGGCCAGCGAGCGGCCACGCCAGGCGCGCACCACGCCGGTCAGGCGCTGGTGCAGGCGGTCGGGAGTGCGCGGGTCCCAGTGCGCTTCGCACATCGCGGCCAGCGTGCCGTCGGCGTCGACCAGCAGCACCAGGTGGTGCTCGCCGCCGCTGCGGTCGAGTTCGCGGTACCAGTTGGCATAACCGTCGAGCTCGTAGCGCGCGGGCGGCAGCTCGAGTTCGCCGAGCGGCATGTCGTTGAACAGATCGGAGAACGGCGCCATCAGTTGCGCGAGGCGAGCTATCGGCGTGCGGCCGGGATGGATCTCGAAGCGCAGCGCGCCACCGGCCGTGCCCTGCGCCCTCCAGCGCGCGAGCTCGTCCGCGTCGAGGCCGTCGATGGGCATGCGGTTCTCGACCACGCGGTGCTTGAGGACCGCGCCCGAGGCTTCGAGGAAGGCATGGCCCGGCAGGTAGAAGGTGTTCATCGTGGCGACGGTCTTGCCGTGCGCGCGCATGAAGGCCAGCAGCGGCACGAGCAGCCGGCTGCCGATGCCGCGGCGCCGGTGCGTGCCCAGCACGCCGAGCCAGGCCTCCGCGTGCAACGCGAACGGCTCGCTGTTCGGTGCGTCGGGCCGGCGCCGCCAGAGGATGACGTTGCCGACCAGTTCGTCGCCTTCGCGCGCGACGAAGCGCTCGGCCTCGAAGAAGGGCATGGGGCGCCGCGCGTCGTGCTCGAAGTCGACATCGGCCGCCTGCGGCTCGCCGGGGTGCAGTTCCTCGTCGCGAAGGCGCCGGTAACGGTGGAAGCGCGCCCATTCGGACGGATCGTCCGCGTGGACATCGAAGCGCCGGATCTCGATCGCGTGGTTCGCCATCTCCCGTCCTCCATGGTCTTGCCGGGGGCGCGATTGTGCCGAAGCGCGGTCCCGTGGCGCGCGCGGGCGAACGCATCTTTGGCTTGGCCGAAGGTTGGCGCTCCACAATGGCGTTTCCGCCCCCTTCGACGAGGAGTTCGCACATGCCCTTCCCGCCGCTGTCCCGCATGGTCCTGGCCGCCGCGGCCCTGCTCGCACTCGCAGGCGCCGCCGCGCAGGAAACGAAGACCGACCCCGTCTACACGCGCGCCCGCCTGATGTCCTCGCACGAGGAGCCCGGCGGCAAGCTGTACCTGCACCTGAAGATTCCGCCGCGCTCGAAGATTCCGTTCACCACCCAGACCTTCAGGCTGGCCGACCGCAAGCTCGCGGCCGACATCGCCGACGGCACGCCGGTCGAGTTCGTCTCGCGCCACCTCGACGGCGAGAACACGGTGGTGGCGATCCGCGCGGTGGCCGAGTGCCCGCGCTTCCAGAAGTGCTGAGCCGCCTCCGCCGCGAACCGTTCACCAGTTGACTTCGCGCTCCGGCGTCGCCGAGATGTGGTGGATCGACAGGTCGGCGCCGTCGAATTCCTCTTCCTGCGACAGCCGCAGCCCGACGGTCTTCTTGAGCACGCCATAGACCAGCGCGCCGCCGAGCAGCGCCCAGACCACGCCCATGGCGGTACCGATGAGTTGCGCGCCGAGGTTCACGCCGCCGATGCCGCCCAGCGCCTGGGTGCCGAAGATGCCGGCCGCGATGCCGCCCCAGGTGCCGCACAGGCCGTGCAGCGGCCAGACGCCGAGCACGTCGTCGATCTTCCACTTGTTCTGCGTCAGCGTGAACATCGCGACGAAGATCGCGCCGGCCACGCCGCCCACCACCAGCGCGCCGATCGGGTGCATCAGGTCGGAGCCCGCGCACACCGCCACCAGGCCGGCCAGCGGGCCGTTGTAGACGAAGCCGGGGTCGTTCTTGCCCATGGCCAGCGCCACCAGCGTGCCGCCGACCATCGCCATCACGGAGTTGACCGCCACCAGGCCCGAGATCTTGTCGATGGTCTGCGCGCTCATCACGTTGAAGCCGAACCAGCCAACGCACAGCACCCAGGCGCCGAGCGCGAGGAACGGGATGTTCGACGGCGGATGCGCGGCCAGCGAGCCGTCGCCGCGGTAGCGGTTGCGCCGCGCGCCCAGCAGCAGCACGGCCGGCAGCGCGAGCCAGCCGCCCACGGCATGCACCACCACGGAGCCCGCGAAGTCGTGGAATTCATGGCCCGTGACCGAGGCGATCCAGTCCTGGATGCCGAAGTGCTTGTTCCAGGCGATGCCCTCGAAGAAGGGATAGATCAGCCCGACGATGACCGCGGTGGCGATCAGCTGCGGCCAGAACTTGGCGCGCTCGGCGATGCCGCCCGAGATGATGGCCGGAATGGCGGCCGCGAAGGTCAGCAGGAAGAAGAACTTCACCAGGTCGTAGCCGCTGCGGGCCGACAGCTCGGTGGCGCTGACGAAGAAGTGGGTGCCGTAGGCCACGCCGTAGCCGACGAGGAAGTAGACGATGGTCGAGACCGAGAAGTCGACCAGGATCTTCACGAGCGCATTGACCTGGTTCTTCTTGCGGACCGTGCCGAGTTCGAGAAAGGCGAATCCCGCATGCATGGCCAACACCATGATCGCGCCTAGAAGGATGAACAGCGCGTCTGCGCCCTGTTTGAGTGCGTCCATTGGAGCTTCTTGCTGGTTTTTGGATTGATTTGGTGCACCGCACCTGAATTCAGCAGGACGGCGGGCCAATGAAGCAAAAATGGTGCCTGCAAGCTCGTCAATGGTGCGAAACGGGCCGAGATGGGGCCGAATGAGCCCATGGGCAGGCGAGACGCACCGGAACGGATGCCGCCTGACGGTGCATGGCGCGCCCGTGCGGCGGTTCAGGAGGCCGTCGCGCCGCGCAGGGCCTCGCGGTAGCGCCGGCTGCACGGCACCGTGCTGCCGTCGTGCATGTGCAGCCGGGCATCGCCGCCGTCGAGCGGCTCGATCTCGCGCAGCCGCGAGAGATTGACCGCGTGGCTGCGGTGCACGCGCACGAACAGCGCCGGATCGAGCTGGGTCAGGAAGTCGGTCAGGGTGGCGCGCAGCAGGTAGTCGTGGCCGTTGACGTGCAGGCCGACGTAGTTGCCCTCGGCCTGCAGCCAGTCGATGTCGCCGGCGGCGATCAGGAATTCGCGGCGCAGCTTGCGCACCAGGAAGCGCTCGGGGCGCGCGGGCGCCGGCGGCGGCGCGGGTTCGGCGGGCGGCGGCGCGTCTGCGGCCGGCGCGGGCACGGCATCGGCCGGACGTGGCGACGCTTGCGGCCCTTCAGGCGCTTCGTCCGGCGCGTCGAGCACCCGGGCCTCGCCCTGCCAGCGCAGCATGAACATCCGGTAGGCCCAGATTCCGAACACGATCGAGACGTAGGCACGCACGTCCTTCAGGTACTCGTAGCCCCACTGCGCGGCCCAGCCGCCGAAGGCGTAGTGCTCGCCAGCGGCGGCGTAGGCCAGCGAGCGCAGCGCGAACATCGCCATCACGTGAACCACGCTGAACACCACGCTGGCCGCCAGGTGCCAGGCCAGGTAGCGCACCAGCCTGCCGGGCGCGAGCGAGGCCAGCGGCGAGAGCCTGCGCTCCAGCGCCACGATGGCCGGCACCAGCAGCAGCAGGACCAGGTGGCTCGAGCCCTCCCAGACCACGATCTCCCAGGTCTCGCGCGGCACGGCGCGCGAGCGCGCGTCGACCATCGCCACCGTGGTGTTGAACAGCGCCTGCAGCGCCATCACGACGATCCAGAAGCCGACCTCGACATAGCGGCGGATCGGCTCGTAGCGGTGGTAGAGGTCTTTGCGCGGGCCGGCCATGGCCGGCGATTGTCGCGATCCGCGTGGCGAATGGGGCGACAGCGGCGGCCCGGGGACGGATTTCGCCCCCTGTTTCGTCCCACCGGGACCACCGCTCGTCACAAAGTGCCGGCGGTCCGTCCCCCGGGCGCGCCGCCGCCGCGCCGCGCCCGGACCATGGCCGCTCGTTCACCCCGATCCAGGAGCCCCCATGCCCGCCGACCGATTCCCACGCCCCTCCGCCCCGCCGGCCGCCGAAGCGCGCCGGCACGACATCGACGCCCTGCGCGCCCTCGCCTTCCTGCTCGTCATCGTCTATCACGTGGCGATGTACTACGTGGCCGACTGGCCCTGGCACCTCAAGAGCCCGCATGCGGCCGAATGGCTGCAGTGGCCGATGCGGATCCTGAACCTCTGGCGCATGGACCTGGTGTTCCTGATCTCGGGCGTCTCGCTGGCCTTCCTGAGCCGCCACCAGGGCACGGCGGCGCTGCTGCGCGGCCGCGGGCTGCGGCTGATGCTGCCGCTGGCCTTCGGCATGGCGGTGGTCGTGCCCTGGCAGGCCTATGCCGAAGGCGTGGCCAACGGCCTGGTGGCGCCGGGCTTCGGCGCCTTCCTGCTGCGCTACCTGCCGATGAGCCAGTCCTGGCCCAAAGGCGCCTTCGCGGGCGCCGAGTTCGGCATCACCTGGAACCACCTCTGGTACCTGCCGTACCTGTTCGTCTACACGGCCGCGGTGGCGCTCACGCTGCCGCTGTGGCGTTCGGCCGCGGGCCAGGCGCTGCGCCGGGCCTTCAACGGGCTGCGCGGCGGCTGGCTGCTGCTGCTGCCGGCGCTGCCGCTCGCGGCCTTCACGCTGCTGCTGGCACCGCACTACCCGCCGACCCACAACCTGGTGCGCGACCCCTTCCTGCACAGCATCTACTTCACCGTCTTCCTCTACGGCTACTGGATGGGCGCGGACAGCGGCATCTGGCGCGAGCTCGAGCGGCTGCGCCGCGTGTCGCTGGCGCTGGCCGTGGCGGTGGTCGCCGCCTACATCGCGGCGCGCACGCTGGGCGCCGGCAGCGTGCCGAACGAAGTCAACGCCGTGCTGCGCTCGCTCTACCTCTGGGCCGCGGTCGCCACCCTCCTCGGCCATGGTCACCGTTACCTGAACCGCCCCTGGCCCTGGCTGCGCTGGGCCAATGCCTCGGTCTATCCCTGGTACATGCTGCACCAGACGCTGATCGTGCTGGCGATCGTCTGGCTGGCGCCGCTGGCGCTCGGCCCGGTGCTCGAGCCGGCGCTGATCCTCGCGGCCACGCTGGGGGGCTGCTGGCTGCTCAACGACGCGCTGATCCGCCGCGTGCGCTGGCTGCGGCCGCTGTTCGGCCTGCCGCCGCAGGAGAAGCGGGCGCCGGATCGGGCGCCCGCGGCGGCCCTGACGGCCGCGCGCTGAAGGCCTCAGCCCTTGTCGTCGGGCACCGGCACCAGGATCGTGCTGCCCGTGGCCAGCAGCTTCAGCGTGCCGTCCTCGACCTCGCCGAACAGCTCGGCCGCGGTGAAGACCTGCTTGCGCCCGGCCTTCACGACGCGCCCGCGCGCCACGAAGACGCGGCCCAGCGCGGGCGCCATGCAATCGACCGAGAAGTGCGAGGCCAGCACGCGGCCCGCCACGGTGGCGGCCGCGAAGCCGCAGACGGTGTCGAGCAGCGCGCCGATCATGCCGGCATGCAGGAAGCCGGCGTACTGGCCCATGTCGGCCTCGCGCCATGCCATGCGCAGCTCGGCCTCGCCCTTTTCCGCGCGCACGACTTCGAAGCCGGCCCAGCGGTTGAATGCGGCCGTTCGATTCAAGGCCTGGATGGTGTCTAGCATCGGATGCTCCTTCGAGAGGGGGACTCTCCTTGTCGACCAGAATGGGTCGAGCCCACTCTACGAAGCGCCCCTGGCCCGGCCCGTCGCGTCCGTGACCGGAACGCGCGCGGCAGTTGCATCGGCGACAGCCCGCGCACGCAGCGCGAGCGCCGCGATCGACAGCGCGAAGGCCAGCGCGCTGGCCGCGCAGCGCCAGAGGTTGGCGGCATGCCAGCGTGCGCGCGTCTCGGCCCAGTCGGGCGGCAGCGCGCGCGGATCCCACGACTCGGTGTAGGCATTGAGCGGCAGGTTCACCTGCGCGGTGAACACCACGATGCCCAGCGCATAGAGCGCGCCCGCGAACGCGAGCAGGCCGAACCAGCCACATCGCCATGCGCGCCATTCGCGCCAAGTGGCCGCGAGCGCCAGCGTGCACAGCAGCGGCGGGCCGAAGAAGAAGCCGAAGAACATCGCGTGCCGCACATGGCGGTTGAGACTGGACTGCACGGTGGCATAGCTCGCGCCGTCCATCTGCAGCGTGGCAAGGCTGACGTTGAAGCCGTAGGCCCAGAAGAAGCCGGCCATGAGGCCGAAGGCGAAGACGGCGAAGCCATGCAGGCCCCAGCCTGCAAGAGACAGCGCGAAGGAGAGCGGCGAGGTACGTGGCGGCATGCGCCGACTGTGGCGCGCGCCGCCCCGGCCCGCCTTAACCTGCGATAAGCCCCATCTCCGCGCGCAGCCGCGACAGCGAGACATCGGTCATGCCGAGGTAGGACGCGAGGTGGCGCAACGGAATGCGCCGCGCCCAGTCGGGCCGCTCGCGCAGCAGCGCCTCGTAGCGGGCGCGCGCGTCGCATTGCAGGAAGGCCTGCTCGCGCCGCAGCTTGTCGTCGAACAAACCCGCCAGCGCCGCCAGCCGCAGCGCGGTCCACGAGGGCAGCGCCGCGACCGCCGCTTCGAGCACGTCGCACGGCAGGCAGCGCACCACGGAGGGCTCGAGTGCCGCGATGAAGAAGGCGGCCGACTCGTCGCGCAGCAGCGGCGTCACGGGCCAGACGAAGGCGTCCTCGGCATGGAAGTTCTTGTTCGACTCGCGACCCTCGGCGTCGAGGTAGTACAGCCGCAGCAGCCCGCGCTCGACCCAGAAGGCGTGGCGCCACGCGCTGCCCGCGGCCAGCAGCACCGCGTGCGGCGCCACGGTCTCGCGGCGGGCCGCGCCGGCGAGCGCGGTGAGCGAACCGGCGTCGAGTTCGGGAAAGCGGCGCGCCAGGGCCGCACGCCAGGCGGCATCGGTGGCGGCCGGCTGCTGCATGGTCCTGCGCCTCAGGCGACCGCGTCGTCCTCGGCGGCCGCGGCCTTGCCGCCCTTGCGCTGCTGCTTGCGCGCGGCCTTCTTGGCCTCGCGCTCGGCATCGGCGCGCTGGCCCTCGGCCAGCCACTGGGCGAACTCCTCGGGCGTCTCGAGCGTGATGCGCCCGAGGTTGCCGGCGCGGAACTCGTGCATCACGATCTCGGCCGCCTTCTGCAGGTTCACGCGCCCCTTGCCGAGCAGCGCGCCGCGCTTGCGGCCGATGGTGTCGAGCAGCGCCTCGTCGCGCATCTCGGCGAGTTCCCCGGGCGCATGCTCGTGCTCGACCAGCTTGAAGCGCGCCACCAGCCCCGCCGCGTAGTGCTGCTTGAGGTAGCCGAGCAGCTCGAGCGCCACCTCCTCCTCGTCGAAGGCATTGCGCCCCACGGCGCCGCTGGCCGCGAGGTTGTAGCCGCTCTTGGGCACCACGATGCGCGGCCACAGCATGCCGGGCGTGTCCCAGAGGTAGAAGTCGTCGGCCAGCGTGATGCGCTGCTCGAGCTTGGTGATGCCGGCCTCGTCGCCGGTCTTGGCCTTGCGCCCGCCGGTCAGGGTGTTGATCAGCGTCGACTTGCCCACGTTCGGAATGCCGCAGATCAGCACCCGCATCGGCTTGGCGAGCCCGCCGCGGTTGGGCGAGAGCGCGTGGCAGGCGCGCACGATCTGCTGCGCGGGCGTCGAGAGGCTGGCGTCGAGCGGGATCGCGCGCGTGGCCGGCAGGCCGTTGTAGTGCGCGAGCCAGCGCTCGGTGCGCTCGGGATCGGCCAGGTCCTGCTTGTTGAGCACCTTGAGCGCCGGCCGGTTGGCGGTCAGCCGCGCGAGCATCGGGTTGGCGCTCGAGCCGGGCAGCCGCGCGTCGAGCAGCTCGATCACCACGTCGATGTCCTTCACGCGCTCGGTGATCGCCTTCTGCGTGAGATGCATGTGACCGGGGAACCACTGGATCGCCATCGGTGCGTGTCTTTCTTGTGTTTGTGGCTGCGGGATGGAATGGGACGGTGCATGCACCGGTCCGGGGTGCGCATTGTGAACCGCGAACCTGAATCGATCGATACGCCCCCGCCGCGCGGGGATACCGGGGTCTTTGCCGCGCGCGGCATGGCCGCACGCTTGCAAAGTCTTGCGCCGCTCGCGCGTGCCAGCCCCTATGATTTGTCGCAGAGCGCGCCTTCCGGCGTCGGTCGAATCCAGACTTTTTTCAAGGAGTTGCCGCGATGAAACCCGTCTCCGAACTGCTCAAACGTCACGACTCCGCGGCCTGGCGGACCTCGCCGGGCACCACGGTGTTCGATGCGCTGGCCACGCTGGCGCATTTCGAGGTCGGTGCCCTGATGGTGATGGAGGGCGACCGGCTGGTCGGCTTCCTCTCCGAGCGCGACTACACGCGCAAGGTCGCGCTGCAGGGCAAGAACTCCAAGGAGGTCAAGGTCTCGGAGATCATGACGCCCGACGTGATGACCGTGAACCCGCAGACCCCCACCCAGACCTGCATGGCGCTGATGAGCCAGCGCAAGTTCCGCCACCTGCCGGTGGTCGACGGCGACAGGGTGGTGGGCATGATCTCGATCCAGGACCTGATGGACGACATCATTGCCGACCACGAGCAGACCATCGAGCAGCTCACCCACTACATCCAGAGCTGAGCGAAGGCGGCGCCGCCGCCCTTTTTCGGCCCCCGCGTCAGGCAGGCGCGACCGGACGACGCTAGACTGCGCGCGCCCGCCCCTCGCGGCCGGGCGCCACCTCGTGGCCCTCCCCCCAAGATCACCGAACCACAAGGGTCTGCAATGAGCTTGCAGTCGGCCGAACTGCTTTTCCGGCAGGGCCAGTATTCCGCTGCGCAGAAAGTGCTGCTGCAGCTGCTGAAAAAAGGCCAGCACATGGCCGCCGCGAACCGGCTGCTGGGCTTCATCGCGGGCCAGACGCAGGACTTCCCGCAAGCCATCGAGCGGCTGCGCGCCTCGCTGCGCTACGACCCGAATTCCCTCGAGAGCTGGTACTACCTCGGCATGGCCTGCCAGAAGTCGGGCCAGCACCGCACCGCGGCCGAGGCCTTCGGCACGCTGCTGCAGCGCCAGCCGAACCTGTTCGAGGCCGAGCACGACCTGGGCCTCGCGCTGCTCGCGCTCGGCAAGGCCGAGGAGGCGCTGGCCCATTTCGACCGCGCGGTGCAATTGCGCCCGGGCGCCTTCGAGGCCCACATGAACCGCGGCGCGGCCTGCGGCAAGCTGCGCCTGCATGCACAGGAACTTCAGTGCTACGAAAGCGCGCTGGCGCTGCAGCCCGCGCATCCCACGCTGATCGAGAACTACGGCACCGCGCTGTGCCAGGCGCGGCGCTTCGCGGACGCGGCACAGCTGTACGACCGGACCCTGCGCGAGCATCCCGGCGACGCCGACTACGCCTTCGCGCGCGGCGGCCTGCTCTATGCGCGCGCGGCCATCGCCGACTGGCAGGACTTCGACGCCCAGATGGCGCTGCTGCGCGAGGACATCCGCGCGCAGCGCGAATGCATCGAGCCCTTCGCGCTGCTGATCCTGCCTTCCACGCCGCAGGAACAGCTGCAGGTGGCGCGGCTGCATGCGCAGCGCCACTACCCGATGGCGCCCGAACCGCTGCACGCGGCGGTGCGCGCCGAGGGCGAGCGCCTGCGCGTCGGCTACATCTCGGCCGACTTCGGGCGCCATGCCACCTCCTTCCTGGTGGCCGAGGTGTTCGAGCGCCACGACCGCGAGCGCTTCGAGGTCACGGCGATCTCGCTGCGCAAGAGCGACGGCAGCGCGATGCGCGAGCGGCTCGAGCGGGCCTTCGACCGCTTCGTCGACGCGCACGAGCTGTCGGACAGCGAGACCGCGCAGGCCATCGCCGACCTCGGCATCGACATCCTGGTGGACCTCGGCGGCTACACCATCGATGCGCGGCCCTCGGTGCTGGCGCTGCGGCCGGCACCGCTGCAGCTCAGCTACCTGTGCTTCCCGGGCACGCTGGGCGCGCCCTTCATCGACTACCTGGTGGCCGACCCCTTCCTGATCCCCGAGGCGGCGCGCGCGGACTACAGCGAGAAGATCCTCTACCTGCCCGACGCCTACCAGCCCAACGACTCGCGCCGCGAGACGGCCGCCGGGCCGCTGTCGCGCGCCGATGCCGGCCTGCCGGAGGGGGCCTTCGTCTTCTGCAACTTCAACAACGGCCAGAAGCTCACGGCCGCGTTCTTCGACATCTGGTTGCGGCTGCTTGCGCGGGTCGAGGGCAGCGTGCTCTGGCTCAAGGGCGGCACCGAGGCCTACGAACGGAACCTGCGCGAGCGCGCCGCCGCGCATGGCATCGCCTCGGAGCGGCTGGTGTTCGCGCCCTGGGCCGAGCAGTCGGCCCACCTGCAGCGCCTGGCGCTGGCCGACCTGTGCCTGGACAACCTGCCCTACAACGCCCACACGACCGCCAGCGACGCGCTGTGGGCCGGGCTGCCGCTCGTGAGCTGCGTGGGCCAGACCTTCGCCGGCCGCGTGGCGGGCAGCCTGCTGGGCGCGGCCGGTTTCCCGCAGCTCGCGACCGACTCCCCGGCCGCCTACGAGGCACTGGCCCTGGCGCTCGCCACCGACCCGCCGCGCCTCGCGGCGCTGCGCGCCGAGCTGGCCGCCGCGCGCGGGCACTGCGCGCTGTTCGACACCGCGACCTACACGCGCCACCTCGAAAACGGTTTCGCCGCGGCCTGGGAACGCCACCGGGCGGCGTTGCCGCCCGAGCACATCGTGGTGCCGCGCCTGGGCGCGTAGCCCGTCCCTTCGTCCGCGGATCGCCAACCCTGCCCGGCCCGCCGGCAGGGCCTTGGCCTACGCACGCCACGGTTTCAGCGTTCAGAGTGAAGACTCGTTTCGATCCTCCAACCTGACATCCAAGAAGGGAGACACTGGACATGCAGATACAGGTCAACACGAGCAACGGCATCGACAACAAGGAAGCGCTCGAGCGCTGGGCCGACACCGAGATCCAGCAGCAGCTGCAGCGCTTCGCCGACGACGTGACACGCGTGGAAGTGCACCTGAGCGATGAAAACCACGAGAAGGCCGGCGAACGCGACAAGTGCTGCGTGATGGAAGCGCGGCTCGCGCACCACCAGCCGCTGGCGGTGAAGCAGCACGCGTCCAGCATGGACGAGGCCTTCCGCGGCGCGTCCGACAAGCTCAAGCGCCTGCTCGACAGCACGCTGGGCCGGCTGCACAACCACCGCGACCGCGAGTCGATCCGCCGCGACGGCGGCATGGGGCTGGTGGCCGAATAAGCCTTCGGCGCCCTTCAGCTTCGACGCGCGCGGCGCGAAGGCGCCGGCGTGTCCGGCTGGCGCGGTGGCCGCGCCGGCTCGGGCGCGCCGGTGGGAATGAGCGGCGGGCGCTGCCCGCTCTCGATCCAGGCGTCGTAGAAGTCGATCTTGCGGTCGACCAGCGACAGCGCGCGCTTCCATTCGGCGATGGTCTGATTCACGCGCTCGCGGTGCGCCGCGAGCAACGCGCGCCGCTCGGCCAGGGTGGCGCGGCCGCGCAGCGCGAGCGCGGTGTACTCGCGCATCTCGGCGATCGACATGCCGGTGCGGCGCAGCCGGTCCATCAGGTCGAGCCAGCCGATGTGGGGCTCGCCGTACAGGCGCCGCCCGCCCGCGTCGCGCACCACGCCGGGCACCAGCCCCTGGCTCTCGTACCAGCGGATCGCATGCACGCTGCGGCCGGTGCGCTGCGCCAGCTCGCCGATCAGGAACGGCGTGCCCTGCGCGACGCCGCGCCGGGCCTCAGGCGCCGGCATCGGCCGGGGCCGCGACCCCGGGCGCTTCCAGCGCCGAGGCCACCAGGCCGGTGTCGAAATACTCGATCAGCTCCTTCACCAGGCCTCCTTCGAGTCGGTAGACGTAGCAATAGCGGTTGTTGTAGCGGCGCCCCGCATGGGTCAGCACATCGCCGCTGAATTGCACCACCACCCGGTCCTCGTCGGCCAGGACGTGCTCGGTGCGGCTGGTGTAGGGGGTGGCGAACTGGGCGAACAGCGGGTTCAGCAGCTCCTCGCGGATCGCCTTCCTGCCGCGGTAGGTGCGCGACCAGGCGGTGCTGCCCTCGAGCTTCCAGGTCGCGTCGTCGGCGAAGCCCTCGAGGAAGGGCCGGCTGTTGCCTTGGTCGAGCTGGGCGTGGATGTGCTGGATGAGCGCCTTGTTGCTGGCGGTGGTGGTGTTCATGGCGATGTCCTCTTGAGCGTCAATGGAAAGCACCGGGGGCCCGGTGGATTTCATTGGAAGTGCTCGCGTGCACTCGAGGTCAAGCGCCATGAACGCCCGGGCGGAATTCAGCCGCGCGCCGCCTTCGCCTTCGCGACCTCGTTCGCGCCCTGCGCGGTGCCGCTCTGGGGCACCTGCTCGCCCTCGCGCGCGCGCACCTCGTCGAGCCGCGCGGCCAGCTGCTCGGGCGTGTCGCCGCCGATGCCGATCCAGGCGCCCTGCGTGAGCGTGATGTGCGCGGCCTCGAAGGTGCCGGCGCCCGCGCACAGGATGGCGCGCGTGGGCGCGTTCTCGGCCGCCAGTACCAGCATCGCCGGCACCACGGCCTCGGGCTGGAAGGCCTCGAGCATGTCGGGCGGGAACAGGTCCTCGGTCATGCGCGTGGCCGCGGTGGGCGCCAGGCAGTTGACGCGGATGTCGTTCTTCGCGCCCTCGATGCTCAGGGTCTGCATCAGGCCCACCAGCGCCAGCTTGGCGGCGCCGTAGTTGCTCTGGCCGAAGTTGCCGTACAGGCCGCTCGAGGAGGTGGTCATCACGATGCGGCCGTACTTCTGCGCGTTCATCAGCGCCCAGACGGCCTTGGTGCAATTCACGGCGCCCATCAGGTGCACGTCGACCACCAGTTTGAAGTCGGCCAGTTCCATCTTGGCGAAGCTCTTGTCGCGCAGGATGCCGGCGTTGTTCACGAGGATGTCGACCCGGCCCCAGGCATCGACCGCCTGCTGCACCATGGCCTGCACGGCCTCGAAGTCGGTGACCGAAGCGCCGTTGGCGATCGCCTCGCCGCCCGCGGCCTTGATCTCGTCGACCACCGCCTGCGCCGCGCTCACCGAGCCGCCCGAGCCGTCGCGCGCCCCCCCGAGGTCGTTGACCACCACCTTGGCGCCGCGCGCCGCGAGGGCCAGCGCATGCTGGCGGCCCAGGCCGCCGCCGGCGCCGGTCACGATGGCCACGCGGCCCTGGAAGTCGATGCTGCTGTCGTTGCTCATGTCGTCTCGGTCTCTCGGAGAATGGATGGAGGACGCGTCCAAACCGCACGCGCCGCGGCGCGTTTTACCTCAGAAAGTACCGCGCGGCCGCGCCCGGGCGGTCCCGCCAGTCACTCGTGCGACGAGGTTTCGTGCAGGGTTTCGCAGTAGGCGACGAGCTGGTCGAGCTCGGCCGACTTGTCGAAGAAGGCGTCGGCGCCCAGCAGGCGCGAGCGGTCGCGCATCTCGGCGGTGGCGTAGTTGCTGAGCACCACCACCTTCTGGTGCGGCGAACGCTGGCGGCAGGCATCGAGCACGCCCAGGCCGTTGCCGCGCTCGAGGAACAGGTCGACGATGGTCAGGTCCCAGTCGTCGCGGTGCCGCTGCAGCCAGGCCACTGCCTCGTCCTCGCTGCCGGCCACGGCCAGCACCTCGGTCTCGGTCACGTCCTCGAGGAAACCCACGAGGTTCTCGCGGATCACGGGGCTGTCTTCGACGAGGTAGGCCTTGAGACTCATGATCGCCCGCCCCGCGCAGTGCCGCACCGTTGCGGATCGGCCAGGGCGCGGAACGAGGCGGGAGGGAACGGCTGGCGGGCGACGGCTTGCATGGTCCGATCCTCTCAGCCATGCGGCGGTGCAGCGTGAGCCAGCGGCACCGACCGCCTGTAGGCCACGGGCCAAGACGGCTGTCGTCAGCCGGCGGCCGGGCGGCCCGCCGTCAGGCCGCGACGGCCACCCGCTGGCCCTTGCCCACGCCCAGGCGCGTGGGCGACACGTACTGCTCGCGGTAGATCTCGAACGGCATGGTGTCGGCCATCTCGATGCGCTTCTGCTCCTGGATCGAATCCTCGGTCATGCGCGCGAATACGGCGCGCTGGGCCTCGGAGAAGGGCAGCGCCATCAGCGCGGCGCGGGTCTGCTCGGAGCGCGCGCGGATGAAGCCGATGAAGGAGTTGGCATGCTCGTGCTCGATGGCCGCGAGCACGCGCGCCGAGGGCAGGCTGTCGGGGTTGCCCAGCGCCTCGCGCGCGGCGCGCACCGCCTCGGCATGGGCCGTGCCGCCGTGCGCGGCATCGAGCCGCTCGGCGATCGGCGCGCACTGCTCGACCAGTTCCAGGCCCCAGTCGACCAGCGACACCGGCTGGCCGCCGCGCAGCAGCGCCAGGCCCGGCTCGCGGCCGCGCGCGGCCGTCAGGTGCTGGTTGTGCGCCAGGTCGGCGATCTCCTGCGGCGTGTCGTCGGGGCTGTCGCTGAGCAGGCAGTGCAGCAGGAACACGTCGAGGAAGCGCATGGTCTGGGCGTTGATGCCCACGGTCTCGAAGGGATCGAGGTCCATCAGCCGCACCTCGACGTACTCGACGCCGCGCTCGCGCAGCGCATGCAGCGGGCGCTCGCCGGGGTTGATCACGCGCTTGGGGCGGATCGTGCCGTAGAACTCGTTCTCGATCTGCAGCAGGCTGGTGCCGAGCTGGTTGTAGTCGCCGCCGAGGTTGCGGATGCCGATGGCCTCGTAGGCCGGCCAGGGGCGCGTGAGCGCGTCCTGCAGCGAGGCGCCGTAGCCCTCGAGGCTGTTGTAGCTCACGGCCAGCGAGGCCTGCGCGTCGCTCTGGTAGCCCAGGCGGCCCATGCGCAGCGAGGTGCCGTGCGGCATGAACATGCTGCCGTCGCCCAGCGGCTGCAGCTCGTGCGGGCGGCCCGCGACGAAGCTCGAGCACAGCGCCGGCGAGGCGCCGAACAGGTACAGCAGCAGGAAGGCGTGGCGGCGGAAGTTGCGGATCAGCGCGAAATACGCTTCGCTCGAGACCTCGGGCAGCGACCAGTTGTAGTGGATGCCCGAGATGGTCTGCATGCGGCGGCCGTAGCGGTGGCTCAGGCCCATGCGGTAGACGCTCTTGGCGCGGCCCACGTTCGACGAGCCGTAGCGGCCGATCGGAATGGTCTCGTCGGTCGGCAGGCCGCAGGGCATGCTCGAGACCCACATGCGCTCATCGCCGAGCTGGTCGAGCACGCGGTAGGTGAACTGGTGGACGCGGGTCAGCTCGTCGAGCGCGGCCTCGGCGTCGCCGTGCACGCCCGTGATCAGCTCGAGCTGCGACTCGCTGAAGTCGGTCGTGATGTGCGGATGGGTCAGCGCCGAGCCGAGCGCGAGCGGATGGGGCGTCAGCGCGAGCTTGCCGTCGGGCAGCGCGCGCAGGCTTTCCTTCTCGATGCCGCGCCGCATGCCTTTCAACCGCCCGGCCGAGAGCGAACCCAGCCTCTCCTGCAATCTGTTGCTCATATTGTTATGACCCATCAATCTTCTGAGGGGCTGGAAGGTAGCACGGCGGCGCGGGCGCTGCTCGTGCAGGGAAACCCGCTGCCGGCTATGCTGCGGTCCGCTATTTTTTCCATAGCATCACCTTTCGACGCGCTGACGCGATCAGCTCTTTTCGGGGGTCCGTGGCGCAGCACCCGAGCGGCCCGCGAGGCCGGCCAGGTCGATCTCGTCGGACTGGTAGACGTGGATCTGCGGCGGCCCGTCGGCCATCGCGGCCAGCGCCTTGCCGAAGGCGCGCGAGGCCTCGACGCGGAAATGCACCTGCAGCGCCGCCATGTCGCTCCAGCGCTCGACGAAGGTGAGCCGCAGCGGCTGCATCGCATCGGTCGAGACCTCGTGCGAGAGGCAGCCGGGCTCGGCGCGCGAGCGCTGCACGTGCTCGACGCTGATCGCCAGCATGGCCTGCAGGGTGTCGGGCTTGGCGGTGGCATGGCCGATGACGAGGATCATGGGGTGTCTCCTTTCGAGTGTCGCGGGCGCCTCGGCCCGCCGGTTCAGCGTGCGAGCACGCGCAGCAGGAAGGCGTTGAGGTCGCCGATCTCCTCGATGCAGACCGAGTGCGCCATCGCGTACTCGTGCCATTCGATGGTGTAGCCCAGTGCCGCGAGCGCGTCGCGCGACTGCTGGGCGCGCGCGATCGGCACCACCGGGTCCTGCCGGCCGTGCGCGAGGAACACGGGCGTGTCGTGGTTGGCCGCATGGCGCTCGGCCGCGGTGGTGGCCGCGATCGGCAGGTAGCCCGAGAGGCCGACGATGCCCGCGAGCCGCTCGCCGTGGCGCAGGCCGGTCATCAGCGCCATCGCGCAGCCCTGCGAGAAGCCGGCCACCACGATGCGCTCGGCCGCGATGCCGCGCGCCTTCTCGTTGGCGATCAGCGCCTCGATCGTGGCCTGCGAGCGGCGCAGGCCGGCCTCGTCCTCGCGCGCCACCAGGTCGGCCACCGCGATGTCGTACCAGGCCGGCATCTGGTAGCCGCCGTTGATGGTGACCGGGATCACGGGCGCGTTCGGGAACACGAAGCGCACCGGCCCCACGCTCGAGAGGTCGAGCTCGTTGGCGATGGGCACGAAGTCGTTGCCGTCGGCGCCCAGGCCATGCATCACGATCACCGTGGCGGTGGGATGGGGGGCGGTTTCGATCTCGATGGGGGGACGGGACATGGTCGGTGAAAGTCGTGAAAAAGTACGCCAAACAGGCGCGGATGGCCGGACCTTAGCGCATTCGGGCGGCCCGGGACATTGATCCAGCGCAGGGATCCGGTGCATCCCGCGCACCCGGACGGCCGCTCGGCCGACTTGCGCGGCGCGGCCACGCCCCCAAGATGGTCCGCAAGACCCCAGCGAAGGACCCCGCGTGAGCCATTCCCCACCCCTGGTAGACACCAAGCTCGGCGGCCTCGTGCTGGTCTGCGGCGAGTGCGAGGCGCGCAAGGACGGCCCCGCGAAGCTGCAGGCCAGGCCGGTGCGCAAGGCGCTCAAGCACGAACTGCGCGACGTGCCGATTCGGCTGCGCGTGGTGCAGTCCAGTTGCCTGGGCCTGTGCCCGAAGAAGGCCATGGCGCTGGCAGCCGTGGCGCAGGGCCATGCGCCGCTGATCGCGGAGGTCTGCCGCGACGAGGACGTCGCGGCCTTCGCGCGGGCGCTGGCCAAGTCGGTGCGCTGACCGGCTTTTATTCCGCCTTGATCCCGTTCGCCTTCACGATCTGCGCATAGCGCTCGTACTCGGCCGCCACCTGGCCCTGGAACTGGCGCTGCGCGAAGCCGGTGGCCTCGATGCCCTGGGCCGCGAGGTCGGCGCGCGCGGCCGGCGTGCGCACGATGCGGCCGGCCTCCTGCGCGATCGCGTCGACCACCGGCTGCGGCGTGTTCGCGGGCGCGAACAGGCCGAACCAGGTACCGGCGCGGTAGCCGGGGTAGCTCTCGCCCAGGGTCGGCACCTCCGGCAGCAGCGGATGGCGCTTCTCGCCGCCCGTGCCCAGCGCCACCAGCCGGCCGCTGCGGATGTGCGGCAGCGCCGGGCCCACGGCGATCAGCATCACGTCGACCTGGCCCGCGATCACGTCCTGCATGCCCAGCGGGCCGCCGCGGTAGGGGATGTGGGTCACGTAGATGCCGGCCTTCTGCTTGAACAGCTCCATGCCCAGCTGCTGCGGGCTGCCGTTGCCGGCCGAGGCGTAGTTGATGCGGCCCGGCTGCGCCTTGGCGGCGCGCACGAAGTCGGCCACGCTGCGATAGCCGGTCTTGGGATTGGCCACCAGCACGAAGTCGATCTGGCCCAGCGACACCACCGGCAGCAGGTCGCGCCGCGCGTCGTAGGGCAGGCTGGCCTGCAGGTTCGGCAGGATGGTGATCGGGCCGTCGGCGCCCACCAGCAGCGAATAGCCGTCGGGCTGCGCCTTGGCGAGCCCGTCGGCCGCCAGGATGCCGGCCGCGCCGGCCTTGTTGTCGACCACCACGGGCTGCTTCCATTGCTCCGACAGCCGCGTCGAGAGGTAGCGCGCGAGCACGTCGGGCGAGCTGCCGGGCGTGTTGGCCACGGTGATGTGGACCGCCTTGGCCGGATAGGAAGCGGCGGGGGTTTGCGCCTGCGCGCCCAGGGCGATCAACGCGCCGGCCCAGAACACGAGGGCCGGCTTCAGAAGGGAGGGGACGCGCATGGAGAACTTTCGGGTACGGGCTGGAGGACGCGCGCGATTCTGTCGCGCCGCCGCCCGCGCGCGAACGACCCATTCGTCAGATGCTTAGGCCGATCCAGGCATAAGCGCCCGGTTCAAGCCGCGCGCAGCGCGTCCAGTCGGCCGTAGAACGCATCGACCTGCCGCTGCGCGCCCTCGCGCATCGCTGCGTTGCGCAAGGCGCAGCTCGCGGCGTCCTCCACCGCGCCGGCCTCGCCCACCTGGCGCGAGGCGTCCTGCACGAAGCGGCACATCGGATAGCGGCGCTCGCCGAAGGCGCGCAAGGTGGCGTCCGAAATGCCGTGGTCGGCCAGCATCCGGGCCAGCACCACCGCGTCCTCCACCGCCATGGCGCCGCCCTGCCCCATGAACGGCGTCGAGGCATGGGCCGCGTCGCCGATCAGCAGGAGGCGCCCCGCATGCCAGGGCAGCGGCGCCTGCACTTCCTCGACCGCCGTGTAGAGCAGCTCCGAGTCCGCGCCGAGCTGGTCGAGGAAAGGCCGCGCCGGTCCGCCGAACTCGGCGAAGCGCTCGCGCATGCGCGCGGGCCAGTCCTCCTTCGGATACCAGCGGCCGGCCGGCTCGGCCACGGTGCCGAACAGGTAGAGCCGGTCGTCGGCGATCGGCATGATCCCCAGCCGCTTGCCGATGCCCATCATCATGATCTTGGCCACCAGCGCGCGCGGCCGCTCGTGCACGCTGCGCCAGACGCCGAAGCCGGTGTAGCGCGGTGCGAGCGGTCCCGTCACCTGTTCGCGCAGTTGCGAGCGGATGCCGTCGGCGCCGACGACCAGGTCGAAGGCCTGCGCCGTGCCGTCGGACAGCAGCACCTGCGCGCACTCGCCCTCGGGGTCGACCCGTTCCACCGTGGTCGCGAGCCGGATCTCCACGCCCAGCGCCGACAGCCGGTCTGCCAACACGCGGTGCATCTGCGAGCGCTTGATGCCCACGATCGGCGCCGCGCCGCCGCGCGAGCGCGGATAGAACACGTCGACGATCGGCGCGCCCAGGTGGTCGAGGTAGACGTTGCGCCCGTCCTCGATCGCGAAGCCGGCCTCGAGGATGCGCGGCAGCACGCCCACCGCGCGCAGCGCCTCGAGCCCGTTGCCGTAGATGAAGATGCCCGAGCTCTGGAAGCGCCATTCGGCCTGCTTCTCGACCAGCGTGACGCCGAAGCCGCGGCTCGCCAGCGCGATCGCCGCCGAGCAGCCCGCGATGCCGGCGCCCACGACGAGGATGCGTTCGGGCCGCCTCATGCGCGCACCGCCGCGAGCGCGGCGCTTACCCGTTCGATGTTCGACGGATTGAGCCCCGCGACGCACAGCCGCCCCGAGCCCACGAGGTAGACGCCGAAGCGTTCGCGCAGCGCATCGATCCGCGCGGGCGCCAGTCCCGTGTAGCTGAACATGCCGTGCTGCGCCACCAGGTATCCGGAGCCCGGTCCCAGCGCGCGATGCAGCGCCGTGCGCATCGCGCGCATGCGCAGCCGCATCGACTCGAGCTCGGCGCGCCATTGCGCCTCGAGCGCGCGGTCCGACAGGATCGCCTGCACCAGCGCCGCGCCCTGCCCCGGCGGGCACGAATAGCTGCGCCGGATGCCGAGCTTGAGCCGGCCCAGCAGCCGCGCCGCGTCGGCGCCCGGCGCATGCACGGCGAGCGCGCCCACGCGTTCGCCATAGAGCGAGAAGATCTTCGAGAACGAGCTCGCCACCAGGCAGGGGATGCCGCGACGCACGCATTCGCGCACCGCCCAGGCGTCCTCGTCCACGCCCTGCGCGAAGCCCTGGTAGGCCATGTCGAAGAAGGGCAGCAGGCCGCGCTGCGCGATGGTGTCGAACAGCGCGTGCCACTCCTCGTGCGAGGGGTCCACGCCGGTCGGGTTGTGGCAACAGGGATGCAGCAGCACGATGTCGCCGGCCGGAAGCTTGCCGAGCGTGGCGATGGCGCCGTCGAGGTCGAAGCCGCCGGTCCTGCCGTCGTAGTAGGGATAGTGATCGACGCGCAGCCCCGCGCCCTCGAAGATCGCCGCATGGTTGGCCCAGGTCGGGTCGGGCATCCACACCGTGGCCTCGGGCGACAGGTCCTTCAGCAGGTCCGCGCCGGTCTTGAGCGCGCCGGTGCCGGCCACGGTCTGCACCACCACGAGCGGCGCCGTTGCCACCTCGCCGAACACCAGCTGCCGCACCGCGTCGCGGTAGGGCTGCGCCCCCTCGGTCGGCGCATAGACGCTGGGCGCATCGGCCTCCGCCAGCAGCGCGCGCGCCGCGCGCACCGAAGCCAGCACCGGCACCCGGCCCTGCTCGTCGCAATAGATGCCGATGCCGAGGTTGACCTTGTGCGGCCGCGGGTCGGCCTTGTAGGCCTCGAACAGGCCGAGGATGGGATCGTCGGCATAGGCCGGCAGTTGATCGAACACACGTGCTCCAGAAAGAAAAACGAAAGAAAAGGCTCAGAGCCGCGTGCGCACCGACCACAGCTCGGGAAAGAAGCGGTGGTCGACCACGCTGCGCAGCCAGCCCACGCCGGCCGAGCCGCCCGTGCCGGGCTTGAAGCCCAGGATGCGTTCGACCGAGACGAAATGGCGCCAGCGGTACTGCGAGAACACGTCGGCGATGTCCATCAGCGCCTCGCCGAGCCGGTAGAGATCGTTCTCGGGTGCCGGGTCGCCGTAGACCTGCAGCCACGCGGCCTCCACGTCCGCGTTGGGCGCATAGCTGGCCGACCAGTCGCGCGCCAGCGCCTCGACCGGCACCGGCACGCCGCGCCGGTGCAGCAGCGCGAGCACGTCGTCGTAGAGGCTGGGCGCATTCAGCGCGCGTTCCATGTGGGGCCACACCTCGGGGTTGTTGGCATGCGCGCGCGCCAGCGGAATCGACTTGTTGCCGAGGATGAATTCCACGTGCCGGTACATGTAGGACTGCTGGCCCGAGGCGATGCCCAGCGTGTTGCGGAACTGGTTGAACTCGTGCGGCGTGATGGTCGAGAGCACGTCCCAGGTCTTGGCCAGGAACTCGAGCAACGCGCGCACCCGCGGCGCGAGCTGCAGCGCGCCGGCCACGTCGTCGGCGCGCACGCGCAGCTGCATGTTCGAGAGTTCGTAGTGGATCGCCTTGAAGCTCAGCTCCTTGCAGTGGGTGATGCACATGAAAACCATCTCGTCGTGGCCCTCGCTGCGCATGTGCTGCAGGCTCAGCAGCAGGTCGTTGCGCTGGTGCTCGAGGTAGGGGTTGCTGCGGCCCTCGAACTGCAGCAGCGGCTCGCCGTCGGTGTCCTGCACCGTGGCCGCGCGCTGGTGGTTGTCGCCGGTCGCGATCGGCTTGACCAGCGAAAGCTCGAGCGCGGGATCGCGCACCGCGGGAATCACGCGCTGCCGCCGGGGGCGCGAGGGGGAAGCCGTCATGTCGTCGTCTCTCTGGCCCGCGTGCTGCGCGGGCCGTGATGGGGATGCGACGATTCTTCGGCCCCGGGGCCGGCGGCTCAACCTCCGGCGCGCCGGATTTGGTCACCGTTCGTCCGTGACCGGACGATGACGGCGTTCAGGCGGCGCCGTGGCGCCGGGCGTAGGCGCTGGGCGTGAGCCCGGTCCAGCGCTGGAAGGCGCGCGAGAAGGCCTTTTCCGACTCGTAGCCCACCGACTCGGCCACCTGGTGCAGGCTCAGCTGCCGGTTCTTGAGCTTCTCGGCCGCCAGCGTCATGCGGTAGGAGCCCAGGTAGTGCATCGGCGTCACGCCCACCAGCGTGCGGAAGCGCTCGCTGAAGATGGTGCGCGACAGGTAGCTGGCCTGCGCCAGCGTCGCCACCGACCACGGATGGGCGGGCCGCTCGTGCATCAGCGCCATGGCGCGCGCGATGCTCTCGTCGTCGAGCCCGCGCAGGGTGCCCAGGCGCTCGGCCGGCGCGGCGGGACCGGCCGGCGCCGCCGACGGTTGCGCGTACAGGTGCTCGCAGAGGATGTGGACCAGCAGCAGGTCGGCCATGCGCGCGGCCGAGAGCTGCCAGCCCGGGCGCTGGGCCACGGTCTCGTTGACCAGCGTCTCCATCGCCAGCGCGAGCGAAGCCGTGGTGGGAATCTGCGCCTGGCGCAGCACGATCAGCGGCGGCAGGCTCGCGATGATCGAGCCCAGCCCCTGGGCCGGCAGCCACAGGTGCAGCGAGAACAGCTCGGTGACCGGACCGCCGCCGCCGTGCGAGAACACGATCGGGTGGTCGCCATGGCGGCCGGTGGAATGCGCGGCGATCAGTTCGCGGAACGGCCGCGCCTCGAGCCCCGGCGCCGACGACACGGTGTGCGCGCCACCCTGCGGCAGCATCGCGATGTCGTGCGGCGCCACCTGCACCGGCTCGGCATCGGCCACCGAAATCCAGTAGGGGGCGCCGGTGCACAGGCGGATCAGCGGGCCGTCCACGCCGGTCGAGTGCAGCGCCCAGGGCGCCGACAGCGAGAAGCGCGCCGTGACGGCGCGCTCGGATTTGTAGCCCGCGAGCAGGTGGCTCAGTGCGTCGCCGTCGCGTCCCGTGTCCATGCTGTTGCGTCGTGGCGTCCGTGGTCTGTCCGATTCGCGCGGATTATCTGGCATGGAAGCCGGGCGATTCGCCGCGGCGCGCCCACGACGGCGCGGTATGCAACACAATGGCGGCTCGCATGAAGACAACGACCTCGCAACCGAAGCCCCGAATGGCCCACGCAACCTTCGACAGCGAAAGCCAGCTGCGCGACCGCGGACTGCGCGTCACGCGCGCCGCCCAGACCGTGCTCGAGCTGCTCGAGCACACCTCCCAACCGCTCACGCACGACGAAGTCGCCGCGGCCTACACCACCGCCACCGGCGAGGAACCCGACCGGGTCACGATCTACCGCGTGCTCGACCGGCTGGTCGAGGTCGGCCTGTGCGACCGCCGCGTCGGCGCCGACCGCGTGAACCGCTTCGCGCGCCACGTCGAGGCCGCCTCGGGCAACACCTTCGAGTGCGACCAGTGCCACAAGGTGCTGGCCCTGCCCTCCGACCCCGAGCTGCCGAAGGTCATGGGCCGGCTCGGCCGCGCGCTGCGCAAGCAGGGCATCGACACCCGCCGCACCGCGCTCACCCTGCACGGCACCTGCGGCGACTGCGTGCCCGCCGAAGCCGCACCCGCGGCCCGGCCCGCCGCCCGCCCTACACGTTCCAGGACGGGAAAGGGTCCGGCAGGTTCTGCCACCACGAGGCGCCGTAGCGCATCTCTTCCTCGGTGAGCAGGCAGGCATCGAGCCGCGCGCGCAGCGCGGCCTCGTCCATGCCGATGCCGATCAGCACCAGTTCCTGCCGCGCGTCGCCCGTGGCCGGGTCCCAGTGGCTCTGGATCAGCGCCAGTCCCTCGGGATCGCTGGGCCAGTGCTCGCGCGGCACCGCCGCCCACCAGAAACCCGCCGCGCCGTAGCGGCAGGCGCCCCCGGCCTGCGACCAGTTGCCCGCGCGCGTGGGCCGGCTCGCGAGCCAGAAGAAGCCCTTGGAGCGCACCACGCCCTCCCATTCCTCCTGCACCAGGTCCCAGAAGCGCTGCGGATTGAACGGCAGCCGCGCGCGGTAGACGAAGCTGCGGATGCCGTAAGCCTCGCTCTCGGGCAGGTGCTCGCCGCGCAGCTCGGCCAGCCAGCCCGGCGCCTGCTCGGCCTGCGCGAAATCGAACAGGCCGGTGTCGAGCACCCGGTCGAGCGAAATGCGGCCGAACTGCGACAGCTCGATGCGCGCGCGCGGATTCAGGCTCTTGAGGATCGCCATCAGCCGCTCGCGCTCGGCCGCGCTCACCAGGTCGGTCTTGTTGAGCACCAGCACGTCGCAGAACTCGATCTGCTCGATCAGCAGGTCGACCACGGTGCGCACGTCCTCGTCGCCCAGCGACTGGCCGCGCTGCCGCAGGCTGTCGGCCGAGCCGTAGTCGTGCAGGAAATTGAAGGCATCGACCACCGTGACCATGGTGTCGAGCCGCGCCACGTCGGCCAGGCTCTTGCCGTCCTCGCCCGCGAAGGTGAAGGTCTCGGCCACCGGCAGCGGTTCGGAGATGCCGGTCGACTCGATCACCAGCTGGTCGAAGCGGCCTTCCTTCGCGAGCCGGCCGACTTCGATCAGCAGGTCCTCGCGCAAGGTGCAGCAGATGCAGCCGTTGCTCATCTCGACCAGCCGCTCGTCGGTGCGCGACAGCTCGGCCCCGCCCTCGCGCACCAGCGCGGCGTCGATGTTGACCTCGCTCATGTCGTTGACGATCACTGCCACGCGCCGGCCCTCGCGGTTGTGCAGGATATGGTTGAGCAGCGTGGTCTTGCCGGCGCCGAGGAAGCCGGACAGCACGGTGACGGGAAGGCGTTGGGGCATGGCGTGGGTCTCGTTGATATGCAACTGCATTGCATTATATGAATGACGCAACACGGTTGCATGTAAAGCGGAAAAGCGCCCGCCACCGCCGCCTCCGGCCGCGCCGATAGACTCGGGGCCCGCCTCCGCCTTCCCGCCGCCGATGACCCCGCCCGTGCTCTACAGCTTCCGCCGTTGCCCCTATGCGATGCGCGCCCGCCTCGCGCTGGCGGCGAGCGGTCAGCGCTGCGAGCTGCGCGAGGTCGAGCTCAAGCGCAAGCCGCCCGAGATGCTGGCCGCCTCGCCCAAGGGCACGGTGCCGGTGCTCGTGCTGGCCGACGGCACGGTGATCGACCAGAGCCTGGACATCATGCGCTGGGCCCTCGCGGCCCACGATCCGCTGCGCTGGCTGCAGCCCGGCGACACCGAGGCGCTGGTCGCCGCCTGCGACGACCATTTCAAGCCGCAGCTCGACCGCTACAAGTACCCGGGCCGCTTCGCCGACGCGGTGCAGGCCGAGGCCCGCGAACAGGGCGCGCGCTTCCTGCGCGAGCTCGAGGCGCGGCTGGCCGCCGCGGCCTTCCTGCTCGGCGCCCACGCCACCCTGGCCGACGCCGCGCTGATGCCCTTCGTGCGCCAGTACGCGATGGTCGAGCCGGCCTGGTTCGAGGCCCAGCCCTGGCCGCGGCTGCGCGCCTGGCTCGCGAACTGGATCGCCTCGCCGTTGTTCGACAGCGTCATGCGCAAGAACCCGCCCTGGCGCAGCGGCGAGGCCGGCATCGCCTTCCCATGAGCACGCGCCTGCATTTCGACCTGACGACGGTCCAGCTCTTCATCGCCACCGCCGAGCTCGGCGGCGTCACGCGCGGCGCCGAGCGCATGCACATGGCGCCGGCCGCGGCCTCGCGCCGCATCCTCGAGCTCGAATCGCAGTTCGGCGTGGCGCTGTTCGAGCGCCGCCCGCACGGCATGGTGCTGACCGATGCCGGGCGCGCGATGCTCGCGCATGCGCGCAACATCACGCACACCGTGCTGCGCATGCAGGACGACGCGGCCTCCTACCTCGGCGGCGAACAGGGCGTGGTGCGCGTGGCGGCGCCGAAGTCGGCCGTGATCCAGTTCATGCCGCGCGACATCGAGCGCTGCGCCGCCGCCTGCCCCGGCGTGCGCATCGACCTGCAGGAGATGAACAGCCAGGTGGTGCAGCAGGCGCTGCGCCGCGGCACGGTCGACATCGGCATCTACGAGGCCAGCCTCGGCGCCATCGACCTGCCGATGCTGCCCTACCGCGGCGACCGGCTGGTGACCGTCACCGCGCGCGGCCATGCGCTGGCCAGCCGGCGCGAGGTGGTGCTCGAGGACATCCTGGCCTGCGACCTGATCGTGCTCAACGAGGGCTCGGCGATCTCGCTCATGCTCGCGCGGCTGGCCGACGAGACCGGCCAGCTGCTGCGCATGCGCATGCGCGTGGGCGGCTTCGACAGCATCGCGGCGCTGGTGGCGCAGGACCTGGGCATCGGCGTCATGCCGGCGGCGATCGCGCGCCATGTGGCTGCGGGCAGCCGCTTTGCGCGACTGCCGATCCGCGGCGACTGGGCGCGGCGCCAGTTCGTGCTGTGCCATCGCGCCGGGGATTCGCTGTCGCGTGCCGCGGCCAGCGTGGCGCGCGTGCTCGCGGATACGCAAAACGCGAATCCAGCCTCGCCCAAATAGCGATGGCGCCCGGTGCGGGGCTTGCGCACCATCCGTCGAACCTAAAGAACGACGGAGACATCGCAGCATGCAACGCAGAAGCTTCACCCTGGCGGCCGCGGCCGCCCTCGCCGCACCGGGACTGGTGCGCGCCGCGAACGAGGCGGCGCCACCGGCCGGCCCCGTGAAGATCGTGGTGGGCTTCGCGCCCGGCGGCGGCACCGACGTGCTGGCGCGCGTCATCGGCCAGAAGCTCGGCGCGATGTGGAACGCCTCGGTGCTGGTCGAGAACAAGCCCGGCGCCACCGGCGCGATCGCGGCCGACTACGTGAGCAAGCAGCCGCCCGACGGCAACACCCTGCTGATGGCGCACGTCAACAGCCACGCGATCGCGCCGGCGCTGCTGACCGGCGTGCGCTACGACCCGCGGCGCGACTTCACGCCGCTGACCCTGGTGGGCGTGACGCCGAACATGCTGACCTGCGCGCCGGCGCAGAAGGCACGCACCCTGCCCGACGTCGTGGCGCTGTGCCGCGAGCGGCCGGGGCGCGTTTCCTTCGGCTCCTCGGGCATCGGCTCGGCGCAGCACCTGGCCTTCGAGATGTTCAAGCTGCAGGCCAAGGTCGATGCGGTACACGTGCCCTACAAGGGCTCGAGCGCGCTGATCGTCGACCTGCTCGGTGGGCAGATCGACTACGCCTTCGACACCATGACCGCCGCCACGCCCTTCGTGAAGCAGGGCAAGGTGATCGCGATCGCGCAGACGCGGCTGCAGCGCGCGCGCAGCCATCCCACCGTGCCCACGCTCGCCGAGTCGGGCTTTCCGGGGCTGGACGCGGCCTCGTGGTACGGCCTGGTCGGCCCGCGCGGCATGGCCGCGCCGATGGTGCAGCGCATGAGCGAGGACATCAACCGCGTGCTGGCCCTGCCCGACATCGCGCAGCGGCTCGACGAGTTCGGCGCCGAGGACGCGGGCGGCAGCCCCGAGAAGTTCGGCGCCTTCATCGCGAGCGAGTACGCCAAGTGGGGCCGCATCGTGAAAGAAGCCGGCGTGCGCGCCGATGCCTGAGACCATTTTCCTTTCCCCCTGAAAGACGCCAACCGATGAGCGACACCTCCTCCTCCCGTCCCCTTCCTTTGGCCGGCGTGCGCGTGCTCGACGTGAGCCAGGTCATGGCCGGCCCCTATGCCTGCATGCTGCTGGCCGACCTCGGCGCCGACGTCATCAAGATCGAGCCGCCGCAGGGCGGCGACCAGACGCGCGGCGCCATGGGCTTCAAGCTCAAGGGCACGGACAGCATGGGCTTCCTCAACATGAACCGCAACAAGCGCTCGATCGCGCTCGACCTCAAGTCCGACAGCGGGCGCGAGGTGCTCTACAAGCTGGTGGCGCAGGCCGACATCCTGGTGGAGAACTACCGCCCCGGCGTGATGAAGCGGCTGCGCACCGACTACGAGACGCTCAGCGCGATCAACCCGCGGCTGGTCTACGTCAGCATCTCGGGCTTCGGCCAGACCGGGCCCTGGGCCGGCCGGCCGGGCTTCGACCTGATGGCGCAGGCGATGTCGGGAATCATGAGCGTGACCGGCCATCCCGACGGCCCGCCCGCCAAGGCCGGCGTGCCGGTGGCCGACATCGGCTGCGCGCTGTTCGCCACCTACGGCATGCTGTCGGCCTACATCGGCGCCAAGGCCACGGGCCGCGGCCAGTACGTCGATGCCTCGCTGTTCGATTCCGCGCTGGCCTTCTCGATCTGGGACATCAGCGAGTACTGGGGCACCGGCCGCGAACCCGAGCAGCTCGGCACCGCCAACCGCATGAGCGCGCCCTACCAGGCGATGAAGGCGGCCGATGGCCACTTCGTGATGGGCGCCACCAACCAGAAGCTGTGGCAGATGCTGTGCGCCACGCTGGAGCGGCCCGACCTGCTCGATGACGCACGCTTCGCGACGGTGTCGCTGCGCCTGGCGAACCGGCACGCGCTGATCGAGAGCCTCGAGCGCAGCTTCGCCGAACAAGGTTGCGAGCACTGGATCGACCGGCTGCTGGCCGTGGGCATTCCGGCCGGGCCGATCCTCAGCTACCCCGAGGCCTTCGAGAGCGAGCATGGCCGGCACCGCCGCATGCGCATCGAGATCGACCACCCGGTGGAGGGCAAGGTGCCCAACATCGGCTTCGCGGTGAAGATGGGCGGCACGCCGCAGCAGGTGCGGCGCGCGCCGCCGCTGCTGGGGCAGCACACGGCCGAGGTGCTGGCCGAGCTCGGCATCGATGCGCCGGCGCAGCGCGAGCTGGCCGCGGCCGGAGCCTTCGGGTCATGAGCGAAGGCAGCGTTCATCTCTCGGTGACGGCGGGCATCGCCACGCTGGTGTTCGACCGGCCGGCCGCGCGCAATGCCATGACCTGGGCCATGTACCAGTCGCTCGCCGCGCACTGCGAATCGCTGGCCGCGCGCGCCGGCGAGGTCCGCGTGGCGGTGCTGCGCGGCGCGGGCGGCCAGGCCTTCGTGGCCGGCACCGACATCGCGCAGTTCCGCGACTTCGCGGGCGGCGACGACGGCGTGGCCTACGAGCGGCGCATCGATGCCGGCATCGGCCTGATCGAGGCGCTGCCGATGCCGACCGTGGCGGTGGTCGAGGGCTGGGCCGTGGGCGGCGGGCTCGCGATCGCGACCGCCTGCGACTTCCGCCTCGCGACGCCGGGCGCGCGCTTCGGCGTGCCGATCGCGCGCACGCTGGGCAACACGCTGTCGTCGCTGAACTTCGCACGGCTGCGCGCGGCCTGGGGCCTGCAGCCGGTGCGGCGCATGCTGCTGCTGGCGCAGATCCTCGATGCGAACGAGGCGCTGGCCTGCGGCTTCCTCGAGCAGGTCTGCGCGAGCGAGGCACTCGACGGCGCGCTGCAGTCGCTGTGCGCGCGGCTGGCCGCGCTGGCGCCCGTGACGCAGGCGGCCGCCAAGGAAGCGCTTCGGCGCGGCACGACGCAGGGCGCGCCCGACACCGACGACCTCGTGCGCCGCTGCTACGGCAGCGCCGATTTCGCCGAGGGCGTGGCGGCCTTCACCGAGGGACGGCCGCCGGCCTGGCGCGGCCGCTGATCAGGTCGCGACCGCGCGCGCCGAGGCGCGCTGGATGCATTCGACGAAGTGCTGCGCGGCCGGCGTCAGCAACTGGCCGCGGCGCTTGACCACGCAGACATTGAGCGTCGGCAGCGTCTCGACCACGTCCACGCGCCGGATGCCGTGGCGCTTGAAGCTCAGCGCGGCCAGCGGCTCGACGAACAGGCCGATCAGGTCCATCTGTCCGACCAGCGACAGCGCGACCGTGACCGAGTGGCCCTGGATCACGCGCTGCGGCGCCGGCAGGCCCAGCGGCAGCAGCGCCGAGATCGATTCGCGGCCGCTGAAATGGTCGTCGCCCGGCAGGATCCACTCGGCGGTCGCGAGCTCGGCCATCGAGCGGCTCGCGCGCAGCGGATGGCGCTCGCGCAGTCCCACCACCAGCTTCACCGGAAACAGCTCGATCGCCTCGAACTGCGGATCGAGCCGGCCCGGCACCACGTGGGCCACCGCGAAGTCGAGCGAGCCCTCGCGCAGCCGAGCCAGCATCCAGGGCAGCACCGCCTCGCTGAACTGCACGTCGACGGCCGGCAGCCGGCCATGGAAGTCCTTGAACGCCGCCGGCAGGATGGTCTGCGCGAACGAGGTGCTGACGGCCAGCGCGACCCGGCCCGTGAGCCCGTCGCGAATCTGCGCGATCTCCTCGCGGGCGCGCTGCATGTCGGCCAGCAGCATGCGCGCGCGCGGCGCGAAGGCCTCGCCGAAGGGAGTGAGCCGCACGCCCTTGACGCTGCGCTCGACCAGCGGCGCGTCGACCTCGCGCTCGAGCTCGCGCACGATCTTGGTCACCGCGGGCTGCGAGATGCCGAGCACGCGCGCCGCGGCGCGGATGCTCATCTGCTCGACCACCGCGACGAAGGCGTGCAACTGGTTGGGTTTCATGGAGAACGGGTGCCGGACAGGCGACAACCAAAAGTTATCGTACTGGCCCAATTATTGTCTTTTCAGCGAGCAACCGACTCTCTAGCATCCGTCGCGGCCGAAGACCTTCGACCTACCCGCATTCCCACAGAACCACACCAACACCCCGAGACATGAGCCCCACCCGTCCCGCGCACAGCGCCGCCAGCCGGCGCCAGACCATCGTCGCCACCACCATCGGCAACGGCCTCGAGTTCTTCGACTTCACCGTCTACGGTTTCCTCGCGCTGGTGATCGGCAAGCTGTTCTTTCCCACCTTCAGCGGCTACGGCCAGCTGCTGCTCACGGTCGCGACCTTCGGCGTCGGCTTCATCATGCGGCCGCTGGGCGGCATCGTGATCGGCGCCTATGCCGACCGCGCGGGCCGCAAGAAGGCGATGACGCTCACCATCTTCCTGATGGCGCTCGGCTGCGCGGTGATCGCCTTCACACCGACCTACGCGAGCATCGGCGTCGCGGCGCCGGTGCTGATCGTGCTGGCGCGGCTGATCCAGGGCTTCTCGGCCGGAGGCGAGGTCGGCGCCTCGACAACGCTGCTGGTCGAACACGCCACGCCGCAGAACCGCGGCTACATGGCGAGCTGGCAGTTCGCGAGCCAGGGCCTGGGCGTGATGCTCGGCGCGGTGGTGGTGGGCGCGCTCACCTTCACGCTGTCGCCCGAGAACATGCAGAGCTGGGGCTGGCGCGTGCCTTTCGTCCTCGGCATGCTGATCGCGCCGGTGGGCATGTACATCCGCCGCCATCTCGAGGAATCGCTGCAGATCGCGCCCGAATCGGCCACCGCGCCGCGCCGCGAGAGCAGCCTCAAGATCGTCTGCTCGCAGCACGGCAAGACCGTGCTGGCCGCCATCCTCGCGCTGGTCGGCGGCACCACGGCGGCCTATGTCGTCACCTTCTACATGCCGACCTACGCGGTGCGCGAGCTCGGCCTCACGCCCTCGGTGGCGCTGTTCGGCGCCGCGCTCACCGGCCTGATCTCGTTCGCCTTCGCGCCCTTCGTGGGCCTGCTGTCGGACCGCGTGGGCCGCAAGCCGCTGATCCTGTGGAGCCGCGTCTTCCTCGTGGTGCTGATCTACCCGGGCTTCCTCTGGCTCAATGCCTCGCCCACGCCCGCCGTGCTGTTCATCGTGCTCGGCGTGCTGAGCCTGGGCCTGGTGGGCCAGACCGTGCCCGGCATCACGATGCTGCCCGAGATGTTCCCGAAGGCGGTGCGCGCCAGCGGCATGTCGCTGGTCTACAGCGTGGGCGTGGCGCTGTTCGGCGGCTTCGCGCCCTTCATCAGCACCTGGCTGCTCAATGCCACCGGCAGCAAGCTCGCGCCGGCCTGGTACCTGGTCATCATGACCCTGGTCTCGCTGCTGGGCCTGCTCTGGCTGCGCGACCACACGGGCCGCGACATCGACGCGGCCGGCGCGCACGCCTGATCCATCGTCTCGACCATTCCTCCCCACGATTCCTCCATGACCGCTCTCACCCACAGCACCGCCGCCACGCGGCATTTCTCGGGCACCTATGTCGAGGCCCGCGCCAAGTTCCTCGAGGCCGCGCGCGCTCGCGGCGCTTCGATCGAGTCCTTCGTCCACGAAGCGCACCGCGGCGCGCTCGGCGAGGAACTCGCGACCGACGTCGCACTGCTCGGCGCCATCGACGCGAAGAAGCTGCTGCTCGTGACCTCGGGCACGCACGGCCCCGAGGGCTTCTGCGGCTCGGGCGCGCAGGTCGCGACCCTGCACGACGAAGACCTGCTCGCGCGCCTGCAGCAGGCCGGCGTCGCGCTGCTGCTGGTGCATGCCGTCAATCCGCACGGCTTCTCGCACCTGCACCGCACCAACGAGGACAACATCGACCTCAACCGCAACCACATCGACTTCGGCGCGCCGCTGCCGGTGAATGCCGAGTACACCGACGTCGAACCGCTGGTGCTGCCCGCGAGCTGGCCGCCGACGTCGGCCGACGAGGCGGCCGTCGCCGCCTACATCGACAAGCACGGCATGCGCGCCTTCCGCGCCGCCGTCACCAAGGGCCAGTACGTTTCGCCCGATGGCCTGTTCTACGGCGGCACCGCGCCCTCGTGGAGCAACAGGACCATCCGGTCGATCCTGCGCAAGTACGCGGCCTCGGCCACGCACATCGGCTGGATCGACGTGCACACGGGCCTGGGCCCCTATGGCCACGGCGAGAAGATCTACCCGGGCCGCAACACGCCCGAGGACCTGGCCATGGCCCATGCCTGGTGGGGCGCCGACGTGTTCGCGCCCTTCGCGGGCGACTCGGCCTCGGCCGACGTCTCGGGCCCGGTGATCTCGACCGCCTACGACGAATGCCCGAACGCGCGCGTCGCGCCCATGGGCCTGGAGTTCGGCACCCTGCCCGACAACGAGGTGCTCACGCGCCTGCGCGCCGACACCTGGCTGCGCCGCCATCCCGAAGCCTCCGACGCACAGCAGCGCGAGATCCGCCGCCAGCTGCGCGATGCCTTCTACTGCGACAACGACGAGTGGAAGGGCATGGTGCTGGGGCAGACGCGCGTGGTGCTGCTGCAGACGCTGCAGGGCCTGCGCAAGGCCTGAAGACGGGGCGCGTCAGCCGAAGTTCGGCGCGCGCTTCTCGCGCAGCGAGGCCACGCCCTCGCGCACGTCGGCGCCCGCGAAGCCCATGAATTCGAGCGCCAGCGAGGCGTCGAAGGTGGGCCCGGCCTGGCGCAGCCAGTTGTTGAGCGCGTACTTGGTCAGGCGGATCGCGCTCTGGCTGCCGGCCGCGAGGCGGTCGGCCACCTCGTAGGCGCGCGGCAGCAGTTCCGCGTCGTCCACCGCCAGCGACACCAGGCCGATGCGCTCGGCCTCCTCGCCGCTGACCGGCTCGCACAGCAGCAGGTGGTACTTGGCCTTCGCCATGCCGCACAACAGCGGCCAGACGATCGCCGCATGGTCGCCGGCCGCCACGCCCAGGCGGGTGTGGCCGTCGACGATCTTCGCGCCGCGCGTGGCGATCGAGATATCGGCCAGCAGGCCCGCCACCAGCCCCGCGCCCACGGCCGGGCCGTGCATCGCGCTCACGATCGGCTTGTCGCAGTTGATGATGTTGTAGACCAGGTCGCGCGCCTCGCGCCACACACGCTGACGGATCGCGTCATCGGCCGTCATGTCCTGCACCATGCCGAGGTCGCCGCCGCCCGAGAAGCCCATGCCCTCGCCGCGCAGCACGGCGCAGCGCACCGAGTCGTCGGCCGAGACATCGCGCCAGATCTCGGCGAGTTCGCGGTGGCCGTCGTGGCCGGCCGTGGGCAGCTTGCCGTTGGCCGCGCGCATCTGGATGTCGAGCACGGTGCCATTGGCGCCGCGGCGCGTGATGGCGAGGGTCTGGTAGCGGGCGTAGTCCATGGTCTTTCCTGTCTCCGGTGCGCGCCGATCGCGCACGCTCGTTGTTCTTTCAGCGCTGCGCGGCCACCTCGCGGCAGCGCTTCACGTTGGCATCGAGGCGCGGCGCGAGCCCGGGCTCGCAGACATCGCCCGCGGGATCGAGCCGGCACAGGCCGACCACCACGTAGTCCATCACGGCGTCGGTGCACATCGGGTACTTGGCGAGCTGCGGGTTGGCCCTGGACTTGAAGCCCCAGCGTTCCGAGAACTCGATGGTGCGCGCCATCGCACCATGGAAGAACTCGCGGTTCCTCGAGGCGACGGCGGCCTCCATGCGCGGCAGTTCCTCGTTGAGGTAGCCGACCGATTCGAGCGGGAAGTCGGCCGGGTTCTGCGACTGCGCGCAGGCGAGCGAGGCGCCCAGCAGCAGCGGCAGCAGGCAGGCGGCGCGCAACGGGCGCGGGTGGGTCGGCGAGGAAGGGGCGGTGCGATGGCGAGGCATGGCCGTCGATTCTGCAACGTTTGCTGACAGTTTTGAATTCAGTCCGATGCGCCGGCGCCACGTGGCGCTTCCACGAAGCGCAGGTCGAGGCCGGCGCAGGCGTGGCGCGCGAGCATCAGTTCGTCGGGCGACGAGGCCTCGAGCAGTTGCCGTTCGGCCAGGAAGGCGCGCGCCTGCGGCAGCGAGCGCACGCCGAAGCGCAGCGATTCGATGGTCGCGAACGGATGCCGGCCCGGGGCCAGCGCCACGGCGATGTCGGGCATCAGCGCGATCGGGCCCCGCGGCGAGGCCGTCAGCGCGCGCCATCGCGCGCTCGCCTCGGCCTCGTCGGGCACGGCCAGGCCGATCCTCTGCAGACCGACCAGCCCCAGCGGCCCGCCCGCGCTGGCCTGGAAGACCTCCGCATCGCGAGCACGCCGCTGCGGCGCATCGAGCTTCTCCGGCCACGGATAGATGGTGCCGGCCGCATCCCAGGCGCAGAAGAAGACGCAGCAGGCATCGGAGGACAGGTCGAGCAGCACCGCGTTGGTGAAGTTGGTGACCGACGCGCCCGATGCGTCCTGCGTGCGGTGCGCACGCGGCGGCTTGCAGGCGATACCTCGCGCGGCCAGTTCGGCGATGCTCGCTTCCAGGTCGGCCGGATCGAGCGCCAGGCCCTGCACGCGCGGCGGCTGCGCCTCGGGCGGCATGTCGGCGTCGTCGCGCGCGGCCCAGAGCTCGAGGTTGGTGTTGCCGACGTTGATCCAGCCGAAGCTCGCGAAGGCGCTGTGCTGCAGCGGCCAGCTCACCGGCAGGCCGAGCTCGCCGGCGAGCAGCGACCACAGCGGCTCGACCGCGCGCAGGCGGATCACCACGTGGTCGAGCGCGCGGTACGCTGCCATGGCCGCCCCGCGGGCCTACCGCCCCTTCTTCTGCTTGTCGAACTTGTGCCAGTACCTGAACTCGTCCTCGTGCACCTCGAGGTCGACCTCCGACACGCGCGCCTGCAGCCGCTCCTGCACGTCGGCCACGGCCTTGTTGTAGATCGTGGGGCCGATCTCCTCGAGGAAGAAGCCCAGCAGCGCGCCGGCGGCGACGTTGCCGATCGGCTCCTCCATGTTCTCGCGGAAATAGCGCTCGATCGAGGTGATGGCCTGCTGGCGCAGCTCGCGCGAAATCTCGATGGTCATGCGGCGGGGTCCTTGCTGGATGCTCGAAAAGGGCATTGTGCCGATGCGTGGAGAATCGGGCCCCCGGCCGCGGCGCGAACGCGGCGGCCGCTCCCCCAACCGAACCGATCGATCTCCATGGCCCGTCCCTCCCGCCAGCCCCGCATGCTCGAACGCGGCATCCTCTGCCTGCTCATCGGCGCCGCCGTGCTGCTGGGCCCGCACTTCCTGCAGGGCACGCGCTGGTTCGAGATGGTGGCGGGCGCCTCGGTGGTGGGCTGGTTCGCGCTCGCGCTGGGCGCTGCGCTGGTGGTGGTCGAGCTGGTGAAGCGCGGCAGGGATTCGCAACGGCGCTGAGTCGCGCGCCGCTCAGCGCCGCAGCTTCTTGACCAGTTCGACGACCGCGAGCACCACCGCGCCCGCGACGATGCCGACGCCGGCATTGACCAGCATCGAACCCAGCGTGCCGAACACGCCCGAGGTCGCGGCCCAGGCCTCGACCGCATGGCCGAGCGCGGGCACGCCGTGCACCAGGATGCCGCCGCCGACCAGGAACATCGCGGCGGTGCCGGCGATCGACAGCCCCTTCATGAGCCAGGGCGCGCCCGCGAGGATCGCGCGGCCCACGCCACGCGCGGCGGCACTGCCGCGCTGGCTCAGGTAGAGGCCCGCGTCGTCGAGCTTCACGATGCCGGCCACCAGGCCGTAGACGCCGACCGTCATGATCAGCGCGATGCCCACCAGCACGCTGAGCTGGGTGGTGAAGGGCTGGCCCTGCACGGTGCCCAGCGTGATCGCGATGATTTCGGCCGAGAGGATGAAGTCGGTGCGCACCGCGCCCTTGATCTTGTCCTTCTCGAGCGCCACCACGTCGACCGCGGCATCGGCCACGGCCTGTTCGTGGCGTGCGGTGTCGGCCGCGTGTTCTTCCTTGTGCAGGAACTTGTGGGCCAGCTTCTCGCAGCCCTCGAAGCACAGGAAGGCACCGCCCACCATGAGCAGCGGCGTGACCAGCCAGGGCAGCCAGGTGCCGATGGCCAGCGCGGCCGGCACCAGGATCACCTTGTTGACCAGCGAGCCCTTGCACACCGCCCAGACCACGGGCAGTTCGCGGTCGGCCTTGACGCCGGCGACCTGCTGGGCATTGAGCGCGAGGTCGTCGCCGAGCACCCCGGCCGTCTTCTTGGCGGCGACCTTGGTGAGGACCGATACGTCGTCGAGCACGGTCGCGATGTCGTCGAGCAGCAGGAGCAGGCTGGAGGCCATGGATGGGCGAAAGGAAAATGAAAGGCGCGAGCTTAGCCGCTGCCGTGTGCAGGGTCCGTGAATATCCGCACATGCCGGGCCCGCGCCTTCGGGCGCGGCCACGCGATGTACGCCGAAAGCAGTCGGCCGAAGCCCTGAGCCGTCAGAGCGCGCTCAGCGCGATCGCCAGCATCGAGGCCAGCGAGACGCCGAACACCGCGAGGCCGACGGCACGGCGGCGGTGCGTGAGCAGCCACAGCGCCACGCCCGAGAGCGACAGGAAGATCAGGCTGCCGGCCAGCGTGTCGACCAGCAGGATCCACGCGAGCGGCATGCCGCCGCCCTTGTGCATGTTGGTGAGGGTGGCGACGAGGCCGTTGCGCGTGGTGGCGACGCCCACCGAGCGGTTGCCCTGCCAGTAGTCGGCCTGCACGGTCTCGTTCGGGCCGCCGAAGTTGAAGGTCCAGTGCGCGGGCTGCGTCAGCGCGGGCGCCTCGGGATCGGCCTTGCGGTCGACCCAGGCCACCGGCTTCGCGGGCTCGATGCGCGTGGAGCGCGGCGGGCCGTCGGTGCGCAAGGCCTGCTGCAGCCAGGCGGCCATCGCCTCGGGCGTGGCCGGCGCCGGCTCGGGCAGCGCGAGCTGGGCCCGGCTGCGTTCCTGCGATTGCGGCAGCTTCAGCACGTTGCGGTGGTTGAGCCAGATGCCGCTGAAGCCGAACAACAGCCCGAGCACCGCGCCCCAGAGGCCGAACCAGCCATGGGTGCGGCGGATCCACTGCACGGCGAGCGTGCGGCGCTGGTGCGATGGCACCCGGCGGGCGTGGCCCGGGGCGTGTCCGGCGTCCATGTCAGGCGACGTTGCGTTTGAGGCGGATTTCCTCGATGCGCACGCTGCCGATCTGCGTGGTCTTGGCGGTCTTCATCTCGCGCTTGAAGCCGGCCAGCTCGTGGAAGCGCATCGCGCGGTCGTTGCGGATCGGCACCCAGATGGTGACCGTGGTGCAGCCCTCTTCCTCGAGGCCTTCGCGCGCGGCGTCCCAGAGGGCGACGCCGATACCCTTGTCCCAGTGCTCGGGACGGACGTAGAGGGCCCAGATCTCGCCCGCGGTGGACGGCGTCTTGGGATCGCGCGAGCGGTCGAAGCCGACGAAGCCGACGACCTTGCCGTCGAGCTCGGCCACGTGGACCTGCGGTTCGCTGAACTCGATGGCTTCGCGCCACTTGGCCTCGCGCGAGGCGAGCGCCAGCGCGCGCAGCTCCTCTTCGGGCAGGATGCCTTCGTAGGCGGCCTTGGCGGCGGCGGCGTGGACTTCTGCGATGGCCTTGGCATCGCGCATCGTGGCGGGGCGAACTTCGTGGTCGGACATGAATGCGGGAAAAACGGATGGAACCGCCTATTGTCGCCGCACCGCTAAACTCCCAGCCCATCATCGCAGCAGCTCAGGAGAAACCTCATGGCCAAGGGTCAGCAACGTTCCAACAAGGAAAGCAAGAAACCGAAGAAGGACACCTCCCCGCCGAAGGCCCCGGCACTCGGCGGCGAGCCGGTGCGCGCGGTCGTCACCACGGCGGTGATTCCGCGCGGCAAGCTCAAGAACAAGTGATCCGCCACCCGTGAGCGACGCACCGGCCTCGCCGCCCTCCCCCACCCCGCCCCCGGCCCAGCCGCGCAATCCGCTGCACGGGCTGACGCTCGAAGCCATCGTGACGGCGCTGCAGGCGCACTACGGCTGGCAGCAGCTGGGCGAGTTGGTGCCGGTGCGCTGCTTCACGCACGAACCCAGCGTGGGCTCGAGCCTGCGCTTCCTGCGCAAGACGCCGTGGGCGCGCGAGAAGGTCGAGAGCCTCTACCTCTTCATGCTGCGCGAGCAGCGCCGCCAGGGCACGTCGACGCCGCGGCCATGAAGGTCCGCCTCGAGCCCTCGGGCCTGGTCTTCGAGACCGAGGCCGGCACCACCGTGCTGAAGGCGGCCGAGGCGGCCGGCATCGAGATGCCGAGCTCGTGCCGCAACGGCACCTGCCGCACCTGCATCTGCCGATTGCTCGAAGGCGAGGCGCGCCACACCATCGAATGGCCGGGCCTGAGCGCCGAGGAAAAGGCCGAGCGCTGGATCCTGCCCTGCGTGGCCGAGGCGCTGGGCGACATCGCGATCGACGCGCCGCAGGCCTTCTCGCTGTTCGACGACGCCTGACTCAGCCGCGCACGGCCGGCGCCGCCACCACCAGCCGGTCGCGCTGCGCCAGCGAGGGGAAGAGCCTGAACCAGGTCAGCGCGACCAGCATCGTGCCGACGCCGCCCACCACCACCGAGCCCACCGGCCCGAGCAGCGCCGCGGTGGCGCCCGATTCGAATTCGCCGAGCTGGTTGCTGGCGCCGATGAAGATCGAGTTGACCGCGCTGACCCGCCCGCGCATGGCATCGGGCGTCTCGAGCTGCACCAGCGTCTGGCGGATCACCACGTTGACCATGTCGGCGCCGCCCGAGACCGCGAGCGCGATCAGCGAGACGATGAAGCTGCGCGAGATGCCGAACACCACCATGCACAGGCCGAACAGCGCGATCGCCATCAGCAGCGCGCGGCCCACGCGGCGCTCGATCGGCCGGCGCGTGAGCGCGATCGACATCACCAGCGCGCCGACCGCGGGCGCGCCGCGCAGCAGGCCCAGGCCCCAGGGGCCGGTGTGCAGGATGTCCTTGGCATAGATCGGCAGCAGCGCCACCGCGCCGCCCAGCAGCACCGCGAACAGGTCGAGCGAGACCGCGCCGAGCACCGGCTTGCGGTTCCAGATGAAGTTGACGCCCGCGAACACGGTGCCGAGCGTGACCGGCTCGCGCGCCTTGGGCACGTAGGCATAGCGCAGCCGCAGCACCAGCGCGCAGGCCACCACGAAGAACAGCACGCTCGCGCCGTAGACCACCGCCATGCCCGCCACGAACAGCAGGCCGCCGAGCGCCGGCCCGCCGATGATCGCGCCCTGCATGCCGGCCGAGCTGAAGGCCATGGCGCGCGCCAGCATGACCGGCGGCACCAGCATCGGCGTCAGCGCCTGCTGGGCCGGCATCTGGAACGCGCGCACCGCGCCCAGCACCAGCGACAGCCCCAGCAGCAGCGCGCGGCTGTCGTGGCCGCGCAGCACCGCGAACAGCAGCGCCAGCGCCACCAGCCCCTGCACCGCGAAGCAGGCCGCGACGATGCGCCCGCGATGGTGGCGATCGACCACGTGGCCCGCGAGCAGCGCCAGCAGCAGCGCCGGCACGAACTGGTAGAGACCGACCAGGCCCAGGTCCCAGGCGCTGTTGGTCAGGTCGTACATGTGCCAGCCGATGGCCACCAGCAGCATCTGCGAGGCGGCGGTGCCGAACAGGCGCGCCACCCACATCTGCATGAACGGGCGTTCGCGCGTGAGATCGGAAAAACTCGGTGGGGAAGGCACCGCGCCGGCGGCGGGATCGAGGGAGGAGGAGGCGGAGGCTGAGGAGCCAGTGGCGGGGCCGGACATCCGTCCAAGGATAGCCCACCCACCGTGAGCCGCGCATGAGCGCCCGCCAACGCCCCTGCCCGGCCACGCTTCTACACTCGGGCCCTCCCATGGCTTCACCCCCGCTACGACCCGTTCACGAAGACGCCCACCTGCTGGTGCTCGACAAGCCCGCCGGCCTGCTGTGCGTGCCCGGCCGCGGCGAGGACAAGCAGGACTGCCTGAGCGCGCGCGCCCAGCGCCAGTGGCCCGATGCGCTGATCGTGCACCGGCTCGACATGGCGACCAGCGGCCTGGTGCTGATGGCGCGCGGCCTCGAGATGCAGCGCGCGCTCGGCGACGCCTTCGCCACGCGCCGCGTCGACAAGCGCTACGAGGCGGTGGTCGACGGCCTGCTGCCCGTGGACGCGGACTGGGCCTGCATCGATGCCCCGCTGATGGCCGACTGGCCGCGCCGCCCGCTGCAGAAGATCGACCCCGCCGGCAAGCCCAGCCTCACGCGCTGGCGCGCCCTGGGCGGCCTCGACGGCGAAACGCCCTGCAGCTACCTGCTGCTGGAGCCGCTCACCGGCCGCTCGCACCAGTTGCGCGTGCACCTCGCGTCGATCGGCCATCCGATCCTCGGCGATGCGCTCTACGCCAGTCCCGAAGTGCAGGCGCGCGCGCCGCGCCTGCTGCTGCATGCGAGCGCGCTGGGCTTCGAGCACCCGGCCACGCGCGAGCGAATGCGCTTCGCGAGCCGGCCCGATTTCGGGCCGCGCTTCGAGGCGTTGCGGGAGGCGGGAGAAGGCTCGGCGTGAGCGGCGGGGATCGGCGGGATTCGAAGGGGTGGCGCGGCGTTCTTCTCAGCCGCCCTTGACCACCAGCACCGGCACCATCGAGTCCTGCAGCACGCGCTGCGTCACGCTGCCCAGCAGCAGCTTCTCGATGCCGCTGCGGCCGTGCGAGCCCATCACGATCAGGTCGGCCGCGATGGCGATGGCCGTGTCCACGATGCCTTCGTGCACCACGTGGCCGTCGATCACGCGCTGGTCGCTGTGCAGGCCTTCGGCCGCCAGCGCAGCCACGCCGCGCGCGAGTGCCGCATTGGCGCTCGAGGTGGCCGCGGCGAGGTACTCGTTCTGGCCGAGCGCATAGTCCGCGCCCACGCCGATGAAGGGGTAGTTGTCGATCACGTGGATCAGGGTGATGCGGCTTCCGAAGGCCAGCGCCAATCCGCTGGCCTTGCTGACCGCGAGCATGGAAGTTTCGGAGCCGTCGATGGGGACCAGGATGTGATTGAACATGGCGGACCTCGCTTTCTTCGTTCGCAGGCAGACAGGGTCCAGTCCACGGGCCGTTTGAGATGGCCGAAGACCGGGCCCCGAATTTAACCGCAAGGCCGCGACACAACTGTAGGACGCCTCCCAGCCAGGGAAATCGCGGATACCGCGCTTGCGCGGCCCGCGCCTGCAGACCGCGCAGCGCCTCGTGGCGCGGGTTTCAGTCGCCCTGAAAACCCTGGGCGCGGCAGGTGATCACCAGCGTGTCGCGCCAGCCCGTGCCGTTCTCCTCGAGCGGCTGGATCGGCGTCGATTCGTGGATCACGCGCGCATCGTCGAGCAGCAGCAGCGTCCACGGCTCGGTCATGGTGAAGCGCTCGCCGCGCCGCCCGTTGGCCTCGAACACGCGCGTCTCGCCGCCCTTGATGTCGTGGCGGCCCACCAGCGCCACCGCCACCAGGTCCACGCCGTCGCGGTGCGCGCCCTCGGGCGTGGGCCGGCCGATGCCGCCCGCGGTGTCGATGCGGAACTGGTGCGCTTCCACGTACCAGCGCTGCGCGCCGCGCAGCTGGCTCGCTGCTTCGCCGAGTCGCACGATCAATCGCTGCCAGGCCGGCTGCGCGACCGTGGCCGCGAGCATCGGCGCGAACCAGCGCTGCATGCCGCCATGCAGCGCGTTGTATTCGACCGGCTGCCAGTGCGCGCGGCGCGGCACCTGCTGCATCGCCTCGCCGTCGATCGTGAAGCATTCGTGGCGCCGCGTGCGATAGCGGCCGCCGTCCTTCAGGTATTCGTCGGGCGGAAGATCGTTCCAGTCGGCATGCAGCGCCTCGAGCTGCGCGACCGGCAGGCCGAGCCAGTCGCCCACGGCCTGCGGGCCGAGTACCGCATAGCCCTGGTCGCGCAGTGCGGCCGGCAGTTCCGCGGGATGGATGAACGGCGGATCGAAGGCCGGGGTGGTCACGACGCCGTGACCTTCACGTCTTTCCAGAACGCGACGCGGTCGCGGACCATCTCGGCCTCGGGCTTGGGGTCGGCGTAGTACCAGGCGGCGTCGGTGTTGAGTTCGCCGTTGACCAGCAGCGAGTAGTAGTTCGCGCTGCCCTTCCAGGGGCAGGTGGTCTTGTGGTTGCTGAAGGTCACGACGTCGCGGTTGAGCGACGACATGGGGAAGTAGTGGTTGCCCTCGACGAGGACGGTGTCGTCGCTTTCGGCGATGGTGGCGCCGTTCCAGGTGGCTTTCATTTGGGTTTGGGTCTCCGACTGGGGGGATGTGTTTGGCCGGAGGGGTATTGTGACTGTTTGGTTTCTGGTGTTTTGTTGGGGTGTTTTTTTTGCTCTTTGGGCTGAGGTTGGATTGGGGGTGTTTTCTTTGCTTGAGGCTGTAGGCCGGGTCTCGCCCCGGCGGGCGACTTACTTTTCTTGTCTCGCCAAGAAAAGTAAGCAAAAGAAGGCGACCCCGCTGTCTGTGTCCCTCCGCTTCGCTACGGGCAACCTGCGGTGCTCGGAGAAAGCGGGGGTCCGCAGAACTCGCTGCACTTCGTTCCGCTCAGACAGCTGCGGCCCTTATCCCGCTTTCTCCTGCGCTCCTCGGCACAGCCAGAGGGGATGAGGGTCAACGCGCCATGGCGCGTCCTTGTGTGGTGAGTGCGCATGCATAGGCCTCGGATCTTTCACTGAGGCCGAGCAAAGCGAAGGCCCGTTGGGCTTGCCTGGCCGAGCGCAGCGATGGCCCGCCCCACCCCCTCTGGCTGCGCCGAGGAGCGCAGCGTTTCGCGGATAAGGGCTCGCAGCTGTTTGAGCGAAGCGAGTTCTGCGAGACCCCGCGAAACGCGAGCACCGCAGGTTGCCCGTAGCGAAGCGGAGGGTCGCAGACAGTGGGGTCGCCTTTTCTTTGCCTACTTTCTTTTGGCGAAGCAAAAGAAAGTAGGTCCGCCGCCGGGCGGAATTCCCGGCTCCTGCCTCAGCAAGAAAACACCTCCTAAAAGAGCCCTCAAGCCCCCAACCAATGCACGCTGAACAACCTCTCCGAATCCACCCAAACCGCCCCCGGCCGAAACCCCGCCTTCACAGCCAAAGCACGAAACCCATCCACAGTGAACTTGTGCGAGTACTCCGTATGAATGGTCTCCCCTTCCTCGAACCCAAACGACTCGCCATTCAATGAAACGCTCTGAGCCCGCCGACTCACCAGATGCATCTCGATCCGCCGCAAAGGCGCATTGAAGAACGCCGCATGCGTGAACCCATCGAGATCGAAGTCCGCATCCAGCTCCGAATTGGCACGCCGCAACAGATTGAGATTGAACGCCGCAGTCACCCCTTGCGCATCGTTGTAGGCCGCATGCAACCGCGCCGGATCCTTCACCAGGTCCACCCCGATCAGCATCCCCCCACCACGCAACATCCGAGCCGCCAACTGCAGAAAGGCCAGCGCCTCGTCAGGCTCGAAGTTCCCCAACGTAGACCCCGGAAAGAACCCCACCCGCCGCCCCGCCCCAGGCATCGGCGCAGGCAACACCAGAGGCATCGTGTAGTCCGCAGCAATCGGCTGCACGGCCAACTCCGGATAGTCCGCACGCAAGCGCGCTGCAGCCCCCTCGAGGTACTCCCCCGAGATATCGATCGGCAGATAACGCTTCGGCGACTCGAGCGCATCGAGCAGCAAGCGGATCTTGGTCAACGACCCCGCCCCGAACTCCACGATCTCCGCATTCGGCCCGATCTGCTTCGCGATCTCTCCCGCGCACTCGCCGAGGATGCGCAGCTCGGTGCGCGTCGGGTAGTACTCGGGCAGATCGCAGATCTGATCGAACAGCTGCGAGCCGACCACGTCATAGAAGAATTTCGGCGAGATGCTGCGCGGCGTGCGCGCCAGCCCCGCCTGCATCTCGCGCGCGAACTCGGACAGCGGTGCAGTCGTAGCGGGCGCAACGACGGCGGGACGCTTCTTCGCCGAGAACGGCAGCGAAGAAGAGGAGGAAGAAGCAGTCGAAGCTGCCGCGGGAATGGGAGCGAATGGGCGCATGGTCAGAGATCCTTCGCGAGCCGCAGGCCGGTGAATTGCCAGCGCGCGGCCGGCGGGAAGAAGTTGCGATAGCTGGGGCGCGCATGGCCCTCGGGCGTGGCCACGCTGCCGCCGCGCAGCACGAGCTGGCCCACCATGAACTTGCCGTTGTATTCGGCCGCGACGCCGGGCAGTGGCTTGAAGCCCGGATACGGGTCGTACGAGGAACGCGTCCATTGCCATACGTGGCCGGTCATCTGCGAGATGCCCGGGTTGCCGAACGCGGCCTCCCACTCGAACTCGGTCGGCAGCCGCGCGCCGGCCCACTCGGCATACGCGGCGGCCTCGTAGAAACTCAGTTGCGATACCGGCGCCTCGGGCTCGATCGGCCGCACGCCATGCAGACCGAACACATGCCAGCCGCCGGCATTGGCCGACGAGGCACCCAGGCGCGGATCGTCGGGCGCGAGCCAGTAGGCCGGATGGCGCCAGCCCTGCGACTGCACGGCGGCCCAGCCGTCGGACAGCCACAGCTCGGGCCGCTGGTAGCCACCATCGGCGATGAACTGCGCGAAGTCGCCGCAATTCACGAGCCGGTCGGCGATCGCATGCGGCTGCAGCAGCGCGCGATGACGCGGGGTCTCGTTGTCGAACGAGAAGCCCGCGCCGTCATGGCCGATCTCGACCAGGCCGCCCTCGTGCGGCAGCCAGCGCATGGCGGGCGGCACCGCGGCCAGCCGCAGCGCGGGGCCGCCGGCGGGCTTGTAGGCGGGCAGCAGCGGGTTGCACGACAGGGCATGCAGGATGTCGGTGAGCAGCAGCTCCTGGTGCTGCTGCTCGTGGTTCAGGCCCAGCGTGACGATCGGCTCGAGCGTGGCCCAGGCGGCCTCGGCCTCGTCGCTGTCGAGGAAGGCCAGCACGGCCGCGTCGACATGGCGGCGGTAGGCCTGCACCTCGTCGAGCGAGGGCCGCGTGAGCAGGCCGCGCTGCGGGCGCGGATGGCGCGGGCCCAGCGCCTCGTAATAGGAATTGAAGAGGTAATGGAAACGCGTGTCGAAGGGCTGGTAGCCGCTGGCATGCGGCTGCAGCAGCACGGTCTCGAAGAACCAGGTGGTGTGCGCGAGATGCCATTTGGTCGGGCTCGCGTCGGGCATCGACTGGATGCACTGGTCTTCGGCGGAAAGCGGTGCGGCAAGCGCGAGGCTGGCGGCGCGCACGGAGCGGAACTGCTCTCGCACGGTGCCGGCTGCCGGCGTGATCGGCCGGGAAAGCGTCATGGGTTCTCCAGTCGCGGGTCAACGAAGTTTGTAGCCGAAGCCTTCGGCGGCGACGCGTAGGACAAAAGCCCGCGCCAGGGCACCCGCCGTCCCCGCGTGGTTCTCGTTCCTCGGCGGGTCGGCCACTTTGGCACAAGATGGCTTCGCGTGCAGGGCGCTGCGTATCATCCGTTCGATGCAAACGACCAACTCCCCAGGCCGCCCCCGCGTCGTCATCGTCGGCTGCGGTTTCGGCGGGCTCGAAGCGGCTCGCAAGCTGCAAGGCGCCGACGTCGACGTGACGGTGATCGACCGCACCAACCACCACCTGTTCCAGCCGCTGCTCTACCAGGTGGCGACCGCCGGGCTGGCGGCGCCGTCGATCGCGGCACCGGTGCGCGGGCTGTTCCGCGGCCAGGCCAACATCACGACCCTGCTCGGCGAGGTCTCGGCCATCGATCCGGCCGCGCGCACGGTGCGCATGGCCGACGGCAACCCGGTGCCCTACGACCACCTGATCGTCGCGGCCGGCGCCACCCACAGCTATTTCGGGCGCGACGAATGGTCGGCCAATGCGCCGGGCCTCAAGACCCTGGCCGATGCCTTCGAGATCCGGCGCCGCGTGCTGCTGTCCTTCGAGACCGCCGAGCTCACGACCGACGCGCAGCGCCGCCGCGCGCTGCTGACCTTCGTGGTGATCGGCGCCGGCCCCACGGGCGTGGAGATGGCGGGCACGCTGGCCGAGATCGCCAAGCACACGCTCGCGGGCGAGTTCCGCCACATCGACCCGGCGAGCGCGCAGGTGCTGCTGGTCGAGGGCGGGCCGCGCGTGCTGCAGGCGATGCCCGAGGGCCTGAGCCAGAGGGCGCTCGAGCAGCTCGAGAAGCTCGGCGTCGAGGTGCGGCTCAATGCGCGCGTGACCGCGATCGACGCCACCGGCCTCGAGGTGCAGACCGGCGGCGGAGCCGACGGCGCGCCCGCGCAGAGCTACCGCATCGACAGCAGCTGCGTGGTGTGGGCCGCGGGCGTCGCGGCCTCGCCGCTCGGGCGCATGCTCGGCAGCGCCACGGGCGTCGAATGCGACCGCGCGGGCCGCATCAAGGTCGAGCCCGACCTGAGCCTCGCGGGCCATCCCGAGATCAGCGTGGTCGGCGACCTCGCGGCCGCGATGAGCCATGCGCCCGGCAAGGAGCCGCGGCCGGTGCCCGGCGTGTCGCCCGGCGCCAAGCAGGCCGGGCGCGCCGCGGCCGCCAACGTCCTGCGCCGCATCGCGGGCCAGCCCACGCAGGCCTTCCGCTACCGCGACTACGGCAACCTCGCGACCATCGGCCGCAACTCGGCCGTGGTCGACCTCGGCACGCCCTTCGGCCCGCTGCGCTTCAGCGGCCGGCTCGCGTGGCTGTTCTGGCTGTTCGCGCACGCGTACTTCCTGATCGGCTTCCGCAACCGCATCGTGGTGATGATGGACTGGGCCGGCGCCTACTGGAGCTTCCAGCGCAATGCGCGCGTGGTGGCCGACGTGAACGGCCGCAGCGAGTCCTGAGCCGCGCCGCCGCAGGAGGTCCGCGATGTCGCTGCTGCACTGGATCGCGCTGCACGCCCTCACCGCGCTGTTCTGGCTCTGGATCCTGCGCTGGGGCGGCGCGCACTGGCTCGAAGGCACCTTCGCCTCGGGCTTCCTCGTGAGCATCTTCGCGCCGCGCTGGAGCGAGGAGGGCCTGCGCATGTGCGCGCTGCTGATGCTGATCGTCTGCGGCATCAGTTTCGTGCTCGGGCTGTTCATGCCCGAGCTGCGCTGCTGGTACGGCGGCGCCTGCTGAGCGCCGCCGCCTGCTCCCGGGGACCAGCGCTCAGGTCCCGACCACGCCGCCGTCGTTCTTCGTGATCGCGACCGTCGCCGAGCGCGGGCGGCCCGCGCCGTCGGGCCACTTCGACACCGCGAGCGGACGATCGGGATCGCTGCGCTCGTTGGCCGGCTCGCCCGGATGCTGGATGTTGATGAACAGCGTGCGCAGGTCGGGCGTGGCCGTGAGGCCGGTGATCTCGCAGCCGGCCGGGCCGAGCAGGAAGCGGCGGATCTCGCCTTGCGTCGGATCGCAGGCCAGCATCTGGTTGTTCGGCAGGTTGGTGTAGTCGCCCTTGCCGAGCGTGGAGGTCGAGACGTCGGTCTGGATCCACAGCACGCCGCGCGCATCGACCATCAGGCCATCGGGGCTGCCGAAGGCATCGCCCTTGACGTTGCCCTGCGCTTCCCAGCGCGACTGTTTCGGGTCGCCCGCGAGCACCAGGTGGTTCCACGCGAACTTGGTGCCGTCGAGGTCGCCCTGCTCCTTCCAGCGGATGATCTGGCCCATGGTGTTGTTGGAACGCGGATTGGCCGCGTCCATGAACGGCTGGCCGGCACCGCCGCGGTTGCTGTTGTTGGTCAGCGTGCAGTAGACCTCCTTGGTCAGCGGATCGACGGTGGTCCACTCCGGGCGGTCCATCTTGGTCGCGCCCAGCAGGTCGCTGGCCTGGCGCGACTTGATCAGCACGTCGCCCTGGCTCGCGAAACCCTTGTCGGCCACGAGCCCGTTCTGGCCCTGCACGAGCGGCAGCCATTCGCCGCTGCCGTCGACGTCGAAGCGCGCCACGTAGAGCGTGCCGTGGTCGAGCAGCTCGCGGTTGGCGGCCGCGCCACCGGGCTTCACCGCGTCGCGGCTCACGAACTTGTAGATGTATTCGAAGCGCGAGTCCTCGCCCATGTAGACCACGGCCCGGCCGTCGGCGGTCAGCGCGGTGGCCGCGCCCTCGTGCGCGGCGCGGCCCATCGCGGTGCGCTTGCGCGGCGTGGAGGCCGGGTCCTGCGGATCGATCTCCACCACCCAGCCGTAGCGGTTGGGTTCGTTCGGGTTCTTCGTCACGTCGAAGCGCGGCTCGTGCTCGTGCCAGCGGTACTTGGCGCCGTTGCCCTTGCGGATGCCCCAGCGCTTCTGGTGCGCGTCGGGCGACTCGGGGCCCTCGAAGTAATCGGCGAAGTTCTCCTCGCAGGTCAGGTAGGTGCCCCAGGGCGTCTGGCCGTTCGAGCAGTTGTTGTAGGTGCCCAGCACCTGCGTGCCGCTCGGATCGGCGGCCGTGCGCAGCATCGGATGGCCGGCGGCCGGGCCGCTCAGCGTCATCGGCGTGAGCGCGGTGACGCGGCGCGCGAAGCGCGAGGGCAGCACCTGCGACCACTTGGCGCCGTCGCGCTGCAGCTCGATCACCGACACGCCATGGGCGTTCATCGACTTGCGCACCTTCTCGGGCGTCCAGGTTTTCATGCCGTCGACGTGCAGCAGGCCGTCGTCCACGTACTCGTGGTTGAGCACCAGCAGGCCGCGGTTCGAGCCCTCGATCGGGAAGAAGGCCATGCCGTCGTGGTGCATGCCGGCCTGCAGCGCCTGGTCGTCGGCCGAGTTGGAGCCGTCGGTCCTGAAGGCGGGCATGCTGCCGGCCACGCCGGTCGGATCGCCCCAGCGGTAGAGCACCTGCGCGCTGTAGCCCTCGGGCACCACCACCTGGTCGACCGCGGCCATCGCGATGCCCTTGAAGCCGATCGCGCGGCCCAGGCCGGCGACCGCGCCACCGCCGCTGCCGGCGGTCGATGCGCAACCCGCGAGCGAGCCGGCCGCGAGCGGGCCGAACAGCCCCGCCACCGCGGCCGCGAGACCGCCGCGCACGAGCACGCGGCGCGCCGGATCGGACACCTCGTGGATCGTGGGGTTGGCGGAAAGGTTGGAGTCCTCCATCCGGTCGAAATTCTTGGCCATGTCGTTGTTCTCTTCGGTGCGTGGGTTGCAAGAACCCCGAATGCTGTTCGCGCCGCATGAATCTCGCGTGACATGGGCCGTGCCCAGCCCAAAGGCACTCAGAACGACGAGAAGAAGTTGTCACTCCAGTGAGATTCGCGCCGCTGCCGGCGCCATTCCCAAGGGGGCGTGGGCTTGGTATCCGCCCACAGCCCGGCGCGCTGCGCGCGGGCGCCGTCCTGCAGCCGGAACAGGTCGCCGCCGCGCTTGGTCGCGATGCCGTGGTAGTCGTAGACCCAGGCCCAGCCCTCCGACACCATGCGCCGACCCGCGTCCTCGCCGTTGCACGACACGTCGGCCACGGTGCGGCCGTAGCGGTCGGTGTCGCGCGCGGTGATCAGCGCCTTCTCGGCATAGCAGAGCCGGCTCAGCGCCTGGCGGCTGCGCTGGCCATAGGGCTGCGCCTTCTCGGGCGCGTCGATGGCGGCGATGCGCACCTTGACCTGTTCGTAGGCACCGCTGCGGCCGCAGCGCGCGGTCAGCGTGTCGCCGTCGCTGACGCCGACGACGAGGCAGCTGCGGGAAGCGGCCGCATGGGCCAGCAGGGGGAAGGCAAGAAGGATGGAAAGGAACGCGCGCAGGTGCATGAAGAAGACGGACGGATCGACAACGGATGAGGACGCATCGAGGCTAAGGGATTCGCGTGCCGGGCGCGGTGGGGACACACATTTTTTCCAGCGGCGCGCGGCACCGTGCCGCCCGCTTGACAGGGCGGCGCGGCCTTCTATGATCGAGTTCAATTATCTTGATGCAAGTTCCGAAATATGGAACTTTGAAGAATCCGATCATGAGCAACACCTTCTCGCAGCAACGCGTCGCCATCGTCGGCGGCACCTCCGGCATCGGTCTCGCGGTGGCGCAACGCGTCGTCAAGCAAGGCGGCCAGGTCCACGTGGGCGGTCGCTCGCCGCAGCGGCTGGCGGCCGCGCTCGAGCAGCTCGGCCCCGCGGCCACCGGCGCGACGGTCGACTCGTCCGACGCCGATTCGCTCGCGCGCTTCTTCGCGCCGCTGCCCGCCATCGACCACCTGTTCACGCCCGGCGCGAGCTACAGCGTCGCGCCCTTCGGCAGCGAGGATGTGGCCCAGGTCGAAAGCCCGTTCCGCCAGAAGTTCTGGCCCCAGTATTGGGCCGTGCACCATGCGCTCGCCAAGCTGTCGCCCAGCGGCTCGGTGGTGCTGATGTCGGGCGGCGCGGGCGCACGGCCGCTGCCGGGCGTCGCCAGCTACGCGGCCTGCAACAGCGCGATCGAGGGCCTGGGGCGCGCGCTCGCGATCGACCTGGCGCCGCGGCGCGTCAACACCGTGTCGCCCGGCACCATCGACAGCCCGCTGTGGCGCGGGCGCCCGGCCGCCGCGCGAGAAGCCGCCTATGCGGGCTTCGCCGCGATCAGCACGCTGGGCCGGGTCGGCACCGTCGAGGAAGTGGCCGACGCGGTGGTGTTCCTCATGGGCAACGGCTTCATGAGCGGCACCACGCTGTTCGCCGACGGCGGCTACACGCTGCGCTGAGGAGCCATGCCATGCCGATCCGCATCCGCGTCGTCACGCCCCATGTCGCCCCGGTGCCCGCGAAGCTGCGCGAGATCGAGGATCTCGCCGAGGGCGGCGCGCTGCAGCTGTCGCAGGTCAACATCGCCGACGGCCCGCGCGCGATCGAGAGCCCGGCCGACGAGCATCGCTGCCTGCCCGGCGTGCTCGCGCGCATCGAGGAGGCCGAGGCGCAGGGCCTCGATGCGGTGGTGATCGACTGTTTCGCCGATCCCGGCGTGGAAGCCGCGCGCGAGCGCGTGGCGATGCCCGTCATCGGCCCGGGCGAGGCCAGCCTGCACCTGGCGGCGACGCTCGGCCGGCGGCTCGCGATCGTCACGGTGCTCGAGAGCGTGCGCCCGATGATCGATGCGCTCGCCGAGCGCACCGCGCTGGGCCCGCGGCTGGCGCCGCTGCGCGTGGTCGACACTGCGGTGCGCGAACTCGACGCCGATCCCGAACGGCTGCTCGCACGCCTGACCGAGGCGGCGGCGCGGGCGGTGCGCGACGATGGCGCCGACGCGATCGTGCTGGGCTGCACCGGCTTCCTGGGCGTGAGCGATGCGCTCGCGCGGGCCCTGGCGGCCCAGGGCCTCGCGGTGCCCGTGATTCATCCGCTGCGCAGCGCGGTGCTGCTGGCCGCGACGCAGGTCCGGCTGGGGTTGCGGCACCGGGCGGCGCGCCCGGCGCGCTGACTCGGCGCCTCAGGCGTTCTCGGCTTCCTGCAACAGGCGCCACATGACCTTGCCGCTGCCGCTCTTGGGCAGCGCGTCGACGAACTGCACCTGGCGCGGGATCTTGTAGACCGCCATGTTCTCGCGGCACCAGTCGATGATCTGCTGTGCGGTCGTGTCCTTGTGGGTGGGCCGCAGCACCACCACGGCCTTGACCGATTCGCCGCGGTAGGCGTCCTTGGTCGAGATCACGCAGGCTTCCTGGATCGCCGGGTGGCGGAACATCAGCAGCTCGACCTCGGCCGGCCAGACCTTGAAGCCGCTGGCGTTGATCATGCGCTTCAGGCGGTCGGTGATGAAGAAGTAGCCCTCCTCGTCCATGCGGCCCATGTCGCCCGAGCGGAAGAAGCGCTTGCCCTCGAACTCGACGAAGGCCGCGGCCGTGGCCTCGGGCCGCTTCCAGTAGCCCTGGAACACCTCGGGGCCATGGATGATGATCTCGCCCGATTCGCCCGGCGGCAGTTCCTTCAGCGTGTCGGGGTCGACCACGCGCGCGTCGGTGCTCATGAACGGGATGCCCAGGCACTGCTGCTTGGGATGCTCGGCCGGGTTCGAGTGCGAGGGCGCGGCCGTCTCGGTGAGGCCGTAGCCTTCCTGGTACTTGAGGCCGAACTGGTCCTGCAGCCGCTGCGCCACCGCCTGCGGCATGGCCGCGCCGCCGCCGCCGATGTAGCTGAGGCTCGAAAGGTCGTAGCTCGCGAAGTGCGGGCTCGCCATCAGGTCGATCACCATGGTCGGGATGTTGGTCCAGCTCGAGACCTTCCAGCGCGAGATCAGGCGCCCGGCCACGTCGCGGTCCCAGCGCGGCATGATGACCAGCGTGGCGGCCGCGAGGATCGCGGTGTGCATCATGCTGACCACGCCGGTGATGTGGAACATCGGCACCACGGCCAGCACCACCACCTCGGAATGCGCGCAGCCCCACAGCATGCCCGACATGGCGTTGTGCATCAGGCTCGAATGGTGGTGGATGCAGCCCTTGGGCAGGCCGGTGGTGCCGCTGGTGTAGGGCAGCAGCGCCATGTCGTTGGCGCCCACCACGTGCTCGGGCACCGGGTGGCTGGTCTCGAGCGCCTCGGTCCAGGCCATGACCTCGCCGCCGGCCAGCGCGGGCAGCGCATGGCGGGTGCCGAGCCAGTCGACCCAGGCGGGCGCGGGCGCGTCGTCGCCGGTCACGCCGGGATCGAAGGCGTCGGTGAACTGGGTCACGATCATCCTCGACAGGCGTTCGCCCTCGGGCAGCGCGTCGCTGGCCTTGGCCAGTTCGCCGGCCAGGTCGCCGGTGGTGATCGCCACCTTGGCATCGGCGTCGGTGATGTAGTGCTTGAGCTCCTCGGCCCGGTTCATCGGGTTGACCGGCACCACCACGGCATTGGCGCGCAGGATCGCGAAATGCGCGATCACCAGTTGCGGGCAGTTCTGCATGTCGAGCAGCACGCGGTCGCCGCGCTTCACGCCCAGCGCATGCAAGGTGCCGGCCAGGCGCTCGACCTGGCTCGCCAGCTCGCGGTAGCTGGTGACGCGGCCGAAGAACACCAGGGCGTTGTTGTCGGGGTAGCGCTCGGCGGCGGTCTTGAGGTTGTGCCAGAGCGACACCGCGGGCACGGTGATCGAATGCGGCAGGCGTTTGGGCCAGAACTTGTGATGCGGGCGTTGTTCCAGGGTCATGGCAGGGGGCGGAAGGAAGGGGGAATTCGGGGGCGGGGCGCGTCCGGCCGGAATGCCGGGCGCGCGAACCGCACGCCAGCCTAAGCCGAGCGCGGCGCGGCTCCCATCGGGGAAGCCCCCGGAGCGTCACCTTGGCGACGCCCTTTTTTCTACGTCGCCCGATCGCGGCCCCGTCGAAACGGCCGGGGCGACAGGGCCGGCGACTACAGACGCGGCGTGCCATTTCGGCGATACCTGGGGCTTCGCATCCCGTTCACCCATCCACCGACCACCGAAGGAGCATCTCCATGGCAGCAGAAAAGCACGCGAGCGTTCACTGGGAAGGCGCCGGCAAGACCGGCAAGGGCCAGGTCAGCACCGAGACCGGCGCGCTCAAGGACTACCCCTATGGCTTCGCCAGCCGTTTCGAGGACGACCGGCGCGGCACCAACCCCGAGGAGATCGTCGGCGCCGCGCACGCGGCCTGCTTCACGATGGCCTTCGCCTTCGCGCTCGAGAAGGAAGGCCTGGCCGCCACGAAGATCGACACCCGCGCGGCCGTGCGCCTGGCCAAGGACGGCGAGGGTTTCAAGATCGACCGCATCGCGCTCGAGCTCGACGCCGCCGTGCCCAACCTCGACGAGGCGAAGTTCCAGCAGATCGCCGCGGCCGCCAAGACCGGCTGCCCGCTGTCGAAGGCGCTCGCGAGCGTGCCCGAGATCACGCTGAAGGCGACGCTGGCCGGCTGAGGGCCTTGCCTATGATCGTCTCCTCACCAAGAAGAAGGAGACGGATCATGAACAACACCCTGCGGACCGCGCTCGCGGTCCTGTCGCTGGCCGTGGGCACGGCCGCCACGGCCGCCTTTCCCGACAAGCCGATCAAGGTCGTGATCGGCTTCCCGGCCGGCGGGCCGCTCGACCAGCATGCGCGCCTGCTGACCGACAAGCTGCAGGCGGCGCTGGGCCAGCCGCTGATCGTGGACTACAAGCCCGGCGCGGGCGGCTCGGTGGGCGCCGACGCGGTCGCCAAGAGCCCGGCCGACGGCTACACGCTGATGCTCGCGAACACCGGTGTGGCCGTGATCAACGGCGCGCTCTACAGCAAGCTGCCCTACGACACGCAGCGCGACTTCGTGCCGATCGCGCGCACCGCGATGCAGCCGCTGGCGCTGCTGGTCACGCCCAAGCTGCCGGTGCAGAACCTCAGGCAGTTCATCGACTACGCGAAGGCGCGGCCGGGCCAGATCAACTACGGCTCGGCCGGCAACGGCGGCATCAGCCACCTGGTGCCCGAGATGTTCAAGACCGCGACCGGCATCTTCATGGTCCATATCCCCTACCGCGGCAGCGCGCCGGCCTTCACCGACCTGATGGGCGGCCAGGTGCAGTTCATGGCCGAATCGATCCCGCAGGCCGCCAACTACCACAAGCAGGGCAAGGTGCGCGCGCTGGCCGTGACCAGCCGCGAGCGCAATCCCGCGCTGCCCGACATCCCGACCGTGGCCGAATCGGGCGTGAAGGGTTTCGAGGTGGTGGGCTTCTACGGCTTCTTCGCGCCCAAGGACACGCCCAAGGAGGTGGTCGCCAAGCTCAGCGAGGCCTTCCGGCAGGTGCTGACCAGCGCCGAGGTGCGCGAGCGCATGGTGAGCCAGGGCGCCGACCCGGCCTTCCTGGGCAGCGAGGAGTTCGCGCGCTTCCTGGCGACCGAGACGCCGCGCTGGCGCGAGGCGGTGAAGGCTTCGGGCGCGCGGATGGATTGAGCCGGGAGGACTGAGATACGCCGGGGGCGCGTGCACAGGACAGCGGGTACTTCCCTCCGCGAATGTCCCCCGGCCTTCGGCCTCCTCCTTGATTTCGCTGCGGGAAGCACCCGCTGCCCTGTGCACGTGGGCGCTGCGGTGGTGCCGGCCGCACAACGACCGTCGTGTCCCGGCTCACGTCGACGGGGTACTCCCCGCAGCGAAATAAAGGAGGAGCCGAAGGCGGGGGACATTCGCGGAGGGGAGTACCCCATCGGCGTGAGCCCGTCCCTTTAAGCGCGAAAGCTTCAGCACCCCCAAGGCACCCGCACCACCGGCGCACCCCGCCAGCCCATTTCGGTGCACACATCTTGCATACCAGTTGGCACGGAAGCTGCTGGTATGCAGGTGAATGTCTACCTCCGCTTCCGAAATCAGTGCGCGCATCGTCGAGGCGGTGATGGCGCAGAAGCTCGCGCCGGGTTCGCGCCTGGGCGAGCAGCAGCTCGCGATGCTGTTCGACTGCAGCCGCACCATCGTGCGCGAGGCGCTCACGCGGCTGGCGGCGCGCGGCATCGTCACCGTGAGCGCGCGGCGCGGCTGGTTCGTGATCGAGCCCTCGCAGGACGAGGCGCGCGAGGCCTTCGAGGCGCGGCGCGTGATCGAGCTCGGCCTGATCCGAAGCGCGGGCAGCGCCGGCAAGCTCCAGAAGAGCGCGCTGCGCCAACTGAAGACGCACCTGCAGCGCGAGAAGGCCGCCCTCAAGGAAAGCGACGTCGGCAACCGCAGCTTCCTGCTCGGCGACTTCCACGTCTGCCTGGCCGAATGCCTGGGCAACACGCTGCTGGCCGACACGCTGCGCGACTACACGGCGCGCACCACGCTGATCGCCATGCTCTACCAATCCACGCACGACGCGGTGCAGTCCTGCGAGGACCACGTGCAGATCGTCGCGGCGCTCGAGCGCGGCGACCATGCCGCCGCCGAGGCCCTGATGGCCGAGCACATCGGCACGGTGCAGTCGGCCCTGCGCGTGCAGGCGCCCGCCGATCCGCTGGCCCAGCTGCGCGATGCGCTGGCGCCGCTCCAGAACACGGCCACCACGCCCGCCCCCCGGAGCAAGCGCCGCAAGCCCGGCGCGGCCCCCGATCCCGACTCTTCGACTTACCTAGGAGCCCTGCTATGACCTTCCTCGCATCCAAACGCCGCGTCGCCCTCGCGCTCGCTTCCCTCGCCATGCTGGCCTCGGCCGGCGGTGCCTACGCCCAGAACGCGCTCGACAACGTGCTCAAGGCCAAGACCATCAAGATCGCCGTGCCCACCGACTATCCGCCCTACGGCTCGGTCGACAAGAACATGAAGCCGCAGGGCCTCGACGTGGAGATGGCCGAGCTCATCGCCGCCAAGCTCGGCGTGAAGGTCGAGCTGGTGCCCGTGACCAGCGCCAACCGCATCCCCTACCTGCAGACCAGGAAGGCCGACCTCGTGATCTCCACGCTCGGCAAGAACGCGGAGCGCGAGAAGGTGATCGAGTTCTCGTCGGCCTATGCGCCCTTCTTCCAGGCCGTGTACGCCGCCAAGAGCATGAAGCTCGCCAGCTTCGCCGACATGGCCGGAAAGACCGTGGCCGTGACGCGCGGCGCGATGGAGGACCAGGAGCTCAACAAGGTGGCGCCGCCGAACGTCGACTATCGCCGCTTCGAGGACAACAACGCGACCATCGCGGCCTTCGTCGCGGGCCAGACCCAGACCCTCGCGACCAGCGCGGCCGTCGCCGGCGACATGCTCGCCAAGAACCCGAAGGTCAGCGCCGAGTTCAAGCTGCTGCTGAAGGACAGCCCCTGCTTCGTCGGCATCGCCAAGGGCGAGACCGCGCTCAAGACCAGGGTCAACGAGATCATCGCGACGGCCAAGAAGGACGGCACGCTCGACGCCCTGTCGAAGAAGTGGCTCGGCAAGGCCGCCGGCGACCTGCCGGTCTGATCGAACGGCGCGGCCATGGGCATCGAATTCGACTTTGGCGCCGTGCTCGCCGAATGGCCGCTGCTGCTGCGCGGCGTCGCGTGGACCATCGGCCTCACGGCCGTGGGCACCGTGCTGGGCATGGGCGTCGGCACCTTCTGCGCCTGGGCGCGCGCCGACGGCCCGCGCTGGCTGCGCGCCATCGTGGGCACCTACGTGGAGCTGATCCGCAACACGCCCTTCATCGTGCAGCTGTTCTTCATCTTCTTCGGGCTGCCGGCCGCGGGCGTCAAGCTCACGCCCGAGGTGGCTTCGGTGATCGCGATGGTGCTGAACCTCGGGGCCTATTCCACCGAGATCATCCGCGCCGGCATCGAGGCCACGCCCAAGGGCCAGATCGAGGCCGCCGTGAGCCTGGCGCTGAGCCGTTCGCAGGTGTTCCTGCGCGTGGTGCTGCCGCCGGCGCTCAAGAAGGTGTGGCCCGCGATGGTGAGCCAGATCGTCATCGTGATGCTGGGCTCGGCCGTGTGCGGGCAGATCTCGACCGAGGAGCTGAGCTACGCGGCCAACCTGATCCAGAGCCGCAACTTCCGCGCCTTCGAGGCCTTCATCGTCGCCACGCTGATCTACCTCGCGCTCTCGGTGGCGCTGCGGCGGCTGCTCGACTGGGCCGGTCCCCGCTTCTTCTTCGGCCGCTGAATCCGCCATGACCGATTTCTCCCTCTGGGACATCCTGCGCAACCTGCTGCTGGCGCTGCGCTGGACCGTCGTGCTCTCGCTCATCGCCTTCGTCGGCGGCGGCATCGTGGGCGCGCTGCTGCTGTTCCTGCGCCTGCGCGGCGGCCGGGCCGCCGGCAAGGCCGTGGGCCTCTACGTGCAACTGTTCCAGGGCACGCCGCTGCTGATGCAGCTGTTCCTGGCCTACTTCGGCATCGCGCTGTTCGGCATCGACGTGTCGGCATGGACCGCGGCCAGCGTGGCGCTCACGCTCTACACCAGCGCCTTCCTCACCGAGATCTGGCGCGGCTGCGTGGCCTCGATCCCGAAGGGGCAGTGGGAAGCCTCGGGCAGCCTCGCCTTGAGCTTCGGCGAGCAGCTGCGCCACGTGATCCTGCCGCAGGCCGTGAGGATCGCGATCGCGCCCACCGTGGGCTTCCTGGTCCAGGTCATCAAGGGCACGGCGCTGGCGTCGGTCATCGGCTTCGTCGAACTCACCAAGGCCGGCAGCATGATCTCCAACGCCACCTTCCAGCCCTTCGTGGTGTTCAGCTGCGTGGCCCTGCTCTATTTCGTGCTGTGCTTTCCCGTGAGCCTGTACGCCAAGACCCTCGAGAGGAAAACCCATGGCCGCCGTGCTTGAACCGCAACAACAACCCGCCGTCGCGGTGGGCGCCCCCATCGTGCGCATCACCGCGCTGCGCAAGTCCTACGGCAGCAACGAGGTGCTCAAGGGCATCGACCTCGACGTGAAACGCGGCGAGGTGATCGCCATCATCGGCAAGAGCGGCTCGGGCAAGAGCACGCTGCTGCGCTGCATCAACGGCCTCGAGGTGTTCCAGGAGGGCTCGCTCACCGTCGACGGCAAGCCGCTGCTGCACGAGAGCGCGATGGCGATGCGCGAGCTGCGCCAGCGCGTGGGCATGATCTTCCAGGGCTTCAACCTGTTCCCGCACCTCACGGTCGGCAAGAACGTGATGCTCGCGCCCACGCTGGTGAAGAAGCGCTCGTCGCTCGAGGCCGCCTCGCAGGCGCGCAAGCTGCTCACGCGCGTGGGCCTGGCCGAGAAGTTCGACGCCATGCCCGACCAGCTCTCGGGCGGCCAGCAGCAGCGCGTGGCGATCGCGCGCGCGCTGGCCATGGAACCGGGCGTGCTGCTGTGCGACGAGATCACCTCGGCGCTCGACCCCGAGCTGGTGGGCGAGGTGCTGCGCGTGGTCGAGTCGCTGGCCGACGAGGGCATGACCCTGCTGATGGTCACGCACGAGATGAACTTCGCGCGCAAGGTGGCCGACCGCGTGATCTTCATGCACCAGGGCCGCGTGCACGAAATGGGGCCGCCCACCGAGCTGTTCGCGAATCCGCAGACGCCGGAGCTGCGGCAGTTCCTGTCGTCGCTGCACGACTGAAGCGCGCGGCCGTGGGCTATGCTCGGCCCATGGCCTGCCCGCGCATCATCGCGTCGATCATTCGCACCATTGCGAAGATGGTGGGTTGACGCACGGTTCCTCGAGTTCATGCCATGCAACCCGCCCCAGAAGGCGGGTTTTTCGTTTTCCGGGGCGCTGCTTCCAAGCCCACCACCCTCCGGAGAAAACGAAATGACAACGACCCCCTCCACCCCCGTGCTGCACATGGTCTGCGGCAAGATCGGCGCGGGCAAGTCCACGCTCGCGCGCCGGCTCGCCACCGCGCCCGCCACCGTGCTGGTCAGCGAGGACGCCTGGCTCGCGGCGCTCTACCCGGGCGAGATCCGCGAACTGCCCGACTACGTGCGCTGCGCGGGCCGCCTGAAGCAGGCCATCGAGGGCCACCTGGCGGCGCTGCTCGCGGCCGGCGTGTCGGTGGTGCTCGACTTCCCGGCCAACACGGTCGCGAACCGGCATTGGATGCGCGGCCTCTTCGAAGCGGCCGGCGCGGCGCACGTGCTGCACCTGCTCGAGCTGCCCGACGCGGTCTGCAAGCAGCGCCTGCGAGCGCGCAACGCGAGCGGCACGCATCCCTTCGAGACCAGCGAGGCGCAGTTCGACCTGATCAGCAGCCACTTCGCCGCGCCTTCCGCGGCCGAAGGCTTCACGGTGCGGCGGCACGGCTGAAAACCCATGGCCCGGGCGAGCGCTTCATCTAGAATTAATGAGAAACGTTCTCATTAATCTCGACCCATGCCAGGCCGCTGGCGAAGAGGGAATGCCGCCATGCCTGCCGCCGAATCCGCCATGCACGAGGAAGTGCGGTCGCTCTATGGCGAGCACCACGGCTGGCTGCAGGGCTGGCTGCGGCGCAAGCTCGGCGATTCCTTCGCCGCGGCCGACCTGGCACAGGACACCTTCGTCAGCGTCATCACGACCGGCACCGCGGCCGGCATCCGCGAGCCGCGCCCCTTCCTCGCCACCATCGCGCGGCGGCTGATCGCGCACCGGCATCGCCGGCAAGTGCTCGAACAGAGCTACCTCGAGGCGCTGGCCGCGCTGCCGCAGGAGATGGCGCCCTCGCCCGAGGTGCAGCTGCTGGCCATCGAGGCGCTGCACCAGGTCGACCGCGTGCTCGACAGCCTGCCGCCGGCCGCGAAGGAAGCCTTCCTGCTGGCCCATCTCGAAGGCCTGAGCTACGCGCAGATCGCCGAGCGGCTCGGCGTATCGGCCAGCTCGGTCAAGCAGTACCTGTCGCGTGCCAACCGCCAGTGCTTCTTCGGCCTGGCCGACTGAGATGCGCAGCGCCCCCCTCGACACCGCCACCGCCCTGCCCTTCGGCGAACGCGCGGCCGACGAGGCCGCGGAATGGCTCACGCTGCTGATGTCGGGCGAAGCCACGGAAGACGACCGCCGGCGCTGGCAGCAATGGCGCCGCGGCCATCCGGACCACGAGCGCGCATGGCAGCACATCGAGAGCTTCAGCGCGCGCCTCAAGGGCCTGCATCCGGCGGCCGCCCATGCCGCGCTCGCCTCCGGCCGCACGCCCGCGCCGCGGCGCAAGGCGCTGCGCGCGCTGCTGTGGCTCGGCGCGGCCGGCGCCACGGGCGTGCTCGCCTCGCGCACGCAGACCTGGCAGCAGACGGTGGCCGATTTCCGCACCGGCACCGGCGAGCAGCGCGACCTGTCGCTGCCCGACGGCACGCGCATCACGCTCGGCACGGCCAGCGCCATCGACGTGCGCTTCGACGACCGGCAGCGGCTGGTGCGGCTGGTGGCGGGCGAAGTGCTGATCGTCACCGGCCACGACCGGCCCGACAGCCCGCCCTTCGTGGTCGACACCGCCCAGGGACGGATCCGCGCGCTCGGCACGCGCTTCAGCGTGCGCCAGGACGAGGCCCGCAGCCGTGTCGCCGTGCTCGAGAGCGCGGTCGAGATCGCGCCCGCGGAGGCCGCGGCCGCGCCGGTGCGGCTGCGCGCCGGCGAACGCGCGAGCTTCGGCCGCGGCGAGGTCGGCCCGATCGCCGCGGTGGACGCGCAGACCACGGCCTGGACGCTCGGCCAGCTCATCGCCGACGACATGCGCCTGGACGACTTCCTGGCCGAACTCGGCCGCTACCGGCCCGGCATCGTGCGCTGCGACCCGGCCGTGGCCGGGCTGCGCCTGTCGGGCGTGTTCCCGTTGGCCGACACCGAGCGCATCCTCGCGATGCTGCCGAGCGTGCTGCCGGTGCAGGTGCGGCTGCGCACCCGGTTCTGGGCGACGGTGGAGGGCGTCCAGTAAGCACCAGCCTCAAAAAATTTTCGTCATCGCCTGCCCGATTTGCTTTCTCGCGGCACCTGTCAAGTGAGGGCTTCTTTTTCAGCAATCACTTCGAGAGACCACCATGCCGACCAACGGGCGCCAGCCGCGACACCAGAAGAACAAGCATCCAGCTCAGGGAATTTCAGCCACGGCGCTGTGCGGCCTCGCGCTGCTGGGCGCGCAGATGGGCCTGCCGGGCACGGCCCGCGCCCAGGCACCGCAGGCGCAGGCCGCGCGCCAGACCTACGACGTTCCGGCCGGTCCGCTCGCGCCGGCGCTGCGCAGCTTCGCGAGCGCAGCCAACCTGCCGCTGAGCTTCGTCGCCGAGCAGACCGACGGCAAGCGCACGGCCGGCCTGCGCGGCCCCTTCACGCCGCAGGAGGCGCTGGCCGCGCTGCTGGCCGGCACCGGCTTGCAGGCGCTGCGGCTGGACAACGGCGGCTACGTGCTGCGCAGCCAGCCCGCGCCCGCCGAATCCGCGACCTCAGCGCCCACCGCGCCCGTCACGGGCAACAGCAGCCTTCCCGCCGTGCAGGTGACCGCAAGCGCCGAGCGCGAAAGCGGCAACGGCCCCGTGCCCGGCTATGCCGCGCGCATCAGCGGCACGGCCACCAAGACCGACACGCCGCTGATCGAGGTGCCGCAATCGGTGTCGGTGATCGGCCGCGAGGAAATGGAGGCGCGCGGCGCGCAGGACGTGATGGAGGCGCTGCGCTACACGCCCGGCGTGACCACCAGCACCTACGGTCCCGACAACCGCGGCTGGGAGTACGTGCTGCTGCGCGGCTTCAACTCGTCGACCACCGGCGTCTACCGCGACGGGCTGGCCCAGGCCTCCTTCGTTCCCACCTACTACCTGACCGAGCCCTATGCGCTGGAGCGCGTGGAGGTGCTGCGCGGCCCGGCGTCGATGGTGTTCGGCCAGGCCGACGCGGGCGGCATCGTCAACCGCGTGAGCAAGCAGCCCACGGGCGAGCGGATCCGCGAGATCGAGCTGCAGTACGGCAGCTACCAGCGCCAGCAGCTGGCCTTCGACCTCGGCGACCGGATCGGCAGCGACGCTGTGCTGAGCTACCGGCTGGTCGGCCTGAGCCTCGACAGCAACGACCAGGACCGCTACCCCGACGGCCGCCGGCTCAACCACACGCGCACCTACATCGCGCCCTCGCTGCGCTGGCAGCCAAGCGCGGGCACCTCGCTGACCGTGCTGGCCGAGTTCCTGCGCAACAACACGGCCGAGGATCCCTACTACCTGACGCAGAACTACGCCCTCTCCTCGATCAAGGTGGGCGACCACAGCTTCGGCCAGCTCAAGCAGACGCAAGGCGCCATCGGCTACCGGTTCGAGACCGCCCTGGGCGACCGGTGGACCCTGCGCCAGAACTTCCGCTACAGCCGCGTCGACCCGAGCCGGCGCGTGGTCTGGGCCGATGCGCTGGGCGAGGACCAGCACACGCTGTCGCGCATCGCCAGGACCTGGCGCGACCCCGTGAACCTCTCGACGCTCGACACCAGCGTGCAGGGCAGGCTGCAGCATGGCGACGTGCAGCACACGCTGCTGCTGGGCGTCGACTACAGCGACCAGAAGGGCCGGCAACGGCGCTTCATCGGCCCGACGCCCAGCCTCGACCTGCTCGCGCCCGTCTATGGCCAGCCCGTGGCACTGCCCACCGAGCCGCTCGCCAACCTCGACCAGTCGACGCGCCAGCTCGGCTTCTATGCGCAGGACCAGCTCAAGTTCGGCGAGCGCTGGGTGCTCACGCTCGGCGGCCGCCAGGACCGCGTGCGCCAGGTCACCGACGACCATCTCGACAGCAGCCGCTCCCGCAAGTCCGACAGCGCCTTCAGCGGCCGGGCCGGCCTCAGCTACCTGCTGGGCAACGGCTGGGCGCCCTACCTGAGCTACGTCACCTCCTTCCTGCCCAACAGCGGCACCGATGCGAACAACGAGGCCTTCCGGCCCAGCCGCGGCAAGCAGGTCGAGCTCGGGCTCAAGTTCCAGCCCGCGGGTTCGCGCAGCCTGTTCACCGCGGCCGCCTTCGACCTGCGCAAGACCAACGTGGTCACCTACGACCCCGCGACCTTCGAGGGCCGCCAGATCGGCAGGCAGCGCTCGCGCGGCATCGAGCTCGAAGCCAAGGGCGAACTCGCGCCGGGCCTGAACATCGCGGCGGCCTACACCTGGCTCGACATGAAGGTGCTCGCCAGTGCCGACCCCGACGAGATCGGCAAGATCCCGCCGCTGGTGCCCAAGCAGTCGGCCTCGGTCTGGCTCGACTACACGCTGGGCAACGGCCTGGGCTTCGGCGGCGGCGTGCGCTACGTCGGCAAGCGCCAGAACGACGAGCACAACACCAGCGCCGAACGCGGCGTGACGCTGCTCGACGCGGCCCTGCACTACGAGCGCGGCCCGTGGCGCGTGGCGCTCAACGTCTCCAACCTGGCGGACAAGAAGTACAACTCGATCTGCTACCACGGCGAGTGCTACCAGGGCACGCGCCGCACGGCGACGCTCACGGCACGCTATCGCTGGCAGTGAGGACCGCGGCGGCGGGCCGCTATGCTTCGCACCCCATGCAGATCGAACCCGCCCGCCCCGAGGAAGCCCCCACCGTCGTCGCCGTGCTGCACGAGGCCGCGCAATGGCTGGTCGACGAAGGCCGCACCCTGTGGTCGGGGCCGGAGATCGCGCCCGCGCGCATCGAGCGCGACTGCGCGGCGGGCGGCTACTTCATCGCGCGCATCGATGGCCAGGTGGCCGGCGTGGTCCGGCTCGACCTCGAGGATCCGTATTTCTGGCCCGAGATCGAGGCTGGCAGCTCGCTCTACGTGCACAAGCTCGCGGTGCGCCGCGGCTTCGCGGGGCAAGGCGTGTCGAACGCCTTGCTGGTGTTCGCGCGCGAACGGGCGACGGCGCTCGGCAAGCGCCACCTGCGGCTCGACTGCGTGGCCGACCGCGCGCCGCTGCGCCGCCTCTACGAGCGCTTCGGCTTCGCGCTGCACAGCGAGACCCGCAAGGACTTCGGCCTCTTCGCGCGCTACGAGTTGCCGCTGGGCTGAGCCTCAGGTCGCAGCGTGCTGTGCGATGACCCGCTCGCGCTGCAGCCGCTCGATCTCCTCCTCGCCGAAATCGAATTCGCGCAGCACCTCGTGGGTCTGCTCGCCCACGCGCGGCGCGGCCGAGCGCGCATGCGGCGACACGCCGTCGAAATGCAGCGGCAGCCCGAGCGAGCGCGTGGTGCCGCCCTCGGCATGGTCGACCTCCACCACCATCGACACCGCGCTCGACTGCGGATGCTCGAGCGCCTGCTTCACGTCGTGCACCGGCCCCACCGGCACGCCGGCGCGGTCGAGGCGCTCGATCCAGTGGTCCGCGCCGTGCGGCGCCAGCGCCTGCGTGATCAGCGCCTCGAGCGCGGCCTGGTGCGCGAGCCGGTCGCGGCCCGTGCGAAAGCGCGGGTCGTCCGCCCATTCGGGATGGCCCAGCACCTCGGCGATGCGCTGCCAGTTGGCCTGGTTGCCGCCGCCGATCGCGATCGCGCCCTCGGCGCAGCGGAAGGTCTGGTAGGGCGCGATCAGCGGATGGGCGGTGCCCATCGGCCGCGCGATGGCGCCGCTCGAGAAGTAGGCCGCGGCGAACCAGTACATCTGCTGCAGCGAGGCCTGCAGCAGCGAGGTCTCGACCTTGCTGCCGATGCCGGTGCGCAGCCGCCGCACGTAGGCCGAGAGGCTGCCGAGCGCGGCCAGGATGCCGGCATTGATGTCGGCGACCGAGTTGCCGGGCTTGGCCTGCTCGCCGCCGAGACTGCCGGTGACGCTGATCAGGCCCGAGAAGGCTTGCAGCACCAGGTCGAAGCCGCCCTTGTCGCTCAGCGGGCCGTTGGGGCCGTAGCCGCTGATCGAGCAGTAGACGAGGCCGGGGTTCGCGGCGCGCAGCTGCTCGTAGCCGAGGCCGAGCGCATCGAGCTTTCCGCGCCGGAAGTTCTCGGTGACGATGTCGCAGCGCGCCGCGAGCCGGCGGATCACGTCCTGCCCGGCCGGCTGGCGGATGTCGACCGCCACCGAGCGCTTGCCGCGGTTGAGCATCACGAACGATGGCGCGAGCCCCGGGTCGTTGGGCCGTGCATAGCCGCGCGCATCGTCGCCGGCCGGAAACTTCTCGATCTTGATGACCTCGGCGCCCATGTCGGCCAGCATCAGGCCGCAGATCGGGCCGGCCATGATCTGCGACAGCTCGAGCACGCGCACGCCGGCCAGCGGCAGCGCGGCGGGGTCCGGTGGCGGCATTCCGTGCGCCACGCTCAATGGCCCTCGAAGCGCGGCGCGCGGTTCTCGGCGAAGGCCGCCAGGGCCTCGTGCAGGTCGCGCGTGCGCAGGCTGGCGACATGCGCCTGCTGCGCGGCGGCCTCGTCGTACTGCTGGCGCGCGGTCTCGTTGAGCGTGCGCTTCATCGTGACCAGCGGGATCGGCGCCACCGCGAGCAGCTCGTCGAGCCAGGTGCGCAGTTCGGCATCGAGCGCCTCGGGCGCGACCAGCGCATCGAGGTAGCCCACGCGCAGCATCTCCTCGGCCTGGATCGCGCGCGAGGTCAGGAACAGCTTCTTGGCCGCGCCGAGCCCCAGCCGCGAGACCCAGCGGCGGATGCCGTGGCCGTAGTAGTGCAGGCCCAGGCGCGAGGCCGGCATGAACATGCGCATGCCCTGCACGCCGAGACGGAAGTCGCAGGCCAGCGCGAGGTCGGTGGCGCCGCCGTAGACCGGCCCGTGCAGCCGCGCGATGGTGACCGCGCGCGCGTTCTCGATCTCGTCGGTGAACTGCTCGAACAGGTTCTCGCCGGTGGCGGCGGCCTTGCCCAGGCGCGAGAGGTCGAAGCCCGAGCTGAAGCTCTTGCCCGTGCTCGCGAACACGATCACGCGCACCGCGGGATCGGCGTCGAGCTGGCGCAGGTAGGCGCGCAGCACCGGCAGGTCGTCGGGCTCGATGCGGTTGTGGCTGCCGGGGCGGCGCAGCGTGATGGTGGCGACGGCGCCGTCGATGGCGAGCACCGGCGGCGCGGCGGTGTCGGCCGCGGGATCCTGGAGGGTCGTGGTCATGCGTGAAGGTCCTTGGAGAGGAAGAGAAAAAAGGGGAAGGGGCGGGTCAATCGAAATGGAGTTGCTGCTCGCGGATCACTTGGCCCCACTTGCGGAAGTCGGTCGCGACCAGCTCGGCGGCCGCCTCGGGCGGGCCGGCCTCGATGTCGCTGCCCGTGGCCAGGAGGCGTTCGCGCACCGCGGGCGTCTGCAGGGCGGCGTTGAGCGCCGCGTTGAGCCGTCGCACCACGGGCGCCGGCAGGCCCTTGGGCGCGGCGAGCACGAACCAGCCCTGCGCGTCGTAGCCCGGCAGGCCCTGCGCGGCCACGGTCTTCACGCCCGGCAGCGCCGGCACCTCGCGCGCCGAGGTCACGGCGATGGCGCGGGCCCGGCCGCCCTGCACCACCGGCACGGCGGGCGCGATGGTGGCGAACGAGACCGCGACCGCGCCGCCCATCAGGTCGTTCATGGCCGGCGCCGCGCCCTTGTAGGGCACGTGCATCAGGTCGCTGTGGCTCGCGGCCTTGAGCAGCTCGCCCGCCAGGTGGTGGATGGTGCCGTTGCCCGAGCTGGAATAGGCCAGCTGACCCGGCTGCGCGCGCGCCAGCGCCAGCAGCTCGGGCAGGGTGCGCGCGGGCACCGAGGGATTCACCAGCACCACCAGCGGCGACTTCGAGACCACGCCCAGGTAGCTGAAGTCGCTGCGCGGGTCGTAGGGCACCTTGCGCGCGTTCGGGATGATGGTCAGCGGCGCACCGTCGATCAGGCCCAGGGTGTAGCCGTCGGGCGCGGCGGTCTTGACGGCCTCGGCGCCGATCGCGCCGCCGGCGCCGGGCCTGTAGTCCACCACCACCGGCTGGCCCAGCGCCTTCTCCATCACCGGCGCGAGGTCGCGCGCCACCGCGTCGGCCGCGCCGCCGGGCGTGTAGCCGAGCACCAGCCGCAGCGGGCGGGTCGGCGACCAGCTTTCCTGCGCATGCAAAAATCCGGGCGCACCCAGCAGAAATGCAGAACCGGCCACCACGACCTTCCAAAGCAGTCTTGAAAACACCACACGTCTCCGTTTAAATATTTATAAACGAGTTCAGTATATTTTCAGATCACATCCGTATGCAACCCGGTAGAAGCCCCGTTGCCAGCCCGACGCTGGCCGAATCGATCCGCCTGTCGATCATCGAAAGCCTGGCCAGCGGCCTGCTGCAGCCCGGCCAGCCCATCGACGAGCGCGGACTCAGCGAGCGTTTCGAGGTCTCGCGCACCCCGATCCGCGAAGCCATCCTCCAGCTGGCGGCCCAGGGTTTCGTGGTGATGGAACCGCGCAGCGGCGCCTCGGTGCCACGGCTGTCGATCCAGCTGCTGCGCGAGCTGCTGGAGCTGCTCGGCGAGCTCGAGGGCGCGGCCGCCAAGTTCGCCGCCAAGCGCATGCGCCCGGCCGAGAAGAAGGCGCTGGAAGAGGCGCTGGCCGCCTGCGCCGAGGCGTCGGCGCTCGACGACGCGCTGGCCTACCGCGATGCCAACGACCATTTCCACGACCTGATCTACGCGGCCTGCCGCAACGAGACGCTGGTCGACCAGATCCGCGCGCTGCGCACCCGCTGCGCCGCCTACACCGCCAACCGCTTCGATTCGCCGGGCCGCATGCAGCGCTCGGCGCGCGAGCACGCGGCCATCACCGAGGCGCTGCTGCGCAGCGATCCGGCCGAGGCGCAGGCGGCGATGCTGGTCCACATCTCGATCGGCGGCAGCGATTTCGCGGAGTTCGTGAGCGGGTTGCCGCAAGACCTGTTGCATGCTTGAACGGGCCCTGTCCGGCCAGCGGTGCCGGTGACGTCCTGCAACCAATCAGGCGCGAACTCGCGCGCCTGTGGCAAGCTCCCACCGCCATGCAAAGCCGCCGCTCCATGCCCTCCTCCCCGATCCGCCCTACCCGCCGCCGTGCGCTGGGCGCCCTGCTCGGCGCCGCAGCGCTCCAGGCGCCGTTCGCCGCCTTCGCGGGCTTCAACTTCTTCACCAGCGAATACACCGCGAGCCGCGACGAGCTGCAGGCGCAGATCGCGCGCCGCTTCCCCGTGGCCGAGCGCTATGCCGAGCTGTTCACGGTCGGGCTGCGCGATCCGCAGCTGGGCCTGGACGCGGGCACCAACCGCGCCGCGATCACCGCCACGCTGACCATCGCGAGCCCGCTGCTCGGCGGCGCGCCGGTGCAGGGCACGGTGGCGGTCAGCAGCGCGCTCAAGTACGACGCCGCCACGCGCGCGGTGCGGCTCGACCAGCCCAAGGCCGAGCGCATCGAGCTGCAGGGCCTGGGCGGGCGCGATGGCGAGCGGCTGCAGCGCGTGGGCGCGCTGGTGGCGCAGGAACTGCTGCAGGGCCAGCCGCTGCGCACCTTCAAGCCCGAGGAACTCACCGTCGGGCGCAAGACCTACGAGATCGGCGATATCACGGTGCTCGCCGACGGCATCAAGGTGCAACTCAAATGACACATCGCAGACGCACGCTCCTGCTCGCCCTGGGCGCCACCGCCGCGCTCGCCGCGGGCTGCACCGGCTTCGCGCCCACGCCGCGCACGCGCTTCGACCTCGAGGCCCACCGCGGCGGCCGCGGCCTCGCGCCCGAGAACACGCTGGCGGCCTTCTCCAACGCCATCGACCTCGGCGTGACCACGCTCGAGCTCGACATCGGCCTGAGCGCCGACGGCGTGGTGGTGGTGTCGCACGACACGGCCCTCAACCCCGACCACACGCGCGATGCCGCCGGCCAGTGGCTCGCGCCCGCGAACGGCCGCAGCGGACCCACGATCCGCTCGCTCACGCTGGCGCAGCTGCAGGGCTACGACGTGGGCCGGCTCAATCCCTCGAGCAGCTATGGCCGCCAGTTCGCGCTGCAGCTGCCGCGCGACGGCGAACGCATCCCCACGCTCGAGGCGGTGTTCGACCTGGTGCGCGCGCGCGGCCCGGCCGCGGCCACCGTGCGCTTCAACATCGAGACCAAGATCGATCCGACCAAGCCCGACGAGACGGCCGCGCCCGAACCCATGGTGCGCGCGCTGCTGGCGGTCATCGACAAGGCACAGATGGCCGAGCGCGTGACCGTGCAGAGCTTCGACTGGCGCACGCTGGCGCTGGTGGGCCAGTTGGCGCCACAACTGTCGCGCGCCTACCTGAGCACGCCGCGCACGCTGAAGGACAAGCGCTGGACCGCCGGGCTCGATGCCGCGGGCTTCGGCTCCACGCCGCAGCTCGTGAAGGCCGCGGCCGGCAACAGTGGCGGTCCGCTCGTCTGGTCGCCGGCCTTCGCCGACCTCGACGCGGCGCAGGTGAAGGAGGCGCAGGGCCTCGGCATGAAGGTGCTGCCCTGGACCGTGAACCAGCGCGCCGACATGATCCGGCTGATGGACCTGGGCGTGGACGGCATCATCACCGACTACCCCGACGTGCTGCGCGACCTGGTGCGCGAACGCGGGCTGCCGCTGCCGCCCTCGGGAAGGAGCGCCTCGTGAGCGCCGCGCTGCAACAGCTCGACACCATCGCCGGGCACATCGACGCGCTGCGCCGCCAAGGCGGCGGCCCCGCCGGCCTGCTGTCGGACCAGGCACGCGGCAGCGCCGCGCTGCTGGCCGCCCTGCCGCCGCGCTATGGCGAGGTGCTTCTGAACCTGCTCGACCGGCTCGAATCGAGCGCGCTGTTCAGTGAGGAAAGCTGCTCGTTCAGCCAGAAAGATTTGCTCGACAACCTGTCGTTGTGGGTGGACAAGGCCCGCGCGCAGCTCGGCGGCTGAGGCACGCGGTTTATCATCGGCCCTCCATGCGCACCCTGTTCCTCGCCCTCATGATCGCCCTGCTGCCGGTTCGCGGCTGGCTCGGCGACGCGATGGCGATCGAGATGGTGCGGCATGCGATGCCCGCGGCCGAGGCCGTCGCCGGCGTGGCACAGGCGGCCACCGAGGCGCACTGCCACGAGGCCGGCGACATGGCCATGACGGCCATGGACAACGCCTCGCACGCCGAGCACGCGATGGCCGACACCCACGGCGACGGCAGCGACAGCGACCACGCCAGCCACCAGGGCTGCGGCACCTGCACCGCCTGCCAGGTCTGCCACTCGGTGGCACTCGGCGGCACCGAACTCGGGGGCATCGCGCACGATGCCCCCCAGGCCGCCCCCGCGGCCCCGGCGGCTCGCTTCGCGAGCACCGAGCCCTTCCTGGGCTTGAAGCCGCCCATTTCCTGATCTCCCTGCCCGTAGTCCGTCCGCGGTGAGCCCTTGCCGGCTCGCGGCGTCGATCGTATTGCTCATGGAGATCGAGCGTGAACCCTATCGTTCGCCGGCACCTGGCCGGCCCCTTTCCCTTTCGCTGTCGAACAACTGACGCGCTGCCCCGGCGCGCCCTCGCATTCGCAAGTGCCCTGTTCCTGGCCGGCTGCGCCAGCCTCTCGCCCGACGGCGGCACGGCCGACGTGCAGGCCCTGGTCGCAGGCAATCCCCTGATGGCGGGCCAGCTGGCCCAGCGCATGCCCGACGGGGCCTCGCAGAAAAGCGTCGATGCGCTGCTCGCCAGGCCGCTCGACGCCGAGGCCGCCGTGCGCATCGCGCTCGTCAACGGCCCGCGCGTGCAGGACGCCTTCGCCACCCTGCAACTGAGCGACGCCGACCGCGTGCAGGCCGCGAGCCTGCCGAACCCGGTGCTCTCGTTCAGCCGGCTGGCGCAGGGCCGCGAGCGCGAGCTCGAGCGCATGCTGAGCTTCAACGTGATCGGCCTGGTCACGCTGCCATGGCAGGCGCGCTGGGCCGGCCAGCGCCACGAGGCCGCCAAGCTGCAGGCCGCGCAGAGCGTGCTGCTGCTGGCCGCCGACACGCGCCGCGCCTGGGTGCGCGCGGTGGCGGCGCAGCAGAGCGTGGTCTACCTGCGCGATGCCAGGGAGGCGGCCGAGGCCGGCGCCGAGCTCGCGCGCCGCATGGCCCAGGTCGGCAACTGGAGCGCGCTGCAGCGCACGCGCGAACAGTTGCTGCTGGCCGATGCCGCGGCGCAGCTCGCGCGCGCCGAGCAGGCCGCCGTGGCCTCGCGCGAGCAACTCACGCGGCTGCTGGGCCTCGCCGGGGAGCGCACCGCCTACACCCTGCCCGACCGCCTGCCGCCGCTGCCCCAGGCCGCGCCCGAGCTCGGCGACGTGCAGGCGCGCGCGCTGCGCGACCGGCTCGACGTGCGCTCGGCGCAGGCGCAGAACACGGCCGTGGCCGATTCGCTGGGCCTTGTGCATGCCACGCGCGTCATCAACGCGATGGAGCTCGGCGTGGTGCGCAACACCACCTTCGAGAACGACGCCGACCGTTCGCGCGCCACGCAGCGCGGCTTCGAGCTCGACCTGCCGCTGCCGCTGTTCGACTGGGGCCAGGCGCGCACCGGCCGCGCCGAGGCGCAGTACCTGCAATCGGCCGCGCGCGTGCGCGACGTGGGCGTGCTGGCCGCGAGCGAGGCGCGCGAGGCCTGGCGCGGCTGGAACACCGCCTATGGCCTGGCCCGGCGCTACCGCGACGAGGTGCTGCCGCTGCGCAGGAAGGTCAACGAGGAGATGGTGCTGCGCTACAACGGCATGCTCGCGAGCGTGTGGGAGCTGCTCGCCGAGACGCGCGCGAGCATGCTCGCGGTGAACGCCGGCATCGAGGCCCAGCGCGATTTCTGGCTGGCCGACACCGACCTGCAACTGGTGCTCACGGGCAGTTCGCCCGGCGGTATGACGGCGCTGCAGACCGCGGCCGCCAGCGACGCCCCCGCGGCGGGAGGACATTGAGATGAACCGCCGCAACTTCTTCGCGGGCGCCGCCACGGCCGTGGCCGCCACCACCGTCAGCCGCGTCTCGATGGCCGCGCTGCCCGAACCCGTCTCGCAGAGCTCCACCGCCACGGCCGCGCCGCTGGTGCCGCCGAATGGCCGGCCCTACAACCCCGTCGTCACGCTCAACGGCTGGACCCTGCCCTGGCGCATGAACGCCGGCGTCAAGGAATTCCACCTGGTCGCCGAGCCGGTGGTGCGCGAGATGGCGCCGGGCTTCAAGGTCAACATGTGGGGCTACAACGGCCAGTCGCCGGGACCGACCATCGAGGTGGTCGAGGGCGACCGGCTGCGCATCTACGTGACCAACCGGCTGCCCGAGCACACCACCGTGCACTGGCACGGCCAGCGCCTGCCCAACGGCATGGACGGCGTGGGCGGCATCACGCAGCCGCAGATTCCGCCGGGCAAGACCTTCGTCTACGAGTTCACGGCGCGCCGCCCCGGCACCTTCATGTACCACCCGCATGCCGACGAGATGGTGCAGATGGCGATGGGGATGATGGGCTTCTGGGTCACGCATCCGAAGGCCGATCACCCGCTGATCGAGAAGGTCGATCGCGACTTCTGCTTCCTGCTCGGCAGCTTCGACGTGGAGCCCGGCAGCGCCACGCCCAAGGTCAGCACCATGACCGACTTCAACCTCTGGAGCTTCAACAGCCGCGTGTTCCCGGCCATCGACACGCTCAACGTGCGCCGCGGCGACCGCGTGCGCATCCGCGTGGGCAACCTCACGATGACCAACCACCCGGTCCACATCCACGGCCACGAGTTCGAGGTGACCGGTACCGACGGCGGCCCCGTGCCGCGCACCGCGCGCTGGCCCGAGGTGTCGGTCGACGTGGCGGTGGGCCAGATGCGGCAGATGGAGTTCATCGCCGACGAGGAAGGCGACTGGGCGCTGCACTGCCACAAGGCCCACCACACGATGGGGCCGATGGGCCACGAGGTGCCGACCATGATCGGCGTGGACCACAAGGGCGTGGCCGAGAAGATCCGCAAGCTGGTGCCCGACTACATGGTGATGGGCGACAAGGGCATGGCCGACATGGGCGAGATGGAGATGCCCATTCCCGACAACACGGTGCCGATGATGACCGGCACCGGGCCGTTCGGCTCGGCCGAGATGGGCGGCATGTTCACGCTGCTCAAGGTGCGGCGCGACCAGAAGCCCGGCGACTACCGCGACCCGGGCTGGTTCAGGCATCCGCCGGGCACTGTCGCGCGCGAAGTGCCCAACGCCAACGTGCCGCCGGCCCCGCGCGCGAAGGCACCGGCCCCATCGGCCGCCGAGCCCGATGCCAGCGTGCGCAAGCCTTCAGGCCACGGCGCACACCAGCACTGAACCCGCTTCATTCCCTTTCATTTTTTTGGAGTTCCATCCATGAACAAGACACTCAAGCTCGCCGCCGCCGGCCTCGCGCTCGCGGCCTTCGCCACCGCCTCGCCGGCGCACGAGAACCACGTCGCCAGGCCCAAGGGCGCGGCCGAACTCGCGCCCGAGCAGAAGCCCTGGGGCATCGTCGGCAAGCCCGGTGCCGTGAAGCGCACCATCGACATCGCGATGGCCGACGACATGACGTTCACGCCCTCGGTGATCGAGGTGCGCGAAGGCGACACGCTGCGCCTGCGCTTGAAGAACAAGGGCAAGGACCTGCACGAACTCGTGCTCGGCACCACAGCCGAGATCGAGGCCCACGCGGCCATGATGAAGAAATTCCCCGGCATGGAGCACGACGAGCCCTGGATGGCGCATGTGCTGCCGGGCCAGACCGGCGAGCTGGTCTGGACCTTCAACCGCGCCGGCGACTTCGACTTCGCCTGCCTGGTGAAGGACCACTACGAACTCGGCATGGCCGGCCGCGTCCGCGTGCTGCCCGCCGCCGGCCAATCCTGAAATCCCGAAAGGAACTCCCATGCAAAGAAGACGACTGATGCTGGCCCTGGCGTCCACCGCCGCCCTGCCTTTCATCGCACCGGCGGCGCGCGCCGCGGCGCCGATGGTCGAGATCTGGAAGGACCCGAACTGCGGCTGCTGCCAGGACTGGGTCAAGCACCTCAACAGGAACGGCTTCGCCACACGCGTGCACGACGAAGGCAACGCGGCCGCGCGCAAGCGCCTGGGCCTGCCCGAGAAGCTGGGCTCGTGCCACACGGGCCAGGTCGGCGGCTACGCCATCGAGGGCCATGTGCCCGCGCGCGAGATCCAGCGCCTGCTCAAGGAGAAGCCCAGGGCCGTGGGCCTCGCCGTGCCCGGCATGCCGGTCGGCTCGCCGGGCATGGACGGTCCGGCCTATGGCAACCAGCGCGATCCCTACGACGTGCTGCTGGTGCTGGCCGATGGCGGCACGCGCGTGTTCCAGAGCTACCGATGAATCCTCCGATCACCCTGCAAGAAAGACCGATCACCATGAAGAAATCGCTCGCCGCCCTCGGCGCCCTCCTGTTCGCCGCCGTCGCCTTCGCGCAGACGGCCCTGCCGCCCGTCGAGGGCGAGGTCCGCAAGATCGACACCGAGGCGAACAAGATCACCTTGCGCCACGGCGACATCCCCAACCTCGAGATGACCGGCATGACCATGGTCTTCCGCGTGAAGGACCCTGCGCTGCTCACGCAGGTCAAGCCCGGCGACAAGGTGCAGTTCACGGCCGACAAGGTCGATGGGGCGCTCACGGTGTTGTCGATCGCGCCTGCGAACTGAGGGCCTTAGCAGGCTGTTGAAATTCGACGTTGCAAACGTCGATTGGTTAGCTTGATCAGGCGGTTGAAGCCGAATTGGCCAGGGCTTGGCTGTCGGTTTGGACCGATGAGGCTTTGCGCACGTGCGCCACACGTCGGGCAGGGGGCCGTTCGTGGGCTCATTGCACAGCCCTTTGAGGCCCAATGCACAGCATTCGAGCCATCCGCACGATATTGCTGGCCGTCATGGTGAGCTTGAACTGCTGGTCGACACGCTGGAGTCCGCGGTACATCGTCTGTCGTATCCTCCCGACCGTCTTCGCCCAGCCGAAGTGCTCTTCGATGCGCTTGCGCACGACCTGGCTGGCAGCGTAGCCGGCGTGACGAGTCGTTCGTCCATCGACGGCGCTGCCACCCCAACGCGTCGTGTGGCTGGCCACGTGCGGCGTCACGCCGCGCTTGCGGCAGTCGGCGATGAAGTCTCGCGTGTCGTAGCCCTTGTCGGCTGCGACCGTCTTACGGTGTGCTCCGGGGACGGTGTCGAGCATCGCCAATGCTGCCGAGCGCTCGCCGTAGCCGTCGGCGTACGTAACCACCGCGCCAACAACCAGACCGTTGCGGTTCTCCATCAGCACATGGCCTTGATACGCCAGGATCGCTGCAGTGCTGGCGCCCTTGCGGAACAGTCTGGCATCCGGATCTGTCTTGCTCTGGTGCGTATCGTTGCTGCGTGGTCGGCCCTTCCAATCGCGCTCCTGGTTGCGACCTGCGGGGCCGCCACCCGCCCCGGGCCCGTCGCCGTCCTTGGGCAAGAAGCTCTTGTGACTGGCCCAAGCCTGGATGAGCGTGCCGTCCACCGAGAAGTGCTCCTTGCTCAGCAGCTTGCGCTTGTCAGCCAGTCGCATCACCTGGGCGAAGAAGCTCTCGACGACAGCGTGCTCCAGCAGGCGATCACGGTTCTTGGAAAAGACTGAGTGGTCCCAGACCTCGTCATCGATGGCCAGCCCGATGAACCAACGAAATAGCAGGTTGTAGCGAACCTGCTCCATCAGTTGCCGTTCGCTGCGCACGGAGAAGAACACCTGGATCAGCATTGCCCGTAGCAACTTCTCGGGGGCAATCGACGCTCGCCCAGTCTCGGCGTAGATCGTGTTGAACAGACCGTTCAAGCCGACCAGTGCCTCATTGACCAGCCCGTGGATGGCTCGCAGCGGATGGTCTGGCGGCACGAAGTCATCAAGTTTGGCCAGCGTGAACAGGCCTTCCTGCATCCCATCTGATCCGCGCATCGGTATCACCCCACGTCGTTGCGTCACTTCAACCGTACCAGCATCAGTCTCTTCCCGAACCAGCAGTTCCCCGGAGAAATTCAACAGCCTGTTAGGGCTTTGGGCACGCCTGCCTAGAATGATGCGTTGATCCACTTTCGGGAGATCGAATTGGGAAGCTCCGATCTGCAGCAGGCTCTTTCTTCGCTGAGCATGGCGGAACGCATCGAGCTAGCCGAAGAACTGTGGGACAGCGTGGCGCGCGATGCCGAATCGCAAAGGCTGAGCGCACGCGAACAGGAAGAGGTCGCACGCCGCCGCGCCGAGCATCGTGCCGACCCGCAGGCGGTCGTGCCCTGGGATCAGGTCAAGGCATCGCTGAAGCTCTGACCTTGCTGGACATCGTTTTTCGGGAAAGCGCGCTGCGTCAGGTGCAGGAAGCGCAGGGCTGGTACGACATGCAGCGCGCCGGCCTGGGTGCGGAGTTCGCGCGCAGCGTCGAGGCCGTGGTGCACCGGATCGCGCGACAGCCTGAAGGCGCGCCGCTGGTCTGGGAAGACGTTCGCAGGGCCCACCTGCGGCGCTTCCCCTATTCCGTCTTCTATCTCGTCGAATTCGATCGCGTGGTGGTGCTGAGCTGCATGCATCAGCGCCGCGACCCCGCGGGCTGGCCCTCTTCGGCCGCCTGACGGCGAGCCACGCTACGCCCCGAAGCGCCTCGGATCGAACGGCGCCAGCGCGATCTCCGGCGCCAGCCCCGCCATCGCTTGCGCCGCCAGCCGCCCGGTGCGCGCCGAGCCGCACAGCCCCACGTGCCCATGGCCGAAGGCCAGCACCACGTCGGCGCTGCCGGCGGCGGGGCCGATGCAGGGCAGGCCGTCGGGCAGGCTCGGGCGATGGCCGAGCCAGCGCTGCAGCTCGGCCTCGGCGGGCGGCGCGTCGGCGAGCGCGGGAAACATCGAGCGCAGGTGCGCGTGCAGGATCTCGGCGCGGCGCCAGTCGGGCGCGGCCTCGAGCCCCGCGATCTCGACCTGGCCGGCGGCGCGCAGGCCGCCGTTCATCCAGTGCGCGATGAGCTTGCCGTCGGCCACCATCACCGGCGTGCGCGGGCCCACCGCGGCCTTCGGCAGCACGACGTGGTAGCCGCGCTCCGATTCCAGCGGCACCGGCGAGCCGGCCGCGGCGGCCAGGGCGCCCGAGCGCGCGCCGGCGCAGACCGCGGCGGTGTCGCAGGCGATCTCACCGGTTTCGGTGCGCACGGCGCGCAATCGCCCGCCCTCGATGCGGAAACCGGTGGCGCGTGCGGCCACGCGTTCGGCGCCGAGCGCACGCGCATGCGCGGCCAGCGCCGCCACGTAGGCGCCGGGGTCGCGGCAGTGGCCGGCCTCGCCGACGTGGATGCCGAGCGTGTAGCGCGCATCGAGGTCGGGCTCCTGCCGGCGCAGTTCGTCGGCATTCAACTCGCTCCATCGCACGCCGGTGCGCGCGCGCACGCGCCAGGCCAGCGCATCGCCCTCGAACTCGGCGCGCAAGCGGTAGGCATGCAGCAGGCCGCGCTGCTCGATCAGTTGCGGCACGCCGGCCTCGGCCGCCAGCCGTGCATGCAGCGCGGGCGCGTCGACCAGCAAGGTGCGCAGCGCGTCGGCGATGCGCTGCACGCGCGCCTCGGTGGCGCCCGAGGCCAGGTAGCGCAGCAGCCAGGGCAGCGCGCGCGGCAGGTAGGGCCAGCGCACCGCCAGCGGGCCGAGCGGATCGGCCAGCCAGCCCGGCACCTTGCGCCACGCACCGGGCAGCGCGGGCGGCACCACCGAATGCGAGGAGAGCCAGCCCGCGTTGCCGTAGCTGGTGGCCTGCGGCGCGCCGGGCTCGCCCGGCTCGACCACGGTGACGCGCAGGCCCGCGCGCAAGGCCTCGATGGCGGTGGCGCTGCCGACGGCGCCCGCGCCGATCACCACCGCATGGCGCCGCGCACCGGACTGGAAACCACTTCTTTCAACTGTCATGGCGCCCATCGTAGGGGCCACGCGGCATGGTTCCATAATCGGCCGCCATGTCCGCCACGCCTTCCCACGCTTCCCCCTCCTCTTCCGACGGTGCCATCACCGACGTCGCCGGCATCGAGGTCGGCCACTTCTCCGACACCCGCCGCCCCACCGGCTGCACCGTGATCATCACGCGCGAAGGCGCGGTGGCCGGCGTCGACGTGCGCGGCGCCGCGCCCGGCACGCGCGAGACCGACCTGCTCGCGCCCGGCAACCTGGTGCAGCAGGTGCACGCCGTGATGCTCGCGGGCGGCAGCGCCTGGGGCCTGGCCGCGGCCGAGGGCGCGATGCGCTGGCTCGAGGAGCGCGGCGTGGGCATGGACGTGCGCTTCGGCACCTTGCCGATCGTGCCCGCCGCGGTGCTGTTCGACCTGCCGATGGGCGATGCCCGCATCCGGCCCGATGCCGCGGCCGGCTATGCCGCCTGCGAGGCCGCGGGCCGCGACGCGCCGGCCGAGGGCAACGTGGGCGCCGGCACCGGCGCGCTCGTGGGCAAGCTGTTCGGCGTGCAGCGCGCCATGAAGGGCGGCATCGGCACCGCCTCGGTCACGGTCGGCGGCGTCACGGTCGGCGCGCTGATCGCGGTCAATTCGCTCGGCGACGTGATCGATCCCGATACCGCGCTGCCCGTGGCCGGCGCGCGCACCGAGGACGGCCGCGCGCTGCTCGACACGCGCCGCGCCCTGCTGCGCGGCGAGCTGCCCAAGCCGCTGCTGGCCGGCACCAACACCACCATCGGCGTGATCGCCACCGATGCGGTGCTGACCAAGGTGCAGGCCAACCGGCTCGCGACCGTGGCGCACGACGGTCTGGCGCGCGCCATCAACCCCGTGCACACCATGAGCGACGGCGACACCCTGTTCGCGCTCGCCACCGGTCGCGTGCCGCTGGCGGCCGACGGCCCGGGCATGACGGTGCTCAGCACCATGGCGGCCGAGGTCGCCGCGCGCGCCACCCTGCGCGCGGTGCTGGCGGCGCGCTCGGTGACGGTCGGCGAACTGCACATCCCCTCGGCCGCCGAGCTCGGCACCGCGCCGCGCTGACCCCACGAGCGAGACACCATGGCCTTCCCGAGAACCCTCAAGCTGATCCTGCTGTCGATCCGCGACCTGATCGCCTCCGCCGGCCCGATCCTGTTCCTCGTGATCGGCCTGTTGATCGCCGCCTACTGGTGGCTGCAGCCGCAGCCGCCCAAGCAGGTCACGCTGGCCACCGGTCCCACGGGCAGCGCCTACGCGCAGTTCGGCAAGCGCTATGCCGAGTCGCTCAAGCTCAGCGGCATCGAGGTCACGCTCAAGCCGACCTCGGGCTCGTCGGAGAACCTCGAGCTGCTGCGCAAGGGCGAGGCCGACGTGGGCTTCGTGCGCGGCGGCAGCGCCGACCCGGTGGCCGACGAGGAGGCCGGGCTCAGTTCGCTCGGCAGCCTGTTCTTCGAGCCGATCTGGCTGTTCTACCGGCCCGACGCGATCACGCGCGCGCCCGACAGCGTGATCGCGCAGCAGGCGGCGGAGGCCGAGAAGGCGAAGAAGGCGGCCAAGGCAGCCGCGAAGGGCCGCCATGGCGCCGAGCGCAAGAAGGCCGCGGCACCACCACCCGCCACGCCCCCCGCCCCAATTCCGTTGACCTCGCTGACCCAGCTGCGCGGCCTGCGCGTCAACGTCGACATGCCCGGCAGCGGCCTGCCCGAACTCATGGGCCGGCTGCTCGAGGCCAACCGGCTCGCGCCCGACGCGCTGCTGCTGTCGAACCTCGAGCAGGCCGCGGCCGCCGAGGCGCTGCAGGCCGGGCTGCTCGATGCGATCGTGCTGTCGTCGGCGCCGCAGTCGCCGCAGGTGCAGCGGCTGCTGCGCGCGAACGACATCCGGCTCATGGACTTCGTGCAGGCCGATGCGTACACGCGGCGCTTCCCCTTCCTCTCGGCCGTGACCCTGCCGCGCGGCGTGGTCGACCTGTCGAAGGACCTGCCGGCCGGCGACGTGTCGCTGCTGGCCGCCACCACCTCGCTGCTGTCGCGCGAGGACACCCATCCCGCGCTGCGCCAGCTGTTCGCGCAGGCCGCGCAGCACCTGCATGGCGGTGCCGGCTGGTTCAACCGGCCGCGCGACTTCCCGAACACCCGCACCAGCGAACTGCCGGTGAGCCCCGAGGGCGACCGCGCCATCAACGGCACGCCGCCGTTCTGGCAGCGCTACCTGCCGTTCTGGGCCAGCAACCTGATCGAGCGCATGTGGCTGGTGCTCGGCGGCCTGCTGGTGCTGATGCTGCCGCTGAGCCGCGTGGTGCCGCCGCTCTACCAGTTCCGCGTGCGCCGCCGCGTGTTCCGCTGGTATGCGCGGCTGCGCGACATCGAGGGCAAGGTCGACGGCCAGCGCGGCGATCCGGCCGAACTCACGAAGGAGCTCGACGAGCTCGACCGCGTGGTGAACCGCGTGGCGGTGCCGCTGTCGTATGCCGACGAGCTCTATGCGCTGCGCAACAACATCTACGCGGTGCGCAAGCGGGCGCTGGCGCGCGGCGCCGGTGCGCCGGCCGGCCCCGCGATGCCACCGCCGCCACCGCTCTCGCCTTCGCCCTCCGCACCGCGCTGACCGGTACGCGGCGCCAGCGGGCGCCGCTGCCCTTTCCCAAGACCCATCGTGTCCACCCTGATCGACTTCGCCGACCCGCGCACCGATGGCGCGCAACGGCTGCGCCTGGCGTTCGGCGCCCCTTCCCGCACGCTCGTGGCGCACAGCTTGGCCGAGGTGCGGCCCGTGCTCGCGCAGGCCGAGGCGCTGGCGCGCGCGGGCCACTGGTGCGTGGGCTACCTGCGCTACGAGGCCGCCGCGGCCTTCGATGCCGCGTTCGAGACGCATGCGGGCGATGGCAGTGCGCTAGCGTGGTTCGGCGTGCACGACCAGGCCGTGCCCTGGCCCGAGGAGGCCCCGCCCTCTCCCTCCAGCCCGCCGATCGCCTGGCGCGACAGCCTCTCGCGCGCCGACTTCGATCGGCAGATGCAAGTCATCCACGCGGCGATCGCCGCCGGTGGCCTCTACCAGATCAACCACACGGCGCCGCTGCTCGGCGAATACGTCGGCGACCCGCTGGCCCTGTTCGCCGCGCTGCGCCGCAACCAGCCCGCGGGCTACGCGGCCTTCATCGACAGCGGCGAGGAGCAGGTGCTGTCGCTGTCGCCCGAGCTGTTCTTCGACTGGCACGGCGAGCGCATCCTCGCGCGCCCGATGAAGGGCACCGCGCCGCGCGGCGCCACGCCGGCCGAGGACGAGGCCCAGGCGCAGCGGCTGCGCAGCGTGCCGAAGGAGCGGGCCGAGAACGTGATGATCGTGGACCTGCTGCGCAACGACCTGTCGCGCATCGCGCAACCGTTCTCGGTGCGCGTGCCGCGGCTGTTCCACACCGAGGCGCTGCCCACCGTGTGGCAGATGACCTCGGACGTGGAAGCAGCGGTTCGGCCCGGCACCTCGCTGGTCGATGTGTTCGACGCGCTGTTCCCCTGCGGCTCGGTCACGGGCGCGCCCAAGGTGGCGGCGATGCGGCTGATCCACGAGCTCGAGCAGGCGCCGCGCGGCGTGTACTGCGGCGCGGTCGGCGTGCTGCGGCCGGGCGGGCATGCGACCTTCAACGTGCCGATCCGCACCGTGACGCTGCGCGGCGGCCAGGCGCGCTGCGGCATCGGCAGCGGCATCACGGCTGATGCCACGGCCGACGCCGAATGGGCCGAGTGGGGCCACAAGCGGGCCTTCCTGGGCACGGCCGCGGTCGCCGAAGCGCCCGGCTTCGAACTGCTCGAAACGCTGGCGCTGGTCGACGGCATGCTGCGCGATGCGCCGCTGCACATCGAACGCATGGCCGGCGCGGCCGCCCACTTCGGCTTCCCCTGGGATGCCGCACGCGTCGAGGCAGCGCTGCAATCGCTGCGCGATGCGCGTGCCGAAGGCACCTGGCGCGTGCGCCTGCTGCTCGATGCGCAGGGGCTGCCACGCGCCGAAGCGCATGAAATGGGCGCTGCGCCCCACCGCGTGAAGCTGCAGCTGGCCGACCGCCCCTTCGACGAGGCGCACAGCGAGTTCACGCGCTTCAAGACCACGCGCCGCGCGCACTACGAGGCCTTCGCGCCGACCCTGCCCGAGGCCTTCGACACGCTGCTGTGGAACCCCGAGGGCGAACTCACCGAATGCACGCGCGGCAACATCGCGCTGCGCCTGGACGACGGCCGCTGGGTCACGCCGCCGCTGCGCTGCGGCCTGCTGCCCGGCATCGGGCGCGCGCAGCGGCTGGCCGAGGGCTCGCTGGTCGAGCAGACGGTGCGGCGCGAGCAGCTCTCGCGCGTGACCGCGCTGGCCTTCGTCAACAGCTTGCGCGGCTGGATCGAGGCGGAACTCGTCCCCTGAATCGCCGCATCGGAGGAAGATGCGAAAAGCGCTTGACTTGGAGCGCGCTCCAACTTCGAGAATTCTCCCCATGGAAAGCAACCTGAGCATCGCGGAAGTGGCACGGCGCACCGGCCTCACGGCCCACACGCTGCGCTACTACGAACGCATCGGCCTGATAGCAGCCGTGTCGCGCGCGCCCGGCGGCCAGCGCCGCTATGCCGCCGCCGACATGGAATGGCTCGCTTTCCTGTTGCGCCTGCGCGAGACCGGCATGCCCATCCAGGGCATGCAGGCCTTCGCCGGGCTTCGCAGTCAGGGGGACGCGAGCATCGGCGAACGCCGCGCGATGCTCGAATCGCATCTCGCCGAGGTTCGCTCGAAGGTGGAGGCGCTGCAGCAATCGATGCAGGCGCTGGCGCACAAGATCGAGCACTACCGCGGGATCGAGGCCCGGCGTCCCTCTTCATCGGGCATCGCCCCGGCTTCAACGAAGAGGAAGAAACATGCAGCAGCACCAGCACCATCACCAACCCCATCCGACGACGATCAGCCACGCGACCGGCGAGCGCTACGCGCGCGGCCTCGCGAAACTGCAGCAGATCGACGGTGAAGGCGGCATCAAGGTCGTCGAAGGCCTGGCCGACATCGCGCCCGACTTCGCGCGCCTGCTGATCGAGTTCCCGTTCGGCGACGTCTATTCGCGCCCCGGCCTCGACCTGCGCTCGCGCGAGATCGCGGTGGTGGCCGCGCTCACCGCCATGGGCAATGCGGCGCCGCAGCTCAAGGTGCACATCCAGGGCGCGCTCAACGTCGGCGTGACGCGCGAGGAAGTGATCGAGGTGATCATGCAGATGGCGGTCTACGCGGGCTTCCCCGCCGCGCTCAACGGCCTGAGCGCCGCTCGCGAGGTGTTCGCGGCCGACGATGAAAAAAGCGCGCGGCCCCTTGCGGAACCGCGCGCCCTGGTCGAGCCGGCCTGAGAACCGGCGCGGGCCTTACTTGAGGGCCTTGAAGCGCACGCGCTTGGGCTTGGCGCCCTCTTCGCCCAGGCGCTTCTTCTTGTCGGCTTCGTACTCCTGGTAGTTGCCGTCGAAGAACACCCATTGCGAGTCGCCTTCGGCGGCCAGGATGTGGGTCGCGATGCGGTCGAGGAACCAGCGGTCATGGCTGATCACCAGCACGGTGCCCGCGTACTCGAGCAGCGCGTCTTCGAGCGCGCGCAGCGTTTCCACGTCCAGGTCGTTCGAGGGTTCGTCCAGCAGCAGCACGTTGCCGCCCTGGATCAGCGTCTTGGCGAGGTGCAGCCGGCCGCGTTCGCCGCCCGACAGGTTGCCGACCTTCTTCTGCTGGTCCTGGCCGTTGAAGTTGAAGCGGCCCGCGTAGGCGCGGCTGGCCATCTGGAACTTGCCGACGTTGATGATGTCCAGGCCGTTCGAGATGTCTTCCCACACGGTCTTGTTGTTGGCCAGTTCGTCGCGGTGCTGGTCGACGAAGGCCATCTTGACGGTCTGGCCGACCACCACTTCGCCGCTGTCGGGCTGTTCCTTGCCGGCGATCAGCTTGAACAGCGTGGACTTGCCGGCGCCGTTCGGGCCGATGATGCCGACGATGGCACCCGCGGGGATGTTGAAGTTCAGCTTGTCGATCAGCAGGCGGTCGCCGAAGCTCTTGCTCACGTCCTTGAACTCGATCACCTGGCTGCCCAGGCGCTCGGCCACCGGAATGAAGATTTCCTGCGTTTCGTTGCGCTTCTGGTATTCGACGTCGCTCAGCTCCTCGAAGCGGGCCAGGCGCGACTTGCTCTTGGCCTGGCGGGCCTTCGGGTTCTGGCGCGACCATTCCAGTTCCTTCTTCAGGGCCTTGGCGTGGGCTTCCTCGCTCTTCTGCTCCTGCGCCAGGCGTTCGCCCTTCTGCTCGAGCCAGGTGCTGTAGTTGCCCTTCCATGGAATGCCGCGGCCGCGGTCCAGTTCGAGGATCCACTCGGCGGCGTTGTCGAGGAAGTAGCGGTCATGGGTGATGGCCACCACGGTGCCCGTGAAGCGCTGCAGGAACACTTCGAGCCATTCCACCGATTCGGCGTCCAGGTGGTTGGTGGGTTCGTCGAGCAGCAGCATGTCGGGCTTGGACAGCAGCAGCTTGCACAGCGCCACGCGGCGCTTCTCGCCGCCCGACAGCAGGCCGATCTTGGCGTCCCACGGCGGCAGGCGCAGCGCGTCGGCCGCGATCTCGATCTGGTGCTCGGAATCGGTGCCGGCGGCGGAAATCACCGCCTCGAGCTCGCCCTGCTCGGCCGCCAGCGCGTCGAAGTCGGCGCCTTCCTCGGCGTAGGCGGCATAGATCTCCTCGAGCCGCGCCTTGGCGGCATTGACCTCGCCCATGGCCTCGTCGATCGCGTTGCGCACCGTGTGCTCGGGATTGAGCTTGGGCTCCTGCTCGAGGTAGCCGATCGACAGGCCGGCCATCGGAATGGCTTCGCCCTCGATCTCCTTGTCGACGCCGGCCATGATCTTGAGCAGCGAGGACTTGCCCGAACCGTTCAGGCCGAGCACGCCGATCTTGGCGCCGGGAAAGAAGGACAACGAGATGTCTTTCAAGATCTGCCGCTTGGGCGGCACGGTCTTGGAGACTCTGTTCATGGTGTAGACGTACTGGGCCATCTTCTGTGTAGGACTGCTGATTGCTGAGGTGGCGAAAGCCGGAAAAAGCCGAAATCCCCTGGAGGAAGCCCCTGGAAGACGGCGGCAGGCCCGGCGCGCGGAATCGCGGAAACGGAGCGCGAAAAGCAGTGATTATCGACTCATGCGACAATCGCCACCGTGCCGGGTCCAGTTGCCCGCACACCGGCTCTCTGCCGGGGACGAAGAAAACCCTTCCGCAAGTCGGTTTTTCGGGCTCCCACTCCTGACCTTCATCAGCCTTGACTGGCTCGCGTCACAAGAACGAAAGACGCCGAGCGGGCCGATGTCACCGCGCCGTGTATGGCGCTTGTTGTTTCACACAATGACTTTTGATGAACTGAAGTTGGCTCCGGCCATCTTGAAGGCCGTGCACGAGCAGGGCTACGAGACCCCCACCCCGATCCAGGCCCAGGCCATTCCGGCCGTCCTCGAGGGCCACGACCTCCTCGGCGGCGCCCAGACCGGCACCGGCAAGACCGCCGCCTTCACCCTGCCGATGCTGCACAAGCTCACCATGAGCCGCAGCGCCACCAACAAGTTCGGCGGCATCGGCATCCGCGCCCTGGTGCTCACGCCCACCCGCGAACTCGCGGCGCAGGTCGAGGAATCGGTGCGCGACTACGGCAAGTACCTGCAGCTCGGCTCGACCGTGATCTTCGGCGGCGTGGGCATGAACCCGCAGATCGACCGTCTCAAGCGCGGCATCGACATCCTGGTGGCCACCCCCGGCCGCCTGCTCGACCTGCAGCAGCAGGGCATGCTCGACCTGTCGACCGTGCAGATCCTGGTGCTCGACGAAGCCGACCGCATGCTCGACATGGGCTTCATCCACGACGTGAAGAAGGTGCTGGCGCTGCTGCCGGCCCAGAAGCAGAGCCTGCTGTTCTCGGCCACCTTCAGCGACGAGATCCGCGAACTGGCCAACGGCCTGCTGCGCAACCCGCAGAGCATCCAGGTCACGCCGCGCAACACCACGGTGCAGCGCATCACGCAGGTGGTCCACCCCGTGGGCCGCGGCAAGAAGAAGGCGCTGCTCGCGCACATCATCAACGAGCACCAGTGGAGCCAGGTGCTGGTGTTCACCCGCACCAAGTTCGGCGCCAACAGCGTGGCCGAATTCCTCACCAAGAACGGCATCGAGGCGATGGCGCTGCACGGCAACAAGAGCCAGAGCGCGCGCACCCAGGCGCTGGCCGGCTTCAAGAGCGGCGACATCCGCGCGCTGGTGGCCACCGACATCGCGGCCCGCGGCATCGACATCGACGAGCTGCCGCACGTCGTGAACTACGAGATCCCGAACGTCAGCGAAGACTACGTGCACCGCATCGGCCGCACCGGCCGCGCGGGTTCGAGCGGCGAGGCCGTGAGCTTCGTCTGCCTCGACGAGGAAGGCTTCATGCAGGAGATCGAGCGCTTCACCAAGCAGACGATCCCCGTGCAGGTCATCGAGGGCTTCGGCCCCGAGGAAGGCGAACGCGCCGAGCCGATCGCCATGGGCCGCCAGACCATCTGGGGCGGCGCCGGCCGTCCGCCGAGCCGTGAAGTCATGCAAGCGGCCGCCAAGGCGGCGCGCGGCGAGATGATGCAGCGCATCCGCGACAACAAGGCCAGCCAGGGTGGCGGCGGCGGTGGTGGCAATGGCCAGCGCCGCGGCGGTGGCGGCAACGGTGCCGGCCAGGGCCGCAGCGCCAACGGCGGCGGTGGCCAGCAGGCCCCGCGCGGCCAGGGCCAGGGACCGGGCAATCGCGCGCCGCAAGGCCGCGCACCGCAGGGCCAGCCGCGTCCGCATCACCATGCGGCGGCGCACCCGCAGCAGAACCATCAGCCGCACGACGAGCGCCAGCCGCGCCATCACGGCAACAGCCACAGCCCGACCCAGGCCAACCAGGTCGCGCACCTGCGCGCCGAGGCGATCACCGGCGCGGCCGGCCAGCCCGATCCGTTGCGCACCAGCGTCGACCACATGGGTGGCGGCCGCGGACGCGGCGGCCGCTCGGGTGGCGGTGGCTACGGCGGCGGCAACCGTTCGGGCGGCGGTGGCCGTTCGGGTGGCGGCGGCTACGGCGGCGGCGGTGGCCGCTCGGGCGGCGGCGGTGGCCGTTCGTTCGGCCGCTGAGGCACGACGCAGACAGAACACAGGGCGCTTCGGCGCCCTTTTTCATGTCTGCAGGGCGCCGGAACACCTTCCGGACACAATCGTTGCCATGCAGTACATCCCGCCGAACTTCGCCACCCTCTTCGTGGCCACCTGCAACCTGCTCAATCTCGCGAACCCGCACCGCGTGTACTACGAGAACCAGGACGCCTACAACGAGCGCGAGTACGAGCGCAAGATCGACTGGCTCGGCGAGCGCTTCCATGCACTCAATGCCGACGTGCTCGCGGTGCAGGAGGTCTGGGACGAGGCGGCGCTGAAGGCCGCCATCCACCGCAGCGGCCTGCGCTACGACTTCGTGGCCGTGCCCGGCGCCGAGAACACGCCCGCGCAACCCGACCAGCCGCCGCGCCCCGGCGCGCAGGGCACGCCGCGCGTGGGCATCGCCACCCGGCTCAAGGTCGACCGCATCCAGTCCTTCGTCGACTTCCCGCCGGGCTTCGGCGTCGAAGTGCCGGGCCTCGGGCCGCACACCCGCTTCGAACGCCCGCCGCTGCTGGCCACGCTGCGCATGAAGCACGGCCAGGCCGTGCATGTGCTGACGGTGCACCTGAAGTCGAAGCGGCCCAAGTTCCTGCAGGACGCGCAGGGCAACCACCTCGAGGACCGCGACGACCGCAAGGTGGGCGCGATGGCCTCGCTGCGCTCGCTGCTGATGCGCGGCGCCGAGGCCGCGGCCCTGCGCTGCATCGTGATCGACCTGCTGCAGGGCACCAACGTGCCGCTGGTGGTGATGGGCGACTTCAACGACAACCCGCACAGCGTGACGACCCAGCTCGTGGCCGCCACCTCCGAGGTGGCCTACGACAAGGCGGCGCGCGACGTGGCGCTGTTCAATGCCTACGAGATGCAGGGCGAGGCCGCGCTCAAGAAGGACGTGGCCTATTCGCACGTGCACCAGGGCTACCCGGAGGTGCTCGACCAGATCCTGGTGAGCGAGGAGTTCATCGCGGGCAGCCGCCACAGCCTGGGCGACGTGCGGCGCGTGGACTACTTCAACGACCACCTGCACGAGGGGCGCGACCGCTCGCGCTCGGACCACGGCTTCGTGCGCGCGCTGCTGCGGTTGCGCACCGACTGAAGACGAAGACGCGGCCGCTCAGGCCTTCGAGATCCGCACCATCGCATCCGCGCGCTTGTGCAGGTCGGGCAGCAGCTCGAGCCCCAGCCCCGGCTTGTCGTTGAGGCTGATCATGCCGTTCTCGACCTTCGGCAGCTCGGTCACCAGGCCCTGGTACCAGCCCGTGAAGAAGGCGCGCACGCTCTCCTGGATCAGCGCGTTGGGCGCATGCAGGCTCAGGTGGGTCGACGCGGCCCACACCACCGGACCGGTGCAGTCGTGCGGCGCCACCGGCAGCTGCCAGGCATCGGCCATGGCCGCGATCTTGCGCGCCTCGGTGAGACCGCCGCACCAGCTCAGGTCGAGCATCGCGACGCCGGCCACGCCGGTCTGCAGGTAGTCCTTGAAGCCCCACTTGTAGCTCAGCGTCTCGCTGGCGCAGACCAGCGCCTTGCAGTCGACCGCGTACTGCTTCAACAGGTCGAGGCTGTCCATGCGGATCGCATCCTCGTGCCAGAAGGTGTCGAACTCCTGCAGCGCACGCGCGATCTTCTGCGCCATCGGCAGCCGCCAGAGGCTGTGGAACTCGACCATGATGTCCATGCGCTTGCCGACCGCGCCGCGGATCTTGCGGAAGGGCTCGAGCGCCGCATCGAGGTCGGCGTTGCTGATGTACTGGCCATGGCTGCGCTCGGCCGCCGGATCGAAGGGCCAGATCTTCATCGCCGTGATGCCCTCCGACAGCAGCGACTCGGCCAGCTCGTCGGCATGGTGCAGGAAGCCCTGCAGGTCCTCGTAGGGGCCGGCCGCGTTGCCGATGCCCCAGTTGGAACTGGTCTGGTTGGCGGCGCTGCGGATGTACTGGTAGCCCGCGCAGGTGTTGTAGATGCGGATCGCGTCGCGGCTCTTGCCGCCGAGCGCGGTGTGCACCGGCATGTTCGCGGCCTTGCCGAACAGGTCCCACAGCGCGATGTCCACGGCCGAGTTGCCGCGCGTCTCCACGCCCGACCCGCGCCAGCCCAGGTAGCCCGTGAGGTCGCGGTTGCGCGCCTCGATCGCCAGCGGGTCGGTGCCCAGCAGCTTGTGGGCGCCCACTCGTGCAGGTAGGCCTCGACCGCCTCGGCGCCCATGAAGGTCTCGCCGAGGCCGACCAGGCCTTCGTCGGTGTGCAGGCGCACCCAGAGGATGTTGGGGAATTCGCCGAGGCGGATGGTTTCGAGCTGCGTGATCTTCATGTCAGTCATCCATGGCCCCCAGAGGGCACGAAATGGCGAATGGGTTCGAAAGCGGGAACGAACTTCCGAACGCAGAGGACGCGAAGGATTCGCGAAGGTCGCAAAAGGGAGACAAGAAAAATTTTGAGTTTCTCTTTCGCGCCCTTTGCGAAATCTTCGCGTCCTCTGCGTCCGGCTGCCCGTGTTTCAGCTCAGCCCCCGCGCGCCTTCTTCAGCGCGTCCATCACCACGTTGACGGCCTCGGGGCCGATGGCCGGCACGTTCTTGTCGTACACCGGCTTCACCTTGTCGAGCATGCGCTTCTGCTCGGCCGGCGAGACCTCGTTGACCGTCATCGTCTTCTTGAGGCTCGCGAGCGACTTCTCGTTGAGCGCGCGGTTGGCGGCGCGCTCCACCTTCTGGCCCTCGACCGCGGCCTCGCGCAGCACCGCCTGCTCCTCGGGCTTGAGCTGCTCCCAGAGCTTCTTGCTGTAGAGCACGAGGAACGGCGTGTAGGCATGGCGCGTCACGCTCAGGTACTTCTGCACCTCGCTGAACTTCGAGGTCTCGATGGTCACGAAGGGATTCTCCTGGCCGTCGATGGTGCGCGTCTCGAGCGCGGTGAAGATCTCGCCGAAGGCCATCGGCACGGCGTTGGTGCCCAGCGTCTTGAACGAGTCGAGGAAGATGTTGTTCTGCATCACGCGCACCTTGATGCCCTCGAGGTCCTCGACCTTGGCCACCGGCCGCTTGCTGTTGGTGAGGTTGCGGAAGCCGTTCTCCCAGTAGGCCAGGTTCACCAGCCCCGCGGCCTCGAGCTTCTTGTTGAAGTACTCGCCGGCCGGTCCGTCGAGCACCGCGTCGGCTTCCTTCTCGTTGTTGAACAGGAACGGCAGGTCGAACACGCCGAGTTCCTTCACGATGCCCACCAGCGGCGAGGACGAGGTGCACACCATCTCCTGCGTGCCCGCGCGCAGCGCCTGCGTGGCCGGCAGGTCGCCGCCGGCCGCGCCGCCCCAGAAGGCGACGATCTTCATCTTGCCGCCGGTCTTGGCCGCCAGCACCTCCTGCATCTTCTTCACGCCCAGGCCCACCGGGTGGTCCTCGTTCACGCCATTGGTGAACTTGATGGTGCGTTCGGCGAACTGGGCGAAGGCCGGCGTGGCCGCCATCAGGGCCGCGGCGGTCGCTGCCGCCATGAGGGTTCTGCGCTGGATCATGGTCTGTGTCTCCTACTTCTTGGGTGATGAACGAACGGACGGGAAACTCTGCGAAACGCCCTCAGCGCGCCAGCCACCACGACAGCGGCACGGTGACGATCTGCGGGAAGAACACCAGCGCGAACAGCACGATGAGCTGCGCGATCAGGAAGGGCATCACGCCCTTGAAAGCATCGTCCATGGTGATGCGCGCCACGCCGCACACCACGTTGAGCACGGTGCCCACGGGCGGCGTGATCAGGCCGATGGCGTTGTTCATGATGAACAGCACGCCGAAGTACACCGGGTCGATGCCGGCCTTGAGCACCACCGGCATCAGCACCGGCGTGAGGATCAGCACGGTGGGCGTGAAGTCGAGCGCGGTGCCCACGATGACGATGAGCACCATCATCATCAGCATCAGCAGCGTCTTGTTGCCCATGAAGGGCTCGAGCATCCGCGTGACCTCGCCCGGGATGTCGGCCACCGTGATGAGCCAGGCGCTGACCATGGCCGCGGCCACCAGGAACATCACGACCGCGGTGGTCTTGCCGGCTGCCAGCGTGAGGCGGTAGAGCATCGAGACCTTGAGCTCGCCGTAGACGAACATGCCGACCACGAACGAGTACACCGCCGCCACCACGGCCGCCTCGGTCGGCGTGAAGATGCCGAACTTCATGCCGCCGATGATCACCACCGGCAGCGCGAGCGCGAGGCTGCCGCGCGCGGTGATCGCCAGCCGTTCGCCGAAGGGCACGCGCGGCGCGGCCTGCACCTTGTCGCGGCGCGCCACGATCCACCAGGCGATGCCGATCGCCACGCCCATCAGGATGCCCGGCACGATGCCGGCGAGAAAGAGCTTGGTGATCGAGACGTTGCCCGCCACGCCGAACACGATGAAGCCGATCGACGGCGGGATCACCGGCGCGATGATGCCGCCCGCGGCGATCAGGCCGGCCGAGCGGTTGGTGTCGTAGCCCGCGCGGTTCATCATCGGGATCAGCAGCGCCGCGAGCGCCGCCGTGTCGGCCACCGCCGAGCCCGAGATCGAAGCCATGATGATCGCGGCCACCACCGCCACGTAGCCCAGGCCGCCGCGGAAATGGCCGACCCAGGCCATCGCCATGTCGACGATGCGCCGGCTCAGTCCGCCCGCCGTCATGAACTCGCCGGCCAGCAGGAAGAAGGGCACGGCCAGCAGCGGGAAGTTGTCGGCGCCGTCGACGAAGCGCTGCGCGATGATCTGGCTGTCGAAGGCCGGCAGGCCGCCGGTGTAGGCCAGCCAGCCCATGAGCGAGACGCCGCACACCAGCAGCGCATAGGCGATCGGCATGCCGATCGCCATGGCGGCGAGCAGCGAGACGATGAAGACCGTGACCGTCATCGCGCACCTCCCGCGGTGCCCGAAGCGGTGGCGGCGGCGGGCTCGTGCGCCACGTCCTCCGATTCCATCACCTGCACCAGTTCCTCGTCGGAGACGCGGCCGGTGGCCAGGCGCCACAGCTTGTTGAGGTTGATGATGCCCATCACCACCGACACCACGTAGCCGATGCCATAGACCCAGATCATCGAGATGCCGACCACCGGCGAGACGTTGGTGCGCTGCAGCTCGTGCATCTCGAAGGTGCCCATGAAGAACAGCACGTTGCAGAACAGCATGAGCAGCTGGTTGAGCACGAAGCAGATGGTCTTGCCCAGCCGCGGCAGGCGGCGGATCAGCGTGTCGACGCCGAGGTGCGCGCCGTCGCGCATCGCGACCATGGCGCCGATGTAGGTAAGCCAGATGAAGCAGTAGCGCGACATCTCGTCGGACACCGTGATGCCCGAGTTGAAGCCATAGCGCAGCACCACATTGCCGAACACCATGACGACCATCGCCACCATGCATGCGACCACGAGGAATTCCAGCACCCGGAAGAATCCGTCGATCAACCTCTTCATTCGATGTCTCCTGTTGCCCTTGTGTTGTTGTTCGCTTGTTCCGTCGTTGCGCGGCTACGCGCGCGGCCTCCTGCCGCCTCGTCGCCTTCGCCTGCTAGAGCGCGAAGGCCTTGAGCTGGGTCGCGGGCCGGCTGATGCGCGGGATCTTGCGGCGCGAGGCCAGCACGGTCTCGATGTCCTGGCGCGCGCCGTCGATCAGCACCAGCACCGCCTTCTCGGCGCGTGCCGGGTTGCGCGCGATCACCGCGTCGAGCACCGCGCGGTGCAGCGGCAGCGAGCTCGCGGGACCGTTCTTGCGCGTGGTCGAGATCTCGAAGCTGGTGCGCAGCAGCGCGCCGAGCGCGCGGCTCATCTGCACCAGCATGCGGTTGTGGCTGGAGCGGATCAGCCCCTGGTGGAAGCGCAGGTCGGGCGTGATGTAGTCGCCGCCGAACTCGATGGCCTGCTTCATGCCGGCGTAGGCCTCCTCCATGTCGGCGATGTCCTCGGGCGTGGCGCGCGAGGCGGCCAGCGCCACCGCGGCCGGCTCGACCACGCGGCGCAGGTCCTGCAGGTCGCGCAGGAATTCGATCGACAGGCCGGCCTGCGTCTGCCACACGATGACGTCGGCATCGAACCAGTTCCACTGGTCGGGCGGCTGCACGCGCGTGCCGACCTTGGGGCCGGTGGTGACCAGGCCCTTGGCGATCAGCGACTTGATGGATTCGCGCACCACGGTGCGGCTCACGCCGAGTTCCTCGCACAGGATCGGCTCGGGCGGGATCGCGGCGCCGGGCGCGTAGCGGCCCGCGACGATGTCGCTGCCGAGCCGATCGACCGTGTTGCCGTGGACGTTCTTGATCATGCGAAGCCGTTGGTTGTGCGACGCGGCCAAGGCCGCCCGGCGCGCCCCGCTCGCTCGGAAACCCTGAGCGCCCCGCCAGGACAGCGCGCTTATCATATGATGATTGAAAATGCGGTTCGGCAGGACAAACCCTGACCCCGCGGCGCCTTCCCGCAACCGGAGACACCCTCGATGAGCACCCCTCCCAAGAAGAAGAATCCCGAAGAGCTGCGCAGCCAGCAGTGGTTCGGACGACACGACCGCGACGGCTTCATCTACCGAAGCTGGATGAAGGGCAAGGGCGTGCCGCACGACCAGTTCGACGGCCGCCCGGTCATCGGCATCTGCAACACCTTCAGCGAACTCACGCCCTGCAACTCGCACTTCCGCACGCTCGCGGAGCAGGTGAAGATCGGCGTCTACGAGGCCGGCGGCTTCCCGCTCGAGTTCCCGGTGATGTCGCTCGGCGAGACCTTGCTGCGCCCCACCGCCATGCTCTATCGCAACCTCGCGAGCATGGACGTGGAGGAAAGCATCCGCGGCAATCCGCTCGACGGCGTGGTGCTGCTCATGGGCTGCGACAAGACCACGCCCGCGCTGATGATGGGCGCGGCCAGCGTCGACCTGCCGACCATCGGCGTGTCGGGCGGCCCGATGCTCTCGGGCAAGTGGCGCGGCCAGGAACTCGGCTCGGGCACCGGCGTGTGGCAGATGAGCGAGCAGGTGCGCGCCGGCACGCTCAAGCTGCAGGACTTCTTCGAGGCCGAGAGCTGCATGCACCGCAGCCACGGCCACTGCATGACGATGGGCACCGCGAGCACCATGGCCAGCATGGTCGAGTCGCTGGGCATCGGCCTGCCGGGCAACGCGGCCTACCCGGCCGTCGACGGTCGCCGCAACGTGCTCGCGCGCGAGGCGGGCCGGCGCATCGTCGGCATGGTCCACGAGGACCTGAACATGTCGAAGATCCTCACGCGCCAGGCAATCGAGAACGCGATCAAGGTCAACGCGGCGATCGGCGGCTCGACCAACTTCGTGATCCACCTGCTGGCGATCGCCGGGCGCATCGGCGTCGAGCTCACGCTCGACGACTTCGACCGCCTGGCCTCCGAGCTGCCCTGCATCCTGAACCTGCAGCCCTCGGGCCAGTTCCTGATGGAGGACTTCTGCTATGCCGGCGGCCTGCCGGTGGTGATCAAGGAGATCGCCGACCACCTGCACAAGGACATCCTCACCGTCACCGGCCGCAGCGTGTGGGAGAACGTGAAGGACGCCGAAAACTACAACCCGCAGGTGATCCGCACCCAGGCCGAGCCCTTCAAGGACAAGGCCGGCATCTGCGTGCTGCGCGGCAACCTCGCGCCCAACGGCGCGATCATCAAGCCCAGCGCGGCCACGCCCGAACTGCTGGTGCACAAGGGCCGCGCGGTGGTGTTCGAGAGCGCCGACGACCTGCACCGCCGCATCGACGACGAGAACCTCGACATCGACGAGCACTGCGTGATGGTGCTCAAGAACTGCGGCCCCAAGGGCTACCCCGGCATGGCCGAGGCCGGCAACATGCCGCTGCCGCCCAAGGTGCTGCGCAAGGGCATCACCGACATGGTCCGCATCAGCGACGCGCGCATGAGCGGCACCGCCTACGGCACCGTGGTGCTGCACACCGCGCCCGAGGCCGCGGCCGGCGGCCCGCTGGCGCTGGTGCAGGACGGCGACATCGTCGAGCTCGACGTGCCGAACCGCAAGCTGCACCTGCACGTGAGCGACGAGGAACTGGCGCGCCGGCGCGCCGCCTGGGTCGCGCCGAAGGCACCGCTCGATTCGGGCTACTGGAAGCTCTACGTCGACACCGTGCTGCAGGCCGACGAAGGCGCCGACCTCTCGTTCCTGCGCGGCCGCCGCGGTGCCTTCGTGCCACGCGACAACCACTGATGGCGGCGATGACGGGTCCATTGGTCGCGGTCGACTGGGGCACGAGCTCGCTGCGCGGCGCGCTGATCGCGGCCGACGGCACGGTGCGCGAGGAGCGCAGCGACGCGCGCGGCATCCTCGCGGTGCCGGCGGGCGGCTTCCCCGCGGTGTTCGAGCAGCTGTTCGGCGACTGGATGCGCGAGAGCGGCGCGCGCTGCCTGATCTCGGGCATGGCCGGCAGCAAGCAGGGCTGGGTCGAGGCACCCTACTGCGCCTGCCCCGCGGGCCGCGTCGAGGTCGGCCGCAGCATCATCGCCATCGACGCCATTCCCGGCCAGCGCATCGCGATGGTGCCGGGCCTGCGCGACGAGCACGACGGCGTGCCCGACGTGATGCGCGGCGAGGAGGTGCAGATCTTCGGCGCGCTGTCGCTGCTGGGCCGCGACGAGGGCCTGTTCGTGCTGCCGGGCACGCACAACAAGTGGGCCATGGTGAAGAAGGGCCGCGTGACCGGTTTCCGCACCTTCATGACCGGCGAGTTCTATGCGCTGCTGAGCCAGCACTCGATCCTCGCGCGCACGCTCGATGCGTCGGCGCCGCTCGACGAGGCCGCCTTCGTCGAGGGCGTGACCCGCGCCGACAACGGCCAGGGCCTGCTGCACAACGCCTTCGGCGCGCGCACGCTGGCGCTGTTCGATCGCATGCCGCGCGCCGAGCTCGCGAGCTATCTCTCGGGCCTGCTGATCGGCGAGGAGCTGCGCACCCAGTCGCTGCAGGCCGCGGGCGAGGTGGTGCTGATCGGCTCGCCCGCCCTCACCCAGCGCTATGCGCTCGCGCTGCGCGCCAGCGGCACGGCCACGCGCTCGCTGGGCGCCGAAGCCACCTGGGCCGGGCTGCATGCGCTGTCCGGCTTCCTCGATTCCTCCGCCACCCCATCATGACCACGCCCTTCGACAAATTCGACGCTGCCCTGCGCACCTTGCCGCTGGTGGCCATCCTGCGCGGGCTCGAGCCGCATGAAGCCGATGCCGTCGGCGACGCCATCGTCGAGCCGGGCTTCCAGCTGCTCGAGGTGCCGCTCAATTCGCCGCAGCCGCTCGACAGCATCGCGCGGCTGCGTGCGCGCTTTCCGCAGGCGCTGGTCGGTGCCGGCACGGTGCTCGATGCGCAGCAGGTGCGCGAGGTGCAGGCGGCCGGCGGCGAGTTGATCGTGTCGCCGAACTTCGATGCCGCCGTGGTGCGCGAGGCCGCCCGCCTGGGCCTGGTCTGCCTGCCCGGCGTGATGACCCCGACCGAGGCCTTCGGCGCGCTCGCCGCGGGCGCCACCGGGCTCAAGCTGTTCCCGGCCGAGCTGGCCTCGCCCGCGGTGGTGAAGGCGCTGCTGGCCGTGCTGCCGCGCGGCACGCCGCTGATGCCCGTGGGCGGCATCACGCCCTCGAACATGACCGAGTGGCGCGAGGCCGGTGCGGCCGGCTTCGGCATCGGCTCGGCGCTGTTCAAGCCCGGCAAGAGCGCGCAGGCCGTGCGCGACGATGCGCAGCGCTTCGTCGCCGCCTACACAGGCACGACGCGCGCCTGATTCGATTTCCCCACGCAGAACACCAGAGGATCACGATGTCCGCCGATGCCGACTACGCCAGCCCCGAAGTGCGCCAACTGCGCGAAGACCTCGCGCTCGCGCTGCGCGCCGCCGCCCACCACGGGCTGTCGGAAGGCGTGTGCAACCACTTCAGCGTGATGCTGCCGGGCCGGCAGGACCGCTACCTGATCAACCCGCGCGGCCTGCACTGGAGCGAGATCGGCGCCGACGACATCGTGCTGATCGACGTGCACGGCGAGGTGCTCGCGGGCCGCCATCGCGTGGAGCCCACCGCTCTCTTCATCCACGGCGCGGTGCATCGCATCGCGGGCCATGCGGTGGTGCTGCACTGCCACATGCCCTATGCCACCGCGCTCACCATCACGGTCGACCGCGCGCTCGATCCGACCGCGAGCCAGAACGCGATGCGCTACATCGACCGCATCGCCGTCGACCGCGAATACAACGGCCTGGCGCTCGACGATGCCGAGGGCGAGCGCATCGCGCGCGCGATGGCCGGCAAGGACGTGGCCTTCCTCGCGAACCACGGCGTGATCGTGGCGGGCGCGACCATCGCCCATGCCTACGACGATCTCTACTACCTCGAGCGCGCCTGCCTGCACCAGGTGATCGCGCAGTCGACGGGCCGCCCGCTGGCACCCGTGAACCGAGAACTGGCCGCGCGCGTGGCGGCGCAGATCCAGGGCGAGCGCGAGCAGTCCGACCTGTTCTTCGAGGCGCTGCGGCGCATGCTGCCCGCGCCGCGCGGCTGAGCCTTTTCGCGCCCGCGTTCCTGTCGCCGTGCGGCGACAGCGGCCGCCTCTTTGTGTCGAGGCGTTTCCCGTGCTTTCAATTGCCTTGCGGCGCTGGCCGCGGCGCGTTACGTCTTGCGCCGGACGCGGCATTCGCGCGGGCAGAATCCGCCCGGTCGCCGTGAGCGAAGTCCTACGCCCCGGCGTTACAGCGCTTCATCGGATTTCGCCCGCGCCTTACACAGCGTTGACATGAACGCGGGAGGATGACACCCATCAACAACCACTCCCCTGGAGTTGCCATGAAAAAGCTCACCTACGCATTCGGCGCCGCGGCCCTTCTCTCGCTGGCGGCGATCAGCGCTCCGGCCCAGGCGCAGAGCGGCCCCTTCATCCAGGCCCAGGTCTACGTGACCCCGGCGCCGCCGCATCGCCACTACGACCGCCGCTACTACGCGCCCCCGCCGCCGCCCCACTACCACCCGGGCTACCACCGCGGCGACCGCTACTACCGCCATGACCGCTACGAAGGCCGCCGCTACGGGCGCCACGACAACGACCGCGACGGCGTGCCGAACCGCTACGACCGCCGGCCGAACAATCCGTACCGCTACTGACGCGGTCGTCTCCAGAAATGAAAAAGCCGGGCCTCGTGCCCGGCTTTTTCATGGCCGCCGCGTTCAGGCCGCGGGCACCTGTGCGTAGGGCGGCGTGTCGCTGGCGAAGCCCTGCTTGAGCCCGCGCGAGATCGCATCGGCCAGCACCTCGGGCAGGCCCTGCTCCACGCCCTCGTAGGCCAGCCGCGCCACCTCGTCGGGCGAGGTCTTCGGCGCATCGACGTGCGCCGCCATGTCGGTGTCCATGTAGCCCACGTGCACGCTGACCACCTGCGTGCCCTGGCCCGCGAGTTCGTTGCGCAGGCCGTTGCTCAGCGACCAGGCGGCCGACTTGGTGGCGCTGTAGGTCGCCACGCTCGGGAAGGTGGTCCAGGCCAGCGCCGACAGCACGTTGACGATGGCACCGCCGCCATTGGCCGCCAGCACCGGCGCGAAGGCGCGCGACAGTGCCCAGGGGCCGAAGAAGTTGGTCTCGAGCTCGGCGCGCGCGGCCGCCACCGAGTCGGGCCCGAGCAGGTTCGAGCCGCGCGAGATGCCGGCGTTGTTGACCAGCACCGAGACGTCGCCGCAGGCGCGCACCGCGGCCTCGATCTGCGCCGGCTGGGTCACGTCGAGCGCCACCGGCACCACGCCGGCCAGGGTGATGGTCTGGGGGTCGCGCGCGGCGCCGTAGACCTTGCGCGCGCCGGCCGCGAGCGCGGCCTTGGCGAAGGCGAGCCCCAGGCCGCGGTTGGCGCCGGTGATGAAGACGACCGAATCCTTGATGTTCATGGGAGCCCTTTCGAAGTTGGACGAGAAAAACGCTTCAGGCCTGCGCCATGCGCCGCAGCAGCCCGCTGGTGGTGCGCGGCCAGCCGACGCGGCCGAACCAGGCGCCGCCCGCGATCGCCGAGCCGATGACCAGGCCGTAGACCACGAGCGCGATGCCCTGGGCCGCGAACACGCCCGTGAGCCCCGCGCCCCAGCGCAGCGCCAGCCAGCCGCCGATGCCCGCCACGGCCAGCCGCGCGAGGTTGCCGATCACCGGCCACAGCAAGCGGCCCGCGCCCTGCGAGGCGAAGTACAGCACCAAACCGACGCCGAAGAAACCGTAGAGCGGGCCCACCACGCGCAGGTAGTGGATGCCGGTGTCGAGCATCGCGGTGTCGTGGCCGAACAGCATCAGCCACGGCCGTGGGAACAGCGCTGCCAGCAGGCCGATGGTCTCGGCCAGCGTGAAGGCCAGCGCGGCGCCGATCCAGGTGGCACGCAGCGCGCGCTCGCGCTGGCCCGCGCCCATGCAGGTGCCGACCATCGCGACCAGCGGCGCGCCCAGGCCGAACACCAGCGGCACCAGCAGGTACTCGAGCCGCGAGGCCGTGCCGTAGCCGGCCAGGGCCTCGGGGCCGAAGTGGCCGGTGAGCGCGGTCGCGATGCCGATCGAGAGGTTGGTGGCCACGGTCGACACCGTGCCCACGAGGCCCACGCGCAGGATGTCGCGGAAGAAGGGCCAGCGCAGCTTGAGCGCCGCCAGCGCGGGCTTGAGCAGGCTGCGCGGCGAGCGCAGGTAGACGATCAGCGCGATCGAGCCCAGCAGGTAATACAGCAGCAGCGCCATCGCGCCACCCGCGATGCCCATGCCCGGCAGCGGGCCCCAGCCGAAGATCAGCAGCGGCGAGGCGGGAATCAGGAACACCACGCCCACCACCGTGACGTTGGCCGGCACCGCCATGTTGCCGGTGCCGCGCAGGATGGCCGACAGCGAGTTGAACAGCCACACCAGCACCGCGCCCGAGAACACCCAGTTGGAATAGGTCAGGGCCGCCTCGAGCGCCGGGCCGCTGCCGCCCATGATCCCGTAGAGCCAGCGGCCGCCGAACAGCAGCGCGAGCGAGAACAGCACGCCGAAGCCCAGCGCGATGACGATCGCATGCCACACCAGCGAGTCGGCATCGGCGCGGCGGCGCGCGCCGAGCGCGCGCGCGATGGCCGAGGAGATGCCGCCGCCCATGGCGCCGCTCGAGGTCATCTGCATCAGCATCACGATCGGGAACACCAGCGCCATGCCGGCCAGCGCGTCGGTGCCGAGCTTGCCGACGAAGTAGGTCTCGATCAGGCCGACCGAGGCCTGCGCCACCATCACGAGGACGTTGGGCGCGGCCAGCTTCAGCAGCGTGGGAACGATGGGCGCCTCGAGCAGGCGGCGGGTGCGCGGATCGAGATCGGCGGCGGAAGCGGTCATGGCCGGGGGCTCCGTGGCGTGGGAACGATCAGGCGCGGGCCGTGGCGGGCTGGCCCGCGGCGGAAGGCGTCGCGGGTGCGCCGCCGGCCTTGGGCGCCGCCGGACGGCGGATCGCCATCACCATCAGCGCCGCCAGCAGGCAGGCCGCGCCGGCGACGTAGAGCGCCGGGGTGTAGGTCAAGAGCAGCGTGCGCGCGAAGCCCGCGCCGTAGGCCGCGGTGGCGGCGCCGAGCTGATGGGCGGCGAACACCCAGCCGAACACCATGCCGACCTTGGCCGGGCCGAAGGTGGAGCCAGCGAGCTTGACCGTGGGCGGCACGGTCGCGATCCAGTCGAGGCCGTAGAACATCGCGAACAGGCCCAGGCCGTAGATGGTGAATTCGGAATGCGGCAGCCAGAACAGCGAGAGCCCGCGCAGGCCGTAATACCAGAACAGCAGCTTGCGGTTGTCGTAACGGTCGGACAGCCAGCCCGAGAGGATCGTGCCCACGAAGTCGAAGGCGCCCATCATCGCGAGCACCGAGGCCGCGGGCACCGCGCCCATGCCGTTGTCGCCGCACAGCGAGATGAAGTGGGTCTGCACCAGGCCGTTGGTGCTCAGGCCGCAGATGAAGAAGGTGGCGGCGAGGATCAGGAAGGTGCGGTTGGTCGCGACCTCCTTGAGCACGCGGAACGGCGTGGCGAAGGTGATCGCCGCGGCGGGCGCGGCCGGCGCCTGCGGCGCATCGGGGGCTTCACCGAAGGGGCGCAGGCCGACGTCGGACGGCCGGTTGCGCATCAGGCACAGCGCCAACACGCCGATCAGCAGGCTGCCGACCACGATCGGCACGATGGCCGAGCGCCAGCCCCAGTGCTCGATCATCCAGGCCGCGACCGGCAGGAACGCGAGCTGGCCGGTGGCCGAACTCGCCGTGAGCATGCCCACCACCAGCCCGCGGCGCGCCACGAACCAGCGGTTGGCCACCACCGCGCCGAGCACCAGCGCCGTCATGCCGGTGCCCAGGCCCAGCATCAGGCTCCACAGCACGAACAGCTGCCACAGCTGCGAGGCCATCGTCACCAGCGCCATGCCCAGGCCGACCAGCGCAAGGCCGGTGCAGATCACCGCGCGCAGGCCCCAGCGCTCCATCAGCACCGCGGCGAACGGGCCCATCAGGCCGAACAGCGCGAAGCGCAGCGCGAGCGAGGACGAGATCTGCTCGGTGCTCCAGCCGAACTCCTTGCCGAGCGGCTGCAGCATCGCGCCGGGCAGGCCCAGCGCGGCCGACATCGTCAGCATGGTCAGGAAGGTGATGGCGGCGACGATCCATCCGTAGTGGATGCCGCGGCGCTGCAGCCATGCGGAGACTTGGGTGGCGAACATGGGACCTCTGGAGGAATGGGTATGGAGGAACGGGAGAAAAGAGGGGCCTGGACCGCGGGGCCTGCGGGCGAATGGGGAGTGCGAAGAAAAGGAAGCGGGTGCGGCTGCGCGTCAGTCCAGCTCGCAGGCCTGGTCGTCCGCGCCGAGCAGCTCGAGCGATTCGTCGATCAGCAGGTGCAGCGCGAGCACGCGCTCCACGCCCAGCAGCGCATTGAGCTTCTGCTGCGCCGTCTTCCAGTGGGCCAGCGCCTCGCGGCGCTTGGCCTCGCCGGCCTCGGTGAGCTGCACCAGGCGGCTGCGCGCATCGGCGCCCGCGCCCTGCGCGATCCAGCCCGCGGCGATCAGCGGCTGCAGGTTACGGCTCAGGGTCGAGGGCGTCATCTTGAGTTCGCCCGCCAGGTCGACCGGGCGCGAGGGACCGAGCCGCGCCAGATGCGACAGCAGCGAGTACTGCGTGGTCTTGAGTCCGCTGCGCGACACCTCCGCGTCATAGTGCTGCGAGAGGCGGCGCGAGAGCTGGCGCACCTTGAAACTGGTGCAGCCGCGGGGCTTGGTGGGGGCGTCCATGGGCTATTATTGTAGCTGCAACTATTGCATATGCAACCAATTGGAGGAATGACCGCATGACCGAACCCCAGAACCTGCTCGAGACCTGGCTTGCCGAGGAGCGGGACATCATCGCGAAGCTCGAAGCCGGCCCGGGCCCCGGCGTGGCCCGCCCCGAGCAGGTGAGCGGCAAGACCGGCCTCGAGATCATGCAGGCCATGCTGCGCGGCGACATCCCCTATGCCGCCATCGCCAAGACGCTGGACTTCACCGTCATCTCGGTCAGCCCCGGCGTCGCAATCTTCCAGGGCACCCCGCTGCCGCAGCACCTGAACCCGCTGGGCACCATCCACGGCGGCTGGGTCGCCACCCTGCTCGACTCCGCGCTCGGCTGCTCGGTCCACACGATGATGCCGCCCGGTCGCAGCTACACCACGGCCGAACTCGGCGTGAACTACGTGAAGGGCCTCACGCCCAAGGTGCAGCGCGTGCGCGCCGAGGGCAAGGTGATCCACTGCGGGCGGCAGCTCGCGACGGCGGAAGCGCGGCTGGCGGGCGCCGATGGCACGCTGTATGCGCATGCCACGACGACCTGCTTCGTGTTCGAGATCCCCGCGGGGCGCTGAGCTTCGGGGCCCGGGCGCTCACCGGCCCTACAGCGCGGGCGCCAGCGCCCCCGCCATCAACCGCAGGTTCTGCACCGCCGCCCCCGCCGCCCCCTTGCCCAGGTTGTCGAGCACCGCGCTCAACACGACCTGCCCCGTGCGCTCGTTGAAAGCCACCGCCAGGCTCATGTCGTTCGTCCCGTTGTGGATCTGCGGATCCAGCTCGGTCGAAGGCGCATCGGCAGACATCGGCAGCACCCGCACATGCGCCGCATCCAGATAGCGCTCGGCCAGGCATTCATGGATGCGCGCACCCGACACGCCGGCGGGAAGCAGCCGCGCATGCAGCCCGATCGTCAGCACGATCCCCTGCCGGTAGCTGCCGTAGGCCGGCACGAAGAGGGGCCGCTGCGACAGGCCGGCGTAGGCCTCGATCTCCGGCACATGCTTGTGCTCGAGCCCCAACCCATAGACCGTCAATGAATGCGCGCCCGCCCCGGCCTCGTGCGCTTCGGCGCCCGCCCTGCCCTGGCCCGAATAGCCCGAGACGGCGTGGATGACCAGCGGATAGTCGGCGGGCAGCAGACCCGCATCCGTCAGAGGCCGCAGCAGCGCGATCGCGGCCGTGGGATAGCAGCCGGGATTCGTGACCCGCGATGCCGAGGCGATGCGTTCGCCCTGCCCCGCAGCCAGCTCCGGCAAGCCATAGACCCAGCCGGGGCTGGTGCGATGCGCCGAGCTCGCATCGATGACGCGCACCGAGGAGTTCTCGATCATCGCCACCGCATCGCGCGCCGCGGCATCGGGCAGGCACAGGATCGCGATGTCGGCCTCGTTGAGCGCGGCGCGGCGCGCGGCCGGGTCCTTGCGCAGATGGGTGGGCAGGGTGCGGATGCGGAATTCCCCGCCGCGCAGCCGGTTCTGCAGATCGAGGCCGGTGGTGCCCTGATCGCCGTCGATGAAGAGGTTGAGGTCCATGGAGCGCGATCGTAGGGACGAGGCCGCGATGGCTCCAGCTAAATATATGGAACCCCAGATTCAAAAAAGATAAATTAGCGCGATGCGGGAACTGAGCCTCGACCATCTGCGCACCCTGGTCGCCATCGCCGACCTCGGGTCGCTGGCCAATGCGGCGCGCGCGCTGCACCTGGCGGCCCCCACCGTCACGGTGCAGATCGCGGAACTGGAGTCGCGCCTCGGCGGCCAGCTGCTGGTTCGCGGGCGCGGGCCCGCGCAACCGACGGCCCTGGGCGAGCGCTTCATCGCGCGCGCCCGCCGGCTGCTGGCCGATGCCGACGATGCCGTGGAGGACGTACGGCGCCAGCTCGCGGGGCAGACGGGCCGCGTGCGCGTGGGTGCCTCGACGGGCGCGATCGCGCACCTGCTGCCGCCCGCGCTCGAACGGCTGGCGCGCGACCATCCGGGCATCGAGGTCAACGTGCAGGTGCTGACCTCCAACGACAGCATGGCGCGGCTCGCCGCGGGCAGCCTCGACCTCGCGGTGGTGGCACTGCCGCAGCCGCCGGCGCGCGGCGTGCATGTCACGCCGCTGCGGCGCGAGGCCGTGCTCGCCTTCCTGCCGGCGGCCTGGAAGGCGCCGAAGCGCCTCACGCCGCAGTGGCTGGCCGAGCGGCCGCTGATCATGAACGACGCCTCCACGCGGCTCTACCGGCAGACGGCCGAATGGTTCTCGGCGGCCGGCGTGCATTGCCGGCCGCGCATCGAGCTCAACTACAACGACGCGATCCGCACGCTGGTGGCCGCGGGCTATGGCGCGGCCCTGCTGCCCGAGGAAGCGGACGGGCGCACGCCCGATCCGCGCATCGCGATCCGGCCGCTGAGCCCGGCGCTGTGGCGGCAGCTGGGCCTCGCGGTCGGCGACCGCGACGTCGGCGGCCCGACGCGCTTCGTGCTCGAGGTCCTGCAGGCGTCGAAGGCTCGCGGCGGCCCGGGCGAGTAGGCCTGCGGCTTGTAAGTCCAAACGACGCGCGCCTCCCATCCCTGTTGATAATCGTTCGCATCGGCGCCGCAGGCCGGCCGCCGCATTGCCCCGAGAACACATCACCGACCTGGAGGATCCCGTCATGACCCAACGCATCGGCGCGCGCGCAGCACACGCCCTGATCGGCGCCACCGGCGCCTGGCTCGCCCTCGCCGCCCTGCCCGCGCATGCGGCGGAAGAGCTCACGCTCTACACCACGCGCGAGCCGGCGCTGATCCAGCCGCTGATCGCGGCCTTCAGCGCGCAGAGCAACATCAAGGTCAACACGGTGTTCGTGAAGGACGGCCTGCTCGAGCGCGTGAAGGCCGAGGGCGCGCGCTCGCCGGCCGACGTGCTGATGACGGTGGACATCGGCAACCTGGTCGACCTGGTCGACGGCGGCGTCACGCAGCCCGTGAAGTCGGCCGCGCTCGAATCGGCGATCCCCGCCAACCTGCGCGGCGCCGACGGCCAGTGGTTCGCGCTCTCGATGCGCGCGCGCGTGCTCTACGCCGACAAGGCGCAGCCGCTCACCAATTTCCGCTACGAGGACCTGGCCAATCCCAAGTGGAAGGGCAAGGTCTGCATCCGCGCCGGCCAGCATCCCTACAACACCGCGCTGGTGGCCTCGCTGATCGCGCACGACGGCGAAGCCAAGGCCGAGCAGTGGCTGCGCGGTGTGAAGGCCAACCTGGCGCGCAAGGCCACCGGCGGCGACCGCGACGTGGCGCGCGACATCCTCGGCGGCATCTGCGACGTGGGCTTGGCCAACTCCTACTACGTGGGCCAGATGAAGAGCGCCAAGGAAGGCACCGACGCGCGCAAGTGGGGCGATGCCATCAAGGTGGTGCGCCCGACCTTCGCCAAGAGCGGCGGCACGCACGTCAACATCAGCGGCGCGGCGGTGGCGAAGAACGCGCCGCAGCGCGCCAACGCGGTCAAGCTGCTCGAGTTCCTGGTGTCCGAGCCGGCCCAGTCGCTGTATGCCGACGCCAACTACGAATACCCGGTGCGCAAGGGCGTCGCGCTCGACCCGATCATCGGCCAGACCATCGGCGAGCTGAAGGTCGATCCGCTGCCGCTGACCGAGATCGCGAAGTACCGCAAGCAGGCCAGCGCGCTGGTCGACAAGGTCGGCTTCGACCAGTGAGGGGCACCGCCGGGTGCCCTGAGTCCAGGACATCCGCATGCTGATGAGGGCCTCGCGCGGCCCCCGCACGCTGCAGGCGGTGGGCCCGCTGTGGCGCGGGGCCGCGTTCCTCGTGGCGGCCGGCGTGCTCGCGCCGGTGCTCGCCCTGCTGTGGCTCGCGCTCGGGCCTGGCGCCCAGGGCTTTGAGCACTGGCAATCGCTGTTCGCGCACGTGCTGCCGCAGGCCACGCTCAACACGGCCATGCTGCTGGGCGGCGTCGGCCTGCTGGTGCTGATCGTGGGCACCGGCTGCGCCTGGCTGGTCACGGCCTGCGACTTCCCGGGCCGACGCGTGCTGCACTGGGCGTTGCTGCTGCCGCTGGCCATGCCGACCTACATCGTCGCCTTCGCCTACCTCGACCTGCTGCATCCCATCGGCCCGGTGCAGGGCGCGATCCGCTGGCTGCTGGGCTACGACAGCCCGCGCCAGTTCCGCCTGCCCGACCTGCGCTCGATGGGCGGCGCGGTCTTCGTGCTCGGCTTCGTGCTCTATCCCTACGTCTACATGACGGCGCGCGCGATGTTCATGAGCCAGCCCGCGCACCTGATGGAGGCCGCGCGCATGCTCGGCGAGAACCGGCGCGGCGCCTTCTTCCGCGTCGCGCTGCCGCTGGCGCGCCCGGCGCTGGCCGTGGGCCTGAGCCTGGCGCTGCTCGAGACGCTCAACGACATCGGGGCGTCCGAATTCCTCGGCGTGCAGACGCTCACCGTGGCCGTCTACACGACCTGGATCACGCGCTCCGACCTCGCGGGAGCGGCGCAGATCGCCTGCGCCATGCTCGCCATGGTGATCGCGCTGGTCTGGCTCGAACGCAACGGCCGGCGCCACCAGCGCTACGGCTCGGCGCAGCGCATGCGCGCGCTGCAGCCGCGGCCGCTGCGCGGCGCCACGGCCTGGGCCGCCACGGCGGCGGCCTCGCTGCCGGTGCTGATCGGCTTCGTCGCGCCGGCGCTCTACCTGGTCTGGGAAAGCGCCAAGCGGCTGCGCCAGGGCGGCGGCATCTCGCACGGGCTGCTCGCGAGCCTGGGCAACACCATCGCGCTGGCGGCCGGCGTCACCGTGGCTGCGGTGGCGGCCGGGTTGCTGGTGGCCTGGGCCGCGCGCAACCCGGGCGGCCAGGGCGGCAGCGCGCGGCGCGGCCGCTGGCCCGCGCGCGTGGCCACGCCGGGCTATGCGGTGCCGGGCACGGTGCTGGCCATCGGCCTGCTCACGCCGGCGCTGGCCTTCGATGCCGCGCTCGCCACCGCGTTCGGCTGGCAGGGCCTGCCGCTGATGGGCGCGGGCGTGGTGCTGGTGGCGGCCTGCACCATCCGCTTCCTCGCGATGCCGGTCGGCAGCATCGAGGCCGGGCTCGCGCGCATTCCGCCGGCCATCGAGCAGGCCGCGCGCCTGCTCGGCGAGACCGCCCTCGGCGCGCTGCGGCGCGTGCACCTGCCGCTGCTGCAGCCCTCGATCGCCGCCGGCGCGCTGCTGGTCTTCGTCGACGCGATGAAGGAGCTGCCCGCCACCCTGCTGCTGCGGCCCGCCAACTTCGACACCCTCGCGACCTGGCTCTATGCCGAGGCCGCGCGCGGCACCTACGAGGAAGGCGCGATCGCGGCGCTGCTGATCGTGGCGGCCGGGCTGCTGCCCGTGATGCTGCTGGCGCGCAGCCAGCTCGCGGCCGCGCACGCCGCCGATCCCCTGCCCGTATCCTCCGCCACGCCATGAGCGCCAACCTGCACATCGACGCCCTCCGCCTCGCCTACGACACGCCGCGCGGCCCGCACGTCGTGGTCGACGGCTTCTCGCTCGCGCTCGCGGCCGGCGAGATCGCCTGCCTGTTCGGCCCCTCGGGCTGCGGCAAGACCACGGTGCTGCGCGCCATCGCGGGCTTCGAGCCGCTGCGCGCGGGCGAGATCCGGCTCGGCGAGCGCACGCTGTCCTCGACGCATCAGCATCTGCCGCCCGAGGCGCGGCGCGTGGGCATGATGTTCCAGGAGTACGCGCTGTTCCCGCACCTCGACGCGGCGCGCAACATCGCCTTCGGGCTGCGCCGTTTGCCGCGCGCCCGGCAGCAGGCACGCGTGGCCGAGATGCTGGCGCTGGTCGGGCTGGCCGAGGCCGGCGAGCGCTATCCGCACGAGCTCTCGGGCGGCCAGCAGCAGCGCATCGCGCTGGCCCGCGCGCTGGCGCCCGCGCCGGCGCTGCTGCTGCTCGACGAGCCCTTCTCCAACCTCGACGGCGCCACGCGCGAACGGCTCACGGTGGAGGTGCGCGCGATCCTGCGCCAGGCCGGCCAGACCGCGATCCTCGTGACCCACAACGAGGCCGAGGCGCAGGCCATGGCCGACCGCATCGGCGTGATGCATGGGGGGCGCATCACGCGCTGGATGGACACGTCGGCCTAGCACAAGACGCGCTTTTGCCGAATGGGCTTTTCGGGAAAAGGTTGTTCGCCCCCGGAAGAATCCGGCCCCACCGATTCATCCGGAGCGCCCATGTCCCAGCCCCTCACCCTCGTCAGCCACCTGCTGTGCCCCTACGTGCAACGCGCCGCGATCGCGCTGCACGAAAAGGGCGTGCCCTTCGAGCGCGTCGTGATCGACCTCTCGGCCAAGCCCGACTGGTTCCTCGCGATCTCGCCGCTGGGCAAGGTGCCGCTGCTGCGCGTGCAACGGCCCGGCGGCGGCGAGACCGTGCTGTTCGAGAGCAACGTGATCTGCGAATACCTCGAGGAGACCCAGCCCGGCGTGCGGCTGCATCCCGAGGACCCGCTCGCGCGCGCCGAGCACCGCGCCTGGATGGAGTTCGGCTCGGCGATCCTGGCCGACCTCTGGGGCTACGAGACCACGAAGGACGCCGAGGTGTTCGCGCAGAAGCGCCAGGCCCTGACCGACAAGTTCGCGCGCGTCGAAGCGGCGCTCGGCGACGGCCCCTTCTTCGCGGGCGAGCGCTTCAGCCTGGTCGACGCGGTGTTCGCGCCGGTGTTCCGCTACTTCGAGGTGTTCGACCGCCTCGTCGACTCGAAGCTCTTCGACGCCCTGCCGCGCGTCGATGCCTGGCGCACGGCGCTGGCCGCGCGGCCCAGCGTGCGCGCGGCGGTGGTGCCCGAGTACCCCGAGCACCTGATGGACTTCCTGCGCAAGCACGAGTCGCTGCTGCTCACGCGCGCCGAGGAAGTCCGAGCGGCTTGATCGGGGCGCCGGGAGACCGACAATAGCGGGCTCCCCACGACAACACCCACGGACTCCACGCGATGAGACTCCTCCACACCATGCTGCGCGTCGGCAACCTGCAGCGCTCGATCGACTTCTACACGAAGGTGCTCGGCATGAACCTGCTGCGCACCTCCGAGAACCCCGAGTACAAGTACAGCCTGGCCTTCGTCGGCTACGACGAGGGCAACCCCGGCCAGGCCGAGATCGAGCTGACCTACAACTGGGGCACCGAGAGCTACGAGCTCGGCACCGCCTACGGCCACATCGCTCTCGGCGTGCCCGATGCCTACGCGGCCTGCGAGAAGATCAAGGCCGCGGGCGGCAACGTCACGCGCGAGGCCGGCCCCGTGAAGGGCGGCACCACGGTGATCGCGTTCGTGACGGATCCCGATGGCTACAAGATCGAATTAATAGAAAAGAAATCAACGACTTACGCAGACGGCCGCCAATCGGAAGCCAATTCCGACGCTTTGAGAGCGGCATAGTAATTTTCTCAGGTTGCGTCGCACTGTATGCTCATACAGTGTTCTACGCAGTTGTCACCCCCTTGCTCGCCGAAGACGGCGAGCGCATCCCGCCGAACCAGCGCTTGCAACCGATGCGCGGCATGGTCGTGTTCGGCGAGATGAACCGCATGCACGAGTCCGAGCCCTACGCCGCGGTCGCCGACCTCTGGGAGGCCTACGGCACAGCCAGGATGCGCAGCATGCTCCACATGTCTTCGCCGACCATCCTCCCGAACGGGAAGGCGCCGGGCATGCTCATCTCGGGCATCCAGCGCGAGTGCTGGCACGACGAGGGGAGGCTGCGGATCAAAGAGCACCGCCAGGTCTGGCAGGTCATCCCAACGCAGCGCGACGGCTCCGAGTAGCCCCCTATTCCGCCGTCAGCGCGTCGGCGGCCCGCTCGCAGGTGGCACCGGCCGCGCCCCTTTCGTCAGCGATTCGCGCCAGCTCTCCCGCTCGAGCGTCAGCCCGTCCGAACAGGTCGGCAAGCAGATCGAGGGGGTCGGCGGCTGTCGGGCTTCCTTGGGCAGCGCTGGGCGCCTGGCCGGCTCGGATGGCGGCACGGTAGGCGGCGACTTCGTCACGCAGCCGGCGCTCAGCAGCGCCAGCACGACCAGCGGCATCACGCGCCGCAGCGACTTGGGCTTGTCCATCTCGGGTCACTCCATCGACGCGGTCGCGCCAGGTCTGTTCTTGAGCTCGGGCCGCGCGCTCGGCCAGCCGGCCAGCCTCGGCCACGGAGGCGCGGTAGTCGGCGAGGTCGCGCCGCGCGGTGGCTGCATCAGCCCGTGCGCCGGCCGCGCGCGTGCGCTCGATGCCGGCGGTAGCCAGGGCGGCCACGAGCCCCAGGCCCAGCACCCACAGCAGGGGTGTTTTCAGGTCGGGCAGCATGGCGATCAATCGATGTTGCGGCGGGCGAACTCGTACTTCACTGCCTCGAGGGCGCCGAGAACGGAATACGGACGCACGCCGACGGTCGAGCTCCACCCATCGATGACTTCGCCGCCCCGCGCCTGCGCGACGACGCAGGCGAACACAATCTCCCCCGCCTTCGCTTGCGACAGCATCCGCTCGAGCATCTCCACCAAGTGCTGGCTCGGTGCGGGCGGCGGCAGCAGATCGACCACGGCGGCGCTCACGGGGCGCTCTCCTGCGCCAGCGTGAGGCACCAGTTCGCCTCGTACTGGCGCCGGTTCTGTAGACCGCGCACGAACACCCCGCCGGCGTAGCTCCACACCGGACGGCCGTCGGGACCGGTCGCCAGCGCGCGGCAGCCGGCCTCGCGCTGGCCGGCGCGCAGCAACTGCGCCGCGCGCGACCCGCACGCGCCGGCCTTTCCGACGTTGATCGCGAACAGCGTCATCGCGTCGAAGCTGTTCTGATCGAGCCTGTCAGCCGGGATGCAGGCGAGGATCGCGCGCCCGTACTCGGTGGCGGTCTGCGCGTCGACCTCGTCGCACTGCGCCCGTGTCAGGCGTTCGCCCACGGGCCGCGGCGGGAAGGTGCGGCCGCTGCAGTAGGTCGGCAGGCCGCCGGCCAGTTTGTCGGCGTAGACCGTGAGCTCTTGGCTCTCCCACTGGTGCATGCCGGCCAGCAGCGCAGCCCCGCCCAGCACCAGCGGCGTGGCGATTTTGGCGAGGCGACTCATTTCAGCGTCGTCCCTGCCTTGAAGGCCGTCCACAGGCTGATGATCGCGGCAATGGCGCCGGCGATGTAGCCCAGCGGCTTGGCCGCGCGGCCGATCCAGTTGAAGACTTTGAACGCGCCCTTCAGGTTGCCGAAGGCCTCGACCATGTCCGAGGTGTTGCTCTCCACGCGCGCAGTCGCCTCGGTATTGACGCGCAGAGCATCTTCCATTCGCGCCATACGCTCGTCGCCAGAGTTGAGACGATCGTGAATCGCCTGCAGGTCAGCGGGTTGGGTGTTCTGGCTCATGCGTTCTCCAGGGAGTGGATGCGGTCGCGCAGGTCGCTGATCAGCGCCTGCTGTTGCTGGATGGCGTGCAGCGCCGCGTACAGCAGCGCCTGCTGGTCGGGGGCCTTCCACGTGCCCGCATCGCTCACCCAGGCTGGATCGAGCAGCTCAAGTTCCTGCGCGATCACGCCGAGTCGGTGCAAGCGGCCGTCGTCGATCGGGGCCTGCGTCGCGTCGGTGCGAAAGCGGAACTGCCGGAAGTCGATCTGCGAAATCTTGTAGAGCGAGTCCTCGCGCGTCGGCTCGATCTCCTTCTTCAAGCGCTCGTCCGAGGGTGTGACGCCCCATGCCACGAAGCCGAAGCCGTTGATGTTCGCGCGCAGGGCACTGCTGCCGACGTTGCCGAGCTGGGTTACCGAGTCGATTCGCTGCACCGCGTAGTTCGAGACGTCGCCCGAGGTCTGGTAGCCCGGCCCGTTCGCGAACTGGTTGAGGTTGGTAGGCCGGTCGGGGATGGCATTCCAGACGGTGTATGCAGGTCGCCCCACCCCATCCACGACGATGACGCCGCGGCTGTTCGGACCGTCCCACTGCAACTTGAAGTCGTTGATGCTGGCCCGCTTGACGTACTCCGCCGGGACCGCGCCCCCGAGTTGATTGGCATTCGTCGCCGTCGTCGCCGTGTCGGCCGCCGTCGCGGTGTCGGCCTTGCCCGAGATGTCGATCGGCCACTTGTTCGCGAAGCTGTTGCCGTCGTTCGTCACGATCAACTTCGACAGCGACGTGCTGTAGCCGATCACCAGAGAGTCGGCCGTGTTCTGGCCGACCTTCACCGGGCCGCCGATGCCGACCTTGAAGCCGACGCCGTCGCGCAGCTGGGCGATGAAACTCAGCGCATAGCGCAGGCCATCGTCGAGGATGGCCGGCGGGTCGGTCGCGCCGTCGGGCCCGTTGAGCGCCGCGTTCTGAGACAGCGACGCCAGGGTGGTATTGATTGCCATGAAAGGGACTCCAAGAACGAGAAAACCCGCCGAAGCGGGTTTGCAGGGGGGTTGCAGGGGGTGCGGCCTAGAATGCGGCCATGGAAAGCACCAGCGTGTTCGGCGAGTACCTGATCTGGAAGGCCATCGGCCTCGCCGTGATCGTTGCCGTTGGCGGCTTCGTCTACGGGCTGGTCACCGGCCGGACACTAGGACAGGGGCGGCGCGATAAAGATAAGGACTGAGCGCGTCGGCCGCGGGCAGTAGCGGCGTGGCGCGTACCCGGGTCCGCTCGAGCTGCGCGATCGCCTCGGCCAGCGCGTCTGGATCCGACAGCAGGCCGCCGATCCGCCCAGCCTTGCCGCGCTTCGCGGACTCCTTCAGCGCATCCAGGATCGGGCCCGTGAAGCGGCCCACCACCGGCGTGCGGCTGGCCAGCACGTTCACCGCCCGGCTATCAAGCAACCCGAGCCCCAGCGCGTTCTGCACGTTCTGCGAGGTGTTCGAGCCGGTGGCCCGGCCGAGCCCCAGCGCGTCGGCCGCGCGCTGCACGTCCTGGCCCACGCCGGCCAGCCGCGCCTGCTCGCCCTCATTGAACAGGCCGCGGATCGCGCCGGCGTGCGAGTCCAGCCACTTGTTGTATTGCGCCGCGCTCAGGGTGCCGCCGGCGGTGACCTTGCGCGAGGCGTCGGTGGTCGCGTAGCTCTTCAGCGAGTCGAGCACGTCGTCGCCCAGGCCCATGCGGCGAAGCGCCTCGATGTCCTCGGCCTGCGAGCCACGCGGCGAGAAGAACTTCGGCGCGAGCTCGCCGCCCTCCACCGAATAATTGCCGTCGCCGCCCTTGCGGAACATGCCGGCCTGCGGCCCGCGCGCGAAGCGGTTCTGCTTCTCGGCGTGCATGTCGATCGCCTTGCGCCACTGCGCCACGATGTCGGGCGGGAAGAACTCGCCGGCCTGGCCCTGCCCGCGTGCCACTGCGTCGACCCGCGCGTCGATGTCGGCCTTCATGCGGTCCAGCGCGGCCGCTTCCTTGTTCGCACCCTTCGCGCGGGCCTGCTCGGCGGCCTCGCCTACCGAGCTGCGCAGGTTCTGCACGGTCTGGAAAGGCACGGCCTTCGGAATGACCTCCGCGCCAGGCGCATCGCCCATCGACGCCTCGAGCCCCGCCTGAAAGGTGTTGCCGCGATCGGCGCCCATCGCGAATCGCTTGTTGCCCGAGGCATGCTCGCGCAGCACGTTGAACAGCGTCGATGCGTCCGCGTCGGGCAAGAAGCCTTGCGCGTGCATGGCCTCGGCCAGCGTGTCGGGCGACTGGCCATTGCCGCGGCGAAAGATGCCGCCGACGCCGTTCCCGGCCTTGCGCAGGTCGCGGATCTCGCCCCCGAGCTCCTGCGCGCCGCGCGAGTCCACGCGCAGGCCGCCCAGCGACTTGATGGCGTCCACGATGGTCTGCCCCTGGCGGTTGACGCCGGGCATGCGCGCGGCGGTCACGGCCGGCAGTTCCTCGGTGCCCACGCGCCGGGCCGTGTCGACGGCGGCCTGCGCCTTGCTGCCGGTGCCGAACGTGCCATCGCCCAAGAATTTCGCCTGCGCGGCCTCCATTTCCGCGATCGGGAGGAAGAAGCGCGTGTCGTCCATGGGGTCGACCGCGTTGAACGCTTGGTTCACCTGCTTCGTGGCCTCGGCCCGCGCGGCCTGCGCGCGCGGCGCGATGGTGTTGCCGAAGTTGGTCCGCGCCGCCGGCAGGTCGCCGGCCACCGGCGCGATGCTGTCCAGCACGCCCAGCCGAGCCTCGTTCTGCGCCTGGTCGCGCGCCAGCAGCGCAGGCCCGCCGCCCGGGGCATTGCGCACCGAACGCTCGAGCTGCGAGATCTCGGGGTTCATGAGGACCTGCGAGACCGTCGGCGGCTCGGGCACGATGCGCGGGCCCTGCTGCGTCAACGCGGCGCGCACCATCGGCAGGTCCGCCGTCGAGTAACCGCCGGCGTCCAGCACCGCGCCAGCATCCCGTGCCACTTGAGGCGTGAGCATCCGCCGCACACCGACTCCCAGCGCGCTAGTCCCGAGCCCCAGAGCCTGCAGCCCCGGAGGCAGCACGGCCCCCACGAGCGCGCCGAGCCCGGCATCGCCAGGGTTCACGAGGCCCGCCGAGGCGCCACCGGTGCCCGCGCCGCCAAGCGCGCGCATCGCGACGTTCCCGGCCCGGCCCGCGAGCGAGGTCGGCGCAAGCCCCGTGCGGAACCCGCCGGTGGCCAGCGCGTCGGCCAGCGGGCCCAGCGCCGGCGCCGCGGCGCGCAGCGGAGCCGAGATGGCGCCGCCCACCGGGTACGTGCCGATGACGTTGCCGGCCAGGCGGCCGCCGGTGAACCACGGGCTCGCGTTCTCGCGGTTGAAGTCCTCGAGCGCGCTCGCGCGGGCCGCGTTGTCGCGCTCGGCCTGCGACATGGGCGCCTGCCCCGTCACCAGGTTGGTGATGCCGGCGCGCGGGCGCTTCACGCGGTCGGGCAGGAGACCGAGCCGATCGTCGACACCCGCGAAGGTGTCCGCGCCAGCCTTCGTGCCGGAGTTGATGAGCGTGTTCCCGATGTCGGCGAGCCCCGACAGCAGGCCCTTGCCGATGCCGCGCGCGTCGACCTCCACACCCAGGGCTGCGAGCGCCGGGCCCACCAGCGGCACCGCGGCCGTCTCGGCCAGGCGCGGCAGCGACTTGCGCTTGACCGGCTGCACGTCGAGCCCAGCCTCGGCGAACAGGTCGCGCGGGCCGGTGGCCGCCGGCGCCGGTGCGTCTCGCGGGGCGATGCCCGCCTCTTCGAATAGGTCTCGCATCAGTTCATCCCCAGTCGCTTTTTCACCTGGTCGACGGTCATTCCGTACCGCAAGGCCGTGTTGCGCAGATCCGCGTCCGAGGGCGGCGCCTTCAGCCGCGCGACCGGCGGCTGCTCGGCCGGCGCGGCGCTGGTGCGCTCGGCGGCCATGCCCCGCTTGGTGCCCGCAATGTCTTCCATCATCTGCGTGATGCTGTCGAGCGCGGCACGGCGCCGCTCGAGCGGCAGCGTGTCGTTCGCCACGTCGGCCGCCATCACCTGGTAGTTCGCAACGTCGAAATTCGACTGTGGGCCTTCCATGCGCGGCACGTTCGACACGAGCCAGCCGCCAAGGGCTTTTAGGCGCTGCGCGGCCACCGAGCCCGGCGTCGCGTAGCCGCCCAAAGCGGCCACCCGGTCGACGGCCGAGCCGATCCCGCTATCAGTCGGGCCTTCGCCGAACACCGCCCGCGCCCGCTTTGCTACGTCGAGGAACTTGCGTGCCGTCTTCACGTCGGCTTGCGCCGCCGTGTCGCGCACGACGTCGGCCTCGGCGGTCTTCACTGCTCGAGCTCGGTCTGCGTCCTGCTGCTCTTTCTCCCGCGGCGAGAACTCCAGACCGCCACCCGGCGTCTCGCGCGTGCTGCCGGGCGAGCGCATTTGCTGCTCGAACGCGGCCAGCGCGTTCGCGCGCTCCTGCGGGTCGCGGATGCCTGCGATAGCTGCAGAAACGGCTGCAGGGTTGCCGATGAAGTTGCCCGTCACGCCGGCCTGCGCCTGCGGCAAGTCTCCGAACGGCGATGGAGGAGCGCCGCCGATCTCCTGCAGTTGCGATTGGCCGCCCATCCGGCCGCCAGGGAGGATCGTGGGCCGCCCCGGGGTGTAGGAGGCTTGGGAGCGATTGCCGACGTCCTGGAAAGCGCGGTAGGTGTCGATCGCTCCCTCGGGCGCGCCCATCACCACGGATCCGTCAGGCTTGCGCCGCCACATCGTCGCGCGGCCGTCATTGCTCACCGAGATGCCATCTTGAACTCCGCCCGTGAACCCCGGCGCCTTGGTGTTGACCAGATTGCCGTTCACGTTGACCCAGTTCGGCTCGGTCAGCTTGTAGATGTCCGTGAGATCCGGCAGTCCTGCGATTTTCGCCATCGCGAGATCGGTCGGCGAAAGCGGGAAGGCGCCGGCCCCGCCGCTTCCCGAGGTCGCGGTCGCACCTCCGGCGCCGCTGCCACTGCTCCGTGCGGCCGCGCCTCCCATACCAACACCGCCTGTTCCGCCGCCGTTAATGCGGTCGGCGAAGGACTGCAGAAGGCTGCCTTTGCGCTGCAGTGCCTCTACCTGCGCCGAGCGGTACAGATTCTGGTTGTCGTTCTCGCCGATCTGCGACTGGACCAGCTTGCGGCGCAGGTCGTTGTCGCGCTGCGCGCCCACGCTCTGCACGGCGCCTGCGATGCGCTGGCCGATGCTGGTCGGCTGCATGCTCGGGCCGGCCGCGGCCAGCAGCGCCAGGCCGAGGCGCCCGTCTTCGGAGTCGAGAAGGTCGAAAAGTCCGGGCATGATCGCTCCCTTATTGCTTGGGCTTGAGGTCGCCGTAGGTCAGGCCGAGCGGGAAGAACCGCGTGGTGTCGCGCCGGCCGGCGATCAGGTCTTCGCTCTCGCGCTGGTCCTGCGCATCGATCGCGGCCTGGCGCCCCTGTGCGTCGCGCAGGCTGGTCTGGCCCAGCGCACCGCCGCCGGCGTTGAAGTTCCAGGCCTGCGGTCGCGCGGTCGGGTTGTTGCGGTCGAAGCCCACCGGCTGGCCCTGAATCTGGCCGAGCAGCTCGGGCACCAAATTCCGCAGGTAGTCGTTCAGCGCGAACTTGTTGTCGTAGGCCGCCAACTGCTGCTGGTTGAACGGCATGGCCGTGTACTGGTTCTGCAGCGCGTCCGCCTGCATCGCATTGCGGGCGAGCAGCGGCTGTGCCGCGGCCCACGGGCCCGAGTCGGTCGACGTCGTGCCGCCGCCGGCCTCGGCGCTGATCAGCGCTCCACCGATGCCGCCGACGGCGGCGCCCCACGGCATGCGAAAGCGCTGGGCGCCCGAATGGTGCTTGGAGAAGAGCGGCATATCAGTTCCCTTCCGTGCGGATGCACACGATCATGGTGATTCGGTCGCGCTGGCTGTCGTTCGTGACCCAGTGCGTGTGAGCGTTGTCGAACCAGTAGACGTCGCCCGGGCGCGTCACCAGCTTCTCGCCTTCGAAATGGAACGCCTGCTCGGGCGCGGCCTCGATCTGCACCGCGAACTTTTCATAGTGGCGCGCGTGCCAGCCCGGGTCAGTGTGCGGTTTGCAGATCTGGCCCGGCCGGATGCGCGTGATCAGCACGCCGCCAAGGCGCGTACCGCGCACACCGGCCATGAGCGGAAACACGATGTCGCGCACCGGGAGCACGTCGGCGGGCGGATACCAGATCGAGTCGTGCGATCCGTCCTCGCGCATGGTCGCCGGGTCGGCGAAGCGGGCCCAGATGTCGGAGAGGCCGTGGTGCGGCGACTCGGCGGCCGCGGTGCGCTCGGTCCGCTGGTTCCAGAGCTCGGGATGCGCCTCGAGCGCGGCGCGCAGCGGCTCGACGTTGAGCCCGTGCCAGAGGAGACGAATGCGGCTCATCGCGCCAAGGCCTCCGCTATCGCTTGCATGTCCGAGGCCCGACTGTCGGCTGCGATCAGCATGCCGTCCACGGTCTCCGCATCGGTGCTGTCGGTCGCGTGGATGCAGTACCAGACCGCCTCGGTGATCGCGCGCACGCCGTGGTGCTTGCCGGCCTCCACGGTCACGCACGCCGGGCCCACAAGGGTACGACGCTCGCCGTCGACCTCGAGCACCACCGTGCCGCTGGCCAGGATCGAAAGATGGTCGTGCGCATGCTTGTGCTGCACCAGCACGAGCCCGGCCGGGATGATGGTTTCCTTCGCATAGACGCCGCCGCCGAAGTGGTGCTGCAGCTGCAGGTCTGCGAGTGCAATGCTGTTTTCGTTCATGGTCGTGGATCAGCCGTAGGAGACGTTCGGCGAGTAGCCGTTTTGCTGAAAGGTGTTGCCGTAGCCGTTGGAGGCCGCGCTGTTGTTGATGCCCTGCCAGGTGTTGCCCCCGCCGAACAGGCCGCCGAGCGTGCGTCCGAGCTGCGCGCCGCCGAGGGCGCCGGTGATCGGGCTGCTGGTGCCGGTCTGCGTGGTCTGCTGGGTCTGCCCGCCGCGGCCGATGGTGCTGCCCAGATTGCCGAACTGGGTCAGGTAGTTGAGCGGCGTGTCGCGGATCGCACCGCCCGCGGCGAGGTCGCTGTCGTTGGCTCCCGAGAGCAGGCCGAGCAAGCCGAGCCCCGTCTGCAGGTTCTGCTGGTTCTGGCCAAACGCATCGTTGTAGGTCGCCCGGTCGAAGCCCAGGTCGAACTGGCGCCCGTTCTCGTCGAAGCCCTTCTGCCACTTGTACATGTCCTGCTGCTGCGTGTAGTCGTTGAAGCGCAGCTTCGAAGACAGGTCACCCAGGTTCGTCTGCAGGCCGCTCGCCGCGCGCGCGTTGGCCGCGTCGATCCCGCTGTTTCCGAACGAGCCGCTGCGCACCATCGCCGCATTGAAAGCCGGCTGCGTGGTGGCGTTGAAGTTGTTCACCAGGTCGCGCGAGGACAGGTCGATGATGTCCTGCAGGTAGGGGTTCGTCTGCCCCGGCTTGGACAGGAAGGGATTGCCTCCCATCCCGAGATTGGAGGTGTCGATTGCCATGTGTACTCCTTCGGATCAGGGGGTTTCGAGTGCGGCGACGCGAGCCTCGAGTGCGGTGTTCGCGGCCTCGAGGTCAGCCGTGCGCTTCATCAGCGCCGTCACGTCGTCGTCGTGGCCGTTGAGCGCTCGCGCGTACTTGCGCAAGATGTCGAGCAGCGAAGCCAGGAAGCTCGGGCCCGCGGTCAGCCGCGGTTCGTTGTTGACCTTCATCGCCAGCCCACCACCGTGTTCTTGCTGTCGAAGGCCGTCTCGCGGTGGTCGCCCGTCAGGTCGACGCGCACACGATGGAAGCGGCCCGACTGGCGCAAGTCGAACTTGCCGTCGTTGATGTCGCTCACTGCGCCCACGGCCAACGCATCGCCCTCGTTCATCTTCACGAGGCCGGTAGCCGTAGCCGTGGCCGGCGCCTTAGTGAACCGGACGCGGAAGCGATCGATCATGGTCACCGCGTCGTCGTCGCCGAGATCGCCGGTCGTGAAGCTCGAGGCGCCCGTCTCGCCGCTCAGGGACACCAGCTGGTTCGCACTGTTGAAAAAGGCCGGCGACTGCCCGCCGCCCATCCAGTACTGCGAATCGAGCGGCACGTTCGGCAGCGCGTCGATCGTGGCGGCGATGGTGTTCAGGCCGTCGATGGTCAGACCGGGCGCGATGTAGGTCAGCGGCGCCTGCACCACCTGGTCGGCCAAGCCCCACTGCTTGCGCTTCGTGTGGTAGACGAGGCACCGGTCGACCACGCCACCCGAGTTGCGCGACGGGAAAGACACGCGCACCAGCGAGTTCTGCTTGTCGTAGGTCGCCTTCGTGAGAAAGCGATAGATCGGGTCCGCATTCGTGCGGAACCACTCCCGCACAGGCTCTCCGATCGACTGCGGCCGCGTCCCGTCGAACAGCCAGAAGTCGCCGTCGCCCACCATGAAGTGCACGCCGCCGATGTCGCACACAGCCTCTTGCCCAACCGCGCCGGCCTCGCCGCCGATAGCCGGCGCCCATGCCCACATTTCCGGTGCCGCGACGAAGGTCCCCACGTAGACGGCGTGTTCCTTGTAGGCGATCACGTAGTCGCCCAGCGGCAGCGCCGCCTTGATGGCGCCTTCGACCGACACCAGGCGCCCAGTCGTCGGGCCACCCTCGGCCGGTGTCCAGTTGGTCTGGTCGCTCTGCGCGCAGCACCACCAGCGGTCGGGAGAGGCCCCGAAGGTGCCGTCATCCGTGTTGAAGGCAATGACGAAGTTGTTCGAGGCGCTGACCACGATCAGAGCCCGTGGCGCGGTCGGCACGTCTACGAAGACGCCAGCATTCGATTGCTGCATGGCGTCGACCAAGTTCGTAGCGATCGTCGTGTCGCCGAACTGGCAGAAGCACCACCGCGACTCCACGCTACCGGTGTAGCCGCCACTCTTGCTGCGATCCGTCCACACCGCGCCGGCGAGCTCGTACAGCGCGGTCTGAGTGCCGGCGAAGATCCGGCGGGTCCCGGCGAGTTGCGTCGCAACGACGGCGCCGCGGCAGGCCGACGCCAACGTCGCCACGCCGACTGCAACGGGAGACGGCGCCCCCTTGAATCCTGCATCGAAGGGGATGAGGTTGGCGCAGTCGGTCAGCACGCCGATGGTGGTCGGATCGACATCCGGCCCGAAACCGAGGATCGGACTCATCCTGCACGCACCCGCAAGGTGCCCCCGCTGTGCGTCGCCTGCGCATCCTCGAGCTTCAGGGCTTCGACGATGCCGGCGTACAGGCCGCCCCAGTAGTTGGCATCGTCCGGCTTCTTGACGAACAGCGATGCCTCGGCCAGCGCGGCGTAGAGATAGAGGTTCGGTTTCGCGGTCAGCAGCCAGTTCGTGGCACTGCTGGCGAGCGGCTCGAGTTGCTTGTAGTAGCTGGCGTCGATCGAGTAGGCGCCATCGGGCGACGGCCCAAAAAAGATCTGCTCGCCTTCGATCGAGTAGCAGGCCGGCACGCCACTGCAGTCGCGAAATCGCCCCGTCAGCTGCCGCATGGGCATGAAGTCGAGGTCATCGCCGTTGAGCGAGATGGTCGCGAACTCGAGCCAGCCCTCGGGCAGCGGTGCGGGGTCTCCCAGAGTCACGGGAAAAGCAGTGCGCACGATCATGCGGCGCAGACGCAGGTCCGTCGCAATGCGCGCCTCCGCGTTGACGATAAAGTCGGGAATGAACGCGGTCAGGTCGCCGCGGTTCATCCACTTCGCGACTTGCGTGAGCAAATCCGAATAGGTGCGACCGCTCGATCCGCCGGTGTCGATGATGATGGCCATACTTGCCCCTCAAACCACGTTGGCAACCCATGCCGTCACAGCCGTACCGTACTGCGTCCGGCCCACGGCACCGAAGTGCACGCGATCCGCGATCGTGTTCACCTTCGTGTTGTTGTTGGCCGAGAGGTCGGGCGGCGAGCCCGTGTAGGGGTAGACCCAGTCCTCGGACATGAACGGCCAGACGCCGACCACGAAGAGATTCGAGTAGGTCCCCGACAGCGCGGCCACATCCTTCATGCACTGCTCGACCCACGGCGCGGTCTCTGCCAACCAGCGAGGATCGTTGACGCTGTCCGAGCACCACGACGGCGCCGGGATGATGCCAATCTTCACGCTCGGCAGATCTGCCTTGATCGACTTCACCATGATCTCCAGGCCGAGACGCATGAATTGCAGCCGCTCGGCCTGGCTGTAGGTGCCACGGTCGAGATTGATGTCGTTGGTCGATAGCGCGATCGTGATGATGTCCGGCGCGGGCACGCTGTGCTGCGTGCGATACCAGCCGAAGTCGAAGATGTAGAAGTTGCCGGTCTTGTCGGGATCGTCGGTGTACGAGAGTTCTTTCTCTGCCCCGGTGTTGCGGAAGCACCAGGTCGGCGTGTTCGTCGTGTCGGTGCCGGTCGCGAGCCGCAGGAAGGGATTGGCGAACTTCGCCGTGTCGGGGCCGGCCGGCGCCAACGTGTGAGGCGTCGGCGTGCCGCTCACGTTCGACAGGTTGTCTTTCCCGATGAAGTTTCGGTAGGCCCAGAAGCCGCGCCCTTCGCCGCGCAGGCTGTTGGTGCTGGCCGAGAAGTAGGTCCCGACCGGCGTGACCGTGGCGCCTTGCGCGTCGATCTGGGTCTTGAGCTCGGTGACCATGCCTTCCTCGGTGAGCGAATCGCCGAAGGTCAGCAGCTTGATCGCCTTGCCGGTCAGTGCGCCCGGCGCGGCAACCGCAGCCGTAATCGTCTTGATGTAGCGCTTGTCCGGCTGGGCGTTGTGGCGGTAGCCGAGCCGGAACATCGAACCGAGCTGCGCGGGATCGATCTTGATGGAATCGCCCACGGGCTGGAAGCGATCCACGATAGAGGTGCCGCCGGTGTCGAGCCAGAACGCGATGTCCGTGCGGATCATGTTCTGGTAGTCGGCGAAGCACGGCGCGCGGAACAAGCGCATCGGCGTGCTCGGCAGGAAATACATCGTGTCCGGCAGGATCATGCGCTGCACGAGCGGATCGAAGGCCGCGCCGCTACTGCTGGGCACCTCGTTGCCGTTCGTGTCGATGAGCTTGATCTGCCGGCGCGTATCGAGGGGCGCATCGAGCTTCTGGCCGTAGACCTCGGCAACCACCGCGCTCCCGACTGGCGGCACGCCACTGCCTGCGGCCACAGCGCCGAGCGCTCCGGTGGACTTGTTCACGTAGACCCACAGAAGCCCGTTCGGAAATGGCATCGTGAATGCCACGCTGGCTTGCGAGGTCACCGAGCGGTATCCATCGTTCCAGACCGCGATGCCGCTGGAGCTGACCAACGAGAGCGTCAGGGTGGCCAGGTTGATCGTCAGCGTCGCGTCGGAGAAATACGCACCCGCCATCGTCCGGGCCGGGTCTGCATATTCGGCGCCGGTGGTGGTGATCAGCGTGATATTGCTGCTGGCAGGCTTGTACAGAACGTTGCTCAGCACGATCGCAAGCAGCGGCCAGTTCGTGGGAGGCGAGGCTCCCGTGTTCCAGGCCGACAGCGCGCCCGTCGTGGGATGCGCGTGGATCATCACCAAGCCCGAGGGCGCGGAGATGGCCACGTCCTGCGCCGTGGGGATCGTGAGGAAGCCGCGCTTCGTCGGCACGAAGCCAGCCGCGCTGGTCGTGATCTTGAGGTTGCCTGCCTGCGTGTTGATGACCACCGCGCCGCCGATCAGTGGACGGAACGCCTCGATCGGTCCGGTCAGCCGCTGGGCCTGCACGATCACGATCCTGCCGTCAGGATCGTTCGCGATGACGTGCTCGCGGTAGATGTGGGCCAGCACCACGACGCCGCCAGGCATGGCCGGGCCGCCGGTGACGGCCACACCACCCGCCCCGGTGTTCGGGTCGTAGTACAGGCGCATGTAGACGCCCGTATCGGCCGCAGTGAAATTGATCGTCTGCGCGGCGATCACAACGCGGCCGGCGCGGTAGAAGAAGGCAGAGCCCGCGCCGATGACAACGGTCTTCGCCGTCATGTCGATCGTGATAGTCGACTCGGGACTGATTGTGACCAACGGTCCGAACAAGACCGCTTGCACAGACGGGTACTGGCTCAAGGGCGTGGAACTCGCGCTGTTCACGCGCCGAAATTCGAATGCCGCAACATCGCCGGCACCTTGAACTTTGAACGCGACGCCGTCGGCCACTGCCGCACGGCCAGTTGGCTCATCGACTGCCACGCCCGCCTGAACCAACGCCATAGATTGCGCACTCTCGGCGCCCGTGCGAGCCGTGGTGGCAATGGTGGCCTGCGTCGTCGCTGTATTCGCTCCGGTCGTGGCAATCAGCGCCTGTGCGGTAGCGGTGGCCGCTGCTGGAACAGCGGCAGAGGCGGCAGTTTCGGATGCAACCCGGTCGGCGGCCGTTTGCGTCGCGGCTGCTTGTGCTGCCGAAGCGGAAGCGGCGGCGGCGCCAGCGATCAGCACGGTGTCGGCGATCAGCACGTCGTGGTAACCACCGCCTGGCGCGTCGATGTTGTAGCGGCCGTCGGCCGCATAGAACTCGAAGTAGCCGTTCGCGTCCGTCGTCAGCGGGTTCGGCGCAACCGCGCCGGCGTTGTCGCTGTAGATGGTCGCGAGGCCGCCACCAGCCTGCAGCGTGACCGTCACGGTCAGGCCGGCAACGGCGTTGCCGCTGCGGTCGGCGATGTTGTTCTGGTACTTCTGCATCAGATCTTCCCCGGCCAGATCCGGAAGTGCGCGAGCGCCGGGTCTTCCAGCATGCGGCGGATGTGCGACTCGTCGCAGCACCACTCGCGGTACGTGATGCCCTGCTCGAGGCAGTACTTCTCGATCATGATGTTCGGGATCGACGCGGCGAGCTTGACCTCGCTCGAGCCGTGCATGCCCGCACGATGCATCTCCTTCGCGCGTTCGGCGATAGGCGTGCAGTCCTGCGAGCGCTGGATGAACAGCTGCTCGCCGACGAACACGGGGCGGGTGGCGATCTCTTGCATAAAAGCCTCCGGCGTCTCGCGACGATGGGAGAAAAAGAAAAGGCCCGAAGCGGTGCGGCTCCGGGCCTGGCCCTGCGGCGTCGGTATCAGCTCAGGTCGAGGATGCCGCCGTGCGCCGTGGGCGCGCGATTCTCGAGCGCGTACTCGGCCAGCAGCATCACCGCTTCGGAGTCGCCGGTCTTCGCCAGCGGCGTCTTCTGCAGGGGACGCAGGTAGGCCACGGCGACCTTGTCGTTCTCGATGACGAACGCATCGCGCGGGCGCTGGATGCGGTTCGGCACAGCCTTCAGGGCGCCGAAGTCGGTCACGTAGATGTCCGTGGCCGCCACCACCTTCTTGTCCTCGCCCTCGTCGAAGCGGGTGCTGTTGCCGAGGAAGGTCGAGAAGGTCTGCTTCTGCGTCGGCCCGAGCATCAGCGTGTTCGGGTTGCCGCCGGAGGTGAAGATCTTCTGCGCCACGTCCTTCAACTGCGTCTCGGTGAAGGCGCGCTGGGTGCCGTCGGTCTGTGCGACGTTGTTGATGTAGTCCGGCGCCACGTAGCCTGCGCCGGCATTGACGTTGGCCGCGTCCATCCAGCCAACCATGCCGCGGGTCTTGCGCGGGGACGTGGCCGCGACGCTGTTGCGCGTGATGGCGAACTCCATGTCGCGCTTGAGCTCGAGGCTCTTCAGCGAAACCTGGTAGGCCAGTTCCTTCTTGCGGCCGGCGGTGTTCACGGCGTCTTGCGTGCCCGAGACACGCGCGGTCTTGCGCGAGATCTGGGTGCGGTTGCCGAGGCGCACGGTCGGCACGGCGGCGTCGGCAGTGGCGTCGTCGCCTTCGACCTGGGCGTTGTCGGCCGGGGCCGCGAGAGCCTGCGTCTGCCATTCGTGCAGCGTGTTCTCGGCCTTGACGCGCTCGGCCAGGCTGAGCAGCGGCGTCTCGGTGGGCGAGATGCGGTAGATGACGTCCGTGAGGTCTTCGCGGTTGCCCACGGCGGCCGTGGACGTGAACGTATTGGTTGGTGCAGCCATGCTGCCTCCTATCAGAGAAGAGTTTCGAACACAGCGGCAGCGTCACGAACGCTGCCGGACTGCTTAAGGCGCTTGAAGGGCGCCACACGTTGGTCGACCGCGCCGGTCTCGGTGCTGCCAGGGGTCGCGACCCGCTTCGGGGTGTTGGCGATCTTCTTGGCGGCCTTCGCAGCATCCGCCATGAGGCGGTCGTACTGCATGGCCTTTCGCACGTTCAAGATGGCCCGATGGTCTGCGACGTTCTCGATCTCAGCGGCGCTGTAGCCGTTGGTCGTGAGGTACTCGCGAATCTGGCCCATCTCGGCCTTCAGCACAGCTTTGTCTTTCCACTCGGGGATCTTGGCGAGGAGCTTTTCCTGCTGACCCTTCAGGTGTTCGACGAACTGCTGTTGCTGGTCGGATTGGTCGAGCGCGCGAATCTGTTCCTGGGCCTGGAGGGTCTGCTGCAGCGCCGCTTGCCTCTTTTGGTAGAGGTGCTGCTGCCGCATGGCTTCCTGGGGGTCGGAGGCGATGAGCGCGTCAAAATCGATCTGCTGTTGCTCCTGCAGCAAGCCTTCGAGCTGGTGCTGAATACGCACGAGGCTCTGGGCGTGGTGCTGGCGCTCGCTGCGCGCCTGGGCGATCTCGGTTTCCGCGGCCTTTCGGGTCTCGGCAGCCTGCATCGTCTTGCGCGTGGCGTCCTGCTGGCGCTGGTAGCCCGCGATGGCCTCGGACAGCGGCACCTCGATTTCCTTGCCGTCGATCTTGACGGTGACCATCTGAGGATGCGCGTCGGGGTCTCCGCCGGCGTCGCCGTCGGGCTGGTCGCCGTCATCGTCGCCGGCGTCTTCGCCCGCATCGGTGTCAGCTGCAGCGCCGGCCGCAGGTTCCTTCTTGGGGTCGACGCCCGAATCGCCGTTGTCGGCGGTGTCCGGATCGTCCAGAAGCGAGGAAAGCGCTCCTGCTGCCTGATCTACGCTCAGGCCTTCGCTGGGTCCCGCGTCGGGGGTGTCCAAATCGTCCATGTTCTCTCCATGCCGGCTACCCGGCGCAGCGTCTCTCGACGGATGCAGGCGGTTGAAGGGGAATCCCCGTCAGGCGGGCCGCCTCCCGCCAGATCTCACAGCTCGACGAAGTCGCCCGAGCTCAGTTGATACCGGGCATTGCCCACCATCGCGCGCACGTTGCCCTGGCCGGTCGCGATGAACTCGCCCGCGGCGTCCGGATGCCAGACGGTCACGATCTGGTGGTCGGGCGCGTTCAGCATCTCGATGTGCGCGCGCAGATCCTTCCAGGACACGGGCGCCTTCTTCGACGGCGGGGGCGCCGGCGGCGGGCTGGTGGGCGCGGCGGCGGTCAATCCAGCCACGCCTTCTGCTGCTGCGCCACCTTCGCCCGGTGCTTGAGCTCCAGCGCCGCCAGCTTGCCCGTCTCCAGCCGTTGCACCAGGTGCGCCTGCACCCGATCCAGCATCTGCAGCGCCAGCCACAGGCGCTCCCGTTCCGGCGCGTTGGCCGCGAGTGTTGCTTGCCATGATTCGTAGATCTCCGATTTGGTGGTTTCGAAAGCCCAGGCGAACGCCTCGTTCTGAAGCACTTCGCGGGCGCGGTCGCCGCGGTACACCCGGCCTTCGGGCGAGTGCGCGGACTCCTCGGGCGCGCGCGGGTCCAGCGCGCGGGCGATGCGGGCGGCGTCGACGGCCGGCGCCGGCGCGGGGGCGATGCCGCGCAGCACCTGCATGCGAAGCACGGCCGCGCGCAGGGTCGCCAGGCGATCCAGCACCGCGAGGCGGCCGAACTGCGCCCGGCAGACGACGAACGCACTGCCGGCGGCGACCGAGTCCTCTTCGCGGATGCTCCATGCCGGCACGAGCCACGCGCGCGCCGCGCGGGCCAGGTTCAGGAGGCGGTCTTTCACTGGGTCACCTCCGTTGCGATCTCGTTCGTCGCTGCGGCCGTCGCTGGATTGTCCAGCTTGGCCTTGCTGCCGATGTTCGCCACCTCGATGCGCGTGGCCGACTCGAGCTGGTCCTTCCAGCGCCGGTATCCGTCATCCAGCATGCGGGAGCGTTCCTCCATCTCCATGCGGATTGCATCCAGGCGGGCCTTGTTCTCGGCCTCCATGCGCGCCTTGTCGGCTTCGGCCTGTTGGCGCACCAGGTCGGTCTGCTGCTGCATCTGCGCACGCAGGTGGTCGACCTGCGCCTGCTGCTGGGCCTTCATCGCCTCGATGCGCTCTTGCGACTGCATCTTCTCGCGCTCGATCTGCTGCATGGCCTGCAGCTTCATCTGCTCGACCTGCATCTGCGCCTCGAGCGGGTTCGGCTGCTTCGGCGGCGGGTTCTCCTTCGGATTGTTGAAGAACCGGGCGCCCGACTGGAAGCCCATCGTCTTCGCGATCTCGACGTCGAGCTCGTAGATGTTCTCCGGCGTCGCCGTGCCGTTCATCAGGCCCTCGACGGCCAGCGTGCGCAACCCCATCAGGTGCGCCACCTGCTGGTCCTTGTCGCCGACACCGAGCCCCACGGCCGGCGAGATGTCGAACTGGTTCGACCACTCGCGCGGGTCCATGTCGACCCACTTGCCCGCGACCTGGATCTGCTCGGCCTTGTCCTGGTTCTGACACACCAACTTCAGCATCAGGCGGAAGAGGTCGACGAAGCCCTGCGCCATCATGCGCGTGACCAGGTCGGTGCGCATGTCAGCCTTGTTGGTGATCAGCTTCACGCCGCCGAACGTCTCGTTCAAGCCCTTGCCGTCGTTGCCCTGGCTGTAGCGGGTCCAGCCGGTGGAGTTCTCGAGCGCGGCCTCCTCCTGCTCGAACATCGCGGCTGCGCCGGCCATGTCGCCGATGCCCTGATCGAGCCGGCCCGCCGCGCCCGTTTCCTTGATCCGCACCACACCCCCGGGGCGGCTGTCGAGCAGGTCGTCGAGGTTCACTTTCCCCTCGAGCGCGAAATAGCGGCCGTTGACCTGCAAATACATGTTGTCCAGCTGCCCGCGGCGGATGCTGGTCTTGGTCTTCTGGCCTTCCATCGCGAGGTCCGCGATCGACATGCCGAAGAACTTGTGCGGGATCGGCACCGGGCACCAGGTCACGAACGGCGCTTCGTCGACCACCTCGTTGTCGAGGATCTCGCTGCCGCAGCGCGTGATCTTGCGCAGCTCGGCGATGCCGTCGCCGTCGTAGTCGACGCGCATGTAGAGCTCGCGCACCGTCACGCGCGTCTGCGAGCTGTCGCTCGTGGTGTCGTCTTCCTCCGGGCCGCCGCTGCTGTCGTCGAAGCTGTCGCGCTCGATCTTCTCGACGTTCGAGTCGCCGTCCGTGTCGTTGCCGTCGGCCAGCCTGTCGACGTTCTTGTAGCCCATCGAACGCAGTTCAGACAGCGTGCGCTTGAACTTGTGGCCCACAAGACGTGCGGTGCCGATGGTCTTCGCCTCGCGCGAGATGATGAACTCGTCGCTCGGGACCGGCTCGATGGACAGCTTGCCGCCCTTCTTGCTGCGCTTGAACGCCACGTCGTAGACCACGGCCGGCGGTAGGGCCGAGATCGCGGCGATCTGCTGCTGCAGATGCTGGACCGCGGCGAGCGCCGGATTGCCCTGCGGCGGGCGGGGCGGCTGGCCCGGCTGCATGGCGCCCTCGGACTCGGCCGGCGGTTGGCCAGGACCGCCGGACCCGGCGCCGCCGCCCTGCTGTGCCGCCGCCCAGGCCTGCTGCAGTTGCTGGGTCAACTGCTCGAGCATCTCCGCGCGGCGCTGCGCCTCCGCCTCGTCGGGCCGCTCGGACTGTTCGATGGGCTCGATCTCGGGATCACGCATCAGCAGCGCCAGCTGCACCGGCGTCTGCCCCTTGTATTCCTCGCGCGTCTCCTCGGTGCGCGTGTCCCACCACACCTTCAGGATGCCGCGCTTCTGCAGCATGCCGTCCTTCGCCCACGTCGTCGTGAGCATCGTCGCGTCGTGCTTCTTCAGGAAGATGTGGTTCAGGTACTTCGTCGCCGCGTCGGCTTTGCTTTCGTCGCCCGGCTTCGTCGGATCGAACTGCACCACCTTGTCGCCGCCGATGAACTTCACCACGATCTGCGGCAGCATCGACTCGATGGTGTTGCGAACGTCCGGCGAGACCACCTTCGAGCGGCCTTCGATCTCGGGCGGCGCGAGATCGCCTTCGGGCTCCGCGTAGTAGTACGCCATGGCCTTGCGGCGCTGTTCGGACAGCTTGCTGCTCTCCACGCCCAGGGCGCGGCGCAGTTCGGAGTCGACAAGCGCCTTCAGGTCGGCGTCGCTCATGCGCTTGGGTGCGTTCGGTGCTGCCATGTCAGGGTGCAGGTGCTGGTGCGGGAGGAGCCGGCGGCGGCGCGGGCGGTTCGGGCTGGCGCCCCTTCACGTAGGTGCCGCCCCGCTCCTCGATGTAGACCTTGCGCACGAGCTTGTCCGGGCCCGCGCGCCAGCCCTTGGGGAGATAGAGCGGCTTCGCCATGGTCAGAACGTCGATGGTTGCGCGATGCCGCGGATCACGGCCATGAAGCCCTGCTGCAGCTGCGTGGCGCCGATCGACACCCAGCGCTGATCGATGAAGGGATCGCCGCCGGCGTGATCGCCAAGGGGCAGGCCGAGGGTCGGCGTGGCGGGCAGAGCGCGCAGCTTCGCGACGAAGGCGCCGCACTGCTCGGCCAGGGCCTTGCCCTCGTTCATGAGCGCGACTTCTTCCTCGCTCAGCTTGCGGTAGCCGGTGATTTTGGGTTGCTGCATGGTTTCCATGGTCTTCCTTCAGGCGTTGTTGAGCTTGCGGTACTTCATCGGCTTGACCTCGACTGGCTCCTCGTAGGCCACGCACATCAGCCCGAAGGCGTCGGCGCCGTGGCTGGCCCAATCGTGTTCCGGGCCCAAGCCGATGTTTCGGGCCTCGTCCTTCTTCTCGTGATACCAACCGAGAGCGGCCACGCCGGCCTCGGTAGTGGCTTCGTTGAACCACATCAGCGAGAACAGGCGCCGGGCCGCTTCGATCCGTGCAGCCGCGGCACCCTTGCCTTGGTTCGGCACCACCGTCACCGTGTAGCCGGCAGCCTGCAGGGCGCTCTCATAGGAGACGTCATGCACCTTGTCCTGCGTCGCACCGTCATGCGGCAGCCAGATCTGCGCCTTCTCCGGCGTATAGGCACGCGAGCGCAGCCATGCGAGGTGCACCGCGAGCGGCTGGCCGACGGCCTCGTAGTAGTCGAGGACGCGGATTTCCTTGCCGACGAACTGCGCCACCCACATCGTGAAGGCGTCAGCCCGCGCGCCAGTGCCTCCGATGTCGACGAACACCCGGTAGGTCATCAAAGGGTCGGCACCCACACGGCCGAAGCGGTTCTTCAGCCGCGCGTCGGCAATGTTCTTCGCGTAGTAGGCCCCGGCCATCACCGTGACGTAGCCGCCTTCCCAAATGTGGTTGTACTGCTCAGGCTGCATGCGCAGGCAGTCCAGCCGCTCTTGCTCGAGCTCGGCCGTGAACCACGGGTTGTCGCGCCAGTTCGCCTTGACCACCACCGAACCCGTCGGGATCTCAGCGCCCCGCAGCATCACGTCGACCGCATCGGTGCGCCGGCGCGCGTTCCAGCTGAACCAGAGCTCCGAGCCAGGCGCGCGAATCGTCGGGCGCAGCAGATTCAGCGAGTGATCGGTCGCGGTCTGCGCCTCCTCCCACCAGGCACGCTTGAAGTTCTCCAGGGACTTCACGCTCTCGGCGGTGTAGTCCTGCATGCCCTTGAAGATCATCAGCCCGTCGCCGGGCGTCTCGATGCAGTCCCGGAAGACCTTGAAGCCGTCGGCCTCGCCAATCCGGTGCGCCTTCAGCTTTGCCTCGATCAGCGCTTTGGACGACTGCGCCAGATCCTTCTGCACCTCACGGATGCACACAGCCCGCATGCCCTCACCGCCGGAATCGCCCGGCTCGGCCATGCAGTCCTCGATCAGCTTCTCGCCGAAGAAGTGCGACTTTCCCGATCCCCGGCCACCCCATGCGCCCTTGTAGCGCGCAGGCTCACACAGCGGCACGAACACGCGCGCCGTGGGCAAGCTCAGAGTTCTCACGTCGCAGCCGAGGGATCGACGATCGTCCGCTGGACCTTCTGAACGCGAACGGACAGATCGACCTTGTCCTTGAACATGCCTAGGTGACGCATCGCCAACCCGAGGGCGCCAACCTTGTCCGGAATCTTTACCTTCTTCGTCTGGAACGCGACGTTGTCGACACCGCCATCACCTCCGACTGCCGCCCCGCCGACCTCTTGCACATCAACACCAGCCAGAACGGCCGCAGCATCGTCGTCGAGCTCCTGCATCGCCTTAAGCGTGCCGTCACCCCGGTAGAGCTTGCGGATGTCGAAGAACGCGATCCGTGCAAGTTCCTGCAACACGCGGTCCTGAGTGATGTGAGTGCGCTGCTCACGCGCCTTCATCGCAATAGCAATCGCGGCGGCAATTTCAGGTTTCTTCAGGTTCTCAAACCCGACTGCACCAGCAGTTTTCGCGCTATAGCCCGCGCGGATCGCCGCCTGAGTGGCATTCAGGTCGACCAGGTACTCGGCGACAAACCGCTCCTGCTTCGCAGTCAATTTCTTGGTCATAGGGGTCTCCGGGTGCCTCGCGGCTTGTCCAGAACGCCCCATCCGGCTTACGCGCACGACGCGCGCTGGGGCATGCGGTTCTCACTCTTGCGCGGCCACCACCGAGTGCGGATGGCGAAAACCCGGCGCGGGCGTCAACCGCGCAGCACGCAGCGCTGATGCAGCCTCAAAATGGATGAATTGGCAGACCCCCAAGGATTCGAACCTCGGAATGCCGGAATCAAAATCCGGTGCCTTGGACCAACTTGGCTAGGGGCCTAGAACGACAAAGCCGCCTCAGAGGGCGGCTTGAAAAAGTGACAGGCAGGCTTCGCCCACCGGAGCGGAATGTAGCGCGCGAGCCCCGCTCATGTCAACACCCCAACCCGACGAAGTTCAAGCAACAGCAAATTTCTCGCTTCCAGCGTCAAGACCTCAAGCTCAGCGCCGGCGGGTAGTCGCGACGAAGACCAGACCTGGGCCTCCGCATGTAGGTTTCTTGCTTGCACCTCGAGAGCAAGACGCCAAAGCCGCGGCGTGTTCGGCACATGCTTGATGGCCGCGTCCACCCCCCGCATACGCTCCACGTCCGCGCGCTCATCCTCGGCACCGTTGCGCCAATCCCAATGCGTCGGCGTGCTGTAGTCCCGGCAGGTGCTGTCCGAGGCGCTGTAGCCGCGCGTGTGCGAGTAACCGCACGTCCATTCGTACCAGCACGCCAATAGGCGGTTGAGCTTGCCGTCGAGCGCCTCCACCGCAGCGCGCTCGCGCACGATGTGTTGCGTAGGCTCTGCGCTGGCTCGCACCCGGCTAGCGCGGTTGGCGGCACGACGCACCCGCCAGATGTCAATCAGCGCAGTTGTCAACATCCGGTCCTCACTTCGAAATGCGCACGTCGATACCGTGCAAATGCTTCATCAGGTGCAACTTGATACGGAAGGCCGCGAGGTTGGCTGTCTCGCCCCCCTTGACGTCCTCGACCACACGAGCCCCGTTCTCAATGTAGACAAAATCCGCGATGTATCGCAGCGGCGGCTTAGGTCGCGTCGCGCCGGCCAGCCGGACAGAGGGCGCGAGCTCAAACGCGACCTGGCACTGCAAATCCGAGATCCGCCCCGCCTTCTCCAGCGTGCGAAGCAAACTCCAGCGCCGCGCCTCCCGCATGCTGTCGAACTTCAACCCGTCAACCACCGTTTTTTTATTCAGATACTTCAACCTGCTCTCCCACTTCTTCGCCCGCGGGCGCCTCGTCTCGCATCTTGCGCGTTCGGCCGGCGAGCCAGTCTTCGCGAGCCACCACCAAGTCGGGGGCAAGCGGCACATGCCGCGTGAACATGAACTCGGAACTGATGAACCGATAAGGATCGAGATGCGCGCAGGGTGCGAATCCCTGCCTGGCCATCTTCTGAGCCGAGCGGAGCTGCCAGTGCTTGCAATCGACACATGCCATCTCCGCTACCTCCGTGGCGTTGGAAACGGCGACGGCTCTACCCAAGTCTGCCCGCGAAGCACCATACTGATGGCTGCGCGGCTGACATCGAAACGCTTTGCCAACTGCGTAGGCGTCTCGTCGCTGGCTCGGATGTATCGGGCCTTCTCGAGCGAAAGTTTCGCGAGCCCGTTCAAGCCCCCCGGCCGAATGACTTTCGGCCGTGGACGATCGGCCGCGAGCTCACGCCGGCGCAGATCCGCTGGGGTCTGCTTGAGGTGCTCGGGGTTGCAGCAACGCGGGTTCTCACAGGTACGAACGACCTCGAACCCGTTTTTCACCGGGCCGCAGGCGGCCTCATAGACGATTCGCCGCACCGCTCTGCTGCGCCCTCGATCCTTCATCACCGGCGTGCAGCCGCGGTTCATGTGGCCTTGCCAAGTCCAGCAGCCTCCGTCGTCCTCGCACCGGGCGCGGGCGCGCTCAAGCAGATTACAGGGCTCGGTCATAGGATGGCCTTCAAGATGTGTCGGACCTCAACGCCTGTCGGTATCAAACACTCGTGTGTGACAGCGAACGCATACGAGCCCCGTTTTCCTGACCGCCGGAGGTACCCCATGCGGTAGGCGACGGAAATCGTGGGCGAGATACGGTTTCGCGGCAGATGCAGTAACTTGGCCGCGATCTCGCGGTAGCTCACGGGGCGCTGCTCCTCCAAGATGGCGAGCCAGATCGTGCTGATGACCTCGGCAGCCATCAGTGCAGCCCTCCTGAAGCGCCGCGCTCGGCCGCCTGGGCCTTTCGCACCTTCGCAAGGTAACTCGGCCACTGCTCGGTCTGCGTCCAGATCCCGAGCCCTAACCGAACGCCTTCCGCCTCGATGGCGGGCTGGGAGTCCGCAGGCGGCGGTGCGGCGCCAGGCGCCTCGAACCCCGCGTCCTCCCAGCGCCTGCCGCGCAGCCAATTGGCCAGCAGCGGAACGAACTTGCCGTTGCTCTTCGTCCAATCCTCGCTTCGGCGCTGGGCCTCGATGGCTTTCAGCAGGTCTTCGACAGGCGCTGTGACCTTCGCCCACTCGGCCTCGGCGTCCTTCATCGCGTCCTTCTTCGGGTAGGCAGTTCGAATTTTTTCGAAGTCGCGCGCCCTCTCCTCTCTCTCTTCTCTTCTCTGTCTCTTCTCTAGGGCAGCAGGTCGCTCGCCTCCTGCTAGCACGCCGCTAGCAGACTGCACCACCTCGAAAAAGCCGGCGTCGATGAGTGGTTGCAGCGCCTCCATGACTTCCCTTTCGGTCGTCCGCAGACGGAACGAAAGCACGTCGAGGGCGGCGTTTATCTCCCCCTGTTCGTGGTCACTAGCGAGCAGCCAAAGCATCGGCGCCAGCGCTCTGCTGGCTACGGGCAATTTCTGGAAGTCATAGCTGTCCAGCAGCTTGCGGTGGAGCTTGATCCACGGCGGGGATCTGTCCTTGTAGTGCTGGAAGTCGGCCCAGTTCCTGGGAACGATGATCATGCGAGCACTCAGGCGGCAGGCGACTCAGCGAAACGCGCGGCGATGTCGGCGAGCGGCACCCCGGTCAGATGGGACAGCAGCCCGGCGACTTTTTCGTCGAGGCTATCGTCAGCCTCCTTGTTCGCCTCGATCCAAGCTACGCCCTCGGCCACCAAGTCGCGAGGAGCCGGCGCCAATGACTTGCGCGTTACCTTGGTCTTGCCCTTGGATTTCGCCTCTTCGATGCGGCCCGACAGATGGGCAGCGGCACCAGCGCCATGCGCCCGAATCGCGCTGATCGCATTGGAGGCACTGATCTCGTTCGATGCCACCATGGCCTTGATCGCCATGCTGGCGCCGGCCAGGATCAACAGGCTGGCGACGTAGGAGCGCGTAAAGCCGAGGCGCTCGGCGATCTGCTCCTCCTCGAGGCCATAGCCAATTAGGCGCTTGCACACCGTCGACTTCTCGAGCGGGGTTAGAGGCCGGCCGGAGTTCTTCGTGACGAAACCGACCGTGATGTCGGCCATGGAGGTTCCTGCCGGCGACACCAGCACGGGGAGCACCTCGATCGCTGCACCTCGCTCCATGGCCCAATCGACACCGCGCAGGCGCGAATGACCATCCGTCAGGTAGATGAAATTCTCTTCGCCTTCCCGCACCACATAGCCGGCCAGCGGCTCGGTTTGGTCATAGCCGTTCGAGAGGATCGAGCCCCCGATCCACTTGATATGAGCCTGATAGGCAGGGGTCTCGGTGCGGGGGTTGAATCCCGGGAGCACGCGGATGTTCTTCCGCGGCACCTTCCAAAGGTCGGAAGAGCGAGCCCCAGCCTCGCGCATGGCGGCTTTGACGTTGCCCGGGTTGAGTTCAATTTCTGCTTGGTCTGTCATGGTGGTCTTGAGGTAGAGGAGATCAGGAAAGAACACCGATCAGGCTTCGCCCTTCGCGAGCACGCGCATCTCCACTCGGTGCCAACCAGCCTTCTTGGCCATGTCGAAACAGAGTTGCGCAGCCTCGGGCACCTCGAACGGCTTTGATCGGGCAGGCTTGAGCGGCGCCGACTTGATCCATTCGGACTCGTCGAAGGGGGGGGGCACAGCGGCGCGTCCCAGCCGCGTGTTCGTGCCGCGCTCGTAGTCGGCATTGCGCTTTTTCGCGGCCTGAATCGCGCGCTCGCGTTCGTCCTTCGCCGCGGCAATCGCTTCGGGCGACACGCCGATGACACGCCAGCCCTTGTGGTACTTCTCAGGCCCTGTCGACTCGCGCTTCGCGGGTTTGATGCGCTTCGTCGTGTCCACCTTGTCGCCGAAGATGTTCACGAACTCGAGGTCTTCGCTCATGGGTTTTCTCCATCGATTGCGTCTGCCCAATTCGCACCCGCCTCGACGCGTTCGGCGATGCGCACGCGCGCGGCGTGGTCGTAGGTCTTCCAAAGGCAGCAGTGGGCCGCGTGGTGGATCTCGTCGGGGTCGGTTTGCGGGCCCCAGGGGAAGTCGAATGCATCGTCTTCGGGGCGGCTGTGGTCCCTGCCGCAGACCGGACATTCAACGGGCGCGCACTGAGCCAGAAGCTCTTGCGCAGTGGTGTATAGAGCGCTCACCGCCTCTTCTCCCGGATCGAGTACAACCGCGCCTGACCGCGGCCCGTGTTCTGGCGGAATCGGCCCTCGATGGCCTCGTGGATGAGTTGGTTGGCGGCCTCCTCGATGGAGATGCCGCGCTGTCGCGCAACCTCCTGGACGAGCTCCATGTCGCGATCGCTCAGGACCACAGGCGTTTCTTCTGAGGGCATTTTGAGTTACTCAAAAGTACCGAATTAGTCCCTGAAGAAGCACTGATCAGGCCGCCGAAAGGAACTGGTTTGCACCTCGCAATGCGATGACGGCACCACCAGAATTTCCCCCATGCAACACCTCCACAGCCTTGCGCAACAGCTGCTCGCGCAGCAGCGTCGCCTTCTGCTCGCCCGAGAACGCGACATACGCGTTGATCAGGTCCGCTTCGAGGTCATTCAGGTTCAACTTGATGACGTGCTTCCGGATCAGGGATGGATCGGAGTACATGGGTCAGTCTTCGAGTGGGTTGGACAGGGCGCCACGCACCATGGGCGCAGCCGCGGGAATGGATGGGTGCATGCGCACGAAGCCGCTCTTGTCGGGATCGGGCGCCTGGTGCAAAGCCTCCTCGTCGAAAGGACTGTCGTCGACGAGGGCGGCGAAGGCCGGGCTTATGGCGCCGATCACGATCACCGCCAGGCAGATCACAATCGCGACCTGCTCGCTGAAGGAGAAGAAGGACCAGATCTCGGGCATGGCTCAGACCCCTTCAGGCTCGGTGGTGAAGTGGGCCGGAGAGGTCGATGGAATCTTTCGCTCACCACGGTCGACGGCGTCAAAGAAATCGATCAGGGGCTGAACAGTGAGAACACGGGGGTTCTCACGGTCGCCGTAAACGATCTTTCGGGGCAGCGACTTCGCAACGCCGGCTTGCTGTGCGATCCCCTCCCACTGGGAAGGTCCGACAGCACGAAGACGGTCAATCAGCGGTTGGAGGATATTGCTCATGGATGAGCATGATACCCATATATGGGAGAAAAACAACCCACACATGGGAAGGCGGACTTGTGACAATCCCATTTGCGGGATGATCGATAAAGAACCACTTTCGGCTCGAGCCTTGCTCGCCGCCAACCTAGCTGCCCTCATGGAGGGCAACCCACGCTTTCGCACCTCCACTCTGATTGAGAGCGCAACGTCTAAGCGAATAGGGCACAGCACCGTCGATCGCATCCGAGCCAAAAGCACCAACGCGACGATCGACAACGTCGAACTTTTAGGCGAACTTTTTGGGCTACAAGCCTGGCAAATGCTTCATCCACACAGGGGTGAAGAGAGCAGCCAGCCGCCAAGCCCTTCAGTGACGCAGGCGCTCCAAATCATCACGGAGCAGCTTTCCAAAATGAACGATGAGGCGAGGCGCTTTGCCTCTACGGCGTTGCAAGATCTGATGCGCTCCCCGGACAGCCTCATCCAACTTCGCGCAGCGCTAAATGCATTGGGGGAGCTCCCAGCCGACTTGAATCCCGCCCACCGGGGCAAGGCGGCGTAGCACAGACCGCAGCCTATACATCTGTCAAGTTAGTGTTAACGAACGTTACAGATAGAGCAGTAGGACTTTCCACTACGCGCCCACAAAGAGTTGTCAGGCTCGACGACTACAGGCGGAAGGCCTGATGTGATGTCATCAAATCTACTTGCCAAGAAGAAATGAAATTCACTGAAATGGGAGGCGGACGTGAATTGGAGTTCACCTCCGGCGAAGTGACCGAGATTTTCTATAGGTCCCCGCATCTGCCATTTACAATCGAAAACTTGGTCGTCACCGAGTTCATAAATGGCCGCATGGAGCCCGGAATGACTCTCTCGAACGAGATGATTATCCGTGGCACGGCAGTGTTGAATCAAAGATCTCTTTCGGTCATGGGCAGGCCAGAGATAAAGGTTCACGCCGCCAGTGCTATCTTAAAAGTTGCGCAGGAAACTTTAGATCCGAACAAAATGCCACTGGCAGCGCCGACCGACCAGTTTATGCTTAGCAACCCCATAGGCGCTGTCTACCTCGGCTTCAACCCTTCGGACTGGGAAGCCGGAAGCGAAGATGAATGGTATTTAGAGATATACATACCAGAGAATAGTTTCAGATCATTTTTACAAAGAATTATTAAAGGCGAAATCGAAAATATCCAGGGTCGCGCTTCGGTTTGGGGCCTATATAGCCCAGATCATTGGATGGATCCGGAGATAGGCCACAGAGATTTGATGCTTCGCCCAGAAAGTGCCGCATCAGACAAAAGAAAATCGGCAATTTCTTCGGGGCCGCTCACATCATTTTCCGCTCAAATTGTTCCGAAGAACGCCGACGGTAAGATTGCCGTTGCGCGTGCAAACGCAGAGAGTAATCAATTGGAAGGCGATGACCCGGCGCAACCCGAAACAATCACCCCCAACCGCACGCCTCTCGCATTCGATGCGAGTCCTCTAGCAGACCAACTAGGGAAACTTCGTTCCACGATCGTTTGGGTTGGTCTTGGGGTCGCCATGGCAGTGCTGTACTCCGCGCATCGGTAGGAAACTACCCACTCCCTTGAATAGCCCGCATGCGCGGGCTTTTTCTTGGGCGTCACACCCGGCCGTCGACCCCTCCCATACATGGGTTGACTCCTCCCATTTATGGGTTGATAATCCGTCTCACCTCAACACGGAGATGGACATGCAGGGCGTCAAGAACAATCTCAGTCACGCGGCCGGCGTGCTCATCGGCCTCACGCTCCTAAAGGCCACCGGCCTCCGGTACGGCAAGGAGCACCGCGGGCGCCACTGGTTCTCCCATGTCGCCGCTAATCTGGCGGCCGACGGCTGGGTGCAATGGTTCCCCTATGCCTGGCGGTCGGCATGAACACAGCCGCTCAAGAGCGCTATTCGCGCGCGTTCCGCCCTATGCCAACCGAAGAGTTGGTGGCGGATCTAGTTCCCGCACACAAGACGCCACCGCTCGAAGGGCGCAATTCCCGGGCCCAGCTGAACCGAGCGCCCGCGAAGCCCCGTCGCCTGTCTTTGGCGCGCATCGCGGTGCACGCCCTGCTCTTCCCTATCTACCTCCTCGCTCTCGCGCTGCGCGCGCTCTGGCGCTGGGCCTGACCCGTTGCGGCATTGGCAGCGGGCCGCCCTCAATCGCTGCCGAATCTCAGAAGGTATTTCCATGAATCAAGCAGTTGCAACCGCCAACGAAGCCAAGCTGTCCGAATACGACTTCGTCGTGTGCATCGACACCTCCGGCTCGATGGGCGACCCGGTCAAGGCCGGCCAGACCCGCACCCGCTGGGAAGCGGTGCAGGAGAGCGCCATCAGCTTCGCCCGCGACCTCGAGAAGTTCGACGCCGACGGCATCGACATGGTGCTGTTCGGCGGCGCACAGGGCGTGACCTCGCACCAGGGCGTGACGGCCGACAAGGTGCGCGAGGTGTTCGCCACGCGCAGCCCGCGCGGCAGCACGCCGCTCGCCGAGGCGCTGACCGCGGCGCTGGCGCTGGCCGGCAAGTCCGACAAGAAGGACTTCATCATCGTCTTCACCGACGGCGTGCCGGACGATCGCCAAGCGGCCGCCCGCGTGATCCGCGAGGCATCGAACAAGCAGCTCACCGACGACGCGCTGACCATCCTCTTCGTGCAGATCGGCGACGACGTGGCCGCGAGTTCCTACCTGAAAAGCCTCGACGACGACCTGCAGGGTGCCAAGTTCGACATCGTCGACGCGAAGACGCTGGCCGAGGCCGAGCAATTCGCCACCACCGCCGAACTCGTGCTCGCCGCCATCGCCGGCTGATCCTCAACCCCAAGGCCGGGCCCTTCGGGGCCTGGCGGGAGATGCACATGGTCGATGCCATCCTCTTCATTTTCACCGTGGGCGTGTTCGCCGCTGGCTTCTGGCTCGGCAAGACGTTCGGGACGATCAAGGCTGCAGTCAGCGCCGCAGGCACCTGGGTCAAGAGCCTTTTCCAGTGACAAGGCGCCATGAAGACCGACGCCCTCATCCGTCTCTGGAACATCACCCAGATCCATCAAGGGACCTCCGGCGCCCGCGCTGCGGTCGGCGTGCTCCTTGGTCTCTACAACGGCAGTCGATTCCCGTTCGACCTCACCGATCTACGTCTTCTCGACGACGAGAACCTGCGTGCAGCCCTCGACGTGATCACGAGCGACGCATCGCGCTGCCAGATGGAAGTGCACGAGTGGCTCAACCGCTTGACTGGGCGCCATGACTTCGGCTCCCGCTTTGAGCGCCTCGCCTACGACTACCGCAAGAAGGGCCGCTGCAAACGCGAGTTCCTGTCCGAAGTCTCGCCGCTGACGCTTCGCATCTCGCTCGAGCCCCGCACCGCGAAATCCGCAGAGGAGTGCGCAGCGTGAGGCTCGAGGGAATCGTTCTGGCGACCTTCATCCTATTGACGTACGGTGTCGGCGCACTGCGCGATGCGGCCGACGATCTGACGCATGGCGCTGCCTCTGAACTCGTTTCTGCGGCTTGCCAGGCCGTTTCGAAGCCATGAGCTACAGCACGCTCAAGCAGACCGGCTTCAAGCGCCCGCAGCGCGAGCGAGCCCCGCTGCCGGCCCCCACGCGCGCAACGCGCCGGGCGGTCATGGCCAACCTAACGAGCCCGGCGGCAGCAGTCCCGAAGTCCGAGCGCGGATGCAACAAGCATTTGCTGGCGATGGCGAAGGGAAAGCCTTGCCTCATCCGCAGCCCGCTCTGCAACTACGACACCGAGACGACGGTCGCCTGTCACGGCGGCGGCGTCGCCAACGGCAAGGGCATGTCATACAAGGTCAGCGACGCAATGACCTGCTGGGGATGCAGCGGCTGCAACCACTACACCGATGCGTACGGCGGTGCCACCCGGGCGCAGAAGACCGAGGCCTTCATGCTTGGGCACCTCGCGCAGGTCTGCGAGTGGCGGGCGATCGCGACTAGCACGCACGCGAGCCCCAAAGACCGCGCAGCGGCCAAGTGGGCACTCGACACCCTCAATGCGCTCGCTGCAGCGCGCAACCCATCCGAGGAGAAGAAGGCATGAGCACACCAGCACGGTTCTTCTTGCACCAGAACAAGACTTGGGCCGAGAACGCTATCGAGCACTGGCTCGAAATGGAGCCTTCGGACGAGTCGGCAGTGTTTCTCGCGGAAATCATCAACGCGCACCGATCCGAGGTTATGTCCGTCGCGCCTCGTCGCCTTCGCAGCGGGATGGTTCAACTTCGCCGCGTGATGGCGAAGGAAAAGCGCAGGTCTCGCCTGCGCGCCATCGAGATGCATCGCTACTACGGAGAGAGTCCTGTGCGCGCCCTCGCCTCTGCCACGGGAGCCCGCCATGGGTAAGCGGGAGATGCTTGAGAGGGCGGCGAAGGCTGCGGGGATCGATCTGTTCTGCTGGGACACCGAGCGCCAGGGATTCAAGAACGAAGGCGGCAAACACACGCGCTGGAACCCGCTCACCGACGACGGCGACGCTTTGCGGCTGGCTGTGAAGCTCGGCTTTACGGTCGCCATCGATGTCGATGACCCCGATGACGCCTGCACGCGCATCTTGAACAGTTTCGGCGGCGTGTTGCTGCGTCACATGCATCACGACGGCGGGGCCGAAGCAGCCACCCGTCTCGCGATCACCCGCGCCGCAGCATCCCTGACACCCGCACCCGCACAAGGAGAGAACCATGGCTGACAAACTCAAGCTCGTCGTGAGCGAAAAGCGCACGGCTCCACATCCCGCCTTGCAAGACGCGCTGTTCATGTACGCCACGTTCAGCGATGGCGTGGACGCAATCCAGATTCGCGGCTGGTCCGCCCTCTTGTCCAGGATCGAAGACGAAGTGGGCGGCGATGACTGCGAGGAATGGCTCTCCGACATGGACGACTGGCAATGCGACGCATCGGGCGACCCCACGCTGTACGAGCGCCGCCTCGATGAGTTCTGCGTCTACCGCGTCCGGGAAGGAGCTACCCATGGCTGACACCAACATCACCCTCGATTTCAAGCAAGCCGACGAGATCCTCGCCATGTTCGGCGGCGAGCCGGGCGAGGTCACACTCATACTCGGCGATGGGCACAGCGGGCGCGGCCTTTACGCGCACTACAGCGACTATCCCGAAGAAGGCGCCGAGTTCCTGGGCGTGAGCGACGAGGAAGCAATGCCCGTTGCTGATGCGGCCAATCCCGCCCTCCAGACCGTGAAGCCGCAGGCCGGCGAGGTGGTGACCGGAGGCGATGCGGCATGGCAGATGGAGATGGCTCACCGCCAACTCGACCGCATGGGCATCCCGCGCGCAGACGACGAGTGCTACTTGTCGGCCTGGGGGCGCTTCAGCCTCGCGTTCCAACAGATCGCAGGCCTGCGCATCACCATTCCGCTGAACGGCCCCGCAAGGTTCGACCCTGCCGCCCCGGCGCAGGCCGCTATCGATGCGGGCGAGCAGGAGGCGAAGATTCCGAAGGGTTGGCGCATCGCGTGGGAGCCTCGCAACGTGCTCGCCCTCCGCCGGGAAGGGACTGCACAGCCGTATCGCTTCTCCCCCGGCGAGGTGGTCCATAGTTTGCTGCTTGATCTGCTGGGCGGTTGCCCCGAGTGCGGCGGCCGACTGGAGTTCGAGGAAGGCGAGGCGTGGGAAGGCGCGAGCATCGGGTGCATCGCCTGTGGCACCGCCCTCGCCTCGCGCGATGCCGCCCCGGCACCCGCTGCGGCTGGGGGATACGAGCACTACGCTGCGATTCGTGAGGGGCACCGCAATGCCGCCGAGGCTGCATGGTTCTCGGCCATCCCGAACATCGAGCCGCGACGCGCGTTTCAGGCTGGCTTCGATGCAGGCTACAACAGCCGAGACGCCGCCCTCGCACAGCCTGCGCCCGTGCAGCCTAGCGACGAAGAGATGGGCGCGCTGATGTTCAAGCTGGAGTGCTTCATCGACCACGCGACCGGCGGCAAGCTGTCGAAGTCCTCGTGGGCGCTCGAAACGTTGAAGGCCGCGGCCGACGAACACCTGCGCGCTTGCGTTGATGAAGCGCTTCGCGAGGCCGCGCCCGTGCAGCAGGAGGCGGCGGTTAAGTTCACATGCGAGGCGTGCTCAGACTCTGGGGTGGTCGTTGACACACGAGGCGTGTCGTGGCCTTGCTACAAGCACTGCGCCGCCGTCAGTGCGCCGGCGCAGCAAGAAACAGCGGCCGAGAGTCTGGATGTTTGCACGGACTCCGATAACTGTACTCGATGCAAGACCGCATCGAAGCACAGAGGCGACCTTTACCACGCGGGTATTCCTGTCGGTCGTAGCTTCGGAGCGAAACCACGGGAAGAGAAAGAGGCTCCGCTTCGCGACCGGTTGGTCGACTTGCTCGCGACCCATCTAAGCGGGACCTATCACTGCACCCGAGTGTGGTCTGCGTGGCATGTCGGGACAATGAGCGAAGATGATTTCGAGGATGTCGGCGAATCCGACACGCCCACCGAAATCGCAGACGCCATCCTCGCAGCACTCACGCCCCCGGCCGTGGCAGCACCTGCGCAAGCGGGGGAGACGAAGTGAACGCGAAACGCCGATTCATCGATGCCCCCTACGAGCAACGCTGCGAGTGGACGATCACGCTCGCCGACGGCAGCAAGGCCCAGTGCGGCCGCGCCCACACTGACGGCCAACTTTGCACCCAGCACGCCAAGATGCATGCGAAGTGGTCTTGCGAATACTGCGGTGGCAACGACGAACTGCCGCCCGATCACTGCATGGACTGCGCGCGGCCCGCAAGCGCAACGGCTTGCCAGAATGACCGCACCGCCCTCCAGGCATCGGCATCGGCAGCGAAGACGGGGGAGGTGTGATGGCTGACCCGATCCGCTGCTGCGACGGCTGCAAGCGCTCCGTTGCCGACCAATCCGAGGCCGAGGCGAAGGCCTGGGCACTCCTCGAGATCTCGAAGCGCTGGCGCTGCCCGGCCTGTGCGCGCGAGCTGGTGCAGGCGAATGCGGCGCACGCTGCGAGCCCGGGAGGTGAGGCGTGATGCGCGCAATCGACCTTTTCGCCGGTGCCGGCGGCTTCTCGACCGGCGCGCGCCAGGCCGGCTGCGAGGTGGTCTGGGCCGCCAACCACTGGCCGGCCGCCGTCGACATCCACGCGGCCAACCATCCCGAGACGGCGCACGCATGCCAAGATCTCCATCAGGCCGACTGGCGCAACGTGCCGGCGCACGACATCCTGCTGGCCTCGCCGGCATGCCAGGGCCACAGCCCGGCCCGCGGCAAGGAGAAGCCGCACCACGACGCGCAGCGCAGCACCGCGTGGGCGGTGGTGTCGGCTGCCGAGTACCACCGGCCGGCCGCCGTGGTGGTCGAGAACGTGCCCGAGTTCATGAACTGGGCGCTGTTCCCGGCCTGGGCCAGCGCAATGGGCGCCCTCGGCTATGCGCTGGCGCCGCACGTCCTCGACGCAGCCGATCACGGGGTGCCGCAGCACCGTCGCCGCATGTTCCTAGTGCTCACGCGCAGCAAGCATCCGCTGCAGCTTGAGCTCGAGCCGCAGGCCCACGTCGGCGCTGCGGAGATCATCCGCTTCGACCTGGGGAAGTGGTCCCCGGTCGACAAGCCCGGCCGCTCCGCCAAGACGCTCGCGCGTGTGGCCGCCGGCCGCGCTCGCTTCGGCCATCGCTTCGTCATGCCCTACTATGGCAGCGGCTCTGGGCTCACCGGTAGGTGCCTGTCGCGCCCGCTGGGCACCATCACCACGCGCGCACGGTGGGCCGTGGTCGACGGCGATCGCATGCGGATGCTGATCACGGATGAAGAGCGGGCCGCGATGGGCTTCCCGGCCGACTACAAGCTACCGGCCAACCCGCGCGAGGCCACGCACATGCTCGGCAATGCGGTGCCCCCGCCAATGGCTTGCCGCGTCATCAGAGCGATCAGGGAGGCCGCATGACCGCCCCCGCCTTCGAGGAAGTGCCGATGCCTCCCAGCCGGCAGCAGACGATCATCGACCTCTTCTACACCGAGCGCGGGCCCTGTTGCGCTGGCTGCGACCACTGGAGCCACGCCAACAGCCTCGCGGGGGAGTGCCGGCGCGGTCCGCCGGTGCCGGCCGAGCAGCGCTTCCAGATGCTCGGCATCACGGGTCACAGCCTGCGCCGCAACGTCGGAGCGGGCCACGTCATGACCCTGCGCGACCACCACTGCGGCGAGTTCGTGGACACCTTCGATTGGTCCACCCTGCCGCCCGACTACCTGCGCCGCATCGGACGGGCGCTCAAGAAGGAGAACGGCGATGCGTGAACTGATCACACGCTTCAAGGCTTGGCGAGAACGCAGGTACTGGCAGAAGCGCCACCTGCAATTCATCCGCAAGAACGTGATGCTGGACTGGCGCTGGCTGGCCGTCGATCCCGTCGGCAAGGCCATCACCGACCGCTACGAGAAGCTGACCGCCTCCGATTGGTACAAGCTCGACCACGAGCCCATCGAGCAGTTTCGGAAGCGCATCGGCATGGAGCCGAACTACAAGAAGGACCCCTCCCATGACCACTGACATCCACGCCGCCACCCAGGCGCCGCCGCTCGCGGACATCGTTCATGACCTGCGCGGGCTGCACGCTCAGGCCACGCCGGGCGTTTGGAGCAAGGGTCAGACGACCCACCACACCGTTAGTCGCGTCGACGGCCTGCCACCCTACCGGATTGCCGAGTTCCACCATGCCAAGGACGCATCGTTTTGCGACGCAGCGCACATGTTCTTGCCCACCATCCTCGCAGCCCTTGAGGCACGGGACGCAGAGATTGCGGCGCTCACCAAGGAACGTGACGATGCCCGCAGAGCGAAGACGGGGCACTTCTCGCCGGCCTATCTGCTGGAGAACGCTCGGCGCCTCGCCGCACCCGAGTACGCAATGATGCCGAACTGGGCGCTCGCTACGCAGATCTTCGCCGTGGGCAGCACAACCGCACACGCCATCTGCCGCGAGAACGGGATCGACCCCGATTCGAAGTCGGCCCATGAAGCCGTCACCGTTGACGCCACCCCAGCACCGCCCACCTTCCTCTGGCGCGAGCCACAGCGCATCGCTCGGCAGATCAGGGAGGGGACGACCCAAGAGCAACGCATCGCCAAGGCCCAGGCCGAAGTCGCATCATGGCCGCCCGAGAAGCTCAGGAGCATGCAACTCCAGGGCGAGGACTCCTACAAAACGAAGGCGACCCGGGGCGACGGGAAAGAGGGGAGGGGGGTGAAGTAGATGGCGAGCGAAACGATCGATTCCGAGGAATGCGCAGAGATCCTGCGCTGCACAGCAGAGCGCGTCGAAGAGATGGCCAGGGCCGGCGACATCCCAGGCCTAAAGATTGGGCGCAACTGGCTGTTTGTGCGCTCCGACCTGCTTGCCTACTTGGCCGAGAAGGCCCGCGAAGAGGCGCAGGCGCGACGCTTGAAGCGCAGCCCGCACGCGCCTGTGCCGCTAGCTAGGCCGCGCCGCCAGACGCCCCCGGTGCTGCCGGTGCCTTTCCAGCGGTAGACCACATGCGTTCGGCCAGGTCGCTCCCGCGGAAGCTGGCGTAGCGCTGCGCCATGGTGCTGTTGGATGACCAGCCCATGATCCGGTTCACCTCCTCGAGCCGGAACATCCAGTTGCCCGAGGCGTCGCGCATCTCGAGCCACCGGCACGTTGCCTCGTGCCTGAGATCATGCTCGCGCAGGTCTTCGCACTTCGCGTATTCGAACGCGGACTTGAACCTGGCCGAGAGTCGCTGCGAAACCTTCGTGAGCGTGAGGCCCTGCTCTTCTTCGATGAAAGGGAACAAGAGGGCGGCCGGGAGCATCGCTCGGGTCGACAGGTAGCGCGTCAGGGCGGCGTGCACCTCCTGGCGCATCGGCACGTCGCGATAGACCACCTTCCCTCTCCACTGCTTCGAGCTCTGCACGCGCATCACCTTGGCATCGAGGTCGATCTGCTGGCGACGCAGCGTGTAGGCCTCGCGCAAGCGAAGGCCCGAATACACGATCAGCACGAACATGGTGAGCAACGCATTGCCGCCCGGCAGCAGCAGACCGCGCTCTCGATCATCGCGCTGCTTGCCGGACAAGGCCGCGATGATTCGCTCCTCCTCGCCGCGGTGTAGTCGGCGGTCGCGCTCTACGTCCTCTTTGACCTTCTTTCCGGCCTCAAGGGCGAGCTTGCGGTCGACATCGGTATAGGTGCTGTAACCCTTCGGCAGCAGGCGCACAGGGTTCTGGACCACGAGCTTGGGATTGCGTCGAGCGAACTCATCGATGGCCCTGCCAAGGGCCTGCACGCGGTGGCGGATTGAGTTCGGCGCCAAGTTGTTGGCCACCTTGAGCCGTTGGACGTAGCCGGCAAGCCATGCGTAGTCGGCATCCACCAGCTTCACCGCACCCACTTCGGAGATCAGTGAGCCCAGCGCAGAGTACTGCGACGGCGCGGCCAGTCCGCTGTTCGACCACTCGCGCACCACGAGCCCCAGAGAATGATTCGCGCCTGTCGGCCGCAGCAGCTCGGCGGGAGGCTGAAGGCCGCCCATTTTCATGGTCTTCCACTGCTCGCCGAAGGCGTTGGCCTGCTCTTCAGTTTCGAACGTGAAATACTTTCGACCATTGGGAAGAGACGGATGGCGCACCCCAATTTCCCACATCCCCGATGGTTTTTGCCGCGCCTTCGCCATTGAATTCCCCGTCTCAATCGGACGGCTATTCTATCGACCAAGCGGCGGCTCAAACGCCAAATTTCGGCGGCTGGCTTAGGGTTGAGCGCCCACTTTGAACGGCCGAATCCCAACGGCATTTACCTAAGTTCTTGATTTTTCTATGTTTTCTTCATATCCGAGAAATACCATGAATGGCTACAAGATCGAATTGATCCAGCGCGCCGAGCAAGCGGCCGGCGGCGGACTTCGCTGATCGGCGATGGCCACCGGCGCCGCGAAGAAGAAACCGGCCGCGAAAAAGGCCGGTGCCAAGGCCAGCAAGAAAGCCGGCAGCAAGGCCGTGCGCCATGTCGCGCTGCTGCGCGGCGTCAACGTCAACGGCATCACGATCCGCAGCGCCGAGCTGCAGGCGCTGTTCGTCGAGCTCGGCTTCGGCGCGGTGCGCACCGTGCTCGCGAGCGGCAACGTGCTGTTCGACACCGACGAGACCGACACCGCCGCGCTGCGCCAACACATCGAGCAGGCGCTGCGCGAGCGCTTCGGCTACGAGGCCTGGATCGTGCTGCTCGCACAGGCCACGGTGGCGCGCATGGCCGCGGGCTATCCCTTCGAACGCGTCGACGAGGAACGCCATCCGTACATCGTGTTCGGCTCCGATCCCGCGATGCTCGACGAGGTGATGGCCAAGGCCGAGGAACTCGAGACGTACACCGACCGACTGCAGCGCGGCGACGGCGTGCTCTATTGGGAGCTGCCGCGCGGCGAGAGCACCGACACGCCGGTGGCAAAGCTGCTCGCGAAGACGCGCTACAAGTCGAGCACCACCACGCGCAACCTGCGCACGGTCGAGAAGCTGATCGCGGGTTGAGCCGCCCAGGGGCCACGGCATAGGGGCAATCGCCCCTGCGCAAGGCACGGGATTTGCAATAGATTGAAAGGCCGACCGACGCGTCGGCCTTTTTCATTCGAGCGCCACGATGCACCCCTCCAGAATCATTCCAACAGTCCTGCTCGCCGTGACCGCGGCGACGCTTTCCGCCTGCGGCGGCGGCTCCAGCGGCGGCTTCGCCGCGCTTCCCATCGGCAGCGCGCCGCCGCCACCTTCCGCGCCCCCGCCGGCCCCGCCCGGCGCGCGCTTCGATCCCGCGCTGTGCGTGCAGCAGGCCGGCACGCCGCACGGCCAGACGGCCGGCATCAGCGGCACCAGCCTGATGGTGACCTCGGCCCACTACGAAGCCTCGAAGGCTGGCTGCAAGGTGCTGGCCACCGGCGGCAGCGCGATCGACGCAGCCATCGCGGTGCAGGCGGTGCTCGGCACGGCCGAGCCCTTCGCCTCGGGCCTCGGCGGCGGCACGCTGATCACCTACTACGACGCGGCCACCCGGGCCGTGCGCACCTTCGACGGCCTCTCGGCCGCGCCCGCGGCCACCGGCGGCGCGACCACGCTCTACCAAGCCGTGGCGCAGGACGTGTCGAGCGCCGCGCCCTACAACGTCTGCAAGAGCGGCCTCGCGGCCGGCGCGAGCATCTCCTCGCAGCAGGGCAACACCAACATCTCGGCGCGCGCGGTCGGCATTCCCGGCACGGTGGCGGTGCTCGACCTGGTGCACCGCGCCTACGGCCGCAAGGCCTGGAACGCCCTGTGGGACGACGCGATCGCGCTGGCCGAGAACGGTTTCCCGATGACCAGGTACATGTACTCGACGCTCTATGCCGACAGCGCCGAGTTCGACGACGACGGCAACCCGGTGGACGCCGGCAGCGGCGTGCCGGCCTGGGTCAACTCGGCCGGCACGGTGCGCGGGGCGGCGCGCTGCAAGTATCCCGACATCGCGAAGCGCTACTGCGACCCGGCCGACGCCACGATGCAGAAGCCGCTGCCGATCGGCACGCTCATCAAGAACCCCGAGCTCGCCCAGACCATGAAGCTGGTGCGCGACGGCGGCAGCGCGGCCTTCTACGATCCGGCCCGGCCCACGGTGCAGGCGATCGTGCAGCGCACCACCGCCGGCAGCCTGCCCTGCCGCTCGGTCCTGCCGACCGCGGGCACGCCCGCCAGGCCGGCGGTGGCGACCACCATCGCCTCGATCCCGAGCCTGATGCAGCCGACCGACTTCGCGGCCTACCAGGCGGTGGAGCGCAAGCCACTCGTGGGCACGCGCTTCGGCACCACGATCTACACCCAGCCCGCACCCTCGTTCGGCGGCTTCGTCACGCTCTATTCGCTCGGCATCCTCGAGCGCAAGAAGCTGCAGGACGAGAAGGCGCTCGACACGCCGCGCTTCGTCTACTACGCCGCGGAGGCGAGCCGGCTCGCCAACGTCGACCGGCGCGCCGTGATCGGCGACCCCGCCTGGTCGAACGTCAACGCGCGCGCCTCGGTGCTGCTGAGCGAGGCCGAGCTCGACCGCCGCGCGGCGCAGATCGGCGACAAGGCCTTCGACACCGCACCCGCGGGCAACATCGGCAGCTTCGTGGCGGCTGACCCGGCGGGCTACGACACCATGGCCGCGCTCGGCAAGGGACGCGCCGCCGCGCCGGCCACTCGGCTGGCGCAGGCTCGCCCCACGGCGCGCGACGAGGACTGGAACACCACCAGCAACGTGGCGGTGGTCGATGGCTACGGCAACGCGCTGTCGATGACGACCACGATCAACACGCACTGGGGGGCGCACATGGAAGCGGCCGGCATCATGCTCAACGACGTGATGTCGAACTTCTCCGCCGGCTCGAGCGCGCCGCCGAGCACGGGCTCGGACGTCAACGGCTACCAGGGCACGAAGCGGCCGCGCACCTCGATCGCACCCGCGATCGCCTTCGATGCCGAGGGCCGGCTGCGGCTGGTCTGGGGGTCGGCGGGCGGCGGCCCGATCCCCGACTACATCGTCAAGAGCTTCATGGGCCACGTGGTCTACGGCCTCGACCTGCAGGCCGCGATCAACGCGCCCAACTTCACGGGCCAGAACGGTGTGGCCGAACTCGAGGCCGGCTCGGCGCTGGCGCCGCTGGCCGACAGCCTGCGCGCGAGCTACGGCTACGACACCGACACCCTGCGCGTGACGGGCCTGCTCAGCGGCCTGAGCGGCATCGCGGTGACGCGCGACGCGAACGGCCGCGCGGTCTACAGCGGCGCGGCCGACAACCGGCGTTCGGGCGCCGCCTTCGGCTACTGAGCCCGCGCGGCGCACACGAAGAAAAGCCTGGCGGTGCCAGGCTTTTTCGTGTGGCGCGGATCAGCAGCCGAGCAACTCGGCCAGCTCGAGAATGTCGCGCGCATGCAGGTTGTTGGCCGCCACCGGCGTCACGTCCTTGGGCTGGGCGCGGCCGAACTCGAAGGGCCGCTCGATGTAGCCGGTCTTGAGGCCGCAGGCGCGCGCGGCCGCGAGGTCGTCGTGGTGCGCGGCCGCCAGCATCACCTGGCCCGGCGTGGCGTCGAACACGCCGGCCACGCCGAGGTAGGTGCGCGGGTCGGGCTTGTAGGCCTTGAAGACCTCGGCCGAGAGGACGCAGTCCCAGGGCAGGCCCGCGCGCTTGGCCATCTCGGTCAGCAGGCCGATGTTGCCGTTCGACAGCGAGCAGATGGTGAACTTGCGCTTGAGGCGCGTGAGCCCTTCCACCGCATCGGGCCAGGCCGGCAGCCGGTGCCAGGCGCGGCTGAGTTCGCGCCGCGCGGATGCGTCGAGGCGGTCGCTGAGGCCGAAGTCGCGCAGCACCTGCTCGAGCATGCTCAGGTGCAGCTCGTCGAGCAGGGTGAAGCCGCCCTCGCCCGCGGCGATGCGCTCCATCACCTGCTTCATCGCGGGCTGGTAGCCGGCGCGCCAGGCCAGCGCGAAGGTCGCGCCGTCGACGCCCGGCAGGGCCTGCTCGGCCTCGGCGGCGATGCCGCTGTGCCAGTCGACCACGGTGCCGAAGACGTCGAAGGCCACGACCTTGAGGTCGCTGGCGTCGAAATCCGCGTTGCCCACGGCGGCCTCAGCGCGAAAGCTGGCTCGCGGCGCGCGCGAGCTGTTCGATGCGGGCCCAGTCGCCGTCGCGGATGGCGTCGGTCGGCACGATCCACGAGCCGCCCACGCAGGCCACGTTCGACAGCGCGAGGAACTCGGCCGCGTTGCCCGCATGGATGCCGCCCGTGGGGCAGAAGACGACATCGCCGAACGGACCCTGCCAGGCCTTGAGCATCGGCAGGCCGCCGGCCTGCAGCGCGGGGAAGAACTTGAGCTGGGTGTAGCCGTCTTCCTGCGCCGACATGATCTCGCTGCCGGTGGCCACGCCGGGCAACAGCGGCAGGCCGAGGTCGTGGCAGGCCTTGCCGACCGCGCGCGTGTAGCCCGGGCTCACGCCGAACTTCGCGCCGGCCAGCGCCGAGGCCTGGGCATCGGCCGCGCTGCGGATGGTGCCCGCGCCGGCCACGGCCTCGGGCACTTCCTTGGCGATGATCTCGATGCATTCGAGCGCCTGCGGCGTGCGCAGCGTCACCTCGAGCATGCGGATGCCGCCGGCGACCAGCGCGCGCGCGAGCGGCACGGCGTGCTTCACGTCGTTGAGCACGATCACCGGGATCACCGGCGCGTCGCGCATCACGTCGAGGGAAGTCAGTGCGTTCTTGTCGTTTACAGCCATGAGCAGGCTCCTTCTTCAGCAGTCAATGCATTGCGCCGCATGCCGGCGAACAGTTCGCGCCCCAGGCCGTGGCCGTCGGCGAAGCGCTGGGCCTCCGACAGCGTGGCGACCTCGCGCTCGGCCCACTCGTCGGCGGGCAGCAGGACCTCGAGCGTACCCGCGACCGCGTCCAGGCGTATGACGTCGCCGTCGCGCACCTTGGCCAGCGGCCCGCCCGCGGCCGCCTCGGGCGACACGTGGATGGCGGCCGGTATCTTGCCCGAGGCGCCGCTCATGCGGCCGTCGGTGACCAGCGCCACGCGGAATCCCTTGCCCTGCAGCACCGACAGCGGCGGCGTGAGCTTGTGCAGCTCGGGCATGCCGTTGGCCTGCGGGCCCTGCCAGCGCACCACGCAGACCACGTCGCGCTCGAGCTCGCCGGCCGTGAAGGCTTTCTGCAGCGCGGCCTGCGAATCGAACACCCGCGCGGGCGCCTCGACCACATGGCGGTCGTCGGGCACCGACGAGACCTTGATGACGCTGCGGCCGAGGTTGCCGCTCAGCAGCTTCAGGCCGCCGGTGGCGCTGAAGGGCGCGGCGGCGGGCCGCGTGACGGCATCGTTCTGCAGCGCGGCGGCCGGCGTCCAGCGCAGGCGCTTGGCATCGGCCTCGCCCTCGAGCGACGGCACGCCGGCGAATTCGCGGATGCCGCCCGAGCGCACCGTCAGCACATCGGCATGCATCAGGCCGGCCTCGACCAGCTCGCCGATCACGAAGCCGGGGCCGCCCGAGGCCTGGAACTCGTTCACGTCGGCGCTGCCGTTGGGGTACACGCGCGTGAGCAGCGGCACCACGTCCGACAGCTTCGAGAAATCGTCCCAGTCGATCACGATGCCCGCGGCGCGCGCCACGGCCACCCAGTGGATCAGGTGGTTGGTGGAGCCGCCGGTGGCGAGCAGCGCGGCCATGGCGTTGACGATGCAGCGCTCGTCGACCATCTCGCCGATGGGCGGGCACTGGAAGGCGGCTTCGCCGGCCTTGCCCAGCACCGTGCGCACGGCCTCGCGCGTGAGCGTCTCGCGCATCGCGTCGCCCGGTTGCACGAAGGCCGTGCCGGGCACGTGCAGGCCCATGGCCTCGAGCAGCATCTGGTTGCTGTTGGCGGTGCCGTAGAAGGTGCAGGTGCCGAGCGTGTGATAGGCGGCCATCTCGGCCTCGAGCAGGCCCTGGCGGCCCACGAGCCCCTGCGCGGCCTGCTCGCGCACCTTCGACTTCGCGTTGTTCGACAGGCCCGAGGGCATCGGGCCCGCGGGCACGAACACGGTGGGCAGGTGGCCGAAGTGCAGCGCGCCGATCAAGAGGCCCGGCACGATCTTGTCGCACACGCCGAGCATCAGCGCGGCATCGAACATGTCGTGCGTGAGCGCGACCGCGGTGCTCATCGCGATCAGGTCGCGGCTGAACAGGCTCAGCTCCATGCCGGGCGTGCCCTGCGTGACGCCGTCGCACATGGCGGGCACGCCGCCGGCCACCTGCGCGGTGGCGCCGAGGCGGCGCGCCTCGTGCTTGATGATGTCGGGGTAGCTCTGGTACGGCGCATGGGCCGAGAGCATGTCGTTGTAGGCGGTGACGATGCCGATGTTGGGCGCGCGCTCGGCGACCACGCGGAACTTGTCGTTGGCCGGGATGCCGGCCACGGCATGCGCCACGTTGGCGCAGCCCATGCGGTCGGAGCCGCGGTCGCGCTGCCGCAGCTCGGCGAGGCGCGCGAGGTAGGCGCCGCGCTGCGCCTTGCTGCGATCGCGGATGCGATCGGTGACGTCGAGGACGGTGGGGTGTGTGCTGCTCATGGGGATGTTGTCGGTGGCTCTGCCGATGGGGTCGCCACTGTCGCGTGGGCGACCTCGAGATGGGTTCATCGTAGCAAGGACGACGCCAGGCCTCGATGGAAATCGGGCACCGTGCCAATACGAATCCACGCCCGGATACGGATGCTTGCAAAACACCCGGACGCGGGCTCGCGCGAGCCCGCGTGGCGGCGCATTCCGCGCGCCGCGGCGGCTTGCCCGGCCTCAGTCGAGCAGCTTGACCTCGACCCGGCGCGCCTGCGCGTCGTTGCCGCTGCCGGCCGTGACGGGCGGGCGCAGCAGGTCGATCTTGTCGGCCGGCACGCCGAGGCCGACGAGCACGTCGCGCACCGTCTCGGCACGCTTCTTCGCGAGCTGTTCGTTGACCGCCGCATCGCCGGTGGTGTCGTGGAAGCCCGAGACCACCGCCTTGCGGCCGGCCTCGACGCCCTTGATGACCGCGGCCAGCGCTTCCGCGGCACCGGGCGCGAGGTCGGCACTGCCGGTGGCGAAGTAGAAGTTCACCACGCCGTTGGCGACGCGGATGCTGGCGCCGTCGGGGATCGTGACGGTGACCGTCTCGGTCACCTCGGCCACGGTGGTCTGGGTGGCTGGCGCCGCGGCCGGCACCGTGATGGCGGTTTGTGCCGTCGCGGAGGCCTTGGCGGGCGTCTTGTGCCACGCCGCGAAGCCGATCACCCCACCGACGATCAGCACCAGCAGGATCGCGATCAGCCCGAGGGCGAAATTCTGCTGGCTGTCGTCGGTGTTGTTCGTCACGCGTGCTCCGTAGGATGAAAGCGGCCGGTAAATAATGGGGTGGTCAACCATGATCAGGAAATTGTAGGCATGGGTCCTTCTCCCGACACTGTAGGCGCTGGCCCCACCTCGGGCTCGGACCCGGCGCCCAATCCCGGGCCGCCGGGTCTGGATCCGATGCCCAAGCCACTGCGCGACCCTCAGCCGATGCTCGAGCGCACCATCGCCGAATGGGGCGGCCACGAGGACCTCTGGCTGTTCGGCTACGGCTCGCTGATCTGGCGGCCCGAGTTCGATTTCATCGAGCGTCGCCCGGCCTGGGTGCGCGGCTGGCACCGCGCGCTGAAGATGTGGAGCCGCGTCAACCGCGGCAGCGTGCAGACGCCGGGCCTGGTGTTCGGCCTGCTCTCGGGCGGCAGCGTGCGCGGCATGGTGTTCCGCGTGCCGGCCGCGCAGGGCCTGGACACGCTGCGCCGGCTCTGGCTGCGCGAGATGCCCACCGGCGTCTACGACCCCAAGTGGCTGCGCTGCACCACCGCCTCGGGGCCGGTGAGCGCGCTGGCCTTCACGCTGTCGCGGCGCAGCCCCAACTTCACGGGCGAGCTCAGCGACGAGCGCTACCGCCACATCTTCGCCAATGCCGTGGGCCGCTACGGCAGCTCGCTCGACTATGCGCAGCAGACGCTCGAGGAGCTGCGCCGCCATGCGATCCACGACGTGGCGCTCGCGCGGCTGGTGGCGCTGGCCGTCCCGCCTGCCGTGGCCTCCGACACATCGACCGGGCACACTGCATCGCCGGCCCCGACCGATTGCGATGTGGTGCCGCCTCCGGTATACGTCGCAGGGTCTTCCGACAAGAAATCCTCTCAACCTTCCGGACCCTCCGGATCTCCCGACAAGGACCAACAATGAAGAACTCCTCCCGCCGCCTCGCCGGCGCCGCCACCGCCGTGCTCGCGGCCTCGCTGCTGGCCGCCTGCGGCACGCTGGGCGGCAAGCCCGCCACCACCGTCGAGCTGGTGCCCACCGGCGCGATCACGCCGAACCCGACCACGGGCACCGTCACCTTCACCGCGCTCGAGCATGGCGTGCGCGTGGCCGGCATCGTGCGCGGCCTGCCGCCGAACACCGAGCACGGCTTCCACATCCACGAGAAGGGCGACTGCGGCGACAACGGCAATGCCTCGGGCGGCCACTTCAACCCCAGCGGCGGCACGCACGGCAAGTTCGCCGCGCCGGGCAGCCATGCGGGCGAACTGCCGAGCCTGGTGGCCAACGGCGCCGGCGAGGCACGCTTCAGCGTCGAGAACCATGCGATCTCGCTGACGCCGGGCGCCGCCAACAGCGTGATCGGCCGTGCGCTGGTGGTGCACCGCGACAAGGACGACTTCACGACCCAGCCGGCCGGCAACTCGGGCCCGCGCATCGCCTGCGCGGTGATCGGCAAGTAAGAAGGCTCAGCCGGCGTCGGGTGCGCCGGCCGCCTCGCGCGCGCGCCACAGCGCCTCGGCGCGCGCCAGGGCCTCGGGGGTGTCGATGTCGGTCACGACGCCGGCATCGTCGAGTGCCAGGTCAGCTACCGAATCCATAGCACGCAAAGCCCGCAGGACGGGCGCCGCGCCAAAGTTGCCTTCGAGCGCGGCGAGCGCCGCCTGGCATCCGGCGGCAAAGCCCACCGGATGGCCGCGCTCCCCCTGGTAGCTCGGCTGCGCCGCCTGCACGCCGCCCGCGAGCGCCGCGGCCACGGCGCGCATCGTCCGCGGCAGCACCAGCGGCAGGTCGCCCGGCAGGATCAGCCAGCCGGCCGCGCCCGCCGTGGCGCGCACCGCGGCCGCGATCGAATCGCCCATGCCCGGATGGCCCGCATCCTCCACATGCCAGGGCAGGCCGCTCGCGCGCACGGCGTCGAGCGTGCGCTCGAGCACCGGCCTGCCGGCCAGCGGCGCGCGCAGCTTGGAGCCGCTGCCGCCGGCGGCCACGAAGCGTTCGCCGCGGCCCGAGGCCAGCACGATCACGGTCGGGGGATTCGCGAGGGAGGTCACGGCGCGAGTATCGCTTGGGCAACAATGCCGCCATGACTTCCCCGACTTCCCAAGAATCGCTGGCCGCGCTGCGCAAGAGCTACGAGCGCGCCGAGCTCGGCGAGGCGCACAGCGCCGACGATCCGCTGCGCCAGTTCGAGCGCTGGCTCGACGAGGCCATCGACGCCCAGGTGCCCGAACCCAACGCGATGACCTTGTGCACCGTCGGCAGCGACCTGCGGCCCTCGAGCCGCATCGTGCTGATCAAGGGCTACGACGCGCGCGGCCTGGTCTGGTACACCAACTACGAGAGCCGCAAGGGCCGCGAGCTCGCGGGCAACCCCTATGCCTCGCTGCAGTTCCACTGGGTCGAGCTCGAGCGCGTGGTGCGCATCGAGGGCCGGGTCGAGAAGGCCGGCGCCGACGAGAGCGACGCCTACTACGCGAGCCGCCCGCTCGATTCGCGCCTGGGCGCCTGGGCCAGCCCGCAAAGCGAGGTGATCGGCGGGCGCGAGGTGCTGGTGAAGAATGCCGCCGTCGCCGCGGCGAAGTACCTGCTCTCGCCGCCGCGCCCGCCGCACTGGGGCGGCTACCGGCTGGTGCCCGACCGCTGGGAGTTCTGGCAGGGCCGCAAGAGCCGGCTGCACGACCGGCTGCGCTACCGGCTCGAGGCCGGCCAGTGGGTGCGCGAGCGGCTCGCGCCCTAAACCATCAGGCCTCGCAGGCCGTCACCTTGAATTCGACGCGGCGATCGAGCGCGTCGCTCGCATCGTCGGCGCCCGTGCCCACGATGTTCTCGCGGAAGCCCGCGCCGGCTTCGCGCAGCTTCTTCGCCAGCGGCGGGGCCTCGCCCACCAGCCGGGTCTTGACGGTCACCGCGCGCTGCAGCGACAGCCGCTCGTTGACCGCCTCCGAGCCCGTGCGGCTGGTGTGGCCGGTCACGACCACGCAGGAATCGATCTGCGCCGCCTGGCGCGCGATCTGGCGCAGCCACATCGGGTAGGCGGCGCTGATCTTCGGGTCGGCCAGGAAGTCGGTCGAGCCCGGCTTGAACAGGAACTTCACGCTGAGGTTGTTGGTTTCGAGCCCCAGCCGCGCGAGCGTGCCGAAGGTCTTCTCGGCATCGGCGGTGCGACCCAGCTGCGACTGCGTGAGGTACAGGCCGCTGTAGACGCGCAGCTGCTGCCCGTCGGGGCGGCGCGAGGCGGCGTCGTAGCGCGCCAGCGCCTCCTGCAGCCGGCCGGCCTCGTAGGCGGCGGTGGCCTCCTGCATCACGGTCGCGGTCGGCAGGCGCTCGAGGTAGAGCGCGTCGGCGGCCTGGCCCGGCTGGGTCTCGGCGGTGCGGATGTAGCCCTCGACGCCGCGGTCCTTGCCGTTGACCGGGCTGTCGCGGAAGAAGGCCGTGGGCCGGGTGTCGAGCGAGGCATCGCTGATGCGCGCCACCGACTGCGCGATCACCACGCCGCTCTTGATCTCGGTCAGCGCGAGGTTCAGCCGGTAGGGCGAGCCGCCCGCCTCCTTGTCGCGCACCAGCGTGCCGTTGAGCACGTACTGCGCGGTGGCGATCTCGGTGCTGTTGAACGGCGTCACGGTGAACTGCTTGAACTGCGCCTGCATGCGCTGGACGATGCGCTGCTCGGCCACGCGCGTGACCTCGGTCTGCTGGCCGCTGGCACTCTCGAGCAGCGGGTCGATGACGATGCGGCTCTGCTTCATCGAGGACTCGACCTTGGCGAGGAAGCCCGGCAGCTTCTTGGTCTGCACCATCAGGTCGTCCACGGCCTGGTCGACGGCCTGTTCGAAGGGCATCGCGTTGCCCGGCTGCGGGCGCTGTGCCGCGCAGGCCGCGAGCAGCACGGCGGCGGCGCCGAGCGCCATCGCGCGCAGCGCGCCGCGCAGGCTGGAGGGGATCTTCATCATCAGCATTGGCTCCTCAAGTACGTCATGTCCTGGTCCGACAGCGGCTCGCCCACGGCGGCGCGCATGTTGATCTCGGTGCAGCGCTTCGTCGGCGCCGGCCGGCGCACGGGCGCGGGCCGGTCGGCCTCGTGCTCCGCCACGCGGGCCGGCGGCGCCTCGGCCGGCGCGCGCGGCTTCGGCGGCGGCCGCGCGGCCGCCTTCTCGCTCGGCCGGTCGACGGCGGCCGGCGGCTTCGCCGGTTCGGGCGCCGGTTTCTCCTCCGGCTTGGGCACGGCCAGACAGGGCGTGCGGCACGGCTTGGCCTGCGCCGCCGCCGGCGTGGCGGCGCCCAGCAGCAGCCATGGCGCGATCGCCGTCGCGATCAGCACCATCGCAGCAACGGGCATGGATCGCGTCTGGCAAATCATCAGCGGGGAAATGTAGAGCGGCCGGCGGCGCTCCACATCTCGCCAAACGGCCACCCTGCCGAACGGCATAGGGGGCGCGGGGCGGGCAGGAGATCGAAAGGCTACGGTTTCGCGTGGCCCGGGACGGATGTCAGGGCAACCACTGCACCCAGAGCATCACCAGCGTGAGCGTGACCAGCGCCAGCAGCGTGGAGACCGCGACGCTGGCGGTCACCAGGTCCTCGGCGCTGCGGTAGCGCTGCGAGAACAGGAACACGTTGGCGCCGATCGGCAGCGCGGCCGCGACCACCATCACCGTGAGCGGAATGCCGCGCACGCCGAGCGCCCAGCCGATGATCGCCACCAGCAGCGGATGCAGCAGGTTCTTGACGCCGGCCTGCACCATGGCACTGCGCCAGTGGCGCCCCACCGGCGTGAGCGCCAGCGTGATGCCCACCATCACCAGCGCCACCGGGCCGAAGGCCTGGCCCAGCAGCTCGATGGTGCGGTCGACCGGCTGCGGCATGACCCAGCCGCTCTGCGCGAACAGCAGGCCCGCGATGATCGGCAGCGGCACCGGATGGATGATCGCATTGCGCAGCGCGCGCAGCACGGTGCGCAGCATCGAGCGCTTCTCGGCGCCGCCGACCACCGCATGCTCGCGCGCCACCGCGAGTTCGAGCACCACGGTGGCGCTGGTCATCAGCACCAGCGAATGCAGCGAGATCAAGGTCAGCAGCACCACCATGCCGGCCTCGCCATAGGCCAGGCCGACCAGCACGATGCCGATCATCACGGTGTTGCTGTAGGTGTTGGCGAGCGCGAGCACCGCGCCCGTGCGATTGAAGCCGCGCAGCGCCAAGGTGGCCGCGAACAGCAGCCCCGAGGCGATGAAGTAGGCGGCCACCGGCTTGAAGCGCAGTTCCTCGACGTGCACGCCGCTCATCGCGCGGAACAGCAGCGCCGGCGCGAGCAGCAGGAAGATCAGGTTGGAGAGGTCCTTGACCGCGGGGCCGCCGATCCAGCGGCGCCTCCCGGCCAGGTAGCCCGCCGCGATCAGCAGCACGACGGGCAGGAGGGATGAGATGACGAACGAATTCACCGGTCGAGGATAGCCGAGCGTTCTCGCCCGCCTCCCTCCCCCGCCGGGGGAAGGAGGCCCCGTCCGGTCAGAAGGTCACGCGCACGCCCACCTTCAGCGACCGCCCCGGCAGCGGCGCGGCCGGGTACACCGTCGTCGTCAGGATCGAGGTCGCGCTGTAAGCCAGCTTGTTGCCGATGTTGTCGACGCGCGCATACCAGGTGAGGTTGGCGCGCTGCACCTTCATGCGGTAGGCGATCGAGGCGTTCCACAGCGTGTAGGCATCGGTCTCGCGCGCGCCGACGCCCGGCACGCGGTGCTGCGCGGCGTTGTAGTCGAAGCCGACGCGGCCGCTCCACGGGCCGTTGCCGTAGACCAGCGTGGCGCCCACGCGGACCGGCGCGATGCGCGGCAGCGGCTCGCCGGTGTCGGTGTTCTTCGCGCGCACCAGGTCGCCGCGCCACTCGAGGTCGAGCGTGCCGGCGTCGGCCATGCGCGCGAAGCCGTCGCTGCCCAGCAGGCGCAGGTTGCCGCTGGCCTCGATGCCGGTGAAGCGCGCGCGCACGCCGTTGTAGAGGTACTCGGCCAGCGTGTCGCTGACCTCGGGGTCGGTCACGACCTGGCCTTCCTCGTCGAGCGTGCGGCCCGAGGCGGTCAGGCCGATGTAGTTGCGAAAGCGCGTGACGTAGGCGTTGACGCGCGCCGTGTTCGGCCCCGACTTCCATTGCGCGCCGAGGTCGAAGCCGGTCGACTGCTCCTTGCTGAGGTTCGGGTTGCCGACCTCCCACGCGGCCGTGGCCACGTGCGGGCCGTTGGCCAGCAGCTCGTAGTCCTTGGGCGCGCGCTCGGTGTAGGCGATGTTCGAGGTCAGCTGCCACTGCGGCGCGAGGTTGACCAGGGCGCCGAAGGCGGCGCTGTTCGGGTTGAAGGTGCGCTCGCCGATCGCGAAGCGGTTGATGCTGGGATCGTCGGGATAGCCGAGCGAGCGCACCGTGACGCGCTCGGTGCGCGCGCCGAAGCTCAGTTTGCCCCACGAGGTGCCCATCTCCTCGTAGAGGAACAGCGCGCGCGAGCGCGTGCGGCTGTGCGGCGCGAAGGCTTCCTCGCCGTCGGCGGCGAAGCGGTTGGTCTCGGCGCTGAAGCCCATCAGGCCTTCCAGCGGGCCGATCTTCTCGTGCCGCACCTCGACGCGCAGGTCGTTGCTCATGTTCGAGAAGGTGGTGCCGGCCTCGGCGCCCTCGAACTCGGTGTGGCGGTAGTTGGTGTGGCTGAGCTTGGCGTGGACGCTGCGGATGATGCCGCCCGGGCGCCATTCGCCCTCGATCGCGTAGCGGTCGGACTTCATCGCGATGGTCACGTCGTCCTCGGCCACGGTGCCGTAGTTGCTGCGGTAGGTGCTGGCCGAGGCACCGATCCAGCCCCGGTCGAAGAACAGCGTGCCGCCGATCGCGCCGCCGTGCGCCTCGTTGGCCGAGTTGCAGATCTTGCGCGCGCGCCAGGGCGAGCCGGGCTTCTCGCAGTTCAGGTCGATCGGCGCCGAGACGTCGCTCGAGTCGCGCTTGAAGGCATCGGCATGCAGCGCGAAGCGGCCGTTGCCGCCCTCGAGCATCACGGCGCCGTTCTTCTCGCGGTTGCCGGTGGCATAGCCGAGGTCGGCACGGCCGCCGAAGCCCTCGATCGGCTCGCTCGGGATGCGGTTGTCGATCAGGTTGACCACGCCGCCGACCGCGCTGCCGCCGTACTGCAGCGCCGACGGGCCGCGCAGCACCTCGACACGCTCGGTGACCAGCGCGTCGACCGGCACCGCGTGGTCGTAGCTCAGCGCCGAGGCGTCGGGCGCGCCGCCGCCGTTCTGCAGGATGCGGATGCGGTCGCCGTCCTGGCCGCGGATGATCGGCCGGCTGGCGTTGGGGCCGAAGTAGGTGCTGCTGACGCCGGGGATGTTGTCGAGCGTCTGGCCCAGCGTGGACTGCGAGCGCAGCAGCAGTTCGTCGCCCGAGAGCGTGGTGGTGGGCGCGATCAGGTCGCTGGCGCCCAGCGGGTTGCCGGTGACGGTGATCTCGCGCAGGCTGGTGGTGGGTTGCGGGTTCGGCGAGGGATCGGCGGGTGCAGTCTGGGCCAGGGCCGCGGCCGAGGCGAGCGAGAGGACGGCAGCGCCGATGGCGTTGCGACGGAATTGGGGGGTCATGATGAAAACTCGTTGAATCGATGAGCGACCGCCGGCCACCCGTGCGCGACGGGGGCGGCGAATCGGAAACGGAAAATTCAGCGAGCGACAGGCGGCCCGCGGGCCTCGAACGGCGCGACCCAGCGGACGATGGCCTCGCCCTGCAGGTAGGCGAAGCTCGCCGCCGGCAGCTGCATCGGCAGCAGCACCAGCGGCACGCCCAGGGCGCCGGAGCCGTGCGCGAGCCGGTCGTACAGCCGGCATTCGGCGTCGGTGCGATCGCCGAACAGGGCATGCAGCCAGCCGTGCCGCGCGGCGGAAGCATGCGCCTGCGCCTCGTGCACGCCCTGCGTCGCGCCGGCGGCCGCGGCCGTGCGCCGGGCCTCCACGGTCCGGGTCCAGTCGCCCGGCACGTGCAGCGTGGCATGCACGAGCCCGAGGGTCGACGCCGCCCACACCGCAAGCAGCAGCGTGAGAACGACGGCGCGCGACAGCCTCGAGTGCTTCATCAGAAGTGCGTGGTCATGCTCATGTAGACGCTGCGCCGCGTGCCGTATTGCGGTGCGCCCACGCCGACGCCGGTGCCGTCGCGCAGCAGGTAGCTCTTGTCGAACAGGTTCAGGATCGCGACGCGGCCGACCACGTCGCTGCCCGAGGCGTACTTCCAGGTGTGGGCGTAGGCGGCGTTGACCACCGTGTAGTTCGGCAGCGCGGCGCTGTTGGGCGCACCGCCGTCGGGCGTGCGGCGCAGGCCGCTGCCGAAGATCACGTCGCCGCTGATCTGGTCGTCGCCGAAGCGGTAGCTGGCGCCGGCCGAGGCCGTCCAGGTCTGGTCATGGTCCAGGTACACGTCATGGTTGGCGATGTAGCCCAGCTCGTCGGCGCCGAACAGCGACTGGCTCGACACGATGTTCCTGCCCATCGCCTTCTGGTGGGCCAGGTTCGCATAGGCCGACCAGTGCTCGTCGTTGTAGCGCGCCGACAGCTCCACGCCGCGCGCGAAGCCATCGGCGTAGTTGAACGGCGACAGGATCAGCGCCTGGCCGAACTGGCCTTCGTCGACCAGGTTCGTGATGTTCTTGTAGTAGACGTCGGCCGACAGCGACAGGTTCGGGCTCAGCTTGTGGTCCACGCCCAGGTCGAAGTAGTGGGTGCGCTCAGCCTTCACCGGATCGGAGACCGCGATCTCCGGCTGGTTGCTGGTGCCCGCGTAGAGGTTGATGCTCTGCTGCGACGCCAGCTCCTGCGGCGGCGGCGTGAAGTAGCGCGCGTAGCCCGCGTGCAGCGCCGTGTCGTCCGACAGCTTGTATGCGAGGTTCAGCCGCGGGCTCCACTGGTGCTCCTTGGTGAAGGCATCGACGCTGTCGTAGCGCAGGCCGTAGTTGAGCGTGAGCTTCGGGTCGATGCGCCACTCGTCCTGCAGATAGAGGCTGGCGAGCTGGCCGACCTTGCCGGAGTCGTCGTTGATCAGCAGCGGCGTGTCGCCGGCCTGCGCGCCGCTGTCGTCGACCGGGAACACGTTCACCGCATTGATGCTGCGCGTGGTCTGCCGCGTGTAGGCGCCGCCGAAGCGCAGCGTGTGCGCGCTGCCGAGCTTGTACGAGGCATCGGCCTGGAGGCCGTTGGACGAGTTCGAGCGCAGGGTGTCCGAGGCCACGCCGTTGTAGACCAGGTCGCCCACGGGGTCCGGCAGGTAGTGCAGGTTCGAGTACTGGTGGAAGGCCGAGACCTGGAAGTCGAGCGCGCCGAGCGTCTTCTGGAACGACAGCGCGACGAAGCGCGTGGCCTCGGTCTGCCGCTCGCGCACGTCGGACGACGGCAGCGCGTTGAAGCCCGAGCCCAGGTCGCTGAAGCCGGCGAGCGAGAAGGCCGGGGCCTGGCCGGGGTTGGTCGGGATCTGGAACTTGCCGTTGTAGGTGCCGAACATCAGGCCCAGCCGCGTGTCGGCGTCGAGGTAGTAGGACAAGGTGCCGAAGGTCTTGCCCTGGCGCGTGCGGTCGTTCTGCGCGTTGAGCGTGGGCTGGGGGTTCTCGATGCCGCTGGTGTTGGACACCAGGCTGCCCGACAGGTAGTAGCTCAGGTTGCCGCTCGTGCCGTAGAACGATGCGTTCTCCTCCAGCGTGTTGTGGCTGCCGAAGGTGAAGCCGAGCGAGCCGCCGGGCTTGCCGAGGCCCTGCCTGGTCTGGATGTCGACGATGCCGGCGGTGCGCAGGCCGTACTGCGCGGGCAAGGCGCCGGTGAGGAAATCGACCGAGTCGATGTAGCGCGTGTCGAGCGACTGGCCGAAGCCCGAGATGCCCTCGGGCAGCTGCACGCCGTTGACGCGGTACTGCACGTTGCCGTGGTCGTCGCGCACGTGCAGCGAACCCGAGGCCTTGGAATCCTTGGCGACGCCCGGCAGGGTCAGCAGCACGTCGTCCAGCGGCGTGGCGTCGCCCTTGCCGAGCGCGTCGATGGCCGAGCGGTCGATGCGGTAGACGGTGGCGCCGACCGCGGGCGACAGCTCCATGCGCGCTTTCTTGAGGCGCTCGGACTGCGCCTCCACCGTCACCGCCGGCAGGGCGCCGGCGGCGGGCAGCGCGCCCGCGGAAGCATCGGCGGCAGGCGCCGGCGCGGCGAGCTCCTGCGCGACGGCTGCCAGCGAGAGCAGGGAAAGAACGGCAACGCCGATGGCATTGCGACGGAAATGGGGAATCATGAATGGACACTCGTTGAATCGATGGGCGACCCGCCGCCACCCGTGGCGAACGGGTGCGGCGAGCCGGAACACAAGGGGGATTCAGCGAGAGGAAGGCGGGCCGCGCGCGTCGAACAGCGCGACCCAGCGGGCGAGAACCTCGCCCTGCAGGTAGGCGAAGGTGGCCGTCGGCAACAGCATCGGCAGCACCACCAGCGGCACGCCCGGTGCGCTGGAGCCATGCGAGAGCTGGTCGTACAGGCGGCACTCGGCATCGGTGTGCTCGCCGAACAGGCTCGCCAGACCGTGCGCGGCATGGTCGTGCCCGGCGTGGTCGTGGTCCACGTGCGCGGCCGCGGCCGCCGCGGGCAGGCCCGGCGCGTGCAGCGAACGGTGCATCAGCCCGAGCGTGCCCGCGAGCCACAGCGCGATCGCCAGCGCGAAGACGAGCACGCGCTGCGAGCGGGTCGGGCCGGACGAAAGGGCGAGGTGCACGGGCGCGGCGGAAAGAGGATCAGGCCTTGACGCGCGCGGCGAAGGTCTTCTGGAACTTCTCGACCTTCGGCCCCACGACGAAGGCGCAGTAGCCCTGGTTCGGGTGGTTCAGGAAGTAGTCCTGGTGGTAGGCCTCGGCGGTCGAGTAGTTGTCGAGCGGCTTGACCTCGGTCACCACCGGCGAGGCGTAGGTCTTGCCGGCCTCGATCTCGCGGATGACCTCGTCGGCCACCTGCTTCTGCGCCTCGGTCGTGTAGTAGATGCCGCTGCGGTACTGGGTGCCGAGGTCGTTGCCCTGGCGATTGAGCGTCGTGGGGTCGTGAACCACGAAGAAGATCTCGAGGATCTCGCGCAGGGCGATCTGCGCCGGGTCGAAAGTCAGCTTCACCACCTCGTTGTGGCCGGTGCGGCCGGTGCAGACCTGCTCGTAGCTGGGATTGACCGTCTGGCCGTTCGAATAGCCCGATTCCACGTCGACCACCCCCTGCACGCGGTCGAACACCGCCTCGGTGCACCAGAAGCAGCCGCCGCCGAGCACGATGGTTTCGGTGGTGGAAGGCGAAGAGGTCATGGGGGACTCCAGGAACGGACTGACAAGGGAACCCGATATTGTCGCGGCTTGACGCATTCGATGCGGCTCACTACATTACTAACCCGCGAGTCATTAAATAATGCCCACTCCCCGATTCCTTGCCGACAAGATCTGCCCGGTCCGCGCCAAGCGCGAGCGGCGCAAGGAGGCGCGCCCCGGCGAACTGCTGGCGGCGGCGCTCGATCTGTTCGTCGAGAAGGGCTATGCCGCCACCCGCTCGGAAGAAGTGGCGGTGCGCGCCGGCGTCTCCAAGGGCACGCTGTTCCTCTATTTCCCGAGCAAGGAAGAGCTGTTCAAGGCCGTGGTGGTCGAGAACCTCGGCGGCCGCTTCACCGAGTGGAACCAGGAATTCGAGACCTTCGAGGGCACCACGGCCCAGATGCTGCGCTACTGCATGCGCGTGTGGTGGGAGCGCGTGGGCCTGACCCAGGCCTCGGGCCTCACCAAGCTGATGATGAGCGAAGGCGCCAACTTCCCCGAGCTGGCCGACTTCTACCGCCAGGAGGTGGTGCGGCCGGGCCATGCGTTGCTTCGGCGCATCATCCAGCGCGGCATTGACCGCGGCGAGTTCCGGCCGGTCGACGTCGACCACACCATCTACTCGGTGGTCGCGCCGATGATCTTCCTGATGCTCTGGAAGCACTCGGCCAACCTGTGCGTCGACGAGGGCGACAACTTCGACCCGCTCAAGTACATCGAGATGCAGGCCGACGTGGTGCTCTACGGCCTCAGCACCCAGCCGCGGGCGCAGGCGGAACCCGACGAAGCCGCTGGCCCGTCGGGTGCCGCCTAAAATTGAAGGTTTGTCCTGACCCGCCCCCAGAAGGAAAACCCATGAGCACCGCCCCCACCCTCGAGCGCTTGCGCTTCAACATGATCGAACAGCAGATCCGCCCCTGGGATGTGCTGGACCTGGAAATCCTCGACCTGCTGGCGGTCATCCGCCGCGAGGACTACGTGCCCGAGGCGCACCGCGCGCTGTCCTTCTTCGACATGGAGCTGCCGCTGCTCGACGGCTCGGTGCCCGGCGAATTCATGCTGTCGCCCAAGGTCGAGGCGCGCACGCTGCAGGACCTGCACGTGCAGAAGCACGAATCGGTGCTCGAGATCGGCACCGGTTCCGGCTTCATGGCCGCCCTGCTCGGCGCCCGCGCCGCCAAGGTGCTGTCGCTCGAGATCAACCCCGAGCTGGCCGCCCGCGCCGCCGAGACCCTGCGCCAGAACGGCGTGACCAATGTCGAGGTGCGCCATGCCGACGGCGCCGTGCCGCTGCCCAGCGGCCCGAGCTTCGACGTGATCGTGCTCAGCGGCTCGGTCGCGCGCATTCCGCAGAACCTGCTCGGCTCGCTCAAGGTCGGTGGCCGCCTGGCGGCGATCGTCGGCGACGAACCCATGATGCGCGCCCACTTCGTGACCCGCAGCAGCGAGAGCAAGTGGGACACGATCCAGCCCTGGGACACGGTGGCGCCGCGCCTGCTGAACTTCCCCGAGCCGTCGCGCTTCGCGTTCTGATCCGGGCCCACCGCATGATCGATCAAGTCCGCCCCGCCGACCTCGCCGCCTGGTTTGCACAGGACGCCGACGCACCCGCCGTGCTGCTCGACGTCCGCGAGCCCTGGGAGCTGCAGACCGCGAGCGTCGCCCCGGCGGGCTTCACGCTGCTGGCGATCCCGATGAACGAGATCCCCGCGCGCCTGTCCGAGCTCGACGAGAACCAGCGCATCGCCTGCCTGTGCCACCACGGCGCCCGCAGCCAGCGCGTGGCCGCCTTCCTGCACCAGAACGGCTTTGCGCAACTGGCCAACGTGGCCGGCGGCATCGACGCCTGGTCCGCGCAGCACGACCCCGCCGTGCCGCGCTACTGATTCTTCCGCTCCCAAGGACTTTCAATGCCTCCCAGGCCCCGGCTCCTGCCTCTTTCCGCAGCCATCGCAAGCCTTCTTGCCACGCTGCTCGCATCGCCGGCCCAGGGCCAGACACTGAACGAACTCTACGAATCGGCGCGTGGCTTCGATGCCACCTACCAGGGCGCGCGCGCCCAGTACGACGCCAGCGTGGCGCGCGCGGCGCAGGCCAAGGCCGGCATCCTGCCGGCCGTCGGGCTCAGCGCGGGCGTGAACCGCAACAACCTCGACATCGACGTCATCACTGGCAACCAGCAGGGCAGTTCCTCGCGCGACTTCACGCAGCAGAACGTCGGCATCAACGCCACCCAGCCGCTGTACCGGCCCGCCAACTGGGCCACCTGGGAGCAGGGCAAGCGCCAGGCCGAGATCGCGCAGTCGGTGTTCACCATCGCCGAGCAGGACCTGATCGTGCGCGTGAGCCAAGCCTATTTCGACGTGCTCGCGAGCCAGGACAGCCTGTCGCTGGTGCGCGCGCAGAAGGCGGCCGTGTCCGAGCAGCTCGCCTCGGCCAAGCGCAACTTCGAGGTCGGCACCTCCACCATCACCGACTCGCGCGAGGCCCAGGCCCGCTACGACCTCGTGGTGGCGCAGGAGATCGCGGCCGAGAACGACCTGCGCGTGAAGAAGATCGTGCTCGACCAGCTGGTGGGCCGCCCCGGCAGCGTGCCGGTGCCGCTGGCCGTGCCGGTGGTGCTGCCGACCGCGCAGCCGGCCGACATCGAGGCCTGGGTCTCGCAGGCCGACGCCGGGCATCCGGCGATCCGCCAGGCGCAGCTCGGCGTCGACGTGGCGGGCCTCGAGATCGAGAAGGCGCGCGCCGGCCACAAGCCCACGCTGGACGCCAACCTCGGCTACAACGTCACGCGCAACCCGAACGGCACCAGCACCAGCACCGTGGGCACGCGCATCAACGCCGCCACCGTGGGCGTGACCTTCAACCTGCCGCTGTTCGCGGGCTTCGCGACCGAGAACCGCATCAAGGAAACGCTGGCCCTCGAGGACCAGTCGCGCAGCGTGCTCGACGGCACGCGCCGCAACGTGGCGCAGGCCACGCGCGCGGCCTACCTCGGGCTGGTCTCGGGCGCGGGCCAGGTCAAGGCGCTCGAGGCCGCCGAGGCCTCGAGCCAGAGCGCGCTCGACGCCAACCGCCTGGGCTACCAGGTGGGCGTGCGCATCAACATCGACGTGCTCAATTCGCAGAGCCAGCTCTACCAGACCAAGCGCGACCTCGCGCAGGCGCGCTACAACGTGCTTTTGGGCAACCTGAAGCTGCGCCAGGCCAACGGCACGCTGACCGTGGCCGACATGGACGCCATCAACGCCACGCTGGCGAAGAACGGCAGCGTGCCCGCGGTGCCGGCCCCATCGACCACGCCGGCCGATCCGAACGCCGTGGCCGTGCCGCCCGCGCGGCCCAGCGTGCCGGTGGTGCCGCCGGTGCCGGTGGCGCCGTTCAATCCGCCGCCGCCCGCGATCCCCGTGGCACCGCCGCCGCCGCCGGTGCTGAACCCGGGGCGCTGAAACCCTAGTCGAGCGTGGGCTCCGCGCGTTCGCGCGGGCCTTCAGCTGCCGGCTGCGCAGCCTGGGCCGGCGGCTTCGCCGGCTCGTCGGCCAGCGCCGGCTCCACCGGTTCCTCGGGCTCGGCCGCCATCGCGATCGTGAGCACCGCGGCCGCCGTGCGCTCGGCCGCGCCGCGGTTCGAGGACGAGAAGGCCTGCGCGGCCTGCGACATCGCCTCGCGGCGCTCGCGGTTCTCGACCAGCTTGAGCGCGCTGGTCACGGCCTGTTCCATGGTCTCGACACGCAGCGAGGCACCGGCCGCGAGCGACAACTGCGCGGCCTCCGCGAAATTGAAGGTCGACGGTCCCATCACGACCGGGCAGCCGCAGGCCGCGGGCTCGATCAGGTTCTGGCCACCCAGGGGTTCGAAGCTGCCGCCGAGCAGCGCGACGTCGGCCAGGCCGTAGTACAGCGCCATCTCGCCGAGCGAATCGCCGAGCCAGATCTCGGCCTCGGCCGGCTGGCCCGCCGTGCTGCGGCGCGCCACCGCGAAGCCCTCGGCCTCGATCAGCGCAGCCACCTCGTCGAAGCGCTGCGGATGGCGCGGCACGATCATCCACTGCACGTCGTGCACCCGCTTCGAGATCGAGCGGACCGCACCCTGCTCGGGCGGCACCGGCGCGGTGGCGCCGAAGCGCCGCAGCACCTCGAGCAGCAGGCGTTCCTCGCCGTCGCGCGAACTGGCCAGCACCACGATCGGCTTGGGCAGCGTGCCGCGCAGCTTGGCGGCCGCATGCAGCTGCCGCACGTCGGGCGTGGCGTCGAACTTGAGATTGCCGTAGATGCCCGAGACCTTGGCGCCCAGCGACACCAGCCGGTGCGCGTCGGCCTCGGTCTGGGCCCAGACCGCGCTCAGCGCCGAATAGGCCGGCCGCGCCAGCCAGCCCAGCCGCTCGGCCGAAGCCAGCGATTTCTCGTTGAGCCGCGCATTGGCCAGCACCAGCGGGATGCGGCGCTCGGCGCAGGCCGCGGCCATCTCGGGCCAGACCTCGGTTTCCATCAGCACGCCGATGCGCGGCTGGAAGCGGTCGAGGAAGCGCGCCACGGCGCCCGGCGTGTCCCAGGGCTGCCAGACCTGCGTGTCGCCCTCGCGCAGCAGCTTGGCGCCCTCCTCGCGGCCGGTGGCGGTGCCGTGCGTGAGCAGGATCGGGATCTCGGGGAACTGGCGCCGCAGCTCCTCGATGAGGATGGCGGCGGCGCGCGTCTCGCCGAGCGAGACCGCGTGCACCCAGCACTGGGCGTGGCCGGTGGTGGCGGCGTCGTAGTGGCCGAAGCGCTCCTCGACCGCCACCGCGTAGCCGGGCTCGGCCGCCGCGCGGCGCCGCAGCTTGCGGCGCACCAGCGGCTGGGCCAGGGTGGTGAAGGCGCCGTACAGGCGCAGCAGCAATGAACGCACGGTGCTCTTGCCCTAGTGCGCCGCGGCGGCGAGCGCAGCGTCGGATTTGACGGTCTGGAGCAGCGCCAGCATGCGGGCCTGGATGCGTTCGAGCGCCGCCTGGGTCTGGCCCTCGAAGCGCAGCACCAGCACCGGCGTGGTGTTGGAGGCGCGGATCAGGCCGAAGCCGTCGGGCCAATCGACGCGCAGGCCGTCGATGGTCGACACCTGCGCCGGAGCCTCGAAGCTCGCCGCCTTCAGCAGTTGTTCGACCACCGCGTGCGGCTCGCCCTCGGCGCATTTCACGTTGAGCTCGGGCGTGGAGAAACTCGTGGGCAGCGCGTTGAGCACGTCGCTCGCGTTCGGGCTCCTGCTGAGGATCTCGAGCATGCGGCAGCCGGCATAGGTGCCGTCGTCGAAGCCGAACCAGCGTTCCTTGAAGAAGATGTGGCCGCTCATCTCGCCGCCCAGCGGCGAATCGAGTTCCTTCATCTTCGCCTTGATCAGCGAATGGCCGGTCTTGAAGATCAGCGGCTTGCCGCCCGCGGCCTCGATCGCCGGGCCCAGGCGCTGCGAGCACTTCACGTCGTAGACGATGGTGCCGCCCGGCACGCGCGACAGCACGTCCTGCGCGAACACCTGCATCTGGCGGTCGGGGAAGATGTTCTGGCCATCCCTGGTGACGATGCCCAGCCGGTCGCCGTCGCCGTCGAAGGCCAGGCCCAGCTCGGCGTCGCCCTGTTGCAGCGCGGCGATCAGGTCCTTCAGGTTCTCGGGCTTGCTGGGGTCGGGATGGTGGTTCGGGAAGTTGCCGTCGACCTCGCTGAACAGCTCGGTCACCTCGCAGCCCAGGGCGCGGAAGATCGCGGGAGCCGTCGCACCGGCGATGCCGTTGCCCGAATCGACCACGATCTTCATCGGCCGCGCGAGCCGCACGTCGCCCACGATGCGCTGCACGTAGGCCTCGGTCACGTCGACCCGGCGCACGCTGCCGCCGGGCGCGAGCGTCGCGCTGCCGTCTTCCATGGCCTTGCGCAGCGCCTGGATCTCGTCGCCATGGATCGCGCGGCCAGCCAGCACCATCTTGAAACCGTTGTAGTCCTTGGGGTTGTGGCTGCCCGTGACCTGGATGCCGCTGGTGGCAAGCGTGTGGGCCGCGAAGTACAGCATGGGCGTGGTGACCGCGCCCACGTCGATCACCTCGATGCCGGCGGCCACCAGGCCACGGATCAGCGCTTCGGAGAGCGCAGGGCCCGACAGGCGGCCATCGCGCCCCACGGCCACGGATTTTTCGCCGGCGGCGCGGGCCGCGCTGCCGAAGGCCCGACCCAAGGCTTGTGCCACTTCGGCGTCCAGCGTGGAGGGCACCACGCCGCGAATGTCATAGGCCTTGAAGATCGAGGCGCTGAACTGCATGAAAAAGGATTCCCCTCAGGATTCGTGGACCCGGGGATTGTAGGCATCGCCAGGGGTACCCACATGTCCGAAAACGGCCAGTCGAAACGCCTCGAAACCTTAATATTTGGCCCATGACAAACGCCAACGCCTCCCCCGACGTGCTCGAGAGCGATGCCTGCTACCTGGCGCTGAAGACGCACGACGCGCGCTTCGACGGCTCGTTCTTCACCGCGGTGACCTCCACCGGCATCTACTGCCGCCCGGTCTGCCGCGTGAAGCTGCCGCGGCGCGAGAACTGCCGCTTCTTCCGCCATGCGGCCCAGGCCGAGGCCGAGGGCTTCCGCCCCTGCCTGCGCTGCCGGCCCGAACTGGCGCCGCGGCCCATGGGCACGGCCAACTGGTCGACCGAGGATGCCTCGCGCATCCTCGCGCAGCAGGCGGCGCGGCTGATCGACGAGCCCGACGCCTGGACCGACGAGGGCCCGGGCGCCGCGCAGATCGCGGCCCGGCTCGGTGTCAGCGACCGCCACCTGCGCCGCATCTTCGAGGCCCAGTTCGGCGTCTCGCCGCTGCAGTACCTGCAGACGCGCCGCCTGCTCGCGGCCAAGCAGCTGATCGCCGACACCCGCCTGCCGATGACGCAGGTGGCGCTGGCCAGCGGCTTCGCGAGCGTGCGCCGCTTCAACGCGGCCTTCGTCGAGCACTACGGGCTCAATCCGAGCGCCTTGCGGCGCGCCGGCGGCGCCGAGGGCGGCGACGGCCGCGCGATCGAGGTGCGGCTGGGCTTTCGCCCGCCCTACGACCCGAACGCGATGCTCGGCTTCTTCGCGCGGCGCGCGCTGCGCGGGGTCGAGAGCATCACGGCCGAGGACGGCAAGGTGCCCACCGCCGGCAAGAACGCCAAGGCGCCGGCCCCGGCCTTCACGCGGCTGGCGCGCACGCTGCGCGTGCAGCACGGTGCGCAGGTGCATGCGGGCTGGCTGCAATTGCGCTTCGACATGGCGCGCGAACAGATGCTGCTGTCGGTCAGCAATTCGCTGGCCCCGGTGCTGCCGGTGGTGATCAGCCGCGCCCGCGCCATGCTCGACATCGACGCCGACCCGATGGCCATCAACGCCGCGCTGCACGACGCCTTTCCGCATGGCGACGGGCTGCGCGTGCCGGGCACGGTCGACGGCTTCGAGCTCGCGGTGCGCGCGGTGCTGGGCCAGCAGATCACGGTGGCCGCGGCGCGCACGCTGGGCTCGCGGCTGGTCGAGGCCTTCGGCGAACCGATCGCCACGCCCATCGACGGGCTCGACCGCCTGTTCCCCACGCCCGCCGCCATCGCGGCCGCCAGCGGCGATGCGCTGGGCCAGCTCGGCATCGTGCGCCAGCGCCAGGCCGCGCTGCATGCGCTGGCGCGCGCCGCGGCCGAAGGCCGGCTGCCGCTGCACGCGGGCGCCGACGTGCCCTCGACCATCGCCGCGCTGCAGGAACTGCCGGGCATCGGCGCCTGGACCGCGCAGTACATCGCGATGCGCGCGCTGCGCTGGCCCGATGCCTTTCCGGCCGGCGACGTCGCGCTGCAGAAGGCGCTGGGCGTGAGCACCGCGCGCGCCGCGAGCGAGGCCTCGCAGGCCTGGCGCCCGTGGCGCAGCTATGCGGTGCTGCGCGCCTGGCACGCACCCGTCCCTTCCACGCCGTCCGTCGAGCCAGCCGCCGCGGATATCCCTTCCAACCCAACGGCAGGCCTCACCGCCTGAAAAGCCATGAAGTTCAAGAAGACCGTCATCTACACCTCGCACTACGACAGCCCGCTCGGCGGCATCACCATGGCCGCCACCGACGCCGGCCTGGCCGGTGTCTGGTTCGACCAGCAGCGCCACTGGCCCGACACCACGGGCTGGCAGACGCGCGACGACCACCCGGTGTTCGTCGAAACGGCCGCACAGCTGCGCGACTATTTCGCCGGCAAGCGCGACCGCTTCGAGCTGCCGCTCGACCTGTCGCACGGCACCGCGTTCCAGCAGAGCGTGTGGCAGGCGCTGCTCGCGATCCCCGCGGGCGCCACCACCAGCTACGGCGCGCTGAGCGCGAACGTCGGCAACCCGGCCGCGGTGCGCGCGGTGGGTGCGGCCGTGGGCCGCAACCCGATCAGCGTGATCGTGCCCTGCCACCGCGTGCTCGGCGCCAACGGCTCGCTGACCGGCTATGCCGGCGGGCTCGAGCGCAAGAGCGCGCTGCTCGAGCTCGAAGGCGTGCGTTAGGCTCGCGGGTCGGGAACGCCTGGCCCACGGCCAGGCGCAAGAGAACACACAACGACAACACCGCATGACCACCTCCACCACCACTGCCGCCGGCGCACCCAAGCCCAAGGGCTGGCTCGTCGACCTCGTGCTGCTCGGCGCGCTCTGGGGCGCCTCCTTCCTGTTCATGCGCATCGGCGCCGCCGAGTTCGGCGCGCTGCCGACCGCGGCGGTGCGCGTGAGCATCGCCGCGCTGTTCCTGCTGCCGATCGCGCTGCTGCGCGGCCAGGGCCCCGCGCTCGCGCGCCACTGGAAGCCCAGCTTCTCGGTCGGCGTCTTCAACTCGGGCCTGCCCTTCGCGCTGTTCAGCTTCGCGGTGCTCAGCATCAACAGCAGCCTCGCCGCCGTGCTCAACGCGGCCACGCCGATGTTCGGCGCGCTGGTGGCCTGGGCCTGGTTCCGCGAGCGGCCCGACGGCTCGCGGCTGGTCGGCCTGGTGATCGGCTTCATCGGCGTCGCCATGCTCGCCAGCGGCGGCGCCGGCCTGCACACCGGCGCCAGCAACCTCGCGGCGCTGTGGGCCATGCTGGCCTGCCTCGCGGCCTGCCTGTGCTACGGCATCTCGGCCAGCGCCACGCGGCGCTTCCTCACCGGCGTGCCGCCGCTCGCCACTGCCACCGGCAGCCAGATCGGCGCTTCGCTGTTCCTCGCCGTGCCCGCGATCTGGCTCTGGCCCGCGCAGATGCCCGGTGCGCGCGCCTGGCTCGCGCTGCTCGCGCTCGGCATCGCCTGCACCGGCGTGGCCTACATCCTGTTCTTCCGGCTGATCGAGCGCGCCGGCCCTGCGCGCGCCTTGACCGTGACCTTCCTGGTGCCGGTGTTCGCGGCCTTCTACGGCGCCGTGTTCCTCGGCGAGACCATCACGCAGTGGATGCTGACCTGCGCCGTGGTGATCGTCTGCGGCGTGGCGCTGTCGACCGGCCTCGTGAAGCTCTGGCCCCGCCCCGCCAAGGCCTGAGCCGAAATCAGATCGCGCCGGCCACCACGTTGACCGACAGCGCGAGCACCAGCATGTTGAAGGCGAAGGCCAGCACGCTGTGGATCAGCGTGATGCGCCGCATCTCGCGCGAGGTGGCCTGCACGTCCGACACCTGCGAGGTCATGCCGATCACGTAGGCGTAGTAGAGGAAGTCGAAGTAGTCGGGGTCCTGCTTGCCCGGGAAGTCCAAGCCGCCCGCGTCGGGCCCACGGTGCTTCTCGTCGTTGTAGTAGCGGTGCGCGTAGTGGAAGGCGTAGATGGAATGCATCATCAGCCACGAGCCCGCGAGCGCCACCAGCCCGAGCCCGATGTGGACCGCGCGCTCGATGCCGCTCAACTGCTTGACCTGCTGCAGCAGCATCGCGATCGCCACCACGCTCGCGCCCACCACCACCAGCATCGACACCAGGATCATCAGGTTCGGCTGGTCGAGCGACTGCGCGCGTTCGCGCGTGCGCTTGGCGTCGAAGGTGTCGGCCAGCCACCAGGTCAGCACCTGGTAGACCAGCACGGCCGCGCACCAGCCGGCCAGGCCGCGCGCCATCAGGCCCAGTGGCCAGGGGATCGCCGCGATGGCGACGCCGACGATGCCGCCATACAGCAGGCGCTGCGGACCGGTGGTGGTGGACAGGGGGTGGAGCGTGGACATGGGACGCAGCTTAGCGCCGTGGCTACGGCGCTGCGCGGTGCGGCGCGCCCGATGGGACTTTTTGTCCCAGCGTACGCCGCGGCGTGCGCGCGCTGGTATGGTCACGACGTCCCCGGGGCACCGCGCCGGGCCCGACGACGTTTTCCCACGAAGCAACGACGTGCGGCCGATGCAGCCGCGCCCTTCCGCCATGAGACACGTGCGACTTCCTTCGCGACCACTGCACCACGGGCTGCGCGCCACGCTGGCGGCGCTGGCCGTTGCGACCTTCGGCCTGCAGCCCGCGCGCGCGGCCGAACCGGCCGGCGTCCCCGACACCATCGAGCAGCGCGTGGCCGCCTGCATCGCCTGCCATGGCCGCCAGGGCTCGACCGGCAACGCGGCCTTCTTCCCGCGGCTGGCCGGGAAGCCCGCGGGCTACCTGTTCAACCAGCTGCGCAGCTTCCGCGACGGCCGGCGCTCCAACACCGACATGAACTACATGGTGCGCCACATGTCCGACGCCTACCTGCAGGAGATCGCGGACTACTTCGCCGGCCTCGACCTGCCCTATGCCGCGGTCTCGCCGACCAGCGATGCGCCGCCCGCCCAGCTCGCGCGCGGCCGCCAGCTCGCGCTCGAGGGCGACGCCACGCGCAACATCCCGGCCTGCGTGCATTGCCACGGCGCCGCACTCACTGGCGTGCAGCCCGCGATCCCGGGCCTGCTGGGGCTGCCGCGCCTGTACGTCTCCTCGCAGCTCGGCGCCTGGCTCACCAACGAGCGCCATGCGCTCGCGCCCGACTGCATGGCCGAGATCGGACGGCGCATGACCACCGCCGACATCAACGCCGTCGCGAGCTGGCTCGCGGTGCAGCCGATGCCCGCCAACCCCAAGCCGGTGTCCGCGCCGGCCGCGCCGCTGCCGATGGCCTGCGGCGGCATGCAGTGAGGCCGCGACGATGACCGCGCTCAAACGCCTGTTCTGGACCCTGCTCGTGCTCGTGCTGCTGCTGGCCGCCGTGGCCGGCGGCGTGGTCGCGCTCAACCTGCGCGGCGAAGCCGCCATTCCCGAGCAGGCCGAGGCCTTCGAGGCCACGCCGCAGCGCATCGAGCGCGGCCGCTACCTCGCGCTGGCCGGCAACTGCGCGGGCTGCCACACCACGCGCGGCGGCCAGGCCTACGCGGGCGGCCTGCCGATCGAGACGCCCTTCGGCACCATCCACTCGACCAACCTCACGCCCGATGCCCAGCACGGCATCGGCGGCTGGAGCAGCGCGCACTTCTGGCGCGCGATGCACAACGGCCGCTCGAAGGACGGCCGGCTGCTCTACCCCGCCTTCCCGTATCCGAGCTTCACGCGCGTCACGCGCGAGGACTCCGACGCGATCTACGCCTACCTGCGCAGCCTGCCGGCCGCCGACACGCCGAACCGGCCGCACCGCCTGCGCTTCCCCTACGACACGCAGGCCGCCCTCGGCGTCTGGCGCGCCCTCTTCTTCACGCCGCAGACCTTCGTCGCCGACGCGGGCAAGCCGGCCGAATGGAACCGCGGCGCCTACCTGGTCGACGGCCTGGGCCACTGCATCGCCTGCCACGGCAGCCGCAATGCCTTCGGCGCCACCGAGACGCAGCGCGGCCTCTCGGGCGGCCTGATCGCGGTGCAGAACTGGTATGCGCCCTCGCTGGCCGATCCGCGCGAGGCCGGCGTGTCCGGCTGGCCCGCCACCGAGGTGGTGGCGCTGCTGAAGAACGGCAGCGCGCCGCGCGGCTCGGTGATGGGCCCGATGGCCGACGTGGTGTTCGAGAGCACGCAGCATCTGTCCGAGGCCGATCTGTCGGCGATGGCCGCCTACCTCAAGGACCTGCCGGCCGTCGCGCAGGAGGCCGCAGACGCCAAGCCCGCGCGCCCCTCCACCTACCGGCGCGATGCCGGCGAGATGGCGCGCGGCAACCGCATCTACGACCAGCGCTGCGCCTACTGCCATGGCGACCAGGGCCAGGGCGCGCCGGGCGCCTACCCGCCGCTCGCGGGCAGCCGCGCCGTCAACATGGCACGACCCGTCAACCTGATCCAGGTCGTGAGCCATGGCGGCTTCCTGCCGACTACCGCGGGCAATCCGCGCCCCTACGGCATGCCGCCCTTCGGAGAGACGCTCGACGGCACCGACCTCGCGGCCGTGCTGACCTACATCCGCGGCTCGTGGGGCAACGACAGCGCGCCGGTCACGCAGCTCGACATCGCGCGGCGCTGAGGCGCGAACCGCGTCGCGCCCTAGGCTGGCGCGCGGCACATCGCCGTCGGCTGAAGGCGAACGCGGGCATGGCGAATCTCCTACAGGCGCTGACGGCTTCGACGCATACGCGCGGGGAGCCGCACCTAATAACTTGGGGGTCAACAACAGGGAGCAGCGCCCCGGAACCCCGAGCGACACCGCAGGCCGACCGGCCTCGCGGCGTAGCGAACGCAGGTCCGAGGGTTTCAGTTTTTGCCTCTTCTTCGAAGGACCTTCTTCATGCCCTTGCTCCGTTCGCGCGCCCGCGGCCACGCCACCCTCGTCGCCGCCCTGGCCGGCGGCGGCCTGCTCGCAGCCGCCACGCCCGCCCTCGCCGACCCGTCGCCGGCGCTCGACCGCTTCAGCCTTTCCGTCGGCGCCTATGCCGCCGATCCCAAGTTCGACGCCTCGGTGGGCACGCCCTACGGCTCGCTGCGCACCGGCGACATCAAGCCCGGTCGCGTGACCATGCCGCGCATCACGGCCGACGTGCTGCTCGGCGACACGCAGGGCCTCTCGTTCGACTACTTCCGCTACAAGCGCGACTATTCCGGCGGCCTCTCGGGCGGCACCTCTCTCGGCGGGCTCGGCACCATCGCGGCCTTCGGCAATGCCAACGTCGACACGCAGGTCGATTTCGCCAAGCTCTCGTACAAGTGGTGGATCGGCTCGGGCAACACGGTGCTGGGCCTCGGTGCCGGCGCGGCCTACTACCGCATCAAGCTCGGCGTGAGCGCGCTCGCGGGCGTCAACGGCCAGTTCGGCACGCTCAACGAGAGCTCGAGCCGCGATGCGATCGCACCGCTGCTCGAGATCGGCGTGCGTCATGCGATCACGCCCGACCTGCGGCTGTTCGCCGACGCCTCGGGCGTGTGGAAGAACGGCGGCAGCTCGCACGGCAACATCTACAACGCCGCGGCCGGCGTGGAGTGGTTCCCGGTCAAGAACGTGGGCCTGGTGCTGGCCTACAACGTGACCAACATCGACATCACGCGCGACAGCGGCACGGCCGACGCGCGGCTGAAGATTCGCCTGCAGGGGCCGACGGCCTCGCTCAAGGCGCGCTTCTGATCGCGGGGAGATCGGCAGCGCAGTGCCGCCGATCTCCCGCCTCTATTCGCCCGGCTCGCGCGTCGAGGCCGCGAGCAGGATGGTGCGCACGTCCTTCTTGAGCACCTTGCCGACCTTCGAGCGCGGCAGGTCGCTCCACACCTCGACCTGCTTGGGCGCTTTCACGCTGCCGATGCGCGCCTTGACGAAGGCCTTGATCGCCTCGGCGTCGATGCTGCGGCCCGCCTGCGGCTGCAGCACCGCCACGACGCGCTCGCCCCACTTCTCGTCGGGCAGGCCGATCACCGCGCTGTCCTGCACGTCGGGGTGCTGCATCAACGCCTGCTCGACCTCGGCCGAATAGACGTTGAAGCCGCCCGAGATGATCATGTCCTTGGCGCGGTCGACGATGTAGAGGAAGCCGTCGTCGTCGAGCCGGCCGATGTCGCCCGTGTGGTGCCAGCCGAAGCGCGAGGCCTCCTGCGTGGCCTTCGGGTCCTTGTAGTAGCCCTGCATCACGAGCGAGCCGCGCACCACGATCTCGCCGCTCTCGCCCGTGGGCAGCAGCTCGCCCTCGGCGTTCATCACGCCCACCTGCACCAGCGGCCCGGGCCGTCCCGCCGAGGCGAGGCGGTGCTTCGCCACCGAGCCGTCGGCATTGAAGTGCTCGCGCGGCGACATCATCGAGATCATCATCGGCGCCTCGGTCTGGCCGAAGAGCTGCGCCATCACCGGGCCGATCTTCGTGAGCGCCTCCTCGAGCCGCGCGGCCGACATCGGCGCCGCGCCGTACCAGAAGCACTGCAGCGAATCGCGCTTCGTCGCCGCGAGTTCCGGATGCTGCAGCAGCATGTAGATCAGCGTCGGCGGCAGGAAGGCGTGGGTGATGCGGTGGCGCTCGATCAGCGCGAGGAACTCGCCGAGGTCGGGCTTGGGCATGATGACCACGCGCCCGCCGAGCGCCATCACCGGCAGGCACAGCACGCCGGCCGCGTGCGTGAGCGGCGCGAGCGCGAGGTAGGCGGGCCGGCCCTCGAAGGGATAGCCCATCAGCGTGAGCGCCGACATCGCCTCGAGGTTGCGCCCCGTGAGCATCACGCCCTTGGGCTGGCCCGTGGTGCCGCCGGTGCCCGCGATCATCGCCACGTCGTCGGGCGGCGCGATGTCGAGCGGCGCGTCGTCCAGGCCCTCGAGCCAGTCGTCCATCGAAGGCGCGAAGGGTTGCCGCGCATCGAGGCAGACCAGCGCACGCAGCTTGGGCAGCTGCGAACGCATCTGCTCGACCATGGGCGCGTAGTTGCCGTGGAACACCAGGCAGGCGCAGTCGAAGGCATCGAGCACGAAGGCGTTCTCGCTCGCTTCGTTGCGCGGGTTGATCGGGCACCACACGCCGCCCGCGCGCGAGATGCCGAACACCGTCGCGAAGGCCATCGCATCGTTGCTCGAGAGCACGGCCACCTTGTCGCCGGGCTGCAGGCCGGCGCGCTGCAGGCCGCGCGCCACGCGCCAGCTGATGCGCTGCACCTGGGCATAGCTGAGGTCGGTCTCGCCCAGGGTCAGGCAGGGCGCATCGGCGCCCAGCTGGGCGCCCTTGTCGAGGTAGTCGACGAGACGCATCGGGGTCAGCCCATGCGCGTGAGCACGGGTTCCTGCACCAGGCCGAAGCCGCGCAGCGCGCCCAGCAGCTCGCGATGCCCGAAGGCCTGGCAGCCCGAGGCGAAGCCGGCGCGGCGCGGCGGCTGCTGCAGCAGCGAGGCCGCCGCATAGGCCTGCAGCAGGCCGGTCTGCTTGTAGTTGCAGTTGCCGAAGATCACGCAGTGCACGCGGCCCAGCGGACCGGAGGCATGCACCGAATCGACCGACTTGTTGATGCGCGGGTTCTCGCGCGGCGGCATGGTGTTCATCACGCTCGAAGCCGTCTGCGCCAGCGCCGCGTAGCGGTCCTCCTCGTTCATGCCCTCGGTGGCCTTGAGCGCGGCCGCCACGATCTGCGGCACGCCCATCATCAGCGGCTTGTTGAAGACGCCGCCGAGCACCTTGACGTTGGCCACGCGCGGATCGCGCTTGAACCACACGGGGTGCGAGGTGCCGCCCCAGGGCAGCGCCAGCGCGGCCTCGTGCTGGCCCGGGATCGACAGGTGGTAGAGACCGGCATCGGGCTGCCACTCGACGTACTCGTTCTGCTCGAGGTAGTAGGCCTTCGACGTCGCTGCATTGACCAGGATGGTCTGCGTCGACGCGATGGTCGGGCTGCCGCCCCAGAACACGGCGATGTCGAGCGTGTCGAGCCCGGGCGTCTCGAGGCACAGCTGCGCCGCGATCTCGCCCGTGGTGTACATGTGGGCCAGGCCCGGCGACAGCAGCAGCCCCGCGGCGGCGAACTTGGCGCCCCATTGCTGGTCGAGCGTGATCAGCCAGTCCTGCTCACCCGTGGTGTCGGTGTAGTGGCAGCCGGCGTTGAGGCAGGCCTCGACCACCTCGGGGCCGAACTTGGCGAACGGCCCCACCGTGTTGAGCACCACCGAGGCGCCGGTGAAGAGCTCGGTGAGCGCCTCCACCGAATGCGCCACCTCCACCACCTCGTAGCGCGCGGTCTCGATGCCGGGCACGTTCGATTTCATCGCGGCGTCGAGCTTCTCCTTGCTGCGGCCCGCGGCGATGAACGGGATGTTGTACTCGCGCAGGTACTCGCAGACCAGCCGCCCGGTGTAGCCCGAGGCGCCGTACACGATGACCGGCTTCTTGTTCTTGCTGCTCATGTCGTCTCTCCTTTTTCTTGCCTGATGTGTGACTTGTTCTGTTCGCGCATGGCCTTCACATGCCCATGCCGCCGTCCACCGCGAGGCCGGCGCCGGTGATGAACCGGGCCGCGTCGGAGCAGAGGAAGACCACCACGTCGGCCATGTCGCCGACCTCGCCGAGCCGGCCCAGCGGCGTCTGGCCGATCACGTCGCCGACGGCCGCCTCCACGCTGGGCGCGAGGCCCGCGGCGACGATGTCGTTCGCGAGCTTCATGCCCATGTCGGTGGGCACCAGCCCCGGGTAGATGCAGTTGACGCGCACGCCGTAGCCCAGCTTGCCGGACTCCATCGCGGCCACGCGGGTCGCGCGGTCGACAGCCGACTTGGTGGCCGAGTAGCCCGCGATGGCGGGAAAGGCGATGGTCGCGGCGACCGAGGCGATGTTGACCACCGCGCCGCCCGCGCCCGCGGCGCCGCCGGGGCGCATCGCGCGGAACGCGTGTTTCATGCCCAGCAGGGTGCCGGTCACGTTCACGTCGAGCATGCGGCGCAGGTCCTCGGCCTGCACGTCGACCACCAGCGAGGTGATCTCGATGCCCGCGTTGTTGACCACGATGTCGAGCCCGCCGAGCTCCTTCACCGTGGTCTCGACGGCGGCGGCCCAGGCCGCATCGTCGGTGACGTCGAGCGGCACGAAGCCCGCCTTCGCCCCGCCGGACGAGAGGCGCTGGGCGGTCGCCCGCCCCACGTCGGCGAGCACGTCGCCGATCATCACCGCCGCGCCGGCCTCGGTCAGCGCCTGCGCAATGCTGGCGCCGATACCGCGCGCGCCACCCGTCACGAGCGCCTTGCGCCCCTTCAGATCGAACTGTCCCATCGCTTGTCTCCTGTGGTCTGGTTGTGAGATGGAGCGGCCATCCTAGAAATCGTCTTGACGAGTGTCAAGATTTTCTTTGACGACCGTCCAGATTTTTTAGAATGGTGCCCGGAACAGGCTGGAACGCCGTTTCGCACGGGCGTGCCATGCGTGCTATGGTTTGCAGATCAACGGACAACGAGAGCGGCTCGCGCATCGCGCGGCGCGGTGGAAATGACGACACGACAGCAGGAACAACCGTCGACGGCCCGGGTGCCGAAGGCCAGGGTCGACAAGTTCGAGGAGCGGCGCGCCGAGCTCGGCGAGGCCGCGCTGACCACGCTCGCCACGCTCGGCTACGCACGCACCAGCCTGCGCGAGATCGCGCAGAACACCGAGTTCTCGCACGGCGTGCTGCACTACTACTTCACCGACAAGGTCGACCTGATCGTCTGCAGCGTGAAGCAGTACAAGGCGCGCTGCGTCAAGCGCTACGACCACGCGGTCGACAGCGCCACCAGCTTCGACGAACTGACGGAAGGCTTCCTGCAGAGCCTGGCCGACACGCTGCGCGACGAGGGCCACATGCACCGCCTCTGGTACGACCTGCGCTCGCAGGCGCTGTTCGAGGCCGCCTTCCGCGACGACGTGACCGAGATCGACAAGAGCCTCGAGGCGATGATCTGGCGCATCATGGTCCGCTTCGAGGAGCTCGCGGGTGTGCCCACGGGCCTGCCGCCCGCCGCGGCCTATTCGCTGTTCGACGGCCTGTTCCAGCAGGCGCTGCTGCGCCACCTGTCGGGCGAGGCCGATGCGGCCGAGCGCATGAAGGACGACGTGCGCGCGGCGATCCTGCGTCTCTTCCCGAGGCCTGCCGAGCTCCGCAAGCCGGCCGCCGCGCGCAAGCGTCGCGCCTGACTCAGGCCTTCGTCTTCTTCGCGGCCTGCACGGCCCGCGCGCCGGCCCATTCGCCCGACGCGCACAGGCCCTGCATCACCTCGGCGATCAGCGCGCAGATCGCGCGCTTGGCATTGCCGGTCGGCAGGTGCACCGACACGCACAGCCCCAGCGTGCGAAACATCGCGCCGGAGGCGATGCGGTGCGCCGCGAGTCGGCCTTCGCTGACTTCGCGCTGTGCGAGTCCCAGCGGCATGATGGTCGGCCCCAGCCCCGCCTCGACCGCGGCCTTGAGCGTGTAGACCGAATTGATCTCGGCCGCCACGCGCGCGGCCGGCTGGCCCGCGGCCTCGAGCACCGCGTCGACCAGCCAGCGCGTGCAGTGCCCGTGCGCATTGGCGGGCCACACCAGCGGCCGCGCGGTCGCCTGTTCGATGCTCACCTCGCCCTCGGGCAGCGCATGCGGGCTCTGCGGCGATTCGAGGAATACGAAGTCCTCCTCCACCAGCGGCGTGAAGGCCACGTCCTCGGCGGGCATGGTCGGCGAGAACACGGCCACGTCGACGCGGCCGCGCGTGAGCTGGTCGGCCATGTTGCCCGTGAGCTCCTCGTTGAGGTGCAGCACCACGTCGGGATAGCGGCGCGCGGCCGCGCGCATCAGCGGCAGCGCGATCATCGGCGACACGCTCTGCGGCAAGGCCGCCACCACCGAACCCACCACCGAGTCGGCCGCCACGTGCACCGCGGCGCGTGCATCGCTGACCTGCTTGGTGATGCCCTGCGCGTATTCGTAGAACACCTTGCCGGCCTCGGTCATCGCCACGCCGTTGCGGCTGCGCAGCAGCAGCTGGGTGTCGAGCTCGGCCTCGAGTTCGGCCATCTGTTTGCTCAGCGCCGACTGCGCCACGTAGAGCTGCTGCGCGGCGCGCGAGAGGCTGCCGCAGTCGACGATGGCAACGAAATACTTGAACTGGCGCAGTTCCATCGGCGGGGGGTCTCCGGCCATTCGCCACAGGGTTGCGGGAACGGCCGGCCATTCTAGGCCGCGCGTTCGCGGCCTATGGGGCGGACAAGGCTTCAATTCACGCAGTCGAAGCTCTTCGCATCCTTCGTGTCGCCCGCGCCCTTGTAGCGCGGGTACGCGGGGTATTTGCACATCGGCCGCGCGAGCGCGGTGGCGCCCGTGGCCGCGTCGAGCTTGCGCTGCACCAGGCCTTGCGCCGACGCGGGCACGCCCTGCTCGACCCAGGTCGCCATCGCCTTCAGCAGGTCGACCTTGTCGGCGCCCGGCCCGCCCGCGCAGTGGCCCACGCCCGGCGCGAGGAACAGCTCCACGGTCTGGGCGGCCTTGGGCTGCCCCAGCTTGCCAACCACCTGGTCGTAGTAGCGCGAGGTGTCGCGCGCGCTCACCGAGGTGTCGTTGGTGCCGTTCCACAGGATCAGCTTCGCGCCGCGCGCATGCAGCCGCTCCAGGTCGGGGTCGGCCGCGCTGAACAGGCCGCCGACCACGCCCATGCGCGCGAGCCACTGATCGGGGTTCCAGGCCAGCGTGTCGAAGGCCGGGTCCTGCGTGATGAACGAGCGCACGAAGCCGTCCGAGAACATGCCCTGGATCGAGTTGCCGCCGAGCGCCGCCTGCGGCCAGATGTAAGAGCCCCAGCCATCGGCCGTGTTCTCGAGGCCGAAGTTGTAGCCCGGGTGCGACCAGGCGCCGTCGGCGGTGGCGACCGGCGAGGTGATGGTCTTCACCGTGGCGATCTGCGCGTCCGACAGGCAGGCATCGCCGGTGTCGGCGCCACCCGCGCAGCGCAGCGGCGCGGGGTCGTAGTTGCAGGCCGCGGGCTTCGAGACGATGCCGTCGGCCACGCCGTCGAGCGCATCGCACTGCGCGAGCACCGCGTTGGCCAGCAGGGTCTGCTTGGCCGGGTTCAGCGTGTTGGCCGGCACGCGCACCTGCTTCGAGATGCGGTTGAACTGCACGAACAGGCCCATGATATTGCCGGCCGGGGCGCGCGCCACGATGCCGTCGAAGTCCTCGGGGAAGCGCTGCGCGAGCATCAGCGCATCGTGGCCGCCCATCGAGCAGCCCTCGAAGTAGCTGCGCGCGGGGCCGCTGCCGAAGAAGGCCGCGATCAGTTCCTTGCCCGGCGGCAGCGCGCGGTGCTCCGATTGCTGCGTGAAGTCGAGCAGCTTCTCGGGATCGGCCGCGAAGCGCGCCGCGAAGTAGCCGGCGTCGCGCACGCCGGGGTAGTCGTAGCCGCCGTTGGTGCCGATCGTGGCGTAGCGCTCGCTGAAGATCGAGGCGCTGAACTGCGGATCGGCCGCACTCGGCAGCGCGCCGTCGAAGCCACCACCGCCGATGAAGGCCAGCTTGCCGTTCCAGCCCGAGGTCGGCAGCCGCGCCTCGAAGCGCAGGCTCGAACCCTGGAAGCTCGCGGTGAGCACGCAGTACTCGGGCTGCACGCCGGTGGCGGCCACCACCTTCGCATCGTCGACGCGCACCGCGCCTTCGGCGACGGATCGGCCCTTGAATGCGGGGCATTTCTCGGCCAGCGACTGCGCGGGCGGCGGCGGCGCCGCCGGCGGCGCGCTCGCCGGTGGCACCAGCGGCACGAAGCCGCCGCCACTGCCCCCGCCGCCGCATCCCGCCATCAACGCTGCCGCGGCCATCGCGACCCATGTGTGCTTGTGCGAACCCTTCATCGTCTTGTCTCCTGTGTTGTCGTATTCGGGGGTACTCAGTCCGCGGCCTGGCCCACGACCTTGCCGGGATTGAAGATGTCGTGCGGATCGAGCGCGCGCTTGATCGCGCGCATCAGCCCCACCGCCTGCGCGCCGTGCTCCTCGACCAGGTACTGCATCTTGTGCAGCCCCACGCCGTGTTCGCCGGTGGAGGTGCCGCCATGGCGCAGCGCGCGCTGCACCAGCCGGTGACTGAAGGCCTCGGCGGCCGCGTTCTCGGCGGCATCGTCGGGATCGACCAGCACCAGGCAATGGAAGTTGCCGTCGCCCACATGCCCGAACACCGGCGCCAGCAGCCCGTGTTCGGCGATGTCGGCCTGGGTCTCGTCGATGCATTGCGCGAGCGCCGACAGCGGCACGCAGGCATCGGTCGTGAGGCTGCGGCTGCCGGCCTTGAGCTGCAGGCAGGCGAAGTAGGCGTGATGGCGCGGCGTCCACAGCCGCGAACGCTCTTCCTGCCGCAGCGCCCACTGGAACGCGCCGCCACCATGGCCGGCCACGATCTCGCGCACCAGCTCGGCCTGTTCGTCGATCTGCGCCTTGCTCGCGCCGAACTCGAGGAACAGCGTCGGCTGCTCGGCCAGCGTGGTGCGGCTGTGGGCATTCACGGCGCGGATCGTCAGCGCGTCCAGCATCTCGGCGCGCGCGAGCGGCACGCCGAGCTGGATCGCCTCGATCACCACATCGACCGCCGCGCGCACCGAGGGGAAATGCACCACCGCCGCCGCATGCGCCTCGGGATGCGGATGCAGGCGCACCGTGGCCTCGGTGATCAGGCCCAGCGTCCCTTCGGAACCGCAATAGAGTTGCGTGAGGTTGTAGCCGGCCGAGCTCTTGCGCGCCTGCGTCGCGGTGCGCACCACCTCGCCGTCGGCCGTCACCACCGTGAGGTTCACGAGGTTGTCGCGCATGGTGCCGTAGCGCACGGTGTTCGTGCCCGAGGCGGCGGTGGCGACCATGCCGCCGATCGAGGCGTCGGCACCGGGGTCGACCGAGAAGAAGAAGCCCGTATCCGCGAGCGCCGCGTTGAGCTGGCCGCGCGTCACGCCAGCCTCGACCGTGGCCGTCAAATCGCCGCTACGGATCGCGAGCACGCGGTTCATGCGCGAGAAGTCGATGCACACGCCGCCCTGCACCGCAAGCAGGTGGCCTTCGACCGACGAGCCCACGCCGAAGCCGATCACGGGCACGCGCTCTCGTGCGCAGGCGCGCACCACGAAGGCGACCTCGTCGGTGCTCTGCACGAACACCACCGCGTCGGGCGGTTGCGGCGCATAGGCCGATTCGTCGGTGCCGTGCTGCAGCAGCACGGCCTGGCTGGTCGACAGGCGTTCCTCGAAACGCCTTTGCAGGAGCGCGAGCAGTTCGGCCGAGGGCGAACGACGCGCAGGGGAGATCACGACCGCATCCATGGGGTGGGACTTTCTGTGGGGAACCGGGAATGAAGCGCCACGGGCGAACGCCGCGGCGCGGAAAGACGAAGGCTCAGCGGCGCGCGGCGGCCGGCTTGACCAGCAGCACCAGCACCGCGCCCACCACCAGCAGGCCCGCGAGCATGTGCAGGCCCGCGTCGGTGCTCTGCGTCGCGTCCTTGATAAGGCCGATGAGGAAGGGCGCGCTGAAGCCCGAGAGGTTGCCGAAGGAGTTGATCAGCGCGATGCCCGCGGCGGCGGCCGCACCGCCCAGGAAGGCCGTCGGCATGCCCCAGAAGATCGGCAGGGTCGACATGATGCCCATGGTGGCGAGCGTGAGCCCGGCCATCGCGAGCACCGCGTTGCCGTGGAAGGCCACGCTGAGCACCAGCCCGATCGCGCCCACGATGGCGGCCAGCGCGCTGTGCCAGCGGTACTCGAGCCGGCGGTCGGCGCTGCGCGCCATCAGGTACATCGCGACCACGCCGAAGGTCCAGGGGATCGCGCTCAAGAGGCCGATGTCGAGCGCGCCCTTCACGCCGATCGCCTTGATGATGCTCGGCAGCCAGAACGAGATGCCGTACAGGCCCGAGGTGTAGGCGAAGTACACCAGCGCCAGCAGCCAGACGCGGCCGTTGCCCAGCACCTCGAGGATGCGCGGCTCGGCCTTGCCCTGGTTCTCGGCCGCGATGTCGCGCGCGATCAGCTCGCGCTCGGCGGTACTGAGCCATTGCGCGTCCTTCACGCGGTCGTCGAGGTAGCGCCACACGACCAGGCCCAGCGCCACGGTCGGCAGGCCCTGCAGCAGGAACAGCCATTGCCAGCCGGCCCAGCCGTTGACGCCGCCCATGCCCTGCAGGATCCAGCCCGAGATCGGGCCGCCGAGGATGCCCGCGAACGGGATCGCCGCGAGGAACAGCGAAGTCGCCTTGCTGCGCCGCGCGGCCGGGTACCAGTAGGTCAGGTACAGGATGATCCCGGGGAAGAAGCCCGCCTCTGCCGCGCCCAGCAGGAAGCGGATCACGTAGAAGGACATCGGCGAGCTCACGAACATGGTGCCGGCCGACAGCAGGCCCCAGGTGATCATGATCCGCGCGATCCAGCGGCGCGCGCCCACGCGGTGCAGCACCACGTTGCTCGGCACCTCGAACAGGAAGTAGCCGATGAAGAAGATGCCCGCGCCCAGGCCGTACACCGCCTCGCTGAACTGCAGATCGCCCTGCATCTGCAGCTTGGCGAAGCCGACGTTGACGCGGTCGAGGTAGGCCACGATGTAGCAGACGAAGAGCAGCGGGATGAGCCGCCAGCCGACCTTGCGGTAGACGGCATCGGCGCCGCCGTCCTCTTGCGCCGCCGCTGCCCGGGGCCGTGTGATCGCGCTCGTGTTCATGGAATGGGTGTCTCGCTGTGCTTGTGATTCGGTGCGCCGATGGTCGCGGCGGCACGCGAAGGCACCGCAGCGGGTTTACGCGCAAGATTCATATGGATTGAAGATCGGCGCATCTCCGATCGAGATGCTTGGCGCGGCGGCCTTGTCCCCACGCGACGCCGGCCGCGATGCGCGTGCGATCATTTCCTTCGCCCCACCTCCTGCCGCCCATGCCCTCCTTCAACCGCGCCTACCAGCAAACCCTCCAGGCCGGCCGACTCACGCTCGGCCTCATGACACCGATCGCGCGCCCCGACGAGGCGATGGCCGACCTCGCCGTCGAGCGCGATCTCGCGCAGCGTGCCGACGCACTGGGCTTCGCGGCGCTGTGGACGCGCGACGTGCCGGTGCTCGCGCCGCAGGGCGAACGGATGATGCCGACGGCCCCGCTCGACGAGCCCTTCCTCTGGCTCGCCACGCTGGCCGCGGCCACGCAGCGCATCGCGCTCGGCACGGCCGCCGCGGTGCTGCCGCTGCGCCATCCGCTGCACCTGGCCAAGGCCGCGCTGTCGCTGAACCGGCTGTCGGGCGAGCGCTTCATCCTCGGGCTCGGCTCGGGCGACCGTGAAGCCGAGTTCGCGATCTTCGGCGAGGACATCGCGCAGCGCGCCGAGACCTTCCGCGAGCGCTGGACGCTGGTGCGCTCCGCCCTCTCGCCGCTGGCTGCCGAACGCGCCGTGCTGCGCGAGGCCGCGGCGGGCCACGAGCTGATGGCGGCGCCGGCCGAACGCATCGGCATGGTGGTGGTGGGGTCGGCGCGGCAGTCGCTGCAGTGGACCGCGGCCCATGCCGACGGCTGGGCCACCTATCACCGCGACGAGGCGCGCCAGCAGGGCCGCATCGGCCTGTGGCAGACCGCGCTGCGCGAGCGCGCGGGCGGCGAGGCCAAGCCCTTCATCCAGTCGCTGCAGCTCGAATTGCTCGAGCGCGCCGATGCGCCGGCCGAGCCGATCGAGCTGGGCCTGCGCACCGGGCGCGACGCGCTGGTGGCCTACCTCGACCGGCTCGAAGATGCGGGCGTGGCCCACGTGCTGATGAACATCGCGCGTGGACCGCGCGACGCGCGCGAGATCGTGGAAGAACTCGGGCGCGAAGTGCTGCCGCGCCTCCAGAGCGCGGCCGCCTGAAGCTCAGTTCGCGCTCAACGCCATCAGCATCCGCGACAGCAGGTACAGCCGCGGCACGATGCTCTCGACCTCGGCGTACTCCTCGGGCGTGTGGATGCCGCCGCCCACGATGCCGAAGCCGTCGAGCACCGGCACGCCGACGCCGGCCACCAGGCTCGCATCGGCGGCGCCACCGCTGCTCTCGATGGTGAGCTTCTTGCCGATCTCGGCGTAGATGCCCTCGGCGGTCGCCACCAGCTTGTCGGAGGCGGGCGAACGCGGCATCGGCGGCAGGCCGCGGATCAGGCGCACCTTGACCTCGGTGTCGGGGATCAGCTTGTTCTGCGAGATGCGCTGCAGGTCCTTCTCGACGCGATCGAGCTCCTCGGGCGTGGCGGCGCGCACATCGCCGCGCGCGCTGGCGGTGGCGGGGATCACGTTGGTCGGGCCGTTGGCGGTCAGCACCGTGAAGTTGACGGTGGTCTTCTTCGCGGCATCGGCGGTCTTCGACAGCTGCAGCACCTGGTGCGCCACTTCCATCGCGGCATTGCGGCCGGCCTCGGGCGCCACGCCCGCGTGCGCGGCCAGGCCCTTGACCTCGATCAGCGCGGTGGCCGAGCCCTTGCGCTCCACCACCAGGCCGTCGGCCGGGCGGCCCGGCTCGAGGTTCAGCGCCACGTCGTGCTGCTTCGCCACGCGCTCGATCAGCGCGCTGGTGCCGACCGAGCCGGTCTCCTCGTTGGTGTCGATCAGGAAGGTGAGCTGGCCGTAGTCCTTGAAGCCCAGCTGCTGCAGGATCTTCAGCGCCTGCAGGCCCGCGACCACGCCGCCCTTGTTGTCCATCACGCCCGGGCCGTAGGCGCGGCCGTCCTTCACGTAGAAGGGCTTGGCGGCGGCGGTGCCGTCCTTGAACACGGTGTCGATGTGGGCCAGGATCAGGATCTTCTTCTTGCCCGTGCCGGCGAAGGTCGCGACCACGTTGCTGCCCGGATGCGGCTCGGCCGGGAAGGTCTCGATGCGCGCGCCGAGCTGGCGCAGTTCGTCCACCACCAGCGTGCGGACCTTCTCCAGGCCCTCGGTATTGGTCGAGCCCGAGTCGATGTTGACCAGGCGCTCGAGCAGCTTGAGCGATTCCTCCTTCTTCTGCGTGGCGGCATCGAGCACGGCCTGGTTCGGCTGCTGCGCCGAGGCGGCGCCCGCGAACGCGAGCGCGCAGGCCAGCGCGATGGCCGGGGTGCGAAGGGAGGGGAAGGCAAAAGTCTTCATGTCTTGTTGTCCGTTCTTTGTCGATGGCTGGTGGCTCCGCGAGGAGGCGCGGCACTCCCTCGCACCGCGCGGGCGCAGCCTATCGCCGGGATCGCGCGCGGGTCAAGCGCGGCTCAGCATTCCTTCGCCGCGACATGGCCCAGCACCTCGCTGGTGGCCGCCGCCTCGCGCAGCACGGCGGTCGCGATCTCGCCATCGGCCGAGGGATCGAAGCCGCCGCTCGCGCCCAGCGCGGTGATGACGGCGCACACGCGCCCCGTGAAGTCGTAGACCGGTGCCGCCACCGCGCTGATGCCGCGCAGGTAGGTGTCGCGCACCACCGCGCAGCGCAGCGCGCGCACCTCGGCGCGCAGGGCCTCGATCGGCTGCTTCGCGTCGAGCTGCGCGCGCATCTCGCGCGGCGCCGCGGCGAGCTCCTGCTCGGCCAGCTCGCGCACGCGGCGCTCGTTGAGCAGGCCGAGGAAGGCGCGGCCCGTGGCCGACCACAGCATCGACATCACCGAGCCCGCGCGCACGTTGACCGTGACCGGCAGGCCCGGCTCCTCGAAGCGCATCACGGTCGGGCCCTTGTTGCCCATGACGGCGACGAAGCAGGTGACCTCGAGCCCTTCGCGCAGCCGCACCAGCGCGGGCTCGGCCGCGCGCACCGGGTCGGACTGGCGCATCGCGGCCAGCCCGATGTTGATGGCCTCGGGGCCGAGCCGGTAGCGCTGCGAATCGACGTCCTGCGCCACCAGCCCTTCCTGCACCAGGCTCGCGAGGTAGCGGTGCACCTTGGCCGGGCTCTCGCCCACGTGCGCCGCGAGGCCCGACAGGCCCGCGTTGCCGCCCATGCGCGCCAGGCCCTTGAGCACCGCCATGCCGGTCTCGGCCGACTGCACGCGCTGGCGCCGCTCGCGCGGCGCGGGCGTGGCGGACGACCTTGCGACTGCGGCCTTCGGCTTGGCGGGGGCGCTTTTCTTCGGGGTGGAAGCCATGTGCTGATCGTCTCGTTCTCGAAAAAAGTGGCGGGCACCCGATGGTAAGTACGGTGGCACCAGGGCTTGCCTCGCGATTTACGCTATGCGTACAATCATTACGCAAAACTCGCCGTCGCGGATTTTGACCCCGGATTGCGCTTCCCAGAACCCTAGAAACCAGGAGACACGATGAAGAAGTTCCTGGCCGGCTGCCTGCTGGCCCTCCCCGCGCTCGCCGTCACGAGCACCGCCTTCGCCCAGGCCGCCGCTCAACCCACCGCATATCCCGCCAAGCCCATCCGCTGGCTCGTGCCCTATGCCGCCGGCGGTGGTTCCGACTTCCTCGCGCGCACCATCGGCCAGACGCTGTCGACGCAGGCCGGCCAGCCGGTGCTGGTGGACAACAAGCCCGGCGGCAACACCGCCATCGCGGCCGCGGAAACCGCGCGCTCGGCGGCCGACGGCTACACCGTGCTGTCGGCCGACAACGGCACCATGGTGTTCAACCCCTCGCTCTACAAGTCGCTGTCGTACAGCCCCACCAAGGACCTCGCGCCGGTCACGCTGATGGGCCGCTTCCCGATGATCCTGGTGGTCAATCCGGCCAGCGGCATCGCCGACGCCAAGACCTTCATCGCCCAGGCCAAGGCCAAGCCCGGCAGCTTCTCGTACGCCTCGGCCGGCGCGGGCAGCCCGCACCACCTGGCGATGGAACTGCTCAAGACCGAAGCCGGCCTGTTCATGGTGCACGTGCCCTACCGCGGCGCGGCACCGGCCCTCACCGACGTGGCCGGCGGCCAGGTGCAGGCCATGATGGTCGACCTCGCCGCGGGCGCGGGCTTCATCAAGGGCGGCAAGGTCAAGGCCATCGCCGTGGCCAACGCCACGCGGCTGCCGCAGCTGCCCGACGTGCCCACCTTCGCCGAGCTCGGCCACAAGGGCGTGGAAGCCGCCGCGCTGGTCGGCATGGTGGTGCCCGCCGCCACGCCGCCCGAGGTGGTGAACGCCCTCAACAAGCGCGTGGTCGCGGCCATCAACGAACCCACGGTGCGCAAGCGCCTCGAGGACTTCGGCGTCGAGCCCGTGGGCAACACGCCCGCGCAGTTCGGCGAACTGCTGCGCAGCGAGACCGTGCGCTGGCAGAAGCTGATCCGCGACCTGAAGATCACCCTGGACTGACGCGCCGCGCGGAAGGAGCCTTCTCGATGTCCACCGTTTCCGAAGCCGCCGCCGCGCGCACCGGGGGTTGCCCCGTGGCGCACGGCGACCTGTCCGCCGAACGCTCGCCCACCGGCTGCCCGGTGAGCCGGCGCGCCGCCGACTTCGATCCCTTCGAGGACGGCTACCAGCAGGACCCGCCCGAATACGTGCGCTGGGCGCGCGAGCAGGAGCCGGTGTTCTACAGCCCGAAGCTCGGCTACTGGGTGGTCACGCGCTTCGAGGACATCAAGGCCATCTTCCGCGACAACCTCACCTTCAGCCCCTCGATCGCGCTCGAGAAGATCACGCCCACCGGCCCCGAGGCCAACGCGGTGCTCGCGAGCTACGGCTTCGCGCTCAACCGCACGCTGGTCAACGAGGACGAGCCGGCCCACATGCCGCGCCGCCGCGTGCTGATGGACCCGTTCACGCCCGAGGCGCTCAAGCACCACGAGCCGATGGTGCGCCAGCTCGCGCGCGAGTACGTCGACCGCTTCATCGACGACGGCCGCGCCGACCTGGTCGACCAGATGCTGTGGGAGGTGCCGCTGACCGTGGCCCTGCACTTCCTCGGCGTGCCCGAGGAGGACATGGACACGCTGCGCCAGTACTCGATCGCCCACACCGTCAACACCTGGGGCCGCCCCAAGCCCGAGGAGCAGGTGGCCGTGGCACACGCGGTCGGCAACTTCTGGCAGTTCGCGGGCAAGGTGCTCGACAAGATGCGCCTGAACCCCGACGCGCCGGGCTGGATGCCCTACGGCCTGCGCAAGCAGAAGGAGCATCCCGAGGTCGTGACCGACTCCTACCTCCACTCGATGATGATGGCCGGCATCGTGGCCGCGCACGAGACCACCGCCAACGCCACGGCCAATGCGATGAAGCTGCTGCTGCAGCATCCGCAGGCCTGGCGCGACATCTGCGAGGACCCGGGCCTGATCTCGAGCGCGGTCGAGGAATGCCTGCGCCACAACGGCTCGGTCGCGGCCTGGCGCCGTCTCGCGACGAAGGACGTGCAGGTCGGCGGCATCGACATTCCCGCCGGCTCGAAGCTCTTGATCGTCACCTCGTCGGCCAACCACGACGAGGCGCATTTCGCCGATGCCGACCTGTTCGACATCCGGCGCGACAACGCCAGCGACCACCTGACCTTCGGCTACGGTTCGCACCAGTGCATGGGCAAGAACCTCGCGCGCATGGAGATGCAGATCTTCCTCGAGGAGTTCACGCGCCGCATCCCGCACATGAAGATCGCCGAGCAGCAGTTCAGCTACGTGCCCAACACCTCGTTCCGCGGCCCCGAGCACCTGTGGGTCGAATGGGACCCGGCCCACAACCCCGAGCGCCGCGATGCCGCGCTGCTGCAGCAGCAGGTGCCCGTGCGCATCGGCGAGCCCTCGAAGCATGCGATCTCGCGCCAGATGGTGGTGCAGAGCGTGACCCCGGTCGCCGAGGGCGTGGTGAAGCTGCGCCTCGCCACGCCCGACAGCCGCCCCGTGCCGCGCTGGACGCCGGGTTCGCACATCGACATCGAATGCGGCTCGCCCGAGCGCTCGCGCCAGTACTCGCTGTGCGGCGACCCGGCCGAGGCCGACGTGCTCGAGATCGCCGTGCTGCGCGAGGACGAAGGCCGCGGCGGCTCGGCCTGGGTGCATGCCAACGTGCGCCCCGGCGACAAGCTCAAGGTGCGCGGCCCACGCAACCACTTCCACCTCGACGAGAGCCGCCAGCGGCTCATCCTGATCGCCGGCGGCATCGGCATCACGCCCATCGCCGCGATGGCACGCCGCGCCAAGGCCTTGGGCCTGGCCTACGAGATCCACTACAGCGGCCGCAGCCGCGCGCGCATGGCCTTCGTCGACGAGCTGGCGGCGCTGCATGGCGAGCGCCTGCATGTCTACGCGAAGGAGGAAGGCCTGCGCTGCGACCTCGCCGCGCTGCTCGCCACGCCGCGCGAAGACACCCAGGTCTATGCCTGCGGCCCCGCGCGCATGCTCGACGCCCTCGAGGCCTGCTGCGCCGCCTGGCCCGAGGATTCGCTGCGCGTGGAGCACTTCGAATCGAAGCTCGGCACGCTCGATCCGTCGAAGGAACATGCCTTCGAGGTCGAACTCAAGGACTCGGGCATCGTCGTGCCCGTGCCGGCCGACCGCACCGTGCTCGACGCGCTGCGCGCCGCCAACATCGACGTGCAGAGCGACTGCGAGGAAGGCCTGTGCGGCTCGTGCGAAGTGCGCGTGCTGGCCGGCAAGGTCGACCACCGCGACGTGGTGCTGACGCGCTCGGAGCGGGAGGCGAATGGACGGATGATGACTTGCTGCTCGCGGGCTTGTGCGGGGGAGCGGTTGGTGTTGGAGCTTTGACCGAGGATCGATAGTTCTCAGGCTCTAGGACCTTGCCGACAGGCCTTTACAGGACACTTGTCAAGAGCTCCGGAGCTTTTGTCATTGAACTGTCGTTGTAGTTCGATCCATCTTCCGCTACCGTCCCCGGCACAAGAATGTGCAGGGAGTGAAAAGTGGGAGAACTGGGCCAAACGGGTGCCAGATCGGCATCGGCCGTGGACAGCGCGGCCATATCCAGCATGGAGGATGAGGTGCGATCCGAGGCATCGCCGTCTCTGGCGATGCTGTGCACGCTCGCGCGCTTCCACCAGATCGCAGCAGACCCTGCCCTGCTGGCCCACCAACTGGGCCTGGCATCTTCCGAGCCGATCGATACCGCAACCCTGTTGCGCGCAGCCCGCCACCTGGGCCTGAAGGCCAAGTCCAGCCGCAGCGGCATCGAGCGCCTGGCCCACACGCCCCTGCCCGCCCTCGCGGCACTGCGCGATCCCGACGGCAGTGAGCGCTTCGTCATCCTCGCCCAATGCGACGGCCAGCGCGTCCTGCTGCAAGACCCCGCCGCACCTACCCCGCGCCCCGTCATCGAACCCCTGGAAGTCTTCGCCACCCGCTGGAGCGGCGAACTCATCCTCGTCACCAGCCGCGCCAGCCTCGTGGGCGAGCTCGCCAAGTTCGACTTCTCCTGGTTCATCCCCAGCCTGGTGAAGCACCGGCGGCTGCTGGGCGAGGTGCTGCTGATCTCGTTCATGCTGCAGCTGTTCGCACTGGTCAGCCCGCTGTTCTTCCAGGTCGTGATGGACAAGGTGCTCGTGCACCGCGGCCTCACCACGCTGGACGTGCTGGTCGTGGGCCTGGTGGTGGTGGTCATCTTCGAGTCGCTGCTCAACGGCCTGCGCAGCTACGTCTTCAGCCACACCACCAGCCGCATCGACGTGGAACTGGGCGCGCGGCTGTTCCGCCACCTCGTGCAACTGCCCCTGGCCTACTTCCAGGCCCGGCGCGTGGGCGACTCCGTGGCGCGCGTGCGCGAGCTCGAGAACATCCGCAGCTTCCTCACCGGCAACGCCCTGACCGTGCTGCTGGATGTCGTGTTCTCGGTCGTCTTCGTGGCCATCATGCTGTTCTACAGCGTGCCGCTCACGCTGATCGTGCTGGTGAGCCTGCCGCTGTACTTCGGCCTGAGCCTGGCGGTAGTGCCGATCCTGCGCCGACGCCTGGACGAGAAGTTCGCGCGCGGCGCGGAGAACCAGGCCATGCTGGTGGAGACGGTGGGCGCCATCCAGACGGTCAAGGCCACCGCGCTGGAGCCGGCCTTCGCGCGGCGCTGGGACAACCAGCTCGCGGCCTATGTCAGCGCGAGCTTCCGCACCCAGAACCTCGCGAGCTGGGCCCACGAGGGCGTGAACCTGATCGGCAAGCTGGTCAATGCCGCCACCCTCTGGTACGGCGCCCACCTCGTGATGAACAACGACGCCACCGGTGCAGGTCTCACCGTGGGTCAGTTCGTCGCCTTCAACATGTTCGCCCAGCGCGTGTCGCAGCCCATCATGCGCATGGCACAGCTGTGGACCGACTTCCAGCAGACCGGCATCTCCATGGCCCGGCTGGGGGACATCCTCAACACGCGCACCGAGGTGCCGCCGAGCACCGCGGCCCAGCTGCCCGCGCTCAAGGGCCGCGTCACGCTGGAGGGGCTCACCTTCCGCTACCGCCCCGAGGCCCCGCCCGTGCTGCACGGCGTGAGCCTGGACGTGCGCCCCGGCGAAGTCATCGGCATCGTCGGGCGCTCGGGCTCGGGCAAGAGCACGCTGACCAAGCTCGTCCAGCGGCTGTACACGCCCGAGCAGGGACGCTTGCTGGTCGACGGCATCGACATCGGCCTGATCGACGCGGCGCAGCTCAGAAGACAGGTGGGCGTGGTGCTGCAGGAGAACACCCTGTTCAACCGCAGCGTGCGCGAGAACATCGCGATCGCCGACCCGGCCGCACCGCTGGAGGCGGTGCTGCATGCGGCGCGGCTGGCGGGTGCGCACGAGTTCATCAGCGAGCTGCCCGAGGGCTACGACACCGTGGTGGGCGAACAGGGCGCGAGCCTGTCGGGCGGCCAGCGCCAGCGCATCGCCATTGCGCGAGCACTGTTCACGCAGCCGCGCATCCTGATCTTCGACGAGGCCACCAGCGCGCTGGACTACGAGAGCGAGGCCATCGTGCAGCGCAACATGGCGCACATCTGCAAGGGGCGCACGGTCTTCATCATCGCCCACCGCCTGAGCGCCGTGCGCCATGCCGACCGGATCATCGTGATGGAGAAGGGGCGCATCGTGGAGGGCGGCACGCACGAGGCGCTGCTCAATCGGCCCAAGGGCATCTATGCCTACCTGTGGAACATGCAGGGCGGTGGGCACATGGAGGGCAATAACGGCGGCAAGCCCGCGGGTATGGAGGTGCCGGCATGACCGTCCCCATCCAGCGCACCGACGCGGCCAATCAGCCGAGCGTGCATCCACAACCGATGCACCCGGTCTTCGAGCTGCTGGGACGCTACCGCGCGGTCTTCCAGGCCGCCTGGCGGCACCGCCATGAGCTGGCGGGCCCGAAGCGCCTGAGCGACGAAGCCGCCTTCCTGCCGGCGGCGCTGAGCCTGCAGGACACGCCCGTGCACCCCGCGCCGAGGCGACTGGCCTTCGCGCTGATCGCGCTGTTCCTGATCGCGCTGGTGTGGTCCATCGTCGGGCAGGTGGACATCGTGGCGGTGGCGCCGGGCAAGATCGTGGTGAGCGAGCGCACCAAGCTGATCCAGCCGCTGGAGGTCAGCGTGGTCAAGCGGGTGCTGGTGAAGGATGGGGACCATGTGGAGGCCGGACAGGCATTGGTCGAGCTCGATCCGACCAGCGCCAATGCAGACAAGACCAGCATCGACGAGCAGCTGAAGTCGGCGCAGTCGGAGGTTCTAAGGACACGGGCCTTGCTGCAGGCACTCAATGCCTCATCTCCCCGAGCGCCCGAGCTGGGCACGAACCTGCCGGCCTGGAGCGAGGTGGACGTTGCCGCGGCGAAGCTCCAGCTGAGCGACGAATGGAGCGACATCACCGCCAAGCTCGCGAAGGCGGCGGCCGAACTGCAGCGCCGCCAGGCCGAGATCGCCACCGTGCGCGAGATGGTGGCCAAGCTCGAGACCACGCTGCCAATTGCCAAGCAGAGAGAGGCCGACTTCCATCAGCTGGCCAACCAGGGCTTCATGTCCAGCCATGCGAACCAGGACCGCACGCGCGAGCGCATCGAGCTGGAGCGCGACCTCGCCACCCAGCGCGCGCGGCTGGCCGAGGCGAACGCGACGCTGCGCGAGAGCGAGAACACCCGAGCCTCCTACATCGCCGAGACCCGCAATGCACTGCGCACCAGGGAAGCCGCGGCCGAGCTCAAGCGCCAGCAGGGCACGCAGGAACTCGCCAAGGCGGGGCAACGAGAGCGCCTGACGACCTTGAAGGCGCCGGTGGCCGGCACGGTGCAGCAGCTGGTGACGCACACCGAGGGTGGCGTGGTGACCGAAGCGCAGCCGCTGATGGTGATCGTGCCGCACGACGCGCAGGTCACGGCCGAGGTGACGCTGGAGAACAAGGACATCGGCTTCGTGAGCCCGACGCAGGAAGCGCGCATCAAGCTGGAGACCTTCCCGTACACGCGTTACGGAACGGTGGATGCGACGGTGAAGACGGTGACGGCCGATGCGGTCAATGACGAGAAGCGCGGGGCGATCTTCCCGGTGACGCTCAACCTCAACGCCACCAGCATCGATGTGGATGGCAAGCCGATCAGGCTCTCTCCGGGGATGAATCTGACGGCGGAGATCAAGACGGGGAAGAGGCGGGTTATTGAGTTCTTGCTCAGTCCGGTGGAAAAAGCCACTAACGAAAGTTTGAGGGAAAGATAGAGGCCCTAAATATGAATACTCATGTGCAAAACACACTTGGACGGAAGGACGGACTTGATATGAGGCATCTCGTGAACTGGCACCGCCTTCTACACGCAGGGGGTATCGTGGCATTGGCCGTGTGCATCACCTCGGTGACAGCGGCAATGGGACTGGTCGTGGCATCGGCGCAGACCCGTGAAGTACCCGCAACTGGGATCAGCTCTTCGGAACCGTCGACGCAGGCAAGCACACCTGCCCCGCCACTGCCAATGCCGCCCACACGGCTGGTGCCCCAACCTGAGGGCACGCCGCTGCCGCCACGGGACCCCACCATCGCCGATACATGGCCGCCCGAGTTCAAGCAGTTGATTGACAACATGATTACGTTGTTTCCGAAGAATACGGTCGATCCTGCGCCTAATGTCGAAGAGGTCCAACGAAGGATAGGGATCACGCTGACTGAAGAGAAACTAGATTTCTGGGATCAACGGAATTGGTACAAGCTGTATGGGGTCAGTGGAACTCGCTACGTAAACCCAAAAGATTCGATCGTTTTCAGATCGTTCTATGGAATCAGAAAATCAATAACTGACGATGGCAATCGATCTCAGCAGTTGCAATTGCAGATTGGCCCTAAATTGAGCGGGTTTTGCCTCAATCCCTACGATCTGGCAGTTTATACAGGGTGGAAATTCGTGAATGCAGATACTTCACCGCACGTCAATAAACGGTACTGGCCCCCTGCATACGTCTGGGGAATGTTTGCATGGAGTAACACTGGGCGCTATGGCGGGCCAGGCTATACCATTCTCGTGAGCATCACTGAAGACGCCACTGGAAAAATCGTCGGCGCCGATTGTGTTTCATCGATCACCGTTACCGGTCGTTATCCCAAAGAGGAATAAATCATGGCTGAAATCAAAGCGGAGATGTTTTCGGGTTTGAAGGATGCCAATGCGGCCCTCATCAACGATGTTGTAAGAATTTTGAATGATCCTCGATTTACGTTCGCCGAGCCTTTGCGACAAATTTTCCTTCAAAACAAATACATCTTGCGAACGGAGCAATCCGGAGACAGCATCGGATCGAATGACGCTGGATTATTCATCGACCCCAAAGACGTCGCCGGAATCAAGACGCTTGGCCAAATTGTTATTCAATCCAAGGATGTAAAAGACAGCGGTCTCCTTGGCGCCGTCAATCTCATCGAGATCATCATTCATGAAGGAATGGGTCATGGAAATGACGGAAAAATTCGAGAGCGCGCTGCAGCATCTAATGCAATAACAAATTCGGAAGGAACGCCGACAGAGCGTGGCGACAAATACATTAAATCCTTGTTGGACGACGAAGCTTTTTCTCGTTATCAGTCCTACCAAGCATTGACACAGATGATGGAGCTCAAGCTTTGGGAGCCGGGGAGAATCAAGGCATTTCTCGATGGCAATCCGTTGTTTCAGCAGTTTCAGCGCCTGGAATCTGAAGCGGCGATAAAGAACCTCACTGGAGACGCCAAGACGAGCTTCATGATCGAGGGAGTGCGTCCCATCATGGGTAGCTATAACAATGGGGTCTATACCGATAACGGCACCAGAGACGTTTTGAAGGCGCAGGGATTCGTTGAAGGAACGCCACAGGCGACGGAATTCCAAGCCTACATTAAAAAAATATACGGGGGTCTTGTCAGATTTACCCCGAACGATCTTGTGATGCACGATGACGGCTCCTTCAGCAGTAGCGTCGATTTCGCAAACAAGTCCAGGATGGAGTCGTTTTTTGATGCATCGGGAAAGCTATTCCGCCATATTCAGACCATCCCCGGTGACGCGGAAAAGGGACGGGCAACCATCATCAGCACCTATGGTCCGGATTCAGAGTATCCCGAGCGCATCGAGGTGCAGGAGCTCAGTGCGAATGGTCAAGTTTCATCGACCTATACGCTAGGCTCCGACGGTAGCTGGGACCCGACGTCCTGGATGCAGGACGGCCAGACCTACACCGGGGACGATCTGGGCGCGTTCATCTCGAATCTCCAGAACAATTCCGATGCAGCCGATTTGAGCAGCAGCGAGTCGGCGACCTATGGCCGCTACGACCAGCAGTTCGCCAGTTCCGGGGGCAACAACGCCGCTGGCGTCAGCAATGCCAAGGACACGGGCGCATCGTTGGACACGCTGGCCAAACGTCTCGGGATGCCTTCGGTCGGTGATCGATGGGCGCCGTACTTCCTCGGTGCCGGCATCCCCTCCACGCTGCTGCTGTCCAGCGGAATGGACGCAGCCGTCAGACAGGCATTGGGCATCTTGTCGCAAAGCCGCGTCAGCACATTGCGCCAGCAGACGCCCTCCTACTTCACGGTCACAGTGAACGGATATACCGCCAATCCGCTTCGTCCTCCCCCGCCGCCTCCGCCTCGCCCAACATCCGCCAACCTTTCGCTGCCGCTTGTGCTCGATCTCGGCGACGACGGGCTTGAACTGACGGCACTGGACCGCAGCAACGCCACATTCGACGTCGATGCGAATGGCCAGGTCAAAACAGTGGGCTGGGTAGGACGCAAGGAAGGCATCCTTGTGTTCGACAAGAACGCCAACGGCGTTGTTGACAATGCCAGCGAATGGTTCGGTCAGCAGTTTGCTGCCTCTGGCACACCGCCGGCGAACCAGGACGGCTTCAAGGCCCTGGCCACGCTGGCCAACGCCGGAGCGACGTCCTTCTCGGCAACCACCTCCAAGATCAATCCGGCCACGGGCAAACGCTACTTCGACGAATTGCAAGTCTGGATCGACGCCGACCAGGACGGCAAGACGGATGCGGGCGAGTTGCGCACCCTCGCGAGCCTGGGCATCACCTCCATCGATCTCGCCTCCCAGGCGGTCAACCGCAACGACGACGGCAACGTCATCCTGAGCAAGGCGAGCTACACGACGGCCGACGGCAAGCGCCACACGATCAACGATGTGGGATTGGCCACGGAACTGACAACACTCACGGACGGCGTGCGGCCAGTATCGGCCGCCGCGCTGGCCTTCGCGGAGTATGCGGGCAAGGGCTACGCGGCGATGGCAGCTGGTCAGGCCAAGGCGACCGCCATCCTCGCGATGAGCCGCCAGGCCAACGAGCAGTCGGCGATCTCGGCACTGCAGCGCACGTTTGGGATACCCCCGGGTACACCGCCTCTCGGTTCGGCCATGATCGAGTACCGTATCAAGGCGAGCTGGTCCCAGCAGGCAGGCCTGGGCCCGACGGGGCTGAACGACAAGATCACGTATTACTTTGCTCCGCCGGGGAGCGATCTGACGAGGATCGACCCCGCATTCCGGCGCATCAATAGCGCTCCAGCGGATATCGTCAATGTGCTCAACGGCATTGCCTCGCTGCGCCAGGGAGAGATCAAAGCAGCGCAGGCCATCGAATGGGCCGGAAACAAGCAAGCCGAGGCGCAGCGCAAGGCGCAGGTGGCCAATGCCACGCAGACAAGCGGTGCACGAAATGATGCCTCCGCAGCCGCACGGGTCGTCGCCGAGGCCTGGGATAACTCCATCGTCAACTACCTGGACGTGAGGGACCAGATCGAGGCCATGACGGCCCGGCTGCCAGACATCCAGAACAAGCTCAACGAACTGGTGCCGCAGAACCTCAATGCCAACGGACATCTGCCCAATGGGTGGACCTTCTTGACGCGCGCGGATGCCACGATGGCAGCCGAGGCGTTCCGGGCGTACGCGGCGGCGTTGCAACCGATGGCAGAGCTGAAGATCCTCGGCGACCAGATGCTCGGTGCCATCGCGCAGTCCAACGGCTACTCCAAGGCCTACGTCGGCAAAGACGGCCAGACCACCGCGGTGGACAACGGCTACAACCTGTTGATCGCCAACAGGGGCAACCAGACCTTCGTTCTCAACTCGGGCGTGGACAACGTCGCGGTGACCAACGTGTCTGGCCACATCACGGTCAGTGGCTTCCAGACGGGGACCAAGGGCGATCAGATTCAGTTCATCAACAGGCGCGGCAACAATGACTACATCACCATCGTCGATGATGGCCGAGGCAACACACTCCTGTACTTCAACGGTCAGCCCAAGGTGACCTTGCTGGGGGTGGATGCGGCGACGTTCAACCTGTATGCCAATCTGACGGGAGTCAATCACGTCGGATTCAGAACCTCCAAAAGTGGCGTGCGCAGCCTTCAAGGAGAAAACACCTTCGACGGACAAACCCACGTGACGTCGATCTCCGCCTCTGACGCTGGCGATACCTTGATCGGCGGCGAGCGCGATACCACCCTCGTCGGAGGAGATGGGCGCGATACCTTTGTTATCACGGGGGTGGGAACTCGCGTGGATGGTGTTGGGGGCAACGACACCGTGTCCTACAAGGAAATCAATGCTGGCGTCAAGGTTCGAGGTGAGAGAAGTCTGTCGCATTGGGATGACGGCGATCCGATCTATCGCGACACCATCGTCGATTCGCTGGGAAGCCAGATCAAGGATGTGAAGAACGTCATCGGGTCGCAGTTCAACGACCAGATTTCCACCAACGACTTCGACAACGTGATCGACGGTGGAGCTGGCAACGATGTGCTGGATGGCGGTTTGGGCAACGACACGCTGATCGGCGGCACCGGCAACGACACCTTCGTGGTGGATGCGGTGGGTGACGTCGTCACCGAACTGGCCAACGAAGGTACCGACTTGGTCCAGAGCGCCATCAGTTATACGCTCGGTGCTAACGTCGAAAACCTAACCTTGACAGGAACGGCGGCCATCAACGGCACGGGCAATGCCCTCGACAACGTGATCACCGGCAATGCTGCCAACAACACGCTGACGGGCGGTGCTGGCAGCGATACGCTCATCGGAGGGGCTGGGATCGACACGTTGATCGGCGGCGCAGGCAACGACACCTACGTGATCGACACTACGGCCGACGTGATCACCGAACTGGCCAACGAAGGTACCGACTTGGTCCAGAGTGCCATCAGTTACACGCTGGGTGCGAACGTCGAGAACCTTCATTTGACCGGCACCGCGGCCATCAATGGCACCGGCAACACGGCGAACAACATCCTCTTCTCGGGCGCCGGCAACAACGTGCTCAATGGCCTGGCCGGAATCGATACGGCCTCCTACCAGTACGCGCTCTCCGGCGTGACGGTCAGCCTGGCGGTGACCACCGCACAGGCCACGGGTGGCTCCGGCAGCGACACGCTGCTCGAGATCGAGAACCTCACGGGCAGCGCATTCAACGACAAGCTCACGGGCAACGCGACGGGCAACGTACTCGACGGCGGAACTGGCGCGGACACGCTGATCGGTGGAGCAGGCAACGACGTCTACGTCGTGGACAGCGCAGGCGATGTCGTGACGGAGCTGGCCAACGAAGGCTCGGATCTTGTGCAGAGTGGCACCACCTACACGCTTGGAGCCAACGTCGAGAACCTGACGCTGACCGGCATTGCAGCCATCAACGGCACGGGAAACGCCCTCGACAACGTGATCACCGGCAACGCCGCCAGCAACACGCTGACCGGCGGCGCCGGCAACGACACCCTCAACGGCGGGGCCGGTACGGACACGCTGATTGGCGGCGCAGGCAACGACACCTATGTGGTCGATGTCGCTGGCGACGTGGTCACCGAGCTGGCCAACGAAGGCACCGACCTCGTCCAAAGCGCCATCGCCTACACGCTCGGCGCCAACGTCGAGAACCTCACGCTCGCGGGCACTGCCGCCATCAACGGCACCGGCAACGCCCTGGACAACGTGATCACAGGCAATGCCGCCAACAATACCCTGACCGGCGGCGCCGGCAACGACACCCTCAACGGTGGGGCCGGTACGGACACACTGATTGGCGGCGCAGGCAACGACGTCTATGTGGTCGATGCCGCCGGCGATGTCATCACCGAACTGGCCAATGAGGGTACGGACATCGTCCAGAGCGCCATCACCTACACGCTCGGCGCCAACGTCGAGAACCTGACCCTCACGGGCAGCACGGCAATCAACGGCACCGGCAATGCTCTGGACAATGTCCTCACCGGCAACGCCGCCAACAACACCTTGACCGGCGGTGCAGGCAACGACACGCTGAACGGCGGAGCCGGTATAGACACGCTGATCGGCGGCGCCGGCAACGATGTCTATGTCGTCGATGTCGCCGGCGACGTGGTCACCGAACTCGCCAACGAGGGCACCGATCTCGTCCAGAGCGCCATCACCTACACGCTCGGCGCCAACGTCGAGAACCTCACGCTCACGGGCACCGCCGCCATCGACGGCACCGGCAACGCCCTCGACAACGTGATCACAGGCAACGCCGCCAGCAACACGCTGACCGGCGGCGCGGGCAACGACTCCCTCAACGGTGCAGCCGGCATCGACACCATGCTCGGCGGCGCGGGCAACGACACCTACTACGTCGACAACGCCGGCGACACGGTCACGGAACTCGCCAACGAGGGAACCGACATCGTCTACGCCTACGTCAGCCATGCGCTCGCCGCCAACGTGGAGAACATCCGCCTGCACACCACCGGCAACATCGACGCCACCGGCAATGCGCTGAACAACATCATGTACGCGGGAGACGGCAACAACGTGCTGAATGGCGGCGACGGCATCGACACGGTGTCGTATGCCTACGCAGCCTCGGCCGTCACGGCCAGCCTGGCCATCACCACAGTTCAGGCCACCGGCGGCTCCGGCAGCGACACGATCCTCAACGTCGAAAGCCTCGTGGGCAGCAACTTCAACGACAAGCTCACCGGCAATACCGCAGCCAACAGCCTGAACGGCGGTGTTGGCGCGGACACGATGATCGGCGGCCTGGGCAACGACGGCTACTACGTCGACAACATCGGCGATGTCGTGACCGAACTGGCCAACGAAGGGATCGACACCGTCTACAGCACGATCAGCTACACGCTGGGCGCCAACCTCGAGAACCTCTACATCAACACCACCGGCGCGGTGAATGCCACGGGCAATGCGCTCGCCAACGTGCTGTATGCCGGCGCGGGCAACAACGTGATCGACGGACTGGACGGCTCCGACACGGTGTCGTACGCCTATGCCGCCTCGGGTGTCACGGTCAGCCTGGCCAGCACCGCGGCGCAAGCCACCGGCGGCTCGGGCACCGATACGCTGCTCAACATCGAAAACCTGGTCGGCGGCAGCTACAACGACATCCTGATCGGCAATGCCGGTGCCAATGGCTTGACCGGCGGCGCGGGCAACGACACGCTCAACGGCGGCGCCGGCGCGGACACGCTGGCAGGCGGTGTAGGCAACGACACCTACGTGCTTGGCCACGGCTACGGCATCGACACCATCACGGAGAACGATGCCACGGCGGGCAACACCGACGTGGCGCAGTTCGCCGCCGATATCGCCATCGACCAGCTCTGGTTCCAGAAGGTCGGCAACAACCTGGAAGTCAGCGTCATCGGCTCCACCGACAAGTTCACGCTGAGCAACTGGTATCTGGGCGATCAATACCAGGTCGAGCAGTTCAAGGCCGGCGGCAAGACCCTGTTGGACAGCCAGGTGCAGAACCTCGTGCAGGCGATGGCGGGATTCGCGCCACCGGCGGCTGGGCAGACGACCCTCCCGGCCAACTACCAGAGCAGCCTGGCACCGGTGCTGGCAGCCAACTGGACCTGAGACCGGGACGATGTCGAACATCCCGAAGGGCGGCAGGACCTCCGCGGCACTTCTTCTGTCGCTGCTGCTGGCCGCATGCGCGACACAGCCCGAAGGAAAGGTCGAGCCGGCCGCGCAGGCCACGGCTTCGGCCAAGCCTGCGCCCACCACATCCGATGAAGACAACGACGCCAACGCGCAATTGGTGCTGCGCGCGCTGTCGTTGATCCAGGCGAAGAAGCCGGCCGAGGCCCTGCCGCTGGCGCAACAGGCCGTCGCCGAGTACGAGAAGCGCTATCGCGAGAGCGGCGTCATCTCGTTCTCGTCGCGGTCCCTGGTCGAAACCCTCGTCTACCTGGGCCAGGCCGCGAGCGCGAACACGCCGGCCAAGGTTCATGGCCCCTGGTTCGGCCTCGCCTACTTCACGCAGGGCTTCGCGCTGGTCGACCTGCACCGGATTCCGGAGGCCAGGCAGGCCTTCGATGCCGCCATCCTGCTGTCGCCGCAGAACTCCAAGTACCTGTCGGAGCGCGGCAACATCGATGCGCTCGAGAAGAACTGGCGCGCATCGTTCGACCGGTTCAAGCAGGCACTGGACGCAGCACAGCTCAGCCCGGAGCAGGTGAAGACCTCGGAGACCACGCGCGCACTGCGCGGCATGGCCTTTGCCGAGGTCGAGCTCGGCGATCTCGATGCCGCCAAGGCGCTGCACGAGCGCGCCCTGGCACTGGACCCCACCAACGCGATGTCGCGCAGCGAACTGCGCTACATCGAGCGCCTGAAGCAGCGCGTACCCAAGGTGCGCGCCCCCGACGAAGAAGCGAGGCCGAAGGAACGCACGGCATGAACGTGGTGCTGGTGCACGGCATCTTCGACGACGGCGCGATCTTCCGGCGCCTCGAGCGCAGCCTGCGCGACACCGGCCATCGCTGCTGGGTACCCGCGCTCAAGCCGGCGGATGGACGCCGCGGCATCCATGACCTTGCCTGCAAGCTGAAGGCCTACGTCGACGATCGGCTCGGCCCGACCGAGCCGATCGCCATCGTGGGCTTCAGCATGGGCTGCATCGTCTCGCGCCATTACCTGCAGCTGCTCGACGGGCACGCGCGCTGCGAGGCCCTGTTCGCGGTCTCGGCGCCGCACCAGGGGACGCTGCTGGCCTACCTCTATCCAGGAAAGGGCGCCCGCGACATGCGGCCCGGCAGCCCGGTGCTCGAGGAGCTTCGGCGCACCGAGCATCGGCTCGCACGGATGGCGGTGTTCGGGTACTGGACGTCTTTCGACGTGACGGTGTTCCCGGCCCGAAGCTCCCACTGGCCTCGTGCATCGAGCAGCCTCGATGCGCGGGCCCTGCTGCATCGGTTCATGCCGGGCAACACGCGCGTCTGCGCAGACATCGTCCAGCGGATGGGCGCCCTGGACGCAACGCGCGCCTGAAGCGCGTCGTTCAGGGCCGCAGCGTCTCGCGCACCAGCTTCGGATCGCGCGCGATCTCTTCCTCGCGGAACGGGAAGCGCAGCCAGTCCTTGCGCGCATAACGCAGCACGGGTGCGGCGCCCGCGCCGTTCGTCACCGCGGTCTCGCGCTCGCCGTGCGCGAGCAGCGTGCGGGCCTGCACGCCGCGTGCGTCGAAGTGGACGATCTGCAGGTAGGTGTTTCCGTGCGAGTCGGGTCCCATGCGGTAGCTGCCTTCGGCATCGGCGCAAGCGACCGTGAAGTAGCCCTCCGCATCGCAGCCGCCGAACAAGGGCACGCTGTTCCCGCCGCTGCGCACGAAGCGTTGGCCGCCCAGCGGTGCGTCCAGCGGCCAGCCCTTCCTCCTCATGTCCTCGACGGCGCCGGCAAGGGCTTGCGCGATACGCGGATCGCCTTCACGGATACCGGACGGCGTGGAAAGCGGGGCCTGCGCAGAAAACGGCGTGGCGTAGAGCTCGTCCACCGGCATCGCGCTCAGCCGCGTCCAGAAGAAGTCCCACAGCAACGCGCCGCGCGCGTCCGCATCGGCGCGGTTCGACCAGCGGCGCAGCACGTGGCAGGCAGGGCCGGTCGCCACCGAACGCGCCGCGCCGCCGGCATCGGTCGGGATCTCGACCGATGCGGGTCCGCAAGCGCTCCGCAGCAGCGGCACCTTGAACAGATCGGCGCTGTAGGCGCGCGATTCGAGCACCTTGCGCGACAGCCGCTCGGCCAGGCGGCTCACGGAAGTCTCGCGAGCCCGCAGCAGTTCTCCGGCGATCCGGTGGCCCTCGCGGCCGCGCAGCGACAAGGGCTCGGGCTCCGCACCGAGCACGCTGGCGAAGCCCACGAGCGGCTGCGCCGGATTGCTGAGCCAATGGCTGTCGTTCATGTTGGCCACGTAGTCCTCGCGCAGCAGCGCGGGCATGCGAGCGGCCGGCATCGCCGCAGCCTGCACGGCGGCCGGATCGCGCCGCCAGTCGCAGACCGATCGGCTGCCGTCGAGCATGGGCGTCTCGGCATCGAGGGCCGCGAAGGCCTTCGACAGCGGCGTGGCACAGGCGGCGCGCAGGTCGTCGGGCACATCGGGCGCCGCGCCGATCTCCGAATACCAGGCGCGGTTGTCGCCGCGCCCGATCGCCACCGTGTTGACCCAGGGCATGGCGGCCTCTTCGCGCTGGATCGCGATGAACTCGTCGAGCGAGTGCGCACGGTTCCAGCGCAGGAAGTTGCGGAAGATGCGCGGGTTGTCGGCGTTGATGTCGCGGATCGCGAGGGCCTTGCCCGCGCGCCAGCCGAGCGCCGGATTGCGCGCGCCGAGATCGATGACGGGACCGAAGCGCGTGCGCCAGAGCGTGCGCCGCACGGTCTCGACGCTGCCGTCGGCACGGCGCACCTCGACCGCGAGCGGCTGCGCCTGCATCGGCTGCGAGACGCCGTCGACCATGTAGCGCGTGGCGTCCGCGGGATCGAGCGTGAGGTCGAACAGCCCGAAGCGCCGGGCCGCCGACACGGTGTGGCTCCAGGCGATGTCGTTGTTGAAGCCGATCATGACGACCGGAATGCCGAGGAAGGCGATGCCCGCCACGTCGATGGCGCCCGGCAGCGTGAGATGCGCCTGGTAGAAGCGGTCGGGCCCGCCCCAGTACCAATGCGGATTGCCGAACAGCACGCCGCCCTGCCCGCCCGTGGCGGCGCCGCCGAAGCCGAGCACGTTGCTGCCGATGCCCTGCGCGTCGCCCACCGGGATGCGCAGCCGCGAAAACAGCGAGAGCCGGTCCGCCGAGGCCGGCGGCGCCGCGGCCGCGGGCTGCGCCTGCGCGATCTCGGTGACGAAGCGCGTATACCCGCCCGCGAGAGCGGCCGCGATCATGCGGCGGTGCACGTCGTCGGGGCCGATGGGCTGGACCCATGCCGCATCCGCGCAGGCGGGCCGCGCGTCGACGGCGGCCTTTCGTGGTGCTGGCTGGCGGAGCGTGCCCACATAGCGGTTGTACCCCTCGGCATAGCCTTCGATGAGCTGTTCGAGCTCGGGGGGATTCGCCTGCCGCAGGCTTTCGATGGCGGGGGCGCCGGCGAATGCCTTGAAGAAGAAGTCGAGGTCGAGGTTGGCTGGCGTGCCGAAGGTGGAGCGCGTGGCCGGTTTCGCGTCCGGTCCGAAGTGGAAGGAGCGCTCGCCGCGGTAGGTGACGAAGGCATCGGCGAGCGTGCACAGGGCGTCTTGCGCCTGCGCATAGCCCTGGCCGAAGCCCAGGCCGCGCCAGTCGGCGGCGCGGATGTGGGGAATGCCGTCGGTGGTGCGGCGGATGTCGATGGCCGCTTGGGCCTCGGTCTGCGGTGCCGGGCGCCGAGCCTGCACGCCCGAGCCGAAACCGAGTCCCAGCATCAGCGCCGCCACGGCCAGCACCAGGCTGCTCGATCGGCGGGCGCGCCGGCTTGCGGGCCGCGAGGCGGCCGCTGTCGAAGAATGAGTCACGCGAATTCCAGGAAGGTACGGCCAGAACGATCCGGAAGAAATTCCTGCGCGACCGCTGCTCCGCTGCAAGAAGTACAGACGCGCGAGCGCCTGCTTTGTTTAGCGCAGCGGGCTGCTGCGCTCCTGCGCCAAGGCCGAGTCCTCTGCATCCGCGCGCCATCCGCCGCCGAGCGCCCGGTACAGCGCGACGCGCGCCTCCAGCCTTGCCTGCATCAACTGCACCTCGCGATCGCGCGCCTCGTGCAGCGTGCGTTGTGCGTCGAGCAGCACCAGCAGGGTTTCGGCACCGGCCCGGTAGCGCGACTCGGCCAGCGCCTCGGCACGCCGCGCCTGGTTCAGTTCCTCGGCCTGGGCGATGGCCTGGGCATCGAGGCCCGCGACGCCGGTCAGCGCCGTCTGCGCATCGGCCAGGGCGGCGGCGATGGCCGCGCGGTACGACTGCAGGAGCTCCTCCCGGCGCGCCTCGGCAAGGCTGCGCTCGCCCGCGAGCCGCCCGCCGTCGAACAGCGGCGCGGCCACGCCGGCCGCGAGCCGGTACACCGGATCGCCGAACAACCCACCGGCCCCCGACCCGCCGAGCGAAGCGTTCAGCGAGACGCTCGGCAGCAGCGCGGCGCGCGCGGCGTACACGTTCTGGTCGGCCGCGGCCAGCCGGGCCTCGGCGCGCGCGATGTCGGGCCGGCGCACGAGAAGCTGCGATGGCAGGCCGGGGTCGATCGGCGGCACGCGCAGTTGGGCGAGCGGTACCGCAGCGCCGCCGGCATCGCCCTGCCGCGCCATCGCGTCGAGTCCGCGCAGCAGCGCCAGCGCCGTGAGCGCTTCGTCCGCACGCTGGCGCATCGCCGCGAGTTCACGCTCGCGCGCGGCCACCAGACCGCGCTGCTGGGCGAGCTCGAGCGCGGTCGCGGCGCCCGCCGCCTGGCGCGACGACACCAGTCGCAGCAGCCGTCGCGCGTTATCGAGGCTGTCGTTCGCGATCGCCGCGCGCTCGCGCAGGCCGCGCAGCCGCAGCCACGCCGACGCCGCCTCGGCGCTCAGGCCCACGCGCACCGCGTCGCGGTCGAAGACGCTGGCGCGCCAGCCTTGCAGGCCTTCCCGCCGCAGCGCGGCCTGACGTCCCCAGAGGTCGAATTCGTAGCGGGCCGCGAAGCCCGCGAGATGTTCGCTGCCCGCGACCGAGGCCTGGCCACCGAGGCGCCCCTCGCGGCTGGCATCGATGTTGGCGCTCAGCGTGGGCCAGCTCGACGCGCCGGCCACGCGCGCCTGCGCGCGGGCCGCCTGCACGCGCGCAACCGCCATCGCGAGATCGTGGCTGCCGGCCTGGGTCTCCACGATCAGCGCATCGAGTTCGGCGCTGCCGAAGGCGCGCCACCACTGCGCGTCGGGCGCATCGGCTTCCACCGGCGGCGCGGTGGGTGCCGCGGACAGCGATGCCGGTGCACGCCATGCGGCGGGCACGGGCACCGCGCGCTCGGAAACTTCGAGCGGCAGGGCGCAGCCGGCCGCGAACAGCGCGCCGAGCAGCGCGCCGATCCTCCACGGGAGGTTGGCTGGGCTGGAGGTCGATGGGTCGGGCATGCGAAACAGAAAAAAGGACGTCGTGCGATCGGGCTTCGCTACTGCGAGGCCAGCGCCACCACCGGATCGAGCCGCGCCGCGTGGCGTGCGGGCATGAAGCCGAACACCAGGCCGGCCAGCACCGCACAGCCGAAAGCGCCGAGCACCGCCAGCGGCGAGAACAGCACCGGCACGCTGGCCAGCATCAGTGCCGCCACGACCAGCAGGCCGACCGCGACACCGACCGAACCGCCGACAGCGGTCACCAGCACGGCCTCGGTCATGAACTGGCGCTGGATGTCGGTCTGGCGCGCGCCGGTGGCCATGCGGATGCCGACCTCGCGCGTGCGCTCGCGCACGGTCATCAGCATCACGTTCATCACGCCGATGCCGCCGACCACCAGCGAGATCGCCGCGATCAGGCCCAGCATCAGGGTCATCGCGCGCGCGGTCTCGGACTGCGCCCGGATCGCCTCGACGCGGTTCCAGACCTGCACGTCGTTGACGCGGCGGCGCGCGGCCAGGCTGGACTCGATCGCGCTGGCCGTCGCGATGGCCCGCTCCATGTCCCGGACCTGGACGCCGACCCAGGTCGGATTCGCATGGCCGGCCAGCCGCGCGGCGGCGGCGGAGAACGGCACGATGATGCGGTTGTCCTGGTCCTCGCCGTCGGTGGTGCCCTTGGCGGCCAGCACGCCGATCACCTCGAACGGCACCTTCTCGATCAGCACGTTCTGGCCGATCGGGTTGCTGCCATCGGCAAACAGCGCCTTGCGCACCGTCTGGCCGATCACCGCGACCTTGGCGACGCTGCGCTCGTCCTGCGCATCGAACATCTGGCCCTCGCTCACGGCCCAGCCGAGCACGCGCGAGAAGTCGACCGTGGTGCCGCCGCTCTCCGTGGCGAGATCGACGTTGCCGCGGCGCGCGACCACCCGGTCCTCGATGTACGGCGCGACGGCCTCGACGTTGGGCAGGTCGCGCACGATGTCGACGTCGGCCAGCGTGAGCGGGGTGGTGGGCGAACGGCTGCTGCCCTCGCGCGCCGCCATGTACATGGTGCGCACGCCGAAGGTCTCGAACTGCGCGAGCACCTTCTTCTGCGAGCCGCCGCCGACCGCGAGCATCGCGATCACCGAGGCGACGCCGATCACGATGCCCAGCAGCGTGAGGCCGGTGCGGAAGCGGTTGATCCACATCACGCGCCAGGCGGCGCGCGCGGCTTCCCGCAGGTCGGCGGCCATCGAGGCCTGGCCGGCGCGCGGCCCGCGCGACGCATCCCACGCCGGGCGCGGCCCGTCGGCGGGACGCGCGTCGCCGGAGTCGGCCACGATCTCGCCGTCGCGAATCTCCACGATGCGGCGGGCCTGCGCGGCGACCTGCCGGTCGTGCGTGATCAGGATCACCGTGTGCCCCGCGTCGGCGAGTTCGTGCAACAGCTTCATCACCTCCGCGCCGCTCTGGCTGTCGAGCGCGCCGGTGGGCTCGTCGGCCAGGATGACGCGGCCGCCGTTCATCAGCGCGCGCGCGATGGCCACGCGCTGCTGCTGGCCGCCCGACAGCTGGCCCGGCCGATGGTCGAGGCGGGCGCCCATCGCCAGCCGTTCGAGCAGCGCGGTGGCGCGCACGCGGCGCTCGTGCTCGGGCATGCCGGCATAGAGCGCGGGAATCTCGACGTTCTCGCGCGCCGACTCGGTCTGCACCAGGTGATAGCCCTGGAACACGAAGCCGAAGGTCTCGCGGCGCATGCGCGCGAGCGCGTCGGCATCGAGGTCGGAGACGTCGCGCCCCTCGAACAGGTAGCGCCCGTCGTTCGGCCGGTCGAGGCAGCCGAGGATGTTCATGAGCGTGGACTTGCCCGAACCGGACGCCCCCATGATGGCGACGAACTCGCCCGCGTGGATCTTCAGCGAGATGCCGCGCAGCACCGGCGTGGGCGCGGGATCGTCGGGCGTGCGCTGCGGCAGCCCGTACGACCTGCGGATGTCCTGCAGCTCGACCAGCGGCGGCGCGTTCGCCGCCTCCGGGCCCGGCGTCGCGCTCATTGGAGTCCCTTCGTGCTTCGCACTGCGGCGCGAGCTTGCTGGGGGCGGCCCGGCGCTGCGCTCATGGCTTCGCGGTCTTGCCGAAGGCCGCGTCGGCCACGATGCGCTCGCCAGCCTCGACGCCGTCGAGGGCCTGCGCAAAGACGCGATTGCGCACCCCGATGCGCAAGGGCCGCGTCTCGACGCTGCCATCGGGCCGCAGCACGCGCACGGTGTAGCGATCCGCGGCATCCGCCACCGGTACGAGCGCCGTGGCCGGCACGATCAGCGCATCGGCGGCGGCGGCTTCGACGAAGGTGACCTGCGCGGTCATCTGCGGCATGAGTTCGCCGTCGGCGTTGTCGATGTCGAACAGCGCCGTGTAGACCACGACCTTGTTCGGCGTCGCGGGGGCCGCGGCGGTGCTGTCGCTGCCGCCGGTCTTGGCCGTCGGCGACGGCGGGGCCGGCAGCACCTGGCGCACCTTGCCCTGCCAGCGGCGCTGGTTGTTGCCCAGGGTCGTGAAGTAGACCGGCATGCCGGCCTTGACGCGGCTCACATCGGCCTCCGACACCTCGGACCACACGGTCATCGCCGACAGGTCGGCGATGCGCAGCACGTCGGGCGTCTGGTAGGTGGCGTTGAGGGTCTGGCCCTCGCGCGCGGTCACCGACACCACGGTGCCCGCCATCGGCGCGAAGATGCGCGTGTAGCCGAGCCGCGCCTCGTCGGCCTGCAGCGTGGCCTGGGTCTGCGCGATCTGGGCTTCGAGGTGCTCGATGCGTGCAGCCGCCGAGGCGAACGCGGCCTCGGCGCTCTGCACGTCCTCTTCGCGGGTGGCGCCGTCGGCGGCCATCTGGCGCTGGCGCGCATGCTGCTGGCCGGCCAGCCGGTGCTGCGCGCGCTGGTCCGCCAACTGGGCACGCAACCCGGCCAGCGAGGCCCGGCCCGCATCGACCGTGGCGCGCTGCACGCTGGGATCGATCTCGACCAGCAACCGCCCCTTGTCGACCACGTCGCCGGGCTGGACGTGCAGCCGCAGGATCTGACCCGAGACCTGGGCGCCGACATCCACGTAGCGCCGCGGCTGCAGCGTGCCGAAGGCGGTGACGCTCGATTCGATGGCACCGCGCCGCACGACCGACGACTCCACCGCGCTCGCGGGCCGGCGCGCCCAGAGATAGCCCGCGGTCGCCAGGGTCAGGAAGAAAACGAGGAGGATGGAAACGATTCTGCGCATGTCGAGGAAAGGGAGCGTGCGGACCATTCGCGCTTGCGCGGACGCCGCGAGCGGAGTTGTCTTCTTGGAGTTCGCGCGTATTCTGTACGGTCCGAAATCGGCCACACGCGGCGCAAGGTCGATGCCTTCACGGGCCGCAGACGGCCGGGTGGCGGCTCTCTCTTTCTACGCGGCCGCCTTCTGCGGTGCACGCACGCGCTCTTCCGCGATGCGGCCGGCCTTCATGGTGATCACGCGGTCGGCGATGTGGAAATACCGGTCGTCGTGCGAGATGACCACCAGCAGGTGGCCCTTGGCGCGCAGCTCGGGCAGCAGCTCGGTGTAGAAGAGATGGCGGAAGGTCGGGTCCTGGTCGGCGGCCCACTCGTCGAACACCAGCACCGGACGGCCCTCGAGGTAGGCATGCACCAGCGCGAGCCGCTTGCGCTGGCCGGTGGACAGGTCGGTGGTGGTGAAGGCGCCGTCCTTGACCGAGACCTTGTGCGCGATCTCGAGGCGCTGCAGGTAGGGCAGCGCGGTCTCGGGCAGCGTCTGCCGGCCTCCTTCGCCGCCAGCCACCAGGTCCTCGAACAGGTAGAAGTCGGAGAACACGGTAGTGAAGAGCTGCCGGTAGTCGTCGCGGGTCTCGGGCGTGACGGCCTTGCCGTCGAGCACCACCTCGCCCTGCTGCGGCGCATAGAGGCCGAGCAGCAGCTTGATGAGGGTGGTCTTGCCCGAGCCGTTGTCGCCGACGATGAAGACGATCTCGCCGCGCTCGATCCGCAGGTCCACCGGACCGAGCACGAAGGCATCGCTGCCCTCCGGCGTGTCGAATGCGTAGCGCACGCCGCGCATCTCGATGCCCTCGCGCATCGGCGGCGAGGTCGGCGGCGAATCGAGATGCAGGTGCGGCTCCGGCGTGGCGAAGCGGGCCGACAGGTCGGCGATGCGGCCGAAGGCCACCTTGGCGCGGCCCACGTGCGGCAGCGCGCCGACGATCTGGTCGATCGGCCCCTTGATGAACAGCAGCACCAACACGAAGCCGCTGAGCACCGCGGGCTCGGTGGTGCGCCACGCCGCCCAGCCGAGGATCATCGCGATCAGCAGGAAGAACAGCGCGGAGCCGAAGGAAGTGGCCAGCACGAAGATGTTGATCGCGCGGCGATTGATGTCGCGGATGGCATCGACGGTGCGCGCGATCTGCCCTTCGTACACGCGGGAGCGCCGCGCGCGGTGCATGCGCAGTTCCTTGGCACCCTCGCTGATGCCGCGGTAGGCCTTGTGCAGCAGCTCCTCCTGCTCGCGCGACTCGAAGAAGCCCGCGATGCCGCGTGCATGGGCCCAGGTCTGGACGGCCACGCCGATCAGCATCGCCACCACCAAGAGGCCGAACAACGGCAGCGACAGCCAGGCCAGGTAGCTCAGGCAGCCGAGTGCGATGGCGGTCGAGATCATGGTGGCGGCCAGCATGAAGGCCACATCGCTGATCATGTCCACGTCCTGCGTGAGCACGGGCATCAGGCGGTGCATCCGATAGCGCTCCAGCGCATCGATCGGGGCCGCGAGGATCTTCAGCGCCAGATCCTTGCGCACCTGCGCGACCAGGCGCTGGCCCACGATGTTGTTCGAGATGTCGGAAGCCGCGCGCCCGATCAGCGCGATGCCGCACAGCACGACGAAGGTCAGCAACAGCCCTCCCGCCATGCCCCCGGGCCGGCTCAGCACCTCGTTGATGGTCGCCAGCAGCGCCACCGTGGCCACCCCCGCCCCGATGCCGGTGGCGGCGGACAGGGCGATCCAGGGAGTGAAGGGTTTCAGCAGCCGAAGCAGGTCGGATGCCTTGGCGTTGGAGGGTCGGGTTTCCATGCCCGTATGACGGACCGGAAGCCCCGATGTTTAGTCGCTACTGCAGCAGCGACGACTTTCGCGATTCGTCGTCGGCCGCGGAGCCGACCATGGCGGCGCCGGCCAATGCCCAGAGCGTGAGGGCCTCGTCGAAGGCGCGCACATGCTTCGCATCGCTGCCGAGCCACAGGACCAGCCTCTGTGCGCGCTCGAGCGACGGTGCGTCGTGCAGTTCGCGAAAAAGCCGCCAGGCCTCTTTGCAGGCCGGATCCGAAGTAACTTGGTGACTGGAGCTCATCGTGACAGGACGCCTGGATGGGTGTGATGCGCAGTTAGACGCGGTTCGCCTGCGGATGTTTAGCGCCTGTCATCCCTGCGTCTCAATTCCGCGGGTCGCTTCACGGCACTAAACCTTCGTGCGCGCCAACCGTCTCCCATCGATGAGCCATTGCGCGACGGCCCGCGGCCCCTTCCCATGATTTCGCTTCTGGCGCCGATATTCCAGGGCGAATGGGCAGCCTACGGCGAAACCCTGGCCTGCTCGCCACGCGTGCCCGCGGACGCCGTGCGGGTGGCCGACCTGATCGCCGATGCGGCCCTGCTGGCCGGACTGCTGCGCCAGCACGCCCGCCACCTGCGCGTGCACGGCGCCGACCTGCGTCCGGTGGCCTCCGCCTGGAGCCTGCACTATTTGAACGCCCTGCTGCCCCCGGTCGCGGCGGCGGCCAGCCTGCTGCAGCATGGCTTTCCGATGGCACCTGCGCGGGTCTGGCTCACGTTCGCGGAAGGCGCCGTGCCGCAGTGCTTTCACATCACCGACGAAGGCCAGCCCCTGCACGGCGCCGGCACGGCCGAACGCTATGCAGCACTGCTCCAGGAGCATCTGGCGCCGCTGTTCCTGCAACTGACCCGCTTGACGCGGATCGCGCCCAAGATCCTCTGGGGCAATGCCGCGCGCTACCTCGAGCCGGTGCTCGAGCAGGGCCTGGCGGCGAGCGGCCAGGCGCCCTCCGTGGCGCAGGACCTGGACCACCTGCTGCACCGGCCGCACTGGGGCCGCGACGACAACCCGATGTTCACGCCACCGCGCCGGGCCGTGCGCCTGGAGGCCGGCGTGCCCGCGCCCATCGCGCTGCACCGGCAGTGCTGCCTCTACTACCTGCTGCCCGAGGAAGGCTATTGCGCCGCCTGCCCGCTGGCCCCGGCGTTCCGCAAGACGCCAAGCTGAACGGCCACGCTAAACAAACCGGCCGGCCACGCGTCTTTTGCGGATATGCATCCGTTCATGGATGCGATTGCGACGCCCACATGCCACTGCATCCCGATCTCGAAGCCTTCCTCGAACTGGCCGCCCTCGCCGAAGAGGATGGGCGCGCACCGATGTGCGAGCTGGAGCCCGCGCAGGCGCGCGCCAGCTACGACCAGTCGACCCTCGCGCTGGACGGCGTCGGTCCCGAGCTTCCGGTCGAGGACATCGGCTTTCGCGCCCGCGACGGCGCGACGCTGCGCGCCCGGCTGTACCGGGGCGCCGATGCGGGCACGCCGCTGCCGACCCTGCTGTACTTCCACGGCGGCGGCTACGTCGTCGGCGGGCTCGATTCGCACGACGCGCTGTGCCGCGCGCTGGCGCAGCGAACGCCCTGCGCGGTGCTGGCCGTGGACTACCGGCTCGCGCCGGAACACAAGTTCCCGACGGCCTTCCACGACGCCGAGGATGCCGCCCTGTGGCTCGCGACGCAGGGCGCATCCCACGGCCTGGACCCCACGCGCGTGGCCTTCGCCGGCGACAGCGTCGGCGGCACGCTCGCCACCGCCCTGACGCTGGCCGCGCGCGATGCCGGACGCCCGCAGCCGCTGCTGCAGGTGCTGCTCTATCCCTGCACCAGCATCCGCCAGGACAGCGATTCGCACCGGCGCTACGCGAGCGGCCACCTGCTCGAGCAGCGCACGCTGCAATGGATGTTCGGCCACTACCTGCGCAGCGAGGACGACCGCACGGACTGGCGCTTCGCCCCGCTCGCCGCGCAGGACCTGTCGGGTCTCGCGCCCGCGCACCTCGTGCTGGCCGAGTACGACCCGCTGGTCGACGAAGGCCGGGCCTATGCCGGGCGGCTGCAGGCGGCCGGCGTGCGCACGCAAGTGCAGGTGCACGAAGGCATGGTCCACGACTTCGCCCGCCTGAGCCAGGTGGTGGAGGAAGCCGACACCTTGCGCTCGTCGATCGCGCGAACGCTCGCCGAGGCATTCGGACGCGCACGCGTCGCCGCAGCCGCACCGGCACCCGTGCCGGCATCGGCGATCGGCGCCTGGGTGTTCCATGCGCACCCCGACGGCGAGCCGCTCGAGGTGCGTCTCGACACCTCGAAGCTCACGGTCGGCCCGCAGGCCGGCCAGGGACCGACCAGCCATTGGCTGCTGCACGAGCAGGCCGGCACGCTGCGCCTGGACGGGTCGGACAGCCACGGCGTCGAGCCCGCGCAGACCCATCTGCTGGCCGCCATCGAAGCCGCCTTCGTGCGCCATCCGCAACGCGCCACGCTGTCCCTGCGGCGCGCGCCGTCGAACCCGGCAGGCCTCGCGCGGCTGGTCGATGCCGGCGCGGCGAGCCTGCCGCCGGGCCCCGATGCGATCGTGGCGCGCGAAGCCTTCTGGCAACTGCCGCGCGTGTGGCAGCGCGGGCCGCGCGAGCCCTTCGCGCAGCGCTACACGCTGAGCCAGGGCCGCCGCCATCCGCTGCGGCCGGCCAAACCGGCCGGCACCGTCTACCAGCGCCACATCCCCTGGCTGTCGCAGACGCTGTCGCTGGACACGGTCGACATCGAGCGCGACCTGCCGGCCTTCCATCGCTGGATGAACGATCCGGTGGTGGCGCGCTTCTGGGAAGAACAGGGCGAGCTCGCCAAGCATCGCGTCTACCTCGAAGGGATCGCGGCCGACCCGCGCGTGACGGGGCTGATCGGGCGCCTCGACGGCGAGGCCTTCGGCTACTTCGAGGTGTACTGGGCCAAGGAGGACCGCATCGCGCCCTTCTACGACGCGGGCGACCACGACCGCGGCTGGCACGCGCTGATCGGCGAGGCGCGTTTTCGCGGCAAGCCCTTCCTCACGGCCTGGATGCCTTCGGTGTCGCACTACCTGTTCCTCGACGACTGCCGCACGCAGCGCATCGTGATCGAGCCGCGCGCGGACAACCACAAGATGATCAAGAGCCTGGGCCGCTGCGGCTACGCCCACGTGAAGGAATTCGACTTTCCGCACAAGCGCGCGATGCTCGGCATGCTGCTGCGCGAACGCTTCTTCGGCGAAGCCCTCTGGATTCCCCAGGGGGACGCCACCGTCTCGCCACCGTCGGCCGATCGCGCCGAACCTCCCCTCAAGGACATTCCATGCAAATCCACGACCTGATCGGCATCGGCTTCGGCCCGTCCAACATCGCGCTGGCGATCGCGCTCGACGAGAAGCGCCACCACGGCCAGTTCGTGGATGCCTTGTTCATCGAGAAGCAGCAGGGCTTCGTCTGGCACAAGAACATGCTGCTCGACAACGCGCACATGCAGATCTCGTTCATCAAGGACCTGGCGACGCTGCGCAATCCCTCGAGCCGCTTCACCTTCCTGAACTACCTGCACGAGAAGCAGCGCCTGCAGGACTTCGTCAATCTCAAGACCTTCTTCCCGAGCCGGCACGAGTTCAACGACTACCTGGGCTGGGCCGCGGCGCAGTTCGAGGACCGCTGCGCCTACGGCGAGAGCGTGTTCGAGGTGGTGCCTGAGATGCGCGGCAGCGAAGTGCAGCTGGTGCGCGTGCGCTCGCGCCAGGCCGACGGCAGCGTGCGCGAGCGGCTGGCGCGCAACCTGGTGGTGAGCGTGGGCGGCGTGCCGAAGATCCCGGCGCGCTTCCAGCCCTTCAGGGACGACCAGCGCGTGTTCCATTCGAGCAGCTACCTCGAGGCGATCGCGCGGCATCCGAAGGCCGAGCGCATCGCCATCGTGGGCGCGGGCCAGAGCGCGGCCGAGATCTTCATGGACCTGCAGAGCCATCCGAACAAGCCCGCGGTCGACCTGATCATGCGCGCCCGCTCGATCAAGCCCTCGGACGACAGCCCCTTCGTCAACGAGATCTTCAACGCCGACTTCACCGACTTCGTGTTCAACCGCTCGCAGCCCGAGCGCGCCGAGCTGCTGGAAGAGTTCTGGCACACGAACTACGCGGCGCCGGACCTGGAGCTGATCCAGCAGATCTTCAACGTGTTCTACCGGCAGCGCGTCGCGGGCGTGGCGCGCCACGGCTTCCTGCGGCGCCACGAGGTGACCGCGGTGCGCGCGGCCGCGGACGGCGTCCACCTGTGGCTGCACGACCTCAACACCGACCAGCGCGGCGAGCATGGCTACGACGTCGTGATCCTCGCCACGGGATACGAGCGCGACGGACACAAGACGCTGCTCGATCCGCTCGCGCCGTACCTGGGCGACTTCACGGTCGACCGCAACTACCGGCTGCAGGGCACGCCGGAACTGAAGCCGGGCATCTTCCTGCAAGGCGCCTGCGAAACCAGCCACGGGCTCAGCGACACGCTGCTGTCGGTCACGGCCATCCGGTCCGACGAGATCGGGCAGGCGCTGCTGGAAGCGAATCCACGGCCGGCGCAGCAGGCGCATGCCTCAGGGCGTACGTCGCTGCCGGCCGCCGTGATTTAACGCTTTGGACATCGCGCGGTGATACACTTAATAAGAATCGTTCTTATTACAGATCCCCGGGATCGACCCAGCGCGCTGCCGTATCGCCGGCTCGTCATTCCTAGCCGGAGCTGACGAGCCCGAAGGCAAGACCAGCGACCGGGCTCCCGGGGCCCATCGTCGATGCTTGCGAGAAGGCGGCCGGATGCGCGACCTCGTCCAGGAACTTGTAGCTCACTATGCGGACTTGCGCCGACAGCTCACTCGCGACCTGAGGGATCCCCACTACGCGGCGGACATCGCGCAGTCGAGCTTCGAGCGGGTGTTCGTCCAGGCCACGAAATCGTCGGGCAGCGACGACGCGAAGGACGGCTCCGGCATCGAATCGCCGCGTGCCCTGCTGTTCCGCGTGGCCCGCAACCTGTGCATCGACGAGGCGCGCCGGCGCAAGGTGGCGCAGGAATGGATCGGCACGCAGGCAGCGGTCGGCGCGCACCTCGCGGCACCTTCCAGCGAGTACCTGCTGGCGCAGCAGCGCGTGCTCGCACGCGTGGTTGCGACGCTGGAGAAGCTCACGCCCCGGCGGCGCGAAGTCTTCCTGCTCTTCCGGGCCTACGGCCACACGCGCGCGGAGATTGCGCAGCAGCTCGACATCACCGAGATGGCCGTGGCCAAGCACCTGCTGCGCGCCACCATCGACTGCTCGCGCGTGTTCGCCGAACTGCGCGAAGAGCTGATCGCGCCGCCGCACGTGCAGAACCACGCGAGCTTCGACGGCACGCTGGCCGAAGACTTCTCGTGAACGGCATGGCGATCGGAGCGCCGCGCGAACGGCTGGTCGAGCGCGCCCTCGCGCTGATCGTGGAGAGCGAGATCGCGCCGGGCGAGATCTCGCAGCACAGCCGCGTGGCGCTGAACCAGTGGCGCAGCAAGTCGCCCGAGCATGCGGCGGCGCTGCTGGAGGCACGCCATCGCTGGAATGTGCTCGGCGGCATGGCCGACGACCTGCGCGCGCACTTCGACGCCCCCGAAGCCAACATGGCGGCCAACGCCGCCGCATCGGGCCGCGGGCCGCAACGGCGCAAGCTGCTGCTGTCGATCGCGGGCCTGCTGGGCAGCGGCGTTCTCGCCGGCCGCGGGGTGCAGTGGTATTGGCAACAGCCGGTCTTTCAGGCCTCCTACGACACCCGCACCTCGCAGATGCTGAAGCTGGCCCTGCCGGATGGCGTCGACGGAATGCCGGGCAGCCAGCTCGACATGGCGCCGCGCAGCAGCATCGGCATCACGCTGTATCGCCAGCGCCGCGTCGTCGAGATGGCGCAGGGCGAGGTGCGATTCGAAGTGGTGCACGACGACAAGCGGCCCTTCCAGGTGCGCACGCGCGGCGCTGTGATCAAGGTGGTCGGCACGGTCTTCACCGTGCGCGACCGCGGCGGGCCGATCACCGTCGGGGTGGAGCAGGGCCATGTCCGCGTGCAGATCCGTACCGACCGGCAGGACGGCAACGCATCCTCGGTGCAGGTCATCGACCTGCGCGCGGGGGAACTCGTGGAAGTGAAAGACGGCCACGCCAACGCGGTCAGGCAGTCCGATACCCGCGCACTCTCGGCGTGGCGCGACGGCTGGCTGGTGTTCGACAACACGCCGTTGGGCGATGCACTGGCGTCGGTCAACAACTACCGCACCCGGCCGATCGTCAGTTCCAGCACGCGCATCGACGCCCTGCGCCTCTCGGGCCGCTTCCGCACCACGGATTCGGCGGGACTGGTGGCGCTGCTGCCGACGATCCTGCCCGTCACGACCGCCACCCTGCCCGATGGCAGCGTGGAATTGCGGGCGCGCTGAGAGAAAGAGCGTCGCACAGGCCTCGCGGTGGGCCACGGCCGAAACAGGCTGTCTCTGTTTGGCGAGTTCGAACGTCTTACTTTGAGAAGCGGCGGATCTCCAATTTTCTGGAGTCCTGCCGCCAAAAGTACGAATACGTCGCATTTACTTAACTGGAGCCCTGACCCATGCGTTCTTCGCCTCGACACCGTATCCTGAGTGCCGCCATCGCCACAGCCTTCGGGACCACCTTCGTCAGCTGGAGCGACCCGGCTTCGGCCCAGGCAGCCGCACAGGCGACCGCGCCAACCTTCGACATCAGCGTGCCGGCGCAGCCCCTGGCAGCGGCATTGAACGAGCTGTCGCGTCAGACCGGCACCCAGGTGCTGGCATCGGGGGACACGGTCTCCCGGATCAACGCGCCGGCCGTATCGGGTCGCCTGACGCTTCAGGAAGCGCTGGACAGGCTGCTGGCAGGCAGTGGCCTGAGCGCCGTGCGCGAAGGCCGCGCCGTCGTGATCCGTACCGCGACGGCCGCCGACGCCGGCAAGACCTTGCCGCAGGTGATCGTCACGGCCGCGCTGGAATCCGACTCATCGGCGGCGCTCCAGAAGGACGGCACCGCAGCGGACGGCTATCGCGCCAAGACCGTGTCCTCGGTCGGCGCCCTGGGCAGCATGAGCCTGCAGGACACGCCTTACTCGATCAGCGTGGTCCCGCGCGAACTGATCCAGAACATCCAGGCGCAATCGCCCGACGACATCTACAAGCTCAATCCATCGACCCGCACTGCCACCCCGCAGATCACGAGTTGGAGTCCGCTGGTGAGCATCCGCGGTTTCGACGGCTCCAACGTCGCGGAAGACGGCATGCGCCGCAACTACAACCATGCCGCGGTGATCGAGGACAAAGAGCGGGTCGAAATCCTCAACGGGCTGTCGGGCTTCCTCTACGGCTCCGCCACGCCGGGCGGGATGATCAACTACGTCTACAAGCGCCCGACCATCGAACGCCTCAACAGCATCACCGTCGGCAACTACGGCGGGAACCAGGCGTATGTCCACGGCGACTTCGGCGGCCGTTTCGATGAGGCCGGCCGTGCGGGCTACCGCCTGAACGTCGTGAAGCAGGATGGCAACACGCCCATCGACGACCAGCGGATCAACCGCGAACTGATCAGCGCCGCCGTCGACTGGCAGGTCACCGACAAGCTGCTGCTCGAATTCAACGCGGTCTACAACAAGTACAAGACCTCCGGCACTTCCGCCTATTGGTCCTACGACATACCGCATGGCCGCGCGCCGGATGCCAGGAAGAACTGGAGCCAGCCGTGGATTCGCGACGAGTTCGAGAACACCAAGCTCATGGGCAAGGCCACGTACCGCATCAACGACAACATCACTTTGCGCGGCACCTACATGCGCGACGGCATCGACCGCCCCACGCAGGATCACTCGCTGAACAGCGTCAGTTCGCCCGGCGAGTTCACGCAGATCCGGCTGCGCTCGGGCCGCACGAAAGACACCTTCGATGCTGCCTCGGCCCTGGCCGACATCAGCTTCGACACCGGCCCGATCTCCCACAAGATGACCCTGGGCTACTACATGTTCTCCGACAAGTCCTGGGGCACGCGCAGCAACCCGAACACGGGTTACGAGGGTCCGTACCCGATCTTGCAGCCGACCTACGTGCCCGAGCCGTATTTCCCGCCCAGCCTCTATTCGCCTTACTACTCGGGCCGGGTCCGGAACAACAACCTCGTCATCGGCGACAACATCAAGTTCAACGACCAGTGGTCGATGCTCGTCGGCATCAACCGCAGCAATATCCGCACCGAGGCCCGGACCTCGGACGGCGACCGCGCGCAGCCTGACTACAACAAGAGCCGCAACTCGCCATCCGTCTCGCTCATGTTCAAGCCCGTGCCATGGCTGACCACCTATGCCAGCTACATCGAAGGCCTGGAACCGGGTGGCATCGCCCCCGATACCGCCGTCAACTTCGGTGCCGTGCAGGCCCCCATGGTCAGCAAGCAGAAGGAGATCGGCGTCAAGGCCTCCGTCGGCAACATGCTGCTGACCGCAGCGCTGTTCGACATCGAGAAGGCCTACGAATTCATCGACAGCGACAACGTGTACACGCAGAGCGGGCGCCAGAACCACAAGGGCTTCGAGTTCAATGCCTCCGGCAAGCTCACCGACAAGCTCACCATCGTGAGCGGCATCACGGCGCTGAGCGCGAAGGTGAAGGGCTCCGAATTCAACGGGAAGAGTCCGCTGAACGTGGCGAAGGTCCTGGCCAAGATCTACTCCGAGTACGAGCTCCCGGTCCCCGGCCTGAGCCTGACCGGCGGCATCTACTACACCGGCCGCCAATGGGCCGATGCGGCCAACACGGACCGGTTGCCGTCCGTGACCACCGCCGATGTCGGCCTGCGCTATGCCACCAAGGTGTCTGGGAAGCCGCTGACGCTGCGCCTGAACGTGAGCAACGTCGCCAACAAGAGCTACTGGCTGAACGCCTACTATGTCGGTGCGCCGCGCACCGTCGCCTTCTCGGCGCAGATGCAGTTCTGACGCACGCGCACCCGGTAAAAAAACCCGTCCATCGCTGGACGGGTTTTTTTTCGGCTCCTGGCCGGGCACCGGGAGGGCTGCGAGGCCCCTGCGGCATCCGGTCGATCGCCGTCAGGCCGACACTTCGTTCGCCGCAGGCCGCCGAGCCGCCTGCAACGCCACGTCGACGCCCTCCAGCAACGCCTCGCTGCGAACGATCTCGAAATGGCCCAGCGCCAACTCGTGACACTCGACCGGCACGCGACCCAGTTGCCGCGTCAATGCCGCGCGCTCGGATGGCGCACGCCCGGTGATCCACCAGCAGTGCGACGCGCACCGCAGCGCCGAAAGTTCGTCGGCCCGCAGCGCGAGGCTCTTCAGGTGCCGGGCCACGGTGAAGATGCGCGCGAGTTCCTGGCTGCCAAGGGCCGCGTAGCCGACCTCGCCGGTCCTGGCAGCGCGCTCCTCCTTCACCAGCGCCAGCACGCGCTCGAGCGCCGCGGCCACGGCTTCCTCGCCCATCGCGCCGAGCCCGTTCGCTTCGACCACCGGCTCGACGGGGCGAAACTCGGACAGGACCGTCGCGACGAAATCGGCGAAATCCCGCTGGCCATCCCGCTCGCCACCGGCCTCCTTCGCGCGGTCGACCTGCACGTGCGGATCGACCAGCCCCAGGAAGCCGACCTCCTGCCCCTGCGCCTCGAACTCCGCGGCCATCGCGGCGGCCAGCGTACCGCCCAATGACCAGCCGAGCAGGTGAACCGGCCCTTCGGGCTGCACCTGCCTGACCATCCGGCAGTAGTCCTGCGCCATCTGTGCGATCGACACATCGCGGTGCGCCGCGTCGGTGAGGGAGCGACACGGCAGCCCGTAGACCGTGCGGCGGCCCTGGAGATGACTTGCGAGCGGGCGGTAATCGAAGATCGTGCCCATGCCCGCATGGATGCAGAACAACGGCGCCGTTCCCGCCGCCTCTCCATTCAGCGCCACCAGGCCGGTCTCGGGACGTGCCGGCTCGGTCGCGACCGAGCGCAGCAGGCCGGCGATGGTCGGCCAGCGCATCAGGTCGCGCAGCTTGAAGTCGAGCTTCGGATCGCGCAGGCGCCGTGTCTGCGCAATGACCTTCAAGCTCAGCAGCGAGTCGCCTCCCAGCTCGAAGAAGTTGTCGGTTTCGCCGACCTGAGCCACGCCCAGAACCTGCTGCCAGATCTCGGCAAGCTGCCGCGCCTGCGGAGTGGACGGCGGTACATGGACACGGTTCGCGTCACCCGCCTCGGGCGCCGGCAGCGCGCGCCGGTCGAGCTTGCCGCTCACGAGCCGCGGCAGGCTGGCGAGCACGACCACATGCCCCGGCACCATGTACTCGGGAAGACTCTCGCCGAGCAGTTGCCGGATCCGCGCTGCCCATTGCGGCGGAATGTCGCCCTCCTGCGCCACCACGTAGCCAACGAGCTGCCGCCCCGCAGCCCCGTCGTGGGTGACCACCGCCGCCTCGCGAACGCCGGGAATGGAGAGCAGCCTCGCTTCGATCTCGCCCAGCTCGATGCGGAAGCCGCGCACCTTGACCTGGTTGTCGACCCGGCCGATGTACTCGACGTTGCCGTCGCCCATCCAGCGCACCAGGTCTCCGGTGCGGTACAGGCGGCTGCCGGCCGGGCCGAAGGGATCGGCCACGAAGCGTTCCGCCGTCAGTGCGCTGCGGCCGAGATAACCCCGCGCGAGGCCATAGCCACCGATGTAGAGCTCACCGGCCACGCCCTCCGGAACCGGCTGCATGTCCGCGTCCAGCACATAGGCCGTGCGCTCGCCCACGGGCCGGCCGATCGGCGCGTAGGCGCACTCGAAGGTCCGGCTGGCTTCGGCTCGCCAGATCAGTGGCGTCACCACCGTCTCCGTCGGCCCATAGCCGTTGATGAGCATCTGCGGCTTCAGGTGCAGGCGCACCTTGTCGTACGCGGCCTTCGGCATGGCCTCGCCACCGAACACGTAGAGCTCCACGGGAGGCGCATCGTCGCGCGGCGCGGCCCAGTCGGCGATCTGATTCAGGTAGGCCGGCGGGAAGGCGGCGGTCGTGACGCCGTAGCGGTGCAAGGCCTCGTAGGTCTGCTCCGCCGTCCACAGTTCGTTGTCCCGCAACGCCAGGCCGGCCCCCACGCACAGCGGCGTCAGCCAGCGCTCATGCGCTCCGTCGAACGAGAAGGACATGAAGTGCAGTTCGCACGAATGCGAAGCGAGGCCGTATATCTGCGCCGTCGCCAGGCAATGCATCGCCAGCGGCCCGTGCGTCACGGCCACCCCCTTGGGCATGCCGGTCGAGCCCGAGGTGTAGATCACATAGGCAAGGTTGTCGACGTCCACGGTGGTCGCAGGATCGGCGGCGTTCAGCGCCTCGATGGCCAGGCCCTCGAGCAGGAGCTGCGGCACGGCGGTCTGCGGCAGGCGCGGCTGCACGCTGTTCTGCGTGATCAGCAACGTGGCACCGCTGTCCTGCAGCATGAACGCCAGCCGGTCGGCGGGATAGGCCGGGTCCAGCGGCACATAGGCGCCGCCGGCTTTCAGCACCGCCAGCAGGGCAACGATCGTGTCGAGCGATCGCTCCAACGCCACGGCCACCAGCCGGTCCGGCCCCACGCCGAGGCCGACCAGGTGATGCGCGAGTCGGTTGGCTCGTGCATTGAGCTGGGCGTAGCTCATCTCGTCGTCGCCCAGCAGCAAGGCGATCGCCTCGGGACGCTCGCGTGCCTGCCGTTCGATCAGGCGATGCACCATGCCGCGCTCGGCCGGCGCATCGAGCGCTTCGGTACGTCCGAGCGCCAGCACCGCCGTCTCCAGCGAGGAGTCCAGCCAGCCCAGTTCACCCACCGGGCGCGAGGCACCGGTCGCCATGCGGCGCAGCAGATGCTCCATCTGCTGACGCTGTGCCTGCACGGTGGCGTCGTCGAAGGACTGCCGTGCGTAGCAATACTCGATCTCCAGCGCATCGCCCACCGTGACCTGCAAGTCCATCGCATAGCCGGTCAGACCGCCGCTGGACGCGCTGCCGAATTCCAGGCCGAAGCGATCGAGTTGCTTCATGGCCGCGTCGATGGGGAAGTTCTCGAACACGATGATGCTGTCGAACAGCGGCCGGCCGGCCGAGCCGGTCCAGCGCTGGACATCGGCCAGCGCCGAATGCTCATAGTCCCGCGCGCGCAGATTCTTTTCCTGCACCGCGCGCAGGTAGTCACCCACACTCTGCTTCGCAAGCGGCGTGACCCCGATCGGTATGGTGTTGATGAACAGGCCCATCATGTCTTCGGCACCGTGCAGGCTGGCCGGGCGTCCGGCCACGGTGGCGCCGAAGATCACATCCTCGCGCTCGGTATGGCGCTGCAGGAGCAACGCCCAGGCCGCTTGCACGAGCGTGTTCATGGTCACGCGCTCGCGCTGCGCGAAGCGCTGCAGGCTCGCCGTCTCCTCCGCGCCGATGCGCGTGTAGATCTTCTCGTAGCCCTCGCGCCCACCGGCATCGCGGTTCGGGTCCGCCAGCAGCGTCGGGCCGTCATGGCGCGCGAGTTCCGATTTCCAGAAGTCCTCCGCCAGGCTGGCGTCCTGACGCTGCAACCAGCGCACATAGTCACCATAGAGCGGCAACGCCGCCGACGGCGTCTCCCCCGCGTAGTGCTGCAGCCACTCGCCCATCAGGCGAGAGTCGGTCCATCCGTCGGAAAGGATGTGATGGTGGGTCCACACCAGTTGATGACGCTGGTCGTCCAGCCGGATGAGGCTGACGCGCGCCAGCGGAGGCCGCAGCCAGTCGATGGGCTGTACCAGTTCCTGCTCCTCGTGCGCCGCCAGTCGCTCCCGGACATCGGCCGCGCCGCGCCAATCGAGGCGCGTGAGCCGTGCCGTGGCCTGTCGCAACACGAGCTGCAGCGGCCGCTTCATGCCCGCCTGCCAGAGGAAGCAGGTGCGCAGCATGGCATGGCGCTCGACCATGGCCTGCCAGGCCTGCTCGAAGCGTTCGGCGTCGATATGGCCGACCTCCACGCTGAGCTGGTTCACGTAGAGGCCCGAGCCCTGTGCCTCCATTGAATGGAAGAACATGCCTTCCTGTGTCGGCGCCAGCGGGTAGACATCCTCGACCGTGTCGGCATCGAACGGCAGGTCCCTCAGCATTCGCGGGTCCAGGAAATCCTGGAGCCTGCCGCGCGCGACCGGAGCCTCGTCGCCGGCGGCCGTCGTCTCCGGCATCGCCACGGCCACTTCGGCAAGGCGAGCGACCGTTTGGCGCTCGAACAACTGTCGCGGCGTAAGCCCCAGGCCGACACGTTGCGCCCGCGTGACGATCTGCAGGCTCAGGATGGAATCGCCGCCGAGCTCGAAGAAGTTGTCCCCGCGCCCCACGCGCTCCACACCCAGCACCTGCGCCCACACCGCCGCCAGCGCCTCCTCCGTCTCCCCCCGCGGCGCCTCGTACGCCTGCGTACCCGCGCGCTCGGGCTCCGGCAGCGCCTTGCGGTCCACCTTCCCGTTCGCATTCAGCGGCAGCCCCTGCGCCATCACCACCCACGCCGCCGGCACCATGTACTCCGGCAGCACCGCCCCCAGGCCCGCCTTCAGCTCGTCCGCATCCAGCTCCTGCCCCGCCTGCGGCGACACATACGCCACCAGCCGCGCACCGCCCACCCCCTCCCTGGCCAGCACGATCGCCTCGCGCACCCCCGCCTGGCCCAGCAACTGCCCCTCGATCTCCCCCAGCTCGATGCGGAAACCCCGGATCTTCACCTGGTGGTCGATGCGCCCCAGGTACTCCAGCTGGCCGTCGTTGCGCCAGCGCACCAGGTCTCCCGTGCGGTACAGCCGCTCGCCCTGCCGCCCGAACGGGTCCGCGATGAAGCGCTCCGCGCTCAGCCCCGCCCGGTTGCCGTAGCCGCGCGCCAGCCCCCCGCCCGCCACGTACAGCTCGCCCGCCACGCCCACCGGCAGCCGGTTGAGCTCGCCGTCCAGCACATGCATGCCCAGGTCGGGAATGGCGATGCCCACGGGACTGCGCTGCCCCTCCCGAAGGTCCGCCCGCGTGATCGGCCGGTAGGTCACGTGCACCGTGGTCTCGGTGATGCCGTACATGTTGATCAGCCGCGGGCTCGCGTCGCCGTAGCGCTCCATCCAGGGCCGCAGGCTCTCGGGCTCCAGTGCCTCGCCGCCGAAGATCACGCAGCGCAGCGCCAGGCGCTCGCCCGTGTCCAGCGACGGTGCGTGAACGAGCTGCCCGAAGGCCGAGGGCGTCTGGTTGAGCACCGTGACCTTCTGGCTGCGCAACAGCGCCAGGAAGTCGTCCGGCGAACGGCTCACCCAGTACGGCACCACCACCAGCCGCCCGCCCGTGCACAGCGCACCGAAGATCTCCCACACCGAGAAGTCGAAGGCGTAGGAGTGGAACAGCGTCCACACGTCCTCGGGACCGAAGCCGAACCACGGCTCTGTCGCGCCCAGCAGGCGCGCGACGTTGCGGTGGCACAGCTGCGCGCCCTTGGGCCGCCCCGTCGAGCCGGAGGTGTAGATCACGTAGGCCAGGTTGTCGGCGTGCACCGCCACCCCGGGATTGGTCGCCGGCTCGCCGGACACGTCCAGCGTGTCGAGTTCGAGCATGCGCAGGCCCTCGCGAGCCTCGATGCAATCGCGCACGCCGCTGTGGGTCAGCAGCAGCGAGATCGCGCTGTCCTCGACCATGTACGCCAGGCGCTCGGGCGGGTACTTCGGGTCCAGCGGCACGTACGCTCCACCGGCCTTCAGGATCGCCAGCAGCCCCACCACCATCTCCAGCGAACGCTCCACCGCCAGGCCCACCCGGCTCTCGGGCCTCACCCCCAGTGCGATCAGCCGGTGCGCAAGGCGGTTCGCCCTCGCGTTCAGCTCGCCGTAGCTCAGCGACTCATTCTCATACACCACCGCCTGCGCACCCGGGCGCAACAGCGACTGCGCCTCGATCATCCGATGCACCGCGACCGTGTCGGCGATGCGCAGCGGCGCCTGGCCCTGCAGCTGCGCATGCTCCCGCGCGCTCAGCACATCGAGTGCCAGCACGCGTTGCTCCGGCTGGTGAAGCAATGCCTCGACGAGTCCTTGCAGAGCGGCATGCATGTAGTCGCACAGGCGCTGCGCGCCAAGCGGCCGTACGGCCTGGCCGACCAGCTCGAAGCCGTTGCCCAGATCGTCCACGTTCATCGCGAACGGATAGTTGGTCCGTTCCTCGGCGCCGAGCACCTCGACGCCGTCCCATCCCTTCACCTCGCCGGTGTCCGGCTCCGCGCGTGGCGTGTGGCGATAGTTCAGCAGCGCCGAGAACAGAGGCGCACCGCCCGACAGCGCACTGCAGCGCTGTGCCAGCGAGAGGCTCGCATGCTCGTGGTGCATCAGGCCGGTCAGGGCCTCGTGAGTTTCCTTCAGGCTGCCGAGCACGCTCCGCGAGCGCATGCGCACGCGCACGGGCAGGGTGTTGATGAACATGCCGAGCGCGCGCTCGGCGCCCTCGCCGCCGTGCATGCGGCCGAACAGCACGGTGCCGAACACCACGTCGTCCCTGCCCGTGGTCCGGGCCAGCACCAGCGCCCAGGCCAGATGGAAGAGCGCGGCGGCACCGACTCCGTGCCGCTGCGCCTGGCGCCGGATCTGCGCCGACAGCTCCGCCACCAACGGCACGCGCAGTTCCTCCACCGAGGTGCCGTCCCCCTGCACGTCGAGGATGTTGAAGGGGGCCGTCGGCTCCTCGACGTCGGCCAGCATCTTCGAGAAGAAGGCCTCGTGCTCGGCACGTCCCAGGCCCAGGCGGGCCTGCGCCACGTAGCGGCGGAACGGTACCGGCCTGGCCAGCTCGTCTTGCCGGCCCTGCTGGATCAACGCGATCTCCTCGATGATCAGTTCCACCGTCGTGTGGTCCAGCACCAGGTGATGGCACGGCAGCTGCAGCACCCAGCGATCGCCCTCGGGGTCATGCGCGGCAATGGCGCGGACCATGGGTGCTTGGCGCACGTCGATCCGGTAGCGGCGTGGATCGACGCAGGCCTGGAGGCGCTCGACCACGCCGCCTTGCGCCAGCGCGGCGTCCTCGACCTCATGCAGCCACTGCAATTGCAGGCGGGCTTCCCGGCAGACCACCTGCACCGGTTCGTCGAGCTGCTCCCACAGCACCGCCGTGCGCAGGATGTCGTGCCGCGCGATGACCTGGTTGAAGCTCTCGATGAACTGCGTGAGCCGCGTCTCGCTGTCGAAGGCCAGCAGGCACAGCGTGACGTAGGCATCGCCCTCGGATTGCAGAAGGTGGTGAAACAGAATCCCCTCCTGCAGGGGCGCCAGCGGGTAGATGTCCTGGATGTTCGCCGCGCCGCCCGCCACGGTCGCCTCGATGCGCCGGATCCGCTCGGCGTCGAGCGTCACCAGCGGGAGCATGTCGGAGCGGATGGCCGTACAGCCCGCGGGAATGCCATTCGGAGGCACCGCGATCTCGCTCGGCGCCGCCGCCTGCGCCTCGGCCACGGCCGCTGCGAAGTCCGCCAGCCTCGGGTTCTGGAACAGGGTCCGCACATCCACGCGCCAGCCTTGCCGGCGCATGCGTTCCAGCACCTGGATGGCCAGCAGCGAATGCCCCCCGAGTTCGAAGAAGCTGTCTCCACGGCCAACACGTGCCACGCCCAGCACATCGCGCCAGATATCGGCAAACGCCTCCTCCATGGCGCCCTGCGGCGGCTCATGGACGTCCTCGCCCACCGTTGTTTCCAGCGGCGGCAGCGCCTTGCGCTCCACCTTGCCGTTGGGGTTCAGCGGCAGGGCGGCAAGCACCACGATCGCGCCGGGCACCATGTAGTCCGGCAATGCGCTCGCGAGCGCGGACCGGATTTGCTGCGGGTCGAGGGCACCCGCACCCGACGTTTCGCCGGCCACGTAGCCGACGAGCCGCGCGCCCGCCGGCCCCTCGAGCGCCACCACCACCGCCTCGCGCACACCGGGCTGCGCCAGCAGGCCCGCCTCGATCTCACCGAGCTCGATGCGGAAGCCCCGCACCTTCACCTGGTGGTCCACGCGCCCCAGGTATTCGAGGTCGCCGCGCACATTCCAGCGCGCGATGTCGCCGGTGCGGTACAGGCGCCCGCCCGCCGCGGCCGTGCCGTCCGGTCCGCCGAACGGATCGGCCACGAAGCGTTCGGCAGTCAATGCCGGGCGGCCGTGGTAGCCGCGGGCCAGCAGCTCTCCGCCGATATAGAGCTCCCCCGCCACGCCAGGCGGCACGCACCGCAGTTCCGCGTCCAGCACATGGAGCTGGCGCCCGCCCAACGGCTGGCCGATGGGCATCTGCGCCGGCAGGGCCTCGTCGCCCGCGAGATACGCGCTGCAGTCATGGCCCGTGGCGCTGACCACCGCCTCGGTGGGACCGTAGGTATTCAACAGCCTGATATGGCCCATGCCGGCCTCGCGCCACGCCTTGACGCCTTCGGTCGGCATCGCTTCGCCGCCGGCTTGTATCTGACGCAGGTCGCCGTAGTCGCGCGGGCCGTGCCGCGCAAAGTCCTGCACCAGCAGGCTCCAGTAGGCCGTGGGCAGATCCGCGATGCTGATGCGGCGCGCGATGAGCTCTCGGTAAAAGGTTTCGCTGTCCCACAGCACCGGACCGCGCAGCACGATGGCCGCGCCAGCCATCAGCGGCGGAAAGACCTGCTCGACGAAACCGTCGAAATTGATGGTCGAGAACTGCAGCATCCGGTCGCGCGGGCCGAGTCCGAACAGCCCCATGGCCACGCGGCCGTGCTCGGCCAGCGCGGTGTGCGCGATGCCGATGCCCTTCGGCCGGCCCGTGGAGCCGGAGGTGTAGATGACGTAGGCCAGATGATGCCCATGCAGGGCGACCTGGGGGTCGTGCGCGGGCTGGCCTTCCAGGTCGAGCGTGTCGATCTCGAGAACGTCGAGCGCCTGGCCGCCCGTGGCGGCCCTCGCCATGCGCTGCACGAGACGGCGCTGGGTGAGCAGTAGCGAGATGGCACTGTCCTTGACCATGTAGGCCAGCCGGTCCGCAGGGTACTCAGGGTCCAGCGGGACGTAGGCTCCACCGGCCTTGAGGATGCCCAGCAGCCCGACGATCATGTCCGCGGAACGCTCCACGGCAAGGCCGACCCGGACATCGGGCCCCACGCCGAGGCTTCGCAGATGATGCGCGAGGCGGTTGGCCTTGCCGTTCAGTTCGCCATAGGTCCATTGGGCTTCGCCGTGGACCAGCGCCAGCGCATCGGGCTGCCGCGCCGCCCACTGCTCGAACTGCCTGTGCGCGCTCTCTCCCAGGCCGTGATGCTCGGGGTTCGTGCCCCACTGCGCGAGCTGGCGCTGCTGCGCGGGCTCCAGCATCTCGAGGGCGTGCAACGTGCGGCCGGCGTCCAGCGTCAAGGCCTCGAGCAGTCGCGCCAGATGCCGCGCGATGTCCGCCACGGCCCCGTCGCCGATCAGCGCACGGTGGTAGTCGAACTGCAGCATCAACGTCTGCGCCACCTCGACCATCACGGTCAACGGATAGTGGGTCTCGTCGCGCTGCGCGACCACGGTGGCCGCGACGCCGTCCGGCAGCGCCTCCCGCATGGCCTGGTCGACAGGGTAGTTCTCGAACACCAGGATCGTGTCGAACAGGCCGGGTCCGCTCTGATCCACCCAGCGCTGAATCTCGTAGAGCGGCGTGTGCTCGTGCTCCCGCGCCTCCAGGTTCCGGGCCTGCAGCGCGCGCAGCCAGTCGCCCACGCTCTGCGCCACGCGCGGCGTGCAGATCACCGGCAGCGTGTTGATGAACAGGCCCAGCATCCGCTCCGAGCCGGCCAGCTCGCCGGGACGCCCCGCCACCGTGGAGCCGAAGGTCACGGTCCGCTGGCCGGTGTAGCGCTGCAACAGCAAGGCCCAGGCCGCCTGCACCAGCGTGTTCATCGTGACCCGCTCGCGTTTGGCGAACTCGGCGAGCCGCCGCGTCGCCTCGGCATCGAAGCCGTGGTGGACGCTGCCGTGGCCGGCCGCCGTCGTGCTCCGGGGCAGCGCGTCGGCCAGGCGCGTGGGACCTTCGACATGCCGCAGTTCGCCGCGCCAGTAGCTCTCGCTGGCCCCGGCGCTCTGCGCCTGCAGCCAGCCGATGTAATCGCGATAGCGGCCGGCGATCGCGGGCAATGGCTGCCGGCCATAGTGGCGCAGCACCTCGCCCATGAGCTGGGACGTGCTCCAGCCGTCGAGCAGCAGGTGATGCACCGTCCAGATGAAATGATGTTGCGACGGGCCGGTGCGCACCAGCAACAGCCGCATCAACGGCGGTCGGGCCAGGTCGAAACGCTGCGACATCTCGGCCTCGGCCAGCGCGCCGAGCGCCTCGCCCGGCGCTCGACGGTCGCTCCAATCGTGCTCGCGCCAAGGCAACGCCGCATGGCGGCTCACCCATTGCAGCGGACGGCGTTCCTGCGGCAGGAAGCCGGTGCGCAGCACCTCATGGCGCGGAAACACCGCTTCCCACGCGGCCCGAAAGCGCTGCGCGTCGAGACCGTCGAGGTCCACGCGCAGCTGCGTCAGGTAGGCCGTGCCCTCGGGTTCGTAGAAGCTCTGGAACAGCATGCCCGCCTGCATCGGAGACAGGGGATAGAGGTCCGCGAGGTCTTCGCGCGGCATCGGCAACCGGTCGAGTTCCGCCTGGCCGATTCCCGCCAACGGAAAGTCCGAAGGCGTGACGCCGGAAACTCCGCTGGTGCAATGCGCAATCAGGTCCTCCAGCTCCGACTGGAACCGTTGCACCCATGCCTGCACCGCCTCGCGCGCGTGCCGCGCGCGGCTGAAGCTCACGCTCAGCGCCAGCTCGCCGTCGTAGACCTGCCCGTTCACCGAGAACTCGTGTTCGCGCGGCACGGCTTCGTCGACCGAGGCACCGGCCGACTCCGCGGCCGGCACCCACGGCGCCTGCTCGTCGAAGCTGCCGTCGAACTGCCCCAGGTAGTTGAAGACGACCTGCGCGCGCGGCACCGCCTGCAGGGCCTGCTGCTGCGCATTGCTGCCCATGTGCCTGAAGATGCCGTAGCCCAATCCCTTGTTCGGGACTTGGCGCAGGCTCTCCTTGACGCGGCGGATCGCCTCGCCGGGCTCGCCCAGCGGCTCGATCGCCACCGGGAACAGGCTGGTGAACCAGCCCACCGTGCGCGACAGGTCGACCGGATCGAAGAGGTCTTCGCGGCCGTGTCCTTCGAGGTCGATCAGCACCGAGGCGTGACCGCTCCATGCGCACAGCGCACGGCCGAGCGCCGTCAACAACAGGTCGTTGACCTGCGTGCGATAGGCCGCCGGCGCATCCTTCAACAGCGCCTGAGTCCGGACGCGGTCGAGCCGCAATTCGATGCTCTCCATGTCGGCCGTGCGATTGCCCGCCTCGGGGTCGGCACAGGGCAACGCGACCGGTGTCCCGGCCAGCGAGCGCCAGAACGCAAGCTCCTCGTCATGCGCCGCCGCATAGACCTGCAGCGCGAGCGCCATCTCCTTGTAGCTGCTGGTCTTCGCCGGCAGCACCACGGGTTCGCCGGCGCGGCACTGCGCGTAGGCCGTCTGCAGGTCTTCCAGCAGGATGCGCCACGACACGCCGTCGACCGCCAGGTGATGGATCGCCAGCAACAGGCGCCAGCCGCCATCCGGGGTTTCGATGGCCAGCGCGCGGATCAACGGGCCCTGCCCGATGTCCAGGCTGCGCTGCGCCTCGTCGCACAGACGTTCGATCTCCGCCGCATCGCGGGCTTTCCGCACCCACAGCACGGTCTGCGTTTCGCATTCGGACAAGGGCGCATAGGCCTGGCGCCATGCACCCCCGGCCTCCTGCGTGAAGCGCAGGCGCAAGCTGTCGTGGTGGCGCACCAGCGCGGCCAGGGCTTGCTCCAGCGAGGCCGGATCCAGCGGCTCGCGGCTTTGCAGCAGCACGGCCTGGTTCCAGTGGCGCGAAGGCATCGCCTGCGCGAAGAACGCCGCCTGGATCGGCAGCAGCGGCACGGCCCCTTCGGCCGGCGCGCGACCGTGCGGGCCCGATGCCGCCACGGGTTCGGCCACCGTCGCGAGTTGCGCCACGGTCTGCCGCTCGAACAGCTGGCGCGGCGTGAGCTTCCACCCCGCCTGCCGCGCGCGCGCGACGATCTGCAGGCTCAGGATCGAATCGCCACCCAGCTCGAAGAAGTTGTCGCCGCGCCCCACCCGAGGCACGCCGAGCACGGCCGCCCAGATCCCGGCCAGCATCTGCTCGACATCGCCTTGCGCATCCTCGTGCTGGTCCGCCCCCGGGAAAGTCGGCTCCGGCAACGCCGCGCGGTCGACCTTGCCCGCGCCGTTGAGCGGCAGCGCATCCATGACGACGATCGCGACCGGCACCATGTAGTCGGGCAACACCTGTCCCAGCCGTTCGCGCAGGATCCGCGCGTCGATCACCTCGCCCGGCAGTGGGGCCACGTAACCCACCAGCCGTGCGCCGCTCGCACCCTTGCGCGCCACGACCACGGCCTCCTGAACTTCGGGCTGCGCGAGAAGCTGCGCCTCGACCTCGCCCAGCTCGATGCGGAAGCCTCGGATCTTCACCTGGTGGTCGATGCGGCCCAGATACTCCATCTGTCCATCCACCCCCCAGCGCACGAGGTCGCCGGTGCGGTAGAGCCGCCCGCCCTTGTCGGCGAACGGGTCCGCCACGAAACGCTCCGCACTCAGGCCGGCACGGTTGAGGTAGCCGCGCGCGAGGCCCTCGCCACCCAGGTAGAGTTCGCCGGCCACGCCCGGCGGCACCAGGGACAGGCCCGCGTCCAGCACGTACGCTGTGCGGTCGCCGACCAGCCGCCCGATGGGCATGTAGGCGCTGTCGAAACCGGTGCCGTCCTCGGCTTTCGCGATCATCGGCGTGATGACGGTCTCGGTCGGGCCGTAGCCGTTGATGACGCGACGCGGCTTCAGCACCTTCTGCACGAGCTCGAGGCTGGTGCGCGGCATCGCCTCGCCACCCACCGTGTACGAACGGATGGGCAGCGCGCTCGCCGACTCCCCCATCAGCTCGGCGATCTGGTGCAGGTAGCTCGGCGTGAAGCAGGCGATGGTGATGCCGTGCCGCTCGATCTCGGCGCAGGTGCGCTCGACCGACCACACCTCCTCGTCGCGCGGCATCAGCGCGCTGCCGAAGACCAGCGGAACCCAGGTGCGCTCGTGCGCGCCGTCGAAGCTGATGGAGGCGAACTGCAGCTCGCGGTCGTCCGGCGTCATGCCGTAGGCCTCGCCGATGGACTGCACGTGCATCGACAGCGGCCCGTGCGCCACGGCCACGCCCTTGGGCTTGCCGGTGGAGCCGGAGGTGTAGATCACGTAGGCCAGATGTTCGCCGTGCACCGGCACGCCCGGGTCGTGCGACGGCTCCGCGGCCAGGTCGAGCGCGTCGAGTGCCAGCTTGCGCGGCGCCGGAATCTTCCGGCCCGCCTCGCTGTTGGTCAGCAGCAGGCCGATGCCGCTGTCCTCCACCATGTAGGCCAGGCGGTCCAATGGATAGGTCGGATCCAGCGGCACGTAGGCGCCACCGGCCTTCAGGATGGCCAGCAGCGCGACGACCATGTCGGGCGAGCGCCGCACGGCAAGGCCGACCTTCGTCTCGGGCTCGACCCCCAGCGCGACCAGCCGGTGCGCCAGACGGTTGGCCTGTGCGTTCAGCGCGGCGTAGCTCAGTTGCAGTTCGCCGAAGATGAGTGCCGTCGCGTCCGGCCGCAGCGCGGCTTGCCGCTCCACCAGCCGGTGCACGGGCTCGGCATCGGGCCAGGCCGGGATGTTCGCGCCCCAGGCGCCGAGGCATTCGCGCTCCGATGCGGTGAGCAGGTCGAAGCCCGCCGCGGGCCGCGCCGAACCGGACACCAGTCCCTCGATCACGCGGCGCACCGCGGCCTGCATGTAGTCGCACACGCGCTGCGCGCCGACCGAGGCGTCGACCTGCGCGATCAGTTCGAAGCCATCCGCGCGATCGTTCACCGACATCGCGAACGGGTAGTTCGAGGACTCCTTGAAGCCCAGGTTGTCGATGCCGCTCCAGGCGGCCTCATGGCTCGCGTCGATTTCGCGGTGCGCGATGTGGCGGTAGTTGAGCAGCGTCGAGAACAGCGGCGTACCCTTGGGCAGGCCGCTGCATCGCTGCGCCAGCGACAGGTGCGCATGCTCGTGGTGCAGCAGGCCGGTCAGCGCGGCATGGGTTTCGCGCACGCAGTCGGCCACGCCCCGCGTGCCCAGGCGTACGCGCAGCGGCAGCGTGTTGATGAACATGCCCAGCGCGCGCTCGGCACCCTCGCCGCCCTGCATGCGGCCGAACAGCACGGTGCCGAACACCACGTCGTCCCTGCCCGTGGTCTTGGCCAGCACCAGCGCCCATGCCAGATGGAACAGCGTGGCGGCGCTCACACCCGTCCTGCGAGCCTGCCGCCGCAATTCCTCCGTCAGGTCGGCGTCGAGCAGCAGGCGGGCCTCGGTCAGCTCGCTGCCGTTGCCACGCACGTCGAGCAGGTCGAACGGTGCCGTGGGCTCGGTCACGTCGCCGAGCATGGCGCCGAAGAATTTCTCCGCCTCGGCCGGGCTCGCGCCGAAGCGCGCCTGGGCCACGAAGCGGCGGAACGGAACGGACGGCGACAGGGCGTCGCGCCGCCCCTGGAGGATCAACGCGATCTCCTCCACCAGCACCTCTTCCGAAGCATGGTCCAGCGCCAGATGGTGGCTGGGCACCTGGAGCAGCCAGCGGTCGTTGGCCGGGTCGTGCGCGGCAATGGCGCGCAGCATCGGCGCGCGGCGCACGTCGATGCGATAGTGCGCGGGATCGACATGGGCCTCGAGGCGCGCCGCGACGTCGCCCGCACCCTCGCCACCGCCCTCGAGCCACTGCACCTGCAACCCGGCCCGCCGGTACACCACCTGCACCGGTTCCGGCAGGCCCTCCCACAGCACCGCGGTACGCAGGATGTCGTGGCGTGCAACGACTTCGTCGAGGCTCGCGACAAAGCCCGCGAGCCTTGCCTCGCTGTCGAAGCTCAGCAGGAAGGAATTGACGTAGACGTCGCCCTCGGTCTGCATCAGGTGGTGGAACAGGATGCCTTCCTGCAGCGGCGCGAGCGGATAGATGTCCTGGATGTTGGCCGCACCGCCCGGCACGCTGGCCTCGATGCTGCGCAGGTGTTCGGGCAGGAGCTCGATCAACGCGAGCATGCCGGGCTCGATGGCGCGGCAGCCCTCGGGAATGCGGCTCTCGGAAGCGATGACCTGCGGCGCGGCCTCGGCACCGCCGCTGCCGGCGGGAGCGAGCGCCTGCGCGAATTCGGCCAGCCTGGGCTTCTGGAACAGGGTGCGCACCTCGACGCTCCAGCCCTGGCGCCGGATCCGCTCGAGCAACTGAATCGCCAGCAGCGAATGCCCGCCGAGCTCGAAGAAGTTGTCCCCGCGTCCCACGCGCTCCACGCCCAGCACCTGCGCCCACACCGCCGCCAGCGCCTCCTCCGTCTCCCCCCGCGGCGCCTCGTACGCCTGCGTACCCGCGCGCTCGGGCTCCGGCAGCGCCTTGCGGTCCACCTTCCCGTTCGCATTCAGCGGCAGCCCCTGCGCCATCACCACCCACGCCGCCGGCACCATGTACTCCGGCAGCACCGCCCCCAGGCCCGCCTTCAGCTCGTCCGCATCCAGCTCCTGCCCCGCCTGCGGCGACACATACGCCGCCAGCCGCGCACCGCCCACCCCCTCCCTGGCCAGCACGATCGCCTCGCGCACCCCCGCCTGGCCCAGCAACTGCCCCTCGATCTCCCCCAGCTCGATGCGGAAGCCCCGGATCTTCACCTGGTGGTCGATGCGCCCCAGGTACTCCAGCTGGCCGTCGTTGCGCCAGCGCACCAGGTCTCCCGTGCGGTACAGCCGCTCGCCCTGCCGCCCGAACGGGTCCGCGATGAAGCGCTCCGCGCTCAGCCCCGCCCGGTTGCCGTAGCCGCGCGCCAGCCCCCCGCCCGCCACGTACAGCTCGCCCGCCACGCCCACCGGCAGCCGGTTGAGCTCGCCGTCCAGCACATGCATGCCCAGGTCGGGAATGGCGATGCCCACGGGACTGCGCTGCCCCTCCCGAAGGTCCGCCCGCGTGATCGGCCGGTAGGTCACGTGCACCGTGGTCTCGGTGATGCCGTACATGTTGATCAGCCGCGGGCTCGCGTCGCCGTAGCGCTCCATCCAGGGCCGCAGGCTCTCGGGCTCCAGTGCCTCGCCGCCGAAGATCACGCAGCGCAGCGCCAGGCGCTCGCCCGCGTCCAGCGACGGTGCGTGAACGAGTTGGCCGAAGGCCGAGGGCGTCTGGTTGAGCACCGTGACCTTCTGGCTGCGCAACAGCGCCAGGAAGTCGTCCGGCGAACGGCTCACCCAGTACGGCACCACCACCAGCCGCCCGCCCGTGCACAGCGCACCGAAGATCTCCCACACCGAGAAGTCGAAGGCGTAGGAGTGGAACAGCGTCCACACGTCCTCGGGACCGAAGCCGAACCACGGCTCTGTCGCACCCAGCAGGCGCGCGACGTTGCGGTGGCACAGCTGCGCGCCCTTGGGCCGCCCCGTCGAGCCGGAGGTGTAGATCACGTAGGCCAGGTTGTCGGCGTGCACCGCCACCCCGGGATTGGTCGCCGGCTCGCCGGACACGTCCAGCGTGTCGAGTTCGAGCACGCGCAGGCCCTCGCGAGCCTCGATGCAATCGCGCACGCCGCTGTGGGTCAGCAGCAGCGAGATCGCGCTGTCCTCGACCATGTACGCCAGGCGCTCGGGCGGGTACTTCGGGTCCAGCGGCACGTACGCTCCACCGGCCTTCAGGATCGCCAGCAGCCCCACCACCATCTCCAGCGAACGCTCCACCGCCAGGCCCACCCGGCTCTCGGGCTTCACCCCCAGTGCGATCAGCCGGTGCGCAAGGCGGTTCGCCCTCGCGTTCAGCTCGCCGTAGCTCAGCGACTCATCCTCATACACCACCGCCTGCGCACCCGGGCGCAGCAACGACTGCGCCTCGATCATCGTGTGCAGCGGCCGCGCGCGAGCCCCCTCGCCCGGTTGTCGCACGCCGCTCCAGCGCTCCAGCTCCGAAGCCTCGGCGTCGGACAGCAGGTGCACGTCGCCCACGGCGCGCGCCGGATCGTCCGCCAGCGCCTCGAGCAGCGCAAGGTAGTGCGCGCCCATGCGCGCGATGGTCTCCCGGTCGAACAGTTCGCTCGCATAGACGAACTTCAGCCGCAGTTCGCCGGCCTCGTCCTGCACGGCATCGAGCGTCAGCTCGAACTGCGCGGCCTGCCCGCCCAGCGCATATGTCTTCGCCGAAAGCCCGGGCAGCGGTTGCGCGGCCTGCAGCCCGCCACCCTTGGCGTCGCGCTGGAAGTTCAGCATCACCTGGAACAGCGGGCCATGGCTCATGCTGCGTTCGGGCTGCAGTGCTTCGACCAGTTGCTCGAAGGGCAGATCCTGGTGCGCTTGCGCGCCGAGCGCGGCCTGCACCGCCTGCTCGAGCACCTGGCGCAGCGGCATGCGCGCGTCGATACGATTGCGCAGCACCTGCGTGTTGACGAAAAAGCCGACCACGCCTTCGGTTTCCACGCGGTGGCGGTTGGCCACGGGCACGCCCACGCGAATGTCGTCCTGCGCCGCATGGCGATGCAGCAGGGCCTGAAAGCCCGCGAGCAGCGCCATGAAGAGCGATGCGCCTTGCGCCTGTGCGCGCTGCTGCAGGCGCAGCGCCAGCGCCGCCGGCACCACCAGGCCATGGTGCGCGGCCCGGTAGCTGCCCTCGGCCTTGCGCGGATGGTCGGTGGGCAGTTGAAGCACCGGGTGCTCGGTGCCGAGCTGCTCGCGCCAGTAGTCGAGCTGCCTGTCGCGCTCGCCGGCCTCCATCCAGTGGCGTTGCCAGGTCGCGTAGTCGGCATATCCCACGGGCAGCACCGGCAGGGCGGACTCCCTCCCCTGCACGCCGGCGGCGTACAGCGCCATGAACTCATCGACGAGGATCTGCATCGACCAGCCGTCCGAGACGATGTGATGCATCACCACGACCAGCACGTGCTCGTTCGCGTCCAGGCGGATCACACTCACGCGCAGCAGCGGGCCGCGCGTGAGGTCGAAGGGCTGGCCGTTCACGCGGCCGGCTTCTTCCGCCGCCAGCGCTTCGCGACGCTCGGCGCCTTCGATGGCGCTCAGGTCGACCCGCGGAATATCCAGTACCGACGCCGGCATGACCACCTGCTCGGCCAGGCCGTCGTCCGTGGGCGCGAAGACCGTGCGTAACGACGCATGGCGCGCCACCAGGGCCTGGAATGCGGCATCCAGCGCGTCGATGTCGAGCGCGCCGCGCAGCCGCAGGCCGCCGCAGATGTGATAGGCCGTGCTCGCCGCATCGAGCTTCCAAAGGAACCACTGGCGGCGTTGCGCGTACGACAGCGTTCGCGCCTCGTCCGGCATGGCGCTGCCGGCCACGATGGGGAACTGCCCGATGCCCAGGCCTTCAGCCCGGATCTTCTGGAACACCGCGCGGCGTTGCTGCGCGGACAACTGCGCAAAGCGCTCGGCGATGCGTTGCGTCGTCGTGTTGCTGTTGTTGCTGCTGCTGCTCATCAAACCTCTCCCAAACTGTCGATGAAGGAGTCGACGGCCGAAAGCGCGTCGTCGGCGCCTCCCTGGAGGGCCGAAGCTCCGGTGCGCGACGCCACGTCCTTGAGGACCGGGTGGCGGAATACGTCCTGGATGGCGATGTCGGCCCGCATCGCGGACTGGACGCGCGCCACCATCTGGACCGCCAGCAACGAATGGCCGCCGAGGTCGAAGAAACTGTCGTGCCGCCCCACCCTGTCGAGGCCCAGCACCTGCGCCCAGATGGCCGCGAGCGCCTGTTCCACATCGCCTTGCGGTGCTTCGTAGACCTGTTGCGTGCCCTGCGCCAGCTCGGGCAGCTGCTTGCGGTCGACCTTGCCATTCACATTCAGCGGCAGTGCCGGCAGCACGGCGATGGCCGCGGGCACCATGTATTCGGGCAGCACCTGCGCCAGCCGCATTCGCAGGCCAGCGGCGTCCACGTCCTGCCCGGACCGTGGCGACACGTAGGCCAGCAGCCGTGCGCCGCCCGCCCCCTCCTTCGCCACCGCCACGGCCTCGCGCACTTCCGGCTGCGCCAGCAGTTGGGCCTCGACCTCGCCGAGCTCGATGCGGAAGCCGCGGATCTTGATCTGGTGATCGACCCGGCTCAGGTAGTGCAGCCGGCCGTCGACGCTCCAACGCACGAGGTCGCCGGTGCGGTAGAGCCTGCCACCCGTCTCGTCGAACGGATCCGCGAGAAAGCGCTCGGCGCTCAGGCCCGCGCGATGCAGGTAACCGCGCGCCAGCCCCACGCCGCCGATGTAGAGCTCGCCCGCCACGCCACGTGGCACCGGCCGCAGCCCGGCGTCGAGCACGCGCAGCTGCGTCGCGGCGATGGCTTCGCCGATGCCGGGATGGCCATCCGCCACGCGCTGCGCGCTGGACCAGATGGTGGTTTCAGTCGGGCCGTACATGTTCCAGAGTTCGACGCCCAGGCCGTGCAGGTCGTCGGCCAGGTCGGGTTGCAGCGCCTCGCCGCCGCACAGGCCCTTGAACCCGCGCAAGGGTGCCGACGGCCAGCCCGCCGCGCGCAGCAGCCGCCAGCCTGCGGGCGTCGACTGCACGACGGTCGCGCCGCTGTCTTCCACCAGTCGCGCCAGCGCACGGCCGTCGCGCACCGTTTCCTGCGAAGCCAGCACGATGCGCGCACCGCAGCTCAGTGGCAGGTACAGCTCCAGCGCCGCGATGTCGAAGGACAGCGAGGTCACGGCCACCAGCACATCCTTCTGCGTCATGCCCGGCGCGGCCTGCATGCTGCGGATGAAGTGGGACAGCGCCTCGTGGCGCACCATCACGCCCTTGGGCTTGCCCGTGGAACCGGAGGTGTAGATGACGTAGGCGAGGTGCTCGGCATGCAGCGGCACATCGGGATCGTGCACCGGCTCGTTCGACAGATCGAGCGCGTCGACGGACAGCACGCGGAAGGCCGCGTCGACCGCGATGCGCGCCCTCAGGCTGTCCTGCGTCAACAGCAGCGACAGGCCGCTGTCGCTCGCCATGTAGGCCAGCCTGTCCTGCGGATGCTCCGGGTCCAGCGGCACGTACGCCGCGCCCGACTTGAGCACGGCCAGGACGCTCGCCACCATGCCGGCATTGCGCTCCATCACGATGCCGACCTGGGTCTCGGGCCCCGCGCCCGAGGCGATCAGCCGGTGCGCGAGCCGGTTGGCGCGCTCATTCAGCTGCGCGTAGGTCAGCGACTCCGCGCCGCACACCAATGCCACGGCCTCGGGATTCGAGCGGACCTGTTGCTCGATCAGCCGGTGCACGGGTTGCGCGTTCGCGAAGCGCAGCACGTTGAGGCCGCGCTGCGGCGCCCCGGGGCGCACCGGCTCGTCGTGCAGCGGCACGTCGCCCACCGCCTGCCCGGGCGCATCGGCCAGTGCCTGCAGCAGTGCCAGGTAGTGCCCGGCCATGCGCACGACGGTGCCGGGTTCGAACAGCTCGCGCGCGTAGCCGAAGACGGCCTTGATCCCTCCCTTCGAATCCTCGATGGCCGTGAGCGTCAGTTCGAACTGCGCGGCCTTCTCGCCGAGCGGGCAGCCCTCCATCCGCAGGCCCGGCAGCGTGCGCAACGCTTCGTAGCCGCCGCGCAGGTAGTTGAACATCACCTGGAACAGCGGCGAATGGCCCATGCTGCGCTCGGGCTGCAGGGCTTCGACCAACTGCTCGAAAGGCAAATCCTGGTGCGCCTGCGCGCCGAGCGCCGCCTCGCGGACACCCGCGAGCAATTGGGCGAACGGCATGCGGCCATGGACCCGCGCGCGCAGCACCTGCGTGTTGACGAAGAAGCCGATGACGCCCTCGGTCTCGGACCGGTTGCGGTTGGCCACCGGCACGCCCACGCGGATGTCCTCCTGCCCGGTGTAGCGGTGCAGCAGCGCCTGGAAGGCGGCGAGCAGCAGCATGAACGGCGTGGTGCCGCGCTCCTGCGTCTGGCGCCGCAGCGCCTGCGCCAGCGCGGCCGGCAGTTCGACGACATGGCTGGCCGCGACATAGCCGCCCTCGGACTTTCTCGGATGGTCGACCGGAAGCTGCAGCACCGGTTGCTCGGCGCCCAGTTGCTCGCGCCAATAGGCGAGCTGCCGCTCGCGCTCGCCCGCCTCCAGCCAGCGCCGCTGCCACGCGGCGTAGTCGGCGTACTGCACCGGCAGCGGCGACAGGCCGGGCGCGACGTCGCCCTCGGCGATGGCACGGTACTGCGCCACGAACTCGTCGACCAGGATCTGCATCGACCAGCCGTCCGACACGATGTGGTGCATCACCACCACCAGCATGTGCGCCTGTTCGCTCTCTCGGATCACGCTCAGGCGCAGCAGGGGGCCGCGCAGCAGATCGAAAGGCTCCCGGCTCACGCCGCGCGCGGCCTCACCGGCCAGCCCGGCGCGCAGCGCCTCGGGGGCGCCGCTCAGGTCGACGAGCGGAATCTCCAGCACGAGACTGGGCAGCACCACCTGCTCGGCCAGCCCGTCATCGCCGGCCCTGAACACCGTGCGCAGCGACTCGTGGCGCGCCACCAGCGCCTGGAACGCCGTCCTCAGCGCATCGACATCGAGCGCACCCTCGAGGCGCAATCCTTCCGCGATGTGATACGCGGTGCTGGCGGGGTCCAGCTTCCAGAGGAACCACTGGCGGCGCTGCGCGAAGGACAGCATCGCGCGGTCCGCGGCGTCGGTGCTCGGGACCAGCGCCGGCTCTCGCGCTTCGGATGCCGGCAGCCCCTTCAGGCGGCTCGCCAGCAGGGCTTGCTGCGCCGGCGTGAGGCCGGCGCGTCGATCGGACAGTTTTCGGGATGTGGACATGGGGTGAGGAAGATTCGGTCTGCGCGATACGCGCGACCCGCGTGGCGGGCCTCACCCCTGATGACGTATACGGTGCCGCTTTGTTCAGGCCACCCCTTCCGCCTGACCTTGTGCCCGCCCCTCGCCCTGCTCGATCTGCTCGATCACGTGCAGCTCCACCAGCGCGGCCAGCGCCGCCACCGTCGGCTCGTTGAAAAGCGCCGCCGGATGCAGCACCACGCCGAACTGCTTGCGCACCCGGCCCAGCAACTGGATGGCCGTGAGCGAATCGCCGCCCAGCTCGAAGAGGCTGTCGTCGACGCCGATGGACGAGAAACCCAGCGCCTCGGCCCACATCCGCGCGATGTCGGCCTCGAGCTCGCTCCCGGGCGGCGCGAAGGGCGTCGCCAGCGCGGGCCGCTCATGGGCCGAACCCATGGGACGTGCCGGGGCCCGCGCGTCGGGTTCCACGTCGAAGTCGAGCGAAACCAGGCGCGCGCGCTTCTCCTCCACGCTCAGCGGCGAAACGAAGAGCTGGGGCAGCACCGCGCCGGCGAGCACGCGCTCGAAGGCCAACACCCCCATCGCCGGCGGGATGCCGACGCCTTCCGGATGATCGCGGTGCGCGGCCATGCCGACCTCGCGCCAGGTGTCCCAGTTGAGCGACCAGACCGGAAAGCGCGACTCGCGCAGCGCGAGCCGCGCCGTGGCATCCAGATAGCAGTTGGCCGCGCAATAGTCGGCATCGCCGAAAGCGCCCAGCGCGGCGGCCGTGGACGAGCACAGCAGCACGAAGTCGGGCGCCTGTCCTTCGAGCGCCGCCATCAGGGCCCGCGTGCCCTGCACCTTGGGCGCGCACACGGCCTTCACGGCCGCACGCTCGCGTTGCGCCATGACACCGCCGCCCGGCAGGCCGGCCGCATGGACCACGCCGTGCAGCGCACCGAACTTCGCCACGACCTCGCCCACGACCTCGCGCATGCGCGCCGCATCGGCCACGTCGGCCTGCAGCACCAGCAGCTCGGCCCCGGCCTGCGACAGCTGCGTCAGCTTCTGCAGGCGTTCGCGCAGCGCCGGGGCGGTGGAGGGATCGGCGATGACCTCTCCCCACAGATGGCGCGCCGGCAGCGCCGAGCGCCCCACGAGCACCAGCCGGGCCTGCCACTCGCGCGCGAGGCGCTCGGCCAGCGCGAGGCCGATGCCGCCCAGGCCACCGGTGATCAGGTAGACGCCCTGCTTCCTCAGTCGCTGGACCGAAGCGCCCTCGTCGCCCGCCGCGGGCTCGAAGGCCAGCTGCCAGCGGTGGGGCCCGCGGTAGGCCACCAGCGCCGGCGGTTCGGCTGCGCGCGACTCGGCCAGCACCTGGCCCGCCAGGCGGTCCAGCGCGACACCGTCGCCCTCGGGCAGCACCACGTCGATCAACTGGCAGTCGATGTCCGGAAACTCCTGCGGCAGCACCTTGCAGGGACCATGCAGCATCGACTTGGCCGGATTCAGGCTCTCCAGGCCCGTGACGTCCTCCGCCTGGCTCGCGACCGCGGTCACGCGCAGGCGGCCTCCCTGGCCGGAGACGCCTGCGCCGTAGAGCGCCTGCACCAGCGCCAGCATGCTGTGGAAACCGCGCGCCAGAACCGGTTCCAGCGGGCCGCGCGCGTCGTGCTCCTCCAGGCTCCAGAGATGGAACACCTGCCGTAACGGCCCATGCGCCGCGCCGGCTTCACCGAGCAGGCGGGCCAGGTCCTCGCGCGCGTCGGTGCGCAGGCGGTAGTGCCGTGCGTCCACGGCGTCGAAGGCCTGCGCGCTTTCCGCCACGACGATCGGCAAGGACGACGCAGCCAGCGCCGCAACCAGCGCCGCGCGGAAGCCGCCCGCGTCGCCGAGCACGAGGCAATAGCCGGCTTCGATCTCGGCGGCCTGCGGCGCAAGCCGCGAAGGCAGCGGCGCCGCGCGGCGCCATGCCGGTGCCTGGAACCAGTCGGCGAGCTCCCTGCGCGCGGGCCCGCCCTGCGGCGGCGCACCGGCCACGGGCGCGTTGCCCGGTTCGATCCAGTAGGAGCGGCTCTCGAACGGATAGGTGGGCAGCGGCACGCGCCGCCGATCCGTGCCGGCATGGCAGGCCTGCCAGTCGACCGGGACGCCGGCCACCCACAATTGCGCCAGCGCGCGAGCACATTGCGCGTCGCCCTCGCGCCATTGCTGCGGGCGCGGCTGCGAAGCCACGATGCAGGCGGCCGATGCCGCGCGGGCATGGCGCCGCGCCAGCGAAACCAGCACCTCCCCCGGCCCCGCCTCCAGCAGCGCGACACGGCCCGGCATGTCCAGCACCTCGCTCAGGCCCTGGGCGAAGCGCACCGTGCCGCGCAGGTGACGCACCCAGTACTGCGCGCTCATGGCCTCGGCATCGGTGATCGGACGGCCCGTGACGTTGGACACGAAGGGAATCGAAGGTGCGTTCCTGCGCACGCGCTCGACCAGCGCCTGGAAGGCCGGCAACGCCGGTTCCACCATCGACGAATGGAAGGCATGGGACACGTGCAGCCGGCGCGCCACCGTGCCTTGTGCGGCCAGTGCCTGTTCCACGGCGGCAATGGCCGCGGGCGTCCCGGACAGCACGCAGAGCTTCTCGTCGTTGACGGCCGCGAGGCTGCAGTCCTGCGAGAGCCACGGCTGCAGCTCGGACTCCGACATCGCGACGGCGATCATCTCGCCGCGCGGCAGCTCCTGCATCAGGCGCCCGCGCGCTGCGATGAGCGCCAGCGCGTCATCGAGAGCGAACACGCCGGCGATGCACGCGGCCACGTACTCGCCGACGCTGTGCCCGAGCATGAGGGCAGGCTGCACGCCCCGGTGCATCCACAGCCGCGCCACCGCGTACTCGACGACGAAGAGCGCGGGCTGCGTGATGGCCGTCTGCGACAGCCTGTCCTGAGCGGCCGCTTCGTCGGCCTCCGCCGGGAACAGGCATTGCCGCAGGTCCATTCCGAGCAGGGGCTGCAGGATGCCGCAGCATTGATCGACCACCTCGCGGAACAGCGGCTCGCTCTCGTAGAGCCTGCGGCCCATGTGCGGATGCTGTGCACCCTGCCCCGGAAAGAGGAAAGCGACCTGGGGTGCTTCGGCGGGGCACGCATCGGTCCAGCCATGCGCCGCATCGGGCGTCTCGAGCCGGCGCACGGCCTGCGCCGCGCTCGATGCCAGCACGGCGCGGCGATGCGCGAAATGCCTGCGGCCGGTCTGCAGCGTGTAGGCGACGTCCGCGAGCGGCTGCTCGCCGTTGTCCGCGATGTGCCGTGCCAGCCTCGCCTGCGCTGCCTGCGCCGCGTCGGCGCTGCGCGCCGACACCGGCAGCACCTGCCAGGCGCGCGCCGCACCGGACGAGGCCGCGACGGGCGCCTCCTCCAGCACCACGTGCGCATTGGTCCCTCCCATGCCGAAGGAGCTCACGCCCGCGCGGCGCGGCGTGGCACCGGCGGGCCAATCGCGGGCCTCGGTGTTGACGTAGAACGGACTGCCCGCGAAATCGATCTGCGGATTCGGCCGCTCGTAGTGCAGGCTGGGCGGCAGCGTCCGGTGGTGCAGCGCGAGCACCGCCTTGATGAGGCCGGTCACGCCGGCCGCCGCGTCGAGGTGGCCGATGTTGGTCTTCACCGAGCCGATGGCGCAGTAGCCGGTGCGCGCGGTGCCGCCGCGAAATGCCTGCGTGAGCGCGGCGATCTCGATCGGATCGCCCATCGGCGTCGCGGTGCCGTGCGCCTCCACGTAGCCGATGCTGTCGGGATCGACGTCCGCGATCATCTGCGCGGCCAGGATGGCCTGTGCCTGCCCTTCCACGCTGGGCGCGGTGTAGCCCACCTTGCCCGAACCATCGTTGTTGATGGCCGAGCCCTTGATGACGGCGTGGATGGTGTCGCCGTCGGCCACCGCGTCGGCCAGCCGCTTCATCGCCACGATGCCCACGCCGCTGCCGCTGATGGTGCCGGCCGCGCGCGCGTCGAAGGCACGGCAGTGGCCATCGGGCGACGCGATGGACCCGGCCTGGTATCGATAGCCCAGCCCCTGCCCCAGGTTCAGCGACACGCCGCCGGCCAGCGCCATGTCCGCCTCGTGGTTCAGCAGCGCCTGGCAGGCCATGTGCACCGCCACCAGCGAGGTCGAGCAGGCGGTCTGCACCGTGACGGCGGGGCCCTGCAGGTCGAGCTCGTAGGCCACGCGGGTGCACAGCGCGTCCTTCTCGTTGCCGTTGAGCAGCGTCTGCAGCGAGGCCTCTTCGCCCTTGCCGCCCAGCACCCCGGCCGGCAGCAGGTTGCGCCACGCGTACTGGTTGGTGCTCGCGCCGCCGTAGATGCCGATGCGCCTGGGCTGCCGCTCGCCGTAGTACCCGGCATTTTCCAGCGCCTCCACCGCGGTCTCGAGGAAGAAGCGCTGCTGCGGATCGAGGTACTCGGCCTCGCGCGCCGAGTAGCCGAAGAAGCCCGCGTCGAAGCGGTCCATGCCGTCGAGCACGACACCGGCCTTCACGTAGTCAGGGTCGGACAGCGCTTCGGACGGCACGCCGCGCGCGCGCAGTTCATCGTCGGAGAAGAAGCTCACCGACTCGACCCCCTCGCGGATGTTGCGCCAGAAGGCGTCGATGTTCGGCGCGCCAGGATAGCGCCCGGCCAGGCCGACGATGGCGATATCGATCTCGCCGATCGCGCCGGGTTCGATGGCATCGTTCATCAGTGCATTCCTCCCGCGGCTCTTTTTCGCCGCAACATGGCCTCGCGCTGCCTGCGCGCACCGTCGCGCGCGAGCTGCATGGCGGGTTCTTCCGAATGGGCCGGGCTCAGGCGCTGCGCCTGCGACGCGACGGTGGAATGCCGGAACAGATCGACCAGCGGTACCGCGAAGCCCAGCCGCGACTGGATCTGCGACTGCACCTGCACCAGCAGCAGCGAATGGCCGCCGATGTCGAAGAAGTTGTCGTGGATGCCGAAACCGTCCTGGCCCAGCACCTCGCCCCAGATGGCGCAGATCGCCCGCTCGATCTCGCGCGCGGGGGCCACGCGGGTGGCGGCGCCGGGAGCCTCGGGCAAGGGCAGGGCCTTGCGGTCGACCTTGCCGTTGGCATTCAACGGCAGCGTCTCCAGCACCACGATCGCCCCCGGCACCATGTACTCGGGCAGCACCTGCAGCAATCGCTGCTTCAGCGGCGCGGTCTCCAGCACCTGCAAAGGCGTGGTCGAGACATAGGCCACCAGCCGTGGCCCGCCCGTCGCCGGCTGCGCGACCACCACCGCCTCGCGCACGCCGGGCTGCGCCAGCAGTTGCGCCTCGATCTCCCCGAGCTCGATGCGCAGTCCCCGGATCTTCACCTGGTGGTCGATGCGGCCCAGGTACTCCAGCTCGCCGTCGTCGCGCCAGCGCACCAGGTCTCCCGTGCGATACAGCCGCTCGCCCGTGTCGCTGAACGGATCGGCGACGAAGCGTTCCGAGGAAAGCGCACTCCTGCCCAGATAGCCACGCGCCAGCCCGATGCCGCCCAGGTACAGCTCGCCCGGCAGGCCCGCCGCCGCGAGATTCAGCCCGTCGTCGAGCACGTAGGTCTTCGTGCCCGCGATCGGGCGGCCGATGGCCACGTGATTGCGGCCGTCCGCCCTGCAGCGCCAGTGCGTGACGTCGATGGCCGCCTCGGTCGGGCCGTACAGGTTGTACAGATCCGCGCCCGGCAGGCGTTCGAACACCCTCGCCTGCACTTCCGCCGGCAGCGCCTCTCCGCTGCACACGATGCGCCGGAGGCTGCCGCACGCCTGGACACCGTCGTGGGCCACGAAGGCCTGCAGCATCGAAGGCACGAAATGGAGGGTGGTGACACCGTGCCGGCGAATGAGATCGACCAGCCTGGCCGGTTCGCGGTGATCGCCTGGCCTGGCCACCACGAGGCGGGCGCCCTGCATCAGCGGCCAGAAGAACTCCCAGACCGAGACGTCGAAGCTGAAGGGGGTCTTCTGCAGTACCGTGTCGGCCTCGCCGAGCGCGTACGCGTCCTGCATCCACGCGAGGCGGTTGTACAGCGAGCGGTGACGATTGGCCGCGCCCTTGGGACGACCGGTGGAACCGGAGGTGTAGATGACGTAGGCCAGGTGCTCGCCGTGCAACTCCACGCCGGGGTCGGTGTCCGGCCCCGCTTCCAGGTCCAACAGGTCCAGTTCGATCGTCCGCACGCCCTCTCGGGCGGGCAGCGTCGCGTGGACGTGACTCTGGGTGAGCAGCAGCACGACGCCGCTGTCCTCGAGCATGTAAGCGATGCGGTCCTTCGGGTATTCGGGGTCGATGGGCACGTAGGCGCCGCCGGCCTTGAGGATGGCCAGCAGCCCTACCACCATCTCGAAGCCGCGCTCCAGCGCGATGCCGACCGGGGTGTCGGGACGAACGCCGAGCCCGATCAGGCGATGGGCCAGGCGGTTCGCCCGCGCGTCGAGCTGGGCATAGCTCCATGCGCTGTCACCGAACACCAAGGCCACCGCATCGGGTGTACGACGCGCCTGGCGAGCGATGAGGCGGTGCACCGGTTCGGCGTCGTCGCGGTGCGGCAGGTTCTCGCTCCAGCGCATGAGCTGTGCGCGCTCGTCGCCACCCGTCAGCACCAGGTTCGCCAGCAGGCAGTCGGGGTCGGATGCCAGTGCCTGCAGCACCCGCAGGTAGCTGTCGACCAGCCGCTGCGCGGTGCGCGCCTCGAACAGGTCCGTGTTGTATTCGAGCCGGCCGCGAACGCCCTGCGCTGCGATGTAGAAGTCCAGCGAGAGGTCGAACTTGGCGCCCGCGTCATCGAACTCTTCCATCTCGGCCCGCACGCCTTCGAGATCGAGCGCCACGGCCTCGCCCGACATCTGCACGCCGAACATCACCTGGAACAACGGGCTGCGCGCCGGGTCTCGCCGGTCCTTGCGGCTCGCGAGCAGCACCTCGAAGGGAAGGTCGGCGTTGTCGAGCGCGGCCAACGCGTCGGAGCGGACCTGCCGGCAGACCGCGCGCAGGCTCTGCCGGGGCGAGAGCCGCGCGCGAAACACCTGCGTGGTCACGAAGAAGCCGAGCAGCTCGCTCACTTCCTCACGATGCCGCCCGGCATTGGGCACGCCGATGGCGAAATCGCCCTGACCGCTTTGCCGCGACAGCAGGACCTGCCATGCCGCCAGCAGCGCGACGAAAGGCGTGCACTTCTCGGCGCGGCAGAACTTCTGCACCGCGAGCGCCAGCGCCGGCGGGAGTTCGAAGCCCAGCGCCGTGCCCGCGAAGGTCTTCTGCGCGGCGCGCGTGCGATCGGTCGGCAGGTCGAGCGCTGGAACTTCCGGGCCCAGGTGCCGGTTCCAGTGGTCAAGTTGCCCTGCCAGCGCCCCGCCCTGCACGCTCGCGCGCTGCCACACCGCATAGTCGGCGTACTGCACGGGCAGCGACGGCAGCTCGACCACGCCGCCAGCGCGCAACGCCAGCCTGTAGGCCTGGGCCAGGTCGCCGGCGAGGATCGGGTTCGACCATGCATCGGACACGACGTGATGCAGGCACACGGCCAGCACATGCCGATCGTCGCCCAGCGTCACCAGCTGGGCGACCAACGCGGGCGCGGTGCCCAGATCGAACACATGCGCGGCGGTGCGGCGCACGGCCTCGGCCAGCGCCTGCTTTCGCGCGTCGGCCGGCAGCGCCGTGAGATCGATGCGCTCCAGCGAGAACGGCGCACAGGCGTGCACCCTCTGCATCGGCACGCCGTCCTGCTCGAAAAAGCTGGTGCGCAGAATGGCGTGGCGCGCAATCACCGCGTGGAACGCGCGCTCCAGCGCATCGGCGTCGAGCGCCCCCTCGAGGCGGAAGACCCGCGGCAGGTTGTAGGCCGTAAGCCCAGGTTCGAGCTTCTGCAGGAAGCAGAGTTGCTCCTGCGCGTAAGAGAGCGCGACGGCGTCGCCGTCGCGCACCGCGGGGACGATGCCGATGCTCATGCGACCTCGCCCACTTCGCTCTGCTCGGGTCGCCGCGCCGCTTGCGCCAGCCGCTCGAGCGCCTGCGCATCGCCGCTCGCCTCGCGCAGCGCCGCTGCCAGCGCCGCCGGCGTCGGATGGTCGAACACCAGGCCCGCCGCCACCTCCACCTGCAGCAGCTTGCGGATGCGCGCGACCAGCTTGATGACCTGCAGCGAATGGCCGCCGAGTTCGAAGAAGTCGTCCTCCACGCCGATCGGGTCGCTGCCGAGCAAGGTGGCCATGCCCTCGGCCAGCACGGCCTCGAGCGCATCGCGCGGCGCGACGTGGACCTTGCGTTCGGCCGCGGCCGGTGCGAGCGCGCTCAGCGCGAGCCGGTCGATCTTTCCGTTCGGCAGGCGCGCGAAGGCCTCCACTGCGGTCAAGCTGGCCGGCACCATGTGGGCGGGCAGCAGCGCGGCCAGGCGTTCGCGCAGCGCGCGGCCGTCGGTCGAGGCGCCATCGGCGACGAAGAATGCCGACAGCGCCGTCGCGCCCGCCGCATCGGGCGCGGCGAGCACCACGGCCTGCCGCACGCCGGGCTGCGCCAGCAGCACCGCCTCGATCTCGGCCGGCTCCACGCGAAAGCCATGCACCTTGACCTGGTGGTCCGCGCGCCCCGCGAGGCACAGGCCGCCGTCGGCCAGCACATGGGCCAGGTCGCCCGTGCGGTAGAGACGCTCGCCGGGCGCGAACGGATCGGCCACGAAGGCATCGCCGGGCTCACGGTTGAGGTAGCCACGGCACAGCTGCGCGCCGCCGACATAGACCTCGCCGAGCCCACCCGCCGGCACCAGGCCCAGCGCGGCGTCGAGCACGCGCACGCGGTTGTTCGCGAGCACGTGGGTCAGCGGCAACTGCGCGGGCAGCGGCGCGCCCGCCGCCACGGCATGGACCATCACGCCGACCGTGGTCTCGGTCGGCCCGTAGTGGTTGTAGATGGCGCATTGCGGCGCGAGCGCCGCGATGCGCTCGACCAGCGCGCGCGGCGCGGCCTCGCCGCCCAGCACCAGGGTGCGCGGCAGCTGCGGCGCTTCGCATTCGAGCAGCGCTTCGAGGTGCGAAGGCACGATCTTGAGCGCGTCGATCGCGTACCGTTCCATGAAGTCGGCGAAGGCCCGCGCGTCCTTCGCCTCCTCCTCGGACGCCACCACCAGGCAGGCGCCGTTGAAGAAGGCGCCGAACAGCGCGGTGTTGCCCAGGTCGGCCACGACCGAACTCGTGAGCGCCCAGCGGCGGCAGCCGTCGAGCTTCATCGCGGCCGAGGCGGCCGCCACGTAGTTCAGCAATTGGCCGTGCTCGATGGCCACGCCCTTGGGCGTGCCGGTGGAGCCCGAGGTGTAGAGCACATAGGCCAGGTCGCCCGGCGCGATGCGGTGCGCGGGTGCATGCGCGGGCAGGCCGTCGAGCGCGGGCAGCGCGCCCTCGAGCACCAGCGCGGGCCGGGCATCGGCGAGCACTGCGGCGCGCCGCGCCTCGGGCCAGCCCGGCTCCAGCGGCAGGTAGGCGGCGCCCGCGCGCCAGGCGGCGAACATGGCCAGCGGCAGGTCGACCGAACGCGGCAGGTTGAGCGCGACGATCGTGCCCGGCGTCACGCCCTGCGCCACGAGCCAGTGCGCAAGGCGGTTGATCCGTTCGTCGAACTCGCGATAGTTCAGGCGCTGCGCCCCGGCCTCGAGCGCCGCGGCGTCGGGCGTGGTCCGGGCCCAGTGCGCGACGCGCTCGGCCACGGTCCGCGTGCCGACATCGAGCGGCGGCGTGTCGTGCGCGAGCAGCAGCGCGCGTTCGCGCGGTCCGACCAGCGGCAGCGTGCCGACCGGTGCATTGGGTTGCGCGACGGCGGCCTCGAGCAGCGTGGCGAACTGCAGCAGCAGGCGCTCGAGCGCGGCACGGCCGTGGCGCGCGGCATCGGCGTGCAGCGACAGCTGCGCGCCGTCAGTGCCCCATGCGGCCTGCAGCGCGAGTTCGAAGCCGGGCATCGGGCCCGGCAATCGGGTCAGGCGCCAGCGCACGGAGGAACCATGCTGCCGCGGTGCCTCGTGCGAGACGAAGCCGATCACAGCCTGGGCCGTGATCGGCGGTGCATCGACCGGCCAATACTCCTGCACCTCGACGTGCGCAGCCAGGGCGGCGTCGAGCCGGCCGGTCCAGTTGGCGAAGGACTCGTCCTCTGCCACGTCGACCAGCACCGGCAGCACCTTGTCGAACAGGCCGACCGCCCCCTGCATCGGTGCGTAGTCGCGCCGGCAGTCGTGCTGCCAGCCGCCGACGAAGCGGCCCGCACCGTGCAGGCGCGCCAGCAGCAGCCACCAGGCGGCCTGCAGCAGGGTCTCGGGCTGCGTGCCGAGAGCCTCGGCAAGTGCCGTCATGCGCGTCGCCAACGCGGCGTCGATGGCGGCCTCGGCCACGATGCGGCGTGCGGCATCGGCCGGGGCACCACCGCGTCCAGTCTGCAGGCGCGGCGGCGCGAGCGCGGCGGCTTCGACCGCCAGCCGCTGCCAGTAGGCGCGGCCCTCGGCCGCGTCCTCGCCCTCGAGCAGGTCCTCGCGCCACTCGACGAAGCGCGCGTGCTGGAAGATGTCCTCGGGGTCGAGCGCGCCCTCGCCGAGGCTCGCGGTGGCGATCTGATCGAACAGGTTCTGCAGGCTCTCGCGGTCCGCCACCAGCGGGCTCAGCGACAGCGCCAGCGTGTGGCTCGCCGCGCCCGTGCGCAGCAGCGCGGCGCCGACGAGTTCGCCGCGTTCGATCGCCAGCGGCTCGGCATTGAGGGCCTCGAGCCATGCGTCGAGCGCGCCATCGGCCGCGCCGCCGAGGTCGGCCGAGCGCCATGTCAGCGGCGGCATCTCTTCGAAGTACTGCTGCCGCGGGCCGCGGTAGCCGGGCACCTGCCGGATCGCCGCGCACAGCGCGCCATGGGCGCGCAGCACGCTCTCGACGGCGATGCGCAGGGCCGCGGCATCGATCGTGCCGTCGATGCCCACCGACAGCAGCAGGCGGGTCGCGCCCGCGGGCACGGCACGCTGCTCGGCGCTCAGCGGGAAGGTGGTGTCGGAGGTGGGGGCGATGGTGCTCGTCACGCTCATGCTCCCTGCTCGTCGGCCAGGCGGGTCTCGGCCGTCGCCGGCGGTGCGCCCTCGAGCGCGGCGCGGTCGAACATCGCGCCCATCGCCACCACGATCTTGCGCGGTCCCTCGTAGGGGTCGCGCGCATGGGCCGCGAGCATGTTGTCGAGCATCACGATGTCGCCCTGCCGCCAGTCGAAGCGCACCGCGCACTCCTCGTAGACGCGGCCCACCACGGCCATGGTCTGGTCCGCGATCGGCGAGCCGTCGCCGTACATCACGTGGCGCGGCAGGCGGTCGATGCCGCCGATGGCGAGCAGGTCCTCGCGCACCTGCGGCTCGAGGCAGGCCACGTGGTGCAGCTGGATCTGGTTGAAGAACACCTTCTCGCCGGTGATCGGATGGCGGATCACGGCGGGGCAGCGCGTGCGCGTCTGCAGCGTGTCCTCGTCGAGCCAGCGCCAGGCGATGCCGGCGGCGGCCAGGCGGGTTTCGACCTCCTCGCGGCGATCGGTCTTGTAGAAGTCGCGCCAGCTCACGTCCAGGCCGGGCGTGAAGGTGCGCACGTACAGCAGTTCCTTGCGCTCGAACTCGGCCACCATCTCGGCCGGCAGGCGGCGCAGCATCTCGCGGCAGTCGACGATCGGCGTGGCGCCGCCCACCGGCGAGGGCAGCTCGCAGAAGAACCACTGCTTGCGCGGCCAGCGGTCGAGGTGCGAACTCTCGTTGTGATAGAGGATCATCTGCCGCTCGGGGTACGGCGTGGAGCGGTAGGTCTTCTTGCCGCCCTCCTTCTTCGGCAGGTCGCCATAGCTGCCGTAGAGCTCGGGCTCGATGGCCTCGGCGAAGGCCTCGAAGTCCTGCGGCGTCTTCAGGCCGAAGTCGCGGAACAGCACGCCGCCATGCCTGGCGACCAGCATCTCGATGTAGTCGGCCTGGCTCCGGGCCCAGGCCACGGTGTCGAGGTCGCCGGTGGTGGCCTGCAGCACGATCGGGAATTCCGCGCCGGGCCGCAGGAAGGAGGTCTGGACCACGGGGCGCGCGGCGGCGCGCGGCGCCTCGCGGCCGGTGGCGCCACGGCCGAGCTTGTCCAGCTTGCCGAGCTTGTCCATCTTGCCGGCGGTGCCGGTGGTGCCAAGGGGTCTTGCGGTGTTCATGGTGAATCGCTCCTGCATTTGCTTGGGGGCCAGCGCGTCGATGGCCTGGCCCGGTGTTGCGACGATCCGCTCCAGCAGCGCATGCCACGAAGCGGTGAACTGCTCGACGGTCTCGCGCCGGTACAGGTCCGTGGCGTACACCCACTCGACGGCGAGCGCACCGGCCTGTTCCCTGGCGAAGACCGCCAGGTCGAACTTGGATTCGTTCATCTGCTGGGGCAGCACCTCGACCTCGGCGCCTTCGATGGAGAACCGGATCTCGGGTGTGTTCTGGAGGACGAAGAGCACCTGCACCAGCGGATTGCGGTCGCGCGCGCGGCGGGCGCCGGCGAGCTCCACGATCTGGTCGAAGGGCACGTCCTGGTGGTCCATGGCGGCGAGCGCCTGCTGCTTCGTCCGCGCGAGCCATTGCCGGAAATCGGCCTTCGGGTCGGCCATGCGCGAACGCAGCGGCACGACGTTGACGAAGAAGCCCAGCAGTTGCTCGAGGTCGGGGTGACCGCGTCCCGCCACGTCGGTGCCGATGACGAGGTCGTCGGCACCCGCGGCCTGGTGGAAGAACAGGAAGAAGGAGGCGAGCAGCAGCGTGAACAGCGAGGCGTCGGATTCGCGCGCCAGCGCGCCCAGGGCCTGCGACAGCGCCGGCGACAGTTCGAGCAGCACCGAGTTGCCCGCGTGCGAGGCGGTGGCCGGGCGCTCGTGGTCGGGCTTCAGGCCCGAGACCTGCGGCGCGTCGCGCAGGTACGCCCGCCAGAACTCGGCCTTGGGAGCGAAGGCGGGCGAGGCCAGCGCGCGGCCGTACCACGCGGCGTAGTCCACGTACTGCACGGGCAGCGGCGCGAGCGCGAGCGGCTGGCCGCGCAGCGCGCGCTGGTAGAACTCGCCGAGCTCGCGCGCGAACACGGCAATCGACCAGCCGTCGAACACGATGTGGTGCACCACGAGCACCAGCACATGCTCGCGTTCGCCCAGGCGCACCACGGTGGCCTTGAGCAGCGGCCCCTCGGCCAGCACGAAGGGCTGGCGCACGAGCGCGTCGAACAGCGCGGCATAGCGCCGCGCGCGCACGGCCGGGTCGGCTTCGGCGATCTCGACGAGCGGAATGTCGAGCCGCTGCCCGGCGCGGATCAGCGCGGCGGGCTCGCCCTCCTCGTCCTCGGCGAACACCGTGCGCAGCACCTCGTGCCGCGCGGCGATGGCGTCGATGGCCGTGCGCAGCCGCTCGACATCGAGCGCGCCATGCAGGGCCAGCCCGGCCGACATGTTGTAGGCCGCGCGGCCCGTCAGGTTGCCGGCATCGGTGAGCCGGTCGACCAGCCAGAGGCGGCGCTGCATCGGCGACAGCGGCAGCGCGCCGCCGCGCGGCACGGGCGCGATCTCCATCGCGGCGGCCGGTTGCGGCGGGACCGCGGCGTCGCGCGCCGGCAGCTTCGCGATCAGGCCGGCGAGGGTCGGCGCCTTGAAGAACTCGCTGGGATGCAGCTCGACCGCGTAGGCCTTGCGGATGCGCGACAGCAGCTGGATCGCCACCAGCGAATCGCCGCCGAGCTCGAACAGGTTGTCGTCCATGCCGATCGGCGCGATGCCCAGGCGCTCGGTCCACAGCGCGGCCAGCGCGTTCGCGCGTTCGCCCTCGGGCGCGACGAACGGGGTCGACAGCGCGGGACGCGGATGGCTGCCGCCGGCCGCCGCGGGCGGCGCGCCGCCGTCGTCGAGCAGCTCGAGCATGCCTGCGTCGAGCGGGCCGAGGCGCTGCGCGAGGTCGGTGGTCGAGATCACGGTCTGCGGGCGCAGCGGGCCGTTGACGATGCGCTCGAAGGTGCGCGCGCCCTCGGGACCGTCCATGCCGATGCCTTCGGGCACGACCATGTGCTCGGCCATGCCGAGGCCGCGCCAGGCATCCCAGTTGACCGAGAAGACGGGCCAGCCGCCCACGCGCGCCTGGGCGATCGCCACGGCGTCGAGGTAGGCGTTGGCCGCGGCGTAGTCGCTCATGCCGAGGCCGCCGGCCACGCTCGAGATCGAGGAGCAGAACTGCACGAAGTCGAGCGGCTGCCCGCGCAACGCGTCGAGCAGTGCGCGGGTGCCGCGCACCTTGGTCGAGAACACGGTGTCGACCTGCGCGCGCGTGCGCTGCGCCATGAGGCCGCCGCCCGCGTCGCCCGCCGCATGCACGATGCCGTGCAGCGCGCCGAAGCGCGCGTTCGCCTGCGCGAGCGCCGCCTGCAGTTGCGCGGGATCGGACACGTCGGCCGACAGGGTCAGCACCTGCGCGCCCAGCGCCTCGAGCGCCAGCAGCTGGCGCAGCCGGTTGCGTTGTGCCTCGGGCTGGCCGGCATCGGCCGCGAGCGCGGCCCATGCGTCGCGCGCCGGCATCGCGGTGCGGCCCAGCAACACCAGCCTGGCCTGCCAGTGCTGCGCCAGGTGCTTCGCGATGGCGAGGCCGACGCCGCCGAGGCCGCCGGTGATCAGGTAGACACCCTCGCGGCGCAGGCGCGGCTGCGCCGCGGCCGGCAGCGGCGCGGGCTCGTAGGCCTTCACCCAGCGGTGCGCGCCACGGTAGGCCGAGAGCGGCTCGCCGGGCTCGGTGCGCAGCGCAGCGGCCTCGGTGGCGATCTGCTCGACCAGCAGGGTCTCGGCCTCGCTCTCGGGCGCGGCCAGCATGACGTCGATCACGCGGCAATGAATGCGCGGGCACTCCTGCCCGATCACCTTGGCGATGCCCAGCAGCGTGGCCTTCTCGGGGCACAGCGCCTCGGCGCCGGTGATGTCCTCGATCTGGTTGGCAACGATCGCGATCGGCAGCGTGGCAGTGGCCGCGCCGCCACCGTCGAGCGCCTGCACCAGCGCCAGCAGGCTGAAGAAGCCGCGCTCGAGCAGCTCGGGCTGCGGTTGCGCGGCCGGCACTTCGTCGAGGCACCAGAGGTGATGGATGGCGCCGACGGTGCCGAGCTCGGCCTCGACCTCGCGCAGCAATCGCGCATGGTCGTCGCGCTCGCCGGGGCGCAAGGTCCAGCCTTCGCGGCCCGTGCGCGCGAACGAGAGGCCGCGCTGCGCCAGCGCCACCGCATGCCCTTGCGCGCGCAGGTGGCGCGCGAGATGGCCCGTGAGGCTGCGCTCGTCGCCGTACAGCAGCACGCAACCAGCGCCGACCGCTGTGGCAGGCATCAAGGGCTCGCCGCGCTTCCACACGGGCACGTAGAAGGCATCGGGCGCCGGCGTGCGCGCGGACGGCGCCGACGCGGACGCCTCGACCCAGTAGCGGCGGCGCTGGAACGGATAGGCCGGCAGCGGCACGCGGCGCGGGGCCTGGCCCGCATGGCAGGCCGCCCATTCGATCGCCACGCCCGCGAGCCACAGGCCGGCCAGGGTCTGCGCGAGCTGCTGCGCATTGCGCGCCTGCTGCTGCGGATGGGCCTGGCTCGCGCACACGCCGGCGGCCGATGCCGCCATCGGGTGCTGGCGCGCGAGGCCGGCGAGCGTTTCGCCGGGGCCGACCTCGAGCACCACGCGGCCGGGCCGCTCGAACAGCGTGCGCAGGCCGGCTTCGAACTGCACCGTGCCGCGCAGATGCTGCGCCCAGTAGTTCGGGCTGGTCGCCTGCTCGGCCGTGATCAGCCGGCCGGTGACGTTGGAGACGAAGGGAATCTTCGGTGCCTGCCTCGGCACCGAGGCAACGAGCCGTTCGAGCTCGGCGAGCAGCGGCTGCGTCATCGCCGAGTGCGAGGCGATCGACACGTGCAGGCGGCGCGGCAGATGGCCCTGCGCGCGCAGCCGTTGCTCGGCGGCCTCGACCGCCTCGATCGGACCGGACAGCACGCACAGCTGCTCGCCATTGGCGGCCGCGAGGTCGCAGCCGTCCTGCAGGAAAGGCGCGAGCTCGGCCTGCGACAGCGGCACCGCGGTCATCGCGCCGGGCTGCATCGATTGCAGCAGGCGGCCGCGCAGGGCCGCCACGCGCAAGGCGTCCTCGAGCCGGAACACGCCGGCCAGGCAGGCCGCGACGTACTCGCCGAGGCTGTGGCCCATCATCGCGGCGGGCCGCACGCCGCGGCGCATCCACCACTGCGCCAGCGCGTACTCGACGACGAACAGCGCCGGCTGGGCCATGGCGATGTCGAACAGCCGCGCATCCGCCTCGGTCTCAGCGCCCGGCGCGGGGAACAGCAGCTCGCGCAGGTCGAAGCCGAGTTCGGGGCGCAGCAGCTCGCAGCAGCGGTCGACGTCGGCGCGGAACGCATCGTCGTCGCGATAGAGCGCGAGGCCCATGTTGGCGTGCTGCGTGCCGCCGCCCGGGAACAGGAACACCACCTCGGGCGCTTGCTCGGGCACGGGGGCCGATGCCACGACGAGGCCCTCGCCCGTGGCGAGCATGCGCGCGGCGGCGGCCGGTCCGTCGGCCACGACGGCGCAGCGATGCGCGAAGGCACGGCGGCCGGTCTGCAGCGTGTGGGCGACATCGGCCAGCGCGAGCTCGGGATGGCTCTCGAGGTGCGCGCCGAGCCGCTGCGCGGCCTGCCGCGCGGCGGTGGCGCTCAGGGCCGACAGCGGCAGCACCTGCCAGTCGGGTTCGCGCCGTGTCGGCCCGCGCGCGGCAATGGCCGGCGCCTCCTCGAGCACCACGTGCACGTTGGTACCGCCGATGCCGAAGGAGCTGACACCCGCGCGGCGTGGCGCGGCGCCCTGCGGCCAGGGCCGGGCCTCGGTGTTGACGTAGAACGGACCGCTCGCGAAATCGATCTGCGGATTGGGCTGCTCGAAATGCAGGCTCGGCGGCAGCGTCGCATGCCGCAGCGCGAGCGCCGCCTTGATCAAACCGGCCACGCCGGCGGCCGCGTCGAGGTGGCCGATGTTGGTCTTGACCGAGCCGATCGCGCAACTTTGCGGCGTGGTCGCGCCGCCGCTCGCGAAGGCCTGCGTCAGCGCGGCCATCTCGATCGGGTCGCCGAGCGTGGTGCCGGTGCCGTGCGCCTCGACGTAGCCGATGCTGGCCGCGGGAACGTCCGCCACCATCTGCGCCGCGCGGATCGCGCTGGCCTGGCCCTGCACGCTGGGCGCGGTGAAGCCGATCTTGTCCGCCCCATCGTTGTTGGCGGCCGTGCCCTTGATGACGGCATGGATGGTGTCGCCGTCGCGCAGTGCCTCGGCCAGCCGCTTGAGCACGACGATGCCCGCGCCGCTGCCGATGACCGTGCCCGCGGCCTTCGCATCGAAGGCGCGGCAGTGGCCGTCGGGCGAGAGGATGGCGCCGTTCTGGAAGCGGTAGCCGCCCTCCTGCAGCAGGTTGAGCCAGACACCGCCGGCCAGCGCCATGTCGCAGTCGTGGCTCAGCAGCGCCTGGCAGGCCATGTGCACCGCCACCAGCGAGGTCGAGCATTCGGTCTGCACGCTGACGGCCGGGCCGCGCAGGTCGAGCTTGTAGGCCACGCGCGTGCACAGCGATCCCGCGGAGTTGCCGCTCATCAGGCCCAGCATGTCGGCGATGCCGGTGCCCGCGTCGACGCCGAAGGCCGGCAGCAGGTGCCGCATCAGGTAGAGGTTGGGACCGTCGCCGGCATAGACGCCGACCGAGGCACCGCCCCTGCCGGCCTGCCAGCCGGCGTGCTCGAGCGCCTCCCAGGCGCATTCGAGGAAGATGCGCTGCTGCGGATCGAGGTGCTCGGCCTCGCGCGGCGAGTAGCCGAAGAAGCCGGCATCGAATTGGTCGAAGCCTTCGAACAGCACGCCGGCCTTCACGTAGTCGGGGTCGGCCAGGGTGCGCTCGGGCACGCCGCGCGCGCGCAGTTCCTCGTCGCTGAAGACGGTGACCGACTCGACGCCATCGCGGATGTTGCGCCAGAAGGCGTCCACGTCCGGCGCGCCCGGAAAGCGACCGGCCATGCCGACGATGGCGATCTCGAGGCCCGTGAGTTCGGGCGGCGACACGGAGTCTTGCATCAGAAGCTTCTTTCGGTGGGACGGCGGCGTTGCAGCAGGGCCGTGCGCTGGCGCTGCGCGCGCGCCTGTTCGCTGTCGTCGCTGCCGCCGGCATCGGATGGGGTCGTGCCGCCGCCCTGTTCGATGCGGCGCGCGAGCGCGCCGACGGTCGGGTACTTGAAGAGGTCGACCACCTTCAGGCCCGGGTTCAGCCGGTCTTCCATCAGCCGGTGCATGCGGATCACCAGCAGCGAATTGCCGCCGAGATCGAAGAAGTTGTCGTTCATGCCGACCTTCTCGACCTTGAGCAGCGCGGCCCAGATCGAGGCCAGGGTCTGGGCCACGTCGCCCTGCGGCGCCTCGTAGCCCTGCGAGGCAGCGGCGACGGTCGGGGCGGGCAGCGCGCGGCGGTCGACCTTGCCGCCGCCGGTGAGCGGGAAGCTGTCGAGCGCCACGATGGCGGGCGGCACCATGTAGTCGGGCAGCGCGCGGCCCAGGTGTTCGCGCAGCGCGGCGGCATCGATGCGCGCGGACGGTGCAGGCGAGACGTAGGCGGCCAGCGACGGGCCGGCCGCGCCGTCGTGCACGAGCACCAGCGCCTCGCGCACCGCCGGGTGCTCGCGCAGCCGCGCCTCGATCTCGCCGAGCTCGATGCGGAAGCCGCGGATCTTCACCTGGTGGTCGAGCCGGCCGAGGTATTCGAGCTGGCCATCGAGCCCCCAGCGCACCAGGTCGCCGGTGCGGTAGAGCCGGCCGCCCTCGGCATCGAAGGGATCGGCGACGAAGCGTTCGGCCGTGAGCGCTGCGCGGCCGAGGTAGCCGCGCGCGAGCCCCGCGCCGCCGAGGTACAGCTCGCCGGCCACGCCCTGGGGAACGGGCTGCAGGTCGGCATCGAGCACATGGGCCGTGCGATGGCCCACGGGACGGCCGATGGGTGCGTAGCCCTGCACGGGATCGTGCGCCGTGCCGCTCCATGCGGTGGGCGTGATGACGGCTTCGGTCGGGCCGTAGGCATTGACGATGCGCGCGGGACGCAGCACGCGGCGGATCAACGCCAGGTCCTCGCCGGTCCAGGCCTCGCCGCCGAACAGCGCGAGGCGCACGGCATGCGCGAACGGCGGCTGGCCCTGCATCAGCTGGCGCGCATAGGCCGGCGGCAGGTCCACCACGCTGACGCGGTGGCGCTGCAGCAGGGCGTCGAGTTCGCTCGCGAGCGAGCACCACTGCGGCTGCACCACGAGGGCCGCGCCCGACACCAGCGGCAGCAGGCATTGCTCGAGCGCCGCGTCGACGTGCGGCAATGCGAACTGCAGCGAGCGGTCCTCGGCGCGCATGTCGCAGGTCCGCGCCATCGCCTGCAGGTGCATCGAGAGGGCGGCGTGCGGCACGGCCACGCCCTTGGGAACGCCGGTGGTGCCGGAGGTGTAGACGAGGTAGGCGAGATGGCCGTCGTGCAGGTCGATGGCGGGGTCGGTGGCGGCTTCGGCCTGGAGCTGCACGGGGTCGAGTGGGACCCTGGCGATGCCCGGCGGCAAGGTCGACGCCTGCGCGCCGTCAGCGAGCAGCACGCTGGCACCGCTGTCCTCGAGCAGTTGCGCGATCCGCTGCGCGGGATGCGATGGATCGAGCGGCAGATAGGTGCCGCCGGCCTTCAGCACGCCGAGCAGGCCCGCCACGCGCTCGCCCGCGGCCTCGATGGCCACGGCGACGACGCTGCCGGGCCGCACGCCCTCGCGCAGGAGCCGGTGTGCCACGCGGTTGGCGCGCTCGTTCAAGGCGGCATAGCTCGAGGGCATGTCGCCATCGATCAGCGCGACGGCCTCCGGGTTCGCGCGCACCCGCGCCTCGAACAGGCGGTGCACGGGCTGCGTCTGCAGCACCTGCCGCTCGCCGACCGACCAGGCGCGCAGTCGCTGTCGTTCTTCCGCGTCGAGCAGGAGGACATCGCCCAGCGGCTGCGCGGGGTCGGTCGCCAGCGCCTCCAGCAGCGCCCGGTAGTGCGCGGCCATGCGCTCGATGGTGGCGGGCTCGAACAGTTCGGCCGCATAGGTGAACACCGCGCCGGTGCTGCCATCCGCGCGCTCGCGGATATCGAGCGCGAGTTCGAACTGCGCGGCGCCCTCGGCCATGCGCTGTTCGCGCGCCTCGAGGCCCGGCAGCAGCCGCAGCGCATCCACGTCTTCGCGCAGATGGTTGAGCATCACCTGGAACAGCGGGCTGTGGCTCAGGCTGCGCTGCAGTTGCAGCGCCTCGACCAGTTGCTCGAACGGCAGGTCCTGGTGGGCCTGCGCGCCGAGCGCGGCCTCGCGCACCTGCGCCAGCAATTGCGCGAGGCTCGTGCGGCCCTGCAGCGTGGCGCGCAGCACCTGGGTGTTGACGAAGAAGCCGATCAGGCCCGCGGTCTCGGGGCGGTGGCGGTTGGCCACCGGAACGCCGACGCGCACGTCCTGCTGGCCGGTGTAGCGGTGCAGCAGCGCCTGGAAGCCGGCCAGCAGCGCCATGAAGAAGGTCGCGCCATGCGACTGCGCGGTGGCACGCAACCGCGCGACGAGCGCGCCGTCGAATTCGAAGGCATGGCTGGCGGCCCGGTAGCTCGCCACTGCCTGCCGCGCATGGTCCGCGGGCAGCGCGAGCACGGGATGCTCGTCGCCGAGCTGTACGCGCCAGTAGGCGAGCTGGCGCTCGGCCTCGCCGGCGGCGAGCCAGTTGCGTTGCCACCGCGCGTAGTCGGCGTACTGGATCGGCAATGCCGCGAACTGCGGTGCCTTGCCGGTCGCATGCGCCGCATGGGCGGCACCGAGTTCGCCGACCAGCAACTGCAGCGACGCACCATCGGACACGATGTGGTGCGTGACCACGACGAGCAGGTGCCGCGCGTCGTCGACCTGGATCAACGCCGCGCGCAGCAGCGGGCCTTCGCCGAGGTCGAACAGCTCCTCCTGGCACTGCCGTGCGTGCGCGGTCGCGGCGGCGTCGCGCGCCGACGCGGGCAGCTCGCGCAGATCGATCTGCCGCAATGCGAAGCGCGAAGCGGGCAGGATCCATTGGCCGACCGCCCCATCCGCGGCCGCACGGAACACGGTACGCAGGCTCTCGTGGCGAGCGACCAGTCCGTCGAAGGCCGCGTTCAAGGCAGCGGCATCGAGCGGGCCCGAGAGGTCCAGCGCGATGCCGACGTGATAGGCGGTGCTCTGCGGATCGAGCTGCCACAGGAACCACTGGCGCTCCTGGGCATGCGACAGCGCGAGCGCTCCGCTCCTGCGCTCGGCCGGCAGCACGGCGATCGGGTTGCGCGGCCTGCGCAGGCCGGTGGCGCGCACGCGGCGCACTTCCGCGGTGAGATCCTGCAGCCGCGGCTGTTCGAACAGCAGGCGCACGGGGAACTCGATGTCCCACGCGTCGGCCACCCGGGCCGCCACCTGCGTGGCGGCGAGCGAGTTGCCGCCGCTGAGAAAGAAATGGGCATCGCGTGCCAGCGCGGGCTGCGGCGCGCCGCGGCGCAGCACCTCGCTCCAGATCGCGGCCATGGCCTGCTCGAGCTCGTCCATCGGCAGCGCTGCCGTGGGCGCCTTCGCGGCGGTGCCGCCGAGCACGAAGGCGCCATGCGCATGCATCGCATAGGCATCGGCCGTGCGATCGATCCAGCCCTGGCGGCAGGCGCCGCGCTGCAGCTTGCCGCTGGTGGTCTTGGGCATGCCGCCCGGATTGAGCAGCATGACGACGGAGAGCGGCTCGCCGAACTGCTCGCTCACGGCGGCGCTGAGCGTCTCGACCAGCGCCTCGGGACCGACCAGCTTCTGCACGCTGCGCGACACCTCGGCGGCCAGGCCGATGCCCTCGCCAGCGGGGCCATCGACGGCGAACGCCGCCACGCGGCCCTTGCGCACCACGTCGACCTCGAGCTCGATCATCCGTTCGATGTCCTGCGGGTACAGGTTGTGGCCGCGGACGATGATCATGTCCTTGATACGGCCTGCCACGTAGAGCTGGCCGTCGTGCACGAAGCCGAGGTCGCCGGTGCGCAGCCAGGTGGCGCCGTCGCGATCGACGAAGGTCTGCCGCGAGACCTCGGGCTTGTTCCAGTAGCCGCTTCCGATGCTCGGGCCGGTGGCCCAGATCTCGCCGACGCGGCCGGCATCGCACACCGACAGCGAGGCCGGGTCGACGATGCGCACGGCATGGCCGGTGACGGTGCGGCCGCAGCCGACCAGGACCGCGCCGTCGGCCTGCGCCAGGACCTCGCCGCGCGCCAGGCCCTGGCTCGAGAAACCTTGGGCGACCATGCCGGCACCGCGCCAGCCGCCCGTCACGAACAGCGTGGATTCGGCCAGGCCATAGCAGGGGTAGACCGCGCCGGCGGCGAATCCCGCGGGCGCGAACTGGCGCTTGAATTCATGCAGCGTGTCGGCGCGCACCGGCTCGGCGCCGGAGAACGCGAGCGCCCAGCTCGACAGGTCGAGCTTCTGCAACTGCGCCTCGGACACCCGTTCGAGGCACAGGCGATAGGCGAAGTCGGGGCCGCCGCTGATCGTCGCGCGGTGGCGCGAGATGGCTTCGAGCCAGCGCACCGGCCGCTCGAGGAAGTAGCGCGGCGACATCAGCACGACCGGGATGCCGCGGTGCAGCGGCTGCAGCAGGCCGCCGATCAGGCCCATGTCGTGGTTGAGCGGCAGCCAGGTCGCGAAGATGTCGTCCGGACCGATCGACAGGCCCTCCTCGATCGCGCGCATGTTCGCCATGAGGTTGGCGTGCGTGACCATGACGCCCTTGGGCGCCGAGGTCGAGCCGGAGGTGTACTGCAGGAAGGCGATGTCGGCGGCCGAGGGCTGGTGCGGCGCCCAGCGGTCAGCGTCGTCGGTACCGATCGTGTCCACCGCGATCAACGGCACGTCGGCAAAAGCATCGGCCGCGGCGATCGAGGCCTTGATGTCGGCATGGGTCAGCACGCAGCAGGCGCCGGCATCGGCCGCGATGCCCTCGAGCTTGCCGAGGTGCCGCTTGCGCGTGGACTCGGGCGGGAACACGGGCACGGCGACCAGGCCCGCGTACAGGCAGGCGAAGAAGCTCACGACGTAGTCGTCGCCGTTGTCCAGCATGATCAGCGCGCGTTCGCCGCGGCCGAAGGATTGCTGCAGGCGCGCCGCCAGGCCGCGCACGCGCGCATCGAGCTGGCGATAGCAGAGGGGCGTGTCGAGCGCCGCGCCGTCGCGGTCGGTCACGCCGACCAGCGCGGTGTCTTCGGGCCGGCGCGCGGCCAGGTCGCGCAGGTGGCTCACGAAGTCCACGGGGTGCGTCGGGGTCACATCGATTCCTTGAATGGCGAAGCCGGCTCGGCCACGAGACCCGGCGATGACGGCTCAGGCGACGGCGGGCAGCACATCGGCCTCCCCCGCCACGGATTGGGGCAGGCGCCGCACCAGGGCGGCGAGCACCTGGGCCTCGTGCTGCCGGATGAAGAAGTGGCCGCCCTCGAACCAGTCGAGCGAGAAGCCGGCATCCAGGGTCTCCGCGGACCAGGCCTCCACGCGCCAGGGCTGGATGTCGTCCTCGCGGCCCGCGAACACATGCAGCGGAACGGGCAGCGGCGCGGCGCCGCGATGCGCGAAGCCCTCGCAGACGCGGTAGTCGGCCGCCAGCGTGTCGAGCGTCATGCGCAGCAGTTCGGGACTGGCGAACAGCTCCTCGGGCGTTCCGCCCTGCTTGCGCATGTCGGCGATCAGCGCCTCGTCGTCATCCATGTCGACGAAGCGATCGGGATCGCGCTGCGAAGGCGCGGCGCTGCCCGAGACGAGCAGGGCCCGCGGCAGGGGCCGACCCGTCGCGCGAAGACGCTGCGCGATGCCCCACGCCAACAAGGCGCCCATGCTGTGGCCGAAGAGCGCGAAGTTGCCGCGCAGCGCGGCTTCGTGCTCGCCGCACAGCAGCGAGACCAGTGCATCGAAGTCCTCGACGAAGCCCTCGCCCAGGCGGCTGCCTCGGCCCGGCAATTCCAGCGGCACGACCTCGATCCAGCGCGGCAGCAAGCGCCGCCAGCGCAGGTACATGGTGGCACTGGCACCCGCGCAGGGCAGGCACAGCAGGGAGAGAGGCGCCGGCATGCGTTCAGGCGGAGGCCGGGGTGCCTTCCTGCTGCGCCATCCAGTCGCGCAGCGACTTGGGACGCATGTCGGTCCAGGTCTTCTCGACGTACGCAAGCACCGTCTTCTTGTCGCCCTGGACGCCGTCGACGGCCTTCCAGCCGCCGGGCACGGCCTTCCATTGGGGCCAGATCGAGAATTGCTCTTCGTGGTTGACGAGCACGATGAAGGTTTCGTCCTCACGGTCGAAGCAGCTGGTAGACATGTGCGGTCCTCTCGGGATGGTGGAGTTCGACGAACGGCAGGCGTCAGGCGCCCGTCCTTGCGATACATGACGGCGCGGGCGGGCGGCTGTTTAGTCGCCGAGGCATGGGCGATCGGCGGGAGGCGGGCATGGCTGCGCCGCCGCGCAACGCGGCTCGGATCGGGAGATGCGGGGGTCAGTGGCCGCGGCTAGCGGCCTGCGATGTCGCCCGGCGACGGGACATCGTTGGCGGGCGGAACGAGGCCCACGAGCAGCCAGAGGCGGGCCGCTTCGCCATGGGTCTTGCGATGCACGGGATCCGCGGCCAGCCAGCGCGCGAATTCGTCGCGCGCCGCATCGTCGAGGCCGCCGCGCTCATGCTGGCGGCGCACCCAGGTCCAGGCCGCCTGCCAGACCGGGTCGTGCTCCTTGTCCTTTGCCATCGGCCGATCGTAATCGCCGACGCGCCAGCCGGCATCAGTTGCCCTGCACCAGGTAGCGGCAGCTTTCGAGGGCGGCGTCGGCGTCCTTGATCATGAAATTGACCAGCGTGGCGGAACAGCCGAGCCTGGCGGCGATCTCGCGCTGGGTCATGCCGCTCAGGCGGTTGAGCTCGAACGCCAGCCGCGTTCGCGCGGGCAGCGCACCGAGCACGCGGTCGATCACCGCGAGCGCCTGGCGCCCGTCGAGCACGCGTTCGGGCGCATCGTTGCTCGGCGGGCTGACGAGCTCGACGTCCTCGCAGTAGGTGCGATAGCTGGCCTCGACCGACTGGTGGCGGTGATAGTCGAAAGCCACGTTGCGTACCACCTGGCAGCAATAGCCCAGCGGCTTGCGCACATCGCGCACGGCGGCGCCGTCGGCGAGCTTGAGATAAGCGTCCTGCAACACTTCGTCGGCAAGATCCGCGGTGCGCACGATCTTCTGTGCGACGCGCTGGAGCTGGGCACGGTTTGCGATGAAAACCTCCCCCAGCGTGGGTTCGGATGAGTGCATCAACATGTCCACGGAGACTCCTGGTGTACGGATGTATTCATTTCAACTGAATGCAAATGAGAACTATTACTACTTTTAGATAAGGGAAAGCCGCCCGCGCGGTCGATCCTTTCCTGTTTCTTACCCCTTAGACGTTTGAACGGCCAAAACCGAGACAGGCCGGCGCCATCCAGGACGAGCCGGCCGCGCCACTAGAATTTCGCCCCTGCCCTCACCCCGTCTCCATGAACATCGTCGTCAACGAAGAACTCAAAGCCTATATCGATCCCCTCACGCCCGAGGAGCACGAAGCCCTCGAGCGCAGCATCCTGACCGAAGGCTGCCGCGATGCGCTGGTGCTGTGGGGCGACGTTCTCGTCGACGGCCACAACCGCTATGCGATCTGCCAGAAGCACGGCCTGCCGTTCCAGACCGTGCAGAACACGCGCTTCCAGTCGATCGAGGACGTGCACCTGTGGATGATCGACCAGCACCTGGGCCGGCGCAGCATCTCGGACTTCGTGCGCGGCGTGCTCGCGCTGCGCAAGAAGGACATCGTGACGGAGCGTCGCGCGCGCACGGCGAGCGCATCGTCCGCCACCGCGGATGCCGATGCGTCCACGAGCTCGGCCGCGAGCAGCGACGATACGAGCGTGCCGCCGCCCGCGCCGCTCAACAGCCGCGAGGCCATCGCCAAGGCCGCGCGCATCAGCAGCACCCAGGTGCAGATGATCGAGAAGATCCAGAAGCAGGCTACGCCCGAAGTGGTGGCCGCGGTGAAGTCGGGCACCATCTCGATCAACGCCGCCGCTGCCGTGGCGAGCCTGCCCGCCGAGGAGCAGGTGGCTGCCGCGAATGCGGGCAAGGACGAACTGAAGCTCGCGGCCAAGCGTGCGCGCGAAGCGAAGCGCAAGCCGCGCGAGGACGAAGCCGAAGCCTCGTCCGACAATGAATCGCCTTTCGAGGCGCCCGATTCCGAGCAGGTTCAGGCGCTGAAGCAGCGCGTGGCGGCGCTCGAAACCGAGAACAAGGCGCTGCGCGAGCAGATCGCCACGCTGCAGCTGCAATTGGCCGCCGCCTGAGCCGCGGCGGCCGGCTTCGCGTCAGAGCGCGATCTCGGTCACCTTCGCGCCCTGCACCGAGACGCCGGCCTCGAGCCCCACGTTCGTCAGCACGAAGCCCACCACGGGCTGGCGGATCGTGTTGGTGTCGATGCTGCCGTTGGCACCGATGGTCGCGACCGCCACGGTGGCATCGGCACCGGCCGTCCATCCCTTGCTGCTGCGGAACTTGTCGAGCGCGGCCTGCGTGGTGAACAGGTAGATCACCGCCTTCGACTGCGCGCCCGCCTGGAAGCCGATCGACCCCGAGGTGGTGCTGTAGTAGGACTGCGTGCGGCCGTTCACGCGCAATGCGCCGCGGCCGTATTCGGCGCCCACGCCCATGCTCGCGCCAACCACCGCCGGGAACACCAGCACGCCGCTCGATTTGGCGACGAGCTCGCGCGAACCGCGCACCGAGTCATAGAGCTTGGACAGCGAGGCATCGACCTGCGCGTCGATCGATGCACGCGAGGACGCGCTGCTGGCCTGGTTGTCGGGACGCGTGGTCGTGCAGCCGACGAAGGCGATGCTGCTCGCAGCCACCGCACAGACGACGGCCACCGTACGAAGCGAAGAGATGGGCATGGCGAACTCCTTTGCTGAAACATGACGCAAACCGCGCCCGCGACGATGCGGGCCTGGCCATGCTACGGCGCGCGCATCGCCCCATCGCACGCTGTGGAAGACCGCCTACGCCAACTCAAGCCGATGCAGAAGGCGCGCTCGAACGGGCCAGCGCCACCGCGTCGGCGCCCGCCGGAAAGCGCAGTTGCTCCGACTCGTCGTGCGCGGCGCGCCACACGGTCTCGGCCACGTCGGATGCCGTGGTCACTTCCGAGATGCCCGCGAAGGACGCAAAGACCTGCTGCGCATAGGCCCCGTAGGCCGGCGGAATCAAGCCCTCCATGCGCGACTGGCCATTGCTCGTGAAGTTCGTGCTCGGCGCATAGCCGGGCTGCACCAGCTTCACGCGCACGTCGAAGGCCGCGAGCTCGTGCGCCAGCGACCCGGTGAATCCCTCGATCGCCGTCTTGCTGGCCGTGTAGACCGCGACCAGCGGCATCGGCGCCAGCGTGGCGCTCGAAGTCACGTTCACCACCACGCCGGCGCGGCGCGCGCGGAACTGCGGCAGCACCGCCTGCGTCATCGCCATCACGCCGAAGGTATTGGTCTCGAAGACTTCGCGCGTGGTGGTCATGGGCGTCGCCTCGAAGGCACCGAGCAGTCCGATGCCTGCGTTGTTGACGAGCACGTCGATGGGTCCGCTCGCCTCGAGCGCGGCGGCGATGCTCTGCGGGTTCGTGACGTCGAGGGCCACGATGCGCAGCCGCTCGTCGCGCGGCAACAGGTCTTCGCGCGGCGTACGCATGGTGGCGATCACGCGCCAGCCCTGCGACAGGAAATGGCGCGCGGTCTCGAGGCCGTAGCCGGACGAACAGCCGGTGACGAGGACGGTTTTCATGGGTGCTTGCTGAGTGGTTGACATGGAAGCGAACGATATCCAGAGAAAATCGGACCATCTACAATGAAAAGTCCACGATTCATTTGCGAGCGTCCAGTCATGAACGATCCGCTCTCAGAGGTCATCGCGTTGCTCAATCCGCGCGCCGTGTTCTCGAAGGGCATCAGCGGCGCTGGCCGCTGGGCCGTGCGCTATTCCGATTTCGGTCAGCCCAGCTTCTGCGCGGTGATCAGCGGAAGTTGCCGCCTCGCGGTCGAGGGCGAGGAAGCCATCGCTCTCGAAGCGGGCGACTTCGTGCTCATGCCGGCGACGCCGGGCTTCGCGCTGTCGAGCTTCGAAACGGCCGCGCCCGTTCACATCGATCCCAAGCTCGCGCCCGCACCCGAAGGCGAGGTTCGCCACGGCAGGCGCGATGGTCCGCCCGACGTGCGACTGCTCGGCGGCTATTTCGTTTTCGATTCGCCCGATGCGGCCTTGCTGGTCTCGCTGCTGCCGACGCTGGTGCACGTGCGCGGCGTCGATCGGCTCTCGGTGCTGGTGCGGCTGGTCGGCGAGGAGTCGAGCGAGGAGCGATCCGGGCGCGAGCTCGTGCTCACGCGCCTGGTGGAAGTGTTGCTCGTCGAGGCGCTGCGTTCGTCGTCCGGCGAGGATGCGCCCCCCGGCCTGCTGCGTGGACTGGCCGACGCGCGGCTCGCGCTCGCGATGCGCCAACTGCACGCGGATCCCGCGCGGCCGTGGACCGTGACCCAGCTCGCGCAGAAGGCCGCACTGTCGCGCTCGGCCTTCTTCGATCGCTTCACGCGCGCGGTCGGCCTGCCGCCGATGGAATATCTGCTGGCCTGGCGTATGGCGCTCGCGAAGAACCTGCTCAGGCATCAAGACGTCGCGATCGCCGAGGTCGCCGAACGCGTGGGCTACAGCTCGGCGAGCACCTTCAGCACCGCATTCAGCCGGCATGTGGGACAGCCGCCGGGGTGCTACGCACGACGTGCGTGATCCCTCGCACGGGGCACGCATGCGCGTGCCTGCTACAATGCGCCTTCGCTCGGACCACCTGAGCGTTGCCTGGCCAGGCAAGCTGAATCTCACACCAGCGCGTCGAAGTCACTACGACGAGAAAAACAACAATGACTTCCGCAAAGGAATCTTTGCCGTAGCGTGGACCGCGTAAGAGTTCACGACCATATTTTCAAAGCCCGCCTTGTGCGGGCTTTGTTCGTTTGTGGGCGTCGCGCAGTTGTTTGTGGCGAGAGCAACTGAGCCCTGGACGTTCCGAGGACGTGGCGCCGCTGCTGCAGCCCCGAGCAACGGAGCCGGCCAATTGGCCCGCGTTCCTGGAGCCCCCACGAACCTTGAGCTAGCTGTGGGTCACCTCACAACTCCCCACGGAAAACGGTGAAATTTGTCACGATTACAAGCAAATAATGAGTGCAACTTTCGCACTAATTTTTTGGCTATGTCTGTTTTTCAGGCCTGTGATTGCACCGTCGACCATCTCTACCGCGTCGAACGCCGACCATGGATGCGACTTCTCCCTTGGCTGCGGTTGTACCAATGCGCAAACTGCAAGAAGCTGCAGCTGCACGCAGAGGACGACGTCACTCGAGCCAAAGTCGAGTTCGCGTCACGATCGCTCAAGAACTCCCACCGCCGCCCCAAGCCCGGGTGAGGACTAGTCGCGATCGAAGACAGCGGCTACCGCACCGTCAGCGCGTCACCAGCTCGCTCGCAGGTGGTGCCGGCAATGTGGGCGGCGTCAGCGACGTGCCCCAGCTCGACAAGAGCCGCTCCACTCCCACTGGTGCCAGGTCGACGATGCCAACCAAATCCATGAAGGGTTCGGCTCGGATCTCCAAAAAGACAAACGGGCTACGCGATTGCTCGCGTAGCCCGTTGCTTTATGTGGCGGAGTGGACGGGACTCGAACCCGCGACCCCCGGCGTGACAGGCCGGACGAGAAACTGAGCACTGGCGCGGGATTGGCAGCGGTCGGATATTCCAAACGCCGACCGAGAGGGCACGTGTTTATGCGGCTTTCCGGGCCCCTATTCCAAAATTTGACACGTTGTCAGCCTCCTCAAAGTGGCGATCACCGGGGATCCATTCGAGAGGGTCGAGCCGCGGAAGACGGCGCTGCGGATCTGCCACCATGTAAGGCGTGCCAGGAACCTTGGCAAACCCGAGCTTCGCGTAGTGCCGCTGCAGTTTCCGAAGCGCAACGTCGAACCGCCGCTCGTACCCGCCCAGCTCCAAGCGCTTGAAATCCCTGTCGTCCTCGTCGGCCCCTCGTTCTTCCGGGGTCCCGCCCTCGAACTGGAGCGGAAAAGGCTTCAAGACCACCACGCCGCAGCCCATGCGAAATTGGTGCTCCATCCAGCGGAGGATCTGCAGACCGGCACCGCGGCCTCGGCGCGAAGGGATCAATTCGAGACGATCAAGGATCAGCACGCCGGAATCGAACGTCATGTCGGTCTTCATTGCCCGCAGGACCTTCCTCTTGAGATCCTCGTCGCGGCCGTACAGCTCCTGGTAGCAGCTGAAGAGCGAGGAACTCATGTCGAACACGTCGAACAAGGACTCACCTTCATTGAGAGCCGCCGCTCCGTCGACGATGTAGACCGAAAACCTCCCGATCGGCTCCTCGTTTCCGTCGTCGTCTACGTACTCCCGCACCTCTCCTTGGATGTGCTTTACGTAGCGAGAGGGTTCCCGATCATCAACGAACGACCCATGTTCGTAGTGCAGCGAGTAGTACATCCAGCCTCCTTCAGGCCGCACATAATGCCGCAAGAGCCAGTGGCACGGGCCTACCCGAAATAAGAGGTGACGCTAGGCCGGAGGCCCCATTCGAACTGGTCGTCGCCCCTCCACGAGAGCCCGATACCTAGAGGGTGAAAGTCTGCAGGGAGAAAAATTTTCGAGGAGGAGATATGAGTAATAAGAATCCCATTCATGGATTCAAAAAAGCTCGGTGGTGGCAGAAAAAATGGTTTGCTGAAACGCTGTCTGCGGTGCCGGCCGCAGCAGCAGCTTTTGTGGCCGCCTATAAAGCCAAATTGGACTCCGGCGATGAAGTTTTCTGGATACTAGTTTTTGGAGGCTGCTGGTTGACACTTAGTTTGATATTCAAGGTGATACACGCCAAATATCAAGACGACAAGGAAAAAGAAGCGAATAGCCACGATGGGTTGACGGCCGCGCTGTGGGTACTTCATGAATCTGTGGCTCGAGTCGCGGGATTACCCGAGGCGGATTTCAAAAAACTAAGAGTAACGTTCCATCGAGTAGTACCTCCTTTGAACGACACTGACAAGATTGAGCAGGTGGTCAATTACGTTGGAGGCGAGCGCAACGGAGCCGGTCGATTTTTCCCCATCAGATCGGGAATCACTGGAAGTGCGATTCGGACCAACGAGGTACTCTTCATGGATCGGGAAAGTGAAAACTTTAATGACTACCAGAGGGAGCTCATTAAAGAATGGCATTACACCGAAAAAGATGCCCGAGAAGCTACGAGCGATAGGTTTTCAGCCATGGCCATCCCGGTGAAATCCAGGGATGGACAAAAGGTTCTTGGCGTGGTGTACTTGGACTGCGATCAAAAAAAGTTTTTCGCGAACCCCCAGGTCGCAGAAGCGGTGATGAATGGTTGCGGCGGAATAACTCGTTACATAGGAGAACGATATGTCTGATTCTGCAGTAAGAAATTCACCACGTAGTTTGGTGGCCTCGCAGGAAGTGATTACTGCGGCGGGCGCTGCAATTAAGGTAACGAAGCTGATTTTGACGCCTGAAGGTAAAGCAACCTTGCAGTCGAAAAGTGCTGGCATTACCTCAGCCAGCGATCGGCCATCTAAGCCTGCCGCGCCGCACAAGTACCCGGCGACGAAGTAGTCTTGACTAAGCCCGCTCCGGCGGGCTTTTTTACGCCTGCTCGTCGCCCTTCACCTGGCGCTCCAGGATCGCGCGCAGCACCGCCTCGAGGGTTGGCCAACTGCCGAACACCAGCGCCTTGTCGCGCGCGTCCCAGCGCCCTGCACCGCCGGCCGGCTGTGACCGAGCGAGATCGGCGGCACCTCGTGCGCGTGAATACTTAAAACGTGCGCACGCAGCGCGCCACGGACTCTCGGAGCGAGGCTCTCTGACCCCACACTGACGCTCGTCAAGTAACACCGATTTCTTAAAAATACGTCGCACAACCCCAACAACCGCAACTTAAGTCACAAATGGACAGAATAATTTGATGAGCTAACAGACTCCTCAGAAGTAAACATGTCCGTGTTCACCCCGTGCAAATGTCCCGCGCACTATCTCAAGCGGGTGGAACGGACTCCATGGATGCGCCTTCTGCCCTGGCTCAAGGCATATCAGTGCGCGCACTGCGGAAAGCTGCAGCTTCGGTCAGAAAGTGAAGTGGTTCGCATCCGCCTGCAACAAGCATCACGGCCCTCTTCGACTGGCAAGCGCGACAGGTAGAGGCACGGCGTCCCAAGTCATCTGACGAAGGGCGAAGCACGTGAACTCAACGTCGCTCTACGACTGCCGAACGTTGAATTCGATCAGCGCATGGTCAGACTGTGATCGCCAAATGGAGGTGGAAGGTAGGCTGGGAGGCCACTGGAGCCCATCGATGCGAGTGTTCGAACTGGACATTGCAATTTTTCTTGTTGGTGCACTGTTCGGCATCTTGGTCGCAGCGATGCTGGCCTTGTACCGATCAGATCAGGCTGCCGTCGCCCCTAACAAAAGCAAGCGGCGAGCACAGTAGTGCCCTCAGGTGCAGCAAACGTGCCAAACCCGCCGAACGGGCCCCTTAGGCCGCACCCTTGACCTTTTCGTATGAGCGCATGCCACCCAGGCCCAACATGCCCAGCAGCAGCGGCCACAGTTCCTCGGTTTCGATCTTGGGAAGGTCCACGGGGTGCCCCAGGGCCTGCGCCACCATGAACAGCAGCGGGCCGCCGATGAACTTGAACGCCACGGCCAGGCCGCAGATCCAACCGACGAAGGGTCGCCAGCCGGCTACGAACAGGCGCGTACTGGCCGCCTCCACCTTGTTGATCTCGGTCTGAGCCGTGGCGAGCGTGGTGTCTGCCTGAAGCTTGGCAAGCTCGCCCTGCTGGGCCAGTTCGACCAGCTTGACCTTCGCTGCGTCCGCTGCGGTCTTGTCCGGCAGGATCTTGTCCAGAAGCTCGCCGAGAAATGGAAGTGCTGCGATCAGTGCGCCCATGTCAAACTCCTAGCGCGGAACGCGCCTCGTTGTAGTACCCAGCCCAGGTTTCGGGGTGCGGCTTGCCGGGGCGCCACGTCACGTCGGCGTACAACTTCCACGCACCGGCCTGGTCGCCGATCTCTGGAAGCGCGCCAGGCGCCCACCACAGGTTCAGACGCGCGAAGGCGCACGCAAGCAGGTCATCCTGCTCGAGCGCGGCCCAGACAGTGGAACGCTCCCACGGCACGCCGCGCTCGGCACAGACGCGGAAGGCATGACCAGACGTCGCCGGGTGGGTCATCACGCCCTTCACGCTGCCACCTGATTCGAATTGCCAGAAGCCTCGGGCCGGCCCCCTGCCGCCGCCGCTAAGCACCTGGGCGCGATCTTTGAACTTCGATTCCTGGCGCCCAATGGTCAGTAGCAGAAGACGTGCACGCGGCGTGTCCATCGCCAAGGGAAGCATCGCAAGGCCCGGATTGAGGATCTTGGAGATCACCTCGGCCAGCGGCATCGGAGAAGGAAGGCCGCTCATCGCGCGTTCCTTGGGACGACAGGTGCAGCGGCCGTCGGAGGCGTGGAGATCCCAGCCTTCAACGCCCGGATCTCCCCTTCGATGTTCTCTATCCGAAAACGCAGTAGGGCCTGCTCCCCCGCCAAGGTCGTGACCTGCGTGTTTCCTGCCTTCACCGTGATCTGCAGCTCGGTCACGTCCTTCGCCATCTGGTTCATGGTGAAGTACATGCTGATGATGAAGTACGCACCGCCTCCAAGGGCGGTCAGCAGGCCCCATAGGGGAATGCGGACATCAACGATGCGCGAGACGCGCTCGGGTGGGGTGTCTTGGCTCATGCGCGACCTTCCAGTGCGACGATGCGCGCCCGCAGTTGCTGGATGGCATGGAGCGCCGCATAGAGCAGCGTTTGTTGGTCAGGGGCCCTCCAGGTGCCTGCGTCGTTCACCCAGGCCGGATCAAGCGTCTCGAGTTCCTGCGCGATCACGCCCAAGCGGTGCAAACGGCCGTCGTCGATCGGCTCCTGTGTCGCATCGGAGCGGAAGCGGAACTGCCGGAAGTTGATCTGCGAGATCTTGTAGAGCGAATCCTCGCGCGTCGGCTCCACATCCTTCTTCAGCCGCCCGTCCGAGGGCGTTACCCCCCAGGCCACGAAGCCGAAGCCGTTGATGTTGGCGCGCAGGGCACCGCTGCCGACGTTGCCAAGTTGCGTGACAGAGTCGATGCGCTGCACCGCGTAGCCGGTGAGGTCGCTCGAGGTCTGGTAGCCCGGCCCGTTCGAGAACTGGTTGAGGTTCGTAGGCCGATCCGGAATGGCCGCCCACACCGAATAGGCCGGCCGCCCGACGCCGTCGACAACCAGGACGGCCCGTCCGTTGGGAGCGTCCCATTGCACCTTGAAATCATTGACGCTGGCCCGCTTGACGTACTCCGCAGGAACCACGCCACCGAGTTGGTTAGCGTTCGTTGCCGTCGTAGCCGTGTCAGCCGACGCCGCGGTGTCAGCCTTGCCCGAGATGTCGATCGGCCACTTCGTGTAAGCCGTGGAGCCGTCGGCGATGACGAACTTCGACAGCGACGTGCGGTAGCCGATGGTCACGCCCGTAGCGGAGTTCTCGGACGTGCGAACCGGCATGCCCACGCCCACGGTGAAGCCCGTGCCGGCCGCGATCTGCGCGATGAAGGCGTAGGCCGCGCGCTGATGGTCGTCGAGCGTCGAGGGCGCGTCCGTTGCGCCGTTCGGCGGGTTCAGCGCCGGATTGGTGGACAGCTGCGAAATGCTGGAAGGAATTGCCATGAAAGGGCCTCCAAGAACGAGAAAACCCGCCGAAGCGGGTTTGCAGGGGGTTGCAGGGGGCGCGGCCTAGAATCGACCGACCTCAGGAGAAGTGCCAAATGGAAGAGAAACCGGATCAGTGGAGTCGCAATGGCTTCAGCGCGCTTTGGCTTGTCGGCCTAGTTGTTGGCGGCGTGGCCGCCGTCGTGATGTTTTTCTACGGCCTAGTTGCCAGCTTCTGAAAGCAAGCCGAGAAGGCCGCCGCCGTAGAGGCTCATGCCTTGCAAGGCCTGCATCCGTGGCGGGATGCCGTTTCGCGAGACCATGAAGTCCACCGTCCTTGGGGATGTCAGGTAGCGAGCCGCTCCATTCGAAACCACGAGCCCGCCAGCTATGCCGGCTGGCACCCAAGGATTCAAAACCCCACCCAGTGCCGCTGCAGCGGTTGCCGGCACCGAAGCCAACATTCCCCGCGCAGTCGTCGCGGCGGCAGTTCCCGACGGGTTGGCCCAGATTCGCGAGTTGTCTCGCATCATGCTCGTAGCCCGCGCAACGCTCTCGACGGCCTCCCTCGCCTCCTTGGCATTCTTGAAGCCCGAGAACAATTCTGCTCGTGCGCTAGGAGACATTGCGTTCCAGTTCGTCAAGAACGTCTCCGGGCTCCACGCAGTGCCTTCGTCGTTTTGCATTCCATTGCGCGCCTTGCCCAGTCGCTCGATCAACGTCCCCGCCACGGTGCCACGCGCACTTTCAGGCAAAGACTTCTTTACTGCCTGAAGCGTCGAGGTGTTCTCCCGCGTGGTGCGAGTCAACGCGGCAAAAGCTTGCTCGGGTGCTGGAGTGTCTGCAAAGGGGGCGATCCGATCCAGTCTGGCCAAGCCAGCTCTGGTGTAGTCGGTCGCGCGATCAAAAGCTCTGTTCGCCGGCAGACCGGCCGCATTGGCTGCGGCTTGCATGTCATCAGAGAGCGCGCCGTAGAGCGGGTTCCACTTGCTGCGCGGTACATCGCTCACCAGCGAGTTGTCGGCGATCTCATTGCCCACTAGCGTTCGCGTCTTCTTCACCGCTTCGAAAGGTAGTTGATTCGCCGACCCTGTGCCCATGAGCCCACTCCGTCCGGCAGCGGTGTCAGCGGCAATGGCGTCCTCGATGCTCTGGATCCGAGCGTTGCGGAACTGCTTCGACAGGGCGGGTGCGCCAGGGATGTCCGCATTCAGGTTGGAAAGCGTCCCCCGCGTGCGCGACACGTCAACCGGCGTCTGAGGTGGAATGACCGCATCCAGCCTGTCATACAAGCCTGCCTGGCGGTCCTTGAAGGCATCTTTAAACCCGCGAACCCCGGATCTGATCGCCTGCCCTGCTTCGAGCGCGCCGCGATTGGGCGATGCCAACTCAGCAGCTTGCTGCGCCCTCGCCTGTAGTGCATCGATTGCAGACTCACGAGCGCGACTCATCACTCCCATGGCACCCGGAGTGCTCTGTAGAAGGTTCTCCAAGCCACCGATCAGCTTGTTGCCGCTCGCAAGTCCGACGGTCGGTTTGTCTATCCCGGCGTTGCGCAACTCTTGCACACGCTGCTCCATCTCCTTTCGCCCCTGCTCACCACCGCGCACCGCACGCTGTACCGCACTGGTCGTGAGTTGTTGCAAACCCGTTGGTGCAAGTCCTGCGGCGATAGCCAATGCAGGGTCGCCCGTGGCGTCGTAGACCGCCTTGCCGCCTAGCGCTCCCATTAGAGACAGCCCGGCTTGATTCGCAGCCTGTGGCAGGCTCTGCGGCGAGATGATGCCCGTGAGAGCCCCGCCGGCCGCCTGGGTATAGCCTCCCTCATAGTCACGATTCACCGGGTCGACCATGGCACGACCGGCCTTCGTGCTTCGTGCCTTGTCGAGCAGGTAGTCACTCGAGCCCACTAGGGTCCGTCGATCAGGCGGAATCAGCCAATCCGGAGTCCGCCCAGTAACTGCTGTGACTGGAGCGCCAATGGCAGCACGGCCCAAGTCCAGCACGTTGGCCACCGTATCGACCGGCAGGCCTGCCAAGCGCACGGCTCCACGCCAAAATCCGGTGCCCGCGGCGTTGCCAGCATCAACCGCGGCATTGCCGGTTCCGGTGGTCTCTGCCGGGAGCACCTCGTATCGCCCTGCGGGCTCGTCTTCCAGCACTTCATAGGCCATTTCACTGCTCCTTCCACTGCATACCGTTGGAAATCAAGATCTTTCCGGTCGTGGTGTCGCGGATGCGCTGCCCCTTATTCGAGGCGTTGGCTACCGGTAGCGACTGCAAAAGTTTTGTAGCCGACTGTGCTGGCGCGGCCGGTTGTGCCACTGTCATTACGTCGGAGGGCGACGCCCCACTTTTGACGCGATCCATGAGGCCCGCATGAGACTGCAGCCGGTACTGAGCGGAGCGCTCGAGGATCCCGATAAGGGCCTGGAGTTCAGACGAAGAGAGCTCGCTGATGTCTCCCGACTCAGCCTTTCGCAGGATCGCCCGCTCGCTCTCGGTGATCTGGCCCTGCCCCTTCATCTGACCCGCAGCAGACAGTTCCTGCTTGGCCAAGCCCTGCATGAGCATTCGGGTGTTGGTCAATTGCTCGGCCGCGTCGCGTCCACCCACCCCAAGTGCTTGGCCAATGCGCGAAAGCGAAACTCGCACGTTGGCGCCAGGACCGAGGATGGCATTGCCGAGCCCTCGTCGCATGAGTTCGACATTCTGAAGCGTGCCGACGGCGCTCTGGGCTCCTGCCTGGCTGGCGCTCACAGCATCTGCAGCAGCGCCACCGATGCCCTCTCGCATCTTTCGATTACCAGCTTGGTCCGCTTGCTCATCAGCCGACGGGCCGGTGGAATAGGCCCCGCCAGAACGGCCCGAGGTCATCTGCCGCGAATACGCGTCGTAGGCATTGGATCGCTCCTGCGGATCGCGCATGTCTGCGATCAGCGGAAGGACGCGCTCGGGCGGCCCTTCGAAGCTGCTCGTCATGCCCGGCTGCGCGGGTGGCAGATTGCTCAAGGCCCCGCGGTAGTCGAGGGCCTGCTGCGGCGCGGCGCCACCGGGGCTGTCCGCGCGCAGCACCGAGGAACGGCGACGGTACTCCTCCTGCTTCGTCACGGGGTTGTAGACCTTGACCAGCTCGTTTTCCGAGCCGATGCCTGCGTCGATGTTCTTGAACGCGCGGTAGGTGTCGAGCGCCCCATCCGGCGCGCCCATGACGACTGCCCCATCCGGGTTGCGGCGCCACATCGTGGCGCGGCCATCGTTGCTTACTGCGATCCCGTCCTGGATGCCGCCAGCGAAGCCGGGCGCGTTGGTGTTGACCAGCGAGCCGTTCACGTTCGTCCAGTTCGGCTTCGATCGCGCCTCGATCATTTCCGCGATCTTCTTGCCGCCGTTGAAGCGGTAGTCCGCGACGATCGCACTCGTGGGGATGCCGTAGCGCTCCGACAGCGCCTGCACGGTCGTGGCGGCCGCCGGCGAGGCTGCGGTGGGCACGCTCGCGGCACCGCCGCCTTCGACCGCACCCAGCAGCCCGCCAGTAGCGGCGCCGCTGCTGGTGCTGGTCGTACCGGCCGAGCCGGGGGCGCCCAACAGCCCGCCAAGGAACTGCTGATCGAAAGTCGCGTCGCGCGCCAGCTTGTCCACCTGGGCTGCACGGTAGGCATTCTGCGAGGCGTTCTCGCCGATCTGCGAGTTCAGTAGCTTGCGCCGCAGGTCGTTGTCGCGCTGCGAACCGACGCTCTGCACCGCGCCGGCGATGCGCTGGCCGATGTTGGTCGGCTGAGCCGTCCGGCCCGAGGCGGCCAGCAGCGCGAGGCCGAGCCGCCCATCCTCGGAGTCGAGCAGGTCGAAAAGTCCGGGCATGGAGGCTCCTTATGCCTTGGTCGAGGGCGTGATGTCGCCGTAGCGCATGCCATTCGGGAAGAACCGCGTGCTGTCGCGCCGGCCGGCGATCAGGTCCTCGCTCTCGCGCTGGTCCTGCGCGTCGATCGCGGCCTGGCGCCCCTGCGCGTCGCGCAGGCTGGTCTGGCCCAGCGCATCGCCGCCGGCGTTGAATGCCCAGGCCTGCGGCCGCGCGGTAGGGTTGTTGCGGTCGAAACCCACCGGCTGACCTTGGATCTGTCCAAGCAGCGTGGGCACCAGGTCGCGCAGGTAGTCGTTCAGCGCGAACTTGTTGTCGTAGGCCGCCAGCTGCTGCTGGTTGAAAGGCATGGCCGTGTACTGGTTCTGCAGCGCGTCAGCCATGAAAGCCTGCTTCGCCAACAGCGGGCCGGCACCGGCCCAAGGCTCGCTGCTGGTGGTCGTGCTGCCACCGCCCCCATCGCTACTCGCGGCCGCGAGACCGCCCACCACCGCGCCACCAACGTTGTACCAAGCCATGTCAACCTCCAATGCGTAGTTGCTCCACCGCAAACAGCCGGAATTCCTCCGGCGTCTGGGCAATGAATTTCTCTTCGATCGCGTCGACGTCACGCAGATCTGTCCCGTGAATCGTGGTCCACACCGTATCCTCGAGCGCGAACGCGGCGCGCCGCGTGCCGGGAGGCGAAACCACGGTGTACGGCGCGCACACCTGCTCGACCGAGCCGTCCTCGCGCAGGATCAGCAGCGCGCCCTGGCTCAGGATGTTCAGGTTCTCAAACTTGTGCACCTTCCCCGTCAGGCAGGTTCCCTTGGGAATGTGCAGCTCGCGCGCATAGACCCCGTGCGAGAAGTGGTCGACGACCCGCATGTCGACCGCAGGGAGATCGCGCCGGATGGCCGCCTCGAGCGCGTCGATGCGTTCGTGGTGCGTCGCCTCTGCGCGCGCCGCCAGCAGCCCGGCATCGCGGTAGAGGTCGGCCGACGCCATGGATTTCGTCGCGCTCATTGGCCGTTCGGGAAGCCGAGGGCATCCCGCCCGCTGGGCAGGTACTGCGTGCCGATGTTGCCGTTGCCCGACCACGAGTTTCCGCCGCCCCAGGCATTGCCGAGGGTGCGCCCCAGCTGCATGCCGCCGAGGGCACCGGTGATTGGGCTCCCGCTGCCGCCCGGCTGCGTGGTCGTCTGCGTCTGCCCGCCGCGGCCCAGCGTGCTCGCGAGGTTCGAGAACTGGGTGAAGTAGTTCAGCGGCGTGTCGCGCAGCGTGGTGCCGGCCGCGAGGTCGCTGTCGTTGGCCCCGGACAGCAGCCCCAGCAGGCCCAGACCCGTCTGCAGGTTCTGCTGGTTTTGGCCGAAGGCGTCGTTGTAGGTCGCGCGATCGAACCCCAGGTCGAACTGGCGGGCGTTCTCGTCCAAGCCTTTCTGCCACTGGTACATGCCCTGCTGCTGGGTGTAGTCGTTGAAGCGCAGCTTCGAGGACAGGTCGCCCAGGTTCTGCTGCAGGCCGCTCGCCGCACGCGCGTTGGCCGCATCGATGCCGCTATTGCCGAACGACCCGCTGCGCACCATGGCCGCGTTGAAAGCGGGCTGCGTGGTGGCGTTGAAGTTGTTCACCAGGTCGCGCGACGATAGGTCGATGACGTCCTGCAGGTAGGGGTTCGTCTGCCCCGGCTTGGACAGAAAGGGATTGCCTCCCATCCCGAGGTTGGAGGTGTCGATTGCCATGTGTGCTCCTTCGGATCAGGGGGTTTCGAGCGTGCTCACGCGCGCGTCCAGTGCGGCATTCGCCGCCTCGAGATCGGTCACTCGCTTCTTCAGCGCCGCCAAGTCGTCGTCATGACCGTTGATCGCACGCGCGAACTTGCGCAGGATGTCCAGTAGCGCCGAAAGAAAGCTCGGGCCCGCGGTCAGCCGTGGTTCGTTGTTGACCTTCATCGCCAGCCCACCACCGTGTTCTTGCTGTCGAAGGCCGTTTCGCGGTGGTCGCCCGTCATGTCAACGCGCACGCGATGGAAGCGGCCGGACTGCCGAAGATCGAACTTCCCATCGTTGATCTCGCTGACGGCGCCCACGGCCAGCGCCTCGCCCTCGTTCATTTTCACGAGGCCGGTCGCCGTGGCCGTCGCAGGCGCCTTAGTGAACCGGACGCGGAAGCGATCGATCATGGTCACCGCGTCGTCGTCGCCGAGATCGCCCGTCGTGAAGCTCGAGGCGCCCGTCTCGCCGCTCAGGGACACCAGCTGGTTCGCACTGTTGAAAAAGGCAGGCGACTGCCCGCCGCCCATCCAGTACTGCGAATCGAGGGGCACGTTCGGCAGCGCATCGATCGTTGCCGCGATGGTGTTCAGGCCGTCGATGGTCAGGCCGGGCGTGATGTAGGTTAGCGGTGCCTGCACTACTTGATCGGCCAGACCCCACTGCTTGCGCTTCGTGTGATACACGAGGCACCGGTCGACGACGCCGCCCGAGCTGCGCGACGGGAAGGACACGCGCACCAGCGAGTTCTGCTTGTCGTAGGTCGCCTTCGTGAGGAAGCGATATGTCGGATCGGCATTGGTGCGGAACCACTCCCGCACGGGCTCACCGATCGACTGTGGCCGCGTGCCGTCGAATAGCCAGAAGTCGCCGTCGCCCACCATGAAGTGCGCGCCACCGATGTCGCAGACGGCCTCTTGTCCGACCGCGCCCGCCTCGCCACCAGGAACCGGTGTCCAGTCCCACATGGCCGGCGCGCCCGCGAACGTTCCGACGTAGATTGCGCGTTCCTTGTAGGCGATCACGTAGTCGCCCAGCGGCAGCCCGGCCTTGATGGCGCCCTCGACCGACACCAGGCGCCCTGTAGTCGGTCCGCCTTCTGCCGGCGTCCAGTTCGTTTGGTCGCTCTGCGCGCAGCTCCACCAGCGGTCGGGGGAGGCCCCAAAGGTCCCGTCATCGGTGTTGAAGGCGACGACGAAGTTGTTCGACGCGCTGACCACGATCAGGGCCCGCGGAGCCGTCGGCACATCGACAAAGGCGCCGGCGTTCGACTGCTGCATCGGATCCACCAGGTTCGTCGCGATCGTCGTGTCGCCGAACTGGCAGAAGCACCACCGCGACTCCACGCTACCGGTGTAGCCGCCACTCTTGCTGCGATCCGTCCACACCGCGCCGGCGAGCTCGTACAGTGCGGTCTGAGTGCCGGCAAAGATTCGGCGCGTGCCGGCGAGCTGTGTCGCGACGACTGCCCCGCGGCACGCTGACGCCAGAGCCGCCACACCCACGGCGACGGACGACGGCGCCCCCTTGAACCCCGCATCGAAGGGAATGAGATTCACGCAGTCGGTCAGCACGCCGATCGTGGTCGGATCGACATCCGGACCGAAACCGAGGATCGGACTCATCCTGCGCGCACCCGCAAGGTGCTCCCGCTGTGCGTCGCCTGCGCATCCTCGTTCTTCAGCGCCTCAACGATGCCGCTGTAGAGGCCTCCCCAGTAGTTGGCATCGTCCGGCTTCTTGACGAACAGCGACGCCTCGGCCATCGCGGCATACAGGTACAGGTTTGGCTTCGCGGTTAGCAGCCAGTTGGAGCCGCTGCTGGTCAGAGGCTCGAGCTGCTTGTAGTAGCTCACGTCCACCGAATAGGCGCCGTCAGGCGAAGGTCCGAAGAAGACCTGCTCGCCTTCAATCGAGTAGCAGGCGGGCAGGCCACTGCAATCACGGAATCGCCCCGTGAGCTGACGCATGGGCATGAAGTCGAGGTCGTCTCCGTTGAGCGAGATCGTCTTGAACTCGAGCCAGCCCTCGGGCAGCGGCGCGGGATTCCCCAGAGTCACGGACAAAGCCGTGCGCACGATCATGCGGCGCAGACGCAGATCCGTCGCGATACGCGCTTCCGCATTGACGATAAAGTCGGGGATGAAGGCGGTCAGGTCACTTCGGTTCATCCACTTCGAGATCTTGGAAACAAGCTCCGCGAAGTTCGCTGCGGCGGTGCCGCCGGTGCCAATGACGATAGCCATTTTCTGCCCCTATGCCAGCACGATCGTGTCGTCGGAATAGCGACGCCAACCGGCTTGGTAGTACACAGGAACACCCGTTCCCGCCCCCGCCCCTTCACTGACCTTCCGGCCATTCGAACAGTAGGCAATGTCGCCATCAGTTGCCGCAGGCAACCCAACTACTGTGAAGCTGCCGAGTGACACCTTGCCCGAAAAGCTTCCGGTCCCAGTCACCGTCACTCCGGTGTTAGCGACTCGCACAACGCGCCCGTTCTTCCCGTCGTAGATATCGACAGTGCCGAACTGCGTCTGGCCGCCAGTGCCGAAGCCGATGTTGATGGTCTTACCGACGACGTCGACGCCGTAGTTCAAGCCGAACGATGTGGTGGTCGAGCGAAGAACACCGGCGAGCTCTGCGCCGTTCTCGTTGATCCGCAGAACCAGGCCGTTCTTGCCGTCGTAGAAGTCATGACGGCCAAAGTTCGTCTGTCCGCCTGTCCCGAAGCCGTAGGCGATGCTCTTGTTGAGCACGTCAACTCCGAAACCGATTCCAAGAGCCGACGTGTTTGACAGGATTTTCTGGATGCGTAGGCGGTCAGTGCAGTACCAATCTCCGCCCGCCGAATAGATCGCATACTTCGTGCTGCCTCGTGCGATGGCATCGATGTAGATGCCGTAGTTGGCAGTAATGGTTCCCGTGCCTCCAACATCGCGCAGATGAATGCCGGCCGCAAAGGCGATGGTTCCGGTTCCGTTGTGAACCATCGCCGTGTCATAGCCGTGAAAGTAGGCGGTGAGATTGGCCGAGCCGTTGTAGACGTTGCGCGACTGATAGCCTACAAAGTGGTTTTGCTGAAGCGAGTTGTTCATCGTCGCTTTCGCGTCGAACCCGCAGTAACCAAGATTGGTGTCGGTGGTGTTCAAGATCGACCAGTCCTCGAAAGCATGGCGGTCGATGGTGGTCCGGGTGAAGTTGACTGCGACCGCAGCATAGTTCGGGTCGGATCCGATCAGCACTGCATTGGGCTTGAGTCGGACGCCGCCACCGAAAGTCGCAGCGAAGCTGTCAAGGAAGTTAAACCGCTGCTGCGCGGTCTGGCCCCCGCTGGTGCCGATGAGCATCGCGCCAGTACTCGCCGCCAGCTCCGTCTTCTTGGCCGCGGTCAATCCAAGTTCCACGCCATCTGCAATCACGACGTCGGTGTAGCCGTCACTACCCGTGATCGCGATGTCATAGCGTCCGTCGGCAGCATAGAACGCAAAGTACCCAACAGAGTCGGTCGTTAGAGGGTTGGGAGCTACCGTTCCGCTGTTGTCGCTGTAGATGCTCGCTACGGTGCCGTCTACCGAATTGCGAATCGTGACGGCCAGACCTACGACGGCGTCGCCAGCCAGGTCCGTGACATTGTTCTGATACTTTTGCATCAGATCTTCCCCGGCCAAATGCGGAAGTGCGCGAGCGCAGGGTCTTCTAGCATGCGGCGGATATGCGATTCGTCGCAGCACCATTCGCGGTACGTGATGCCCTGCTCGAGACAGTACTTCTCGATCATGATGTTCGGGATCGACGCGGCGAGCTTGACCTCGCTCGAGCCGTGCATGCCCGCGCGATGCATCTCCTTCGCGCGCTCGGCAATGGGCGTGCAGTCCTGCGTGCGCTGAACGAACAGCTGCTCGCCGACGAACACGGGGCGGGTGGCAATTTCTTGCATAAAGGCCTCCGGCGTCTCGCGACGTTGGGAGAAAAAGAAAAGGCCCGAGGCAATGAGCTCCGGGCCTGGCCCTGCGGCGTCGGTATCAGGTCAGGTCGAGGATGCCGCCGTGCGCCGTGGGCGCGCGGTTCTCGAGCGCGTACTCGGCCAGGATCATCACCGCTTCCGAGTCGCCGGTCTTCGCCAGCGGAGCCTTCCGCATCGGGCGCAGGTAGGCAACGGCCACCTTGTCGTTCTCGATGACGAACGCATCGCGCGGGCGCTGGATGCGGTTCGGCACAGCCTTCAGCGCACCGAAGTCGGTCACGTAGATGTCCGTGGCCGCCACCACCTTCTTGTCTTCGCCCTCGTCGAAGCGGGTGCTGTTGCCGAGGAAGGTCGAGAAGGTCTGCTTCTGCGTCGGGCCGAGCATCAGGGTGTTCGGGTTGCCGCCGGAGGTGAAGATCTTCTGCGCCACGTCCTTCAGCTGGGCTTCGGTGAAGGCGCGCGGCGTGCCGTCGGTCTGCGCAACGTTGTTGATGTAGTCGGGCGCCACGTAGCCGGTGCCGGCGTTGACGTTGGCCGCGTCCATCCAGCCGACCATGCCGCGGGTCTTGCGCGGCGACGTGGCCGCGACGTTGTTGCGCGTGAGGGCGTACTCCATGTCGCGCTTGAGCTCGAGGCTCTTCAGCGAGACCTGATAGGCCAGTTCCTTCTTCCGACCGGCCGTGTTGATCTCGTCCTGCGTGCCTGACACGCGCGCGGTCTTGCGCGAGATCTGAGTGCGATTGCTCAGGCGAACGGTCGGCACGGCAGCGTCGGCCGTCGCGTCGTCGCCTTCGGCCTGGGCGTTGTCGCCCGGGGCCGCCAGCGCCTGCGTTTGCCACTCGTGCAGCGTGTTCTCGGCCTTGACGCGCTCGGCCAGGCTGAGCAGGGGCGTCTCGGTGGGCGAGATGCGGTAGATGACATCCGCGAGGTCTTCACGGTTGCCCACGGCGGCCGTGGACGTGAACGTATTGGTTGGTGCAGCCATGCTGCCTCCTATCAGAGAAGAGTTTCGAACACAGCGGCAGCGTCACGAACGCTGCCGGACTGCTTGAGGCGCTTGTAGGGCGCCACACGTTGGTCGACCGCGCCGGTCTCGGCGTTGCCAGGGGTCGCGACCCGCTTCGGGGTGTTGGCCATCTTCTTGGCGGCCTTCGCAGCGTCCGCCATCAGGCGGTCGTAGAGCATGGCCTTACGCACGTTGAGAATGGCTCGGTGGTCAGCGACGTTCTCGATCTCGGCGGACGTGTAGCCGTTGGTCTTGAGGTAGTCGCGGATCTGAGCAGTCTCGGCCTTCGCCACAGCTGCGTCCTTCCACTCGGGGATCTTGGCAAGGAGGTGTTCCTGCTGACCCTTGAGGTGTTCGACGAACTGTTGCTTCTGGTCGGCTTGGTCGAGCGCCTGAATCTGCTCCTGCGCCTGGCGGGCCTGCGCGAGCGCTGCTTGCCTCTGGTTCCAGAGGTGCTGCTGACGCATGGCTTCCTGCGGGTTGGAGTCGATCAGCGCCTGGAAGTCGATCTGTTGTTGCTCCTGCAGCAGGCCTTCGAGCTGGTGCTGGATGCGCACCAGGTTCTGGGAATGCTGCTGGCGTTCGCTGCGCGCCTGGGCGATTTCGTTCTCCGCGGCCTTTCGGGTCTCGGCGGCCTGCATCGTCTTGCGCGTTGCGTCCTGCTGGCGCTGGTAGCCTGCGATGGCCTCGGACAGCGGCACCTCGATTTCCTTGCCGTCGATCTTGACGGTGACCATCTGAGGATGCGCGTCGGGGTCTCCGTTGGCGTCGCCGTCGGGCTGGTCGCCGTCATCGTCGCCGGCGTCTTCGCCCGCATCGGTGTCAGCTGCAGCGCCGGCCGCAGGCTCCTTCTTGGGGTCGACGCCCGAATCGCCGTTGTCGGCGGTGTCCGGATCGTCCAGAAGCGAGGAAAAGGCTTCCGTTGCCTGACTCACGCTCAGGCCTTCGCTGGGTCCCGCGTCGGGGGTGTCCAATTCGTCCATGTTCTCTCCATGCCGGCTACCCGGCGCAGCGTCTCTCGACGGATGCAGGCGGTTGAAGGGGAATCCCCGTCAGGCGGGCCGCCTCCCGCCAGATCTCACAGCTCGACGAAGTCGCCCGAGCTCAGTTGATACCGGGCATCGCCCACCATCGCGCGCACGTTGCCCTGGCCGGTCGCGATGAATTCGCCTGCGGCGTCCGGATGCCAGACGGTCACGATCTGATGGTCGGGCGCGTTCAGCAGCTCGATGTGCGCGCGCAGATCCTTCCAGGACCTGGGCGCCTTCTTCGACGGCGGGGGCGCCGGCGGCGGGCTGGTGGGCGCGGCGGCGTTCAATCCAGCCACGCTTTCTGCTGCTGCGCCACCTTCTCCCGGTGCCGCAGTTCCAGCGCTGCCAGCTTGCCCGTCTCCAGCCGCTGCATCAGGTGCCCCTGCACCCGATCCAGCATCTGCAGCGCCAGCCACAGGCGTTCCCGTTCCGGCGCGTTGGCCGCGAGTGTTGCTTGCCATGATTCGTAGATCTCCGATTTGGTAGTTTCGAAAGCCCAGGCGAAGGCCTCGTTCTGAAGCACTTCGCGGGCGCGGTCGCCGCGGTACACCCGGCCTTCGGGCGAATGCGCGGACTCTTCGGGCGCGCGCGGATCCAGCGTGCGGGCGATGCGGGCGGCGTCGACGACAGGCGCCGCGGTCGGTGCGAGCCCGCGAAGCGCCTGCAGCTGCAGTGCAGCCATGTGCAGGGTGGCCCAGCGCTCGAGCACGCGCGTGCGGCCGAACTGCTGCCGGTGCACGGCGAACACGCTGCCCGCGGCGGCCGAACCTTCCTCGCGGATGCTCCATGCGGGAAGCAGCCACGCACGCGCCGCGCGGGCCAGGGTCAAGAGGCGGTCTTTCACTGGGTCACCTCCGTTGCGATCTCATTCGTCGCCGCGACCGTCGCGGGGTTGTCCAGCTTGGCCTTGCTGCCGATGTTCGCCACTTCGATACGGGTCGCTGACTCGAGCTGGTCTTTCCAGCGGCGGTAGCCATCGTCCAGCACGCGGGCGCGCTCTTCCATCTCCATGCGGATGGCATCCAGCCGTGCCTTGTTCTCGGCCTCCATGCGCGCCTTGTCGGCCTCGGCCTGCTGGCGCACCAGGTCGGTCTGCTGCTGCATCTGAGCGCGCAGCTGGTCGACCTGCGCCTGCTGCTGCGCCTTCATGGCCTCGATGCGCTCGTGCGACTGCATCTTTTCGCGCTCGATCAGCAGCATGGCCTCGGCCTTCATCTGCTCGACCTGCATCTGCGCCTGCAGGGGGTTGGGCTGCTGGGGCGGAGGGTTCTTCTTCGGGTCGTTGAAGAAGCGCGCGCCCGACTGAAAGCCCATCGTCTTCGCAATCTCGACGTCAAGCTCGTAGATGTTCTCCGGCGTCGCCGTTCCGTTCTGAAGACCTTCCATCGCCAGCGCGCGCAGGTTCAGCAGGTGCGCAACCTGTTGGTCCTTGTCGCCGACGCCCAGGCCAACTGCCGGCGAAATGTCGAACTGGTTCGACCACTCGCGCGGGTCCATGTCTACCCACTTGCCGGCGACCTGGATCTGCTCGGCCTTGTCCTGGTTCTGGCACACCAGCTTCAGCATCAGCCGGAACAGGTCGACAAAGCCCTGCGCCATCATGCGCGTGACCAAGTCGGTGCGCATGTCGGCCTTGTTCGTGATCAGTTTCACGCCGCCGAACGTCTCATTCAGACCCTTGCCGTCGTTGCCCTGGCTGTAGCGGGTCCAACCGGTGGAGTTCTCGAGCGCAGCCTCCTCCTGCTCGAACATCGCGGCCGCGCCGGCCATATCGCCCATGCCCTGATCCAACCGACCGGCCATGCCCGCCTGAGTCATGCGAACCACGCCGCCAGGTCGACTGTCGAGCAGGTCGTCGAGTTCGACCTTCCCAGTCACAGCGAAATAGCGGCCATTGACCTGCAAATACATGTTGTCCAGCTGCCCGCGGCGGATGCTGGTCTTGGTCTTCTGGCCCTCCATCGCGAGGTCCGCGATCGACATCCCGAAGAACTTGTGCGGGATCGGCACCGGGCACCAGGTCACGAACGGCGCTTCGTCGACGACCTCGTTATCGAGTATCTCGCTGCCGCAGCGCGTGATCTTGCGCAGTTCGGCAATGCCGTCGCCGTCGTAGTCGACACGCATGTAGAGCTCGCGCACCGTCACGCGCGTCTGAGAGCTATCGCTCGTGGTGTCGTCTTCCTCCGGCCCGCCGCTGCTGTCGTCGAAGCTGTCGCGCTCGATCTTCTCGACGTTCGAGTCGCCGTCCGTGTCGTTGCCGTCGGCCAGGCGGTCGACGTTCTTGTAGCCCATCGAGCGCAGTTCGGACAGCGTGCGCTTGAACTTGTGGCCCACCAGGCGCGCGGTGCCGATAGTCTTCGCCTCGCGCGAGATGATGAACTCGTCGCTGGGCACCGGCTCGATAGACAGCTTTCCGCCCTTGCGCGAGCGCTTGAAGGCGACGTCGTAGACCACGGCCGGCGGCATCTGCGAGATGGCGTCGATCTGCTGCTGCAGCTGCTGGACCGCGGCAAGCGCCGGATTGCCCTGGGGCGGACGGGGCGGCTGGCCTGCCTGCATGGCACCCTCGGGCTCAGCCGGCGGCTGGCCAGGACCGCCGCCCTGTTGCGCCGCCGCCCAGGCTTGCTGCAGCTGCTGCGTCAGCTGCTCGAGCATCTCCGCACGGCGCTGCGCCTCCGCCTCGTCGGGCCGCTCGGACTGCTCGATGGGCTCGATCTCGGGATCGCGCATCAGCAGCGCCAGCTGCACGGGGGTCTGGCCCTTGTACTCTTCGCGCGTCTCCTCGGTGCGCGTGTCCCACCAGACCTTCAGGACGCCGCGCTTCTGCAGCATGCCGTCCTTCGCCCACGTCGTCGTGAGCATGGTTGCGTCGTGCTTCTTCAGAAAAATGTGGTTCAGGTATTTCGTCGCCGCGTCGGCCTTGCTCTCGTCGCCCGGCTTCGTCGGGTCGAACTGCACCACCTTGTCGCCGCCGATGAACTTCACCACGATCTGCGGCAGCATCGACTCGATGGTGTTGCGCACGTCCGGCGAGACCACCTTCGAGCGGCCTTCGATCTCGGGCGGTGCGAGGTCGCCTTCGGGCTCCGCGTAGTAGTACGCCATGGCCTTGCGGCGCTGCTCGGACAGCTTGCTGCTCTCCGCGCCCAGGGCGCGGCGCAGCTCGGAGTCGACGAGCGCCTTCAGGTCGGCGTCGCTCATGCGCTTGGGTGCGTTCGGTGCTGCCATGTCAGGGTGCAGGCGCAGGAGCGGGAGGAGCCGGCGGCTCGGGCTGCCGACCCTTCACATAGGTGCCGCTCTTCTCCGCGATGTAAACCTTGCGGGCGAGCTTCTGCGGCCCTGCGCGCCAGCCTTTGGGCAGGTAGAGAGGTTTGCTCATGGAATCCTTCCTCAAGCGTTGTTCAGCTTGCGGTACTTCATTGGTTTCGCTTCGACGGGCTCCTCGTAGGCCACACACATCAGCCCGAAAGCATCTGCGCCATGGCTCGCCCAGTCGTGCTCAGGTCCGAGGCCGATGTTGCGGGCCTCGTCCTTCTTCTCGTGATACCAACCCAGCGCGGCCACGCCGGCCTCAGTGGTGGTTTCGTTGAACCACATCAGCGAGAACAAGCGGCGAGCAGCCTCGATGCGGGCGGCCGCAGCGCCCTTGCCCTGGTTCGGCACCACCGTCACCGTGTAGCCGGCGGCCTGCAGCGCGCTCTCATAGGAGACGTCGTGCACCTTGTCCTGCGTGGCGCCGTCGTGCGGCAGCCAGATCTGCGCCTTCTCCGGCGTGTAGCCGCGAGAGCGCAGCCATGCGAGGTGCACCGCGAGCGGCTGACCCACGGCCTCGTAGTAGTCGAGGACTCGGATTTCCTTGCCGACGAACTGCGCTACCCACATCGTGAAGGCGTCAGCTCGCGCGCCAGTTCCGCCGATGTCGACGAACACCCGGTGGGTCAGCAGCGGGTCGGCGCCGACACGGCCGAAGCGGTTCTGCAGCCGCGCGTCGGCTATGTTCTTCGCGTAGTAGGCCCCGGCCATCACCGTGACGTAGCCGCCCTCCCAGATGTGGTTGTACTGCTCGGGTTGCATCCGCAGGCAGTCCAGCCGCTCCTGCTCGAGCTCGGCCGTGAACCACGGGTTGTCGCGCCAGTTCGCCTTCACGACCACCGAACCCGTCGGGATCTCGGCGCCGCGCAGCATCACGTCGACCGCGTCGGTGCGCCGGCGCGCGTTCCAGCTGAACCAGAGCTCCGAGCCAGGCGCACGAATCGTCGGGCGCAGCAGGTTCAGCGAGTGATCGGTCGCGGTCTGCGCCTCCTCCCACCAGGCGCGCTTGAAGTTCTCCAGGGACTTCACGCTCTCGGCGGTGTAGTCCTGCATGCCCTTGAAGATCATCAGCCCGTCGCCGGGCGTCTCGATGCAGTCTCGGAACACCTTGAACCCGTCGGCCTCGCCGATCCGGTGCGCCTTCAGCTTCGCCTCGATCAGCGCCTTGGACGACTGCGCCAGATCCTTCTGAACCTCACGGATGCACACTGCCCGCATGCCCTCCCCGCCGGAATCGCCCGGCTCGGCCATGCAGTCCTCGATCAGCTTCTCGCCGAAGAAGTGCGACTTCCCTGAGCCCCGACCGCCCCACGCGCCCTTGTAGCGCGCAGGCTCGCACAGCGGCACGAACACGCGCGCCGTTGGCAGGTTGAGGGTTCTCACTTCGCCGCGGCTGGATCAACGATGGTGCGCTGGACCTTCTGCACCTGCACCGGGCCGCCATTCGCGCCCGTGAGCTCCACCGCCTTCGTCTCGCGCCACTCACCCGGGCGTCGGTTCTTCAACCAGAAGATCGCGGCCGTCGTGTCCGGCGGATAGACCTTCCGGATCGGCGTCTTCACGATCTTGTTGTTCACCACTCGGATGTCGACCTCGTCGTGTTCGTAGCCATTGGCGCGGGCGAACAGGCTACGCTCCACACGGTTGTCAGCCTCATCCTTCCCCGCTTTTAAGGCCTGACAAAACTCGGGCTGCTCGCCCTTCCAGCGGTACAGAGTGCGCACGTCCACGCCGAAGAAGTCGGCCACCTCGACATCGGTTGCGCCGAGCTTGCACAGCCGCTGCGCTTGATCGATGAATTCCTCTTTGAACTTGCTGGGTCTTGCCATAGGGCTCTCCATCGGGTGTCTCTCGACTTGTCCGAGTCCGGGGCATGAAAAAGCCCGCTCAGGCGAACCTGGCGGGCCAAAGTGGCAGCTGCATGCCATGAAGAAAATTGTCAGGCCAAAGCCAGCCCCACAAAGCTGTCGCGGCTTCCTACAATCAAAGCACCTTCTCTAGGAGAACAGATGGCCTACACCGGATGGATCCCTGTGACTATTTCCAAAGACACCGAAGTTCTGGATATCCCAACGATGAGCGCCCTGGACATCGAGTCTTACAAGGCCTACGTAAGGGAGCATCTCATGTGGGTGGACCACCACGAGGTCCTCAGATCAAGCTTGGCAGAATTTCCCTACGCGACGTCACCAGCTCAAGTTGATGCTCTGATTTCGGTACTCCAGGAATTTCGCGCGCGGATGGTCTCCTGAGCTGGTCTAAGTGGCGTATTGCAGGAGACTTCTCCGTCAGTGACCAAATAGATGGCGCCACCACTCAAACCTGGACATGAATGCAGCGAACATGAACAGGATCCAGAGATAGCGCAATGCAATGTTGTGCCAAACCGCTCCGAGAATCAGTGCGCCAACGACCAAACCGATGATTGCGGTTGCTACCCCCGTCATAGTCCCTCCTAGTTCGATGGAGGGATTTTCCCATACACCAGTGGGGCCACTAGAAACCAACGTCGCGTTAGCCGCTTGATCAAGACGCTAAGCGGGCAACAAAAAAAGCCGCCCGAAGTACTTCGGGCGGCTTTTTTATCTCATATTTTTAAACTGTTCGGGTGATCAAAACAGCATCGTACCTATTCGGCCCATCACTATCCTCGTGCGGATTGGAGGCGCGGAATCTCTCGCGAGGCACATGCAGAATGGAGTCGACAAACTCGTCGAAAGAGTTGCCGTCCATCCCCATCTTGCTGGCGGTTAGCGTAAACGACTCACCCACTTTCACGGCGCTTAAAAGATCGTCAAAGCGATTCATCAATCTGTCACTCGCTTCTCAGCTTGCTTAATCCCATTCGTCCGCGATGCAATCTCTACCTTTTGACCTTGGACGCAGCCCCTAGTGATTGCGTTGCTCGAACCCTCTCGCCCGAGACGGAAGTCATAGGTAGCCCTAGTTCCAAGCGGCGGGTGGACAGCTAACACCGGCAGGAAACCGTCGGTGGAGCCATTCCACAATCGATCACCGATTTCTACATCCTCAGGAAAAATCCAAGGCATACCATCCCCACGAACGAGTAAAACACCACTTGCAAGTCAGGACACTGTGACTGGGTTCAACCTAGTGCGAACCCTTATTCGCAGCCTATCCGAAAAAATTGAGGACGCAGTTCTCCAAACAGCTTTCGACCTGCTCTTGTTATTCTCGGCTCTCCCGAGATTTGTACAGGTCTCACGATTTTAGGCTCTTGCGTGGGCAGAGTAAAGACTTTTAACCTTGCTCCGCTGCGGCGCAATCGAGCTTGAGTTCGAGGTATCCCACCATCTGCTTCATCGCCTCAGGCCCAGCCATCGCCTGGTGCTTTTCCATGTGGGCCACGAGCCAGTCGGCCAGCGGTGCCAAGTCCTTGAACAGCTTCGCCAGCGAGGTGCGCCCCACCCCCCGGCACGAAGTACAGACCACGCCGAGCGTCTTCGTCCCCGGGATCACCGAGGCGCCGTGTCCGTGGCAGGCTTCACAGGTCGGGTTCCTGTGCCAGGCTACGCACGCCCGCGCGAGATCGTAGGCCTGCACCCGGTTGAGCTTGATCCGCATCCCCCTGGCCTTCTTCCAGACGTCGTCGGCCAGGATCTCCACGATCTCCTTGGCGGCCGTGTTGTCGCCCAGGAAGAGGCGCTGCAGGGCCACCGCCAGCGGAAAGTGCCGCGCAGCCAGCCCCATGGCGCCCAGCACGTCCGAATCGGAGCGCTTCGTCCTAGGGTCAATCTTGAGGTTGCTCGAGCGGATGGCGGCCGAGTACCGGTCTTCGATGGTTAAGGGATCAGTCACTCCGGGCGGCCCTTCAGAGCGTCCTCAATCCGCGCCACGAGGAGCCGGCGGCTACTGTCGATGGACGGCCCGCTCCGGCCGTTGTTGAGCGCCTTCAGCAGCGCCTTGATCTGGTCGTTCGATACCGCCCGGTTGTCGCGCAGCAAGTTCGCGAAGCTGGCGATGATCTCGGCCGTGGCTACCCGGTGGGTGTTCATCACGTCGGCGAAGAAGTCCGACGCCTTCAGGTACTGCTCGAACTCGCGCATGCTCATTGGCGGACCTCCTGAGCACCGTAGCCGGTACAGACGATTTCAGATCGGGTCTTCGTGCGGCCCGTAGAGAGCCCGCACAACTGCCCGTTCATCGCAGACCCGGCGCAGCTCGTCTGCTTTGGAACTGCACTCGTCTGAACTTCCGGTGAACAGCAGCAGGTAGTCGTTCTCGATGTTTCCCTGGAAGAAGCGCATGCCACTTTCGCAAGCACGCGCGAGTGGCTCGATGTGAAAGCCGTTGGATTTGCGGCTCCATAGAAGGGCGAAGGGTTCTGACATGTGGTGCTCCTTTGGTCGTTGGCCTGTCTATCGATCATTCTCATGAGGAACCTCCTGATCTTGGATGGAAAAATCCACGAACCGCAGCGGGTAGCGCCTTGGCGTGGTCCTGTACTGCATTGACGGCTTGTCGAACCACAGCGCGAGCGTGTAGTCCTGTACGGCGCCTTCGCGCTGCTTCTTCAGGATCAACTTTGCGTCGATGTCGCTCTGCTGCTGTTCCCAGGCCGCGACCGCATCCGGATCGTTCGGGTTGGCCGGCGCCTCGTCCTTCTGGGCGCGCCAGATCGAGAACAGGTTGTCCGCGCCGTTGACGATGCCGCCGGCGCCGGCCACGTCCATCTTTCCGACGGGGATCGTTTCATCCCGCTGTTTGCGTGGATGTGCAACGACGTGCACATGGCAATTGAACTTGCGCTTGAACGCGACGATCTTCTGCACCGCCTCGTTCTGCTTGGTAATCGCACCGGGCCCGTCCTGCGGGACGTCGATCATCATCAGGCTGTCGATGACGAAGTGGCCGACGTTGTACCGGCGCGCGGCATAGGCGAACACCTCGAGCAGCCGGTCGAGCCTCGCCACGCCGAACAGGTCGAACAGCCACAGCCGCTCCCGTAGCCACGCGCCCACGGCACGGATGTACTCGCGCGTCGGCCGATCGAGCCCCGTGGCCTGCTTCATGATCCGCTTCAGGTGCCGCGGCGAGGTGAGCTCACCCGAGAACACGGTCACGCGCTGGCCCTGCCGCATCAGGCCCAACAGCACCTGGTCGAGCATCAGGCTCTTGCCATGGCCGTTGATGCCGGTCCAGCAGGTGTACTCGCCGGCGCGGAACTGGAACCAGTCGAGCGGCTTGTCGAGGTATAGGAACGGATCCGCATCGATGCCGACGGGCGGATAGAACAGCGCTTCGACCGCGGGCGTGAAGTCGTCGGCGCTACGCAACTCCTCTGGGTCCAGGCCGCGCGCCTCGTCGATCGCCTGCTGGAAGTCGACGGCCTCCGCCCCGTCTTGCAGCCACTGGTTCGCATCCTTCGCGCCGAGACGCACGCGCCGGCACCGCTCGATGCCAAGGCGCTGGATGATCTCGAACGCGCCCTTGTCGCCCGCGGCGTCGTGGTCGAAGCAGATCGTGATGTCGCTGAACCGCTCGAGCTTTTCCCAGTCGTGCTCGAGCCACTGGTGATTGCCCGCGCCCTGGTTCACCGACAGCGCCGGAATGCGCATCTGGTGCAGCGTCATGGCGTCGATCTCGCCCTCGGTGATCGTCACCGCACGCGCCTTCGGGTCGATCAGGTGCCAGCCGAACAAGCACGGCGTAGCCTCCTTCTCCTGCCGCATGTCGCGCTTGTCGTCAGGGTTGCGGTACTTCACGTTCAGCAGTACGCCCGCCTCATCGATGAACGGGAACACCGCGTAGGCCTTGCCCTGCTGCAGCTGCTCGCCGATCTTGAACGCTGCGAGCGTGTCGACCGTCAGGCCGCGCCCGGTCAGCCACTCGTGCACCCGTTGCTTCGGTCGTTGGCAGGTCGGCTTCTCGGGCCTGCGGTAGGTCTTTTCCGGCGGCTTCGGGAAGTCGTCGCGGATGCCCATGAACGCCTTGATGTCCTTCATCGCCTCGGGCATGGTCTGCCCGCGACACGCCATCCACAGGTCGATCAGGTCTCCACCCTCGCCGCTCGCGAAGTCCTTCCAGGTTCCCGCCTTCGCGCCGGTGATGCACACCGACAGGCTGCCGCCGGGCTCGCCGCTGGTGTTCCCCGCCTTCCACTCCTTGCCCGCGCGCTTGCCCTGCGGCAGCAGGTACTCGGCGATGCGAGGGGCCTCGCCGGACATGCGCTGGCTGATCTCGGCGGCGTTCAAACGGTGGCCTCCGACTCGATTCGCTTGCCGTCTTGGAACTGACGAAAGTTGCCGACGTGGCAGCGCGCGTTCTGCGCTTCGGCGACGTGGCCGAAGCCCGCCGCTTGCCACCACTGCAGACCGCTCGAATCGACCGGCTTGGGCTTTCCGCCAGGGATCTCGTCCTCCCATTGGCCCTTGTTGAGCCATGTGGCGGCATGCGGAATGAACCGCCCGTTCTCGCTCCGGTCGAGGTGCGGCCGTTGTGCCGCCAACGCGCCGAGGATCACCGTCTGCAGGGCTTTGTCCGGCGCGAGCTTGACCCACGCCTGGAGCGCAGCCTGCTTCCCGACCTTGCGCGGATAGGCGGCGTAGAACGCCGGGAAGCCCGCCAGGCTCGCGCTGATCTCGCCCGGAGTCCTTCGCATTCGCTTACCCCCATCGGGATTCGAGGGAGAACTCTGAGACGGAGACGGAGACGGAGACGGAGACGGAGACGGAGACGGAGACGGAGACGGAGACGGAGACGGAGACGGAGACGGAGACGGAGCATTGCTGCTCGCCAATGGTTGCATGCTGGTTTGCGCCGCAGCATTGCTATCTGCATTGCTAGTAGCAGAACTGCGTGCATTGCTACCAGCATTCCTAGCAGCAGCGTATTCGGGTACTAGGGTGTTGGCAGCAGCTTCCCCATGATGACGCTTAGCAGCGTTCCAGCGGGCCTTCGCAGAACGCATCTCAGCGCCAGCAGCCCATGGGTTGTGCTCCTCCCAATCGTGCAGCGTGTAGCTCCCGGCATCACCGTCGAGAAACCGAACGCTCACGAGGGCCGCGACAAACGCGCCCTCCTCGCCGTCCCACTCGGCAGCCAGCTCAATATCCTCGTCTGACATGCCAGTCAGATCGCCGTCGCTGCGATTTGCGACGGTCCACAGGATCAGGCACACGAGGTTCCAGCCAGCCGCCTGGCCAAACCGACGGATCAGCTTCTTGGTCTTCGGATGTCCAGGAAGTCCAACCGAGATGCGTGCGTCGCTGGTCATCGCCAAGCTCCCATTTCGTGTTCGGTGGCCCAGAGGGCGCGACCAAAGTTGCCGCGGTGCACGCGCAGCCAGTACAAGAAGTGCACGAACCAGAGGATTGCGCGGCGCATCAGTCCGCCTCCTCGAAGATCAGCTTGGCGGCCGACGTCTGACTCATCGCCTTCTCCCAGAGGATCTGGAAGGCGGCGAACGTGCGCTCATCGACGCACTGGAACTCGGCTGGCACGGTCTTGAAGCCCAGGTGCGCGAGGAAGGTCAGCACCTCCTCAAGGCGCTCGTTCTTGATCCGGCTGATCGTGGCCTCGGAGAGGCCCATTGCGGCAGCCACGCCCGCGGCCCTTCCAGGCTCTGCAAGGGCTCGCATCGTCATGTGCAAACCCTTTCTGGCCCTTTCAGCCGGCGTTGGCGAGACTGCAGACATGCATTACGCCCCAACCCCAAGACGCTCTCCAGCGCACGATCCGGACCTCATCCACTGCAGTACCAGGAGCTGCGTCACGACGAACGCCAGCGCCCTGCCCGGCACTCGGCCGCGCATGACGTTGCGCACCACCAGACTTTTAATCCGTTGGTTGGATGGGGAGGTGGATGTGTCCTTCGCGGCGCAGGATGTCGACGTGAGCGAACGCAATGGCCTGCGATAAAGCAGACCGCCTGAGCAAAGTGCCATCACGCGCTCTGCTGCAGAGTCTTCGGCAAAGGCGCCGGCAGGTTTCGATCCCCTCTGTCCACCGCAGCGAAAAGCTTCAACAGGGGCTGGACTGTTTCAACTCGAGGGTTCTCGCGAGAGCCGTAAACGAACTTCCGAATGAAGCTGACCGCCACGCCGGTTTCCTGCGCGATGGCCTCGTACCGAGCGGGGCCCGCTTCACGCAGCTTGCTCTTCAGGTGATCCCGGATGGATTCGATTGGTGCGGGCATGAGCGTATTCCTTTCGTACCGATTTCAGTTTATTCTGCCACACCGATTTCGGTTTGGAAAGAGAACACACTTCGAGCCATGGCCTCCCACGACCAAATTCCCTCCGATGGCATCGACGCAACACTCGCGGCCAACTTCGCCGAACTCATGGGCTCACGGAGCATCGCGACACTTCGACAAGAAATGGCGGAACGCGGCATAGCGATTGGATCGGCTGCCATCCAGGCAGCAAAGCAGGGGTCGCGCGGCATCCGACTCGAGACGCTCCAGAAGTTCGCTGACTTTTTCGGCTGCCAAGTGCACCAGCTCTTGCAGTCAGGCGATCTCGCAAGCGAGGGGACATGGCCGTTTAAAAAGCTGACCGAAGCGGAATTTCGGCGCGCCAGTTCAGAGATGAAGGAGGAGGCTGAAGCCATGCTGATTCGCTCGGCCCGAAGGGCCTCAGCCCCGCGCTGAAGGCTTCAGCTGAAACCGCACTCAGTTCAACGGCAATCAACGCCTGCGGATACTGTTTTCGGTTTTATTCTTTCAAACCAATATCGGTTTAGGACGCCCATATGAGCATCGGCAGCCGCATCAGGGTAGCCAGGACCGAACTCGGCTGGAGCCAGTTGCGCTTGGCCGACGAGGCCGGCGTGACACAGAGCGCGATCGGGAATCTGGAAGCGGGCTGGCGGCAGCGGCCGAGGGAACTGCTGGCAATCGCTCAGGCGCTGAGGGTGCGGCCTGGCTGGCTGGAGACCGGCCAGGGAATTCGTTCACCGGGGGACGTCAAGGATGCACGGCCGGCGCGAACGCTGGTAGAGCAGCTTGTGGCCTTCGCCGCGCCACTGCGCCCTACCCTGCGGAAGAACCTCGCAAACCTGCTGGTAGAGGTAGTTGAACACCCCGAGGACTCCGCGCTACTCGAGTTGACCATCACGGACATCGAACGGTTTGCTATCAATCCAGCACAGAGATAGCAGCCCGCCAACAGGCTCAGGCCGAAGTCGCCAGCATCTTCGACAGTGCTAGAGCTTCGGCAGTGGCGCTGGGGCGCCAATCATCGATCTCTGGGTTTCCGATCTCTTTCCGTTCAATTCGGACAGCGAGCTCTGCGTAGACCCTGCTCCAGAATCCGAACTCATCTTTCCCCGAGAACAGTTCTTCAAGGTCAAGATCGATTCCCCGATAGAAGTCCTCGGCTTCAGCTTTCAGCCTTTGCACAAACGAACGGTCCTGCTCTGACGAGGCAACCGCATCCGCCACTTCGAGCCCAAACTCGATCAGCGTCGAGAAGCGTTGATTGGAGACGAATATTTCTCGGTCTCCGAGAAAGATCATGCTGCTCATGAAAGGATCTTGGAAAGGCTCATCGTAGTTGATGCTCTGCATCACTACCACCGGCCATCGCAGATCACCTCCGTGATCTCGATCCGCTCGGACGCATGGAGCAAGTCGAACTGCATCGCGACGTAGGTAGCGCACTTCTCAAGGAAACGCTCCCCGCTGGTGCTGTAGAGATCGGCAGACACCACAATCCGCAGCTTCGCAACGTAGCCCTTCGGCCAGCGGGCTGAAGAGTCGAGCTGCTCGACGGATTGGCGGACTGTGTCAGCGATGGCTCCGGCGGCCAGATCTCCCCAGCCCCGGCCGCGGTACTCGGCAACGATCCAAGCCTGGTCAAGTTTCACCTCGAGCTCTGCCACCTCTTCGCATCCGAGCAATGCATCAAGCACCCATTCCAGACTGAAGGAGACGAAGCCCACGGCGTTCCCCCTCGCCCGGTCAAGCACCACCGTCAGAAGCGTCCACTGCCAATTCAAGTGATGGCCACTTCTATTCTGGACCTCCCGAAGAAAATCCTCGCCGTAGATCCGAACGGTCACCTCACCCACCTTGACTAGATTCCGAGGCGCGACGGGCGCGGCGCTCAGCCAGGAGAAATCCGGATTAGTCTCGGCGCTCGTGTCGGCCGAGTGGAGCTTCCGGATCTGGCGGGCCCACCTGATCAGCTCGGGGCACGGCCGGCAAACGAGGTAGACGACACCCTCGGTCAGGAGAAAGGGGAAGTCTTCGTTCCAGGCAACAGGCGTGGCCGCTGCCGTGTAGATCGGCTCTATGGGCTTCGTTAGCCGACGGAAGAGGGGGTGACGGCGTCCGCGAGGTTCAGGCATCGGCGCGTTCTAACTGCACCTCCTCCAAAAGGATGAACACGGGGTTTTCGCCCGTGTTCATCCTAGGAAGAAATCGCCCTTAGTTGGCTATGCTTCAAGAGCAACTAGCCGCTCACCCAAATCAAGCGCCAATTTGGTAGATGAGTGATTGAACTGTCCGTTACAGCAGCACGTGAGGAAAAATGCCTAGCATCCGCGTTGAATCCCTTGAATTTGGTACACACAAATTCAGAAAGCTTACGAACATCAAGATACCAATCTCCCCTCGCCTGACTGTCGTAGCGGGCCACAACGGCATAGGGAAGTCAACTATTTTGGCGTTGCTGGCACATCCATCCGGGCTAACGACCTCAGCTCAAATCTCATACTTCGACAAAACATACCAAGCCAATTTCAATGAGATTATTCATATTGATTATCATGGAGACTACGCAAGCAAGCTTGGGCCGCCGAAAATTCTGAGCGAGCCGGCAGTTTCTTACCTGATAAATAACAATGAAGCTCTTGTCAAAGCCTGTCGCCTTGGGCCAAGGGGAAAGAATCAACAGGCTCGCGTTGTTGCGAGAACAATAAAGCCTTCTACAAGCAAATTTCAGAGCGCTGACGGCAGTGTGACGGTTGGCGCGGCAGGAAAGGTTCCGTTGCCGACAATATACCTAGGGATGACACGAGTCTTGCCAGTAGGAGAGGCTACCCCCGGGAATGCGAGCAGCTCTGCACAAGCTATGCACGCAGACGACGCGGAACTCATTTCGCAATTCATGAATGCAGTAATTTCTGGCAGCAATACCTCACCCGCTGCCATAACGACACAAAAAATAAAATATACCGGCAAAATGTCGAGTCAGCCGCAGCATGCATTCGATCCTCGATGCGTTTCTTTAGGACAAGATAGCTTAGGCAGCATCGCACTTGCTCTGGCATCGTTTCAAAAACTAAAAAGAGAGTGGCCCGAATACCCAGGCGGGCTATTGATAGTAGATGAAATTGATGCAGGACTACATCCCCATGCGATCGGGGCACTAACTAAAAGCCTCAAATCATTTGCAAGATCTCTTCGCCTCCAGATCATTGCAACCACTCACTCCCCAAAATTGATAGAGGCAGTCCACCCAGAATCCGAACCGAACAACCCGAACCCAATAGACTCAATTGTTTATATTAGGGACACGGCAAACCCCAAAAAGATGGAAGCACCTTCATTGAAGCAAATCTTCAATGACATGTCTTTGACCCCCCCTCTTCCAGAAACGAAAAAATCTTTGCCAAAACTAAAGATTTATTTTGAGGACGACGAAGCTGCTGCAGTATTTAGAGCACTCATCCCGCCCAAACGACTTCAAGCGATTGGGAAATCTCACAGCGTAAAACTTGAACCTCTCCCACTAGGTGTTGGCTGCGAGAATCTTGCCCGCCTCGCCGATCACGACCCTTATTTTAAAGAAGTCCTAATCATCCTAGACGCAGACGCCACCGTAAACAAGAACAACGGAAAAAACAAGCACATAGTAAAATTGCCCGGAGACATGTACAGCGCCGCGTTAATTGGGAACGAGAATCAAGATATAGTTGGAAGACCCCTTGCACCAGAGAGAACGTTGCTCCAATACATATTGAACATCGTAAATTCACCAGAGTTGCATGGGGCAACGTTAGAGCGGTTAGATAAAAAAGATGTCACTACGGATCAGTTACGGGTAAACATGTTGGATGGAGCAACCACTGTTCTTTCTCGAAGAGAGCAAACCAAATCTTGGTGGAAAGAGAAGTTCCCTCTCATCGAAGGTTGGCAACTCTTAGAAGAGTGGGCGACCGATAGGCCGGCTGAAATCGCACAGTTCTTGGCAGAGTTTGATGCAGCGGTTGCGGCTGTGGCGCCACTTGCCAAGTAGGCTGGCCAAGCTAAGGACAAGTCGATACCATCACCCGCACGATGTATTCGAACAAGCTCTACACGCCCCTACGCTATCCTGGTGGAAAGGCGCGCTTTGCTCCTTTTATCGCAAGTGTTATGCGAGAGAACGGCCTAACGACCGGCCACTACCTCGAGCCTTACGCCGGCGGCGCGGGTGTAGCGCTGGAACTTCTCTTCCACGGTGAAGCCTCTCACATCCACATTAACGACTTTGACCCTGCCGTTTACGACTTCTGGAGCGCTGTCACCCGAGAGCCTGAGGAACTGCTTCGCCTTCTTGCGGACACCCCTGTCACAATGGAGCAGTGGCTACACTGGCGCTCGGTTTTGCGGGGTCAAATCGAGGTCGGCTTGGCCGCCCGGGGATTTGCCACTCTTTTCATGAATCGGACCAACCGGTCCGGCGTCCTGAAAGGCGGAGTGATCGGAGGCCTTGGCCAATCGGGAGACTACAAACTCGATGCGCGATTGAAGAAAGATGTCTTGTCCAAGCGCATCGAGATGATTGCGCTGCACTCTTCCAGCATCTCGGTCTACAACGAGGATGCGCACGCGCTCTTGGCGCGTTGCCAAACTTTTTTGCCTCCGAAGGCGCTCGTGTACTTGGACCCTCCTTACTACGTCAAAGGCCAAGGTCTCTACCGTAATTTCTACGAACATGGCGACCACATGCAGATTGCCGACCTCCTGCAATCGGCTCGCTTTAAAACACCATGGGTCGTGTCCTATGACAACGTTGCGGAAATTCGGCAGATGTACCGAATGTCTCAGTCGCTTGCCTATGGCCTGAACTACACCGCTCAAGTGCGCTACGTTGGCTCCGAAGTCATGTTTTTTCGTCCAAACTTAAATATTCCGACGGAAGAGATCCCGCAAGCAAGGATTGCCGCCTAGCACCTTGGACTGAGTCCCCTGCTAGGGAGGACTTTTCGTATCCCGTGTCAGAGTTGCCTATCGGCAACCCTTCTGTGCACGAAAGGACTTGCCCAGTGCGTCGAGTCGCACGCTGCGACGAGTGACAGCGACCCCGCGCCCTCTTGGCAAAATGCACAAGTGCGAAACGTAGAAGACCTGCCTGATAGCGAGCTCGAAGAACTGGCCCGGCTCTGGCGCAGGCGCGCGCTGGAAGGCGATCTCCACGCCAGAGGCACCGCGCACCTCTTCGAGACAGAGGCCAGGCGCCGCGGAGGGATGACCATCTTCGACCCTGCGTCTCTGGACCTTCGCCCGTTGACCAACCAGTTCTATAAGACCAGCCGGTCGGTGGGCGGCCGCTTGGTCAAAGCTGGCGCGGTTGCAGTTGGCGTGGCGATGGTGGCGCTGCTGCTCGCGTATCGCTGACCTCGTGCAGGGCCAGCGCCCCGCACGCATCAACCATAGTCCACATTCGGTCGTGTTGGTGGCAGTATCACGGGTGTGATGAAGCCAGAGAATGCAGGCGCACCGAGCCCGCCCATCGCCGAACCTAGCGGGACACAATGGCCCGGGCTCGCGCTGGACGCTGCCGAAAACGAGGCTGTCGCCTGGCACTTTGCCTTTCTTGCATTTAATGCCGGCCATCGGAATCGAAAGTTGCTGCCACGCTACTTCGCTAGGCAGTGCGGCAGCACGAGTATCCCGCTGAGACAGTGGAAGGCCGAACTAGAGTCGGCAGGCCTAGACGTGGAGGCGCTATGGAAGCAGGCCGAGGCGAACGTAAAAATTCAAGCAGAGAGATACGACGCTGAGCGCGCACGCAGGCCAGCCGCGATACAGCGTGCTCGGGCATTCTTAACGTTCCTCAAGACCGTCCCTACGCTAACCCAAGAGGAGTTGCAGAACAACTTCGCAAGGTTGATGGATCCCGATTCCATGTTCGAGTTGCTATGGCTGGTCGAGGAAGATGGAATCGTCAGGCAGGCCCAGCGACTGGCCACGCGAAAAAACGCCGAAAACCGTCAAATGAAGGAGCAGGTTTTCGAATGGTGCGACGACAACCTCGACAAGTTTTCCAGCATGGACGACGCAGCGATAGCAGTCGCAGGCAAGGTTGTACCAGTTAAGTTCCGAGCAGTGAGGCAGTGGATGACTGAATGGCGCAAGAGAGAACGCGTTGCTCACGCCCTGCTCCCGCCTGCGGGCACAACGTAGTTGCTACGGGCACGCGAGGCGCTGTGCCTGCCCAAAGGCTTCAATAGCGCCCTCTACCAGTCGATAGTTCTCCCATACCGCAGCACATCGGATGCAGGCGGGTCAGAGCGTGGAGATGGTCGTGTTTTCAGTTCTTCGCAGAGCGCCGACGTGGCGCTATCTTTCCTTCACCCTCAAGAGTGAGGTTCTGCGGGACTCCGATCGAACTTTCGTCGGCATAGGTGCGCTCAGCATTAAGGTTCGGTGTCGCTGCGATGAACGCTTCAAGTTCTCGACGCGCATCCACAACATACGCTCGTGCCCCGTGATACGCCCATTCAACCTTCTGCATCTCGTCTTTTGGGAGCCTAGCGCCATAGGCTTTCGCCATCGCCTCTTGGGCAGCACGTTCATCATCGCGTGCGAGTCGATACCGAGATTCGAGACGGTTCAAGGCGAGCAGTTGCTGAATGCGCTGCAATTCTTGGATAAGGCCAGGAGAAAGCGGTGCCCCGTCGGCTCCAAAGGACGCTTCGAGCCTGCCGACGATTTCGGCGTTGAGACTTTTGGAAGTCTTGTCCGCGACCTCGTCCAAGCGCGCATGCAAGTCCCTTGGCAGGCGCAATGTGATTCGGGTATAGCGGTCTTCTTCCATGTGAAGAATTTACACCAAAACAGTGTCACACCTACTTGACACTGATTCCGTGTCACTCACACAATACAGTCACTGACACCATTTTTATGTCACAACATAAGCCCAGCCCCATCCGAATGCAGCTCCGCCTTCCGGTTGACGTGCATACCGCGCTTGTCGCTGCGAGCGAGGAAATGGACCGCAGCCTGAACGGCGAGATCGTGAGCCGTTTACGCGCCACTCTGAAGGACAAGCGAAAAGCGCCCAGGGAGACACCGACCGAATGACCGCCGCGCCTCAGGGCGAGAGCGGGATGCCCGCTTAAATCTGAAGCACAAAGACGAACGCCCAGGGGTCCAGCCCTGGGCGTTCTGTGACCCGAAACCCTCTGACAAGGAAACGAATCATGCAGGAGAGTAGCACGTTGGGCGCGCCTTTACAAAAGGCTCCGCGCGTCCACAGCATCCAGCAGCCCGCCGAGAAGTCTTTTCTCTTAGGGCGCGACCTCGCAATATCGATGCTGCGCGAGGCCGACAAGATCCAAGCAACTCAACCGGACAGCGCCTACTGCAGGCGAGCCTACCGCGATGGGAAAGCACAGCATCGGTTCGTCTCGTCCTCTATCGAAAAACTTCTGTCGAATCCGGCGCTGCTCGACGGATTCAGCGCGGTTCTGTCCGCCAAGCTCGCCGATCAGTGCGCGAGTCCAGCCGCCCACTATGCGCAGCCGATGGCCGAGTACCAGGGCGGGGCCGTGGGAGCCGATGGCACTTGCCCTCTGGACGACGAGGTATCAAACGAGGCACCTTCGCAAGCGTTGGACGCGCAGAGTCTCTTTGCCAAGCTGAGCGACCAAGCCACTGGCATATGGCTCTCAGCTACCGATCTTCTGCGTATGCACACCGATGTCCATGGGAATGACATCGTGCACGCCGCGGACTCTCTGGCTGACCTGAGCGCCGACCTGCTCGACAGCGCAATCGAAACCTACGACCCGCAGAAGCTCGACGAAGCCCATGGGGAGATGCGGCGAACGGCCGCATTGCTCAGCTATCGGATTACCGATCCGCGTGCCGAAGAAGTGGAGGTGCGCATGCTCGAGGGCATCCACTTCCTGATGGAGTCCAGCATGGAGCTGGTCATGGAAGCCCTCAAGCATCGGGGAGACGGAGCATGAGCGCCGTTCTCGAAAACCCGCGCGATGTGGCGGTGGCTACGAAAAAGCTGACGCGATCCTCCGTGCCCACGACGAAGGTGGACGCATCTGTCGATGATGCCAAGCGACACGAGCTCGCCTTCTGCGCCAACCTCCAGATTCAGCAGTTGGCGATGGCAGTGATCGCTCGACTGGAAGACTCCACTGAAGAAGTCACCGCCGAGGTCGGCATGCTTGCGCGCATCTGCCAACTTTCCGACATCGTCCATTTCTCCGCTCGACTCTATTACGGGTCGGACGAGTCCAACGACTCGCCGACCTTGGCAAGCCTGGATCGCATGTTCAAGGGATTCATCCGATGAACGCCGTCCTCGAAAAGCCCCGCCTCGCCAAGCGGACGAAGGCTGCACCGCAGGCGCCCGCCGATCCGTTGGCCGCGATCAACGCGTCTATCGGCGAAGCGATGAAGAAGCTGGAGATGGTTCACCACGCGCTGGTGGCCACGGACCTCGGCGAGCCGGCAGAACTGCTGGTTCGCGCCCTCATCGATAACTGGCTCCCGAGCGCCTTCGCACCGCTCGCGTACAAGCCACTGACGAAACCGGATCTCGAGCAGTGCTACGAGGCGATGTTCGTCCCGCTGGCCGCGCTCGAGGGTGCCATCGCCCTCACCAAAGGCACATTGCCCGAAACGACCCTGCAGGAAGCGCTGTCCCTTCTGGACCGGGCCAACACTGAAATGACCGAGCCCGCGCTGTTGGAGCAATTCCCGGAAGGCGAGGAATCCCAAGAGCCGCAAGCAGAGCAGCAGGAAGAAAAGCCTCGGCTGATCGCGCCGCGCATCCAAGAAATCACCGACACCCTCGGCACGATCACCGAAGCGATGTGGACCGCCGCGATGGCCTCGGCAACCGAACGCACCTGGGGCGCGGTGTACGTTGCAGAGATGGCCCGCGATAACCTGGTAGCAGCCCTCGAACAGGGCGATGAAGACGCCTTCCTTCCGGAAGTGGCGCGGATTGGTGTCTCCATCACCGTCATCGAGGCCGCGCTCGAGGTCGAGGACGACTCGGTGCTGCGTGTGTGTTCGATGGGCCTGCAGCGACTCAAGGACCGACTGGCTGCGGAGGTCGACCGGTGAGCAGCGTTCAGAAGCACCGCCCCAAGCTGCAACTGATCCCGCCGTCCCAGTCCATCGCAGACGCTGACTGGATCGCCTCGCGAGTCATGGAGCAGTTCGACAAGGCCATGCCGGAACTCTTCGCAGGCCGACCGTTGGGTGCACGCGCGAGCGCTCGAAACATCATCGTCCGGGCCCTCCTCGCGGAGGCATCGAAACGATGACCATCGTCTTGACCGAAGAGGAACTCGAGGCCATCACCGGCTACAAGGTGTCGACCATGCAGCTTGCCGTGCTGCACCGGCGCGGCTTCTACCGCGCGTTCATCGGCCGCAAGGGCGTGGTGCTCGAGCGCAGCCACTACGAGGCCGTGACCCGCGGTGAGTCCACTTCCACGACCGGCGGCGCCAAGAAGTCGATCAACCTCTCGCACCTGAAACTCGCACAATGATTCGCGCAAGAGCTACCCCGGACGGTCTCCCCTTCCGGGTCTACGAGAGGTACGGCAAGAAGGTCTACAGCATCGGCTACAAGATGAAGTCCGGCCGCTGGGCGTTCAAGCTGCGATGCCAAGTCGACGATGCCAACCAGGTGCGCAAGCTCCGTCGGCAAGCCATCGAGGACTCGGCGCGCATCATGGACGATGTGCCCGAAGGAGGCTTCAGCGGTTTGGTGACGGCCTGGTTCGCGTGGCAGGAGGGACTGCCCGACACGTCTGCGGAAAAGCGCGCCGAATCGACGCGCACCGAGAACCGCCGCGAAGCCGACATGCTGCTCAAGTCCTTCGGGCACCTCGAGGTCGGCGAGATCACCCGATCGATGGGCTACCAGTACCTCGAGGCCCATCAAGAAGCCGGCCGGCCCGAGAAGTCGAACAAGGAAATCGCGCTCGCTCGCCTCATCCTCGAGTACGCCATCCGCAAAGGGATGATCGAGACGAACCCGTTCGACAAGCTCACCAAGAACAAGCGGGTCAAGGAAGCGAAGCGCTACGTCACGCACGACGAGCTCGAGATCGTCGTGGCCACCGGCCGCGAGCTCGGCGGCCCGTATCACATCATCGCCCTCGCGCTGAAGACCGCATGGCTCTGCGTGCGCCGGTCCTTCGAGGTCCGCAAGGTCACCATCGACGCGATCACGGACGCCGGCATCCTCTGGACCGACTCCAAAGATCCGACGAAGCCGAAGATCCTGATCGAGTGGTCCCCCGAGCTGAAGGAAACCGTCGAGGAAGCCCGCGCTATCAAGCGCAACAAGCTGGCTGGCTCGTTCCTGCTGTTCGGCAACCTGCAGGGGCAGCGCTACACGAAGTCGGGATGGGGGAAGCTGCTGGGCACGCTGATGGCAACCGCGGAGGAGCACGCGCGTGCTCTAGATCTAGAGTTCGAGCACTTCTCGCTGCAGGACTGCCGGCCCAAGGGCGTGAGCGACAAGCTCGAGGCGGGTCACACGGACACCCAGGAAGCCACGCTGCACACGGACGGGAAGATGATCGCCCGGGTCTACGACCGCCGGCAGCTGAAAAAGGCCTCGCCCGCCGCTTGAGGAGACTACCGCTCTGCGCCAGGGTCGAACTCGTACATCTCGCGCACGATTCGCTCGGCATCAGCGTAGGCTTGCTTCGAACCGTAGGGGGTCGACGTTGTGTAACCCCAGATGCCGACGCCCGTTGAACCAGGCGGACTTGCTGCGAACGCCATCCCCGAGTCGAAGTCGGGTTGCTCAGCCAAGACCTCGTTTAGGAGCTCGAGGTGCTTCTGGGCCGTTACCGAAACCTTGGACATCACGCATCTCCATGAGGACGATGAGCTCAGCATATTCCAAAGTGCCCCGAAACGAATTCCAAAAAGACAAACGGGCTACGTGATTTCTCACGTAACCCGTTGTTTTATATGGCGGAGTGGACGGGACTCGAACCCGCGACCCCCGGCGTGACAGGCCGGTATTCTAACCAACTGAACTACCACTCCTGGTAGACAACGTTCACTCCTTGCGGAGTCGAGTGTTGACGACTCGTGCCTGCTTCACTTGCATGAAACTGGCGACCCTACGGGGATTCGAACCCCGGTAGCCACCGTGAAAGGGTGGTGTCCTAGGCCTCTAGACGATAGGGTCAAAACCTTAGGAACCGTGCTGCGATCAGCACTTCTTCTCTTCTCGACACTTTTGATGGTGGAGGTAAACGGGATCGAACCGATGACCTCTTGCATGCCATGCAAGCGCTCTCCCAGCTGAGCTATACCCCCTCTTTGACATTCCAGTGCTTCTTTTCAGAATCACCTTGTGTCGGTGTCGAGCCTCAAATTATAGACCGGTTTTTAGGCCACTTTCAAACGTTCGATGATTTTTTCTTTAGAAAAAATCGCGAGGACCGCATCGAGCGATGGCGTCTGTGGGGTTCCCATCACGAGAACACGCACCGGCATCGCCAGAGCAGGCATCTTGAGCGAATGCGCAGCCAGGGTTTCCTTGATGGCCGCGGCGATCGTCGCCTTGTCCCACGTCGGAAGGGTGGAGAGTTTATCCGCAAGCGTGGCCACCGCAGGCTTCACGGCATCGGTGATGTGTTGCGCACGATCAGCTTCGCTCGCGTGGACGTCTGCATAGAAGGCCGCGGCCCAATCGGCCAGCGCGACCGTGGTCTCGCAGCGGTCCTTGAACAGTGCGCAGATGGCGGCGAGCCGATCGTCGGCTTCGATGCCGCGCTTCTTCAGTTGTGCGGCCACCAGCGGCGCGAGCGCGTCATCGGGCTTGGCCTTGATGTACTGCGCGTTGACCCACGCGAGCTTGGCCGCGTCCCATTGCGCGGGGCTCTTCGACAGGTGCGACCCGTCGAACCAGCTCACCATCTGCTCGCGCGTGAACAGCTCGTCGTCGCCGTGGCTCCAGCCGAGGCGCGCAAGGTAGTTGAGCATCGCCTCGGGCAGGTAGCCGTTGTCTTCGTAAGCGGTCACGCTCACGGCGCCGCGGCGCTTCGAGAGCTTCTGGCCGTCGTCGCCGAGGATCACGGGCACATGGCCGAACTGCGGCAGCGGCGCGCCGAGCGCGTGGAAGATGTTGATCTGCCACGGCGTGTTGTTGATGTGCTCGTCACCGCGGAACACGTGCGTGATGTTCATGTCCCAGTCGTCGACCACCACGGCGAAGTTGTAGGTGGGCACACCGTCGGGCCGCAGGATGATCAGGTCGTCGATCTCGCGGTTGTTGATGGTGATCTCGCCCTTGACGAGGTCGCTCCAGGTCACGTCGCCCTCGGGCGGGTTGCAGAAGCGCACCACCGGCGGCACGCCCTCGGGCACGGGCGGCAACACCTTGCCGGGCTCGGGGCGCCAGCGGCGGTCGTACAGGGTCTTCTCGCCGCGCGCCTTCTGGGCCTCGCGCATCTCGTCGAGCTCGGCGGGCGTGGCGTAGCAGTGGTAGGCCGTGCCGGCTTCGAGCATCTGCGCGATCACGGCGCGGTAGCGCTCGAGACGCTGCATCTGGTAGACCGGGCCTTCGTCGTAGTCGAGGCCGAGCCAGTGCATCGACGCGAGGATCTGGTCGGTCGAATCCTGCGTGGAGCGCGCGACGTCGGTGTCCTCGATGCGCAGCACGAACTCGCCGCCGTGGTGGCGCGCATAGGCCCACGAATAGAGCGCGGTGCGCGCGGTGCCCAGGTGCAGGAAGCCGGTGGGAGACGGAGCGATGCGGGTGCGGACTTTGCCGGTCATGGAGGCGGGATTCAGAAATTCAGGGTGGAAAGGCCGCGCGACAGGTCGGCCTTGATGTCGTCGACGTGCTCGAGACCGACCGCGAGGCGGATCAGGCCCTGGCCGATGCCGGCTGCCTGGCGCTGGTCCTCGGACAAGCGTCCGTGCGAAGTGGTGGCCGGGTGCGAGATGATGGTCTTCACGTCGCCGAGGTTGGTGGCGATGCTCACGACCTCGGTGCTGTTGATGACGTGGAAGGCGTTGGCGCGCGCGGTCTCGGGATCGCCGCCCTTCACGATGAAGGACACGACCGCCCCGCCCTGCCCGGCCTGCTGGCGCATCGCCAGTTCATGCTGCGGATGCGAGGCGAGCCCCGGGTAGTACACGCGCTCGATGCCCGGCTGGGCCTCGAGCCATTGCGCAACGGCCAGCGCGTTCGCGCAGTGCGCCTGCATGCGCACGTTGAGCGTCTCGAGCCCCTTGAGCACGACCCAGGCATTGAACGGCGACAACACCATGCCCGCGGTGCGCACCACCGGGCCGAACACGTCGACGATCAGCTTCGAGGGACCGCAGATCGCGCCCGCCATCACGCGGCCCTGGCCGTCGAGATGCTTGGTGCCCGAATGGATGATCAGGTCGGCGCCGAGCTCGGCGGGCCGTTGCAGCGCGGGCGAGCAGAAGCAGTTGTCGACCGCGAGCAGCGCACCCGCCTCGTGCGCCACGTCGGCCAGCGCGCGGATGTCGCAGACCTCGGTCAGCGGATTGGTCGGCGTCTCGGCGAACAGCAGCTTGGTGGTGGGCCGCACCGCGGCGCGCCACTCGGCCACGTCGGTCTGCGAGACGAAGGTGGTCTCGACGCCGAACTTGCCGAACTCGCGCCCGATCAGGTTGATGGTAGAGCCGAACATCGAGCGCGAGCACACGACATGGTCGCCGGCCTTGAGCAGGCCCATGCACATCATGAGGATCGCACCCATGCCGCTGGAAGCGGCGATCGCGGCCTCGGTGCCTTCCATCGCGGCGAGCCGGCGCTCGAAGCTGCTGACGGTGGGGTTCGAGGTGCGCGCGTAGGTGAAGCCTTCCTCGGTGCCGGCGAAGCGGCGGGCCGAGGTCTCGGCGTCGGGCTGCACGAAGCCGCTGGTGAGGTAGAGCGCTTCGGAGTGCTCGCCATGCACGCTGCGTTCGAGCGCGGTGCGCAGGGCCAGCGTGTCACGGTGCAGGCCGGGAGGCAGGGGTCGATCGGTCACGGAAACTTTCGGGCGCGAGGCCAACGAGGAATGTCGGAAGGAGATCAGCTCAGGTTGGGCAGCGCGAGGCGCGAGGAATCCTCTTCGGTCTCCTCGATGCGCGGACGGTTGCCGTTCATGCGCGAGATGGCTTCGGTGTCGATGTCGCCAGTGACGTAGACGCCGTCGAAGCACGAGGCATCGAAGCCGTCGAGCTTGCCGTTGAGCGAGCCGATGGCGCGCTTCATCGCGTCGACGTCCTGGTAGATCAGCGCGTCGCAGCCGATCAGCTCGCGGATCTCTTCCACGGTGCGGTCGTGCGCCACCAGTTCGTCCTTGGTCGGCATGTCGATGCCATAGACGTTGGGGTAGCGCACCGGCGGCGCGGCGCTCGCGAGGTAGACCTTGCGCGCGCCGGCGTCGCGCGCCATCTGCACGATCTCGCGGCTGGTGGTGCCGCGCACGATCGAGTCGTCGACCAGCAGCACGTTGCGGCCCTTGAACTCGCTCGCGATCACGTTGAGCTTCTGGCGCACCGACTTCTTGCGCACGCCCTGGCCCGGCATGATGAAGGTGCGGCCCACGTAGCGGTTCTTGACGAAGCCCTCGCGGTACGGAATGCCCAGCAGGTGCGCGAGTTGCGTCGCGCTCGGGCGGCTCGATTCGGGGATCGGGATGATCACGTCGATCTGGTTCGGCGGCACGGTCGAGACCACGCGCTTGGCCAGCGTCTCGCCGAGGTTCAGGCGCGCCTGGTAGACCGAGATGCCGTCGAGCACCGAGTCGGGACGTGCCAGATACACGAACTCGAAGATGCAGGGATTGAGCGTGGGCGCCTCGGCGCACTGCATCGAATGGAGCTGGCCCTGCATGTCGACGAACACCGCCTCGCCCGGCAGCACGTTGCGTTCGAAGGTGTGGCCCGAGCCCTCGAGCGCCACCGATTCGCTGGCCACCATCACGGTGCCGTCGGCACTGCGGCCGATGCACAGCGGGCGGATGCCGTAGGGATCGCGGAAGGCCAGCAGGCCGTGGCCCGCGATCAGCGACACCACGGCGTACGAGCCGCGCAGGCGCTTGTGCATGCTGCGCACCGCGGCGAAGACCTCGGCCGGGTTCAGCGGCACGCCGTGCGAGGACTGCTCGAGCTCGTTGGCGAGCACGTTGAGCAGCACCTCGGAGTCGCTGTCGGTGTTGGTGTGGCGGTGGTCGGTCGAGAACAGCTCGGCGCGCAGCGCATGGGCGTTCGTCAGGTTGCCGTTGTGCACCAGCACGATGCCGAAGGGCGCGTTGACGTAGAAGGGCTGCGCCTCTTCCTCGCTGTAGGCGTTGCCGGCGGTCGGGTAGCGCACCTGGCCCAGGCCCACGCTGCCGGGCAGCGCGCGCATGTTGCGGGTGCGGAACACGTCGCGCACCATGCCCTTGGCCTTGTGCATGAAGAACTTGCGTTCCTGCAGCGTGACGATGCCGGCGGCATCCTGGCCGCGGTGCTGCAGCAGCAGCAGCGCGTCATAGAGCAGCTGGTTGACGGGTGCGTTGCTGACAACGCCGACGATTCCACACATGAAGCGATCCTCTCAGGGCAGGTAGCTTGCCAATTTTTCGGGCAATGCAGGCTTCAGGCTCTGCAATGCCGCGTCGAGAACAACGGCGCTGCGCGATTCGTGCCACCAGGCACTGTCGCTCAACGCCAGCAAATGAACAACCACTGCCAACACCAGCAGCGCCAGCGCGCCCCGGGCCGCGCCGAAGGCACCGCCCAGGATCCGGTCGACCGGACGCAATCCCACGGCGGCGATCAGCTTGCGCGTCAACGAGGCCATCAGGCCCACGCCGAACGCGACCGCCACGAACAGCAGCACGAAGGCCAGCGGATAGCGCCAGGACGCCTGCGGATCGCCGGCCGGCAACCAGGCCGCCACATCGGACGCGAACCACTGCGCCACCACGAACGCCACCACCCAGCCGATCAGCGAAATCACTTCGAACACCAGCCCGCGCACGAGGCCGAACAGCATCGACACCACGATGAGTGCGACGGCGATCCAGTCGAGCAAGGCCACGGCGACTACAGGCGGTGGCGAATTACAAGGTGAGGATCGCGGCCGACAAAGACAAGGCCTTCACCCGCTCGGCGGCCTTGTCGGCCTCGGCGCGCGAGCCGAAGGGACCGACACGCACACGCGTGCGTTCGCCGTCGGCCGTCTTCGCCACGTTCACATAGGTCTTGAGGCCGGCCTTCTCGAGCTTCTGCCGCACCTCGCGGGCCTTGTCGGCATCGGCGAAGGCACCAACCTGCACCACGAAGCGGCCGTTGTCGTCGGACGCGGCGGCGGGCTTGGGCGTGGCCGGCGCGGCGGCGATGGGCTTGCCTTCGAGCAGCGCGCGGGCACGCGCGCCGTCGTCGACCGCGGCGGGCTTGGGCGCGGGCTTCGGTTCCGGCTTGGCCTCGGGCTTGGGTTCGGGCTTCGGCTTGGGCTCGGGCTTGGCTTCGGGCTTGTGTTCCGGCTTGGGCTCCGGTTTCGGCTCGGGCTTGGGTTCGGCCGGCTTGGCCGGCGCGGGGGCCGGCGCCTGTGCGCTGTTGACCGGCCGGCCCGAGGCATCGATCTCGGTGCCGTCGGCGGTCTCGGTGATGATGCCGCCGCTCGATGCGGCCGGGGGACGCGACGGCGTCGCGGCGGCCACGCGGGTGTCGCCGTTGTCGCTGCCGCTGGTGGCGGCCGGCGCGGGTACCTGCGGCACCGGCAGCGGCTTGACCTTGTTGCGGTCTGGAATCTCGATCGGGATGTCGACCGACACCGGGCGCGGCTGGGTGTCGAACAGCAGCGGGAAACCGATCACGCCCAGCAGCACCAGCACCGCGGCGCCCAGCAGGCGGTGGCGGGCGCGACGACGCATGGATTCGACACTTTCCGCCGGCACCGCAGCCGGTGCACTGCGTCCTTCGTTGCCTTGTGGGCCGCGCGCGCGGAACTTGAAAAACGCCATGAAGTTCGGTCCCTGAAGGAGTGCTGCGAGTGATGCGGGAAGCTGCGGAATCCGGCGCGATCGACCTGCGAATCAGCCGCCGGGCGACAAGGTTTAGGACAGGTGTTTGGCTTGCAGCCGGGGGGTGCCATGCTCGAGCACGCCGCCCACGGTGAAGAACGATCCGAAGACCACGATTCTATCAGCGGGGTCCGCGCGCTCGATGGCCGCCTGGAGCGCCTGCATGGGGTCGACGAAGACCTCGCCGGCGGCGTCCTTGCGCGTGTTCTGCGCCTGCCATGTCGCCAGCAGGTCGGCCGCCTTGGCGGCGCGCGCGGTCGGCAGGTCGGTGAAGTACCAGCGGTCGATCAGCGGCCCGATGCGCGCGAGGATCGGCGCCAGGTCCTTGTCCGCCATCACGCCGAACACGGCATGGGTGGTCGGGTAGAAGCCCATCGCGTCGAGGTTCTCGGCCAGCGCGGCCACGGCATGCGCGTTGTGCGCCACGTCGAGCACCAGCACCGGCTGGCCCGGCACGATCTGGAAGCGCCCCGGCAGCTCGACCATCGCGAGGCCGCTGCGGATCGCCTGCGCCGTCACCGGCAGCTGCTGGCGCAGCGACTCGAGCGCCGCCAGCACGCCGGCCGCGTTGACCAGCTGGTTGGCGCCGCGCAGCGCCGGATAGGCCAGCCCGCTGTAGCGTCGGCCGCGGCCGCTCCAGCCCCATTGCTGCTTGTCGCCCGAGACGTTGAAGTCGCGCCCGAAGCGCCAGAGGTCGGCGCCGATGGCCTCGGCATGGTCGATCACGCTCTGCGGCGGCATCGGGTCGCTGACGATGGCCGGCTTGCCGGCGCGCAGGATGCCGGCCTTCTCGAAGCCGATGCTCTCGCGGTCGGGGCCGAGGAATTCCATGTGGTCGAGGTCGATGCTGGTGATCACCGAGCAGTCGGCGTCGATGATGTTGACCGCGTCGAGCCGGCCGCCGAGGCCGACCTCGAGGATCGCCACGTCGGGCCTCTCCTCGATCATGCAGCGCAGGATGCCGAGCGTCGTGAACTCGAAATAGGTCAGCGGCATGTCGCCCCGGGCCTTTTCCACGGCTTCGAAGTTTGCTATCAGTTTGGAAGCATCGACGGGTTGGCCCGACAGGCGCAGCCGCTCCTCGAAGTGCACCAGGTGGGGCGAGGTGAAGACCGCCGTGCGATAGCCGGCGTGCATCAGGATCGACTCCAGCATGGCGCAGGTCGAGCCCTTGCCGTTGGTGCCGGCCACCGTGATCACGGGGCAGCCGAAGCGCAGCGCCATGCGCTGGGCCATCTCGCGCGCGCGCTCGAGTCCGAGCTCGATGTTCTTGGGATGCAGGCGCTCGGCGCGCTCGAGCCAGTCGTTCAGGGTTTCCATGGAGGCCGGGATTGTCGCCCACCCGCCGCTCGCGCATCATCGGCGCCATGACAACCCCTTCGACCACTCTGTACGGCCGACTGGTACGGTTGATAAAAATCAAACAAAATAAGCTGCCACACCGCAAGCCATTGATTTTAAAGGAAAAATCTCTCTGCATCCTAATTTTTGCGACAATCTCTCACGAAAACGCACTTTAATTGCATCGTTTCGGCGCCGGATCGCGATTTAAAGTGCAACCGTCCATGTTCAGAAATGTGTTCACGGCTTAATGCGCGATCTTGTGGCACCTCCAAAAGCGGCATTAGGTGGCTATAAACACGCGGCGATTCATTCTTCCGCGCAACAATCACGCTAGCAGCTCCTACCGCCCTGCGGCTGGCCACGTCGGCATGGCTTTCCCGCTGCCCTTCGTTCAGGCACGATCCGCGTTCGCCAAGATCGCCAAAATGAAGCTGCCACCGAAGCATTCCCCTCCCCGTCGACAAATCATTCGGAGGAGTGCCCCTTTTGACCTATATGCGCTGCGCGGGGAGACACCCAGCTTCGCGCACGTCCTAGCGAATGCAATCGAGCAGCTCACGGAGCTTCCAGATTTTTCGGAAGCCAAGAGCGTCGCTGTGATGACGGACTTTGGTGGCGAGCATCCTGGCGCGCGGTTCAACACTTATTCGTTTCTCTTCCTTGCGTCCGACCGAAACGGTCCTTTCGCGGAAGCAATGAGCGACCTCCGAGAAAGACACGGCATCCTCGAGCCATACAGCGAATTCAGGTACAAGCGGCTCGCGTCCGGAGGACGCAGTCGAGCGCTTCCTGAGTTTCTTCAAGCGGTCGACGGCTTGATCCATGGGGCCGTCATCACGGTGGCCGTTGAGAAACAGATCGACTCTTTGTTCGGCGGCGCGGCTCGAATCGAAGAAACGCTTTCCGAGATGGGCTTCGGCCGATGGAAAAAGGGCGCCGGAGAGAAAGTCCTTCGCGTAGGCCACACGTTCGCGATTTTCGCCTCTCTGCTCGTAAGGCCCGATCAACCGATCATCTGGTACTGCGACAAGGACGCGATCAACGAAGACGGGCGGGAGCGCACGTTTGAAAACACTCAACGGTTGTTCGCGAGCGCGCTTCGGATGTACTCGAAGGAAAGGTCGGCGCAGCTGATGTCTGGGAAGTCGCTCGATAAGAAGTCGTTTCTTGACGACCTCTTGAGCGTGCCGGATTTCGCAGCCGGAGTAGTTCAAGACCTCTTGGCCGGACACGAAACAGGAAAAAACGTCGCTGGCGGCGATGAAAAAATCCAGGTCATGAAGTGGATGGCGGCAGAGAGCAAATTCCTCTCCAAGAAAACTATTCAGATCCTTCAGCGCGGCGACGAAATCTTCAGTACAAAGGTGGATTTCTCGCCGGTGGCGCAATAGCGTAGGCCTGTGTGACTGCGCAACGGGCGAGCGATACCAGCCGTCTTGTTGTCTGCCAAGGCCCATCAACCGGCCCCTTGTATCGACTGGCCGATGAGCCGCAAGAATGCATTTTTCGATGTCGGACCATCAGGGCTTCGTGGTCATCCCAAAACTGAAGTCATCGAAGGCAGTGATGCTGTCAGCCTTGGTCCATACACCCACCGCACCAGGACCTGCGATGTGGTTGTCCTCGATGTCAATGGCCGTTTTGCCATCGAGCAGCACCAGGATGCGGGTGCCCTTGAACTCCACACGCAACGTATGCCACGCGTAGGCGGACACCGGCGCGTCGACATACTTCAGCGTTTTCCGCGCGCCGCCCTCGGTCCAGTACAGCGAGACATTGTTTTCCAGCGCATTGGCCCGCGCCACGTAGTAGCGGTCGCCATCCTTCCAGCGCCAGACCACTCCCCCGGCCTGATCTTCGCGCCCCTTCATCGGCTTGAACTTCACCTCGACGAAGCCATCGGTGATGACCGCATCGGAGCGAACGCACCAGGGAAAGGTCCCGGAGCCCGACTGAATGAGCACATTGGGAGGGCTTGGTGCGCTGGCGTCCGCCTCGACGGTCCAGCGTGGGCTTCCGCGCCCTGTGACACCGCATGTCCAGCCGACAGGAGGCCTGCCGGTGGCATCGGTATCGAAGCGCAGAGTCTGCGCGAGAGGCGCCCCCGCTGCGAAGAGGGTCGCAGCGAGCAAGAAGCTTCGCTTCACGATGGCCTCACGCCTTGGCGGCGCCGCTGACCGCAAGCCGTTCTGCGACTTTCTCCCACTGGACGTTCTGGAAGAAGGCATCGATGTACTTCGCGGCTGCGGCACCAAAGTCCATCTGGTAGGCGTGCTCGTACATGTCCATCACCAGGATCGGCGTGGTGGCTGCTGGCCCGTGCGCGTGGTCCGCCATCCAGTAGTTCTCGAGCTGCCGCGTGTGCTGGTTGAAGCCCAGCACCACCCAGCCTGATCCGCCACCCAGGCCTGCGGCGATGCGGCGGAACTCCGTCTCCCAGACATCGAAGCTGCCGAACGATTTTGCAATCACCTGACGCTCGCTCGCGCCAGCCTGGCCGCTGCCCCCGAGGTTGTCGAAGTACTGCTCATGCAGCACGACCGAGCCGGTACGCAGCAGATGCTCGCGCTTGAGATCGTTGTAGACGTAGGGCTGGAGTTCCTTGTCAGCCAGCGCTTCGCCCAGGCGCTTCTTCACCACGGCCAGGGCTTTCACCGAGCCGCCGTAGTTGTTCTCCCAGTGCGAGCGGATCAGCCGCTCCGAGATGTTGCTGAGCTTGGCGGGGTCGAATGGCAAGGGCTTGAGGGTGCCGCTGCTCTGGAAGGCTGGTGCATTGGTCATGGGGGTCTCTTTCGAAGGATCGGTTGCAGCCATGGCGGTGGCGGACAGCGCAAGCGATCCAGCGCCTACCGCCGCAGTGGTGACGAAGTCTCTGCGCGTGGGTTTCGATTCGTGGTTCATCAGGTCCTCGGTTCGAGCGCGTGCTCGAGGGTGGTTGGTAGCCGTCGGTCACGTTTTCGCCTGGGCCTGGCGCGACTGGCACCAGGCATACAGAGCGTCGTACATCACGAGACCGTGCCGAAGCATCTCGTGATCGTTCGCAAAGTTCGGGACAGTCCTTGCGAAATGGCGTAGAGCCCGGCCGACTCGGGCGTCAGGTCCAGGCGCGAGGTGTCGGCACCCCGCACGATGACGGCCAGGTTCTGCAATGCCGGGTCATCGAGCTGGTGCTTCTTGAGGAAGGCGTCGAAGCTGCAGAGCTCGCCCACATGGGTCATCTCGACGCCGGGAACGTCGTAGGGCACGGCACCAGTCTGGTCCGCGACCTTGCGTACCTGGTCGTTGGGCACGTAGAGGAACTCGGGCTCGTCATCGATGAACCGCGCGATCAGCCACGGGCAGGCGATGCGATCGATCTTCGGATGTTCACGGGTGACCCATTTCATGCGAGACCTCCTGCAGGAGTGGCCGAATCAGTGGTGACCGAGCAAGGGATACAGAACGAGTCCGGCCAGCGCAGCGATCAGCACGATGACCGGCTCGGGAAACTTCTTGAAGCGCCACAGCACCGCGATGGTGATGACCGCCAGCGCGGCGGAGACCCAGTCGGTGATCGAGCGTTGTCCGATGACGATCACCGCCCCCGTGATCGCGCCGATGGCTGCGGCCGTCACGCCGTCGACAAACGCGACGATGCCGCGGCGCTTGCCGTACTTCTTGAAGTACGGCGCCGGCAGGATGGTGAACAGGTAGCAGGGAACGAAGGTCGCGATGGCCGCGACCACCGCACCCCAGAAGCCGCCGACCAGGTACCCGATGAAGCCCGTGGTGATGACCACCGGGCCGGGCGTGATCATCGCCACCGCGACGGCATCGACGAACTGGCGATCGGTCAGCCAGGCGTACTCCTTCACCACCCCGCCGTAGAGGAACGGCACGATTGCCAGACCGCTGCCGAAGACGAAGGTGCCGGCATAGGCGAAGTACGCGCCGATCTGGCCCAGCTTGTGCCAGTCGATCGTGTCGAGTGCGAACCAGGCCGCGATAGGCGCTGCGAAGCTGTGGAGGTTGCGGCCGAACTTCGGCGGCGCGCGCCACAGCCACACCAGCACACCAGCGCCGAGAAACACCCAGACGACCTCGGACTTCGTGATCACCGTGACCGCTGCACTGACCAGGAAGATGGCCCACAGCAGCTTGTCCTTGCCGATGTTCTTGGTCGTGAGCTTGTAGGCGCTCATTGCGATGATGCCGATCACTGCTGCGCCGACGCCATAGAACACGGCTTGCATCCAGCCGATGCCGCCGTAGGCGACGTACGCGGCGCCCAAGGCCACCACCATGAAGAACGAAGGCAGCACGAAGGCCAGGCCGGCGACCGTCGCGCCGATCACGCGGTGATGGACGTAGCCCAGGTAAATGGCGAGCTGCGCCGCCAACGGGCCCGGCATCAGCTGCGCGAGCGCCAGCCCTTCCTTGTAGTCGCTCTCCGAGATCCACCCGCGCCGCTCGACCAGGTCCCGGTACATGTAGCCCGCGAGTGCCACGGGACCGCCGAACCCCCAGGTGCCCAGGGCCAGCATGTAGCGCACGAGCTGCCAGAGGGTGTAGCGCGTCGAGGCGGGTGCGCTGGTCATGTCGTTCGAGGTGGTGTCGTTCATGTCGATGTTCCGCTTCAGGCCTTGGCGCGCGTGCCTTCGCGCCCGAAGTGTGCGTACAGCGAATCGAGCACGCCGCCGATCTGGGTGAGCAAGGCATCGTCGTCGGGCAGGCGCTCGCGCGCGCCGGCGAGCACCGCCTCGAACCCGGCGCCTTCGGCGACGGGGTTGGCGCCCATGTCCAGCGAACGGACCATCGCGCCCATGCGCATGAGGGCCGCGTCTTCTTCAAGCCCGAAGCTCGCCATCAGGGTTTCGAAGGTCACTCGCTCCCCGACGTGGGTGAAGGCGGCGCCATCGAAGTCGAAGCCCAGCGCCTTGCGCGGGCAGTCGCTCGTCCTGGCAAGCCAGACGAACTGCGCGCCCGGATCGATGAAGCGGCGAATCAACCAGGCGCTGGCCACCCGGTCGACCCACAGGCGTCGACGTGTCGCCCACAGGCGGCCCTGGTAGTCGGCGATGTCCAGGCGCGGGATCTTCCCTTCCGTCTCGTGCGGCTCGTCCGGCGAGAGCACGCGATCGACCCGTTGGTTGAAATCGGTCCAGGCCGCTTCGGCCTCGAGGCTCGCTTCGCCAGGGAAAAAGTCGGTCGCGAGGAGCGCTTCGTAGTCGCGGCGCAGCTTCTTCTGCAGGCGCGTGAGCTCGGCGATGCCCAGCGAAGACAGGGTTGCCGCGGTTTCTTTCCAGGTCTTGGTCAATGCCGCGTAGTCCGCGCTGCGGTCGAAGAGCTGTGGGTAGGCACCAGCATCGGCCGGATTCGCCGGCGCGATCGCCATGAGCCAGGCGCTGCCGCCTTCACGCGTGCATTCATCGGCCAGCTCCTGCAGCGCGTCCCGGTGCATCGAGGTGCCCGGCAGCAGATAAGCGCCGTCGCGCAAGGCCGCGCACCCCATGGCCTTGAGAGCTCTCCAGATGCGCATGCGCGCCGTGGCGCCCTGGGTGGGCAACGAAACGACCAGCAATAACCATTCGCGGGTGTCGGCGGGAGCATCAGGCGGAGTCATGTAGCGAATAATACATTCATGTCTTTATCTCTACAAAATAAATATGAGAAAGCCCAGTCCGTGATCGCCCATCTGCGATCGCATCGCTTGCACGCAGGCGACTGACATGGCGCACTACCTCTGGAAACTGCGTCCCTACTACCGGCAGACCGCTGGGCAGCTTGTCCTCGGCTCCCTGGCAGGCGTCGTCATGAACACGGCCGTGGTCCTGCCCGCCGTGTGCCTCGGGCGCGCGATCGACGCCGCGACGCACTTCGCGCAGGGCCAGGCGACGCGCGCGACGCTGCTGCAGGCCGTCGCGTTGTTCGCCGCGGCAACCCTGGCCACGGAACTGCCGCGACTGGGCAAGCGCTGGTGGTTGATGACGGCCAACGCGCGCATCCGCGCCAATCTGCGCGCGGATGCGCTGCGCGGGGTGCTCGCCTGGCCGATGGCAAAGCTGACTGCCACGCCTGTTGGCGACACCATGGCGCGCGTCGTCGGTGACGTCGAGGTGCTGGGGGTCGGCATCCGCGAGGTGATCGTCGAGACCTGGGACACGCTCCTGTTCTTGATGTCGTTCTTCGTCGCCATGCTGGTGCTGGACTGGTCGTTGACCCTGCAGGCGCTGATCCCCGTGCCCTTCGCGATGGTGCTGGCCTGGGCCGCCGGACGCTTTATCCACCAACGCACGACGGCGGCTCGACAAGCAAACGGCGCGTTGACCGCGGGACTGCAGGAGCAACTGTCCGGCATCCGCGTCGCGAGGCTGCTGGGGATGAAGCAGGCCGCACAGGCGCGGATCGAGCGGCTCGCAGATGCACAGGCGCACACCAATCTCGCGGCGGCGCGACCCCGCGCCGGCCTGCCCGCGGTCTACACCACGCTGATGGCGGCCGGCATCGTGCTGGTACTGTGGCAAGGCGGCGAAAAAGTCATCGCAGGCGCGTGGACGCTGGGGGCGTTCGTGACCTATCTGGACCTTTTTCTGCGCTTCACCGGGCGCGGATTCCGGGTGCCGCAGTTGGTGAACTCGGTGCAAGCAGGCGGCGCAGCCTACGCGCGGTTCGCCCCCTTGCTCGCTGCGGCGCTGCCTGCTCGCGGCGAGCGTCGGTTCGCTTCGTTTCGCGCCGGCCACCTGGCCGGAACGACTCCGTGCTCGACCCTCACCGAGCCGGCGTCACGAGTCGAGCGAGGGCTCGCCGTATCCCTGCACAACGTGAGCTTCTCTCACGGCAACGCCGACGCCGCCGTCACTGCACTGAACCAGGTCTCGCTCGAGATTCCGGCAGGCGCGTTCGTGGCGGTGACCGGGCCGGTCGGCTCGGGCAAGAGTGCGCTGGCGAAGGCTCTGCTGGGCCTGTACCCGCTCGCCGGCGGTACCGTCTCCCTGGACGGCGACGCGCCCGCACAACATCGCGGTGACATCGGCTATCTGCCGCAGGAGCCCTTCCTGTTCTCGGGTACGGTGCGCGAGAACATCACCATGGGGCGTGAGCAGGCCGACCTCGCCACGATGAGCGCCCTGGAAATCGCCGCGCTTGCGCAGGACGTGGCGGGCTTCGAGCACGGCGTCGATGCCGAGATCGGCGAGCGCGGCATCCGCATTTCCGGCGGGCAGCGCCAGCGCGTCGCGCTGGCACGCGCGGCGGCGGCGGGACCCCGGCTGCTGGTGCTGGACGATCCGTTCTCGGCGGTCGACGTCGCCACGGAGGCACAGATCATTGCCAGCCTGCGCTCGGAGTTCGGCCGCGGAGCGCCGGCCGCGCGACAGGCCACCATCGTCCTGTGCTCGCACCGGTTGGCGGCCTTCCCGCAGGCGGATCTCGTCATCGTGCTGGATGGAGGACGCATCGTCGAGCGAGGCTCGCATGAGCAGCTGATGCTGGCGGGCGGCCTGTATGCGCGGATCTACGCGGCGCAGGCCGCGATGGCACAGCCGGAGGACGCATGACGGCAACACAACCATCGCGGGCACCGGCAACACGCCGAGGACTCACGACCGCCCAGGTGGGCTCGCTGCTGGCGCCGCAGAGACGCCTGCTCGTGGCCATCGCAGCCTGCGTGCTCGCCGGTGCGGCGCTGGAAGTGCTGCCGCCGCTCCTCGTGCGGCAAGCCGTGGACGCCCACTTGGCCGTGGGCAGTGGCGACGGCCTGGTGCGGCTGGGCGTGCTCTACCTGCTGGTCGTGGCCGCGCAGCAGGCGTTGGGCTTCGCGTCTGCATACGGCACCGCGATCGCAGCCCAACGGGCGTTGCGCGACCTGCGCGCGCGCCTGTTTGGCCATCTGCAACGGCTGCCTGCGCGCTACTTCGACACGACCCCGCTGGGTGACACCGTCAGTCGCTGCACCGCCGACATCGACACCATCGATCGCCTGTTCTCGTCGGGCATCGCGAGCCTTGTTGCCGACCTCGTGCGACTGGTCACGATCACGGTGACGATGCTCGTGCTCAGTCCCGCGCTGACACTGCTCTGCGGACTGGCCGTGCCGCCCCTGCTGTGGTTCACGCGCTGGTTCCAGCTGCGGGTATTGGCCGCAGAACGAGCCAGCCGGGAGGCCGTGGGAAGCGTCAACACGGCACTCGTGGAGACCCTCGGTGGCGCGGAGGTCATTCGCGCTTTCGGACAAACGGGATTCTTCGAGCACCGCTTTCGTGGCGCTCTGCAGGCCACGCAACACGCCTATCTCGCGGCCACACGCTATTCGACGGTCTACACGCCGCTGATGGCCATCCTGGCGTCGCTGATCGTCTGCGGCCTGCTGTGGGCAGGCGCCGAGGGCGCGCTGGCGGGCTGGGGTGTCTCCATCGGTACGCTCACGGCCTTCGTGCTGCTGTTCCGCCGCTTCTTCGCGCCGATAACGACGCTGGGCGAGGAATGGCAGACCGTGCAGAGCGCGCTGTCCGGGGCCGAGCGCGTGTTCCACGTCTTGGCGCTGCCGGTCGAGGAAACACCGGCCGTCCATTCCGTGCAACGGGCAAGGAGCGAACCGGAGCCGCTGATCCAGTTGAAGGATGTGATCTTCGGCTACGTCGCCGATCGCCTCGTGCTGAAAGGCGTCTCCTTGAGCGTTCGCGCAGGTGAGCACGTCGCGCTGGTCGGGCGCACCGGCGCCGGCAAGAGCAGCCTGATGCACCTCGCCGGCGGCTTGTATGCGCCCTGGTCCGGTGAAATTCGCGTGGCGGGCGCGGATCCACGCGCCATGACGGACGAGGAACGCCGTCAGCGCCTGGGCGTCGTGCCGCAGACGCTGCAACTGTTCAGCGGCAGCGTGCTCGACAACCTCACGATGGGCGACGTCCTCGTGACCCGGGTTGCTTGCGAGGCCGCGGCCAAGGCAACGGGCGCGCATGCGTTCATCCAGGCACTGCCGCAGGGCTACGACACGCCCCTGGACGCGGGTGAGGCCGGCGCCGCGTTGTCCGCGGGCCAACGGCAATTGCTCGCGCTCACGCGCGCGCTGGTGCGCCAGCCTCGCGTGCTGCTGCTCGACGAAGCGACAGCCGCGATCGACCACGCCAGCGACGCTGCGTTCCGCGCCGCGCTGCGCCGCGATGCGCACGACTCGAGCCGTGCCGTTCTGATCGTGGCGCATCGGCTGTCAACGGCGCGGGAGGCCGATCGCGTCATCGTGATCGAGGACGGCCGCATCCTCGAACAAGGGGCGCCGGACGCGCTGATTCGATGCCAGGGGCGCTTCGCCGCGCTGTTGGCCATGGAGACGGCAGGCTGGGATTGGCATCAACGTTGACGTTGGAGGACAGACATGAGCAAGGACTTCTACATACAACCCGACGCGGCCGATCCGGTGCTCGATCCCGACGTGGTACTCGCGATCGTGCGCCTGCATGCGGCGGACGCGAAGGCCGTCAGGGCCGTCGACGAGAGCGGCGGCGAGGCGCGCACCTATGCGATCGACGACGGCCTGATCCTGAAGGTTCAGAGACCACAACAGCTGCGCGCGCGAACGAGCCTGGCCAAGGAGCGTTTCCTGTTGGAGCAGTTGGCAGGCCTGGAGGGCGTAAGCGTTCCACGAGTCCTCGGTGGGGGCGTCGCCGAACCCGGGATCGGGTACACCTTGATGACGCGCATGCCCGGCGTGCCGATGCACTCGGCAAGGCTCGACGGTGACCTCCGCCGGCGTGCGCTGGTTGACCTGGGGCGCATGCTGCGTCGCATTCACGCACTCCCTCAGCAACCCTTGTTCGAGGCGCGCCTGATCCCCGGCGATCACACGGCGGCCGACGTTCGCACACGGTTCGGCAGCCTCTTCGACGACGCCGTCGCAGCCGTGGCGCGGTCAGCCCAGCCCTGGCCGTTCGCGCTCGACCCGTTGCCCTTGGCGCGCCTAGCGACGCGCGCCTTGCCGGACGCAGACGCCTGGGTGGCCTTGCACAGCAACCCCGGCCCCGAGCACGTCTTCGTCGATCCGCAGACCGGGCAGTTGACTGGCATCATCGATTTCGGCGACGCGTATTTCAGCCACCCGGCGCTCGACCTGCGCCGATGGCCTCGGCCCATCGATCGGGCTGCAGTTCACGCCGGGTACTGCAGCGAGGCGAAGATGAACGAGAGCTTCAATCAGACTTGGCGCGTGGCCTGCGTGCTCGCCGACATGCTCGCCATCGCGCAGGATCCGGAATGCCGCGCCGCAGGGCTCGTCGAGTTGGAAGAGCTTGTCGAGCAGTTGCATTGACCTTCGGACAGCACTGTGCGGCGTAGCGCCCGACGTGATTCTTCTTCCGATGCTGGCGCTGATCCTCCTGATTTCCGTCGTCAAAGTCTGGCGGCCAAGGACGCAGGAGGGGATCTTTCTCCCCGTGAGGCACACAGAAACATCTAGTTCAACGTGGCTTTTACATCGGGCGCAGAACGATCAACAATCGCTCGTATGAAGCGCCTGTCGGATGATCTTTCAGGCGGCCGTTCGAAGATGCGGACTGCATTTCGCCGAATCGAGCGGGCTGTCGCATCGGTGCTGCTGGTCATCGGCGCCGCGGCATTGATCGGCTGGGTGGTTGTCGAGCTCTACGTCAAAGTGGTCACTGCGGACTGACTGTCGTTCCGGCTCTAGACCACACCGGCAGCATGCAACGACTGAATACCGTGATGGCCGACATAGAGCCCGATCAGGATGATCAGGGCGCTATCTACTTCACCAGAAGAACGGATCGCAGCGATTGCTGCGAGCTGCCTCCACGACTGAGCGCACAGCCTCAACCACCACTTGCGGATCGCTGACCTGGATGTCATGGCCAACGCGATCGAGCAATTGATGCTTGCTCCAGGACGACCAACTCGCCATTTCTTCCTGTAGTGCTCGCCAGATAGCTTGAACCTGTTCTCCCTGCTGCGGAGTGATCTTCATGACTGCGAGCTCATCGGCCGAATAGGGTTTCATTGCAGTGAGCACCTGCAGTGGCCTGCAGCCGAGTTGGCGGAAGGTTCCCGCTTCTGCAAGGGTTGCGTCGAATTCATCATTTTCGGCCATCAAAGCAGACAAGGAGTGAGGCGCATACGCTCTGATGGCCTCGGTATCCCGAAGATGACGGCCAGGCACGTGTGGGACAAGCGAAGGGCTCAACGGCCTCAGCAATCCAGTCCAGGCAAGCGGCGCTGCCAGCTGGAGCAGTTTCGGTTCTGGTTCGGTCATGACGGGTTTCATCCTGCGGACCTGGTCCGGGTGCGTCGCATCGACCAGCACGAGACCAGCCACCTGTTCCCCGAAGTACTTGGTGTACGTCATGCCGTACGGCCCGCCCAATGAATGGCCGACCATGACGAAAGGTCCTTTTTCGCCTGCATTCGAAAGCATCGCATTGAGGTCTTCCGCCGCGTGCATCGCGCTGTGTCGACGACTGGAACGGTCGCTCCACATCAGTCCAGCTCGGCTATAGGTGCAAGCGCGGGTGAATCCAGCAACGGATTCGTGGACCAACGCCCAGGTGAGCGCCCCGTCCATGGACAAACCAGCCTCGAATACCACGGTCGGAGAACCGGTGCCGATGCACTCCAGTTGCATTCGGCGCCCGCCAATGTCGACCATCTTTCCCGGAGGCGGAAAATTCGCGATGGCACGTTTCTGCGCCGCGAGTTCATACGCAGCGCCGAGTCCCACGGCGATCAAGGTGGCTCCAGTGATGACTGCGCTGGCTCGAAGGAGCCATGGTCTGAAGAAGGTCATTCGTCTGTGCCCCGGACAAGGAAGCCGCTATTCGGCGGTGTTCGTAGGAGGGAGGCGGTGAATGCATGACGGTTAGATGACGCAGATGTCATCGATCCGACCGCGAGCTGTGCGGTTCGAATCCTAGAGTGTGATCCCACGCCGGGGATGCTCAAGCCCGGCGGAACAACCCAAGCAGCCATCATGTCCGCTCGCCCCCTTTTGCAAGATTTCGCGGCTACGACGGCCAGCGCGGATGATCGTCGTCGATGACGTAGACGTGGGCATGCCGTGCACTGCCGTCGCCGGTTGAATGTGCCTGTTGCAGATGCGGATGGTCGCGAGGCAGATCGTCATGACTGTGCGGGATTTCTGCCGTGTCCTGTTCGCGCCAAAGGTAGGCCGCAAGCAATACCGCAGCGCCCGCCAGCAGGCCAAGCGCGACAAAGCTCATCGCCACGCCGGCCGTGGCGCCGAGCCACCCTGCCAGCGGATAGGTGATCAGCCAGCACGCATGCGACAAGGCGAACTGCGCGGCAAAGAGCGCCGGCCGGTCTTCTTCGTGCGAAGAGCGCCGCAGCAGGCGCCCGGACGGCGTCTGCGCCAGCGAGTAGCCCAAGCCGAGCACGAACCACAGTGGCAGCAATGCCGCATACCGGGTGGCGGCCACAAAACCCGCGAGAAGGCCGACGGCGATCAACCCAGCGCCGCTCAGCATGACTCGCCGCTCCGGCAGCCGTTCGAGCAACTTGGGCAGCGCCAATGCCACGAGCATCGAGCCCGCGCCGAAGAGAGCAAGTGCCATTGCGGTAGAAGTCTGCGTCAGGCCAAAGCCCGATTTAACGATCACCACGGTGTTGACGATCACCATCGCACTGCCGGAGGCAATCGCGAGGTTCAGCGCGAGCAGGCCCTGCAGGCGCGGCGTGGCCAAGTAGATCCGCAGTCCGCGCGTGGTGCGTTCGTAGATGCCGCGCTTTGGTGGCACCTTGGCCTTCGGCAGTACCGCAGAGACAACCAGCGCGGCCGAGGCCAGGAAGCCCACGACAGTGCCACCGAACAGGCTGTGATAGCTCACGACGGTCAGCAGCAGCGCTGCCAACGCAGGGCTCGCGAGGCTTTCCAGGTCGTAGGCGAGGCGGGACAGCGACAGCGCCCGCGTGTAGTCCTCCTCCTTGGGCAACACATCGGGGATGGTCGCCTGGAAGGTGGGCGTGAACGCGGCCGAGGCCGACTGCAGCACGAAGATCAGGATGTAGATCTGCCAGATCTGGGTGACAAACGGCAGCGAGAGCGCCACGACGGCACGCACGAGGTCGAGCGCGACGAGCACAGCGCGGCGTGGCAACCGTTCGGCAAAAGCCGAGGCGATGGGTGCAACGCCGATGTACGCGACCATCTTGATCGCCAATGCAGTGCCCAACACGGCGCCGGCATTGGCGCCGGCCAGATCGAAGGCCAGCAGGCTCAACGCGACGGTCGCGAGACCGGTGCCGACCAGCGCGATCACCTGCGCGAAGAACAAGTGTCGGTAGGTTCTGTTTCGTAGTACGTCCAGCATGTAGCGCCTTTTCTTGATTCCTTGGAGTTTTCTCGGCGATTCAGGCAACGATCAGGAAGTTGCGGCGATCTGTGGCGCCACGTCTCCCGCGCAACTTCGCAGCTTGACATAGACAGGCGCACCTTTTTCGAAGCGCGCCTCAGGCGGCAACGCAACGATGCGTGTCCTGCGGTGGTTGAAGTCCACATAGGACAGCAATGCGTACGTCCGCGTGGCCAATTGTTCGGCCGTCGCACTGCTGCGACAGTCGTTCAGAGAGGACTGACTCAGCGCCGAGGCGGCGCCAATTTCCTCGACCCGCGCCTTGCGCCAGCCATCGCTGAAGGAATACCTTCCCTCGTAGACGGTGGCGCAGCCCGCGAGCGCAACGCCGATGAGGCCGACAGCCGCACCCATGGCGCGGCGACGTTGAATATTCATGGTCGATCTCCGATGGCCTGCGGGCCGGCATGTGCCACGCTCACAGGCCATGCAGACTTCACTTTCCTGAGAAGTTCGAGGCGATGTAGTTGCCCGGCAGGCTGAGGAAGACGTAGAGCGTGCTCTTGTCGGCTTCCGTGACGGCCGCGTTCTTGAAGCTCACCTTCCACTCCTTGCCCTTCTTGCCGTCGATCTGTTCGACCTTCTCCACCTTCACGGCTTCCCAGCTCTTGTCGAGCTTGCCGCCGCTGACCAGCGAGGCCTTGCGCTGGGAGGCGCAATCGACCGCGACCTTTTCCGATGCGGGCGTGTTGCCATGGAAGTGGCAACTGCCGCCCTCCGAAGCCATGGCGGAACCAGCGCCGGCGAGGGCTGCAAACGAGGCCAGGGCCATCGCGATTTTCTTCATTGAGTCATCCTTTCTTGATGATGGTTAGTCGAGGGAATCCCTGCCAGGATCGGCAGTCTTTCCAATCTCCATGTCCTCGTGCGCATGGTTGTGCTCTTGGTCAGGGAAACGGAAACCGTTGGGATCTGAGTCGTGCTGGTAGCCATGCAGTTGCATGAGCAGCAGCAACACGCCGGCGTAGACCAGCGCAAGATTGGCGGCGAAGCTGAAGCGCCGGAATGACGGGCGATGACGCCAGAGCGCCAGCAGTGCGACCATCACGGCCAACGCGGCGATCTGGCCGATCTCGACACCGAGGTTGAAGCTCAGGATGCGGATCAGCATCGAGGTGCTGTCGTCGCCCAGCGGCAACTGCTGCAGCCGCGTGGACAACCCGAAGCCGTGCAGCAGTCCAAAGCCGAACACTGCGACGAGCAGGTTGGGCGACTTCATGTCGAAGTACTTCTGGAAGCCGCCGTTGTTGTCGAAGCCCTTGTAGATGACGCTGATCGCGATGATGGCGTCGATCAGGTAGTAGTTCCACGTGATCTTGAAGTAGGTCGCGAACACCAGGGTGATGCAGTGGCCCAGCGTGAAGACCGTGACGAACTTGGCCACGTCCTTGAAGTTTGTGAGAAAGAACACCACGCCGAACAAGAACAACAGGTGGTCGTAGCCGGTGAGCATGTGCGTGGCGCCAAGACCGACGTACTGCAGGTAGCCACCGCTGAGCATGCGCTGGCGGTCGGCTTCGGAGATGCCGTGGGCGAGCACGTCAAACGGCAGACCGATCAGCAGCGCCAGCACAGCGAGCGCCAGCAACGCGAGTTTCCGGTGAGGGATCAACATCAAATCTCTTTCAATGGATACAGGTTTGAAAAAAGTACGGGCAAGGCGCGCTCACTCGAGCGCCAGGTCCCAGATCAGGTGCGCGTCGATGAGGAGCCGATAGGTCGCACGCAGCGCGTCGGCACGAGCCTCGAGCGCTGCGCGGGAGGCCTCGAGGAACTGGCGTCGGGCCAGCAGCAGCGATTGCAGGTCCGCCTCTCCCAGCGAGTACGCGCGCTGCGTGAGTCGCGCGCTCTCGCCGGTGGCCGTTGCGCCGCGTTCGGAGAGTTGCCAGCGTGCGAGATGGCCGGTGGCGTCTGCATAGGTCTCGGCCACTGCCGTTTCCAGCTCGCGCTTCTGCCGATCGACGGCTGCGCGCGCCACCTCGACCTCCTGCAGCGCTTGCTTCATGCGCTCGTCGCGGTAGGTGCCACTCAACGGAATGCTGACGCTGACGCCCACGATGCGTTCCCTGCGGAAAGCCTCGGACGCCGCGAAGACACCGACGGTCGGATCGGGGACGCGATCGGCCGAGGCACGTGAGGCGGCCAGTTCGGCCTTGCGCAACTGTCCTTCGGCGATGCGCAATGGATCGGCGGCTTCCAGCACGCGCTCCAGCCACCGGGCCTCTGCCTCCGCCGGCGGGCGTGGATCGGCCATCGGCTGCGCGGGCAGTTGGGCGCCTGGGAACCGAACGCGCAGCTTGGCCCGCGCCTTGGCGAGGTTGGAGGCCGCCAGGCTGGCCTGGCGCTCCACGTCCGCGAAGTCGGCCGTGGCCACGCTGACATCCAGCGCCGAGGCATCGCCAGCTTTCTTGCGGCTCTCCACGGCCTTCAGGTTGGCCTGCGCAAAGGACTGCTGCTCCTGGAAGAGTTTCTGGGTCTGCGCCGCAGAGAGCCCGTCGATCCAGAGGTCTAGCAGGGAGCGCGCGGCCTCGTGGACGGCCTCTCCGACCTTGGCCTGTGCGATGACCTGCTCCGTTTCGCCGAGCTGTCGGTCGAGGTCCGCCTTGCCGTTGATGCGAATGGGGCGCTCGAGTTGCGCGTGCCACTCCTTGGAGGCGGGGCCGCCATCGTCGAAGCTGCGCCGCTGCGCGGTGAGCCGGGTGGTCCATTCATTCGGCGATGCGGCAATCATGGCTGCCGAATGGCCCGCGGCCGCCTGGGCGCTGCGGGCCTCGCGGACGGTCGGATCCTGCTCGATCCACTGCCGCGCCGAAACGGTGGGAGGCAGGTCAGGCGGTGTCGCCTGGTTCTCAGCGAACACGGGCAAGGCCCAGGCGATCATTGCGATCCCGGTCCACAACTTCATTTGATTTCTCCCTCGAAGGCCACGGGCGTGGCCCAGTAACGGATGCCAGTGCCGGCAAAGTCGCGTTGAAGACGCTCGAGCAGCTGGGTCAGGGCTCCGCCGCTCAGCAGGACTTGGATCTGCGTAGCGCGACTGCGGCCCATGACCTGCTCCTGCGCACTCAACCGTCCATGAGGCGCGCCGTGGCTGTGAATCTGGACGCTGGTGAAAACCTCGCTGTCTTCGCTCTCCAGCAAGGCGTCGAGCAACTTTTCCTCAACGGCTGGCGGGCAGATCAGGTTCAGGCAGTACTCATGCATGACGCACCTCCAGCGTTGGGTCGTCGCGCTGATCGCGCGCATAGGCGAACCGCAGGTACAGCAGCGGCAGAAGAATCAGCGTCAGGGCAGTGGCGGTGATCAAGCCGCCGATCACCACGATCGCCAGCGGGCGCTGGATCTCGGAGCCCGGCCCGCTGGTGAAGAGCAACGGCACCAGGCTGAAGGCGGTGATCGCCGCCGTCATCAGCACCGGCCGCAGCCGCCGTCGGGCACCTTGCGTGACGCAGGTGACCAGGTCATGCCCTTCGGCGCGCAACTGGTTGAAATAGCTCACCAGCACCACGCCGTTGAGCACCGCGATGCCCAGCAGTGCGATGAAGCCGACCGAGGCCGGCACCGACAGGTACTCCCCGGTCACCCAGAGTCCGACGATGCCGCCCACGAGCGCGAACGGGATGTTGCTGAGCACCAGCAAGGCTTGGCGTACCGATCCGAAGGTGGTGAACAGGATCAGGAAGATGAAGCCGATCGCCAGTGGCACCACGAGGGAGAGCCGTGCCGCGGCGCGCTGCTGGTTCTCGAACTGGCCGCCCCAGCTGATGCGGTAGCCGGTGGGCAGCTTCACCTCGGCCGCCACCTTGGCCTTGGCCTCGTCGACGAAGCCGACCAGGTCGCGTCCGGTGACATTGGCGATCACCACGCTGTAGCGGCTGCCCATCTCGCGGTCGATCTTCACCGGGCCGCTCTCACGCGTCAGGGTGGCCAAGGTTTCGAGCGGAACGCTCTGGCCATCGGATGTCGTGATGCGCAGGGCTGCAAACTCGGCCGGCGAGATCTTCACGCTGTCGGGCCCGCGAATCACGATCGGAATGCGCCGGTTGCCGTCGATCACCGTGCCGGCGCGCTGGCCCTCGATCTGGACCCGCAAGGCATCCTGCACGTCTTCCACCGACAGGCCGTAGCGCCCCGCACTCAGGCGGTCGACGACCACCCGCAGGTACTGCACGCCGTCGTTCTCGACGGTGTACACGTCCTGGTTGCCTTGCACCGTCTTCATCAGCGTCTCGACCTGGCCTGCCAGCTCGTTGAGCTTGTCGAGCTCGGGGCCGAAGATCTTGATGGCGAGGTCGCCGCGCACGCCAATGATCATTTCGGACACGCGCATGTCGATCGGCTGGGTGAAGCTGTAGCTGATGCCCGGCATCTGATCGAGCACCTCGCGGATCCTGGCGATCAGCGCGTCCTTGTTGGCCATCTTCCATTCGGCGCGCGGCTTGAGCACGAGGAAGGTGTCGGTCTGGTTCAGGCCCATCGGATCGAGCCCGATCTCGTCGGAGCCAGCCCGCGCCACCACGCCGGTGATCTCCGGGATCTGGCTCATGAGGGCCTGATGGATCTTCAGGTCCAACGCGGCGGTTTCTTCCAGGCTCACCGAAGGCAGCTTCTCGATGCCCACGATGATGTCGCCTTCGTCCATCGCCGGCAGGAAGGTCTTGCCGACCTGGGTATAGACGCCCGCTGCCGCGGCGAGCATGACGCCGGCCACGATGAACACGACCTTCTGGTGACCCAGCGCCCAGCCGAGCACCGGTTCGTAGAGCTTGAGCAGCTTTCTCGGCAGCCACGGATCTTCGTGCGCGACCTTCTTCAGCAGGAACGACGACAGCACCGGAATGACCGTGAGCGACAGCACGAGCGAGCTGAACAGCGCGAACACGATGGTCATCGCCACGGGTACGAAGTACTTGCCTTCCAGGTCCTGCAGCGTCAGCAGCGGCAGGAACACGGTCACGATGATCAGGATGCCGGCAGAGACCGGCACCGACACCTCGCGCACCGAGCGCAGCACCACATGCAGCCGCGGCAGCTTGCTGTCTTCCTTCTCGCGGCTGATGTGCTGCACGATGTTCTCGACCACCACGACCGCGGCATCCACCAGCATGCCCAGCGCGATGGCCAGGCCGCCCAGGCTCATGAGGTTGGCCGACATGCCTACGGCGCGCATCAGGATGAAAGTGCTCAACGCGGACAGCGGCAGGATCACGGCAACCGCGACGGCCGCGCGCACGTTGCCGAGGAAGGCGCCCAGCAGCACCAGCACGATGATCGTCGCCTCGATGAGTGCGGTCGACACCGTGCCGACGGCCTTCTTCACGAGCTCGGCGCGGTTGTAGAAGACCTTGATCTCCACGCCCTTGGGCAGGGTGGGCTTGAGTTCCGCGAGCTTCGTCGTCACGCCTTCGACCACTTTCTGGGCATTGGCGCCTGCCAGTCCGAGCACCAGGCCCTCGACCGCTTCAGCCTTGCCGTCCTTGGTCACGACACCGTAGCGCGTGACGCTGCCGTCGCGCACCTGCGCCACGTCGCCCAGCCGCGCGAGGTTGCCGTCCTTGCGGCTGACCACGATCGCGCGCAGGTCGTCCGCGGTCTTGATGTTCCCTTCGCTGCGCACCAGCAGCACTTCGCCGCCTTCGCCGAGCCGGCCTGCGCCGTCGTTGCGGTTGTTGGCTTCGATGGCGCTCTTGAGCTGCGCAGTCGATACGCCGAGTGCCGAGAGCTTGACGGGGTCCGGCACCACCTCGAAGCTGCGCACCTTGCCGCCCAGCGCGTTCACGTCGGCGACGCCCGGCACCGCGCGCAGGGCCGGACGAATCACCCAGTCGAGCAGGCTGCGCCGGTCCTCCAGCGACATCCCATCGGCCTCGACGGTGAACATGAACATTTCGCCGAGCGGTGTTGTGACGGGCGCCATGCCGCCGCTGATGCCGGCGGGCAGATCGGCCGAGATGTTGGCCAGGCGCTCGGACACCTGCTGGCGGGCCCAGTAGATGTCGGTGCCGTCCTGGAAGTCCACCGTCACGTCCACCAGGCCGTACTTGGACACCGAGCGCAGCATGCGCTGCTGCGGGATGCCGAGCATCTCGACCTCGATCGGGCCGGCGATGCGGCTCTCGATTTCTTCCGGCGTCATGCCGGGCGCCTTCATGATGACCTTCACCTGCGTGCTGGACACGTCGGGGAAGGCATCGATCGGCAGATTGCGGAAGGCGTACCAGCCGAAGCCTGCAAGCAGAGCGGTTGCGAGCAGCACGAACAGGCGCTGTGACAGCGCGAACTGAACAAGGCGGTTGAGCATGTCAATTGCTTCCGCTCTTGCCGAGCCATGCCGCCTTCAGTGCGATCACGGAGCCGGTCGCCACCTGCTGGCCGGCACGCAGATTGCCGGTGACCTGGACCGATTGACCCGCGCTGGAGATGACATTGACCGGCTGCGCGACGAAGCCCTTTTCGGTTCGAACGAACACATAGGCCTTGTCGTCCTGACGGGCAATCGCTGGAAGGGGCAGCGCCCAGCCGGCGGTGTTCTCCGCGAACGGAACCTTGACCTGCACGACTTCGCCCGGACGCAGCAGCTCGCCGCCGCCCACCACCCGGGCGCGCAGCGTGACCGTCTGGTTGTCGCTCACGGTGGCACCGACCGACATCGGCGTTGCGCTGGCTTCGCGCCCGACCACCGTGATCGAGCCGGCGGTCTTGCTCGAGAGCGCCTGCTGTTGGCGATCGGACGGGATCTGGATGTCGAGCCAGAGCTGCGCCGTGTTGACCAGGCGCAGCAGGGAGTCCGAACCTTGCACGCGCTGCCCGGCTTTCACATCGAGACCGACGACCGTTCCGGCGCTTCTGGCCCGCACGACGAGGCCGTCCTGCAGGTTGCCAGCGTCGCCCATCTTGCGAATGGCTGCAGGATCGACCCCGGCGAGGCGCAAAGAGGCTTCGGCAAACCGCAGACGGGCCGCGGCTTCCTGGTTGGCGGCATTGGCTTCCTGGACACGCCGCTCCGGAATGATCCCCTCGGAGAAGAGCTGTCGCTCGCGCGCGGCAGTCTGACCGGTCAGCCTGGCCTTGCTGGCCGCCTCCAGCAATTTGAGCTGCAGGTCACCGTACTCTGGACTGCTCAGGCGCAGCAGCGGTTGGCCGGACTTGACGGACTGCTGCTCGTCGACGAGGAGTTCTTCGACCCGTCCACCGAACGGGGCGCTGATGACCTGGTTGCCGCTGGGGGGCACCACCACGCGGGCGGGATAGGCCATCCCGTTGATCGCCGATGGCTTTTCCAGTGGCGCAAGCGTGATGCCGAGGGCCTGCATCTGTGCGGCGGACACCGGGAATTCGGCGTTCGATGGCGTCGCCGCAACGGCGCTGGCCACCATGAGAAAACTGGACGCGCAGCCGAGCGCGACACGGCGGGCGAGCAAATAGGACATAGAAACTCCACGAGAAAGCGATCCCGCCGCGCAGTCAGGCGACGAGGAGAAGGCAGCGCCGCAATGGCGCCACCAGGGCTTCAGACGTGGAGTTGGGGCGGCGCGCGGCCGTCAGGGGGAACGGTTCGGAACAGCGGGATGGGCTCCCGCTCTCGATCAGGACGCCAGCGCACCAGCGCTTCGGCCACGGGCTGCGTGATGAGCCCGAATAAAACGAACAGCGGCACAAGTGCCAGAAGCTTTGGCGCGGAGTCCGGACTGACGGGCTGGATTGGAGTGCCTTGCAGCGCCGACATCGAATGCCCGCCACCGTGATCCGTGTTGTCCGAATCGACATGCAGCGAATGGTCGTCGTCTTGAGCCACTTGCTCGAAGGACGAGTGGCCCGCATCCAGCTGGCCGGCGTGGCTCGAGTAGCCTTCCGGGCCGCTTTCGTGGTGGTGCGCGTGGAACGGCGAACTGATCAAGTCCACGGCGATGACCAGCACCAGCAACCAACGCACGAGCAGCATCACCCCGGCCTTGGTGGGGGCGATCGACCTCGACAGTTGGGCGGTGTTCGCGCTCACAGGTACTTCGTGATGTCTTTGAAGTTGGCGATGGCCTTACCGAAGTCGCGGGGCGACGCTGCGACTTCCTCGAGGCAGTGATCCAGGTGATCGTGGATCAGCAGTTTCTTGGCTGCGCTGATTGCTTTTTCGACCGCGTGCAGTTGCTGTGCGATGTCCGCGCAGTCGCGCCCGCTCACCATCATCTCGATGACGTTTTGCAGGTGCCCGTCTGCGCGCTTCAAGCGCTTGACGAGATCCGGGTGACTTTGGTGGAGGTGTTCGCCGTGCACGACCGTATCCTATCAGGGGGGATACGGGAAAGGCAAAAGAGGCAGGCGCGGCGAAGGGGGATTCATCGTGGTGCAGGCTCCTCACCGACACGGCGAGCCTGACTCCTTCTAGCCTCTTCCCCGCCCGGAACCGACGACTCAGTGGCAGTGCCTCGTGCCGGTTGCCTTTTCCTGATGGCAGCCGTTCTTGTCTGTACCGCCGGAATGGGCCCAGGCCCCGACGCTCAGCACCAGAGCGATCAATGCGAATGCGATCTTCTTCATTTCGTTCTCCTCACCCAAAAGTGGGTGAGGTCAGTCTCAACGAATGTGAGCAAATGTTATTAGGGGTTTGCCCGCGACGGACAAGTGGACGGCGGGAGGTCCGCCCACCACCGGATTGCATAAGTCATCCAAGGTTGAGCACCGCGATTGAATCCATTGCGATCCCTGCATCCTGACTCAGAGCGCCAATTTGACTATCTCGGCAGGCCTGCCGCTCGATCCAAGCAGAGCCGTCAGGCGATCCGCGCGCGACTTCGGGATCGCGATAGCCAATAGCCTTTGTGCCCGTGATGCGCCCACATAGGTCTTGCGTGCCTCTTCCGCTGATTCTGGGGACTGTCCGCTCTCCAAGTAGTCCAGGATTTCCCCGGCCTTGGCTACGGACAGGACGACGCAGACAGCAGGAAACTCGGCCCCCTTGACGCTGTGAATGGTACGCGCCGACAGGCCGTGTGTCGGTGCGACCGAAAGCGCAGCGTCCAGGTTGGCGCGGTTCTGAAGGATCTGATTGATCGTGCGCAGTCCCGGAGGGAGACGTGGAGCCAGCACCGCTCGGGCCTGCTGAAGCCAGGCGTCTCGGGAAGGATAGAGGGTGGGGTCATAGCGAAGCTTTCGGGCCAAGGACAAAATGTCCGGCCGCCACTTCGAATGATCACTTCCGATCTCCTGCATGTGCTGGCGATAGGTCTTCGTGGAGAGATGTCCCTCGATCCTTAAAACGATCTTGTGGATGCCCTCCAGGGCATCTTGGCGTCCACCGAGTTCAAAGGACGAATGGAATTCGCACACCGCCGCCGCCAGCCGGTAGGATGCGTCGCTGGTATCGTCATCGGCCGCAACGCCTAGCGCGCGTGATCCGCTGAGTTTGGTCGCCGCGACAACGGGGCAGTTTTCCGGTTTCAGGCCCAGGTTCATGATGAGGCCTCGAAAATGATTGCCCACCGTCGAAGGCACGCTCTTGCCTGGATAGGCCAGCACATAAACCGGTGTCGGCTCGTCCTTGTGCTCCCCCAACGCTTCGTCGACAGTCATCCCACTGCTGTTGTTCCTCAGCGTCGCCACCGCCCGTACGATGTGCTGGCTGGAGCGGAAATTCCCCGTCAGTGAGAATCGCTCTTTGTCGGGGAACGTCGCGGCGAAAGTGAACAGCTCGTCCGTGACACCTCCACGAAAGCCGTAGATGGATTGATGGGGATCGCAGATCACCTTCACGGGCATTCCCATATCCCGAAACCACTGGATGATTTCCAGATCGGCCGGATTGCAATCCTGCGCTTCATCGACGATCAACTCACGAAACCTCGCACGCAGCGCATGTGCCAAAGGGGAATCAGGGCCGTGGCTTCGCAGCCTCTCCAACGCGACACTGCGCGCGTCGGCGTAGTCAAGCTCACCGCGTGCAAGGAATCGCGCCCGCATCTGTTTGGCGGCCGTCTCATGAGCAGTCGTAGAGGCAGTGAAGTTCTGCCTCTTCAGTTCGTCTGCGACAGGCTTACCCGTGAGTCGATCAAAGCACTTGAGCGTTAGGGGCCTGGCATTCGGATACGGCGTAACCTCTCGCGAGTCAATATCGGGAATCAACCGGGGCCGCGCAGGGGATCCCGGGATACCGAACGGAGCGACCAGGAAACGCCACAAAAAACTATCGAAGGTACCGATGAAGCTGGGTAGCACCGGCGGAAGGAGCAACCCTTCCTTACGCAATCGACCCTCCAGTTCCGAGACGGCGGCTTCGGTGAAGGACAGGAACGCGATCCCTTGCGGCGAGGTCTTCGTCTGGAGTAGCCGGCGCGCTCGCTCGACCAGTACACGGGTCTTCCCCGCTCCAGGACAGGCCGCCACAAATGCAGAGCCATCCCACGCAATGATCTGGGATTGCTCTGGCGTCGAAGTGAATGGGGCGCTCAATGCACCAGCGCCTCGATCGCCGTCTTCAGATACTGGGGCACATGGAATTCCTCGGCGGTGCAGATGGCGTCGGCGAGAAGCTGCGCGAAATCCCCTTTGGGTGTGTCATCGAACAGGTCCTGAATCGCACGGGCCTGCGGTTCACCAGCGCCGGCCGCGATTGCCGCGTCCCATTTCGCTTCAGATTTCTTGTGAAGGGCAAGGTACACGCTCTTCATCAGAGCTTCGTTCCCCGCACGGACCAACTCGGACTCCAGCGAGAAATCGTTCACTGAAACCGTCAGCAGCGCTGACGCATTTTGCTTCTTGGCGAACGCTTCGAGCTTTGCCTTCCGGTCTGCGCCAGCGCTCGTTTCGCCCAGCCCAAGTGCCCATCCATCTCCGTCGGTGATGACCACAAGTCGGTCGGCCAGGCAAGCACCTTCATGGTGGGTCAGAAGCAACTTGGCATACGGGTCGAAGTCCACACCGTCGATCGGAACGAAGACCGCCGAGCGGAAGAGTCGGTGCTTCTCTGGCTTGTCCTTGAGGACGCTTTTCTTGGCGATAACAGGTAGAAGAAGTGCCTCTGCGATGCCTTCGACAAGAAGAACACGACCACCGAACAGAAAGGCCGATTTGGTGACGTCCAGGTACCGGTCGATTTTTCGACGTTCAGAGGGATCCAGTGCAAGCTGCGCAAGTGGGATGCACCGTGTCACCCGCCGCTTGACCGGTGGTGCGGATGGAGCGCCTGTGGCGAGGACCTGGTGCGCGGCTTTCGCCAGCGCTGTCTCAGCCGCCGCAGGAACTGGTACGGCCGCCACTATCGGAGCGACGCTCGCATTGTGGGAGACCTCTATCGCTTCAGGAGCCGGAATGTCGGCCGCAACCGCGGAGCGAAAGAAAACAATTTTCTTGCTGTCTACCCAAGCGGACAAGTTCGGGGAATGGGTCGCGACGACAACCTGCACGCGGCCGGCAGGCCCATGCGGTGTCTCGGCTCTGGTTTTCGACTTCTCTGCTTGCTCTTCCAAGAAGCCCAACACGGCAGCTTGAAGCTGGGGATGCAGATGAGCCTCCGGTTCTTCCACCAGGAAGAGCGTCAGATCGACGTCGTTCGCTCTTTCCAACTCGATCGCAATCGTCGCCATGAAGAGCAAGTTGGCGTATCCGTGTCCTGAATAGCGCAGGTCCTCAGGCTCAATACCATGATCGGCCAGCTTGAAGCGCAGATCGCGCGCGATATCGATCAGCTTCTCATCGTTGGCAAAACTCAACGAAGTGTGTTGCTTGCGAACCCCGGCAGTCAGGGCGCCAAGGTTCCCTCCGACTGCCACTCCTACTTCTTTCAGGATCTCAGACGAGTTTGTTCGTCTCAGTTCTTTGGCGACATCCTCAGCATCGCGTGAGCCGAGAAAGTGGTTCAAGAGTGCGTAGATTCTTGTCGGATTGCCCGAGGCCAGAGCTCTTTTGGCGTCACGCAACGGCGGCAGGTAGACGTGGCGAATCATGTCGTGGCTGCCCAGTTCGGGCATGTCCTTATGCACGCCACCCCACAGTCGCGGCCGAACAGGAAGGCGCGCTCCCTCCTCGTTGTAGTTCAGACCGAAGACGCATGTCGATAGCGATGCGTCGGTGACAGCAGACAGCATGCGACCACCCTCGGCAGGACTGAGTTCTGCGAAGTGCGCTTCGAGTTCGAATTCTGGGGTTGCGCTGCCGAAACGAATGTCCGTCGTCTCGCAGTAGAGTTCTCGCCGCCCGCTGAGCGGTAACGTCAGCAACCTCACCGCGTCGATGGCATTGCTCTTGCCCGCGTTGTTTTCTCCGACGAACACTGTCAGATCGCTGCACAAGGGAATATCGATTTTGTCGAATGATCGGAAATTTCGACTTGAGAGTTTTTTCAGATACATAGGCTTCTTCTTTTCATCGTCTCCTCATCCTGACGCCGGAGGAAATCCCGACGCGGGATGAGGCCTGGATCGAACAAACTGATCTGATCGATTGCTTCTACGGCATCTGCGTCTCGCTTCCCGACGAAGAGCTGCGGACATAGATAAGCGATCGCAGACATTCACTTTTCAGGGCTCCGGAAGACTCTGAAACTCCGTGCGGCCCAGTTGCTGCGCAGAGCCAGGCTCGCGGCGGACCTTGAACTGCTTGGACTCGTGCAGTACTTGGCGCCATGATGTGCAGCCGTAGCGCTCGAGCGTCTGCTCAGGGTGATCGAGGTTCATCCTCGCGATGACTCGGTCGAGGTTGGCCCAGCCATCGACAGCCACCTCAGCGGCTGCCGCGCGCAGGCAACGCACAATGCCGCACTTGGGCCAGTCAACGGAGCCATCCGGGTAGATACCGTCGAACAGAAGGTCAGTGCTGGCAGGGCTCGCAAGGAAGGCGCCCATTCGCCGGCGCGCTTCATCCATCGACAGCGCCCAATGGCGCAGTCGGTCGTAGTGGCCATCGACCTTGACCATGCTGGCGTCCAGGTACGCATCGGCGTCTTGACACCCGGTGACCGACCAGACGTCAAAGCGTTCAATGAAGTGGTGCACGAGTTCATTGCGAAGCGCGACCAACTCTTTCAGGCCACTGACGACCTGATCGTAGTCTGCCTGGCCCAGCGTCATGCGGGTCTGCATCCGAAACCAAATGCGGCTGGAGTCGTCCGGATCCCACTCGGACTGCGCCGCCCCAGGCTGTTGCGGCTGCAGGTAGGTACCGGTGAGCTCGTTGACCAACTGCCCGAGCGTCAGTTTTGACACGGCTTCGCCGCGCTTGCGCCGGATGTCCTCGAGTTCATCGGAAGGCCCGGCGATCTCGAAGTCGACCGCCAACGCCTTGACCAGGCGCTCGTACTGCTGCAGCCGAAGCATGCAGCGCCCCAGCTTGCGCTGGACCTCGCGCTGCAAGCTCGCGACTGGCTCGCCTGGCACGGATTCTGGCGCGAAGCCGGCTTCCTGAGTCTGGAGTTCGCTGCTCATGTTCCGCCCGCGCTGATACGAGCTCACTTCGCCATGTCGTTGACGAACTTTCGCCCGGCGTCTTCCTTTGCTTTCTCCGCGGCACGTCTGTTTGCCAGTTCTTTCAGGGTCCCGTCGCGAATCTCGGCACTGACCGGAGTGATCTGAGCGGCGTTATCGCGCAGATCGATCGACACACCCTCCTGAGGGTGCATGTACCGGTAGCCGCGGCGGCTGTTGACCAACTGCCAGGAGCCACGCTCCAGTACATCCCGCAGGCCCGGCATCGAGTTGCGATTGAGAAGGCATCCGACCGGCCGATCCCAACTGGCCGACGGGTTCGTGCGGGTGGCCTTGTCAACGCACCGCTGATCGTAGTTCGGCGCCGCGAACGCGACGGTGATTTCGTCGTAGCTGATCACCTCCGGAGGCATCGAGCGAACGTCGCCCTCGAGGTTCTTGGCCTTGCCAGGGTCCGCTGTGAATTTGTCCCGGCCATTCAGCGTGACTGAGGCCGCTTTTGCCTCAATCCCAAGGGCAATGAACTTGCCCGAGAACTGGCACGTGTAGCCGTAGTACGAAGCTTCGCAGTCCTTGAAGCCTGCGGCCCGCGCATCCGCGGCGCGCCCCGGTAGCGCCACCCCGGCGAAACGCTGCACCTGCACCTGCTTGGGCGCCGAAGAGGGCTCAGCCGGCCCACAGCCGTAGAGCGCACTGGCCAGTGCAGCGAGCAGCAATGGTTTTGCGAAAGCCGTGCGGCCGCGCTTATTCTTCCAGTCCACTTTGAGCTCCTCGCCTCATTGGGCCTCTTGCGGCCGCAGTGTAGACCACCACGCCATGGGACGAACGCTAGTCTCGAAGGGATCACCAGCGATCAGCCGCCAGGGCGTGTCGCAAACCGCCCTTCGCGAGGAATGGCGGTTCGCTTCAATGCCGGCTGTGCTGCGGCGAGCCTGTCTACCCGTGTCGACCATCGCTGTCACGCAGTTCGGCAGCGTCGTGTTCAGCTGACCTTCGCAGTACTCGTGGTTGCCTAGTACCTAGATCACGGTGTAAGCAACGCCGCCAAACGCGAATCAGCTAGGGTGCCACAGGTTTTGCAGTCGGGTCCCGTACGCTGCTCCCGAGCACTCTTCTCGCTGGCCCAGAGGACAACTTTGGGCGCAGTCTATTTTTGCACCACGGTCAAATCTGTCGTAAGATTTCTGCCAAGGCGTCTGGGCCGAACCTGTTCCCGGGTTAAAGCAGACATCAACATGTGCCACCGAACGGACTTCAATCCGGGTCGATGCGTAATCGGGAAACATCGACCAAATCGATTGGAGTGCCGTATGGCAGCTACACCCCTGTGCGCGTCCCCTCTTGCCGCGCTTAAGAAGACGCTCCGCGACGAATTTCCTGACGTCAAGTCTTCGCACCTGAGCGAAGCACTGGCCTGCAGCCTAGGATTTCGAACGCATGCCGCGATGCAAGCAGCGATGGTTGGCAGCGAGCAGGATCGTCCCTTCGTTTTGCTGAGATCGTCTCAGTTCGTGGATCGCCTTGTTCAACTCGGCTATGACGATGATCCAGAGTTCGACTTCGAGATGACCATTGGAGGTGGGGAGCCACTGCTTGGCGTGGTCTCAACGGTTCCGGTCTCGGCTTACGAGATCGAATACAAGACGCTTCGCCAACGGGCTTGGCGCAACCTTCTCGTCTGCGCCATCAATGCGGCTCTCGAACAGAGACTGTTCAGTCTTCGCCCAGGTGACAACCGTTTCCCGGACAACATGCGCCGTGGCGAGTTGTTCGAATTCGTTCTGCCGAACGGCATGCCTGCGCGCGGGTCGGTGGCGGACGCCGGCTTCCACGAGCTGTCTGTACATGCCGCCGTAAATCCAAATGGAGATACTGTCCGAGCATTCAACGCCGGTTTCCATGCAGGCGACGCGTTTGGCACAACCTGGATCGAGCGTGAGCGTGGCGCATGGATGCAGTCGTCGGATGACTCGTTTCACTGCCGCAAGTGGCTACTCGCTGAACTCGCTGAACTGCAGGTAGCACCCCTCGGCTATGGCGACCGAGGCAGAGTCATCATGTAGTGACTGTGCTTAGGATTCGATGCTCGCCACGAGCCTCCTCTGCTACGAAACTGCACCCCAAAAAGACTTTCGTCATCCTTTCGCTCCTCGGTCAGAGCATGAGTGCGCTGTCGCCCGAGGAGATCGCCTTATATGAGGCGCTTCTGATCAACGAATGGGAGGGATGGAAATAGAGGCGTGGGGTTCGGCTGGAGCAGGAGCGCCTGGAGTGGTCTCACGTCGAAACGGAAGTGCGCGGGTTCATTGGATAGGAAATTTCGTCCTCATTTCCGACGTGCAGTCCGGTGCCTACCAACAACGTCGATGATCGCGAATAGGTTCAGGCACTGGTTCTTGGGACGGTCAGGCACCCCGCGCCGAACCGCCGCTGGGTCGAGAGATTGTCAGATCGGAAGATAGATCGAGCGAGCGAGCTCGTACGTGGCATCGATTCCAAGCTTCTCGAAAAAGTCATCCGCAAAAGCAACAGCTGATCTCACCGACCATTCAGCACAACCCGCCCCAAGAAGCTTGTCGGGATAGAAAGGGTTGCCCGCTCCAGTGAGCGGGTTCTCCTCGAACTTTCCCCTCAGGCGCTTTTCGAATTTGTGGACGTGCGGTGGCTGTGTTCCTCCACTGACAGCGATCATCTCGGGCTCGAAATGAATCAGAGCATTCCGAAGCTCGATCAGAAGCTTGACGTCCTGGTAGGGCCAAGCACCGCGGTCCATGGACGGACTTGCGTTGAGTTCCAGAGCGATCTCATACTTTTCTAGTATCGAATAGGCAGCGGTGCGTGGCACCTCCCTCATCCACATGCGTCCGAGCAGCCCCTTCGAAGCAATCGCATGCACCCGCGGCCTGGGGGGATCTTCGGCGCAGTCCGCGAAGAGTTCGTTGACCGTCGCCTCAAGGAATGCAGTTGACATGATGACTGCTGATACTGCAAACGCGTTGTGCTGACGGCGCCCGGGACTGTCAAATGGAGTCGTCCCAGCGGTCGCTTCCAGAGCGCGGCATTGGCTCGCGAAGAGTGCTGCTGCAGAAAGATGCGCTATTGAAAGATAGTGGCGAAACTCGATAGAAATGGACATCCGGTGGCTCCGTAGCTCTCGGCCTTGGTTCATCTCACTGAGGAAGGCTCCCTGCAAGGACTTGGATACAGCGTACCGAATCGAATCTCGCATTACCCTTCTGCCAACGATCCATCTTTGCCGTAAATGCGCTTTCCTTCAACCAATGCTCGCCAGGCGGCCTTTGCCGGCAAAGTCAAGGTTGCATCGGCAAGTCGACTTTCTCCATGGCGCTTCAATTCTGCAAGCGACACATATGCTTCAATTCGCATTTCTTCGGCCCCCAACGCGAAAATCTGTCCCTTGTAGGAGTCGAAGCTGTCGCGCAAAGCGCAGAGCACAAAGCTGTCTAGCGATGAATCGAAGTCCCTCAGTGTCTTGAATATCGGCTGACAATGGCCTTTCGCGAAGTTTGGAAGATGCCACAGGATGATGTAGCTCGCGCACGCCTCAAGTAGCCTTCCATTCTGCGCAGCTTTCAGACAGTTCTCCGCGAATACGTGCTGAAGTGCCTTCCCCTTTGACGACGGATACTGGAGCGAGCTCTTGCTCGTTCCACCGAGAGAGCTCATGGCAATGACATGCATCGCGATGCTAAGGCATGCATCGTCCTTGACAAGGGCTTCGGCGATCAAGGCTTCCTGCCCGGCGCCGGCCGTCTCGACCAACGAGCTGATAGCGCGTACAGCCGCGGTGTCTGCCCTGAAGTGACCTCGTGCCGTTGCAATGTCGCCTCTTGCATCTATCAGTCTTGCGATCGAGAGACAAAGATCGAGGAGGTCGGCAACTCCTTTGCCCTCAAGGGAGGCCGCGACATCGCCCAAACTCTCTAGGAACGCAAGTCCATTCTCAGAAGTCAACGCGGATTCAATCTCTCCTCGTTTGCTCGGGTGATGAAGATATTGACGCGCTGCGACGAAGCTGACATCTGCAGCACCTGTGCTGAGCTGGAGTGCGACCAACAGCCTTGCCGGGTCGGCGATATGCCCCTTCACTCCGGAGATCTGGCCGGAAACAAAAGCCTCTTCGGCATTGGCGGTCAAAGGAAATAGCCGGTGGACCAACCGCTTGACAGCTGCGGATGAACTGCACTTCTCATACGCTTCTTCGCGCTTTTTTCGGCCATTCTTGATGATATCTTTGCCGCTGCTGTGCACGCCGAGATCGGACGGAAGGCGTCCGACAAAAAGGCTCGGCTGCTTGCTGAGCAGCTCGAAAACTGGTGAGGCCTTCACCATCAAAGTTGCTAGACCCACGATGTCCGAAAGGACCACTTCGCCGCGCAGCTCCGGCTCAATTACGCGCACTGTATTGAAGACGCGGGTCACATCCCTAGGTTGCTCGAGAAGTTCTCTGAGCCCAGAGAAGTAGAGCATGGCGATACGGTCCTCGGAATCCGAAAAATGGCTTGCGGACGCATCCGGATGCAACGTTCCAAGTGCCTCGTTAACGAGATCTCTGCGCGAAGAGAGTGACATCCCCGGCAGTGGCATCCTGAGTTGCACGACTTTGTCCAGATAGTTGTCGGCTTGCGGCACGGATGCACTTTGCAGCGCCCGCCCCACATAGGCTGGGTCAAGGGCTATGACGTAGCCAACGTTCGGTAGGCCGCCAACTGCCTTGATGATGCGAATCATCTCGAAGACTTCCAGAGGGTACAACCTGTCGATGTCGTCCACAAAGATGACAATTGGCTGAGTCAGCTTTTCTAGTGCCTCTTCTACTCTCGTCTTCTGTACTTCAATGTCTGGCGTTTTGTACTCGGCGATCTCCTCCGTTGTCTCTCCCACAGCAAGGACTACAGACTTGATCATGGAGGCCCACGGCTCCGCGCCAGGTATGAGCTTCATGACATCAAATGCCTTGGCGTACGTCTTCAGCTCCTTGGCAGCTTTCTTGCCATTCTTGGCGTGGTCGGTGAGCTTTGCTGCTGTCGCGAGCTTGGACAGAAAGTGCCGAAGCAACGCGTCACGATCACCGATCAGCCATGGATTGAAGTGCACGATGACGGGCTTGTCTGCCTTGCTGCCTTGTCCCAGCAACTCCTCGATCATTGCAAGGGCCGAAGTCTTTCCGCTTCCCCACGCTCCCTCAATGGAAAGCACAAAGCCGGAATTGGACGTAATGCGACGGAGCGCCTCCGCCGCTGACTTTGCGAATCCGACTCGGCCGAACTTGTCAAGTCGAAGTGCGCTACCAGCTTGCAGAGGCAGGTCCAAACCGATGCTGATGCCGTTCGAATCTTCGATTTTCGAGATTTTTGTAGATGACAAAGTGGTTGGCCCGGATCGTGAAAATTATCGAAGAGTACAGCGCCGGCTTTTCGCACCAAAGCGGGCAGCTGGCCACTCTCAGGAAAATGGTGCCACGTACCTTTTCATGCTCCTGCTGGCTTCTTCAGTCTCTGGTCCAACGCGGTACAGTGGATCTCCAGAGGAGAATGAGCTTGCCGCTCATGCGTAGATCTCACTACGTGGACAGGCGCAGCGCAACCTCTCGTGCTCCGAAGCCTCGCACCCTTGCAAGGCTCTCGAGTTGCGCCGCCCGCGGACGTGCCTTGCCTTGTTCCCAGTGGTAGATCGTCTGCCCGGAGACGCCGACCAGTTGCCCATAGTGTGTAGCGGAGAGTCCGAGCTTTGAGCGCTGTGCCGCCAACCTGGTCGCGCTGAATCGGCGCTTTGTGCCTTCTGCAGGCTCATTGGCTGAATCAGGCAAGGTGGCGGGACGCGTCGCGGCCTTCGAAAAACGGCGCAGTTCTGTCTCGAGCGCATTCACTTGGCGACGCAGCTCGGCAATCGACGCACGATGGGCGACGGATGCCTTCTTGAGCGTTTCGATCTCGGCGCGCACCTCTTTGCGAGCAACGCGGGAAATCTCTGCTTTGAGAATCGAGGCGATATTTGGCATGGACGCATTGTGCCGTGCGGCGGCAGCGTTGACCTAAGAGGCTTAGGTCGACTGGCACGGGGCAAATCGATGTGTGCTCCGGTCCCCTGACGCCTCCTTCAGACTGGGTGCAGATGGTGGACCTTCTACTCTTGAACATCTGCAGTCGCCGAACGCCAATGCGCGTGCGAGATTCAGGACGAACGTCCAATCGCTTCTCTATGATCGCCCGCACCACCCCGTGCGGCACTTCACTATTTAGGTAAGCCGTCGCTGGTAACGGCAGGTTTTCCTACCCGCGGTTGGCTTGCGGCCGTCGCGGGGGTGATTCCCATGAAATCCTGGCCCGGCTAGCATCCGTCGGCGCATTGACATCGACATTGACGGTCTCCATGACACTAGACACCTCTAGCAGCGACAGTTTCTGTCGATGATGTAGCGAACAACTGCGCTGGAGTGAGCCTCATTCGCCCAGCCAAGCACAATAAAATTTTGGAGGGAAAGTCATGACGGTGGTAAAGGAACAGTACAGCTCTTTGGCTCTGCAAGGGGAGAGCTTGGCCGATGTGGTGGTCCTGGCACAGGCTTGGAAGAAGTCGCATGCGTTCATCCGCCGCCACAATTGGTATGCCGACGTCTTGGAACTGGACGCTTCGACCATCGACCTTGAGGACCGCCTTGTTCGGTGGGGAGAAGCGATCCGAAGCGACGACTTCCGGCCTCACGACATGCTACTGGTACCTGCCCCCAAGAATGCCAAATGGGATTTCAGGGCGGCTCCTAATATCCAAATCGATGATCTGCTGAGCTTGGATCTCGACAGCCTGGGCTCAGACCCGACATTTGATGATTGGAGCCCCAGGGCCGAGGCCCGGGCCGAGCAAGACACGGCCGACATCTTGACCGAAACGACTCAGAAGCTTCGCCCGCTGGCGCATCTGACCATTCGCGACCAGACATTGGCCACGGCGGTGATGATGTGCCTCGCCGAGGCGGTGGAATCGGCCCAGGGCAACACGACCGACACGGATGGGCTAAGTGCTCGCGCGGCAGGTGTGGTGAGCTACGGAAACCGACTGCATTGCAGTTGGGAGCGCTCGTCAACACAGCGACCGCGAGCGAAGTTCTCATGGGGAAACAGCCGAACCTACCGGCAGTATTTCCAGGACTATCGTGCGTTCCTGGCGCGTCCACGTCGTGTCTGCGACGAACTGATGCCACAGCTTGCTCCTCGCCGCGAGCTGTTCGTTGTCTCTCTCGACATCAAGTCGTTCTTCGACCGGGTGGATCGGGCTGCGCTGCTGACCGAACTGCAGCAGATCGAGGCAGAGTTTTGGACAACACACGGATTGCCCGATCGGCAACGTGCCGATGACACGTTCTGGCAGCGCACGGCTAGGGTCTTCGATTGGCGCTGGAGAGATGAAGAGCATCGGCATGCAGGGCTGATTGCCGGCCCCGGGAAAACCGAACTGGAGCTCGGCCTGCCGCAAGGCTTGGTGGCCTCTGGCTTTCTGGCCAACGCGTATTTGGTTCGCTTCGACCAAAGCCTTCAAGAAGTGGCAGCTAAGGCCAAAGACATTGGCGACGAGGTCAAGCTGCTGGACTACTGCCGGTATGTGGACGATATGCGACTTGTCGTGGAGGCCCCAAGTGGCCCGGGCGGTTTGGGGCAGAGCGCCGTGCTGGAGCGGGTCAAGGCGTACGTAACCCGCGCGCTTGAAGCTCACTGCCATCGCATTGCCGCTCGACAAGTTTTGGAGCTCTCGCCGGACAAGTGCACCATCACCGCATACCGCGCCATCTCTGCGCAAAGCCACATGTCGGCGCAGATGGAGATGCTCAACGCTGAGCTAAGCGGCACATTCGACCTTGAGTCACTGGAACAGGCGGCCGGCGGACTAGACGGTTTGCTCTGGATGTCGGACCAGATCGACGACGTTGCGGAGCCCAAGCCGTCACGCCTGTCGCTCGCGACTGTGGCCGTTCCGAACACGGATGTGCGCGACGACACGGTCAAGCGATTCGTGGCCACTCGCCTTGCACAGCTGATGCGGCATCGCCTAGCAATGACCGATACGGAAGCGCGCATCGACTCGGCCGATCCGCAAACCGAGTACGTGACAAACGGCCGAGTGCTTTCGCACGAGTTCGAGTCGACGGCACGGAAGTTCATCAAGTGCTGGGCCGATAACCCAGCGCTTGCACTACTGTTGCGCTGCGGACTGGACTTATTTCCCCATCCGCGGCTGTTGGCACCTGTGGCTGAAGCTCTTGGAGTGAAACTCTTCGATGTTCCGCAGGACCTGAGTGCCGGGAAACAGCGGGAGGTGCTAGTTGCCGAGTACGTATTGGCGGACCTGATGCGTGCAGGCGCCGTGGAAACAGGGTTCCGTGATGCGGACGAGTACCCGGAAGGGGTGGATGTAGCTGGCTACCGCGAAGAGTTGGGCGCACTGGCTCGACGAATTCTCACCGACCGGCCGGAGTCGCCCTGGTACCTTCGCCAACAGGTGCGCCTGTATCTTGTATCGATAGGCGATATGTCGATCGCTACCACTACTGGCACAGATACCGCCGAGTTGCAGCCATATGCCGCTCTGCAGCGAGCGGCACTGTATGAGCCGGCACATGGAACGGAGTTGAAGGCGGCTCTTCCGCTCGCTATTGTTGCGCAGCAACTCCACCCCAACCCGCGACGCTTTGGCACCTGGCTGGCTGATGGCCTGCGGCGCACGACAGACGAGACGTTGCAGGCCGACGTGCTTCGATCGCTTTCGCTCAACCGGCCGGACTTGGTGATGGCAACACTGAACGGTCGCAAGTCCCCGTTGTGGCGGAAATTTGTTCCACGATCCATAACAGAGACCAACAGGCGTGCACTCTCGGTTCGCCGGGCAGGCGCGGGTCCGAAGGATGTCGCGCTGCTTCTCCACCTGATGTTGGAGCCGGACAACGTATTCGGTCAGGAGAACAGCATTCTCCTGCTGGCCGCTGCGCTCTTGCGCCATCCAGGGATCGAAGACCGTTTGGCCGCAGGGCTGTCCGCAACTGACATCATTTTACGCTGCGAGGACTGGGAGCGAATTCCAGCGCTTCCAGCGTCGAACGCCTTTCTATCGATTGAGGCGCTTGAGCCCAACGAGCCGGACAGCCCGCTCTATAACAACCCGCCGTGGGTCGCCGAAGAATGCGCTTGGCTCTACGGATTGGGACGCGTTCTTCGAGCCGCGCTGACCGGGGAATTCGACTTCACCAGTCGCCGCTTTCTGGTAACGGAAGACGTAGGTCGGTACACCGGACTCAGCAGCACTTGGTTTAAACGGCGCTTCGGTCTGCTCAACTCTGGGCGCGGCCTACTGGACGAGCCGGGTCCAGTATCCCCCTGGTTGTCCGGACTGCTGTCAACACTGCTGCAATGGCCCGGCGTCGAGTTTCGGTCCAATGATGCCGCTGCCGCAGGTCAGGCACGCACAGCGGCGGAACTGCTGATGCTGGTGGAGTCGCGCATCGACATACAGCGTGCCTTGTTTGGCAGCCGAAGCCAGACTCCCATTTACGTGGTGCCGGTCGATGACCATGCGCCGCTAGAGAACAGACCACTGCGCGTGGCCATCGTTCAACCCATGCTGCCGCGTCGGGATGAGTTCGACGTCAAGGACCCATTGCATTGGTCACCAAGCGTGCTAGCGGAGCATCGAAGACACTTAGCTGAGGTTTGCAAGTTGACCTATCAGAAGCTCAAGACATGGGCTTCTGCAGTGGCTACCGCGCGTGGAAAGGGCGAGGAAACCGGCCCAGTCGTTGACTTAGTTCTGTTCCCCGAGTTGGCCGTTCATCCTGAACACGTCCAACTGTTGCGCCGGCTGTCCGACAAACTGCGAGCCAACATCTTCACTGGCCTGACCTTTCTGCATTCAAACAAGGCTGGCGGCGTCGTGAATCAGGGCCTCTGGCTCATTCGGACGGAATCCCCAGCCCATGGGCGCAGTTTCCAGTACGTCTGGCAGGGCAAGCTGTATCCCATGAAGTTGGAGGCAAAGATGGGCGTGAAAGGCTACCGACCTCACGTAACTCTCATTGAACTGCCTATCGGCGCGAAGACAAGAACCCGAGTTGCCGCTGCGATTTGCTATGACGCAACCGACCTCGATCTAGTGGCAGATCTTCGTGATCGGTCAGATATGTTCCTGGTAGCAGCCTTGAATCAAGACATTCAGACCTTCGACAACATGATTGCTGCCTTGCACTTCCACATGTACCAGCCTGTGGTGTTGGCAAATTCCGGTGAGTTTGGAGGCTCTACCGCGCAAGTTCCACTGCCGAAACACGAGCGCTTGGTAGCCCATGTTCACGGCAGTCACCAGGTAGCTGTCAGTGTGTTTGAGGTAGATCCTTCATTGTTTAAGTCGACATCGGCTGCAAAGGTGGCGAAAGAGCCAAAGTCGCCTCCCGCAGGGTACAAGGGCAGGCCATTGTGACGAGGCCATGGGAGGTTGATCGCGCACCGCCTTCGCGCGACCGATGGCACAGCGCTGGCCCGGGCGCTGGATTACAGCCTAAAGCAATGGATCGCGCTCACGCGCTACATCGACGATGGGCAATTGCCGATCGACAACAACTGGGTGAAGAACCAGATCCGCCCGATCGCACTCCATCAGCGCTTCAGCAGCACATCCTCAGCGGAGCCATGCTGGGAGACCCCAGATTGATGACCAGACCAGGCTCGAACGCCTTGTTCTCGATCCTGCCACTCCAGTTGACGTATCCGCGCGGGTTGGACACGACTCGACAAGAACGGACTCGATAGTCGAACTGCTGATGCGTGTGACCATGCACCCAGAGCATGGGTACATCGAAGAAAGCTTCCGGAAGCTCGGTGACGAATGCGCCCGAGGCCCAGTCATCGGCGTAGCGCTGCGCCAGCGAACCGCGATGAGGTGCATGGTGCGTCACAACCACGGTCGGGCCAGGGAACGGTTCCAAGAGCCTCGTCTGCAGCCAGGCGCGCTGTGCCTGATGAATCCGCAGTGTGTCGGCCGCTTGAAGCTTTCTTCCCTGCTTGTCCCGCCAGGTATCGGGCTCTGCCGACTCGTCGACCGTGCGGATCAGCGCGTAGTCGTTCAGCAGATTGGTCGCCATCTTCATGGCACGCCCGACATCGCTGACCGGACCTTCAGGCGTCTCGATGGCAAGCGCGAAGTCAGTCCACAGCGTCGCGCCGAGGAAGCGCACGCCATCGACCACCAACTCGTCACCGTCGAGAAGATGGACATTGGTTCCTTCGGCCTCCCGGCGTGCATCGGTCAGGGTCGTGTCCAACCGTCCGTCGAAGTACTCGTGATTGCCGGCGACATAGACCACGGGCTTGCCACGAAAGCGATCCGCCGCCCACTGGACGGCGCGCTTGGCGGGCGAATGAATGTCGCCGGCCAGGATGACAGCATCAAACTCGAGATCAGGCACCGGCTCGAAAGGTGCGAACTCGAGGTGAAGGTCGGAAAGAATCAGAACTTTCATTGAATCGCCCCTTCAAAGCGCGCACGAAGCTCGGCACTCGCCTTGTCGTCGAAGCCGGTGAACGAGCCGCACACCACCAGATGGTCCTTGCAGTGATCGAACTGCCAGTCGGCATCGTCGAGTGCAACCCATGGCTCATTGATCGCATCGTGGATCTGGAGCCAGGCAAGGATTTCTCCTTCACGCTTCCTGTACGGCGGTGGAAGGCCAAAACCCGAATGAGGCGTGGCTCCGAGGATGCGGGCTCTGATGTCGCTGGAGAAAGGCTTCAGCAAGGTCTTGTAGAGAAGCTGCTCGCGCCAGGATGAACTGATCACGATGTTCACGTGCGGGAATTCGCGCAGCAACGCCTCTAGTCGCGATAGGAAGCAGAAATCGGCGCCGCCGTTGAGGATGTGTTCTTCCCCTTCCGGATGCAGAACGCCGTCGAAGTCGAGGAACAGGATCACCCTGAATCTCCTAGCCCATATCCACCAGCCTTCATACGACACCGCCGTGTTGAATCGCGATGAGGATCGATCGCACTCTGCCAGCGCCGCCCCCGACAGCGAACGCCGTCGGCGTTTGACCATCGAGCAGCTCGTGCGGCTTGTCCAGCCAGGCTTGGGCCGCTGCGCCGAACACCTGAGTAGCGAGGTCGAGTATGTCTTGTAGAGACTCTCCCGGCCCAGGCTCGTCGCGCGGCCATGCCAGGTGCAAGCCCATGTCGACCCCGAAGGCGCGAAACGGCGCCGCGGTGGTCATCAAGCCCTCGCCGACATAGTCGATGGACCGGTGGTGGTGGCCGTGAACCACCAGCTGGACGCCGAGTTTCTCAGCGAGCTCGTCGATCACCCGCCAGCCGTGCGGATGCGCCGAAGGCGCCTCGTGCGTCGCCAGGATGTCGGCGCGCTGGCTCCGGAGCAACTGCAGGTAGTCGTTCGGGAAGATGGAGGACCGGTGCCTGCGGGAGATGCCGTCGCGCCACCGTTCCTCGCGCTTCATGGTGCGGCGCATGGCGTCGCTCGACTGGAACGCCGCCTCCTCGATCGGCCGCCGCGGATCCCAGATCTTGCTGCGGAAGATGCCGCCCAGGCCTGCGACCTTGTACCCTGCGATCTCGACGATGCGTCCGTGCAGGTTGCGGGTGGCGAGCTCTGATCCCCACAGGTTGTCGTGGTCGGCGTCGGAGTCCGTGTCGTGGTTCCCGTGGATGAACCAGATCTCGGTGAGATCCAGGATCGGCCTTAGCTCGTCGTGCAGAGGTCGGCGCGCCTGGATGTCGCCCAGCAGCACGATCGCCTCAGGCTGAAAGCGCTCGACCGCGGCGATCACCGGATCGAGATCGCCGTGTGGGTCGCCGAAGAACATGAGCTTGGGCTTCGACTGGTTGTGCTCGGACCGCGCACGGAGGTTCGATGAGATGAGCGGTTTCATTTCAAATGCCGATGGCGGTTCATCGTCCAGCCGCAAACCGCAGGAAGTGCGAGCGTAGTTCCTGGAAGCTGTCTTGATCGAATGCACGCTTGGGATCGGTGAGGACGAGCCGCGCGAAGCCCGCTTCGAAGTTCTCGGGCCAGTCGTCAAGTGCGACCCATTCCGCGTCGCTGCGGCCGTTCCCATCGAGCCACGCCTGGATCTCCAACTGACGCCGGTGGTGGACGGCCACACCGGGGTCAATCTGCGGCGTCGCGCCGATGATCCGACGCCGGATCTCGGTGCTGAAATACCGCTGCAGCTGCTCGATGCTCTCGGCCAGCCGCCAATCCGACGAGATGATGACGTCGACAGACTCGAACTCTCGAAGAAGCGCCTCGAGCCGCGGCAAATGGCTGAAGAACCTGCTGCTGAACGAGTAGTCCACGCCGACAGGATGAAGAACACCATCGATATCCAGGAACAGCAAATCGCTGGAATCACTCGTGCGACCAACGGCATCGTGGGTCAACGTCGCTTCTGCCACGGGTAGACGGCAAGTACAGGGCTTCATCATCCAGCAAACCCGGCCTGGAAAGACTCAAGGAGATTGAGCACGTCGGCAGCTCGCCCTTCGGCTACCAGCGACTCGGCGGTCCTGTTTTCAAACAGCGCGAGTGGCTCGTTCCTGTACCAGAGGATGGCAGCTTCGAGGTCCCCACCCGCGACCGCAGTCGCGGCAGCCAGCACTTGCTGGATCGTGCGGGTAGATAACTGGCTGTCACTCATAGCTCGACCACGAGTTCGGGGTTGAACTGCTTGTTCTCCAGGCCGCGGTCATGCCGCAAGTACCCACGGGGATTGCACACCACCCGGCAGTTGCCGACTTGATAGTCAAAGCTCTCGTGGATGTGGCCATGCACCCAGAGTGACGGCACTTCGAAGAAGGAACTTGGGAGCTCGCTCACAAAGGCTGCGGACAGCCAGTCGGACTGATAGCGCGGAGCGAGAGAGTTTCGATGCGGGGCGTGGTGGGTCACAACCACCGTTGGCCCGTCGAAGGGCTCGGCCAGCTTCTGGGCCAGCCAGGCGCGGTCACGCTGGTGGAGCGCCAGTGTGTCCTCGGGTACCAGGCGGCGCTTTCTTGACTTGGCTGCTACCACGGGTGCGTCGGAGGATTCCTGCGCCTCGGCCCACCGGATCGATGAGTAGTCGTTGAGACGGACTTTCGCCGCCTTCATGGCCCGCTCGGTGTCGGTCAGAGTTCCCGTCTTGGTCTGGATCGGCAGTTCGAAGTCTGTCCACAGCGTGCAGCCCAGAAAGCGGACGCCGGCGATCATGGCCTCGCCGGGTGCCAGGAGATGCACGTTGCACGAACTCGCGGTGAGCGCCATTTCCTTGAGCGTGGTCTGCAAAACGCCTTGAAAGAACTCGTGGTTGCCAGGCACCAAGACGATGGGGACCGTCTCCCCAAAGTTCCCCGCCCGCCGGGCCCAGCGCATGGCCTTGGAACCGGGGACGAAGATGTCCCCAGCAAGGATCACTGCGTCGTAGTCGACCTTCGGGACGAGAAAGGTCCCGAACTCGAGGTGAAGGTCCGAAAGGATGAGCAGTTTCACGTCGGTAGGACCATTTCTTCAGCAGCGCATTCAGGGCATCAGGATCGAGAGCTTGGCGTTCCAAGCCTCGCCGTCGGACCTGGAGGGCACGGCGACCCGGATCGTTGGGCGATCGAAGTCACTGGTCTCGAAGAGGAAGTGCACGTGCTGAAAGCGAAACACCGGGTTTCCGGGATATTCGGTCCACTTGAGTTGCCAAGTGTTGAAGTACTCGAAATCGACCGTCCGGGCGTTCTTTCCACGAACGACGATGCAAGCCTTACGTGCATCCGGATCGAACAAGATGCAGGTTCCATCCCAATCGCCCAGCATGCGACGGGGATCGACCGGGAAGAAGGTCGCGCCAGATGCTTGACCCTGCGCCCGCAGCAACTGCTCGCGTCCGGTCTGAATCGAACGAGGCAATGCGATCCAGGCCCAGTAGAAGAGTACCAAGACGACGGCGAGGGCCAGCAGGAGCGGGATTTCCATGTTCAGTTGACCGGCCAGATCTGATGCCGAATGCTGAACGAAGAGCGCATGCTGTAGTGTGTGAACTGCGCTCCGTTCTCATCTTCGAGGACCAGATGTTCGACCTGATCGGCATCGACGCTGGTTGCCGACCAGATCTTTCGGATATCTCGAATTTGCCAGCGATCACGATCGCTCTCCATCGGCGCCAGATACTGAAGGTGTCGCAGTGATTGCGGCCCCACGCTCTCGAAGAGATCGAGGAAATCGCTCTCATAGATCAGCAGAGCTCGCTCCGGGACCTCGAGGTCGTCTTCCTGTACCACCCAAGTCGGGAAGAAGAAGGGGATCGACAAGTTCAACTTGACCGCTCTCCAGCATCTCACACCGGGACCGGCCAGCATGGAAGAGATCCTCACCTCATGCGAATCCATCGTCACAAACATAAAAATGAACCCTATAGGTTGTAGCCCTATGGGATTCTAAATGACGCAATAGAGGGGATGAAATCTGCGGCTCATCGCCCCCTCCAATCCGACTTCGGCCGTGCGCTGCGCATGGCCCGCAAGGCCAAGGGATTGCCGCAAGAATCGTTCGACCAGGTGTCGAGCAGGACCTACATTTCTTCGTTGGAGCGAGGACTGAAACAGCCTACCGTTGCCAAGGTGGACGAATTGGCTGCAGTTCTGGGCGTCCACCCGTTGACGCTCTTGGCGCTTTCCTATCTGCGCCACCCTACGCCTGCGTCCGTGCAAAAGCTCGCAGCTCATCTGATCAAAGAGATCGATGAGCTGAATCTCGCAGTGCGATGAGGCGGTCGGGCCACGGCGTTGCAAATCGGTGAAACACTTCGCCGACAACCGGTTTGGTATTCCAATGCTCATCGATCTGCGTAGTCGATCAGAGCCGGCTTCACAAATCTGAACATGTCGCAGAGTGGATAGGCTGCTCCCACGGGTGGATGCATCGCACCGACGAGTTGCACCTGCGGTACCCGTTCGCCGGTGGCGGCATGCTGCGCGATCTGCTGTGGCTGCAAGGCGCGGAAGGTCGGGCGGCGACACGTAGCACGCTGATGCGGTGCATGGCCACCTGGAAGAGCAATCTTGATCGAGGCTTTATCACCAAGCTGGCCTGGCGAGCATTGCTTCCTTCAAGCCATCATGGGTTGCTCAAACACCATCACCGGACTCTGGTGCTGGATGCATCACTCTGCTTGCTTACGGATTCTTGCTTGGCGTCCGGGTGGCCTTCGCATCTGCGAGCGATACAACGGTGTCCCCGGTTTGCTCCAGCCCTTCGGTCTTGTCGAGATCTGGCTTGTGAGCATGCCTGGATGCCACCACTTGATGCAATGGCGTTCGGAGATCCAGCAAAGAATAGAGCTCGTCGTATTGCTGCGCTCGGACCTTGTTCAATTGTTCGCGTAAGGCCAAGTTCTCAGCTTGAAGCTTGGCAATGATCTCCCTCAGCCGCGAGCGCGGATTGTCTGCATACTTTGGCGCCGTCTCCTTAAGGAGACGCCGCTGGACGTCTTTGGCTTCGTTATATGCTTCAGCGATGATCTTGCGACCATCCCACGTTTTTTGGGATAGCGGATTTCGGTGAAACTCATGTCCAAATCGCCGTTTTACCTGCGCAATCACATTTTCCCAGGTGACTGCGATGTGGGCGTCAGGAAACTGTTCGATCATCAGCGCGATCCTCCGCGCGAGGTCCTCTGTTAGCAACTCCTTGCGACCCCGCATGCCCTTGGTCTTCTCAGGCGGCTTGCTCATAGACATCCTCATCGCCATCCTTGCTATCTGCCAGCAGATGGCCCTCATCCCTCAAGCCCAGCTGCGCGGGAGCGAATTCACTATGCTCTTTATAGAAAGTTTCGCTTTGGCGGTCCATCGCTTCACGAGTGCCGAAATGGCTTTCAATGGCGCGCTCATGCCCAGGAGCGGAATGCTGGCTAGCGTTGTGGTATTTGATTAACGCGCCACTGGTGACCTCGGGATCATCTAGCCGCGCAACTACGTTTTTTGCAACGAATGCTCGTTCCAGTGAACGCTTGAAGTTTGGATCGCGAATCCGATCCTTGACCTCATGGAATTTCTGAATGAGGTCACTGGTCATAGCTTGAGGATCCAGCCCCTTCCCGATCAAGGTCAGCAGATGGGCGTCCAGAGCTTCCAGGTCGTCAGCGATGCCTCGGTTGCGTGCAGTGAGGAGGTTTTGCAACTGGTTGACGATACTGCGATTCGTCAACTCAGCTTCCTTTCGCCATTCTTCATTCGTAGGCATATGTCCCTTGACCGCAACCTGGTTGTCGCATCCAGGACAACTGTATGAACGACAAGGCGTCTCATGGTGCTGGTGCAAACACATGCCGAATCGAGTGGGGTACAGGATGATGAGTTGACCGCCCGTTCGAGCAACAGGCCGGTCATCGGTAGCTTGGCAAATTTCCTCAAGGCTCGTCACGGCGATACCTTCACCATGGGCAACCACGACCTGTGCCGATAATCCGTACTGTGACTCCAGCCCCTCCAATGCTTGCAACCCTTTGCTGAGTTCAACAAGTTCCCTTGGCGCTGGCATGGCAGCTTGGTCGGCCTTTTGCTCGTCAGTCCGGAAATCGTAGTGGTCGAGTTGACCGACGCATAGGCGATTCGCCCATTTGTTGATCAGTACATCGCTCAACCGCTCGCTAGCCAACAGTGCTTGCGAGGTCAGCCACCGCCGCGTGTCGTGTGGCTCCAAATAGCAGTTGACCTCTTTGTTGCCCTGCGTCATCCGAAGACCAAGCTTGATGAAAACGCAAGGGTCGGCCTGGCGTTTCCCACCCCGTTGCTTGAGACGGTCTCGAATGGCCCTGTCGTCCCATGCCTGCGGCAGGTAGGGTGTCTGATCCCTATCCACGAGCATCAGCATCTCGCTGAGTACCCCCTCATACCGGGTGAGCGGCGTCACTTTGCGCAATCGAGCCAGGCGGCTTTTCACCTGCTTCAGGAGAAGAGTTTCAACAGCCTGCCACGGCAGGGCTTGCAATTTTGTGATTCCATTCTTGTATCCGTCGTTTCGAGTGCTCCGAGGATTGTCAATCTCAACGAATTCGACCGGCACAGTGCCGTCTTTTGGCTTGTTGAGCGGTCGCAAGATGGACTGATAGGTAGATGTCAGATCGGTGTGGGTAGGCTCTTCCGCTGTCACGTTGACAATCTGCCAGATTTCTCTTGCCGAGAGAGGTCTGCCTCGGAGGTGATCGAGCACCGCCGGCAGGTAAAGCTGGTCAGGATGCAGTTCGTACCATGCGACGATTGCACGCGAGCGTTTTCCGTGGTCGAGCAAAATCTGCCAGCACTGCTCGGTCAAGTCGATCATGAAATTAAGGATGGGCTTAGCCGAAGCCTGAGCCCCTTTGCTACCCTTCATGAACAGCAATTGATGAGCTCGGTATAGATCGTCGCTACTAGCTTGATCCGAGACACGTTCCACGAAATTCTCAAGGGTATATCGGTCACTGATCTTCAAAGTCAACGGTTCGTTGATCCGCGATGGCGCGCACATGAGGATGTTGGCCACGGCGATCGCAGATCGATCCGCTGTGCTGAGCCGGCGGTCCCCTCGCAACATTGCCGCCGTAGCCTCTGACAAGGCTTCAATCTGTCGGTCGAGGACCCCGCCCTTGGCATTTTGGAAGGCCTTCCGTTGCTGCTGCGTTAGCTTACGAAGCGCACCCTTGGCTTCAATACTCGGGTTCCACATGAGACGATCGACTACACCTTCTCGGGCCAGTTCATCGAGCTGGCGGCTCAGAAGACCCAATCTTTGTGAACATGCCGATGCTGATTCCGGAGTCGCTTTCTCGATTTCATCCGCTTCAAGCCTATGCAGGTGCTGACGATGCAGGGCCGACATCGACACTGGAGAAGTCGCGAGCAACCGCCATGCTTCGAAACCGCGTTGCCATGATTTGCTCTTGCCTTCGAGCGCAGCCGAGGCAATCAGACACCGGAGGGCCAGCACATAGCTGTCATCCTTGCCGGCAAAGTTGGCGATCGTGGGGCCGAACCGCACATCAAGCAGCCTGGTGTCGTAAAGAGTCTTGATCGGCCAGATTTCAGCATCGAAGTCGACCTCAGGCCAGCGCCGCTTCATGTCCTGTCGGCGCTTTTCTGCCAGGGCCTGCAATGCATCCGCGCGTCGGATGATCGCTAGATCCGTCATCCGGTTCATGGCTGCTCTTTCGCTTGGCTCTGTTCGGCAGCGATGGCCGCTTGCTTCAGTTCGCACACGTTGATCACAATGCGGATGCGATTCGCGATGTGCGAATAGCGCTTTATATCGGTCTGACGCTGGAGTCCTCCGGACCGAGCTGCATTGATCTCCTCATGAACCACATCCAAGTTTATAGTGTGGTCCACGTCGTAGCAGGGTTTGAATTTGGGGCATTCGTAGCAGACGATGGGCGCGTACTGACAGATCCGATCGCGTCCGCACTCACCTGTAGTCTTCCACGATGTCCGATCCAATGACTCTGATTGAACTCGCTTGGCGGGTTCGGCGATATCCCGCTCCGATACAAAGTCTTTGAACACTGGGAAGTGCTCGAGAAACGCGTCCTCCATCGAGTCGCTGAGTTCATCGATGGCTCCCTCAAAAATCAAATCCACGTAGACCTTGGCTGTTTCGTTGGTGGCATGAAGTAAGACTGCTGCGATCGTGGTTGACGAACATCCAGCAATGGCCATCTGGGTACCCAAGGTATGGCGCATCGCGGTGCATGTGAGCACCTTGCCGGTCATTTTCCTGAGCGGCATGACATAGTTGCCGTTGAACGAATTCGTGCTGGCCAACATTCCGAGGCGGGCATTGGTCGCCTCGTCCATTTGCTTTGCGTGGGTCGGGAAGAGTGGTAGATCGCCAATGGTGTAGCGAGATGCATCGCGCTGTTCATCGCTGAGCAAGGCATTTCTAACCTCAACAAGATATCGAAGCCGCGTCGCTACGGCCTCGCGTTGTTTCTCAAGCAACTGACCAACCTCTCGATGGATGGAAACCGTGGCCCGTGGTCGCGTTGCCATTCTCGTTTTCGGGATCGTGAGATCAAGAAAGTAAGACTTGACTCCACTGCTCGTGTCCACTCGCAGGTCCTTGCACCGGAGCACCCGATAGGTTTCCGGGCGGGCAGCCCGACTTAGAAGGAGGCGACTGAAGGCGTAGCGTCCGAGACTCAGTTCACCTGCGGCAAAGGCAGCCTCGGTGATGTTGAGGATTTGTACAAGCGCCGAACGACTCATCGCGCTGACCAACACGTTCTTTCTGAGTTGGCCCCATTCACCCGAGTTGTTCTCTCCGGTTGGAAAATCGCCGAGTTGAAGATCTGATGAGAAAAGCGCGCCGTTTTGGCGGTTAGCCACAAACAGGGATCGAAGCCCTTTCAGGTAAGCGGCCGGAATTTTGCTTTTGACCGCTGCCAAGCCCAGCAGGAAGTCCGAGCTAACACGGTCAAATTGAACTGCTGCGAGCGCCTGCTGCTTGCAAACATCTGCAAAGTGGTCGTGACAGATTTCAAACAGGCGGCGAATTCGACCTTGCTCAATCTCAACAGTCCGTAAAGAGACCCGCAGCCGCCTATCCACAATGACGTCTTTTAGAGCAAGTAGGAACGCTTGGCTATAGCCCGCCAGGAGCGCCGTAAAGTCGACAATGAACTCTTCCTCGACGGCGTGTTTGCCCTGCCCCTTGGTTTCTCGCATGGCCCAGCGCAGCGGCTCGTCCTCTCTCCACTCTGCGAGCGTGTTGCCAATAGCTTTACGCATGGTGTTCATAGCCTAGCTTCCACCATCGCTCGTCCTTCGCCTCTCTCGCGACGCTGCCATCAGGGAGTCGACGAAATCGTCTACCGTCAAACTTGCTGCATCGCTCAAGGCCCGCTGGGCATATAGCCTAGGCATGCCGCTCTCTCTCGCCCAGCCAAATCTCATTTTCATCAGATCCTCTACAACCTCGCCTTTCATCTCGCGGGTCTTGCTGGAATAGAACAAAGAAGCTGACGAGTGCCGCAGCAAATATGCAGAGAAGTTGTACTGCTCACCCTCAAGGTAAGGGTCCTTCGGATCCTTGGCCAGTAAACCAAGCCGCTGAAGTCCTGACCCCGCGCGCCTGAACACCGTGCCGATCGTTCCGCGGTCGGTGATCGGCCCCCCATGCTCGGCCAAGAATAGGAACCCTCTAGACCTGTTGGTTAGAGTGCGCCTCGCAACGGCCTCCCTTTCGACCGCGATGTATTCTTGAATGGCTTGGGCAGTCGTAGGCCAGATCGACATTGTCATTTCGGAGTTGTAGTTCTGCCGGCTGCCCGTTCCTTTCTGCTTCGGTGTGGCAGTTGTCACTTCGTTAATCCGCCTGGCAGTGTTGTCCTTGATTACGATGTATCCACGCTCACTGCCGCTTGGCCATTTGAAGTCTGCAAGTGCAATGTTCCCGATCGCGCCAGGCCTCATCCCTTCTGCGGCCAAAAGAATCATGGCTCGGTCGCGTTTCAGGTTGCCGCCTTCCCTCCCTCCTTTTGTCCTGAACAGATCAGTTGCCCTTAGAAAGGCTATCGAATAGATCTCCAAGAAGAGCTGAGATGGAACCGAACGAATCTTGTGGGGATGAGCCGACTTGGTACTCGCCACGGCTCTCGCAAGCTCTTGCGCGCACAACTCAAACTGCCGTCTGAGCGCCTCTGTAATGTCTGACGACAGTGGCATGCGGGGTTCGAGGACTTTCCTGTGGTACCAAGCCAAGAAGTCCGCGATTTGAACCAGTTGCTTGGCAGCTGTATTCGGTGCCACTGCATTCTTGATCTTAGAAACATCAACCCTGGCTTGAGCCAGGGCAATGGTTCGGACCTTCTTATCGGTCATCGTCTCGATGCTCTCGATCGAGTAATGGGCAAGTTGGACCAGCGCCTTTTTCTCGCCTTCTAAAAGGCACAGCCCGTCCAGAGCCCGTGCAGCTAGGTTGATACCGAACGCATCGACCACGCGCAAAAGGACCCTCAACGCTCGTGAGGCAGCCGCCTTTGAATTGGGGTTGTCATATCGCTCGTTGACGTAGAGGGTGAACGGCCCGTGCACGGCCCCTTGCCCTGTAGACACAATGACGAGTGAGCCAGCGGTCTCAAGCTTCATTAAAGTGCAAAAAATAAGTAGCTTCTCATATATTTTATGCCGGTGATTTAAAGTTGCAAATGAAGTCAGCACTGAGTTCATGAAGTCACTGTAGAAAATGATAAAAAGTGCAAATACGGGGGTCTTTTCTCCGCACATTCCGAACTGCGACACCGTCAAGCGCGCCCGCGCCTGGCTCGATGACCACGACATCGCCTACGGCTTCCACGATTTCAAGAAACAGGGCGTGCCCGAGGCCGAGCTCGACCGCTGGCTGGCCGCGCTGGGCTGGGAAACGCTGGTCAACCGCCGCGGCACCACCTGGCGCAAGCTCGACGACGCCACGCGCGAATCGGTGGTCGACGCCGCCTCGGCGCGCGCCGTGCTGCTCGCCAATCCCAGCCTGATCAAGCGGCCGGTGGTGGACTGGCACCAAAAGGCGCGCCAGGCCGACATCACGGCCGGTTTCGACGCCGAACAATGGGCCAGGACGCTGTAAGCGACTGTGAAAACCGTGCTGTGAACGCCGTGTAAATGCCGGAACCCGCCTGGCGGGCCGGCGTCGAACCCGGACCGGGGCGCAGCCGGGCTCCCCTCGCAGCGCACCGCGTCCGATCCGCAGGAGTCTCCAACATGAATACCCAGACCATCCGTACCGTCCTCGGCCTCTCGCTGGCCGGCGTCCTCGCCGCCAGCGCGGGCCTGGTCCATGCCCAGTCGGGCCAGACCGTGCAGGCGCGCGTGCTCTCGGCCACGCCGGTGCGCGACGGCGCCGGCACCAGCTACAACGTCACCTACGAGTACAACGGCCGCCGCTACACCACGCGCACCGACTACCAGCCGGGCGCCACCATCCCCGTCGAGGCCAACGCCTACGGCGTGACCACCGCGCCGGTGACGCCGCAGAACCAGCTCACGCCCTACCCGGTCGAAACCGACAACCGCGGCTATGCGCAGCAACCGCCGCCGCAGCAGCAAGGCCAACAGTACGCCACGGGCTCGCCCTGGGACGACGTCGTGCCCGAGCCGGGCGTGGTCGTGTCGGGCACGCAGCCGGCCCCGGTCTATGCCCAGCCCGCCTACCCGGCCGCGGTCTATCCGGCGCCGGTCTACGTGCAGCCGGCCTATGCCTATCCGCAGCCCTACGTCTACCCGCCGGTCGGCATCTCGCTGAACCTCGGCTACTCGCGTGGCTGGGGCGGCGGCTACCGGGGCTACGGCGGTTACCGCGGCGGCTACGGCGGCTGGCGCGGCGGCGGCTACCACGGCTGGCACCGCTGAGGGGGCCGGCCGGCCAGGCGCCGCCGGCCAAGCCCCTAAAATCGAGGACTTCTCCAACCCCTGAGGGGTGCGCCGCCTGCGCGGTGCCGTCCTCGACCAGCCGAACGCCCCCGGCGCCGGCGCCATTCCATGACGATTACCGACACCCTGAACAGCGCCGCTGTGGCCACCAAGGCCAATGTCTACTTCGACGGCAAGTGCGTGAGCCACAGCCTCACGCTGGCCGACGGCACGAAGAAATCGGTCGGCGTGATCCTGCCGTCCACCCTGACCTTCAACACCGGCGCCCCCGAGATCATGGAAGGCACCGCCGGCAGCTGCGAATACCAGCTCGCGGGCACCACCGAGTGGATCGCTTCCGGCCCCGGCCAGAAGTTCGACGTTCCGGGCAACTCCAGCTTCCAGATCCGCGTGAGCGGCGAGCCCTACAGCTACATCTGCCACTTCGGCTGAACCGCACGGAGCCTCCCAGCATGTCGACCATCCTCCAAAACGTTCCCGCCGGCCAGAAGGTCGGCATCGCCTTCTCGGGCGGCCTCGATACCAGCGCGGCGCTGCACTGGATGCGCAACAAGGGCGCGATCCCCTACGCCTACACCGCCAACCTCGGCCAGCCCGACGAGCCCGACTACGACGAGATCCCGCGCAAGGCGATGCTCTACGGCGCCGAGAACGCGCGCCTGATCGACTGCCGCGCGCAGCTCGCCAACGAAGGCCTGGCCGCGCTGCAGGCCGGCGCCTTCCACGTCACGACGGCCGGCGTCACCTACTTCAACACCACGCCGCTGGGCCGCGCCGTCACCGGCACGATGCTGGTGTCGGCCATGAAGGAAGACGACGTCCACATCTGGGGCGACGGCAGCACCTACAAGGGCAACGACATCGAGCGCTTCTACCGCTACGGCCTGCTGACCAATCCGAGCCTGAAGATCTACAAGCCCTGGCTCGACCAGGTCTTCATCGACGAGCTCGGCGGCCGCGCCGAAATGTCGGCCTTCATGCAGCAGGCCGGTTTCGCCTACAAGATGTCGGCCGAGAAGGCCTACTCGACCGACTCCAACATGCTCGGCGCCACGCACGAAGCCAAGGACCTCGAGCACTTGAACAGCGGCATCCAGATCGTGCAGCCGATCATGGGCGTGGCCTTCTGGAAGGACGAGGTCGAGGTCAAGCGCGAAACCGTCTCGGTGCGTTTCGAGGAAGGCGTGCCGGTCGCGCTCAACGGCGTGAGCTACCCCAACCTGGTCGAGCTGATCCTCGAGGCCAACCGCATCGGCGGGCGCCACGGCCTGGGCATGAGCGACCAGATCGAGAACCGCATCATCGAGGCCAAGAGCCGCGGCATCTACGAGGCCCCCGGCCTCGCGCTGCTGTTCATCGCCTACGAGCGCCTGGTGACCGGCATCCACAACGAGGACACCATCGAGCAGTACCGCGACCACGGCCGCCGCCTGGGCCGCCTGCTCTACCAGGGCCGCTGGTTCGACCCGCAGGCCATCATGCTGCGCGAAACCGCCCAGCGCTGGGTGGCGCGCGCGATCACCGGCGAGGTCACGGTCGAGCTGCGCCGCGGCAACGACTACTCGATCCTCAACACCGAGTCGCCGAACCTCACCTACAAGCCCGAGCGCCTGAGCATGGAAAAGGTCGAGGGCGCGTTCACGCCGCTGGACCGCATCGGCCAGCTGACGATGCGCAATCTCGATATCGTCGACACGCGCGAGAAGCTCGGCATCTACACCAAGACCGGCCTGCTGGCCTCGAGCCAGGGCGCGGCGCTGCCGAAGCTCACGAACGACGACAGCGGCAAGGGCGAGTAAGCCTTTCCAAGCCCCAACAAGAAAAGCAGGCCTCGCGCCTGCTTTTTTCTTGGGTGCATCCAGCGCGAGGCCGATCAGTCCCCGCCGCCTCCGCCCCCGCAACCCCCACCGCAGCCGCCGCCGTCGCCACCGCCCGAATCCCCGCCGCCGCCATCGCCGCTGCTCGATTCGCTGCCGCCGAAGCCGCCCGCATCGCCGCCACAGCCACCGCTCGACGAGCCGCCTTCGCCGAAGCTCGTGCCGCAATGGGCATCGGAGCCGGCCTGCCGGTCGATGTCGCGGCAGTCGGGTACGTAGTTGAAGCCACCCTCGATGCCGAACTTGACGTCGAGCGCGAACAACAGCGGCAGTCGCGCCGGCTTGCGCGGATCGATGCTCTCCTCCTTGCAGGCCCAGTACCAGCTGCGGCGCAGTCCGTCGTTGCGCTTGGGGTCGCGCCCCAGCACCTCGGCCGGCGTGTGGTGCAAGAGGCCGCCGAAGGCCGCCTGGCACCAGTGCTGGTAGCCCTGGGTATGGAGGATGAACTCGTGCCAGGCGGTGTCGGCCACCTTCGAGGGCATGCCGACGAACTTGCGCCCGCTGCGCAGGTGCGCCATGAAGAACTGCCGCAGGCCGCGCAGCACCAGCTCGGCGTCGCGCCGGCTCAGCTGCGGATGGGCCGCGATCAGCTTGTGGACCAGGAAGGGCGGCAACCGCGCCTCGCGGATGAACTGGCGGCGCAGGCTGGTCTCGAACCAGCCCATCACGGCCACCAGCAGCCCGGTGCCGATGAATCCCAGCGCCACGCTCCACCAGCGCCCGCGCGAGAACACCAGCGCGGCGATCGCCGCCACGATCACGAGCCGCCGCAGCCACACCAGCGCAGCGATGCGCCGGCGGTAGTTCAGGTGCAGGAAGTCGAGATCCATGCGGCCAGGCCGGGACGATGCCGGGTCAGACCACCACAGGCTCGGGCTCCAGCCGGATGCCGAAGCGCTCGTACACGCTGGTCTGGATCGCCTTGGCCAGCGTCATCACCTCGCCGCCGGTCACCGGGTTCTCGTTGCCGCCGCGGTTGACCAGCACCAGCGCCTGCTTCTCGTAAACGCCGGCATTGCCCACCGACTTGCCCTTCCAGCCGCAGGCGTCGATCAGCCAGCCGGCCGCGAGCTTGATGCTGCCGTCGTCCATCGGGTAGTGCACGATCTTCGGCTCGCGCGCGATGATGTCGGCGCACTGCTCGGGCGTGACGGTCGGGTTCTTGAAGAAGCTGCCCGCGTTGCCCAGCACCCGCCAGTCGGGCAGCTTGGCGCGGCGGATGGCGCAGATCCAGTCGAAGATGTCGTTCGCATCGGGCGTGAAGTTGCCGGTTTCCTCCATCCTGCGTTCCAGGTCGAGGTAGCCCGCCACCGCCTTCCAGGGCTTGGGCAGCCGGAAGCGCACGCGCGTGATCAGCGCGCGGCCCGCCAGGCCGAAATCGTTGGCGCCGCCGGCGCCGCGCACGTGCTTGAACACCGAATCGCGGTAGCCGAAGGCGCATTGCGCCGCATCGAGCGTGAAGCTGCGGCCGGTTTCCAGATCGAAGGCATCGAGCGAATCGAAGCGGTCCTGCAGCTCGACGCCATAGGCGCCGATGTTCTGCACCGGCGAGCCGCCCACCGTGCCCGGGATCATCGCGAGGTTCTCGAGCCCCGGGTAGCCCTGCGCCAGGGTCCACTGCACGGTGTCGTGCCAGACCTCGCCGGCGCCGGCCTCCACGATCCAGGCGCGCGAGGTCTCCTCGACCAGCCGGCGGCCCTGGATCTCCACCTTCAGGACCAGCGGCTTCACGTCACCGGTCAACACGATATTGCTGCCGCCGCCCAGCACGAAACGCGGCGCATCGCGCCATTCGGTGTCGGCATGCAGCGCGGCCAGGTCGGCCTCGCTCGCGATGCGCACCAAGTGCTGCGCGCGCGCGACGATGCCGAAGCTGTTGTACGGCTGCAGCGGGACGTTGTGCTCCACGATCATGGGAGAATTGTCGCATCCAGCTACCGTGACATCTGAGGAGAGCCCATGCCGTCTTTCGACACCGTCTGCGAACCCAATCTGCCCGAGGTCAAGAACGCCGTCGAGAACACCGCCAAGGAAATCGCCACCCGTTTCGACTTCAAGGGCACCGCGGCTGCCGTCGAGCTCAAGGACAAGGAAATCACCATGACCGGCGATGCCGAGTTCCAGCTCGTGCAGGTCGAGGACATCCTGCGCAGCAAGCTCACCAAGCGCAGCGTCGACGTGCGTTTCCTCGACAAGGGCGACGTGCAGAAGATCGGCGGCGACAAGGTCAAGCAGGTCATCAAGATCAAGAACGGCATCGAGGGCGACATCGCCAAGAAGATCCAGCGCCTGATCAAGGACAGCAAGATCAAGGTGCAGGCCGCGATCCAGGGCGACGCGGTGCGCGTCACCGGCGCCAAGCGCGACGACCTGCAGGCCGCCATGGCGCTGATCAAGAAGGACGTGCCCGATACGCCGCTGTCCTTCAACAACTTCCGCGACTGAGCCCCGGCCCATGAAGGCATTCGCCGTCGCCGCGTTCGTTCTGGCCGCGGTGGCGGCGCCGTCGGCCCAGGCGGCCGACTCGGTCATGCTGACCGGCACCATCGGCAGCCGCGCGATCCTGATCGTCAACGGCAGCGCGCCCAAGACGGTGGCGGTGGGCGAAACCTTCCAGGGCGTGAAGCTGGTCTCGCTGCAGTCCGAGCAGGCGGTGGTCGAGTCCGAGGGCAAGCGCGTCACCCTACGCATGGACACGCCCGTGAGCATCGGCGGCGGCGGTCCCTCGGGCGGCAGCGGCAACCGCATCGTGCTGCCGGCCGACAGCCGCGGCCATTTCATGACCCAGGGCCTGATCAACGATCGCCCGGTCACCTTCATGCTCGATACCGGCGCGACCACGGTCGCCATGTCGGTGGCCGACGCGCAGCGCATCGGCCTCGACTACAGCAAGGGCCGGCCGGTGCAGGTCAACACCGCCAACGGCGTGGCGCCCGGCTATCTGCTGCGGCTGCGCTCGGTGCGCGTGGGCGACGTCGAGGTCTACGACCTCGAGGCCATCGTCTCGCCGCAGTCCATGCCCTTCGTGCTGCTGGGCAACAGCTTCATCAACCGCTTCTCGATGCGGCGCGACGCCGACCAGATGGTGCTCGAGAAGCGCTATTGAAAGCGCGGCCCGATCAGGCCTGCGCCGCGGTCACCACGATCTCGATCTTGTAGCCGGCGTTGGCCATCTTGGCCTGCACCGTCGCGCGCGGCGGCGTGTTGCCGGCCGGGATCCAGGCGTCCCAGACCTCGTTCATCGCCGTGATGTCGGCGATGTCGGCCAGGAAGATCTGCGTCATGAGGATGCGCGACTTGTCGCTGCCGGCCTCGGCCAGCAGCCGGTCGACCATGGCCAGCACCTGCTGGGTCTGGCCGCGGATGTCCTGCGTGGTGTCGTCGGGCACCTGGCCCGCGAGGTAGATGGTGCCGTTGTGCACCGCGGTCTCGGAAAGACGCGGTCCGACGTGGAAGCGGGTGATGGTGCCCATGGTGATCCTTCAGTCCTTTTTCTTTTTGGAGCCCAGTTTGGACTCGGTGCCGGCGGCGAGCCGGCGGATGTTCTCGCGATGCCTCCAGATCAGCAGCAGGCTCATGACGATGATGGCGACCAGCGCCGTGCGGCTCAGCGGCCACGCGATGCCGCCGCCGATCAGGTAGTAGGCCGGCGCGAAGAAGGCGGCGACCAGCGAGGAGAGCGAGGAGTAGCGGAAGAACACCGCGATGATCAGCCAGGTGGCGCCGGTCGCGAGCCCGAGCCAGGGCGCGATGCCGACCAGCACGCCGGCCGCCGTCGCCACGCCCTTGCCGCCCTGGAAGCCGAAGAACACCGGGTACAGGTGGCCGAGGAAGGCGGCCACGCCGGCCACCGCGGCCACGCCGTCGTCCAGGCCCCATTGCGCGCCCCAGTGGCGGATCACGAACACCGGCACCCAGCCCTTGATCGCGTCGAGCAGCAGCGTGGCCAGCGCCGCGCCCTTGTTGCCCGAGCGCAGCACGTTGGTCGCGCCGGGGTTCTTGCTGCCGTAGCTGCGCGGATCGGCCATGCCGAGCGCCCTGCTCACGATGACGGCGAAGGACAGCGAGCCGAGCAGGTACGACGCCACGATGGCGATCAGGGTAGGCAGGTGAAAGGTCAAGGCGGGTCTCCGCGGATCGGTGTTGTTCTTCGGGGGACGCATCGCCGCGCCGATGCGCCCCGGGCGGGACGCGCAGCGCCGACGATCGAATCGCAGGAGCCGGCTATTCTGCCAGCGCGCACTCCACCGGCGTCGCGCCCAGCAGTTGCACGCACACCTGCGGGTCGATGCCGATCAGGTAGCCGCGCCGCCCGCCGTTGAGCACGATGCGCGGCAGCGCGAGCACCGTCGCCTCCACGTACACCGGCATCTCGCGCTTGGTGCCGAAGGGCGAGGTGCCGCCCACCATGTAGCCGCTGTGGCGCTGCGCCACCTCGGGCTTGCAGGGCTCGACCGACTTGGCGCCGATCTGGCGCGCGAGGTTCTTGGTCGACACCGTGCGGTTGCCATGCATCAGCACCACCAGCGGCTTGGCGTCCTGGTCCTGCATCACCAGCGTCTTGATCACCATGAACGGATCGAGCCCCAGCATCTCGGCGCCGCGCTGGGCGCCGCCGTGCTCCATGTATTCGTAGGGGTGCTCGGTGAACGCGACCTTGTGGGCGCGCAAGAGCTGGGTGGCGGGCGTCTCGGAGACGTGGGCGTTCTTCTTGGCCATGGCAAACGGTAAGGACGGCACCCCTTCAGGAGCGCTTCAGCAAAAAACTTATTGTTTTACGATAAACTTTTATCGATTCACAACCAACATGGGTGCGCCATGCAGCATACGCCAGCCTCGCCCTCGCTTCATCTCGCGCGGCATGCCCGCGTCGTCCAGGCGCTGGCTCTCGCGGGCGCGGCGCTGCTCGTCGTGCAGCCCATGCTCCTGCTGCTGGCCCACCGCTGGGAATGGACCGGCTTCCTCGGCGCCGCGAGCTTCCTCGGCCTGCCCGGCCCGCCGCCCGACGAAGCCGCGCGCTGGCGCACCGCGCTGGTCAGCCTGCTGCCCGTGGGCGGCGGCCTGTACGCGCTGCGGCAGATCTGGCGGCTGTTCGGCGAGTACCGCCACGGCCGCGTGTTCGGCGCCGCCGCGCAAGACGCGCTGATGCGCTTCGCCTGGGCCGTGCTGCTGCTGTCGCTGCTGCTGCCGCTCGCGCGCGGCCTCATGACCGTGGCGCAGAGCCTGGGCAATCCGCCGGGCCAGCGCTTCCTGGCGCTGAGCTTCTCGTGGTTCGACGGCCTGCACATCCTGTTCGGCGCGGTGCTGGTGACGATCGCGCGCGTCATGGTCGAGGCGCGGCGCCTGGCCGACGACAACGCGGGCTTCGTCTGAACGATGCCCATCGTCGTCAACCTCGACGTGATGCTGGCGCGGCGCAAGATGCGCTCGCGCGAACTGGCCGAGCACGTGGGCATCACCGAGCAGAACCTCTCGCTGCTCAAGAGCGGCAAGGTGCGCGGCGTGCGCTTCGACACGCTGGAACGCATCTGCGAGGCGCTGCGGTGCCAGCCGGGCGACCTGCTCGAATGGCGGAGCGACGCGGGCGACTGATGCGGCGGCTGTTCCTGCCGGCGCTCGTGCTGGCCGTGGTCGCCGCGCACGTGGCGGTGCTGTGGCTGCTGCTCGTGGCGACGCGGCCGCACGCGCGGCCGGTCTTTCCGGTGCAGCGGGTCGTCGAGATCGCATGGGTCGATGTGCCGAAGCCGCGCGCTGCGCCGGTGCGGGTCGAGCCCAGGGCATCGGCCCCGGCAGCGGCACGCGTGCGGGCCACGCCCACACGCAGCGCGACAAGGCCCGAGCCGACACCGAGCGATGCCATCGCCGCCCCGGCCGAAGCGCCCGCTGCAGTGGCAGCACCGCCCGCCCCGCTGATCCTGAATTCCGAAGCCACCCGCCGCGCCCTGCGCGACAGCGATCGCACGCCCTCGTTCGCCGAGCGCGCCAACCAGGACTTGAACCCGGCCGGCACGCGCGCCGCGCTCGACAGCCGCCTGAGCGCGGGCCTGTCGGGCGCCGCGCACGGCGACTGCATGAAGGGCCAGTTCAAGGGCGGCGACATGGGCCTGCTGAGCCTGCCCGCGCTCGCGCTGGCGGCCGCGCGCGGCGAATGCGCGCGCTGAACGAGAAGATCAGGCCGCAGGGTCGCGGATCTCCCAGCGGATCGCGTCGATCTGCGCCAGCAGCTCGGGCGACAGCGTCGTGCCCCAGGCATCGATGTCCTCGTCGAGCTGCTCGACCGTGCGCACGCCGATGATGGTGCTCGCCACCTGCCACTTGGTGTAGCAGAAGGCCAGCGCGAGCTTCACCGGCGTGAGGCCGTTGTCGCGCGCGAGCTGGTTGTAGAGGCGCGCGGCCTTGAGCGCGTCGGGCCGGCCCCAGCGCAGCTTGCGCACCGACTCGTAGCGCGTGATGCGCGCTTCCTGCGGCGCGTCCGGGCCGGTGATGCCGCTCTGGTCGTACTTGCCGGTCAGCAGGCCATAGGCCAGCGGCGAATAGGCCAGCAGCGACACGCCGAGCCGGTGCATGGTTTCGTCGAGGCCGTTCTCGGCGCCGCGGCTCGCGAGGTTGTAGACGTTCTGCACCGTCGCCACGCGCGGCAGCCCGTGCTCCTCGGCCAGCCGCACGAACTCGTGCACGCCATAGGGCGTCTCGTTCGACAGGCCGATGGCGCGGATCTTCCCGGCCTTCACCAGCCCGGCCAGCGCCTCGAGCTGTTCGCGGATCGGGGTCTGCGAGACCTCCTTGGCCGGGTCGTAGTAGATGTTGCCGAAGGCCGGCACATGGCGCTCGGGCCAGTGGATCTGGTAGAGGTCGATCACGTCCGTCCGCAGCCGCTTGAGGCTCGCCTCGCACGAGGCCACGATGTCCGCGCCCGTCATGCCCACGCCTTCGCGCACCCAGGGCGTGTTGCGCAGCGGGCCCGCGACCTTGCTCGCCAGCGTCAGCTTCCGGCGCGCGCCGGGGTTGGCCGCGAACCAGTTGCCGATGATGGTCTCGGTCGCGCCGTAGGTCTCCTGGCGCGTGGGCACCGAGTACATCTCGGCCGTGTCGATGAAGTCGACGCCGCGCTCGAGCGAGCGCGCCAGGATGGCATGGGCCGTGGGCTCGTCGACCTGCTCGCCGAAGGTCATGGTGCCGAGGCAGATGGGCGTGACGTGAAGGTCGCTCTGACCGAGTCTGATTTTTTGCATGCGCGGAAATGTACCGCCGGGCTCCGCAGCGCGCTGGCGGTGGCGCCAAACCCGAGCGGCGCGGCCGTCACGCCACTGTCGTCTGGCGGACTGTGCGCTTCGACCCGGCTCCTTATCATCGGAGCCATGTACCACGCCCTCCGTCCCTCGCGCAGCGAATTCGTGCCCGTGCGCAACCTCCGCTACCACGTGCGCCTCTGGGGCCAGCCCTCGGCCGAGCGGCCGCCGCTGGTGTTGGTGCACGGCTGGATGGACGTGGCCGCCTCCTGGCAGTTCGTGGTCGACGCGCTGGCCGAGGAGCGCTTCATCGTCGCGCCCGACTGGCGCGGCTTCGGCCTCACCGATGGCGGCGGGGTCGACAACTACTGGCTGCCCGACTACCTGGCCGACCTCGAATGGCTGCTCGACCACTACGCGGGCGAAGGCGAAGCCGCGCGCCCGGTCGACCTCGTGGGCCACAGCATGGGCGGCAACGTCGTCATGCACTACGCGGGCGTGCGGCCCGAGCGCATCCGCCGGCTGGTTAACCTCGAGGGCTTCGGCATGCCCGCGCGCCAGCCCGAGGAAGCGCCCGCACGCTACGGCCAGTGGATCGACGAGCTCAAGCGGCTGCACCGCGGCGAACTCGAACTCGCCGGCTACTCGGCTGTCGACGGCGTGGCGCGCCGGCTCATGAAGACCAACCCGCGGCTGTCGCAGGACAAGGCCGACTGGCTTGCGAGCCACTGGTCGGCCAGCCGCGCGCAGCCCGACGGCAGCGCGCGCTGGCAGATCCTCGGCGAGGCCGCGCACAAGGTCATCAACGCCAACATCTTCCGCGTCGACGAGGTGCGCGCGCTCTATGCGCGCATTGCCGCGCCCACGCTGATGATCGAAGCGGCCGACGACAGCCTCCAGGGCTGGTGGAAGAACCGCTACACGCTCGAGGAATTCCACCAGCGGCTGGCCTCGGTGCCCTCGGTGCGCATCGAGCAGCTGGCCGATGCCGGCCACATGCTGCACCACGACCAACCGCAGCGCGTGGCGAAGCTGATCGAGGATTTCCTCGCGGATTGAACGAATCCGTTCAGGCTGAGCCTGTCGAAGCCCGCGCCCCGCCTTCGACAAGCTCAGGCCGAACGGTAGTGGGCAATCAGCCCTCGCGATTCACCGCCCGCCGCAGCGCCGCGCGCGCCAGCAGCCGCGTCGAATCGAGCGTCGGCAGCGCAGAGTTCGCATCGCCGATGATCAGCGGGATCTCGGTGCAGCCCAGCACCACCGCGTCGCAGCCCTCCTCTACCTTCATGCGCTCGATCACGCGCTGGAAGCTCGCCACGCCCTCGGGGCTGAAGATGCCGTTGACCAGCTCGTCCATGATCACGCGCCCGGTCTCGTCGCGCTCCTGCGCGTTCGGCCGGCGGTACTCGAGGCCGCGCGCCGCGAGCCTGGACGGATAGACCTCGCTGTCGACCAGCCAGCGCGTGCCCGTGATGCCGATGCGCCGGAAGCCGCGCCGCACGGCCTCGTCGGCCGCCACCTCGGCGATGTGCAGCCAGGGCAGCGGCGAACGCGGCGCCACGTACTCGAAGGCCTGGTGGATCGTGTTGTCGGGGCAGATCAGGAAGTCGGCACCCGCGGCCTGCAGCTTGCGCGCCGAAGCGAGCATCAGCTCGCCCACGCCGGCCACGTCGCCCGCATCGAGGCAGCGCACGTAGTCCGCGAGCGAGGGCGTGTGCATCGACACCTCCGGGTGCGCATGGGGCCCGAGCAGCGCGGCGCCCTCCACGCAGATGGTCTTGTAGCAAAGGGCCGCGCCTTCGGCGGAGCAGCCCACGATTCCGATGTGTTGGGTCATGCCACTCATCCTATGGCCGTTGCCCGCATATGCAAGCTTACGAATATTCGTTCGCGCGCGCGGCAGCGACTCCTAGAGTGCCCGGTTCAGTTCTGGAGCCCCTCTCTCATGCGCCCTCTCGCCCTTTCCCGCCGCCTGGCCCTGGCCGGCGGCCTCGCCCTTGCGCTAGGCCTCGCCAGCGCGGCCCAGGCCGCCGACCTGCGCGTCGGCTTCATGCCGGGCCCGTACCGCGACGCCTTCACCAAGGGCATCGAGCCCCAGCTCGCCAAGCTCGGCTACACCGTCAAGTACGTCGAGTTCAGCCAGGGCGTACAGCCCAACGACGCGGTCGAGCGCGGCCAGATCGACGCCAACATCTTCCAGCACACGCTCTACCTCAACGCCACCAACCAGCAGCAGAACTTCGACCTGGTGCCGATCGTCCACGTGCCGACGCCGCCGATGGGCCTCTATTCGCAGCGCCACAAGTCGCTCGCCAGCGTGCCCGACGGCGCCACCGTCACGCTGCCGGCCGACCCGGTGAACGCGGCGCGCGCGCTCAACATCCTCGCGGCCATCGGCTGGGTGCAGCTCAAGACCGGCGTGAACCCGCTGAGCGTGTCCGAGCGCGACATCGCGAGCAATCCCAAGCGCCTGAAGCTGGTGCCGCTCGATGCCGCCCAGGCACCGCGCTCGCTGGCCGATGCCGACCTGGCGGCCGTGCAGGGCAACTTCGCCGTCGCCTCGGGCCTCAAGCTCACCGAAGCGCTCAAGCTCGAGGACATGACCCTGCCCTACGTCAACGTGGTGGCGGTCAAGCGCGGCAACGAGAACGCGAAGTTCGCGAAGGACATCGCCACCGCCTACCAGTCGCCCGAGTTCCAGCGCGTCTTCCTCGCCAATCCCGTGTGGGCCGGCTACCGGCTGCCCGACTACTTCTCGAAGTGATCGCCCGATGAGCGGCTCCGCCACCCGCAGCGCGCCTCCCCGGCGGCTGCACCTGAACGTCAACATCCTGCACTCGGGCTTCGTGCCCTCGGCCTGGCGCCTGCCCGAGGCCGACCCCTGGGCCTTCGCCGACATCCGGCACTACATCCGCACCGCGCAGATCGCGGAAGCGGGCAAGCTCGATGCGATTTTCCTGGCCGACAACGCGGCCATCGTCGACCAGATCCACTTCCGCCCGATCACCGCGCTCGAGCCCACCATCCTGCTGGCCTGCGTGGCCGCGGCCACCACCCACATCGGGCTGATCGCGACCGCCTCGACCAGCTACAACGAGCCCTACAACATCGCGCGCCGCTTCTCCACGCTCGACCACGTGAGCAACGGCCGCGCGGGCTGGAACATGGTGACCACGGCCGACCTGCCCTCGGCGCGCAACTTCGGCCTCGAGGCCACGCCCGACCATGCGAAGCGCTACGCGCGCGCCTCGGAGTTCGCCGACATCGTGAAGGCGTTGTGGGACAGCTGGGAAGACGGCGCCTTCGTCGGCGACAAGGCCACGGGCAGCTTCGTCGACGCCACCAAGGTGCACGCCATCGCGCACCGCGGCGAGCACTTCGCGGTGCAGGGCCCGCTGAACCTGCCGCGCGCGCCGCAGGGCCATCCGGTGCTGGTGCAGGCCGGCGCCTCGGCCGACGGGCGCGAGCTGGCCTCGCGCCATGCCGAGGCCGTGTTCTCGGCCTCGCAGTCCTTCGAGGAATCGCTGGCCTATGCGCGCGCCCTCAAGACCCGCGCGGCCGAACTGGGCCGCGGCCCCGACGCGGTGAAGGTGCTCGCGGGCCTCACCACCATCGTCGGCGGCACCGAGGCCGAGGCGCTGCGCCGCCGCGACGAGCTGGTCGACCTGATCCCGTGGGACTACAGCCTCACGCGCATCGCGGGCACGCTGGGCATCACGCCCGATCGCCTGAAGCTCGACGAGCGCCTGCCCGAGAACCTGCCGCTGCCCGGCAATGGCAACGGCAACCACACCTTCTTCAATGCGGTGGTGGCGGCCGGCCGCACCCATGGCTACACGGTGCGCCAGCTGATCCGCGAACTCGCGGGCGGCGGCGGCCACCGCGTGATCGTGGGCACGCCCGAGCAGATCGCCGACGACATCGAGCACTGGTTCAAGGGCGGCGCGGCCGACGGCTTCAACCTCATGCCCGATGCGCTGCCGCACGGGCTCGAGCATTTCGTCGACGGGGTGGTGCCGATCCTGCAGAAGCGCGGCCTGTTCCGTACCGAGTACGAGGGGCGCACCCTGCGCGATCACCTCGGGCTGGCGCGGCCCGAAGGACGGACGGCGCAGCGCCTGGCGGCTTAGAAAGAAGAAGGAAAACGCCACCGGAGAAGTGGCGGCGGCGAACCTCAGCCCTCGTCGGCGTCGTTCCCCGTCAGCGACAGCACCTCTTCGACGAAGGCCTCGAAGCCCGGCAGCGCCGCATGCGGCAGTGCATCGTCCGCGCCCTCGCCGTCGTCGAAGAACACCCGGGCGCGCCCCACCGGCAGCGCGACCCATTCGCCGGCCTCGAGCAGCAGGCCCAGATAGCCCTCGCCCTCGGGCACGTAGAACAAGCCGGCCTGCCCGAGCACGCGAACCTCCTCGCCCGCGAGCGGCGCGGGGGCGTCCTCGCGCCCCCATCGCACGCCCTGCGCGGCCAGCCGGTCGGTGATCCAGCCGTCGCACACATGGGTGTCGCTCCAGCTCGCTTGCGCATCGAACACGGCCAGCACGGGCATGGGAAGGTCCCTCTCAGGAAAGTAGTTGGTTTATTGCAGGAAGCTGGGCTTCGCGTAGCCCTGGAACTTCGTGTCGACCACCGTCTTGAACTCCTTCGAGTGGTAGGCCTCCACGAGGTCCTTGGCCCAGGCGGTGTTCTTGTCCGCGGTCTTCACGGCCACGACATTCAGGTAGTAGTCGGGCGTCTTCTCGAGCACCACCGCTTCGGTGAGCTTCAGGCCCGAGGAGATCGCGAAGTTGCCGTTGATGATCGCGTACTCGGTGTCGCCGAGCGAGCGCGGCAATTGTGCGGCCTCGAGCGGAATGAACTTCAGCTTCTTGGGGTTGTCGGCCACGTCCTTCTCGGAAGCGCGCAGCGGATCGACGCCCTGCTTGATCGTGATCAGCTTGTTCTGCTCCAGCAGCACCAGCGCGCGCGCCAGGTTGCTCGGGTCGTTCGGCAAGGTCACGCGGTCGCCTTCCTTGAGCTCAGCCAGCGTCTTGCGCTTGGTCGAGTACACGCCCAGCGGCGCGATCGGGCCCTGCACCAGTTCGGCCAGGTCCAGCTTCTGGTCGGCCGCGAATTTCTTCAGGTAGACCTGGTGCTGGAAGAAGTTGGCGTCGAGCGAACCCTGGGCCAGCGCCAGGTTGGGCTGCACGTAGTCGTTGAATTCGACCAGCTTCACCTTGTAGCCCTTCTTCTCGAGGATCGGCACGATGCCTTGCTTGAGCTGGTCGATGTTCGAGCCGGCGGTGCCGCCGATCGTGAGGTTCTTCTTGGCGTCCTGCGCCTGCGCCGGCAGCGAGAGGCCGCCGAGCGACAGCGCGGCGAGGGACAGGGCGAGGACGGAACGGCGCAGCAGTGCGGTGGTCATGACGGAAGGCTTTGCAGGAAAGAAAGAGAAAAGGGAACGGGAGAAGAAACGAATCAACGCTTGTCGAGCCTGCGCGCCGCGGTGTTGCCGACGAATTGCAGGATCTGTACCAGCACCACGAGCAGCGCCACGGTGAGCACCATCACGTCGGTCTGGAAGCGGTAGTAGCCGTAGCGGATGGCCAGGTCGCCGATGCCGCCGCCGCCCACCACGCCGGCGATCGCCGAGTAGGAGAGGAAGCTGACCGCGAGCACCGTGAGCGCCAGCACCAGGCCCGAGCGGGCCTCGACCACCAGCACGCGCCAGACGATCTGCAGTTCCGAGGCGCCCATCGCATGGGCCGCCTCGATCACGCCGCGCGGCACCTCGCGCAGGCACTGGTCGACCAGCCGCGCGAAATAGGGAATGGCCGCGAAGGACAGCGGCACCGCCGCGGCCAGCGGCCCGATCGAGGTGCCCGCGATGATGCGCGTGAACGGCACCAGCGCCACCAGCAGGATGATGAAGGGGAAGGAGCGCACCGTGTTCACGAGCCAGTTCAGGATCAGGAACGCGGGCCGGTTGGCGAGCGACTGGCCCGGGCCGAGCAGGAACAGCAGGATGCCCAGCGGCCCGCCGATCAGCACCGCGGCCGACAGGCCGATGGCCAGCATCATGAAGGTCTGGCCGGTCGCGACCCAGAGCTCGGGAAGGATGGGAGCGATGTTCTCAAACATAGGCCACCTCCAGCGCGCTGCGTTGCGTGGCAACCGGGGCGCTGGCCGAGGCGGCTTCGCCAGCCTCGCGCGCTTCGCGTGCATCGCGCTCGCGGCGCCGCACCAGCTCGTCGATCTCGCGGCCCAGCGCGGTCTTGCGCGCCTCGCTCGGCGCGGCGTCGACCTCGAACTGCTCGACCAGCCGGCCCTTCTCGAGGATCGCCACGTTGCGGCACAGCACCTCGACCACCGACAGCTCGTGCGTCACGATCACGATGGTCACGCCGATCTTCTGGTTGATGTCGCGCAGGGTCTCGAGCAGCGAGCGCGTGGTCTCGCTGTCGAGCGCCGAGGTAGGTTCGTCGCACAACAGCACCTGCGGGCGCGGCGCCAGCGCGCGGGCGATCGCCACGCGCTGCTTCTGGCCGCCCGAGAGCTGGGCCGGGTAGGTGTCGATCTTTTCCGACAGGCCCACCAGTTCCAGGCATTCGCGCACGCGGGCATCGATCTCGGCGCGCGAATGGCGGCCGTGGATCTTCAGCGGGAAGGCCACGTTGTCGAACACCGTGGCGTTCTGCAGCAGGTTGAACTGCTGGAAGATCATGCCGATGTTCTGGCGCGTGTCGCGCAGCTCGCGGCGCGACAGCGTCGTGAGGTCGCGCCCGCCGACCAGCACGCGGCCCGCGTCGGGCCTCTCGAGCAGGTTGATCAGGCGCAGAAGGGTCGACTTGCCGGCGCCGCTCTTGCCGATCAGGCCGAACACGTCGCCCTGCTGGATGTCGAGCGACAGCGATTGCACGGCGTCGAAGACCTCGCCGCTGGGCAGCGCGAAGGACTTCTGCACCGACTGGAGGCGGATGACCGGTTCCGCGCTGCCGCGGGCCGGGTCGGACGATGGGTTGCTCATGTCTGGGGGAACCAAGGAACGGATGCGTGCGGCCGCCAGGAAAAACCATCGGCCACGGATTCGCAAAAAGGTGCCGAGTATGAAAAGAAAGGCTTCGAAAGGGAACGAACAAATCGGGCGATGCTTATTCCTGAAATCACATAAAGAAGCGCCGGCGTTCAACCACATACACCATAAAGCGAGCAGGGGCTCCCATATGGATATGCGCATTGGTTCGTTCCCATCGCGCCCGCCTGCTGCCACATTCGCGCCTTTCTTTTTCGAGCGCGCAGCGCCACCCCAACCATGCACAGCATCCTTCGCCGCCGCGGCCTCCTTGCCGCCACCCTGGCGGCTTCCCTCCTCGGCGGCATCGCCGGCGGCGCCCAGGCCCAGGACAACAAGAACACCGTCAAGGTCGGCATCTCGGTGGGCAACGCCGAGCAGATCTTCGAGGTGGTGAAGAAGGTCGCCGCCAAGGACGGCCTCACGGTCCAGGTCGTGGTCTTCAACGACTACCAGCTGCCCAATGCGGCGCTCGCGGCCGGCGACCTCGACGCCAATGCCTTCCAGCACCAGCCCTTCCTCGACAACCAGATCAAGGCGCGCGGCTTCGACCTCGTGCCCGTGGGCCTGACCATCACCGCGCCGCTGGGCTTCTATTCGAAGAAGCTCAAGAGCATCGACCAGCTGCCCGAGGGCGCCGCGGTCGGCATCCAGAACGACCCGTCGAACGGCAACCGCGCGCTGTTGCTGCTGCAGCAGGCCGGCCTGATCACGCTCAAGCCCGAGGCCGTGAAGAACAACACCGCCACCCCGCTCGACGTGGTGACCAACCCCAAGAAGCTCAAGCTGGTGCCGCTGGACGCCGCGCAACTGCCGCGCTCGCTCGACGACCTCACGATCGCCTCGATCAACAACGACTACGCCGAGAAAGCCGGCCTCTCGTTCAACAAGGACGCCGTCATCAAGGAATCGCCCAAGGGCCCCTACGCCAACCTGATCGCCGTGCGCCGCGCCGACAAGGACAAGCCCTGGGCCAAGCGCCTGGTGGCGGCCTACCAGTCGCCCGAGGTCAAGAGCTTCATCGAGACCCAGTTCAAGGGCGCGCTGGTGCCGGCCTTCTGATCCGCCCGCTTCTTCTTGCCCCCAGGCCCCCTGCGCGCCCGCGCCCAGGGGGCTTTTTCGTGGCGGGCGGCCCGTGGCGGGCGGGTATCTTCCAGGCCTCGACAACAATTCCTGGAGGATCCGCACCATGCTCTCTCGACACGGCCTTGCCGCCGGCCTGGCGGCGCTCGCGCTGCTCGGCGCCGCGACCACGACTTCGGCGGACACCGGCGCCACGCCCGGCCAGATCAGCGTGACCGGCACCGCCGCCGTGCGCGTGGCGCCCGACGAGGTGTTCCTGACCCTCGGCGTCGAAAGCCGCGACAAGACCCTGCAGGCCACCACGCGCGACAACAGCGAGCGCATCGCGAAGGCCCTCGCGGTGATCAAGCGCCACGGCGTGCCCGAGAAGAGCGTGCAGCTCAACTACATCCAGGTCGAGCCCGATTTCGACACCGACGTCAGCCGCATCACGCCCGTGGCCTACCGCGCCCGCAAGAGCATCGGCATCAAGATCACCAGGCTCGAGAGCTTCGAACCGCTGCTGACCGACCTGTTCGCCGTCGGCGTCAACCAGGTCGAGAACATCGAGTTCCGCAATTCCGACCTGCGCAAGCACCGCGACCGGGCCCGCGAGCTGGCCGTGACCGCCGCGCGCGAGAAGGCCGACGCGCTGACCGCCCAGCTCGGCGTGAAGCGCGGCCGGGCCGTGCGCATCAGCGAGGACAGCGGCTGGCGCTGGGGCGGCTGGAGCGGCAGCTACCGCGGCGGCCAGAACCTGATGCAGCAGAACGTGGTGCAGTCGGCCCCGAACACGGGCGGCCAGGGCGACGGCGGGGAGGGCGAGCTGTCGGTGGGCCAGATCAGCGTCACTGCCACGATCAACGTCGACTTCCTGCTGGAATGACACTCCCCATGGGGTCATCCGCCACCCGTGAGAAAATGGCGGGTTCCCTGGAGGGCACGCCCCTCCTCCCCTCGCCAACCCACACAGTCAGGACCACCCCATGGACGCAGAACAAATCAACCAGATCGGCGCAACGCTTGCGGACCTGAGCGTGCGGACGGTGGATCTCCGGAGGTATCTTTGACTACGATGCCAAAGCCGAACGTCTGAGGACGGTCAACGCATCGCTCGAAGATCCCAACGTCTGGAACGACCCCAAGAAGGCCCAGGAACTGGGCAAGGAAAAGAAGTCGCTCGACGACGTCGTCGTCACGCTCGACCGCCTCACCAGCGGCCTGTCGGACAACACCGAGCTCTACGAGATGTCGAAGGAAGAAGGCGACGTCGACGGCCTGCAGGCCATCGCCGATGACGCCGCGACGCTCGAAGCCGACATCAAGCAGCTCGAGTTCCGCCGGATGTTCAACAACCCGGCCGACCCGCTGAACGCCTTCGTCGACATTCAGGCCGGCGCCGGCGGCACCGAGGCCTGCGACTGGGCCAGCATGCTGCTGCGCCAGTACACCAAGTACGCCGAGCGCAAGGGCTTCAAGATCCAGCTCGAGGACGAGACCCCGGGCGACACCGCCGGCATCAAGAGCGCGACCATCAAGGTCGAGGGCGACTACGCCTTCGGCCTGCTGCGCACCGAGACCGGCGTGCACCGCCTCGTGCGCAAGTCGCCGTTCGACTCCTCGGGCGGGCGCCACACCAGCTTCGCGAGCATCTTCGTCTACCCCGAGATCGACGACTCCATCGAGATCGAGATCAACCCGGCGGACGTGCGCACCGACACCTTCCGTGCCAGCGGCGCGGGCGGCCAGCACATCAACAAGACCGACTCGGCCGTGCGCCTCACGCACATCCCGACCGGCATCGTGGTGCAGTGCCAGGACGGCCGCAGCCAGCACAGCAACCGCGACGTGGCGTGGAAGCGCCTGCGTTCGCGCCTGTACGACCACGAGATGCGCAAGCGCCAGGAAGAGCAGCAGAAGCTCGAGGACAGCAAGACCGACGTGGGCTGGGGCCACCAGATCCGCAGCTACGTGCTGGACAACAGTCGCATCAAGGACCTGCGCACCAACGTCGAGATCTCGGCCACCCAGAAGGTGCTCGACGGCGACCTCGACGTGTTCATCGAAGCCTCGCTCAAGCAGGGCGTCTGATCCTGCCTCTTCCTTTTCGTCACCACCGCAACCACCCGCGCAGCCCCGCATGAACCTCAACGGCAAGGTCGAAGCCCTGATCTTCGACATGGACGGCACCATGATCGACTCCATGCCCTGGCATGCGCGCTCGTGGGTCGAGTTCGTGGCGCGCCACGGCCTGGTGCTCGACGTGAGCGACATCCTCGCGCGCACCACGGGCCGCACCGGCGCCGAGTGCATGCGCGAGCTGTTCGAGCGCGAGCTGTCCGACGCCGAGTGCCTGGCGCTGGTGCACGAGAAGGAAGAGATCTACCGCGCCCTGTTCACCGACAACTTCACTGAAGTCGCCGGCTTCACCGCCTTCGCCAGGGCCGCCGTCGCGCGCGGCCTGAAGGTGGCCGTGGGCACCGCGGGCGACCGCCACAACATCGAGTTCGCCATGTCGCGCCTGAAGATGGACCCGCTGCCGCTGGCCATCGTCGGCGGCGACGAAGGCTTCAGCGGCAAGCCCACGCCCGCCATCTTTCTCGAGGCCGCGCGCCGCATCGGCGTGGCGCCCGAACGCTGCATCGTGTTCGAGGACGCTCCCTTCGGCATCGAGGCCGCGCGCCGTGGCGGCATGCGCGCCGTGGCCGTGTGCAGCACCCACAGCGCCACCGAACTCGCCGGCCCCCACGTGATCGCCGCCGTGCGCGACTACAACGAACTCGCCCATTCGAATTTTCTGGAGACCCTCGATGCCGTTGCTGCCTGATTTCAGCGGTGCCCAAGCCGCACCGAACGCCATCCGCCGCGAAGACTACGCACCGCCGGCCTTCTGGATCGACACCGTCGACCTCACCTTCGACCTCGACCCGGCCAAGACCCGCGTGCTCAACCGCATGCGCCTGCGCCGCAACCCCGACGTGCCGGCGCAGCCGCTGCGCCTGGACGGCGACGAGCTCAACCTCGCGCGCGTGCTGGTCAACGGCCAGGGCGCCTCGTTCCGCATGGAAGGCGACCAGCTCGTGCTCGACGGCCTGCCCGCGGCGGAAGAAGGCTCGTTCGAGCTCGAGCTCTTCACCACCTGCTGCCCCATCAAGAACACCAAGCTGATGGGCCTGTTCGTGAGCGAGGACACCTTCTTCACGCAGTGCGAGGCCGAGGGCTTCCGCCGCATCACCTACTTCCTCGACCGGCCCGACGTGATGGCGATGTACACCGTCACCCTGCGCGCCGCCAAGGCCGCCTACCCGGTGCTGCTGTCGAACGGCAACCTGGTCGAGCACGGCGACCTGCCCGAGGGCCGCCACTTCGCCAAGTGGGTCGACCCCTTCAAGAAGCCCAGCTACCTGTTCGCGCTGGTCGCGGGCAAGCTGGTGGCGCGCGAGCAGCGCATCAAGGCGCGCAGCGGCAAGGAACACCTGCTGCAGGTGTACGTGCGCGCCGGCGACCTCGACAAGACCGAGCATGCGATGAACTCGCTGATCAACTCGGTGCTGTGGGACGAGGCCCGCTTCGGCCTGCCGCTGGACCTCGACCGCTTCATGATCGTGGCCACCAGCGACTTCAACATGGGCGCCATGGAGAACAAGGGCCTGAACATCTTCAACACGAAGTACGTTCTGGCCAACCAGGCCACCGCCACCGACGCCGACTACAGCAACATCGAGAGCGTGGTCGGCCACGAGTACTTCCACAACTGGTCGGGCGACCGCGTGACCTGCCGCGACTGGTTCCAGCTCTCGCTGAAGGAAGGCCTCACCGTCTTCCGCGACCAGGAGTTCAGCCAGGACCTGTGCGCCGACGCCTCCGCGCGCGCCGTCAAGCGCATCGAGGACGTGCGCGTGCTGCGCACCGCCCAGTTCCCCGAAGACGCCGGCCCCATGGCCCACCCGGTGCGGCCCGACAGCTACATCGAGATCAGCAACTTCTACACCGTCACCATCTACGAGAAGGGTGCCGAGGTCGTGCGCATGATGCAGACCCTGGTGGGCCGCAAGGGCTTCGAGAAGGGCATCACCCTCTACTTCGAGCGCCACGACGGCCAGGCCGTGACCTGCGACGACTTCGCCCAGGCCATCGCCGATGCCAACCCCGACTCCGAACTCGCGCGCCTGCTGCCCCAGTTCAAGCGCTGGTACAGCCAGGCCGGCACCCCGCGCCTGAAGGCCAGCGGCGTGTACGACAGCGCCAACCGCAGCTACACCCTGAGCGTGCTGCAGAGCTGCCCCCCCACCCCGGGCCAGCCCAGCAAAGACCCGTTCGTCATTCCGCTCAACCTCGGCCTGCTCGACGCCAGCGGCCGCGAGCTGCCCGTGCAGCTCGAGGGCGAGGCCGAAGGCAGCGCCGGCACCCGTACCCTGGTGCTGTCGCGCGCCGGCGAGCAGTTCACCTTCACCAACCTCGACGCCGAGCCCGTGCCCTCGATCCTGCGCGGCTTCAGCGCGCCGGTGATCCTCGACTTCGAGTACAGCGACGCCCAGCTGCTGACCCTGCTGGCCAACGACCCCGATCCCTTCAACCGCTGGGAAGCCGGCCAGCGCCTGGGCCTGCGCGCCGCGCTGCAGGGCATCGCCGCCCTGGCCACCGACACCACCCCGGTGCTCGGCGAGGCCTACCTCGAGGCCATGCGCAGCGTGCTGCGCCATCCGCAGCTCGACCCGGCCTTCAAGGAGCTGGTGCTCACCCTGCCGTCGGAAACCTACATCGCCGAGCAGCTCGACGTGGTCGATCCGCAGCGCGTGCACCTCGTGCGCGAAGCCATGCGCGCCCAGCTCGCCACCGCCCTCTTCAGCGACTGGCAACAGGCCTACGAAGCGCATCACGACACCGGCGCCTACAGCCCCGATCCGCTGAGCTCGGGCCGCCGCGCCCTGGCCGGCATGGCGCTCAACTTCCTGTGCCTGGCCGCGCGCTCCTCGGGCGACACCGTCTGGCCCGGCAAGACCCTGCAGCGCTTCAAGGACGCGGGCAACATGACCGACCGCTTCAACGCGCTCAACGCCCTCGTCTCCTCGGGCCACACCCTGGCCGCGCAGGCGCTCGCGCGCTTCCATGCCCTGTTCAAGAACGAGGCCCTGGTCATCGACAAGTGGTTCTCGCTGCAGGCCGGCGCCAGCGACCGCGGCGGCGACATCCTGCCGCTGGTGAAGCAGCTCATGAAGCACCCCGACTTCTCGCTGAAGAACCCCAACCGCGCGCGCAGCGTCATCTTCAGCTACTGCAGCGCCAACCCCGGTGCCTTCCACCGCCCCGACGCCGCCGGCTACGTGTTCTGGAGCGAGCGCGTCATCGAGCTCGACGCCCTCAACCCCCAGGTGGCCGCCCGCCTCGCGCGCGCCCTCGACCGCTGGAGCAAGCTCGCCGAGCCCTACCGCAGCGCCGCGCGCGAAGCCATCGCGCGCGTGGCCGCCAAGCCCGACCTGAGCAAGGACACCCACGAGGTCGTGACCCGCGCCCTGGCCGGCAGCTGACCCGCACACAAGCAACGCATCGAAGAGAAACCGAAGAACCCTCATGGCTCAACAGAAGATTTCCCTCACCCGCTACCTCGTCGAACAGCAGCGCGCCGACGGCCTCATCCCCGGCCAGCTGCGGCTGCTGCTCGAAGTGGTTGCCCGTGCCTGCAAGAGCATCAGCCAGGCCGTCAACAAGGGCGCCCTGGGCGGCGTGCTCGGCACCGCCGAGAGCGAGAACGTGCAGGGCGAGATCCAGAAGAAGCTGGACATCATCGCCAACGAGGTGCTGATCGAGGCCAACGAATGGGGCGGCCACCTCGCCGCCATGGCCAGCGAGGAGATGGACAGCATCTACGTCGTGCCCAACCGCTACCCGCAGGGCGAGTACCTGCTCATGTTCGACCCGCTCGACGGCAGCAGCAACATCGACGTCAACGTCAGCATCGGCACCATCTTCAGCGTGCTCAAGAAGCCCGACGAGCACCCCGGCGTGCAGGAGGGCGACTTCCTCCAGGCCGGCACCCAGCAGGTGGCCGCCGGCTACTGCATCTACGGCCCGCAGACCACCCTCGTGCTGACCGTGGGCAACGGCGTCGCCATGTTCACCCTCGACCGCGAGCAGGGCAGCTTCGTGCTGACGCAGGAAGACATCCAGATTCCGCCCGACACCAAGGAATTCGCGATCAACATGAGCAACATGCGCCACTGGGACGAGCCCGTGAAGCGCTACATCGACGAATGCCTGGCCGGCAAGGAAGGCCCGCGCGGCAAGGACTTCAACATGCGCTGGATCGCCAGCATGGTGGCCGACGTGCACCGCATCCTGATGCGCGGCGGCGTGTTCCTGTACCCCTGGGACAAGCGCGAGCCCGAGAAGGCCGGCAAGCTGCGCCTGATGTACGAGGCCAACCCCATGAGCTGGCTGGTGGAACAGGCCGGCGGCGCCGCCACCAACGGCAAGCAGCGCATCCTGGACCTGCAGCCCACCAAGCTGCACGAGCGCGTCAGCGTGATGTTGGGTTCGCGAAACGAAGTCGAGCGCCTGACGCAGTACCACGCTCAAAAGCCCTGAAAACCTGGCTATAATCGCAGGCTTCGCCGGTGTAGCTCAGTCGGTAGAGCAGCTCATTCGTAATGAGAAGGTCGGGTGTTCGATTCATCTCTCCGGCACCAATCGCAGTATGGAAAGCCCGCTATCAATTCGATAGCGGGCTTTTTTCTTTTAGGCGTCATGTAGCCACCATGTAGCCAATCGGGCACTCGTTTCCAGCTGGAAGACAGACCTCACGGGCAGAATGGCTTCATGCCTCACCCCGAGCCCTGCCTGTTGATTCGCATCGCCAATCTGGGCTCTCGGCCGGGTCCCAGGCATCTCGCAAAGAAGGCCCGCCCCAGCCGCTTCGAAGCCGCCGAAGACCTGCTGGACCGCTTGAACACTCGCCCGCTCGAGCTACGGCTGCGCTGGCGGCCGTGGCGGAGGTTCTGGCTATTCTTTGGAGTCGGCAATATCGGCGCAGGGCCGGCTACTCATGCGCGAACAAGACGACCAATCCTCATTCGCGGATCGTCGGCTCGAGCAACCTGTCGGCGTCGTTGATTTGGTGAACGATCGACCGTTACCTCCAGCCGGCAACTTCAACTAAGTCCTAATGCGCCTTTAAGTCCTCACCGTACCCGGACAGGATTTTCTCATCCAGGAATTCAAGCCGAACCTTAAGGCGAGCCGCATTCTCCGGTGTCGGATCCACATTCACCGGGATCAAGTGATCTGTGGCCGTCCCACGTTCCGCAGCCTCGACCCACTCCTGCATGGCCCCTATGTAGCCATCAAGCGCCGTTGCAGGGTTGGGACTGTCTTCGCACGTAATGTAAGCAGGCGGAAGGTCTCCGACTATGACCCACACCCATTCATCCACCCCCTCTCTACTTGGAATGAATCTGAATAGAAAGACGCCAACGATTCCTGGGTATATGAATCCCACGTATTCTTCAGTAATTCTTTTGCACCATTCGTAGTATTCGAGGAAAGCTCGCGCTTCATGGTGCAGCCTCTCGATGGATTCCACATCAGGGTCACGCGCTCCCGCATTGGTGAAATATTTGTTCCACTCGAAGGTTTTCGACAAGTCTATATTCATCTGATTAGTTCCTGCGTTTTGCCCATCGACTGTAGTCCCCAGCAGCACGATGTCGATCTTGATGATTATCGTCAGGGCGAGGTGCCACATTTTCCCAATGGTCAGGCCCTCCATCGGCGAGCGGAATTTCGTGTGATACGTCGTCGTTTCGACCATCCGCATTCTTTGGCCAAGCCGAACCGTTACCCTTCGCCCAGTCATCTCTTAACTGGCCATTGTTTGTCCAGCGTCCTTTGTGCCACCAGCTAAATGGGCCGTCAGGAGCATCAGTTTCCCCTCCATTAAACATTCGATCACCGATACCTCTGCACAGGTCAACGATCAATCCGGGGATCGTGAAGTCCAGCGGTGACGGCCGCATACCTGGAGGTGTTGTTGGCGACCCAATCGGCGCAACCGGATAGCCAGGTGCGCCTCCATCAAGACCCCTCGCTGGGCTCGGCATCATTGGAGGAAACGGGGCGACAGGCGGAGGCAGCGGAAACGCTTGCAATCCTGTTGAGTCGCTAAACCCGAGGGGATTCGCGCCCACGTAGCCGAAGCGATTCCACCCGCCATCAAGCCCGATGGGATCGCTCTGCGTATAACGTCCGACTGCCGGGATGTAGGTTCTGAACCCGTTGTAAAAAAGCCCCGACTCCGCATCCGCATACTGCCCCGGATAGCGCAGGCTGAAGGCAACGGGTGTCGCTGACGTCGCGCCCGTGCTCGGCGCCGTCTCCGCGCCTGTGAATCGCCTGGCCGCCGTCGTCGGCTCCTCCTCCCCGAACGCGCTATAGCGCCATTGCCAGACCGTTTGTCTCGCCTCGTTGCTCAGCCTTCTTGGCGTATTGAGGTGATCGCTGTGCACCGCGTAGGTATTGCCGTTGATGACGGCCGCCACCGGCATCGGCCCGTTGGCCGTCGGCAGGTAGATGTAGCTGGCCTGGCCCGCGCTGTTCGAGCCCCCGCTACCGATCTCTGCCACCAGCGTGCCCTGCTCGTCGTAGACGTAGGCGTAGCCCAGTTGCTCCGCTTCACTCGTGCTCGGAGACCAAAGCTTAGTGAAGAACGCCACCAGACTGCCCCAGAACCCCGGATCACTCTCATCCCCCTGGCTCGGCGGATACAACGGCTCCGTCTTGAACACCCGCTGCCCCAGCGCGTTGTGCGCATAGCGCGTCGTCGGGCTGCTGTCCGTCGCGCCCGTGGTCGCCGTGCTCAGCCGCCCCTCGGCGTCGTAGCCGTAGCTGCGCAGGCCATCGCCCGTGAGGTCGCCGTTGGCGTTGTAGGCGTAGACCACGCTGGCGGTCGTGCTGCCCGTGGTCTGGTTGAAGCCGGTGAGGCGGTTGCTGTTGGCCCCCACGGTGTAGGTGCGGCTCGTGCTCAGCCCGTTGACAACCCGCTCGCTGCTCAAGCGATTGCCGTTCGCGTCGTAGCCGAAGCCCGCGGTGTCGCTGCTGCTGCCCGCTACGTTGAAGCTCGTGATGCGCCCGACGCTGTCGTAGCCCACGTTCCAGGTGGTGCTGGCGTTCGCGATGGTGTCGTGCGTGGGGTCGGTGTCCGCCGGGCCGTACAGGTTCTGCGTCAGGCTCGTGATGCGGCCCGCGGCGTCGTAGACGTAGCTGCCAAACTCGGTCGCGGTCATGCGCCCTGCCGTGTCGTAGCTGCGCATGGCCTTGAGCTTCAGGTCGGTACTCGTGAAGGCCCAGGTCCAACTGGTGGGTTGGCCCAGCGGGTTCCAGGTGATGTTGCTCACCAGCGGCGTGCTGTTCCAGTTCAGCCCGGTGAGGCGGCCTGTCGCGTCGTAGACGTGGCTCAGCGTGGCGCCCGTGGGGTACGCGATGCTTCCCAACGTGCCGTTGAGGTTGTAGGCGTAGCCGATCTGCTGGATGCTGCCATTGGCCAATGTTTGCTTTTTGAGCACCACGCGCCCGAAGGCATCGCGCGTGTACTCGGTCTTACCGCTGCGGCCCACGATCTCCGACAGGTAGCCCTTGCTGGTGGCCGTGAGGTCGTAGCGCAGGGTGGTGGTCTTGCCGTCGGCGAAGACGAGGCTCGTGGTCCGGCCCAAGGCATCCCTGTTGATGGTGGTGACCTGGCCCAGCGCGTCGACGATCTGGCTGGGTAGGCCTAGATTGTCGTATTGGGCTTGCCAGGCGCCGACATCAGTATTCGTTTCAGAGAGTGCGCCCCCAAAGTTATCGCGACGGTAGGTAGTAGCAACTCCGTTGAAATCCTTGGCAAGGGAGACAACATCCAGGAAACCGTCTTTGTACTGAAGGGTAGCGGTCGCATTCGCCGCATCCGTGATTATTTCGACCCGACGCAAAGGGTCCAACCCGTAGCGCGTGGTTTGACTCAACCCATTGGTCTGGGATATCAAGTCTCCGTTTTCATCAAAGGCGAGAGCACGGCTTTGATCCGAGCCTTCAGTGCTTGAGGAAACACGATTGAGGTTGTTGATCACTCGAACGATCCGCCAGGCAATGGCCCCGGTGCTGTCCTTGATCTGCTCGTCGGTGCGGTTGCCCATGCCGTCGAGCGTGAAGCTGCCGCTCTCGCCGCGGTTGTTGCTCCAGCCGGTGAGGCGGTGGGCGGGGTCGTAGCTGTAGGTCAGCACCAGGCCCGTGGGCAGCGTGATGGTCTCGACGCTGCCGTAGGGCTTGTAGGTCAGCGTGGTGGTCTGCTGGCCACCGACGGTCTGGGTCAGCAGGCGATCGCGCGCGTCGTAGGTGTAGGTTGTGACGAGGCCGTTGGGCTCGATCTGGCTGGTGACGCGGTTGGCGAGGTCGTAGGCGTAGCTGGTGACGTGGCCCAGGGTGTTGGTGCTGGTGAGGACGTTGCCTCGGAGGTCGTAGGTGTAGGTGGTGGTGGCGCCGTTGGGCTCCGTGGCCGTCTCGACCAACTGAGAAGCGTTGTAGGTCCACTGCCAGGTCTGGGCCTTGTTGGTGGCGGTGTCGGTGACGGTGCGGGTCAGGACGTTGCCGAAACTGTCATAGGCAAAGGTTTGAGAGCGTCCTGGCTGCACAATGCGAGTCGGCCGACTGAGTTGGGCATGCCATTCAAATGACGTCCTTCTATTAACGCGCGTATCAAATGCCTCCGTTATGTTGGCAGGCAACCCACGATCGCCGTACCAGTTGTAGAGGGTGCTATTGCCCTTGAAATCGGTCTTCCTCGTGATATAGCCATATGAGTCTTGCACGCGACTCGCTGCATCCATCGCCCCTTCGCCTGAGGGCAAAGATGCGCTTTCAACCGCGAGTCGCCCAGCATTCGAGGCATAACTGTAGTTTCGACTTGTTCCCAGCGGATCAACTACCGTGGCCTGGTTTCCGCTGAGATAACTGACCCCATACCTGCTTACGCCTCCAGCCAATTGAGTCAGAATTGCCCGGCCTTGGCTATCGTATTCAAAACTCCCCCAACGTATGCCGCCTTCGTCGGAAATTCCTGTCAGGGCAAATGGATAGGTTGAATTTTCGTAGTAGAACTGGCGTGACTTGCCATCGGGGTATAGCACGCGAGTCAATCGCTTTTGCGCATCATATTCATACGAATATAAGCGTGCATCTGGCGTGGTGACGCCGATCAAAAGATTGTTGGCATCGTAGCCAAATTTCAGTTGCCTACCGAATTGATTCGTTACGCTGCTCAGACGCGCAAAGGCATCATATTGATAAGTGATGGTCCATCCATTTGGCGCTGTAATCGACTCCACTTTCGAATCGACTCGACGGAAGCTGTAAATTAAGTCTTCGTCACTGTTTCGCCAAACCCAGGACGTCGCGTCCTCGGAAAGAGTATCAAATCCATTCAAGGGACGCCAGGCACCGCCGCTTGGCCCCTTCATGAATTGTTTTTCGTACCCAGCAGGAGAACTGATTGTGACGAGCAACCCGGACTGCTGGAGTCTCCAATCATGGCTATGAGACCACACTTTCCCCAAATTCGTTTCTGATCGACTGGCAGCTAATCCCCAACTGCTTCGATAGATTCTGGAAAACGATAAAGGCGCAGGACCTGAGTCTGTCCAATCATTTTCATCTCGATACTTCTCAGCCGTCGACGGCAAAATCGGTTGCCCAACGATAGCTCCGTCAGCCTTACAAGACTGCGGGTCCATGTCTTTTTCTGTTGGACGAATGGTATCGTCGATGCAGTAGGAGTATCGAACATCCGGCAGGTCAACCCGCTTTTCCTCTAGAACCCCCGAGTCACAATAAGTTTTCAAGTAAACATTAATAAACGGATCTCTTTGCGCGGATTCAACTTCGGGCTTAATGTATAAGTATGTGGTTTTCTTTTGATTGAAGAATGTTATGACATTGGCGTTTCCATTTCGCCAAATCACTTTGTACAGCGGGTCGGATGGGAGGGGGGCGCTTAGATTACTTAACTCACAGGCTCCGTCATAGGACAGAGTTTTTCTTTCCAGACATTCTTGGTAGTTTTTCTTGCTCCATTCATTGAACGTGCTCATGAAGGAATCGATGGATGCATAGTCCCTTGCAATCTCCATCGCATAAGGAACACCATTGATGCGCCCCCCGCGCCATTCCCAAGCAAATCTCGGCGGATGGGTTGCGGCCACCGCCCATTGCGTCGTTAGCGCCAACAACGCAACGATGACCAAGAAAGTCTTCCACGCACGCATCTTCATCCTCCCGCATGCTGTTATATGCGGCACGCATTTGTCGACCAAAGTAACCGAATGACGCAGTTTGGGCAACCCTCCGGGCGGCCGATGGATTGTTCCGTGAATAAATGCCACACGCGCAAAGGATGGGCTGCAAATAAAAGTATGCAGTTCTCTCTTGCAGAAAATTCGTGAGGCCATTCCAGCCACAGGCGACTGGAAATCAGGATTGGGCGGGATCAGGCCGGATAGCCATTGCGCGCCTCCTGGCGAGAGTCCATGAGCGAGCGATGCGTCACGCGGATGTCCCCGGCAAGGTCGGCGGCGATCCACAGCAAAACGTCGCGGCTGACTTGCTCGCTCGACCAGTACTCGGGCTTGACCGTCCTAATCCGGGCCATAGACGCCCTCCTCAATGGGAAAGTGGTCAAGGTGGAATCGCTCGCGCAATCCGAGCACAACGCGATACAGGTTGGTCCCGCACGTACCGCCTCCCTGCTGCACCTTCAGTTCACCGCTGCTCTTCAGGACAGCGAGGGTGTAATTCGCTGCGCGCAGCTGCACGCGGCATTTCTCCGCCAGCATCGCAACACTCGGGGATGCAAAGCCTTGGTCATCGGCGAAGTCGGCGATCGCGAGCATCATCAGCAAGTGGGCCCCGCTGTGCTGAGATTGCTCCCAGACGCGGGACATGACCGCAATGCTCATGGGGCCGCCCCCGGTTCGCCCAAGCGCTCGGCGACGAAGATCATTGCCGCGGCGAGGTGCTGCACCAGTTCGGAGTCATGCCGCTCGCTGGCTGCCGAGATCCCCGACGAGAAGGCCTCCAGCCTGGCACGCAGGCTGCGCTGCTCTCGAGCCAACTCGTCGTGCCAGAGCGTGGCCCCCGTGTCGGCCCAGGCTAGGGCGATGCCCCTGCGATGGCAGCCGAAGGCCCCCATCAACCGGACCTCGTGCCGCAGGACGTACCAGCCGTCGGCCTGGGTTCCTTCTCCGTCCGGGCTGAACAGGTGCAAGCGGCCAGCGACCTTCGTAGCGATAAACGTCAACTCGCATTGGTTAACGCTCAACGCCTCGCGGATGAGCTCGAAGCATTCGCCATCGCGCAGGAATGGATCCAGTTCCATTCGCCCAAGAACCTTGTTATGACCTTGACCAGAAAGGTCGGCGAACTCAACGAGATCTTTCAATGAATGTCCGAAGAGGCATTCATCAACGCCGGCTGCGACCCGCAGACGGCATGGGCGGTTCGCCCAGCATGACTAGCTCTGACAGGAAGAGAGCCTTTGTACTCAGCCAGCCCACCATGAAAGCTTCCTAACCTATTCCCCGGAGCACAACGTTCTGTGCTTGCGAGAGTTGGTGTTCGAGTCTTATCGTTAGATACCCAATACCGGGTCTAAGGAGATGAAGAATGTCGATCTTGAGCTACCTAAATGGGATCACTACAAACAGTTTCTGGATGTATGTCAGTGCCGCGCTCGCACTGATGCTGGTTGGTGGGAAGCTTGTCGCAGCAATAGCAAAGACGCTGAAAATCAGCATCGATTTTCTTCGTAGCGAGCAACTTGCTTGGATGGTTGAGAAAGGTCGAAAATTGACTGCCTCCATCTCGCGCGATTTCACGAAAACAGTAAGCTATGCACGACCAAAGGCAGGCCGAAAGATCAAACTCAACGGTGCAATCGGCAACTCGATCCTGTACTACCTCTTCTCTGGGCTACTTTTTCTTGCATGGCTGGGACTGCTGGCCAGCGCAGCGATCAATTTGAATCATTTGAAAGGATGGATTTTGATCGTTCTTGCGGCAGCTACCGTAACCATTGTTCCCGCCGCACTCTACTTCGCCGGTCTCGCCATCAAAGAGCAAGCGACGGCCAAACGCATCTGGCAACAATGTCGCGCGGAGGGACTGCGTGCCTACATGGCACTGGTTGCGACGCCAACTACGCTTATCGGCCTGGCCTTGATCATCACCGCCCTGCAGCAGTGGGGCGGAACCTGACCTCCGTGAAAACAAGACTCTCGCGAATACGAGAGTCGATTTCCGATTCTTCGATACTCGGCGCGCTCCACGCCGCCATCGAGCAAAAGAACTCGACGAATGCCGCCCGCGTGGTTGCCGGCTACTGCTGGCCTTGGACCAGCAAGAAGAGCCCGCAATCCTTCGACATCGTGATCGGCTCGGACTACCGCAGGCGCTGGAACCTGGATGTCGATGGCAGCTTGTGGATCGTCGCGCCCAACTCGATCAACGAAGTCGGCTGCATCCATACCTGCCAAGGCCTCGAAGTCGAGTACATCGGCGTGATCATCGGCCCCGATCTCATCGTGCGAGATGGCGAAGTCGTCACCGTGCCTGAAGCGCGGGACCGTCACGACAAGACGTTGCGCGGCTACAAGACACAGGTGAAGGCCACGCCCGAAAAGCCAAGGCCTTGGCTGCTCTGATCATCAAGAACACCTACCGTACGCTCATGACGCGCGGCATGAAGGGCTGCTACATCTACTGCAGCGACGCCGAGACAACTGAATACTTTAGATCTCGAATTTCCGGACACTGAAGGCGTTTGCTTGACCCGTATGGAAGCGGGCAACAAATGTCAATCACCCGGAGTGACGTTCACCTCCCCGCCTCACCCTCCTACGATCCTCCCCAAGCAAAGGGGCCAAGAGGATCGAAATGCCACAGTACTGCGTCAACAAGACCGCACAACTCAATGGCGACCATGAGGTACACGCACAGGGGTGCATTTTTTGGCCGCATCCGGTGAACACGCTGTCGCTCGACTGGCACGAGGACTGCCGTTCGGCGATGCAGACGGCGCGGGCGTTCTATCGGCAGGTCAATGGCTGCCGCTACTGCTCGCCGGCATGCAACACGGGGCCGCGCGCGTCGAACGACGACATCGGGCCGATCAGCTATCGCGGCGCATCCAAGGAAGATGCGGGGCCGGAATTTCTCTCGGCCCACTCGCTGCGCTTGCGCGAGATCAAGCTGCGCCTGGGCTGCTGAACGCGTCCGGGCCGCGCAGGACCTGAGGCGCCACCTCCTGCAGCAGGTCTTCGGCGTCACGCGTGAGGTCCGAAGCGATCCACATCATCATGTCGCGCCGCCTCGGGCCTATCTCCTCGAACCAGTCGCTGCCCATGCCGTAGCAACTGCTCAGCAGCGCATGCAGCTGGGACAACTTGTTCTCGAGTAGATCGAATGCATCCGGCGTGGTGGGCGGGATGAACGCGGAGGGCGCGGAGGCGCCGGCCATAATCTCTTCAGCCATTTGGTGTGCTCCTTCCAAGGTGTATGCACGTCACTTGGTTAGACGGCCGGGGTGTTAGCGCACCTCGGCCGTCGCCTTTTGTGCCTCGCCTTCGCGCTTGCCAAGGGATGCTTGCGCGGGGCGTGACCCCTTGGAATGTAGGGAGAGAACGAGGGATCGGCTAGGCCCTTGGGGTGAACAATTGTGGACCCGGCGATTTGGTTGGCGCGGTCGTGACAAGCGCTCAGCTCAGCGCGACATCAACGCCCGAAACCGCTCGAAGTAGTCCCCACTCCACCTTCCATAAATCTCCGCATCGAGGTTCTCGATCTTGTAGAGATCGTTCGCATCGAAGTGCGAGAACAGGCAGCGCAGCGTGCCCAGCATCACCCAGTGCGCGAGCCTGCGGTCCTCCACGCTCACCTCGTCCTGACCCAGCACGCATTCGATGTCTGCGATGAGCGGCACGAGCAGCGCCTCGTCGAACACGCGGTCCTCGAACAGCGTGTGGCAGAAGGTGCCTTCGATCTCGTCGTTCTTGTTGTTGCGCAGGTTCTCGCGCGCGGCCTCGACGGTTTGGCCCGATCCACTCGGCGGCTTGCCTGCCTCGAAGCTCACTTCGCTTCAGCCAGGGTACGCGCGGCGGTCATTCGGCCGCCTGCCATTCGACGATCCACGGATGCGCGCGCAGCTCGGGCGCCAGCCGCGCCAAGGCCTGCAGGAAGGCGTCGCGCACGCCGAGCAGCATGGTCTCGATGGCCTGCCCGTCGAACGCCTCGACCTCGGGCATGGGCTGCCAGTCGGTGCGGCTGACGCAGCGCACGGCATAGCCCGCGCCCTGCGGCTGCAGCTCGAGCGTTCGCTCGATGCCTTGTTCGTAGAGGTCGATCTCGGCCTCCTCGCCGCTTCGCACGGCCCTCAACGCATCGGGCAACTGTTCGAGAAACACGGCCAGATCGGTGCGCACATCCACGGGCCAGCGATCCTGGCCGAAGCCGGCGATCAGAAACTCCGCATGGCCTTCGAGCGCCTCGCAGGCATCCGCGAGGATCGAGCGCACGTCGTCGTCGTTCGGGTCGTAGGTGCGAGATGCCAGCGCGCCGGCCGGCAGGTCGGGCTCCACTCTGAGTTCGATATGCATCGGGCGAATCTCTTTGCTTCCAGCGTTCATTCGACGGGAAAGGCGGTGCGTATCGCATCGCCCCGGGGCACGACCATAGCCCATTGGGCCGGCACGACGGAACCGTCGGACCGGATCACCTGCCCCATGCCTTCGGGGATGGCGATGCGCGTGGGTTCGGTGGCCTTCACGCCGGACAGCAGCTCGGCAGCCGCGGCGTTGTCGCGCCACTGGCCCTGCGACTGCCCGGTGCCGCGCGCGCGGTCGGTGAGCTGCTTGGCGATCTTCGCGCCGGCACCGTGGCGCGAGAAGGCATGGCCGAACTGCTTGACGCTCTTCCAGTTGATCTTCTGGTCGCCGCAGCTCCACCCCCACGGATCGATCCACGACACCGGATTCGGCGCATACAGATGCAGGTTCGCCCCACCCGCCAGCCCGATCGGATCGGGGCTGATGAAGCGGCCGATGTCGGGATCGTAGAAGCGGAAGGTGTTGTAGTGCAGGCCGGTGTCGCGGTCGAGGTACTGGCCCTGAAAGCGCAGGTTCTGCTCGGCCAGCGATGCGTGTCCCTCGTCGCCATGCGCCGCCGCCCGCAGCACGGGGCGGCCGTCGAGCGTGCTGGCCTCCCAATGCTCCGACACGGTGGCGCCCCAGGTGCGGTAGCTGGCGCGCCAGCGCAAGGTGCCGTCGGGGCCGCTCAGCTCCTCGGGCAGGCCGGCCTGGTTGGTGTGGAAGTGGCAGATCTCGCAGCGGCTCGCGCGGTCCGCATCGCCGCCCTCCCCGTTCGATGCAGGTGCGCGCTCCTCGATCCGGGCCATGGGCGCGTGGCTGCCGGGCTCGTAGACGTAGCTCAGCACCTGGGCGCCGCGCCGCTCCTCGATGAGCTGCATGCCGTCCCAGATGAAGCGGGTGCTGCCGAAGGCGTCGTGGCGCGCGACGCGGCGGCCCAGGGCGTCGTAGTCGAAGCGGGTGGTCTGGGTGGTGGCGTGCTCGGTGCCGGGGCGGCGCGTGGTGCGCACGGCGACGAGGCGACTCTCGTCGTCCCACTCGAAGTGCTGCTCGGTGTGGCGGCCCGCGCGCTTGCGCACGAGCCGGCCATGACCGTCGTAGCTGTAGCGCTTGTCCTCGAACACGCGCACGAGGTTGTCGTGCACCCGGCCGCCGACGGCGCCCTGGGCGGCCTCGTTCGCGAGCGAGGCATCGAGCAGGTTGCCGGCGGGGTCGTAGGCAAAGCGCTCGTGGCTGGCGGCACCGCGCGGCGCCTGCGCGCTCGTGCCCAGGGGCACGCGCACGCTCTCCTCGATGCGGCTGGTGGTGTCGTAGCGATGGGCGAAGGCGCCCTGCAGCGAATGGCGGCCGCGGCGCAGCTCGCCGACGGGGTCGTAGCCGTAGTCCTTCGCAAGGCCGTCGAGCGCGCCGGCCTCGGGCGTGCCGGCGCGCTCGAGGGTCTGGCGCCAGGCCGGGTCGTTGGGCGTGAAGGCGGCCGCCAGCGACGAGGGGCGGCACCATGCGGCCGCGCGGCGCCCGAGCGGATCGAGCGCGAAGCGGGTCGACAGCGCACCCTGGCTGCGCGCGATCTCGCGGTGCAGGTCGTCGCGCTCGATGTCGCTCACGAGCTGGTGCAGCGCCGGCGCATCGCCGCGCTGGCGCGAGACGTTGACCTGGTGCAGGTGGCCCGAGCCGTAGTGCAGGTAGTTCAAGGCGCGCACGGTGTCGCGGTCGCCCGCGAGCGCGGGCAGCTCAGTGCGCGTGCGGTTGCCGAGCGCGTCGTGCTCGTGCCGCAGCGTGTGTTGCTCGCCGGTGCGCTCGTCGATGGCGGTTTCGCTCGTCAGCTGGCCGAGCAGGTCGTAGGCGAAGCGCGTGCGGTGCAGCGGCTGCAACGCGATGGCGTCGCCGGTGCCCGTCACCTCGAGCTTCAGCGCCTCGACGAGGCGGTCGCGCAGGTCGTAGCGATAGCGGTAGTGGTGGCTCGCGGTGCGCTTCTCGATCAGCCGGCCGACGGCATCGCGAACGAGCTCGGTGCGCAGCGGCTGCGCGCCCTGCGGCGAGGCCTCGCCCTGTGCACCGGCATCGCGCGGCTTCAGGTCGTCGTCGCCGATGCCCGGAAAGTGCGTGATGGCCACGGGCCGGCCATTGGCGTCGTAGGCGATGCGCACGCGCGTGCCGCCCACGCGGCGCTCTTCCACGATGCGGTCGGCCCGGTCGCGCACGAACTCGAAGCGCAGGCCGTTCTCGTTGACCAGCGCCTGCAGCCGCCCCGCGCTGTCGCGCTGCCAGGCGAAGCGCCGGCCCTCGGCGTCCTGGCGCCACAGCGGCTCGCCGCGCGCATCGAGCGCGAAGCGGGTGGCGCGGCTCAGCGCATCGGTGGTGCCGACCAGGCGGCCGGCGGCGTCGCGCTCGAAGCCCTGGTGGCTGCCGTCGGGCAGCGACACCGCGAGCAACCGGCCCATGGCGTCGTGCGTGAGCCGGGTCTGCTGGCCGGCGGCATCGGTCACGGTCTTCAGGTGGCCCCAGCCGTCGTAGTCGTAGCGCGTGGTCTTGCCCGAGCAGTCGGTGAAGGCGACGAGCAGCGCGCGCTCGTTCCAGCGCAGGCGGTTGTGGCCGCCGTGCGCATCGGTCACGAGGATGGGCAGGCCGCGCCGGTCGTGGCTGTAGCTGCGGGTCCGGCCCAGCGGATCGGTCTCGCGCACGAGGTTGCCCTCGTCGCTGTAGGCGTAGACGTGGGCGCTGCCGTCGGCCTCGGTTTCGCGCCAGGGCAGGCCGAAGTCGGTCCAGCCGGTGCCGCGGGTGCGGCCCAGCGCGTCGGTGCGGCTGCTGGGAAATCCCTGCGCGTCGTAGTCGCAGCGCGTGGTGGCGCCGTCGGGCTCGGTGATGGCGACGAGCTGGCGCAGCGCGTCGTAGCGGGCGCGCCAGTACTGGCCCTCGGCATTGGTGTAGCCGAGGATCTGGTGCTCGTCGTTCCACTGCCAGGTGAAGCCGCGGCCGAACTGGTCGACCACATGGGTCTCGCCGACGGCCACGCCGGGGTCGTCGAGCGGCGGCGCATCGTCGGGCCGCAGCCGCAGGTAGCGGACCTCGTGGCGCTCGCCGTCGCTGGTCCAGTGGCGCGCCACGCGGGCCTCGGCGCCCGTGCCGGTCCATTCGTAGCGGCACTCGCGGCCGGCGGCGTCGGCATGCAGGCACATGAGGCCTTGCGCGTCGTATGCGAAGCGCCGCGCCACCACGCCGTTGCGGTCGGTCACCTCGGCCAGGCGGCCGTGGTCGTCGTGGCGGTAGCGCACCAGCAGGCCCGGCGATTCGCCCGGCGCGCCGACGGCGATGCGCACCGCATCGAGCCGCGGGCTCTCGCCCGTGTAGTCGAGCGCGAGCAGGCGGCCGGTGCCATCGGTCATCGCGACGAGGCGGCCCAGCGCATCGTGGCGCAGGTCGATGAAGTTGCCGTTGCGGTCTTCCACGCGCGCGAGCTTCAGCAACTGGCCGTTGCGCGCTGCGTCGGCGGGCGCCTCGAACAGGTAGAAGAGCCCGCCCGGCACGTGGACGAAGTAGTGGCCGCCCTCGCTGCGGCAGAGGTCCAGCCCCTCGCGCAGGCACAGCTGGCGAGATCCCGCCTCGAGATCGGGCAGCTCGACCTCGCGCCCCTGCGTGTCGATCAGCACCACCACGGGCTCGCCAGTGGCGCTCCTATCGAGCCGCAGTTGCGAGCCATAGGGCAGGTTCCAGCCCTGCCCCAGCGCGCCGTCGCGCCGCAGGTCGTGGCTGCTGTAGAAGCGCTGCCATTCGATGGGCAACGCACCCGGCAGGCGGAAGTCGAGCTCGGCCTCGCCGCCGAGGAACTTGCCGCCCGTGGCCGCATGCACCGGGTTGCCGAACGAGCTCACCAGGCCGTGGATGCCCATGCCCACGCCGATGGCGCCCTCGATCAGGCAGGGCAACGCCTTGCGGCCCTGGCGCGCGAGCTTCGGCAGGCAGCGCAGGCCCTTGTAGATCATCACGAGGTTGAACACGGTCACGGCAATGCGCGAGATCAGCGGCACCTCGTCGGCCACCTCGCGCACGCGCGCGGTCGGCCCGCCGATGAAGACATTGGGCGAGCCTTCGCTGACCTTGGCGCCGCACTCGGTGTGGTCGTCCTTGCGCGAGGCCACGCCGCGGTTGATGAACACGGTCTCGGCGCCCTCGGCCAGCAAAATCTGCGGCGAGTCGCGCGAGCAGCTCACGGTGTCCATCGGAATGTCGGGCGAGGCACGCGCCGCGCCCACGGCCTTGCCGTTGACGAACACGTCCGACGAGGCGCTGGTGATGGCACCTGTCACGGTGAGCGTCTCGGGCACCAGCGCATCGGCGATCGATTCGCCGAGGCTCGCACCCACGTAGCCGCCGGCCATGCGCGCGCCGACCACCACCGCGCCCGCCACCAGTGGCCCCGCGAGCCCACCGGTGCCGACCACGGCCGCCACGGCCACGCCGGCCGCGAAGCCCACGGCGATGCCGCCGATCAGCCCGCCGGCGAACCTGGCCCAGAAGCGCGCATGCGCGTTGGTGTGGGCAATGGGGTCGTGCAGGCGCGCTGCGGGTTGGCCGGGCATGGTCGATGGCGAGGCACGCAGGCGCGGTGCCGCGTCAGTCCCTGGGCTGGAAGCTCGCGAGCGTGCGCTGCCACAGCGCGAGCTCGCTCTCGCCGAAGGGCTCGGGGCTGCTCGCGGTGAGGATCAGCACCGCGCGGCCGTCGGGCAGTTGGAACGCGGCCTGCCGCTGGTGCAGCGCCTGGCCGTTCTGCTTGAAGCGGGTGGCGATCTCGATCGCGGCCAGGCTGCGCATCGCGGGGCCCACGCCGATGGGGTTGCGCGAGGTCTCCTGCAGCTGGCTCACCTGGCGCTTGAGGTCGTTCATCTGGCGTTCGACGAAGGCGGCCAGGGTTTCCTGCGCGCGCAGTGCGTCGCGGCTCACGATGAAGGTGACGCCGCTGCCGTCGGGCATGGCGAGCACGTTCATCGAGCGGTCGATGCGGCCGTCGTCGGGGAGGTCGAAGTGGCCTTCTTGGATGTGATAACGCATGAGTGTGTGCGACAGGGTCGAGTGGCCTCGGTTGGGGTCAGGCGGGATCGAAGGCGACATAGCCCAGGCACTCCGGATTGCGCTCCAGGAAGCCGAACGACAGCGCCCCCCAGCCGAGCACCGCCGAATAGCTGGTGGCCTCGTCGAGCGAATGGCCGCCGGGCGTGCCGGTGATGCGCAGGTCGGCGTAGTGCTGGCGCACTTCGTCGAGCGGCACGCAGCGCCCTTGCAGGTCGAGCACCAGGAAGCCTGGATGCGTGCCCTCTCGCCGCAGGCGCAGGTCGATCCGCGAAAACTCGACGCCATCGGCGAGCCGAACCGGCGTGCCGCCGAGGAAGCGCGAACTCCTGCCGGTCGAGGCCTCGGTCTCCACGAGCCGCGTGGGCACGATGCGCTCGATCTTCGCCGCCGAGAACGGAACCTGCGCGGCCAACATCTCGATCGTCTGCCACAAGCTCGTCGAGGCCTGGTTCATGGTCTTCTTTTCATGATGGGTGGTGAAGGCGATCCCCGGTGCCTAGTGGACGGGCGGAGCGATCTTCTTGTCGTACCAGCCGCCGTAGTACGTCGTGTAGAGCTCCTTGGTGTTCGAGGTCTTCTGCGTGCCGATCCACTTGCCGATGGTGCGGCTGCCTTGCTGCCAGTCGCCGGTATCGCGCACCTTCTCGAACGCCGTGTTGTAGATCTTCACCTTCTGCGCGGAATCGACAGCCATGGTGTCCTTGCCGGTGCTCGCCATGACTTCGCGCCGCACCCAGATCTGGTTCAGGGCCGCGTCGCCCTCGCCGTCGAGCTTGCCGGTGATGTAGGCCTGCCTGGAGGAGAAGTCCTGCGGGACCTTGTAGGACGCATGGCCCAGCTCGTGCGCAATGACCGAGGTGGTGTGGTAGGGGTCCGGCTTGTTGTCGCCATCGATCACGATGCGCTTGTTCTTGTGGTCGGTGTACGAGCCGCCACCGGACTTTCCATATTCGATCGACCAATCGTCCTTCTCGAGCGGCGCCCACATGGATTGAAATCGTGGCGAGCGGGCGGCAACGCCATCGACATCGGGGCCCAGGCCGGTCGGCGTCCAGAACCCCTTGGGCACCAATTGCGACTGGGCCGGCGCAACGGCGGCCGTGGCCGGCGCGGGCATGACGCCCTCTTCCTCCTCGACGCTCGTCGGGCTCTCGCCACCCACCGGCGCCTCGCAGTTCAAAAAAATCTTCCCGCCCCGCTGATCCAGATCCTCCGTGAAGTTCACCAGCCCCTTCACGCCACTGATCCGGATCGTTCCGTCCTCCAGCAGCACGATCGACGACTTGCCGCAGATCAGCGAGATGCTGGTCTTGCCCATCACGAACACGTCCTGGTCCACCGCCTGCACCAGCACCGACTTGCGGCCCACGAGGTTGGCGTTGCTCTCGGTGGAGGTCACAGAGGCATCGGTCTTGGCGACGAGGTTGATCGCGCCCTCGCTCGCGTGCGAGACGATGTCGCCGCCCGAGACCACGTTGACCTGCCCGCCCTTGGCCACCTGCGTCAGCATGCCGCCCGCCACCAGCTGCGTGAGCTGCGCGCCGGTGGTGAGCGTCAGGGCCGACTGCGAGCGCATCGACACGCTCTGGCCCGAGCTCACGACGATGGGCTTGGGGCTGATCATGGTCTGGCCCTCGGGGCTCACGATCGAGACCACGGGCTTGTCGATCCTGCGCGAGAGGTCGAGCATGCGCTGCGCATCGGCCATGGCGGGGTCGGCATCGCCCGAGACGCCGGCCTCGTCGGAGGCATCGCCACCGGCCAGCGCGCTCACCGCCTGCACCGCGCCGGCCAGCGACTGCACGCCCTGCGCCAGCCCCATGAGCTGCTGGCCCTTGCCCTTGGCCATGGCGCCGACCAGCGCCTTGGTGGCGGCGATGGCCTGGCCGGCCGACTGCATCAGCGCGCCGCTCTGCGCGAGCGCGGCGCCCATGTGCTCGTGGCCGTCGGGGTTGTCGCGCGACACGCGCTGCGTGAAGTCCTGCGTGTAGGTGGTCAACAGCAGGCCCTTGTCGGCGCGGATCGAGCCCCACTCGTTGGTGCGCAGCTCGAAGCCATAGCTACGCTGCACCTCCGAGCCCTGGTTCATCAGGTAGCCCATGTGCAGGTGGGTGGCGCCATGGTCGGTCGAGAGCTCGATGTGCTCGCTGCCGCGCTTGTCCTCGAAGCGCAGCATGTGCTTGCCGCCACCGCCCTTGCTCCAGTGGGTCTGGATGCCCGACTGCGTCTTGTGGCGCGGCAGCTCCCAGGCCGGCATCTGCGCGGCGTTGTAGACGCAGCCCGTGACGATCGGATGGTCGGGGTCGCCGTTGAGGAAGTCGACGATCACCTCCTGCCCGATGCGCGGGATCTGCATGCTGCCGTAGCCGCCGCCGGCCCAGGTCTGCGAAACGCGGATCCAGCACGAGGCGTTCTCGTCGCGCTGGCCATAACGGTCCCAGTGGAACTGCACCTTGATGCGGCCGTACTCGTCGGTGTGGATCTCCTCGCCCGCCGGGCCCACCACCACGGCGGTCTGCGGGCCGGTGGTGCGCGGGCGCGGCGTGAGGCGCGGCACGCGATACGGGGCGCTGTCGGGCACCACCGCGAAGGCCTGGCGATAGCTGGTGCTGCTGGTGGATTCGCCGTAGGCGGCACCGGCGGCTGCCACGCGCAGCGCGTTCTCCTGGAAGTCGTGGCTCGCGGCCTCGATCAGGTAGCGGCGGTTGTCTTCGGCGTTCGGATGGCGCGCGAGATCGAACAGGTAGCCCGGCGCGATGTGGCGCAGGTTGCCTTCGGCCTCGATCGATTCGCGCCGGCCGGTCTGCTGCTCGAGCCGCAGCCGCGCGTAGTTCTCGCCGTCGCCGAGTTCGGTGTAGCCGCCGGGCCAGTCGTAGATCTCGTAGCTGTCTCGGCTGTGGCCCGCGGGCTGGCGGCGCAGCGTGTCGATCTCGGCGTGGGGCTTCTTGAAGTCGTAGTCGTCGGTCGCGAAATGGCCCGAGGCAATGTCCTCGGCGTGGTGCCAGCTGTCGATGAAGTCCTGCTCGAGGATCTGCGCCGCGAGCACGCCCGCGTGGTACGGCACCTTGACCGGGCCCGCGGGCAGCGGCGCATGCGAGCCCGGGCCATCGCACAGCACGAGCTGGTGGCTGCCCCTGGCATGCGCGAAGAAGTAGTAGATGCCCTCGGACTCCATGAGCCGGCTCACGAAATCGAAGTCGGTCTCGCCGTACTGCACGCAGTAGTCCCAGCTGCGGTAGCTGCCGCTCAAGCGCGCATCGATGCCGAAGCCGTAAGGCGCGAGCACCTCCTGCACGATGTCGGGCACGGTCTTGAACTGGAAGATCTTGAAGTCCGAGCGCCGCGTGGCGTACCAGAGCCAGGGGCGCAGCTGGGCTTCGTAGACATGCATGTCGCCGTCGTCCTTGCCCACGCGCGCGAAGCGCGTGACCTGCCCGCTGATGAAGCGCTGCCCCGCGCCGCCGAGCTCGGTGGCGAGGTTGACCTCGATCGTCATGTCCTCGCCGAGCATCTGCCTGGCCGAGATGCCGGGCAGCTCGCTGACCAGCCGCACGCGCGATTCGAACAGCGTGGAGATGCGCTCCTGCCCCGTCATCGAACGGAACTTGAGGCGCTCGCCCAGCGCGCTGTGGGCGATGAAGCTGCGGGTCATGGGGCCGGGGACTCAGCGACGACGAAGCGGATGCAACGCACGGGCGCGCACGGGCCGGCGCGCATCGCACGCCGGCCTGCACGCGCGGTGCTCAGGCTTCCCTGTTTTCCTTGATGTTCCAGCCGAGCTGGGTTTCGGCGCCCTTGCCGCCCTTGTCGGTCTGTTCCCAGTACTGCTGCTTGACCTTGGCGGCCTGGAACGCGTACTGCACGAACACCGCGTCGCTGCCCTGCTCGGCCGTGTACTGCACCGAGGTGACCAGCACCTCCTCGAGCGTCACGCGCGTGTATTCGATCTGCGAGCCACCGGCCTTGCACACCGACACTTCGATCTTGCCCAGGTGCTTGCCGCTGGCGCAGTTCTTCAGCACCGCCGGTGCCGCCTTGTCGATGCGCGCGAGCACCTGCAGGTCGTTGAAGCTGGCCTTGCCCACGCCACCGCCGCCACCGCTGACCATGTTGCCGGGCTGGGTCGCGCCCCATGCGAAGGACTTGATGTCCGTCCAGTCCTTGTGGTTCGCGTCCTTCGATTCGCCATTCGCGCCTTCGACGCGCATGAACATGTCTACCGCCATGAGCTGCTCCCGTGTTGCGTTGAAACCGCCTGGAAGGTAGGTGAAGCGCGATGGGCTCGCCAGTGCAGAAGGTCACGGCGAAAAAAGCACTACGCGCCCGGAACCTTAGGAACAATCGGTTCTTTCAGGGGCTTTGTGCGCGAAGGCCGAAACAAGGCGACACAAAAAAGCCCGTCATCTCACGATGACGGGCCTGCGTTGGCGAACGCTACGCGCCGGCTCGCTCCGCTTCCGCAAGCCATCGCGCGACGAGCGCCGACACCTGCTCGGTCGCCCTGCCGCGCATGAAGACGAAGCCGCGCGGCACCTCCTCCATCTCGAGCGACACCAGCACCTTCTCGGCACTCGCGTGCGCGTACCGCGCGAGCGAGGCGGCCGGCTGCACCGCGAGCGAGGTGCCCACCACCAGCACGCGCGCCGCGGTGGTGACATGCATCAGCGCCTCGTCGAAGTGCTGCACCGATTCGCCGAACCACACGATGTCGGGCCGCAGCTGCGTGCCGTCTTCGCAGAGCTGGCCCATCTCGATCGCCGCACCGTCGATGCGGTAGCGATGACGCCGCTCCGAGGTGCCGCGCGCATAGGCGAGCTCGCCGTGGATGTGCAGCACCTGCGTGGAGCCGGCGCGCTCGTGCAGCGCGTCGACGTTCTGCGTGACGATGACCACCTCGTAGGCCGGCTCGAGCGAGGCGAGGGCCGCATGCGCCGCATTGGGCTGGACCGCCCAGGCCTTCTGGCGGCGCTCGTTGTAGAAGGCCTGCACGGTCTGGGGATGGCGCTGCCAGCCCTCGGGGCTCGCGAGCTCCTGCCACGGATGGTTGTTCCACAGGCCGTTGGCATCGCGGAAGGTGGGCAGGCCGCTTTCGGCGCTCACGCCCGAGCCCGAGAGCACGACGATCTTGCGGGGTTGAACGGTGGTTGTCATGAAGAGGACTCCGAAGGGAACAAGAAACCCGGGGCGGCGTCGAACGCACACCCCGACCGACCCCGCCATGCGGGATTCTTTCGAGCGGCGACCGAGCGCCGCGAGAATGCCAGAAGCCCGCCGCGGCCTTTCACGCGACCGCGCGCACGCACCCGACCACGAACCATGAACAGCACCACCACCTCCAACCGACCGCTGCAGCGCTTCTACCTTCTCGCCGTCGCCCTCGTGGTGTTCCTCGGTTGCTGGGTGGCGCCGATCGACACGCCCGCGCGCGCGCAGGTCGAGGACGGACTCAAGCGCGCCCTGACCACCTTCGCCGCGGCACGCGCGCTCGGCGCGGTGGTCTCGGTGGCGCAGGGCACGCAGGTCGACGCCACGCCCGGCGGCATCGGCGTGAGCCTCGCACCGGGCCAGGCGCTCAAGCCGCTCAACGAACTGATCGAACAGTTCGCGGCCATCATGCTGGGGGCCAGCGTGTCCTTCGGCATCCAGCTCGTGCTGCTGAAGATCGGCGCGCATGCTTACATGTCGGTGCTGGTCTGCGCGGTGGCGCTCGCATGGATCGCCTGGCGCTGGCACAGCGGCCGTTCGCCGCGCTGGCTGCAGTCGCTCATGATCGGGCTGCTGCTGGTGCGCTTCGCGGTGCCGCTGTCGGCCATGGCCAACGAGGGGCTGTACCGCGTCTTCATGGCCGACGAGTACCAGTCGGCGCTCGCGCTGATCGAGAAGTCGCCGGCCGCCGTGGTCGACACCACGCAGGAGGCGCAGCCGAATGCGCAGGAGGGCTGGAAGGAACGCATCGAGCGCTGGCTGCCGAAGCTGCCGAACCTCAAGGCCACCTACGATCAGATCATCCGCTCGGCCTCGGACTGGGCCGAGCGCATCGTGAAGCTGATCGCGCTGTTCGCGCTGCAGACCGTGGTGCTGCCGATCGCGCTGCTGTGGATGGCGTGGCGGGTGGCGCGGGCGCTGGTGCGCGAGCCGGTCTATCGCGTGGCGGGTTGACCGCCCGCTAGTCCACGAGGCCCATCAAGACCGCACGGACCACCGCGGCGGTCTTGTTGGGCGTGCCGAACTTCGCGATGACGTTCTTCACGTGGAAGTTCACGGTGTCGAAGGCGATGTGGAGGATGTCCGAGATCTCCCTGGAGGACTTGCCGTCCGCCAGCCACTTGAGGATCTCGATCTCGCGCTTGGTCAAAAAGATTTCGGGCGCTCGTTCGCTGCTCGATGACAGCGTGCGCGACAGCATGTGGTGAGCGACGCAGGCCAGGTAGCGCATCCGAAGCTCCTTGGCCTCCAGTTCGCGTGCGGTGATCGCTTCGCCCGAACGTGCCAGGCTGAACATGCCCATCACGCCATTGGCATCGAAGCTGGATTGCGACCACCCGACGCTCAGGCCGAACGAATGCGCGCCGTCCCACAGCTCCGGCGTATCGGCAAACACCGCATCGCTCCAGACCAGCGGATTCTGCGTTCGGCGCCCATGCGCCACGGTGGGGTCGGTCGCCAGGTAGCCCGCCGCCGCATACCGCTCCCGCCATGGGACGGGATAGTTGTTGATCAAGAGAAACCTGGGGCTGGCAATCGGCAGCGGCAGGCGCACGCCATAGGCGCAATGGTCGAATCCCACGTCGCGGGCGGCTTCGAGAATTTGCGCAAAAACGGCCTCCTTGTCGTGCGCCTGCTGCAATTTCGTCGATAGATCCTCGATCCATGCATCCATAGCGATCGCCCTCCGCTTTCCTCGCGCCAGTGAGCGCGGGCATTCAAATCCTTTTTCTGGATTGGATCGATGCTAGTTCCTGCTCAAAATCATTTGACACTTATTCAAGGAATGAAAACCAGAGATGTGATTTATTTCTCAAATCAAAGAAATGCCGGAGGCGCGCTTTGGCGCTGGCTTTTCAAGTCCCAGTTGCGAACTTTTTGATACGAGGACAAGGCACCCAACATGGGCGCCACGGAAGGCTTTTCGTAGCAGTGATTTATTTACCATTAAATATTTCACGAGCAATTCCACATCTATCTTTCAGCTTCCCTCCTTTTCGCGTCGGCCACTCGGTCGATAAAGAACCTTCCTCGAACGCGCCGCGTTTTATCCCAGTAGTTTTTGTCTCAGCAGCTGGCAGAGGCATAAGCAATTGCATCCACGGCAACTATTTCTCGGCCGCCGCCCGCCAAACTACTAATTTTGGTAGTTACGACCTTCCCCCTCCCTCGGTTTGAATTGATCGACATATTCAAAGGGAGTGCGATTGCCGTGGAAATCTTGATCGGAAAGCAACGCGATATTGCAGCGGACGTGATGAGGGCCATTGGAAGATATCGCCATCAGGTTTTCATCGAAAAGCTGGGCTGGGATCTGGCGAGCCGGGACGGCCTGGAATTCGACCAGTTCGACCATGCCGAGACCCTCTACGTCGCGGCGCGCGATGCGACCGGGGAGATCGTGGGAACGGCACGCCTTCTTCCCACCGACAGGCCCTATCTTCTTGGCGAGGTGTTTCCTCAGCTGATGGGCGAAGGCGAGCCCCCTCGCGATCCACGCGTGTGGGAGCTGTCCCGGTTCGCGGCAACCGACGTCTTCGCGAGCAGCGGCGACCCGCTTTCGCAGTTCTCCTCCGAGATCGGCGTCGAATTGCTAGAAGCCGTGCTGGCGGTTGCCGCGCGTCATGGCGTGCGGCAACTGATCACGGTGTCACCCCTTGGCATCGAGCGCCTGCTTCGGCGCCATGGCTTCGAGGCGCGGCGTGCCGCGTCGCCGCAGATCGTCGGCGGCAAGCCCGTCTTCGCCTGCTGGATCGAGGTGGGCGACAGACTCGAGAACTCATCACCGGAAGCGGATTCGCGCCAGCGGGTGGCGCTCCTCGACACGCTGCGAGAGAGCATGGCGCAGGAAGCGGGGATGGCGGCATGAACAAGTCGTATCGCACGCTTTGGAGCGAGGCGCTGGGTGCATGGGTGGCGGTATCGGAGATTTCGTCGGCACGTGGAAAGCCCTCGAAGAGCCGCAAGACGGTGGGCAAGGAAGGAGCGACCGCTGGACTTGCAACGCTTCCTTCGATCACAGGACCACCCCGCGGGCCGTCGATTGCCCTGTATGCCGTTGCGCTGGCCTCGATGGTCGTGGCCGACTTCGCGGGCGTGACGCCGGCTCGTGCGCAGTACTCCAACCCCAATGCCGGCAACAAGGCGACGTCGGACGCGACAGGCCAGCGTTTCGACGACGCATTCGCGAAGGGCACCAGCAAGGTATTCCCGTCGGACGGCAAAACAACGGAATCGAAACCGCTGGGCGTGGCTCTCGGCAACAACAACACGGCCAACTTCGGCTCTGTCGTCGTCGGCAGCAACAATGTTGCAGGCAATACCAAAGCCGAGTCAGATTGGAAACAGAACGCCTTTGCATTTGGCAACTACAACGCTGCCTTGGGCGCCAACTCCTTGGCCTTGGGTCTTGGCAACAACGCCTATGGGAACTTCTCCATCGCACTGGGCGCCACCAATCTCGCGACGGGTGCCGCCTCGATTGCCCTTGGATTTCAGTCGAGCGCGTTGGCCGATCTCGCCATCGCATTCGGCAATGCTTCGCGCGCCACGAAGTACGGGGCCATCGCGCTGGGCAACTCCACGAGGGCAAGCGGCATGGGCGCCATCGCCATCGGCGGCGGTGGCGACCCTGCTTCCGACGGTTACTTCGACCCCACGGGCGCCCGGGCGACCGGCGATCAATCCATTGCCCTGGGGGTCAACGCCAACGCGTCCGCCACCGGCACCGTGGCCACCGGCAATTCGTCGAATGCCAGCGGTACCTATGCGGTGGCGATCGGAACCAACGCGAACGCGACCGGCGCGAGCGCCGCAGCGCTCGGACCAGGCGCCACGGCAACCGCGACCGGATCGACCGCACTGGGCGACCACGCCAGTGCCCGCGCGGACGGCGCCAGTGCCATCGGAAAGAACGCACAGGCGACCAAGGCCAACAGCGTGGCGCTGGGCGCGGATTCGGCGACCCATACGGGCGCATTGAGCAACTACGGCGCCTTCGCCCTGTCGAGCAAGCAGTCCTCGTCCGGCGAGGTGAACGTAGGCAACCGCCAGATCACGGGCGTTGCGGCGGGCAGCGCGGACCAGGACGCCGTCAATGTCCTGCAAGTCAAGACCGTCACCGCCTCGCTGTCGAGCAGCATCGATACCACGAACGACAGCATCGGTAGCTTGTCGACCTCGGTATCGTCCGGGCTGAGCACGGCGACGAGCAATATCAACAGCCTGTCGACTTCGACGTCGACGGGGTTGAGCACGGCGACGAGTTCCATCGGCAGCCTGTCGACGTCGACCTCCACGGGGCTGAGCACGGCCACCAGCAACATCGACAGTCTCTCTGCATCCACCTCGAGTGGCCTGAGCACCGCAACCAGTTCGATTGGCAGCTTGTCGACCTCGACCTCGACAGGTCTGAGCACCGCGAACAGCAACATCGATAGCCTGTCGACTTCGACGTCGACTGGCTTGAGCACGGCAACGAGTTCTATCGGCAGCCTGTCGACGTCGACCTCCACGGGGCTGAGCACTGCCACGAGCAGCATCGACAGCCTTTCGACCTCGACGTCGACTGGTCTGAGCACGGCGACGAGTTCTATCGGCAGCCTGTCCACTTCGACCTCCACGGGCCTCAGCACAGCAACCAGCAGCATCGACAGTCTGTCGACGTCCGCGTCGACTGGCCTGAGTACGGCGACCAGTTCCATCGACAGCTTGTCCACATCGACCTCCACGGGTCTGAGCACAGCGAACAGCGGCATCGACAGTCTGTCGACGTCCACATCGACCGGTTTGAGCACCACGACCAGCGCCATCGACAGCCTCTCGACTTCGACGTCAACGGGTTTGAGCACTGCGACGAGTTCGATCGGCAGCTTGTCCACTTCGACCTCCTCGGGCCTCAGCACTGCAACGAGCAGCATCGAGAGCCTGTCGACGTCCACGTCGAGCGGACTGAGTACCGCGACGAGCTCGATCGACAGCTTGTCGACCTCGACCTCCACGGGTCTGAGCACGGCGACCAGCGGCATCGATAGCTTGTCGACTTCTACGTCGAGCGGACTGAGTACCGCGACAAGTTCGATCGACAGCTTGTCGACCTCGACCTCCACAGGTCTGAGCACGGCGACCAGCGGCATCGATAGCTTGTCGACTTCTACGTCGACTGGCTTGAGCACGGCGACGAGTTCCATAGGCAGCCTGTCCACTTCGACCTCCACGGGCCTCAGCACTGCAACCAGCAGCATCGATAGCCTGTCGACGTCCACGTCTAGCGGACTAAGTACCGCGACCAGTTCGATCGACAGCTTGTCGACCTCGACCTCCACGGGCCTGAGCACGGCGACCAGCAGCATCGACAGTCTCTCTACATCCACCTCGAGCGGTTTGAGCACGGCGACGAGCTCCATCGAGAGTCTGTCCACGTCGGCCTCTACGGGCCTGAGCACTGCGACGAGCAGCATCGACAGCCTTTCGACTTCAACGTCGACTGGCTTGAGCACGGCGACGAGTTCCATAGGCAGTCTGTCCACTTCGACTTCCACGGGCCTCAGCACTGCAACCAGCAGCATCGAGAGCCTGTCGACGTCCACGTCGAGCGGACTGAGTACCGCGACCAGTTCGATCGACAGCTTGTCGACCTCGACCTCCACGGGTCTGAGCACAGCGACCAGCGGCATCGATAGCTTGTCGACTTCCACGTCGACCGGCTTGAGCACCGCGAGCAGTTCCATCGGCAGTTTGTCCACATCGACCTCTACGGGTCTGAGCACCGCGACGAGCTCGATCGGCAGTCTGTCCACCTCGACCTCGACGGGTCTGAGCACAGCGATCAGCGGTATCGACAGCCTGTCGACGTCGACCTCCACGGGTCTGAGCACGGCAACGAGCTTTATCGGTAGCTTGTCCACGTCGACTTCGACAGGTCTGAGCACCGCTACGAGCAGCATCGACAGCCTCTCGACTTCGACATCGAGCGGACTGAGTACCGCGACGAGTTCGATCGACAGCTTGTCGACCTCGACCTCCACGGGTCTGAGCACAGCGACCAGCAGCATCGATAGCTTGTCGACTTCTACGTCGACCGGCTTGAGCACCGCGGCAAGCAGCCTCGACAGCCTGTCGACGTCTACCTCGACTGGCCTGAGCACGGCAACGAGCTTTATCGGAAGCTTGTCCACGTCGACTTCAACAGGCCTGAGCACTGCAACCAGCAGCATCGACAGCCTTTCCACATCGACCTCCACGGGTCTGAGCACCGCCACCAGCAGTATCGATAGCCTGTCGACTTCGACATCGACTGGCCTGAGCACGGCGACGAGTTCCATCGACAGTCTGTCCACCTCGACCTCTACCGGCCTGAGCACGGCAACCAGCAGCATCGACAGCCTTTCGACCTCGACGTCGACCGGCTTGAGCACCGCGACGAGCTCGATCGGCAGCCTTTCCACTTCGACCTCCACGGGTCTGAGTACAGCAACCAGCAGCATCGACAGTCTCTCTACATCCACCTCGAGTGGCCTGAGCACCGCAACGAGTTCGATCGGCAGCTTGTCGACATCGACCTCCACGGGCCTCAGCACTGCAACGAGCAGCATCGACAGCCTGTCGACCTCGACGTCAACCGGTCTCAGCACGGCAACCAGCGCCATCGGCAGCCTTTCCACCTCGACTTCGACAGGCCTGAGCACCGCCACCAGCAGCATCGACAGCCTGTCCACATCGACCTCCACGGGCCTGAGCACGACGACCAGCTCGATCGGCAGTCTTTCGATCGGCCTGAGCACCGTCACCAGCGGCATCGGCAGCCTGTCGATCGGCCTGAGCACGACCAACAGCGTCATCGGCAGCCTGTCGACGTCCACCTCGAGCGGATTGAGCACCACCGCGAGCCGTATCGACAGCCTCTCGACCTCCACCTCGAGCAGCCTGAGCACGACCACGAGCCGCATCGACAGCCTGTCGACCTCCACCTCGAGCGGCCTGAGCACGGCGACGAGCAGCATCGCCAGCCTGTCGACCTCCACCTCGACCGGCCTGAGCACGGCCACCAGCAGCATCGACAGCCTCTCGACCGGCCTCAGCACCACGAACAGCCATCTGGGCAGCCTGTCGACGGGACTGAGCACGACCAACAGCCATGTCGCGAGCCTGTCGACCTCGACCTCCACCGGCCTGAGTACCGCCACCAGCGGCATCCAAAGCCTCTCGAGCGGGCTGAGCACGACGAACAGCAACCTCCACAGCCTGTCAACGAGCATCAGCGGCTCGGTCAGCGGCATCGGCAGCCTGTCGACGGGACTGAGCACCGCCAACAGCCGCGTGACCGACATCTACGACAACGGCACGAAGTACTTCCACGCCAACTCGAAGGCCGCCGACTCGCAGGCCATCGGCCAGGAGTCGGTGGCGATCGGGCCGCAGTCGGTGGCCAGGGGCGACAACGCCCTCGCAGCCGGCAACGGCGCGAAGGCGATCGGCAACGGCTCCGTGGCCATGGGCTTCGGCGCGCAGGCCATGGGAGACGGCGCCATCGCGGTCGGTACCGGGGCGCAGTCGAGCGCATCGCAAGGCACCGCCATCGGCTTCGGCGCGGTGGCCATGCAGGCCGGTGGCGTGGCACTCGGCGCGGGCTCGGTCGCATCGACGGGCGCGGGCATCGCCGGCTACGTGCCGCCGAGCGCCACCTCGGAGCAGGCAGCGGCCATCCGGGCCACGACGAGCACGCAGGCCGCGGTGTCGGTGGGCGACGCGGCCAAGGGCCGGTTCCGGCAGATCACCGGGGTGGCCGCGGGCACGGCCGACAGCGACGCCACCAACGTGGCGCAACTCAAGGCCACGGCCAACACGGTCAAGGCCGGCAGCGTTCAGTACGCAACCAACCCCGACGGCTCGGTCAACTACAACGAGATCACGCTCGGCGGCGGCCAGGCACCGGGCGGCACGCGCATCGGCAACGTGGCGCCGGGCGTGTTGCCGGGCGATGCAGTGAACCTGCAGCAACTCTCGCAGGTACAGAACCAGGTGAGCGAGACCGCGGGAATCGCCTACAGCGGCGTGGCCATCGCGAGCGCGATGAGCAGCCTGCCCCAGGCCATGACGCCGGGGAAGAATCTGATGTCGCTGGGCGTGGGCTCCTACTCTGGCTACGGCGCGCTGGCCTTCGGCTACTCGTACCGCACCAAGGACGGCAACTGGGTCTACAAGGTCAATGGCGGCTTCAGCGGCAAGAAGACGAGCCTGGGCGTGGGCGTGGGGTACGAGTGGTGATGCGCGCCCGCCGCAAGATGGCTCCCCGGACACGGTTCGAACGTGTGACCTGCGCATTAACAGTGCGCCGCATCTACCCGCTGAGCTACCGGGGAAAAAGAGAATGGCCCCACGTGCACGACTCGAACGTGCAACCCCCTGCTTCGTAGGCAGGTGCTCTGATCCATTGAGCTAACGCGGGATGAGGATGGCGTCTCGTGCGGGATTCGAACCCGCGATTTCCGGAGTGAAAGTCCGGCGTCCTCACCGCTAGACGAACGAGACGCAAAAGAAAAGGAGGTGGCGCGCGCGGAAGGAATCGAACCTTCAACCGCTGGTTTTGGAGACCAGTGCTCTGCCAATTGAGCTACACACGCACGATGAGAACGAAGATGGTCTGGGTGGCAGGACTCGAACCTGCAGCCTCCTGCTTCCAGGGCAGGCCGTCTACCTGATTGACATAGGGTCTGTCATCAATCAAACGCCCTCGCGAAGCCCTGTTGCGCGGGGCAGTGCAAGGCGCCCTGAGCGCTGCGTAGCGCGCTACGTAAGCGAAGGGCAACGCCGCAATGCACCGCGCAACAGGGCTTCCCTCCGGGCTGGCCCCGCCATACGGCGGCTACTTTGTCGGCCGGCTTGCCCATGGGTGACCATGGGCTGCGCCGTCCTTCGCGCATCCACCGCATGGCGGGGCCAGCGCGAGGGCGTTTGATTGATGACAGACCCTAAACCCAGGGAAATTTGGTGCCTCGGGGGAGACTCGAACTCCCAGAATTCCGCTTCTAAGGCGGACACGTCTACCAATTGCGTCACCGAGGCTGAATGTGTTTTCTCTTGCTTGCCGAGGCGAGGGGCCGCGCCATCGCGGCCCCGCCTCGTCGTTTCGAATTTTTAAGGAGCGTGCATGAGGCTTATGGCTTCATGCGCTGCAGCACGATCGCTGCATGGGTCAAGGGTTCGGTGATGAGGCGCCAACGCAAAAAGGCCCGGAACCTTTCGGTGTCCGGGCCTCTTGGTGAAGAGCGCTTTGGAGGTCGTCGCCTAAGCGCGCCCTCCACCCGGATGCAGCCTGTGGTTCTCGTTCAGCCATGCAGCGACCGTGACGGCCAGCAGAGCGCGCACGAGCGGCCGGACCGGCATGGGTCGGAGGCTGTCGATGGAAATGCGGGCTGCGGTGGTCACGATGGGTCCTGCGGTGTTGTGCGTGGAATCGAAAATGCGCAGTCTGCTGCGCGAAGGAGTCGGACTGTAAATAGTCTTTACGCCGTCGTCAACACACCGACTGAAAAATTTTTGAAGTAAGGTTGCCCGCATGGCCGCACCCCACCCCACCACCTCCCATCCGCACTACGACCGCCTGATCGCCACCGCGCGTGGCCTGCCGCCGCTGCGCGTGGCGGTGGTGCATCCGGCCAATGCCGTGTCGCTCGAGGCCGCGCTCGCCTCGGCCGCGCTGGGCCTGATCGCGCCCACGCTGGTGGGCCCGCGCGCGAAGATCGAAGCGGCAGTGCACGAGATCGGCATCGACCTCTCGGGCATCGCCATCGTCGATGCGCCGCACAGCCATGCCGCGGCCGACGCGGCCGTGGCGATGGCCCTGCGCGGCGAGGTCGATGCATTGATGAAAGGCAGCCTGCACACCGACGAGCTGATGGGCGCGGTGGTGCGCCGCGAAGGCGGCCTGCGCACCTCGCGCCGCATCAGCCATTGCTTCGTGATGGACGTGCCCGGTCATGCGCAGCCGCTGGTGATTTCCGATGCGGCGATCAACATCGCGCCCACGCTCGAGGAGAAGGTCGACATCGTGCAGAACGCGATCGACCTCGCGCATGCGCTGCTGATGCCGGCCGTGCGCGTGGCCATCCTCTCGGCCACCGAAACGGTCAACGCCAAGGTGCCCTCCACGCTCGACGCGGCCGTGCTCTGCAAGATGGCCGACCGCGGCCAGATCACGGGCGCGCAGCTCGACGGCCCGCTCGCGATGGACAACGCGATCGATGCCGAGGCCGCGCGCATCAAGGGCATCGTCTCGCCCGTGGCGGGCCGCGCCAACGTGCTGATCGTGCCCGACCTCGATGCCGGCAACATGCTCGCGAAGAGCCTCACCTTCCTCGGCGGCGCCTACGCGGCCGGCATCGTGCTCGGCACCAAGGTGCCGGTGATCCTCACGAGCCGCGCCGATTCGGAAGCGGCACGGCTCGCCTCCTGCGCCGTCGCGTCGATGCTCGCGAAGGCGGGGCGCGACCGGCTCATCAAGGCCGTGGGATAGCCTTCGTCCATGACCATTTCGCCCGAGTCGCCCGACCAGCCCGAGGTGATCGCCCTGATCGCCGAACTCGACGCCTATCAAGACACGCTCTACCCACCCGAAAGCCGGCACGCGCTCGACCTCGCGTCGTTGAAGCAGGCCAACGTGCTGTTCTTCGTCGCGCGCGACGACACGGGGCGGGCCATGGGTTGCGGCGCGGTGGTGCTCGACACCACGCAGGGCGAGATCAAGCGCATGTACGTCGCGCCCGGCTTCCGGGGGCGGGGCATTGCACGCCGGCTGCTTCAGGCGCTGGAGTCCGCATCCATCGACGCGGGCTGCAAGGTGCTGCTGCTGGAGACGGGGCCGTTCCAGCCCGAAGCCCTCGCCCTCTATGCCTCGCTCGGCTATGAACGGCGCGGCCCCTTCGGCAGCTACACCGACGATCCGCTCAGCGTGTTCATGCAGAAGACGCTGGCAGGCTGACGGCCGGATCGCGGCAGAATCGCCGGATGCTGTCGATACTGCTCCGGATCGTTCTGCCCTTCCTGCTCAGCCTTCTCTGCACCTACCTCCTGGGATTGCCGCTGTACGCCGTGGCCGTGCATCTCGAGTGGTTCACGGCCATCCCTTTCTGGCTGCTGGGCCTGGCCATCGGTTTCGGTTGCGGCCTCCTGTCGGCGCGAAGCTGCGTCCGGGCCATCCGATGGGGCGGCGCGATCGGTGCCTTCGGGCTGGGGATTCCGCTCATCGCCGCCAGCCTGGGTTCCGCCCTGTACTTCGTCGTTCCCTGCCTCGCCATCTATGTCTTCGTTCAGGGCATCGCGGCGCGGTCCGGGTCCCGCTACAGAACACGGCTCGCGCGCGGATGAAGCGCGGCTTGCATCCACGCCCTCGAGGAGACACTCCATGAAGGTCCGAGAACTCGCCAGCGGCCTGCAGTTTCCCGAAGGACCGATCGCCCTGCGCGACGGCTCGGTGCTGCTGGTGGAGATCGCGCGCGGCACGCTCACGCGCGTGCGGCCCGATGGCCTGGTGCAGGTGGTGGCCGATCTCGGCGGCGGCCCGAACGGTGCCGCGATCGGCCCCGACGGCGCGGTCTACGTCTGCAACAACGGTGGCTTCAAGTGGCACACCGAGGCCGACGGCAGCGTGCGGCCCGTGGGCCAGGCCGACGATTACTCGGGCGGGCGTATCGAACGCGTGAACCTCGCGACCGGCCGCGCGGAGCGGCTCTACGACACGGTCGAAGGCGGCGCGCTGTGCGGGCCCAACGACATCGTGTTCGATGCACATGGCGGCTTCTACTTCACCGACCTCGGCAAGGTGCGCGAGCGCGACATGGACCGCGGCGGCCTGTTCTACGGCCATGCCGACGGCGCCGCCGCGCATGCCATTGCGCGGCCCGTGATGACGCCCAACGGCATCGCGCTGTCGCCCGATGGCCAGACGCTCTACTACGCCGAGACCGAGGGCGCGCGCGTCTGGGCCTTCGACATCGTGGCGCCGGGCCGCGTGCGCAAGGACGGCTGGCCCTCGCCGCATGGCGGGCGCATGCTCTGCGCCTCGCCGGGCGGGCACTACCAGCGCTTCGATTCGATGGCGGTCGATGCGCTCGGCAATCTCTGCGTGGCGACGCTGCTGCATGGCGGCATCAGCATCGTGGCGCCCGACGGCGGCCAGGTCGAGCACCTGCCGCTGCCCGACCGCTACACCACCAACATCTGCTTCGGCGGCCCCGGCCTGCGCACCGCCTTCGTCACGCTGTCGGGCAGCGGGCGGCTGATCGCGATCGACGACTGGCCCACGCCCGGACTGGCGTTGAACCACGAGGCCTGAAGTCCGCGCGCGGCGCGCGCCGCGCAAGCACATTCCCACCGCTCGCGCTTGTACCGAGTTGCTGTTGTCGCGCCCGCGTCAGCACAGCATCTCGGTACAAGCGTGCGCGCACCTGCGTTCCTACGATGCCAGCTCACTCAACAACCAGGTGTGGAGACATGAAACGTCAGGACAGAGGTACGGGGATGAAGTGGCTCATGGCCCTCGCATTGAGCGCGGGGCTGGTGGCATGTGGCGGCGGTGGTGGCGGCGGCAGCGGATTCATTCCGCTGCCCCCCGCATCGGGCGGCAATGGCGGCGACCCGCCGCCCGCGGCGGATGCGAACGCCTATGCCGATCCGATCCAGACCGCATCGGGCAAGGTGTCGGGCAGCACGGTCGGCGAAGGCGACACGCAGGTGCACCAGTACAAGGGCATCCCCTACGGCGCGCCGCCGGTCGGCAACCTGCGCTGGAAGCCGCCGCAACCGCCAGCCGCGTGGGACGGTGTCTATGCCGCCACCAGCTACAGCAAGATGGCGCCGCAGCCCTTCCCCGCATCGCCCGTCTACGACGCCGTGCCCGAGTCAGGCATGGGCGAGGACGTGCTGCGCCTCAACATCACCACGCCCGCGAAGAAGAAGGGCGAGAAGCTGCCGGTGATGGTGCTGTTCCATGGCGGCGGCCTCACCACCGGCTCGGTGAACCGCGCGAGCGACAACCTGCCGAACCTGCCCAACCACGGCGTGGTGTCGGTCACGGTGCAGCACCGCATCGGCGCGCTCGGCTACATGGCGCATCCGGCGCTCACGGCCGAGTCCGCCAACAAGTCCTCGGGCAACTACGGCCAGCTCGACCTGGTCGCGGCGCTCGAGTGGGTGCAGGCGAACATCGAGGGCTTCGGCGGCGATCCGGGCAACGTCACCATCTGGGGCCACTCGGGCGGCGGCATGAAGACCAACTGGCTCGTGGCCTCGCCGCTGGCCAAGGGGCTGTTCCACCGCGCCATTGCCGAAGCCGGCTGGACCACCGCCGGCACGCCGCTCGCGCAGACCGAGCAGTACGGCGTGAAGCTGATGGCCAAGGTGGGCGCGGCCGACATCGACGCGCTGCGCAAGAAGCCGTGGCAGGACATCGTCGCGGCCTCGTTCGCGAGCGGCAGCGGCTACACCACGGCCTTCACGGTCGACGACTGGTCGCTGCCCGACACCATCGGCAACCTGATCCTCGACAACAAGCACAGCGACGTGCCCTTCATGGTGGGCAACGGCGGCGCCGAGATCACGGCGGCCAACCCGCTGCGCGGCAACTTCCTCAAGCAGATGGTGAAGGTGCAGAAGTCGCCGATCTACACCTACATCTTCACGCACGTGCCGGTGAACTGGGCCAACGCGGGCGTGGCGGCCTACCACGGGCTCGAGGTGTCCTACCAGTACGGCTCGCTCGCCACGGTCGGGCGCATCTACGGCACCTCGCTGCTGCCCGCGAGCCCCGACATCCCGCCCGATCCCGGCGTGAGCGATCGCGACTACAAGCTCAGCGACGAGGTGATGAGCATGTGGACCCGCTTCGCGACCACGGGCGATCCCAACGTCGCCAAGGTCGGCGTGACCTGGCCGAAGTACGACGACGCCGACCAGTACCTCGACATCGGCATTCCCTCCATCGTGAAGACCGGCTTCTCGACCGTGACGACGAAGCAGATGCCGCGCTGAACGCGCCGCCATGAAGAAGAAAGCCGCCGCGGGTTTCGCCCCGCGGCGGCTTTTTTTGGTGGGCGCGTTCAGGAGAAGAACTTCACCGACTCGCGATCGCGCGAGTACGACGGGCTCTGCCCGTACCAGTGCCGGTAGAAGTGCGAGAGATGCGCCGAGTCGCTCAGGCCCGCCTCGTGCGCGATGTCGGTGAGCGAGCGGCCCGAGTACAGCAGCTTGCACACGCGCACCTGCTTGCGCCAGGCCTGGTAGGCACGGAACGACAGCCCGAGCGAATCGGAGATCAGGTGCGACATGCGGTGCGGCGAGAGTTCGAAGGCGCGCGCGAGTTCGACCAGCGTGGCCTCGGGTTCCTCGTCGAGGTAGCGCAGCACCTGCAGCACGCGCGTGTCGATGCGCTGCGCGCGCGGCAGTTGCTCGACCGCCATCGTGACCAGGTCGCGGAAGATCTCCTCGGCCTGCGCGGGCTTGCGCGCGCCCTCGTGCATGCCGGCGAGAAAGCCGTCGAAGGGCTTGAAGGCCTTGCGCTCGAGCACGTGCGCGCCCGGCGGCACGATGCTGCTGAAGGCGCTGAAGAAGGGGGACGAAGGCGGCAGGTTGATGCTCACCAGGCCCGCGTTCGACATGCTCAGCGTGCGCACCGTCTGCGGCGCCACCGCGATCGCGCCGCCCACGAACTGGCGCCGCGGCGTGCGCAAGGTGAGCGGCGTGCCGTCGACGGAGAACAGCAGCACCGCATGAGGCCTGGAGGTGGCGGGGAAGTCGTCCTTGCGCGAGGCGTAGACGTAGGAATTCGCACTGAAGAAATACAGGTGGTCGGTCATCGGAGGGGGCAACCTGTCGTTCGGAAGGCAACGCGTGTTTTTGCATCACCACCCGGCATCCGGCCAGCGTGCTAACCCCTAGCGTCCTCGACGACGGGCATCGGTCCTACGACACCACCTGGTAGTACAGGTTCTGCGGATGCTGCGCCTGCGCGAAGAAGAACCAGCGCTCGGCCAGCAGCCCCGGCGCCTGCACCAGCACCGCGAGCAGCCACGGCAGCGCGGCCGCGCTCGCGAGGCCCCAGGCCAGCAGCAGCGCGGGCAGCGCGAAGGCCAGCAGCAGGAAGCCCAGCTTGACCTGGCGCAGCGCGAGCTGCGAGGCGCCATGGAAGAACTCGCGCGTGTTGAACGAGCCCGCCGACATGCCCATCGACTTCTGCACCAGCTTGTGCGTGCGGATTCCGGTGGCCGATTGCAGGGTGGAGCGCGGGCGCAGCCGCGCATTGCGGCGCAGCGTGACCGCGCGCACGGCCCAGGCCACGAGCGTGAAGGCCAACGCCCACGGGCCGAAGGCCTGCACGAAGCGCGCCTCGCCGGACCCCGCGGCCAGCGCGCAGGCCAGCACCAGGCCCGACGACAGCCCGATCAGCATGAAGTTGGCGATGGTCAGCGGATGCGCCCACTCCTGGATGAAGCGCAGGCAGGCGTAGATCATCGCGGTGCAGTACCACAGCGCGACGGCGCCCCCCAGCACCAGCACGGGCAGCAGCACCGACCAGGGCGCCGCGACCTCGAGCCGCAGCGCGAGCCACCACAGCGCGACCAGCGCGATGAAGGCCGGCAGCACGATCACCTCGCGCGACATCCACGAGGTGCGCCACATCAGCACCGCGCGCCAGGCGCGCGTCTTGCGGCCCAGGTGCATGAACGAGGCCGCGAGGCCCGCGACCAGCAGCAGCTCGGCCAGCGCCAGCGCGCTGCCGAGGAAGCCCGGCGACAGCCCGAGGCCGAACAGCACGGCCAGCGCGAGCGCGGCCACCAGGCCCTGCGCGGCACCGGCCAGCGTGGTGAAGAAGAGGATCGAGAAGGCGGGATGCATGCGCGCTACTCCGGCGTGCCCTGCGCGGGCGCGGCCATGTTGCGGCGCGGCAGGTAGCGGTTGGCGGGGTTGGTCTCCCACTCGGGCATCAGCGGATAGCCGCCGCGCTCGCGGATCGCGCGCGAGACCTCGGAGTCGGGGTCCTTCACGTCGCCGAACAGGCGCGCGCCGGTGGGGCAGGCCTTCACGCAGGCGGGCTTGCGGTCTTCCTTGGGCAGCTGCTCGTCGTAGATGCGGTCGACGCACAGCGTGCACTTGGTCATGACCTGGCGTTCCTCGTCGAGCTCGCGCGCGCCATAGGGGCAGGCCCAGGCGCAGTACTTGCAGCCGATGCACTTGTCGTAGTCGACCAGCACGATGCCGTCTTCCTTGCGCTTGTAGCTCGCGCCGGTCGGACAGACCGGCACGCAGGGCGGGTCCTCGCAGTGCAGGCAGCTCTTGGGGAAGTGCACGGTGTCGGTGTTCGGGAACGAACCGGCCTCGTAGGTCTGCACGCGGTTGAAGAAGGTGCCCGTGGGGTTGGCGCCGTAGGGCTCGAAGTCAGCGAGCGGGCCCGCGCTGCCCGAGGTGTTCCACTGCTTGCACGAGGTCACGCAGGCATGGCAGCCGACGCAGACGTTGAGGTCGATCACGAGGGCGAGCTGCTTGGCGAGGGTCTCGCCGGGCTCGGCGCGCTGGCTCGCCGGACTCCCTCCCCCTCTGGGGGAGGGTCGGGGTGGGGGCACGACAGCCTTCGCAGAAGCAATGCGCCCGATGGCATCGCCGCTGCCCCCACCCCCGCCCTCCCCCAGAGGGGGAGGGAGAAAGGCGCCAGCGGCTTCCGCCACGGGCTGGGGCTGGGCGGCGCTCGCCAGCAAGTCCTTCAACCACTGCATCATTTGCGCCCCCTCCCCGCAAAGTACGTCAACACCTGCGCCGCCTTGCCCAGCACGCCGGGCGCGCTCGGCATGCTCGCGAACTGCGGATAGCTCTCCTCGGGCTCGTCGGGCTCGGCCGGCCGGATGCGCACGCGCACGTCGTACCAGCCGGCCTGCCCCGTGATCGGATCCGAATTGCTGATGCGCCCGCTGGCCGTGCCCGCGCACGGCAGCTCCTCGCTGATCAGGTGGTTGAGCAGGAAGCCCTTGCGCGCCTCGTCGGCGCCCGGCGCGAGCTGCCATGCACCGTCGGCCTTGCCGATCGCATTCCAGGTCCACACGGTGCCGGGCTCCACCGCCTCGCTGTAGCGCAGCATGCAGCGCACCTTGCCCCACTGGCTCTCGACCCAGCACCAGCCGCCGTCGGCAATGCCCGCGGCTTCGGCCGTCACCGGATTCACATGCAGGTAGTTGTGGCTGTGGATCTGCCGCAGCCACGCGTTCTGCGAATCCCACGAGTGGTACATCGCCATCGGCCGCTGCGTGAGCGCGTTGAGCGGATAGGCCGCGGTGTCGGTCGCGGCCTCCTCGAGCGGCGCATACCAGAAGGGCAGCGGATCGAAGTAGGTGGCGATGCGCTCGCGCAGGCCCTCGGGCGGCTGGCGGCCCGCGCTCTTGCCCTGCGCGGCGAGCCGGAAGCTCTGCAGCGTGTCGGAATAGAGCGCGAGCTGCACCGGGTCGTTGCGCTGGCGCCAGCCCTTGTCCTTCGCGAAGTCGAGGTACTCGCGGTTCCAGTTGCGCATGTAGTGCATGGTCTCGGGCATGTGGTACTGGAACACGCAGTTGTTCTGCGCATAGGCCTCCCACTGCTTGGGATTGGGCTCGCCGCGCAGGTGCTCGGTGCCGTCCTTGCCGCGCCAGCCCATCAGAAAGCCGATGCCCGGCTGCGGCTGGAAGTTGACGACGAAGTCGGGATAGTCGGCGTACTTGCGGCCCCCCTCGGCCGTGGTGAAGGCCGGAAACTTGAGCCGCGAGGCCAGCTCGATCAGCACCTCCTGGAAGGGCTTGCACTGCCCCGTGGGCGGCACCACCGGGATGCGCACCGAATCCACCGGGCCGTCGAACTCCGAGATCGGCCGGTCGAGCATGCTCATCGCGTCGTGGCGCTCGAGGTAGGTGGTGTCGGGCAGCACCAGGTCGGCGAAGGCCACGGTCTCGCTCTGGAAGGCGTCGCACACCACCAGGAACGGGATCATGTACTCGCCCTGGTCGTCCTTGCGGTTGAGCATCTCGCGCACGGCCATCGTGTTCATGCTCGAGTTCCAGGCCATGTTGGCCATGAAGATCAGCAAGGTGTCGATGCGGTAGGGATCGCCCTTCACCGCATTGGTGATGACGTTGTGCATCAGCCCGTGGGCCGACAGCGGATGCTCCCACGAGAAGGCATGGTCGATGCGGATCGGCGAGCCGTCGGGGTTGATCGCGAGCTCGTCGGGGCTGGCCGGGAAGCCCAGCGGCGCCGCATTGAGCGGCGTGTTGGGCTGGATCATCCCGGGGTCGTTGAAGGCCCGGTAGTTGGGCACGATGTGGCGCGGGTACGGCGCCTTGTGGCGAAAGCCGCCGGGCGCGTCGATGGTGCCGAGCACGCTCATGAGGATCGCGAGCGCGCGCACGGTCTGGAAGCCGTTCGAATGCGCGGCCAGCCCGCGCATCGCATGGAAGGCCACGGGCCGCGCCTGCGTGGTGGCGTGCCGCTTGCCCCAGGCATCGGTCCAGGCGATCGGCAGCTCGAAGGCCTGGCGCAGCGCGGTCTCGCCCATCTCGCGCGCCAGCTTGCGGATGCGCGCGGCATCGATGCCGGTGATGGCCTGCGCCCATTCGGGCGTGCAGCTCGCCACGCGCTCGCGCAGCAGCTGGAACGAGGGCGCGACGCGCGTGCCGTCGGCCAGCGTGTAGTGGCCCTCGAGCGCGGGATCGCAACCCTCGGCGATGCCCTCGGGATAGGCGGGCTTCACGGTGCCGCTGGCCTTGTCCCACACCAGCTTGTTGTGCGGGTGGCGGCCGTCACCGGGCGGGCCGCGCTCGGGGTCGAAGGCGAACAGGCCCTCGCGCTCGCAGTCGTCGAGCACCACCAGCTGCGGCGCGTTGGTGAAGCGCTGGAGGAAGGCATGGTCGATCAGCTCGCTCGCGATCAGCTCGTGCAGCAGCGCCATCAGCAGCGCGCCGTCGGTGCCGGGCTTGATCGGGATCCATTCGTCGGCGATGGCCGAGTAGCCGGTGCGCACCGGGTTGATCGAGATGAAGCGCCCGCCATCGCGCTTGAACTTGCTGATGGCGATCTTCATCGGGTTGCTGTGGTGGTCCTCGGCGGTGCCGATCATCACGAACAGCTTGGCGCGCTCGAGGTCGGGGCCGCCGAATTCCCAGAAGCTGCCGCCGATGGTGTAGATCATGCCCGCGGCCATGTTGACCGAGCAGAAGCCGCCATGCGCCGCGTAGTTGGGCGTGCCGAACTGGCGCGCGAACAGGCCGGTGAGCGCCTGCATCTGGTCGCGGCCGGTGAACAGCGCGAACTTCTTCGGATCGGTGGCGCGGATCTTCGCGAGCCGCTCGGTCAGGATCTCGAAGGCACGGTCCCAGCCGATCGGCTCGAACTCGCCGGCGCCGCGTTCGCTGCCGGGCTTGCGCAGCAGCGGCTGCGTGAGCCGCGCGGGCGACACCTGCTTCATGATCCCCGAGGAGCCCTTGGCGCAGATCACGCCCTTGTTGAGCGGGTGGTCGGGGTTGCCGTCGATGTAGCGCACCTCGGGCCCGTGCTCGCCCTCGCGCAGGTGCACGCGGATGCCGCAGCGGCAGGCGCACATGTAGCAGGTGGTGGTCTTGACCTCGGTCCGGTCGGTCGGCGTGGGCGCCGCCAGCGGATCGTGCACGGGCTCGCGGGACAGGAAACTGAACACTGGCGGTCCTTTGTTTTCAAGCGTGGCCGGCCGATGGTAGGCAGCATCGATCGAACGGAAAAGCGCAGAATATTGCTCACGATGACCGGAAAATCAGATCAGCAGAATTCGACCCGCCTGCGCCTCAACCTGCGCCAGCTCGAGGTCTTCGTGGCCACCGCGCGCGGCGGCAGCACGCGGGCCGCGGCCGACCGCATCGCGCGTTCGCAATCGGCCGCCAGCAGCGCGCTGGCCGACCTCGAGGGCTCGGTCGGCGCCCTGCTGTTCGACCGCATCGGCCGCCGGCTGGTGCTCAACGAGAACGGCCGCGCGCTGCTGCCCAAGGCCCAGGCGCTGCTCGACCAGGCCGCGGAGGTGCAGGCCCTGTTCAGCGGCGAGCATGCGGCGCCGCTGCGCGTGGCGGCCAGCTTCACCATCGGCGAATACCTGCTGCCCGAGCGCGTGTCGGCCTGGACCGCGCTGCATCCGCAGAGCCAGGTGCACCTGCACATCGCCAACACGCGCGACGTGATCGACGCGGTGGCGGGCTTCGACGTCGACGTCGGCTTCATCGAGGGGCCGCAGACCCATCCCGACCTGGTGGTGCGCGCCTGGCGCACCGACGAACTCGTGATCGTGGCCGCGCCCGGCCATGCGCTGGCCGACCGGGTCGCCACGCACCGGCAGCTGTCGCAGGCCACCTGGGTGCTGCGCGAGCATGGCTCGGGCACGCGCCAGGTCACCGACGCCTGGCTGATCCAGAACCTCGAGCAGGTGCAGGTGGGTTTCGAGCTCGGCAGCACCGAGGCCATCAAGCGCGTGGTGGCCTCGGGCACGGGCCTGGCCTGCCTCTCGCGCTACACGGTGGCGCAGGCGCTGGAGGACGGGCACCTGGTCGAGCTGCGCACGAAACTGCCCGCGGGCACGCGGCGGCTCGCGACCGTGATGCACCGCGACAAGCTGCTGGGCCGCGCGACCGCGGACTTCCTGCGCCATTGCGGCGCGAGCGTGCCGCGCGGGGCGGTGGCGCCGCTGCCGGGTTAGGCGAGCACGCGTGCCGTGTGGCGCGCGATCACGGCTTCCTCGTCGGTGCGCAGTACCCACGCACTGATGCGACTGCTACCGGTCGAGATCCGCGCCTGCCCACCGCCATTGGCAGCAGCATCGAGCTCCACGCCCATCCAGGCGCAGTCTTCGAGCACCCGCGCGCGTAGCGCGGTGCCGTTCTCGCCGATGCCGCCCGTGAACACGATCGCATCGACGCCGCGCAGGGCCGCCGCGAGGCTGCCCATGTGCTGCACCACCTGCTCGACGAAATGGTCGATGGCCTCGGCGGCCGCGGGTTCGTCCGATGCTTCCAGCGCGCGCATGTCGCTCGACACGCCCGAGAGCCCGAGCAGGCCCGATTCCCGGAACAGCAGCTTCTCGACCGCATCGGCCGACATGCCGCGCGAGCGCATCAGGTAGAGCACCACGGCGGCATCGAGCCGGCCGCAGCGCGTGCCCATCGTGAGGCCGTCGAGCGGCGAGAAGCTCATGGTGGTGGCGACCGAGCGCCCCTGCGCGATGGCGCACATGGAGGCGCCGTTGCCCAGGTGCGCGACGATCACACGGCCGTGCGCGACCTCGGGCGCCTGCCGCGCGAGCTGATGCGCGATCGATTCGTACGAGAGCCCGTGGAAGCCGTAGCGCCGCACGCCCGCGTCGTGCAGCTCGCGCGGCAGCGCGAAGCGGCGGTTGAGTTCGGGCTGCACCGCGTGGAAGGCGGTGTCGAAGCAGGCCACCTGCGGCACGCCGGCGAAAGCCTGCATCGCGGCGCGCACGCCCGCGAGGTTGTGCGGCTGGTGCAGCGGCGCGAGCGGTTCGAGCGCGGCCAGGTCCTCGAGCACGGCGTCGTCGATGCGCACCGGCGCCACGAAGTCCATGCCGCCATGCACGATGCGATGGCCCACGCCCGCGATGCGGCCGGCGCCGCCCTGCTGCGCATGCCAGTCGAGCAGCGCGGCCAGCGCGCCGCGGTGCGAGCGCGCATCGCCCTCGAGCTTCGCGTCGTGCAGGGTGCGGCCCTGCGCATCGCGGATGCGCAGCCGCGCATCGAGGCCCGCGCCCAGGCCATCGGCCTGGCCCGACCAGTGCGCGGCGGGCAGGCCGCCGTCGGCACCGGCCGCGTCGAACAGCGCGACCTTGATCGACGACGAGCCCGCGTTGAGCGTGAGCAGCTGGTCGGTCATGCGCGGCGCCGTCCGATCAGACGTAGTCCTTGTACTTGTCGAGGAAGCGCACGGGCTTCGACAGCGCATCGCGGCGGAACGGATCGCCGAGCTCGCGCGTGCACATGATCTCGATCACGCAGGTCTTGCGCTGGTTCATCTGCAGGTCGATGGCCTTCTTGAGCGCCGGACCCACGTCCTCGAGCCGGTCGACCACGATGCCCTCGGCACCCATGGCCTTGGCGATGCCCGCGAAGCTCTCGCTCTCGAGCTCGCCGGCGACGAAGCGGCGGTTGTAGAAGTCGACCTGGTTCTTCTTCTCGGCGCCCCACTGGCGGTTGTGGAACACGACCGCGGTCACGGGAATGTCGTGCCGCACGGCGGTCATGATCTCGACCATGCTCATGCCCCAGGCGCCGTCGCCCGCATAGGCCACGGCCGGGCGGTCGGGCGCGGCGCACTTGGCGCCGATCATGGTGGGCAGCGAGTAGCCGCAGTTGCCGAAGCTCATCGGCGCGAAGAAGGAGCGCGGCTCCTCGAAGCGCAGGTAGCTGTTCGACACCGCATTGATGTTGCCGATGTCGGTCGAGACCATCACGCGCGGCGGCATCGCCTTCTCGAGTTCGCGCAGCACCTGGCGCGGATGCAGGTAGGTGCCGCCGGTGGGCGTCTTCTCGCCCTTGGCTTCCTCGATCACGTCGAGGCTGAACTGGTCGCGCTCGTGGGTCCAGGCGTCGAGCTCCTTCTCCCAGGCCTCCTTCTCGGCCTTGATCTTCGCGGCGCGCTCGGCCTTGGTGGCGTCGCAGGCCAGGGTCTTGGCCGCGAGGCGCTCGAGCAGGGCCTTGGCCGTGGCCTTGGCATCGCCGTGGATGCCGACGGTGATCTTCTTCACCAGGCCCAGGTTGGTGTGGTCGGCCTCGACCTGGATGATCTTCGCCTCCTTGGGCCAGTAGTCCATGCCGTGCTGCGGCAGGGTGCCGAAGGGGCCCATGCGCGAACCGAGCGCGAGCACCACGTCGGCCTGCGCGATCAGCTTCATCGCGGCCTTGCTGCCCTGGTAGCCCAGCGGGCCGGCCCACAGCGGATGGCTCGCGGGGAAGGAGTCGTTGCGCAGGTAGCCGTTGGCCACCGGCGCGCCCAGGCGCTCGGCGAGCGCCTTGCACTCTTCCACGGCGTCGCCCATGACCACGCCGCCGCCCGAGAGGATGACCGGGAATTTCGCGGTGGCCAGCAGCTCGACCGCGGCATTGAGGCTGTTCTCGCCGCCGGCGCCGCGCTCCACGCGCATCGGCTTCGGGATCTCGGTCGTGATCTCGCCGTAGAAGTAGTCGCGCGGGATGTTGAGCTGGGTCGGGCCCATCTCGGAGATGGCGCGGTCGAAGCAGCGCGCGGTGTACTCGGCCATGCGCTTGGGGTTGTTCACGTGGCCCTGGTACTTGGTGAACTCCTGGAACATCGGCAGCTGGTTGGCCTCCTGGAAGCCGCCCAGGCCCATGCCCATGGTGCCGGTCTCGGGCGTGATCATCACCACCGGGCTGTGCGCCCAGTAGGCGGCCGCGATGGCGGTCACGCAGTTGCTGATGCCGGGGCCGTTCTGGCCGATCACCACGCCGTGGCGGCCCGACACGCGGGCATAGCCGTCGGCCATGTGGGCCGCGCCCTGCTCGTGCACCACGGGCACGAGGCGGATGCCGGCGGGCGCGAAGATGTCCATCGCGTCCATGAAGGCCGAGCCCATGATGCCGAAGATGTCGGTCACGCCGTTGGCGACCATGGTCTCGACGAAGGCCTCGGAGGGCGTCATCTTCTGCACGCCGGTGACGGCTTCGCGGGTGGGTTGCTTGCTCATGGGTCGGTGTCTCCTGCGGATGAAGGGCTGGACGGCGGACTGCAAAAAGCCGGAACGGGAAGTTCCGTATTTCGGGGTTGGCGAATCGGGCGGACTATAGGACGGGTGCCGGGCGGCGTCAAACAAATTCCAAAAAACGGTACGTAATGTTCTATTTTTTGCAAAAGGACTATGATCCGCCGCCATGAAGATCGTCAAGTCGCTCCCGCCTTCCGCCGAGGCCCCGGGCGCCGACACTCCGGCGATGCGGCTGTTCGCGCTGCTCGAGGTGATCGCCGCCAAGGACCAGCGCTATTCGCTGCAGGGCCTGGTGGAGGAGACCGGCCTGCCCAAGCCCACGCTGCACCGCATGCTGCAGCAGATGGAGGGCGCGGGCCTGCTGCAGCGCGAGGGCGACGGGCGCCACTACGGCATGGGCACGCGGCTGCGCCGGCTGGCCGAGAACCTGCTGTTCAACGACAGCCTGCACGGCGCGCGCCACACGGTGCTGCGCCAGCTGGTCGAGGAGATCGGCGAGAGCTGCAACCTCACGGCGCTGTCGGGCAGCGAGGTGGTCTACCTCGACCGCGTGGAGACCGCGGCGCCGCTGCGCTTCTACCTGCACCCGGGCTCGCGCGTGCCGGTGCACTGCTCGGCCAGCGGCAAGATGTTCCTCGCGCAGATGGGCCAGGCGCAGCGCCGCCGGCTGCTGGCGAATGCCTCGCTCGAGGCCTACACGGCGAGCACGCTGACCGATGCCGCGGCGCTCGAGGCCGAGATCCAGCGCGTGCGCAAGAACGGCTTCGCGATCGACAACGAGGAGTTCCTGCCCGGCCTGCTGTGCATCGCCGCGCTGGTGCCGGCCACGGGCGACAGCCCGTCGAACCTCTGCATCGCGGTGCAGGCGCCGGTGATGCGGCTCGACATCGCGAAGGCGAAGACGCTGCTGCCCGCGCTGCAGCGCGCGGCGCTCGCGCTGAGCCGCATCGATGCCGATGCGACGCCCGCGCGCCGCGTCCAGGCCTGACACCTCCACACCCACCCGCCCCATGAACGACATCGCCGCCCTCCACCCCACGCGCCTCGTCGGCGTGCGCGAGACCTTCGGCATCGACGCCGACCTGCAGGTGCCCGCCTTCGCCGAGCGCGACGCGCACGTGCCCGAGATCGACGCGGTCTACCGCTTCAACCCCGACGTGACGCTCGCGATCCTCGCGGGCTTCATGCGCGACCGGCGCGTGATGGTGCAGGGGCTGCACGGCACCGGCAAGTCGACCCACATCGAACAGGTGGCGGCGCGGCTGAACTGGCCCTGCGTGCGGCTCAACCTCGACGGCCACATCAGCCGGCTCGACCTGGTCGGCAAGGACGCGGTGGTGCTGCGCGACGGCAAGCAGGTCACCGAGTTCCAGGAAGGCATGGTGCCCTGGGCGCTGCAGCGGCCGGTGGCGCTGATCTTCGACGAGTACGACGCGGGCCGGCCCGACGTGATGTTCGTGATCCAGCGCATCCTCGAGCGCGACGGCCAGTTCACGCTGCTCGACCAGAACAAGGTGCTGCGCCCGCATCCCTTCTTCCGGCTGTTCGCCACCGCCAACACGGTCGGCCTGGGCAACCTCAACGGCCTGTACCACGGCGCGCAGCGGCTCAACCATGCGCAGATCGACCGCTGGAACATCGTCGCCTCGCTCGACTACCTGCCCACGGCCGAGGAGATCGCGATCGTGCAGGCGCGCGTGCCTTCGCTGGCCGACGCGGCGGGCCGCGCCACGGTCGCGGCGATGGTGGCGGTGGCCGACCTCACGCGCAAGGGCTTCGCGGCCGGCGACCTGTCGACGCTGATGTCGCCGCGCACCGTGATCACCTGGGCCGAGAACCTCGAGATCTTCAAGGACGTGGCGCTGGCCTTCCGCCTCTCGTTCGTCAACAAGTGCGACGAGGCCGAGCGGCCGCTGGTGGCCGAGTACTTCCAGCGCTGCTTCGACCGCGAGCTCGCGGAATCGCACCGGCTCGCGGACGGCTGAGCGCGGCGCGCCATGACGCAGCAGGACATCCGCAAGGTTCGGCAGGAGGAGCGCGTCGCCGAACTCTGCGCGGGCGTGGTGCGCGCCTTCAGCGGCGAGCGCGACCTGCACTTCCGCGGCCGGCGCCTGCACCGCGGCCGCGTGCCGCTGCCGTGGTTCGCGCCGCACCTGCATCCCTCGCCCGAGACCGACGACTTCGAATCGTTCCGCGGCGTGGCCGACGGCCTCGCGCTGCGCATCGCCGGCTCCGATGCCGCGCTGCACCGCACGCTGCAGCCCGAGGAGCCGGTGGAGCGCATGCTGTTCGAGATGCTCGAGCAGTTCCGCGCCGAGGCGCTGGTGCCCGAGGCCATGGCCGGCATGCGGCGCAACCTGCGCCATCGCCACGCGCAGTGGTCGCTGGCCTTCCACCATTCGGGCCTGACCGAGACCGCGCGCGGCCTGCTGCTGTACGCGGTGGCGCAGATCTGCCGCGCGCGCGTGAGCGGCGAGCAGGTGGTCGAAGAGACCGAGGACATGCTCGAGGCCACGCGCTTCGCGCTGGCGCCGCGCATCGGCCATGCGCTCGGCGGGCTGCGGCGCGATCGCTTCGACCAGGCCGCGTATGCGGTGCATGCGCTGGCGATCGCGCGCACGGTCGCCGCGATGCTGCACGAGGCCGGCGGCGATGACGAAGCACCCGACACGCGCCAGAACGACACCGACGACAAGCGCAGCGTGTTCAGCCTGGTCGCCGAGATGGACCGCGAGATCGTCGAGCAGCACGTCAGCGCGCAATCCGGGCGCAGCCGGCTGCTCGAGGAGGCCGGCGCCGCCTACCGCGTGTTCACCACCGAGCACGACCGCGAGCACGAGGCCGCCACGCTGGTGCGCCGCGAGCTGCTGGCCGAGCTGCGCGAGCGGCTCGACCGCCGCATCGCGGCGCAGGGCGTGAACCTGGCGCGGCTCGCGCGCGAACTGCGCGCGCTGCTGGCCGTGCCCGAGCGCGACGGCTGGGACGGCGGCCAGGAGGAAGGCCGCATCGACGGCCGCCGGCTCGCCCGGCTCGTGGCCTCGCCGGCCGAGCGGCGGCTGTTCCGCATCGAGCGCGAGGAGCCGCTGGCCGATTGCGTGGTCAGCTTCCTCATCGATTGCTCGGGCTCGATGAAGGAGCATGCCGAATCGGTCGCGATGCTGGTCGACGTGCTCGCGCGCGCCCTCGAGCAGGCCGGCGTGACGAGCGAGGTGCTGGGCTTCACCACCGGCGCCTGGAACGGCGGCCGCGCGCAGCGCGACTGGCTGCGCGCGGGCCGGCCCGCGCACCCGGGCCGGCTCAACGAGCGCTGCCACCTGGTGTTCAAGGCCGCGGGCACGCCCTGGCGCCGCGCGCGCGCGCCGATGGCCGCGCTGCTGCGGCCCGAGCTGTTCCGCGAGGGCATCGACGGCGAGGCCGTGGACTGGGCCTGCACGCGGCTGCGCGCGCGCAGCGAGGAGCGCAAGCTGCTGCTCGTGATCTCCGACGGCTCGCCGATGGACAGCGCGACCCATCTCGCCAACGATCCGCACTACCTCGACCACCACCTGCGCGAGGTGCTGGCGCGCCAGGAGCAGCAGCGCGACATCGCGATCGCGGGCATCGGCGTGGGGCTGGACCTGAGCCCCTACTACAGCCACAGCCACGTGCTGGACCTCGCGGCCTCGACGGGCAATGCGATCTTCCGCGAGGTGATCGGGTTGATGGCGGGGCGGCACCGGCACTGAGTTCCGCATGGCCCGCGCGCCATGTCAGCCGAAAGTGTCGCGTTGACAAGCGCCATCGGCGTTTGTACATTGAGTTTCAATTATCCGAACGCTGTTCCAATATTTGGAATTCATCGAAAGCGTCGGGACAACGGAGACGCATGGATTCCACGCTCGCCAAAGGCCTCGCCGTCATGGAATGGATGGCGCGCCAGGCACGCGCCTGCCGCGTGACCGACGTCGCCCATGCCTTCGGCATGGCGCGCAGCAATGCCCATCGCACGCTGCAGACGCTGGTGGAATGCGGCTGGGCGGTGCAGGACGCCGACACCAGCGCCTACCGCCCGAGCCTGCGCCTCTTCGAGCTCGGCGCCATGGTCTCCGAGGCGGCCGACATCGGCGCGCTGCTGCGCCCGCACCTCGCGGCGCTGGCGCAGGCCAGCGGCGAGACCATCCATCTCGCGGTGCTCGACGGTGCCGAGATCGTCTACCTCGACAAGTTCGACAGCCCGCTGCCCGTGGCCGCCTATTCGCGCATCGGCGGCCGCGCGCCGGCCTGCTGCGTGGCCTCGGGCAAGGCGATGCTGGCGGCCGCGCGGCTCGATGCCGCCGCGCTGCGGGCGCTGTTCGGCACGCTGCAACCCCACACGCCGCACAGCATCGTCGACTTCGATGCGCTGCAGGCCGAGCTCGAGCGCAGCCGCGCGCGCGGCTATGCCGAGAACCGCGAGGAATGGCGCCTGGGCGTCTGCGGCCTCGGCGTGCCGGTGTTCGATGCGCGCGGCACGGCCGTGGCCGCCGTCGGCATGAGCGTGCCCTCCATCCGCTTCGCGCGCACCCAGGCGCGCGAACTCTCCGATCGCATCATGGCCTGCGCACGCGACGCCAGCGCCACGCTGGGCTACCGCCCCGCCACCGCCCCCGCCACCCCAACGAGAAGGAGACCCGTATGAGACTGTCCTTGTCCGCCCCCTGGTTGCGCGCGGGGCTGCTGGCCGCCGCGGCGCTGGCATCGCCGCTGGCCGCGGTCGCGCAGAACGGGAGCGACTACCCCAGCAAGCCGATCAAGCTGATCGTGCCCTACCCGCCCGGCGGCGGCACCGACGTGATCGCGCGCATCGTGCAGGAGCGCTTCCAGACGCTGCTGGGCCAGCCGGTCGTGATCGAAAACCGCGGCGGCGCGGCCGGCTCGATCGGCACCGAGCTGGTCGCCAAGTCACCGGCCGACGGCTACACGGTGCTGTTCACGCTGTCCTCGCACACCATCAACCCCGCGATCTACAGCAAGCTCTCGTTCGACACCGCGAAGGACTTCGCGCCCGTGGGCCTGGTGGCCTCGCTGCCGCAGATCCTGGTGGCGAACCCGCAGTTCCCGGCCAGCACCGTGGCCGAGCTGGTCGCGATGGCCAAGGCCAGGCCCGACAGCATCTCCTTCGCCTCGGTGGGCAACGGCTCGCCCGGCCACCTCGCGGGCGAGCTGCTGAAGCTGCGCACCGGCACGCAGATGACGCACGTGCCCTACCGCGGCGGCGGCCCGGCGGTCACCGACGTGATGGGCGGCCAGGTGCCGCTCTTGTGGGTATCGATTCCCGCCGCGGCGCAGTTCGTGAAGGCCGGCAAGCTCAAGGCGCTGGCCGTGTCGACCACCAAGCGCAGCGCCGCCTTCCCCGACGTGCCGACGATGCAGGAGGCCGGCATCCCCGACTTCGACGTCGACTCCTGGTACGCGGTGTTCGTGCCCGCGAAGACGCCGCAACCCGCGATCGACCGGCTCAACCGCGTGATCAACACGGTGGTGAAGGAACCCGACATCCGCGACAAGCTGCTGGCCCAGGGCAGCGAAGGCGTGGGCGGCACGCCCGAGCAGCTCGGCAAGGTGGTCGCCACCGAACTCGTGCGCTGGAGCAAGCTCGCCAAGGAAGCGAACATCCGCGTCGACTAGTTTTTCCTTCTCTTCTTGATGAACGGCGCCACGGGCGCCGAGCGATTTCCATGAACACCTCCGCATCCTCCTCAGAAGCCTCGGGCCCCATCGCCGAACTGGTGGCACGCGCCCGCGCGGCGCAACGCATCTACGAGACCTGGTCGCAGGCCCAGGTCGACATGGCGGTGACGGCCGCCGGCTGGGCCCTCATCGAACCCGCGCGCAACCGAGAACTGGCCGAGCTGGCGGTGGCCGACACGGGCGTGGGCAACGTCGAGGACAAGGTGCGCAAGAACCACCGCAAGACCTTCGGCCTGCTGCGCGACCTGCAGGGCGCGCGCTCGGTCGGCGTGATCGCCGAGGACCCGGCGCGCGGCATCGTCGAGATCGCGCGCCCGGTCGGCGTGGTGTGCGCGATCACGCCCTCGACCAACCCGGGCGCGACGCCGGCCAACAAGATCATCAATGCGCTCAAGGGCCGCAACGCGGTGATCGTCGCGCCCTCGCCCAAGGGCTGGTCGACCGCGGCGCGGCTGATCGAATTCATCCACCAGCAGTTCGACCGCATCGGCGCGCCGCGCGACCTGGTACAGCTGCTGCCCGCACCCGTCAACAAGCAGTCGACGGCCGAACTGATGCGGCTGTGCGACCTGGTGGTGGCCACCGGCTCGCAGGCCAACGTGCGTGCCGCCTATGCGAGCGGCACGCCGGCCTTCGGCGTGGGCGCCGGCAATGTCGCGGGCATCGTCGACGAGACGGCCGATACCGAGGCCGCGGCCGATCGCATCGTGCGCTCGAAGACCTTCGACAACGCGACCAGCTGCTCGTCGGAGAACAGCCTGGTGGTCGTCGACGCGGTGCGCGCGCGCCTGCTCGCTGCGCTCAAGGACCGCGGCGCCGTGATGCTCGGCGAGGCGCAGAAGGCCACGCTGCAAAAACTGATGTGGCCCGAGGGCAAGCTCTCGGCCGCGGTCATCGGCCAGTCGGCGCGCGCCATCGCCGAGCGCGCCGCCGAGGTCGACGGCGCCAACCGCGCGGCCTGGCAGGCGATCGCCGAGGCCGATCCGCGCATCCTGATGGTGGCCGAGGACGGCGTGGGCCACGACCATCCGTTCTCGGGCGAGAAGCTCAGCCCGGTGCTCGCGGTCTATGCGGCGCGCGACTTCGCGCATGCGGCCTCGATCGTCGAGCGCATCTACGGCTACGAGGGCGCGGGCCATTCGGTGGGCCTGCATTCGGCCGTGCTCGAGCGCGCGCTCGAGCTCGGCCTGTCGCTGCCGGTGTCGCGCGTGATCGTCGACCAGGCGCACTGCATCGCCACCGGCGGCAGCTTCGACAACGGCCTGCCGTTCTCGCTCTCGATGGGCTGCGGCACCTGGGGCCGCAACAACTTCTCCGACAACATGAACTACCGGCACTACCTCAACATCACGCGCGTGTCGCGGCCGATCGCCGAGCAGGTGCCGAGCGAGGAACAGATCTTCGGCGCCTTCTTCGCGCAGCACGGAGCGCACTGAGCATGGCGGCGGGCGACAGCGACACCGTCCATGGCCTGATCGAGCAGGTCGCCGCGCGCCAGCCGGGCGCGGTGTATGCGCTGTCCACCGAAAGCGAGGCGCGCATCGACTGCGCCGCGCTCGCGCTCGGTTGCAGCCGCGTGGCCGGCGCGCTGCAGGCGGCCGGCGCGCGGCCCGGCGACACGGTCTCGGTCGTGATGCCCAACGGCCTGCAGACGCTGCGGCTGCTGCTCGGCGCGATGCATGCGGGCATGGTCGTGAACCCGGTCAACCTGCTGTCGCAGCCCGAGCAGATGCGCTACGTGCTCGCGCACTCCGACTGCCGCGTGGTCTGCGTGGCGCCCGAGTGGGAAGAACGCGTGCGCGCGATGCTCGCGGACATCGGCCGGCCGGTGTCGGTGCTGGTGGCCGATCCCGACGGGCTCGCGCTGCCGGGGGAAGGCGAAGCGGCGTCGCTTCCCGTGCCCTCGCCCGACGCGGTCGCGCTGCTGATGTACACCTCGGGCACCACGGGCCAGCCCAAGGGCGTGATGCTCACGCAGCGCAACCTCGCGGCCAACGCGCAGGCGATCAGCGCCGAGCACGAACTGGGAAGCGCCGACCGCGTGCTCGCGGTGCTGCCGCTCTATCACATCAACGCCTTCTGCGTGACCATGCTGGCGCCGCTCGCGCACGGCGGCAGCCTCGCGATGCCGCCGAAGTTCTCGGCCGGCCGCTTCTGGGAGCAGGCCGCGCAGGCCGGCTGCAGCTGGATCAACGTGGTGCCGACCATGATCTCGTACCTGCTCGAGGGCGAGGCACCGGCGCGCGAACGCACGGCGGCCATCCGCTTCTGCCGCTCGGCCTCGGCCGCGCTGCCGCCCGAGCACCACCGCGCCTTCGAGCGCCTGTTCGGCATCGGCATCGTCGAGACCATGGGCCTCACCGAGACCGCCGCGCCCTCGTTCTCGAACCCGCTCGACCCGGCGCGGCGCAAGCTGGGCTCGGTCGGCCGCGCCTCGGGCTGCGAGGCGCGCGTGATCGACGCGGCACTGGCCGAAGTGCCCGACGGCAGCACCGGCGAGCTCGCGATCCGCGGGCCCAACGTGATGCGCGGCTACTACAAGAACGAGGAGGCCACGCGCGCCAGCTTCACGCCCGACGGCTGGCTGCGCACCGGCGACCTCGGCCACCGTGATGCCGACGGCTTCTTCTTCGTCACCGGCCGCATCAAGGAACTGATCATCAAGGGCGGCGAGAACATCGCGCCGCGCGAGATCGACGAGGCCCTGCTGCGGCATCCCGCCGTGCTCGAGGCCGCCGCCGTCGGCGTGCCCGACCGCCACTACGGCCAGGAGGTCGGCGTGTGCATCGTGCTGCGCGAGGGCTGCGCCTGCGGCGAGGACGAGCTGCGCGCCTTCAGCGCCGAGGCGCTCGGGCGCTACAAGGCGCCGGGCCACTACCGCTTCGTGACCGACCTGCCGCGCGGGCCCTCGGGCAAGGTGCAGCGGCTCAAGCTGCTGCCGCTGTTCGCGGCATGAACCCGGCCGACCTGCTGACGCCGCCGCTGGCGCCGCTGCTGCTCGCCTACAGCCTGTGCGTGGTGTTCGCGGCCGGCGTGGTGCGCGGCTTCGCGGGCTTCGGTTTCTCGGCCATCACGGTGGCCGGCATGTCGCTCGTGGTCTCGCCCGCGCTGGTGGTGCCCGCGATCTTCATGCTCGAGATCCTCGCGAGCCTGAGCCAGTTGCGCGGGATCGCGCGCGACGTCGACATGCCCTGGCTGGGCTGGCTGATGCTCGGCAACCTGCTGTTCATCCCGCTCGGCGTGGCGCTGCTGGCCTGGCTGCCCGAGACGCCGCTGCGGCTTCTGATCGGCGCGCTGCTGATGGCCGCCGCGCTGCTGCTGCGCAGCGGCGCGCGCGCCACGCTGGTGCCCACGCGCGCGGTGCGCTTCGGCGCCGGTCTGGCCTCGGGCTTCATCAACGGCGTGGCGGCCATCGGCGGCATCGCCATCGCGGTGCTGCTGAGCACCACCGCGATGGCACCGGCCGCGCTGCGCGCCACGCTGATCGCACTGCTGCTGTTCAGCGACGTGGTCTCGCTCGCGAGCGCCGCGCTGATGCCGGCCGCGCATGCCACCGGCAAGCTGCTCGGGCCCGACACCTTCAAGTGGGCGCTGTGGCTCGCGCCCGCAATGCTGGCCGGCATCTGGTGGGGGCAGCGCTCGTTCAAGGGGGTGTCGCCCGAGCAGTTCAGGCGGCATGTGCTGAACCTGCTGATCGTGCTGGCGACGGTCAGCGTGGTGCGCTCGGTGGTCGGGCTGGTCGGATGACCATCGCGCCCGCGTCGTAGGCCTCGCAGTACACCGTCCAGTCCGTCGCCACCTGCGCGGCGCACTGCTGCGCGGCGTCGAGCAGGTCCCCACGCCACGACTTCACCGAGGCGCCGAAGTCGACCAGGGCGTCCGCGATGGCCGAGCCCTGCCGGCCCGCGCTGCGCAGTTGCGCCCAGGCCATGAGCTGCCCCATGTCGTCGAGCACGGCGCGGATGTCGGCGGACCGCGTGCGGTGCACGTCGAGGCTCACGCGGTCCTCGCTGGGCTGCAGGCCGCGCAGCACGTACGAGCTCTTGCGCGTGACGATCGGATGCAGGAAGGCCATCGACACGGCCTGCATGCGGCGCTGCAGCGCGACCACGCGGTGCGCCTCCGATTCCCAGGCGGGCTGCGCCGTCTTCTTCAGGTGCGGCGCGAGCGAGGACGGCAGCGCCTGCTTGAGGTCGAGCAGGTAGTTGGCATCGGGCGAGCCCTTGCCCTCGACCAGCACGATGTAGCGCTCCACGCCCAGGCTGCCGGTGCCGGCGATGCGGCGCGCCACGTCGAGCACCTCGAAGAAGCCCGAGTTGGGCTGCGAGGCCGCGAAGCGATCGACCAGCTTGACGACGCGCTCGCGCTGCGCTTCGGTGACCGGCAGCGCATGCTTGCCATCGCAGCGGATCAGGCGCCGGCGGCCCTTGCGCTCGGTGCGCCGGTCGAGGAAGGCGGGGCGGGTGCGCGCCTTGAGGGTGTCGAGCAGTTCGCGCACGAGGCCGGTCGCGGTGTCGCGCTCGACCCAGCGGGCCTTGCCGAGCGCGAGCGCGCCCGCATAGGCGTCGAGGAAGACCCTGCACAGCGCGGCGGACTCGGCGGCGCTGCGGCTGAGGCCATCGCCGGCCACGAGAATGCTCGTGAGGAAGCGCACCAGTTCCCAGGTCACGGGCGCCAGCGCGGCCTCGTCGAAATCGTTGAGGTCGAAATAGACCAGCCGGTTGTCGCCCTTGTAGCTGCCGAAGTTCTCGAGGTGGGCGTCGCCGCACAGCCAGGCCAGCGGCGCCTTGGCGAACAACGCGCCCGAAGGCAGGCGGTCGTAGAACAGGTGGCAGGTGCCGCGCAGGAAGACGAAGGGGCTCGCGCGCAGGTTGGCGTATTTCATCGCCAGGCGTTCGGGGTCGCGGTCGGCGTTGAAGGCGCGGATGGTCTTGACGGCATTGGGCATGGTGCTTTGCTTCCCGCTTTCTTGGTGACGGGATTCTGCGGCTCGGCACCCAGCCGAAGCTGACCAGCGTGCTCAGGCGATGCCAGCGGCCGTGAGGGGGTCGTAGTCCGTTGCGCGCAGCAGCGCATGCAATTGCCGCCGGCGCACGCCCATGTTGCCGCCGTCGAACAGCGGCAGCGCGATCGCGTCCTGCAGCAGGCCCGCGAGCGGCAGCTCGTGGTCGTAGCTGTCGATGCCCACCACCCGCATCAGGTCGGTGATGACGCGCACGGCGGCTTCGGAGCCGAAGATCTTCGACTGCAGCGCGAGCTCGAGCGCACCGGGCAGCTGGCGGTCGATCGCATCGCAGGCCTTCCAGCCCAGGTAGCGCGCGGCCTCGATGGTGGTCTTGGCATCGGCCAGCGCATAGCCCACGGCCTGGTGCTCGACGATCGGCAACGCGCCGCCGCGGCATTCGGTCTTCGCGAAGCGCAGCGCCACGTCGAAGGCCGCTCGCATCAGGCCCACGCCCATGATGCCGACCAGCGCCGCAGTGCCCGAGAAGCTGGCCTCGACGATGTCGCGCGCGCCGCCCACCGGGCCGACCACGTCGGCGTCGGGCACGGCCACGCCGTCGAGCCGGAAGCGCGGCACGAGGTGCGCGCGGTGGCCCATGGCATCGATGTCGTGCAGCGGCACCAGGCCCGGCGCGCCGCGCCGCACCACGAGGATCGAGAGCGCGGCCTCGGGCGGCGCCTCGGGGTCGGTGCGGCAGACCACGCTGAGCAGGTCGGCGCCCTCGCCGTCCCAGCCGGTGGCGGCCGACACCCACTGCTTGGTGCCGTGGATGCGCCAGCCGCCTTCGCCACCTTGGTCTCGCACAGCCGTGGTGCGCACGCCCTCGCCAGGGCGCGGCGCGGCGAAGTTCGCGCTGCCACCCGGCTCGCTGTTGGCCAGCGCGGCCAGCGGCGCGCCCTCGCAGGCGAGGAAGGGCGCGAGCAGGCGCCGGTGCTGCTCGGGCGTGCCGGCGATGAACAGCGGCGCCAGGCCCAGCAGGTTGGCGAACAGCGTCAGCGAGACATTGCAGTCGACCGCATGGAACTCCTCGGCCACGATCGCGAGGTCGACCATGCCCGTGCCCTCGCCGCCGAAGGGCTGCGGCATGAGCCGGCGCAGGAAGCCGCGGCGGATGATCTCCTCGTACATCGGCCGCGTGGCGCGGAAGCGCTCGCCGGGCGTGTGCAGCGCGTGCGTGGCGGCGCGCACCTGCGAGAGCACCTCGCTGGCGGCACGCCGCGCATCGAGCTGGAGCGCGCGGCGCGCGGGGTCGAGGGTGAAGTCGATGGTCATGGGAAATCCGGTCGAGTGATGGGTGGGGCCGCAGTCTGGCCGCGCCACCCCCGGTCGGCCTTGTCGTTTCGTGCACGGCGCCTTGCCGGAACGCGCAGCACGGGCGCGCGGCTTGCAAGGCCCGCGTGCCGTCGCGATGATGGGTGTCCCAACCGCCCGCCCACAGGTGCGCACATGAAGTCCTGGTCCACCGAAGCCGTCGCCGCGCCCGAGCAGTTCGCCTACTGGCGCGAGGTGGTGTGCGAGGCCTTCGCGGCGCTCGATCCGCGCTCGGCCGAGCGCGGCGCGGGCTTCGCGAGCCGGGTCGACATGGAAGGCATCGGCGCCATCAACGTGGCGCGCATCCGCGCCGAGGCCCACACCGTGGTGCGCGACTTCTCGCAGATCCGGTGCGATCCGCAGGACCGGCTGTTCGTCAACCTGCAGGTCGCGGGCCAGGGCATCGTGCGCCAGGGCCACCGCGAGACGCGCGTGACGCCCGGCGCCTTCAGCATCGTCGACACCGCCCGGCCCTACACGCTGCATTTCGACGAGCGCTTCGAAGTGCTGTCGCTGCGCGTGCCGCGCGAACTGCTGCTGCCGCGCGTCAGCGAGCCGCGCGCCCTGTTCGCGCGCGCGCTCGGCGGGCCGGCCGGCATCGGGCGCGCGACCTCGGGCTTCATGCAGTCGCTGATGGAGGGCGGCGGGCTGCCCGCGGGGCCCGCGGCCGAGCGGCTGGCGGTGCTGCTGTGCGAACTGGTGGCCGAGTCGGCGCGCGCGGCGGATGCCGGCGTGGCCGCCGCGCCGCCCATGCGCGATGCGCACCGTCAGCTGCTGGTGCGCCGGGTCAAGACCCATGTGCTCGAGGCGCTCGATTCACCCGAGCTCGACGTGCCCTCGATCGCGCGGCGCTTCGGCGTCTCGGTGCGCTACCTGCACCTGGCCTTCGCGCACGAAGGCAGCACACCGGCCGCGTGGATCCGCGCGCAGCGCATGGCACGCTGCGCGCAGGACCTCGCGAACCCCGCGGACCGGCGGCCGGTCTCGGCCATCGCGCTGCGCTGGGGCTTCCAGGACATTCCGCATTTCACGCGCGCGTTCGGCGCGGCCTTCGGCTGCACGCCCTCGGCCTATCGCCAGCGGCACGGGGGCCACGGCCGCGGCGAGGACAGCAACCCGCGCCTCAGGGCAGGTTGAGCTGCCATGAGACGCCGAAGCGGTCCTGCACCCAGCCGTAGAGGCGGCTGAACGGATAGGCATCGACCGGCATCAGCACCTGGCCGCCGTCGGCCAGCCCGTCGAACAGCCGCCGCAGCTGCGCCTCGTCGTCGCAGTCGATGAACAGCGAGATCGAGGGCGTGAAGCCGAAGGCATGCACGGGCGGGCTGTCGATGCACAGCAGGCTGTGGCCGCCGAGCTCGAAGCGCGCCTTGAGCACCGTGCCCTCGGCGCCCGGGCCCGCGGGGCCGTAGCGCTCGATCTCGGTGATGCGTGCCTCGGGAAACAGCGAGAGGTAGAAGTCCATCGCGGCCTGGGCCTGGCCGGTGAACATCAGGAAGGGCGTGAGCCGCATGGCGGGTCTCCTCGAAGAAGATCAATAGGGCGGCGCCTTGCGCGCGCGCTGTTCGCGCGCCGCTTCGGTCCACCACGCGAGGTCGTCGGCGAAGCGGCCGAAGGCCCGGTCGAGCGAGGCGCCGGGCGCGCCGGTGGACTGGCCCTGCGCGTCGAGCGTCTGCGAGATCGGGCCGACCGACAGCGTGCTCGACACCACGATCATGCCCATCTCGGAGAGGATCGAATGCCACACCGTGCCCGAGCGCACGCCCGAGAAGCGGCCGGCCGAGTAGCTCGCGATCGCCGCGGGCCGCCAGAACCACTCCTCGAGGAAGTGGTCGGTGAGGTTCTTGAGGCCGGGCTGCGGGCCCCAGTTGTATTCGCCGGTCACGAAGACGAAGGCATCGGCCGCGCGGATCTTGCGCGCCAGCGTCTCCATCGCCTCGGGCGCCGTGCCCGCCGGGTACTCCTTGTACATGCGGTCGAGCATCGGCAGGTCGACGGCCTTGGCATCGATCAGCTCCACCTCGGCGCCGCGCGCGGCCAGCCGCTCGACCAGATAGTCCGCGAGCCGCACGCCCATGCGGTCGGCGCGGTAGGAACCGTAGAACACCAGGATCTTGTCTGCCATCGTCGCTCCGTTTCGCAGGGCCGCCGGGGTGCGGCCCTTGCGCGAAGGGTAACGCTTCAAGGTGGCATTGGCGAAACGGCTCGGCTCACACGCGGGTCCAGGCCTTGCCGATCAGGTCGGTCTGGCGGGTGCACGCCATCTTCTCCATCAGCGAGGCGATCTGCGCGCGCACGGTGTGGTACGACACGGCGTTGTCGATGGCGTACTGCTTCGGCGCCGCGCCGCGCATCAAGGCCTCGAGAACGCGGGCCTCCGAGGGCGTGATGCCGAAGGCGATCTCGAGTGCCTCCGCGTTCAGGGCGGCTTCGCGGCGGTCGCGGCAGACACGCACCACGACCAGGATCTCGCCGCTGATGCTGAGCTGGAGATCGGCGCGCGCCAGGTCGAGCCGGTGCGTGCGCCCGACCGGCCCCGCCAGCACCAGGCGTCGCGCGGGCCCGCCGCCGGCCGCCTCGCGCAGCCTGCGAACCAGCAGGCCCTGCGATCTCTGGTCGGCATGCCACAGCCGGCCCTGGCGGAGCTGCAGCGCGCCCCGCTCGCCGAGCCACGCCCTCGCCAGTTCGGACACGTGCAGCACGGCGCCGGCCGGCGTGACCAGGAAGACGGCTTCGTTGAATGTCTCGAAGGTGGCGTCGACGAACGAGAGCGACAGCGCCGCATCGCGCTGGCGCTGCTGCATGGCGTTCTGCAAGGCGGTGGTGAAGGTGCGCATCGGTTCCGAATCGACGCGCCGGCCGATGTCGTCGGACGGATGGTTGCGCTGCACCGAGAGGCCGGCGCGTCGGCTCGAGGTTTCGACCGCCATGAAGGTCACGATCTGCCGCATGCGATGCACGCACATGAAATCGGCATAGAAGGCCTGCCGGTCGAGTTCGGTCTGGGTGAAGCGTTGCGCGGTGTCGAGCCAGGTGCCCGCGGGCAGGCCATGTCCAAGCGGTGCCACGATGTCCGAGGCATGGAAATGCTCGACGTACTCGCGCTCGGCGCGGGCATCCACGCACTGCTGCTCGAAGCGCAGCAGGCCGCCGCTGCCGTCGAACATGATGAAGGTCGCGGTATCGCCGCCCACCAGCTGGCGCGCGCCTTCCAGCACATCGAGCCAGGGCTGCGACTGCGGTTCGTCGAGGTGATGGATGGCATCCAGCGCGCGGCGCAGCGGAATCTTCTCGCGCATCTGCATGAGCGTCTTCTCCTGGTGGCCTGGAGGCGCGGGGCAGACCGGCGCGTGCCGCGGGCCTGCGCTCCTCCTGCACCAGTGTGGCGATAGCGAGCGCTCCGCGTCAAGGGGCCGCGGCGGCAGGCCCCCTCGCCCTGGGCGCCCTAGCGTCGTGTCAGCGTGATGTCGAACCCGTTGCGCGAGCGCCCCTGGTAGGTCCTGGCATCGACCGGCTTGAAGCTGATCGTGCTGTCGCCGCAACCGACCAGCGCCTGGGAAGGATGCAGGCTCAGCTCGAAGCCCTGGCCCTCGGCCGGTGTCCAGCGCGCGGGGGTCGGCAGGCCGACGCAGGGATCGGCGGTGCTGCGGATCGCGAGCTGCCAGATGCCGGCGCCACGCTCCAGGTTCAGGTCGGCGCGGTATTCGCGGCCGTTCGGCGCCTTGAGCAGCGCGTTCCAGGCTCCGTCGATGGCGGGTACCGCCGCCGGGTCGGTGGTCTGCGCGCTGGCGGCCAGCGGTGCGAGCGCCAGGATGGCGCCGGCCATGCATCGGGTGATCGACATGGTGCGGCTCCTCACAGTCCGATCTGCCGCTTCAGCGCTTGCCAGGCCGGGCCGTTCAGGCGCTGCAGGGTGCTGTCGTTGTGCTGGAACTGCGGCTTGACCTGGCGCACCATGTACACCGCCCCGCCGTACTCGCCGAAGCTGCGCCGGTTGTCGACGTAGGTCGACGGATAGCTGGCGGCATCCAGTTCGATCAGCCGCGCGCCGTTGACCGTGGCGATGCGAAAACCGCCCGTGCCGCCCGCGATGCAGTTGCTCATGGTCGAGCTGGCCTGGGCCCAGTCGCAGATGTAGTAGCGCACGGTGCTCGCATCGACGAAGGCCACGCGCAGGATATGGCGGTCGTCCTGCGCCAGGCCGAGACTCGCGGTGCCACCGCCGTTGGCGAGGTTGACGCCGCCGACCGGGCGGCCCGCGATCAGCGCTTCGAGCGTGGCGAAGCCCACCGCGTCCGTGGTGACGTCGTTGATCAGGGGGAACTGCTTCACGTCGATGCCGAAGCGGGTGCGGATCAGCGAACCGGCGGGAAAGGTGGCACCGGGATCGGCGAGCCCGACGGCCGGGTCGAGGCCGACGATGGTGTTGCTGTCGTCGGTGGCGGCCTGCATCTGCGCCACGACCTCCGACATCTTGCGGCCCGCGATGTCCTGCGACAGCGTGTAGGCCAGGCTCGGAACGCTGCCCCCGCAGAACTCGGTGCGGTTCGGCAGGCCCTGCGTGTTGAAGAAGTCGGTGGTCTCGTCGCAGCGCAGCCAACCGGTCGGGCTCAGGCGGACCTGGCGATAGAGCTGGCCATGCGCGATGGCGACGCCGGCCGTCTTGCCCTCGCGCCGGTCGACGACCTGCGTGCGTCCCTGGCCGCTCACGACGCCGTCGGTCGAATAGGTCTGCAGGTAGTAGGTGCTCGGGTTCGTGAACTCGAGCCGCGCCAGGGTTTCGCCGGGCGCGGGAGCCGTCGCGACCGCCGGATCGACCACGGCGAGCGTGGCACCGGCATGGAGTGCGAGGTTGGTCAGGCCGGCCGCGGTCCGGGCATCGTCTGCGAAGCCTTCGCCCACCGCCAGGCCCTGGTAGTCGGCGATGTCGGCGGCCGGGATTCCGAGCTGTGCCGCCACCAGCGCCCGCGCGCGATCGGCCGCAATGCCGGCGGCGATGGCGGCCTGCACGAGAGTGGTGAGCGGATTGATCTGCGCACGCAAGCTGGCCGGCGCGCCGAGATGGTAGGCGCGCATGCCCAGCGGCACGGGCGTGCCGCTGCCATCGCTTTCGTAGGAGCCGCCCGCGGCCACCGCGCCCGGCACGATCTTCGCCAGCAGTGGCGCGGCCGCCAGCTTCGCCGCGTCGGCGGCATCGGTGGGCGTGTAGCTGAAGCGGTACTGCCCGTCGGCCGCGGTCTTGCCCGATGCGGGCTCGCCGGCATCGCAGGCGCCGTTCGCATTGCGGTCCACGCACACCACGGCGTTGCCGATGGGGCCGAGCACGACCACCTTGCCGCTCACGCTGACCGGCCCTGGTGGTGCGGGCGGTGGCGGCGCGGCGGGGGGCGGTGGTGGTGGCAGCAGCCCCAGCGGCAGGCCTCCACCGCCGCCGCCTCCTCCGCCGCAGGCGCTCAGCGCGAGCAGGGCCAGGCAGGCCCAGTACGTTGCCGTGCGCGAAGACCGGATCTTGGGTGTCATCGAATGCTCCTTCGTTCGTGATGAAACGAAGCGTCCCTCCTGGATGCCTCTGCGAAGAAGTGTTGACGGTGGGGATCGCCCGGGCATCGCTCAAATGAACGATGCAGGAAGCGCGTCAATCGGGCACCCGCAGGCCGCCGCTCGCCAGCCGCACCAGTTCGGACTGGCGCCGGCACCCGGTCTTGTCGAACAGGTGGCGCAAATGTGCGCGAACGGTGTGGATCGACACGCCCAGGCGCGTTGCGATCTCCGACGGCCTGGCCCCTTGCGCCAGTTCCGCCAGCACGCGGATCTCGGCCGGCGTCAGACCATGGCGCCGGGCCAGCATCAACAACTGCCGGCCAGACTGGTCGGCATCGGGCCGATCGACCAGCAGCAGCACCCGCGCGTGCGGCCAGGCCAGCCCGACGGCGTTGTGCGGTGCCACGGGCATCCAGCGCAGCACGATGCTCGCGGCCTGTGCACCGGGCCAGACCGCGTGGGTCTGAAGCAATCCCGCGGCCGCGCGGCGCAGCAATTCGGCGACCTCCTCCGGCCCGAGTCGCCCCAGGCGCACCAGGCGTCCCGCATGGGTGCCGATCCATCGTTCGCTCGCCAGCAGCGCTTCCCCCAGCGGATTGGCATGCAGCACGCGACCGGCTGGGTCCAGCACGAACAAGGGCTTGGGCACCATCGACAGCGCGTCCGCAGCGACCCTCCCATGACGGCGTGCATCCGCCAGTGCGCGATGCGCCTGCAGGGCCAGGCGCAACGGCAAGTGCATCTGCTGCAGTTGCCGCCGGTCGGCGTGGCTGAACTCCTCGAGACCCGGCTGGCGATAGAGGCTCAGGAACGCCGCCGTCCCGTCGGGCGCCGGGTATCGGCCGTCGACCACCATCGCAAGCATGGAGCGCAGCGCGTGCGGGACGCAGAAGCCGTGGTAATAGTCGGTGCGCTCGAGCATGGGCCAGTCACAGACCTCGCGCCCGATCAAGATCTCGCCGCTGCCTGCGGGGCGCCGGTGCAAGCCCGCCACCCAGGGATCCTGCGCATGCCAGCCGTCGGCGTAGTTCGTCCAGATGTCGGGCGGCAGCTGAAAGCCTGCCACGAGGCCGCGCTCCTCGATCTCGTTGCCCACGGTATGCAGTGCCACGGCCGTGGCACCGAAGCGGTGGGCCAACAGGCCCAGCACCTGGTTCCAGCGACCGGTTTCGGAGACGGCGGCGGATGCGGCAAGCACAGCCTCGAGCAGCGGGTTCGAGCCGCTCCTTTTCATCGCCTTTCCCGCGCTCACTGCCATGGCCGGGCGACCTCGGTGCCCGCCAGGAACAAGCGCACCAGGTCGCTCTGCCGGCGCGCGCCCGTCTTGTCGAACAGGTGCCGCAGGTGGGCGCGCACGGTGTGCAGCGATACCTCGAGCTGCGCCGAGATCTCGGCCGGACTGGCACCATCGGCCAGCAGGGCGAGCAGCCGGGCCTCGGCAGGGGTCAATCGATAGCGCTCGGCGATGGCCGACAGGTGCCGCTGCTGGCGGTCGGCGTCCGCCACGTCGATCATCAGCAGCACACGCGCATGCGGCCATGCCAGCCGGCAGGCGTTGTCCTCGCCCAGCGGCACCAGGCGCGCGACGGCGATACAGGCCGGTGCCTCGGCGCACGCCGGCATCCACACCGGCAGCACCTGCACCTCTCCGGCCGCGGCGCAGCGCACGGCCGCGAAGAAGGCCTGCGGCCCCGAACCGCCGAGCCTCACGGCCCGATCGCCGCGGGTCTCGATCCACCCGTGCCGCGACAGCAGCGCCGCGCCCTGCGGATTGGCATGCAGCACGCGCGCGTCGGCCGCGAGCACGTAGAGCGGCTTGGGCGTGGCCGCGAGCGCATCGACGGCCATGAGCCGGTCCCTGCGCGTGCGATCGAAGGCCCAGTGCGCATGCAGTGCGAGCTGCAGCGGCGCATGCACCGAGCGCAGCGTGTCGCGGTCCGCGAAGCTGAATTCGTCCAGGCCGGGTGCGCGGTAGAGGCTGAGGATCGCGAGCGGCGACGCGCCGGGCCGCACGCCATCATCGAGCACCAACGAAGTCAGGCCACGCACGCCGGCCGGCTCGGCGAACTCGTTGTAGAAGGGCAGCCGGTCCAGTTCGGCCCAGTCGCACAGCTCGCGACCCACGAAGCAGAGGCCGGTTCGCTCGGTGATATGCCGGGCATCGGCACTCGCGAACCACGGGTCGTGCGAAGCCCAATGCGCGGCGTAGGTGGCGAGGCTGTCGTTCGACAGCCCCACCTCGGCGAACAGCGAGCGCTCGGGCGAACTGGCGCCGGGCGTGTGCAGGGCGGCGGCCGTGGCACCGAAGCGCCGGGCGAGCACGACCAGCACATCGCGCCAGCGCGTCGAATCGGACGCGGCAGCGGACGCCGTCACGACCACCTCGCGCAGTCCCTCGTCCCATCCCGCCATGCGATTCCCCTGCCGTTTCGCGCGCATGGTAGCGCTGGCGATGCGGCGCTCCAATGGGGTCCGGCCTCGCCGAGGGTCTTGCGCGGTCTGGCCGGCTGCTGGCTATGCTCGAAGCCGCATGCAGTTCCTCTCCCCGTTCTCCCGTGCGCGGCCGTGGCTTTTGGCGACGGCGCTGTTGCTCGCATCGGCCACCGCCTGCGCGGCCTCCGCGTGCCTCGATACCGCCGCGACCACGCCACCGCCGCCACGCGCCCTCGCGATGGCCGCCGCCGCGCAACGCGAGCATGAGGCCTTCGGCGCGCAGACCCTCGATGCCGAAGGCCGCATGGTCGACGCGGGCAGTTCCGAGGCCGAGGACGGACGCGTCTCGCGCTTCGCGCCCGCGCCGTGGCAGCGCGTGCTCGGCTACTGGGACGCGGTGGACCAGCCGCGCGTGAAGCTGCCCTCGCTGGTGCGCTTCGGTGCCTTGCGGCCGGCCGATCGCACGCTGCTGCTGGAGGCGCTGAACCAGGCCAGTGCTCCGCGCCTGATGGGGCTGGGCGTCGGGCCCGACCAGGGCCTCGATGCGGCCGAGCTGCATGCGATGGCGACGGCCGTGAACCGGGTCGCGGTGATCGACACGCCGTGGTCGGCCGCCTTCATCAGCTGGCTCGCGCGGCAGGCGAGACTGGGCGCGGACGAGTTCGTGTTCTCCGAGGCGCACGTGGACTACGCGGGCGCGGCCTGGAAGGCCGGCACCGACGAAGCGGCGGGCCGTGCCACGCGCTTCGCGCTGCGGGCCTGCGATCTCGCACGCACGCCGCCGCGCGTGGGCGACCTGGTGTGCCAGACGCGCGGCGCGCGTTCGGCGCTCGACAGCTTCGCCAAGATCGGCACGGTGCTCGCGACGCGGCCCACGGGCGGCGCGGCGCTGCCGATGCATTGCGACGTGGTGACGGCCGTCGACGCACGCGGCTTCGACGCGGTCGGCGGCAATGTGCTGCAGTCGGTCACCTTGCGCCGGCTGGACTTCGCGCCGGGCACGCGGACGCTCGATCCGAGCTACCTGCCCGAAGGCTGCGCGGCGGACGCGGCGGGATGCATCGATCGGCACATGAGCCGGCAGCCCTGGTCGCTGCTGCTGCAGTGGCGCTGAAGCGGGCGCCTCAGCAGTTGTTGCGGCGCAGCCCCGCCATGTGCGCGCAGGGCCGGCGGCCCGGACCGGGGTCGTGCACATGCGGCGGCGGAGGCTGCACGCGACGCCGTGGCGGCGGGTAGGGATAGGGATCGGGGCCCCAGAGATAGACCGGCTCGGGATCGGCCTGCGCCGCGCGCCCTTCGTCGGGATAGCGCGGAATGATCGACAGCCCCGGGTTCGAGGGTGGCGCCGGCGCGGCGGCGCTCGGCGGCGGCGCGTAATCGGGCGCGCGCGCGGGCGGTGCCGGCTGCAGGGCCGAAGGCGGCGGCGGCTCGGCGATCTGCACGGGGCGCGACGAACGCGTGCCGCTCGGGCAGGCTCCGTCGGTGTAGACGGTGGCGCCGTTGGCATCGAGGCAGCGCACCACCTCGGCCGAGCTCGCCGATGCGCCCAGCACGAAGACCGCCGAGACGATCAGCGTGCGCAACGACGTGGCGGCGAGCAGAGGGGTTCGCATGAAGATGAGAAGGAGGCCGTGCCGGGACGACGCACGGGCAGGTTCATTCTGTGCGCTTTGTCGCGGCCCGCCAAGCGCCCCAGGCCCCCGTCGCTCACAGCAAGCCGCCCATGCGCAGCGCCGCGGCCTTCAGCGCATCGATGCGCCGCTCGGCATCGGCCATCGACATGCGCGCGGTCGGCGCATGCACCGCGAGCGCGGCACGCACCTCGCCGGCCGCGTCGCGCACCGGCACGGCCACGGCCACCAGGCCGGCCATGAACTCCTCGCGGTCGCGCGAGAAGCCGTCCTGCGCGATCGCGTCGCACTCGGCACGCAATGCGGCGGGGTCGGTGAGGGTGCTGGCCGTCATGCGCGGCAGCGGCAGGCCGTCGATCATCGCGTCGCGCGCCTCCTTCGGCATCTGCGCGAGAAAGAGCTTGCCGCTCGCGGTGCAGTGCAGCGGCACGTGCGAGCCCACGTCGAGCGTGAGCCGCAGCGGCCACTGGGCCTCGACGCGGTCGAGGTAGAGCACGCGCGCGCCGTCGAGCGTGGTGAGGTTGCAGGTCTCGCCGACGTCCTGCACCAGCGCGGCCAGCACCTCGTGGCGCAGGCCGCGCACGCTGCCGTGGTTCAGCGTGTCGAAGGCCAGCTGGCGCAGCGCGGGGCCGACGACGAAGGAGCGCTCGTCGAGGTCGCGCGCGAGAAAGCCGGTGGCCAGCAGCTGCGTGCAGATGCGGTGCGCGGTGCCCTTGGGCAGGCCCAGCTGCGCCGCGAGATCGGCCAGCGACAGCGCGCGGCCCTCGTGGGCCAGCAGTGCGAGCAGGCGCAGGCTGCGCTCGGCCGAGGAACCGGAAACGGGCTCCTCGACAGGGGCAACCACGGGCACGGCAACGGGGGCGGCAGCGGAACGCGCGGGACGGGGCATGCGGGTAAACCTCTAAAGTGGAACATTGCGTTCCGAAAATCAATAACCTAGGATGCGACGGACCGAGGCCATTGTTCCATCGCCGGACCGCACGCATGCCTGACTCTCGCAGTGAAGAAGCCTTCGACTACATCGTGGTGGGCGCCGGCTCGGCCGGCTGCGTGCTGGCGGCGCGCCTGAGCGAGGACCCGGCCACGCGCGTGCTGCTGCTCGAGGCCGGGCCGCGCGACAGCTCGCCGTGGATCCACCTGCCGATCGGCTACGGCAAGACCATGTGGAGCCCGGTCTACAACTGGCGCTTCGAGACCGATCCCGATCCCAACATGAACGGTCGCCGCATCTACTGGCCGCGCGGCAAGACGCTGGGCGGCTCGAGCTCGATCAACGGCCTGATCTACATCCGCGGCCAGCGCGAGGACTACGACCACTGGGCCGCGCTCGGCAACCCGGGCTGGGGCTACGACGAGGTGCTGCCCTACTTCGTGCGCTCCGAGGGCAACCAGCGCGGCGCGAGCCAGTTCCACGGCGGCGACGGGCCGCTCAAGGTGTCGGACATCGGCGCGCGGCACGAGCTGATCGAGGCCTTCATCGAAGGCGCCCGGCAGACCGGTGTGCCGCGCACCGAGGACTTCAACGGCGCGGTGCAGGAAGGCGCGGGCTACTACCAGCTCACCACGCACCGCGGCCTGCGCTGCAGCACCGCCAAGGCCTACCTCGCGCCGGCGCGACATCGCCCCAACCTGCGCATCGAGACCGAGGCGCTGGCCACCGGCCTGGTGTTCGAGGGTCGGCGCGCGGCCGGCGTGCGCTATCGGCAAGGTGGCGTGGAGAAGACCGCGCGCTGCCGCGCCGAAGTCCTGCTTTCCGCGGGTTCCATCCAGTCGCCGCAGTTGCTGCAGCTCTCGGGCGTGGGCCCGCGCGCGCTGCTCGATCGCTTCGGCATCGCACCGGTGCACGAACTGCCGGGCGTGGGCGAGAACCTGCAGGACCACCTGCAGATCCGCCTCGGCTACGAGTGCACGAAACCGATCACCACCAACGACCAGCTCAACTCCTGGGCCGGCCAGCTCGGCCTGGGCCTCGAATGGCTGCTGCATCGCAGCGGCGCGCTCGCGATCGGCATCAACCAGGGCGGCTGCTTCATGCGCGCGCTCAAGGACGAAGCGGGCCGCCCCGTGGCCGCCACGCCCGACATCCAGTTCCACGTGGCCACGCTGTCGGCCGACATGGCCGGCGGCAAGGTGCATCCCTACTCGGGCTTCACCTTCTCGGTGTGCCAGCTGCGGCCCGAGTCGCGCGGCCACATCCGCATCCGCTCGACCGACGCGGCCGAGCCGCCCGAGATGCAGCCCAACTACCTCGCGACCGAGCTCGACCGCGCCACCGCGGTGGCCGGCGTGAAGGCCGCGCGCGCCATCGCCGAGGCGCCCGCGATGCGGCCCTACGTCAAGCGCGAGGTGAAGCCCGGCGCGCAGGCCGCGAGCGATGCCGAGTTGCTCGAGTTCTGCCGCAACAACGGCGCCACCATCTTCCATCCCACCGGCACCTGCCGCATGGGACACGACCCGCTCGCGGTGGTCGATGCGCGGCTGCGCGTGCACGGCATCGGCGGCCTGCGCGTGGTCGACTGCTCGGCCATGCCCACGCTGGTGTCGGGCAACACCAACGCCCCCGCGGTGATGATGGCCGAGAAGGCCGTCGACATGATCAGAGAGGACCACAGGGCGGCTTCGGCCGCGCACTAGCAGCAACGCATCCCGCACGGCCCGCCGAGACCGAAGACCAAGAGGCCGCCACGACAACACTCATCGGAGACAACACATGAGCAGTGCACGCGACGACGAGAAAACGATTCGCAGGGTGGTGATTTCGGCGCTGGTGGGCGCCACCATCGAGTGGTACGACTTCTTCCTCTACGGGGTGGTGGCCGGCATCGTGTTCAACAAGCTCTACTTCCCGGGCAGCGACCCGGTGGTGGCGACCTTGCTGGCCTACACCACCTTCGCCGTGGGCTTCGTCACCCGGCCGCTGGGCGGCGTGATCTTCGGCCACTTCGGCGACAAGATCGGACGCAAGAGCATGCTGATCATCACGCTGATGATCATGGGCGTGGCCACCTTCCTGATCGGCCTGGTGCCCACCTACGCGCAGATCGGCATCGCGGCACCGCTGCTGCTGCTGGTGCTGCGCGTGGCGCAGGGCATCGGCCTGGGCGGCGAATGGGGCGGCGCGGTGCTCATGGCCTACGAGTACGCGCCCAAGGAGAAGCGCGGCTTCTATGCCTCGCTGCCGCAGATCGGGCTGGCCATCGGCCTGTGCCTGGCCTCGGGCGTGGTGGCGCTGCTGTCGTGGCTGCTGACCGACGAGCAGTTCATGGCCTGGGGCTGGCGCATCGCCTTCCTGATCTCGGGGCTGATGGTCGGGGTGGGCATGTACATCCGGCTGCACGTGAAGGAGACGCCCGAGTTCGCCGCGGTCAAGGCGCGCAACGCCGAGCTGCGCATCCCGTTCATGGACATGCTGCGCCGCTATCCGGGCAATGTGCTCAAGGGCATGGGCGCGCGCTACATCGACGGCGTGTTCTTCAACATCTTCGGCGTGTTCTCCATCGCCTACCTCACGGGCACGCTCAAGCTCAGCCGCACCGATGCGCTGCTGGGCGTGATGGCCGCGGCCATCGTGATGTGCTTCGCCATCCCCTTCTTCGGCCGGCTGTCGGACCGGCTCGGCCGGCCCCGGGTCTACATGTGGGGCTCGCTGATCACCGCGGTGTCGGCCTTCCCGGGCTTCTGGCTGATGACGCACAGCGGCGGCAGCGTGCTGCTGGTGTGGCTGTCGATCGTGATCCCGTTCGGCATCCTCTATGCCTCGGTCTACGGCCCCGAGGCCGCGCTGTTCTGCGACCTGTTCGACGCCAAGGTGCGCTACACCGGCATCTCCTTCGTCTACCAGTTCTCGGGCATCTTCGCCTCGGGCATCACGCCGATCATCGCCACCGCGCTGCTCAAGTCGGGCGGCGGCGAGCCGTGGCAGATCTGCCTGTACGTGCTGTTCGCGGGCGTGGTGTCGGCGTTGTGTGCCTGGCTGATCGGGCGCAGTCCCTCGCCGGCCGACGCGCCGGTAGTGGCACCCGCGCGCTGACGCGCTCGGGCAAGCCGCCGTGCACGTTGGATCAGACACCGGCGCGCGGCGGCCGCTACCTTCGTGGCTTTCACCCTGGAGCCACGACGCATGAAGCGCACCGCCTTTTTCCACGACGAGAGAACGCTCTGGCACATCGCCGGGGCACCCCATGCCCTGATGCTGCCCGTGGGCCGCTGGGTGCAGCCGATGGCGGGTGTCGGCATCGCCGAGGCGCCCGACACCAAGCGAAGGCTGAAGTCGCTGATGGACGTCTCGGGGCTCAGCGACAGGCTCGAGGTGCGGTCGGCGCCGCCGGCCTCGCAGGACGAGCTGCTGCGCGTGCACACGCGCGACTACCTCGCGCGCTTCAAGGCCGGCAGCGATGCCGCGGGCGGCGACATGGGCGATCTCGCGCCCTACGGACCGGGCAGCTACGAGATCGCCGCGCTGTCGGCGGGCCTCGCGATCGCGGCCATGGACGGCGTGGTCGCGGGCAGGCATCCGAACGCCTATGCCTTCTGCCGCCCGCCGGGCCACCATGCCGGCGCCGACCGCGGCATGGGCTTCTGCATCCTCAACAACATCGCGATCGCGATCGAGGCCGTCAAGGCGCGCCACGGCATCGAGCGCATCGCCGTGATCGACTGGGACGTGCACTGCGGCAACGGCACGCAGCAGCTGTTCTACGGCCGCAGCGACGTGCTGACCATCTCGCTGCACCAGGAGCACTGCTTTCCGCCGGGCTACAGCGGCGCGCACGACCGCGGCGAGGGCGCGGGGCTGGGCTTCAACATCAACATCCCGCTGCAGCCGGGTGGCGGCCACGACGCCTACATGCAGGCCTTCGAGCGCATCGTGATTCCCGCGGTGGACCGCTTCGCGCCGCAACTGGTCGTGGTGGCGAGCGGCCTCGATGCCAGCGGCGTCGATCCGCTCGCGCGCATGCTGCTGCATCCCGAGTCGTTCCGCCTCATGACACGGCACGCGATGGCGCTCGCCGAACGGCATGCGGGCGGCCGGCTGGTGATGGTGCACGAGGGCGGCTACTCGGAAGTCGCGGTGCCCTTTTGCGGCCTCGCCATCCTCGAGGAACTGTCGGGCCACCGCACCGAGGTCGAGGATCCGCTCACGCCCTTCTTCGGCCTGATGCAGCCCTCGGAGCGCTTCGATGCCTTCCAGCTCGGGCTGATCGAGGAGCTGGCGGCGCTGCACGGGCTGCAGCGCTGAGCCACGAACGAAGCCTGGGAGGCTTCGTTCGCTCCGGCTACCTGCGCGCCGCCGCGACCCGCTCGATGGTGCCCAGCGGCATGAGTTCGCGCAGCGCCTCGCGCGCACCGGCCACCAGGGCCTCGTCGCACAGCTCGGGCCGCCCCGTGCCATAGGGCGGCTGCGGCGCGTATTCCATCAGCAGCTCCACCATGCGACCCGTGGCCTCGCCGGCGATCTCGCCGACCACGCGCACGCCGAAGTCGATGCCCGCGGTCATGCCGCCGCCGGTCATGCGGTTGCGGTCGATCACGATGCGGCCCGGGCTCGGGATCGCGCCCAGCAGCGCGAGCCGGTCGCGCGCATACCAGTAGCAGCCCGCGCGGTAGCCGTCGAGCAGCCCGGCCGCGGCCAGCAGCAGCGAGCCGTTGCACACGCTGGTGATCCAGGTCGAACGCGCGCCGACACGGGCGAGGAAGGCCTTGGTCTGCTCGTCCTCGAGCAGCGCGAACAACGCCTTGGTGTTGCCCGGCACGAACAGCAGGTCGGGCGCCTCCCAGCAGTCGTCGAAGCCGTGCGTGGCGACCACGCTGACACCGGCATCCGAGGGCAGCGCGCCGGTGTGCTTCCAGGCGAGCTGCGACTCGAAGCCGGGGATGAAGGACAGCGCCTGCAGCGGACCCGCGAGGTCGATCAGGGTCAAGCCCGGAAAGACCAGCGACAGCACCTTGAAGCTCATGACGGAAGCCCCGCCAGCAGTTCGAGCACCTGGGCCGGGGTCTGCGCCACGCCGGTGGTGTTGTGCTGCTCGAAGAGGGTGTACCAGCCCGAGGCTTCGACGCCCTGGCGGAAGCCCGCGACCGCCTCGGCGCTGTCCATCTCCCACACGGCCCAGAACGCGGCGGCGGGATCGGCATGGTCGACGCCGCGGTCGGCCGCGCCCCAGCCCAGCGTGCGGATGCCGCCGGCCTTCATGGCCTCGATGGCGCCGAGCACGGCGTCGGCGAAGGCCCGGCGCTCGGCCGGCGTGCGGGCGATCCAGGCCGGCCTGGGTGTCCATTGTTCGATGAAGAGATGCTTGCTGCTCATGGGATTCCTCGGGTTGGATGAAGGGGCCGGCCGACGATAGCCAGCGCAGCGCCGGCGGCACGACTGCCGGTGCACCGTGTCTTGCACCAGCGTGCACGGCGTGCGGCCGCGCGGCCCCGCCTTGCTTGTGGCGCGCCGCCAGACCGGCTGTAATGCCCGGACCATGCACGCCCAGTCCTGTTCCACGCTCGACGTTCCCGCCGCCCAGCGGATGCGCTACTGGGAAAGCGCGATCGCGCCCTACTTCGGCCGGCTGCGCGGCGACGACGACGCGGGCGGCCTGGACTTCGAGGCCCGCTGCGACATCTACGACGTCGGCGGCCTGGGCGCGGTGCGCATGCAGGTGCCGCTCTCGCGCGTGACGCGCGAGGCCCGCGACGCGCTCGACAGCGGCGGCGGCTATTTCAAGCTCTCGATGCAGATCGCCGGCGCCGCCGACGTGCACGCGGCCAACCGCACGGTGCACCTGGGCCCGGGCGACTGGATCATGCTCGACCAGCGCCTGCCCTACACCTGGGAATCGGCCGCGCCGGCCTCGCTGTTCGGACTGCAGATCCCGCGCGAGCGCCTCGCGGCACTGGGCCTGCCGTCGCTGGTGTGTTCCAGCGACGAGGCGCTGGCCGACAGCGGCATGGCGCCGATCCTCGGCGGCCACCTGCGCACGCTGAACACGCAGCTCGCGCACGTCACCGAGGATGCCGCCCACCTGCTGGCCGAGGCCTCGATCGGCCTGCTCGCGACCACCCTGTCGAGCGGCCGGCCGCCTGCGCGCGCGCCGGTCGACGCGCTGGCCGCCGTGCGCCTGCGCGCGGTGCAGTACGTGCGGCTGCATGCGAGCGAGGCCACGCTCTCGGTCGATGCCATCGCCCATGCGCTGCGCTGCTCGCGGCGCTACCTCTACAAGGCCTTCGACGGCAGCGACGCGAGCCCCGAGCGGCTGATCTGGCAGACCCGGCTCGAGCGCTGCCACGAGGCGCTGCGCGATGCGCGCAACCACGCGCGCTCGGTCTCGTCGATCGCCTTCGAGAACGGCTTCAACAGCGATGCCCACTTCGCGCGCATGTTCCGCGCGCGCTACGGCCAGTCGCCCGCGCGGCTGCGACGCAGCCTGCGGGCGCAGGCTCAGGGCAGCCGCTCCTCGTAGGCCTCGGCCGGCCGGTCGTTGGGCGACTGGAAGGCCGCCTTCAGCGAATCGCTCAGCGGAATGTTGATGACCGCGTTGCGCGGCGGGATCGGCGCCATGAACCAGCGCGCATAGAGCTTCTCGAGGGCGCCCGAGGCCATCGCGTTCGCGAGGTAGCCGTCGACCGCGCGCTTGAAGGCCGGGTCGTCCTTGCGGATCATGATCGCGATCGGCTCGATGCCCAGCGGCTTGCCGACGATGCGGAAGTCCCCCGGGTTGCGCGCGTTCGAGATGTTGCCCGCGAGCGTGTTGTCGTCCATCGCGAAGGCATCGGCGCGGCCGCTCTCGAGCAGCAGGAAGCTCTCCGCATGGTCCTTGGCCAGCACGATGTTCAGCGCCATGCCCTTGTTGTCCTGCTCGAGCTTGCGCAGCCGCTGCACGAGCGTGGTGCCCACGGTCGTGACCACCGTCTTGCCCTTGAGCTGCTCCGCCGACTCGATGCCGCTGGCCGCGCGCACCGCGAAGCGCGCCTCGGTGATGTAGGTGGTGCTGCCGAAGACCACCTGCTGCTGGCGCGCGGCATTGTTGGTGGTCGAGCCGCACTCGATGTCGACGGTGCCGTTCTGCAGCAGCGGCACGCGGTTCTGCGAGGTCACGACCATCGGCCGCACCGCCACGCCGGGCAGCAGCTTGGCGAGCATCTGCTCGCAGAGCTCGACGTGGTAGCCGACGTAGCCGCCGCCCACCGCGTACGACAGCGGTGGCGAGGCCTCGCGCACGCCCATCACGAGGGTGCCGGCGGCCTTCGCCTTGGCGAGCGTGCCGCCGGGTTCCTGCGCGAACGCGGCCAGCGCGGCGGCCGCGAGCACGGCGCCCGCGAGCATCCGATTCGGGGTCTTCATGGCGTCCTCCGGCGCGTCAGGCCGCGAGCGCCACCGGCGCGGGATGGGCGATCTCGTCCAGGCTCTCGCGCAGCGCGCGGTCGAGGATCTCGATGGCGCGGTCGATCTGCTCGTGCGCCACGTTGAGCGGCGGCGCGATGCGCCACACCGAGCCGCGCTCGGGCCGGCGCCGGATGTTCATGCTCAGGCCGAGCTCGAAGCACTTCTTCGTGGTGCGCGCGCCGAGCTCGTGATGGGGCAGCCGCGAGTCGCGGTCCTGCACCAGCTCCACGCCCAGCAGCAGGCCCTCGCCGCGCACGTCGCCGATCGCCTCGTAGCGCCGCTGCAGCTCGAGCAGTTGCCCGCGCAGGTAGGCGCCGGTGGTGCGCGCGCGCTCGATCAGGCCTTCGCTGCGGATGGTGTCGAGCACCGCCAGGCCGACGGTGGCGGGCAGCGGGTCGGAGACATGGCTGGTGTAGAAGGTGAAGCCCTTCTCGTGCACGTCCTGCTCGATGCGCGGGCTGGTCGCCACGGCGGCCAGCGGCAGGCCGCCGCCCATGGTCTTCGACACCGACATGATGTCGGGCACCACGCCGTAGAAGTCGGAGGCCGTGCGATGGCCGATGCGGCCGAACGCGGTCTGGGCCTCGTCGAAGATCAGCAGCATGCCGCGCTCGTCGGCGGCGCGGCGCAGCGCCTGCATGTACGACCGGGGCGGCACCAGCACGCCGCCCGCGCTGATGATCGGCTCGATGATGATCGCGGCGCGCCGGCCGGTCGAGGCCATGTCGTACATCTTGAGGCCGAGCTCGAGGCAGGCCAGCGCCGATTCCTCGCCCGACATGCCGCGGATGTAGGGCCGGTAGGCGTTGGGCTCGGGCATCAGGTAGACGCCGGGCACGTGCACGCCGTAGCCCTTGCGGTCGCTCGCGAACGACACCGCGCTGGTGCCGCCGGTCACGCCATGCCAGGAGCCGCCCACGGCCAGGATCTCGAAGCCGCCGGTGTACATCTTCGCCATGCGCAGCGCGACCTCGTTGCTCTCGGAACCGGTGTTCACGAACAGCGACTTGCTCAGCGGCGCGGGCATCCAGTCGGTGGCCATCTTCTGCGCCAGCTCGGCCACCACCTCGGGGATCATGCCGCTGAACAGGTGGAAGGCCTTCTCGCCGGCCTCGTGCACCGCGCGCACGATCGCCGGATGGTTGTGGCCGATGGTGGCGCACATCTGGCCCGAGGTGAAGTCGAGGATCTCGCGGCCCGTGTCGTCGACCACCACCGCGCCGCGGGCGCTGCGGAACAGGTTGGGGAAGGTGTCGCCGCCGTAGCGCACCATGTATTCCTTGGCGGCCGCGCGCAGTTGTTCGCTCATGTCCGAATCCTTTGCTGAAGTGGTGAGTGGATTCGCCAATGGTCGCGAGGCCCGCGCACGCGGTCCAATGTCGAGTTTGCATCCGGGCGCGATGCGCGGCGCGCATCGCCCATGCACGCAACCGATGGGCACGCGGCTTGCAGAATGCGCCGCACGCAAAGGAACAGAGGTCGCGATGGACACACGCTGGTTTCAGGATTTCGTCACCTTGGCCGAGGTGCAGAACTTCACGCGCGCGGCCGAGATGCGCAACGTCTCGCAGGCCGCGTTCAGCCGCCGCATCCAGGCGCTCGAGCAATGGCTGGGCGCCAAGCTGATCGACCGCGCGGCCTATCCCACGCGGCTCACGCCCGCGGGCGAGCGCTTCCGCAAGGTGGCCGCGGGCCTGCTCGACCAGATCGCCGACGCGCGCGCCGAGATCGGCGACGCGCCCGCGCGCAACCACGTGCGCATCGCCTCGACCTATGCGCTGGCCAGCACGCGGCTGCCGGCCTGGTGGGCGCGCTGGTCGGGCGCGGGCGACCTCAGCTGCAGCCTCGAGGTCGGCAACGTGCACGACACGCTGACGGCCTTCAGCGCGGGCTCGGCCGACGTGCTGATCGGCTTCCACCACGCCGCGCATCCGCTGCAGCTCGATGCCGCGCGCTTCGAGCGCCGCGAGCTCGGCCTCGAGCGCGTGCGGCCCTACGTGTCGCGCGCGCTCGCCGCCTCGGAACGCTTCGCGCTGCCGGGCAGCGCGGCCAGCCCGGTGCCGTTGCTGATGTACTCGCCCAGCGGCTACTTCGCGCGCGTGGTCGCGACCGCGATCGAGCAGTCGGCGCAACCGCTGGCCGGCTACCGGGCCTTCGAATCCGAGATGACCGACGTGCTCGGCGACCTCGCGCAGCAGGGCATGGGCATGGCCTGGCTGCCCGACAGCTCCTTCGTCGCGGGCCGGCTCGGCGAGCTGGTGCCGGTCGGCGATGGGGCCTGGGACGTGGAGGTCGCGATCGTGGCCTGGCGCGCGCGGCTCAATGCGCGGCCGGCGGTCGCGCGGCTGTGGGAGCGCATCGGCGCCGACGCACTGCCCGCCTAGGGCTCGGCGGGCATGCGCTCGGCGATCACCTCGCGCAGCAACGACAGCGCCGGTGCCTCGCTGCGGCCGGCCAGGGTCACGAGGCCGAAGCGCGCGCGGCCCAGCGGCGGGTGCACCGGCAGCGCCACCAGATCGGGCGCCACCGCGCGCACCGCGAGCAGGATCGCGTCGCTGTCGCGCGCGAGCTCGACCAGGTTCGACAGCTCCGAGCAGCGCAGGGTCACGCACTGGTCGGGATGCGCCTCGGGGCCGTAGGCATCGACCATCGCGCGCACCACGTCGCGCCCGAGACCGGTGGACGCGAGCGGGTAGTCCTTCAAGCTCTGGAACGTCATCGGCCCGCGCTTGCGCGCAAGCGGATGGCCGCGCCGGCACATGAAGGCGCCGCCCATCTCCACCAGCGGCTCGACGCGCAGGTCGATGCTCGGCGTGACGGTGCGGAACTCGACCACCGCGGCATCGAGCGTGCGCTGGCGCAGCGCCTGCACCAGCCGGTCGGTATCGCCGCGCAGGATGTCGATGCGCACCGGCGCGCCACGGTAGGCCATGCGCTGCAAGAGCGGCGTGGCCAGCAATGCGCCGGGCCCGGCGCCGAGCCCCACGCGCAGGTGGGCCCCGCCGCCGCCGCGCGCGCTGGCCACCAGTTCCTGCGCATCGCCGACCAGGTGGCGCGCGCGCTCGAGCATCTCGCGCCCGAAATGCGAGAGCTCGCTGCGCCGGCCCACGCGGTCGAACAGCGCGCGGCCGAGCACCTCCTCGAGCGCATGGATGCTGCGGCTCAGCGCCGGCTGCGTGATCGACAGCGCCTTGGCCGAGCGCGTGAAGGAGCCCGTCTCGGCCACCGAGAGGAAGTGGCGCAGCTGCACGAAGGTCATGGCATGGAGGGGCCTGTTCATGCATTGGAATTATGGCTGTGGATAGAACAATGCATTGGACGCCTGGCAAGCCATTGCCTAGATTCGCGGCCGGTCCCTTTCAAGAACAAGCAAAGACACATCACCCCAGGAGACAGGTCCCTTCATGCATTCACTTCGCCAGCTTTCCCTCGCCGCCTGCCTCGCCTGCACCGCCGTGCCCGCCGCCATGGCGCAAGGCGCCGCCCCCAACGCCCAGCGCATCGAGTCGCTCGCGCGCGAGGCCTATCCGCAGCTCGACACGCTCTACAAGGACATCCACGCCCATCCCGAACTCGGTTTCCAGGAGGTGCGCACGGCCGCCAGGCTGGCCGAGCAGATGCGCGCCCTCGGCTTCGAGGTGACCGAGCACGTGGGCCGCACCGGCGTGGTCGCGGTCCTGCGCAATGGCGCCGGTCCCACGGTGCTGGTGCGCACCGAGCTCGACGCGCTGCCGATGCAGGAGAAGACCGGCCTGCCCTACGCGAGCCAGGCCAAGGCCACCTGGCAGGGCCGCGAGACCTTCGTCGCCCACAGCTGCGGCCACGACGTGCACATGGCGAGCTGGGTCGGCACCGCGCGCACGCTGCTCGCGCTCAAGGACCAGTGGCAGGGCACGCTGGTGTTCGTCGCGCAGCCGGCCGAGGAGGCCAGCGGCGGCGCCAAGGGCATGCTGGCCGACGGGCTCTACAAGCGCTTCCCCAAGCCCGATGCGGCCTTCGCGCTGCACACCTCGGCCTCGCCCTACGGCTATGTCGGCTACCGCGCGGGGCCGATCACCTCGGCCTCCGACGGCTTCGAGATCGACTTCAAGGGCCGTGGCGGCCACGGCTCGGCGCCGCACCGCGCGATCGACCCGATCGTGCAGGCGGCCCATTTCGTGACCGACGTGCAGACCGTGGTGAGCCGCGAGAAGGACCCGGCCGAGTTCGGCGTGGTGACGGTGGGCGCGATCCAGGCCGGCACCGCCGGCAACATCATTCCCGACTCGGCGCTGCTGCGCGGCACCATCCGCAGCTACAAGCCGCAGGTGCGCAAGCAGCTGATCGACGGCGTGCGCCGCACCGCGCTGGCCTCGGCCGCGATGGCGGGCGCGCCCGAACCCGCCATCGGCCTCGACCCGGCGCGCGGCAACGGCGCGGTGATCAACGACCAGGCGCTGGCGCAGCGCACCGTGGCCGCGCTCAAGGCGCAGCTCGGCGACGCGAAGGTGGTGCAGGTGCCGCCGATCACCGCCAGCGAGGACTTCTCGGAGTTCGCGGTGGAGGGCGTACCCACCTTCTTCTTCTTCATCGGCGTGAACGATCCGAAGGAGGTCGCCGACTCGCAAAAGGAAGGCGGCAAGCCCCTGCCCTTCAACCACTCGCCCTTCTTCGCGCCGGTGCCCGAACCCTCGATCACGACGGGCGTGCAGGCGATGACGGCCGCGGTGCTGAGCGCGCTGGCCGCGAAGCCTACTTCAGCCGGTAGCTGAGCTTCTTGCCGCCGCGCACCTGGGCATCGAGGCCCAGCCATTCGCCGTCGGCCACGGCATACCAGAGGTCGATCGGCTGCTCGGGCCCGCTGACGCGCCAGCGCCGGGCCGCCACGCCGCGGCCGCGCACCTCGACGCGGCCCTCGTCGAGCGCGGCGATGCGCACCGGCTCGAGCTTGCCGGTCTGCGCATTGAGCAGCTGCTGCTGCGCGCGCATCGCGGGGTTCCAGTAGGCGAAGCTCATCACGCAGCCCGGCAGCGCGCTGCGACCGCGTTGCGTGACGACCACCAGCGCGGGGCCGTCGCCTTCCGACTCGCGCTCGGCGCGCACCTCGGAGCGGTCGCCGCCGTCGTTGGTGTCGGCATCGAGCCGGCGCAGGCAGTCGCCGCGCCAGTGCTCGACCGCCGAATGCCGGTAGCGGTAGACCGTGACGCCCAGCAGCTTGACCGCGAACGCGGCCTCGCTGCTCAGCCGGCGCTCGTCGCCCGCGGCCGTGAGCACGAAGCGGTGCTCGCCGATCGGCGCGTCGTCGAGCAGCACGCGGAAATTCCATTCGCCCGTGGCGGGCGAGGCCACCGGCTGCGCGCCCGCCGCGAGGGCCAGCGCGCACGCCAGCGCCGTGCCGGCATGGCGCACGCTCATTTCGGCGGCCGGCGCACCGGCCCCGGCACGAAGGCGTTGGTGCGCGCGATGTAGTCGCGGTAGGCGGGCCGCCGGTGGCCGATGTCGGCCTCGAGCAGGCGCACGCCCGACACGCGCAGCAGCAGCCAGGTCATGAGCAGCGGCGAGACCACGCTCCAGGCGCCGCCGAGGCCGGCCGCGCCCAGCGCCATCAGCCACAGCCCCCACCAGACGCAGGCCTCGCCGAAGTAGTTGGGATGGCGGCTGTAGCGCCACAGGCCGCGGTCCATCACCTGGCCGCGCTGCGAGGGATCGGCCTTGAAGCGCGACATCTGGGCATCGGCAATGGCCTCGAAGCCGATGCCGAAGGCCACCAGCGCGCCGCCCGCGATGTCGAGCCAGCCCAGCGGCCGCGCGCCCGCCATGCCGACGAACAGCGGCGCCGAGACGATCCAGGCCAGCACCGCCTGCAGCCCGAACACCAGGTACAGACTCTTGAGGCCGAAGCCCGGCTGGTTGCGCGCGCGGATCGCCTGGTAGCGCCGGTCCTCGCCGTGGCCCCAGTTGCGCGCGGCCACATAGAGCGCCAGCCGCAGCCCCCACAGCAACGCAAGCACGGCCATGGCCAGGCCGCGCGGGTCGTGCAGCGGCGCATTCGGCAGCAGCACCAGGTAGACCAGGCCCGCGCCCGCGATCAGCAGCGGCCAGAAGCGGTCGATCAGGCTCGCGTCGCGCCGCGCCAGGCTCTCGAGCCAGACCACCAGCGCGACCGCGGCCGTGAAGGCGAGGCCGGCGAAGGCGGCTTCGAGCGGGCTGAAGTTCATCGGGCCGGCTTCAGGCGCGCCGCTCGAACAGGTAGTGGCTGACCCACCAGCGCTGCCCGTGCTCGTAGCCGAACAGCTCGGCCACCGACATGAAGAACAGGCGCCAGCGCGTCCACCAGACATGGGCCTGGTCGCCGTAGGTGGCCTTGAACAGCGGGCGCAGCGCCTCGCGCCGCTGGTCCATGTTGCGCAGCCAGGCTTCGGCGGTGCGCTGGTAGTGGCGGCCTTCCCAGCGCCAGCGGCGCAGCAGCCGCAGGTCGTCCTGGCAATGCAGCGCGAGGTCGTCGCTGGGCATCATGCCGCCCGAGAAGAAGTGCTCGCTCATCCAGTCGCTGGCGTCGCGCACCTCGAAGGGATAGGGCGCCTCGCGGTGCACGAACACGTGCATGAAGAAGCGCCCGCCGGGCCGCAGCCAGCGCGCCACGTTGGCGAAGGCCTGCGGCCAGTTGCGCAGGTGCTCGAACATCTCGACCGAGACCACGCGGTCGAAGCGCTCCTCGGTGTCGAACACGTTGATGTCGCGCGTGAGCACCCGCACGTTGGCCAGCCCGCGCCGCGCGGCCTCGGCCTCGATGTATTCGCGCTGCGAGGCGGAGTTCGATAGCGCCGTGATCCGGCTGCCCGGGTAGTGGGCGGCCATCCACAGCGTGAGCGAGCCCCAGCCGCAGCCCAGTTCGAGGATGTCCTGGCCGTTGTCCAGCCCGGCGCGCTCGCAGGTGCTGGCCAGCGCGGCCGATTCGGCCTCCTCGAGCGTGCGCGTGCCCTCGGGCCAGTAGCAGCTGCTGTACTTGCGGTGGTTGCCGAGCACCTGGCCGAAGAAGGCGGCCGGCACCTCGTAGTGCTGGGCGTTGGCCTTCTCGGGCAGCGGCGCCAGGCTGGCCGAGCGCATGCGCCCGACGAACTCCTGCGTCAGCTCGGCCACGGCCGGGGTGTTGCCGGCATACAACTCCGACAGCCGGTCCTTGAGCAGGCGCCGGATGCCGCGGCGCACCACGGTATCGGGCACCAGGCCCTTCTCGACCCAGCGGATGGCGAACGCGATGTCCTGCGGCATGGCTTCTTCTTCCTTCTCGTGCATGTTGGCGGGCCCCGCCGTCCGGGACCGATCACCCCCTGTACGCAGCCGGCGGCGATCCGGATGCAACCGGATGCGTCCGGTGGGCGCAAACCAAAGTTGCGCCATGCCCCTGCGCCGGCGCGGGCCTCTGGCCGAACTGGAACAATGCGCCCACTCTCATGGACGGACTCGATCTCATCAAGACATTTCGCGAAGTCGCGTTCCGGCGCAGCTTCTCGCGCGCCGCCCTGTCGCTGGGCATGTCGAAGGCCACCGTCAGCCGCTACGTGGCCGAGCTCGAGGAGCGCAGCGGCGTGCGGCTGCTCAACCGCTCCACCCGCTCGCTGAGCCTGACCGACGCCGGCGAGGTGCTGCTCGAGCGCAGCACCCAGCTGGTCGACATGGCCGAGAACACCCTCAACGACCTGCAGGCCCACGGCGCCCACCCGCGCGGCCGGCTGCGCATGAGCGCGCCGCACGGGCTGATCGCCGGCTGGCTCTCGGACGTGATCGCCGAGTTCATCAAGCGCTATCCCGACGTCTACGTGAGCCTGGTCTTCACCAACAGCGCGGTCGACCTGATCGGCGAGGGCATCGACATCCACCTGACCGGCGGGCGCATCGACGACATGAACCTGATCGTGCGGCGACTGGTGCAGTTCGACATGGTGGTCTGCGCCACCCCGGCCTACTGGGCGCTGCGCGGCATGCCGCGCGTGCCGGCCGACCTGAGCCGGCACGACGTGCTCAGCTATTCGGCCGCCTCGACCACCCACCTGCCCTTCGAGACCGAAGGCGAGGCCTACGAGGTGCCGGTACACAGCCGCATGGAGGCCAACGATGCGGTCGCGCTGATCGAGCTGGCCCTGCGCAGCGTCGGCGTGGCCTACGTGCCCGAGCCGCTGGCCCAGTCGCACCTGGAGCGCGGCGCGCTGGTGCCGGTGCTGCGCGAGCACATGCCGCACGACCACTGGCTCTATGCCGCCTACTCGCAGCGGCGCCACAACAGCGCGGCGATGCGCGCGATGCTCGATTTCCTCGAGCAGTCGATGGGGCCGGGCGGCGCCCTGCCCTCGCCGATGCCGCCGGCGGTGCCGGTCTCGCCGCCCGCCGCGCCTTCCGCTACATGCGCCCTTTCCAGGGAACCAGGCGCCGCTCGAGCCAGCGCATCAGCAGGTCGAACAGATACGCCACCACCCCGATGACCACGATCCCCATGATCACGATGTCGGTGCGCAGGAAGTTCGACGCGTTGAGCACCATCTGACCCAGCCCCATGTTGGCCGCCACCATCTCGGCGGCCACCAGCGTGGTCCAGCCGAAGCCGATCGCGATGCGCATGCCGACCAGGATGTCGGGCAGCGCCGAGGGCAGGATCACGTGGCGGATCACCTGCAGGTAGCTCGCGCCCATCGAGTAGGCCGCGTTGATCTGCTCCTGCGAGGCGCTGCGCATGCCCGAGCGCGCGGCCAGCGCCAGCGGCGCGAAGCAGCTCAGGAAGATCAGCAGCACCTTGGGCAGCTCGTCGATGCCGAACCAGATGATGATCAGCGGCAGGTAGGCCAGCGGCGGCAGCGGCCGGTAGAACTCCAGCGGCGGATCGAAGATGCCGCGCCAGAAGCGGCTCATGCCCATCGCGATGCCCACGGGGATGGCCGTGACGCAGGCCAGCAGGAAGGCCGAGAACACGCGGAACATGCTCGCGAGGAAGTGCTGCCACAGCGGCTTGTCGTTGGCCTGGCCGGTCAGGTATTCGTAGAACTGCTGGAACACCGCCTGCGGCGTCGGCAGGAACAGCGGCTTGACCCAGCCCATGTTGGTGACCAGGAACCACAGCGCGAGCAGCGTCAGCACCGTGACCACGCTGATCGTGAAGCTCGAGCCCTCGCCCGGCACCTTGAAGGCGCTGGTCTTGAGCTTGGTGCCGGGCGCGGGCGGCGGGACGACTGCTGGCTTGGTGGGAGGCGTCATGGCGACCGGCGATGCGATGCTGGCCTCAGGCATGGGCCGCCTCGCGGTGGTGGATGATGGAGAGCACTTCCTCGCGCATGCGGATGAATTCGGGCTCGGACTTCACCTTGCGCGAATCGCCGTGCGAGAGGTACTGGCGCGAGAACGGCACCTCGTCGTAGACGTGCGAGATGCGCCCCGGGCTCGGGCTCATCACGATCAGCCGGGTGGCGAGGAACAGCGCTTCCTCCACCGAGTGGGTGATGAAGAACACCATCTTGTTCGAGGTCGACCAGGCCTGCAGCAGGATCTCCTGCACCTGCTCGCGCGTGAAGGCGTCGAGCGCGCCCATCGGCTCGTCCATCAGCAGCACGGCCGGATCGCTGGCCAGCGCGCGCGCGATGCCCACGCGCTGCTGCATGCCGCCCGAGAGCTCGTACACCGCGCGGTCGGCGTACTTCTGCAGCCCGACCAGCGCGAGTTTCTCTTCCGCCACGCGGTCGCGCGTGGCGCGGTCGACGCCCGCGAGCCGCAAGCCCAGCGCCACGTTGTCTCGCACGTTGAGCCAGGGCATGAGCGCATGCTTCTGGAACACCACGCCGCGGTCGGCACCGGGGCCGGCCACGGGTTGGCCGTCGAGCAGGATCTCGCCGGTGGACGGCGGCAGGAAGCCCGCGATGCAGTTCAAGAGCGTGGTCTTGCCGCAGCCCGAGGCGCCGAGCGCGACCACGAAGTCGCCGTCGTGCATGCGCAGGTTGACCGGCGCCAGCGCCTGCAGGGTGCCGCCCTTGACGGCGTAGTTGACCGTGAGGTCGCGGATGTCGAGCGTGGGCATGGGCTTTTTTGTTTACCGCGCCGCGCTCACTTGGCCGCCAGGGCCTTCTCGACGTACGTGGTGGTCACGTAGGCCGAGTAATCGGGCTTGACCTCCTGCACCCGGCCCTGTTCCTTGAGGAAGGCCGCCGTGTTCGCCATCGCCTTGGCCGCGCCGCCGCCGAGCCAGGTCGGCGAGAGCTGCTCGGACAGGGTCGGGAAGCTGTAGAGCGCCATCGCAGCGCCCACGTCCTTCGGATCGGCCTTGGTCCACTTGGCCATCGCCTTGGTCTGCGGCGAGTCGGGCGTCCAGCTCTTGCCCGAGGCCTTGTACTCGTCGTTGGCGCGGTTGAGCGCCTTCACGAACGCCACCATGAAGGCCTCGTTCTCGGCCGCCCACTTGGCGTTGACCACGATGCCCTCGAAGGTCGGCGCGCCGCGCTTGCCGATGCTGCCCGAGGTCGCGATCACCTTGCCGCTGGAGCGGATCTTGGAGAGCACCGGGTCCCAGATGAAGGTGGCGTCGATGTCGCCGCGCTCCCAGGCCGCCGCGATCTCGGGCGGCCGCATGTTCATCACGTTGACCTTCTTCGCGTCCACGCCTTCCATCTTCATCGCGGCCATGAGCTGGTAGTGGGCGGTGGAGACGAAGGGCGTGGCGACCTTCTTGCCCGCGAGGTCCTTGAGGCTCGCGATGCCCGAGGCATTGCGCGCCACCAGCGCCTCGGCGTCGGCGATGTCGGCCGAGATCCAGAACAGCTTGATGTCCTGCCCCTGGCTGGCCGCGGCCGTCAGCGGGCTCGAACCGGTCTCGCCCATCTGCACGTCGCCCGAGGCCATGGCGCGGATCACGTCGCCGCCGCCCGAGAACATGCGCCAGTTGATCTTGTAGCCGGTGGCCTTCTCGACCTCGCCCGACTCCATGACCAGTCGCAGGGGGACGAGCATGTCCTGGTGGGCGAAGGTGAGTTCCTTGGCCTTCTGGGCGAAGGCGGTGCCGGTGGTGGCCAGCACGAGCAGCGCTGTGGCTGCGATTGCACGGTGCAGGGATCGACGCGTGTTCATCCGGGTTCTCCTTGTCTGTTGCGGGCGGCGCTGGCCGAGGCTTCGGTGCGAGGGGTACTGTGCATGGTTGGGGGTGGGGTGCAAAGTGCCAGGGGTGGGAGGGGGGAGGTGCCAGTGGACTGGGACTTACCCTTGTTTGGTGCTTGGGGGCACGGGGGAGGTGCGTTTTTTGTTTTGTGGTTTGTTTGGGAGGTTGGTTTGTTTGGTGAGGTCGTAGGCCGGGTCTCGCCCCGGCGGGCGACTTACTTTTCTTGTCTCGCCAAGAAAAGTAAGCAAAAGAAGGCGACCCCGCTGTCTGTGTCCCTCCGCTTCGCTACGGGCAACCTGCGGTGCTCGGAGAAAGCGGGGGGCCGCAGAACTCGCTGCACTTCGTTCCGCTCAGACAGCTGCGGCCCTTATCCCGCTTTCCCCTGCGCTCCTCGGCACAGCCAGAGGGGACTAGGGTCAACGCGCCGTGGCGCGTCCTTGTGTGGTGAGTGCGCATGCGTAGGCCCTGGACCTTTCACTGAGGCCGAGCGAAGCGAAGGCCCGTTGGGCTTGCCTGGCCGAGCGCAGCGATGGCCCGACCCACTCCCCTCTGGCTGCGCCGAGGAGCGCAGCGTTTCGCGGATAAGGGCTCGCAGCTGTCTGAGCGCAGCGCAGCGGAGCGAGTTCTGCGAGACCCCGCGAAACGCGAGCACCGCAGGTTGCCCGTAGCGAAGCGGAGGGACACAGACAGTGGGGTCGCCTTTTCTTTGCCTACTTTCTTTTGGCGAAGCAAAAGAAAGTAGGTCCGCCGCCGGGCGGAATTCCCGGCCGACAGCCTTTGCAAAAAAACAAACCCAAATTCAGGCCACGACAAACCGATGCGTCCCATCCCGCCCCAACTGCGCAACGAGTCCAAACTCCCAATCCAGATACCCCTGCATAGCCTCCACAGAAGCCGAGGTCCCTTCATAAGGCCTCCGATACCGATCCGTCCTCTCGGTAGCCAACCGGGCTTCACCAGACTCAGAAGGAAGCCCAGCAGAGAACCAGGCAGCATTCCCTCCAAGCAGCACGAGCACCTCCACATCCAGCTCCCCACGCGAATCAAGCCACTCCCGCAGATCCGAAGCCGCATACCGAGCCAACAAACTGCTCCCACAAGTCAACACATAGCGCCGAGCCGAAGGAATGACTCCAGCAACCGCCTCCAAGAGCTGCGCCCGAATCGCAAACCACGCCCCCGGCACATGCCGCTTCACGTAATTCGCACTGGCCGTCACATCGATCACCGCAGTCGACGAAGCATCGCCATCGAGCAACCGAGCCAAGTCCAGCGCCTCGATCTCTCCAACGGCCCGAGCCACCTCCGGATACACAGCGGCCAGAGCACCCCGTTCGCTCAACGCATCGGCAGCAGGCACAGGCTCCACCACATGAACCTCCCACCCCATCTGCGCCAGCCAGGAGCCGGACATCGAAGCCCGCACCCCATCGTCATCCGCCAGCACGATCCGCGCATGCCGCACCGGCACCTGGTGATCCGTCTCCTGCACCAATTGCCCACCGGGCGCTCCGGCAAAGCCGGGAAGATGACCCGCCGCGTATTCCTCGGGCGTGCGCACATCGAAGCGATAGACCGTCCGCCCCGCCTCCTCGAGCGAATCCACGGCATCGGCCGCCACCCACCGAACCCCCGCCTTCTGCGCCACACGCCGCGCATCGGCACGCGCCTGCGAACGATGCGCGTCGCTCACCGCCTCGGGCGCACGCCGCACCGCCCCATGGTCGAGCACCTGCCCCGCGAGCTTCCAACCGATGGTGCCGTTGCGCAGCGCCGCCACGGGATTGGGAATGCCGGCATTCACCAGCGACTGCGTACCGATGATGCTGCGCGTGCGCCCCGCGCAATTGACGATCACGCGCGTGGCCGGATCGGGCGCGAGCTCGCGCACGCGCAACACGAGTTCGGCGCCCGGCACGCTGGTGGCGCCCGGGATGCTCATGGTCTGGTATTCGTCGAAGCGGCGCGCATCGAGCACGACCACGTTGGCGCGCTCGTCGATCAGCGCCTTCACCTCGGGAGCCGAGAGCGAGGGCGTGTGGCGCTCGTGCTCGACCAGTTCGCCGAACGACTTGCTCGGCACGTTGACGTCGCGGAACAGCTCGCCGCCGGCCGCGCGCCAGCCCTCGAGGCCGCCTTCGAGCAGGTGCACGCGGGTGTAGCCGAGGCCCGCGAGCCGCCGAGCGGCCAGCGGCGCGAGGTCGGTGCCGCGGTGCTCGCCGTACAGAACGATCAAGGTGTCGCGGCGCGGGATGCGGCGCCAGGCCTCGATCTCGATGCGCGACAGCGGCAGGTTCGCGGCCCACAGCGGATGGGCCTGGGCGAAGGGATCCTCCTCGCGCACGTCGAGCAGCGCGATCTCGGCGCCGGGCGTGAGCAGGCGTTCGCGCACGGCGGCGAACGAGAGGACGGGGAAGGCGGAGGTGGCTTGGAGCGTGGCGTCGGTCATGGCGTGGTGGCAGGCGGGACCGCCCGGAGTTCGGCGGACCGGTCCCAGAGATTGGGCAGCAGCGTGTTGGTGTAGCCCGAGACGAAGGGCTTGCGCCCGCCCTCGGCCGGGTAAGTATGCCGCCGCACCGCGCCGATGTTGGCGCCATAGACATGGATGCTGATCGACACGCGGTCCGCATGCGCGTTGTGCACGCGGTGCAGGTCGCCGACGGTGGGCGACACGGCCTCGACGTCGCCTTCATCGAGCCGCACCGCTTCACCCACCGGCCGCGCCTGGCCGTCGTCGCCGAAGGCATGGGCCTGGCTGTACTCGGCGCCGCGCAGCATGCCGATCAGGCCCCACACGGTGTGGTCGTGCACCGGCGTGGCCTGGCCCGGTCCCCAGACGAAGCTCACGACCGAGAAGCGCTCGGTGCTGTCGGCATGCAGCAGGAACTGCTGGTAGCGCGCGGGGTCGGGCTGCGCGAAGGCCTCGGGCAGCCAGTCGTCGCGCGCCACCAGCCGGCGCAGCAGCGCGCCGCCCTCGGCGAGGATGGCGCGCTCGTCGGGCCGGCCGTCGAGCAGGCGGCCGAAATCGACCACGAACTCGCGCAGCGGCGCGATCGATGCGGGAACGGCGGCGCTCACGCCGCGCGCTTCCAGAGCTGGGTGTCGGAGATCGCGCGCACGTCGACGCGCACCGGCAGGATGCCATCGCGCGCGGAGCGGTCGGCCACGGCCTGCAACGCCACGATGTCGGCCTCGCTCACCGGCCGCGCGGCCACCGAGGCGCGCGCGGTGATGAGCCTTGCCGACTCGATCGGCAGCCGCGTGAGCTGGCTGTAGGCCTGCGCATAGGCCTCGGGATTGGCCAACGCCCAGTCGCCCGCGCGGCCCAGCCGGTCGAGGAACTGCACGATGGCGGCGCGCTTGGCGGGATCGGCCAGCGAAGGTTCGCTGGCGGTGATGAAGCCCAGCGCGGTGTTGATGCCGCGGCCATCGCGCAGGATGCGTCCGCCCTGCTGCAGCGCGATCGTGTAGTAGGGATCGAAGATGGCCCAGGCGTCGATCTGGCGCGAGGCGAAGGCAGCGGCCGCGTCGGTCGGCAGCACGAACTTCACCGTGACCTCGTCGCGCCGCACGCCGGCCTCCTCGAGCGCGCCGTAGAGCTGGTACTGCGAGATGCTGCCGCGCGCCGACGAGACGACCACGGTCTGGCCGCGCAAGTCGGCCACGCTGCGCAGTTTCGAATCGGGCTGCACCACGATGCCGAGCGAGTCGGCCTTGCCGACGCGCGTGGCGACGATCTTCAGCGGCGTCCTGCCGACGGCCGCGGCGAGCACCGGCAGGTCGCCGGCCATCGCGGTGTCGACCGCCGCGCTGCGCTGCGCCTCGAACAGCGGCGCGGCGCCCTGGAAGTTGGCCCAGCGGTAGGCGAAGGGCGCACCCTCGAGTGCCTTCGAGGCCTCGAACAGCGAGCGCAGTCCACCGGCCTGGTCGCCGAGCACCAGCGAGGTCTGCGGCTGCGCCCAGCCGCGCAACGAGGCCGTGGCCGCGATGGAGAGCACCGCGCCCTGCTGGAGCCAGCGGCGGCGCGATGCCTTGGAAAACAGCAGGTCGGTCATGCGGCGGCTCCCGTCGACAGCAGCGCGCGCTTGCCCGCGCCGACCAGGATCGCGTCGTTCTGCGGCGTGTGGATGCGGCTGCAGAGCACGTCGCGGTAATGGCGCTCGAGCGGGTTCTGGCGCGCGAGGCCATGGTTGCCCGTGAGCTGCAGCGCGAGCTCGACGGCGCGCACCGCGTTGCCGGTGACGCTGTGCTTGAGCAGCCCGCTGTCGACCGCCGACGGCGTGCGGCCGCTGTCGACGGCCTCGCTGGCCGCGTCGAGCAGCACGCGGTTGGTGCGCAGCAGCGCCTCGATCTCGCCCACGGTCTCCTGCACGCGCGGCAGGCTCGCGAGCGGCGCGCCCAGGCTGCCGGGCGCGCGCTGGTTGAGGAAGCCCACGAGCCAGTCGCGTGCCGAGCGCGCGACCGCGTCGTAGAGGCTGCCCAGCAGCACCACCATCCAGGCCTGCTGCGAGGCCTGGGCGTCGATGTCGGTCTGGCTGCCCGCATCGGGCGCCCAGTCGGCCGGCGCGCGCAGGTCCACCGCATGGTCGAGCGGGATCGCGACGTTCTCGAACACCACCTCGTGGCTGCCCGAGGCGCGCAGGCCCAGGTGGTCCCAGCTCGCGATCACGCGCACGCCCCCGGCATGGCGCGGCACCAGGAACACGCCGGTGCGCGGCGCGGGTTCGTCGGTGCGGGCCCACACGGCGAGCCAGCCCAGGCCCTCGATGCCGGTGGTGTAGAGCTTGTGGCCGTCGATGCGCCAGCCCTCGCCGTCGCGGCGCGCCACGGTGGCGGGCAGGCCGCCGCGCGCGGGCGAACCGAGCGCGGGCTCGACGCGCAGCGCATTGATCAGCGCGCCGTGCTCGACCGCGTCGCGCAGCACGCGCTCGCGCAGGTGCGGCGGCCAGCGGCTGTCGCCGCGCGCCAGCCCATGGTGCTGCAGGTAGGTCATGGTGAGGATCAGCGCCGTGGCGGGCTCGCCGCGCGCCACCGCGGCGATCACCTGCCGCGCCGTATCCAGCGTGGCGCCCCCGCCACCGAAGGCGCTCGGTGCGACCAGCCCGATCAGCCCATGCGATTGCAGCGCCTCGAAGTTCTGCGCGGGAAAGGCGCCGCTGCGGTCGTGGTCGGCGGCGGTGCTCGCGAAGCGTGCCGTGAGGCTGGCCAGCAGCGCGGCGTCGGGCAGGCCGGAGGAATCGCGGGAATTCGGGCCGGCCGCGGGCCGGCGCAGGGGGATGGCGCTCATGGTCCCGGCACGTTAGCGAGCCGCCGTGCGCGCGAAAACGACGCATCGCGCATATCCAAACTCGTTTTTCTGCGTTCGCATCGGCGGCGCGGCTGGTTACGTTCGCCGTTTCCCCCGCCCCGCCGACGACCGCATGAGCCCCTTCTTCTCCATGGACCGCCGCCAGGTGCTGCACGCCCTGGCCGCGCTCGGCGCGACGGCCGCCGCCGGCGGCATCGCGCGGGCGGCACCGAGCGCCCCGGCGCGCGACCTCGCGGGCGTGACCCTGCGCGTGGGCACCTACAAGGGCCTGTGGCGGCCGCTGATCCAGGCCTCGGGCCAGGGCAACACGCCCTACCGCATCGACTGGCGCGAGCTCAACAACGGCGTGCTGCACATCGAGGCGATCAACGGCGACGCGCTCGACCTGGGCTCGGGCAGCGAGATCCCGCCGGTGTTCGCGGCGCGGCAGAAGTCGAGCGTGAAGCTGGTGGCGGTGACGCACGAGGACCTCAACAACCAGGCCACGCTGGCGCGCAAGGACGCACCGATCCGCAGCATCGCCGACTTCAAGGGCAAGCGCGTGGGCTACGTGCGCGCCACCACCTCGCACTACTACCTCGCCAAGCAGCTGGCCGAGGCCGGCCTGGGCTTCAACGACATCCAGGCCGTGAGCCTGACGCCGGCCGACGGGCTGTCGGCCTTCGCGCGCGGCGACCTCGATGCCTGGGCCATCTACGGCTACAACGGCCAGCTCGCGCGCATCCAGTACGGCGCGCGCACCATCAAGACCGGCGTCGGCTACCTGTCGGGCAACTTCCCGATCTACGCCAACCCGCGCACGCTCGACGACCCGCTGCGCCGCGCCGCGATCGCCGACCTGCTGCAGCGGCTGCAGCGCGCCTTCGCCTGGATCAACGGCAACTTCCTCGCCTATGCGCGCGCCCAGTCGGCCGAGACCCGGGTGCCGGTGGGCGACATCGTCGAGCTGTTCAACGGCCGCAGCGGCGACTACAGCCTGGGCCCGGTCAGCGACGCGGTGGTGCGCAGCCACCAGGACGTGGCCGACACCTTCCTGCGCATCGGCGTGCTCGACGGCCCGGCCGACGTGCGGCCGCTGTGGGACCGCGGCTTCGACGGCGTGCTGCGCCAGCCGTCCGCGGCCTGATCCCTTCTTCATCCGTTTCCGACAGACACCCACCGAGAGGACACACCATGAGCCAGAACAGCAACGACAACAGCGGCGTCGAATTCATCGGCATGATCCAGGGCCAGAAGGTCTCGGAGATCCATGCCGCCCAGGGCCCGGCGATCGACCGCGACTACGTGCGCGCCTTCGCCCAGGCGCACGAGCAGGCCGGCTTCGACCGCGTGCTGGTGCCGCATCACTCGACCGGCCCCGACGCCACGCTGACCGTGGCCTACGCGGCCTCGGTCACCGAGCGCATCCACTTCATGCTCGCGCACCGCCCGGGCTTCGTGGCGCCCACGCTGGCGGCGCGCCAGTTCGCCTCGCTCGACCAGTTCAGCGGCGGACGGCTCGCGGTGCACTACATCTCGGGCGGCTCCGACGACGAGCAGAAGCGCGACGGCGACTGGCTCGACCACGACCAGCGCTATGCGCGCACCGACGAATACCTCGAGCTGCTGCACAAGGTCTGGCAGGCCGACAAGCCCTTCGACCACGAGGGCGCGCACTACCGCGCGCTCAACGCCTTCTCGGAGGTCAAGCCGCTGCAGACGCGCAACGGCCGCCCGCACGTGCCGGTGTATTTCGGCGGCGCCTCGGAAGCCGCGATCCCCGTGGCCGGCAAGTACGCCGACGTCTACGCGCTGTGGGGCGAGTCGCTCGAGCAGGCGCGCGAGCTCACGACCCGCGTGCGCGCCGAGGCCGCCAAGCACGGCCGCAGCGTGCGCTTCTCGGTCTCGTTCCGCCCGATCCTGGCCGAGACGGAAGAGCAGGCCTGGGCCCGCGCCGACCACATCCTGGCCGAGACGAAGCGGCTGCGTGTGGTGCAGGGCTACAACCGCGGCGGCCCGCAGCAGAGCGAGGGCGCCAAGCGCCTGCTGGCCGCGGCCGGGCAGGGCACGCGGCTCGACAAGCGGCTGTGGACCGCGGTCGCGCAGGAGATCGGCGGGCGCTCCAACAGCACCGCGCTGGTCGGCACGCCCGAGCAGGTCGCCGATGCGCTGCTCGACTACTACGACCTCGGCGTCACCACCTTCCTGATCCGCGGCTTCGATCCGCTGGAGGACGCGGCCGACTACGGGCGTGAACTGATCCCGCGCACGCGCGAACTGGTGGCGCAGCGCGCGGCCTCGATCCGCAAGGCGGCCTGAACCGCATCACGACGAGGACATCCCCATGAGCGCCGTTCTTTCCATCGACCGCAACGCCTCGGCCCTGAAGCTCAACCCGGTGCCGACGCAGAAGTACTGGTTCGACCCGATCCCGCCGCGCACCAGCGTGCAGGCCGAGCGCCGCCACCGCCAGGAGCGCCTGGCCGGCGCCTTCCGCCTGTTCGCGCGCTTCGGCTTCGCACAGGGCCTGGCCGGCCACATCACCGCGCGCGATCCCGAGCTGACCGACCACTTCTGGGTCAACCCGCTGGGTATCCACTTCTCGCGCATCAAGGTCTCCGACCTGCTGCTGGTCAATGCCAGGGGCGAGACCGTGATCGGCGACCGCCCGCTCAACAAGGCGGCCTTCGCGATCCACGCGGCGATCCACGAGCACAACCCCAGGATCGTCGCGGCCGCCCACACCCACTCGACCTACGGCAAGGCCTGGTCGACCTTGGGCCGCAAGCTCGACACGCTGACGCAGGACAGTTGCGTGTTCCACGACGACGTGGCGCTGTTCGACGACTTCACCGGCATGGTGGTCGACACCAGCGAGGGCGAGCGCATCGCGCAGGCGCTGGGCGACAGGAAGGGCGCGATCCTCAAGAACCACGGCATCCTGACCGCCGGCCCGACGGTGGAGGCCGCGGCCTGGTGGTACATCGCGCTCGACAACGCCTGCCACACGCAGCTGCTGGCCGAGGCCGCCGGCACGCCGCAACCGATCGACGAAGCCACGGCGCGCCACACGCACGGCCAGATCGGCGGGCCCGAGGGCGCGATCCATTCCTTCGACAGCCTCTACCAGGGGCTGGTCGAGGCCGAGCCCGAGCTGCTGGACTGACTCCTTCTTTCTCCTGGAACCGCCGATGAACGCATCCCTCTCCCGCCGCCGCCTCCTGCGTGCCGGCGGCGCCGCCGCCGTGGTCGCCTCGGGCGGCCTGATCGCCTCGCAGGCCTTCTCGCAGTCGACGCGCAAGCTGACCTTCGCCTGGAACGCCGCGGCCTTCTGCCTCTCGCCGGTGGTGGTGGCGCAGGAGCGCGGCTACTTCGAGCGCAACGGCCTGCAGGTCGAGCTCATCAACTACACCGGCTCGACCGACCAGCTGCTCGAATCGCTGGCCACGGCCAAGGCCGACGCGGCGGTGGGCATGATCCACCGCTGGCTCAAGCCGCTGGAGTCGGGCTTCGACGTGAAGATCGTCGGCAGCTCGCACGGCGGCTGCGTGCGCCTGGTGGGCGCCAAGGCCGCGGGCGCCACCAGCCTCGCGAGCCTCAAGGGCAAGATCATCGGCGTGTCGGACATCACGAGCCCGGGCAAGAACTTCTTCTCGATCCTGCTCGCCAAGAACGGCATCGACGCCGAGCGCGACGTGACCTGGCGCCAGTACCCGGCCGACCTGCTCGACCTCGCGGTGCAGAAGGGCGAGATCCACGCCATCGCCGACGGCGATCCGAACGTCTACCTGATCGAGAAGCGCAACAAGGGTGCGTTCGTCGAGATCGCGAGCAACCTCACGGGCGAGTACAAGGACAAGGTCTGCTGCATCGTCGGCGCGCGCGGCGAGCTGGTGCGCAAGGACAAGGCCACCGTGGCCGGGCTGGTGCGCGCCATCGCGCAGGCCTCGGACTACGTGGCCGAGAACCCGAACGAATCGGCCAGGCTGTTCGCCAAGTACTCGCCCAAGGTGCCGGTGGAGGACCTGCGCGCGCTGCTGGGCACGCTCACGCATGCGCACCATCCGCTGGGCCGCAGCCTGCGCGACGAGGTCGCGTTCTACGCGGCCGACTTCCGCAACGTGGGCGTGCTCAAGAAGAGCACCGACCCGGCGCGCTTCGCGGACCACGTGTCGTACGACCCGCTGGCCTGAGCACGGTCACGCCATGACGAACCGCATGCCATCCGCCAGCCGCCGCCGCTTCATCGCCCAGGGCGGCGCCGCCGCGACCATCGCCGCCCTGCCCACCTTCGCGCTGCAGGCCCGTGCCCAGGCGCGCCCGCTGCTCAAGGCCGGCGACCAGAAGGGCGGCCTGCGCGCGCTGCTCGAGGCCGCGGGCGGGCTCGAGGGCCTCTCGTACGACATTCAGTGGTCGGAATTCCCGGCCGCCGCGCCGCTGGCCGAGGCCTTGAACGCGGGCGCCGTCGATTCGGGCCCGATCGGCGATGCGCCGCTGATCTTCGCGCTCGCGGCCGGCACGCGCGTGAAGGCGATCGGCGCCAACCGCTCCGACTCCTACGGCACGGCCGTGCTGGTGCGGCCCGACTCGCCGCTCAAGAGCGCGGCCGAGCTCAAGGGGAAAAGCGTGGCCACCAACCGCGGCTCCATCGGCCACTACGTGACGCTCAAGGCCATCGTCGCGGCGGGGCTGAAGCCCGAGGACATCAACCTGCGCTTCCTCGCGCCGGCCGACGCCAAGCTCGCGCTCACGCAGGGCTCGGTCGATGCCTGGGCCACCTGGGAGCCCTACACCGCGCTGGCCGAAACCAGCGGCCATGCGCGCGTGCTCGCGAGCGGCCGCGGCCTGCTGCCGGGCCTGAGCTACCTCGCGGCCACCGACGCGGCGATCGCGGCCAAGCGGCCGGTGCTGCAGGACTTCCTGCAGCGCGTGGTGCGCGCGCAGCAATGGTCCTATCGCAACGTCGATGCATTCTCGGCCACGCTCGCGCGCATCATCGGCATCCCGCCCGAGGCCGCGAAGCTGCAGTTCGAGCGGCGGCAGCAGAAGTGGGTGCCGATCGATGCGCAGGTGGTCGCCGACCAGCAGGGGACGGCGGACTTCTATCGGCAGGTGGGGCTGATCAAGCAGGCGCTCGACGTGAAGACCACCTTCGACACCGGCTTCGGCATCGCGGTCGGCTGAAGTCCTTCGCTCACTCCAGCACGATCCGCTTCTCGCCCGCCGTCGCGTCGAACAGCAGGCGCCGCGGCGTGCCCGCGGGCGTCCAGCGCACCCACTCCACGCCCAGGCCGGCGTGGTTGGGATTGCCGGTCTTCATGAACGCGCCCACGCTGCCCATCATCGCGGCCGACAGCGCCTCGCGGCCCGGCCGGTTGGCATCGGTGTAGTTCATCGAGAACATGCCCTTGCCGAAGTTGCCGAACATGAACGGGATGTCGGTGGAATGGCCCGCGCCGTACAGCGTGTTCCACGGCTCGGGGCCCTGCGACCAGTCGAAGCGGTAGGCATAGACCTCGGGCTGGTGCGCCTGGAACAGGGTGAGCGCCGAGGTGATGCTGGCCGCGAAGCTCGCGGCCGTGACCGCCTTGCCGGCCGCGTTGTAGGCATCGACCGTGACACCGGGCTTGAGCACGCTCGCGAGCGTGGCCGAACCCGGCGCGGTGGGCCGGTTCGGATCGAAGTCGTACATCATCAGGAAGCGCGTGGCGTCGTCGACCTGGTAGTAGGACTGCAGGAACATCTTGCCCTCGTCGCGCGTGGTGCCCGCGAGCAGCGGCACCTTGCGGTACTCGCCCGCCTCGACCGCGGTGCGCGCGACGGCGGGCAGCACGGTGCCGTCGCCGATGTTGTCGGCCTGGCCCGAGGACAGCAGCGCGAGCTGCGAGGCCGGTGCATTGCGCAGCAGGCTCGCGACCTGCGCCTCGCTCATGCCCGCGATGGTGGCGTCCACGGTGGCCTCGGTGGCCGCGCCGGTCATCACGAGCAGCTTGCGCACCACGCCCTTGGCATAGGTGTCGGCCTGCGCGGTGCTCGAGATCTTCACGCCCATGCTCATCGGCACGGCCTTCTGGAACCAGTCCTTGCCCTTGCTCAGCGGCGTCAGGATCATCGCGTAGGTGTTCCAGGCGCCGGCCGACTGGCCCATCAGCGTGACGTTGCGCGGATCGCCGCCGAAGGCCGCGACATTGGCATGCACGAACTCGAGGGCCTTGGCCAGGTCGAGCGTGCCGTAGTTGCCCGAGTCGGTGAGCGCATCGCCGCTCCTGAGCGCCGGATGGCGGAACCAGCCGAACACGCCGAGCCGGTAGTTGACGGTGACGACGACGGCGTTGTTGCTGCGCGCGAAGTTGACGCCGTCGTAGGTCGGGTTGTGGGTGTAGCCCACGGTGTTGGCGCCGCCGTGCACCCACACCACCACGGGCAGGTTCTTCTCCTGCGTGGCGGGCCGCCAGACGTTGAGCGTGAGGCAGTCCTCGGCGCCGACGAGCTGGCCGAACGAGGTGCCGATCTCGCGCGTGAAGCCGTCGTCGGCCAGCGGCGGCGCATAGAAGCTGCCGGCCTGCGCGCACGAGCGGCCGAAGTCCTTGGCGCTGCGCACGCCGCTCCAGGCGTTCGGCGAGACCGGCGGCTTCCAGCGCCGCTCGCCGACCGGCGGCTGCGCGTAGGGAATGCCGAGCCAGGCGTAGGCCGCGCCATCCGCCTGCGCGGCGCCCTCGACCTCGCCGTAGGTGGTGGCGACCTGGAGCGGGTGGGCCGCGGGCGGCGGCGCGGCGGGCGGCGGTGGCGGCGGTGCCACCGACACCGGCGGGAAGGCGACGACCGCGCCGCCGTCCCCGCCACCGCAGGCAGCGAGGGCGGCCACCGCCGCCACCGCGCCCGCGATCCCGAACCGCCGCAGCGGGAATGTCTTCTTCTTCATGCTCATGCGCTCTGTCTCCGTCGTCGTTGCAGGTGCGGCGAGGCTATCGAGGCAGGGCGGGCGCGCCTTGTACCGAGTTGCTATCGCCGCGGGCGCGAAGGCACCACCTTGACGCCTGCGCGACAGGCGCGATGACTTCAGCGGCCGACCGCGCGCGCCAGCTGCGCCAGCCGCTTCGCCATCGGCTCGAACAGCTCGGCCGAGGTGTTGCCGTAGCCCAGCACCAGCCCGTTGCAGTCCGGCCCGGGCCGGATCGCGGCCGCCGACAGCGGCATCGGCGCCATGCGGTGGCGCCGCGCCTCGGCGGCGATGCGGCGGTCGTCGAAACGCGCGGGCAGGCGCAGGGTGAGGTGCATGCCGCAGTGGCCGCCGTCGATGGTGTGCGGCAGCCTGAAGTGGCGCTCGAGCGCGGCGCGCAGGGCCTGCTGGCGCTCGCGGTACAGGCGCCGCATGCGGCCCAGGTGGCGACTGAACTGTCCGCTCTCGATGAAGTCGGCCAGCGCGAGCTGCTCGTGGCGATGGCCGCCGCGCAGCATCTCCTCGAGCGGCGCGCGCACGGTGGCCAGCAGGTCCTCGGGCAGCACCAGGAAGCCCAGCCGCAGCGAAGGGAACATGGTCTTGCTGAAGGTGCCCACGTAGAGCACCGGCGCCTGCGGCACCAGCCCCTGCATGGCGGCGATGGGGTCGCCGGTGTGGCGGAACTCGCTGTCGTAGTCGTCCTCGATGATCCAGGCGCCGTGGGCGCGCGCCTGCGCGATCAGCGCGAGCCGCCGCGCGATGCCGAGCACCACGCCCGAGGGGTACTGGTGCGAGGGCGTGGCATAGACCAGCCGCGGCGTTTGCAGCCGCCAGTCCTCCTCGCTCGCGCGCAGGCCGCCCGCATCGACCGGCATCGGCACGATGCGCAGGTCGCCCGCGTGCATCGCGGACTTGGCGCCGCGGTAGCCGGGGTCCTCGACCCAGCCGGTGTCCCCCGGGTCGGTGAGCAGGCGCACGCACAGCGCGATGGCTTCCTGCGCGCCCTCGGCGATCACCACCTGCTCGGCCGTGCAGCGCACGCCGCGCGCCAGGCCCAGGTGCTGCGCGATGGCGGCGCGCAGCGCGGGCTCGCCGAAGGGGTTGCCATAGCCGAGCGCGGCATGGCCGGCACCGCGCAGCGCGCGGTCGAGCGCGCCGCGCCAGGCCGCGATCGGGAAGTGCGACAGCGCGGGCACGCCGGGGCGCAGCGCGAGTTCGGGCTCGGCGCGGCTTCCCATGGGATGGATGCGCGCGAGCCGTCCCGCGGTGGCGGGCACGGCCGGCGTGCGCGGGCCGCGCCGCGGCGGCGCGGGCGCGGCCAGCTCCATCACGCGCGTGCCCTGGCGGTCGGGCCGCAGGTAGCCCTCGGCCGCGAGATGCTCGTAGGTGGCCGTGACGGTGTTGCGCGACACCGCGAGCGCCTCGGCCAGCGCGCGCGAACCGGGCAGCCGCGTGCCGGGCGCGAGGCGGCCGTCGAGGATGGCGCGCTTCAGGCGCTCGTGGAGCTGGCGCTGCATCGAGCCGGCCTCGCGCTCGCGCGCCAGCGGTGCCTCGAGCAGCGCGCGGCGCACGGGGTCGGACAGGGTGGCGGAGGGGTCGGCGGCATCGGTCATCGGGCGTTTCTCGTGGCACCATGAAATTCGCATGGCGTGGCGCTTTTCGTGGCGCCACGACGGGCGTACTGTAGCGCCTGTCGTCATCGAAAGAGAGTCCCCCATGCCCGCCTCCCACCCCCCGCTCACGCCGCGCACCAACCAGTTCGGCCAGACCATCGGCGCCGCCCTGCCCGGCTGGTCGCCGCGCCCGAAGCCGCCGCGCACGCCGATCGAAGGCCGCCTGTGCCGGCTCGAACCCTTGTCGGCCGAGCGCCACGCGGCCGACCTGCATGCCGCCCATGCGCTGGCGCCCGACGGCCGCGACTGGACCTACCTCGCGGTGGAGCGCGCGCCCGACGCCGCGAGCGCGCGCGCCTACGTGGAGCTGATCGCGCAGAGCCTGGACCCGATGCACTTCGCGGTGATCGACAAGGCCACGGGCCGCGCCGTGGGCAGCCTCGCGCTGATGCGCATCGAGCCCAACCATGGCGTGATGGAGGTCGGCCACGTGACCTTCTCGCCGCTGCTCAAGCGCACGCCGCTGTCGACCGAGGCCCAGTACCTGCTGATGCAGCTGGCCTTCGACGAGCTCGGCTACCGGCGCTACGAATGGAAGTGCGACAACTTCAACGCGCCCTCGAAGAAGGCGGCGCAGCGCCTGGGCTTCCAGTTCGAGGGCGTGTTCCGCCAGCCGCTGGTCTACAAGGGCCGCACGCGCGACACGGCCTGGTTCTCGGTCATCGACAGCGAATGGCCGGCGCTGCGCGCGGGCTTCGAGCAGTGGCTCTCGCCCGCCAACTTCGATGCCGACGGCAAGCAGCGGCAGTCGCTGGAACAGCTGCGCGCGGCCGCGGCCTGAAGCGCGTCAGGCGGCGGCGGGCGCGGGCAGCTGCTCGCCGAGGAAGGCCAGGAAGGTCTTCACCACCTCGGGCAGGGTGCGGCCCGCCAGGGTCTGCAGTTCGACCGCGCGGCCGCGCATGCCGCGCTCGCGGATCTCCGCCGCGTGCAGCTCGCCGCGCCGCACGCGGTCGCGCACCGTGATCTCGCCCGCGATCGTGAGACCGCCGCCGTGCAGCACGAAGCTGGCCAGCGACTCGAAGCGGTTGCTGGTCAGCATCGGCTCGAACACCAGCCCGCGCTGGCTGCAGCCCACGTCGAACAGCTGGCGCACCGTGTTGTCGGCGCCCGAGAGCGCGATCGGGTACGGATGCATCTGCGCCAGGGTCACGGTGCGCAGCTTCGCGAGCGGATGGTCGGGCCGCATCACGGCGAACACCGAGGCCGGCTGGCGCCGCTCGACGCGGATGCCATCGACCGCGGCGCGGCTGTAGGTCAGGCCGATGTCGGCCTCGCCGAGCAGCACCGCCTCGGTCACCTCGGCCGGCCGCGCGGCGCGCAGCTGGAACTGGATGCCCGGGTGTTCGGCGCGAAAGTCCGCGATGGCGCGCGGCAGGAACTCGTTGGCGAAACCCGAGGAACAGGCCAGGCGCACCCGCCCGCGCTTCAAGCCCTGCAGCCCGCGGATGTCGGACACCACGCGCTCGGCCTCGAGCGCGCCATGCAGCGCATGCGCGGCCAGCAGCTCGCCCGCGGGACTCGCGACCATGCCGCGCGGATGGCGCTCGAACAGCGGCACGCCGAGCAGGTCCTCGAGCATCGCCACCTGGCGGCTGATGGCCGAGGGGCTGACGCTGAGCCGCTCGGCCGCCACCGTGAGCGAGCCGCTGCGGGCCACCTCGAGGAAGTAGCGCAGGGCGGTGTCCTGCAGGCGGTGGGCGGTCATGGCTGGCTTTCGCTTTGAGGAAAACGCAAAGATATCGCCAAAAAACGGCAATTGTTCAAAAGCGGGCGGCTGCCTAAGCTGCACGGTGGCCGACCCGGCCAGCCCCTTCCTCCTTCCCTCCCCCCACCGAACGATCCGCGCATGCACCTCCCGCTCCTCCACCCCCCCGCGCCCCGCCCACGGACCCTGCTCGCCCTGCTGGCCGCCGCCCTGATCGCCGGCACCGGCTTGGCCCAGGCGGCCGACCTGCCGCAGGCCGAGGCCGAACGCCACGCGCAGGCCAGCTACCGCGAGTACTTCGAGCTGCTCTCGCTGCCCAACGACGCGATCGTTCCCGAGGACATCCGCAAGAACGTGGACTGGCTCGCCAAGGCCTTCGAGAAGCGCGGCTTCGCGACGCGGCAGCTCGACAACGACGGCAAGCCGATGCTCTACGCCGAGCTGCCGGGGCGCGACGCGGCGCGCAAGACCGTGCTGTTCTACATGCACCTCGACGGCCAGCCGGTGATTCCCGCGCAGTGGGCGCAGAAGAGCCCGTGGACGCCGGTGCTCAAGCGCCGCGCGGCCGACGGCGGCTGGGAGGAGATCGATGCCGCGCCGCTGTTCGACGGCCCGGTCGATCCCGAGTGGCGCGTGTTCGGCCGCGCCTCGGCCGACGACAAGGGCCCGATCATGATGATGCTGGCCGCGATCGACGCGCTGAAGGCGGTCGGCGGCACGCCCGCGGTCAACGTCAAGGTGATCCTCGACAGCGAGGAGGAGAAGGGCTCGCCCTCGATCGCCAAGGTGATGCAGGCGCACCGCGAACTGCTGGCCTGCGACGCCATCGTGATCCACGACGGCCCGATGCACGCCACCAACCGGCCCACGCTGGTGTTCGGCAACCGCGGCGCGGCCGAGGCCCGGCTCACGGTCTACGGCGCCAAGGTGCCGCTGCACAGCGGCCACTACGGCAACTACGCGCCCAACCCGGCGCAACGGCTCGCGAGCCTCTTGGCTTCGATGAAGAACGAGCAGGGCCGCGTGACGGTGGCCGGCTACTACGACCGGGTGCGCATCAGCGCGGCCGACCGCCAGGTCATGGCGGCGGTGCCCGACGACGAGACCGCGCTGCGCCGCCGTCTGGGCATCGCGCGCACCGACAAGGTGGGCGCCAACTACCAGGAGGCGATGCAGTACCCCTCGCTCAACGTGCGCGGCATGGCCTCGGCGGCGGTCGGCGACAAGGTCGCGAACATCGTGCCCGACCGCGCGGTGGCCGAGCTCGACCTGCGCACCACGCCCGATTCCGACGCCGCCTACCTGGGCGCGCTGATCGAGAAGCACATCCTCAGGCAGGGCTACCACCTGGTGAAGGGCGCGCCCAGCGACGAGGACCGCGCGCGCTACGACAAGCTCGCGACCTTCAGCTACCAGAGCGAGGGCGCCGACGCGGCCGGCGCGCCGATCGATTCGGCGATCGGGCGCTGGGCCTACAAGTCGCTGACCGACAGCTTCGGCGCCACGCCGGCGCCGGTGCGCATCCGCATGATGGGCGGCACGGTGCCGACCGCGGAGATCGTCAAGGTGCTGCAGGTGCCGTTCGCGATCATCCCGCTGGTGAATGCCGACAACAACCAGCATGCGGCCAACGAGAACCTGCGGCTGGGCAACTACGTGAGCGGCGTGCGCACCATCTACAGCCTGATGACGCACCCGCTCTGAACGAACGGGGGGCTCTCAGCCTCCCTTGCCGGGCTTCTGCGCCTGCTCGCACTTCACCTGGATGCGCTCGCGCTCGTCGAGCGTGGCGCCGATGCGCACCGCGCTGAGGCAGCCGCCCCAGACGCAGCCGGTGTCGGTCGACAGCAGGTCGGGCCGCGACACCCAGCCCAGCGTGGACCAGTGGCCGAAGGCGACCGTGGCTTCGGCCGTGCGCCGGCCCGGCACGTCGAACCAGGGCATGTAGCCCGCGGGCGCGTCGGCCGCGCCGTCGGTGGTCTCGAACTCCATCGTGCCGTCGGCGGTGCACAGCCGCAGCCGCGTGAGCGCGTTGACGATCACGCGCAGCCGGTCGCTGCCCTCGAGCGTGTCGCTCCAGCGATCGGGCTGGTTGCCGTACATGGTGGCGAGGAAGGCGCCGAGGTTCGGGCCGCGCAGCACCGCCTCGAGCTCGCCCGCGTGGGCGCGCACGTCGGCCACGCTCCATTGCGGCAGCACGCCCGCGTGCACCATCAGCAGGTCGCGCGCGGCCGCGCCCGAGCCGATGCGCCGGTGCAGCGCCATGTGCTGGTGGCGCAGCCAGTCGAGCATCGCCTCGCGGTCGGGCGCGGCCAGCAGCTCGGCCACCGTGTCCTTGCGGCCGGACTTGCGCACGCCGTGCGCCACGCCCAGCAGATGCAGGTCGTGGTTGCCCAGCACGCTGAGCGCCGCGCCGCCCAGGCGCTGCGCGCGCCGCAGCACCTGGGCCGATTCGGGACCGCGGTTGACCAGGTCGCCGAGCAGCACCACGGTGTCGCGGCTGGGGGAAAAAGCGAGCTCGTCGAGGAGCCGGCCGAGAGCGCTGTCGCAGCCCTGGATGTCGCCAATCAAGTAAAGTGCCATCTCCTCATTCTCTCCCCCCGTACATGGATGTCTTCCTGCTGGCCTTGCTGACCACGCTCAACGCGTTGTTCGCAATGTCCGAAATGGCCCTTTCCACCAGCCGCCGCGCGCGCCTCGCGGCATTGGTCGAAACCGGGGATACGGGCGCCGCCGCGGCGCTCAAGCTGATGGAGTCGCCGACCCAGTTCCTCTCGACGGTGCAGATCGGCATCACCTCGATCGGCATGCTGAGCGGCATCGTGGGCGAGGCCGCCTTCGCGGCGCCGCTGGCGGTATGGATGGAACAGGTCGGCATGGGCGCGGGCACCGCCAGCGTGGTGTCGACCGCGGTGGTCGTCACCTGCATCACCTTCTTCACGATCATCTTCGGCGAGCTGGTGCCCAAGCGCATCGGCCAGCTCTACCCCGAGCCGGTGGCGCGCTGGGTCTCGCGCCCGATGCACGGCCTGGCCAAGGCCGCCAAGCCCTTCGTCTGGCTGCTCGCGGGCGCCACCGCCACCATGCTGAAGCTGCTTCGCATCGATGCCAACGCGGCCCGCTCGGTGACCGAGGAAGAAATCTCGGCCAGCCTCGAGGAAGGCGTGGACGCCGGCGTGATCGAGCAGCACGAGCACCAGATGGTGCGCAACGTGTTCCACCTCGACGACCGGCGCCTGTCCTCGCTGATGATCCCGCGCGCCGACATCGAATGGCTCGAGGCCTCGTTCAGCGTGGCCGAGGCGCTGCAGAAGGTGGCGGCCGCGGGCGCGCTCAATCTGGTGCATTCCTGGTACCCGGTGTGCCGCAACTCGCTCGACGACGTGGTCGGCGTGATCAGCGTGGCGCACCTGCTGCGCCTGGGCCCGGCCCACGTGGGCTCGCTGGGCCAGGAGGCCACGGCCGCGGTGTTCGTGCCCGAGACGCTGACCGGCATGGAGCTGCTCGAGCAGTTCCGCGCGCGCGCCGGCCGGCTGGTGTTCGTGGTCGACGAGTACGGCGTGGTGCAGGGCCTGATGACCCCGCGCGACCTGCTCGAGGCCATCACCGGCGAACTGCAGCCCGGCATGCAGACCGACGCCTGGGCCCACGAGCAGCCCGACGGCACCTGGGAACTCGACGGCCTGATGCCGGTGTCGGAACTGCGCGCCCGCCTGGGCATCCGCGAGCTGCCCGACGAGGAACGCGGCCGCTACAACACGGTGGCCGGCCTGCTGATGTCGGTGTCGGGCCACCTGCCGTCGGTGGGCGAGCATATCGATTGCGCCGGCTGGTGCTTCGAGGTGACCGCGCTCGAGGGCCGCCGCATCGACCGCGTGCGCGCCTCGCGCGATCCCTCGCTGCCGAGCGGCAGCGACGACTGAGGCCGCGAGGGCGCGCCGATGCTGTCGCTGCTCGCGCTCAGTTGCCCCCAGTGCTCGGCGCCGCTGCCGCGCGCGGCGCGCTGGCGCACCGTCACCTGCAGCTACTGCGGCGCGACCATCTCGCGTGGCGAGGAAACGGTCGAGCGCGCGAGCTTCCGCGCCGCGTTGCAACGCGCGAATGCACAAGGCGCCGATGGCGCGCGCGTGCTGCGCTGGCGCGGCGCGCGCTACTGCGTGCTGGCGCCACTGGCCACCGGCGAGCACAGCGAGGTGCTGCTGGCCGAACGGCTCGGCGCCCTGCCCGAGCGCGTGACCTTCAAGCTCGCGCGCGACAAGGACGGCGCCGAGGCGCTGGCACGCGAGCATGCCGCGCTGCAGGCCCTGCAGTCGCTCTCCATGCCGGGCGCCGCCTATTTCACGCGCCGGCTGCCGCAGCCCGTGGGCCTGGGCGCGACCGGCGCCGAGGATGGATCGGAAGGCGGATCGGAAGGCGGCCGCCAGGCGCTGGTGCTGCGCCATCCGACCGGCTACTGGGGCAGCCTGCTCGACGTGCAGCGCGCCAACCCGCAGGGCATCGATGCGCGCCACGCGGTCTGGCTCTGGCGCCGCATGCTCGAGGTGCTGGCCTTCGTGCACGACGCGGGCTGGACGCATGGCGACCTCTCGCCCGCCCATGCGCTGGTGCATCCGCGCGACCATGGCGTGCTGCTGATCGGCTGGTCACGCGCGCGGCACGACCTGGCACGGGCCGCGGACGACCTCGCGCAGAGCGCCTGGGCGGTGCGTGCCGTGCTGCATGGCCACGAGGGACTCGGCGAACCGGGCACCGGCGCCGCCACGCCCCCGCCGCTGGCCGCGCTGCTGCGCCGCTGCAGCGAGGACCCCGGCGAATGCCGCCGCCTCGGCGCGCGCGGCATCGAGCAGGCGCTGTCGGCGGCCTCGCGCGAGGCCTTCGGCGCGCCCCGGTTCATTGCTTTCGATCCCGCACCGCACGGCGGCTGACGGCTTTTTCTTCTTCTCTCTTCACGACGAGGAACATCCATGGGTTACGGAAACTATTCGCACGCCGCCCACGCGGCCCTGGTCGCGGACCGCGCCGCCAAGTCGGGCGCCGAGGTCTTCACCCAGACCGCCACCCATCCGCTGATGGACCCGCGCGGCCTCAAGGTGCGCGAGGCGCGCGACAACGCCGACCATCCGAACTCGCTGGGCATCGTGTTCGCGCTCGACGTCACGGGCTCGATGGGCGACATCCCGCAGACGCTGGCGCGCCGCGAGCTGCCGACCTTCATGAAGCTGCTGACCGACTGCGGCGTGGCCGATCCGCAGCTGATGTTCATGGCGATCGGCGATGCCACCTCCGACCGCGCGCCGCTGCAGGTGGGCCAGTTCGAATCGACCGCCAACCTGATGGACCAGTGGCTCACCTGGAGCTACCTCGAGGGCGGCGGCGGCGGCACCGGCGAGGAGAGCTACGAGCTGGCCTTCTACGTGATCGCCCAGCACACCGACATGGACTGCTGGGTCAAGCGCAAGAAGCGCGGCTACCTGTTCGTGACCGGCGACGAGCTGCCCTACCCGGCCGTCTCGCGCCACCAGATCGAGGGCCTGGTCGGCGAGAAGCTCGACGAGGACATCCCGATCGAGGAGGCCATCGCGGCCGCGGCCGAGACCTGCCACCTGTTCTTCCTGATCCCCGACGCGCAGCGCCGCCGCCGCTGCGAGCCGCGCTGGCGCGAGCTGCTCGGCGACCACGTGATCTGCATGGACTCGCCCGACGACGCGTGCGCGGTGGCCGCGGGCATCGTCGCGCTGACCGAGAAGGCCGTGCCCAGCCTCGACGAGCTCGGCCGCGTGATGGCCGCGACCGGCAGCGTCGACAAGGCGCGCATCAACGGCGTGCTGCATGCGCTCGACGGCTATGCCGCGCTGCTCGATCCGAACAAGCCGCGCCACGCGCCGCCGAGCGCCGCCGCGTCGGCGCCGCGCTCGTCGTGGTGGAAGCGCCTGTTCGGCTGACCCCACCGCGCGTGCCGTGAGCACCGGCGCCACGCGCTATCTCTCGCTGCTGGGCCTGGGCTTCGGCGACTGCGGCAAGGGCCTCTACACCGATCACTTCTGCGCCGCGCTGCGCGCCCACACCGTGGTGCGCTTCAACGGCGGCGCGCAGGCCGGCCACAACGTGGTGCGGGCCGACGGGCGCCATCACACCTTCTCGCAGTTCGGCGCCGGCAGCTTCGAGCCCGGCGTCGCCACGCTGCTCGCGAGCGCGGTGGTGGTGCATCCCACGGCACTGCTCGTCGAGGCCGCCGTGCTGCGCGACAAGGGCGTGCCCGACGCGCTCGCGCGCCTGCGCATCGATGCGCGCTGCCGCGTGACCACGCCCTTCCACCAGGCCGCGGGCCGGCTGCGCGAATGGGCGCGCGGCGACGCGGCCCATGGCAGCTGCGGCGTGGGCGTGGGCGAGACCGTGCGCCAGGCACTGGCCGCGCCCGGCCTCGCGCTGCGCTATGGCGACCTGCTGCGGCCGGCGCTCGCGTTCGAGAAGCTCGAGGCGCTGCGCCTCGCATTGCTGCGCGAATTCACGCCGCGACCCGATCCCGATTGGCAGCGCGAACAGGCGCTGCTGGCCGATGCCAGCCTGTCGCAGCGCTGGCTCGCGGCCATCGAACCCTGTTTGCGCGCCGCGCCGCCCACGGGCATCGAAGCCATCGCCGAGCAACTGGCGCGGCCCGGCGCCGTGGTGTTCGAGGGCGCGCAGGGCGTGCTGCTCGACGAATGGCGCGGCTTCCATCCGCACACGAGCTGGAGCACGGTCTCGACCGCCGCGGTCGAGGCCGTGCTGCGCGACGCCGGCCTGGGCGCGCCGCCCATGCGGCACCTGGGCGTGCTGCGCAGCTACCTCACGCGCCATGGCGCCGGGCCGCTGCCCACGCACGATCCCGCGCTGGCCGCGCGGCTGCCCGAGCCGCACAACGCCGACGCCGGTTGGCAGGGCGCCTTCCGCCGCGGGCATCCCGATGCCGTGCTGCTGCGCTATGCGATCGCCGCGGCCGGACCGCTCGACGGCCTGGTCGCAAGCCATCTCGATGCGATCGGGCATGCGGGCCTGCGCTGGTGCGAGGGCTACCGCGATGCGGATGGGGAAACCATCGCGCAGCTGGCCCTGGGGCCCAAAGCGGACCTCGACCATCAGCAGCGCCTGACGCGCCTGCTCGAACGCGTGCGGCCGATCTACTCGGAGGCCGGCGTCGCGAACACGCGCGACTGGCTCGAACGCGTGGAGGCCGCCAGCGGCCTGCGCGTGCAATGGGGCTCCCACGGGCCCACGCGCGACACCCTCGAGGCGCTGCGACCATGAGCACGGCCGACGACACCCGCTTCTGGGACCGCGGCGCACGCAAGTACGCGCGCGGCGCGGTCGCGGACCCGGCCGGCTACGAGCGCACGCTGGACCGCACGCGCGGCCTGCTGCGGCCGGACCACGGCGTGCTCGAACTGGGCTGCGGCACCGGCAGCACCGCGCTGCGGCTCGCCGGTGGCGTGCGGCGCTATCTCGCGACCGACATCTCCACCGAGATGATCGCGATCGCGCAGGAGAAGCTGGCCGCCCAACCCGTTGCGGCCCTCGCGCTGCGCACCGCGACCGTGGACGACCTCGCGGCCGGCGCCGAGCGCTTCGACGCGGTGCTGGGCTTCAACTACCTGCACCTGGTGCGCGACCTGCCCGGCACGCTGCGCGGCATCCACGCGCTGCTGGCAAGCGATGGCCTGTTCGTGTCCAAGACGCCCTGCCTCGGCGACATGCCGGTGCTGCTGCGCCTGCTCCTGCTGCCCGCGATCCGCGCGGCCCGCGCACTCGGCAAGGCACCGCATGTGTCCGTCTTCGACACGGCGCAGCTGAGCCGGCGGATCGAGGCGGCGGGCTTCGAGCTCCTCGCCACCGAGCGCCATGGATCGAAGCGCGGCGACCCGCGCGCCTTCATCGTGGCGCGCAGGCGCTAGGGCCGCCAACGCCCATCGGCCGAAACGGCGGCCGCACGAGGCCGGACAAATCCCTATCGCGCCCGCGCGCGCGATGCCTACCATGCGGCACCGGGCCGATGCCCCGCACCGCTGGGAGACACCATGACGATTTCGACGCCGCGGCAGCGCGCCCGTGGCTGGCTGTTGGCACTCGCTTGCGCCGCGCTCGGCACGGGCGTGGCGCCCGCCCATGCGCAGGTGCTGCAGCTCAAGTGGGGCCATGTCTACGAGGCCTCGAGCATCTTCCACCAGCAGGCCGAACTCGCGGCGCGCAAGATCGCCGAGCAGTCCGAGGGAAAGATCAGGATCGAGGTGGTGCCCGCCTCGAAGCTCGGGCAGGAGGGCGACTACCCGTTGATGCTGGCCAACGACTCGGTGCAGATCGCCTATGTCACGGCCGCCACGCTGGCCGAGGGCTATGCGCCGCTGCGCCTGGGCAGCTATCCCTTCGCCTTCAAGGACCTCGACCACGTGCGCAAGTACCTCGCGAGCCCGCTGCTGGGCCAGCTCATGAAGGGTTACGACGAGCGCAGCGGCAACCACCTGGTCGCTTCGGTCTACTACGGCGCGCGCCAGGTCACCTCGAACCGGCCGCTCGCGCGGCCCGAGGACTTCCGCGACCTGCGGCTGCACGTGCCCGATGCCTCGGCCTACCAGCTGTTCGCCACCGCGCTCGATGCCAAGCCGGTGACCCTGCCCTACGTCGGCCTCTATGACGCGCTGAAGAAGAACGAGGTCGAGGCGCAGGAATATCCGCTGAGCACGGTGAAGGCCAAGAAGCTCTACGAGGTGCAGAAGTACGTGCAGCTCACGGCCCATGTCTACGACACGCTGGGCATCGTGATCGGCAAGGCCGCCTGGGCCAAGCTCTCGGCGCCGCAGCAGGCGATGGTCGAGAAGGTGCTGGTCGACGGCGCGAAGTGGACCAATGTGGGCGTGATCGCCGGCGAACTGGAAGACGAGCAGTTCCTGCGCGGCAAGGGCATGACGGTGTCGCAGGTCAACCGGCAGCCCTTCCTCGAGCGCATCGCGCGGCGTTCCACGCCCGAGCAGCTCGGCGCGCGGCCCGGCGACTGGGCGAAGCTGCAGGCGCTCGCGAACTGATCGTTCGTTTCCTGTTGGCGAACCGGCCGCGCTGCTGCACACTGGCGAGCGGCATGCGCCCTGATCGCATTGCCGGGAGCACACCGTGGAATTCCTCCTGGACCCGAATGTCTGGATCGCCTTCGCGATGCTGACCGCCCTCGAGATCGTCCTGGGCATCGACAACATCATCTTCATCTCGATCCTGGTCGGCCGGCTGCCGCCCGAGCAGCGCGACAAGGCGCGACGCCTCGGTCTCGGCTTCGCCATGATCTCGCGGCTGCTGCTGCTGCTCTCGCTGAGCTGGGTGATGGGCCTCACGGCCGACCTGTTCCACGTCTTCGGCCAGGGCATCAGCGGGCGCGACATCGTGCTGCTGCTGGGCGGCCTGTTCCTGCTCTACAAGGCCTCGCACGAGATCTTCCTCGAGGTCGAGGCCGGCGAGGAGCACGGCCCCGATGCCGACGAGGACGGCGGCGCGCGCAAGGCCGCGTTCTGGAGCGTGATCGGCCAGATCGGCATCATCGACATCGTGTTCTCGCTCGACTCGGTCATCACCGCCGTCGGCATGGTCGACCAGATCGCCGTGATGATGGCCGCGGTGATCGCCTCGGTCGGCGTGATGCTGGTGGCCGCCAAGCCGATCGGCGACTTCGTCGACAAGCACCCCTCGGTCAAGGTGCTGGCGCTGGCCTTCCTCGTGATGGTGGGCATGGTGCTCACGGCCGAAGCCTTCGACAAACACGTGCCCAAGGGCTACATCTACGCGGCGATGGCCTTCTCGCTCGCGGTCGAGGCGCTGAACATCCGCGCGCGCGGCAAGCGCACCGCGGCGCGGGCGCTGAAGGCGCAGGCCAGGGCGAACGCGAAGGCGGGCGAGGCGCCCTGAGCGTCGGCCGTCACTAACGCATCACTGTGGCATTATTGGATCGACCCCAGTTCATCGACCAGCGACGAGACTCCCCATGATCCGCAAGAACCCGCGCGGCGACCTGCCGCAGATCCACCCGAGCGCCTTCGTCGACCCGACCGCGATCCTCTGCGGCCTGGTCGTGGTGGAGGAGAACGTGTTCATCGGTCCCTATGCCGTGATCCGCGCCGACGAGACCGACGCGAACGGCCACATCGATCCGATCGTCATCGGCGCGCACTCGAACATCCAGGACGGCGTGGTGATCCATTCCAAGTCGGGCGCGCCGGTCACGATCGGCGAGCGCACCTCGATCGCGCACCGCGCCATCGTCCACGGGCCGTGCCGGGTGGGCCGCGGCGTGTTCATCGGCTTCAACAGCGTGCTGTTCAACTGCGTCGTCGGCGACGGCAGCGTGGTGCGCTACAACGCGGTGGTCGACGGCTGCGAGCTGCCGCCGAACTTCTACGTGCGCTCCACCGAGCGCATCGGGCCCGAGACCGCCCTGGACGGACGACCGACCGTCTCGGTCGATGCGAGCGAGTTCTCGGAGGACGTGGTGCGCACCAACAACGCGCTGGTGCAGGGCTACAAGAACATCCAGAACGAGTTCTAGGCTAGGGCCTGTTCACACTATCCAAGGGGTCCCCTTGCATAGTGTGAACAGGCCCTGGTGCCCTCAGCCTGCGCCATAGGCCGGCTGCGGAAATTCCAGTTCGACGCGCCGGCACGCGCGCGGGAAGATCGTGGCCACCGAACGCCACGAAGGAGCCCGCGATGCACCTCTCCCCGCCATTCCCCCACCGCGCCCTGCGCGCGATGCTCCTCGCGGCCGCGTTCGCCGCGGCCGGCGGCGCCTCGGCGCGCGACACGGCCGTGGCGGTCACGCCCGAGCAGCGCTTCCAGCTCGCGCTCGAGGCCCAGTCCGCACGCGATTACCGTTCGATGATGTCGCTGCTGCGCGAGGCCGGCGCGTCGGGCCATCGCGAGGCGCAGGAGATGCTCGGCGTGGTGCTGCTGGCCGGGCCGCTGCTGTACGGCAACGGCGTGCCCGCCGACCGCTGCGAGGCCCGCCACTGGGCGCGCGAGGCGGCGCGCCAGGGCAGCGAGGTCGGCCAGCACCAGCTGCACCTGCTCAACCGCGCGCGCAACGCGCCCATGGGCAAGGAGGCCTGCGATGCGCAGCGTTCCTGAGTTCGCGCGCGGGCTGCTCGCGCGGCACGGCGCGCTGGGCCTGCTGCAGGCCTGGCGCATGCTGCTCGCGGCGGTCGCGGTGGCGGCCTTCGCGGCATCGGTCGATGCGGGCAGCGACGAGGCACCGGCCGCGACCTGCACGACCGGCGATTGCGTCCGGGCCGCGGCCTGCGAGCATCCGTCGCGCTAGCGATCCGCGTCGAGGCACGGGGACGACAATGGGGCACGCCCCACTCGCCGCCCCCGCATGCCCTCCCCCACCACGATCCTCTCCGTCTTCGCCCACCGGCCGATCGACGGCCTGCTCGAGAACCACGCGGCCTATGCGGCGCGCTGGGGCTATGCGCACGAGGCCAGGGACAGCCTGCACGTGTTCGGCGACCGGCAGGCCGAGCTCTACAAGTACCACGCGATCTACGGCGCCTTGCTCGCGCTGGCCGACGGCGGGCTGCTGCTGGTGCTCGACGAGTTCTCGGTGGTCTACGGCCGGCAGAAGCTCGAGGACGTGGCACAGGGCCATGACTTCGTGGTCGTGTCGCAGGAGCCCGGCGCCAGCCTGCCCACATCGAGCGGGATGATCCTGCGCAACACCGCCGAGGTCCGCGAGCGGCTGCGGCTGCTGGTGTTCCATGTGTCGGTGAGCGTGGCGGGCGACCCGGACACGCTGGGCAAGTCCGCCGGCGAACACCTGGGCGAGGCCTTTGCCGTGCATCCGCTCGAGAACCGCCTGGCCAACGGCTACTACAGCAGCATCCAGGCCGTCTGGGACGGCGGCGGCCGCGTCGCCATCGACCAGTTGCCGAAGGTGGTGCCGCTGGTCGCGCATGCGGCGCCGCGCTGGGAACGCCAGCATGGCGTGTGGCTGCCGACCTATGGCTACGACTTCCGCTACGTCAGCGTGCTGCTCGAGCAGGCGCGCGCCTTCGAGGAGGAACGGCCGCTCGACCTGCCGGCGCAATGGGAGCAGGCCGCGCAGGAGGCACGGGGAGGCGAGCTGCACCTGAACCCGCAGGCGAAGATCGCCTTCGTCTCGTTCTACGACGCCAAGGTGGCGGGCTACGGCCGCATCCACGAAGACAACCTCGCACGCTACTGCCAGCGCCACGGCTATGGCCATCACCTCTACCGCGAGCTGCCGGCCTTCGTGCCGGCCGGCGTGCAGGCCAACTGGGCCAAGATGCACCTGGTGCGCGAGCATCTGGCGCAGCACGAGCAGCTGTTCTGGATCGATGCCGACATCCTCGCGATCAACCAGCGCCTGGGCGTGGAAGAGGTGCTCGGCGCGCGCGACTTCGTGATCGGCATGGACCACAGTGCCTGGCCCGCGAACTCGGGGCTGATGGGCTTCAGGCCCGGGCCGCGCATGCGGCAGTTCGTCGACCATGTCTGCGCGGCGATCGAGGCCGTGCTCGACAAGTCGAACGTCTACGCGGGCGGTGGCGACCAGGCCAGCGTGCTCGCGGGCATGCGCCGGTTCGGGTTGGAGAACGCCGAGCACGTGGTCGACGCGATCTCGCTCGCGCCGGCGCCGATCTACGCGACCCGCGACAGCCGCTTCGTGCACTTTCCGTCGCAGATCAATGCCTACCGGGCCGAGGCGATGCGGGCCTGGGACCGGTGGAGCCACGAACAGTGAAACGTCAGACGTTCTTCGCGAAGATGATGAAGCCCGTGCGGTCCGCGACCTTGTCGTAGAGCCGCTGCCCCGCGAGGTTGGTCTCGTGGGTCTGCCAGTAGACGCGCTTCACGCCGGCCTGCGCGGCGCGTTCGTACACGCCCTCGATCAGCCGCCGGCCCACGCCCTGGCCGCGCAGCGAGGGCAGCGTGAACAGGTCCTGCAGATAGCAGGTCGGCTCGATGCGCGTGGTGCTGCGGTGGAACAGGTAGTGCGTGAGGCCGACCAGCCGGCCCTCGTGCTCGGCCACGAGCGCATGCACGGGCTCGTAGGCATCGAAGAAGCGCTGCCAGGTGGCCTGCGTGATCGCGTCGGGCAAGGCCGTCGGGCCCTCGCGCTCGTAGAAGGCGTTGTAGCCGTCCCACAGCGGCTTCCAGTCGGCGTAGTCGTCGCGCGTGGGCGGGCGGATCACGAGGGTCGGGTTCATGGCGTGTGCAATGGCGCGGGTGCGCGTCGGGCGAAAAGCCCGCATTGCAACACGAACCGACGCGACGCGGCTAAGGATTCGCTGAAGCTGCCGTGGCCCCGAAGAAGGCCTCGAGCGCCCGCGTCGGCAACTGGCCGCGCAGACCGATCGCGACCACCGCGGCACCTTCGGCATCGAGCGGCGCGGTGGCCCGCCGCAGCATGCCGTGGCGGCCTGCGTACTGGACTTCGGACCAGGCCTCGCCGCCGCCCTCGGCCTCGATCTTCAGCAGGCCCTTGAGCCGCAGCACGCCGGGCGGCATCGCACGCATCCAGGCGCGCAAGGCCTCGGGCGCGAACACGGCCGCGGGCCGCGCGCTCCAGGTCGCGAACTGCGCGCCATGGTCGGCGTGGTGCGCGTGCTCGTGATCGTGGCCGCAGCCCGGCACATCGCAATGCGCATGCGGCCTGGCCTGGCCCTGCAGCCCCGAGGCCAGCGCGAGCGGCAGGTCCGACTGCGTGGTCGCGATTCGCGGCGTGCCCGGCACGGTCGCGTCGAGCCAGGCCGTGGCGGCCGCCAGCGCGGCATCGCCCGCGATGTCGGTCTTGTTGAGCACCACGAGGTCGGCCGACTTCACCTGCCGCGCGAGCGTGTCGGCCAGCAGCGGGTCGCGCGACTGCGCGGCGACCGCGCTCGCATCGACCAGCACCAGCACGGCCTGCAGGCTCAGCTCGGGTGCAGCCATGCCGATCTGCGCGATGCGCCAGGGGTCGGAGACACCGCTGGCCTCGATCACCACGGCGTCGAACGGCGGCTGGGCGTCGATCGTGCCCTGCAGCGCGCGCCCGAGGTCGTCGCCGATCTGGCAGCAGACGCAGCCGTTGGTGAGCGCGACGGTGTCGCCATGGCGCGCGGCGATCAGGCCGGCATCGATGTTGAGCGCGCCGAAGTCGTTGACCAGCACCGCCATGCGCAGGCCCTCGGCCTCGGCCAGCCAGCGGTTGAGCAGCGTGGTCTTGCCGGCGCCGAGGAAGCCGCCGACGACCGTGAGCGGCAGCCGCGCGGCGCTCATGCCTCGAACACGCGGCCCGACAGCACCGTGCCCCAGACGCGCAGGTCCTTGAGCCGCATCGGGTCGATGGCCAGCGGGTCTTCCTCGAGCACGCAGAAGTCGGCGCGCTTGCCGCATTCGATGCTGCCGATCTCGCCATCGAGCTTGAGGGTCCAGGCCGCGCCCAGCGTGATGGCGCGCAGTGCCTGCTCGACCGTGATGCGCTCGGCCGCGCCGAGCACGCGGCCCTTGGGCGTGACGCGGTTGACCGCGCACCAGGCGGTGAACAGCGGGCCCAGCGGCGTGACCGGCGCGTCGGAATGGATCGCCAGCGGCACGCCGGCGGCGAGCGCGCTGCCGCAGGCATCGAGCCGGTTGGCGCGGTCGGGGCCCATGGTCATCTCGTAGTGCTGGTCGCCCCAGTACCAGATGTGGTTGGCGAACAGGTTGGCGCACAGGCCCAGCGCGGCCATGCGGCGGAACAGCGGCGCGTCGATCATCTGGCCGTGCTGCAGCGTGTGGCGGTGGTCGGGGCGCGGCGCGCGCGCGAGCACGCGGCCGATGGCGTCGATCGCGACCTCGCTGGCCTCGTCGCCGTTGGTGTGGGTGTGGATGGTGAGGCCGGCGCGGTGGTAGGTCTCGAAATCGGTCTCGTACTGCGCGGGCGCGGTCACCCAGATGCCGTTGGGCGCGCCGTTGAAATGGCCGGGCCAGCGCAGCCGCGCCGAGAAGCCCTGGATCGAGCCGTCGAGCATCATCTTCACGAGGCCATAGCGCAGCCGGTCGGTGTTGCGTGGCATCAGCGCCTGTACATGCTCCGCGCCCTGCGCCGCGCCATGCGTGCCGTGGAAGGCCTGGAACGCGGGCAGGATGCGCACCGCGAAATCCTCGGCGCCGGTGGCGCGCTCGAGCACGCCGCAGTCTTCCTCGGTGAGCTTGTTGACCAGGTCGGTGGCGGTGGTCACGCCCTGCATGCAGGCCAGCCGCGCGAAGGAGCGCACGCCCGCCTCGGTCATCGGCGCCAGCAGGCCGGCATTGCCGATCCTGCGCAGCACCAGGAACATCGCGGCCGGTTCCTGCAGCTCGCCCGTGGGCTCGCCCGCGGCCGGCCCGGCGGCGAACTTGACCACGCCCTCGACCTCGTTGTCGCGCGTGATGTCGGCGATGCGCAGCATCGCGCTGTTGACGTTCATCAGGTGGCCGTTGGCATGGCCGATGACGATCGGCCGCGTGGCGCTCGCGCGGTCGACGTGTTCCACCGTCATGCGCTCGCCGCCGAAGTAGATCGGATCGAAGCCCCAGGCCACCAGCGGCTCGGACTCGGGCCGGCCCTCGGCCTGCATGCGCGCGGCGATCTCGGCCAGCCGCGCGACCACGGCCTCCATCGAGCGCAGGCCGCTCCAGACCTTGCCCTGCGGATCGCGCCGGTCGAACCAGCCGAGGTACGCCCAGTCCCACATGCTGCCTTCCTTGAGGTGGCAGTGGCCCTCGACCAGCCCCGGCATCAGCACCTTGGACGCGAAGCGCTCGTCGAGCGCGAAGTCGCCCCAGGCGCGCACGTCGTCGAGCGAGCCGACCGCGAGCACGCGCCCGTCGCGCACCGCGACATGAGTGGCCTCGGGCTGCATCGGGTTCATCGTGAGGATCTTGCGGGCGCTGTAGACGGTGGTGGCGGTCATGGATTCGGGAAGGAGGATGGACGGGGCGCGACGCGATGTTCGCGCGGATTCAATCGGCCTGCAGGCGCAGGGGCGGCAGCGGCAGGCCGTCGGCCAACCCGACGCGGCGGCAGCGCACCCAGTGGCCGGGCACCACCTCGCGCAGCGGCGGCGGCTCGGCCGCGCAGGCCGGCTCGGCCACCGGGCAGCGGCCGGCGAAGCGGCAGCCGTGCGGCGGATCGATCGGGCTCGGCGGATCGCCCGTGAGCTTGATGCGGCCGGCGGCGCGGCGCCGGCCGCCGCCCACGGTGGGCACGGCCGACATCAGCGCCACGCTGTAGGGATGCAGCGGCTGCGCGAAGAAGGCGCGCCGCGGCGCGCGCTCCACGATCTGGCCCAGGTACATCACGGCGATGTCGTCGCAGATGTGCTCGACCACCGCCATGTCGTGCGAGATGAACAGGTAGGTCAGGCCCAGTTCGCGCTGCAGCCGCGCGAGCAGGTTGAGGATCTGCGCGCGGATCGCGATGTCGAGCGCCGACACCGGCTCGTCGCAGACCACGAGCTCGGGATTGGTGGCGAGCGCGCGCGCGATATTGATGCGCTGTCGCTGGCCACCCGAGAACTGGTGCGGAAACAGCTGCTGCTGCTCGGGCCGCAAGCCCACGGCCTCGAACAGCTCGGCCACGCGGCGCGTGCGCTGCTCGGGCGTGCCCACCTGCATCAGGTCGAGCGGCGCGCGCACCGCGGCACCGGCGCGCTCGCGCGGGTTGAGCGAGGAGAACGGATCCTGGAAGATGATCTGCATGCGCGTGCGCGAACGGCGCAGCGCCTCGCCCTCGAGCGCGCCGAGGTCGGTGTCGCCGAGCCGGATGCGCCCGCCCGTCAGCGGCGACAGCCGCATAACGGCGAGCGCGGTGGTGGTCTTGCCCGAGCCCGATTCGCCGACCACCGCGAGCGTGCGGCCGCGGCGGATCTCAAAGGACACGCCGTCCACCGCCTTCACCACCTCGGGCTTGCGGCCCCAGCCGGCCCTGGCGCGCGGGAAGTGCACCTGCAGGTCGTCGACCGCGAGCAGCGTGTCCGCCGGTTCGATCAGGCTCATGCGACCTCCTCCGCCAGCGCCTCGGCATGCAGCCAGCAGGCCGCGCCATGCGACGCGCCGCCATCGCCATCGCCGGCCAGCGCGAACATCGGCGGCACCTCGTGCGCGCAGCGCGGCATGGCATGCCGGCAGCGCTCGCGGAAGGCGCAGCCGCTGCCCAGTTCCCAGATCGAAGGCACGACGCCGGGGATCTCGGCCAGGTCCTCGCGCGTGTCGTCGTCGAAGGCCGCGCTGCTGCCGAGCTCGGGCAGGCAGTCGATGAGGCCGCGCGTGTAGGGATGGCCGGGCGCGGACAGCACCTGGTCGGCGCTGCCCTGCTCGATCACGCGGCCCGCGTACATCACCATCACGCGGTCGGCCATCTCGGCCACCGCGCCCATGTCGTGCGTGATCAGCAGGATCGCCGTGCCCTTCTCGCGCTGCAACTCGCGCAGCAGGTCGAAGATCTGCGCCTGCACCGTCACGTCGAGCGCGGTGGTGGGTTCGTCGGCGATCAGGATGTCGGGCCGGCACGCCAGCGCCATCGCGATCATCACGCGCTGGCGCATGCCGCCCGAGAGCTGGTGCGGATACTCGTCCACGCGCCGCTCGGGCGCCGGGATGCCGACCTGGCGCAGCATCTCGATGGCGCGTTCGCGCGCGGCCCGCGCATCGAGGCCCGCATGCAGCCGCAGCGATTCGCCGATCTGGTCGCCCACGCTGAACACCGGGTTCAGCGAGGTCATCGGTTCCTGGAAGATCATCGAGATGCGGTTGCCGCGCACCTCGCGCATGCGGGCGTCGGTGGCGCGCACCAGGTCCTCGCCCTGGAACAGCACGCGTCCGTCGCGGATGCGCCCCGGCGGCGAGGGAATGAGCCGCAGCAGCGCGAGCGCGGTCATGCTCTTGCCGCAGCCCGACTCGCCGACCACGCACAGCGTCTCGCCGGCGCGCAGCTCGAAGTCCACGCCGTTGAGCACCAGCGCCTGGCCGCGGCGGGTCCGGAATTCGACGTGCAGGTCCTGCACGCGCAGCAGTGGCTCGCTCATCTCAGCGCTCCCTCAGCTTGGGGTTGAGGGCATCGTTGAGCCCGTCGCCGATCAGGCTGACCGCGAGCACGGTGACGAAGATCGCGGCGCCCGGGAAGGCCACGGCCCACCAGCACGACAGCACGTACTGGCGGCTCGAGCCGATCATCAGGCCCCAGCTCATCTGGTTGGGATCGCCCAGGCCGAGGAAGGACAGGCCGGCCTCGAACAGGATCGCGGCGCCGATCGCCAGCGTGGCCGACACCACCAGCGGCGGCAGCGCATTGGGCAGGATCACCTTCCAGATGATGCGGGCGTCGCGCGCGCCGATGGCGCGCTCGGCGCGCACGAACTCCAGCCCGCGGTACTTGAGGAACTCGGCGCGCGTGAGCCGCGCGGTGCCGGTCCAGCTCACGACACCGATGGCCAGCGTGACCGTGACCAGCGTGGGCGAGAACAGCGTCACCACCACCATCGCGAACAGCAGCGCGGGCAGCACCTGGAAGAACTCGGTGATCTTCATCAGCACCGCGTCGACCTTGCCGCCGTAGTAGCCGGCGAAGGCGCCGAGCGTGATGCCGATCAGCACCGACAGCAGCGCCGCCACCGCGCCCACCAGCAGGGTGGCGCGGCCGCCGTAGATCAGCGCGGTGAGCACGTCGCGCCCGAGGTAGTCGCTGCCGAGCCAGGCCTCCTCGCTGAACGGCGGCGTGAGCGGCGCGGCCTTGATCTCGAAGGGATCGGCCGGATAGAGCCAGGGCCCGGCGATCGCGACCGCGAGCACGATCAGCAGCAGCACCATGCCGGCGATGGCCGCGGGGTTGCGCAGGAACATGCGCGCGGCCTCGATGCCGGGGTGTTCGGCGCGCGGGCCGGCGGCGGCGCTCGTGCGCGCGGGGGCAGCCGGCTTCGCGGCGGGCGCCGGGTCTGGGTCGAGGGTCATCGTGGAGGTCGCATTCATCGGGGGAGGCGTCACGCGGTCTTGATGCGCGGATCGATCAGGCGGTAGCAGAGGTCCGTGAGCTGGTTCATCACCACCACCACGATGGAGGAGAACAGCAGCACGCCGAGGATGGTCGGGTAGTCGCGCCGCAGCACCGAGTCGAAGGCCAGGCGGCCGAGCCCCGGCCAGTTGAAGACGGTCTCGACCAGGATCGCGCCCGCGAGCACGTTGCCGAACTGCAGCCCGAGCACCGTCACCACCGGCAGCAACGCGTTGCGCAGCGCATGCTTGTAGAGCACCACGCGCTCGGCCAGGCCCTTGGCGCGCGCGGTGCGGATGAAGTCGGAGCCGAGCACGTCGAGCATCGACGAACGCGCGAGCCGGCTGTACTGCGCGAGGTAGACCAGGCTCAGCGTGATCGTGGGCAGCACCAGGTGGTGCGCGACGTCGAGCACGTCGGCCAGGCCGCCGCCGGTGGAATCGATGGAGCGCATGCCGGCCACCGGCAGGATCGGGAACACCGAGGCCAGCAGGATCACCAGCATGATGCCGATCCAGAACACCGGCGCCGCGAAGCCCACCAGCGACAGCACGGTGATGAACTGCGACAGCAGCCCGTTGGGCCGGCGCGAGGACAGCACGCCGAGCGCCGTGCCGACCACGAAGGCCAGCAGCACCGAACTCAGCACCAGCAGCAAGGTGGCGGGCACGCGCTCGGCGATCATCTGCGTGACCGGCAGGTTGAAGAAGTACGAATAGCCGAGGTCGCCGCGCAGCACCTTGCCGAGGTAGACGCCGAGCTGCACCGGCAGCGGCCGGTCGAGGCCGTACTGCGTGCGCAGCTCGGCCATGAGCTCGGCCGACATGCCGCCGCTGGCGCCCGCGATGGTCTCGACCGGATCGCCCGGTGCCGCGTGCACCAGCACGAAGTTCAGCACCACCACCGCGAGCACCAGGGCGAGGCCCTGCAGCAGGCGCGAGGCGGCGTAGCGAAGCATGCCCATGTGCGCCCTGCCTTACTTGATGTAGACCTCGTCGAGCGGCGACAGCGGCCCCCAGATGGTGGTGGGCACGTTGCCGACCTTCTTGCTGGTGATCGTGTGGTAGGGCACCTGGTTGATGAACTCGATCGGCAGCTCGTCGGTCACGATCTTCTGGAAGGTGGCGTAGTAGGCCTTGCGCTGCGTCGGGTCGGTCAAGCCGCCGGCGGTGTTGAGCAGCTCGTCGACCTTCGGATTGGCATAGGACTGGGTGTTGGTCCAGACGATGGGCTTGATGTTGGTCGACAGGTAGGTGCGGTGCACGCCGATGATCGGATCGCCCCAGTTGAAGACCGCGTCCATCGACATGTCGAAGTCGTGCGTGGCCAGGCGCTTGGCCCAGGCCGGGAAGTCGGCCGAGGCGCGCACCTCCACCGTGATGCCCACCTTCTTGAGCTGGCCGCGCACGTACTCGGCCACATTCTTCTGCTGGTCGTCGCCGCCGGGCAGGTAGTCGATGGTGAGCTTGAAGCGCTCGCCGTTGGCGCCGGCCTTGTAGCCCGCGGCATCGAGCATCTCGCCGGCCTTCTTGAGGTCGAGCGGATAGCGCACCAGGTCGTTGACCGCGAACGGGCTGCTGGCCACCAGCGGGCCGTCGGACACGGTGGCGAAGCCGCCCATCAGCGCCTTGGTGATGAAGTTCTTGTCGATCGAGTGCGCGATGGCCTTGCGCACCTGCAGGTCGGACAGCGGCTTCTTCGCGGTGTTGAAGGCCAGCCAGTTGAGCGGGCCGATGCCGTCGTAGCCCTTGGGCGTGAGCGACACACGCGGATCGTTGGCGAAGCGCTTGAGGTCGGTGGGCAGGGTCGCGAAGGGCAGCATCTGGATATCGCCGCGCTCCACGCCGAGCACCAGGCTCGCCATGTCGGGCGTGATGCTCACGATGACCTTGTCGAGATAGGGCTTGTTGGGCAGGAAGAACTTGTCGAAGCGCTCCATCACGATGCGCTGCGAGGGCTTGAACTCGGTGACGCGGAACGGGCCCGAGCCGACCACGTCGGTGCTGTTGCGCGGATGGTTCTTGAGGTCGGTGCCGTCGCCGTAGATGTGCTTGGGCAGGATCGGGCACAGCGCGGGCGACATCGCGAGCACGATCGCCGGATGCGGCGCGCTCATGCGGATGATGGCGGTGTAGGGATCGGGCGTGTCGACCTTCTCGACCGGGCCCAGCATGGTGGTGAAGGGATGGTTGGCCTTGATGGCCATGATCGAGAACGCGACGTCGGCCGAGGTGATGGGCTTGCCGTCGTGGAACACCGCGTTCTTGCGCAGGTTGAGCGTGAGCGACTTCGCGTCGTCGGCGAGCTTCCACGATTCGGCCAGGTAGGGCTGCGGGTTCCACTTGTCGTCGAAGCGCAGCGGGCTCGCGAAGATCTGTGCCGAGGGCAATGCGGTGGCGATGCCCGACTGCACGGCGCCGTTGAGGTGGCGCGGCGTCTGCGTGCTGCCGATCACCAGCGTGCCGCCACGCTTGGGTTCTTGCGCGGTGGCCGGCAGGGAGCACAGCGCGAGCGCGGCCAGCGAGGCCGCCGACAACAGGGTGACACGGCGCGTGAAGCGGGAAAGCGGAAACGGCATGCGGGACCTCTGGATGGCTACTCGAAGAAGAAGCGGCGCGCGGTGCGGCGCCGACGAGATCGACGATAGGCCCGCGAGCAGGTGCCACGAAGAGCCACGTGGCACCGATCCACAGGGCCAGACGCTGCGGGTTTGCCCCGTTGTGCGGCGTGCGATGCGCCGTTTGCGGGAAGGCGCACCGGATGCGGGAGCGCGATGGTGCCGGCGCGCGCTACTTCTCGTCCTTGAGCCAGTACCACTTGTAGAGCATGCGCTGGCCCATGCGGCGGAACGGCGCGAAGGCCTGCGACTCGACCAGGCCCATCACGTTGGGGAAGGGCAGCGGCGAGTCGTAGATCGGCAGCTCGAACACCTCGCGGCCCGCGTCGCGGCCCGCGATGCGCTCGGCCAGGCGCTTGCCGGCCCAGGTCGAGAACGAGACGCCATTGCCGCCATAGCCCACCGCGTACCAGATCTTCTTCGACGCATCGGGCTGCGTGATGCGCGGCATCATGTCGTGGCTCATGTCGACCCAGCCCCACCACGAGTGGTCGATGCGGATGTTGGCGAGCGGCGGGAACTTGCGCGCGATCGCGTCGGTGAGCAGCTTCAGGTGCACCGGTGCCTCGGCATCGGCGCCGCTGACCGAGCTGCGGCTGCCGATCTGCAGCCGGTTGCCCTCGAGCAGCCGGTAGTAGAAGCGCAGCGTGCGCGTGTCGGTGAGGAAGGTCCTGGAGCGGAAGTTGGTGGCCTTCAACTCGGCCTCGGTGAGCTCGCGCGTGACCACCGAGTTCGAGAGGATCGGCATCACGCGGTTCTTCAACAGCGGGCTCAGTGCCTGGCCCGTGTAGCCGCCGGTGCACACCGCCACGCGGCGCGCGCGCACCGTGCCGCCGGGCGTGCGCAGGTGGTGCACGCCGTCGATGGTCTGCCAGCCCTGCACCGGGCTCGAGGTGTGGACCTTCACACCGAGCGCGCGTGCGCGCCGCAACAGGCCGAAGGTGAACTTCAGCGGATGGATGCCCACGCCCTCGGCCTCGAACATCGCGCCCACGGTCTCGCGCTCGTCGCAGTAGTCGCTGCGCACTTCCTCGGCGCTCATCATGCGCGTGGCATAGCCGAAGGTGTCGCGCATCAGCGCGGCCTCGGCGGCGAGCATCGGCAGCTTCTCGCGGCGGTGCGCGAGGTAGAGGTGGCCGCCGTCGAAGGCATCGCAGTCGATCTGCTGCGTGAGCGCCTTGAAGTTCTCGAAGCCCGCGCGGATCTCGGCGTCGAGCTTCTTCGCGGTATCGAGGCCCCAGCGCGCGATCCACTGCGAGCGCTTGAGGCGGCCGCTGGCGTTCTGGCCCTGGCCGCCGCTGCGGCTCGAGCAGCCCCAGGCGGCCTGGTTGGCCTCGAGCACGGTGGCGCGGATGCCGTGCTCCTGCGCGAGATAGAGCGCGGTCGACATGCCGGTGGCGCCCGAGCCCACGATCGCCACGTCGACGTCGATGTCCTGCACCAGCGGGCCGTCGTCCTCGGGCGGCGTGCCCGCGCTCGCGACCCACCAGGTGGGCGCATAGGCGCGGCCGGCGCCGGGGTCGGGCGCGAGCAGCGGGTCGTAGCGCGGGTCGTAGGGCCGCGAGGGCGTGGCGGGCACGGCCTCGGGGGCGGTGAAGGATGTGGCGGTGCCGGTCATCGTCATGGGCGCTCCGAAGAAGGCGTGGCGCGGACTACTTCGCCGCGGGCAGGTTCGGGCGTGCCTTGCGGAACACGTTCTTGAGCTGGATCTTCCCGTCCTTGAAGGTGAAGACGTCGATGCCGTCGGTCTCGATGCGGCTGCCGTCGGCGGCGGTGCCGGTGAAGGTCCACTGCGAGGTGCCGAAGTCGCCGTGCACGAAGTGCACGCCGTCGATCCACTGCGCGTCGGGCACGGCCTGCCAGGCGGCCGCGAAGGCCTTGCGCACGGCCTCGGTGCCCGTGTGGCGGGTGCCGCAGGCATCGGGGCCGGCGGCGGTCTGGAACACGCAGTCGTCGCTCATGAAGCTCATCAGCGCATCGATGTCGTGGCGGTTCCAGGCCGCGCTGAAGGCGGCAAGGGTGTCGGTGGTGACGGGCGGGAAGGAAGAGGACATGGCGCTCGGATGAAAGTCTTTGGGGAATGAATGGAGCCGAGGGTAGGCAGCGGGCGGGGTGCGCGATAGGGCCAGATGCGGGGATTCGACCGAGCCAGAGCGCACGGACATGCGCGCCGGCGAAGGGCCTGCCCTAAACTGCGGCGACCATGGCGAGCCATCCCCGAGCCACCCAGTGGGCACAGCTCTTCGCGCTGCCCGACCAGCCCGCGCTGCCGCTGCAGGCGCGGCTGCGCGCCGCGGTGGTGCAGGCCATCCTCGAGGACCACCTGAGCGCGGGCGCCTCGCTGCCCTCCTCGCGCGAGCTCGCGGTGCTGCTGGGGCTGAGCCGCAACACCGTGACCTCGGCCTACCTGCAGCTGATCGACGAAGGCTTTCTCGAGGCGCGTCCGCGCAGCGGCGTGTTCGTGGCGCGCAATGCGCGCCCGCCCGCGGCGGCACCGGCCGAACCGCTGGTGGGACGCAGCGGGCAGTCGGGCCAGCCGCCCGACTGGTCGGCGCGCGTGCTGCGCTCGCTGGTGGACCAGCCCACGCTGTCCAAGCCCGAGCGCTGGCGCGACTATCCCTATCCCTTCGTCTACGGCCAGCACGACCCGCTGCTGTTTCCGACCGAGGACTTTCGCGAGTGCTGCGCGCGCAGCCTGGCGCGCTCGCAGCTACAGCACTGGACGCCCGACTTCGAGACCGACGACGTGCCCGACCTGATCGAGCAGATCCGCACGCGCCTGCTGCCCAAGCGCGGCGTGTTCGCGCTCAAGGAGGAGATCATCGTCACGCTCGGCGCGCAGCATGCCTACTACCTGCTGGCCGACACGCTGTTCGACACCCACACGCGCGTGGGCCTCGAGGAGCCCGGCCATCCGCATGCGCGCAACAGCTTCTCGCTGCGCCAGCCCAAGTGGGTGGAGGTGGCGGTGGATGAAGACGGACTGGTGGTCGATGCGCTGCCTGCGGCCGACTACCTGTTCGTCACGCCCTCGCACCAGAGCCCGACCACCGCCACGCTGAGCCTGGAGCGCCGCCAGTGGCTGCTGCGCAAGGCCGAGCTGCAGGACTTCGTGATCATCGAGGACGACTACGAGGCCGAGAACCTCTACGAGGGCACGCCGATGCCGGCGCTCAAGAGCCTGGACAAGACCGGGCGCGTGATCTACGTGGGCTCGGTGTCGAAGAGCCTGTCGCCCGCGCTGCGGCTGGGCTTCATCGTGGCGCCGCGCGCGCTGATCAAGGAGCTGCGCGCCATCCGCCATGCGATGGTGCGGCATCCGAGCGCGTTCCTGCAGCATGCCTATGCGCTGTTCCTCTCGCTGGGCCATCACGAGTCGCATGCGCGGCGTGTGAATCACGCGATGCAGGAACGGCTCGCGCTGGCGGCGCAGGCGCTGCGCGACCACCTGCCCGATTTCGAGTTCAGGCTGCCGCAGGGCGGCGCGTCGCTGTGGGTGCGCGCGCCGGCCTGGGTCGACGCGGGCGAGCTGTCGCTGATGGCGCGCAGCCACGGCGTGCTGATCGAGGCCGGCGACGTGTTCTTCGCGAAGCCGCCCTACCCATGCCCCTTCTTCAGGCTGCGGCTGTCGTCGATACCGGCGGCGCAGATCTCGGCCGGCATTCGCGCGCTGGGGCTGGCGGTGGAAGAGCTCGCGGCCGCGCGCGGCGAGCGGCGCCCGGCGGGCGGGCGCACGCACTGAAGAAGCTGAAAAAGCGCCCATGAAAAAGGCCGCGACATGCGCGGCCTCGTTGCTGGGCGATCAAAGAACCGATCAGCTCGGCTCGGGCGTCTTGAACAGCGCCGCGATCTTGCGCTTGCTCTTGATGTTGCTCGACACGCCGGTGCGCGCGGGCGCCTTGGCCGCGGCTTCCCAGGCCGGTGCGGCCTCGCTGTTGCCGGCCTCGTAGGGCTGGTCGAAGAAGGGATCGCGCGGCGCCGAGGGCGCGCGGTGCGGGCGTCCGCCGCCGCGCCGCGCATCGCTGCCGTAGCCGCGTTCGCGCGGCTGGTCGAGCACGTCGCGCGCGTCGCCGGCCTCGCCCTCTTCGCGCCAGTGGCGGCGGCCGTCGTTGATGCGGCCGCGCGGGCGGTCTTCCTCGAACTCGACCGGCTCGAGCTCGATCTTCTTCTTGATCAGCTTCTCGATGTCGGCCACCAGGCGCGCGTCGTTGCCGCCGCTCGCGAAGCTCACGGCCAGGCCCGAGGCGCCGGCACGGCCCGTGCGGCCGATGCGGTGCACGTAGTCCTCGGCGTTGAACGGGATGTCGAAGTTGAAGACCGCGGGCACGTCCTTGATGTCGAGGCCGCGGGCCGCGACGTCGGTGCACACCAGCAGGTCGACCTCGCCGGCCTTGAACGCGGCGAGCGCCTTCAGGCGTTCGTCCTGGCTCTTGTCGCCATGCAGCGCCGAGGTGCGCAGGCCGTCGCGCTCGAGCGTGCGCGCGAGCCGCGCGCAGCCCAGCTTGCTGTTGACGAACACGAAGGCCTGGGTGATGCCGCGCTGGCGCACGATCTGCTTGAGCGCGCGGCGCTTGTCGTCGTCGGACACGCTGTAGAAGTGCTGCTCGACGGTGGAGGCGGTCTCGTTGGGACGCGCCACCTCGATGGTCACCGGGTTCTGCAGGTAGCTGCCGGCCAGGCGCTTGATCTCGGGCGAGAAGGTGGCCGAGAACAGCAGCGTGGTGCGCTGCTTGGGCAGGTAGCTGAGGATGCGCTGCAGGTCGGGCAGGAAGCCGATGTCGAGCATGCGGTCGGCCTCGTCGAGCACCACGTACTCGACCTGGTTGAGCACCGCGTTCTTGGCCTCGATGTGATCGAGCAGCCGGCCCGGCGTGGCCACCAGCACCTCGACGCCCTTCTTCAACTCCAGCGTCTGCGGCTTCATGTCGATGCCGCCGAACACCACCGTGCTGCGCAGGTTGGTGTACTTGGCATAGAGCTTGATCTGCTGCGCCACCTGGTCGGCGAGTTCGCGCGTGGGCAGCAGCACGAGGGCCCGCACCGGATGCCGCGCGGGCGAGGTGGAGGCGTTCTCGTGCTTGAGCATGCGCTGCAGCAGGGGCAGCGAGAACGCCGCGGTCTTGCCGGTGCCGGTCTGCGCTGCGCCCATCACGTCCTGGCCCGAAAGCACGACCGGAATGGCCTGCTCCTGGATCGGCGTCATGGTCTCGTAGCCCATTTCGGCCACGGCACGCGCCAGCGGAGCCGCCAGCGATAAGTTGGAGAAGGAACTTGTCATTGAGCCCGCTATTGTCGCACTGCCGCAAAAAACGGCAGTGACCGCGCGATGACAACGCCCGCTTTCGCGGCATTGCTATTTATTCAATAGCAAACAATGGAGCACTGGCGCGCGGTCCAAGACGCCACACTGTCAGGCAATCGTGTGCAAACGTCAGAGGTTGCGCGCGTTGAAGGTGTCGCAGGCCTGCACGCTGCCCGTTTGGTAGCCGGTTCCGAACCAGCGCTGGCGCTGCGCGCTGGTGCCGTGAGTGAAGCTGTCGGGCACCACCGCGCGCCCCGCGGAGCGCTGCAAGGCGTCGTCGCCGATCTTCTGCGCGGCATTCATCGCGGCCTCGATGTCGCCCGGGTCGAGCCACTTCTTCGACTCCTGCGAGTGGTGCGCCCAGATGCCCGCGAAGCAGTCGGCCTGCAGCTCCACGCGCACGCTCATCGCGTTGTTCTGGCTCTGGCTCAGGCGGCGGCGCATGCCGTCGACCTTGGCCGTGATGCCGAGCTCGTCCTGCACGTGGTGGCCGACCTCGTGCGCGATCACGTAGGCCTGCGCGAACTCGCCCGGCGCGCCGAGCTGGTTCTTGAGCGTGTCGTAGAAGCCGAGGTCGATGTAGACCTTCTTGTCGCCCGGGCAGTAGAACGGTCCCATGGCCGATTCGCCGGTGCCGCAGGCCGTGGGCGTGGCGCCTCGGAACAGCACGAGGCGCGGCGCATGGTAGGTGCCGCCGTTCTTCTGGAAGATGTCGCTCCAGACCACCTCGGTATTGCGCAGCACGGTGCTGACGAAGGCGGCCTCGCGGTCGTTGGCCGGCGGCTTGGGCGCCGGGCCCTGTTGCTGCTGCTGCACCGGTGCCGGGCCGCCGCCACCGCTGAGCAGGCTCAGCACGGTGAGCGGATTGATGCCGAAGACCCAGCCCGCGATCAGCGCGACGGCGATGGTGCCGATGCCGATCCCGCGGCCGCCGATGAAGCCGCCGCCACCACCACCGCCACCCTCGCCGCGGCGGTCTTCCACGTTGTCGGATTGCTCGTTGCCTTCCCATCTCATCGCATGCTCCTTGCCGGCCTCTTGCTGGGGTTTTGGCCGGTGATCGCCGGATGGTAGCGGCCCCGGGAGGCGCCGGGGTAACCGGGCGTCAGCGCAGGCCGCGCGCGCTCGAGGGAGACGCGCTCGACAACGCGATCAGGTCTTGGGCAGCGTCACGCCGCGCTGGCCCTGGTACTTGCCGCCGCGGTCCTTGTAGCTGGTCTCGCAGACCTCGTCGCTCTCGAAGAACAGCACCTGGGCGCAGCCCTCGCCCGCGTAGATCTTGGCCGGCAGCGGCGTGGTGTTGCTGAATTCCAGCGTCACGTAGCCTTCCCATTCGGGCTCGAAGGGCGTGACGTTGACGATGATGCCGCAGCGCGCATAGGTGCTCTTGCCCAGGCAGATGGTCAGCACGTTGCGCGGGATGCGGAAGTACTCGACGGTGCGCGCCAGCGCGAAGCTGTTGGGCGGAATGATGCAGTAGTCGCCGTGCATGTCGACGAAGCTCTTCTCATCGAAGTTCTTCGGGTCGACCACCGTGCTGTGGATGTTGGTGAAGACCTTGAATTCGGGCGCGCAGCGGATGTCGTAGCCGTAGCTCGAGGTGCCGTAGCTGATGATCTTGTGGCCGTCGGACTCGCGCACCTGGCCGGGCTCGAAGGGCTCGATCATGCCGTGCTGCTCGGCCATGCGCCGGATCCATTTGTCGCTCTTGATGCTCATATGCGGTCGCTGCTGCGGGGGGAACGGGCGCGAATTGTGGCATGGCGGCCGCGCCGCCCCGCCCTGCCCCGCCTACGCGGCCTGCGAGATCACCGTGCGCTCGACCAGCCGGTCGTCGCCCAGCACGATCAGCGCGAACAGCAGCTCCTCGAGGCCGTTCGCCCGCGCGGTCTTGCGCTCCAGCAGCGGCGTGGCCTTGGGGTTCAGCACCAGGAAGTCGGCCTCGCAGCCCGGCTGCAGGTTGCCGACCACGCCGTCGAGCCCCAGCGCGCGCGCCGCGCCGCCGGTGTGGCGCCACCAGAGCTCCGAAGGCGCGATGCTCAGGCCGGCCTTGGTCTGGCCCTCGCGGCCCACGTAGTAGGCGGCCATCATGGTGTGGAAGGGGCTGAAGCTGGTGCCGCCGCCGACGTCGCTGGCCAGGCCGTAGGGGTGGCCCACCTGGTCGGCCTTGCCGAAGTCGAAGAAGCCGCTGCCCAGGAACAGGTTGCTGGTCGGGCTCACGGCCGCGGCCGTCTTCGTCTCGCGCAGCAGCGCGCGGTCGGTGTCGTCGAGGTAGATGCAGTGCGCGTAGACGGCGCGCTCGCGCATCAGGCCGAAGCCGGCATAGACGTCGAGGTAGGAACGCGCCTGCGGATACAGCTCGCGCACCCAGGCCACCTCGTCGCGGTTCTCGGCCACGTGCGACTGGATCCAGGTGTCGGCGTACTTCGCGGCCAGCTCGCCGGCGCCGCGCATCTGCGCATCGGTGCTCGCGGGCGCGAAGCGCGGCGTGATCGCGTAGCCGAGCCGGTCGACGCCGTGCCACTTGCGGATCAGCGCCTCGGAATCGATCAGGCTCTGCTCGGTCCGGTCGCGCACGCCGTCGGGCGAGTTGCGGTCCTGCAGCACCTTGCCGGTGATCATGCGCAGGCCGCGACGTTGGGCGTCCTCGAAGAAGGCATCGACCGAGGCCACGTGCGAGGTCGCGAAGGTCAGCGAGGTGGTGACGCCGTTGCGCAGCAGCTCGTCGAGGAAGAAGCCGGCCACTTCCTTCGAATGGGCCGGGTCGGCGAAGCGGCTCTCGGCCGGGAAGGTGTAGTTCTCGAGCCAGGGCAGCAGGCCCGGCGAAGGCGAACCGATGATGTCGGTCTGCGGGAAATGGATGTGCATGTCCACGAAGCCCGGCGCGAGGATGCGCCCCGGCAGGTGCGTGGTGTGGACCTCGGGATGGCGCGGCGCCACGGCGGCGTGGCTGCCCGCATCGAGCACGCGCTGGCGGCCGGCGGCATCGGGGCCGACGACCAGCAGGCCGTCTTCGTCGAACTGGGGGAGACCGGCGGCGTCGAAGCGCAGCAGGGAGGCGCGGTAGGCTTTTTTCATCGTGGAGGCCGAGCGTAATGCAGCCTCGCGCCGCCGCAATTTCCATGCGCGTATGAGCGCTATATGGCGCGCGGCCTGCGGGTTATCCCGAAGACAGGGCCGGAAACGGCAACGCCGGGCCGTCGCGGCCCGGCGGGAAATTCAGACGCTCGAGACCTCGGAAGCTCAGGACTTCGCGAGCATCTTGCCCAGCGCGAACACCGAGTTCGGCACGTTCGTCGGACGGGCCACGCTGGGCGCGGCCTGGCGCGAAGTCGCGTGGCGGACCACCGCGGGCGCCTTGGCCTGCGTCGCGTTGCGCGCGAGCTGCTCGTCCATCAGGTGCTGCAGCGTGACCGAATCGAGGAACTCCACCATGCGGCTGTTGAGCGATGCCCAGAGTTCGTGCGCGGTGCAGCGCACGCCTTCTTCCTCGCTCGCGGAGGCCGAGGACGGCGCCGCTTCGGCGGCATCGACCGCGAACACGATGTCGGCCACCGTGATGCGGGCAGCCTTGCGGCCCAGCGAGTAGCCGCCGCCCGGGCCGCGCGTGGAGGCGACCAGTTCGTGCCGGCGCAGCTTGCTGAACATCTGCTCCAGATAGGACATCGAAATCTTCTGCCGCAGGCTGATGGCAGCCAGCGTGACCGGACCGGTGGTCTGGTGCAGGGCCAGGTCGATCATGGCGGTGACCGCAAAGCGGCCCTTGGTGGTGAGACGCATCTCATCTCTCCTTCGTGCTTCTTGTAGACGTGAGGCCATTGCGGCCCCGTGGCGAAGCTTCCTTTGTTGTTATACGTTCTTCCAGAAACTCGACGCCGGAGTATCGGGCCTCGCGGACCGACTACCGGCAGATCCCGCCATTGTCAGCGAAAGATCTGCCTTTTTGGCACCGGAAAAGCACTGAAGCCTTCCCGAAAACCGGCATAGAGCGATTCGACACGAAAAACCGCATTCGGTTCCCGAACCCGTCGACGGGCGTTCCGCTCAGCGCGCGATCCGCCCCTGCACGCCCTCGGCCAGCCAGTTCATCCGCAGGATCTGCTCGTCGGACAGCTGGCTGCCCTTGGCGATCACCGTGCGGCCCTCGTTGTCGCGCACCTCGGCCGCCACGGCACGGAACGGCTGCAGCCGGCCGGCCGCGATGTCCTGCTGGCGCGCCAGCACCTCCTGCTGCACGGCCTGGGGCACCTTGGTGCCGAAATCGCCGACCCGGATCATTCCCTCCTTCACGCCGCCCCAGAGGTTGGCGCTCTTCCAGCTGCCGTCGAGCACCGCGCGGGCGCGCTGCGTGTAGTAGCCGCCCCACTGGTGCGTGACCGCGACCACCTGGGCGTCGGGCGCGATCTTGCGCATGTCGGAGTGGTAGGCGATCGCCAGCTTGCCGCGCTCCTGCGCCGCCGCCATCACCGCGGTCGAGCCGGTGTGGAAGGCGATCACGTCCACCGACTGGTTGAACAGGGTCATGGCCGCGTCGCGCTCCTTCGGCGGATCGAACCACTCGTCGAGCCAGACCACGCGCACGGTGGCCTTCGGATTCACCGAGCGCATGCCCAGCGTGAAGGCGTTGATGCCCTGCAGCACCTCGGGGATCGGGAAGCCGGCCACGTAGCCCGCGACGTTGCTCTTCGTCATGCGCCCGGCCGCCACGCCGGCCAGGTAGCGGCCCTCGTAGTAGCGCGCGTTGGCGGTCGCCACGTTGGGCGCGGTCTTGTAGCCGGTGATCGACTCGAACTTCACCTCGGGGAAGTCGCGCGCCACCTTGAGCGTGGGCTCCATGTAGCCGAAGCTCGGCGTGAAGATCAGTTGGTGGCCCTGCTGCGCGAGGTCGCGGATCACGCGCTCGGCATCGGCGCCCTCGGCGACGTTCTCGACATAGGTGGTCTTGACGCGGGCGCCGAGCGCCGCTTCCACCGCCTTGCGGCCCTCGTCGTGCTGGCGCACCCAGCCGGCCTCGGTCAGCGGCGTGACGTAGACGAAGCCGATCTTCAGCGGCGGCGCGGGTTGGGGTTGGGAGTGGGCCCGGGAGTGGGCGGACAACAGAAAACAGGCGGTCAGCCACGCCACCAAGGCGCGGCCCGCGAGGTTTTTGTACATGGTGTTCCTCTACATGGCCCCGGTAAAAAGAAATCCCTGCACCGGCCGGGACGCCCGGTGCAGGGGCGGGCATTTTACTTGTCGAAGGCCGGGTCGACCGGCACCCGGTAGCCGTTGACCAGCCGGTTGGTCTCGTTGGCCATGCCGACCACGGCCATCAGCTCGGCGAACATCGCCGGCGTCATGCCGGCCTTCTCGGCACCCGCGTGGTGGCTCGCGATGCAGTAGTTGCAGCCGTTGCTGACGCTCACGGCCAGGTAGACCATCTCCTTGACCACCGGGTCGAGCGCGCCGGGCGCCATCACCTCCTTGAGGCTGGACCAGGTGCGCCGCAAGGTGGCGGGGTCGTTCGCGAGGTACTTCCAGAAGTTGTTGACGTCGGGCACGTTGCGCGTGGCCTTGATGTCGTCGAACACGGCGCGGACCTCGTCCGGGGCGTTCGCGTACTCGATGGGCTGGGGTTTCATGCGGTGTTCTCCTGGGTGTCTGTGGCCGGACGCCCATTAGAGCGAAAGCCGCGCGGCCGCGCCGCCACCCGTGCACAGCCGCGATGGCTGCCGCCGCCAATCGGCAGGCGCCAGGGCGCGCGGGCGGCGGGACAATTCCGCCACCCCATGACGACCGACGCACAGCCCTCCTCCACCGCCGCGTTCACGCACTCCACCCACTGGCGACGCAACCTGGTCGTCTGCATGTTCGGCTCCTTCACCACCATCGTGGCGATGACGCTGCTGCTGCCCTTCCTGCCGCTGTACGTGGAGCAGCTCGGCGTGAAGGACCATGCGGCGATCGTGCAGTGGTCGGGCGCGGCCTATGGCGCGACCTTCCTCAGTGCGGCGCTGGTGGCGCCGCTGTGGGGCTGGCTGGCCGACCGCTACGGGCGCAAGCCGATGCTGATCCGCGCCAGCCTCGGCATGGCGGTGGCGATGGCGCTGATCGGCGTGGCCGGCAACGTCTGGCAATTGGTCGGGCTGCGGCTGCTCGCGGGCCTGCTCGGCGGCTATGCCTCGGGCTCGATGGTGCTGGTCGCCACGCAGACGCCCAAGGACCGCACCGGCTGGGCACTGGGCACGATGTCCTCGGCGATCATGGCCGGCAACCTCGTGGGGCCGCTGGTCGGCGGCGCGCTGCCGCCGCTGATCGGCATCCGCGCCACCTTCTTCGCGGCCGGCGCGATCATCTTCGTGGCCTTCCTCGCCACGGCCTTCCTGATCCGCGAGGAGAAGAAGCCGCGCGCCGCCACGGCCAAGGGCGGCGATGCCGGCGCCGGCTGGGCCGCCGTGCCCGACAAGGGGCCGCTGGTCGCGATGCTGTTCACCGGCATGCTGCTGATGCTCGCCAACATGTCGATCGAGCCGATCATCACGGTCTACGTGGCGACGCTGGTCGAGGACCCGGCGCGCGTGACCATGATGGCCGGCTTCGTGATGTCGGCCGCCGCGCTCGGCAGCATCCTGTCGGCCTCGCGGCTGGGCAAGCTGGCCGACCGGGTGGGCCACTGGAACGTGATCGTGGGCTGCCTCGCGGTGTCGGCGCTGCTGCTGATCCCGCAGGCCTTCGTGACCTCGGGCTGGCAGCTCGTCGTGCTGCGCTTCCTGATGGGGCTGTCGCTCGGCGGCCTCCTGCCATGCATCGCGAGCGTGATCCGCCACAACGTGCCCGAGCGCGTGGCCGGCAACATGCTCGGCTATTCGACCTCGGCCCAGTACACCGGCCAGGTCGCCGGGCCGCTGCTCGGCGGCTTCGTGGGCGGCCACATCGGCATGCGCGCGGTGTTCCTCGGCACCTGCGTGCTGATGGCGGCGGGCGCGGCGTGGAACTGGGCCGCCAAACGGCGCTGAGCGGGTGGAGATCGGGCGCCCATAAAAAAACCGAGGCGGGGCTTTGGGGCCCGCACCTCGGCAACGCAGTGAAGGATGGGAGCGGGCCCGTGCGCCGAAGTTCAACCTTTCGTGGCTGTTCCGACGAACGGTGTTCCGCGCCTCATTCGCTCATTCGCTGATCGAACTGGTCTTCAGCGCCGCATCGCCCTGGATCTCGGCTTCGGAGAACGGCACCTTGAGCCACTGCCCGGCGCTGTAGGCGCGGGTGTAGTCGGCGTTGTGCGCCGAGGCCGGGTCGTCCGACAGCGAGAAGGTCAGGAAGGTATGGGCCTCCACGCCGCCGGCCGGGAAACGCACGATCTGCATGTAGCTGTTGCCGTTCGGGTCGTTGTCCATGGTGTAGCCGCCCTTGTCGAGCCGGTTGTCCGAGCAGGCAATGGTGAAGTAACCCGGGCCGCCGCAGCCGCCGTACAGCGGGATCTTCTGGCCGCCGCGGGTGGCGAACAGCACGTCGCCGCGCTTGGCATCGGCTGCGAAGCCGCTGGCCTGCACCCGCACCGCCGCGGCACCGAGGGCTTCGCGCAGCGCGACGGCTGCGCTGCTCTTCAGATCGCGCGGCGTGTGGATCGGATCTGCCGGATCGAAGGGCACGTTGTAGAGCGTGGCGGCCGGCAGCAGCGAGGCACGGTTCCAGAACTCGTCCCAGACGTGCGCTCCGCGCGAGGCCACGGTGCCGGTGTTGTCCCAGGCACGCAGCGCGGCGCAGGCGGCACTGACGTCCACCGTCGGTCCGATCGCGTCGCCGGTCGCCGGGTCCTTCGACACCGACACCGTCGGTCCGGTGCACACCATCGCCAGCGCCTGGTCCTTGAACAGCTCGGCCGTCAGCGCGCGACTGTTGAGCACCATGCGCTTGACCGTGTCGGCGGTCGCGCCCTTGGCGCCGTAGGCGTCGCTGCCGTCGATGCGCCCCTGCGCGAGCAGGTTGCCCATGCGCGTGCGGAAGCTCACGGGGCTGGTGCCGGCCGGGCCCATGATCGGCGGATAGCCGGTCATCGGTGCCTTCGGATTGGCGAGCCAGTAGCTGTCGTTCATGTTGGCCACGTAGTCGTCGCGCTGCAGGTTCGGCAGGCGCGAGGCACCGATCACGCCCTTCTGCGGCGAGTCGGCGTCGGTCTGCCAGTCGCAGGCGCTGCGCGAGCCGTCGAACACCGGCACGCGCGCGAGCGAGGCCACGCCGGCATTGAGCATCTGGCCGGTGGGCGTGGTGCAGTCGGTCATCTGCGCGGGCGACACGTTCGGGATCGCGCCGATGTCGGCATACCAGGCCTTGGCCGCGCCACGGCCCACGGCCACGGTGTTGACCCAGGGGATCGCGACTTCCTCCTTCTGGATCGCGATGAACTCGTCGAGCGACTTGGCCGTGTTCCAGCGGTGCCAGTTGCGGAACAGCCGGAAGTTGTCGGCGTTGATGTCGCGGATCGCGTAGGCCGTGGTCTGGTTCCAGGCCAGCGCCGGGTTGAGCGCGCCGAGGTTGATCAGCGGGCCGTACTCCGACTTGTAGAGCGTGCGCGAGACCGGCACCACGCCGCCGCCGTCCTGCTTCACCTGCACGGTGATGTTCGCGGCCTTCATCTTCACCGCGGCGCCGTCGCGCATGTAGCTGGTCGGGTCGCCCGCGGCGAGCTTGAGTTCGAAGAAGCCGAAGCGGGTGGCGGTCGAGACCGTGTGGCTCCAGGCGACGTCGTTGTTGAAGCCGATCAGGATCACCGGGATGCCGAGGAAGGAGGTACCGCTGATGTTGGCCTGACCCGGAATCGTGATCTGCGCCTGGTAGAAGCGGTCGGGGCCGCGCCAGTACCAGTGCGGGTTGCCGAACAGCAGCGGGCTGTCGCCGCCGGTGGCGCCGGTGCCGAAGCCGATCATGTTGCTGCCCACGCCCTCGTGGCCGCCGACCTGGAGCTCGGGCATGCGCACCGCGGCGAGACGGGTGGCCGGCTCGCTCTTCGCGGCCTCGCGCCGGGCCATGGTCACCGACGCGGCGGGCGCGGTGGCGCCCGCGATGTTCGGCAGGAAGTTGCTGAGCCCCGCCGCGAAGTTGGCCGCGTACATGCGCCGGAAGATGTCCTCGCGCGTGACCTGCTGCACCCAGGCCTCGCCGCGGCAGGCCGCGTTCGCACCCGCGCTGCCACCGCCCTTGATCTCGCGCACATAGCGGTTGTAGCCCGCGGCGAAACCCTCGACCAGCTTCAGCAGCGTGTCCGGCTGCTGCTTGAGCATCGCCGCCACCACGTCGTCCGAGATCACGTGCTTGTGGAAGAAGTCGGAGTCGATGTTCTTCGGCCGGCCGATGGTGCTGCTGAACGGGATCTGCGCGTCGGCGCCGAAGTAGCGCGAGCGCTCGCCGCGGTAGGTGAGGAAGGAGTTGGCCATGGTGCACAGGTCGTCCTGCGCCTGCGCATAGCCGTAGCCGTAGCCCGCGCCGGCCCAGTTGTCGGCCTTGATGTGCGGCACGCCCATCGCGGTGCGGCGGATCTCGGCCTTGTAGGTGGCGTTCTCGGCCGGCGGCGGGTTGATCGGTCCGATCGGGAAGAAGCCGCCTCCTCCTCCACCGCCGCCGCAGGCGACCAGCAGCGTGGCCGCCGCGGCCAGCGAGGTGGCTGTGAATGCGAGGGCGAGCGGCCGCCTCCGGCCGCGCGGATTGTCTTGTCTCATGTCGGATGTCTCCTGTGAATGCTCGGTCATGCTCTCTTGATGGAGCCTCGCCAGCTTAGGCAGCGCGCGGGGGGCTGGCTTGAACGAAGCCGCTGTATTGCGGCCGCGCGCGCGCCGCTTCAGCAGGCGCTCAGGAATGCATCGGGGCCGCGCCGTGGCCCCAGGCCTGCGAGGCCTGCTCGTCGGCCCTGACCTCGACCTTGCCCGCGAGGAACGAGGGCGCGAGGCCGAAGTAGCTCTTGAAGGTGCGGCTCATGTGGGCCGCGTCGGTGAAGCCGCTGGTCAGCGCGACGTCGGTCAGCGGGCGCTGGCCGGTGAACTGCTGGACCGTGCGCCGCACCTTGGTCCACAGCGCATAGCGCTTGATCGACACGCCCACCTGCTGCGCGAACAGGTGGGTGAGCCGGTCGGGCGAGAGGCAGGCCACGGCCGACAGCTCGCGCAGCGACACCGCGCCCGCGCGATGGCGGATCGCGTCGAGCACGCGCTCGATGCGCGGATCGTTGGGCATGCGGCGCTCGGGGCTGCCGGTGATGGTCTCCACCAGGCCGCGGCTCAGTGCCTGCAGCGCGGCATCGTCGAGCGCGCCGGCCTGCGCCGGCTCGAAGCCCTCGCGCAGGCGGCCGAAGCGGCGCGCATCGAGCACCTGGATGCCGTGCCCGCCGAGCTGGCGCGAGAGCATGCGGTAGGCGACCGAGGCCGGATCGATGTTGAGCGACAGCAGCCCGCAGCCCTCGACCGCGAGCCGGCGCGCCACGTGCGGCGCCACCACGGCGGCGGTGCAGTACGTGCGCGTGCCGTCGGCCGCCTCGAGCATGAACGGATGCCCGCTCACCGAGGCCAGCACCGTGGCCGAGGAGCGCGCGGTCAGGCCCGACTGGATCGCCGGCGTGATGTAGAGGAACCTGTCGTCCCACAGGTGCAGGAAGTTCTTCGGGGTGGCCATGGACCGGCTTGTCTCGTCTTGTCTCTTGTCTTCTGCGCCCCATTCTGGGGCGATCCACGAGCAGGCGGTATGAGGCATTGCCCTCACTGCGCCGAAGAACGGTCGGCCCGGCCCCGGGCTCAGTGCAGCACGCTCCCCTCGCCCTGCACATGCTCGCGCACCGCCTCCAGCAGCAAGGTGCCCAGCCGCGCGGCCGGCGCTTCCGCCTGCGCCTGCGCGCGGTAGAGCGACAGCGACATCTGCGGCAGCGCGGGCAGGCCGAGCAGCGTGCGGTCGATGGCCCGCACCTGGCGCGGCAGGCCGAAGGGCGTGCGCACCGAGAGGCCGAGGCCGGCCGAGCTCGCGGCCCACAGCGCGGCCAGGCTGCTGCTGGCGAAGGCATGGCGCCAGGGCACGCCCGCGCGGTCGAGGGCGTCGGTGACGATGGCGCGCAGCGGACAGGGCGCGTCGAGCAGCACCAGCGGCAGCGGCTCCTGCGTCTTGCGCGCGCCCGCCGCGCCGCGCTCGCGCTCCTTCCACCAGGGGGCGTCGCACATCGCCGGATCGACCGGGCCGATCCACTGCAGCGGCAGCCGCGCCACGCGCTGCGCATGGGCGGAGATCGGCTGCTCGCCCGCGTCCCAGGCCAGCGCGAGGTCGAGCTTGCCGAGCTCGAGCCGCTCGCGCAGGTCGCCGCTGCGCGCCACGCAGGCCTCGATGCGCACCTTGGGATGGGCGCGCGCGAAGCGACCCAGCACCGCGGGCAGCAGCGTCTCGCCGAAGTCCTCCTGCAGCCCGAGCCGCACCCAGCCCTCGAGGTCGACGCCGCGCATCGCGGCGCCCGCCTCCTCGTTGAGCGCCAGGAGGCGGTGCGCGTAGGCCAGCAGGGTCTCGCCCGCATCGGTCAGCTCCAGCCCGCGGCCGGCCTTGCGGAACAGCACCGTGCCGGCCTGCGACTCGAGCTTCTTGAGCTGGGCGCTGACCGCCGAGGTCGAGCGGCCGAGCCGGTCGGCCGCGCGCGCATAGCTGCCGAGCGCCACGCCGGTCGAGAAGCTGCGCAGCACGTCGAGATCGAACATCACCTGGGACATGGCAACCATCCTGTTTTTTCGAACGATGCGACGATTATTTTCTGATTTTCAAAACCTTCGCAAGCGCGGAGACTGCGTCGCCTATGACCCATCCCGCCCCTTCCCCCACCCCGCTCCCGCCGCGCCACCGCTGGAAAGTGCTGAGCGCGGGTGTCGCGGCCAACGCCGCCTTCTCGGTCGCCTTCAGCGGCATCCCGATGACCGCCGTGCTGATGCGCTCGGGCTACCAGCTCGACAACGCCACGCTCGGCCTGGTGCTCGGCCTCATGGGCCTGGGCATCGCGGTCAGCGAGCTGCCCTGGGGCCTGCTGACCGACCGCTGGGGCGACCGCCCGGTGCTCTTGCTGGGCCTGGGCGCCACCGCGCTCGCGCTGGCGGCGATGGCGCTGTGGGCCGCGCCCGTGGCCGGCCACGTCCCGGGCCTGGGCCTGCTCGGCGGCGGGCTGCTGCTGGTCGGGCTGCTCGGCGGCAGCGTCAACGGCGCCAGCGGCCGCGCGGTGATGACCTGGTTCGCCGCCGGCGAGCGCGGCCTCGCGATGAGCATCCGCCAGACCGCCGTGCCGCTGGGCGGCGCCGTCGGCGCGCTGGTGCTGCCGTGGCTGGCGCTGCACCTCGGCTTCGCGGCGCTCTACGGCGTGCTCGCGCTGCTGTGCGCGCTCAGCGCCTGGATGGCCTGGGCCTGGGTGCACGAGCCGCCGCCCGAGCGCGCCGCACGGCCCTCGGCCGCGCCGGCCGCTTCGGGCACCGGCCCGCTGCGAGATGCGCGCGTGTGGCGCATCGTCGCGGGCATCGGCATCCTCTGCGCGCCGCAGTTCGCGGTGCTGTCCTTCGGCACGGTGTTCCTGCACGACTTCGGCCATGCGGGCCTGGCGACCATCACCGCCGCCATGGTCACGCTGCAGGCCGGCGCGATGGCGATGCGCGTGTGGAGCGGGCGCTGGACCGACCGGCGCGGCAACCGGCCGGCCTACCTGCGCGCCTGCGCCAGCCTCAGCGTGGCGCTGTTCGCGCTGCTCGCGCTGCTGGTGTTCTGCACCGGCGCGCAGGTGGCGGCCGAATCGCAGGCGCTGCGCATCGCGCTGGTGGTGCTGCTGGGCGTGAGCGGCATCTGCGTCTCGGCCTGGCACGGCGTGGCCTATACCGAGCTCGCCACGCTGGCCGGCGCCGCGCGCGCCGGCACGGCGCTGGGCATGGCGAACACCAGCGTGTTCCTGGTCTGCTTCGTCACGCCGTTCTCGATCCCGCACCTGATGGCGGCGCAGGGCTGGCCGCTGGTGTGGCTGGCGGCGGCGGGCTGCGCGCTGGTCGCGGTGCCGCTGCTGGCACCGCGCGTGCCTTCGACCTCCGCCGGTGCCTGTCAGGCGCCGAAGTCGGCGAAGACGGCGTTGAGCCGCTCCACGTAGGCGCGCTTGGCGGCCTCGTCGATGAAGCTGCCCTCGAAGCTGTTGGCCGCGAGCTGCCAGGCGTGGCGCGCGCCCAGGCCGGTGGCCTCGAAGGTCTGCGTGAAGTTCTGGTTCATGTAGCCGCCGAAGTAGGCCGGGTCGTCGGAGTTCACCGTGGCGACCAGGCCTGCGTCGAGCAGGGTGCCGAGGTTGTGCTGCGCGAGGTCGGGGAACACGCACAGCTTGAGGTTCGACAGCGGGCACACGGTCAGCGGGATGCGGTCCTGCGCCAGCCGCTGCATCAGCGCCGGGTCCTTCGCGCTCTGCACGCCGTGGTCGACGCGCTCCACCTTGAGCACGTCGAGCGCGCTCCACACGTATTCGGGCGGGCCCTCCTCGCCCGCATGGGCCACGAGGTGCAGGCCCAGCTCGCGGCAGCGCGCGAACACGCGCGCGAACTTCTCGGGCGGATGGCCGACCTCGCTCGAGTCGAGCCCCACGCCGATGAACTTGTCGCGATGGGGCAGCGCCTGCTCCAGGGTCTCGAAGGCCTCCTCCTCGCTCAGGTGGCGCAGGAAGCACAGGATCAGCGAGGCGCTCACGCCCAGCTTCGATTTCGCCTCGACGCAGGCGCGGTGCAGGCCGTCGACCACGGTCTGCATCGCCACGCCGCGCGCGGTGTGGGTCTGCGGGTCGAAGAACATCTCGGTGTGGACCACGTGGTCGGCCGCGGCGCGCTCGAGGTAGGCCCAGGCCATGTCGTAGAAGTCCTGCTCCTTGAGCAGCACGCTCGCGCCCGCGTAGTAGATGTCGAGGAAGCTCTGCAGGTTGGTGAAGGCGTAGGCCTGGCGCAGCTCCTCGACGCTGGCGTAGGGAATGGCCACACCGTTGCGCTGCGCGAGCGCGAAGATCAGCTCGGGCTCGAGCGAGCCCTCGATGTGCATGTGCAGCTCGGCCTTGGGCATGGCGCGCAGCAGCTCGGGCAGGCGCCCGGCGGGAATGGCATCGAAGCGCAGGTGGTCGGCGGCGGGGCGGAAATCGGTCATGGTGGGGTCTGGCGCATGGGGGGCGCCGTGGGGCGTTGCGTTCGCGCGAGCATAAAGGCTGCCCGCGGCCGCGCAATGCGCGAAACCGTATGGCCTCAATCGAGGCTGCGCGCCGAGCTCGTGAGCGAGCGCGCGCACAAGAGCAAGGTGGGCGCCAGCTTGCGCACCGCCTCCTCCAGGGTCCAGCGGCTGGTGGGCGCGACCACGTGCACCGAGGCCACGGGCCGGCCCTGGCTGCCGAGCACCGGCGCGGCGATGGTCATGTCGCCGAGGAACAGCTCCTCGGCATTGGTCGCGAAGCCCTGCAGCCGCGCCTGGCGCAAGGTGGCCAGGATCGCCTCGACCTCGGTCAGCGTGTGGGTGGTGTGGGCCACGCGGTCCGAGGCCTCGATCAGCGCGCGCGCCTCGTCCTCGGGCAGCGCGCTCAGGAAGGCGCGGCCCGAGGCGGTGCAGTACATCGGGATGCGGCTGCCGATCGGCATGTGCACCGGCACGAACTGCGCGCTCACGAAGCGCGCCACGTAGACCATGTCCAGCCCGTCGGGCTCGGTGAGGCAGGAGGTCTCGGTCGTCACCTTGGTGAGTTCCGACAGGTAGGGATTCGCCACGTCGATCAGCGCATTGGCCGCGAGGTAGTTGAAGCCGATCTCCATCACGCGCGGCGTGAGCTGGTAGCGCCGCGTCTTCGGATGCTTGCGCAGGTAGCCGAGCTTCTCGAGCGTGAAGACCATGCGCTGGGCCGAGCTCTTGGTGATGTCGGTGGCCGCGGCCACGTCGGCCAGCGTCATGGTGCGCCGCCGCGCGCTGAAGGCGCGCAGCACCGCCAGGCCCTTCTCGAGCGACTGGTTGAAGAGAAGGCTCTGGCTGTCCTCGGGCGCCGCGTCGTCGGCGGTCCCGGTGGGGGCGGTCGTGGGGTCCATGGCGCCGAAGTATAGCTAGCGTCCGAAGAAATATCGAATATCGATACGATCAATTCGACTAGTGGTTTTCATTTATTGATTAAAGAGTCAATCGAATCGATTATTGGCATGCATGTTGCGTCGACCCCGCTTCCTTCTTTTCTCTGTCTCTCTTGTCCTGAGGAGTGCTTCCATGAATCGCATCGTTCGCCACCTCCGCCCGCTGCGCCGCCTCGCGCTCGGCCTCTGCATCGCCGGCGCGGCCTCGCTCGCGGCGGCCCAGGGCGCGGCCCCGGCCAGCTTCAACGTGGGCGCCACCGCCACCGGCGTGCCCTTCACCTTCCTCGACGTGAAGAGCAACAGCATCCAGGGAATGATGGTCGACACCGTCACCGCGGTCGGCAAGGCGGGCGGCTTCACGGTCAACGTGCAGCAGACCGTGTTCTCGGCGCTGATCCCCTCGCTCACGGCGCGCAAGATCGACATCGTCTCGGCCGCCATGCTCAAGACGCCCGCGCGCCAGGAGGTGGTCGACTTCAGCGACCCGGTCTATTCGTACGGTGAGGGCCTGATCGTCAAGGCCGACGACACCCGTGCCTACGCCACGCTCGACGAGCTCAAGGGCGAGGTGGTGGGCGCGCAGGTCGGCACCGTGTTCCTCGACATGCTCACCAAGAAGGGCATCTTCAAGGAGGTGCGCAGCTACGACTCGGTGGCCGACATGACGCGCGACCTCTCGCTCGGCCGCATCAAGGCCGGCCTCGGCGACCAGCCCATCATGGCCTACCAGATCCGGCAGAACACCTTCCCGGGCGTGAAGCTGGTCGACAGCTACAAGCCGGTGAACGTGGGCGACGTCTGCCTGGTGGTGCGCAAAGGCGACACCGAGACGCTGGCGCGGCTGAACAAGGCCATCGCCGCGATCAAGGCCGACGGCACGCTGGCGAAGATCGTCCAGAAATGGGGCATCTGAGCGCGCGCTGAGCCATGGCCTCCTCGTTCCTCCAACACGCGCAGGACTTCCTGCCGATCCTGCTGCAGGGCGCGGTGGTCACGGTGCAGGTCACCGTGCTGTCGTTCCTGCTGAGCAGCGTGCTCGGCCTCGCGCTGGCGCTGATGAAGCTGTCGCCGGTGCGCGCCGTCTCGTGGACCGGCGCGGTGATCGTCAACGTGATCCGCGGGCTGCCGATCATCGTGCAGCTGTTCTACATCTACTTCGTGCTGCCCGAGTTCGGCGTGCAGCTCACGGCCTTCCAGGCCGGCGTGATCGGGCTGGGCATCGCCTACTCGGCCTACCAGGCCGAGAACTTCCGCGCCGGCATCGAGGCGGTCGACCCGGGCCAGCGCGAGGCCGCGCAGGCCATGGGCATGCGCTCGGCGCTGATCATGCGGCGCGTGATCCTGCCGCAGGCCTTTCGCATCGCGCTGCCGCCCTACGGCAACACGCTGGTGATGATGCTCAAGGACTCCTCGCTGGTCTCGACCATCACGGTGGCCGAGATGACGCGCGCCGGCCAGCTGATCGCCTCCTCCACCTTCCAGAACATGACGGTCTACACGCTGGTCGCGCTGCTCTACCTGCTGATGAGCCTGCCGCTGGTCTGGGGCCTGCGCCGGCTCGAGGCGCGCTTCGGCGCCGGAAGGAGGAAGCCATGATCCACGTCGAAGGCCTCGAGAAGCGCTTCGGCGCGCACCGCGTGCTGCAGGGCGTGAGCCTGCGCGTGGACAAGGGCGAGGTGGTGTGCCTGATCGGCCCCTCGGGCTCGGGCAAGTCGACGGTGCTGCGCTGCATCAACGGCCTCGAGTCGTACGAGGGCGGCGAGGTGCGCGCCTTCGGCGAGCGCGTGGACCGCAACGCGCCCGCCATCCACCGGCTGCGCAGCCGCATGGGCATGGTGTTCCAGCGCTTCAACCTGTTCCCGCACCGCACCGTGATCGAGAACGTGATGGAGGGCCCGGTGCACGTGCTGCGCCAGAACCCGGCGCAGGCGCGCGAGGAGGCGCTCGCGCTGCTCGCCAAGGTCGGGCTGGCCGAGAAGGCGCAGGCCTGGCCGGCGCAGCTCTCGGGCGGCCAGCAGCAGCGCGTGGCGATCGCGCGCGCGCTCGCGATGAAGCCCGAGGCCATGCTGTTCGACGAACCCACCTCGGCGCTCGACCCCGAGCTCGTGGGCGACGTGCTCGGCGTGATGCGCGCGCTGGCCGACGAGGGCATGACCATGATCGTGGTCACGCACGAGATGGGCTTCGCGCGCGAGGTGGCCGACCGCGTGTGCTTCCTGCACAGCGGCAGCATCGTCGAGGAGGGCCCGGCCGCGCAGGTGCTGGGCGCGCCGCGCCAGGCGCGCACGCAGGACTTCCTGCGGCGCGTGCTGCATCCGTCGGCGGAGGTGCGCGCGTGAGAATCGCGACATCCACACTGCCTCCTTCGCTGTGGGCCGCCACCGCGCCAGCGGCACCGCCGACGCCGCCACTGGCGGGTTCGCAGCGCGCCGACGTGCTGATCGTGGGCGCCGGCTTCACGGGCCTGTCGGCCGCGCTGCACCTGGCCGAAGCCGGCACCAAGGTCTGCGTGCTCGAGGCGCACGAGCCGGGCTGGGGCGCCTCGGGGCGCAACGGCGGCCAGGTCAATCCCACGCTCAAGCACGATCCCGACGAGCTGGTGCGGCTCTACGGCGCCGCGCGCGCCGAACCGCTGATCGACGCGGTCTCGCGCTCGGCCGACCTGGTGTTCGAGCTGATCGAGCGCCACGGCATCGACTGCCAGCCGGTGCGCAAGGGCTGGCTGCAGGTGGCCTATTCGCCCAGGCACATCGCCGCCATGCATGCGCGCGCCGAGCAGTGGGCGCGGCGCGGCGTCGCCACGCAGATGCTCGACCGCGCCGACGTGGCGGCGCGCCTGGGCACCGAGGCCTTCGCGGGCGGCTGGCTCGACGGCCGCGCGGGCGGCATCCAGCCGCTGGCCTACACGCGCGGCCTGGTGCGCGCGGCGCAGGCCGCGGGCGCATCGGTGCATGGCGGCAGCGCGGTCACGGCGCTCGAGCGGCGCGGGTCGCAGTGGCATGCGGGCACATCGAGCGGCGCGAGCGTGGTCGCCGACCAGGTGCTGATCGCCACCAACGGCTACACCGGCGGCCTGTGGCCCGGCCTCTCGCGCACCGTGCTCGCGGCCAACAGCTTCATCGTGGCCACCGCGCCGCTGCAGGGCGCGGCCGCGCACGCCATCCTGCCGGGCGGCGAGACCGCTTCGACCTCGCAGCGCCTGTTGCTGTACTTCCGCAAGGACGCGCAGGGCCGGCTGCTGATGGGCGGGCGCGGCCACTTCGCCGATCCGGCCGGGCCGGCCGATTTCGCGCACCTCGAGCGCTCGCTCGAACTGCTGTTTCCGCAGCTCGGGCCGCTCGAATACGAGTACCGCTGGGCCGGCCGCATCGCCGTCACGCGCGACTTCATGCCGCATGTGCACACGCCCGCGCCGGGCCTCACGATCGCGCTGGGCTACAACGGGCGCGGCATCGCGCTGGCCACCAGCATGGGCCGGCACGTGGCGGCGCGGCTGCTGCAGCCGGGGGCGGATTTCCCGTACCCGGTGACGCCGCTCCAGCCGATCCCGCTGCATGGACTGCAGCGCTTCTACATCGCGGCCGGCGTGGCCTGGTACAGCCTGCTCGATCGCTTCTCCTGAGCCGGCGCCCCGCTTGATAAGCTGGGCCGCATGCACACCCTGATCGGCATCGCGGCATATCTCCTGATCGGCATCGCCGTGGCGCCGTTGCTGCTGCTCGGGCTCTATGTGCTGGCCGACCGGCTCGGACTGAAGGTGGCCGATCGCATGCTGTCGCTGACGGCGCGGCTGCTCCAGTGGCAGTGGCTCAGCGGCGGCGTGGTCAACATCGTCGGCGGCCTGTTCATCGCCGCGCTCGGGGTCTGGGCCGCGCTGTCCCTGGAGCCGTCGTGGCATCGGCTGGCCGGCCTGTTGCTGGTGCCCTTCGGGCTCTGGCGGGCCTTCAGGGGCGTGGCCGTGCTCAAGGCGCTTACGCGCATCGACGAATAGCACGCCCAGGGCCGCCAGCCGATACCATGGCGTGCTCCATCCACCCACAGCATCGGACACACCCCATGTCGATCGACACCCTTTCCACCTGGCACCAGCTCGTGAAGACGCGCGACGCGGCGGGGCTCGACGTGCTGCTCGACGAGAGCGCCGTCTTCCATTCGCCGGTGGTGCACAAGCCGCAGGTCGGCAAGGAAATCACGCGCCGCTACCTGGCCGCGGCCTTCGAGGTCTTCTTCAACCCGAGCTTTCGCTACGTGCGCGAAGTGAAGGCCGAGCACGACGCGGTGCTCGAGTTCGAGGTGGAGCTCGACGGCATCGTGGTCAACGGCGTCGACATGATCCGCTGGAACGACGCGGGCAAGATCACCGAGTTCAAGGTGATGCTGCGCCCGCTCAAGGCCGTGAACCTGATCCACCAGAAGATGGCGGCGCAGCTGCAGGCCGCGCAGCAGCAGCCTCAGGCCTGACGGATCAGAACGGCTCGAAGCCCGGCGCCTGCGTCATCTCGGTGGGCTTGTAGATCTTGTGCGCGGCCGTGGGGGTCGCCACGTCGGACACCACCAGCAGGCGCCACAGCGGCTCGCCGACCGAGCTCAGCTGCTCCTCGCGCGTGAGGCGGAAGGTCGGGAAGCCCGAGGCCGTGCCCTTGACCGTGACCTTGAGCAGGGTCGCGCCCTTCGAGTTCGACACCACGATGTCGTAGCCGGTCTTCTGGCTGCGCACGTCCTCGGCGTTGTAGCCGTAGCCCTTGAAGTGGCGCATCACGTAGTCCATGGCGGCCTCCTGCACGGCCTCGGCCGAGCCCAGCTTCGAGGCGCCATCGGCACCGGCCACGGCCTCGTCGGGCACGTTGCCCTTGGCGCGGGCGGCCTGGATCGCGGCCTCGTCGGGGGCCCAGTCGCGCGGGCCGCGCACCAGCACCGCGAACTTGCGCTCGGGTTCCCAGCTCGCGACATGCCATTCGGCGTCGTCGCGCACGCGCGTCGAGACCTTGGCGCTGCGGTTGGTCTCGATCTCGCCGATGGCGATGCGGTTGGTCTGCACCACGGCGCGGAAATTCTGGCCGGCGTCGAAGGTGCGCTTGAGCAGCGCGAGGCGGTCGGCGGCACGCTGCGACTGGAACGCGGAGCGCGGGCCGCCGCCGGGGCGGAACTGCACGTCGAGCGACTCGAGGCAGAACCAGCGCCCGCCCTCGCCGAGGTTCACGTACTCGCCCCAGATGGTGGCGATCACGTTGTCGCCGGTGGCGAGCCAGGCGTGGTCCGAGGCCTTCTCGCGCGCGTCGAACACCCCCATCTTGGCGACGATGTCGACCGGCGTGAGCCGGGGGCCGGAGAGGCGCATCTCATCGATGACGGCGAGTACTTTGGGGTCGACTTCCTTGTCCATGCGGGGGTCTTGTGCGAGAGGCAGATTGGAGATTGCGGGGGGTGGCGAGTATGCCGCAACCGGGAACCGGCCGCCCTCGAGCGCCCCCTCACCAGGCCGTGGCGTCGCCCTCGAGCGCGCGCCGCGCCAGCAGGAAGGTGGCGGCGTTCCAGCTCTGGCCCGCCATGCCCATCGGCGCCAGCGTGCGGCCATGGAACCACTCGGTGAAGCGCCAGCCGTCGAGCTCGTTGGCCCGCGCCAGCTTCGCGAGCTCGGCCCAGCCCTCGGCCGCGAGCCCCAGCTTCGCCAGCGCCATGGCCCAGAAGCCGCCCACGAAGGGCCAGATGCCGCCGTTGTGGTACTGGTGCACCAGGTTCTGCCGGTGCCGGCCCATGTAGGCACGCCACAGCTCGTGCTGCGGCGACAGCGGATGCAGCACCACGCGCACCGGGTAGGGATCGCTCGCGCGCGCGCCCTCGATGGTGTTGACGATGCGGTGCGCCATCGCCTCGTCGGCCAGCCCGGCCTGGATCGCCAGCACGTTGCCGAACACGTCGCCCTCGTCGCCCACCACCGCGAGGTTGACGAAGCTCAGGTACAGCCCCGGGTCGCGCCGGCCGCGCCGCGCGTAGTGCTGCAGCAGCCGCGCGCGGTGGTATTCGGGCAGGTCGCGCTGGAACGGGTTGAACAGGTGGTTGAAGTGGTGCCGGGTCTCGTCGGCCTGCGCGATCCCGAAGCGGCGCTTGACGTCGAACCACAGCGCGTTGGTGTAGAGCACGTAGCCCGAGCGCGGCATGATGTCGGCCCAGTCGCTGGCCTCGTTCTGCTGCAACAGCCGGAAGTGCTGGTGCTCCTGCGCCAGCAACCAGCCGATCGCGCGCTGCACGCCATCGGCCCAATGCGTGGCGCCCACCTTGCCGTGGCGGCGCACGTGGTCCACCGCGATCAGCCACCACAACGTGGCGTCGATGCAGCCCAGGTACCAGAAGTCGGCGTCCTGGCCCTCGGGGTCGACGTACTTCGGGATCTGCCCGTTGGCCGCCTGCTGCGCCGCGAGCGCGTCGAGGCTCGCGACCGCGCCCTGCTCGAGCGCCGGCACGCCGCTGCCGCACATCGCCATCACGCAGATCGCGGCGTCGCGCCCGAAGATGCGCGTGTAGCGCCGTGCCACCGCGGCCTCGGTGCGGCTCGCGGCCAGGATGCCGTGCGGCGTGAGGTTGGCTTCGAGCAGCGCGAGCGAGGCCTGGCTGCAGGCATCGACGAGCGCGAGCGAAGGGGCGTCGAGGGAATCGTGGGTCATGGGGGTCGGCGCGGTGCGCGAGTCGATGGATCCTCGCTCATTCCTCGTCTTCGTCGGCGAATTCCTCGTAGCGCAGGAAGGCTTCCATGAACTCGCCGAACGAGCGCGCAAGCACGCGCACCGAGGCCGGCGACGCGGCATGCGCGTAGTAGACGACCGGGTACTCGCCATCGACCAGCCCCCGGCTCACGTCGAACAGCACCTGGTCGCCGTCGGCCTCCATGAAGAACTCCGCGAAGCACAGCATGCCGTTCGACGGCGGCGGCCAGCTGCCGCCGCGGCGCTTGACCACCGCGCGCTGCGCCTCGCCGAGCCGATCGAGCGCTTCGAACTCGTGGAAGAACGGATGCTGGTCGCCGAACTGCACGACACCGCCCATCAGCATGAAGCCGCGGCTGCAGCGCAGCAGTTGCTTGTAGGACTCCGGCAGCGGCACGCCCAACGATTGCTCGAGCGCCGCGATCTCGGCCTCGGAGGCCGGCGGCTGCACGTCCTCGAGATCGAAGTCGGGTGCGAGGCGGGAGAACTGGGGGAAGTGGGCTGCGCTGCGTTCGAGCATGGGAATGACTGTGGACGTGGGAGGTGTCTGTTCGCTGGTGATGCGCTTCAGGGCTCGGTCTCGCGCGGCAGGCCGAGCGATGCGGGCAGCGCTTCGGCCTCGGACGCGCCATGGTGCAGGCCCACGCCGGCACCGAGGCCCGCGCCCATGCCGGCGCCCATGCCACCGCCGCCCATGCCGCCGCCTCCGCCCTTGCCACCACCACCACCACCGGCATTGCCGCCGCCACCGCCCGCGCGTTCGCCGCGCGTGGCCGTGCCCTTGAGCCGCAGCGGCCCCTGCTTCGGGATGCCGAGCGTCGGCGGCACCGGATCGAGGTCGAGCACCGCGCGGATGAAGGTGCGCAGCGAGACTACGAGCTCGGCCGTCTCCACGCTGCGGCCCGCGACCATGTCGGCCGCGGCCTTCGCGGCCAGCCGCACCTGCTCCTCGGTGCCGAGCAGGATCACGTCGGACAGCGCGGTCTCGACCGCATCGCGGATGCGGCGGCGGCGGTCCGAGGCGGGCAGGCCGGCATCGGCGCCGCCTTCGGCCTCGGCCTGCAGGCCGCGCGTGCGCAGCTCGCGCAGATGGCTGGGGTCGACCGCGAGCTCGCCGGTGAACGAGCCGCCGAGCACCTTGTAGGCGGCGATCAGGGTCTTGAGCCGCTCGTTGATCTGCCGGTTCTGCCGCTCGCGCCGCTGCTGCACGCTGAGCATCACGACGATGCGGATGCCGACCGCGACCAGCGACACCAGCACCAGGCCGAGCAGGGTCGAGAGCAGGCCTTGCCAGGATGTGAAGTCGATCGAGTTGCGCATCGGTGAACCCAGGGAGGCGACAGGGAACGGCCAGCGCTCGCGACGCCGGCCGTGTGCCGAGTATCCCCGGGAGGCCGGGACGCGGCTGTAGGCCCAGGACGCAGGCGCGGCCGCTCAGCCCTGCGGCTCGGCGACGAAGCGATCGCCGTCGAGCCGGCAGGCGATGCGGCTCGCGTCCTCCTGCAGGCACAGCGCGACGTCGTCGGCGAAGCCGCGTTCGCGCAGCTCCATGGCCGAGCCGCATTCGGCCAGCACCCGCGCCCGCTGCGCGCCGAGACCCTCGTAGGCCAGCGCGGCGGCGCGCGCCTCGGGGGAGGCGTCCGCGCGCCCGAGCGCCGAGACGATGCCGCCGGCCGCGACGTGGTCCTCGAGGCCGGGGCGCAAGCCCGCGTCGCCGGGCCAGCGTTCGCCGCAGGGCACCACGAGCACGCGCGCATGCGGCGCGCAGGCGGCCGCGGTCGCGCGCAGGTTGCGCAAGCCGGCGCAGTAGACGGCCTTGCCCAGTGCCTTCGCACGGTAGGCGCAGGCGGACCCGTTGGGCGACGGCAGCACGAGGCGCAGGCCCTGGGGCGCCGCCAGCATCGACTGCGGCGACAGCGACCAGCCCTGCGCGAAGCGCTGCCTGCCGCTGGCCACCTCGGCGCCGCGCGCCTCGGCGTAGCGCTGTGCGCTCTCGTCCTTCCAGGGATAGGGATGGACGATGGCGCCCCGGTCCACGGCGATGCTGACGCAGGTGGAGAAGGACATGACGTCGACGACGACGATGCAGTCCGCGTCGGGCCCGAGCCGCTCGATGGCCGCCAGGCCCCATTCGAGGCGCACCGAGAAGCCGTGCTGCGCGAACGGGCTCAGGGACACACCAGCTCCGTCTTCGCCACCGCGCACAGCCGCGCCTTCTCGGCCTCGGTCAGCGCCGGCCCCTTGACCATCCCGTCGAGCATCAGCACAGCGGGATAGAGCCGCCGGTCGCGCGGGTTCTTGCGGTAGGCCTGCATCACGCGCTGCTGGCTCTCGTCCTTGCAGACCTTGGCCATCTCCCGCTTCACCTCGCGGTCGCGCGCCGAGCCGTCGCCACCGAATTCGCCGGCGAAGTGGAAGCACATCGCGGCATCCTCGACGGCCTGGCGCAGCGGCTGCTCGTCCTTCGAGAAACGCGGCGGCGCCTCGCCGGCCGCGGCGGCGGGCAGCGAGACCAGCGCCGCGAGGACGGCGGCAACGAAGGGGCGAAGACTGCGCAGCATCGAACGGATCCTCCATGAAAAAGGCCGCCCCGAAGGCGGCCTTGCCTGCATCGCGACGCGAAGCAGCCTGCTTGTTTACTTCTTGTCGCCGCCCGGCACCTTGCCTTCGACGCCCTTGACGTAGAAGTTGATGCCGGTCAGGAACTTGTCGTCGGCGACCGCGTCCTTGGCGACCACTTCCTTGCCGTCCTGGCCGAGGATCGGGCCCTTCCAGATCGAGAAGCTGCCGTCCTTCAGGCCCTTCTTGACCTCGTCGACCTTGGCCTTGGCTTCGGCCGGCACGTCCTCGGCGATCGACACGAGGTCGATGGCGCCTTCCTTGACGCCCCACCAGGCCTGGCCGGTGGCCCACTTGCCGTCGAGCGCGTCCTGCGTGGCCTTGATGTAGTACGGCGCCCAGTTGATGGTGGCCGAGCCCAGGTGGGCCTTGGGACCGTAGGCGGTCATGTCGGAGTCCCAGCCGAAGGCGCGCTTGCCCTTTTCCTGCGCGGTCTTGAGCACGGCCGGCGAGTCGGTGTTCTGGAACAGGATGTCGGCGCCGCCGTTGATGAGCGCGGTGGCGGCCTCGGTTTCCTTCGGCGGGCTGAACCACTCGTTGACCCACACGACCTTGGTCGTGATCTTCGGGTTGACCGACTGGGCGCCGAGCGTGAAGCTGTTGATGTTGCGCAGCACCTCGGGGATCGGCACCGAGCCGACGACGCCGAGCGTGTTCGACTTGGTCATGGCGCCCGCGATGATGCCGGCCATGTACGCGCCTTCGTAAGTGCGGCTGTCGTAGGTGCGCATGTTCTCGGCGGTCTTGTAGCCGGTGGCATGCTCGAACTTGACGTCCTTGCTGTCGTTGGCCACCTTGAGCATGGGTTCCATGTAGCCGAAGGTGGTGCCGAAGATCAGCTTGTTGCCCTGGCCGACCATGTCGCGGAACACGCGCTCGGCGTCGGCGCCCTCGGGCACGCTTTCCACGAAGGTGGTCTTGATCTTGTCGCCGAATTCCTTCTCGAGCGCCTTGCGGCCGTTGTCGTGCGCGAAGGTCCAGCCGCCGTCGCCCACGGGTCCGATGTATGCGAATGCGATGTTGAGCGGCGCTGCCGGGGCCGGCGCGGCGGCGGCGGGTGCCGGAGCCGGTGCGGGCGCGGCGGCCGGTGCTGCCGCTTCTTCTTTCTTGCCGCAGCCGATCAAGGCTGCCGAAGCGACCGCCGTGAGGGCGGCGAGCTTGAGCAGGGAGCGCTTGTTCAGATCATTCATTGTCGGAAATCCTCAAAAAGGACGGGTTGGCGGAAAAACGAAAACCGCGATTATGAGCCGGGGTAGAACGGTTTCCCGATCGAAGCCGGCATGTTGACGCGAATGAATGCGGGGTTGCGCGAGATCAGGGCCAGCACCACGATGGGCGCGATGTACTGCAGCATGCTGAGGAACTGCGAGGGCACGTCGACGCCGCTGCTCTGCAGGTGGAAGCCCAGCATCGAGACGCCGCCGAACAGGTAGGCGCCGAGCAGCACGCGCATCGGCCGCCAGGTGGCGAAGGTGGTGAGCGCCAGCGCGATCCAGCCGCGGCCCGCGACCATGCCCTCGACCCACAGCGGGGTGTAGACGGTCGAGAGATAGGCGCCCGAGAGGCCGCACAGCGCCCCGCCCGCGATCACGGCCAGCAGGCGGATGCGCCGCACCGGATAGCCCAGCGCATGCGCCGATTCGGGCGACTCGCCGACCGAGCGCAGCACGAGGCCGGCGCGCGTGCGGTAGAGAAACCAGATCAGGCCGACGGTCAGCAGCACGGCGACGTAGACCATCGGATGGTGGCGGAACAGCGCGGGGCCGAGCAGCGGAATGTCGGCCAGCACGGGGATCGCATAGCTGGCGCTCTCGGGCAGCTTGGCCTGCACGAAGTTGATGCCCGCGAAGGCCGAGAAGCCGACGCCGAACAGGCTCAGCGCGAGGCCGGTGGCGTACTGGTTGGTGTTGAGCCAGATGACGAGCACGCCGAAGAAGGCGGCCAGCAAGGCACCGGCAGCCATGCCGGCGAGCAGGCCGAGCCAGGGGTTGTGGGTGGTCACCACGGTCGCGAAACCGGCGATGGCGGCGCACAGCATCATGCCCTCGGCGCCGAGGTTGACGATGCCGGCTTTCTCGTTGATGAGAAGGCCTAGCGCGGCGATGGCGAGGACGGTGCCGGCGCTCAGGGTGGAGCCCAGGAGGAGTGCGTAGCTGTCCATTTTTAGTAGCTCTCGGTGCTTGTGTGGTTATCTGCAAGGATGCGTTCGGGGCGCGTGCACAGGACAGCGGGTACTTCCCTCCGCGAATGTCCCCCGCCCTTCGGGCTCCTCCTTGATTTCGCTGCGGGAAGCACCCACTGCCCTGTGCACGTGGGCGCAGTCGTTGTGCAGCCGGTTCTACGGCCGCGTCCAGGCTCACGCCGATGGGGTACTCCCCGCAGCGAAATAAAGGAGGAGGCCGCAGGCCGGGGGACATTCGCGGAGGGGAGTACCCCGTCGGCGTGAGCCCACCCCGATCGGTCGATCTGCACGAACAATGAACAGGAGGTCATCACAGCGCCCCCTCGGTCGTACGCGCAACAGGCGCCGTCAACGGCGTACTCGCCTGCAGAGAACTCGTCGTGAGCACGGCAGCCTTCGCAGCCGCCTTGCGACGAACCCGATAGGCAATCAAGGTATCGCAAGCCAGCAGCGTGAACAGCAGCAGCCCCTGGAACACCCCTGTCAGCGACTTCGGCAGCCCGAGCCGCGACTGCGCGAGCTCGCCGCCGATGTAGAACATGCTCATCAGGATGGCCGAGAACACCATCCCCACCGGATGCAGGCGGCCGACGAAGGCCACGATGATGGCCGCGAAGCCGTAGCCGGCCGGCACGTAGGGCGTGAGCTGGCCGAGCGGACCGGCCACTTCGAGCGCACCGGCCAGGCCGGCCGCGCCACCCGAGGTCAGCAGCGCGATCCACACCGCGCGGCGCGCCGAGAAGCCCGCGTAGCGCGCCGCCGCGGGCGCGAGGCCGCCGACCTGCTGCGCGAAGCCCGCGCGCGTGCGGAACAGGAACACCCACAGCGCACCCACCCCCACCAGCGCGATGATCACCCCGATCGTCACGCGCGAGCCCTTGAACAGGCGCGGGATCTGCGTCACCGCCTCGAAGGTCTTCGACTGCGGGAAGTTGTAGCCGTTGGGATCCTTCCAGGGGCCGAACACCATGTAGCTCAGCAGCAGCGTCGCCACGTACACCAGCATCAGGCTCACCAGGATCTCGTTCGCGTTGAAGCGGTCGCGCAGCCAGGCCACGATGCCGGCCCAGACCATGCCGCCCAGCGTGCCCGCCACCAGGATCGCCAGCACGATCCAGCCGCCCGTGGTCTTGTCGGCCATCAGCGCCACGCCGCCCGCGGCGATCGCGCCGAACACGAACTGGCCCTCGGCGCCGATGTTCCACACGTTGGAGCGGAAGCACACCGCCAGGCCCAGCGCGATGATCAACAGCGGCGTGGCCTTCACCGTCAGCTCGCCCAGCGCATAGCCGTTCTTGATCGGCTCGTAGAAGAACACCAGCAGGCCCTTGACCGGGTCCTTGCCGAGCGCGGCGAACAGCGCCACGCCGATCAGCACCGTGATCAGCAGCGCCAGGATCGGCGAGGCGAAGGTCCAGAAGCGCGAGAGCTCCGGACGGGGTTCGAGCTTAAGCATGGGCGGCCTCCTGGTTCTTGTTGCTCTTGCCGGATTGGCCCGGCCACAGCCCGCTCATCCATTCGCCGATCTGCGCCAGCGTGGCGGCCGCGCGGTCGATCGAGGGCGACAGCCGCCCCTTGGCGATCACGTGCAGCCGGTCGCTGATGCTGAAGAGCTCGTCGAGCTCCTCGCTGATCACCAGCACCGCGCAGCCCGCGTCGCGCAGCGCGAGGATCTCGGCATGGATCAGCGCGGCCGCGCCCACGTCCACGCCCCAGGTCGGCTGCGAGACGATGAACAGCTTCGGGTTGGCGTCGATCTCGCGGCCGACGATGAACTTCTGCAGGTTGCCGCCCGACAGCGAGCGCGCCGCCGCCTTCGGGCCGCCGGCCTTGACCTTGAAGCGCTCGATGATGGATCTGGCCTGGCGCTCGAGCGCGCCGGTGCGGATCCAGCCGCCGCGGCCCACCGCGTCGCCGCGCGTCAGCAGCAGGTTGTGCGCGAGCCCCAGCGTGGGTACCGCGCCGCGGCCCAGCCGTTCCTCGGGCACGAAGTGCAGGCCCAGCGCACGGCGCGCGCGCGGGCGCAGCCGGCCGGCCGGCTGGTCGAACACCCGCACCATCGCCGCCTCGGCACGAACGTCCTCACCCGACAGCGTGTAGAGCAGTTCCTTCTGGCCATTGCCCGACACGCCCGCAATGCCCACCACCTCGCCCGCGCGCACCTCGAAGGACACGCCCTCGAGGTCCACGCCGAACTGGTCCTCGCGCGCCAGCGTGAGGCCCTGCACGCGCAGCGCCACCGCGCCCGCATGCACCGGCCGGTGCTCGAGCGGCGGCGGCTCGCTGCCGATCATCAGGCGCGACAGCGACTCGTTGCTCTCGTTCTTCGGGTTGCACACCCCCGTGACCTTGCCGCCGCGCAGCACCGTGCAGGCGGTGCACAGCTCGCGGATCTCGTGCAGCTTGTGGCTGATGTAGAGGATGCTGCAGCCCTCGGAGGCCAGCTTGTTGAGCACCCCGAACAGCTTGACCACCGCCTGCGGCGTGAGCACCGAGGTCGGCTCGTCGAGGATCAGCAGCTTGGGGTCGGTCAGCAGCGCGCGGATGATCTCCACCCGCTGCATCTCGCCCACCGACAGCGTGTGGACCGGCCGCGCGGGATCGATGTCGAGGCCGTACTCGCTCGCCTTGGCCGTGATGCTGCGCGCCACGTCGGCCAGCGCCAGCGACTTGTCGAGGCCGAGCCAGACGTTCTCGGCCACCGTGAGGGTGTCGAACAGGCTGAAGTGCTGGAACACCATGCTGATGCCCAGCGCGCGCGCCTGCTGCGGGTTGCGCAGGTTCACCGGCTGGCCGTCGAAGGCGACGCTGCCCTCGTCGGGCTTGACCGAGCCGTAGATGATCTTCATCAGCGTCGACTTGCCGGCGCCGTTCTCGCCGAGCACGGCGTGGATCTCGCCCGGTTGCACCGCCAGCGAGATGTCGCTGTTGGCGACCACCGCCGGGTAGCGCTTGGTGATGTGCGCGAGCTGGAGTCTGGGTGTTGTCATGCCGGTTCCGTGGGTTGTCTCGTTCGGTACAGGAATGGGCCTCGTCTCGCGGGTTCCGATGTACGTCGATAGCTATAAGTTTAATAGCGTGCCCACGGAATCCGGGCGATGGAAGACCCCGACTCCGGGGCTTCGGCTGATTTCGGGTTCAGTGGCCCGTCACATAGACGAACTTGAACAGGAAGATGGCGGCGATGACCCACACCATGGCATGCACTTCCCGTGCCCGGCCGGTGAACAGCTTGAGCACGGCGTAGGTGATGAAGCCGAAGGCCAGGCCGTTGGCGATCGAGTAGGTGAAGGGCATGGCCAGCGCGGTCACGGCCGCGGGGATGACCTCGGTGGTGTCCTCCCAGTCGAGCTCGACCAGGTCGCGCAGCATCAGGCAGCCCACGAACAGCAGCGCCGGCGCGGTGGCATAGGCCGGCACCGAGCCCGCGAGCGGCGAGATCATCAGGCAGGCCAGGAACAGCACCGCCACCACCACGGCCGTGAGGCCGGTGCGCCCGCCGGCCTGCACGCCGGCCGCGCTCTCCACGTAGGCCGTGGTGCTCGAGGTGCCGAGCAGCGAGCCCGCGAAGATCGCGCCGCTGTCGGCCAGGAGCGCCTTGTTCATGCGCTCCATCTTGCCGGGCACCAGCAGGCCGGCGCGCTTGGCCACGCCCATCAGGGTGCCGGTGGCGTCGAACATCTCGACCAGGAAGAACACCAGCACCACGTTGAGGATGCCGCCCTTGAGCGCGCTCAGGATGTCGAGCTGCATGAAGGTGGGCGCGATCGACGGCGGCGGCGCGAACACGCCGTGGAACTTGTTGCCGCCGAAGAAGAAGGACAGCACCGTGACCGTGACGATGCCGATCAGGATCGCGCCGCGCACCTTGAGCTTGTCGAGCACCACGATGATCAAAAAGCCCAGCGTGGCCAGCACCACCGGCGCCGAGTGCAGGTCGCCCAGCGTCACGAAGGTGGCCGGCGAGGCCGCGACCACGCCCGCGCTCTTGAGCGCGATCAGCGCGAGGAACATGCCGATGCCCACCGTGATCGCCGTTCGCAGCGACTGCGGTATGCCCTGGATGAACAGCTCGCGCAGCCCGGTGACCGTGACGATCAGGAACAGGCAGCCCGAGATGAAGACCGCGCCCAGCGCGGTCTGCCACGTGTAGCCCATGCCGAGCACCACCACGTAGGCGAAGTAGGCGTTCAGGCCCATGCCCGGCGCCATCGCGATCGGGTAGTTGGCGTACAGGCCCATGATCAGCGTGCCCAGCGCCGCGATCAGGCAGGTGGCGACGAAGACCGCGCCCTTGGGCATGCCCGCGTCGCCGAGGATCGAGGGGTTGACGAAGATGATGTAGGCCATCGTCAGGAAGGTGGTGAGCCCCGCGATGACCTCGGTGCGCACGGTGGTGTTGTGTTCGTTGAGCTTGAACACCTTGTCGATCCAGTTCATGGGTTTCTTGTCTCCGGGATGTGTTGTCTCGTGTCGCGTCGTGCGGCGTTGTTCTGAAGAAAAAGCGGGCCGAGCCCGTCCCTGGCGCGAGCTCGGTCGCGCCTCGAGGTCCTTGGGGTTCTGGTGAGGGGGCCGGCGCCGTCAGGCGCCCAGGGGCGGCGGATCGCGCGCATCGCGCGCGGGCGGGGTGGGCGGGCGCAGCGAGGCCGCCACGTCCTTGATGCATTCGCGCAGCCAGCGCGCCGAGCTCGACGAGTGGGTGCGCTCGTGCCAGAGCTGGTAGTACATGAGCCGCGGCAGCGCCACCGGGCAGTCGAGGATCTTCAGCGGCAGCCGCGCGGCGAAGCGCTCGCAGTACTGGCGGCCGGTGGTCAGCACCAGCAGGCTCGAGGCCACCATGTCGGGGATCAGCCCGAAGTGCGCGCAGCGCGCCGTGATGTTGCGCTGGCGCCCGAGCTCGTCGAGCATCTGGTCGATGATGCCGCGCCCGCCCGGGTGCATGGGCGTGGGCGCGATGTGCTCGGCCTGCAGCCAGGTCTCCAGGTCCCAGCCGCGGCGCACCGCCGGATGGTCCTGGTTCACCAGCGACACCACCTCGTCACCGAACAGGCGTGCCATGTGCAGGTCCTCGGGTGGCTTGAGCCAGTTGCCGATCACCACGTCGACCTGCCCCAGCGACAGGTGGCCGTGGTAGTCGGAGTCGGGCGACAGCGGATGGATCTCGATGTGGCACAGCGGCGCCTCGCGCTTGACCTGCGCCACCAGCATGGGCAGGAAGATCGGGTCCATGTAGTCGCTGGCCGCGATGCGGAAGGTGGTGCTGGCCGATTGCGGGTCGAAGCCGCGTGCATCGGAGAACAGCATCTCGGCCGCGCGCAGGATGCTCGCGGCCGGCTCGATCATGCGCAGCCCGGCATCGGTGGGCACCATGCCCGAGCCCGAGCGCACCAGCAGCGGATCGCCCGAGAGCTCGCGCAGCCGCTTGAGCGCGGCCGACACCGCCGGCTGGTACATCCCGAGCCGGATCGCGGCGCGCGAGACGCTGCGATCGGTCAGCACGGTGTGCAGCACCCGGATCAGGTGAAGGTCGATCTTGTCGAAAAGCGCCTGGTCTCTCATGGCCGCTCGCAAGGAAGTGGTCGATGCGAGGCGTTATACAGCCGAGGCACGGCGTCGGACAGCCGAACGCGGAGGGCGCGAAGCTTTCGCGAAAGTCGCAAAAGGAAGACATGGCGGTGTTCCTCGCTCTCATTTCTGCGGCTTGCGCGTGTTCTTCGCGTCTTCTGCGTTCGGCTGTCCGCTGGTGCGGCGCTCATTCCACCTGCACGGCCGTCACGGCGCGCAGGATCGATTCGCTCGTGGCGGGCGCGCGCAGCGGCGGGTCGACGCGGTGGCCGCCCGCGGCCGACACGGCATCGCGGATCGCGAAGAAGACCGAGAACGGCAGCAGCAGCGGCGGCTCGCCCACGGCCTTGCTGCGGTGGATCGAGTCCTCGAAGTTCTGGCCCTCGAACAGCCGCACGTTGAACACCGGCGGGCAGTCGTTGGCGGTCGGGATCTTGTAGGTGCTGGGCGCGTGGGTCGTGAGCTTGCCGCTCTGCGGATGCCACACCAGCTCCTCGGTCGTGAGCCAGCCCATGCCCTGGATGAAGGCGCCCTCGACCTGGCCGATGTCGACCGCCGGGTTCAGCGACTTGCCCGCGTCGTGCAGGATGTCGGCGCGCAGCAGCTTCCATTCGCCGGTCAGCGTGTCGACGATCACCTCGCTGACCGCCGCGCCGTAGGCGTAGTAGTAGAACGGGCGGCCCTGCATCTTGTCCTTGTCCCAGCTCAGGCCGGGCGTGGCGTAGAAGCCGTCGGACCACAGCTGCTTGCGGTCGAGGTAGGCCTCGCCCACCACGGTGCTGAAGGCCAGCGTGCGGCCGTTGACCTCGACCTTGTCGTTGGCGAAGCGCACCGCGCCGGGCTCGCCGCCATGGCGCTCGGCCGCGCTCTGCGCCAGCCGCTCGCGGATCTGGCGCGCGGCGTCCTGCGCGGCCTTGCCGTTGAGGTCGGCGCCGGTCGAGGCCGCCGTGGCCGAGGTGTTCGCGACCTTGGTCGTGTCGGTGGCCGTGACGCGCACGCGCTCGAAGCTCACGCCGAGCTCGTGCGCCACCACCTGCGCCACCTTGGTGTTCAGGCCCTGGCCCATCTCGGTGCCGCCGTGGTTCACCAGGATCGAGCCGTCGGTGTAGACATGCACCAGCGCGCCGGCCTGGTTGAAGTGCTTGACGTTGAACGAGATGCCGAACTTCAGCGGCGCCAGCGCCAGCCCGCGCTTGAGAACCGGGCTCGCGGCATTGAAGCCGGCGATCTCCTCGCGCCGCGCGCGGTAGTCGCTCGTGGCCTCGAGCTCGGCCACCAGCTCGTGCACGATGTTGTCGGTCACGGTCTGGCGGTAGGGCGTCACGTTGTTCTCGCCCTTGCCGTAGAAGTTGACGCGCCGCACGTCGAGCGGATCGCGGCCCAGCTCGCGCGCCACCGAGTCCATGATGTTCTCGATCGCGATCGCGCCCTGCGGGCCGCCGAAGCCGCGGAACGCGGTGTTGCTCTGCGTGTTGGTCTTGCCCGAGTAGCCGTGCATGCTGACATTGGGCAGCCAGTAGGCGTTGTCGAAGTGGCACAGCGCGCGCGTCATCACCGGGCCCGAGAGGTCGGCCGAGTGGCCGGCGCGCGAGACCATGGTGATCTCGGCGCCGAGGATGCGGCCCTCGGCGTCGTAGCCCACCTCGTACTCGTACCAGAAGCAGTGGCGCCGGCCCGTGACCATGAAGTCGTCGTCGCGGTCCAGCCGCAGCTTGACCGGGCGGCGCAGCTTGCTCGCGGCCACCGCGGCCACGCAGGCGAACAGCGCCGACTGCGATTCCTTGCCGCCGAAGCCGCCGCCCATGCGCCGGCACTCCACGTGCACCTCGTTCGACTGCAGGTGCATCGCATGCGCGACCAGGTGCTGCATCTCGCTCGGATGCTGGGTCGAGCAGTGGATGTGCAACGCGCCGCCCTCCTTCGGGATCGCGTAGCTGATCTGGCCCTCGAGGTAGAACTGCTCCTGCCCGCCGACGTCGAGCGTGGCCTTGTGGCGGTGCGGCGCGGCCGCGATGGCGGCGCGCACAGTGGCCTCGTCGCCGCCGTTGGCGGCACCGCCGCTGCGCACGATGTGCATCGGCGGCACCACGTACTGGCCGCGCGCATGCGCGTCCTGCGGCGTCAGCACCGGCGGCTGCGCCTCGATGGTCAGCGCGTCCTTGGCGCGCGCGGCGGCGCGGCGCGCGGCGTCGCGGGTGCGCGCGATCACGGCGAACACCGGCTGGCCCAGGTAGCGGATCTCGCCGCCGTCCTTCACGGACAGCAGGATCGGGTCGTCGTGGATGATCGAGCCGCAGTCGTTGGTGCCCGGGATGTCGTCGGCCGTGAGCACCGACACCACGCCCGGCATGGCGCGGATGGCGTCGAGCGACAGCGCCGTGACGCGCCCGTTGGCCGCGGGCGACAGGCCCAGCGCGCAGTGCAGGGTACCGGCGATCTCGGGGATGTCGTCGATGTAGGTGGCCTCGCCGGCCACGTGCAGGTGCGCCGATTCGTGCGGGCGGCTGATGCCCACGCGCACGCCCTGGTCGTGGGCGAGCGCCTCGGCACCCTGGTCGATGCGGGCGGCGGTGTTCTTGAGGTAGTCGGCAAAGGCCTCTGCGGGTTGCAGCAGGCGGGCATCGAGGGGCTTGTTCATGGTCTCAGACTCCTTGCGCGGCCGGCTTGGCGGTGGCGGCGTGCGGCATCACGCTCCAGACGCTGGTGGCGCTGCCGGGCAGCGCATCCTCGGCCCGGGTCTCGAGCCACAGGCGCTGGATCAGGTTCTGCGCCACCTGCATCCGGTAGTCGGCCGAGGCACGCATGTCGGACAGCGGCTTGAAGTCCTGCGCCAGCGCCAGCTTGGCCGCGTTCACGCTGGACTGGGTCCAGGGCTTGCCGACCAGCGCGGCCTCGGCCTGCGCCGCGCGCTTCACGGTGGCGGCCATGCCGCCGAAGGCCAGGCGCACGGCCTTGACCTTGTTGCCGCCGGGCTCGAGCTCGAGCGCGAAGCCCGCGCACAGCGCCGAGATGTCGCAGTCGAAGCGCTTGCTGATCTTGTAGGCGCGCACCTGGCGGCGCATCGCGGCCAGCGGCAGCCACAGGCCCTGCACGAATTCGCCGCTCTGCAGCTGGTTCTTCATGTAGTCGACGTAGAAGTCGGGCAGCGGCATGCGGCGCACGTCGGCGCCGCGGCGCAGCTCGATCTCGGCGTCGAGCGACATCAGCACCGGCGGCGAGTCGCCGATCGGCGAGCCGTTGGCGACGTTGCCGCCCATGGTGCCCGCATGGCGGATCGGCGGCGAGGCGAAGCGCAGCCAGACGTCGGCCAGGCTGGGCACGCGCTCGACCAGCGCCGCGAAGGCCGATTCGAGCGATGCGCCGGCGCCGATGTAGAGGTGCTCGCCGCGGACCTCGATGGTCTTGAGCTCGGGCACGTCGCCCAGGTAGATGATGTCGCCGAGGTCGCGGAACTGCTTGTTGACCCACAGGCCCACGTCGGTCGAGCCCGACAGCAATTGCGCGCGCGGCTTCTGCTCGCGCAGCGCGGCCAGCTGCTCGAGCGAGCGCGGCGCGTGGAAACGATCGATGCGCGCGCCCAGCGGGGCCGCGTACTCGAAGCCCGGGGCGTCGGAGGGCGGGTTCAGCGCGGTGAGCGCGGCCACCACCGCGCGGCTGTCCAGCCGCACCGGCGGCAGGTCGAACATGCGCTGGCCCGCGTCGAGGATCGGGCGGTAGCCGGTGCAGCGGCACAGGTTGCCCGAGAGGTCGTCGGCCAGCTGCTGGCGCGAGGGCTGGGTGCCGCGCGCCTGGTGGTGTTCGTAGGCCGACCACAGCGACATCACGAAGCCCGGCGTGCAGAAGCCGCATTGCGAGCCGTGGCAGTCGACCAGCGCCTGCTGCACCGGATGCAGGCAGTGCACGGGGTGCGGGCGCTTGTCGCCCTCCTGCAGCGCGGGGGCCGGGGCCGCCTGCGCAGCCTGGGACGACTGGCACTGGTCCTTGAGATCCTCGACCGTGAACAGCGCCTTGCCGTTGAGCGTGGGCAGGAACTGGATGCAGGCATTGACCGTCTGCAGCCGCAGGCCGCCGACCGCGTCGGGCGCGCCGGCCTCGGCCAGCTCGCCGATCACCACGGTGCACGCACCGCAGTCGCCCTCGTTGCAACCCTCCTTGGTGCCGGTGCAGCGCGCGTCCTCGCGCAGCCAGTCGAGCACCGAGCGGGTCGGGTGGACGCCGCTGACGTCGACGACCTGTCCGCGATGGAAGAATCGGATGGGCTGGCTGGGGCTGTGGCTGCTGCTCTCGGTACTCATGCTGTCGTGCTCGTGGGGTGGCGCGTGATGGCCAGGCCTGGACGTTAGCGGCTTGCGCCGCCGCACGCATACCGTGGTGCCCATATTGCGTATGCAGGGCCCGGTATGCGACGTACGGGGAAACCCTGGATTCGGGGCAATTCTCGTGCCATGGCGGCGCGGGCGCCATGGCCGCGCCGAAAAAACGGGCCTGGCGCCCGCTCAGCCGCCGGTGCCGTGCACCAGCCGTTCGAACACGTCCTGCGACCCCATCTGCCCGCCCTTGAGCATGATCTCGACCCCGTCGAGCCCCAGCGCCTCGCTGTGCAGCCGGCACAGCGCGGTGCCGGGCGCGAGCTGCGCGAGATAGGACAGCCCCCAGGCGTCGAGCGCGCCCACGGCGAGGCTGGAGGTGTCGCCGCCGGCCACGCCCACGCGCGACAGCGGCACGGCCGCGAGCACGCGCGCCAGCAGTTCGCCACCGGCCTCGGCCAGCGCGCGCGCGGGCACGCGGGTGTGGCCGGCGCGCGCGGCCTCGGTGGCGGTGCAGGCCAGCACGTGGACGCCGGTCGAGAGCCGGTCGGCCAGTTCGCGCGCGGCCTGCGCCAGGTGATCGGAATGGGGGTCGACCAGCCGCGCCGCGTCGAGCCAGACGACCTCGAAGGACCGCGCGGCCGCCACCTGCCGCGCCGTGACCGGCGAAAGGCTGCCGGCCAGCACGAACACCGGGCCGCGCGCGGGCGCCACGGCGACCGGCGCCGCGGGCGCCTGTGCCAGCCGCGGCGCGAAGGCCTGCACCACGCTGCTCGGGCCGACGGCCAGCAGCGGCGCCTCGGCGGTGGCGAGCGGCCACAGCGCCGCGCCGATGGCCTCGAGGTCCTCGGGCCGCGCGACATCGAACAGCACGGCCTCGGGCCGCTGGTCCAGCAAGGCGGCCAGCGCCTCGCCCGTGGCCGCATGCCGTGGGTACGGCAGGAGCGCGGTCTCGCCGAGGCCCTGCGCCTGCAGATGCAGCCGCAGGTCCGATTCGCGCATCGGCGTGACCGGATGGCGGCTCATGGTCGGATGGCGGTCGATGCGGTGCACCGTGCCGCCGCTGCCGGCCGCGGCGAACAGGTGGCCGAACAGGCAGTAGCGCTCGAGGTTCGGCTGGCCCCCGACGATCGCGGTCCAGGGCCGGCCGGCGGCGGGGCGCAGCGCCTCGATGGCGACGGCGATGTTGCCGACGCCAGGCGCGCTGTCGAAGGTGGAGCAGGTCTTGTAGTGCAGCACGCGCGCACCGAGCCCGGCCATCAGCCGCGCGATCGGCGCGAGTTCCGCGCGCATCTCGTCCGGCGCCATCGAGCGCGCCGCGCCCGCGATGCCCAGGCAGTCGAGCGTGCCGGCGCGCGCGAGCAGCGCCTCGTCGGGCACGCGCAAGAACAGCAAGGTGCGCAGCCCGGCACGCGCCGCGGTGGCGAGCGTGTCGGTGGCGCCGGTGAAGTCGTCGCCGTAGTAGGCGAGCGGCACCGGCGTGCTCATTTGGCGCCGAAGAAGGCCAGCGCCTGCGCCAGCTCGGGCGCCTCGCGCGCGGCCTCGGCCACCGGCACGCCCGCGCGCGCCGCGGCCCAGGCCTGGCGGATGCTCGCCACGCCCGCGGCCGCGCCGCCCGGATGGGCCAGGATGCCGCCGCCCGACATGAACAGCAGGTCGTCGCTGCCGACCGCGGCCCAGGTCGGCGCCACGGTGCCGGCCCACTGGCCCGAGGAGAAGGCGGGCATCACGCGGTCGTCGAAGGCGCCCTCGCCCTCGCCCGCCGCCAGCGGCGCCAGGCAGTCGCGCGCCGACTCGATCACCTCCTCGTCGGGCTGCGAGAACTTGCCCTGCAGCCCGTGCACGTGCATGTGGTCGACGCCGGCCAGCCGCCACAGCGCCTGGTAGGCCTGGAACGAGATGCCCAGCAGCGGGTGGCGCGACAGCGCGCCGTAGCCGTTGCGGTGGCCGTGCAGCGCCAGCGGCGTGTGGCGGCGCAGGGTCTGGATGCCCGAATGGCCGCACCAGTTGAGGCTGGCCATCACGCAGCTGCCGCCCTCGCGCTCGACCAGGTCGGCATGGCGCTTCATGGCGTCGGTCTCGTCAGTGATGTTGAAGGCCACCATCACCTGCTTGCCGGTGCGCTGCGCATGGTCGCGCACCACCGCCATCACGGCCGGCACGCGCTCGGCCAGCGGCGCGTGCAGCGGATCGGCCGAGACCTCGTCGTCCTTGATGAAGTCCACGCCGGCGGCGCACAGCCGCGCCACCAGCTCGGCGGTCTGCGCGGCCGAGAAGCCGACGTTGGGCTTGATGATGGTGCCCACCAGCGCGCCCGTTTCCACGCCGGTGGCGCGGCGGGTGCCGGCCACGCCGTGGCTCGGCCGCTCGAACTGCGCGCGGTAGGCCGCGGGCAGCTGCAGCGATTCGAGCCGCAGCCCCGTGACCTCGCCGAGGTCGTAGAGGTTGCCCGCGACCGTGGCCGCCAGCGTCGGCAGGTTGGCGCCGATGTTGGCGACGGGAAAGGAGATGTCGACCAGCGCGCGCCGCCACGGCCCGCGCCGGCCCTGGCGCTCGAGCAGCGCATTGGGCAGGCTGGGCGCCGCGGCCGGCTCGAGCTCGGCGATGGCCTCGACGGTGGCGCGCGCCCGCGCGCGCAGGTCGTCGGTCTCGCCCTCGACGCGCGTGAAGGTGCCGCACGACTGCTCGCCCGCCATCACCTCGGCCACCGCGGCCGGCTCGAGCGGCGTCTCGATGCGGTAGCGCGCGCGGATGCGCTGTTCTGCCTGCGCCATCGTCATCAGAGCTTCGACAGGTCGGGGAAGGGCCGCACCGGCTCGCTGCCGTCCCAGCCTTCGGAGGCCGCGCGGATCAGGTCGAACATCTTGCCCTTCGGTCCGGCCACTTCCGACAGCTCGATCACGGTGCCCGGGTGGTATTCGGTGTCGAAGTAGATGAAGCGGCCGCGTTCGCCCACCTCGCCGCTCATCACCGGCTTGAAGCCCTGCGCCGTGAGGCGCGCGAGGTCGGCGTCGTAGTCGGCGGTCCAGTAGGCCACGTGCTGCAGGCCGGTGCGGCCCGCACGCAGGAAGTCGCGGTACATCGAGGGCACGTCGTTGCGGGTCTGGATCAGCTCGACCTGCACATAGCCCGAGTTGGCCAGCGCCACCGAGTTGTGCGGCTCGTGCGCCTCGCCGTTGTAGCGGTAGTTGCGGATCGGCACCTTGGGGTTGTAGAACCAGGGACCGACGCCGAGCTCGCGGCTCCAGTAGTCCATGGCGGCCTCGATGTCGGGCACCACATAGCCCAGTTGGCGGATCTCGCCGAGGAATCGACTCATTTTCTTGCGCGCTCCGTTGTGCGTGTTGTTGTCAGACTTTGAGAAAACCGGTGGAGAACCACGGGATCGCGGCGACCAGCACCAGCCCCGCGAGCAGCGCGGCCATGTAGCCCCAGATGTGGCGGATGCCCTCGTCCGGATCGACCTTGCTGACGGCGCAGGCGCCGTAGTAGCCGACGCCGAAGGGCGGCGCGAACAGGCCGATGCCCATCGCGAAAATCACGACCATGGCGTAGTGCACCTCGTGCACGCCGGCCGCCTTGGCGATCGGGAACAGCAGCGGCCCGAACAGCACGATGGCCGGGATGCCCTCGAGCACGCTGCCCAGCACGATGAAGGCCACGATCGAAACCGCGAGGAAGCCGTAGGCGCCGCCCGGGATGCCGGCCATGAGCTTCGCGAGGTCCTGCGAGAAGCCCGACTGCGTGAGCCCCCAGGCCATGGCGGTGGCGCAGCCGACGATGAAGATGATGGCGCCCGAGAGCGAGGCGGTCTCGACCAGCATCGGGCGCAGCCGGCGCCAGTCGAACTGGCGGTAGATCAAGAGGCCGACCAGCGCCGAATAGACGATGCCGATGGTCGAGACCTCGGTGGCCGTGGCCACGCCCTCGACCACCGCGGCGCGGATCACGAAGGGCAGCAGCACCGCGGGCAGCGCCACCCCCAGCAGCTTGCCGATCTCGCGCGCGCCGTGGCGCTTCACCCGGCTCAGGTCCTCGCGGCGGTAGCGCCACCAGACCACCACGCAGAGCATGGCGCCGAGCACCACCGCGGGCATCAGGCCGCCGGTGAACAGCGCCGCGATCGAGATGCCGGTGACCGAGCCGATGGTGATCAGCACGATCGAGGGCGGGATGGTCTCGGTCTGCGCGCCGGTGGCCGACAGCAGCGCCACCAGGTCGCCGGGCTTGGCGCCGCGCTTCGTCATCTCGGGGAACAGCACCGGCGCGATGGCCGCCATGTCGGCGATCTTCGAGCCCGAGATGCCCGAGATCAGGTACATGGCGCCGATCAGCACGTACGACAGGCCGCCGCGCACATGGCCCAGCAGGCTGGCGAGGAACTGGATCATGGCGCGCGCCATGCCGGTCATCTCGATCAGCGCGCCGAGGAAGATGAACAGCGGCACCGCCAGCAGGATCAGGTGCGACATGCCCTCGTCGAGCCGCCCCACCATCACCAGCATCGGCGTGCGCGTGGTCAGCGCCAGGTAGCCGAAGGTGGCGAGCGCGAACGAGAAGGCGATCGGCACGCCGGCGAACACGGTGAAGGCCACCACGCCGACGAAGAAGATCAGCAGGTTGAGCTTGCCCAGCGGCGCCAGCACCGGCCCTGCGAGCCAGAAGGCGGCCACCAGCGCCACGGTGCCGAGCGCGGCCACGGCGATCTGCCGCAGGGTGCACACGCGCAGCAGCCGCAGCAGCGCCACCACCCCCATCAGCGCGATGCCCGCGGGGATGGCCGAGGCGCGCCAGGCATTGCTGATCTCGAGCGCGGGCGTGACGACGAAGGACTCCTCGTGCGCGTAGTCGATGGCAGGCCAGGCCACCAGCGCGAGGAAGGCCACCGAGGCCGTGATGGCGAAGGTGTCGAACAGCGCGCGCGTATCAGGGCGCAGCCGCGCCACGAAGGCGGTCATGCGCATGTGCTCGCCGCGGCGCAGCGCCACCACGGCGCCGAGCATCGACAGCCACAGGAACAGGATCGAGGCCAGCTCGTCGGACCACACCAGCGGCGCATGGAAGGCATAGCGCGCCGTGACGCCCGCGAACAGCACCACGATCTCGGCCAGCACCAGCAGCGCGGCCAGCGATTCCACCGTGCCGCCGAGCCAGCGGTCGAGGCGGCCGGCCAGCGGCGCCAGCGCGTTCGGATGGGACGCGGCGGCGCCACCGGGGGCGAGCGCGTCGGCGGGAAGCACGTGCGAGGACATGGGTGACGCTCAGGCCAGCTTGCCCACGGCCTCTTCGAGCAGCGCCCAGGCCTCGGGGCCGAAGCGGCCCTTCCACTCGCCGTAGAAGCCCGAGTCGCGCAGCTTGGCGCGGAAGCTGTCGGCCGCCGGGCGGTTGATGGTCAGGCCCTTGGCCTGCAGGTCGCCGACCACCGACTCGTTGAGCTTGCGGATGTCCTCGCGCTGCTGCAGGCCGGCCTCGTTGATGGCGCGCGCGACGACGGTCCTGAGGTCGGCCGGCAGCGCGTCCCAGGCGCGGCCGTTGGCGATGAACCAGTAGCCGTCCCAGATATGGTTGGTGAGCGAGCAGAACTTCTGCACCTCGAACAGCTTGGCGACCTGGATGATCGGCAGCGGGTTCTCCTGCGCGTCGACGATCTTCGTCTGCAGCGCCGAGTAGACCTCGCTGAACTGCAGGCTCGCGGGCGCGGCGCCCAGGCCCTTGAACATCGAGATCGACAGCGGGCTCACGGGCACGCGGATCTTCAGGCCGTCCATGTCCTTGGCGGTGGCGACCGCGGCCTTGCTGCTGGTGGTCTGGCGGAAGCCGTTGTCCCACATCTTCTCGAAGGCGTAGAGGCGCGACTTGGCGATCGCGCCGCGCACATGGGCGCCGAGCTTGCCGTCCATTGCGGCCCAGACCTGCTTGTAGTCGGCGAAGGCGAAGCCCACCGCGTTGATCGCGGCCACCGGCACCAGCGTGGCGATCACCAGCGCCGAGGGCGTGAAGAACTCGATGCCGCCCGAGCGCACCTGGGCCAGCATGTCGGTGTCGCCGCCGAGCTGGTTGTTCGGGAAGATCTTGATCTCGACCCGGCCGTTGGTCTCCTTGGCGATGCGGTCGGCCGCTTCCTGCGCGCGGATGTTCAGCGGATGGCCGAGCGGCAGGTTGTTGCCGTACTTGTACGAGAACTCCGCCGCGCGGGCCGTGCGCGGCAGGGCCGAGAACACGCCCGCGGCCGGAACGGCCGCGATGGCGGGAAGGGCGGACAGGGTGCGAATCGCGCTGCGGCGGGTGACCGGTGCCATGCTGTGTCTCCGTTGTGTGGATGATGCGAATTGATGCATCATTGATTGAATTTCCTCGAAGATATAGGCCTCACCCTGTACCGTCAAACTACGGTTTGATGGTTTTTGATGTATGCGGGTTAACCCTTCAAACCAATCCTCCGAGCCGGCCGACGGCACCGCGGCACGCGCCACCGTGGCCGACATCGCGCGCACCGCGCAGGTCTCGACCGCCACCGTCGACCGCGTGCTCAACAAGCGCCCCGGCGTGCGCGACGCCACCGTGCAGCGCGTGCTCAAGGCCGCCGCCGAGCTCGGCTACCTGCCCGAGCGCGACCTCTACGCGGCGCTGGCGCCGCGGCCGCTGCGGCTGGTGTTCCTGCTGCCCAGCGGCACCAACCGCTTCATCCGCATGCTCGGCGACATGGTCGGCTACGCGCAGGAGCACTGGGCGCCGTTCAACGTGGTGTGCCGCACCGAACTCACCGAGAGCTTCAACCCCGAGGCGCTGGCCGCCGCGCTGCTGCGCCTGGGCGGGCGCTGCGACGGCATCGCGATGATGGCGCTCGAGCATCCGGCCGTGCGCGAGGCCGTGGCCGCGCTGGCCGCGCGCGGCGTGCCGGTGGTGACGCTGATCTCGGACCTCGCGAACTCGCAGCGCGCGGCCTACATCGGGCTGGACAACCGCGCCGCCGGCCGCACCGCGGGCTACCTCATCGGCCGCTTCATCGGAGCGCGCACCGCCAAGGTCGCGCTGATCGCGGGCAGCCTGCGCTACAGCGCGCATCAGGAGCGCGAGGCCGGCTTCCTGCAGGTGATCGACGAGATGTTCGAGCCGCTGCAGGTGGTGGGCCTGCGCGAGGGCCAGGACGATGCCGACAAGAACTACCGCCAGACCCGCGCGCTGCTCGAGCAGCATCCCGAGCTCGCGGGCATCTACAACATCGGCGGCGCCTCCGACGGCGTGGCGCGCGCGCTCAAGGAAGCGCAGCGCGACCAGAAGGTGGCCTTCATCGGCCACGGCCTCACGCCCGACACGCGCGCGCTGCTGATCGACGGCAGCATGGACGCGGTGATCACGCAGAGCCCGCATGCGACCCTGATGAGCTGCGTGCGCATCTTCACCAACCTGCGCGAAGGGCGCGACGTGCTCAGCGGGGTGGAGACGACGCGCAGCGTGGTGATCTTCAGGGAGAACCTGCCTTGAGGCGCGGGGGTATTCGCGGCTGATGGAAACTAGCATCGATGCCGCAAACCCCGACCCCACGCCCCTGCTACGCGATCAAGACCGAGGTCGCCGACCCGCGCGCCACGCGCTTCGAATTCGCGGCCCAGAAGACCATGTACGGCGGCAAGCAGATCGCGCCCGGCGACACGGTGTTCGTGTTCGCGAGCGAGAACGCGGGCGGCGCCGGCCTGGTCGCGATGGGCATCGTGACCGCGGCCGAGGCGCTGCCGCTGGTGCCCGACCTCGAGCGGCAGACGCCGCGCGTGAGCATCGCGGTGCGGCGCACCGCGCTCGCCAAGGCCCCGCTCGGGCGGCGCGAGCTCAAGCCCCATGCCGACTGGAACGACGGCCGGCCCGAGACCGAGCTCAACTTCAAGTTCTACCGCCAGGCCACCGACAAGATCGTCGGCATCTCCGACGCCGCGGCGGACTACCTGCGCGCGTTCTTTCGCTGAGCCGGCTCAGCGCTCAGCGCTCGGCGCGGCCCGCGCGTTCGGCGAACAGCTCCGCGATCACCTGCCGCAGCCAGCGGTTCGCGGGGTCGGCCTCGAAGCGCTTGCTCCAGTGCAGCGACACCGTGAAGTCGCGCAGCGGAAAGGCCGGCTCGACGATCGCGTAGCCGCCCTCCTGCGCGAAGCCGCGCGCGATGTTGCGCGGCATCACCACCGCGAGGTCGGTGGCGCGCACGATCGCCGGCAGCACCATGAAGTGCTCGGTGGTCAGGCGCACGCGGTCCTCGAGGTTCAGCAGCTGCAGGATGCGCAGGGTCTCGGCATGGGTGCGCACCGCCACGTACTCGAGCGTCTGCAGCGCCTCGATCAGCGCCTGGCTGGTGCGCCGGCCGCGCGCGAACGGATGGCCCTTGCGCAGCAGCACGATGTAGCGGTCCTTCAGCAGGTGCAGGCGCTGCGTGTCGCGCACCTTGGGCAGGAAGCCGAAGGCGAAGTCGACGCGGCCGCTGTCGAGCGCGGGCGCGATCTCGCCGGGCGCGAGCGGCAGCGTCTCCATGCGCACGCCGGGCGCGAGCTCGCCGAGCCGCGCCATCAGCGCGGGCAGGAAGCGGCCCTCGCCGATGTCGCTCATGTGAATACGAAAGACCTTGCGCGAGGCCTGCGGCTCGAAACGCGCGGGCTCGTGCAGCGCCTCCTCGAGCAGCGCGAGCGCGGCCTGCACGGCGGCCGCGAGGCGCTCGGCGCGCGGCGTGGGCGCCACGCCGCCGGGGGCGCGCGTGAACAGCGCGTCCTTCAGCAGCAGCCGCAGCCGGCCCAGGCCGTGGCTGGCCGCGGGCTGGGTCAGGCCCAGCGACTCGGCGGCACGGCTCACGCTGCGCGCGCGGTAGACGGCATCGAAGAGACGCAGCAGGTTGAGGTCTATGGTTTCAATATGCATGCCGTTCATATCGCTTAGCTCGCTTATTTTATTGAAGCCGGGCCGCAAGCTCCGCACACTGGCGCCCGGCGTGAATTCGCCGCCCCCGACGAAAGCGCCACCACAACGAGAAGGAGACACGACATGGCCAGACTGCGCCCGCATTCGATGTCAGCGGTGCTCGCGACCCTTGCAACCTCCCTGCTCCTCGCGGCCGGCGCCGCCTGGGCCCAGCAGCCGCCCACCGAGGAACCCGGCTGGGCCAAGGGCCGGCCCAAGAACGACGCGGCCACGCGGCTGGCGCCCGTGCCTTCGTTTCCGATCCCGACCGCGGCCGACCAGTTGCCCACCGCCAAGTTCAAGCTGCCGCCGGGCTTCAAGGTCGAGACCTGGGCCTCGGGCGTGCTCGATGCGCGCTCGCTGCGCCAGGGCGCCAAGGGCACGGTGTTCGTGAGCACGCTGTTCGTCGGCAACAAGGTCTATGCGATCGCCGAGAAGGGCGACCGCAAGCCGAAGACCATCGTCGACAAGACCGAGTTCGCCACCGGCATCGAATTCCACAAGGGCGCGCTCTACCTCGCCACGCACAAGCAGATCCAGCGCTACGACGGCATCGAGGACAAGCTCGACAACCCCGGCCAGCCGGTGGTGCTCTACGACAAGCTGCCCGGCGGCCAGGACCACAGCTGGCGCTACCTGCGCATCCGCGACGAGAAGCTCTACTACGCGGTCGGCGCGCCCTGCAACCTCTGCGAGCCCGACGACGCGCATGCGCGCATCTTCCGCATGAACCTCGACGGCAGCGGCATCGAGACCATCGCGCGCGGCGTGCGCAACACGGTGGGCTTCGACTTCGATCCGAAGACCGGCAACCTCTGGTTCACCGACAACGGGCGCGACTGGCTCTCCGAGGACCTGCCCAACGACGAGCTCAACGTGGTGACCAAGGCCGACCAGCACTTCGGCTACCCGTACTGCCACCAGGGCAACATCCTCGATTCGGAATTCGGCTGGGGCAAGAGCTGCGCCGACTACGCCAAGCCCGCCGCGCTGCTGGGCCCGCACGCCGCGGCGCTGGGCATGACCTTCTATCAAGGAAAGATGTTCCCGGCCAAATACCGCGGCGCGATGTTCATCGCGCGCCACGGCCCCTGGAACCGCACAACCAAGTACGCCGACATCGCCGTGGCCTGGCCCGACGGCAAGGGCGGCGCGAAGGTCGAGCCCTTCATGACCGGCTTCGTCGAGAACAACACCTACCTGGGCCGGCCGGTGGACTTCCTGGTGCTCAAGGACGGCTCGATGCTGGTGAGCGACGACCACGCGGGTGCGATCTATCGCATCAGCTACGGCGGCAAGTGAGGCGCGCCGGATGACGAGGCACACGGCGATGGTGACGATGGCGATGCTGTGGGCACTGGCCCTGCCCGCGTTCGCGCAGGCGACCAAGGGCGCGCAGCCCAAGGCCGCGCCGGCGGCGGCATCGGGCGCCAAGGTCTATGCCGAGCGCTACGCCGCGCTGTGCGCCGCCTGCCACGGTGCCGACGGCCGCAGCGAGATGCAGGGCGTGCCCTCGCTCGCGGGCCAGCATTCGTTCTACGCGATCACGCAGCTGTTCCTGTTCCGCGAAGGCCGGCGCGCCAACGAGGCCATGACCGCGGTCGCCAAGACGATGAAGGACGAGGACCTGCGCGGCTTCTCCGACTTCATCGCGACGCTGCCCGCGCTGGCACCGGCCGCCGCCGCCGCGCCGCCCGACGCGGCGCGCATGGCGCGCGGCCAGGCGCTCGCGCAGGAGAACCGCTGCGTGATCTGCCACGGCGCCGACCTGAGCGGCGGCCAGCAGGTGCCGCGCATCGCGCACCAGCGCGAGGAATACCTCGCGCTCACGCTGCAGGAGTTCCGCAGCGGCAAGCGCCCGGGCTACACGCAGGCGATGGGCGAGGCCGTGGGCCGCATGGCGCCAGAAGACCTCGACACCCTCGCCTACTACGTGGCGCGATTGCCCACCGCACCACCCAAGCCCGGCGGCAAGTAGCGCCCCCTCCAGCAACGACCAACGCCGGCCCGCACCCGGCGCGGGGACGCCTGCGTCCGCGCATTCCTTCATCACCCACGCATCAACTTATCGGAGCCGATTCTTTTGGAAGTCTCATTCAGCAAGGAAGTCGAGGCGCTGCGCCTCGGCGAGGGCGACACCTTTCACGGCGAGGGCATCCTCGCGATCACCAAGGGCCTGCTGCAGTCGGGCGTGGCCTATGTCGGCGGCTACCAGGGCGCGCCGGTGTCGCACCTGCTCGACGTGATGGTGCAGGCCAAGGGCTACATGGACGAGCTCGGCGTGCACGTGGAGGCCTGCTCGAACGAGGCCTCGGCCGCGGCCATGCTCGGCGCCTCGATCCACTATCCGCTGCGCGGCGCGGTGACCTGGAAGTCCATCGTCGGCACCAACGTGGCGGCCGATGCGCTGTCGAACCTGTCCTCGCCCGGCGTGACCGGCGGCGTGCTGATCGTGGTCGGCGAGGACTACGGCGAAGGCGCCAGCGTGATCCAGGAGCGCACCCATGCCTATGCGCTCAAGTCGAGCATGTGCCTGCTCGATCCGCGGCCCGACCTGGCCGTGATGGTGCGCATGGTCGAGCAGGGCTTCCAGCTCTCGGAGACCTCGAACATGCCCTGCCTGATGGAGCTGCGCATCCGCACCTGCCACGTGCGCGGCAGCTTCGCGTGCAAGGACAACCGCGCGCCCGCCGTGTCGACACGCGCGCTCATGACCGACCCCGCGGGCTTCGACTACATGCGGCTCGCCCATCCGCCCGTGACCTTCCGCCACGAGAAGCTCAAGGGCGACGAGCGCATTCCGGCCGCGCGCCGCCACATCGTGGCCCAGGAGCTCAACGAGCTGATGCCGGGCGGGCGCCATGCCGAGCTCGGCATCGTGGTGCAGGGCGGCCTGTACAACGCGCTGATCCGCGGCCTGCAGCAGCAGGGGCTGGCCGATGCCTTCGGCGAGAGCGAGATCCCGATCCTGGTGCTCAACGTCACCTATCCGCTGGTGCCCGAGCAGCTGGCCGACTTCTGCCTCGGCAAACGCGCGGTGCTGGTGGTGGAGGAAGGCCAGCCCGAGTACATCGAGCAGGACATCGCCACGCTGCTGCGCCGCCGCGACATCCAGACGCCACTGCACGGCAAGGACCTGCTGCCCTCGGCCGGCGAGTACGGCGTGGAAGTGCTCTCGGGCGGGCTCGCCGCCTTCGTCGCGAAGTACGTCGGCGAGGGCGAGACTGCCGCATCGGCGCTGTCGGCCCAGGCCTGGCTGGCCGGCAACCGCGAGCGCCGCGAGGCGGTGGCGCGCCGCCTCGACGTGCCGCTGCCGAACCGGCCGCCGAGCTTCTGCGTAGGCTGTCCCGAGCGGCCGGTGTTCTCGGCCCTCAAGCTCGCGCAGCAGACCACGGGGCCGGTGCACATCGCGGCCGACATCGGCTGCCATGCCTTCGGCACTTTCGAACCGTTCTCGATGGGCCACTCGATCCTCGGCTACGGCATGAGCCTCGCGAGCCGCGCGGGCGTGTCGCCGATGATGAACCGGCGCACGCTGTCGATCATGGGCGACGGCGGCTTCTGGCACAACGGCCTCTTGACCGGCGTGCAGAGCGCGCTGTTCAACGGCGACGACGCGGTGCTGCTGATCTTCAAGAACGGCTACACCTCGGCCACCGGCACGCAGGACATCATCTCCACGCCCGACGACGAGGTGAAGGAGCGCGCCGTCGACAAGCAGCAGAGCCTGGTCGACAAGAACCAGACCATCGAATCGACCTTGAAGGGCCTGGGCGTGCAATGGATGCGCACCGTGACCACCTACGACGTGGAGCGCATGCGCCGCACCCTGACCGAGGCGCTGACCAGCGACTTCGATGGCCTCAAGGTGGTGATCGCCGAGGGCGAATGCCAGCTCGAGCGGCAGCGCCGCATCAAGCCCTGGATCGCGGGCCTGCTGCAACGCGGCGAGCGCGTGGTGCGCGTGAAGTACGGCGTGGACGAGGACGTGTGCAACGGCGACCATGCCTGCATCAGGCTCTCGGGCTGCCCCACGCTCACGCTGAAGGACAACCCCGACCCGCTCAAGCTCGACCCGGTGGCGACCGTGATCGACGGCTGCGTGGGCTGCGGCCTGTGCGGCGCCAACGCGCACGCGGCCACGCTGTGCCCAAGCTTCTACCGCGCCGAGGTGGTGCAGAACCCGAAGTGGCACGAGCGGCTGCTGCATGGCCTGCGCGGCGCGGTGGTGCGCGCGCTGCGCCCGGCTTGAGGAGACACGAGCCATGGAACGACATTCCTCCCCGGCGTCCACGCAGCGCCCGATCACCCTGCTCGTCTGCGCCCTCGGCGGCGAAGGCGGCGGCGTGCTCACCGAATGGCTGGTGGAGACGGCGCGCCACGCGGGCTTCGCGGCTCAGAGCACCTCGATCCCCGGCGTGGCGCAGCGCACCGGCGCCACCACCTACTACATCGAGGTGTTCCCGGTACCGCTCGAGCAACTCGGCGGGCGCCGGCCCGTCTTCAGCCTGAGCCCGGTGCCGGGCGCGCTCGACGCGATCGTGTCGTCGGAGCTGCTCGAGACCACGCGCCAGATCGGCAACGGCATGAGCGCGCCGCCGCGCACGCTGGTCATCAGCTCGTCGGCGCGCGTGCTCACCACCGCCGAGCGCATGGTGCCCGGCGACGGCCGCGCCGACGCGCAGCGCCTGATCGACGTGGTCAAGGCCTTCAGCCGCGAGCACCACGTGCTCGACATGGGCGCGATGGCGCGCGAGGCCGGCACCGTGGTCAGCGCCGTGATGCTCGGCGCGATCGCGGGCAGCGGGCTGTTCCCGTTCGAGCGCGCGGCCTACGAACATGCGGTGCGCGGCGGCGTCGCGCACGACAAGGTCGGCAAGGCGGCCGCGGCCAGCCTGCGCGGCTTCGCGGCCGCCTTCGAGGCCGTGAGCGCGCCGCGTGCGCAGGCCGCCTTCGTGCGTGGCGTGCTGGCCGAGGAAGGCCGCGATGCGCCGCCGCCCGCGCGCGCGCTGCCCGCCGAGCTGGCGCAGCGCTTTCCGCCGGCCGTGCACGACCTGCTGGCGCTCGGCCATGCGCGCGTGCTCGACTACCAGGACGAGGCCTATGCCGCGCTCTATGCGCAGCGGCTGGCGCGCGTGCTCGATGCCGAGCGCGCGGCCGACCCGGCCGGCGCGCGCGGCTTCGCCATCGTGCGCGAGACCGCGCGCTGGCTCGCGCTGTGGATGGCCTTCGACGACATCGTGCGCGTGGCCGCGCTCAAGGGCCGCGCCAGCCGCGCGCAGCGCGTGCGCCGCGAAGTGCGCGCGGGCGAGGCCGACATCGTGAAGGTCTACGACCACTTCAAGCCCGGCGCGGCCGAGTTCGCGGCGCTGCTGCCACCCGCGCTCGCGCGCCGCGTGACGGCCTGGGACCGCGCGCGCCAGGCGCGCGGCCGCGAGCCCTGGGCGCTGCCGCTGCAGGTGGGCAGCCATGCCGTCTGGGGCATGGCCTCGCTGCGCCTGCTGGCCTCGCTGCGCTGGCTGCGCCGCCGCGGCAGCCGCTTCGCGGAGGAACAGGCGCTGATCGAGCGCTGGCTCGCGGCCATCGAGGCCGGCGCGCGCGAGAACTGGGTGCTGGGCCGCGAGCTCGCGCAGTGCGGCCGGCTCATCAAGGGCTATGGCAGCACCAACGAGCGCGGCAAGCACACGCTGCTGCACCTGGTCGGCGAACTCGCGGGTCGCACGGCGATGCCCGCGCCGGCACGCGCCGAGGCCATCGCCGCCGCGCGCGAGGCCGCGCTGGCCGACGAAGGCGGCAAGGCGCTCGATGCCGCGCTCGCGCAGCACGGCGCGGCGCCGCGGCCGGTGCAGGCGCAGCCCATCCGCTGGATGAAGCGGCCGCCGGCCGCCACGCCCTCGCGCCCCGCCTGAGCCTCATCGCATCCCCAAAAAGAAACCGGAGACACACCATGACCCTCGACGCTTTCCCCTGGCGACGCCGGCTGCTGCTGGCGGCCGCCCTCGCCTCTCTTGCTTGTGCCTCGGCGCAGGCCAACACCGCCACCGCCTGGCCCGCCAAGCCGGTCAAGGTGATCGTCAACTTCCCGCCCGGCGGCGCGGCCGACCAGATCGCGCGCGCCGTCGCGCAGCCGCTGCAGGAGGCGCTCAAGCAGCCGGTGGTGATCGAGAACCGCGGCGGCGCCAACGGCAACCTCGGCGGCGAGGCCGTGGCGCGCGCGCCGGCCGACGGCTATACGCTGCTCATGAGCTCGGGCGGCATGGTGTCGGTGAACCCGCACCTCTATGCGCGCATGAGCTTCGACCCGGCCAAGGACCTGGTGCCGGTGGCGGCCGCGGCGCGGGTGCTGGTGTTCCTGGTCGCCAAGCCCTCGCTGCCGCCGGCCAACGTGCGCGACTTCATCGCCTATGCCAAGGCCAACCCCGGCAAGCTCTCGTATGCCTCGCCGGGCAGCGGCAGTTCGCCGCACCTCGCGGGCGAGATGTTCAAGAGCCAGGCCGGCCTGTTCGCGCTGCACGTGCCCTACCGCGGCGCCGCGCCCGCGCTGCAGGACCTGCTGGCGGGCCAGGTCGACTACGCCTTCGATCCCGGCATCGGCCTGCAGCAGGTGCGCGCGGGCAAGCTGCGCCTGCTGGCCGTGGGCAGCCCGCAGCGCTCGCCGCTGTTCCCCGACGTGCCCACGCTCGACGAGGCCGGCCTGCGCGGTTTCGATGCCGACACCGTGTTCGGTTTCTATGCGCCGGCCGGCACGCCGCCCGAGGTGGTGGCGCAGCTCAATGCGCAGATCAACCGCGCGCTCGCGCTGCCCGCCGTGAAGGAACGCATCGCCTCGCTGGGCGGCGAGGCCGTGCCCGGCACGCCGGCCGAGTTCCAGCAGCGCGCCGCGGCCGATTCGCAGCGCTTCGGCGCGCTGATCCGCGAACGCCGCATCGCGGCGGATTGAACCCAGGAGCGCGCACCCGGACCTCCAGACCTTGCCCGATCCCTTGCTCACTGAATCCACAACACGCAGAACGAAAGAGAGACAAGCCATGCAGACTTCCTTTCATCGCCGCCCCGGCGCCCTCGCGCTCACGCTGGCACTCGCCGCCTCGGCCGTGGTCCCCGCGCTCGCGCAGGACAAGCCGGTGCAGATCAAGCTGTCGAGCTGGGTGCCCGCGCAGCATCCGCTGAACCCGGCCCTGCAGGCCTGGGCCGACGACATCAAGAAGGCCTCGAACGGCTCGATCACCGCGATCCTCTTTCCCTCGGAGCAGCTGGGCAAGGCCTTCGACCACTACGACATGGCCCGCGACGGCATCGCCGACTTCTCGTACGTGAACCCCGGCTACCAGCCGGGCCGCTTCCCGGTGATGGCCGGTGCCTCGCTGCCCTTCCTGTTCGCCAACGGCAAGGAGGGCTCGGCCGCCATCGACGACTGGTACCGCGCCTACGCCGCCAAGGAGATGAAGGACGTGAAGTACTGCTTCGCCTTCGTGCACGACCCCGGCACCTTCCATTCGCGCAAGAAGATCGTGCTGCCCGCCGACGTGAAGGGCATGAAGGTGCGGCCCGCGACCAGCACCGTGGGCCAGCTCATCACCTCGCTGGGCGGCACCAACGTGCAGGCCTCGGCGCCGGAGTCGCGCGACATGCTCGAGCGCGGCGTGGCCGATGCCATCACCTTCCCCTGGGGATCGATCGGCCTGTTCGGCATCGACAAGGTGGTCAAGTACCACATGGACGTGCCACTGTACGTCACGCCCTTCGTCTGGGTCATGAACAAGGGCAAGTACGACGCGATGTCGGCGGGCCAGAAGAAGGTGATCGACGACCATTGCACCAGCGAATGGGCGCAGAAGGTGGCCGCGCCCTGGGCCGACTTCGAGTTCGCGGGCCGCGCCAAGATCGCGGGCCAGTCGGGCCACGAGGTCTACAAGCTCACGGCCGAGCAGCTCGACGCCTGGCGCAAGGCGGCCGCGCCGTCGGAGGCGCAGTGGTCCGACAGCGTGAAGAAGACGGGCGAGGATCCGAAGGCCGTGATGGACGCGCTGAAGGCGAGCCTGGCGAAGCACAAGTCGGCGCTGTGACCGCCATGAGCACGCGTCCGGCCAATGCCATGGACCGCGTGATCAACACGATCGAATGGCTGGCCGCCATCTTCGTGGGGATCGTCGCGCTCAACATCTTCGTGGCCGTGGTGCTGCGCAAGTTCTTCGACACCTCGATCCCCGACGCCTACGACTTCGGCCGCATGCTGCTCGGGATCCTGATCTTCTGGGGCATCGCGGCCACCAGCTACCGCGGCGGCCACATCACGGTCGACCTGGTCTGGACCGCGGCCGGAGCGCGCATGCGCCGCGCGATCGACATCTTCGCCACGCTGGTGCTGCTGCTGGTGGTGGCGGTGCAGACCGCGATGCTGTTCGACAAGGTGCGGCTCACCTACACCGACAACGTGCTGACCTACGACATGAACATCCCGACCTGGCCGTTCTATGCCGTGGCCTGGGCCGGCGATGTGTCGGCCGTGATCCTGATCGCGGTGCGCACCTGGCGGCTGATCTTCCATCCCGAGCTGCTGCACGACGAGCACGTCGAAGAGAAGGTGAGCGAATGAGCACCGATGCCGTCGCCCTGCTGGGCTTCGTCGCCCTGTTCGTGCTGATGCTGCTGCGCGTGCCCGTGGGCATGGCGATGGGGCTGGTCGGCGTCACCGGCTACAGCTACCTCGTGGGCCCCGGCCCCGCGCTCAAGCTGGTGGGCCAGACCTCGATGCGCACCGTGACCGACTACACCTTCGGCGTGATCCCCATGTTCATGCTGATGGGCGCGCTGGTCTCGGTGTCGGGCGTGAGCCGCGAGCTGTTCCGCGCCGCCAACTCGATGATCGGCCACCTGCGCGGCGGCCTCGGCGTGGCCACGGTGGTGGCCTGCGGCGGCTTCGCGGCGATCTGCGGCTCCTCGGTGGCCACGGCCGCCACCTTCTCGTCGGTGGCTTATCCCGAGATGCGGCGCTTCGGCTACCCGCAGTCCTTCGCCACCGGCGTGATCGCCGCGGGCGGCACGCTGGGCGCGATGCTGCCGCCGTCGACCGTGCTCGCGGTCTACGCCATCCTCACGCAGCAGGACATCGGCAAGCTGTTCATGGCCGGCATCGTGCCGGGGCTGCTCGCTATGCTGATGTACGTGCTGACCATCGTGGTCATCGTGCGCGTGAAGCCCGGCTGGCTGCCGCGCGGCGAGGCGCGGGCCTGGAGCGAGCGCGCGGCCGAGCTCAAGAACGTGTGGGCACCGATCGTGCTGTTCCTGTTCGTGATCGGCGGGCTGTACGGCGGCTTCTTCACGCCCACCGAGGCCGGCGGCGTGGGCGCGAGCGGTGCTTTCATCCTCGGCGTGCTGCGCGGCCGGCTCGACCGGGCGAAGATCCGCGAGGCCCTGCTGTCGGCCACGCGCACGGCGGCGGCGGTGTTCACCGTGCTGATCGGCGCGCTCTTGTTCGGCTACTTCCTCACCATCACGCAGAGCCCGCAGAAGCTCACCGAGTTTCTCACCGGCCTGGGCGTGGGCCGCTACGGCGTGCTCGCGCTGATCATGGTGATGTACCTGGTGCTCGGCTGCCTGATGGACGCGATGGCGATGATCATCCTCACGGTGCCGATCATCTACCCGGTGATCGTGCACCTGGGCTTCGACCCGATCTGGTTCGGCATCATCATCGTGATGACGGTGGAGCTCGGGCTGATCCATCCGCCCGTGGGCATGAACGTGTTCGTCATCAAGAGCGTGGTGAAGGACGTGAGCTTCACCACCATCTTCAAGGGCGTGCTGCCCTTCGTGGCGACCGACATCCTGCGGCTGGTGATCCTGATCGCGTTCCCCGCGATCGCGCTGTGGCTGCCCGGGCGCATGGGATGAAGGCAGCAAGCAGAATCGAGCACATGAGCACCAAGGAAATCGTCTACACCGTCCGCGTCGAATTCGGCGACTGCGACCCCGCCGGCATCGTCTGGTTCCCGAACTTCTTCCGCTGGATCGACGCGGCCTCGCGCCATTTCTTCCACCAGTGCGGCGTGCCGCGCTGGGAGGAGACCACGAAGACGCTCGGCGTGATCGGCACGCCGCTGGTCGACACGCACACGCGCTTCGTCAAGACCGCGAGCTACGGCGACACGCTCGAGATCGCGACGCGCATCGCCGAGTGGCGCGAGAAGAGCTTCGTGCAGGCCTACCGCGTGACGCGCGGCGCGGACCCGATCCTCGAATGCGAGGAGGTGCGCATCTTCGGCGGCAAGCGCGAGGACGGCAGCCTGCGCGCGCTGCCGGTGCCGCCGTCGATCCGCGCGCTCTGCGAATAGCGCGGCGCCGGGGCCGCAGGGGGCGGCGGGCGGCTTTCATCGCTGTGTCATGGCGCTCGCGCAGATTCGTGCGCGCCCCGCCATCGACCCCTCACGCGAAAAGAAATCCCCCATGGAAAGACGTTCCTTCCTGCGCCGCGGCCTGTTCTACACGGTCGCCGCCGCCACCCCTCCCGTGCTGAGCGCCTGCGGTGGCGGAGGCAGCGACGGGATCGTGTTCCCGATCGTGCCGCCGCCCGCTCCCGCGCCGGCGCCGCCGCCACCCGCGCCCGAACCCGCGGGCCGCTATGCCTTCGGCCAGGGCGTGGCCTCGGGCGACCCGAAGGACACCAGCATCGTCTTCTGGACCCGCTGCGTGCGCACCGGCACCGCCGCCAACAGCGCGGCCATCGCGCTGCGGCTCGAGGTGTCGGACACCTCGGGCTTCGGCAACCTGGTGGCGAAAGTCGCGCTCGAGGCCTCGGACCGTTTCGACCGCACCGTGCGCGCCAAGGTCACGGGCCTTTCGCCCGATACGCGCTACTTCTTCCGCTTCGTCGCGGGCAGCGACGTCAGCGCCACCGGCCGCACGCGCACCGCGCCGGCCGCCGACAGCCAGCGCCAGCAACTGCGCTTCGCCTGGTTCACCTGCCAGGACTGGCTGATCAACCACTGGGGCGCGCTCGACCTGCTGGCGGCCGAGGACGACCTCGACTTCACGGTGCACGTGGGCGACTACGTCTACGAGACCGTGGGCGCGAAGTTCCAGGCCGGCGTGGCCGAGCCCGCGCACCAGGCGATCCAGCTGCCCAACGGCGTGGCGCTGGCCGACGGCAGCGTCTATGCCAACACGGTCGACGACTACCGCACGCTCTACCGCACCTACCGCGGCGATGCGCGACTGCAGGCGGTGCATGCGAAGTTCCCGCTGATCGCGATCTGGGACGACCACGAGTTCTCGGACGACTGCTGGCAGGACCACCAGACCTACACCAACGCCAACACCCAGCAGACCGCGCGCCGCCGCGGCGCGAGCCAGGCCTGGGCCGAGTACATGCCGGTGGACTTCGGCGATGTCTCCTTCGACATGGGGAACCCGGCCTACGACAACATCAAGATCTACCGCGACTTCCACTTCGGCCCGCTGCTGCACCTGGTGATGACCGACGAGCGGCTGTACCGCGACGACCACGTGATCTCCGAGGCGCTGGTCGCGCAGCAGACGGGCGGCGATCCGGTCGACGGCAACAGCTCGATCGGCTCGCGCTACTTCGCGCCGCAGACGACGCTGCTGGCGCTCGAGGCGATGCGCACGCAGCAGCTCGGCCGGGCGCCGAGCATCCTCGGCCCGACGCAGACCGACTGGTGGAAGAACACGCTGAAGAACTCGACCGCCACCTGGAAGGTCTGGGGCAACGAGGTCTCGCTGAGCCGCATGTGGGTGGACCTGACGCAGGTGGTGCCGCAGCCGCCCGCGCCCTTCAACCAGCGCTACGTCGTCAACTGCGACGCCTGGGACGGCTACCCGAGCCACAAGGCCGACCTGATGGGCTACCTGAAGGCGCAGAACATCCGCAACGTGGTGGCGATCACGGGCGACCTGCATGCCTTCCAGTGCGGCCTGATCCGCGACCTGCCCGATCCCGCGGCCGGCACGCCGGTGCTGGTCGACTTCGTCTGCGCGGGCGTCAGCAGCTCCTCGTTCTACAGCTACATCAAGGCCGGCTCGCAGGGCACGCCGCTCACCGCGCTGACCGCCACGCCCGCCGCTTTCGAGCAAGTCATGCGCGGCAACAACCCCGACCTGCTGTTCTCCGACCACGACGCACAGGGCTATGCGAGCGCGACGGTCACGGCGCAGGCCTTCACCGTGGTCTTCAACAAGGTCAAGCCGCTCGACGCGGGCAAGGCACCCGCGAGCCCGCTGCTCAAGCGCACGCGGATCCGCGTGAATGCGGGCAGCACGACGCCGGTGATCGAGGACAACGTCTGAGACGGACGGGCCGCGAATACGGACAGCCGAACGCAGAAGGAAGACAAAAGCGCGCGGAAGTCGCAGAAGGGACGACCAATCTCTGGATGTCCTTCCGCGACTTTTGCGAGACCTTCGCGCCCTCTGCGTTCGGCTGCCCGCCTTTCTCGCAGCCTCAGGCCCTCGTGACCGCCAGCTTCGCGAGCAGGCCGTCGACGCCGCGCTCGATCAGGTCGAAGGCTTCGACGAAGGCCTGCCGGTCGCCGTACCAGGGGTCGGGCACGTCGCCCGAGAGCCCGTCGGCGAAGTCGGTCAGCAGATGGATCTTGTGCGCCGTGCCCGCGGGCGCGAGGCGACGCAAGGCCGCGCAGTGCTGGCCGGTCATGCCGACGATGGTGTCGAAGCGCTCGAAGTCCGAGGCCCGAACCTGCCGCGCGCGATGCGCGTGCATCTCGATGCCGCGCCGCCGCGCCTCGGCCACCGAACGCGGATCGGGCGGATTGCCGCGCTCCTCGTCGGAGATCGCGGCGCTGTCGACCTCGAGCGCGAGCTGCGCGGCGCGGGCCTTGTGGGCGAGCAGGGCGTGGGCGGTGGGGGAGCGGCAGATGTTGCCGGTGCAGATGAAGAGGACGCTGGCCTGGGTCATGGCCGCATTGTCCTGCCCGGACATGATCGCGCCGCGCAACTTAACGCAGCCTGACCACCGCGCGGGCCCGCGCCGCATCGAGGCGCCATCGCAACACTGTGGCCTTAAAACCCTGCATCGAACGCTGAAACGCGCATTTCGGGTTGCCCCCGCGATGACGCAGTGCAACAATCCCGCATCTTCACTTCGGAGCCTCGTGCGTGGACAGTGCCAGTTGGATCAGTGACCAGACGCGTGCCGTGGCATGCGCGGCACACCCGGCTCCGTAGCGCAGGCTTCTTGCGCGCCGCGGCCGACGTGCCCGCGGCGTGATGCCTGCCCTTCCCGGCAGGCTCTCCCTCCCCCGACATCCGTTTCGTCACTGGCGTCTCTTTGCCAGCCAGCGTGGTCCATGCCACGAGGTCCTCTCGCCCGTCACGGGTCGAAGGAGCCTTGTCATGCGTCAACTCGTTCTACATCGCCAGCCCCTGCATCGTGGCCACGCCGCCACGCATGACGCCGACCCGCGCGCCGCGTCGGCGCGCCAGCCCGCGGCCGACATGCTGCAGCCCGAGGCCGACCAGGAACTCGACAAGTCCGCTTCGTTCTGGAGCACGCGGCGCATCCGCTGCTTCCTGCTGCTGGTGCCGGGCCAACGCAAGCCGGAGCGTTCGTAGCGCCTGTCCACCGACGCGTCGCCCCGACCGTTGCATTCGAACGAAGCACCGCGCCTTCATCCACCCATCGCCAAGGAGGCCACCATGGACCCAGACCCTCGCTGGCGCCGCTGCGCGCCTCCCCTGCCTGACCGCGCCGCGCGCCGGTCGGCCTTCATCACCATGAACCATCCGCGGCACACCGAGCCGCGAAGGACCGTCACCTCCGGCTGACCCGCGGGAGGTTCTCCTTCGCGCGCCCCGTTGCGCGCCTCGCCAGGAGAACCTCGAATGAACCGCCAACGCCTGCGGCCCGCCACCCGGACCGCCCTTCTCGTCCGCCGCGCCCCGCGCCGCACACGCCCCTCGCTGCGCCAGCGCGCCGCACGCCTCCGCGCCTGGACGGCGGCATACCTCTGCGGCCTCGCGGTCACGCAGACGCATGCCGCCGGCGGGCACCACGCAGTCGACGATGCCGCGATCCTCGATCCGGGCCAATGCCAGATCGAGACCTGGGCCGATCGCCGCGATGGCGAACGCAGCGGGTACGCGCCGGTGCACCTCGGACCCGCCTGCCGCGTCGGCCCGGTCGAGCTGGGCCTGAACCTCGAGCGCGAACGCGGCAGCGAGGGCCGCACGGTGCGCGCGGCGCCGCAGCTCAAGTGGGCCCACGCACTGAGCGACGACCTCGGCGTGGGCCTGCTGGTGGCCGCGGCCTGGGAACGTTCGCCCGAGCGCGGCGCGCTGCGCTACACGGGCGCCAGCGTGGTGGTCCCGCTGACCTGGCAGATCGCCGAGGACTGGCGCGCCCACTTCAACCTGGGCCGCGACCTGCATCGCGCACAGCCCAGTCGCAGCCACTCGGGCCTGGCGCTCGAATGGACGGCCTCGCAGCAACTGGGCTTCGTGGCCGAGCGCTTCCGCGAAGGCGGCGCCAGCGCCTGGCGCGCGGGCCTGCGCTGGACGCCGACCGACACGCTGAGCATCGACCTGAGCCGCGCCCACGGGCTGCGCGCCGACCGGCCCGGCTGGTGGACCCTGGGCATGACCTGGGCCTTCCGGCGCTGAACGGCACGCCACGCTCCCGCAACACCAGAAAAACCCAACGGCCTTCGAAGGCCACGCGCCGCGCCCGTCACGCGGCGAAGGAGAACAACAATGAAGAACGTCCTCAAGTCCTTTTTCGAAAGCTTCCTGCGCAGCCGCCGCATGCTGCATCACTTCGAGCGCTGGCAGACGCTGCTGGGCTCGAAGCCCGTGGGCATCGCCTCCGCCGCGATGCCGCCCGAGATCGCGAACGCGCTGAGCGCCGCCTCGCTGGCCGATGCCGGCGACATGCTGGCGCAGCTCGACAGCTCGCCGCAGGGCCTGAGCGAGGAACACGCCACCGCGCTGCGCAAGCGCCTGGGCGGCAACGAGGTGAACCACGAGAAGCCGCTGCCGTGGTGGACCCACCTGTGGCAGTGCTACCGCAATCCCTTCAACCTGCTGCTGACCGTGCTCGCGCTGGTCTCCTACGTCACCGAGGACATGAAGGCCGCGGTGGTGATCGGCAGCATGGTGGTGCTGTCGACGGTGCTGCGCTTCCTGCAGGAGTCGCGCTCGAACAAGGCGGCCGACAAGCTCAAGGCGATGGTCAGCAACACCTCGACCGTGCTGCGGCCCGTGGAGGGCTCGGACGGCGCGCTGCGCATCGAGGTCCCGATGCGCGACCTGGTGCCCGGCGACCTGATCGCGCTGTCGGCCGGCGACATGATCCCGGCCGACTGCCGGCTGCTCTCGGCCAAGGACCTGTTCATCAGCCAGTCGGCGCTGACCGGCGAGGCGATGCCGGTCGAGAAGTTCGCCAGCGTGCCCGCAGCCGGCAGCACGAGCGGCGTGCTCGAGCGCGACAACCTGCTGTTCATGGGCACCAACGTGATCAGCGGCACCGCGACCGCGCTGATCGTGCACACCGGCGCGCGCACCTTCTTCGGCGCGCTGGCGCAGCGCGTGAGCGCGACCGACCGCGGCACCACGGCCTTCCAGGCCGGCATCAACCGCGTGAGCTGGGTGCTGATCCGCTTCATGCTGGTGATGGCGCCGCTGGTGCTGGTGATCAACGGCGTGACCAAGGGCGACTGGTGGGAGGCGGCGCTGTTCGCGCTGTCGATCGCGGTCGGCCTCACGCCCGAGATGCTGCCGATGATCGTGACGGCCACGCTCGCCAAGGGCGCGGTCGTGATGTCGCGCCAGAAGGTGATCGTCAAGCGCCTCGAGGCGATCCACAACTTCGGCGCCATGGACGTGCTGTGCACCGACAAGACCGGCACGCTGACGCAGGACCGCATCGTGCTCGAGCGCCACACCAACGCCTGGGGCGAGGGCTCCGACCACGTGCTGCAGCTGGCCTACCTCAACAGCTTCCACCAGACCGGCCTGAAGAACCTGCTCGACAAGGCGGTGCTGAGCCATGCCCAGATGCAGCTCGACACCCGGCTGCAGACCGACTGGCGCAAGGTCGACGAGGTGCCCTTCGACTTCTCGCGCCGCCGCATGTCGGTGGTGGTCGCCGGCAGCGACGCGGCCGAGGAACACCTGCTGATCTGCAAGGGCGCGCTCGAGGAAGTGCTGGCCGTGTGCAGCGCGGTCGAGCGCGGTGCCGAGGTGCTCGCGCTCGACGCGGAGGTGCTCGCGCGCATCCACGCCGTGGCCTCGGAGCTCAATGCCCAGGGCCTGCGCGTGGTGGCGGTGGCCAGCCGCGTGCTGCGCGGCGATGCGCGCCGCGCCGCCTATGGCGTGGCCGACGAGACCGAGCTCACGCTGCTCGGCTACGTGGCCTTCCTCGATCCGCCGAAGGAATCGACCGCGCCCGCGCTGCGCGCGCTGGCCGAGCACGGGGTGGCCGTGAAGGTGCTGACCGGCGACAACGAGCTGGTGACGCGCAAGGTCTGCGGCGACGTCGGCATCGAGGCCGGCCGCATGGTGCTGGGCCACGAGGTCGAGCGCATGAACGAGGCCGAGCTGCGCCGGATCGTCGAGCAGCGCCAGGTCTTCGCCAAACTCACGCCCGCGCACAAGGAACGCATCGTGCAGGCGCTGCATGCCAACGGCCACGTGGTGGGCTTCATGGGCGACGGCATCAACGACGCGCCCGCGCTGCGCGCGGCCGACATCGGCATCTCGGTCGACGGCGCGGTGGACGTGGCCAAGGAATCGGCCGACATCATCCTGCTCGAGAAGAGCCTGATGGTGCTCGAGCAGGGCGTGGTGGAGGGCCGCCGCACCTTCGCGAACATGCTCAAGTACATCAAGCTCACCGCGAGCTCGAACTTCGGCAACGTGTTCTCGGTGCTGGTGGCGAGCGCCTTCCTGCCCTTCCTGCCGATGCTGCCGCTGCACCTGCTGGTGCAGAACCTGCTGTACGACGTGTCGCAGATCGCGATCCCGTTCGACAACGTCGACGAGGAGTTCCTGCGCAAGCCGCAGAGCTGGAACCCGGGCGACCTGGGCCGCTTCATGGTGTTCTTCGGGCCGCTGAGCTCGGTGTTCGACATCCTGACCTATGTCGTGATGTGGTACGTGTTCGCCGCCAACTCGCCCGAGCACCAGACCCTGTTCCAGTCGGGCTGGTTCGTCGAGGGCCTGCTGTCGCAGACGCTGATCGTGCACCTGATCCGCACGCGCCGCATCCCGTTCCTGCAAAGCCGCGCGGCCTGGCCGCTGCTGATCATGGGCGCGGCGATCGCGGCCGTGGGCATCTGGCTGCCGATGGGCCCGGTGGCGCACTACTTCAAGCTCGAGGCGCTGCCGATCACCTACTTCCCGTGGCTGCTGCTGATGCTCGGCGGCTACGCGGCGCTGGTGCAGGCGGTCAAGGGCTGGTATGCGCGGCGCTACGGCTGGCAATGAGCCGGTGACGACAACGGTGACGACAAGAGGGAGCGGCGGCTGTCACATGCCGCCGCTACCCTGGTTCACGACCGACAAGGAGGAGATCGCATGGAAGCGGTACAGAACTTCAACCTGCCCTCGCTGCTCGACACCCTGCTGAGCGTGTTCACGGCCTTCGTGCTGGGCTCGCTGATCGGCTTCGAGCGCCAGGTGCGCCAGCGCACCGCCGGGCTGCGCACCAACACGCTGGTGGCCGTGGGCGCGGCCGTGTTCGTCGACATGGCCAACCGCCTGCACGGCCACGACGGCGCGGTGCACGTGGCGGCCTACGTGGTCTCGGGCATCGGCTTTCTCGGCGCGGGCGCGATCATGAAGGAAGGCGCCAACATCACGGGCCTCAACACCGCGGCCACGCTGTGGGGATCGGCCGCCGTGGGCGCCTGCGCGGGCGCCGACCTGATCGGCGAGGCCGTGATCGCCGCGCTGTTCGTGCTCGCGAGCAACACCCTGCTGCGGCCCGTGGTCAACCGCATCAACCGGCAGCCGGTGAAGGAGGAGTCGGGCGAGGCCAGCTACACGGTGCGCGTGATCTGCACGCGCGCCTCCCGGCCCGAGGTGATGGACCAGGTGCTGCTGCTGCTCGAAGCCGCCAACTACCCGGTGCGCGACGTCGACCAGCATGCCTTCGGCGCCACCGACACCGAGATCGAGGCCACGCTCTATGCGACCGCGGTCGAGGCCGAGGAACTCGACCGGGTGGTCGCGGAGCTCGAGGCGCTGGAGGGCGTGCAGCAGGCGTTCTGGAACGCGAGCGCGGAGGATTGAGCGAGCCCTCGGTCGCCTGAAAGCGCAGCGAACGCACTATCCTGTGCGCTCACGCCGCTCCCCAGGACCGCCATGGACAGCCCGCCGCTCCCCGATGCCGCCTCGACCGACCGCCACGCGGCCGCGGTGCGCGCGGGCTCGACGCCCGGCGCATCGAAGCTGCTGGTGCTGGACCTCGACGAGACCTTGATCCACGCGCGGGAGACGCCGCTCGACCACCCGGAAGACTTCCGGGCGGTGGGCTACCACGTCTACCTGCGGCCGCATCTCGCGGACTTCCTGGCCCGGATGCTCGAGCGCTTCGAGGTCGGCGTGTGGACCGCCTCGGGCGAGATCTACGCCGCCCAGGTCGTGGAGCGGATCTTCCCGCCCGGCAAGCTGGCCTTCCTCTGGTCGAGCAAGCGCTGCACCACCACGCGCGACTGGATCACGGGCGGCTACCAGACCGTGAAGAACCTGCAGAAGCTCAAGTCGCGCGGCTATCCGCTCGAATCGATCATCGCCGTGGACGACACGCCCGCGAAGTACGCGCGCAGCTACGGCAACCTGGTCACGGTGCGCGAGTTCCTCGGCGAGCGCGACGATGCCGAGCTGCCGCTGCTGGCGCAGTACCTGGTGCAGCTGGCCGATGTGCCGAACGTGCGCGCGGTCGAGAAACGCAACTGGCGCGGGCGCGTCGGGTTCGATGCGACTTCGCGTGCGTCGCTGGATGGCCATGGCTGATTCATCGAAGGCACCGAGGTGACGCGCGGCACCAAGTACGCGCTGCGCTCCGACGTGATGTTTCTCTGACGATCTCCCAATGCGCGGCGCGCCATGAAAAAAGCGGCACCGCCTTCCAGCGATGCCGCCCTCTTCGAGACAGCGGATCGAAGCGTCGCGCTCAGACGCCGAGGATCGACACTGCCTTGGTGTTGAGGTAGGCCTCGAGCGCCTCCGGGCCGCCTTCCGAGCCGTAGCCCGAGTCCTTCACGCCGCCGAACGGCATCTCGGGCGATGGGGTCGCGGGCTGGTTGACCCACAGCATGCCGAGCTCGAGCTTCTGACTCAGCAGGTGCGCGTTCTTGATCGACTTGGTGAACGCGTAGCCTGCCAGGCCGAAGGGCAGGCGGTTCGATTCGGCGATGGCCTCGTCCAGCGTGTCGAAGCCGCGGATGGCGGCGATCGGGCCGAAGGGCTCGTTGTTGAAGACGTCGGCGTCCAGCGGCACGTCGGTCAGCACGGTCGGGGCAAAGAAGTTGCCGGCATCGCCGACGCGCTCGCCGCCGGTGGCGATGGTCGCGCCCTTCTTGCGGGCGTCGTCGAGCACATGCGCCATGGCCGTGAGGCGGCGCGCATTCGCCAGCGGGCCCAGGGTGGTGCCGTCGGCCAGGCCGTCGCCGAGCTTCAGGCCTTCGGCGTGCTTGACCATGGCCTTGGCAAATTCCTCGCGGATGCTGTTGTGCACCAGGAAGCGGGTCGGCGAGATGCAGACCTGGCCCGCGTTGCGGAACTTGGCGGCACCGGCGGCCTTGGCGGCCAGCGCGACGTCGGCGTCCTCGGCCACGATCACCGGGGCGTGGCCGCCCAGTTCCATGGTCACGCGCTTCATGTGCTGGCCGGCCAGGCCGGCGAGCTGCTTGCCGACGGGGGTCGAGCCCGTGAAGGTGACCTTGCGGATGATCGGGTGCGGGATCAGGTAGGCCGAGATCTCGGCCGGGTTGCCGAACACCAGGCCGACGGTGCCGGCGGGGATGCCGGCGTCGACGAAGGCCTGCAGCAGGGCGGCGGGCGACGCGGGGGTTTCCTCGGGCGCCTTCACGAGGAAGGAGCAGCCGGTGGCCAGCGCGGCGCCGAGCTTGCGCACGACCTGGTTGATCGGGAAGTTCCAGGGCGTGAAGGCGGCCACGGGGCCCACGGGCTCCTTGATGACCAGCTGCTGCGCCGCGAGGTTGCGCGAGGGCACGATGCGGCCGTAGACGCGGCGGCCTTCGTCGGCGAACCATTCGATGATGTCGGCGGCGGCCAGGGTCTCGCCCTTGGCTTCGGCCAGCGGCTTGCCCTGTTCCTGCGTCAGCAGCTTGGCGATGTCGCCGGCGCGTTCGCGGATCAGGCCGGCGGCGCGGCGCATGACGGCGGCGCGCTCATGGGCCGGGGTGTTGCGCCAGGCGTCGAAGCCGCGCTGGGCAGCCGCCAGGGCACGGTCGAGGTCGGGGATGCCGGCATGCGCCACCTTGCCGATGACCTGGCCCGTGGCCGGGTTCACCACGTCGAGGGTCTTGCGGCTGGCGGCGTCCACCCATTCGTTGTCGATCAGCAGGCGGGTGTCGGTATAGGAGGAGGCGGTCATGGCGAGCTTTTCCTTCGGCAGGGGATGGGAGTGGAAACGGGGAGTTCGGATGGCGGCACGGCGCCCAAAAAAGGCGCGTGCGGCTGGGCGGCAGCGGGCTGCCGGGGCGCATAGGTTAACCCGAGTCGGGGATGCGCGCAGGCGGCCGCCCGCCTCCCCCGCCGGGGAAGGGCGTTTGGCGCGCCGGTGCTCAGAGCACCAGCAGCGCCCGGAAGTCGTTGACGTTGGTGTGCGTCGGCCCGGTCACGAACAGGTCGCCGATGGCGTCGAAGTAGCCGTAAGCATCGTTGCGGTCGAGGTGGTCCGAGAGCTTGCGGCCCGCGTTGGCGGCGCGCGCCAGGGTGTCGGGCGTGACGTAGGCGCCGGCGTTGTCCTCCACGCCGTCGATGCCGTCGGTGTCGGCCGCCAGCGCCCACACATCGGCCTGGCCCAGCAGCGCCCCCGCGAGCCCCATGCAGAACTCGCCGGCGCGTCCGCCCCGGCCCTTGGCCTGGCCGGGTTGGCGCGGCCGGATGGTGACGGTGGTCTCGCCGCCCGAGAGGATCACGCAGGGCCTGGCGAACGGCGCGCCGCGCTGGGCCACGGCGCGCGCGAGCGCGGCATGCACCTTGCCGACCTCGCGCGATTCGCCTTCCATCTCGTCGCTGAGGATGTGGGCCTCGATGCCGGCCGCGCGCGCGGCCGCGGCGGCCGCTTCGAGCGACTGCTGCGGCGCCGCGATCATGTGGGTCTGGTAGCCCTGGAACACGGCGTCGCCGGGCTTGGGCGTCTCGAGCGCGCCGCTCTCGAGCTGCGCGCGCACCGGCGCCGGCACCTCGATGCGGTAGCGGTCGAGGATGGCCAGCGCGTCGGCGCAGGTGGTGGCGTCGGGCACGGTGGGGCCGCTCGCGATCACGGCCGGGTCGTCGCCGGGCACGTCGCTGATGGTGAGCGTGACCACGCGCGCCGGCGCACAGGCCGCCGCGAGCCGGCCGCCCTTGATGCGCGAGAGGTGCTTGCGCACGCAGTTCATCTCGCCGATGTGGGCGCCGCTGTCGAGCAGCTGCTTGTTGATGCGCTGCTTGTCGGCCAGCGTCAGGCCCTCGGCCGGCAGCACCAGCAGCGAGGAGCCGCCGCCCGAGATCAGGCACAGCACGAGGTCGTCGGCGGTCAGGCCTTCGGTCAGCGCGAGGATGCGCTCGGCGGCCTGCTGGCCGGCCGCGTCGGGCACGGGATGCGCGGCCTCGACGATCTCGATGCGGCTGGGCAGCCCCTCGGGCCGCGGCGGGATGTGGTCGTAGCGCGTGACCACCAGGCCCGACAGCGGCGCGTCGGCCGGCCACAGTGCCTCGAGCGCCTGCACCATCGAACCGCCGGCCTTGCCGGCACCGAGCACCAGCGTGCGGCCCTTGGGCGGCTTGGGCAGGTGCGCGCCCAGGGTCGACAGCGGCAGCGCGCGGTCGACCGCGACGCGGTAGAGGTGTTCGAGGAAGGCGCGCGGCGCCTGGCGGGGATCGGGAGCGGTCGCGTCTTGCAGCGAGGGGGGCGTCGAGGTCTTGGCGGTCATGGGTGGCGTTGTCTCCGGGGCCTGCATTTTGCGGCGAACCCGAGTCCGCCCTCTTGACCGCGGTCTAGTTCGTCTTGGCTCCGCCCTGGAACCAGCGGCCGATCAGGGCGCGCTCCTCGTCGGTGATCGAGGTGGCGTTGTTCATCGGCATGATCTTCGTGACCACCACCTGCTGGTAGATGGCCTGGGCGTGGGCACTCACCTGCTCGGGCGAGTCGACGCGCACGTTCTTCATCTGCACGCTCGCGCCGTGGCACATGTAGCAGCGCTGCTCGAGCACCTTCTGCACGTCCTGGTAGGCCACGGCCGGCGCGCTCGGCGCGGCGGCGGCCACGGGGGCGGCGGGTTCGGGCTTCATCCAGACGATGGTCAGGCCCAGCACGGCCACGCCGACCATCGCATAGGGCAGCGGGTTGCGCGCGTTGCCGAGCTTGAAGCGGTGGCGCACCACGAAGAACTGCCGGATCGCCGCGCCGCCGAGCATGATCAGCAGCAGCACGATCCAGTTGTGCTTGTGGGTGTAGGTGAAGCTGTAGTGGTTGCTCAGCATCGCGAACAGCACCGGCAGCGTGAAGTAGGTGTTGTGCACGCTGCGCTGCTTGCCGCGCTGGCCGTGCACCGGGTCGACCGGGCGGCCTTCGCGCAGCGCCTGCACGTTCTTGCGCTGGCCCGGGATGATCCAGAAGAACACGTTGCCGCTCATGGTCGTGGCCATCATGGCGCCGACCAGCAGGAAGGCCGCGCGGCCCGCGAACCACTGGCAGGCCAGCCAGGCCGCGAAGGCCACGAAGATCGCCACCAGCACGCCGACGATGGTGTCGCCGTTCTTGCGCCGGCCGAACAGCTGGCAGATGCTGTCGTAGACCATCCAGAACACGACCAGGAAGGCCAGCGCCACGGCGATCGCCGCGCCCGGCTGCCAGTCCATCTTCGACTTGTCGATCAGGTAGGTGCTGGCGTTCCAGAGGTACGACATGGTGAAGAGCGCGAAGCCCGTGAGCCATGTGGAGTAGCTCTCCCAGTACGACCAGTGCAGGTGGTCGGGCAGCTTCTTGGGCGCCAGCAGGTACTTCTGCATGTTGTAGAAGCCGCCGCCGTGCACGGCCCACTGCTCGCCGCCCACGCCCTTGTCGAGCGATTCGGGGTCCTGCGGCTTCTCGAGGCTGTTGTCCAGCATCACGAAGTAGAAGGAGGCGCCGATCCAGGCGATGGCGGTGATGACGTGGACCCAGCGCAGCAGCAGGTTGGCCCAGTCGAGGTAGTAGCTTTCCATGAGGTGCTCTCTCAATCCGCTCGGCGCGGGGGAACGCCGGGCGCGGATGTCTTCGTCCTGCTCACCACTGCGGGCGCTGTAAGCAGAGAAAGTGCCGCGAACGCAGGCTCCGGGTGGGCCTCGCTCCGCTGCGGCAGATACTTGTGGACTGAAAGTGTATACAGTTTTGGCGAGGGGCGGCGTGGTTTTTTGCGGCGCCGGTGCCGGGAAAACCCTGTTCGTGCACCGAAGCGCCGGCTCAGCCCAGCGATTGCAACAACTGTGCCGCCACCGCGACCGCGATCACCTCGGGCTCCTTGCCCGTGATGCCCGGCACGCCGATCGGGCAGGTGATGCGCGCCAGCTCGGCCGCCGTGAAGCCGCGCGCCTCGAGCCGGTGGCTGAAGGTGGCCCATTTGGTCTTGCTGCCGATCAGGCCGATGTAGGGCAGGTCGTCGTGCTCGCGCAGGCGGCGCAGGCAGGCGATCACGATGTCGAGGTCCTCGGCATGGCTGAAGCTCATGATCAGCACGCGGCTGCCGGGCGCGAGCGAGGCCACCGCGTCCTGCACCGGCTCGGAATGCTCGGTCTCGACCTGGGCCGGCAGTTCTTCGGGGAACACGCCGTCGCGGCTGTCGATCCAGCGCACCGAGAACGGCAGGCCCGCGAGCAGCCGCGCGAGCGCCGCACCCACGTGGCCGCCGCCGAACAGCGCCACCGGCCTCAGGTGCTCGACCAGCGCGCGCCGCAGCTCGGGGATGTCGCTGGCCGAGACGCGCCGGAACGACAGGAACACCACGCCGCCACAGCACTGGCCCAGGCTCGGGCCCAGCGGATAGCGCTGGATGCCGTCGATGGCGCGAGCACCGGCCAGCAGCTCGCGCGCTTCCTGCGTGGCCTGGAACTCGAGCTGGCCGCCGCCGATGGTGGCCGTGAGGCCCTCGGCCCAGACCGCCATCCAGGTGCCGGCCTCGCGCGGCGCCGAGCCCTGCGTGGATTCGACGCGCACCAGCACCGCGTCTTCGTCGCGAAGACGGGCCAGCAGTTGGTCGACCGCGCCGTTCATGAGGGATACCTTCGGTTGCGGGCGAGTGAGGGACTCACGGTATAAACCCGGCGATGAATTTTCAGCCCACGACGCGCCGCCTCGCCCTGGCGGTGTCTTTTCTTGCCGCGCTCTGGCTCGCCGGGTGCGGCACCACCGGTTCGGTGCCCGGTCAACTGAGCAAGGCCACCGCCGAACCCGGCGCCAGCGGCCGGCCGGCGCCGCGCGCCTCGAATGCCACCAGCGCGCGCGACTACCGGCGCGACGCCGCGCGCCATGTCTACGACCTCAACAACCGCCGCATCTACGGCGGGCAGTTGCCGCCGGTGCTCTATGCGGTCGGCACGCTGCAGGTCAGCCTCGACGGCAGCGGCCGCGTGGTCTCGCTGCACTGGCTGCGTGCGCCCCAGCATGCGCCCGAGGTCATCGCCGAGATCGAGCGCACCGTGCTGCAGGCCGCGCCCTTCCCGGCCGCGTCGCGGCTCGGGCCGGTCGTGTGGACCGACACCTGGCTCTGGGACAAGAGCGGGCGCTTCCAGCTCGACACGCTGACCGAAGGGCAGCAGCAGTAGCGCCGGCTCCCTCCCCCGCTGGGGGAGGGCTGGGGTGGGGGCACGCAGCGCCTCCATGGGGCGCGGGGGCAGCCCCCATCCCGACCTTCCCCCAGAGGGGGAAGGAGGAAGACGTTCGACAGTCACGCTGTCGGCGTTCACGACCCCCGGTAGGTCGAATAGCTCCACGGGCTCACCAGCAGCGGCACGTGGTAGTGCTGGTCGGCATGCGCCACGCCGAAGTCCAGCGACACCTTGTTGAGGAAGTTCGGCTCGGGCAGCGCCACGCCGCGCGCCTTGAAGTACCCCGCCACGTCGAACACCAGCCGGTAGGTGCCGGTCTTCAGCGTGCTGTTGTCGTAGAGCGGGCCGTCGCTGCGGCCGTCCGCATTCAGCGTGAAGCGCCGCACCAGCGTGGCGGCGTCGCCCTCGGTGGTGAAGAGCGCGACCTCCATGCCGGCCGCGGGGCCGCCATGCATCGTGTCCAGTACGTGGGTGCTCAGGCCCATGGGAGTTTCCTTCGGTCGGTCAGGTGAGAGTGCGGGATATTCCGGTGGACAAAAGTGTATACAGTTGTCGGCTTTCGGTCTATCATGAAAAACATGGAGTCCTCCACCACCCGTTCGATCGTCGATGCGCTCACCCGCGCCATCGTCGACCACCGGCTTCAGCCCGGCACCAAGCTGGCCGAGCAGAAGCTGGCGGACCATTTCGGCGTGTCGCGCACGCTGGTGCGCCAGGCGCTGTTCCAGCTCGCGCAGAACAAGCTGATCCGGCTCGAGCCCGCGCGCGGCGCCTTCGTGGCGGCGCCCGCGGTCGACGAGGCCAAGCAGGTGTTCGCGGTGCGCCGCATGCTCGAGGCCGAGATGACGCGCGAGTTCGTGCGCACCGTCACGCCGGCCAAGATCAAGGCGCTCAAGGAACACGTGGCGCTCGAGAAATCGGCCGTGTCGGGCGAGGACGTCTCGGGCCGCACCGAGCTGCTCGGCGACTTCCACGTGCGCATGGCCGAGCTCATGGGCAACCAGGTGCTGGCGCAGATCCTCGGCGAGCTGATCTCGCGCTGCGCCCTCATCACGCTCATGTACCAGAGCACCAGCGCCGCCGAGCATTCGAACGACGAGCACGCCGACATCGTCAAGGCGCTGGCCGCGCGCGACGAGGAGCGCGCCGTGCGCCTGATGACCGAGCACCTGCAGCACGTCGAGGCCAACCTGGTGTTCGACCGCAAGGTGCCCACCAGCGACATCTCCCTCGCATTGTCCTGATCCCTTCCACCATGACCGTCTACGACACCACCCTGCCCTACCCGCGCGACCTCGTCGGCTACGGCCGCAACCCGCCCCATGCGCAGTGGCCCGGCAACGCGCGCATCGCGGTGCAGTTCGTCCTCAACTACGAGGAAGGCGGCGAGAACGCCACGCTGCACGGCGACGCCGGCTCGGAACAGTTCCTCTCGGAGATGTTCAATCCCGCGAGCTACCCCGACCGCCACATCAGCATGGAAGGCATCTACGAGTACGGCTCGCGCGTGGGCGTATGGCGCCTCTTGCGCGAGTTCGAGAAGCGCGGCCTGCCGCTCACGGTGTTCGGCGTCGGCATGGCGCTCGAGCGCCATCCCGAGCTCACGGCCGCCTTCAAGGAACTGGGCCACGAGATCGCCTGCCACGGCTGGCGCTGGATCCACTACCAGAACATCGACGAGGCCACCGAGCGCGAGCACATGCGCCTGGGCATGGAGGCCATCGAGAAGCTCACGGGCGAGCGAGCCCTGGGCTGGTACACCGGCCGCGACAGCCCGCGCACGCGCCGCCTGGTGGCCGACTACGGCGGCTTCGAGTACGACAGCGACTACTACGGCGACGACCTGCCGTTCTGGATGAAGGTGCGCAAGACCGACGGCGCCACCGTGCCGCAGCTCATCGTGCCCTACACGCTCGACTGCAACGACATGCGCTTCGCGCTGCCGCAGGGCTACTCGCACGCCGACCCCTTCTTCCAGTACATGAAGGACAGTTTCGACGCGCTCTACGCCGAGGGCGACGAGGCGCCGAAGATGATGAGCATCGGCATGCACTGCCGCCTGCTCGGGCGCCCGGGCCGCATCGTGGCGCTGCAGCGCTTTCTCGATCACATCGCCAGCCACGAGCGGGTGTGGGTCTGCCGCCGCGTCGACATCGCGCGGCACTGGAAGAAGACCCATCCGTTCGAAGCCTCTTCCCAAGCCTCGCAAGCTTGATTCATACGGAGGACACACACGCCATGAGCCTGACCATCGAACAACTGAACGCCGCGGGCGCCGACGAAGCCGTCGCGCTGCTCGACGGCACCTACGAGCACTCGCCGTGGATCGCGCGCCGGGCGCTGGCCGCGCGCCCGTTCCGTTCGCTGCAGCACCTGAAGTACGCGCTCGCGCAGGCCGTGAACACGGCCACCAAGGAGGAGCGCCTGGCCCTGATCCGCGCCCACCCCGAGCTCGCGGGCAAGGCGATGGTCAGCAAGACGCTGACCGCCGAATCGACCAACGAGCAGGGCAAGGCCGGCCTCACCGACTGCACGCCCGAGGAGTTCGCGAAGATCCAGCGGCTCAACGCCGACTACAACGCGAAGTTCGGCTTCCCCTTCATCCTCGCGGTGCGCGGCCCGCGCGGCACGGGCCTGTCCAAGCGCGAGATCATCGACACCTTCGAGCGCCGCGCCTACAACCATCCCGACTTCGAGCTCGCCGAGGCGCTGCGCAACATCCACCGCATCGCCGAGATCCGCCTGAACGACAAGTTCGGCACCGAGCCGGCGCTCGGCAACCACGTGTGGGACTGGCAGGAGGCGCTCGCGGTGCACAGCGACCCGGGCTTCGCCGAGAAGGGCCAGCTCACCGTGACCTACCTGACCGATGCGCACCGCGCCTGCGCCGCGCAGATCGCGCGCGAGATGCGCGAGGCCGGCTTCGACTCGGTGGAGATCGACGCGGTCGGCAACGTGGTGGGCCGCTACGAGGGCGCGACGCCCGATGCGAAGACGCTGCTCACGGGCTCGCACTACGACACCGTGCGCAACGGCGGCAAGTACGACGGCCGGCTCGGCATCTTCGTGCCCATGGCCTGCGTGCGCGAGCTCAAGCGCCAGAACCGCCGCCTGCCCTTCGCCTTCGAGGTGGTGGGCTTCGCCGAGGAGGAAGGCCAGCGCTACAAGGCCACCTTCCTCGGTTCGGGCGCGCTGATCGGCCACTTCAACCCGGCCTGGCTCGACCAGAAGGACGCCGACGGCATCACCATGCGCGAGGCGCGCGCCCATGCGGGCCTGCGCGAGGAGGACATCGCCAAGGCGCAGCGCGATCCCTCGAAGTACCTGGGCTTCGTCGAGGTGCACATCGAGCAGGGCCCGGTGCTCAACGAGCTCGACATCCCGCTGGGCATCGTGACCTCGATCAACGGCAGCGTGCGCTACGTGGGCGAGGTGATCGGCATGGCCAGCCATGCGGGCACCACGCCGATGGACCGCCGCCGCGACGCCGCCGCGGCCGTGGCCGAGCTGATCCTCTACACCGAGCAGCGCGCCGCCAAGGATGGCGACTCGGTCGGCACCGTCGGCATGCTCGAGGTGCCGAGCGGCTCGATCAACGTGGTGCCCGGGCGCTGCAAGTTCAGCCTCGACCTGCGCGCGCCCAACGATGCGCAGCGCGATGCGCTCGCCGACGACGTGGTGAAGGCGCTGCAGGACATCTGCGAGCGCCGCGGCGTGCGCCACACGCTCGAGGAAACCATGCGAGCCTCGGCCGCGCCGAGCGCGCCCGAATGGCAGCAGCGCTGGGAACGCGCGGTCGATTCGCTCGGCGTGCCGCTGTTCCGCATGCCCAGCGGCGCCGGCCACGACGCGATGAAGCTGCACGAGGTGATGCCGCAGGCCATGCTGTTCGTGCGCGGCATCAACTCCGGCATCAGCCACAACCCGCTCGAATCGAGCACCAACGACGACATGGAGCTGGCGGTGCAAGCCTTCCAGCATCTGCTCGACAACCTGAACGGCGCACCGAGCGCCGCCTGAACCCCATGACCGACTACGCAAAGCTCGACGCCTGGATCGACGCCCACTTCGACGAGGAAGTGAAGTTCCTGCAGCAACTGGTGCAGGTGCCCACCGACACCCCGCCCGGCAACAACGCGCCGCATGCCGAGCGCACTGCCGAACTGCTCGAGGGCTTCGGCCTCGTGGCCGAGAAGCACGCCGTGCCCGCGCAGGACGTGAAGGACTACGGCCTCGAATCGATCACCAACCTGATCGTGCGCCGCAAATACGGCAAGGACGGCGACGGCGGCCGCACCGTGGCGCTCAACGCGCACGGCGACGTGGTGCCGCCCGGCGAGGGCTGGACCCACGATCCCTACGGCGGCGAGATCGCCGACGGCTCGCTCTACGGCCGCGCGGCCGCCGTGAGCAAGAGCGACTTCGCGAGCTTCACCTTCGCGCTGCGCGCGCTCGAAGCGGTCGCGAAGCCGACCAGGGGCGGCGTCGAACTGCACTTCACCTACGACGAGGAATTCGGCGGCATCCTCGGCCCGGGCTGGCTGCTGAAGAACGGCCTCACCAAGCCCGACCTGATGATCGCCGCGGGCTTCAGCTACGAGGTGGTCACGGCCCACAACGGCTGCCTGCAGATGGAAGTGACGGTGCACGGCAAGATGGCGCATGCCGCCATTCCCTCCACCGGCATCGACGCGCTGCAGGGCGCGGTGAAGATCCTCGAGGCGCTCTATGCGCAGAACACGCTCTACCAGCAGGTCAGCTCGCAGGTCGAGGGCATCACGCACCCCTACCTCAACGTCGGCCGCATCGAGGGCGGCACCAACACCAACGTGGTGCCCGGCAAGGTGGTGTTCAAGCTCGACCGCCGCATGATCCCCGAGGAGAACCCGGTCGAGGTCGAGGCCTCGATCCGCCAGGTCATCGCCGACGCGGCGGCCTCGTTCCCCGGCATCACGGTCGAGATCAAGCGCCTGCTGCTGGCCAATTCGATGAAGCCGCTGGCGGGCAACAAGCCGCTGGTCGAGGCGATCCAGAAGCATGGCGGCGAGCTGTTCGGCGAGCCGATCAAGGCCATGGGCACGCCGCTGTACACCGACGTTCGCCTCTATGGCGAGGCCGGCATTCCGGGCGTGATCTACGGCGCCGGCCCGCGCACCGTGCTCGAGTCGCATGCCAAGCGCAGCGACGAGCGCGTGGTGCTCGAGGACCTGCGGCGCGCGACCAAGGTGATCGCGCGCACGCTGAGCGACCTGCTGGCCTGAGCCTCAGGCGGCCACGCGATACCGCCCCGGCGCCACCCCGAAGCAGCGCCGGAACCAGCGCGAGAAATGCGCCTGGTCGGCGAAGCCGCATTCGGCCGCCACGTCCTTCGGCGCCACGCCCTCGCGCAGCAGCGCCTTGGCGCGGCCGATGCGCGCATGCCGCGCGTAGTGCGCGGGCGTCATGCCCACGGCCTCGCGGAAGGCACGCTGGAAGTGCTCGCGCGACACGCCCATGCGGCGCGCGAGCGCGGCCGGGTCGATGCGGCAGGCATCCTCCTCGGCGAGCAGCGCGCAGATCTCCGCCACGCGCGCATCGGGCGCTGGCGGCTGCAGCGGCATGAGTTCGGGACCGGTCTGAGCACGCAGGATGCGCTCGACCAGGTGGGCGATGCCCGCGCCGTCCGCCGCCGTCGCGGCGGCAGCCAGGGCCTCGGCAAGCTCCGCATCGGGCAGCACCTTGCGCTGCAAGGCACCGCGCGAATCCGTCGGCCAACCCAACCGCGCCGCGACCCAGCCATGCGGCACATAGAGCATCACCATGCGAAAGCTGCGCCGGCTCACGCCCGCGGTGTGCAGCATGTAGGGCGCCATCAGCACCAGCTCGCCCGCATGGGCCACGAGCGCCTCGCCGTCGCAGGTGAACTCGCAGTGGCCCTCGAGGATGGCACCCACGCTCCATTCGGGATGCCAGTGCGGCGCGAAGCGGGCGCGCGGCTCGGCCGCGAACAGCGCCTCCACGCGCAGGCCCTCGCCCGAGGGCAGCACGACCAGGCGGGAGGACGGCGGCGGCGCGGCAACGGCGGTCATCGCGCGAGGGTAGCGCAGCAGCGCCCTCGACACGATCGCCGCGGGCATCGCGCGCAGCCTAGGCAGCGAAGGCACCGCGCACCGTGAGCCCCATCCAGCCGGCCGTGGCCTGCGTGGCGCGCACCTCGCCGAGCAGCGCAAGCTCCTCCACCGGATGGTCGTGGAAGCGCAGGGTGGCGCTGCCCGCGCTCCAGCCCGACTCCACGCGATCGACGATGTCGGCGCGCAGATGGCGCGGCACCGGCACCTCCCGCGGCCGCGTCAGGTCGGGCCAGCCGATCGCGCCGATGGTCGGCGCGCGCAGGAAGCCCAGCCGTTCGCCGGGCTCGCCGTTCAGGGTGACGCTGGCATCGACCAGCCGGCGCTCCTTCACGCTGAGGCTGGCGCCGAGCCGGCTGCCTTGGCCCAGCGAGGCGGCCGCCGGATGGGCGATCGGCAGGCTGCGCGTGACCCAGGTCTGGCCGATCTTCTTGGGCCAGCCCTGCAGCCAGCCGCGCAGCAGCGAGATGTCCTGGTCGACGTAGATGAAGGGGCAGCAGAAGCGCTGTTCGCCCGGAGGGCCTTCGATCTCGAGCACCACGATGGTCTCGCGGTACTGCGCATAGACGGGGTCGAGCAGCTCCGCGCCATCGGCGCCGCAGAACTGCCAGTCGGCGAAATGCACGCAGCCCTGGCCGGTGGCCCGGCCGAGCCCGGCGGGCAGCAGCGCGGCGGCGCGTTCGGCCTCGAAGGCGAAGGCCACGTTGACCAGCCAGCCGGCGTAGTGCCAGGGCGGCGCCTGCACGAGCGCGCTGCGGCCGGAGGCGGTGAAGGGGGGCGAGAACGGGGTGGGCATCGGGAGGCGGTTCACGAAAGTGGAAGACCGCCCCACGATAGGACGCCCGCGCGCGGGCGTCTTGTACGCCAGTGATCCCGCCGCGGTGCCCCTTGCCTCAGTCCGCCGTCGCGAACGCGCGCGCGATCTCCTGCGTCACCTGGAGGAAGCGCGCCATTTCCGCCATCGAGTTGCAGTGCAGCGGCGACACGCGCACCGTGCCTTCGAGCCCGAAGGAATCGAGCATGCGCTTCGAGTAGATGCTCGCGGCCGTGCGCTCGTAGACCGTGACGCCGCGCAGCCCGTACTCGTGCACGGCGCGCGTGCAGTCCAGGCCGTCGAAGCCGATGCCCAGGATCAGGTCGCGCCGGCTCAGGTCGGGGTGGTCGAGGAACACGCGCACGCCCGGCATGGCGCGCAGGCCCGGCTGGCCGTCCACGCCCTCGAGCAGCGCCGCGAGCAGCGCGCGTTCGTGCAGCTCGATGTGCGCGATGCCGGCCGCGAACAGTTCGCGCCGCCCGGTGGCCTCGCTGAAGTGGCCGCCGAGCCAGCAGACGTAGTCGACGATCTCGCTGACCACCGCGAACTGCCAGGGCGCCACGCTGCCGAGGTCCCAGTGGCCGGCCTTCTTGCCCGCGAGCTTGTGGTGCGGCAGGGCCGCGGCGCGCTCCGACATCCAGGCGATGCCCGAGCCGCGGCAGCCGAAGAACTTGTAGGGCGCGAGGTTGATGCCGTCCACCGGCGTCTTCTGCAGATCGATCAGTCCGTGCGGCGCATGCTGCACCGCATCCACCACGATGTAGAGATCGGGCTTGACCTCGCGCGCACGCCGCACGATGGCCTCGATGTCGAGCTTCGCACCCGAGATGTTCGAGGCGTAGATCACGTTGAGCAGGCAGGTGTTGGCATCGACCAGCCGCACGATCTCGTCGACGTCGATGCCGCCGGTCTCGGGGTTGCTGCGCGCCACGCGCAATTCGCGGCCGGTGCGCTCGGCATAGAGCGCCATCGCGTCGTAGGCCGAGGGATGCTCGAGCACGGTGGTCACCATGTTCGTGCCGCCCACGTTCTCGGCCACCGCGCGCACCATGTCGAACATGGCGCCCGAGGCGGTGAGCGCCGCGAAGATGCTGCCGCCCTCGGCATTGAGGATGGTGCGCACGTCGTCCCAGCCGCGCGCCTGCACGGCCTGCAGTTCGAGCGCGGTCTCGTGGATGCGCTCGGTGTTGTCGGGCACCGCGTCGATGGCCGCGAAGCGCTCGATGGCGGCCTTGAGCCGGAACGAGCCGCCCGCGTTGTCGAAGTACAGGCGCTCGCGCCCGTGGTGGTCGCGCTCCACGAGCAGGAAGCGCTCGCGCACCTCGCGCATCAGCGCGTCGGAGAAGGCCAGGCCGCGCGGATGCTGCGCGCCGGTCGGGGAAGAAAAGGAGGAAGAAGCGCTCACGCTCACACGCCCTTGTTGTTCGGGTTCTTGTAGGTCTCGCGCACCGCGTCCGACATCGGAAAGTCGAGGCTCACGTTGCGCGGCGGGATCGGTTGCGTGAACCAACGCGCGTAGAGCTTGTCGATCTCGCCCGACTTCATGAGGCCGGCCACGGTCTGGTCGACGATCGCCTTGAACTTGGGGTCGTCCTTGCGCAGCATGATCCCGTAGGGCTCCTGGCGCAGCGATTCCTTCAGCAGCTTGTAGTCGCCCGCGTTGGGCTGGTTGGCGATCAGGCCGGCGAGCTGCACGTCGTCGAGCACGTAGGCCGCGGCGCGGTCGCTCGCGAGCAGCAGGAAGGCATCGGCCGTGTCCTTGCCCGCGATCTCCTGCACGTCGATGCCGTTCTTGCGCGCGCCGCGCAGCAACTGGATCGAGGTGCTGCCGGCCACGGTGGCCACGGTCTTGCCCTGCAGGTCGGCGAAGCTGTTGATGCCCGAACTCTTCTTGACCGCCGCCGTGATGTTGGTGACGAAATGGCTGGGCGCGAAGTCCACCTGCTGCTGGCGCTGCGTGGTGTTGGTGGTGGTCGCGCAGTCGAGGTCCACGGTGCCGTTCTGCAGCAGCGGGATGCGGTTGGTGGAGTTCAGCAGCGTGTAGCGCACGTCGAGCTTGGGCAGGTTGAGCCTGGCCTTCACCGCCTCGACGATCTTCAGGCAGATCTCGTTGGTGAAGCCGATCGGCGCCGCGTCGGCGCTGGTCTTGTACGAGAACGGGATCTGGGTGTCGCGGCTGCCGATCTGGATCGTGCCGCTGTCCTTGATCTTGCGCAGCGTGCCGCTGTCCTGGGCGGCAGCGACGCCGCAGGCCACTACGAGGGCGATGCCGAGCGCGGCGGGGCGTGCGAAGGCGCGTGGGAAATGCATGGTGAAGTCCTTGGCCGTGTGGGTTGAATACGAAAGTGGTGGGCGCAACCGGTTCGGAGCGCATCTTCGGCGCGGCTTCAAGTTTCCAAAAGCGATTTTTATTCATCGAAAAAGATCGCTTAAAGTGTTCTGTCGCCCAAGGAACGCAGCGCCATGATGACCTTCAAGCAGCTCGAGGCCCTCTACTGGATCGCCCGCCTGGGCGGCTTCGCGCAGGCCGCGAACCAGCTCCACACCTCGCAGTCGGCGGTGTCGAAGCGGGTGCACGAGCTCGAGGCGCTGTTCGACACCGAGCTGTTCGACCGCAGCCAGCGCAGCGCGCGGCTCACCGAGAAGGGCGAGGAGATGTACGTGCTCGCGCAGAAGCTGCTGGCGCAGCGCGACGCGGCGGTCGAGCAGTTCGGCAAGCCCGGCGTGGTGGAGCGCCGGCTGCGCATCGGCGTGACCGAGCTCACGGCCATGACCTGGCTGCCGCGGCTGGTGCGGCTGATCCAGCAGCACTACCCGAAGGTGATCCTCGAGCCCGACGTCGACGACAGCCTGCAGCTGCGCGACAAGCTGCTGGCCGACGAGCTCGACCTGGTGTTTCTGCCCGACAGCTTCGCCGACGCGCGCATGGCGAGCAAGGCGATCGGCGAGGTGAAGAGCGCCTGGATGTGCAAGCCCGGCGTGGTGCCCGCCGACGCGCCGCTGCGGCTGCACGAGCTGGCGCGCCAGCGCATGCTGGTGCAGGGCGGCAACTCGGGCACCGGCCGCGCCTACGACGCCTGGATGAAGGAACAGGGCGTGCAGCCGGCCGACACCATCGTGGTCAGCAACCTGATCGCGCTGGTCGGCCTCACGGTGTCGGGCCTGGGCGTGAGCTACCTGCCGCGCGAATGCCTGCGGCCGATGGTGGCGGCCGGCATGCTGGCCGAGATCGAGGTGGCACCGGCCCTGCCGGTGGTGCGCTACGTGGCGATGCACAAGGGCGAGCACCGCAGCGCGCTGACCTCGTCGATCGTGATGCTCGCGCAGTCCTGCTGCGACTTCACGCGCATGTTCCAGGCGCAGGCCGACGACGCGACGACGCGATGACAGGCTGATGTCGCGGGCCGCGCGCCGCTCGTGACAGCGGCGTGACTTTCATTCTGCTTTCACGCACGCGTCACGACGGGCACCGAGACTCCAGCGCGTTCCTGGCGCACCTGCGCCTCGTTCGTCCCCGAGCGCCGCGGCCTTGCAGCGGCGGCCTCGTGTCCCTTCCGCGTTCCTGTTCCCGTCTTCATGAAATCCCTGTCTTCCCTCCCCGGCCTGCCGCTGTCGCGCCTCGCCTTCTCGCTCGTGCTCGGCACGGCCCTGCTCGCCGGCTGCGGCGGCGGCTCCGACAGCGCCGTGGTGTTCGGCGGCCTGCCCGCCGCGCCCGCCCCGGCACCCGCGCCCCCGGCCCCGCCGCCCGCGCCGGCCGCCGAAGCCGGCCGCTGGACCGTCGGCGACCTGCACGTCCACACCTGGCAGTCCGACGACACGCAGCAGATCTCCACGCTCGACCAGGTGCTGGCCAAGGCCTTCGACCGCTTCGGCCTCGACTGGGTCGCGATCTCGGACCACCTGCGCCTCTCGTCCTACGACAACGACGGCCGCACCCTGCCCGCGCAGATCCCGTTCTCCGAAGGCATGGCCAAGTACCAGGTGCCGCGCATCAAGGCGCTGCAGGCCAGCGGCAAGTACGCCGACAAGACCATCTTCGCCTCGGCCGAATGGGACATGCCCGCGCACGACCACGGCAACGTCGGCATCCTGACCGACAGCCCGATGTCGGATGCCGCGCTCAAGGCCGTGAGCCAGTTCGAGTACCTGTTCACCAACCGCGACGCCGCGCTGTTCCCGGCCGCCGACGTGGCCGCCTGGGGACCGAAGGCCGGCACCGGCTACAACACCCACGCCGAGACGATGCAGGCCGTGGCCTGGCTCAAGAAGAACTATCCGACCACCAGCTACCTGCAGATCAACCATCCCTCGCGCAACCCCGGCAAGTACACGATCGCGCAGCTGCGCGAGATGAACGACCTCGCGCCCGACATCGTGTTCTCGCTCGAGGGCATGGTCGGCAACCAGATGGAGCCCGACCGCGGCGGCTACAACAGCGCCTACATCGACGCCAACCTGCCCTCGCGCACCTACGGCGGCGTCGACCACCTCGTGGCCAAGCTCGGCGGCACCTGGGACGCGTTGCTGTCGGAAGGCCGCCGGATCTGGAACGTGGCCGATTCCGACTACCACTTCACCACCTCGCGCGGCCTCTACAGCAGCGGATACGCGCCCGGCGAGTACGCCAAGAACCACCTGTTCGGCGACATCAAGGACCCGAAGTCGCTGCTCGCGGCGATGCGCGCGGGCCGGCTGTTCGCGGTCAACGGCGACCTGATCGACGCCCTCGACTTCCAGGTCAAGAGCAGCAAGGGCGCCGGCCGCATGGGCACCGAGCTCGCGGCCGCCGCAGGCGAGGAGCTGCAGATCACCGTGCGCTTCAGGAGCCCCGAGCGCAACAACTTCGAGTACCAGCTCGGCAGCGGCCTCTATGCCAACGTGAAGCCCGTGGTCGACCACATCGACCTGATCGCGGGCGACGTGACCGGCCGCGAGCAGCCCGGCACGCCCGGCTACGACCGCGCGACCAGCCCGTCGACGCGCGTCGTCAAGCGCTTCACGCGCGCCGACTGGAAGCTCGACGCCGAGGGCTACTACGCCGCCAGCTTCACCGTGAAGGCCGGCGCCAACCAGTACTTCCGGCTGCGCGGCACCAACCTGGGCACCGACGTGCCCGGCGAGACCGCCAACGGCGAGCCGCTGCCCGACGCGCGCACCGAGGGCAACGACAACGTGGCGCGCTTCAACGCGATCAACGCGCGCAACTACGCCGACCTCTGGTTCTATTCGAACCCGGTGTTCGTGAAGGTGGCGGCGAAGTAGGCCCGGCCCGTCTTCCCCCTCCCTTTCCGCGCGAGAGCGCCGTGGCCCCTGGGCCCGGCGCTCTTTTCTTGCAGCAGCGGTCCGCGCCCGCCCGCCCGCCCGCGTCTCAGGGAATCTACGGATATATGAATATCTGGATGATCTTGATTGTGCTCAGTTTTTGTATACAAATAACGAACTCAAAAACGGGCGCACAAATTGCGTCGCAAGCCGGTCCTCCAACGCAACCCAAATCGAAGAGACGAGGTACAGACCATGAGCACAGCCGTCAGCCAGACGCCCGCCGGGGCCAGCGCAGCCAGCGCCCCGGCGCATGCCGAATCGAATGCCCTCATCAAGCCCGGCTACGACCCGCGCCTGACCAACGAGGACCTCGCGCCGCTCAAGAAGCAGACCTGGGGGCAGTACAACATCTTCGCGTTCTGGATGTCCGACGTGCACAGCGTGGGCGGCTACATCACGGCCGGCAGCCTGTTCGCGCTCGGCCTGTCGAGCTGGCAGGTGCTGGTGTCGCTGCTGGTGGGCATCGTGATCGTGCAGATCTTCTGCAACCTGGTCGCCAAGCCCAGCCAGGTGACCGGCACGCCCTACCCCGTGATGTGCCGCGCCTCCTTCGGGGTGCTCGGCGCCAACATCCCGGCCATCATCCGCGGCCTGATCGCGGTGGCCTGGTACGGCGTGCAGACCTACCTCGCCTCGGCCGCCTTCATGGTGCTGGCGCTGCACATGTTCCCCAACCTCGCGCCCTACGCCGACCTGGCGCAGCACGGCTTCGTCGGCCTGTCGACGCTGGGCTGGGTCGCCTTCATGGTGATGTGGGTGCTGCAGGCCTTCGTGTTCTGGCACGGCATGGACGCGATCCGCAAGTTCATCGACTGGGCCGGTCCGGCGGTCTACGTGGTGATGGCCATCCTGTGCGGCTGGCTGGTGTGGAAGGCCGGCTGGAAGAACATCGACCTGAACCTCGGCGGCATCAAGTTCCAGGGCTGGGACGCGCTGCCGGTGATGCTGTCGGCCATCGCGCTGGTGGTCAGCTACTTCAGCGGCCCGATGCTCAACTTCGGCGACTTCTCGCGCTACGGCAAGAGCTTCGACGCGGTGAAGAAGGGCAACTTCTGGGGCCTGCCGATCAACTTCGTATTCTTCTCGCTGCTGACCGTGATCACCACCGCCGCCACGCTGCCGGTGTTCGGCGAACTCATCACCGACCCGGTGCACACCGTGGGCAAGATCGACAGCACCACCGCCGTGGTGCTGGGCGCGCTGACCTTCATGATCGCCACCATCGGCATCAACATCGTCGCCAACTTCGTCTCGCCGGCCTTCGACTTCTCGAACGTCGCGCCGCAGCACATCAGCTGGCGCACCGGCGGCATGATCGCCGCCGTGGGCTCGGTGTTCCTCACGCCGTGGAACCTCTACAACAGTCCCGAGGTCATCCACTACACGCTCGACGTGCTGGGTTCGTTCATCGGCCCGCTGTTCGGCATCCTGATCGCCGACTACTACCTGGTGCGCAAGCAGCAGATCGACGTGGATGCGCTCTACAGCATGAGCACGCAGGGCAAGTACTGGTACAGCGGCGGCTACAACCCGAAGGCGATCCAGGCGCTGATCCCCTCGGCGATCGTGCCGATCCTGTGCGTGATGGTGCCGACCCTGCGCGGCGCGGCCAACTACGCCTGGTTCATCGGCATGGCGCTGGGCTTCGTGATCTACGCGCTGCTGAACCGCAACACCAAGACCTGAACACACTGCAAGAGAAAGGGAGCGCACCGTGCGCATCAAGATCATCAACCCCAACACCACCTGGAGCATGACCGAGAAGATCGGTGCCTGCGCCCGCGCGGTGGCGCACGCCGGCACCGAGATCGTGGCCGTGAGCCCGGCCATGGGCCCGGTGTCCATCGAGAGCCACTACGACGAGGCGCTGGCCGTGCCCGGCCTGCTGCAGGAGATCGCGGCCGGCGAGCGCGACGGCATCGACGGCTACGTGATCGCCTGCTTCGGCGACCCGGGCCTGAAGGCCGCGCGCGAACTCGCGCGCGGGCCGGTGGTGGGCATCGCCGAGGCCGCGATGCACCTGGCCAGCATGGTCGGCAGCCGCTTCAGCGTGGTCACCACCTTGGGGCGCACCATCGGCCAGGCCTGGCACCTGGCGGAGATCTACGGCATGGAGCGCTTCTGCGCCAACGTGCGCGCCTGCGAGCTGCCGGTGCTCGAGCTCGAGGAGCCGGGCTCGCGCGCGCGCGAACGCATCGTCGAGGAATGCCGGCGCGCGCTCGAGGAGGACGGCTCCGACTGCATCGTGCTCGGCTGCGCCGGCATGACCGACCTGTGCGAGCACATCGGCGAGCTGCTCGGCGTGCCGGTGATCGACGGCGTCGCCGCGGGCACGCAGCTGATCGAATCGCTGGTGCGGCTCAAGCTGCGCACCAGCAAGCGCGGCGAGCTCGCGCGGCCGCTGCCCAAGACCATGGTCGGCGCGCTCGAAGGCTTCACCCTCGCGAGGCCATAGCGGCATGTGCGCCCGGCACCGGCTTTCGCCAAGCGACAATCCACGGATGCCCCGCGCACGTTCCACCCCCGCTCCTTCCCCCGCCGCGCCGGTTGCGTCCGGCGACGGCCCGGCCGCCGCCAGCGAGAAGGCGGACAAGGCCAGCTCCATCGAGAGCATCGCCCAGGACATCGCCACCGCCATCGTCGAGAAGCGCCTGCCGCCCGGCACCTGGCTGCGCGAGGAGGCGCTGGGCCGCGTCTATTCGGTGAGCCGCACCAAGGTGCGCGCGGCGCTGCTGATGCTGTCGAAGGACAAGCTGATCGAGATCATTCCCGACAAGGGCGCCTTCGTCTGCCAGCCCACGGTGGAGGAAGCGCGCGAGGTGTTCGCGGTGCGCCGCATCCTCGAGCGCGAGGTGGTGCGGCTGTTCATCGCCAACGCGCGGCCGCGCGACTACCAGGCGCTCGACCAGCACATCCGCTTCGAGCGCAACGCGCTGCGCCAGACCACCACCATGGGCACGGTGCGCGAGAAGCTGCTGGGCGACTTCCACGTCGCGCTGGCCGAGGCCACCGGCAACCACACGCTGGCCGAGCTGGTACGCGAACTGGTCGCGCGCAGCTCGCTGATCGCGATGCTCTACCACTCGTCGAACGATCCGCACTGCTCGTCCGACGAACATGCCGACTTCCTGCGCATCTGCCGCACCGGCGACGTGGAAGCCGCCGTGAACTGCATGATCGAACACCTCGACCGCATCGAGGCCAGCCTCGAGCTCGGCACCGGCAAGCCCGACCGCCAGCTCGACCTGGTGAAGGCGCTGCTGGCCTGAGGAACGCGCGCATGGCGGCCCACGACACCGGTCTCGCGCTCAGGCGCCTGCGGCTGCTGCGCGGCTTCAAGCAGAGCCATTTCGCGCAGCTCATGGGCGTGCACCAGGCCACCGTGTCGCGCTGGGAGCGCGGCGACCTGCCGCTGTCGAAGGCGCAGCAGGCGACCGCGCACCGGCTGCTGGCCGCGGCGCGCGATCCGCGCCAGGACGCGGCCCTCAAGCGGCTGGTGGAATCGTCCTCGCGCAAGGTGCACCTGATCTGCGACCGCACGCACCGGCTGCTCGCGGCCTCGCCCGCGCGCCAGTCCGAATGGCGCGCCGACCCGGCCGAGTTCATCGGCCGCTCGCTGATCGGCTACGCCTCGCAGGAGATCCTCGCGGCCGAGGCCACGCTCGCGGACCGCGGCTGGCACGAGGGCGAACTGGCCACGCTCGAGATCGCGACCGCCGGCACGCTCGACCCCGTGATCCCGATCCTGCCGGGCCGCGTGCTGTGGGAGCGCATCGCGCTGGCCGACGGCAGCGCGGGACGGCTGGTCACCACCATCGCCTGAGGGGCGGACCGCCCCACGCATAACTTATGCGTGGACGGGGCGCGCGGCCTCGCGCTAGTCTCGCGGTTTCGAGAATCCCCATCGCAGGAAGGAAACCGTTCCCATGACCACCCTGGTCACCGGCAGCGCCGGCCATCTCGGCGAAGCATTGATGCGCCATCTGCGCGCGCACCCCGACACCGGGGGCGAAGCCCGCGGCATCGACCTGCTCGCCTCGCCCTTCACCGACCGCACCGGCTCCATCGCCGACCGCGGCTTCGTGCGCGAGTGCATGCGCGGCGTGCGCACGGTGCTGCACGCCGCCACCCTGCACAAGCCGCACGTGGCCACGCATGCGAAGCAGGACTTCGTCGAGACCAACATCGCGGGCACGCTCGCGCTGCTCGAGGAGGCGGTGGCGGCCGGCGTGCAGGCCTTCGTGTTCACGAGCACCACCAGCAGCTTCGGCTCGGCGCTCACGCCGGCCCCGGGCGAGCCCGCCGCCTGGATCACGGAAGAGGTGACGCCGATCCCGAAGAACATCTACGGTGTGACCAAGACCGCGGCCGAGGACCTGTGCCAGCTGTTCCACCGCGAGCACGGCCTCCACGCGATCGTGCTGCGCACCTCGCGCTTCTTCCCCGAGGACGACGACGATCCGCGCGCGCGCGAACGCCACTCGCTCGAGAACGCGCAGGCCAACGAGCTGCTGCACCGCCGCGCCGACATCGCGGACATCGTCGAGGCGCACCTGTGCGCGGCACGGCGCGCACCGGCACTGGGCTTCGGCCGCTACATCGTCTCGGCCACCACGCCCTTCGCGCGCGACGAGCTCGCGCTGCTGCGCAGCGATGCACCGGCCGTGCTGCGCCGGCATTTCCCCGACTGCGAGGCGCTCTACGAACGGCGCGGCTGGACCCTGCCCGCGCAGCTCGACCGCGTGTACGTGAACGCGCGCGCGCGGCGCGACCTGGGCTGGGTGCCAAAGCACGACTTCGCGCAGGTGCTGCAAAGCCTGCGCGAGGGCCGCGATTTTCGCAGCGACCTGGCGCATGCCGTGGGCAGCAAGGGCTACCACGCGCAACGCTTCGAAAACGGTCCCTACCCCGTGGCCTGAACGAGCCTCCGGCACGGCATCGGGCCCATCCGGGCCCTCCGGGTTTTCCTCAGTCCGGATTGCCGCATAAATTGTATACAGTTTCGCGTACACCAGATGCGGTGGACGCGCCCGACGACTGCGCGCCGCACCTCTCCCTGTCTTTCTCTCATTGCCGCAGCAGGAGATTCACGATGACGGCCGACTCCCTTTCCCCAGTCCATCCGGTGGACCAGCGCCTGCCCACCGGCAAGCTCACCGCCCTGGGCCTGCAGCACGTGCTGGTCATGTATGCGGGCGCGGTCGCGGTCCCGCTGATCGTGGGCCGCGCGCTCAAGCTCTCGCCCGACGAGGTCGCGCTGCTGATCTCGGCCGACCTGTTCTGCTGCGGGATCGCCACGCTGATCCAGGCGCTCGGCGCCACGCAGTGGTTCGGCATCAAGCTGCCCGTGATGATGGGCGTGACCTTCGCATCGGTGGCACCCATGGTCGCGATCGCCAACGCCAACCCGGGCCAGAACGGCGCGCAGCTGCTGTTCGGCGCCATCATCGGCGCGGGCGTCATCTCGATACTGATCGCGCCCTTCGTGAGCCGCATGCTGCACTTCTTCCCGCCGGTGGTCACCGGCACCATCATCGCGGTGATCGGCATCAGCCTGATGCGCGTGGGCATCAACTGGATCTTCGGCAATCCCGTGGGCCCGACGGCGCCCGCACTGGTCGACCCGGTCTACGCCAAGTGGCTGGCCGAGGTCACCTCGCCCGGCAGCTCCATCCCCGCGGTACCCAAGGGCTTCGCGATCATGCCCACGGTGCCCAACCCCAAGTACGCCGACCTCTCGGGCCTGGGCGTGGCCGCGCTGGTGCTGGTGTCGATCCTGCTGATCGTGAAGTACGCCAAGGGCTTCGTCGCCAACATCTCGGTGCTGCTGGGCATCGTCATCGGCGCGGTCGTGGCCTCGCTCACCGGCCTCATGACCTACGAGAAGGTCGGCAAGGCCGCGTGGTTCGACATCGTGCTGCCCTTCCATTTCGGCATGCCGCAGTTCGACCCGATCCTGATCCTCACGATGACGCTGATCATGGTGGTGGTGATGATCGAATCGACCGGCATGTTCCTCGCGCTCGGCGAGATGACCGAGCGCAGGATCTCGCAGCAGGACCTCGCCAAGGGCCTGCGCACCGACGGCCTGGGCACGCTGATCGGCGGCATCTTCAACACCTTCCCCTACACCAGCTTCTCGCAGAACGTGGGCCTGGTCGCCGTCACCGGCATCAAGAGCCGCTATGTCTGCGTGGCCGGCGGCGTGATCCTGATCGTGCTGGGCCTGCTGCCGAAGATGGCGGCGCTGGTGGAGTCGCTGCCCACCGTGGTGCTCGGCGGCGCGGGCCTGGTGATGTTCGGCATGGTGGCCGCCACCGGCATCCGCATCCTCTCGGGCGTGGACTTCAAGCACAACCGCCACAACGCGATGATCGTCGCGGTCTCGATCGGCGTCGGCATGATTCCGCTGATCGCGCCCAACTTCAAGCAGTGGATGCCGCATGCGATCCACTCGCTGATCGAGTCGGGCATCCTGCTGGCGTCGATCGCGGCGGTGCTGCTGAACCTGTTCCTCAACGGCGCGAAGCACGACGAGCAGGCGGTGATCGCGGCGGCCAAGCATGCGGATGCGCACTGAGCCGCTGCACGCCACAACGAACGAAGGGGCCGACGGCCCCTTTTTTCATGCAGCGCGCACGGCCGCTGCTAGACCGCGTGCGCCGGCACGCCGCGCTGCGAGGCATGCCAGCCGAGAAGCCGCTCCTCGGCCAGCTCGATCCCCTTGAACAGCACCACGCCGAGCACGCACAGCAGCGCGAGCGCGACGAACACGGTGGAGGTGTCGAAGCTGCCCTGCGCCACCAGGATCACGTGGCCCAGCCCCGATTCGCCGGCCACGAACTCGCCGACGATGGTGCCCACCAGCGCGAAGGACACGCCGACCTTCATGCCCGCGAACAGGCTGGGCAGCGCATTGGGAAAGCGGATCTTCCAGAGGATGCGCCCGCGCGTGGCCTTGTTGACCCGCGCCATGTCGAGCATGTCGGGGTCGGTGGAACGCAGCCCCAGCACGCAGTCGATCAGGATCGGGAAGATCGCGATCAGCATCGCGATCGCCACCTTGGGCAGCGCGCCGGTGCCCATCCAGATCACGAACAGCGGCGCGAGCGCGACCTTGGGCACGGCATTGAGCGCCACCAGCAGCGAGTAGAGCGTGCGGTCGAGGAAGCGCGAGTAGACGATGCCGATGGCCGCGGCCACGCCGAGCACCACGGCCAGCACGAAGCCGTACATGGTGGTGAGCAGCGTGTCGAGCGTCTCGCGCAGCAGGTAGCCGGGCTGCGCGAGGAACTGCCCGATGATCTTCGAGGGCGCGGGCAGCAGGAAATCGCGGATGCCGAGCAGGCGCACGCACGCCTCCCAGGCCACGAGCAGCACGGCGAGCGTGAGCAGGGCCTGGCGGCTGCGCTCGGTGTGGTTCCAGAGTGTCTTCATGGTCAGTAGGCGCCCAGTTCGCGGAAGGTTTCCTTGATGCGCGACACGTAGGCCGCGAACTCGCGCGTCTCGCGCACGTCGAGGCCGCGCGGCCGCTCGAGCTCGATCGGCAGGATGTCGGCGATGCGACCCGGGCCGCGCGCCATCATCACCACGCGCCCGCCGAGGTAGACGGCCTCGGTGATCGAATGGGTGATGAAGATCACCGTCTTGCCGGTCGCCATCCAGGTGCGCTGCAGCTCGGCGTTGAGCGCGTCGCGCGTGAAGGGGTCGAGCGCGCCGAAGGGCTCGTCCATCAGCAGCAGCTGCGGATCGAGCAGCAGCGCGCGGCAGATCGACACGCGCTGGCGCATGCCGCCCGAGAGCTCGCGCGGATAGCGGTCCATGAAGTCGGCGAGGCCGAACAGGGCCAGCAGTTCGCGCGCGCGCGGCGCATGCCGCGCACGCTCGAGGCCATGGAACTCGGCGGCCGCCAGCACGTTGTCGAGGATGCTGCGCCATTCCAGCAGCAGGTCGCGCTGGAACACCACGCCCATGTTGTCGGGCGGCTCGGTGATCGGCACGCCATCGAGCGCGAGCCGGCCGCTGGTGATCGGCTCGAGCCCGGCGATGCAGCGCATCAGCGTGCTCTTGCCGCAGCCGCTCGGGCCCACGATCGAGACGAACTCGCCGCGCGCGACGCCGAGGCGCACGTCCTGCAGCGCGGTGATCGGCTTGCGGCCGGACTGGTAGACCTTGTGAAGGCCGTCGATCGACAGGAAGTCGGCCACGTGGTGGGCTCCGCGCGCGGGCGCTTCAGACGGAAAGGAGCGCATTGGTGTAGTAGTCGGAGGGTTTGCGGCCCGGCTTGATCTGGCCGGTCTGTTCCATCGAGCGGATCGCCGCGGCCCAGTCGGCGTCGGACTGCTGGCCGATCGGCAGGTTCTTGTCGCCCGGGCTCTGGAAGAAGGGGCGGTAGGCCACGAGCTGTCCCTTGAGCACCTCGGGGTCGAGCCGCGCATTGGGCCGCTGCGCCACGATCGCGGCCACCGCCTCGTCGATGTGGTTGTCGTGGATGTACTGCCAGGCGCGCAGCTGCACGCGCGTGAACTTCGCGATCGCGGCCTGCTTCGATTCGATCGCCTTCGGCGTCGTGGCCAGCCCGTAGCTCGGGAAGCTGATGCCGCTGTCGGCCAGCAGCAGCGCGCTGGCCTTGCGGGTCTTCAGCACCATCGGCTGGCCGAACGGGGCCTGCGACATGAAGCCGTCGCTGTTGCCCGAGGCATAGGTCGAGATCATCGCGCTGGGCGTGACCATCACCAGCTCGATGCTGCTCTTGCTCATGCCGTTGGCCTTGAGGAAGGGCTCGATGAACGGCGCCCACGGGCTGGTCGTGAAGCACACGATCTTCTTGCCCGCGAGCTCCTTCGGCGACTTCACGCCCTGCGCCGCGTCGGTCATGACGGCGAGGTCGCCGGTGCGCGCGAAGCCGGCGATCGAGACCAGCTCGAGCCCGTTCTCCTTCGCCACCGCCATGGTGCCGAGCGCCACCTGGCCCACGTCGACCTGCCCTGCCGCGAGCAGCTGCAGCGTCGAGATGGTGCCGGTGCCGTCCTGCACCTCGACCTCCAGGCCCTCGTCCTTGAACCAGCCCTTCTGCTGGGCCAGGTGCACCGCGCCGTGCATGCCCCAGGGCGAGAAGTCCATGCGCACGCGCAGCTTGGTGACCCCCTGCGCCTGCGCCGTTCGCAGGCCGAGGGACAGCGCCGGGAGCGCGGCCATCGCCGCGAGGCCTTGGGTCAACGTACGTCTTTTCATCGCTTACCTCTGCTTCTTCGTCATGGGGTGGTGGGGGAATCGCGGGCGTGGCGCGGTGCTTCAGTCCGCCGTGCCGGCGCGCAGTGCCTGGGTTTGCGCGGCATCGATGCGGCCGCTGGCCGGATCGACCACCGCGCGGTAGTGCTGGCGCACGAAGTCGGCCGAGAGCTTGTGGTCCCAGACGTCGCGCTCGATCTCTTGCGCGGGGCGCAGCAGCGGATCGCCGAAGCCACCGCCACCGGGTTGCGTGTGCGTCACCACGCTGCCTCTTGCAATGCGCATGCCAACCTTGCTCGCGAGCTCGGTGGTTTCACCGCCGTGCTGCAGCCGGTTCGAGGCCGACTTCGCGGGCAGGCCGCCCTGCAGGCCGTAGGGCTGGAACTTCATGCGGTCGGCGCGCAGCTGCAGCAGCACGTCGTCGGCCAGCACGCGGTAGCTGCGCCGGATGCCGAGGCCGCCGCGGTAGCGGCCGGCGCCGCAGGAATCGGGCTCGAGCTCGTAGGCCTCGACGCGCACCGGATGCTGCGCCTCCAGCGTTTCCACCGGCGTGTTCGAGAGGTTCTGCGAAGCATTGGTGATCGCCTCGATGCCGTCGGAGCCGGGGCGGCCGCCCCAGGCGCCGCAGATCATGTCGACGATGATGTAGCTGCTGCCGTCGTCCTTCTTGCCCGAGAGGCAGACCACGGTGTTGCCGCCCTCGCCCGCGGCGGGAATGCGGTCGGGCACCACCTGCGCCAGCGCGCCGAGCATCGCGTCGAACACGCGGTAGCCGGTGAGCGCGCGCGCCGCGACCGCGGCCGGCTCGATCGGGTTGAGCACGGTGCCCTCGGGCACGTGCACCTCGATGCAGCGGAACACGCCGGCGTTGTTCGGCACGTCGCCCTTCAATGCGCAGCGCACGCTGAGGTAGGTGCAGGACTTGGTGTACGACAGCGTCGAGTTGATGGCCGCGCGCACCTGCGGCGAGGAGCCGGTGTAGTCCACGCTGACGCGGTCCTCGTGCACCGTGAGCGCGACGCGGATCGGGATCGGTTCGGGCGAGAGGCCGTCGTCGTCGATGAAGTCCTCGAAATGGAAGGTGCCCTTGGGCCAGCGGCGGATCTCCTCGCGCGTGAGCCGCTCGGCATAGTCGAGCAGTTCGGCGAAGTAGCGCCGCGCGTCGTCGCGGCCATAGCGGTCGAACAGCGCCGTGAGCTCGCGCACGCCCACCTGCGAGGCCGCGTACTGCGCGCGCAGGTCGCCCAGCACGCGGTCGGGCACGCGCACGTTCTGCGCGATCACGCGTTCCATGATGTCGTTGACCACGCCGCGTTCGTAGAGCTTGACCACCGGGATGCGCAGGCCTTCCTGGTAGACCTCGGTCGAGTCGCTGGCGTTCGAGCCGGGCACGCGGCCGCCCACGTCGGTGTGGTGGCAGATGACGACGCAGAAGCCCTCGAGCTCCTCGCGGTAGAAGAAGGGCACGAACATGAAGATGTCCGGCAGGTGCATGCCGCCCTGGTAGGGGTCGTTGACGATCACCGCGTCGCCCGGCGCGAGCGCGTCGCCGTAGCGCTTGCGCACCTCGGCCATGGCTTCGGGGATGGCGCCCAGGTGCAGCGCGATGGTCTTGGCCTGCGCGATCATCTGGCCGTGGCGGTCGCAGATCGCGGCCGAGTAGTCCATCACGTCCTTGACGATCTCCGAGCGCGCGGTGCGCAGCACGGTGTAGGCCACTTCGTCGACGATGGAATCCATCGCGTTCTTGACCACCGCGAAGGTGATCGGGTCGATGGCGCGGTTCATGCCGGGATCTCCTGGAGGTCGATGACGATGTTGCCGATGGCATCGGCGCGCGCGCTGCAGTGCGGCGGCACGACGATGGTGGTGTCGTAGGACTCGACGATCAGCGGCCCCTGCACCGGCGCGGCACCGAGGCTGGCGCGCGGGACCACGGGCGTCGAAGCGGGCGCCTCGCCGGGCGCGAAGCTCACGAGGCGTTCGCCCTGCGTGCCCTGCAGCGCGGTCGCGTCGACGCGGCACTTGGCGAAGTCGAGGCGGAAGTCGCTGCGGCCATGGGCGCTGACGCGCAGGTTGACCAGCTCGAGCGGCTCATCGCTGCTGTAGCCGAAGGTCTGCTGGTAGAGCGCATGGAAGTCGCGCGCCAGTTGCTCGAGCACGGCCGTGTCGAGCGTGCCCGCGGGCAGCGCCACCGTGAGTTCAGAACTCTGGCCGAGGTAGCGCAGGTCGGCGAAGCGTTCCACGCGCACCGCGTCGGCCGCGTAGCCCTCGGAGGCCAGCACCGTGAAGCCCTGGTCGGCGAGCACCGCGGTGGCGCGTGCGAGCGCGGCCGGCTCGCAATCGGCCAGCGGGCGCAGCACCGCCTTCACGAAGTTGTGCTCGGCGTCGGCCGAGAGCATGCCGGCCGAACAGAAGACGCCGGCCATGATCGGCGCGATCACGCGGCGGATGCCGAGCAGCCGCGCCACCGCCACCGCATGCAGCGGGCCGCCGCCACCGAAGGCGATCATCGACATGTCGCGCGGATCGCGGCCGCGCTCCACCGTCACCGCGCGGATCGCGCGTGCCATGTTCACGTTGGCGACCTGGCGGATGCCGTGCGCCGCGGCGAGGCGGTCGAGCTTCAGCGGCCCGGCCACGTGGGCATCGATCGCCCGCGCCGACAGCTCGGGCGAGACCGGCAGGCTGCCGCCCGCGAGCGCTTGCGGATTGAGGTAGCCGAGCACCATGTTGGCGTCGGTCACGGTCGGGCGCTCGTTGCCGTTGCCATAGCAGGCCGGGCCCGGCGAAGCGCCGGCCGATTCGGGCCCGACGCACAGCAGGCCGCCGCCGTCGATCCAGGCGATCGAGCCGCCGCCCGCGCCCACCTCGGCGATGTCGATCGCGGGCACCTTGAGCACGTAGCCGCCGCCCTTGACGAAGCGGCTCGGCGCGCTGATGCCGTCGCGGAACTCGTACTCGTTGGTCAGCGAGGGCTGGCCGCCGACGATGACCGAGGCCTTGGCGGTGGTGCCGCCCATGTCGAAGACGATCAGGTCGTCGTCGCCGCCCATCGCGCCGATGCGCGCGGCGCCGGCCACGCCGCCCGCCGGGCCCGAGGCCACGGCGAACACCGGCTTCTCGGTCGCGGAGGCGATGCCCATCATGCCGCCGTTGGAGGCCATCACCTGCAGCGAGGCATCGACGCCCATGTCGCGCAGGTCCTTCTTGAGGCGCGCGAGGTAGGTCTTCATCGCGGGCAGGATGTAGGCATTGACCACCGTCGTGCTGGTGCGCTCGTACTCCTTGATCTCGGGCAGCACCTCGCACGACACGCTCAGCAGCAGCTCGGGAAAGCGCGCCTGCAGCGCGGCCTTGGCCTGGAGCTCGTGCGCCGGGTTGATGTAGCTGTTGAGGAAGCACAGCGCGACCGCGTTCACGCCGTCGGCCACCAGCTCGCCGGCCTGCTCGAGCAGGTGCTCGACGTCGAGCGGCACGACCACCTCGCCGCGCGAGCCCATGCGCTCGCGCACGCCGCGGCGCCAGCGGCGCGTGGCCAGCGGCTGCGGCTTCTGCCAGCCGAGATCGAACATGGTGGGCGTGCGGATGCGGCCGATCTCCAGCACGTCGCGGAAGCCCTCGGTGGTGAGCACGCCGGTGTTCGCGCCGACCTTCTGCAGGATGGTGTTCGACGCGGTGGTGGTGCCGTGCACGATCTCGGCGATATCGCCCGGCGCGATGCCGGCCTGGTCGATCAATGCGCGCAAGCCGTTGACGATGGCCTTGCCGAGGTCCTCCGGCGTGGTGGACGTCTTGTTCACGAAGAGCCGGCCGTCGGGCATCGCGAGCACGATATCGGTGAAGGTTCCTCCGATATCGCATCCGACGCGCACGCCTTTGCTTCGCTGTGGTGCAGAACCCATTGTGATGCTCCGTTCTAGCGGGGTTGGACGATAATGGGACCGGCCTTAACTAACTAACTGGCTAGTACCATTGAGGGCGAAATATAGGAGCCGTGACCGCACGATGTCAACCTTTGTTTTGCATCTTTTTCGCGCCCGCGCCGGAAGTAGACTCGCGGCCTCGGTGGTGCCTCGCCGACATCAGGACCCATGACACACGACACAAAGACGCCCAAGCCGCGGCAGCGCAATGCCGTGGCAACGCGAGACCGGATCTTGAAGATCGCGAGCAAGGAGTTCGCCGCGCACGGCTACGACGGCGCGCGCATCGACGCGATCGTGGCCCGCTGCAAGATCAGCAAGAACCTCGTCTATCACTACTTCGACAGCAAGGAGGCGCTGTTCATCGAGGTGATGGAACGCGCCTACGGCGCGATGCGCGAGCGCCAGAACGAACTCGCGCTCACGGGCGAGGACCCGGTGCGCGACATGCGCGAGCTGGTCGAGAAGACGGTGCAGCACTTCATCGACCAGCCCGAGTTCCACCAGCTGCTGTCGACCGAGAACCTGCACAAGGCGGTGCACATCCGCAAGTCGAAGGTGATCTCGGAGATGTTCAACCCGCTGCGCACCGCGCTGTCGACCATCCTCGAATCGGGCAAGCAGAAAGGCGTGTTCCGCCGCGATGCCGACTGGGTCGACCTCTACGTCTCGATCTCGGGCCTGGGCTCGTACTTCATCACCAACCGCTACACGCTCTCGTACGTGCTCGACGTCGACCTCGGCGCCTCGGACCGCCAGCAGTCGCGGCTCAGGCACGCCTCGGACATGGTGATCAGCTACCTCTGCGACCGCAGCGGCGACGCGGCCTAGCCGCCGATCAGATCATCGCGAGCGCCGTCTTGCGCTTCGGCGGCGGATGCAGCCGGTCGAGCTTCGCGAGCACGTCGGCATCGAGCGTCAACGAGGCCGCCGCGAAGTTCTCCTTCAGATGCGCGCTGTCCACCGCCTTCGGAATCGCCGCCACGCCCGGCCGCGCGATGACCGCGGCCAGCGCGAGCTGGGCCGCGCTCACGCCCAGGTCCGCCGCGAGTTCGCCGAGCCCCTCGTCGTCGGCCAGCGCGCCCTGGTCGATCGGGCTGTAGGCCATCAGCGGGATGCCGCGCTCGCGCTGCCAGGGCAGCAGGCTGAACTCGGGACCGCGCTCGCCGAGCGACAGGTAGACCTGGTTCGCCGCGCACGAGGGACCGCCCTGCCCCAGCGGCGCCAGTTCCTCCATGTCGTCGGTGTCGAAGTTGCTCACGCCCCAGCGCGCGATGCGCCCGCGCGCCACCAGCGCCTGCAGGGCGTCGACGGTCTCGGCCAGCGGATGGCTGCCGCGCCAGTGCAGCAGGTAGAGGTCGATGGCATCGAGGCCCAGGCGCTTCAGGCTGCGCTCGCAGGCCTCGGGCGTGCCGCGCCGGCTCGCGTTGTGCGGATAGACCTTGCTGACGATGAAGAGCTCGTCGCGCCGCACCTCGCTGGCGCGCAGCGCCTCGGCCACGGCCTGGCCCACCACGGTCTCGGCGCCGCCCTCGCCGTACATCTCGGCGGTGTCGATCAGCCGGTAGCCGAGCGCGATGGCCTCGCGCACCGCGGCCACCTCGGCCTGGCGGCGGCCGGCGGCCTCGCCCATGCGCCAGGTGCCCAGCCCGAGCACGGGCATCTCGTTGCCGTTGCCGGCGCCTTGGGGAAAGGAGAGTGTTCGCATCGGGCCATGCTAGCGCCGCCCGAATGCCACACGTGGATTACTTGAATTCCTCGGCCGCGATGCCGAGCTTGCGCAGCTTGTCGAACAGGGTCTGGCGCGCGATGCCCAGCGCGCCCGCGGTGGCCGGCTGGTCGCCCTGGTGCTGGCGCAGCGCCTCGACGATGACGGCGCGCTCGAAGGCCTCCACCTGCTGCGGCAGGGCCTGCGGCAGCACCTCCTCGTCGCTCGCGCGCAGCAGCGTAAGCCGCTCGCCGAGCAGGCCCAGCACGAAGCGGTCGGCCACGTTGCGCAGCTCGCGCACGTTGCCGGGCCAGGCATAGGCCATCAGGTCGGCGAGCTGCGCATGGCTGGGCACCGGCGCGGGCCGGTCGTACTTCTTCGCGGCCTGCAGCGTGAAGTGCTCGAACAAGAGCGGGATGTCCTCGCGCCGCTCGCGCAGCGGCGGCAGCTCGATGAACGCCACGCCGATGCGGTAGTAGAGGTCGGCGCGGAACTTCTGCCGGTCGCTCAGCGCCTTCAGGTCCTCCTTGCTCGCGGCCACCACGCGGCAGTCGAAGGGGATCGGCTTGTTCGAGCCGATGCGCTCGATGCTGCGCTCCTGCAGCGCGCGCAGCAGCTTGATCTGCACCGCCAGCGGCATGCTCTCGATCTCGTCGAGGAACAGGGTGCCGCCGCTCGCGTATTCGAACTTGCCCACGCGCGTGCGGTTGGCGCTGGTGAAGGCGCCGGCCTCGTGGCCGAACAGCTCGCTCTCGGCCAGCGCCTCGGGCAGGCCGCCGCAGTTCAGCGGCACGAAGTGCTCGCGCCGCCGCTCGCTGTGGTCGTGCAGGCAGCGCGCCACCATCTCCTTGCCGGTGCCGGTCTCGCCGTAGATCAGCACGTCGGCCGAGGTGCCGGCCAGGGTCATCACGTTGCGCCGCACCCGCTGCATCTGGGCCGAGCGGCCGATCAGCACCGACTGGATGCCGTTCCAGTTGTCGAGCGCCTCGCGCAGGCTGCGCACCTGCAGCGCCAGCTGCCGCCGCTCGATCGCATGCCGCACGATGGCCACCAGCCGCTCGGTGGTGAAGGGCTTCTCGATGAAGTCGTAGGCGCCGTCGCGCATCGCCGCCACCGCCATCGCGATGTGGCCATGGCCCGTGACCAGGATCACCGGCAGCTCGGGATCGATGCCGCGCACCTCCACCAGCCACTCGGTGCCGCTCATGCGCGGCAGCCGCACGTCGCACACCACCACCGCGGGCACGCCGAAGGCGATGTGCGGCCGCACCCGCTCCACGCTCGCGAAGGCCTCGACCTCGAAGCCCGCCAGGCCCAGCATCTGCGCGGTGCTCAGGCGCACGTCGTCGTCGTCTTCGACGAGCAGCACGCGGATGGCGGAGGCTTCGTTGGCGGGCGGTGGTGTCATGGGTGGGCGTGGGGGCTGGCGGCCGGCAGGTCGACGACGAAGTATGCCCCGCCGCCCTCCCGGTTGTCCGCCCGCAGGCCGCCGTTCATGGCGCGCACGAGTTGCGCGCACAGCACGAGGCCGAGCCCCAGCCCCGAACCCGCGGGCTTGGTGGTGACGAAGGGCTCGAACAGCTTCGGCACCACGTCGTCGCGGATGCCGGGGCCGGTGTCGCTCACCGTCAGCACCGCGCGGCCGTCCTCGCTGAGCCGCCCCTGCAGGCGCAGCACGCGCTGCGGCATGTGCTCCATGGCCTCGATCGCGTTGCGCATCAGGTTCACCAGCACGCTGCCGAGCGCGGCCTCGTCGGCCATCACGGCGAGCTGCGGCGGCTCGATGTCGACCTCGACCTGCACGCCGTGCTTCTGCTCGGCGCCGGCGACGATCACGCGCGCATCGTCGATCGCGGCGGCCAGTGCCACGGGCGAGGGGCCGAGCTGGTTCTTGTGCGAGAAGGTCTTGAGCTGCGCGGTCAGCCGCGCCAGGCGGTCGACCATGTCGCGGATGCGCTTGAGGTTGCCGCGCACCTCGTCGTGGCGTTCGTGGTCGAGCAGGATGGCCGCGCTCTCCGACAGCGTGCGCATCGCGGTCAGCGGCTGGTTGAGCTCGTGCGCGAGGCCGGCCGACATCTGGCCCAGCGCGGCCATCTTGCCGGCCTGCACCAGCTCGTCCTGCGCGGCGCGCAGCTGCGCGGTGCGTGCCGCCACCATCGACTCGAGGCCGTCGTGCGCGGCCTGCAGCGCGGCCTGGTTGGCGAGCTTCTGGCGCTCGGCGCGGCGGCGCTGCCACAGGGTCACGCCCAGCAGCAGCAGCGCGACCATGCCGAGCCCGGCGGTCACCGCGGCATTGCGCGCGGCCACGCGCAGCGGCGCCATGTCGTCGAGCGTGAGCAGCTGCCACGGCGCGTTGCGCAGGGTGCGGCTGGCGACGAGCCGGTCGGTGCCCTCCACGCGGATCAGCTGCACGCCCGGCGCCAGCGCCTCCAGCCGCTGCCAGCGCAGCGGCGCGAGCGCGGCCTCGCCATAGGGCCGCGAGCGCAGCACCTCGGCGCGCTGCAGCGCATCGAGCGGCAACAGCGGCCGGAACTTGAGGTCGTCGCGCGTGGCGAGGATCACCACGCCGCGCTGGTCGACCACCACCACGTCGCCCGGCAGCTTGCGCCAGGCGGCCTCGTTGTCCTCGAGGTTGATCTTCACCGTGACCACGCCGGGCACGGCCGGCTCGCGGCGCAGCGCGTACGAGAGGTAGTAGCCGGGCCGTCGGCTCGTGATGCCCACGCCGTAGAAGCGGCCGCGCCCCTGGGCCAGCGCGTCGATCATGTAGGGCCGGAACTCGTAGTGCTGGCCCAGCGTGGTGCCGGGCCGGTCCCAGTCCGAGGCCGCGAGCGAGGTGCCGCCGGCATCGAGCACGTAGAGCATCTCGGCGCGCGCGGTGGCGTTCACGCCCGCGAGGTAGCGGTTGGCGGCGTCGCGCAGCGAGGCGTCGGCCGGCGCGTTCAGCAGCGCGGGCACCACCGGCGTCATCTCGAGCAGCGCGGGCAGGTAGTCGAAGCGCGTGAGCTCGGCGTCGAGCCCGGTGGCGACCATGTCGAGCCGGTGCTCGGCGGCCTCGCTCAAGCGCGCCAGGCCGGCCTGGGTGGAAAGGTGGTGGCCGACCAGGGCGGACAGCGCCACCAGCACGAGCGCGGCGCACCAGCGCACCACCGCGCGCCGGGTGCGGGGACGGAAGGTCACGGTGGAAGTCTCCATGGAAGGGCGCGCCGCTCGGGTTCGGTTCTCGGGGCGCAGGTTAATGCAGATTGCGAAGCCGCAAGGCAGGACGCCCGCGCGAGGCGGGCGTCCGAAGAAAGACCGGCGCGAACGCCGGCCCCGATCAGCGCCCGCTGCCCGCGGGCATGTGCGCTTCCTTGGCGTCGAGCACCAGCTCGGGCTCGTCGGCCTCGGCGCCGCTGCCCTGGTTCAGTTGGCTGGTCAGGCGCTCGGTGTCGAGGTCGCCGGTCCACTTCGCGACCACCATGGTGGCCACGCCGTTGCCGATCAGGTTGGTCAGCGCGCGCGCTTCCGACATGAAGCGGTCGATGCCCAGGATCAGCGCCAGGCCCGCCACCGGCACGTGGCCCACGGCCGACAGGGTGGCCGCCAGCACGATGAAGCCGCTGCCGGTCACGCCGGCCGCGCCCTTGGAGGTCAGCAGCAGCACCAGCAGCAGCGTGATCTGCTGGGTGATCGACATCGGCGTGTTGGTGGCCTGGGCGATGAACACCGCGGCCATGGTCAGGTAGATCGAGGTGCCGTCGAGGTTGAACGAGTAGCCGGTGGGGATCACCAGGCCGACCACCGACTTCTTGGCGCCGAGGTTCTCCATCTTGGCCATCATGCGCGGCAGCGCGGCCTCGCTCGAGGAGGTGCCCAGCACGATCAGCAGCTCTTCCTTGATGTACTTGATGAACTTCCAGATGCTGAAGCCGTGCGCGCGCGCGATCGCGCCGAGCACCACGAAGATGAAGAACAGGCAGGTGGCGTAGAAGGTCGCCATCAGCGCGCCGAGCTGCACCAGCGAGCCCACGCCGTACTTGCCGATGGTGAAGGCCATCGCGCCGAAGGCACCGATCGGGGCCACCTTCATGATGTAGCCGACGATGGTGAACAGCACGTGCGAGAACTTCTCGATGAAGTCGAACACCAGCGTGCCGCGGCCGCCGAAGCGGTGCAGCGCGAAGCCGAACATCACGGCGAACAGCAGCACCTGCAGGATCTCGCCCTTGGCGAAGGCATCGACCACGGTGGTCGGGATCACGTTGAGCAGGAACTCGGTGGTCGAGGCCATCTTGCCGGGGCCGGTGTAGGCCGCGATGGACTTGGCGTCGAGCTGGCTCGGGTCCACGTTCATGCCGTGGCCGGGCTGCACGATGTTGATGATGACCAGGCCGACGATCAGCGCGATGGTGCTGACGATCTCGAAGTACAGCAGCGCGAGGCCGCCGGTCTTGCCGACCTTCTTCATGTCCTCCATGCCGGCGATGCCGACCACCACCGTGCAGAAGATGATCGGCGCGATGATCATCTTGATCAGCTTGATGAAGCCGTCGCCCAGCGGCTTCATCGCGGCGCCGGTGTCGGGATAGAAGTGGCCGAGCAGCACGCCGATGACGATGGCGGTGATGACCTGGAAGTACAGCGATCTGTAGAAGGGCTTGGGGGCGGATGCGGATACGTGGTCCACGGGAAATCTCCTTGAGGCCGGGGGCCGGCCGGGGCTGAACACTGGGATGGAAAAAGGGGTGCGCCCGACGGGCGCGGTCGGACGGGGTCAGCGCGCCGGCGCGCCGCCGCGCGGGGCGGGGCGTGCTGGCGAAGGGGGTCGCAAGGCCGGTCGGCTGAGGGTCATGGTTGTCTCCTGGGCTCGTTGTCGCCGGCTGCGCCTTCGGAAAAGGCGGCGCCGGCAGTGGAGAACACAGAGCAACGCACATGCCAATGAAAATGGCACGAGAACCCGACTCAAGTCGTTGATTTCATTGAAGAAAATCAGGGGTCAACGAGACCCCGCGCCGCGCATCCGGACGCGGCCCGCGCGGGCCGTCCGGCGTTTCGGACGCGCCTTTCAGGGAAAACCCTAGGCCAATGCGGAGGCGTCGAATTCCGCGCGCAGCCCGCGCACCACCTGCTCGACCGTGGCCAGCCCGGCCACGCCGCCGACCGAATGCCCGGCGCTCCACAGGTCGGCCCAGCGCTGGATCACGGCGCCCTCGGAGCCGCCGCCGAAGCGCTGGCGCGCCTCCTGCACCGACACCGTCTCGTCGAGCGCCGCCGGATCGAGCCCCGCGTTCACCACCGAGGGCCGCAGGAAGTTGGCCGGCAGGCCGGTGAAGGCGCGCGTGGTCATCACGTCGTCGAGCGAGCTCGCGGCCAGCATCTTCTTGTAGGGCGCCGAGGCCAGGCTCTGCTCGGTGGCGATGAAGCGCGTGCCCATCGAGCCCAGGTCGCAGCCCAGCACGGTGGCCGCGCGCAGCGCCACGCCGTCGGGCAGGCCGCCGGCCAGCACCAGCGGGCCGTCGAAGAAGGCGCGCACCGCGCGCACGAAGGCGAAGGGATTGGCCCAGCCGGTGTGGCCGCCCGCGCCCGCGGTCAGCAGCACCAGGCCGTCGGCGCCGGCCTCGATGGCGCGCTCGGCATGGTGCACCGAGGCCACGTCGGCCAGCACCAGGCAGCCGCCGTCGTGCAGCGCGGGGATCACCGCCGCGGGCGAGCCCACGCTGGTGATCACGAGTTCGGCGCGGTGCCGCACGATCAGCTCGACCTCGGCGCGCACGCGTGCCGGGTCGCGCCGCATGATCAGGTTGGGGCACCAGGGCGCATGCGCGGTGCCGGCATCGCGCGCCGCGGCCGCCTCGTCGTTGAGCCGCGCCATCCAGCCCGCGAAGGCCTCGAGCGATTCCGCATTGGCGGTCGGAAAGGCACCGACCACGCCGGCGCGGCAGGCGGCCGACACCAGCTCGATGCCCGACACGCGCAGCATGGGCGCGGCGATCGCGGGCACCGCCAGGCGGTCGAGGAAGGGCAGGCGCTGCGTCATGCGGGCTCCGATGCGGGGGACACGAGGGAAGGCAGGCGCGCGAGCGAGGCCCGTGCCTGCGCCAGCAGTTCGGCCACGATGGTCGCCAGCGGCTCGATGCGCCGCGCGAAGGCGATCGATGGCCCGAGCGACACCATGCCGCGCTGCCAGTCGCCCTGCGCATAGCAGTGGTCGCGCGTCGCGCGGCCGTCGATCAGCGTGCCGAAGGCCGCATGGTCGGCCGCGCCGGCGCGCTCGATCGCCTCGACCTCGCGCGCGGTCTCATTGCGCAGCACGCGCCAGGTGTTGCCCAGCGTGTGCAGCAGCCGCACGGTGGACTGCTCGTCGCAGTCGAGCAGGTGCCGCTTGTAGGCCGGATGGGTGGCGATCTCCTCGGCCACCAGGAAGCGGCTGCCGATCAGCACGCCGTCGAGCCCCTGCGCGAGCACGGCCGCGAGCTGGCGCCCATGGCCGATGCCGCCGGCCAGCACCACGGGCACGCGCAACTGCTCGGCGGCGAGCGCGCCCAGCAGCATCGTCGGCAGCTCGTTGGCGCCCGGATGGCCGCCCTCCTCCATGCCGACCAGCGCCACCGCGTCGGCGCCCGCGCGCTCGGCCGCGAGCGCATGGCGCAGGCCCGGCGCCTTGTGGAGCACCACCGCGCCGGCCGCGTGCAGCGTGCCGATCAGCTCGCCGGGCGCATAGCCCGCGGTCTCGAAGTGGCGCACGCCGTGCGCGAGCGCGATCTCCATCCAGCGCCGCACCGCCGTGTTGGCCTCGGGCCGCTTCGAGAGCGTGAGGTTCACGCCGAAGGGCCGCCCGCGCGTGAGCTCGCGGCACTGCACGAGCGCGGCCGCGAAGGCCGTGTCGTCGGCGAAGGAGCGCGGCGTGACGAAGCCCATGCAGCCGGCATTGACCAGCGCGGCCACGTAGCGCGCATCCGACAGCCACATCAGCCCGCCGCCGAGGATCGGATGGTCGATGCCGAACAGCTCGGTGATGCGGGTGCAAAAGAGCGGTGCCGTCATGGCCGTTCAGCCGCGCGCGCTGTCGAGCCGCGGCGCGCCGCCGAGCCCGCCAGGCGTCACGCCCGTCATCGGCACCGGATAGCGCGCAAGCGCGAGCGCTGCATCGCTCTCGAACTTGCCGCGCTGCGCGAACTGCGGCAGCGCCGCGAGCGCGGCCGGTTCCACCACCGGCGCCACCGGCACGTCGTGCCGCTGCAGCAGCGCGAAGGCGTCGTCGGCATCGAGCGCGGCCAGCGCCTCGGCCAGCCGCGCATTGATCGCCGGCGCCACCTTCTTGCGCGCGCCATGCGAGCGGAAGGCCGCGTCGCCATAGGGCGAGAGATCGAGCGCTTCGCACAGCCGGGCCCAGAAGTGGTCCTCGAGCGCGGCCACCGACAGGTGCCTGCCGTCGCGGCAGAGGAAGGCGCCGTAGGCCGCCTTCACCAGCGTGGCCTCGCGCTGCGCCTCCAGGTCGGCATCGCCCGACGAGCGCCAGGCGCCGAGGCGCGGATTCATCCAGTGCAGCGCGCAGTCGGCCAGCGCCACGTCGAGGTGCTGGCCCTGGCCCGTGTGCTGGCGCTGCAGCAGCGCGGCCAGGGTGGACGACAGCGCATACATCGCGCCGCAGAGGTCGGCCACCGGCAGGCCGAAGCTCTGCGCCGGACCGCCGCCGGGCACGCCCGAGACCGCGAGCACGCCGGCCGCGCCGAGGTAGTTGATGTCGTGTCCCGGCAGGTCGGCCCACGGCCCCTGCTGGCCATAGCCGCTGAGCGACACGTAGACCAGCCGCGGGAATTCCGCGCGCAGGCTGTCGGCATCGAGCCCCAGCCGCGCCATCACGCCGGGCCGGTACGACTCCACCACCACGTCGGCAGTGGCGATCAGCGCGCGCACCTCGGCGCGCTGGGTCTCGTCCTTCAGATCGACCAGCAGGCTCTGCTTGCCGCGGTTCACGGCCTCGAACACGCCCGGGCCCATGCGCCGCACGTTGTCGCCATGCGGCGGGCGCTCGATCTTGATCACGCGCGCGCCGAGCTCGGCGAGGTTCTGCGTGAAGAAGGGGCCGGGCAGCAGTTCGCTGAAGTCGACCACCACGATGCCGGCCAGCGGCGGCGTTGCGACGGGATGCGTCATGCCGGCACGCGCTCGATGATCACGGCGTCGAGCGGCAGCGCGCCCTCGCCCACCGCGCCCACCCAGACCGGATTGAGGTCCATCTCCTCGATGCGGTCGGCATTCGCCACCACGAACTCCGACACGCGCAGCAGCAGCGCCTCGAGCGCCGCGAGGTCGGCCTTGGGCCGGCCGCGCGCGCCGTCGAGCAGCGCGAAGCTGCGGATCTCGCGCACCATCGCCGCCGCGTCGCGCGGACCGATCGGCAGCATGCGCCGCGTCACGTCGCGCAGCACCTCGACGTAGATGCCGCCGAGGCCGAAGGTCATGACATGGCCGAACACCGGGTCGCGCGTGACGCCCACCATGAGTTCGGTGCCGCCGCGCGGCGCCATCCTCTCGACCAGCAGGCCATCGACCGTGGCCTCGGGATGGTGCTTCGCGGCCGCGGCCATGATCTCGCGCCAGGCCTCGGCGACCTGGGCCGCGTCCTGCAGGCCCACCTTCACGCCGCCGATGTCGGACTTGTGGACGATCTGCGCGCTCGCGATCTTCGCGACCACCGGGTAGCCCATGCCTTCCGCCAGCGCGCGCGCCTGCTCGGCCGAGCTTGCGAGCCCTTGCGGCAGCAGCGCGATGCCCGCCTGCTTCAACTGCGCCTTGGCCTGCGATTCCGACAGGCTGCGCGTGGCGAACTCGCCCTCGGGCGCGCGCGTCGGCAACACTGGTTGCGCCTCGGGGTTCGACGGGTTCGCGCGCTTCCAGCGCCCGTACTCGACCCAGCGCGCGATCGCCGCGATCGCCTTGTTGACCGAGCGCGGCGGCGCGAAGCCGGCCGCCACCAGCTTGCGGTAGCCCTCGCCGAGCCGGTCGCTCATCCAGATCGGCACGATCGGCGAGGCGCTGTCCTTCTGCGCATTGATGATGTTGTCGGCCATGCGCGTGGTGGTCTCGCCGTAGTCGAGCGCGATCGGCACGATGGTCAGGCCCGTGTGCGGATCGTTCGCCACGCAGCCCAGCGTGGTCTCGACCACGGTCTTGTCGCTGAGCACCATGGCCGTGGTGTCGACCGGGTTGCCGATGGCCGCGTAGTCGGGCAGCTTGGCGCGCAGCACCGCGGTGGTCTCGGGCGCGAAAGTGGCCAGCGTGAGGCCGGCGGCGCCCACCGCGTCGGCGGTCAGCGCGGCCGTGCCGCCCGAGGAGCAGTAGATGCCCAGCGCCTCCTGCGCCCCCGGCATGGCGCGCGCGAACAGCCAGGCAGTGTCGACCAGCTCGTCGATGTCATCGACCTCGATCACGCCGAACTGGCGGAACACCGCGCTGTTGACCTCGGCCGAACCCGTGAGCGAGGCGGTGTGCGACTGCGCGGCCTTGCGCCCGTATTCGGAGCGGCCCACCTTGAGCCCGATCACGGGCTTGCCGTTGGCCGCGCAGCGCTGCACCGCGGCCGCGAACTTCGCGCCGTCCTTGATGCCTTCGAGCAAGGTGACCACCACCTGGATGTCGGGCGCGTCGGCCATGTAGTGGATGAAGTCGGCCACCTGCAGGTCGACCTCGTTGCCGGTCGAGGCCCACAGGCCGATGCCGATGCCGCGCTCCATCGCCTGCATCACGTTGCGGCCCAGGCCGCCGCCCTGCGTGGCCAGGCCGATCGGGCCCTTGGTGAGGTCGTGCGGGAACGAGGGCGAGAAGGTCAGGCCCAGCCGATGGTTGACGTTGGTCAGCCCCGGGCAGTTGGGGCCGTACAGCCGCAGGCCGCCGCGCGCGGCGATCTCCTTCATGCGCTGCTGCTCGCGCTCGCCTTCCTCGCCGGCCTCGCCGAAGCCCGAGCTGAGGATCACGGCGAAGCCCACGCCGCGAGCGGTGCATTCCTCGATCACGGCCAGCACGCCGCTCGCGGGCACCGCGACCACGGCCACGTCGGGCGTCGCGGGCAGCGCGGCCACGCTGGGCCAGCACTTCCGGCCGCGCAGCTCGGCCTTGGTGGGATTGACGAGGTAGACCTCGCCGTCGAATTCGGAGTGTTCGATCAGGTTGGTCAGCGTGCGCTCGCCGATGCTGCCTTCGCGCTCGGAGGCGCCGACCAGCGCGATGGAGCGCGGGCGGATCAGCCGCGCGATGTCGACCGGGCGCGTGTCCTGGGTGCCTTGCATGGCCGTGCTCCCCTCAGGCGATCGCCGACATGCCGAGGATCTCGCGCCCGACGATCAGCGTCTGGACCTCGGTCGTGCCCTCGGGAATGGTGCCGCCGCGGGTGTCGCGGAAGATGCGCTCGATCGGGTAGTCGGTGGAATAGCCGAGCCCGCCATGCACCTGCAGCGCCATGCTCGCGACCTCGTGCGCGGCCTCGGTGGCATAGAGCTTGGCGATCGAGCAGGCCATGCGCGCGTCCTCGGCATTGGCGTCGAGTGCCGCCGCCGCGCGCAGCGCCAGCGCGCGCGCCGCCTCCACGCGCACCGTCATGTCGACGATCAGCTTCTGCACCAGCTGGAAGCTGCCGATCGGCTTGCCGAACTGGGTGCGCGTGCGCGCATAGTCGATCGACAGCTCGAGCGCCGCGCGCGCGGCGCCGACCGCGCCCATCGCGATGTTCACGCGCGCGCCATCCAGCCCCACCAGCATGCGCTTGAGCGCGCTGCCCTCCTCGCCCAGCAGGTTCTCGCGCGGCACCTTCACGTTGTCGAAGCTCAGCTCGGCGGTGCCGGTGCTGCGCAGCACCATGGTGTCGACGCGGCGCGCCTCGAAGGGCGAGACCTCGCGCTCGACCAGGAAGGTCGACAGCTGGCCCTGGCAGTCGGGGCTGAAGGTGCGCGCCACCACGATGCCGAAGTCGGCGAAGGCGCCGTTGGTGATCCACAGCTTGCGGCCGTTGAGCACGTAGTGGTCGCCCTGCAGGTCGGCACGGGTCTGGATCTGCGCGATGTTCGAGCCGGTGCCGGGCTCGCTGATGGCGGTGAAGACGCGGCGCTCGCTCGCCAGCAGCGGTTCGAGGAATCGCTTCTTCTGCGCCGCCGTGCCCTCGCTCGCGATCTTGTGGATCGGCCCGTTCGTGATGTTGAGCATGGTGCGCAACGACAGCCAGGTGTGGCCCGCCTCTTCCATCAGCATGGCCCAGGTCATCTGGTCCAGGCCCATGCCGCCCTCCGATTCGGGCAGGCGGCCGCCGATGTAGCCGAACTGCGCGAGCTGCTTCAGGATCTCGAACGGGAAGGTCTTCTCCACGTCGTGCTTCGCCACCAGGGGCGCCACCTCGCTCTTCATGAAGCGCCGGATGCTGTCGCGCAGCAGTTCCTGGTCGGCGTCGGGGGTGAAATTCATCGAGATGTCTCCTGTGGCGTTGGATGGAAAGGGACGCACGCCGGGCGCCCGGCCCTCGGTCTACGAGGCGCCGGGCTCCCGGGCGTTGCGGGGACGGAAGACCAGCGCCTGCACTTCCTGCAGGGCGGCCAGGAAAGGTTCGCGCTGCTGGCGCAAGCGGTCGGTGGGGCCGGCGACCGAGAGCGCGATCGGCTCGCCGCCCACGTAGCCGGCGACGGCCAGGGCCGAGAGCCCGTCGCCGCCTTCGTTCTCGACCCAGATCCAGCCCTGCTCGCGCGCGCGCGCCACCTGCGCCTCGAGCGCGGCGAGGTCGGTGATGGTTCCCTCGGCGAGCTGGCGCAGCGGCTTCAAGCGCAACTGGCGCGCCGCCTCCTCGGGCGTGCCGAGCGCCAGCGCCGCCTTGCCGAGCGCCGAGACGTGCAGGCTCAGCTTGTCGCCGGGGTTCTGCATGTAGCGCAGCGGATGGCGGCCCTCGAAGAAGGCCAGCACCTTGACCACGCCGCCCTCGACGCGGCCGACCAGCCCGGTCTCGCCGGTCTTGTCGCGCAGCAGCTCGGCGGCTTCGGACGCCACGGCATAGAGCGGGTCGCTGGCCGAGATCTCCTTGGCCACGGCCAGCAGCCGGGCGGTTGGATAGAAGCGCCGGCTGCGCGCGGTGCGCAGCAGGTAGCCGAGCTCGTGCAGCGTGTGCAGCAGGTCCGAGCAGCTGCTCTCGGGCAGGTCCATGAGCCGCGCCAGGTCGGAATTGGAGAGCTCGCGCTTTTCGCGCGCGAACAGCTCGAGCAACGCCATGGTGCGGGCGGCGGCGGGGACGAGTGTGGGCATATTTCCTCCGATATTTCGTAGAGACCCACGAATATTAACGAAGGGACGGTCTAGAACTTCCATTGGTGACGGGCAGTTTCTTCCGATACGGGTTTTCCGGCATCGGCGGATTTCCTCTTGTTTTTCTACGAATGGTCGAAGTATATTGCGATTACTCGTAGACAAAAGAGACCCAAAACAAACCCGGAGACAAGGCATGCAGAAGTTCTGGAAGACAGCATTCGTGGGGCTGGCGGCCGTGTCCGCCCTGCTCGGCGGCACCGCCCGGGCGGCCGGCGAGGCCTGGCCCACCAAGCCCATCACCTTCGTGGTGCCGTTCACGCCGGGCGGCATCACCGACAACACCTCGCGCGTGCTCGCGAAGATCGTGGGCGACAAGCTGGGGCAGCCGGTGGTGGTCGACAACCGGCCCGGCGCGGGCGGCTCGATCGGCGTGGAGGCGGCCTCGCGCCAGGCGCCCGACGGCTACACCCTGATCTACGGCACCCAGGGCACGCAGGCCGCCAACCTCGCGCTCTACAAGAACATCCGCTACGACCCGGTGAAGGACTTCGTGCCGGTGCACGCCATGTCCGAGACGCCGCTGATCCTGGTGATCAACCCGAACCGGCCGTTCAAGACCGTGCCCGAGCTGATCGCCTACGCCAAGGCCAACCCCGGCAAACTCAACTTCGGCTCGGCCGGCCCGGGCACCGGCACCCACCTGACGGCCGAGCTGTTCCAGGTCGCCACCGGCATCAAGATGACCCACGTGCCCTACAAGGGCAGCAGCCCGGCGCTGACCGACCTGATGGCCGGCAACCTCGACCTGATGTTCGACTACCCGGTGGTGGTCATGCCCTTCGTGCAGGCCGGCAAGCTCAAGCCGCTCGCGATGACCGGCCGCGCGCGGCTGTCGGTGATGCCCGAGGTGCCCACCGTGGGCGAGCTCGGCTTCCCGCGCGCCGAGTCCTCGGCCTGGAGCGCGGTCTTCGTGCCCGCGAAGACGCCGCCCGAGGTCGTGAAGAAGCTCGGCGATGCGATCGCGCTGGCCATCGTCGACCCCGAGATGCTGCAGGTCACCGAGAAGTTCGGCAGCGTGCCGCTCAAGGACCTGCGCGACGCGAAGCTCGGCGAGTTCGTCAAGACCGAGATGGTGCGCTGGCGCGAGGTGGTGCAGCAATCGGGCGCCCGCATCGACTGACCCCGCGCCTCTTCCTTCCCTCCGCGACTCTTTCCTCCATGACTCCAGACCTGACCACGCTCCAGCCGCTGCGGCCCACGCTCTACCGGCTCGCGGCCGACGGCCGCTCGCTCGACTTCCTGTTCGCCCAGTGCCCGCAATGCCGGCAACTGAGCTTTCCGGCCAACGCACCGGGCTGCATGCATTGCGGCCACGCCATCGATGCCTCGGCGCAGGTGGCGCGGCCCGGCGGCGGCACCCTGCTCGAGTACGTGACCCTGCACGTGGCGATGGTGCCGGGCCTGCCCGCACCCAGCATCGCGGGCGACATCCGCATCGCCGAGCAGGTGGTGGAGGAAGGCGTGATCGGCGTGGCCGACGAGAGCCTGCTCGCGCCGGGCATGACGCTGCGCGCGGTGGCGGTGCCGCTGCCCTCGGGCGAACACTACGGCTGCCACTTCGTGCCGGCGGATGCGCGAGGAGCCACGACATGAGCAGCAGCAACTGGCTGGCCGGCCAAGGCGGCGTCTACGTGGTCGGCATCGGCCTGCACCCTTACCAGTTCCCCAGCGACACGCCCTACACCCACCTGGGCCTCACGGCCGTGCGCGCCGCGCTGGCCGATGCCGGCCTGGCCTGGAAGCAGGTGCAGGCCGCCTACGTGGGCACCACCTCGATCGGCATGGCCGCGGGCCGCGTGATGCTGCGCCACCTGGGCTCGACCGGGCTCGCGGTGACGCAGGTCGAGAACGCCTCGGCCTCGGGCTCCTTCGCCTTCCGCCAGGCCTGCATGGAAGTGGCGCACGGCCTCAGCGACGTGGTGCTCGCGATGGGCGTGGACAAGCATGGCGACGGCCGCCGCGCGGCCAACAAGGATGGGCTCGAACGCCTCAGCGACACCGCCACCATCCCGGCCGTGAAGTTCGCGCTGATGGCGCGCAGCTACCTGCGCGAGCACGGCGGCGGCATGGAATCGATGGCGAAAGTGGCCGTCAAGAACCACGGCAACGCCGCGCTCAACCCCTATGCGCAGTTCCGCAAGCCGCGCACGCTCGAGCAGGTGCTGGCCTCGCCCAGGGTGGCGGGCGACCTCACGGTGCAGCAGTGCTGCCCGCGCGGCGAAGGCGCCGCCGCGGTGCTGCTGGTGTCGGGCGATGCGCTGGCACGGCTCGGGCTCGACCCGAGGCGCTGCGTGCGCGTGCACGCCTCGGCCGCCAGCAGCGAGCGCGACGAAACGCGCTACGGCGAGGGCCCGATCGATCTGGTGCGCGACAGCGCGCGTGCCGCGCTCGAGCAGGCCGGCATCGGCGCCACCGAGCTCGACCTGCTCGAGCTGCACGACGCCTTCTCGGTCGAGGAGCTGCTCTACAGCGAGGCCGTGGGCGTGTGCCAGCCGGGCGAAGGCGCGGCCTACCTCGAGCGCGGCGACTCGCGCATCGGCGGGCGCTGCGCCATCAATGCCTCGGGCGGGCTGATCGGCATGGGCCATCCGCTCGGGCCCACGGGCATCGGCCAGGTCGCCGAGATCGTGCGCCAGATCCGCGGCGAGGCCGAGGGCCGCCAGCACCCGGCCGCGCGCTGGGGCATGGCCCACATGATCGGCCTCGGGTCGGTGGCGATCGCGCACGTGCTCGGCGGCACGGCGCGCGGCTGAAGAACAGACGACACAGGAAGAAGCTCCCCATGAACCCGAACACCCCTGCCCTCGAAACCCTGCTGTACGAAGTGCGCGGCAACGTCGCCGTGGTCACGCTGAACCGGCCCGATCGCATGAACACGCTCGGCGGCTCGATGAAGCCCGACCTCGCGCGCGCCTTCTTCGACTACGCGCGCGCCGACGAGCGCGTGCGCGCCGTGCTGGTCACCGGCAGCGGCGAGCGCGCCTTCTGCGCCGGCGCCGACATCAAGGAACGCGCCGGCAACGCCACCCTCGGCACCGACTACTTCGTGGCGCAGAAGGCCACGCACGACCTGTTCCGCAATATCGAGGAGTTCGAGAAGCCGGTGATCGCCGCCATCAACGGCGTGGCGCTCGGCGGCGGGCTCGAGATCGCGCTGTGCGCCGACATCCGCCTGGCCTCGCAGGCCGCGCGCTTCGGCCTGCCCGAGATCAAGCTCGGCGTGATCCCCGCGGCCGGCGGCACGCAGCGGCTGCCGCGGCTGATCGGCGAGGCGCGCGCCAAGGAGCTGATCCTCACGGCCGACCTGGTCGACGCCGACACCGCGCTGCGCTACGGCATCGTGAGCCGCGTGCTGCCGCAGGCCGAGCTGATGCCCGCCGCGCTCGCGCTGGCCCAGCGCATCGCGGAGCATCCGCCGCTGGCGGTGCGCTTCGCCAAGCGCGCCATCAACCGCGGCATGCAGACCGACCTCGACTCGGGCCTCGAGTACGAGCGCTACGCGGCCGCCATGATCATCGACAGCGAGGACCGCAAGGAAGGCATGCGCGCCTTCGTCGAGAAGCGCAAGCCGGTGTTCACCGGCCGCTGAGCCCTTCCCTCCATTTCTTCCCCATCCCCTACAAGAAAAGGAACGCATCCCATGAAACTCGGATTGGAAGGCCAGGTCGCGCTGGTCACCGGCGGCGGCCAGGGCGTCGGCCGCCAGATCTGCATCGAGCTCGCGGCCGAGGGCGCGCGCGTCATCGTCAACGACCTGTTCGCCGAGCGCGCCGAAGCGGTGGCGGCCGAGATCGCGGCCGCCGGCGGCCAGGCCCTCGCGGCGCCGGCCGACATCACGCGCGCCGACCAGGTCGAGGCCATGGTGGCCAGGGGTACGGCGCACTTCGACGCGCCGGTCAGCGTGCTGGTCAACAACGCCGGCATCATTCCCGAGCGGCGCGAGAAGGGCGGGCGCACGCCGCCCTTCCTCGACATGCCCATCGAGGACTGGGCCAAGATCGTCAACCTCAACGTCTACGGCACCATGCACTGCTGCCGCACCGTGCTGCCGGGCATGGTGGCGCGCAAGGGCGGGCGCATCGTCAACATCATCTCGGAGGCCGGGCGCATCGGCGAGGCCAACATGGCGGTGTACTCGGGCGCCAAGGCCGCGATCGCCGGCTTCGGCAAGGCGCTGGCGCGCGAGCACGGCCGGCACGCGATCACCGTCAACTCGGTCGCGCTGGGCGCGGTCTCGCACGCCGGCATCAAGGACGGCCCGCTGCGCGTGGACGCCACGGTCGAGAACGACGAACGGCTGCCCAAGATGCTCAACGTCTACCCGATCGCCAAGGGCGTGGGCCGGCTCTCGCGGCCCGAGGACGTCTCGGGCGTGGTGGCCTTCCTGGCCTCGGACCGGGCGCTGTTCGTCACCGGCCAGACGCTGGGCGCCTCGGGCGGTTTCGCGATGTTGTGAGCGCGCGTTCCTGAAGATCGGGCCGCGCCCAGGGTTCTCCCGCAGCCCCGCGCCGGCACGGGCCACGCGCGGCAATGCAGAATCCGGTCCCATGGCTGCGCTGCCTTCCGTCCTCGACCCCCGCTCCGTCATCATGCTGGCGGGGCTGATGGGCGTCGTGATGTCGGTGGTGGTGTTCTTCATGCGCCGCAGCTACCCGGCCACCATCCAGGGCCTGCGCGAGTGGGCCTGGGCGCCGCTGGTGGCCTTCGTCAGCACCCTGCTGTTCGCCGCGCGCGACGTGCTGCCCGACTTCCTCACCATCGTGGTCGCGAACGTGGTGCTGTTCGAGGCCTGCCTCCTCTACTACGCCGGCAGCCAGCGCTTCCTGCACGGCCGCAGCGACACCGCCGGCTGGCACGGCCTGACCGTGCTGATGGCCTGCGCGCTGTTCTGGTTCAGCGCGTTCAAGCCCGACTACGAGATCCGGCTGGTGATCGTCACGGCGCTGGTCGCCGCCCTGTTCTTCAACCACGCACTGCTCTACATCCGCAACCGCGGCCGCGTGCTCGGCATGCGGCTGATGATCGTGCTGCTGCTGCTGCAGGCGCTGGTGGCCCTGGCGCGGCTGGTCTCGGCGCTGCTGGGCATGGCCGGCGTCGGCCTGATGGACGCGACCCTGCTGCAGTCGATCTACATCTCGATGTACTCCTTCACCGTGCTGCTGCTGTCGATCGCCGCCATCCTGATGGCGACCGACCGCATGCATTCGGAGTTCGAGTTCCTCGCCACCCACGATCCGCTGACCGGCGTGCTCAACCGGCGCGCGCTGCTCGACGCCTGCCAGGCCCAGCTGGCCGCGGCCGGGCGCGACGGCGGCTCGAAGACGCGGCGCATGGCGCTGCTGATGATCGACGTCGACCACTTCAAGTCGATCAACGACCGCTTCGGCCACCAGACCGGCGACGCCGTGCTGCGCGAGGCCGTCGGCCGCATGCAGCGCGCCATCGGCGGCCACGGCCTGCTCGGGCGCTACGGCGGCGAGGAGTTCGTCGTGATGCTGCCCGAGGCCTCGCCCGCCGAGGCCACCGAACTGGCGGCGCGCGTCAAGGCCAGCGCCGGCGAGGCCTTCCCGGCCGACTCGCCGCTGGCCGCCGTGGGCGCCTTCACCGTGAGCATCGGCGTGGCGCCGCAGCAGCCGGGCGCCGACATCGACGACATGCTCGGCCAGGCCGACGAGGCGCTGTACCGCGCCAAGTCGCTGGGGCGCGACCGCGTGGTGCTGGCTACGGCCGCCTGAGCGCTTCCAGCGAGCGCGCCGCGCGCCGCTCCCAGGCCAGCGCCCCCTGCGCGCGCGCCAGTTCCAGCGCCTGCCGGTAGCAGGCCTCGGCCCGCGCCGCATCGCCCTGCCGCTCGTGGCGCCAGCCGGCGGCCCGGAAGATCTCGGCCCGGCACCACGGCCCGTCGCCCTGCCCGGCGCGCTCGAGCAGCCGGTCGTCGATCCACTCGGCGCAGAACGTGACCAGCATCTCGGCGCGCGGCGCATCGATGCCCGGCATGCGCTCGGCCACCGCGGCGAGCCAGGCCGGCCGGTCGGCCGACGCCTCGAGCGCGAGCGCGTCGTCGTAGGCCTCGGCCCAGGCGTGCCAGTAGCCGAAGCCGCGCGCCTGCGTCTCCTGCCGCATGGCGTCGACCCAGCGGCGCGCGAGTGCGTGCTCGCCGGCCCAGATCGCCACCGGGCAGATCCAGAACAGCGCCACGCACGAGGACATCGCATGGCCCAGCGCCGCCGCCTCCTGCTCGCAGGCGCGCGCCGCCGCCAGCGCGCCGGCCGTGTCGCCCTGCAGCCAGAGGGTGCGCGCGAGGATCGCCATGGCCGTGATGCGCGCATCGGGCTGGAAGGTGTTGCCGCTGCTGCGCCGGGTGGCGCCGTCGACCGCCATCGCCGCCTCGGCATGGGCGCGGGCCTCGGCGAAGGCGCCGCAGAAATGGCTGGCGAGCGCCTGCATGCGCAGCGACAGGTTGCGCGTGGCCTCGCTGTCGGACTGCGCGGCGAAGGCGCCCAGCACCTGGGCGTGGCGCAGCGCCGCGCGGTAGTCGCCGCGCGTGATGTTGAGCGCGCACAGGCCCCAGCGGGCCTGGAACTCCAGCGTGCCGACCCCGAACTCGAGCGCGCTGGCGAGCGCCGCCTCGCAGGCCGCGCTCATCTCGGCCACCGTGCCGCCGGTGTGCCACAGCGCGTTGTAGAGCGCGAGCTGCAGCCAGCCGGCGGCCAGCCGGTCGGGCGTGCGCAGCGCCTGCACGTAGGCCAGCGCGGCGCGCACGCGGTCGCGGTACTCGCCCACCTCCGACAGCCGGAACCACAGCGTCGCCGAGGCGATGGTCAGCGCGCCCGCGAGCGCCGTGTCCTCCTGCTGCGCCAGGCTGGCATCGAGCGCGGCGCGCACGTCGTCGAGCAGGAAGCCGTAGCGCCGGGTCCAGGCCGCGGCGTCGAGCACGGCCAGCTCGGTGCCCGCGTTGCACATGCGCTCGAGCATCAGCTGCGCATGCCGGCGCGCGGCCGTCTCCTGCTCGTTCGCGCGCGCCAGCAGCACGCGCGCGTAGCTGCGCGTGGTGTCGAGCAGTCGGTAGGGCGAATGCGACTCGCGCTCGGCGTCGTAGACCACGAGCGACTTGCGCGCCAGCGACACCAGCACGTCGGAGGCGCGGTCGGGATCGAGCGCGTCGACCGCCACGCCGAGCGCGGCCTCCATGTCGAAATGCGCGCGGAACACCGACAGGCGCCGGAACAGCAGCAGCTCGGCCTCGTCGAGCAGGCCGATGCTCCAGTCCAGCGTGGCCGCCAGCGTGCGCTGCCGCGCCAGCGTGACGCGCTCCACCGTCGAATGCAGCCGCATGTGGTCGTCCAGGCCGAAGGCCAGGTCGTTCGCCGCCTGCACGCCGAGCCGCGCCGCCACCAGCTCGATCGCCAGCGGAATGCCGTCGACCTGGCGGCAGATCCGCAGCAGCGCGCCGCCGCTGGCATCGTCGAAGGCCGCGGCGCCGGCCGCCCCGGCGCGATCGACCAGCAGTTGCACCGCGGGCGAATGCAGCGCCTGGGCCAGCGAGGCCCCGGGATCGCGGTGCACCGGCAGCGGCAGCAGCCGCAGCACGTGCTCGCCCTCGACGCGCAGCACGTCGCGGCTGGTCGCGAGCACGCGCAGCGCCGGCAGCGCGGCCAGGAAGCGGTGCAGCAGCGGCGCCAGCGTCTCGATCACGTGCTCGCAGTTGTCGACCAGCAGCAGCGCGGGCTCGCGCGCGAGCCGCTCGATCACGGCCTGCGCCACGTCGGCCTCGCCGCCGCGCACGCCGACCGCGCGCGCGATGGTGGTCAGCACGTGGTCCTGCGAGGTCAGCGGCGCGAGGTCGACGAAGCGGACCGCGCCGCCCTCGGGCAGCGCACGCGCGCGGCGGATCTCGGCCACGCGCACCGCGAGCCGGGTCTTGCCCACGCCGCCCGCGCCCACCACCGTCACCAGCCGGCTGGCCTCGAGCATCGCGAGCAGCCGCTCGAGCTCGGCGCCGCGCCCGAACAGCGTCGAGGTCCGCAGCGGCAGCTCGCCCAGCGCCTGCGCCTCGGGCATGTCGGCCGCGCGCGCGAAGGCCGCGTCGCGCGCGAACTCGCGGCGCACCCGGCCCAGGAAGCAGTAGCCGCGCAGCGGGATGTTCGAGATCCATTCGAGGCAGCCGTCGTCCGGGCCGGGCGTGCCCAGCGCCTTGCGCAGCAGCGACATGTGCACGCGCACGCTGGCCTCGTCGACCACCACGTCGGGCCACACGGCCGCGAGCAGTTCCTCCTTGCCGACCACCTCGCCCGCGCGCTTCACCAGCGCGAGCAGCAGGCCGGCCGCGCGCGAGCCCAGCGCCACCGGCCGCCCCTCGCGCTCGAGCCGGCGCAGGTCCTCACGCAGCACGAAGGCACCGAAGCACCACAGCCGCGTGCCGGCCTCGGCCTGCGGCTGCGTGGCCGGCTGTGTTCTGGAAGGCAGCATCGCGATCGGTGGCGCGCGGCGTCATGCGTGCCGGCCCTCAGGCGCGGACCAGCCCGCGCTGCGTGGCCTTGACCGCGACCTGCGCGCGCGAGCTCACGTGCAGCTTCTCGCAGATGCGCGACACGTGCGCCTTGACCGTGTTGGCCGAGATGTCGAGCTTGCGCGCGATGCCCTTGTTGCAGTCGCCCTTCACGAGGAAGCGCAGCACGTCCTCCTCGCGCGCCGTGAGGCCGGTGCGCGGCGGGCCGCTCTCGAGCAGGCCGGCCGTGCGCCGGCACAGGTAGCGCGAGCCGCCGCGCGCCACGTGGCGGATGCAGTCCATCAGTTCCTGCGGGCTCGCGTCCTGCAGCAGGTAGCCGTGCGCGCCGGCGCGGATCGCCGCCATCACCTCGCCCTCCTTGTCGCGCCGCGTCATCACCACCACGCGCGGGCCTCGCGCGCCCCCGGCCGCGGCCAGCAGCGCCAGCGCACACGCATGGTCGGCGACGATCACGTCGGCGGCGGTGCCGTCCGGCCGCACCTCGAAGTCGAGTTGCTGGCCGATCAGCGACACCAGCCCGGCCAGGACCAGCGGGTCCTCGTGGCGGACCTGGATGAAGAGGCGGGAAGCGTGGGTCATGGCGATCGATGGTCCGGTGGTGGGCGCGCTCAGGCGCACGAGAAGGCCGGCGCGGACGCGGCCGGCAACGGCGGGGCCGGCAGCGCCGGCGCCTCGTCGGGCAGCAGCCCGCGGCGCAGCGCCTCGGCGATCGCGCCGATGCGGGTCGACTCGCCGAGCTTGGCGAGGATCGCCTTCACGTGCGTCTTGACGGTGCCCTCGCCGATGCCGAGCAGGCGGCCGATGTCCTTGTTGCTGAGCCCGCGCGCGATGAGCTGCAGCACGTCGAGCTCGCGCGCCGTGGGCACGGCCTGCACCAGGCTGTCGAGCAGCAGGTCGGCGACCGCGCACGACAGGTAGCGGCGGCCCGCCGCGATGCTGCGCACGGCCTCCGACAGCTCCTCGGCCGTGGTGTCCTGCAGCAGGTAGCCGCGCACGCCCGCGTCGACGGCGCGGCGGATCTGCCAGCTCGTGCGCTGGTCGCTGACGACCAGCACCGCCACCGGCCGGGCGCCGCGGCGGCGTGGCAGGGCCGGCTGCAGGCCGCGCGCATGGTCGGCCACCAGCACGTCGGCCGAGCCGGCCTCGGGCGAATCGCCCGCCAGCACGGCGAAGTCGGCGCGCGAACGCAGCAGCGCCGCGATGCCGGTCGCGACGTAGGGATCGTGGTGCGAGATCGCCACCTGGATCCGGGTGGCGCGGGCCGGTTCGTTCATGGCGCAGGTCCTTGCAGAAGTCATGGGGAAAGTCTCTTCCATCGCCGCGGCGATCGCCAGTTAAGGCGTGTCAAACCTTGTTATCGGCCGCGGGGGCCAGCGCCACCACGCTCGCGATGCCGTTGCGGGCCATCTTGGCGTAGGGGCAGAAGCGCTCGGTGTTGCGCACCAGCTCCTCGGCCACCGGCCGCGGCACGCCGGGCAGGTCGATGGCGACCTCGGCCGTGAGCATGAACAGCCCGTCGACCGGGTCGCGCCCGAAGCCCACCGTCACCCGCACGCTCGCCTCGCGCACCTCGACCTTGTTGCGCGTGGCCAGCAGGTTCAGCGCGCCATGGAAGCAGGCCGCATAGGCCGCGGCGAACAGCTGCTCGGGATTGGTGCGGCCGCCGTCGCCGCCGAGCTCGGTCGGCAGCCGCAGCGCGAGGTCGAGCTTGCCGTCGTCCGAGCGCACGATGCCCGAGGCGCGCGCATGCCTGGCCTCGCCGCCGCTGGCCGTGACGGTGGTGGTGTAGATCGGTTCGAAGGCCGCCCCCCGGTACTTGTCGAGGAGGCTCACGGGTGGGGGATGCAGTGCGGGCATGGTGGAGGGCGGGGAGCCAGGGGCGGCGCCGGCGGCCTCCGCCGCCGCGACCGCGGCGACGCAACACCGCGCGGCAGGGGACGCCTGTTCGCGCGCTGCCGTCTTCACGGCTGCGGCGGCGGAGGTGCCGGCAAGGGGTGGCGGCGGCCGCGCCTCAGCGCGGCGCCTTCGGCAGTGCGAACCAGGCGTCGAAGTTCAGCGCGCCCAGGCGCGGGTTCGGGCCCGGCACCAGCGTGTCGTCCTGCAGCAGCGCGCCGAAGTAGCGCGTCTTCACGTCGGGCACCACGGTGCGCGGATCGTTCGAGGCCTTGAGGTAGCGCTGCACCAGGTCCGACAGCCGCACGCGTTCCGGGCCCGCGATCTCGACCACGCCCTGGCGCGGCGCGCCCAGCGTGTAGTCGGCCACCGCCGCCGCCACGTCGTCCGAGGCGATCGGCTGCACGAAGGCCGGCGACAGGTGCACCGTGTTGCCGTCGGCGCCCGACTGCGCGATCGAGCCGAGGAACTCGAAGAACTGCGTCGAGTGGACGATGGTGTAGGGGATGTTCGCCGCGCGGATCAGCGCTTCCTGCGCGATCTTGCCGCGGAAGTAGCCGCTCTCGCTGAGGCGGTCGGTGCCCACCACCGACAGCGCGACGTGGTGCCGGACGCCGGCCTTCGCCTCGGCGGCCAGCAGGTTGCGCCCCGAGGTCTGGAAGAACTCGAGCACGGCCTGGTCCTCGAACGAGGGCGAGTTCGCCACGTCGAGCACCACCTGTGCGCCGGCCAGCGCGGCATCGAGCCCCTCGCCGGTGAGGGTGTTCACGCCCGAGGCGGGCGAGGCCGCGACGACCTCATGCCCGGCCTCGCGCAGCCTGTCGACGACCTTCGAGCCGATCAGGCCCGAGCCACCGATGACGACGATCTTCATGATGCGTTCTCCTGGATGGGGTTGCGGGTTCAGGCCAGCTTGGCCTTGTCGAGGCCGAAGACCTTGTCGGACGAGCCGGGCACGGTCTTGAACGCGATGTTCAGGCGGCTCCATGCGTTGGTCGACATCACGAGGAAGGTCAGGTCCGAGATCTCCTTCTCCGACAGCTGCGTGCGCACGCGCTCGTAGATGTCGTCGGGCACGCCCTGCTCGGGCAGTTTGGTGAGCACCTCGGTCCAGGCCAGCGCGGCGCGTTCGCGCGGCACGAACAGCGTGGAGTCGCGCCAAGCCGCCAGGTGCAGCAGGCGCAGTTCGCGCTCGCCCTGGATCCTGGCCTGCTTGACGTGCATGTCGAGGCAGAAGGTGCAGCCGTTGAGCTGCGAGGTACGGATCGACACCAGGTTGCGCACCGGCTCCTCGATCGAGCTCTCCTTGATGGCATTGAGGAACTCGACGAACTTCTTGAAGATCTCGGGCGATTGCTCGGTGTACTTGACGCGTTGGGTCATGGCTTTTTTCCTTGAGGGCGTGAGAGGCGGCCGCCTCGGCTCAGAGCGGCTGAGTCATCCGTTTGCGAGGATCGCGAAGAGGAGACTCGATGCTAGGTTTGGCATTCGTGCGCCGGTAGGCCTGCCGGCGGGCGCACGGTGTTGAGCGTTGCGCACCAATCGCCGCGCAAAAAAAAGCGGACCCCGCGGGGTCCGCCCTTCGCGCGCCGCCGCGATCGCGGCGACCCGGCTCAGTCCCGCGGCGCCTTCGCATCCGCGGCCTCGGCGATCAGCCGCGCCACCGGGCCCGGCTTCGACACCATCACCACGTGCGAGGCGCCCTTGACCACCACCGTGCGGACCGCCTTCGCGCGCTCGGCCATGAACGACAGCGCGGCCGGCGGAATGTTCCTGTCGGCATCGCCATAGACGAACCACGACGGCAGGTGCTTCCAGGCCGCGGCGGGCGCGGGCTCGCCGAGCGCGGCCTCGGTCACGGGACGCTGCGCCACCGCCATCGGCCCCGACACGCGCGGCGCCACGTCGGCGGCGAACTGGCGTCCGAACAGCGGCTGCTGGATGTAGAGGTCCTTGCCGCCATCGGGGAGCGCCACCGGCGGCGCGAGCGTGGGGCCCAGCGTGCTGCCGGGGAACTTGCCCGAGAGGTCCACGGCCGACTCGCCGACCTCGGGCGCGAAGGCGGCCACGTAGACCAGCGCCTTGACGTTGGGCCGGCCCTCGGCCGCGGCCGAGATCACCGAGCCGCCGTACGAATGGCCGACCAGCACCACCGGCCCGGGGACCGAGGCCACCACCGCGCCCACGTAGGCCGCGTCGGACTTCACGCCGCGCAGCGGATTGGCCACCGCGATGACCGGGAAGCTGCGCGCGCGCAGGTCGCGCGCCACGTCGTTCCAGCTTGCCGATTCGGCGAAGGCGCCGTGCACCAGCACGATGGTGGGGCGGTCCGGCGGCGTGGCGCGCGCGGGTGCCGCGAGCTGCAGGCCGAGGATGCCGATGGCGCAGAAGGCGCGTGCGAATTGCGAGAGTTTCTTCATGAGATTTCCTGGAAGTGAATGGCCTGGCTGGGTGTCCTCGCAGCGGGTGCGAGGGGCATCTCGAGCGACAGGTGCAGGCACGCCGCCTTCGCTCCTTTCGAGATTCGGTGGGTCGCGGCGCCGGACCCGGCGGGCGCCGCGCGCGGTGCTTCCATCGCGACCGCGGCGAAGCGCAGGCCCGCATGGCCGGCCTCGCCGAGCGCGATCGCGCCGGCCGCGCCGATGGCCAGCAGGCACACGGCCATGTAGGCCCAGCGGCAGGCCAGCTCGATCTCGTCCGGCGCCGACGCGACCGGCTGCACGGTGCGCGCCGCGCGCGGGATCGCCGAAGAATGGATGCGCTGGGTCATGGTGCTTCCTCGCGGGGCGGGGCCCCGGCCCCGGGGTCGTCCGGGGCACCGGTGCGCGGAGATCGCGGCACGGTGGGAATGCTATTTTTCGCCACACGGTTGCGGTAGTCCCGTGACGGTGATCGCCGTGTTGTGCGCGTGGCATCAATGCGATGCGCGCCGGGCGGGATGCAAAGGCGCCCTCCACCCGCCGCGTTGCCGTGTTGCTGATCGGATTTGCGCGGAAGCATCCGCGCCGACGTGAGTTCGTCCCGTGCACGAACGGATGGAAAGTGCACGCCTCATTACAGCCGCCTCGGCAATCTGGCACCCGTCATCTTCGTTGCGGCGGGCGGAAGGCAAAAAGGAATCGGCGGCCTTCGCGGCCCCGGCCGGGCGCGCCGGGGTGCGTCGGGCCGCCGACGTGGTTCAGGCCGCGATCAATGTCGCGACGCGCTCGGGAACGTCGAAGGAACGCGTGGACAGGTGGCCGCGCGCGGCACCGGTCTCAGCGTGCGAGCTGGCTGGCCAGCCGCGCCACGTGCTCGCCCTGGAAGCGTGCGATCGAGAGCTCGTTGGCCGAGGGCTGGCGCTTGCCGTCGGTGCCCGCGAAGGTGCCGGCGCCATAGGGCGAGCCGCCGGTGATCTCGTCCATGCGGGTCAGGCCGGCGCAGGTGTAGGGCACGCCCGCGATCAGCATGCCGTGGTGCAGCAGCGTGGTGTGGAAGGAGGTGATGGTGGTCTCGTGGCCGCCATGCTGCGTGCTGGTCGAGGTGAACACGCCGCCGATCTTTCCGACCAGCGCGCCGCTCGCCCACAGGCCGCCGGTCTGGTCGAGGAAGGTGCGCATCTGGCCGGCCATGTTGCCGAAGCGCGTGGGCGTGCCGAACAGGATCGCGTCGTAGCCGGGCAGCTCCGCGATGCTCGCGACCTCGGCCGCCTGGTCGGCCTTGCCGCCGGCCTGGCGCAGCGCGTCGGGCGCCATGGTCTCGGGCACGCGGCGCAGCGTGACTTCGCTGCCGGCGACCGAGCGCGCGCCGTCGGCGACGGCCTGGGCCATCTGCTCGAGGTGGCCGTACATGCTGTAGTAGAGAACGAGGATCTTGCGCATGGGATGTCCGATGAAGAAAGAGAGGGTGGAGGGAAAGGAACGGGTGCGGGGCCATCGTAGGAAGCGACGGACCGCGGCGGTAGGCCGCCGCGCGGCCGCACCGTGTTGCCCGCCTCGCACCAATCGATGGCGGCGAACTCAGGCCGCGTGCATGGCGGCGCCGGACCGCTGCAGCGGCAGCCAGACGCTGAATTCCGCGCCGCGCCCGACGCCCGCCGACACCGCCTTCACGAAGCCGCCATGGGCCACCGTGAAGCCGTGGACCAGCGCGAGGCCGATGCCCAGGCCGCCATGGGCGCCCTCGGCGCCGGCCTGGCTGAACAGCCCGAACACATGCGGCAGGAACTCGGGCGCGATGCCGCAGCCGCTGTCGACGACCGAGCAGCGCGCGAAGCCGTCCTCGCACGACAGCCGCAGCACCACCTCGGCGCCCGCGGGCGAGAACTTCATCGCGTTGTCGAGCAGGTTGCCCACGATCTGCTGCAGCCGCACCGGGTCGGCATGGCAGCGCAATGGCTCGGCCGCCAGCATCTCGACCCGGATGCTGCCCGCGCTCCAGCCCGCGCGCAGCGTGGCCACGAGCTCGAGCGCGAGTTCGCCGAAGTCGAGCGGCCGGCAATGCAGCGCGAGCTTGCCGGTGCGGGCACGCGAGAAGTCGAGCAGGTCGTTGATGAGCCGCGTCTGGTTCTCGATCGCGCGCTGTATCGCCTCGGCGATGCCGCGCACGCGCGCCGAGGCGCCGGCCGCGGGCAGCCGCTGCAGCAGCTCGGCATTCATGCGGATCACGTTGAGCGGCTGCTTGAGCTCGTGGCTCACGACCGCCAGCACCCGGTCGCGCGCGGCATTGCGCAGCCGCAGGGCCGGGCCCGGGCAGGCGGAGGGTTCGACGATCGAGCGCTGGCCCGGCAGGGGATGGAGATTCATGGAGGGTCCGTGCGGCGGTGGCGGGGGGATGGGTCGGAAACGAGGCGATCCTAGGCAGCGCCCACGCGCGGCGGAAGGCATGCGCCGCGGCGTACCGTGTTGTCGGACGAGCACCAATCGCGACGCAGCGGAAGGAGCGTGCGGGCATCGTTCGCCGTTCCTGGACGCATCGTCCGGCCGCGGGCGATTGACGCACCGCGTGCCGTGCCTAGGATGAAGGCACGCCATGCGCCGCGCGCCGGCGTCCGCGACCCGGGCCCGGGCCGCGCGGGCCCGGGCCGGAAGATTCCTGTCACGAAACGCCCCGCCCATCCGTCTTGCTTTCGTGGCGCCAGCCGCGTCGATGCCGGCGCCGCGCACCGCCGCGCCCTCCTTCGTCTTTTTCCCCAGGATCCTTCCATGACGCACACCGTCGCCCCGCAGCCCCCGAAGCGCCTTGCGTCCCGGCGCCGAAGGCCCGCTTGCCGGCCCCGCCGCGCCGCGAGCCCGTGATGCAGGCAGCGCCCGACATGTCGGCCGACATCCGCTGGCGCTTCGGCGCGTTCGTGGTCTGGGAGACGCAGCGCCGCCTCGAGCGCTTCGGCCAGGCCATCCGGCTGGGCTCGCGCGCCTTCGAACTGCTGCTGCAGCTGATCGCGCGCGCCGGCGAGGTCGTGAGCAGCGAGGAGCTGCTCGCCGCGGTCTGGTCCGGCGTGGTGGTGGAGGAAGCCAGCGTGCGGGTGCAGATGTCGGCGCTGCGCAAGGCGCTCGGCGAACCCGAGCCCTCCGACCCCTGCGAGGAATGGATCTCCAACATCCCGCTGCGCGGCTACCGCTTCAATGCCAGGGCCCTGCGCGAGGAGGTCGGCGCCGCCTCCGGCGGCGATGCGGACGAGCCCGCGTTCGCGAAGCCGCCGGTGCCGCTCACGCGCCTCATCGGCCGCGAGGCCGACGTGGAACGCATGCTGGCGGCGCTCGACACGCACCGCATCGTGACCGTGGCCGGCACCGGCGGCATCGGCAAGACGCGCGCCGCCCTCCATGCCGCGCAATGCCTGCAGCAGCGCCGCGCCGTGGCCACGGCCTTCGTCGACCTGGCACCGCTGGTGTCGCAGGAGCACGTGCTCGGCACCATGGCGCGCGCGCTCGGCGCGCCGGCCGATGCGCCCGACACCCTGCAGGCCATCGAGCAGCGGCTGGCCGGCCGCGAGCTGCTGCTGCTGGTCGACAACTGCGAGCACGTGCTCGATGCGCTGGTGCCGCTGCTCGCGGGCCTGCTGGCCGCGCTGCCGCGGCTGCGCGTGCTCGCCACCAGCCGCGAGGCGCTGCGCGCCGAGGGCGAGTGCGTGCTGCGGCTGCCGACCCTCGCGGTGCCCGACACCGAGCAGCTGAACCTGGCGCAGGCGCTGCAGTCGCCCGCGGTCGAGCTGCTGGTGGAACGCGCGCTGGCCGCCGGCGCGCGCGCGCCGCTCGAGGCGGACGGCGCGCTGCTGGCGCGGATCGCGCGCCAGATCGACGGCATTCCGCTGGCCATCGAGCTGGTGGCGGCGCGGCTCGGCGTGCAGCCCATCGGCGACCTCGCGCGCCGGCTCAACGACCACATGCGGCTGTATTCGGCCGGCAACGGCAGCGTGCTGCCGCGCCACCGCACGCTCGCGGCCGCGCTGGACTGGAGCATCGCGCTGCTCGACAACGCGGAGCTGCAGCTGTTCCGCCGGCTCTCGGTGTTCCGCGGCCGCTTCGATGTCGAGTCGGCGCTCGGCATGGCCGCGGCCGACATGGAGGCCGACCTGGCCTTCGACGCGCTGATCTCGCTGGCCAACAAGTCGCTGGTGGCCTTCGACAACAACGAGCCCTTCGCGCCCTACCGGCTGCTCGACACCACGCGCAGCTACGCGGCCGGCCAGCTGGCGGACGCCGACGAGGCCGCGAGCCTGCGGCGTTGCCATGCGCTGTTCATGCGCGACCTGATGCGCGCCGCCACCGCCGAGCTGCGCGAACTCACCGTGCGCGAATGGAGCGAGCGCTATGCGCACCGCCTGGACGACGTACGCAGCGCGCTCGACGCCTGCCTGGCGCCGCTGGGCGACGCGCAGATCGCCGCCACGCTGGCGATCGAGTCGGCGCCGCTGTGGTTCCATGCCTCGCAGATCGAGGAGTACCGCGACCGCGTGCGCGCCACCCTCGAGGCCGTGGAGCGCATGCCCGGCGCCGACCCCGAGACCGCCACCTGGCTGCACGTCGCGCTCGGCAATGCGCTGTTCCACACGCTGGGGCCGACCGCGGACATGGGCGCGGCCTGCGAACGCGCGCTGGCCGACGCGCTGGCCGCGCGCTCCTGCGTGCTCGAGCTGCAGGCGCGCTGGGGCCTGTGCATGTGGCACGTGGGCCGCGGCGATTACGCGCCGGCGCTGCGGCATGCGGCACGGGTCGGCGAGATCGCGCAGGCCTCGCGCGACCCGGTGGCGCTCAACCTGTCGCACCGCATCGCCGCGCTGGCCCATCACTTCCACGGCGACTTCGCGCTGGCCCGCGAGAACGTCGAGGCCGCGATGCGCGTCGGCAGCGCGGGCCTGGCGCGCAATGCGCGCGACAACGTGTTCCAGATCGATGCGCCGGTCGCGACCAATGCCATGCTCGCGCGCACGCTGTGGATCCAGGGCGACGCGGCGCGCGCGCTGCGCACGGCCGCCAGCGCGGTGGCCCATGCGGGCGCCAGCGGCAATGCGCTGTCGCTGTGCTTCGCGCTGTTCGGCGCCTGCCCGGTGGCGCTGTGGGCCGGCCGCTTCGGGCTGGCGCGCAAGTGGATCCGCATGATGCTCGAGGAGACGCAGCGCCGCGGGCTCGTGTTCTGGCACCGCTGGGCGCAGTGCTACAGCCTGGGCCTGGAGGCCGCCACCGCGGACGACCGCGAAGCGCGCGTGCGCGACGTGGCCGCGCGGCTCGCGGACTTCGATCCCATGCGCAGGGAGATGCTCGTGAGCCTGTGTCCCGAGTGGCTCGACGAGGACACGCTCGAGCGGGCCCGCCGCGGCGGCTCGTGGAGCGCCGCCGAGGCCTGGCGCGCGGCCGCCTGGCGCAGCGAGCGGCAGGGCCGGCACGAGGAGGCGCAGGCCTTCTGCCGCACGGCCATCGAGACCGCGCGCGCGCAGGGCGCGCTGGCCTGGGAGCTGCGCGCGACCCTGCAGCTCGCGCGGCTGCGCGATCGGCTGGGCCGCACGGCGCCGGCCCTGGTGCTGCTCGAGGACATCTGCGAGCGCGCGTCCGGCAGCCACGGCAACCCCTGCCTGGCGCGCGCCCGCGCGCTGCGCGACCGGCTCGTCGCGCGCTGAGAGGCGCGCGGGGCTCCCCCCCGAAAGTGACAGGACCTCGTCTCCCCAGCGCCGGCTGCCCGCGCCGCGCTTCGTTCCTACCCTCGGGGCTTCCCGCGCCGATTCCGGTTTTTTTCGCCGCGCGTCACAAAAGCGTGCGCCCGGCCGTCTGTCAGGGAAGCAGAACCCGGCACCGGACGGACCGCATGAACCACATCGACGACCTCGACCAGACCTTTCACCACCTCCAGCCGCGGCTGCACGGCATCGCCTACCGCATGCTCGGCTCGAACGAGGAGGCGGAGGACGTGGTGCAGGACACCTGGATGCGCTGGCGCGCGGCGCAGCGCGAGCGCATCGAGAACGCGCAAGCCTGGCTGGTGTCGGTCGCCACGCACCTGTCGATCGACCGGCTGCGCGCGGCGAAGGTCGAACGCGAGCACTACATCGGCATGTGGCTGCCCGAGCCGGTACTGTCCGACGCCTCGCCCTCGCCCGAGCAGATGCTCGAGCAGGTGGAGAACGTGTCGATCGCCTTCCTGACCCTGCTCGAGCGGCTGGCGCCCGAGGCGCGCGCGGCCTTCCTGATGCGCGAGGTGTTCGGCGCCAGCTACAAGGACATCGCCCTCACGCTCGACAAGAGCGAGGCCGCCTGCCGCCAGCTCGTGCACCGCGCCAGGACCCAGCTCCTCGAGAAGCGCCGGCGCTACCGCGTCTCGCCCGAGACGCACCTGCGGCTGCTCAGGCAGTTCTCCGAGGCCGCCGAGCGCGGCGACTTCGCGGCCCTGCGCTCGCTGCTGGCCGAGGACGCCGAGTTCGTCGGCGACGGCGGCGGCAAGGTGCCGAGCTTCGAGGCGCCGCTGCGCGGGGCCGAGCGCATCGCGCAGCTCTACTACGCCGCGAGCCGGCGCTTCGGCCCGCGCATGCGCATGCGGATCGCGCCGATCAACGGCGAATGGGGCTGGATGCGTTTCCTCGACGGCGCGCTCGAGTCGGTGCACGCCTTCGAGACCGACGGCACGAGGATCCTGCGCATCCAGGCGCAGCGCAATCCCGAGAAGCTGGCCGCGCTGGCGGCCTTGCTGCAACGCTAGGAACCGCTTCCGATGCGTCCGCGCCGCCGGCCTCCGGTGCCGGCGGCGCGCCCGCGCGCGTCGCAGGTTCGCGGCCGGCGCGGCCCATAACAAAGCTTGACAGGCATTAACTGGCCCTCGCGCCGCGCCGCGCGCAGAGTGGCCGCTTCGCCTTGCGAAGGAACCGGACCCCCGTCCCCTTCAAACCGAGAAGCCGTCCCATGCCTACACCCGTCCTGTCCCCTGCCTCGCCCACGCCGCTGTCGCCGCGCGCGGATCCGCTCGCCTCGAGCTTCGCCACCAGCTATGCGGGCGTGGTCGCCTTCATCGCGGTGGTGACCGAGGGCAGCTTCGCGCGCGCCGCCGACCGCCTGGGCATCGGCCGCTCGGCCGTCAGCCGAAGCGTGCAGAAGCTCGAGGACCAGCTCAACGTGCGGCTGTTCGTGCGGACCACGCGCAGCACCAGCCTGACGCGCGAGGGCGACCTGTTCTACGCCAACTGCCACACCGGCGTCGACCGCATCGTGCAGGCGGTCGAGGAGATGCGCGACCTGCGCGAGGGCCCGCCGCGCGGCCACCTGCGCATCAGCTCGTCGGTGGGCTTCGGGCGCCGCGTGGTGGCGCCGCTGCTGGCCGATTTCCGTGCCGCCTATCCCGAGGTCTCGCTCGACCTGCTGCTCGACGACAAACCCAGCGACTTCACCTCGGACCGCGTGGACATCGCGTTCCGCAACGGCCGCATGGAGGACGCGCAGATCATCGCCAAGCAGATCATCCCGATGCAGATGCTGGTCTGCGCCTCGCCCGGCTACCGCGCCGCGCGCGGCCTGCCGGCCACGGTCGACGAGCTGGCGCAGCACCAGTGCATCAACTTCCGCTTCGCCTCGGGCCGCATCTTCGAGTGGGAGTTCAAGGTCGACGGCCAGGTCCGCAAGTACACGCCGCCGGCCCGGCTCACCTACAACGACGCCGACCTCGTGCTGCAGGCCGTGCTCGACGGCCAGGGCATCGCGCAGATGGCCGGCTACCTGATCTGCGATGCGCTGCGCTCGGGCGCGCTGGTGCCCTGCCTGGCGCAGCACGCGCCCGACGACCGCGGCCACTACATCTGCTACCTGAGCCGCCAGCACCTGCCCTCGCGCATGCGCGTGTTCATCGACTTCATGACGAACCGCATCCGCGCGGCCGACCTGCAGTGCCTCACGGACCTCGGTGCGGGCGGCTGAAGACGCGCATTGGTTCCCCGTCTTCAACAGCGTGAGTCCCTCGGCGAATCTACCGCCGCGCCGAGGCCCGACCTACGATGGATTTCAGGTCGCGGCCCCTCGTCGATACCGCGTGCGGGCCGCGCGACCTTCCACCCCTTGCCCTTCACGGAGACCTCATGAAGCTCACGCAGAACCCCTCGCGCCGCGACCTGATCGCGGCCGGCGCGGGCGTCGCCACCGGCGCGCTCGCCCTCGGCCTTCACGACAGCGCCGGCGCCGCCACGCGCCAACCCCACCCTTCCACCCAACGGAGCACTCGCATGAACAGCAACACCATCACCACCCAGGACGGCACGCAGATCTTCTACAAGGACTGGGGCGACGGCCCGGTCGTGACCTTCTCGCACGGTTGGCCGCTCAACGCCGATGCCTGGGACGGCCAGATGCACTTCCTCGCGCGCAACGGCTTTCGCGTGATCGCGCACGACCGCCGCGGCCACGGCCGCTCGAGCCAGTCCTCGTCGAACAACGACATGAACGGCTATGCCGACGACCTGGCGCAGCTGTTCGAGGCGCTCGACCTGCGGAAGGCGACCATGGTCGGCCACTCGACCGGCGGCGGCGAAGTGGCGCGCTACATCGCGCGCCACGGCAGCAAGCGCGTGGCCAGGGCGGTGCTGATCGGCGCGGTGCCGCCGGTGATGCTGAAGTCCGCGGCCAATCCCGAGGGCCTGCCGATCGAGGTGTTCGACGGCCTGCGCGCCGGCGTCGCGAGCGACCGCTCGCAGTTCTACAAGGACTTCGCGATCCCGTTCTTCGGCGCCAACCGCCCGGGCGCGAAGGTGTCGCAGGGCGTGCTCGACCAGTTCTGGCTCTGGGCCATGCAATGCGGCCAGAAGAACGCCTACGAGTGCATCAAGGCCTTCTCCGAGACCGACTTCACCGAGGACCTCAAGAAGATCGACGTGCCCACGCTGCTGATGCACGGCGAGGACGACCAGATCGTGCCGATCCACGACTCGGCGAAGAAATCGGCCAGGCTCATCGCGAACGTGAAGACGCTCTACTACCCGGGCGCGCCGCACGGCCTGACCGCCACGCTGCAGGACAAGGTCAATGCCGACCTGCTGGCCTTCCTGCGCGCATGAACGCCGCGCCACACGGTCAACCCCCGCGCCGCGCATGCTGAACCTGCTGCTGCAAACCACGATCGATGGCGATCCGGACGACTGGAACATCGATCGTTTCAGCCGCCTGGGCGCCTTTCTCGCGGGGCTCCAGGACAAGGAAGGCCGGCTGGCCTTCCGCGTCACGGCGCGCAACCGCACGCACCCCGGCGCGCCCGACCCGGTGCTCTCGACGCTCGATGCCTCCGACTACGACCAGCTCTGGCTGTTCGGCGTCGACGGCGGCGACGGCCTGACGCCCGAGGACTGCGCGGGCATCGGACGCTTCCGGCGCCGCGGCGGCGCGCTGCTGGTCACGCGCGACCACATGGACGTGGGCAGCTCGATCTGCAGCCTCGGCGGCATCGGCGCGGCGCACCATTTCCACAGCCGCAACTGCGAGCCCGACCGCACGCGCCACTGCATCGACGACACGCACGCGGCCCACATCCTCTGGCCCAACTACCACTCGGGCGCCAACGGCGACTTCCAGCGCATCCGCTCGGTCGGCAGCATCCACCCCGTGATGCGCGACCGGCAGTCGGCCACCGGCGTGATCCAGTACCTGCCCGCGCATCCGCACGAGGGCGTGGTCGGCGCGCCGCCCGAGGACTCGAGCGGGCGCGTGATCGTCGAGGGCCAGAGCCTGGTGTCGGGCCGGCGCTTCAACATCGCGGTCGCCTTCGAGCGTTCCGAGCATGGCGGCCGCGCGATCGCGCAGTCGACCTTCCACCACTTCGCCGACTACAACTGGGCGCCGTCGAGCGGCTGCCCGAGCTTCGTGGGCGAGGCGCCCGGCGACGGCATCGCGCGCTTTCCCGAGGCGCTGCGCTCGACCCGGCAATACGTGCGCAACGTCGCGTTCTGGCTCTGCGCCTGACACCGTCCGCGCCCATAAAAAAAGCAGCCGGGGTCGCGCGACACCGGCTGCTTTTTTTCGGGGCTCACTCGATCGGCTGGTCGGACGGCGGCGTGCGCATGCCGATCGACATGCGGTTCCAGGCATTGATCGCGGCGATGGTCCAGCTGAGCTCGACGATCTCCTGGTCGCTGAAGTGCGGTCGCAGCTGCTCGAAGGCCGCGTCCTGGTCGCCATGCACGTCGGCCACGCGCGTGAGCACCTCGGCCCAGTTCAGCGCCGCGCGCTCGCGCTCGTCGTAGAGGCCGGTCTCGCGCCAGGTCGACAGGCTGTTGATGCGCTGCCAGCGCTCGCCATGGCGGCGCAGGTCGCGCGCGTGCATGTCGAGGCAGAAGGCGCAGCCGTTGATCTGCGAGACGCGCGTCTGCACCAGCTCCATCAGCGTGGTGCCCACGCCGGACCTGGCGATCGAGCCGCTGACGCCAGCCATCGCCTGGTAGGACTTCGGTGCGATCTCGGTCCAGGGCAATCGGGGTTGCGTGTTCATGGTGTGTTCTTTCCTTGGGTGGAGGGTGGAGGGTGGCTGGCGCCCGCGTGCCGCAGGCAGCGGAGCGCCGAAGCCACCATAGGCGGCACCGTCGGCGCGCACAGCGGCCATCGGGGCAGCGGGGCGCTGCCTCTTTCGTGGGGTGGGGGGCACCTTGCCGAGCGAGAATCCGCGCGAAGCCCCGCCTCGCGCGCCCACCGATGGAGTCACCCATGCTGCGTCTCTACGACAGTCGCCTGTCCGGCAACTCGTGGAAAGTCCGGATCCTGCTGAGCCAGCTCGGACGCCCCTACGAGCGCATCACGCTGGACCTCGCCAAGGGCGAGACGCGCACCGAGGCCTTCGGCGCGATCGGCCGCTTCCAGCGCGTGCCCGTGCTGGTGCTCGAGGACGGCCGCCCGATCGCGGAGTCGGGCGCGATCCTGCTGCACCTGGCCGAGGGCACGCCGCTGCTGCCGGCCGATCCCTACCTGCGCGCGCAGCTCATGGGCTGGCTCTTCTTCGAGCAGGCCGACCTGCAGAAGCCGCTCGCGATCGCGCGCGTGCTGCACCTGCACGGCCAGGCGCAGGCGCGCCGCGAAGACATCGCGCGCCTGCAGGCCGAGGGCTATCCGGCGCTCGAGAAGCTCGAGCGCTGGCTGGCGCGGCACGGCTGGCTGGTGGACGATCGCTACACGCTCGCCGACCTCGCCGTCTCGGCCTATGTCTCGGTCGCCCACCAGGGCGGCTACGAGATGGCACGCTTCGGCGCCATCCGCGACTGGCTCGCGCGCGTGCATGGCCAGCCCGGCTGGGTGAAGCTGTTGCCCGACGAGGCCGCGACGCCCGGCGCCTGACGCGGCCCGCGCGGGGGCCGCGGTCCGCCCCCGATCGTTCGGATTTCCGGGACCGTGCGTGCAAGCTTTGGCGCCTTCTCACCCATCGCCAAGCTCCCTACGATCCCGCTGCATGCAGGCATCGCGTTCCATCGAATGCGATGCCGCCGATGCAGCCCGACACGAGGACCGCGATGACCAATCCTGATTCCCTGATGGCAATGACCGTGGCCGCCCGCGCCACGGTCCTCGACCCCGAACGCATCGCGCTCGTGGGCGGCGGCGCGAATCCGCGCTTCGAGCTGTTCCATGCGGCCAGCTCGCTGTGTTCGCAGAAGGTACGCGCGGTGCTGCACGAGAAGGCGCTGCCCTACCGCTCGAACGACATGCGGATCCTCGGCACCCTGGGCGAGCACGGCCTGGTGCCGGCCGAGCACTACGCGCCGGCCTATGTCCGCCTGCGGCTGGTGGCCGCGCGCGAACTGGGCATCGGCTACGTGAGCGGCTACAGCGGCCGCACCTCGGTCCGCACCGAGGGCTTCGATCCCTGCGTGGTGCCGCTGCTGGTGGACCACGAGGCCGGGCGCGTGATCGCCGACTCGCGGCGCATCTGCGTCTACCTCGATGCGGTGTCGCGCGGCCCGGTGCAGCTCGTGCCCGACGAGCCCGAGCGACGCGCCGAGGCGATGCGCCAGGTCGACATCGTCGACCGCCTTCCCAACGGCGCGCTGCTCTACGGCTTCCATCCCGATGCCGACCTGCGGCCCGAGCCGCTCAAGGCCGCGATGCGGACCGTCTACGACCACAAGATCATGGCGCTCGAGGCGCTGATCGCGGCCCACCCCGCCGAGCCCGAACTGGTCGCGGCCTGGCGCTCCAAGATCGCGAAGGAGAGCGGCGGCCGCCGCCTGTGCCGCGATCCCGGCTTCCAGCGCGCCGCGCGCGATCGCACCGCCCAGTTGCTCGCGGCGCTCGAGGACGACCTCGCCGCCGGCACCTTCGGCTGCACCCGGGGCCATGCCTTCTCGCTGGCCGACCTGCTGTGGGGCGTGAACCTCGTGCGCCTGTCCTACCTCGGCCTGGCCTCGATGTGGCAGGCACTGCCCGAGGTGAGGGCCTACGCCGAGGCGCTCTCGCGGCGTCCGTCGCTGTGCCGCGAGGCGATCGAGGCCTCGGCGGCCTCGATGCCGCACTCGCGCTTCCTGGACGCCCTCGCGGGTTGTCGCGCCGAGGCCCTGGCCTGACGCCCACGACGGCGCGGCACGCGCGCCGTCCCGACCTTCTTCCACCTTGACCGCCCGTCGCCCGTCGACGGCGCGCGAACGCACACGCCCATCGAACCGAGGAGACCGACCTTGAATGCCGAACCCGAGTCCAGGAGCCCGCGATGAATGCACGCGACTACACGGGCGCCGTGCCGCGCGCGCCGGGACTGCGCCGGGCGCTCGAGGCGCTCGCGGCGGGCCGCACCACAGTGTCGGTGCTGGTCGAGCAGGCACTCGATGCGGCGGAGTCGGCGCAGCGCAGGTTCAACGCCTTCGCCACCATCGACGGCGAAGGCGCGCTGAAGGCGGCGCGCGAGAGCGAACGCCGCTACGCCGAGGGCCGGCCGCGCGCGCTCGAGGGCCTGGCGATCGGCATCAAGGACCTGATCGATACCCGCGGCATCGAGACCCGCTACGGCTCGGCCGCCTTCCTGGGCCATGTGCCGGATGCCGACGCCGAGATCGTGGCCGCGCTGGTCGCGCTGGGCGCGATACCGATCGGCAAGACCAGCACGCACGAATTCGCCTGGGGCGTGACCACCGCGAGCCGCAGCTTCGGCGCTGCGCTGAATCCGCTCGACCCCGGCCGCATCCCGGGCGGCTCCAGCGGCGGCGCGGCCGCGGCCATCGCCCATGGCGCGGTGGCCGCGGGCCTGGGCACCGACACCGGCGGCTCGGTGCGGATCCCGGCCGCGCTGTGCGGCGTGGTCGGCTTCAAGCCGAGCTTCGGCGCGCTGTCGACGCGCGGCATCTTCCCGCTCGCGCCCACGCTCGACCATGCGGGCCTGCTGGGCGAGACGGTCGACGACGTGGCCCTGCTCGCGCAGGCGCTGCGGCTCGGCACGCCGCCCGGCGAGGCGCGCGCGGCCGTGCGCCTCGGCGTGGTCCGCGAGATCGCGCCGGTGGCGCCGAGCGCTGCGGTCGCGTCGATCTTCGACGCCGCCGTGGCCCGGCTGGCCGACGGCTTCGACTGCGAGGCGGTCGCCGCGCCGCGGCTGTTCGACGCGACCTTCGAGGCCTTCGCGCAGATCGTGCTCGCCGAGGGCGGCATCGAGCACTTCCGGCGCAGCAGCGCCGAACGCATCGCCAGCCACTACGGCCGCGAGACCATCGAGCGGCTCGAGCGCGCCAAGGCCCTGACCCTGGGCGACTACGCGCACGCGCAGCAGGTCCGGCGCGAATTCACGGCCCGGCTGCGGCAGGCGATGGCGCGCTTCGACGTCCTCGTGCTGCCCACCTGCCCGTGCACCGCGCCGCGCGTGGGCGAGGACGAGGTCGCGATCGGCCCCTGGCGCGGCAGCGTGCGCGAGGCGCTGATGCGCTACACGGCGCCCTTCAACCTGGCGGGCTTTCCCGCGCTCTCGATCCCGCTGGCCGCACCCGACGGCGGCCTGCCCGCGGCCCTGCAGATCGTGGCCCGGCCCGGCCACGACGGCGCGCTGCTGCGGATCGCCCGACGCATCGAGGCGCTGCTGCGCACCGAGCGGCCTTGCACCCCCGCCCCACGAATCGACCACGACACCAGGAGCACGCCATGAACGACACCCTTTCGCCCGCCGGCACCGCCACGGGCCAGACGCCCTACAGCGCCTGGATGCAGACCGACCTGCTGCATTCGCTGCAGCGCCCGGTCAGCGACCATCCCGGCGAGCCCGCGTGGATCGTCCACGTGCAGGTGTCCGAGCTCTACTGGGCGCTGATCGTCAAGGAGATCCAGACCGCGCAGGCCTGCCTGCGCGCCGACGACCTGGCGCAGGCCCAGCGCGCGCTGCAGCGCGTGGTGGCGCACCACGACCCGCTCGACGCCATCTGGCGCTCGATCGCCTGGATGACGCCGAACGACCTGCTGGCGATCCTCTCGCGCGTGGGCCTCGTGCACGGCAAGGACACGGCGCTGCAGGGCTGGGCCTACCGCCACATGGTCTACCTGTTCGGCATCAAGCAGGCCGAGCACCTGCAGCACTTCGCGCCGCAGCCGCAGCGCCTCGCGCAGCTGCAGCGCGCCTTGGCCGAGCCCAGCCTCTACGACGACGTGCTGGCCTTCCTGCGGCGCCAGGGACTGGCGGTGCCGCCGGCATTGCTCGAACGCGACCCGGCCGCGCCCTACCTGCCGAGCCCGGAGGTCGAGCAGGTCTGGCGCGTCATCTACGCGGACGCCGGATCGAAGCCCGAGCTGCAACGGCTCGGCGAGACGCTGGCCGACATCGGCGAAGGCTTCGTGCACTGGAAGTTCCGCCACCTGATGGCCACGCGGCGAACCTTCGGCGCGCGCCCCGCCTACTTCGGCACCGAGGGCCTGGCCTGGCTCGCGCCGACGATGGACGAGATCCCGTTCCCCGAGCTCTGGTCGGCGCGCAGCTTCATCGGCGACCCGCCGCCGGTCTGCCCGCACGCCGCGCGGCAGGGCCGCTGAACGCGCGCCCGCGATCTCCCCGCCCGCCTTCCCCGATCCCTCCTCCTCCAGAAAGATGGCCATGTCAGCGAATCCCTCGATCGAATTCCCTCCTTCGAATGCCGCCGCCTTCATCGACGACCTGATCCGCGAGCGGCGCAGCAAGCGCGGCTTCCTCGGCCGGCCGGTGCCGCTCGAGATGGTGCGGGACATCCTCTCGGTGGCGAAGTACGCGCCGAGCTCGAGCAACACGCAGCCCTGGCGCTGCTACGTGCTCACGGGCGCGGCGCGCGAGCGCGTCACGCGGGCCGCGGTGGCCGAGTACCGCGCCCACCACGACACGCTGGCGCCCGAGTACCCCTTCTTCCCGCAGCCGCTGCACGAGCCCTACGCGGAGCGCTTCACCAGCTTTCGCGGCCAGCTCGGCGATGCGCAGGGCGTGCACCGCAGCGACAAGGTCGGGCGCCGGCGCGACGTGGAGCGCCAGTTCCTGTTCTTCGATGCGCCCGTGGGCTTCATCTTCACCATGGACCGCCGGCTCGAATGGGCCAGCTTCCTCTGCTATGGCTGCTTCCTGCAGAACCTGATGCTGGCGGCCAAGGCGCGCGGCCTCGACACCTGCCCGCAGCAGATCTGGTCGCTGCAGCACCACGTGCTGCGCGCCGAGCTCGGCATTCCCCCGGACGAGATGGTGATCGCCGGCATGTCGATGGGCTGGGCCGACAACGGCCTGCCCGAGAACGCCATGGCGCTGCCCAAGCTCGCGCTCGAGCACTTCGCCTCCTTCATCCACCAGTGAGCAACGCTCCCATCCGCGATCCCTCGCACCCACCCAAGGAACCCCCATGTCCCTCATCAAAGGCTTCCATCACCTGACCGCCTGCGTCAGCGGCGCCCAGGAAGACGTCGACTTCTACGTCAAGCTGCTCGGCCAGAGCCTGGTCAAGAAGACCGTGCTGCTCGACGGCGACGAACCGGTCTACCACCTCTACTACGGCAATGCGCAGGGCGACGCCGGCACGCTCGTGACCTCGTTCCCGTTCCGCCAGAAGGGCGTGAAGGGCCGCCGCGGCTCGGGCCAGATCCGCGTCATCAACTACTCGGTGCCGCGCGGCGCGCTGGACTTCTGGCGCCGCCGCTTCGCCGAGCGCGGCGTGAGCTTCGACGCGGCCATCGTCGAGCGCTTCGGCGAGCAGCGCCAGCGCTTCCAGCATCCGTGTGGCATCGAGTTCGACCTGGTGGCCAGCGACCGCGACGCGCGCGTGCCCTGCAGCGCACCGGACATTCCCGCCGAGTACGCGATCCGCGGCGTGCACAGCATCACGCTGTCGCTGCGCGAGGTCGCCGAGTCCGTGATCTTCATGCAGGAGGCGCTGGACTTCCGCTACGCGGGCGAGTCGGGCCCGCACCACCGCTTCGAGACCGCCGACGGCGCGCCCGGCACCATCGTCGAGTTCCTGCACGAGCCCGACCGGCTGCAGGGCTCGTCGATCTACGGCGAGGGCACGATCCACCACGTGGCCTTCGCGGTCGACGGCGTCGAGCAGCAGATGCGGATCAAGGAGAAGCTGATGTCGATGGGCCACATCGACACCTCCGAGTCGGTGAACCGCAACTACTTCCGCTCGATGTATTTCAAGATGCCCGGCGGCGTGATGTTCGAGGCCGCCACCACCGACATCGGGTTCGCGATCGACGAGGCGCCCGGCCACTTCGGCGAGGAGTTCCAGCTGCCGCCCTGGCTGCGCGAGCGCAAGGACGAGCTGCTGGGCCGCCTCGAGCCGATCGCCGTCTGACGACGCTCCTCCCCTTCCCTTTCCGTCACGCAGGTTCTTCCATGTCCCCATCCAAGGTTCTGATCGTCTTCTATTCCCGCAACAGCTCGACCGAGCGGCTCGCCCAGGCCATCGCGCAGGGCGCCGCCGCCGAGGGCGCCGAGGTCCGGCTGCGCCGCGTGCGCGAGTTCGTCGGCCCCGAGGTGATGCGCCAGGTGCCCGACTGGGCCGAGCGCGCGCGCGAGATGAACGCGCGCTACGAGGCCCCGACCGAGGCCGATGCCGAGTGGGCCGACGCGATCGTCTTCGGCACGCCCACACGCTTCGGTTCCATCGCGGCCGAGCTCAAGGCCTACATCGATTCGCTCGGCGGCCTCTGGTTCCAGGGCCGGCTCAACGGCAAGGTCGGCTCGGTGTTCGGCGCCACCTCCTCGCTGCACGGCGGCAACGAATCGACGCTGCTGTCGATGTACGCGCCGATGGCCCACCTGGGCCTGGTCATCGTGCCGCTGGGCTATGCCGATGCCTCGATGTTCGAGGCCGGCACGCCCTATGGCGCGACCCATGTCTCGAAGCGCGATTCGGTCATGCCCGGCGCCCCCGAACTGGCCGTGGCCACCTACCAGGGCCGGCGCGTCGCGCGCACCGCGCGCGCGCTGCGCCAGTCCGAGGCGGTCGCCGAGCTTGCCTGAGGCACGCCGCCCGGCTTGCGCGGGGCCCGGCAGTCGCTATGCTTGCGCGACCTTGCCCGCCCCGCGCCCTTCCACCGAACGACAGACCTTCCGATGCTCGACCTGAAGGATGTCTTCTACTTCGTGCAGGTCGTCGACCGCGGCGGCTTCACGGCCGCCGGCGGCGCGCTGCGGCTGCCCAAATCGACGCTGAGCCACCGCGTGCAGGAGCTCGAGAGCTACCTCGGCGTGCGGCTGCTCAACCGCACCTCGCGCCAGTTCGGCATGACCGACGTGGGCAAGGAGTTCTACGAGTACGCGGTCGCGATGCTGCACAGCTCCACCGTGGCCGAGGAAGCGGTGCGCCAGCGCGCCACCGAGCCCAGCGGCGTGATCCGCTTGACCACAGCGGTGGAGATCGCGCAGTTCGCGCTGCGCGAGCTGCTGCCGGTGTTCCTCAACCAGCACCCGAAGGTGCGCGTGATCGAGATCGCGACCGACCGCTACGTCGACATCGTGGGCGAGGGCTTCGACCTCGCGCTGCGCGGCCACACGGCCGAGCTGCAGAGCTCCTCGCTGGTGCAGCGCGCCATCGCCAACGTGCCCTGGTACCTGTTCGCGAGCCCGAGCTACCTGAAGCAGCGCGGCATGCCCGAGAGCCCGGCCGACCTCGCGCGCCACGAGAGCATCGCGATGGTGCGCAACGGCCCGCAGCAGTGGCAGCTGCGCGGCCCGCAGGGGCAGGAGGTCGTGGTGCCGATCGACCCGCGTTTCCAGAGCAACAACATGGTCGCGCTCAAGGAGGCCGCCTGCTCGAACCTCGGCATCGCCGCGCTGCCGGGCTACATCTGCCGCACCGAGTTGCGCGCGGGCAGCCTGCAGCAGTTGCTGCCCGACTGGTCGGCGGCCGATGCGCGCATCTCGGCGCTGATTCCCTTTCGCACCGGGCTGCTGCCCGCCGTGCGCGCGCTGGTCGACTTCCTCGCGGTCGAGATCCCGGTGATCACGGCCTTCGACCACCCGCGGCGCTTCGACTGACGAACAGCGGTCCATCGTCCACGGCCATGGACGATGCGTCCCGCAAAGAGCGGCTTGTGGGCCACTCGCGGCGGTTCTATCTTGGGGACCTTCCAACACCCGAGCCGACCGAGATGAACCACCTGAACTGCCTGCCGCAAGAAGCCGTCTTCTGGGGCCCGCACATCCTGCAGAGCACCGTCGCGCGCCTGGCCGAGCACGGCATCCAGCGGCCGATCACCTTCACGGTGGCACCGCTCGCGCAGCTGCACCGCGATTGCGTGCAGCCCAACCTGCAGCACGACGCGGGCACGTTCACGAACCTGCCCGCGCACGTGCCCGACGTGGCGGTGCAGGAAGGGCTCGAGGCCTGCCTGAGCGCGCAGGCCGGATCGATCGTCGCGCTGGGCGGCGGCTCGGTGCTCGACGCGGCCAAGGCGGTGTCGCACCTGCATCACGAGAAGACCGGGCGCTACCTGCCGATCGCGGCGCTGCCGACCACGCTGTCGGGCTCCGAGTTCTCGCACTACTTCGGCATCACCGAGACCGACGGCCCCGAGAAGTTCAAGCGCAGCTACGCGGTGCGCGAGACCGTGCCGCGCGTGGTGGTGATCGACCCGGTGCTGGTGAGCGGCACGCCGCGCGCGCTGCTGCTGTCCTCGGCCATCAAGGGCATGGACCACGCGGTCGAGGGCATGCGCAAGGTCGGCAGGGAACATCCGCACGCGGTGATGGCGGCCAGCGGCCTCGCGCGCTTCCTGCGCGTGCTCGAGAAGTGGCCGCCGGCGCTGGAGACCCGCGCGGCGCTCGCGCAGGGCCTGGTCGATGCCGACGACCTGCTGCAGCTGCAGCTCGCCGCCTGGCAGTGCTACTTCTCGCCGGCCTCGGTGATCTACGGTCTGAGCCACCGCATCGGCCACATCCTCGGCGGCACCTTCGGGCTGCCGCATAGCGCGACCTCGTGCATCACGCTCGCGCCGGTGATCCGCGCCTGCGCCGACTTCTATGGCGACAAGCTCGAGGTCTTCGGCACGGGCGGCGGCGCCGCGGCCGGCGCGCTGGCCGACCGCATCGCGGCCACGGTGCGCTCGCTCGGCCTGCCCGAGCGCATCGGCCACTTCGACCTCGACCGGGCCCGGCTGCCCGAGGTGGCGCGGCTGCTCAAGAAGAACTATCCGCACGAGGTGGCCGACCTCGGCAACAACGCGAGCGTGAAGCTCGACGCGCTGCTCGACAGCCTGTGGTGAGAACGGGCGCCGGCGCGATGGAGAGGAGCGCCGGTCTCTCTTCCGGCGCATGCGCGCGGCCGGCCCGCTGCCTACGCTCGATGCATCCAGACGAACGATGGCGCGCGCGGCCTTGGCGATGCGCGCGCCGGCCCTTGAAGATGATCGACACCCTCTCCCCGCCGAAGCGCGCCGCGCGCGTCCGGCCCCTCGCGCACTGCGCGCTGCTTGCCACCCTCGCCGGCCTGCTGCCGGCGCACGGCGCGAAAGCCGGCGATGCCTTCGAGCCCTCTTCCGTCTTCGTGCAGGCCGGCTCGGCCGGCGAGACCACCGCGCTCGGCGCCGGCCTGAGCTGGGACCTGCCCTACCGCTGGACGCTGGGCCCGGGCGAGATCGGCAGCTACCTCGAGCTCTCGTACGCCCGCTGGCAGATCCGCGCCGGCGATCGCGCCGACCTCGCGCGGCTGTCGCAGTTCGCGCTGGTGCCGGTGCTGCGCTACCGCGGCGATGGCGGCGCATCGCCCTGGTTCGTGGAAGCGGGCCTGGGCCTCACGGCCACCTCGTCGCTGTACCGGACCGCCGACAGGCGCTTCTCGACGCGCTTCAATTTCGGCACCCACCTCGGCGTCGGCCGCAGCTTCGGCGAACGGCGCCAGCACGAGCTCTCGCTGCGCCTCGAGCATTTCTCGAACGCGGGCATCCGGCATCCGAACCCGGGCGAGAACTTCGTTCAGCTGCGCTACGCGTACCGCTTCTGAACGGCGACTTCGCCCCGCCATGAGAGAGAGGCGCGCCTGCGCCGGGCGGCCCGTCGCAGGCGGCCGATGGCGCGGCACAGTGGTCGCTCGACCCGGGCGAACCGCCCGCAACCCGCCCCGCGTGCCGGGGCTCCTCGAAGGAAAAGACCATGACCATCCGCCAGAACATCGCCAGGACCGCCCGACCGCTGCTGCTCGCCTGCGGCATCGCACTGGCGCAGCACGCCGCCGCGGCGCCCGATGCCGTGGTGCGCTCGCTGCTCACGCAGGACCTGCCCGACCTCCCCGGCAAGGAGGTGCTGATGATCACCGTCGACTACCCGCCCGGCGCGGTCGACCCGGTGCACCGCCACGACGCGCACTCCTTCGTCTACGTGCTCGAGGGCTCGATCGTGATGGGCGTGAAGGGCGGCAAGGAGGTCACGCTGACGCCGGGCCAGACCTTCTACGAAGGCCCCAACGACATCCACACCGTGGGGCGCAACGCGAGCAGCACCAAGCCCGCCAGGTTCGTCGTCACGCTGATCAAGAAGAAGGGTGCCGACTTCTTCATTCCGGTGAAGTGAGGCGTCGCCGCTGCGCGAGATAGCGCGCGGGCGGCACGCCCATCGCCTTCCTGAACATCGCGATGAAGGCACTGACCGAGTCGTAGCCGAGGTCGCCCGCCACCTGCTGCACCGTGGCGCCCGCGGACAGCCACTGCAGCGCGACGATCAGGTGCAGCCGCTGGCGCCAGCGGCCGAAGGACATGCCGGTCTCCGCCTGCACCAGCCGCGCGAGCGTGCGCTCACTGGTCGCGAGGCGCGAGGCCCATTGCGCGACCGTCGTGCGGTCCGAGGGATCGTTCATCAGCGCCTCGACCAGGCGGCGCAGCCGCGGCTCGCCAGACACCGGCAGGTGCATCGTCTCGGCGGGCATGCGCACGAGCTGGTCGAGCACCACGGCGCACAGGCGCCCGGTCTCGGGCGCGTCGCCCTGCCCGCCACGCGGCAGCGCGGCCAGGTGCAGCACCAGTTCGCGCAGCAGCGGCGCGACGCCCATCGCGGCGCAGCCCGCGGGCATGGCCGCGGCACCCGGCGCCACGAACAGGAAGCAGACGTCGGCGTCGGCCGTGACCCGGTTCGCATGCGGCATGCCGCCCGGGATCCAGAGGCCGCCATGGATCGGCGCCATCCACAAGGCACCGGGCACTTCGCAGCTCATCGCGCCGCGCAGCACCAGCACGAGCTGGCCCTGCGGATGATGGTGCGTCGCGAGTTCCTCGGCCTGCGCGCCGGTGCGGATGCGCACCGCGGCGAGCGGCGTCGCCATGCGTTCGAACTCGAAGCTCCAGGGGTTCGGACGCGGCGCGCTCATGCGATTCATTTTGACCGGATTTGCCGATCGTCTGTCCGTCCACGGGCATGGCGTTCGCGCTCGCGCCCCTAGATTCGAAGCACGTACCGCCACGCCTTCGACACCATGCCTTCGACCACCGCCGCCGCGCATCACGCGCACCGTTCCACGCGACACCCCGCCCTCCTCGTCGCCGGCATCCTGCTGATCGCCGCCAGCCTGCGCGCGCCGATCACCGCGCTCGGGCCGCTGCTCGAACCCGTGCGCCAGAGCTTCGCGCTCAATGCCTCGCAGGCCGGCCTGCTGACCACGCTGCCGCTGCTGGCCTTCGCGCTGGTGTCGCCGGCGGCCGCATCGGTCGCGCACCGGCACGGGCTCGAGCGCACGCTGTTCGTGTCGCTGCTGCTGCTGGTCGCGGGCATCGCCTTGCGCTCGGCCGGCAGCGCCTGGGCCCTCTACGCGGGCACCTGCGTGATCGGCGGCGCGATCGCGATCGCCAACGTGCTGCTGCCGAGCCTGCTGAAGCGCGACTTCCCGCGCCAGGTGGCGAAGCTCACGGCCGGCTACGCGCTCTCGATGATCGCCGCCGCGGGCCTGGTCTCGGCCGTGGCCGTGCCGATCGATCGCGCGCTCGGCGCCGGCTGGCCGGCCTCGCTGGCCACCGTCGCGCTGCTGCCGCTGGCCGCGGCGCTGCTCTGGCTGCCGCAGCTGCGCTCGCGCACCGTCAGCACGCCCGGCCTCGCCGACGGACTGGCGCATGCCTCGGTCTGGAGGGCCCCGCTGGCCTGGCAGGTCGCGGCCTACCTGGGGCTGACCTGCTTCATCTACTTCGCCGCGATCGCCTGGCTGCCCGCGATCCTGCAGCAGGCCGGCGATTCGAGCGCGCGTGCCGGCGCGCTGCACGGCTGGATGCAACTGGCCGGCGCCGTGCCCGCGCTGCTGATGATGCCGCTGCTGCAGCGCCTGCCCGACCAGCGCCTGCTCGCCTTCGCCGCGCCCGCGCTCGGTGCCGTCGGCCTGGCCGGCCTGATCGCGCTGCCCGCGCTCGCGCCGGTGTGGGTCTTCGCCTTCGGCATGGGCATGGGCGCCGCGCTGATCCTGAGCCTGGCTTTCGTGGGCCTGCGCGCCGGCCACCAGCGCACCGCCGCCTCGCTGTCGGGCATGTCGCAGTGCATCGGCTACCTGTTCGCGGCCCTGGGACCGATCCTCGTCGGCGACCTGCACGAGCGGCTGGGCAGCTGGAACCTGCCGCTCGCGGCCTGCCTGTTGCTGTGCCTCGCGATGTGCGCGCTCGGACTGTCGGTGGGACGCGCCAGGCACATCGGCCCGTGACCGCCAGGCGGCGCGGCCGTGGAATGCCTCCCCCCGTTCCGACGCGATCAACCGCCGGCTTCCTACGGCCGGCCGGCGCGCGCGGAGGCATCGTGGCGCGAAGCGTCGGTTCCCGCGCCCATCGACCACGGACCGGGCCGAGGCGCGCGAACCTCCATCCACCCGCACAAGGATCGACCATGGCCACCGGCACCCGAACCCTCTGGAAAGGCGCGATCAGCTTCGGCCTGGTCCACATCCCCGTCGGCCTGCACACCGCGAGCAGCGAGCAGGGCGTGGACTTCGACTGGCTCGACAAGCGCAGCATGGACCCCGTGGGCTACAAGCGCATCAACAAGCGCACCGGCCGCGAGATCGACCGCGACAACATCGTCAAGGGCGTGGAGTACGAGGACGGCAAGTACGTGATCGTCTCGCCGGCCGAGATCGAGGCCGCCTTTCCGCGCACCACGCAGACCATCGAGATCGAGCGCTTCATCGACGCCGGCGAGATCCCCTTCGTCTACCTCGAGCGGCCCTACTACGTGGCGCCGATCAACAAGGGCCAGAAGGTCTATGCGCTCTTGCGCGAGGTGCTCGTGAAGACCGGCAAGGTCGGGCTCGCGAAGGTGGTGATCTCCACCAAGCAGCACCTCGCCGTGCTCGTGCCCTCGGGCAAGGTGCTGGTGCTGAACCTGCTGCGCTGGGGCGACGAGGTGAAGACGATCGAGGGGCTGGACCTGCCGGCCGAGGGCACGAAGAGCGCGAAGATCACGCCGGCCGAGATGAAGATGGCCGAGCAGCTGGTCAAGGACATGTCGGGCGCCTGGAAGCCCGAGGACTTCAAGGACGAGTTCAAGCATGCGGTGATGAAGATCGTCGAGAAGAAGGTCAAGGCCGGCGACACCGAGACGGTGATCGAGCCCGAGGAAGAGGCACCGGGCCCGGGCGCGAAGGTGATCGACCTGACCGAGCTGCTGACGCGCAGCCTCAAGGGCGCGAAGACGGGGGCCGCCGCGAAGAAGGGTGCGCGCGCGGCGCCCAAGGCGGGCAAGACGGCCGCGAAGAAGACGGCGCGTGCGAAGGCGGCGCCGGCCAGGAAGTCCGAGGAGCGCAAGGCGGCGTAGCGCGCCAAGTCGACGAGGGGACGACGAGGGGACAATCGAGCCCTCGTCCGAAAAGCCCGCTCCCATGCCGCCCACCCAGTACCTGTTCCTGTCCCTCGCGGACCACCCCTCGGCATCGCCTGCCGCCGAACGGCAAGACAGCCATGCGCGCTGCCTCAACGCCGCGGGCCGGTGGGCGGTGCATGGCACGGCCGACTCGCCGCTGCTCGCATGGCCTGCGGCACGGGCGGACGAAGCGCGCGCCGCCGCCGAGCGAGCAGCCCAGGCCCAGGGCCGGCCGGTCGAGGTGCTGTCGCGCGGCGATGCCGGATGGGAAGAAGGCCGCGAGATCCGGCTGTTCACCGAAGCCTCTGCACCGGCGCTTCTGGGGCCCACCGCACCGAGCGAAGCGAAGGCCCGCCGCCTGCGCACCGAAACCGACAAGCTCGAAGCCTTCTGCCTGGTGGTGCGCCAGGCATCGGCGGCCACGAACCACGAGGAGTTCGTGCGGATCAGTCACGCCGCGGGCAAGGCGCTGAAGGTCCGCTTCGGTGGCGGATCGATCTCGTCGGCGGCCGCCTGGCTGACCGGCGCCAAGGGCCAGGAGGCACTGCAGAGCGTGCTGGCCGGCGAGGCCGAATTGACCGGGCGGCTCGCGCTGCGCGAGATCGTCGAGATCGTCGCGCTGGCGCAGGAGGCCGAACACCTGCGGCAGGAAGCGGAGAACCCCGCCACCCGCCACTGAGGACCCGGGCGCTCAACGCGCCGGGACCGCCGACGAGGACAGCCGCCGGATCTGCGCCTGCGCGATGGCCCGCCGCGAGAGCGAGCGCGAATTGCCGAGGAACCATTCGTAGGTCGCGATCGCGGCCTGGGTCTCGCCGCGTTCCTCGAGTTCGAGCGCCTCCGCCATGCAGCGCGCGAACAGAAGGATCGCATCGCGCTCGCGTGCCGGCGCCGCCAGCGAACGCGGCCTGAGCTCGGGGTGCGCGATGTGGATCTGCCGTTGCACGTCGAGCACCTCGATCAGCGCGCGGCCTATTCTTTCGATGTTGGCGGACAGGGGGTGCAGCTGGGTCCTGTGGGCATCGGCCGCCGCCTGGTCCAGCAGGTGCGAGGTCACACGCAGCAGTTGATGAAGGCGCTTGAGCGTCATGCCCCGACCATAGTTTTTAGCCCCCCGGAAAACATCCCCTCTTGCGAGGGGGCCGTGCCCGATCGGGCCCTGCGATGGTGTAAAAACGCGGCCGCAGAGCCAGCACCGGCCCGGCGCAGGGAGAGGTACAAGATGAAGATTCTTGTCGTGGACGACCACGCACTGTTCCGTGCAGGTCTGCGTCTGCTGCTCGCCAGCATGGAGAGCGGCGCGGCGGTCTACGAGGCCGCCACCTTGCGCGAGGCGACGGCCGCCGTCGCCGCACACCCCGATCTCGCCGTCTGCCTGCTCGACCTCACGCTCGCGCGCGAGCGCGGCCATGAGGCACTCACCGCCTTCAAGGCCGCCGCGCCCGACGTCGCGGTGGTGATCGTGTCGGCCACCAGCGACCTGGCCACCGTGCGGGCCTGCATCGATGCCGGCGCCATGAGCTTCGTGCCCAAGAGCATGCCGCCCGAGACCCTGACGCAGGCGCTGCGGCGGGTGCTGGCCGGCCAGATCTATTTGCCGCAAGAGGTGCTGAACACCATCGCGGTGGCGCACGAGCTTCCCGCGCTGAGCCCGCGCCAGGTCGACGTGCTGCGCGGCCTGGCCCGGGCCCTGCCGACCAAGGCGATCGCGCGCGAGCTGCGGCTTTCCGAATACACCGTCAAGGAATACATACGCGGGCTGTTCGAGGCGCTCGACGTCCACAACCGCACCGAGGCCGTGATCACCGCGAGCCGGCTCGGCCTGCTGGACCTGCCGCGTCCCTGCTGACCCGGCCCCGGGGACAGCGTGTCAGCCACCCACGACCCCGCGGCCGAAGCCTCGTTCCAGCGCGAGCTGCTGCGGGAGTTCGTCGAGCTGCATGCACGCGTCACCCTGCGCATTCCGCTGGTGCAGGCCCTGCTGGTCGGTGGCTCGGCCTTCGTGCTGCTGCCGCAGGTGCCGCTCATCGAGTTCGCGCTCTGGGCCGTCGCGGTGCTGTGCATGGAGGGCGCGCGCGCCGCCCATGCCTGGCATCTGCTGCGGCGGCTCTCGCGCCTCGACCTGCGCAAGGCCCTGCGCCAGCAGGTCGCGCTGGCCTTCCTGGCCGGTGCCGAGGCCGGCGTGATGCTGCCGCTGTTCAAGCCCGACTTGAGCGCGCTGAACCAGACCTTCCTGACTTTCATCCTGGTCGCGCTGCCGGCCATCGGGGTCGCGGTCTCGATCTCCTCGCGCCTGCTCGCCGGCGTCTACGCAGCCGCCATCCTCGTGCCCACCTCCACCGCCTGGGTGCCGCTGCATCCCGAGCACCTGCAGGCCACCATCGCCATGACCGTGGCCTACATGCTCGCGCTGCTGTTCGCGGCCAACGAGAACGAGAAGCTGCTCACGCGCTCGGTGGCGATCCGGCGCGAGCGCGACGAGATGGTGCGCCACCTCGAGCGCAGCAACGCGGAGGTCAACGCGGCGGTCACGCGCGCGGAGGCCGCGGCGCTGGCGCGCACGCGCGTGCTCGCGGCGGCGAGCCACGACCTGCGCCAGCCGCTGCACGCGCTGTCGGTCTACAGCGCGATCCTGGCCACGAGCCCCACGCCGGCCACGCTGGACGAGGTCGCCACGCACATCGACCAGCTCGTGCGTTCGCTCGGTGCGCTGCTGCACGGGCTGCTCGACCTGTCGCAGCTGTCCTCGGGCCACTACGTGCCGGCGCGGCAGCGCTTCGCGCTCGATGCGGTGATCGCGAGCGCCTGCGCCGAATTCGAGGCGGCCGCGGCGAAGAAGGGGCTGTACTTCGAGCGCGAGCTGCGGCCCGTCACGCTCGAGAGCGATCCCACCGCGGTGCTGCGCATCGCGCGCAACCTGATCGACAACGCCATCAAGTACACCGAGCGCGGCGGGCTGCGCGTGCGGCTGCGGCACGACGGCCTGAGCGCCACCCTCGTGGTCGAGGACAGCGGCAAGGGCATCGCCGCCTCGGAGCACGCGCACATCTTCGAGGAGTTCTACCAGCTCAGCAACGCGGGGCGCGACCGCAGCCAGGGGGTGGGACTGGGGCTGGCGATCGTCGAGCGGCTGGTGACACTGATCGGCGCGCGGATCTCGGTGCGCTCGCGGCTCGGTGCCGGCAGCCGCTTCGAGGTGCGCATGCCGGGCGTGCACGATGCGCCGCCGCCCGTTGTCGCGGCCGCGCCGGCGCCGGTGGCCGCCGCGCTCGAGGCCGTGGCCGGCAGCCGGCCGAGGATCTACCTGGTCGACGACGAGCCCGACATCGTGCGCGGCATGACGACCTTGCTGCAGGCCTGGAAGCTCGAGGTGCGCACGGCCCTCGATGTCGCGGGCACGGCGGCGCTGTTCGACGAAGAAGGCTGCCCCGACCTGCTGATCGCGGACCTGCGGCTGCGCGGCAACGAGCACGGGCCGGCGCTGGTCGCGCGCATGCGCGAGATGCATGGCGAGTTTCCGGTGGTCTTCATCACCGGCGAGACCTCGTCCGAGGCCCTGCGCGAGGCGCGCGCCACGCGCTGGCCGCTGCTGCACAAGCCCGTGGACGCGCAGACGCTGCGCGCGACGATCCAGTCGCTGCTGGCGGCGCCCGCGGCCGGGCGATGACCCGCCATCGCGTGGTTTGAGTTTTATTTATCTTATTTGAAAATTAGACTGAATATTTTTCACGGCCATGTAACGAACGAACATCATCCTTTGGTTTTCATTTCGACGGAACTCTTCCAGCGGCGCAGCCCTGCATTGCGGAACCCGTCTTCTTTTCCAGAGGTTCATGGTGTTGACGACGCCCCAGTCTTTTTCCAAACGCTTCCTCGCGGTGGCCTGCGCAGTCTTTCTCGCCTCGTGCGGGGGCGGCTCGGGCAACGGCGGCGTGGCCTTCTTTCCCCCGCCCACCGGCCAAGGCTCCGGCGACGCCGGCACGCCCGACACGTCGAACGCGCGCCACGCCGCGGCCGTGAGCCTGCAGGGCGACGGCCACGGCGACGTGGAGTCGCTCGACACCGCGCTCGCCTGCGACACCCAGTGCAGCGCCGACTACGCCGAGGGCACGAGCGTCAAGCTCATCGCCACCGCCGCGCGCGGCTCGGTCTTCGATGGCTGGCAAGGCGCCTGCGAAGGCACCGAGGTCTGCGAACTGAAGATGGACGAGGCCCGCAACGTGGTGGCGAAGTTCTCGCTGGCCGCGAACGCCGCGCCCAGCGGCACCTGGTTCAAGGGCGACACCCACGTGCACGACGACCACTCCGACGACGGCAGCGCGCCGCGCCAGCTCAACAAGGACAAGGCCAAGGGCAACCTCTCGCTGGCCGACCAGATCGGCCAGGCCGGCCGCACCGGCCTGGACTTCGTGCCCTTCACCGACCACCGCACCTACGACCAGCACTACGACCCGCTGTGGGAGTCGTCGTCGCTGCTGCTGATCCGCGGCGAGGAAGCCAACGGCAAGCCGCACGCCATCGCGCTTGGCGGCGTGGACTCGGTCGAGCAGGGGGCCATGCATCCGGACCGCGCGCAGTTCGCGCTGGTCCAGCAGTCGATCTGGGATGCGCATTCCCAGGGCGCCATCTGGTCGGTCGCGCATGCCGACGACGGCGAGACGAATTCCGACGGCACGCCCAACGTGAACGCCAACGTGCAGGGCGTCAACCTGGTCGAGGTCTGGAACCGCTCGAAGAGCCCCGACAAGCAGATGGACTACGCCGAGAACCGCTGGAACGCGGGCTTCCGCTTCGGCGTGGCCGGTGCCAGCGACAACCACTTCCGCGAGTACTGGGGCGCGCCCTATCTCAACAGCCCCGGCATGCCGGTGACCAAGGTGCTGGCCAAGGGCTACAACGAGCGCGGCATCCTCGAGGCACTGCGCGCGGGCTACACCAGCCTGTCGATCAACCCGACCGGCCCCGGCGTCTCGATGACCACGGACCTCAAGGGCGGCGGCTACACCGCCATGAGCGGCGACGAGGTCTTCGTGCCCGCGGGCACCACCGGCCACCTGCGCATCGGCGTGCAGCGTGCCGCCGGCATGGACGTGCTGCTGTTCCGCATGCCCGGCAAGAGCGCCGGCCCGATGAAGACCTTCAAGCCGACCCGCGACGACGAGACCTACACGGTCGACATCACCGCCGGTTCGCAGCCCGACTGGTACCGCGTCGAGGTGCGCGGCATCAACGTGCCCATTCCGCCGGCCGCGGCCGCGATGGAGCTCAAGGCCGCCGTGTCGCCGATCTTCGTCTCGCCGGCCCCGGTCGAGGCCAAGGCCGAGATCGCCGTGCCGAAGGAAGACAGCGTGGCCGACGGCGCGCTGCGCGTCGCCGGTGCGCGCGGCGACTTCGCCGGCTTCCCCGACCTCGTGACCGCCGACGGCGTGACGCACGTGGTCACCGAGATGCATGGCGATGCCACCAGCACCGTGGTCTACCGCCGCCGCGATGCCAAGGGCGTCTGGAGCGATGCCGGCCGCACGTTGAGCGGCAAGGGCCAGGCGCGCTTCCCGCGCGTGGCCGTGCGCGGCAACGACGTCTGGGTGGCGTGGGAGGAAGACGCGGTGCAGGTGCCGCACCGCCCGGTCATCAACCTGCGCCATTCGGCCGACGGCGGCGCGACCTGGGCCTCGACCGACACCGTGCGCTCGCTCGAGGGCCGTGCCGAGCATCCGGACGTCGCCGTGGCCGCGAGCGGCAAGCCGGTGCTGGCCTGGCAGGAGATCCGGGCCGACCAGCCCTTCGACATCATGGTGCAGGAGGTCGGCACCGACGCGCAGCCGCGCAACCTCTCGCGCGCCGGCAAGTCGGTCGATGCCGGCGTGCTCGACGACACGCGCTCGCCGCACTACCCGGCTTCCGTGCTGCCGAACCTGACGGTCGCGGCCGACGGCCGTGTCGCCGTGGCCTGGCAGGACAACCGCAACGACCAGGATCCGCTGTGGACCGGTGCCGCCGCCTACGGCGACGGCTCGAACCCCGACGACTGGCAGGTGCAGGTCGCGGTGCGCGACGCCGCCGGCGCCTGGAAGACGCCGGTGAGCCTCGGCGCCACCGACCGCGCCGATCGCCACCCCGACGTGATCTTCGGCGGCAACGGCGACCTGGTCGTGGCCTGGGAAAGCAAGGAGCAGGAGCCGGCCGGCAAGAACATCGCGGTGCTCGCGGCGGTGTCGGGCGACGGCGGCGCGACCTTCTCGGCCCCCACGGTGCTGGCCGCGGAGCCGACCACCATGAGCCAGCGCCCGCGCCTGGGCGTGGACAAGGACGGCTCGGTGCGCGTGGTCTGGTTCGACTCGCGCTCGGCCGACTGGCGCTGGCGCGTGATGACCGCGGTCTACAAGAAGCCCGCGGGCTGGGACACCGGCACGCTGCTCAGGGGCACCGGCATCAACACCTGGCCCGTGACCTCGGGCGGTGTGATCGCCTTCGCGAGCACGCGCAACGCCACGCGGCTGCAGCGTGACCAGACGCAGCAAGTGTTCCTGTTGTCCGCGAAGTAGGCGGACCTCGCTTTCGAACCCGATGCCCCGCCGATGCGGGGCATTTTTCATGGGGCCGATGCCTGAAGAAAGGGCTCCCACAGGCCCGGGAATACCCTCTGCCAACCCAGGCCCTTTCTTGCCTACATTGCTTGTATGCAAGATTTCCGACGACTTGCATGCAAATAACACAGGAGATTTCCATGCGTCGTTTCACCCGCTCCCTGTTCGGCCAGGTCGTGCTCGCCCTGCTGATCGGCGTGGTGCTGGGCCTCTTGGCCCCGCAGTTCGCCGTCAAGCTCAAGCCGCTGGGCGACGGCTTCATCAAGCTGATCAAGATGATCATTCCCGTGCTGGTCTTCTGCGTGGTGGTGCATGGCATCGCCGGCGCGGGCGACCTGAAGCGCGTGGGCCGCGTCGGCGTGAAGGCGCTGATCTACTTCGAGCTGCTCACCACCATCGCGCTGGCGATGGGGCTGGTGCTGGCTTTCGTGTTCCAGCCCGGCGTGGGCATGAACGTCGATCCGGGCAAGCTCGATCCGGCCGCGATGAGCGCCTATGCCTCCAATGCCGACAAGCTCACCAGCGGCGGCACGGTCGAGTTCCTGATGAAGCTGATCCCCACCACGGTGGTGAACGCCTTCGCAACCGGCGACGTGCTGCAGGTGCTGCTGTTCGCGGTGCTGTTCGGCTGCGCGCTGTCGCTGCTCGGCGAGCGCGGCAAGCCGGTGGCGGTGGTGGTGGACGCGCTCTCGCTGGTGCTGTTCAAGATCATGGGCATCCTCATCAAGCTGGCGCCGCTGGGCGTGCTCGGCGCGATCGCCTTCACGGTCGGCCAGTACGGCGTGGGCTCGCTCAAGCAGCTCGGCATGCTGATCGCGCTGTTCTACCTCGCGGTGCTGGTGTTCGTGTTCGTGGTGCTGGGCTTCGTGATGCGCATGTCGGGCTTCAGCCTCTGGAAGCTCCTGCGCTACCTGCGCGAGGAACTGGCGATCGTGTTCGCCACCACCTCGTCGGACAGCGTGCTGCCGCAGATCATGGCCAAGCTGCGCCGCATGGGCATCCGCGACTCGACGGTGGGCCTGGTGATCCCCACCGGCTACTCGTTCAACCTCGACGCCTTCTCGATCTACATCACGCTGGCGGCGGTGTTCATCGCGCAGGCCACCAACACGCCGATCACCATGACTGACCTGCTGACGATCCTCGCGATCTCGCTGGTCACCTCCAAGGGCGCGCACGGCGTGCCGGGCTCGGCGATCGTGGTGCTGGCCGCCACCCTGCATGCGATTCCGGCCATTCCCGCGATCGGGCTGGTGCTGGTGCTGTCGGTCGACTGGTTCATGGGCATCGCGCGCGCGCTCGGCAACCTGATCGGCAACTGCGTGGCGACGGTGGCGATCGCCGCCTGGGAAGGCGACATCGACCGTGAGCGCGCCCATGCGGTGCTCGACGGCCGCGCGGCACCCGATGAACCGGCGCTGGCAGAATCCGGCGCGCCGCCCGTCGGCGCCGCCCTCGAACGCCACTGAAGCAAGCCACCCGCCGCCCCGCCACCGATGAGCACCACCGAAGTCAGCCCCACCGTCATCGCCGAGCGCGTGGTCGAGGCGATCCTCGCGCAGAAGCTCGCCCCCGGCGAGCGGCTCGGCGAGCAGGCGCTGGCCGAGAACTTCGCGGTCAGCCGCACCATGGTGCGCGAGGCGCTGATGCAGCTGCAGGCGCGCGGCTTCGTCGAGGTGCAGTCGCGCCGCGGCTGGTACGTGGTCGAGCCCTCGGCCGAGGAGGCGCGCGACGCCTTCCGCGCGCGCCGCATCATCGAGTCGGGCATCCTCTCGGAGCCCGAGGGCCGGCCGCTGGCGAAGGTGATCCGCAAGCTGCGCGACCACATCGCCGACGAGCAGCGCGCGGTGGAAGGCGCCGACGCCGCCACCCGCGCCTTCCTGCTGGCCGACTTCCACGTCTGCCTGGCCGAGCAGCTCGGCCACCAGCTGCTGGTCGACGTGCTGCGCGACCTGACGGCGCGCACCACGCTCGCGGCCACGCTCTACCAGTCGAAGCACGAGGCCGGCCAGTCCTGCGCCGAGCACGAGGCGATCGTGGCCGCGCTCGAGCGCGGCGACAGCGCGCGCGCACGCAGCCTGATGCTGGCCCACATCGGCAACGTCGAGCGCGCGCTCGAGGTCGAGGCCAGCGCCGAACCCGATGCCTCGGCGCGGCTGCGCGCCACGCTGGCGCCGGTGGCCTTGCCGCGCGCCAAGCGCTGAGAAACGTGCATTAGGTCCGCGCCGGCCGCCGGCGGCGGCGCACGAAGGGGCCCGCGACTACAGAGGCGGCCCGGCGGGCTCGGCTACAGTCCGGGTCAACCATGAACTCTCCCCAACTCCAGCGCGGCGTGTTCCTCGCCCTGCTCGCCATCGTCACCGTCGCATTCCTGTGGGTGCTGATGCCGTTCTTCGGCGCGGTGCTCTGGGGCGTGTCGCTCGCGATCCTGTTCACGCCGCTCTACAAGTGGCTGCTCCGGAAGATGCGCGGCAAGCCCAACGCGGCGGCGCTGTCCACGCTCGCGATCTGCCTGGTGATCGTGATCCTGCCGCTGGCGATGATCGGCGTGTCGCTGGTGCAGGAAGTGGCGCTGGTCACGCAGAGCATCCGCTCGGGGCAGATCAATTTCGCGGCCTACTTCCAGCAGATCCTGGCCGCCACGCCGCAGTGGCTGCTGAACCTGGTCGAGCGCTTCAACCTCGGCGACGCGGCGGCCTGGCAGGCGCGCATCTCGACCATCGCCGGCCAGGGCAGCCAGCTGATCGCGAGCCAGGCGCTGGCCATCGGGCAGAACACCTTCGACTTCGTGGTCAGCTTCTTCGTGATGCTGTACCTGCTCTATTTCCTGGTGCGCGACGGCGCCTCGCTGTCGAAGACCATGCGCGACGCGCTGCCGCTGGCCAAGCCGCACACGCACTACCTGCTCAACAAGTTCACCACCGTGATCCGCGCCACCATCAAGGGCAACGTGGCGGTGGCGGTGGCGCAGGGCGCGCTGGGCGGGCTGGCCTTCTGGTTCCTCGGCGTGCAGGGCGCGCTGCTGTGGGCGGTGCTGATGGCCTTCCTCTCGCTGCTGCCCGCCGTGGGCGCGGCGCTGATCTGGGGCCCGGTGGCGATCTACTTCCTCGCCACCGGCCATTTCTGGCAGGGCGGCATCCTGATCTTCGTCGGCGTGTTCGTGATCGGCCTGGTCGACAACATCCTGCGCCCGGTGCTGGTGGGCAAGGACACGCAGATGTCCGACTACATCGTGCTGATGTCCACCATCGGCGGCATGGCGATCTTCGGCATCAACGGCTTCGTGATCGGGCCGGTGGTGGCGGCGCTGTTCATGGCGGCATGGAGCCTGTTCGCCGATTCGGGCCACGTGGGCACGGGCCACGAAAAGCCGGCCGACGAGGCCGAGGACGGCCGCCACCACGGCCAGCACGGCGGCCAACACAAGGGCCAGCACAAGGGCTGAAGCCGGTTCCGGGGGCCGGCCGTTCGCGCCGGCCTGCGCGCATTTCGCGCGTGCATTCGCGCATTCCGTCGCATGGCGCTGGGCAGCGGCCGCCGCCTTTGGGATCGTCGGGTCTTTCATCCACCACGACGAGGACCGCCATGCACCTTCCCGCTTTCCTGCCCCGCCCGGCCGCGCGCACCCTGTACGCCGCGACCGCCGTCGCCGCCCTCGCGGCCGCCACGCTCGTCCCGCTGAGCGCGCGGGCCGCCGACCTCAGCCTGAACGTGGCCGAGGGCCCGGCCACCGAGGCCACGCTCTACATCGCGCTGTACGCCGATGCCGCCAGCTTCGGCGCCAGCAAGCCGCTGGCCTCGCAGAGCCTGCCGCTGCGCGAGGGCAAGGCGCGCGTGGTGTTCGCGGGCCTGCCGCCGGGCCGCTATGCGGTGCGCGCCTATGCCGACGAGAACGGCAACGGCAAGCTCGACACCAACCTCGTGGGCCTGCCGACCGAGCGCTACGGCTTCTCGAACGATGCCAAGGGCAAGCTCGGCGCGCCCGACTTCGAGGCCGCGGCGATCGGCGTCGACGCCGACCTGCAGAGCGCCATCCACCTGCGCTGAGGAGGCCGCCATGCAACGACGCGAACTGCTGCGCCTGTTGGCCGGCACCGGCGCCCTGCCCCTGCTCGCGCCCTGGGCCCGAGCGGCGGGCGCGGCCGGCGAGGAGGACTGGCAGGCCCAGTTCGAGGCCGCCGACGCCCCCTGGAAGATCGGCTTCGCCACGCCGCCCGGCGACCTGCCGCCGACCCGCGCCACGGTGCGCGGGCGCTTCCCCGACGCGGTGGCCGGCACGCTGTTCCGCGTCGGCCCCACCGGCCACGACCTGGGCGGAGAGCGCTACCACCACTGGTTCGACGGCGACGGCATGGTGCACCGCTTCGCGATCGCGGGCGGCGAGGTGCTGCACCAGGGCCGCTACGTGGCCACGCCCAAGCGCGTGGCCGAGCTGCGCGCCGGGCGCCGGCTGGTCGAGGCCTTCGGCACCGTGCCGCCGGGCGTGGAGCCGCCGACCTCGCCCGATGCCATCAACGTCGCCAACACCAGCGTGCTGCCGCTGCAGGGCGAGGTGCTGGCGCTGTGGGAAGGCGGCTCGGCCACGCGCCTCGATGCGCGCACGCTCGACACGCTGGGGCTGAAGACCTGGCGCGCCGACCTCGCGGGCATGCCGTTCTCGGCCCACCCGAAGGTGGACCCCGACGGCACGGTGTGGAACTTCGGCGTGAGCTCGGGCGCGAGCCTGCTCGCGCTCTACGAGATCGCGCCCGAGGGCACGCTGCGCCGCGCCGCCGCGGTGCCGGTGCCCGACCTGCCGATGGTCCACGACTTCGCCGTGACCGAGCGGCACCTGGTGTTCCTGATGCCGCCGCTGGTGTACGACGGCAAGCGCAAGGAGGCCGGCGCCAGCTTCCTCGATGCCCATGTCTGGCGGCCCGAGCTCGGCATGCGCGCGCTGGTGGTCGACAAGCGCGACTGGGAGCGGCGCCAGCTGCTGACCCTGCCGGCCGGCTTCCTGTTCCATGTCGGCAATGCCTGGGAGGAAGACACGCCGCGCGGCCCGCGCATCCACATCGACTACGTGCGCACCGAGGACGCCGAGTCGGTGTTCACGACCAACCGCGAGCTGATGCGCGCACGCCGCGTGCGCCAGAACGAACCGCGCCTGACCGTCGCCACGCTCGACCTGGCCGATGGCCGGGCCACGCAGAAGGTGCTGCCGCAGGAGGCCGAGTTCCCGCGCATCGATCCGCGCCGCGTCGGCCTGCGCCATCGCCAGGTGATCCATGCCACGCTGACGCGGCCCGACGTGCCGGGCTTCCAGGCGGTGGCGCGCACCGACGTCGAGAGCGGCCGCAGCGAGCGCTTCGTGCATGGCGCGCAGTCGATCGTCGAGGAGCATGTGTTCGTGCCCGACGGCAGGAAGCCGGGCTGGGTGCTGGGCACCTCGCTCGACTTCGGCCGCAAGTGCACGGTGCTGTCGTGCTTCGCGGCGGACCACCTCGCAGCGGGGCCGGTGGCGCAGGCCACGCTGCCCTATGCGCTGCCGCTGGGGCTGCACGGGGCCTTCGTGAAGGCCTGAAAGCCACCCGTTCACGCTGAGCTTGTCGAAGCGCCGCGCAAGGCTTCGCCCTTCGACCTGCTCAGGACAGGCCAGGCTCAGCCCGAACGGATGTCGGCGGATCGCAACTCGTCGTCAGGCGTCCCACCAGCCTTCGTCGAAACGCCCCTGCAGGAAGGCCACGAAGCTCGACACCTTGCCCGGCACCAGCTTGGGCGAGGGAAAGACCGCGTGGATCTCCTGCTCGGGCAGCGCATGGTCGGCCAGCACCGCGCGCACCTTGCCCGCGGCCAGCGATTCGCTGGCCACGTAGCGCGGCATCAGCGCGATGCCCAGGCCGTCGCGCGCGGCCGCCAGCACGGCCGAGAGGTTGTTGGAACGGAAGCGGCCCGACACCGGCACCGTCACCGGCTCGCCCTTGGGCGTGTGCATGCGCCAGAACTCGTCGCCCACCACGCTGCTGTAGATCAGCGCCACGTGCGCGCTCAGGTCCTGCGCGCGCTTGGGCGTGCCGTGCTTCTTGAGGTAGGCCGGCGAGGCGACCATGGCCCAGGGGTTGGCGCCCAGGTAGCGCGCGCCCAGCGAGGAATCGGCCAGCTTGCCCATGCGCACCGCCACGTCGATGCCCTGCGCGATCAGGTCCACGTAGCGGTCCTCGAAGCTCAGGTCGATCTGCACCTGCGGATACCGGCGCATGTACTCGAGCGCGAGCGGCACCACCACGCGGCGGCCGAAGGCCACCGAGGTGCCGACGCGCAGCAGGCCCTGGGCCTGGTTCTGGCGCAGTTGCACCACGCTGTCGGCCTCCTCGGCGTCGCGCACGATCGACTTGCACTTCTCGTAGTAGAGCGCCCCGGGCTCGGTGAGGCTCACGCCGCGCGTGTTGCGGTTGAGCAGCCGCACCTTCAGGCGCGCCTCGGTGGCGGCGATCTGCTTGGTCACCGTGGGCTGGGTGGTGTGGAACTCGACCGCGGCCTTCGAGAAGCTGCCGGTCTCCACCACGCGCACGAACATTTCCATTGCCAACAGCCGGTCCATCGCCACTCCTTCGGATCGCCGCCATCCTAATCACTTATTCCGCAATGGAATAGGTTTTATGGCCCGGCGCCGTCTTCTTGGAATCCGCCCCGCTTCCTACAGTGGACCCAAGCTTTTAAGGAGACTTTCAATGGCAAAGATGACCGCGGTCCAGGCCGCCGTGCTGGTGATGGAGAAGGAGGGCGTGACGCAGGCCTTCGGCGTGCCCGGTGCCGCCATCAATCCGATGTACTCGGCGCTGCGGCAACGCGGCAGCATCGCGCACATCCTCGCGCGCCACGTCGAGGGCGCCTCGCACATGGCCGAGGGCTACACCCGCGCCGTCGCCGGCAACATCGGCGTGTGCATCGGCACCTCGGGCCCCGCGGGCACCGACATGATCACGGGCCTGTACTCGGCCTGGGCCGATTCGATCCCGATCCTGTGCATCACCGGCCAGGCACCGCGCGCGCGCCTCTACAAGGAAGACTTCCAGGCGGTCGACATCGAGTCGATCTCCAAGCCGGTCACCAAGTGGTCGGTGACGGTGCGCGAACCCGGCCAGGTGCCGCAGGTGTTCCAGCAGGCCTTCCACCTGATGCGCTCGGGCCGCCCGGGCCCGGTGCTGATCGACCTGCCCTTCGACGTGCAGATGGCGCAGATCGAGTTCGACATCGACAGCTACGAACCGCTCAAGCCCTACAAGCCGGCCGCGAGCCGCGCGCAGATCGAGCGCGCGATCGAGATGCTGAACGCGGCCGAGCGCCCGCTGATCGTGGCCGGCGGCGGCGTCATCAACGCCGACGCGAGCGAGCTGCTGGTGCGCTTCGCCGAAGCCACCGGCGTGCCCGTGATCCCCACGCTGATGGGCTGGGGCTCTATCCCCGACGACCATCCGCTGATGGCCGGCATGTGCGGTCTGCAGACCAGCCACCGCTACGGCAACGCCACCATGCTGGCCTCCGACTTCGTGCTGGGCATCGGCAACCGCTGGGCCAACCGCCACACCGGCTCGGTCGACGTCTACACCAAGGGCCGCAAGTTCGTGCACGTGGACATCGAGCCCACGCAGATCGGCCGCGTGTTCACGCCCGACTTCGGCATCGTCTCCGATGCCAAGGCCGCGCTCGAGCTGTTCGTGCAGGTGGCCGAGGAGATGAAGGCCGCGGGCCGGCTGCCGAGCCGCCGCGAGTGGGCCAACGCGTGCATCGAGCGCAAGAGGACCATGCTGCGCAAGACCAACTTCGACGAAGTGCCGATGAAGCCGCAGCGCGTGTACCAGTGCATGAACAACAACTTCGACAACGACACCTGCTACGTCAGCACCATCGGGCTGTCGCAGATCGCCGCGGCGCAGTTCCTGCACGTCTACAACCCGCGCCACTGGATCAACTGCGGCCAGGCCGGCCCGCTGGGCTGGACCATCCCCGCCGCGCTCGGCGTGCGCGCGGCCGACCCCACGCGCAAGATCGTCGCGCTCTCGGGCGACTACGACTTCCAGTTCATGATCGAGGAGCTCGCGGTGGGCGCGCAGTTCAAGCTGCCCTACATCCACATCGTGGTCAACAACTCCTACCTCGGCCTGATCCGCCAGGCGCAGCGCGGCTTCGAGATGGACTACTGCGTGCAGCTGGCCTTCGACAACATCAACGCGGGCCCCGACGCCGGCATCGAGAGCAGCTACGGCGTGGACCACATGAAGGTGGTCGAGGGCCTGGGCTGCAAGGCGATCCGCGTCAACCGCCAGGAAGAGATCGCCCCCGCGATCCGCCGCGCCGAGGCGCTGATGGCCGAGCACGGCGTGCCGGTGGTGATCGAGGTGATGCTCGAGCGCGTGACCAACATCGCGATGGGCACCGAGATCGACAACATCACCGAGTTCGAGCCGCTCGCGGAAACGCCGGCCGATGCACCCACCGCCGTGGCGGCGGTGCTGCTGGACTGAGCACGGGCCATCACCGAATCGATTCGAAGGACCACACCATGCCCAAGTTCGCAGCCAATCTCACCATGCTCTTCACCGAGCTGCCGTTCCTGCAGCGCTTCGAGGCCGCCGCCAAGGCGGGCTTCGAGGCGGTGGAGTACCTGTTCCCCTACCCCTTCGAGAAGAAGGATCTCACCGCCGCGCTGCGCGCCAACGGCCTCGCGCAGGTCCTGCACAACCTGCCGGCCGGCGACTGGGACAAGGGCGAGCGCGGCATCGCCTGCCACCCGGACCGCACCGGCGAGTTCCGCGAAGGCATCGCGATGGCGATCGACTACGCCACCGCGCTCGGCTGCCCGCAGGTCAACTGCCTGGTCGGCAAGGTGCCGGCCGGCGTGAGCCACGACATCGCCCACCGCACGGTGGTCGAGAACCTGCGCCTCGCCGCTTCCGAGCTCGAGGCGGCGGGCATCCGCCTGCTGGTCGAGCCGATCAACCCCTTCGACATTCCCGGCTTCTTCCTCAACCGCACCGAGCAGGCGATCGCGCTGATCGACGAGGTGGGCTCGACCAACCTGCGCGTGCAGCACGACATCTACCACGCGCAGCGCACCGAGGGCGAGCTGGGGAACACGCTCACGAAGCACTTCGCGCGCATCGGCCACATTCAGCTGGCCGACAACCCGGGCCGCGGCGAGCCGGGCACGGGCGAGATCAACTACCCGTGGCTGTTCCAGCACATCGACGCGCTCGGCTACGACGGCTTCATCGGCTGCGAATACAAGCCGCGCGCCGGCACCGTCGAAGGCCTGGGCTGGCGCGAGGCGCTGACCCGCGTGCAGTGAACGACGACACGACCAGATTCAAGGAAACCTCAGACATGACGCAACAAGCATCGCAACGCATCGGATTCATCGGCCTGGGCATCATGGGCGCGCCCATGGCGGGCCACCTGCTCGAGGCCGGCCACCAGCTGTTCGTGAACACGCACGGCAACACGCCCGAGCCCTTCATCTCGCGCGCCACCATCTGCGCCTCGCCGGTCGAGGTCGCGCGCCAGGCCGACATCGTGTTCGTGATGGTGCCCGACACGCCCGACGTGGAGAAGGTGCTGTTCGGCGAACCGGGCCGCGAGGGCGTGGCCGCGGGCCTGAGCAAGGGCAAGATCGTGGTGGACTGCAGCTCGATCGACCCGATCGCCACCAAGGGCTTCGCGCAGCGCATCGAGGCGCTGGGCTGCGGCTACATCGACGCGCCGGTCTCGGGCGGCGAAGTGGGCGCCAAGGCCGCGAGCCTCACGATCATGTGCGGCGGCGACGAAGGCATCTTCGGCCGCGTGCGCCCGCTGCTCGAGAAGATGGGCAAGAACGTGACGCTGGTGGGCGGCGTGGGCGACGGCCAGGTCTGCAAGGTGGCCAACCAGATCATCGTGGCGCTGAACATCGCGGCCGTGGGCGAGGCGCTGCTGTTCGCGAGCAAGGCCGGCGCCGATCCGGCCAAGGTGCGCCAGGCGCTGATGGGCGGCTTCGCGAGCTCGCGCATCCTCGAGGTGCATGGCGAACGCATGATCAAGCGCACCTTCGCGCCGGGCTTCCGCATCTCGCTGCACCAGAAGGACCTGAACCTCGCGCTGCAGAGCGCGCGTTCGCTGGGCGTGGCGCTGCCGCAGACGGCCGGCGCGGCGCAACTGATGAACGCCTGCGCGGCACTGGGCCACGGGCAGCAGGACCACTCGGCGCTGGTGCGTGCGCTGGAGGCGCTGGCGCAGCACACGGTGGCGCCGGACTGAGCCTGCGGCTCAGGTCTTCGTAGCCTCGAGGGATTCCTTGAGGTTGCGCCGCCGCCAGGCCCAGGTCTTGATCGCCTGCGGCAGGATGCCGAGGCAGGAGGCGTAGTAGGTCACCTTGAAGCCCCAGAAGCGCGGGCCGATGGGGGTGTCGCGGAACAGGTCGCCGGCCAGGATCGACAGCAGCGCCTCCTGCATGCGCCAGACGTTGCGCGGCGCCATGAACAGGCGCCGGATCGCCGGCGAGGTGATGCGGTAGATGAACCACGAGAACATCTTCGGCCCGCGCTTCATGACCTTCTCGTAGTGGCGGAACGCGCGCTCGGCCTCCCTGGCCTCGCCGCGCAGCCACAGGTCGGCGGCCGTCGCGGCCTCGAAGCCGCTGTTCATCGCGAGGTAGACGCCCGAGGAGAACATCGGGTCGACGAAGGCATAGGCGTCGCCCACCATCATGAAGCGGTCGCCGCGGCAGAACTTGGAGTCGTAGGCGTAGTTGCCGGTGGCGGTGGCGCCCTCCATCAGCGTGGCGTTCTTCAATCGCGCGGCCAGCTTGGGCGCGAGCGCGATGGTCTCCATCAGGAAGTCCTCGAGCGAGGCGCCCTGGCGGCGCTTGAAGTAGGCCGGCGAGGCCACCGCGCCGACGCTCACGGTGCCGTCCTTGAGCGGGATGTACCAGAACCAGCCGTGGTCGAACCAGAACAGCGAAATATTGCCCTCGAAGCGGCCCGGCCGGCGCTCGGCATTGGCGAAGTGGCCGTAGAGCGCGGCGCTCGCATGCTTGCGGTTGCGCTGCTTGGCATCGAACTGGTTCGACAGCAGGGTGTCGCGCCCGCTGGCGTCGATCACGAAGCGCGGGCGCCAGGCGGTCTCGGTGCCGTCGTCGGCCTTGATCTTCACCAGCGGGCGGTTGTCGGGGGTGCCCTTGCCGGCGTCCATGTCGACGCCCGTGACGCGCCGGCCCTCGAAGGTCCGCGCGCCGCGCTTGCCGGCATGGCGGAACAGCAGCTCGTCGAACTCCGAGCGGCGCACGTGCACCGCATACGGGAAGCTCTTGTCCATCGCCTCGCCGAAGTCGAAATGGCTGCTGTGGTCGTGCCAGGGCGAGACGAACTCGGCGCCGTGCTTGCGGATGCCGATGGCCTCGACCTCGGTGCGCACGCCGAGCCGGTCGAACAGCGGCATGTTCATCGGCAGCAGCGATTCGCCGATGTGAAAGCGCGGATGCTGCGCCTTCTCGAACAGCACCACGTCGTGGCCCTTGTCCGCGAGCAGCGCGGCCACGGTGGAGCCCGAGGGGCCGCCGCCGATGACCACGACGTCGGGTTCGGTGCTGGTGAAAGGTCCGGAAGTCATTCGCTGCAAGCCTCTTGTTGTCGTTCTGTCATGTGGAGGATGAAGCCGCCCTCGCGGCAGGGCCGCAACCGGCCGAAGCGCAGTTTAGCCAACCCTCGGGCCGCGTCGAACCCGTTTCGGCCCCCCGTTCCGGGCCCGGCGCACCCGCTCTCTCCCACGCCCGCTATGGGTTCAGGCTTTTTCGGCATCGCCCTGGCAAGAAGAGGTAGCGCTTTTGCGGTAGCCTCGTCGCCCGTAGAAACAAGGAGACTTTCCATGGCCGCCCCCCTGTCACCGGCAGAAGAAGCACTGCGCGAAGCTGCCCGTGAGTACCACCGTTCGCCCGTCAAGGGCAAGATCTCGATCACCCCGACCAAGCCCCTGCTGAACCAGCGCGACCTGTCGCTGGCCTATTCGCCGGGCGTGGCCTATCCCTGCCTCGACATCGCGGCCGATCCGTCCACCGCCGCCGAATACACCGCGCGCGGCAACCTCGTGGGCGTGGTCACCAACGGCACGGCCGTGCTGGGCCTGGGCAACATCGGCCCGCTGGCCGCCAAGCCCGTGATGGAAGGCAAGGGCTGCCTGTTCAAGAAATTCGCCGGCATCGACGTGTTCGACATCGAGCTGGCCGAGAACGACCCCGACAAGCTGGTCGACATCATCGCGGCGCTCGAGCCCACGCTGGGCGGCATCAACCTCGAGGACATCAAGGCGCCCGAGTGCTTCTACATCGAGAAGAAGCTGCGCGAGCGCATGAACATCCCGGTGTTCCACGACGACCAGCACGGCACGGCCATCATCTCGGCCGCCGCGCTGATCAACGGCCTGGAACTCGTCGACAAGAAGATCGAGGACGTGAAGATCGCCGTCTCGGGCGCGGGCGCCGCCGCCATCGCCTGCCTCGACGTGATGGTGGGCCTGGGCGTGAAGCCCGCCAACATCCACGCCTGCGACTCCAAGGGCCTGATCTACACCGGCCGCGCGGGCGGCTTCGACGAATCGAAGGCACGCTACGCGCAGCCCGACACCGGCGCGCGCACACTGGCCGACGTGGTGAAGGACGCCGACGTGTTCCTCGGCTGCTCGGCCCCGGGCGTGATGACGGCCGACATGGTCAAGACCATGGCGCGCCAGCCGATCATCCTGGCGCTGGCCAATCCCGAGCCCGAGATCCGCCCCGAACTCGCCAAGGCCGTGCGGCCCGACTGCATCATCGCCACCGGCCGCTCGGACTATCCGAACCAGGTCAACAACGTGCTGTGCTTCCCGTACATCTTCCGCGGCGCGCTCGACTGCGGCGCGAGCAAGATCACGGAAGAGATGAAGCTGGCCTGCGTGCGCGAGATCGCCGACCTGACCAAGGCCGACATCAGCGAGGAAGTGGCCACCGCCTACGCGGGTCAGGAACTGGCCTTCGGCCCCGACTACATCATTCCCAAGCCCTTCGATTCGCGCCTGATCCTGCGCATCGCGCCGGCCGTCGCCAAGGCCGCGCAGGCCTCGGGCGTGGCCACGCGCCCGATCGAGGACATGGATGCCTACCGCCAGCACCTCACGCGCTTCGTCTACCAGACCGGCATGTTCATGCGCCCGGTGTTCACCGCCGCCAAACTGGCCACCGCCAAGCGCGTGGCCTATGCCGAGGGCGAGGACGAGCGCGTGCTGCGCGCGGCCCAGTACGCGGTCGACGAAGGCCTGGCACGGCCGATCCTGGTGGGACGCCCCGCCGTGATCGAGACGCGCATCAAGAAGGCCGGCCTGCACATCCGCCTGGGCACCGACTTCGAGGTGGTCGACCCCGAGGACGATCCGCGCTTCCGCATCTACTGGGAGAGCTACCACAAGCTCATGGGCCGCCGCGGCATGACGCCCGAGGCCGCCAAGGCCGCGGTGCGCCGCTCGAACACCGTGATCGCCGCGCTGATGATCCACCTCGGCGACGCCGACGCGATGATCTGCGGCATGGTCGGGCGCTTCGACGCCCACCTCGAGCACATCCGCGACCTGATCGGCCTGAAGCGCGGCGCGCCCGGCTTCGCGACCTTGAACGCGCTCACGCTCGACAAGCGCACCATCTTCATCACCGACACCAACGTGAACGAGGACCCGAGCGCCGAGATGCTCGCCAGCATCGCGCTGATGGCGGCCGAGGAGATCCACCGCTTCGGCCTGCCGCCGAAGGTGGCCTTCCTCTCGCACTCGAACTACGGCAGCTCCTCGCGCGGCTCGGGCCGCAAGATGCGGCTGGCGCGCGACCTGTTCGCGCAGATGGCGCCCGACATCGAATGCGATGGCGAGATGCACGGCGACGCGGCACTCTCGGAAGAGATCCGCCGCACCGCGCTGCCCGACAGCACGCTCTCGGGCGAGGCCAACCTGCTGGTGTGCCCGAACCTCGATTCGGCCCACATCCTCTACAACGTGCTGAAGATGACCGGCGCCAACGGCATCACGGTGGGCCCGGTGCTGCTGGGCGCCGCGAGCTCGGCGCACGTGCTCACGCCCTCGTCGACGGTGCGCCGCATCATCAACATGACGGCGCTGGCGGTGGCGAAGGTCACGGTCGACAAGTAAGCGGGTCGCTTCCTCGGAAGCTTCTCACGCAATGGCGTCCTCGGCGGGTGCGAAAGCCTCGCCGAGCGACTGCTCGAGCGGCCGGTAGAGCTCGGGCATGAACATGGTGCGCGACAGCAGCAGCCGCGCGCGCGGCGCGACCAGCACGCGCAGGCGCGCGCCCTCGCGCACATGGGCCGACACCACCGGCCGGCCTTCGTCCGAGAAGGTCATCACGAGGTCGGGGAAGCGCGCGACGCGCCGGCCCTGCTGCTCGAGCAGCATGTATTCGTTGATGAAGCGCAGTACGGTGCGCGCTGCATCGTCGAGCTCGACCACGCCCACGTCCAGCCCCTCCTGCTGCTCGCAGCGGTAGCCGCGCACCGTGCCCTCGGCCACGATGCGGCCCTCGAGCGAGCGCGCCACGGCATCGACGCCACCATCGAGCCAGGTCTGGCCGAGCGCGATCGCATGGCTGATCGCGCCGGGCGCGCCGTGCCGCTGCGCATAGCCCACCTCGACCGGATTGCGCGCCACCGCCACCAGGCCGCCCGCCTCCACCGAAGCGCGCCGCACCACGGCCGAGGTGCGCTCGAGCCGACCCGACACCACGCCCTCGACGTAGCGCTGCGGCTCGCCACCCGCATAGGCCTGCACCGAGAGGTAGTCGGGCTCGGTGTGCAGGCCCAGCGCGCCCATCACGCTCGACGGATGGGCGCGGCCGTTGCAAGCCAGGTCGATCACCGGCAGGCCGCTCATCGCGGCATGGAACCAGCCGTTGACCGTGGTCTCGGCGCCGTTCTCGTTGGCATGCAGGCCGACCAGCTCGCGGCCCGGCGGCAGTTCGCGGCGCAGCAACTCGAGCGTGCGCAGCAGGTGCGCGGGCTGCACGTGCGGATCGGGCGCGGCCGGCGCGCCGACCAGCGCCATGGTGGCGGTGAGCGCCGAGGGCTCGAACTCGTCGACGCTCCACAGCTGCGGCGTGCCGACCTGCAGCGCGAGCGTGGCAACGCGCTCGCCAGCCGCGATCAGCCCGCCGCCCCCACCGCCGAGGATGGCGCCGCCCCAGATGGCCGCGCGGACGTCGTCGGGGGTCAGATTGCGTTTCATGGGTGCATGGCTCCTGTGTGTGACGAATGAGAAGAAGGGATGGCTACTTGCGCAGGCTCTTCACCGCGCCCGAGAAGAAGCTGTAGAGCGCGTCGCCCGCGATCACGCCGCCCGCGAACACCTCGAGCCGCTCGCGCGCGGCGCTGCCGAGCACGCGCTGCACGAGCAGCCGGCAGGCGATGCCGGCCGCAACCATCCAGCCGGCCAGCGGGCTCGCGATCAGCAGGCCGGTGGCGAACAGCACGCCGAGCTGCTGGCGCGCGCCGCCCGCGAGCTGCAGCAGCGCGCCGGGCACGGCCCACAGCGCGAGGTTGCGCGCGGTGTCGCCCGAGATGCCGGCCTTGATGGCCGCGACGTAGGCCGCGTTGATCGGCGCCGTCTGGTGGTTGGCGAAGAACAGCCGCCAGCTGCAGGCCACGACCACGATCGCCACCGCGAAGCCCACCATGCCGGCGATCATCTGTTCGCGCCGGCCCGCGGTCTCGAAGGCCGTGCCCGAGGTCTCGCCGCGCAGCAGGTGGCCGGCCTTGAGGTCGTAGCCCATGTCGGCGAAGGCCGGCCCGGTGGCGGCCGAGAAGCCCGCGAGCACCACCAGCGCCTCGGGCGGAAAGCCGATCAGGATGCCGATCAGGAGCGAGATCAGCGCCACCGCGAAGGCCGGGAACCAGCCCGAATGCATGGCCGCGATGCCCACGATCAGCTCGTGCACGAAGGCCGCGAGGGTGCCGTAGAGCACGAAGCCCACGAGCATGCCCGGCGACATGCCGTGGTAGACGCCCGTGCCCACGGCCAGCAGCACCATGATCGCGAGGTAGCCGATGCCGCCCAGGCGCAGCGAGCGGCCCAGCGCGCGGGCGCCGCGCGCATCGGGCGCGCCTGCAGTGACGCCGTGCTTCTTCAGCACCACGCGGCCCACCTGCGCCAGCGCCACGATGCCGGCGCCGATCATCATCCCGTGCGGCAGGTAGAGCGCGCCGATGTCGATGCCCGTCAGCGGCAAGGCGTAGCCGCGCACCAGCAGTCCGATGCCGAATGCCGTCATCGCGCCCAGGCCGCCGATCAGCGCCACGCCGAAGGCCGACATCGGCAGCTTGAACACCGCGCCCAGTGCGCCCGTGGCCAGCCCGCCCAGCAGCAGCCAGGCCTGCTTGCCGCCGCCGTCGCCGGCCTTGATCGCCTCGGCCGCCGCGATGCCCAGCGGCCACGGGTTCTTCGCGGGGAAGGCCGGCGTGTCGAACATGCGGTAGAGCAGCCAGGCATCGAGCAGCATCGCGAGGCTCACGCCGACCAGCATCGGCACCACCATCTCGGGCAGGCCGAACAGGAACGGGATGCCGATCGGCAGGAACAGGCTGTTGGCCGCGCCGAAGGTGGCCGACGAGATGCTGGTCTGCGCGAGGTTCTGCGCATGCACCGAGCGGAAGCCGCGGAACATGGCCAGCGGCACGCGCGCCAGCGTCATGGCCGCAAGCGCGCCGATCAGCGAGGTGCTCGGGGTGATGCCCAGGCTCGCGAGCATCTGGATGCCGACGATGGCGCCGAACACGCTGAGCACCAGCGTGAGGACCAGGTTGGCCGGTGCCAGGGCCTTGGGGTGCAGCGCGGGCGGGATGTCGTCGTGCAGCGGCGCGAGCGCCGTGGCCTCGGTATCGATGCTCATCTTTTCAGTAGTTCCATTTTTTGGAACTTAATGCAATAATATTGAACCGCATCATAGGATCGGTCCGGGCGCTGTCAAGCGCGGTTCACCCGAGCCCGCGTCGCCGTCGCGCGCCGAACCTATGATTCCCCTCGATCCACCGACCCCAGATATGAGCACCCTCGCCAACGCCATGGACGTCCTGAAACTGATCGCGCGCCTGCGCCGCGACATCACGGTGACGGACGTGGTGAACGAGCTGGGCCTGCCCAAGAGCTCGGCCTCGCGCACGCTGAGCATGATGGCCGGCTACGGCTTCCTCGACCGCGATGCCGCCACGCGCGCCTACCGCCCGGGCGGCGTGATCATGGAAGCCTCCTACCACTTCCGCGCCTCGCGCAACGCCGCCTCGCTGGTGGAGGAGGCGCTCGCCGCGCTGGTCGACCAGACCCGCTTCACGGGCTACATCAACGTGCTCGACGGCGCCGACACGCTGGTGATCCAGATGCGCGCCGGCGCCGGCGCGCTGCAGATCTACACGCCGCCGGGCAGCCGCGCACCGGCCTACTCGAGCGCGATGGGCCGCGCGCTGCTCGCGCGCCTGAGCGATGCGGAAGTGACGGCGCTGCTCGGCGGCCGGCTCGACCAGGGCCGCGGCGACGCGCCGCGCACGCGCAAGGACCTGATGGCGCGGCTGGCCGTGATCCGCGAGACCGGCTGGGCCCTCTCGCGCGGCGAGTACGTGACCAACGTGGCGGGCATCTCGTCGGCGGTGTTCGACGCGGCCACGCGCCAGACCTATGCCTTCGGCGTCGCGCTGCCCGCCGAGCTGCTGTCGGAGCCGCTGGTCGAGCGCTACGGCGCCGTGGTGCGCGATGCCGCGGCGAACGTGGGCAAGCGCATCGGCGACCCGTATTGGCTCGCCTTCGGTGCCAACGTCCCCTGAATCTCGAAGGTTTTTCCCGTGCGCGGTGCAGTTTTCGCTGGGAGCGCACCGCCTTGAATCGCGGGAAGGGTTCGCACCAATCACGTGCGGGCACCGTTTTTGCTTGAATCCGGAAGCATTCACCTTCACGGAACCAAGCCCGCATGAACAAGCGCCATCTGCTCCAGTCCTTCCTCGCCGCCTCGGCCCTGAGCTTCGGCCTGCCCTCGGCCTTCGCCCAGACCACGACGCCGATCAAGTTCCAGCTCGACTGGCGCTTCGAGGGACCGGCCGCGCTGTTCCTGCATCCGGCCGCCAAGGGCTACTTCAAGGCGGCCGGCCTCGACGTGACCATCGACGCGGGCAACGGCTCGGGCGGCACGGTCACGCGCGTGGCCTCGGGCGCCTACGACATGGGCTTCGCCGACCTCGCGGCGCTGATGGAATTCCACGCCAACAACCCCGACAGCCCGAACAAGCCGGTCGCGGTGATGATGGTCTACAACAACACGCCGGCCTCGGTCATGACGCTCAAGAAGAGCGGCATCACCAAGCCGGCCGACCTCACGGGCAAGAAGCTCGGCGCGCCGGTGTTCGACGCGGGCCGCCGCGCGTTCCCGATCTTCGCCAAGGCCAACAACATCGGCACGGTCAACTGGACCGCGATGGACCCGACCCTGCGCGAGACCATGCTGATGCGCGGCGACATCGACGCCATCACCGGCTTCACCTTCACCTCGCTGCTCAACCTCGAGGCGCGCGGCGCCAAGACGGCCGACGTGGTGATCCTGCCCTACCCCGACTACGGCGTGAAGCTCTACGGCAACGTCATCATCGCCTCGCCCAAGCTGATCAAGGAGAACCCCGAGGCGGTGAAGAAATTCCTCTCGGCCTTCGCCAAGGGCGCCAAGGAAGTGATCGCCAATCCCGTTCAGGGCATCGAGTCGGTGAAGGCGCGCGACGGCATCGTCGACAGCAAGCTCGAGACGCGCCGCCTGCAGCTCGCGATCGACACCGTGATCAACAGCGCCGACGCACGCGCCGACGGCTTCGGCGCGGTGAATGCCGGCCGCCTGTCGCTGATGGCCTCACAGGTGTCGGACGCCTTCAACACCAAGACCCGCGTGAGCCCCGAGGCCGTGTGGACCGCCGCGCTGCTGCCGCCGGCCGCCGAACTCAGCGGAATCCTGCGCAAGTGATGGCGGACGCCGCGAACGAGGCCGCCCCCTTCGTCGACTTCCAGGACGTCTGGCTCGCCTACAACGAGGAGCTGCTGCGCGCCAACCACTTCGCGGTCGAGGCCATCGACCTGAAGGTCAGGCGCGGCGAGTTCATCGCCATCGTCGGCCCCTCGGGCTGCGGCAAGTCGACCTTCATGAAGCTCACGACCGGGCTCAAGATGCCGTCGATGGGCCGCATCCGCATCGATGGCGCGCCAGTGACCGGGCCGCTCAAGATCTCGGGCATGGCCTTCCAGGCGCCCTCGCTGCTGCCCTGGCGCACCACGGTCGACAACGTGCTGCTGCCGCTGGAGATCGTCGAGCCCTACCGCTCGAGCTTCAAGGCCAGGCGCAAGGCGTACGAGGAACGCGCGCGCCGCCTGCTGCAGAAGGTGGGCCTGGGCGGCTACGAGGACAAGTTCCCGTGGCAGCTCTCGGGCGGCATGCAGCAGCGCGCGAGCATCTGCCGCGCGCTGATCCACGAGCCCAAGATGCTGCTGCTCGACGAGCCCTTCGGCGCGCTCGACGCCTTCACGCGCGAGGAGCTCTGGTGCATCCTGCGCGACCTCTGGACCGAGCAGCGCTTCAACGTGATCCTGGTCACGCACGACCTGCGCGAATCGGTGTTCCTGGCCGACACGGTCTACGTGATGAGCAAGAGCCCGGGCCGCTTCGTGGTCAAGCGCGAGATCGAGCTGCCGCGCCCGCGCGAGCTCGAGCTCACCTACACCAAGGAGTTCACCGACATCGTGCTCGAGCTGCGCAGCCACATCGGCGCGATCCGCGGCAATGCCGCCGGCGCGACCGGTGCCGCCGCGGTGGCCCACTGAGGAGCGCCATGAAGAACAACAAGCAACTCGAACGCTGGTCGCCCTGGCTGCTGCTCGTGGCGGTGATCCTGCTGTGGCAGGTGATCTGCGCGGGCTTCGGCGTCTCGGACTTCATCTTCCCGAGCCCGCTGCGCATCTGGAACCAGTTCTGGGAGTTCAAGGAGATCATCGCGGGCCATGCCTGGCGCACCTTCTGGGTCACGATGGCGGGCTTCGGCCTCGCGATCGTGGTGGGCGTGCTGCTCGGCTTCGTGATCGGCAGCTCGCGCCTGGCCTATGCGGCCATCTATCCGCTGATGACGGCCTTCAACGCGCTGCCCAAGGCGGCCTTCGTACCGATCCTGGTCGTGTGGTTCGGCATCGGCATCGGGCCCGCGATCCTCACGGCCTTCCTGATCAGCTTCTTCCCGATCATGGTCAACATCGCGACCGGCCTCGCCACGCTCGAGCCCGAGCTCGAGGACGTGCTGCGCGTGCTCGGCGCCAAGCGCTGGGACGTGCTCGTGAAGATCGGCCTGCCGCGCTCCATGCCCTACTTCTTCGGCTCGCTCAAGGTCGCGATCACGCTGGCCTTCGTGGGCACCACGGTCAGCGAGATGACCGCCGCCAACGAAGGCATCGGCTACCTGCTGATCTCGGCCGGCTCGTCGATGCAGATGGGCCTGGCCTTCGCGGGGCTGATGGTGGTGGGCGCGATGGCGATGCTGATGTACGAGCTCTTCAGCGTGGTCGAGAAGCACACCACGGGCTGGGCGCACCGCGGGTCGCAGAACCAGTGAGGCGCTTCAGGGGCTGAGCACCGACAGCCCGCAGGCCGCGAGGTAGAGCCCCAGGCCGAACACCGCGTGCGTGACGAGGCCGTGCCAGCGCGCCACCCACGGGCGCGGCGTGCGGCGCGCGGCGAGGCCCGCGCCCATGCCGGGCTGCATCAGCAGCCAGGGCGCCGCCACCGTGCCGATGCCCACCAGCAGCGCGAGGCCCGGCGTCGGCCGCCGCGCCCAGTCGAGGCCACCGATTCCCAGCAGCACGAGCGCGAACGCGATGCCGGTCGCGTAGTGGAGCGCCCAGCCCAGCAGGCGCTCGCCGGGCACGGGCGCGGTGGCCGCGATCGGGCGATGGACGAAGCGCCCGCGCGGCAGGTGCGCGGCCCAGCGGCCGACCAGCGCATAGTCGAGCGAAGGCAGGCCGAACACGCGCCGGCGCACGACGGCCCAGAGGTCCATCACGACCGTGGCACCGATGCCGATCGGCACGGCGCGCGACAGCAGTTCGGCGAGCTCAGCCATGGAACACCTCGTGCGGCGCGGTCGCCTCGGCGCTGGCCAGCCAACAGGCCGCGGTGAAGCGCACTTCGTCGCCCTGCATGAAGGGTTCGAAGGCGGCACGCACGGTCTCGATGACGCGCTCGCGCGTCGCCGCATCGACCTGCTCGAGCGCGAGGCCAACCGGCCCGAGGCGGCTCAGGTAGGGCACGAGCTCCTGCGCGGGCAGGCTGCAGGGCAGATCGACGGGACGGATCGCGATGGCGCCCCAGCCGGCCTGCGCGAGGATGGCCTCGACCCGCTCGCGGTCCGCGAAGCCGAACTGTCCCGGCGCGCCGGGCCGGCGCGCGGGCAGTCGAGGCAACAGCGGTGCCGCCGCGCGTTCGGCCGTGGTCATGAACGGGTTCTCGGCGGCTGCGCGCCACGCGAGGAAGCGCAGCGCGGCACCGTCGCGCGCGGCGCGCCGCAGGTTCGCGAAGGCCGCGACCGGGTCGTCGAAGAACATCACGCCGAGGCGCGAGACGATGGTGTCGAACCCGGCCGGCGCGAAGGCATGCGTCTGCGCATCGGCGCACACGAAGCGCGCCTGCGAACCCTCGCGCTCGGCGCGTGCGCGGGCGGCCTCGATCATCGGCGCCGAGATGTCGATGCCGACGCATTCGCCGGCATCGCCCGACGGCCTCGCGAGCGCGAGCGTGACGGCGCCGGTGCCGCAGCCCACGTCGAGCACGCGGCCGAGGGGACGCCCGGCCACGGCCTCGGTCAGCAGCGTGCCGAGCGGTGCGAACAGCCGGTCGAGCAGCGGCTGCCGGTCGACCCAGGCGCGGCCCGCCGGGCCGTTCCACAGCCGCGCCTGCTCGTTCCCTGACTCTTGCATGTCGTGCATCTTTCTTTCCTTTCTGGCTTGCCTTCGGAAGGCGGAGAACGCACTATGCAAGTTCAAGTCGACTTGAGGTCAAGAGGATGGCACCACTGGATATCGCGCAGGTGGCGAGGCAATCGGGCGTGCCCGCTTCCACGCTGCGCTTCTACGACGAGAAGGGGCTGATCGCCTCGACGGGCCGGCAGGGGCTGCGCCGGCTGTTCGATCCCGGCGTGCTCGAGAAGCTCGCGCTGATCTCGCTGGGCCGCGCCGCCGGCTTCTCGCTCGACGAGATCGCGCGGATGTTCGCGCCCGATGGCCAGCCGCGCATCGACCGCCGCATGCTCGAGAGCAAGGCCGACGAGCTCGACCGCACCATCCGCCAGCTCGCCGCGATGCGCGACGGCCTGCGGCATGCGGCCGTGTGCCGCGCGCCGAGCCACATGGAATGCCCGACCTTCCGGCGCATCCTGCGCGCCGCGGGCACGGGCGCCATCGCCGCGCCCGATCGCAAGGCGCCGCGCAAGCGCGCCGCTCAGTCGAGCAGCAAGGAGGCCTCGTCGCGCCAGTAGGCGACCGCCGCGAGCCAGCCTTCCCAGACGCAGCCGTTGCAGCCGCGCCCGCAGCAGGTGGTGGGTTCGGGCGGCGGCGCGCGCATCGCGAGGCCGCGCGCCGACAGCAGCGGCGCGATGCGCGCGATCAGGGCCTGGGCACTGGCGAGGTCGGTCGGCGTGGCGAGAAGGGCCGGGTCGGCGAAAGGCGAATCGGGCATGCGGTGCGTAGGCGGTCGAGGCGCGATTGTCGGTGCTTCAGCAGCCCTTCAGGCCGCGCGGGCGTTCGTCCGCAGAATCGCCGCGATGGTCCGCTCCGATGCCCTGCCCCGCCTGCCGCACGTCGACCTGCTGCGCGGCCTGCTGGTGGTCTTCGTGATCCTGCTGCATGCGAACCTGCGCCTGCCCTTCGGTCCGCCCGAGCTCGCGCAGGCGCTCGGGCCGCGCCTGCAGGGCATCCTGTTCAGGAGCGGCTACTACGCGGTGATCGCGTTCTTCGTGGTGTCGGGCTACCTGATCACGAGCGCCTCGCTGCGCCGCTGGGGCCAGCTGTCGCGCGTGCCGCCCGGTGCCTTCTACCGCCTGCGCGCGGCGCGCATCCTGCCGAGCCTCGTGCTGCTGCTCGCGGTACTGAGCGTGCTGCATCTCGCGGGCAGCGCCTGGTTCGCGCTCGACACAGCGAAGGTCTCGCTGCCGCGCGCGCTGCTCGCGGCGCTGGGCCTGCACCTCAACTGGCTCGAGGCGCAGGTCGGCTACCTGCCCGGCCCCTGGGGCGTGCTGTGGTCGCTCTCGGTCGAGGAGGCCTTCTACCTGGGCTTTCCATGGCTGTGCCTGCTCGCGCGCGGCGAGCGCCGCTTCGCGCTGCTGATGCTGGTGCCGATCGCGCTCGGGCCGCTGGCGCGCAGCGTGTGGAGCGACAACGAGCTGTGGCAGGACCACGCCTACCTCTCGGGCATGGACGGCATCGCCTTCGGCTGCCTCGCGGCGCTGCTCGCGCACCGCGTGCCGCGCGCGCCCTCGGTCATCGTGCGCCGGCTGCTGCTGGCCGCGGGCGCGCTGCTGGTGGCGGGCGTGTTCTGCTTCCGGCGCGAGGTGTTCCAGCTCGGCCTCACGCGCTTCGGCCTGCAGGTCACGCTGCTCGAACTGGGCCTCGCGCTGCTGCTGGTGGCGACGCACTGGCAGCCCTGGCGCTGGTGCGCGGGCGCGGCCGCGGCGCCGCTGCGCTGGTTCGGGCGCCACAGCTACGAGGTCTACCTGAGCCACATGTTCGTGGTGATTCCCGGTGCCTGGTGGTTCCAGCAATCGGGCCTGTCGGCGACGTGGATTCCGCTCGGGTATCTCGTGCTGCTGGCGGTGTCGGGGCTGCTGGGCCAGGTGGTGGCACGAGGCTTCTCCGAGCCCTGCAACCGCTGGCTGCGCAAGACCTGATCAGGTCCCGAGGTTCAGCTCCAGCCGCATCCGCGCGCCGCCCGTGTCGTTGCTGCCGATGGTGAGCCGCCCGCGGTGCAGGTGCGCCACCTCGGCCACGAGGTGCAGCCCGAGCCCGGCGCCGCGCCCGCGCGGCACCAGCCGGTGGAAGGGCTCGACCACGCGCTCGCGTTCCGACTCGGGAATGCCGGGCCCCGAGTCGAGCACCTCGATGCACAAGGGCTCGCACAGCCGCACCTGGATGTCGCAGCCCTGCCCGCCGTGCTCGATCGCGTTCTGGATCAGGTTGGTCAGCGCGCGCTCGAGCGAGGGTGCATCGCCGCCGACCACGATCGCCAGCGGCGCATCGACCGACAGGCTGCAGCGGTTCATGATCGCGAGCGGCGCGAGGTCGGCCGCCACGCGCTCGCACAGCGCCTTCAGGTCCACCTGCTGCGCCTGCACCACCACGCCGTCGAGCCGCTGCAGGTCGAGCAGCTGCTCGGCCAGCGTCGCCAGGCGCGCCGAGGCCTGCATCAGCTTGACCTTGAGCGGATCGTTGGGCAGCCCCTCGAGGCGGATCTGCAGGATGGTGATCGGCGTGCGCAGTTCGTGCGCCGCGTCGGCCAGGAAGCGCTCCTGCCGGTCGTAGCCCTCGTTGAGCCGGTCGAAGGCGCGGTTCACGGCATTGACCAGCGGCCGGATCTCGCCGGCCACGCCGTCGAGCGGCAGCCGCGTGGTGCGCTCGTGCACGTCGATGCTCTCGGCATGCGCGGCGGTGGCGATCAGCCCCTTGAGCCCGCGCTTCACCACGAAGGGCGTCGCGAGGATCACGCCGAGGCAGGTGACCAGCGCCATCGGCGCCACCAGGAACAGGAAGGCCACGCCGGTGCCGCGCAGCGTGCTCTTCATCGACAGCGGGCTGCCGGTCTGGACCATCATCGCGACCGGTCCGGCGCGCGTCTCGACGCGCTCGAAGCGCGCCTTCGGCTGGCCGTTGCTGGTGGCGAGATCGATCCACACGCGGTCGATGCCGTCGAAGCGTCCGGCCAGGCCGAGGTAGCGCTCGGGCACCTCGCCCTGCACGAGCTGGTGGCCCTGCGCATCGCGCACGATGAACCACAGGCCCGCGCCGGCGTTGCCGCGCAGCTGTTCGAACTCGGGCGTGGGCGCGAGCACGAGTGCGCCGTCGCCCGCGCGCACGACCGCATCGCGGATCACGCGTACCGTCTCCTCGCCGGTCTCGTCGACCACCCGGCCCAGCACCCAGGCCAGGCCGATGAAGCCGCCCATCACCAGCAGCCCCACCACCACCTGCAGCAGGATCAGGCTCCAGATCAGCTGCCAGCGCAGCGACAGCAGCTTCATGCGGCGCCCGGCGCCGCGCACAGCAGGTAGCCCACGCCGCGGATGGCGTGGATCTCGACCTGGGCGCCGGCCTTGTCGAGCTTGGAACGCAGGCGCGAGACATGGGTGTCGAGCGCGTTCGAATGGATGTCGCCCTCCTGCCCGTAGACGCGGTCGTGCAGCGATTCGCGCAGCACGGTGCGCCCGCGCTGCTCGAGCAGGGCCTCGAGCACCAGCAGCTCGCGCCGCGTGAGCAGCAGGCTCTGCGCATCGACATGCGCCTGCCGCTGCAGGTGATCGAACTGCAGCCGCGCCAGCGCGGTGACCGGGTTGGCGCGCAGCGCGGGACGCCGCGCGAGCGCGCGCACGCGCGCCATCAGCTCGTCCATCGAGAAGGGCTTGGCGAGGTAGTCGTCGGCGCCGCCGTCGAGGCTCAGCACGCGTTCGGAGATGTCGGCCATCGCGGTGAGCACCAGCACCGCGGCCGCGATCCCGTTGGCGCGCAGGAACTCGATCAGGCTGAGACCGTCGCCATCGGGCAGGCCGCGATCGAGCACGATCACCTCGTGCTGGCCCGCGAGCACCGCGTCCTGTGCCTCGCGCAGCGAACCCGCCACGTCGACCACCGCCTGGTTCTGGCGCAGTGCCGCCGCCAGCGCCTGCGCGAGTTCGGCTTCGTCTTCGACCAGCAGGATTCTCATATCGGGCGGGAATTCTAGGGTCTGTTCACGCTATGCAAGGGGCCGCGAAGCTCGCCAGAGCCCGCCCATCAAGGCGCGCGACGCCGCGTGTGCGTCCGCACACGCTAGGAGCGCAACGCCGAGGGGCGGGCTCTGGCGAGCTTCCCTCCGGGTTGCCCCGCAAAGGGGCCGTCTGCGGCGTTGCCCGCGCTTGCAAGGCATCAGCCTTGCTGCGCGCGGGCGCCTTGCATCCAGCCCCTTTGCGGGGCAACGCGACCCCTTGCATAGCGTGAACAGACCCTAGAGGCCGGCCCCTGGCGTGCCCCGTAATGTTCACGCAATGCCAGCGCCTACCCTGGCCGGTTCATCCATCCAGGGAGCCCAGGTGACACCCCTCTCGTCCCGCCCCGTCAGGACCCCATGGCACGCGGCGCTGGCGCGGCGCATCGCCACGCTCTGGGTCACCAAGATGCTCGGCACCACGCTCGGCATCTCGGGCTTCTTCGTGCTGTATTTCTGGGTCATGCACCACCCGCTCGGCCTGCCGCTCACGATGCCGCTCACGGCCGTCGACCACTGGGTGCCGCTGAGCGAGGACGCGCTGCCGCTCTACGCCTCGCTGTGGCTCTACGTGGGCCTCGCGCCTGCCCTGGCCAAGGACCGTGCCGAGCTGCTGCTGCACGCGCAGGCCGCGGCGCTGATGGCCGCCATCGGGCTCGCGGTGTTCTGGCTCTTTCCGACCGTGGTGCCGGTGTTCGCGGTCGACTGGACGCAGTACCCCTCGCTGCAGTTCCTCAAGAGCACCGACGCGGGCGGCAATGCCTTCCCCTCGCTGCACGTGTCCTTCGCGGTGTTCACGGCCGTGCTGATGACGCGCCAGCTGCGCAGCGTGGACGCGCCCGGCTGGGTGCTGGCGCTCAACTGGCTGTGGGCGGCGGGGATCGTCTATTCGACGCTGGCCACGCGCCAGCACGTGCTGCTCGACGTGCTCGGCGGCACGGCGCTGGCGGGGTTCATGAGCTGGATCACCGGACCGGCGCGGCGACGGCTGATCCTGGTGGGCGCCTGAGGCCGCGCCCGGCCTTCATCACCAGAAGATCCAGAGCGCGAGGCCGCCGAAGATCGCCCACTTCACGAGGTAGTACACGCGCTTGTCCCAGGCCTTGAGGCGCTTGCCGATCACGCGGATCTGGTAGATGTACTTGAAGGCGCGGTTGATGCCGCCGGTCTTGTCGCCGGCATCGTTGGGCGAGCTGGCCGCGGCCAGCAGGTTCTTCGCGAACCAGCGGTTGACGGCGCTGGCCCAGCGGTACTTGAGCGGACGCTCGATGTCGCAGAACAGGATCACGCGGTCGTGGTCGGTGGTGTTCTCGGCATAGTGGATGTAGGTCTCGTCGAACACCACCGATTCGCCGTCGCGCCAGTGGTAGCGCTGGCCGTCGACGTCGATGTAGCAGCCCTCCACGCCCGGCGTCCACAGGCCCAGGTGGTAGCGCAACGAACCCGCGAAGGGATCGCGATGGCGCACCAGCCGGCTGCCGGGCGGCAGCTCGGCGAACATCGCGGCCTTGATGGTGCCGATGCCGCGCAGCAGTTCGGTCGTGCGCGGGCACAGCACCGCGGCCGAGGGATGGGCCTCGTCGTACCACTTGAGGTAGAAGCGCTTCCAGCCGCTCTTGAAGAAGGAGTTGAAGCCCACGTCGTTGAACTGGCTCGAGGCCTTGATGCTGCCGCCGTTGCGCATCGCGAGCGCCTCCTCGCGGATGACCTCCCAGTTCTCCTCGAGCACGCGCATCTCGGGGAATTCCTTGGGCGACAGGTACGGCGTGCTCGGCACCTTCGAGAAAAGGTACATGAACACGTTGAGCGGCGCGAGGAAGGTCGAGTGGTCCGACAGCTGGCGGAAGAAACGATGGCGCACCTGGCCGCGGAAATGCACGTAGAGCGCACTGAGCGCGAAGATGGCGAGAATGACCCACTTCATGTGAGAGTGTCCTGTTCGGGGGGAGCGCTGGAGAGCACCCGCTAGTTTAATTCTTCACACTTCGACGAGCCTGACGCGGGTTTTGGCCCCCAAAACGGCTCCGCGCCTCAAGTGCGGCCCTCGAGCATCGGCTGCTCCTGCCCCTCGACCGCCAGCGGCAGCCGCACCACCGCCAGCAGCCCGCGCCCGCCGGCGCCGGTCTCGAGCGCCACGGTGCCGCCATGCTTGTCGACCACCGACTTGACGATCGCCAGCCCGAGCCCGCTGCCGCTCTGGGTCTGGCCCGGGCTGCGGAAGAAGCGGTCGAACACCCGCTCGCGCAGGCCGGGCGGGATGCCGGGCCCCTGGTCGGCCACGCGCAGCACCGCATGGCCCTGCTCGCGCGCCACCTGCACCTTCACCACGCTGCGGCGGGGGCTGTACTTGATGGCGTTGTCCACCAGGTTGTCGACCATCGACACCAGGCTCTCGCGCTCGCCGAGCACCGGCACCTCGCCCGCGCAGGCCAGTTCGAGCTCGACGCCGCGCGCATGCGCCACGCCCTCGATCATCGCGAGCCGGTCCTGCACCAGCGCATCGAGCGACAGCGCCACCGGCAGCGCGGCATCGGACACGGCGTCGCTGCGCATGAGCTGCAGCAGCTGGCCCACCAGCCGGGTCGCGCGGTCGTTGCTGCGCAGCAGGTTGCCCATCAGCTCGCGCTGCCCGGAATCGATGCTCTGCGCCTTCAGCGCCTCCACGTTCACGCGCATCGCGGCCAGCGGCGTGCGCAGCTCGTGGGCCGCGTCGGCGATCAGGCTGCGCTCGCGCGTGGTGCTGTCGCGCACCCGCTGCAGCAGGGTGTTGATGCTCTGCACCAGCGGCTGCAGCTCACGGTGCGGCGGCCGGTACGACAGCGGCGTGAGGTCGGCCGGCCCGCGCTCGGAGGTCTCGCGGCTCACGCGGCGCCAGGGCCGCAGCGCGAGCCGCACCGTGAGCCAGGCCGGCACCACCAGGAAGGGCAGACTCACAAGCAGCGGCAGCAGGTAGTAGCCGCGGTAGGTGATGTTGACCACCAGCCGCCAGATGCCGGGCTCGGCGATCATCACGCGGGTGTCGAACTGCGGCGCATGCAGCGTGCGCGCGCGCCATTCGCGCCCGCCCACGTGCACCGTCTCGATCAGGTCGGGCACGCTGTTGACGATCTCGGGCACCGCATCGGTGGTGCGGTAGATCAGCTTGCCGCGCTGCCACACCTGCAGCATCGGCGAGGTGTCGGATTCGGCGTTGCCGTCGCTCGCGGTCTCGAGCAGCGCGAGGTCGAAGGCATGCAGGGTGTCGTACTGGCGCTTCGGGTCGTCGGCCAGGTTGATGGCGATCGCCGCCACGCTCTCGTAGATCTTGCTGAAGCGCAGCAGCTCCGGGTCCTTGTAGGAGTCGTAGAACAGCAGCCCGACGATCAGCGTCCACAGCGCGGCCACCACCGCCATCTGCGCCAGCACCAGCCTGCGCATCAGCGAGGGCTGGATCACCCGCCCGATGAAGCGCAGCGCGGTTCGGATCATGCGCGCGGGCTGCCGGCGCGCGCCAGCGACTGGGCGTCGACCACGTAGCCGATGCCGCGCACGGTGCGGATGTAGCCCTGGCCGATCTTGCGGCGCAGGTTCGAGATGTGGACCTCGAGCGAATTGCTGCCGATGCCCGGGCCGCCCGGCAGCACCTGTTCCTCCATCACGCGGCGCGTGACCACGCGGCCGGTGCGCTTGAGCAGCAGCGCGAGCAGGTCGAACTCGCAGCGCGAGAGCTCCACCTGCTGGCCGTCGACCAGCACGCCGCGCGTGGGCTCGTGCAGCGCCAGGCCGCGCATGCGGATGGTCTCGTCGTCGAAGCCGTAGCTGCGGCGCGCGAGCGCGCGCACGCGCGACAGCAGCTCGGCCAGCGCGAAGGGCTTGACCAGGTAGTCGTCGGCGCCGTCGTCGAGGCTGCGCAGCCGGTCGTTGAGCGCGTCGCGCGCGCTCAGCACGAGCACCGGCAGGATCTGGCGCTCGCGGCGCAGGCGCAGCAGCAACTCGATGCCGTCGCCGTCGGGCAGGCCGAGGTCGAGCAGCACCATGTCGAAGGCACCGCTGTCGAGGGTGCGGATGGCGTCGTCGAGACGGCGCACCCAGACCACGTCCATGCCCTGGTTGGCGAGCGCGATGCGCACGCCGTTGCCGAGTTCGAGGTCGTCCTCCACGAGCAAAAGATTCATGACAGTCTCCGTGCGGTGCGCCGCCCGGCACCTGGGGAGCGGGAAGTATCTGCCAAGCGGCGTTCGACGACTTCAGGATTCCTTCATGAAGGCCACAGGCTGGCTTCAGGTCGCGTGCCCACACTGCCCGCCATGCCCCGGTTCCATCCCCTCTTCTTCCCGCCGCGGCGCGCCTTCCTGCGCGCCGCGCTGGCCTGGCCCTCGGCCGTCTCGCTCTCGGGCCTCGGCTGCCTCGTCACCCTCGGCGGCTGCGGCGGCAGCAGCCATCCGGGCAGCCCGTCGATCGTTCCGCCCGCCGGCCCGACCGTGGTGTCGGTGACCGACCGCCGCGTGAAGGTGGCGCACGATGTCTCGCTGCACGTGCGCGACTGGCAATGCGACAACTGCCGCGGCCCGACCATCGTGCTGCTGCCGGGGCTGGGCGCCAATGCCTACGTCTTCGACGGCCTGGCCCATGCGCTCGCGCCGCGTTCGCGCGTGATCGCGGTGAGCCGGCGCGGCTACGGCCAGTCGGACAAGCCGCTGCCGGTGCGCACCGCCACCCAGCACTACGAGGTCGACACGCTGGTGGCCGACCTGCATGCGCTGCTCGACGGGCTCGGCCTCGACCGCGTGGTGCTCGCGGGCCATTCGATCGCGGGCAACGAGCTCACGCGCTTCGCGGGCCGGCATCCGCAGCGCGTGCGCGGGCTGGTCTACATCGATGCCACCTTCGACCACACGCGCGACCCCGCCACCGGCGGCCTGCCCGTGCCCGAGAACCGGCTGTTCCGCGAACCGGTGCCGCGCGAGGAGGACGGCGCCTCGATGGAGGCGGCGCTCGCCTACGCGCGGCGCACCGTGCGCCACTGGTCGGCGCCGCTGGAGGCCAACCTGCGCGACCAGCTCGACCTGCAGCCCGACGGCAGCGTGCGCCTCAACACGCCCGCCGCGGTGGCCGCCGCGATGGAGACCGCGAGCCATGCCTTCTCGCCCGACTACGCGCCGGTGCGAGCGCCCGCTCTCGTCGTGACCGCGATGCCGGGCGACATCCGCGACATCTTCCCCGCGCTGCCCGAGACGCTGGACGCGGCCACGCTGAAGGATGCGGCGGCCTACCTGCGCGTGATTCGCTACGTGCGCGTCGACGACGCGGCCCGCCTCATGGCGGCACTGAAGACCCAGCACCAGATCGTGTTCGAGGACGCCTGCCACGGCGACTTCTTCATCGAGCGCGAGGCCGAGCTGGTGCGCGCCATCGAGGCGATGCGCTGGGCCTGAGGGCCGGCCGGTGGCGTCAAATCGGCGCGCGCAGCAGCTTGATCAGCGCGGCCAGTTCCTCGCCGCCGAGCCCCGCGGCATCGGCGCGCTGGAACAGGCCGGCCGCGAAGGCCGGGAACTCGCTGTTGATGCCGCTCTCGCGCGCCGTCTGCAGGATGCGCTGCGTGGCCTCGACCGAGATCCGCATCGGGCTCTGCGAGATCTTGAAGTCGCCCGACTGGATGACCGCGCCCTCGTGCTGCAGGAAGCCCGCGAAGGTCGGCATGATGCCCGCGATGATGCGCCCGAACTCGGCCACGTCGAAGCCCTCCGACTCGGCCACGCGCGCGCCGTGCAGGAAGCCCAGCATCGTGCCGTAGATGGTCGAGAGCGTTGCGAGGTCCATGGCCGCGGCATTGCTGATCTTCTCGCCCAGGTAGACGATGCCGCCGCCGAGCACCGCGAGCAGCGGCTCGACGGCACGGAACACCGGCTCGTCGCCCGACATCAGGATCGGCGTGTCGCCCTGGCCCATCTGCTCGGGCGCGGCCTGGATCGCGCCCTCGAGGAAGGTGGCGCCGTGGCGCTGCGCCCAGGCCTGCGCATCGCGCGCATCCCGCGGGCTGCCGGTCGTGAGCTGCACCAGCAGCCGGCCGTCCATCGCGGCGGCCACGCCCTCGGCGCCGAGGATCGCATCGGCCGCGCGGTAGTCGTAGACGCACATCAGCACCACGCGGCTCGCGCGCACCGCGGCGGCGGCGCTGTCGGCCAGCACCGCGCCCTGGACGACCAGCGGCGCGGCCTTGTCGGCGCTGCGGTTCCAGACCGTGACTTCGTGGCCCTGTTCGAGGTAGAGGCGCGCGATGGTGGCGCCCATCGAACCGAGGCCGATGACGGTGATCTTCTGCTTGCTGCTCATGGGGTGTTCCGAAAAGGATTGACGATGGCTGCATGGTAGAAATCGCACCTCCCGATGGTCAAGTACCTACGATAAAGTGCGGTACTTACCAAAATGTCAGTATTGGAGAACGGCATGGCAGCGAAGAAGCCCTACGTCTGCGGCATCGGCCCCGCGTTCGAAGTCATCGGCGGCAAATGGAAGGCGCTGATTCTCTGGGAACTGCACCTGCAGCCGCGCCGCTTCGGCGAGCTGCGGCGCATGCTGCCGGGCATCAGCGAGAAGATGCTGATCCAGCAGCTGCGCGAGCTCGAGACCGACGGCATCGTCGCGCGCGAGGTGTTCCACGAGGTGCCGCCGCGCGTCGAGTATTCGGAGACCAAGCTGGGCGCCACGCTCAACGCGGCGCTCGGCCCGCTCGCCGATTGGGGCGACCGCTACGCCAAGCGCGTGGAGGCCGCGCGCAAGCAGTCGGAAGCGGCCAAGCAGGGCTGAGGGAGATCGGATGAGGACGACGCTGAACGACCCGGCGCGCCGCAACGCACTGGCCACGATGATCGCGATGGCCCTGCCCTGGGGCAGCGCGCGGGCCGACGCGGGCTGCGCGGCCGGCGCCCCTTATGCAGGCCCGCCGCGGCGTTCCGCGCCCGATGCCATCTGGCAGCGCGACTTCGGCCGCGCGATCGACGGCGAGCTGCCCGCCGACTTGCAGCAGAGCCTCGGCGATGCGCTCGACAGGATGCTGCAGCATGTGCCGGCCGCGAGCGTGGCGGTCGCGATGCCGGCGAAGGCAGCTGGCGGGCGACCCGCGGCCTGGCGCGCACCGAGCCGCGCGAGCCGGTGCGGCCCGACCAGGGCTTCCAGGTCGCGAGCACGGCCAAGACGCTGACCGCCGCGATCGTGCTGCAGCTCGTGGAGGAACGCCGGCTCGCGCTCGACGACAGCATCGCGCGCTGGTTCCCCGAGGCGCCCAACGCCGGGCTCGTCACCATCGAGCACCTGCTGCGCCACACCAGCGGCCTCGTGAGCTTCAATGCGCTGCCCGACTTCGGCACGAAGTACCGGCCGCCCGCGGAGATCATCGCGCTGGGCCTCGCGCAGAAGCCGCAGTTCTGCCCCGGCACGAACTGGAGCTACAGCAACACCGGCTACGCGATGCTCGGCACCATCGTCGAGCGACTCGAGGGCGCGTCCTTCGAGCAGGTGCTGGCGAAGCGGCTGATCGGCCCGCTCGCGCTGACTCACACCACGATGCGCCGGCCCGGCGTCGAATTGCCGGTGGTCAGCGGCCACGCGGCCGGCCGCCCGGTCGATGCGCCCGACCAGTACGCCACGCCCTATGCAGCGGGCGCGCTGGCCTCGACCGCGGGCGACCTCGTGCGCTTCTGGCATGCGCTGCTCGGCGGCCGCGTACTGCCGGTGGCCACGGTGCGGCGCATGTTCGGCGACATGCCCGCGATGCTCGGCCCCTACAGCGGCGGCAATGCCTCGTACGGCATGGGCGTGCAGCTCTACGACGTGCCCGACGGGCCGGGCCTGATGCTGGGCCACAGCGGCGGCATCGAGGGCTTCACGAGCGTGGTCGCCTACGTGCCGGCCGACGACCTCTACATCGCCGTGTCCTTCAACGAGAAGAAGGTGCCGGCCGAGGCCGGCCTGTGGTCGCTGCTGCGCGCGGTGCGGGCCTGGCGCGTGCTGCGCTGACCGCCCCGGGAGTCAAGCCGCCCAGTTCGTCTGGATCTCGGTCTTCACCTCGGTCATGAGCTTGTGCACCGGGCACTTGCCCGCCACGCGCAGCAGCTCGTCGCGCTGCGCGTCGCTGAGGTTGCCGCTCACGCGCAGCGTCGAGTCGAGCCGGTAGATGCCCTTGCGCTCCTCGCTGTCGTCGCGGTCGACCACGACCTCGATGTCCTCGACCGGGATGCCCTTGCGGCGCGCGTAGATCAGCACGGTGAGCGCCTTGCAGGCGGCCAGCGAGGCGTCGTAGAGGTCGTGCGGCTCGGGGCCCTCGTCGTTGCCGCCGCCGGCCGGCGAGGCATCGACCGCGATCTCGTGGTTGCGGATCTTGAGGATGTGGCGCGTGCCGGTGGTGCCGTCGCGGCGGATCGAGATGCTCATGGCGGTGTCCTTGGGTGGGAAGGGATTCGGGGAGCCAGCGGCTTCACGTAGAGGATGGTCGTGAAGCCGCTGTGCCATTCGAGGTCGGGATAGCGGTCGGCCTCGCGGTAACCGAGCGCGAGGTAGAAGCCCTGGCTCGCGGTGTTGAAGGTGTCGGTCTCGAGCCGCGCGAGTTCGACGCCGTCGGCGCGCATGCCGGCTTCGGCGAAGGCCATGAGCGCGCGCGCGATGCCCTTGCGCTGCTGCGCCGCGGGCACGTGCAGCGCCTGCACGAAGTCGCGCTGCCAGTGGACCATGCCGACCACCTCGCCGCCGATCTCGGCGACGAAGAACTCGGGCCCCATCTCGTCGATGTAGCCCACGGGCTCGCCGCTCTCGCGGTAGCCGCGCGCGGCCTCGGGCGTGAGCTGCGGCAGCCAGGTGCTCGCGAAGGTGTCGTCGAGGATGGCCTTGACGGCGTCGAAGTCGTCGAGACGCCAGGGGCGGATGGTGATCGGGTCTTGGGACATGGGCCGGCGATGGTAGCCGTGCCTTCAGCGGTCGGTGGCCAGCATCAGGGTTTCCTTGATCTCTTCCATCACGACGTAGCTGTGCGACTCGGCCGCCACCGGCAGCTTCTTGAGGATGTCGCCGAGCAGGTGGCGGTATTCGCTCATGCCGCTCAGGCGCGCCTTCACGAGGTAGTCGAAACTGCCCGACACCAGGTGGCATTCGAGCACCTCGGGCATGTGCAGCAGCTCCTGTTTGACCTTGTCGAACACGTCGCCCGACTTGGCCGAGAGCTTGATCTCGACGAACACCAGCAGCGTCTTGCCCAGCGCCTCGGGCGATACGCGCGCGTGGTAGCCGCTGATGACGCCGTCGCGCTCCATGCGCTTGACGCGCTCGGCGCAGGGCGAGGCCGACAGGCCGATGCGCTCGGCCAGTTCGGTCATGGAAATGCGGCCCTGGCGCTGCAGCAGGTCGAGGATCTTGCGGTCGATTCGGTCGAGCTCGGGCACTTTCACTCCGCGCGGCGCATAGGAAGGTTCTACACAGGGGATTCCGCTGCCGAACGCTTGAAAACAGTGGAATCCACTTCATTCTGACGCATAAATTCTCATCATTCCATTCGAATCAGCGGATACACCATGAAAGTCATCGTTCTGGGCGGCGGCGTGATCGGCACCACCACGGCCTACTACCTCGCGCGCTCGGGCGCCGACGTCACCCTGCTCGACCGGCAGGCCGGTCCGGCCGAGGAAACCAGCTTCGGCAACGCGGGCCAGGTGTCGCCCGGCTATTCCACGCCCTGGGCCGCGCCCGGCATTCCGCTGAAGGCGATCAAGTGGATGTTCCAGAAGCATGCGCCGCTGTCGATCCGCCCCGACGGCACGCTGTTCCAGCTGCGCTGGATGGCGCAGATGCTGCGCAACTGCTCGCCCGAGCGCTATGCGATCAACAAGGAACGCATGATGCGCGTGGCCGAGTACAGCCGCGGCTGCCTGCAGGCGCTGCGCGCCGAGACCGGCTTGCAGTACGAGCACCGCACCGGCGGCACCCTGCAGCTGTTTCGCACCCAGGCGCAGCTCGATGCGGTGCAGCGCGACATCGCGGTGCTCGAGGAATGCGGCGTGCCCTACGAACTGCTCGACCGCGATGCGCTGGCACGCGTCGAACCCGCGCTGGCCGGCGCGCGCGACCGCCTCACGGGCGGCCTGCGGCTGCCGAACGACGAGACCGGCGACTGCCACCTGTTCACGCGCGGCCTGGCCGAGATCGCACGCGGCCTGGGCGTGGACTTCCGCTTCGGCCAGGGCGTGGAGGCGCTCGAGACCGAGGGCGGCCGCATCAGCGGCGTGCGCACCACGGCCGGCAAGGTGCTCACGGCCGACCGCTACGTGATGGCCTTCGGCAGCTATTCGCGCGCGGCCATCGCCTCGCTGGGCCTCGACATTCCCGTCTACCCGGTCAAGGGCTACTCGCTCACGGTGCCGCTGGTCGACGAATCGCTGGCGCCGCAATCGACCGTGCTCGACGAGACCTACAAGGTGGCCGTCACGCGCTTCGACAACCGCATCCGCGTGGGCGGCATGGCCGAGCTCTCGGGCTTCGACCTGCGCCTGAACCCGCAGCGCCGCGCCACGCTCGAGAAGGTGGTGAGCGACCTGTTCCCGGGCGGCGACCTGCCGCGCGCGAGCTTCTGGACCGGCCTGCGCCCGATGACGCCCGACAGCACCCCGATCGTCGGCGCCACGCGCTACCCGAATCTGTTTCTCAACACCGGCCACGGCACCCTGGGCTGGACCATGGCCTGCGGCTCGGGCAAGCTGATCTCCGACATCGTGACCGGCCAGCGGCCCGAGATCCGGACCGACGGTCTCGCGATGGACCGTTACGAAGAGGGCCGTTCGCGCACCGCGCGGCCGAGCACCTCGCCGGCCACGGCCTGAATCAGGCCGCCTTCGCGACCGGCACCGCGGCCTCCATGCCGCGGTACACCTCGGCCTCGCCATGTCGCGCGAGCAGCTGCATCAGGTGCTTGCGGATCAGCATGCCGGGGCGGTCCGACTCCATCGAGTACTCGACGCCGCGCCGGCGCGTGTCGACCAGCGCATCGGGGTCGGTCGACTCGAGGATGTCCTTGTCCTCGCGCGTGATCTCGTCGTCGAAGGCGATCAGCATCGCGGCCGGGCAGTCGGCCTCGGTGTCGTTGCGGAACAGCCATTGGCACAGCTGCATGCGGTGGTCGTCGATCGGCGTGAAGCAGTTGATGATGATGTGGCGGATACCGCTCGGGTACTCGATGTCGAGGCGGCGCGAGAACGGCAGGAAATAGGCGTTGCGCATGTGGCGCGTGGTGATGGGATCGCTCACGCCGCTGATCGCATGGAATTTCGCGGGATTGTTCGCCTCGATGACGGTCTCCGCGTGGAAGCCCGCCTCGTTCTCCACCAGCTCGTACCTGCTCGGCTTCGGGCTCGCGGCCACGCCGAAGGTGGCGCGGTGCACGAAGCTGAAGTGCGAGTTGTCGAAGGAGTTCTCGAGCGCGCGCAGCGGGCTGGTCTGCCATTCCTCGTGGAACTGGAAGATGGTGCGGTAGCCCGGATCGTCGAACTCGGGAATCGCGGGGATGTCGGCGATCGGCTCCTCGAGCGCCACCCAGGCATAGCCATGGCGCGCCGTGCAGCGGTAGGCCGTGGTGCGGTAGTCGGGCGGGATCGGCCGCTCGGCCTCGTACTGCGGGATGCGGATGACCTGGCCGCCGCGGTCGTAGGTCCAGCCGTGGTAGCCGCACTGGATCGCGCCCTGCCCACAGGCCTGGCCCGCGCCGTCGACGCACCAGCCCTTGGAAAGCTTCGCGGTGCGGTGGCAGCAGCGGTCGCGCAGCGCGGCCGGCTGGCCCTCGGCATCGAGGAAGAGAACGATGTCCTCGCCGAGCAGCCGGAAGGGCTTGGGCCCCTGGGCCAGGTCGGCGAGCGGCATGACGGCATGCCAGAACTTGCGGAAGACGGGTTGACGGGTGACGAGCATGCGTGGGACTCCTTCTGCGTTGCATGTCCGCGCACGACCAGCGATGCGCGGGGACGAACCGAAGAGCAATTTCCCGTCGCGGCCGGCTTCGCCAGGGGGTGGGACGAAGGCCGGTGGACTGAACGCTTCTACTCTGCGCCTTGCCCGATGCAAGTTGCGCGCCCGCATTGTGTCGCGCGGGCGGTCCGCCGTCCGCAATGCCCGAGCGCGCCGCCTTGGCATGCGGCATGCATTCCACGTCGCCGAGAGTAGAAGCGTTCAGCGGCAGATGCACCATCGAAGTGCGCCGCCCGGAAATTGCTCTTGCAGCGCCCGCGCCATGGCCCGCCGCTCACGCGGTCATGATGCGGGCACCAGGACATCCGCCCCGAGACAACCGACACTGCCGCCCCACGGCAGCGAACGCACGCCTTCTTTCCACGCATGAACTCCAGCGAACTCAACCACCCCACCACCTATCCCGCCGAAACCGCGCTCGACGAACGCGACGGCCGCTACCTGCGCAAGGCCATCGTCTGGTCGCACCTCGCGCGCCGGCGCGGCAACCGGCCCTTCGGCTCGGTCATCGTCTCGGCCGCGGGCGAAGTGCTCTGCGAGGCCTACAACAACACCGGCGAGACCGGCGACTGCACCGGCCATGCCGAGACCAACGCGATCCGCGCGCTCGCGGGCCGCGGCATCTCGCGCGAGGAACTGGCCGGCGCCACGCTCTATGCCTCGGGCGAGCCCTGCGTGATGTGCGCGGGCGCGATCTTCTGGTCGAACATCGGCCGCGTGGTGTTCGGCATCGATGCCGAGCGGCTGCGCGTGTTCCGCGGCGAGCGGCAGGACCAGCGCGATGCCGAGCTGTCGTGCCGCGACGTGTTCCGCGCCTCGCCGCATCCGATCGAATGCATCGGCCCGGCGCTGATCGACGAGGCCAGCGCGGCGCACGACGGCGCCTGGAAGCGCTGACCCGCCGCCATAGACTCCCCGCATGCCCTGGCACGCCCGCCTCCATCTCTCCTACCGACACGAAGCCGACCGCACCGTCGCCCGCTTCCGCCACGACGGCCCGCTGCGCATCCTGCAGAGCCTCTACCCCGAGGGCGACACCGTCTGCCACAACGTGCTGGTGCATCCGCCGGGCGGGCTGGTGGGCGGCGACACGCTCGAGATCGAGGTCGAGGCCGCCGCCGGCAGCCATGGCCTGGTGACCACGCCCGGCGCCTCGCGCTTCTACCGCAGCGAGGGCGAGCGCGCGGTGCAGCGCACCCGGCTGCGGCTGGCGGCCGGCGCGCGGCTCGAATGGCTGCCGCTCGAGGCCATCTGCTACAGCGGCTGCGTGGCCGAGAACCGCATCGCCATCGAGGCCGAGCCCGGCGCCGAGATGATCGGCTGGGACGTGACGGCGCTGGGCCTGCCCCATGCGCGCCAGCCCTTCGAGCGCGGCAGCCTGCTGCAGCACATCGAGGCGCCCGGCGTATGGCTCGAGCGCGGCCGCATCGACGCGGCCGACCACCGGCTGCTGCAAAGCCCGCTGGGCCTGGGCGGCCACCGCTGCCTGGCCTCGCTGTTCTACGTGGCGGGCACGCCGGCCGCGCGCGCCCGGCGCGAGGCGCTGCTCGCGCTCGCGCGCGAACGCATCGAGGCCCAGGGCCTGGCCGACAGCGCCGGTGCCACCAGCCCGCATGCCGAGGTGGTGGTGCTGCGCGTGCTCGCACCGGTGGTCGAGCCCGCGATGCGGCTGCTGCGCGAGGTGTGGCAGGACTGGCGCGCCGAGCTGTGGTCGCTGCCGGCCGCCACGCCGCGCATCTGGTCGACCTGAAGTCCCCCGCCGTGGCGGCGGCACGAAGGCTTCGGCTACAGTCCCGCACCTCCCCGCCTCACGACCCGCCGCCAGAGTGACTCTCCGAACATCCGCTCGCAGCCTGGTCGTGCGCCTCCTCGTGATGGGGCTGGTGATGGCGATCGTCGGCACCGCCGCCAGCTACATCCAGCTCAGCCGCTTCCTGCGCGAGGACCTGACGCAATCGGTGGCCTCGCAGCAGACGGCACTGGCCGCCTACGTGGCGCGCGACGTCGACAACTACCTGGTGGAACGGCTCGCCTTCCTCGAGCGGCTGGCGCAGGCCGTGCCGCCCGAGCTGCTCGCGCAGCCCGCGCCGCTGCACGCCTGGCTCGCGGAGCGCGGCGCGCTGAACCCGCTGTTCCCGCTCGGCCTGGCGCTCGCCACGCCCGACGGCAGGCGGCTCGACCAGGACGGGCAGTTCGCGACCGAGGCGCTGGAATTCGCGGCCGCGCGCGCCGGCCGGCGCGCCGTGGGCCGGGCGCAGGCCACCGCGCAGCATCACGCGGCCCTGCCCATGGCCGTGCCGCTGCGCGACGGCCGCGGCGAGGTGGTGGCCGTGCTGCTCGGCACCGCCGACCTCACGGCCGACGGCCTGCTCGACCACCTGCTCGAGGGCCGCGTGGGGCAGGCCGGCGGCATCCTCGTGATCTCGCCGCGCGACCGGCTGTTCGTCGCCTCGACCGATGCGACGATGATGCTCACCCCCACCCCGCCCGACGGCGTGAACCCGTTGCACGACCGCGCGATGGCGGGCTACCGCGGCAGCGGCACGACGCGCAACGCGAGGGGCATCGACGAGATCTCGGCCATCGCCTCGGTGCCGACCACCGGCTGGTTCGTGGTGGCGCGGCTGCCGGTGTCGGAGGCGCTGGCACCGGTGGCGCGCATGCAGGCCTTCATCCTGCAGCAGCGCGCGCCGGCCGTGACGATGGTGCTGATCGTGATCGGCCTGACCATGACCTGGCTGCTGCGCCCGCTGCTGCGCGCCGCCGACCAGGCCGACCGCATGACGCGCGGCGAGCTGCCGCTGGCGCCGCTGCGCGTGGTGCGCGACGACGAGATCGGCCACCTGACGCAGGCCTTCAACCGGCTGCTGGCCAAGCTGGTCGACAACCAGCAGGCGCTGGCGCGGCTGGCCCACCACGACACGCTGACCGGCCTGCCCAACCGCAAGCTGCTCGACGAGCGGCTGCAGCAGGCGCTGGCCCAGGCCGCGCACCACGGGCAGCGCGTGGCGGTGCTCTACCTCGACCTCGACGGCTTCAAGCAGCTCAACGACACCCTGGGCCACGAGGCCGGCGACCTCGCACTGCGCGAGATCGCGCGCCGGCTGCAGGCGCTGGTGCCGCAGACCGGCACCGTGGCGCGCATCGGCGGCGACGAATTCGTGCTGCTCGCCGCCGGCCTCGCCGAGCCCGCGGAACAGGGCGCGCAGGTGCTGGCGCAGCGCTGCATCGCGGCGATCGCCGAGCCGCTGCAGCTGGCGCGCGCGAGCACGCTGATCGGCGTGTCGGTGGGCATCGCGCTGGGCAGCGGCGGCGAGCTGCCGCAGGATCTGCTCGCGGCCGCCGACCAGGCGATGTACCGCGCCAAGCAGGACACCCACGCCTCGACCGCGGCGCGCTGAGCGCGCCCGCGCCGCTCAGCCCTCGGTTCAGGCCGCCGCGTCGGTGCGCGGCAGCCTCAGGTGCTTCTTGAGGTGCTCGAACACCTGCCGCGTGACCGGGTTCACCACGTGGCTGCGCACGTAGAGGTGGTAGGCCAGGTCGGGCAGCCGCGGCATGCCGTCGCCCACGCCGAGCACGCGCAGGCCCGCGTCGAGCTGCTCCACGCCGCGCGCCGTCACGCCGAGCCCCGCGCGCAGCGCCGCCTTGATGCCGATCAGGCTCGAGGAGGTGTAGCGCGGCGTCCAGGCCACGCCGGCCGCGTCGAGCGCCTCGTGGCCGATGCGTCGGAAGATGCTGGGCCCGTCGGCCATGATCAGCGGCACCGGCTTCGCGCGGTCGTGCACGTAGCCCGCGGCGCACAGCCACACGGTCGGCGAGTTGCGCAGCACCACGCCCTCGAACTGGGTGTCGATGCGGTTCGAGATGATCATGTCGACCTCGCCGCGCTTGAGCGAGGTCATGAGGTAGGGGCTGCGCGCCACGTGGATGTCGAGCTGCAGCAGCGGCGAGGTCCGCGCCACCTCGGTCAGCAGCAGCGGCAGCATGGTCTCGGCCACGTCGTGCGGCGCGCCGATGCGCAGGTTGCCCTCGAGCTGGCCCTCGCGCAGGCTGCGCAGCGCCTCGTCGTTGAGCGCCAGCAGGTGGTGCGCGTAGTTGAGCAGGCGCTGGCCGTGCTCGGTCAGCCGCTTCTGCCGGCCCTGCTTCGCGAACAGCGGATGGCCGATCTGCTCTTCGAGCCGCTGCATCTGCTGCGTGACGGCCGACTGCGTGCGGTCCAGGTGCACCGCCGCGGCGGCGAAGCTGCGATGGGTGACGACGGCCGCGAGCGTGCGCAGCAGTTCGAGATCGAGCGTGGGCATCCATTAATTTTATTGATGTGTTTTGCGCCCGTGCTGGATTGTTCGGCGGCGCCGGGCTCACTACAGTGGCTGCACAGAAATCAGGCATCCCCACAGGAGAAACCGCATGAGCACCGCATCCGTCCCGCGCCGCGAGGCCGTCCAGAACGCCATCGGCCAGATGAAGAAAACCATCGACGGCGGTGAACCGACGCGCGAGAAGCTGGCCGAAGTACTCGAAGCACTGCAGGGCCTGGCGGCCCGCACCGAGTACTGGCAGGCCGGCGACTACCCGCCGCCCGAGCCCGGCGAGCACCAGGCGCGCTACCTGATCGCCGAGGACGCCGACCAGAGCTATGCGCTCTATCTCAACGTGATGCGCCCGGGCAAGCGCATCGTGCCGCACAACCACACGACCTGGGCCTGCATCGCCGCGGTGGAAGGCACCGAGCACAACCGCGTCTACCAGCGGCTGGACGACGGCTCGGTGCCCGGCGTGGGCCGGCTCGAGGAGACCGCGCTGGTGGTGGTCGCGCCCGGCGCCGGCATCGCGCTGATGCCCGAGGACATCCACTCGGTCGAGATCCAGGGCGAGCAGACCATCCGCCACCTGCACATGTACGGCCGCGCGCTCGAGACGCTGGACCGCCGCACCGCCTACGACCTCGCGGCCGGCACCTGCCAGACCATGGGCATCGGCGTGCAGACGCGGCGCTGAACCGGTTCCCTCGCTTCTTTCCTTTGCGCCTTCCCATGACCTCCATCGACCCGAAGACCCTCAAGCGCTGGCTGCACGACGGCGGCGAGATCGCGCTGCTCGACGTGCGCGAGCACGGCCAGTACGGCGAGTCACACCTGTTCTACGGCGTGCCGCTGCCCTTCAGCCGGCTCGAGCTCGATGCGCCGCGCCTGCTGCCGCGCCGCGGCGTGCGCGTCGTGACCTACGACGGCGGCGACGCGCAGAGCCGGGGTGTCGCGGAGCGCGCCGCCGAACGCCTGCGGGCGCTCGGCTACACCGAGGTGCACGTGCTCGAAGGCGGCACGCGCGCCTGGCAGGCCGCGGGCCATGCGCTGTTCGCGGGCGTGAACCTGCCCTCGAAGACCTTCGGCGAACTGGCCGAGGAGGCCTATCACACGCCGCGCATCGGCGCCGACGAACTCGCCGCCATGCTCGCGCGCCGCGACGACGTGGTGGTGCTCGACGGCCGGCCCGTGAGCGAGTTCTTCAAGATGAACATCCCGGGCGCGACCTGCTGCCCCAACGGCGAGCTCGCCTACCGCGTGCGCCGGCTCGTGCCCGATGCGCGCACGACCATCGTCGTCAACTGCGCGGGCCGCACGCGCAGCATCATCGGCGCGCAGACGCTGATCAACCTCGGCGTTCCGAACCCGGTCTATGCGCTGGAGAACGGCACCCAGGGCTGGTACCTGGCCGACCATGCGCTCGCGCACGGCGGCACCGAGCGCTATGCCGACGACAGCGGCAACTGCGAGCTGCGCGGCGCCGCGCAGGCACTGGCCGCGCGCTTCGGCGTGCCCACGGTCGATGCGCGCACGGTGCGCGACTGGGCCGGCGACGCGGGCCGCAGCCTGTTCCTGTGCGACGTGCGCACGCCCGAGGAGTTCGCGGCCGGCAGCCTGGCCGGCGCGCAGCACACGCCGGGCGGGCAGCTGCTGCAGGCGGCCGATCAATACCTGGGCGTGCGCGGCGCGCGGCTGGTGCTGTTCGACAGCGACGGCGTGCGCGCGCCCACGGTCGCGAGCTGGCTGCGCCAGATGGGCCACGACGCGAGCGTGCTCGAGGGCGGGCTCGCGAGCGGGTTGGCGCTCGAAGCGGTTGCCGCGCCCGCGCCGAAGCCGCTCGCCACGATCGATGCGCGTGCGCTGTCGGCGCGCGTTGCGAACGGCGAGGTCGCGCTGGTCGACCTGCGCCCGGGCATGGCGTTCCGCGCCGGCCACATCGCGGGCGCGCGCTGGTCGATCCGGCCACGGCTGGCCGACGACCTGCGCAGCGAGACGCGCCAGCTGGTGCTGGTGGCCGACGACCCGGCACTCGCCGCATGGGCCGCCGCCTCCGAGCTCGCGGACCACGCGGCGCCGCTGCTGCTCGAAGGCGGCATGGCCGCGTGGCGCGCCGCCGGGCTGCCGCTCGAGGCCACGCCCGCGCTGCCCGGCGATGCCGACTGCATCGACTACCTGTTCTTCGTGCACGACCGCCACGACGGCAACAAGGAGGCCGCGCGCCGCTACCTCGCCTGGGAGACCGGCCTGGTCGCGCAGCTCGACGCGCAGGAGCGCGCCGCCTTCCGATTGCCGGGCGCGCCGCAGGCCTAGCCCTCGAACCCTTCCCCGTCAGTCCACCGACCGCGGCTTCGCGCCACGGTCCGGCCTTCGCTCGTCCTCGTTCGTTCCGTCCAGGAGTTCACCATGTCGACTGCTTCCGGCCTTTCCACGCACCGTCCGTCCCGCATGCGCCGCGCGCGCTGGTTGTTCGCCGCCGCGTGGAGTGCGGCCCTCGCGCTGCAGGGCGCGGCGGCCGACCCGCTGCCCGCGCGCAACGGCTACCCCACGCAGGCGATCCGCTTCGTCTCGCCGTTCCCGCCCGGCGGCGGCAACGACGCCACCGCGCGCCTGGTGACCACGCGCCTGGCCGAGATCACGGGCCAGCCGGCCGTGGTCGACAACCGCGGCGGCGCGGGCGGCAACATCGGCGCCAAGGCGGTGGCCGATGCCAAGGCCGACGGCTACACCGTGCTGACCTCGCAGGTCTCGATCATGGCGGTGAACCCCGCGCTGTACGCGGCGCCGGGCTTCGACCCGGTCAAGAACTTCGTGCCGATCACGCAGATCAACGCGGCGCCGCTCGCGCTGGTGGTGGAGGCGAACTCGCCGCTCAAGTCCTTCGCCGACCTGGCCGCCAAGGCCAAGGCCAGCCCCGGCAAGCTCACCTATGCGACGCCCGGCAACGGCACGCTCTCGCACCTGGTCGGCGTGGTGCTGCAGAAGGACAACGGCGTCGACATGACGCACGTGCCCTACAAGGGCGCCGGCCCCGCGCTCACCGACCTGCTCGGCGGCCAGGTCGACGTGCTCGTGACCTCCACCGCCTCGGTCGCGGGCATGGTGCAGAACGGCAAGCTCCGGGTGCTGGCCGTGACCAGCCCGCGCCGCATCGGCGTGTTCGCGAAGGCGCCCACGCTCGAGGAACTGGGCTATGCCAACGCGCGCTTCGAGGACTGGTACGGCTTCTTCGCGCCGGCCGGCACGCCGCCCGAGCGCGTGGCCTATCTCAACGAGGCGATCGTGCGCACCCTGCACCTGCCCGAGGTGAACAAGCAGGTGACCGATGGCGGCAGCGAGGTGGTGGCGAACACGCCCGAGGCCTTCGCGGCGCAGCTGCGGCAGGACATCGAGCGCTGGTCGCGCATCGTCAAGCTGTCGGGCGCGCGCGCCGACTAGCATCGGCGACGTCACAACGAGACAAGACGCCCATGCCCGCCTCGCCCACCGACTCCTCCGGCCTGTCCCTCGAGACCCGCATCGCCCACCTGGGCAAGCACCCGGCCCATGCGGGCGGCGCGCCGGTCAACCCGCCGCTGGTGCGCGCGAGCACGGTGGTGTTCGACAGCGTGGCCGCGATGCGCGACGCCCGCGCGCGGCGCGGCGAGGAGCGCGTCTTCAGCTACGGCGCGCGCGGCACGCCCACCACCTTCGCGCTCGAGGATGCGGTGAGCGAGCTCGAGGGCGGCTACCGCACGCGGCTCTTCCCCACCGGCCTCGCGGCCATCGGCATGGTGCTGCTGTCCTACCTCAAGCCCGGCGACCACGTGCTGATGTCCGACAGCGTCTACGAGCCGGCGCGCCACCTGGTGCATTCCTTCCTCGATCCCTACGGCATCCGCTGCAGCTTCTTCGCGGCCGACGGCAGCGGCATCGAGGCGCTGTTCGAGCCCGCCACGCGGCTGGTCTACGCCGAGTGCCCGGGCTCGCTGGTCTACGAGATGTGCGACCTGCCCAAGCTGGCCGCGCTCGCGCATGCGCGCGGCGCGCTGCTGGCGGCCGACAACACCTGGGGCTCGGGCCTGCAGTACCGCCCGCTCGCGCTCGGCGCCGACATCTCGCTGATGGCCGCCACCAAGTACCTCTCGGGCCACTCCGACGTGATGATGGGCACGGTGGCCACCACGCGCGAGGCCTGGCGCGCGCTCAACGAGCGCTGCGACGCCTTCGGCATGACCGTGAGCCCCGACGACGCCTGGCTGGTGCTGCGCGGCATCCGCACGCTGTCGGCGCGGCTGCGCCTGCACGAGCAGCATGCGCTCGAGGTCGCGCACTGGCTGCAGGCGCGGCCTGAGGTCGCGACCGTGTTCTGCCCCGCGCTGCCCACGCATCCGGGCCACGATCTCTGGCGGCGCGACTGCAGCGGCACCAACGGGCTGCTGTCCTTCGAGCTGCGGCCCGAGATCGCGCCGGCCGCGGTCGAGCGGCTGGTCGACGCGCTCTCGCTGTTCGGGCGCGGCTCGTCCTGGGGCGGCTACGAGAGCCTCGTGGCCTGGGCCAACATGCGCGCGGCGCGCAGCGTGAGCGACTGGAGCGCGCGCGGCGCGGTGGTGCGGCTGCATGTCGGGCTCGAGGCGCCGGCCGACCTGGTGGCCGACCTCGGGCGCGGCTTCGCGGCGCTGCACGCCGCCTGAGAACGTGTTCAGGCCGGCAGCGGCGCGGCCTGCGCGCGCCGGGCCGCGCGCCGCAACCGGCCGCGCACCACGGCCGCGAGGCCGGCCGCCGCGAACACGCCCGCGGCACCCACCCACGGCAGCGAGCGCACCTTGTCGGCCGCCACCACCAGCGAGCCGAACCATGCGCCCAGCGCGATGCCGAAGTACATCGCCGAGGCATTGAGCGACAGCACCACCGACACCGCCTGCGGGGCCTGCTGCACCAAGGTGACCTGCTGCACCGGCGGGAACGACCAGCCCACCACGCCCCAGGCCATGATCAGCCCGAACACCAGGTAGACCGCGACCTGCGGCGGCGCCGCATGCGCGACCCAGGCCAGGCCGGCCTGCACCAGGCCCAGCACGGCCAGCGCCAGGCCGCCCACGCGCAGCGCGCCGAAGCGGTCCGCCATGTGGCCGCCGAGCAGGTTGCCGATGGCACCGCAGACGCCGAACGAGAGCAGCGCCAGCGCCACGCCGTCGTCCGACAGTCCCGCCACCAGCCGCAGCAGCGGCGACAGGTAGGTGTAGACGGCGAAGATGCCCGCGAAGCAGACCAGCGTGACGCCCAGCGTCATCAGCACGTCGGGCCGCGCGGCGATGCGCAGCCGCTCGCGCAGGCTGGGCACGGGCCAGGGCACGGTGAGCGGGCGCAGCCGGGTCAGGCCGAGCAGCGACACCAGCGACAGCAGGCCGATCATCCAGAAGGTGGCGCGCCAGCCGAAGCTGTTGCCGACCCAGGTGCCCAGCGGCACGCCGAGCACGGTTGCGGCCGTCATGCCCATGTAGAGCAGCGCCAGCGCCCGGCCGCGCCGCGACGGTTCGGACGAGGCGGCCGCGTACGAACCCGCCGCCGCCATGAACAGCCCCGCGAACAGCGCCAGCAACACGCGCGCGATCAAGAGCGCCGTGAAGCCCGGCGCGAGCGCGGCGATCACGTTGGCGACCGTGAAGCCGCCCATCGCCAGCTGCAGCTGCCGGCCGAACGGCCAGCTCGCGGTCAAGGTGGCCGTGACCGGCGCCGCGATCGCATAGGTGAAGGCGAAGGCCATCACCAGGTGGCCGGCCTGCGCGATGGTCACGTGCAGGTCGCGCGACACCGCGGGCAGGATGCCCGCGATCACGAAGCCCTCGGTGCCGATGGCGAACGCGCCCGCCATCAGCCAGATCAGTTTTGTCAGCATCCGTTACTTTCCGATTGGTTCAACGACTGTTGAACAAGGGCCGCGAGCGTACTGCGAAGCGCGCCTTTGTTCAATAACCGTTGAACTTCGAGGCCCTTGCGATCCTTCGGCTTAACGCGAAGGTGTCGCTGGGTTACCCTGCTGCGCCATGTCGACCCCCGAGCTCCCGCACCCGGCCACCGAAGACATCGACCTGTCGGCCGTCTACGACGCCCTGCGCGATGCCACGCGCCGCCGCATCCTGCTGCTGCTGGACGAGCACACCGAGCTCAACTGCTCGAGCTTCCTGGGGCTGGGATCGAAGTCGCGGCTGTCCTACCACCTGGCCCGGCTGCGCGAGTCGGGCCTGACGCAGACCCGCGCCGAGGGCACCGCGCGCTACATGCGGCTGCGGCGCGACGACCTCGCGCGGCGCTTCCCGGGCCTGCTCGACGCCATGATCACGGCCGCCCGCCAGGAGCGGCAGGACGCCCCGGCACCGCCGCCGGCACCCGCGCCAGCCACCGCCGGTCGCCGGGGCGTGAAAAAAGCCCCCGCACCGGGCAACAATTAGTGACCGTTTCTTAAGGCCAAAGGTTACATTCAGGCTCCAGCGCAGCGCATACCTGCCATGAACCGGATCGGCTTCTTCCAACGCACCACTTTCCTGCCGGGAAGCGCGCCCTCGCGCCCGGCGAGCTTCATTCCCTGGCTGATCGCGGTCCAGCTCTTCGTGCTCGTGCCGATGCTGGTCTTCAGCGTCTACGTCACCACGCGCATGGGCGACCAGGCCGAGGCCCGCGAGCGCCAGCTGCTGCTCGACAAGGCCAACAGCACCGCCGCCGCGATGGCGCGCGAAGCCGACCGCCTGCGCGCCGACGTGCACCAGCTTGCCACCCTGCCCGGCGCGGGCCAGCGTTTCGAGGTGCTGGCCTCGGGCGAGACCTCGGTCGCGCTCCATGCCCTCTACCGCCAGTACAACCCGAACGCGCTGGCCGATGCCGCGATCGCGCGCGCCAGCCTGCGGCCCGAGGGCTTCGGCGTGGTGCTGCGCGAACAGATCTGGCCCGAGGGCTGGATCGCCTCGCTGGTCGACGCCAGCGGCAAGGTGGTCGCGCGCTCGCGCGACGAGGACCGCTACCTCGGCCATCACGCCACGCCGCAGCTGCGGCAGAAGATCGCCGGCGCCGACCGCAGCGTCAGCAGCACGCTCACGCTCGACGGCCTGAAGGTGCTCTCCACCATCGCGCCGGTGCCCGGCACCGCCTGGTGGGTCGCGGTCGGCGTGCCCGAGGACACCCTGAACCGCAGCGCCCGCAACCCGCTGGCCTCGCTGCTCGGCATGGGCAGCTGCCTGATCGTGCTGGGCCTGGCCGCCTCGGCGCTGATCGCGCGCCGGCTCAACCGCGAATTCCGGCCCGCGTTCCTCAACGTGCCCGACGTGGTGGTGCCCAGCGCCACCGCGCGCGCGCTCACCGTGCCCGGCCCCGCGGCCGAGGCCATGCCCAAGCCCGGCGTGGCCGCCGAGGTGGCGCCCGCGCCCGAGGACATGGCGCACGACGACGCCACCGGCCTGCCGCTGCCCGAGGTCTTCCTCGCGCAGGTGCGGCAGGCACGCAGCGTGGCCGAGAACAGCCCCGGCTTCCTCTGGTGCGCGATCAGCGTCGAGCTCGGCGGCCTCGCCGCGGCGCGCGACCGCCTCGGCGAGGAAGCGGCCGAACGGCTGCTGCAGGCCTTCGTCGGCCGCATGCGTCGCTCGGTGCGGCCCGGCGACGCCTGCGGGCGCGTCGACGCCGACACCTTCGTCATCGTGCTGACCGGCCCGCGCGACGGGCTGGCGCAGGCCGCCGAACGCGTCGGCTCCTCGCTGGTGCGCGGTGCGCGGGCGCTCGGCCACGGGCTGGACTGCAAGGTCGGCTTCGCCATCGGCGATCCGGCGCGGCCGGTCACGGCGGTGCTCGAACAGGCCGCCCATGCGCGGCAGGAAGCGCGCATCGACGGCGCCAGCGCCACGCGCTGGTTCAACGTCATCGCCTGAGCCTCCCGGCCTCCTACGCCGGCTCGCGGCCGCCTTCCGGACGGCCCGCCGCCGCCTCGTGCGATCATGCCCCGCCGCGCACGGCGGCTTTTGATCCAGGAGGTATCCGGTTTTGGTTTCGACAGGCAGGAACTGGCGCAGGCACGCCGCGCCGCTCGTGGCACTGACGATGGCGCTGGCCATCGCGGGCTGCTCCACCCCATCCCCGGGCAACGCGCCCGTCGAGAAGAGCGATGCACGCGGTCCCGGCAACTACGTGGTGCAGCCGGGCGACACCCTGTACCGCATCGCCTCGAAGACCGGCCGCCGGATGCAGGACATCTCGCGCTGGAACGGCATCGACGACCCCGACAAGCTCGAGGTCGGCCAGGTGCTGCGCATCGTGCCGCCGGGCGGCGCGTCGGAACCGCCGCCGCGCACCACGGCAGGCGGCGAGCGCGAACCCTCGAAGCGGCCCGTGCCGCCGGCACCGCGCGAATCGGGCCCGCCGCCGTCGCGCGTCGGCACCGGCGACTGGGCCTGGCCCGCGCAGGGCCAGGTGATCGCCGGCTTCAACGGCGGCAGCAACAAGGGCGTCGACATCGCCGGCAAGCTCGGCGAACCGGTGGTCGCCGCGACCAGGGGCGTGGTCACGGTCAGCGAGACCCTGCGCGGCTACGGCAACGTGCTCATGATCGACCACGGCAGTTCGCGCATGACGGTCTACACCCACCTGAGCACCGCGCTCGTGAAGAAGGGCCAGACCGTGCAGAAGGGCCAGCAGATCGCCGAGATGGGCAATACCGACGCGGACCGGGTCAAGCTGCATTTCGAGGTTCGCGTGGGCGGGCGCGCGGTCGATCCGCGGTCCTTCCTGGCCGACGGGCGATAGCCCCCGGCTGACGACGGATCCCGCGATCCCCACCGGAATTGGGTGGACTTCGCGAATTGGGATTTCCGATCGCGCCGAACGCGATCGCCTCAATATCCCTGGCGGAGTTCTTTGCACCCGCCCAATTGCAGACTCGAAGATCGGCGGCGAATGCCGCGCCGCACAATGCAAGCCATACGCGGGTGCGATGAAGTCGAATGCATTCATCGATCGCGCACGCTATTGGCGCACAGTCCGCGCCACGACTGCCACCGGCCGGATTTCCAATGCACCAGTCGATGCTTTGGCAAACCCGGGACGAGACCCGAATCCCCAATTCCCGAAATGGAACCCGGAATTCCGGTTCCCAATCAGATAAAGTCGGCGGGCCGGATCCGAAGCCGGCACGGATTGGCGATCGGCCAACGGATGCTTTTTTTGTAGACCACCTGTCGGCGACCTGTCCTGATTTCGATCTTGCGACAATTGCTGACAACGAAAAATGCGTTCGCGGCCTAATCTCGCCAGCTCTCCTCTCTCTTCACTCCAATACAAAGCATCTCCATGGCCAAGACATTCCAACAGGTCCAGAAGCAAATCGAACAACTCCAGAAAGAAGCGGATCAGCTTCGCAAGAAGGAAGCGGACGGCGTTCTCGAACGCATCCGCGAAGCCATCGAGGTGTATGGCTTCACGGCCGCCGAACTGGGTTTCGGTCGCTCGCCGGGCCGCCCGGCCGCCGCGGCGAAGCCCGCCGCGCGCAAGGGCCGCAAGGGTCGCAAGGCTACCGCGGGCAATGCGCCCAAGTTCCGGGACGACCAGGGCAATGTGTGGAGTGGCCGTGGTCCGCGTCCCGGCTGGTTCAAGGCCGCGCTCGAAGCGGGCAAGTCGCCCGACGAACTGCTCGCGAAATAAAGCGGCGGTCTTCGGGAGGCCCTGCTACCACCAGCGCGCCATCCCGACCTCCGCTTCGGCGTTTTCGAATTGCACATGCGGCCCTTGCGGCCGCATGTCTTTTTTTGGGCTGACCTGAATTGCGCAGCGACGCAGAGGCATCGATCGACGGTCTGTCTTCTCGTCGGCACCACGCCGGATACGAACCGGCGTTGGCCTCAATTGAGCATCGCCCGAAGAGTCCCTGCGTCAGCGGGAATTGCGAGATCGCTACGCCCCGGCGCGCGGCGTCGCCGACGGCAACTCGCCGAACAGCGCCTTGTAGCGCTGCGAGAAATGGCTCAATTGATGAAAGCCCTGCGCCTCGGCCGCCTGCGACACGCTCAGTTGCGCGGTCGATGTGGCCAGCAGGCGACCGCGCACCGCATTGAGCCGCAGGCTGCGCAGGTAATGCACCGGCGTCGTGTCGGCCATCTGCCGGAAGCCGTTCTGCAGGCTGCGCCGGCTGGTGCGCAGGCGCCGGCACAGCGCCTCGATGTCGGGCGGCGCGGCACCGCTGGCGGCCACGATGCGATGGCACTCCGAGACGATGAAGCTGGCCGAACTGCCGGCCACGCCCGGCGGCGCACCGGCCGCGCCCTCGAGCACGGCATGCAATGCCTCGAAGGCGATGCGCGCGGCGGCCTCCTCGCCCGCGGTATCGCCGCCCTGCACCAGCCCCAGCAAGGCGCGCCGCAATCGCGCCACGGCTTCGGCCGGCGCGCGCAGCACCGGCTGCGACAGCAGGCGCAGCGCCTGCGGCGGCAACGGCCGCGCATCGAGCAGGCGGCGGAACTGCTCGGCCCCGAAGGTCACGGCCAGCAGCTCCATGCCGCGCGGGCGCTGCAAGGTGAAGTCGTCGCCCGCGCGCAGCAGGAACAGGCTGTGGTCCTCGAGCGCGCGGCCCTGCACGCGCGGAATGCCCGCGCCCTGGCCGTTGCCGACCGCGAAGCACAACCGTCCCGCGGGCAGGCAGCCCTGCTGCACCACGCGCTCGCTCATCCACTTGCGGAACACATGCACCCCGCCCGAGACCGCCTCGGCCAGCGTGCTGCGCATCACGCCCTGCGACAGCTGCAGGTAGCGCTGCTGCCATTCGGGCGCGGAGGCGCCATGCAGGTGGAAGTCGTCGAACAGGTCGAGGGTGAGGGCCATGCGTGGGCAAGGGGGCGGTGGATTGCCAGCGTACGCCGGCCTGCGCATTTTGCCGATTTGGGTTAACGAGCGTTCGGCCTCCCGCCGGACACTGCCGGCCTCCCTGGAGTCCGACCATGGCTACAACGCTTGCATCGCACGGCCGCAAGGCCTTCACCACGGCGCTGGTCGCCTGCGCGGCAGCGCTTGCCGGCTGCGGCACGGCGCCGAACGCCCTTCCCTCTTTTCCCTCCTTTCCCTCTTCTTCTTCCAACCAGAGCAGACCCATGACCGAGGAACAGACCAAGCAAGCCGTGCAAGGCGACTGGATCAGCATCGCGCCCGAAGTCCGGCCCAGCGCCGCGAAGAATGCCGACGGCACGCTCAAGCCCTTCTACCTGAGGCGCGCCTTCAAGGCCCTGCCCGACGACCGCTTCGAGCTCGCCATCGTCAATTCGGCCGACCCGAATGGCGCCGTGCCGCTCGCGCGCATCCTCATCAAGGGCCACATGCTGTGGCGCGGCGCGCACCCGATCGCGGCCGGCGCGCAGAAGGTGGACTTCGTGGCCGACGAGGCCTACGAGGTCACGCCGCTGATCCAGGGCTTCGCCGACCTGCTGAACCAGGTGGCGAGCCAGGGCTATGCGAAGTGGGAGCTCAACGGCACGCAGAGCGTGTTCGGCAAGAGCTTCGCGCCCTTCGGCCTGGCCGCGGGCCGCCACTTCATGGAGTACGACCTCGTCTACCTGCGCGGCGACATGCTGTTCTGGGGCGCGCGCCACATCGACGGCCGCGGCTTCGACACCGAGCAGAACCGGCCGACCAACCTGCAGATCCCGCTGGTGCGCCCCTGATCAGCGCGCGAGCGTGGCCTCGATGAAGGCCACGGCGCGCGCCAGTCCCTGCTCGGCGCGCATGCGCTCGCCGAGTTCGCGCGCCCGCGAGCGCACCGCCGCGTCGTCGGTCCAGGCGATGCCGCGCGCCAGGTCCCGGGCCGTGAGCCGCGTGCCGGCCACCGCCTCGGGCGCCACGCCGGCACGCATGAGCTGATGGGCCCAGAAGAACTGGTCGCCCGCGAACGGCACCACCACCGAGGGCACGCCCGCGCGCGCCGCCGAATGCGTGGTGCCCGAGCCACCGTGGTGCACCACCGCCGCCATGCGCGCGAACAGCCAGTCGTGCGGCACGTCGCCCACCGCGTGGAAGTTGGCCGGCAGCTCCTGCACCGCCATGCCGCTCCAGCCCGGGTTGAACACCGTGCGCCGGCCCGCCATCGCCTCGACCAGGGTCGCGCGCATGCGCACCGCATCGAAGCCCGTCATGCTGCCGAAGCCCAGGTAGACCGGCGCTTCGCCCGCGTCGAGAAAGGCCTGCAGCGCCGCGGGCACCTGCCACGCGCTGGCGGGCGGCATCCACTGGCCGAAGGCCACCGCGTTGCCGGGCCAGTCGGCCGGGCGCGGCAGCAGGCTCGGCGAGAAGCCGTAGAGCATCGGGTGCCCGTCCCACATCTTCCCGCGTGCCGGCAGGCCGCAGACCTCGGCACGCGCCGCATTGATCGCCGGGCGGAAGGCACGCCACAGCATGGCATTGACGAAGCGATGGCTGGTGCGGTGCAGCCAGCGCGGCACCTTCGCGGGCGGCACGAAGGGCGTGGCGAAATCGCGCGTGGGCGTGAGCGGGAACATCCCCGCGCCGATCACCGGCACGCGCAACGCATCGCCGGCCGAGAGCCCGACGAAGGCCGCGAGGCCCGCCGACACGATGGCGTCGCAGCCGCGCGCCGCCTCGACGGTCTGCCGCAGCCAGGTTGCGGCATTGGCATTGGCGATGGCCGCGAGCGCCTTCGCGGCCGCGCCCGGGTTGTGGCTCTGCGCCACCACGTTGGCGATCGCGCCGCTCGCGCCCAGCGCGCCCTGGATGTCGCCGGCCAGCGCCTGCGAGCGCACGCCCAGGCGCTGCGCGGTGCCGAGCGTGGAGGCATCGGCCAGCAGCAAGGTCGAATGGCCGGCCGCGTCGAGCGCATGGCACAGCGCGGCGAGCGGACGCGCATCGCCCTCGGTGCCGTAGGTGACGACCGCGATCTTCATGCGCGCTTCCTCCTCGCGGGCCTGCCGGCGGCGCGCGTGCCGTCGACGAAGACCGCGACGATCGCCGCGAACTCCTCGCCCAGCACCAGGCCCGGCACGGTGAGCCAGCGCATCAGCGCGCCGAAGTACAGGTGGTGCAGCAGCTGCGCGAGATGCTCGGGCGCGAGGTCGGCGCGCAGGCTGCCTTCGTGCTGCGCCTCGCGGATCAGCAGCGCGAACAGCCCGATCAGGTCGCGCGGCCGGCCCTCGGGATCGCCACCGCCGTCGATCTCGGACTCGATGTTGAGGAAGCGAAAGCGGAAGTAGTCGAGCAGGTAGGCGCGATGGCGCTGCGACCATGCGGCCGAGGCCTCGAGCAGGCGCGCGAGCCGCGCCTCGAAGCCGCCGGGCGCGCCGACCAGCTCGGCCAGCCGCGCGGTATCGGCCGCGAGCGCCATGTGGACCCAGTGCGCGAGCACCGCTTCCTTGGTCGCGAAGTGGTTGTAGAGCGTGCCCTTGGCCACGTCGGCCTGCAGCGCGATCTGCTCCATCGTGGTGGCGTCGTAGCCCTGGGTCTCGAACAGCCGCATGGCGGTGGTCGCCACGTGGTCGAGCGTCTGCGCGCGCCGCCGCTCGCGGCGGCCGGGGATCTCCGGGACTGGCAAGGCGAAGCCTTCAAAGTTGAACGTCGTTCAAGTTTATACGACATCCAAAATCGAACGGCATCCACTTCCGGTCGAAACGAGGCGGCCGCGGGGCCGCCCTCCCCGTCACCAGGCGTAGCCCGCCTGCACCCGCGTCGCGATGTGGCTGCCGCTGCCGCCGCTGGTGGCGGTGGACACGCCGAGCCCGAGGTTGAGGTTCTCGCTCACCTGGTAGCCGAAGGCGAAGCCGATCGCCGATGCGCCCGCGTAGTTGCCCACGGCCGCGCCCATCCACTTCTTGCCGGCGGCGAGCGCCGGCATCGCCGGCATCGCGAGCGAGGCCGCCACGCCGCGCGCGGCGAAGGCATTGGACTGCTGCACCGCGCCGCTCACGGCCTGCTGCAGCTGGTTGACGTTGACGGCGTCGGTGCCCAGCAGGCCCGGCGCCACGTTGGCGATCGCGCGCAGCTGTCCGGTGGCCGCATTGCCCACCGACACCGTGTTGTCGCGGTCGGCCACCGAGCCCTGGCCCAGCGCCACCGAGTTGCTGCCCGAGGCCAGCGTGTTGGCGCCGAGCGCGACCGCGTTGTTGCCCGTCGCCACCGCGTTGTTGCCGACCGCGGTGGTGGGGTCGGCCAGCGCCCGCGCGCCCGCGCCGATCGCCACCGAACCCTTGTGCTCGGCGCGCGCACCGTTGCCGATGGCGGTCGTGTCTTCGCCGATCGCCTGCGCGTTCGTGCCCATCGAGGTGCTGCCGGCGCCGCTGGACACCGAGCCGCTGCCGCAGGCCACCGCGCCCGAAGCGTTCATCGAGCACACGCCGCTGGCCAGCGCCTGGTTCATCAGCGCCTGCAGCGCCGTGACCTGTTGCACCGTGAAGTTGTTCGCCGAGCTGACCGCGCTCTGCTGTGCCTGCTGCACCTGGCCCACATTGGCCGCGTCGGTCGCGTTCTGGCCCGCCGCGACGTTGGCGATGGTGGTGCCCGCGCCGCCATTGGCATTGAGCTGCAGCGAGGTGCCGCCCGCGCCGTACTGCGCCGAGTTCTGTGCCAGACCCAGTGCCGAATTGGCGGTGCCCTGCGCGGCCGTCGCGGTGCCCTGTGCCGCGTTGGCAGTGGTCTGCGCGGTGGCGGCCGCGCCCTGGGCGGCCGTGGCGGTCGTCTGCGCGGCATTGGCCGTGGTCTGTGCCACGGCGGCGGCGGCCTGCGCGGCCGTGCCCGTGGCCTGCGCGGCGGCAGCGGCCGTCTGCGCTGCCGTGGCCGTGCCTTGCGCCGTATTCGCCGCCGTCGACGCGGCATTGGCCGTGGTCTGCGCGGCGGCGGCGGCCGTCTGCGCCGCGGTGGCCGTGCCCTGCGCCGTGGTCGCCGCCGTCGATGCGGCATTGGCCGTGGTCTGCGCGGCGGCGGCCGCCGTTTGCGCCGCGCTGGCCGTACCCTGCGCCGTGGTCGCCGCCGTCGATGCGGCGTTGGCCGTGGTCTGCGCGGCAGCGGCCGCCGTCTGCGCTGCCGTGGCCGTGCCTTGCGCCGCGCCCGCCGCCGTCGACGCGGCATCCGCCGTGGTCTGCGCGGCGGCAGCGGCCGTCTGCGCCGCCGTCGCCGTGCCCTGCGCGGCGCTGGCCGCCGCCGACGCACTGTTCGCCGTCTGCTGCACGCCGTGGAGCTGGCTGCCGTTGACCGCATCGGTGCTGGTGGCCGTCACCGCGCCCGCGCTCACGTTGACCAGCCCGCGCGTCTGGCCGGCCGATCCGAACGAGACCGTGTTGGCATCGGTCGCGACCGAGTTCGCGCCGATCGCCACGCTGCCGTTCGCGCCGCTCGCCACCTGGCTGCCGCTGCCCAGCGCCACGCTGCCCGCGGCCTGGGCCGAGGCACCGGCCGATCCATTGCCCGCGCCACCGATCGCGGTACTCGCGGCGCCCGATGCGACGGCGCCCGAGCGCGTGCCGTCGGCGCTGCCGAGTGCGATCGCGCCCGTGGCGGAGGCTTGCGCGCCATTGCCGCCCGATGGCGCGGTACCGCCGCAGCACCCTTCGGCACCCGTGCCCCCCGCACCCAATGCGATCGCCCCGCTGCCGGCTGCCGTGGCCCCCTTGCCGCCCGCGCCACCCGTTCCCCCCGCTCCGCCCTGGCCGCCGTTGCCTCCGGCGCCGATGGCCGTGGCACTGCCACCGGTTGCGCTCGCGCCCACGCCACCCCGTCCCCCCGTTCCCACCGAGTTGGCATCGCCGCCGCGCCCGCCCGCGCCGATCGCGGAGCCTCCCGCGGCAGTGGCGCTCGCGCCCGCACCGCCAGCGCCGCCGGTCGCGCCCGAACTCGCATTGCCGCCGTTGCCGCCCCCGCCGATCGCCGTTGCACCGCCGGCGGCCTGCGCCGCTGCCCCGCCGCCGCCGCCCGAGCCGCCCGAATCGCTGGCGCCGCCATCGCCGACACCGCCGCCGCTGAAGCCCGCGGCGAAGCTCCCGCCGGCCGCGAGCAGTGCCGCGAGCGGCACGGCGCGCAGCAGGCGCAGCATGGAGGACCGGCCACTCGGAACGGAGCGAGGAAGGGTGCGCACGGCGCGAAGGAGTGCTTGCATGGTGTCTCTGGTGCGTTGAAAAAACGCAACGGAGTGTGTCGTCGCCGCCCTCGTGCAGCCATCCCCGAAAACAAGTAAATCGCTCCTAGAATCGGCGCCGGCGTCTTCCACGCCTCCCGTCCGCGGAAAGGGCTGCGCCCAGGTTTCATCTCCCATCGCATGCCCATGCGACTCCCGGCCAGACAGCGGACACGGCCGACACTGGAGTTCGTATGTCCAACACCCCTCGCGACACCCATCGCGCCTCGGCCCGCAGCGGCCACATCAACCTCGAGCAGCAGCGCAAGCGCGCCAAGGAACTGCTCGCACGGCTCGCCGATGGCAGCGCCGCTGCGCCACCGTCCCTTCCTTCGCGTCGGAGCGCTTCGGCACCACGGCTGGCCGACGCCCAATGGCTGATCGCGCGCGAGCTCGGCTTCGCGAGCTGGCCCCGGCTCAAGGCCCATGTCGACGCGGTCGACTTCGCCGCGGCGCATCCGGGCTTCGTGGCCGACGACGAGGCCGGCACCCGGCACTGGCGCTGCGGCAACGACATCGCCCACACCCTGCAGCTCGCCGGTTTCCGCGGCGACTTCCACATGTTCGCGGACCCGCTGTGCATGGGCCCGGTGCCCGAGCAGCCCGAAGCCGCCTTCATCGAGACGCGCAGCGCCTTCGTCGCCCGGACCTTCGGCCTGCCGCCCGACGATGCACGCGGCCGCATGCGCGGCGAGTACGAAGCGCTCGCGCGCCTGCCCGATGCAAGCCGCGCCGTGCTCTGGTGCGAGGCCGATGCCTACGACCAGCTGTTCCTGATCGCCGTGCTCGCGCGGCTCGAGCGCCTGCCCGCGAAGCTCGAGCTGATCGAGATCGATCGCGTGCCCGGCGTCGACCGCTTCATCGGCATCGGCCAACTCGCACCAGCCGTGCTGGCCTGGCTGTGGCCGCGCCGCAGGCCCATCGATGCGTCCGCGCTCGAACTCGCGCGCAACGCATGGCGCGCCTACCGCGCGCCCTCGCCCGAGGCCTGGGCCGACATCGCGCACGGCGAGACGCCCGCCCTGCCCTTCCTCGCGCCCGCGTTGCGGCGGCAATTGCAGGAGCTGCCCTCGCTGCGCGACGGCCTCTCGCTGACCGAGCGCCTGGTGCTCCAGGCCATCGACGAGCACGACCGGCTCGCGTTCGGCCAGGTCTACGCCGAACTCAACGAGCACCGCGAGCCGCTGCCCTTTCTCGGCGACCTGATGTTCCATGCGCTCGTGCGTCCCTTGATCGACGCGGCCGAGCCGCTGATCGTGGAATCCGATGCACGGCGCGACTGGCCCCGGCGCCCGCTCGAACTCACGACACTGGGCCGGCGCGTGCTCGCGGGCGAGAGGTACTGGATCGACCATGCGAGCCACGAACGCTGGATCGGCGGCGTGCGCATCGAGCCCCGCAAAGCGCACTGGACGATCGACGATGCACTGCGCCCCGTGTGGCGCGGCGAGCCTCGCTGAGTCCGAAGTGCGCAAGGCGCTTTGCTACCCTGCGCGCTTCATCTCATCCGAGCGCCCCATGACCACGATCTCCGTCCGCCAGGCCGTGATGGCCGACCTCGATGCACTGGCCGCGCTGTTCGATCAGTACCGCCAGTTCCAGGGCCAGCCCGGCGACCTGCCCGCCGCACGCGCCTTCCTGCGCGAGCGTCTCGACCATGGCGAATCGGTGGTCTTCCTCTGCCACGACGGCACCGTGCCCGTAGGCTTCGCGCAGCTCTACCCGATCTTCTCGTCGGTCTCGCTCACGCGCGTGTTCATCCTCAACGACCTGTTCGTCGCCGCGGCCGGGCGCCGTAAGGGCATCGGCTCGCGTCTTCTCTCGGCTCTTGAGTCGTATGCGTGGTCGCTGGGCGCCGCGCGCGTTTCGCTGAATGTCGCGCGCGACAACGTGTCGGCGCAGCAGCTCTTTGAACGGCAGGGGTGGGAGCAGGATGGGAAGTACTTCATGTATCACCGGTTTACTGCGGATTCGTAGTGCTGCGCGAGGGCGGCGATGGGCAGGCTCAGCCCAGTTGCGAGGCCCGGAGCCCTCACCCTAGCCCTCTCCCAGAGGGAGAGGGAACAAGAAGCCGAGCGAAGCGATGGCCCGAGCGGCATTGCAAGGCCGAGCGAAGCAAAGGCCCGAGCCACCCCCTCTGGCTGCGCCGAGGAGCGCAGCGTTTCGCGGATCAGGGCTCGCAGCTGTTTGAGCGAAGCGAGTTCTGCGAGACCCCGCGAAACGCGAGCACCGCAGGTTGCCCGTAGCGAAGCGGAGGGTCGCAGACAGTGGGGTCGCCTTCTTTTGCTTGGCGGTCTCAAACTCCAAGTGCAACACCCTCTGGAAACTGCGCATTGTGGTCGAGGCAGTCCTGGAAGAAGGCCTCCGCAGGCGTCTTCCAATCGAGCGTGTTGCGCGGACGGGTGTTGAGCTCCCAGGCAATGGCATCGAGCTGGCGCTGGCTGTAGACGCTCAGGTCGGTGCCTTTTGGCAGGTACTGCCTGATCAGCCCATTGATGTTCTCGTTTCGCCCTCGTTGCCAGGGACTGTGAGGATCAGCGAAGTAGATCGTCAACCCCGTGCTCTCGGCCAGCCGCTTGTGCAGCGCCATCTCCTTGCCTTGGTCATACGTCAGGCTCTTGCGAAGCGCTTCGTCCAGCGGGCCAAATGCGGCCTCGAAGCCTCTGAAGACATCCAGCGCCGTCGCACCATCGACCTTCACGATCATCACGAAACAGGTTCTGCGACACACCAAGGTGCCCACGCACGACTGATTGCGTGCCCCTTTGATCAGGTCGCCTTCCCAATGTCCTGGTACCAGTCGGTCGTTCACTTCGGGCGGACGTACGTGGATGCTGAGCATGTCCGCCAACTTGCCGCGTTGCTCCGCATTGCGGCCGTGAGGCCGGCGCGCACCACGGGCTTGGCGCAGCAATGACGTCAACTCTTTGCGCAGCTCCCCCTTGGGGCGAGCGTAAATGGCGGTGTAGATCGTTTCGTGCGAGGCTTGCATATCGGCGCGTGCGGGCTGTTCGCGCTTGAGGATAGTGGCGATCTGTTGGGGCGACCAGCGCCTTCCCAGCAGTTCCATCGTGCGTGACCACAACGCCGTGTGCGGGCGAAGCTTGCGCACTCGGCGGGCACGCCGCCTCATCCGCAGCGCACGCTTGCCAGCAGACACCGCGTCGTAACCAGGCGCAAGACGCGGACGTCCCCACACCACTTCACCCTCTGCATGGTGGCCGTTGCGTCGCAACTCTCGGGTGATAGTGCTTGGTGCTCGGTTCAACATCCGCCCAATCGATCTGGCACTACTGCCTTGCAGGCTCATAGCCATGATCACCCCTCGCTCTTCTGCTCTCAACTGCTCGTAACCGCTCGACATACATCACTCTCCTGAGGGCTGAAGAGTGTTGCACTTGATATTTGAGACCGCCCTTACTTTTCTTGGCGAGACAAGAAAAGTGAGTCGCCCGCCGGGGCGAGACCCGGCCTGCAATCTCAAACCCCCTTCAACCCATCCACCATCAACGGCAACAAGACTTCCGAAGCTCCCCTCAACACAACACGCGCCCGATCATCCAGATGCCCAACAGGCTCGAGATTCAGCGTGATCAAAGCAGCCCCGTGCCCCATCGCCAACACAGGCAAATCCGCCGCCGGATAGACCACAGCCGTACTCCCAACCAGCAAGAACAGATCGCAGTCCACCGAAGCCTCCTGCGCATCCATCAACACCCCCGGATTCAGCATCTCCCCAAACATCACCACATCGGGCCGCGCATGCCCCCCACACCGCAGGCAGCGATGAAAGGGCCAGGGCCCATGCCGATTGCCGCACCGATCGCACCGCCAGCGCCGCAAATTCCCATGCAGCTCCAGCACGTCCATGCATCCCGCCTGCGTCAGCAACCCGTCGACGTTCTGCGTGATCAGCCGCGTAGCCGGCCGCAACCGCTGCAGCGCAGCCAGCGCCCGATGCCCGGCATTCGGCGCTGCTTCCTCGATCACGGCCAGACGCTGTCCCCAGAACTTCGTGAAACCCGCGGGATCGCGCGCCAGGTCCTCCGCATGCGAGAACTGGATCGCGTTCTGCTGCATCCACAGCCCATCGGCGTCCCGGTAGGTCGGGATGCCCGAGGCGCGGGACAGCCCCGCGCCGGAAAAAACGACGACGCGCCGGCTTGCGTTCAGCAGGCCGATCGCCGTCTCCAACTCGTCTTGCATGAATGAAAAACGCTTCCTTCGGAAGCGTGGTGATCGTCAGCGGACCATTCTCGCCCAGCTCAACAGCAGCGCCCCTTGCCCGCGCCGTAGCGCGCCTCGAGCCGCTCGCGGAAGAAGGCCTCGTAGCTCATCGGCGGCCGGTCGGGATGCGTGGCCGCCATGTGGCTCAGGTAGACGTCGTAGTCGGGCAGCCCGACCATCAGCCGCAGCGACTGCCGGATCGAGCGCGCGATGTAGCGCCCGGTGTCCGCGAGGCCGCGGCCTTCCGTGGTGGCGAGCGCTTCATCGATGGGCATCGTGCGTTCCCTTGCGGTTCGCGCACTCAGTGCGCGCCGCGCGCCGCCACCGCGCCGCCCATCGGCTCGAACGGCGTCTCGTGCGCGGTCGGCCGGTTGGCCGCGCGCGCCGCGATGCAGGCCTTGATGCTGTAGACCAGCACGCTGAGCACCACGAACATGAACAGCGCGCACAACGCGGCATCGAGCCGGTCGTTGAAGACGATGCGCTCCATCGCCGCCGTGGTCTTGGCCGGGGCCACCAGCACGCCGTTGGCCAGGCCTTCGCTGTACTTCGCCGCATGCGAGAGGAAGCCGATCTTCGGATCGCTCGAGAAGATCTTCTGCCAGCCCGCGGTCAGCGTGCAGGCCAAAAGCCACACGGCCGGCGCCGCCGCCACCCAGGCATAGCGCTCGCGCTTCATGCGGAACAGCACCACCACGCCGAGCAGCAGCGCCACCGCGGCCAGCATCTGGTTCGAGATGCCGAACAGCGGCCACAGCGTGTTGATGCCGCCCAGCGGATCGACCACGCCCTGGTAGAGGAAGTAGCCCCAGGCCGCCACGCACAGCGCGGTCGCGACCAGGTTGGCCGGCAGCGAGTCGGTGCGCTTGAGCGCGGGCACGAAGCTGCCCAGCAGGTCCTGCAGCATGAAGCGGCCCGCGCGCGTGCCGGCATCGACCGCCGTCAGGATGAAGAGCGCCTCGAACAAAATCGCGAAGTGGTACCAGAAGGCCATCATGGCCTGGCCGCCGATCACCTGGTGCAGGATGTGCGCCATGCCGACCGCGAGCGTGGGCGCGCCGCCGGCGCGGCCCAGGATGGTGGTCTCGCCCACGTCCTTGGCGGTCTGCAGCAGCATCTCGGGCGTGACCACGAAGCCCCAGCCCGAAATGGTCTGCGCCGCCTGCTGCACCGTGGTGCCGATCAGGGCACCGGGGCTGTTCATCGCGAAGTAGATGCCGGGCTCGATGCACGAGGCCGCCACCAGCGCCATCACGGCGACGAAGGACTCGGCCAGCATGCCGCCGTAGCCGATGAAGCGCGCATGGCGCTCGTTGTCGAGCATCTTGGGCGTGGTGCCCGAGGAGATCAGCGCATGGAAGCCCGACACCGCGCCGCAGGCGATGGTGATGAACAGGAACGGGAACAGGTTGCCCGACCACACCGGGCCGTTGCCCTGCGCGAACTGCGTCACCGCGGGCATCTGCAGCGTGGGCGCCACCACCACGATGCCGATCGCCAGCGCGATGATGGTGCCGATCTTCAGGAAGGTCGACAGGTAGTCGCGCGGCGCGAGCAGCAGCCACACCGGCAGGCTCGCGGCGACGAAGCCGTAGCCCACGAGCATCCAGGTCAGCGCCTTGCCGTCGAAGGTGAAGGCCGGGCCCCAGACCGGGTCCTGGCTGACCCACTGGCCACCGAAGATCGCGAGCATCAGCAGCACGAAGCCGATGATCGACACCTCGCCGATGCGGCCCGGGCGGATGTAGCGCAGGTAGAGGCCCATGAAGACCGCCACGGGAATCGTCGCGGCCACGGTGAAGGTGCCCCACGGCGATTCGGCCAGCGCCTTCACCACGATCAGCGCCAGCACCGCGAGGATGATGATCATGATCATGAAGGTGCCGAACAGCGCGATCATGCCGGGCACCACGCCCATCTCCTGCTTGACCAGGTCGCCGAGCGAGCGGCCGTCGCGGCGCGTGGAGATGAACAGCACGATGAAGTCCTGCACCGCGCCCGCGAACACCACGCCCGCGAGCACCCACAGCAGTCCGGGCAGGTAGCCCATCTGCGCCGCCAGCACCGGCCCCACCAGCGGGCCCGCGCCCGCGATGGCCGCGAAGTGGTGGCCGAACAGCACGTTCTTGTCGGTCGGCACGTAGTCCAGGCCGTCGTTGTGGCGGTGCGCCGGCGTCTTGCGATTGCCGTCCAGGCCCAGCACCTTGTCGGCGATGAACAGGCTGTAGTAGCGGTAGGCGATCAGGTAGGTGCAGATCGCGGCGGCGACCACCCAGATCGCGTTGATCGTTTCCCCACGGCTCAGGGCCACGGTGCCCAGCGCGAAGGCGCCGAACACCGCGATGACGAGCCACACCAGGTGGCGGCGGATGCTCTGCATGCTTTGTCTCCTCGGATTTGTCGAACCCCGGGAGTCTTGCCGGATGCGCGCGCGCTGCCATCCGTCGCACCGCGCGGGCGGAGCGCGTGGCTTTGCGTAATGGAAAACCCGAGGGCCGCGCGATCGGCGGCGTTTACGGCTTCTTGATGCACCCCGCCGCGCATTCGACGCCGTTTTTATGCGCGGCTTTCCATACTCGATGCATTTCCGATGCCAGCACTGCGAGCATGCGCATGAACACGAACAACGCCCTGTGGCGCCGCGCCGCGGCCTGGGCCGGCCAGGTGCGGGCCCGGCCCGACATGACGCTGCTGTGGACCTGCTGCGGCACGCCCGCGCTGGGCACGCAGGCGCTGCTCGGGCACGCCGGCAGGCACGAACTGCGGCTCGCGTCGTGCAGCCATTGCGGCGCGCAGTGGCTCCATCTCATGCAGGCGAACGACTGGCTGCCCCTGACCTGCGACGATGCCGCGGCCCTGCGCGCGACCCACGGCACGGCCCGTGCCGCGCTGCTCGCGCGCTGGGCCGAGGACGACGAACAGGCCGACTGGCGCCGGCGCAAGCAGCGCGCGAGACGCGAGGCCGAGGAGTGAGCGCGCGGCTCAGCCGGGCCGCCGCACCTGCACCGGCTGGCGCGACCAGTAGATGCCGTCGAGCCGGTCGAGCCTGACCTCGCCGCCGGTCGAGGGCGCATGCACGAAGCGGTTCGCACCCACGTAGATGCCCGCATGCGTCGGCGTGCCCGCGCCGAAGATCACGAGGTCGCCGGTGCGCATCTCGGAGGTCGGCACGCCCTGCCCGAACGAGGCCATGCGCGCCACCGTGCGCGGCGTCGACTGCCCCACGCTCTCGCGGTAGACGTAGCCGATCAGGCCGCTGCAATCGAAGCCGCCATCGGGCGTGTTGCCGCCGTAGCGGTACGGCGTGCCGACCAGCCCCAATGCATGGATCGCGATGCTGTTCGACTGCTCGTCGCTCAGCGGCGAGCTGCGCACCGCGGGAATCGATGGCGAAGAGGTCGACGGGGGCCGGCTGGCGCAGCCCGCGGCCAGGATCGCCACCGCGCAGGCCCCGGCGGCAAGGAACCGATGCAGTTGCGTCGGGATGCGGTGGCCGGGGTCGTGCGCGCGTGCGTCGTGCATGTCGATGGACGGGTCTTGTGAACGTGCGCGCACTCTAGCGCGAATGCCCGCGCGCCAAAAGCAAACCCTCCGCGTTCCACGCGCATCGGATGCGCGGGCCCGCGGAGGGCTGGGGTGCAGCGCGCGTGAACCGCGCGCCGCGAAGCACGGGATCAGGCCTGCTGCGCCACGCCGTTCACCACGTCCTTCAGCGCCTTGCCGGCGGTGAACTTGGGGGCCTTGCTGGCCTTGATCGTCAGGGGCTGGCCGGTCGACGGGTTGCGGCCCGTGCGCTCGGGACGGCTGGTCACCGCGAAGGTGCCGAAGCCGATCAGTTGCACCGTGTCGCCGCCGGCGAGCGCGCGCGAGAGGTTGTCGAGCGCCGCGTCGAGGGCGCGGGCGGCGTCGGCCTTGCTCAGGCTGGTGTCGTTGGCAATGGCGGCAATGAGGTCGGTCTTGTTCAAAACGAGTGATTCCTTGTGGATGGATGACAGTTCGGTGACGCCCCCGCGCAGCGAAGCGGCGGGGACGCACCGGCTCGAATTTAACGGGCGCTACGCCGGCCGTCGGCCGGCACGCACGCGAAAGCGAGGCAGCGTGAACGATGCACGGGTTCGGAGCGATCCGTCGCCGCGCGGCGAGGCTGCGGTTCTACCTCATGCGGGCGCGGGTTGTGCGGTCGGCATGAGGCCGGTGCTCATTCGTTTACTTTCGTTTCGTTCGGAAACTCCGAAGTTCGTGGCAAGTGCGTACGGAAGGGAACTTTTCCGACCGGCGGCACAATGCCTGCAGAAATACCGGAGGAGAAGGACATGACGCTGCCAAGGATGCGATGCGCTCTCGCGCTGCTGTTGGCTTGCCTGACAGGCACGGTCTGGGCATGCGATCTGGGGTACCCCGCGCTCCAGTCCGAAGCGCTGGCACTGCTGAGGAAGCAGTACCCGACGGAGCGTTTCGAACCGGGTGCGACATCCGACACGATCCAGGCCGGCGCGGCCACGCTGGGGCTGCAGAACCTGCGCGGGCGGTTGTGCACGATGGTGCCGGGCACCAGCGCGGCGCAACGGCAGACGGACATGCTCGCGTATTTCGAAACCAGCATCGCGCTGAACCGGAACGCGGACCAGAAGCGCCCGACGACATGGGCCGCTGCACGGACCCGAGTCCATCTGCAATTCATGCCGTCCAGCTATCTGAAGCCCTTCGAAGGCAAGCGCGTGCTGGTCACGCGCGCCTTTGCACCGGAGGTGGAGCTCGCCGTGGTGCTCGACCAGCCCGGAGGCTACGTCTACGTCCGCGAGGAAGACCGGGTCCGGTGGGGCATCGCCGAGAAGAGCCTCTACGAAACGGCATTGAAGAACGTCGACCAGCAGCACAAGTCGATCCGCCTTCAAGGCGGCGGCAGCAAGCCGGATCTCTTTCTCGCTTCGGAGACGAAGGACGGATACGACGCCGTTCGCGTGCTGGTCCCCTGGATTCGGCAGGAGGCGGCCAAGGTGCTCGGCGACCCTTTCCTCGCGGCCATCCCCAATCGAGATTTCCTCATCATGTGGGGCGCGGGAAACTCCCCCCAGTTCCAGGCAAGCGCGCGGGAGAACGTTCGCAACGACTTCCATGCGCAGCCTTATGCCTTGTCGCCCGCGGTGCTGAAGGTGTGGACGGACGGCCGGATCGAGGTGCAGCGCTGAGCAAGGCACGCGCTGCCACCGCGTCATCGGTCCGGGAGCGGCGGCCGATGCGTTGGCGCCTCAGCGCCGCTCGAACTCCCTCGCATGCTCCACCGCATACTTGATCAGCTCGGCCTGCCCCTCGATCCCAAGCCGCCGCTTGATGCTCTGGCGGTGCGCCTCGACCGTGCGCACGCTCAGGCCGAGGTCGCGCGCGATCTGCTTGCTCGATTCGCCGCGGCCCAGCGCCGCGAGGATCTCGCTCTCGCGCGGCGTTAGCAGCGGGCGCGGGGTCTGGTTGCGGAACAGCTTCTTCGACACGGCCGGGCTCAGGAAGGTACCGCCCGCGGACACGGCCTCGATGGCCGCGACGATCTCCGACGCCGGCGCGTCCTTCAGCACGTAGCCGTGCGCGCCGGCCTGCAGCGCGCGCTGCACGTACTCGGGGTTGTCGTACATGCTGAGCATCACGACGTGCGGCGCGGGCTCGCGCTCGAGCAGCAGCGCGGCCAGCTCGATGCCGTTCATGTCCTTCATGCCGATGTCGACCAGCAGCAGGTCGGGCCGCACGCTGTCCATCTGCGCGAGCGCCTCGGCCGCGCTGCCGGCCTCGCCCGCGATCTCCAGCCCGGGCAGCGCGCCGAGCCGCGCGCGCAGGCCGTCGCGCACCAGCGGATGGTCGTCCACCAGGAAGATGCGGATCGGAGCCGGGGTGCGGGCCTTGGCGGTCGTCATCGTCGGGGCATTCGTTGGGGTGGATGAAGGAAGGGGTTGCGCGGTTCGATCAGCCCGAGGCGCCGCCCACGGCCCGCGCGGCCGCCGCGGGCACGATCGCGACGATGCGCGTGCGCCCGCTGCCCGAGCGCACCACGAGCTGCCCGTCGATCGAGGCCACGCGCTCGCGCATGTTGCGCAGGCCGATGCCGCGCCGCGGATCGAGCTGCACGGCATCGACGTCGAAGCCGATGCCGTCGTCGCCGACCTCGAGCCGCACCTCGCGCTCGCCGAAGGCCAGCGCGATGTGCACCTCGTGCGCAAGCGCATGCTTGCGCACGTTGGTCAGCGCCTCCTGCGTGGTGCGGAACAGCGCGGTCTTCACTTCCTGCGACAGCTCGAAGGGCTCGCCCTCGACCATCAGCGAGGCGGCGGTCGAGCCCTGGCCCTCCTCGCCGAACTCGTCGACCAGCCGCTCGAGCGCGGCCGGCAGGCCCAGCGTGTCGAGCAGCGCGGGGCGCAGCCGGTGGGAGATGCGGCGCACCTCGGTCAGCGAATCGTTGAGCCGCTGCAGCGCCTTGCCCAGCGCGGGCGGCGCGGGATGCTGCGCGCGGTCGAGCGCATCGACGGCCGACTCGATCAGCAGCTTGGCCGACACCAGGGTCTGGCTGGTGCCGTCGTGCAGCTCGCGCGCGAGATGGCCGCGCTCCTCCTCCTGCGACTGCACCACGCGGCGCGCGAGCAGGCGCAGCTTGGCCTCGGCCACGCGGTGCTCGCTGAGGTTGAGCAGCAGGCCGCCGGCACTGACCACGCCCAGGCACAGCGCCGCGATGCCGGCGATCCACAGCAGGGTGGTCGTGACGTTGGCGCTGATCTGGCGGTCGAGCGACTGCACGGTGGCTTCCATGTCGTCGAGGTACAGGCCGGTGCCGACCATCCAGTTCCAGCGCGGCAGCGCGACCACGTAGCCGAGCTTGGGCGCGCGCTGCGTGCTCGAGGGCTTGCGCCATTCGTACTCGACGTAGCCGCCGCCCTCCTTCGCGCGCGCGATCAGGTCCTGGATCGTGAAGCGGCCGCTGGAATCCTTGAGCCCCCAGAGGTCCTGGCCCACGAGGTCGGGCTGGCGCGAATGCATCAGCGAGCGGCCCTGCAGGTCGTAGACGAAGAAGTAGCCGTCGTCGCCGTAGTCGAGCGCGGCCAGCCGGCGCAGCGCCTCGGCGCGCGTGGCCTCGTCGTCCTGGCCGGCGTCGTACAGCGGCTTGACGATGCTGATCGCGAGGTCGACATAGCTGCGCAGCTCGTTGCGCCGCTGGGTCATGTAGCTCTGCTCGATCAACGCGCGCTCGCGCTGCGCGAGGTCGTGCTCCTGGTGCCGCACGGCGAGCGCGACCAGCACCAGCGCCACCAGCAGCGGTGCGACGGCCAGGGCCACGATCTTGGTGCGCAGGTTCATCTCGGGCGCGAAGACTACCACCGCCCCCGCCGGCGGCCCCGGCTCAGGCCTGGCCGGCGATCCGGGCGTTGCGCTCGAGCGCCCACAGCAGGTCCTCGGCCTCGCCGGCCAGCGCGCAGTCGTGGATCTGCCGCAGGCCGATGTGGAGCTGGTAGCAGCGCAGCCGTTCGGCCGTGCCGGGGTCGGCCGGCAGGGCCTGCTCGAAGTGGCGCGCCTGCTGCTCCATGCAGGCGAGCCAGGGGCGCCAGAAGAAGATGTTGGCCACGTCGTAGAGCGGATCGCCGAACAGCGCCTCCGACCAGTCGATGACGCCGGTGATCTCGCGGCCGTCGGTCAGCACGTTGTTCGAGCCGAAGTCGCCGTGCACCAGCCGGCGGACTTCGGGGCAGGACGGCGCGAGGCCGCGCACGATCGCCAGTTGCCGCTCGACGCGCCACAGGGCCTGCGCATCGAGCCGCGCCGCGCTCCAGTCGCGTTCGGCGACCGCATCGAGGAAAGCGCGCCAGCTCGCATGCTCGCCGATGCCGTTGGCGTCGAAACGGCCGAAGCCGGTGGTGCCCGCGAGGTCGCTGGCGGCCAGCTCCTCGAGCGTGCGCGCGAGCGGCTCGGCCAGCAGCGACAGCATGTCGATCGGCAGGTCCTGCAGCGTGCTGCCCGGCAGGCGCCGCGACACGCAATAGAAGGGCTTGCCGAAGAACGGCCCCTCGAAGCTCTGGTCGAACGACAGGTCCTCGATGCGTCCGATGACCGTGACCGCGGGCACCGGCAGCCCCGGCCGCGCGAAGCGGCGCGCCGCGAAGTCGTCCTTGTCGAAGCCCTCGCGCGACCGGTGGACGCGCACCACGTGCTCGGCCTGGGCCGCGCTGCCCAGGCCCTCGGCGCGGAAGGCGAAGGCCTGCGATTCCTCGCCCTCGGCCAGCGGCACGAAGCCATGGACCGGGCCCAGCGCGCGCTCGAGCGCGGCGACGATGGAAGGTGCGGGCACGCGGGTCCTGGTCATGGCACGCGCCGCACCGCGCAGGCGGTCAAGGCGGCGAGGTCGGCCGGCCCGAGGCCACCCAGGCATCGAGCCCGCCGGTCAGCGGCAGCGCGCGCCGCGCGCCACGTGCCAGCAGCACGCGCGCGGCCTGCGCGGCCGACACCTCGTTGGGGCAGTTGCAGTACAGCACCACGTCGCGCCCGGCCGCGGCCGACAGGTCGAGGCCGCGCTGCTGCAGCGCCTTGAGCGTGTACGACAGCGCACCCGGGATGCGGCGCGGATCGACCTGCTGGCCGGCCGCGCCGCGCACGTCGATCACCAGCGGCGGCTCGTCGCCCGCGAGCATCTCGTGCAGCTCGTCGACCGAGATGCGCGGCATGCCGGTCAGCCGCATGAAGGCGCGGCGGCGCCACCAGCGCACCACCAGGAACACGACCAGCAACGCGCCCACAGCCATGGTGGCGATGCCGCCGGCCTGCGCCATCACCGCGAGCACGTCCTGGATCTGGTTGCGGAAGCCCCAGCCCAGGCCCAGGAACAGGCCGGTCCAGATCAGCGCGGCGCCGATGTCGAAGCCGATGAAGCGCGGCACCGACATGCCGAGCGCGCCCGCCATCGGCGGCGCCACCACCGACACGCCCGGCACGAACTTGGCGGCCACCAGCGACAGGCCGCCCCAGTCGCCGATCAGCGATTCGCCGCGGCGCACGCAGGAGTCGGGCGCCAGCGAGATCCGGCACAAGAGGCGCATGAAGCGGTAGCCGAAGCGCCGGCCGGCATAGAACCAGGCGCCGTCGCCCAGCAGGTTGGCCGCCACCGCCGCGAGCACCACGCCGGCCAGCGAGATGTCGCCGGCCGCGAGCAGCGCGCCGGTGACCACCAGCACCGCGGCCGCCGGCACCGGCAGGCCCAGGCGGGCGGCGAAGCTGGCGGCGAACACCACCAGGATCGCGTTCTGCACCAGGAGCGACATCAGCTGTGCCATGGCAACGGCTCCGTGATGGCGAAAGAGGGTGCGAACGTGGTCATGGGCGGCATGGATTCTGCGGCATGGCGCAAGGGCCTGTCGCCGGGAGGCCATTGGCCATGCGGGTTGCGGCGCGTTCCGGGGGCATGGCCGGCCCCCCGCGCGACGGGTTCAGGCCGCCGGCCGGGCGACGCTGAATTCGAAGGTATTCACGCCGTCCGCGCTGGCCGCGGCGACCTGCCCGCCGTGCATGCTGGCCACGGCCCGCACGATCGCCAGCCCGAGCCCGTGGCCATGGTGCTCTCCGCCGTCGTTGCGCGCGGCATCGACGCGGTAGAAGCGGTCGAACAGGTGCTGCAGGTGCGCCTCGGCGATCGGCGCGCCCGGGTTCGACACGCCGATCCAGGTCGCCGCGGGCGTCTCGCGCAGCCGTACCGCGATGCGCGCGCCCGGCGGCGAATGCTCGATCGCGTTCTGCAGCAGGTTCGACATGGCGCGGCGGAACAGCGCGGTCTCGAGCTGGGCCTCGGCCAGCACGTCGCCCTCGATCTCGACCCGCGCGCCGCTCTCCTCGAGCACGAACTCGAAGAACTCGATGGTCTTGCGCACCTCCTGCGCCACCGGCGTCAGCACCAGCCCGGTGGCGACTTCGCCGCGGTCGGCGCGCGCGAGGAACAGCATGTCGTTGACGATCGAGCGCAGCCGCTCCAGGTCCTCGAGGTTGGCCTGCAGCACCTCCTCGAACTGCGGCGCGCTGCGCTGGCGCGACAGCGCGACCTGGGTGCTGCCGATCAGGTTGGCCAGCGGCGTGCGCAGCTCGTGCGCCACGTCGGCATTGAAGGCCTCGAGCTGGCCATAGGCCTCCTCGAGCCGCGCCAGCGCGCCGTTGAAGGCCTCGGCCAGCCCCGACAGCTCGACCGGCAGCGCGCCCGAGCGCAGCCGCTGCGAGCGCATCTTGGGCCGCAGCGCCTGCGCCTCGCGCGAGAGCTGGTCGAGCGGGCGCAGGCCGACGCGCGCGATCCAGTAGCCGGCGGCCGCCACCACCAGCACCGCGCCCAGGCCCAGCGACACCAGCGCCGTGAGGAAGGTGCGGCGCGTGCGCGCATAGGGCTCGGTGTTCTTGCCCACGATCAGCCGCACGGCCGGGCGCTGCTCGAACGGCGGGATGTGGGCCGACAGCGTGCGGTAGGGCTTCTCCTCGCCGGGCAGCAGCAGGCTGCGGCCGGTCTCGCGCGTGAGCGCGTCGATCTCGGCCATGCCCTTGCCGTACTGGAAGCGCGGATCGTCGCTGAGCACCCAGAAGCGGGTGCTGCCGTCCTCGGGCGTCAGCGCGTCCATGCGCGCCTGCACGCGCGACCAGCGTTCGGGCGTGCCGATGGCCTGGATCCAGAACTGCAGGCTCTTGACCGTGGTGTCGAGTTCCTCGTACTGGTGGCGCTCGAGCTCGCGCAGCAGCACGCCCTGCAGCGCCGCGCCGATCAGCGCGAAGGTGGCGAGCGCCGCCGCCGCGAACATCAGCACCAGCCGCGCGGCGATCGAGCGCTTCATGGCGTGGCGCCGTCCTCGCGCAGCTCCATCACGTAGCCCATGCCGCGGATGGTGTGCAGCAGCTTGGGCGAGAAAGGCACGTCGATCTTGTCGCGCAGCCGCTTGATCGCGACCTCGACCACGTTGGTGTTGCTGTCGAAGTTCATGTCCCACACCAGCTCGGCGATGGCGGTCTTCGAGAGGATCTCGCCCTGGCGCCGCGCCAGCACCGCGAGCAGCGCGAACTCCTTGGCCGTGAGGTCGATGCGGGTGGCGCCGCGGAAGGCCTTGCGCGCGAGCAGGTCGATCTGCAGGTCGGCGATGCGCAGCTGCATCGGCTCCTGCTTGCGGCCGCGCCGGTTCAGCGCCTGCAGCCGCGCCAGCAGCTCGAGGAACGAGAAGGGCTTGACCAGGTAGTCGTCGGCGCCCTCGTGCAGCCCCTTGACGCGGTCCTCCACGCGGTCGCGCGCGGTCAGCATGATCACCGGCGTCTGCTTCACGGCGCGCAGCCCGCGCAGCACCGAGAAGCCGTCCTGGCCCGGCAGCATCACGTCGAGCACGATCACGTCGTAGTCGTGCGTGAGCGCCAGGTGCTGGCCGTCGATGCCGTTGTGCGCCATGTCGACCGCGCAGCCCTGCTCCGTCAGCCCCTTCGAGAGGTAGTCGGCGGTTCTCAACTCGTCTTCGACGATCAGGATCTTCATGGCGTGGCGTGCTGCGGTGCGAGGCGGTGCGTTGTCTCCGGTGCTCAATGCGCCTCGGCCGCCGCCGGGGCCTGGCCGCCCTTGCGGATCCGGCGCGCTTCCTTGCGGCGCAGGTACCAGTAGTGGGCGCGGTCCAGGTAGAGATAGACCACCGGCGTGGTGAACAGCGTGAGCGCCTGCGAGAGTACCAGCCCGCCGACCATCGCGTAGCCCAGCGGCCGGCGCAGCTCGGAACCCGAACCGTGGCCCAGCATCAGCGGCAGGCCCGAGAGCAGCGCACACATGGTGGTCATCATGATCGGGCGGAAGCGCAGCAGGCAGGCCTGGTAGATCGCCTCGTGCGGCTTCATGCCCTGCTCGCGCTCGGCCTTGAGCGCGAAGTCGATCATCATGATCCCGTTCTTCTTGACGATGCCGATCAGCAGGATGATGCCGATCAGCGCGATCACGCTGAGGTCGTAGCCGCCCGCCATCAGGATCAGCAGCGCCCCCACGCCGGCCGAGGGCAGGGTCGAGAGGATCGTCAGCGGATGGATGTAGCTCTCGTAGAGCAGGCCCAGCACGATGTAGACCGCCACCAGCGCCGCCGCGATCAGGTAGGGCTGCGAGGCCAGCGAATCCTGGAAGGCCTGGGCCGTGCCCTGGAAGGCGCCGGTCAGCGACTGCGGCATGCCCATCTCGGACTGCGCGGCCTTGATCGCGTCGACCGCCTGGCCCAGCGAAGCGCCGGGCGCGAGGTTGAACGAGATCGTCACGGCCGGGAACTGGCCCTGGTGGCTGATCGAGAGGTAGGCGGTCTTGCTGGTGTCGACCTTCACGAAGGTCGACAGCGGCACCTGCTGGCCGGTGATCGGCGAGCTCAGGTAGAGCTTGCTGAACAGCGCCGGGTCCTGCTGCAGCGCGGGCGTCACCTCGAGCACCACGTGGTAGCTGTTGAGCTGCGTGAAGTACTGCGCCACCTGGCGCTGACCGATGGCGTCGTACAGCGTGGCGTCGATCGCGGCCGGCGAGATGCCGAAGCTCGAGGCGCGGTCGCGGTCGATGGTCAGCACGGCCGAGGCGGCGGCGTTCTGCTGGTCGGTCGCGAGGTCGGTCACCTCGGGCACCTGGCGCAGCTTGGCCAAAAGGCGCGGCGCCCAGGTGTTGAGCTCGTCGAGGTTCGAGTCGGTCAGCGTGTACTGGTACTGGGTGCGCGAGGAGCGCCCGCCCACGCGGATGTCCTGCCCGGCCTGCAGGAACAGGTTCACGCCCTGCACCTTCGCGAGCTGCGGGCGCAGCCGCGCGATGATCTCGTCGGCATTGGCGGTGCGGCCCTCGTCCTTGGGCTTGAGGCTGATGAAGAAGTTGCCGGTGTTGTAGGTCGATGAGCTGCCGTTCATGCCGAAGCCGGTCACGTCGGGGTCCTTGCGCACCACGTCGGCCAGCTCGAGCATGCGCGCATTCATCGAGGCGAAGGACGCGTCCTGCGCCGACTCGGCGAAGCCCGAGATGAAGCCCGTGTCCTGCTGCGGGAAGAAGCCCTTCGGGATCACCACGAACAGCGCGCCCGTGGCCACCACGGTGGCGATGAACACCATCAGCGTGATGAACTGGTGGTCGAGCACCACGTGCAGCCCGCGCTTGTAGCCGTTGAGCATGGCGTCGAAGCCGCGCTCGAACAGCAGGTAGAGCCGCCCATGGCGCCGCGCATGCTCGTTCTTGAGGAAGCGCGAGCACAGCATCGGCGTGAGCGTGAGCGAGATCACCACGCTCACCACGATGGTCAGCGTGACGGTGACCGCGAACTCGCGGAACAGCCGCCCGACGATGCCGCCCATCAGCAGCAGCGGGATGAACACCGCGATCAGCGAGACCGAGATCGAGACGATGGTGAAGCCGATCTCGCCCGCGCCCTTGTAGGCGGCCTCGAGCGGCGCCATGCCCTCCTCGACGTAGCGGTAGATGTTCTCGAGCATCACGATCGCGTCGTCGACCACGAAGCCGACCGCGATGGTCAGCGCCATCAGCGAGAGGTTGTCGAGGCTGTAGCCCAGCAGGTACATCACGGCCACCGTGCCCAGCAGCGCCAGCGGCACCGTCACGCTGGGGATCAGCGTGGCCGGCACGTTGCGCAGGAACACGAAGATCACGGCCACCACCAGCGCGATGGTCAGCAGCAGCGTGAACTCCACGTCCTTGACCGAGGCGCGGATGGTCTGGGTGCGGTCGATGATGGCGTTGACGTCCACCGTCGGCGGGATCGAGGCCTTGAGCCGCGGCAGCGCGGCGTTGATGCGGTCCACCGTCTCGATCACGTTGGCGCCCGGCTGCTTGGTGATGGCCAGCACGATCGAGCGGCCGTTCTGCACCGTGCTGCCCTCGGGCGCGGCGGCGCCGGCATAGGCCCAGCCCGCGATCTTCGCGTTCTCGGGGCCGTCGACCGCCACGCCGAGGTCGCGCACGCGGATCGGCGCGCCGTTGCGGTAGGCCAGCACCACGTCGTTCCAGGGCTGGGCCTTGAGCAGCTGGTCGTTGGTGTAGACGGTGAAGCTCTGGTTCGGCCCGTCGATCGTGCCCTTGGGCGCGTTGACGGTGGCCGAGGACAGCACGGTGCGCACGTCCTCCAGGCTCAGGCCCAGCGCCGCGAGCTTGGCCGGGTCGACCTGGATGCGCACGGCCGGCTTCTGCGCGCCGCCGATGTTGACCAGGCCCACGCCCGAGATCTGCGAGATCTGCTGCGCGAGGATGTTGTCGGCGTAGTCGTTGACCTCGGTCAGCGGCAGCGTCTTCGACTGCACCGACAGGATCAGGATCGGCGAGTCGGCCGGGTTCACCTTGCGGAAGGTCGGCGGGCTCGGCAGGTTGGCCGGCAGCTGGCCGGTGGAGGCGTTGATGGCGGCCTGCACGTCGAGCGCGGCGGCATCGATGTTGCGGTCGAGGTCGAACTGCAGCGTGATCTGGGTGCTGCCCAGGCCGCTGGTCGAGGTCATCTGCGACAGGCCCGCGATCAGCGAGAACTGGCGCTCGAGCGGCTGCGCCACGTTCGAGGCCATGGTCTCGGGACTGGCGCCCGGCAGGTTGGCCGAGACCTGGATGGTCGGGAAGTCGACCTGCGGCAGCGGCGCCACCGGCAGCAGCGGGAACACCGCGGCGCCGACCAGCAGGATGGCCAGCGCGAGCAGCGTGGTGCCGATCGGGCGCTTGATGAAGGCGGCGGAAATGCTCAATTGCGCACCCCGCTCGCGTTGTTGCCGCCGGCCGCGGCGGCCGGGGGCGCGGCCTTGGCCGCGGTCTTGTTCTCGGCCACCGTGGCGCCGGGCCGCAGCTTGTACTGGCCGTCGACCACCACGCGCTGGCCGGCGGCCACGCCCTGGTCGAGCACGGCCGTGCCGTCGGCGATCTGCACCACGTGCACCGGCACCGAGTTGGCCTTGTTCTCGGCATCGACGGCCCAGACGTAGGTGCCGTCCTGGCTGCGCTGCACCGCCGCGGCCGGCACGGTCAGCGCGCCCGCGCGGCGGTCGAGCTGCAGCCGCACGTTGACGTACTGGCCGGGCCACAGCGTGTGCTGCGGGTTGGCGAAGCTGCCCTTGAGCTGCACCGTGCCGCTGGTGGTGTCGATCTGGTTGTTGAGCAGGATCAGCTTGCCGGTGCCCAGCAGCTGCGTGCCGGCGCGGTCGTAGGCCACCACCGAGAGCGGCGCCGCGCCCTTGGGCTGCAGCCGGTTGATGTCCTGCACCGCGTCCTCGGGCAGCGTGAACTGCACCGCGATCGGGTCGATCTGGTTGATGACCACCAGCCCGCCGGTGTCGGCCGCATGCACGATGTTGCCCGGGTCGACCAGCCGCGCGCCCACGCGGCCGTCGATCGGCGCGTCGATGCGCGTGAAGCTCAGCTGCACCTGCGCGAACTGCACCTGCGCGGCATCGGTCTTGACGGTGGCCTCGAGCTGGCTGACCAGCGCCTTCTGGGTGTCGAGCTGCTGCTTGGTCGCCGCGTCCTGCGCGATCAGCGTGGTGTAGCGCGCGAGGTCGGCGCGCGCGTTCTCGAGCTGCGCCTGGTCGCGCGCCTGGGTGGCGCTGGCCTGCGCGAGCTGGGCCTGCAAGGTGCGCGGATCGAGCTGCGCGAGCATCTGGCCGGCCTTCACGTCCTGGCCCTCGACGAAGCCGATCTTGTCGAGCTGGCCGTCGATGCGCGCCTTGACGGTGACGGTGGCCATCGAGGCCACGGTGCCGATGCCGCCGCGATAGACCTGCACGTCCTGCGCCTGCACCGGCGCGGTGGTCACCAGCACCGGCGGCGCCTTGGCCTCGGGCGTGGCGGCCGAGGCCTTGTGGCCCAGGGTCCAGGCGCCGCCGCCGAGCACGGCGACGAAGGCGGCGACGGCGAACCAGGCGACGCTGCGTCGCGCGGGGGGACCGGCGTCGTCGCTGGCGGGGCCGGTGGAGGAAGGAGCGGGATTCGTCATGGCATCAGGTTCCGGAAGTCGTTGCAACGGCGGCGGTGGTGGCGGCCTCGGTGGCCTCGGCATGCCAGCCGCCACCGGTGGCCGCGATCAGCGCCACGCTGGCGGCGAGCTGGCGCGCCAGCAGTTGCGCGGCCGTGCGCTGGTTGGTCAGCGAGAGCTGCTGCGCGGTCACCACGCTCAGGTAGGTGGCGGTGCCGGCGCGGTACTGGGCCAGCGCGAGGCGCTCGGCCGTCTGCGAGGCCTGCACGGCCTGCGCCTGCAGCTGCGATTCGTGGTCGAGCACGCGCAGGGTGGCGAGGTTGTCCTCGACCTGCTGGAAGCCGCCGAGCACGGTCTGCTTGTAGAGCGCGACCGAGGCGTCGTAGGCGGCCACGGCCTGCTCGCTGTGGGCCTTGCGCAGGCCGCCATCGAACACGGTCTGCGCGAGCACCGCGCCCAGCGACCAGACGCGGCTCGGCGTGTCGAACAGCGAAGCCAGCTTGCCGGCGCTGAAGCCGCCGCTCGCGCTCAGCACGATCTGCGGGAAGTACGCGGCCTTGGCCACGCCGATCTGCGCATTGGCGGCCTGCACGCGGCGCTCGGCCGCGGCGATGTCGGGACGGCGCTCGAGCAGTTCCGAAGGCAGGCCCGCGGGTGCGAGCGGCAGCTGGACGCCGAGCGTGCCCGCATTGGCGAGCGCGGGGTTCTCGCTGGCCGGCAGCGCGGCCAGCGTGAAGCGCGCCGGCGCCTGGCCGGTCAGCACCGCGATCGCATGCTCGAGCTGGGCGCGCTGCGCCTCGAGGTCCACGCCCTGCGCCTGCGCGGTGCGCAGCTGGCTCTCGGCCAGCGCCACGTCGGAGCGCAGCACGGTGCCGGCCGCGTACTGGTGCTGCGTGAGTTCGAGCGCGCGCGCATAGGCGGCGGTGGTGGTGGCGTAGAGCGCGCGCTGCAGGTCGATGGCACGCAGCTGCAGGTAGTCCTGCGCCAGCGTGGTCTGGATGCTCAGGCGCGCGCCCGCGAGGTCGTCGGCGCTGGCCTGCGTGCTCGCGTCGCCGGCCTCGACCGAGCGGCGCACCGCGCCCCAGACATCGGGCTCCCAGCTCGCGGCGAGGCCCAGGGTGTCGGTGGTGCGGCGCTCGATGCTGCCGGTGCTGTTGGTCTGCGCGCGGTTGGCGCCGGCGTTGAGGCCGAGGGTGGGATAGAAGCCGGCGCGCGCGGCCGAGGCCAGCGCGCGCGCCTCGCGGTACTGGGCCTCGGCCTGGCGGATGTTCTGGTTGGCGGCATTGGCCTGCACCAGGAGCCCGTTGAGCGTGGCGTCGCCGTAGGCCTCCCACCAGGGGTGCGAGGGATCGATGGCCTGCGGCGTGGCGGTCTTCCAGGCACCGTCTTCCTTGTAGGCCGCGGGCACCTCCATCGGGGGCCGCACGTAGTCGGGGCCGACCGCGCAGCCCGCGATCAGCAGCGCGGCCAGCGCGGCCGCGGCGGGCGCGCGCAGGGCGCGGCGCGGAAGGTCGGGAAAGGAGGATGCAGCGGAGCGAGCCATGGTGCGGTCACTCTAGGCCGCGCCTTCCAACCGCTCGCTGTCGACTTCCTGACAAAGCTGTCAGTTGGCGCGCGCTAAGAAATCTTTACCGCCGCCGCGTCGGCTCGCGCACCGGCCGCGGCATTGAAGAAGCCGAAACCTTCAACGACTCGTTCTTCAGGAGCAACCCATGAAACTCGCAGCGATCGCCGCGGCCCTCGTCGCGGCGGCCAGTCTCAGTGCCTGCGTGGTGGCACCGGTGGGGCCGGTGCACGGCGCGGCCGTGTATGCCGCGCCGATCGAACCGCCGGTGGGCGTGGCGATCATCGGCCCAACCTATGTCTCGCCCGGCCCCGGCTGGGGCTGGCGCTACCACCCGCACTACGGCTGGGGCTGGTACAACCCGCACGCGGGCTGGCACCGCGGCTGGCGCTGAGGCGCAACACGCCTCCGGCCGCGTTCAGCGCGGCGCGTCGCCCTTGCGGTACTCGGCCGTCAGCTCGTCGAGCTTCTGCTTGAGCGCGGGGTCGAGCTTGTACTCGGCCGCCGCGAGCGTCGCGTCGAGCTGCTCGGGCCGGCTCGCGCCGAGCAGCGGCGCGGTGATCAGCGGGTTCGCCATCACCCAGGCCACGGCCAGCGTCGCGAGCGGCACGCCCGCCTCGTCGGCCAGCGCATGCAGCTGCGTCACGGTGTTGAAGCTGCGCTCGTTCCAGTAGCGGTCCTGGTACATGTTGCCGGCCGTGCCGAGCGTGAAGCGGGTGTTCGCCTCGGGGCTGGCGCCGGGCTTGTACTTGCCGGTGAGCAGGCCGCCGGCCAGCGGGTTGTAGGGGATCACGCCCAGGCCTTCCTCGCTCGCGAGCGGCAGCAGCTCGCGCTCGATCTCGCGGAACAGCAGGCTGTAGCGCGGCTGCACCGAGACGAAGCGCGTGAGCCGCAGCAGGTCGGCCTTGCCGAGCGCGCGCGCGAGCCGGTAGGCCAGGAAGTTCGACACGCCCACATAGCGCGCGCGGCCCGACTTCACGATGGTGTCGAGCGCCTCGATGCTTTCCTCGAGCGGCGTCTCGCGGTCGTCCATGTGCAGCTGGTAGAGGTCGACGTGGTCGGTCTTCAGCCGCTTGAGCGAGAGGTCGATGGCATCGAGCAGGTGCTTGCGCGAGGCGCCCTGGTCCCAGGGATTGGGGCCGACCTTGTTGACCGCCTTGGTCGCGACCACGAAGCGCCGGCGGCCCGCGGGGCCCTGCTTCTCGAGCCAGTTGCCGATGATCTCCTCGGTGCGGCCCGTGGTCTCGACCGTGCCGCCCAGCGGGTAGACGTCGGCGGTGTCGAGGAAGTTGATGCCGCCCTCGGCGGCCTTGTCGAGGATACGGTGCGACACGGCCTCGTCGGTCTGCAGGCCGAAGGTCATGGTGCCGAGCGCGAGCCGGGAGACGGTCAGGCCGGTGCGGCCCAGGCGGGTGGTGGGAATGCTCATGGTGTGGATGGTTCCTGTGAAACGGCCGAACCGCGCAGTCGCGCGTGGCTGCACGACCATCATAGGCAGGCCGCCCGAGGCCTGCACGTCAGGGTGCAATCACCGTGACGCGCGCCGTCATGTAGGGATGCACCGAGCAGGCGTAGTCGTAGACGCCCGGCTTGTCGAAGGTCTGCGTGAAGTCCTGGCCGGGCAGCATCAGGTCCATGCCCGCGGGGCCGCCCTTCCTGAACACCACGCCATGGGGCGCGCCGTCGTCGTTCTTCCAGCGCACGGCCTGGCCCACCTTCACGGTGATCTGCGCCGGCTCGAAGGCGAAGTTGCGGATCGCCACGTGCGCCGAACCGCCCGCATGCCCGGCCGGCGCGCTGCGCTGCACCGCCACCTTGCGCGGCGCATTGCCGACCGCCACGGTGTGCGACGGGCCGCCGGCCAGGTCGACCACGCTCACGTCGTTCGAGCCCTCGTTGCTGACCCACAGCTTCCCGCCGTCGGCCGAGATGTCGAGCCAGTGCGGCTGCTTGCCCACCGCGATGCTGCGGCCCGGCGTGCGCGTCGCGGGATCGAACAGCATCACCTCTCCCGGCCCCTGCACCACGATCACACCGCTTGCCATGCCCGCGAAGTGCTGCGCGATGTGGGGCGACACGCCGGTGGGGATCGGCGCCAGCCGCTGGTTGGTGGTCGCGTCCAGCACCTGCACCGCGGGCACGCCCGCGAGCGTCAGGTAGAGCGCCTTGCCGTCGGGGCCGAACTCGAGGTCGCGCGGCGGCTTGTCGAGCGCGATCTCCGAGACCGCCTTGCGCGTCGCCAGGTCGACCACCACGAGCGCGAAATGGCCCGGCGCCTGCGAGGCCACGTAGGCCTGCCGGCCATCGGGGCGCACGGCGATGGTGTGCGGCTTGGGCACCGCCACGGTGGCGGCCACGGCATGGGTCGCGGTGTCGATGAAGGCCACGCGGTCGTCGCCGTTGACGGCCACCAGCACCCAGCGGCCATCGGCGGTGGTGGCCAGGCCCTGCGGGCCCTGGCCGACCTCGATGGTGTGCGTCACGCGGTCGGTCGCAGCGTCGATCTCGCTCACCGCCGAGGCGCCGGAGCCGCTGACGAACACGCGCTGGCCGTTCGGGGAGATCACGATGCCGTCGGGCCCCGCGGCCACCGGCACGGTGGCGAGCACGCGCTCGCTGCCGGTGTCGATCACGCTGAGCGTGCTGTCCTTGAAGTTGCCGACGTAGGCCTTTGGGCCGGCGGCCAGCGCCGGGAAGGCCAGGGCGCCGGAGGTCGCGAGAACGGCGAGCAGGCGTGCGAATCCTGGAAAGGCGGTCATGGGGAAAGACTCCTGAAAGAAGAGAGGAAGAGAATCGGCACAGGGCATGACGCGCGGTGCCCTTCGTCTATTCCCCGAAATTTTTTCGCGCAAGGCTGGAATAAAACGCGCGCCCGCCGCGTCATGCCCCCAAAGCACGTCCCTTGACCGACCGCACCCGCCAGTTCGAAGCCGCCGCCCTGCCGCATCTCGATGCGGCCTGGAATCTCGCGCGCTGGCTGCTGCGCGACGACCGCCTGGCCGAGGACGCGGTGCAGGAGGCCTACCTGCGGGCCTTCCGTTTCTTCGACGGGCTGCGCGGCGAGAACGCGCGGCCCTGGCTGCTGGGCATCGTGCGCAACGCCTGCTACGACTGGATGCGGCAGAACCGGCAGCTGGCCGACCAGGTGGAGTTCGACGAGCTGCGCGACAGCGAGTCGGCCGGCGCGACGGCACCGGAGGCCGGCGATCCCGCGCGGCTGTGGGAGCGGCGCGTGCAGGGCGAGCGCGTCAATGCCGCGATCGACGCCCTGCCCGCGGTCTACCGCGAAGCGATCGTGCTGCGCGAACTGGAGGAGCTGCGCTATGAAGACATCGCACGCATCGCCGGCGTGCCGCTGGGCACCGTGATGTCGCGGCTGTCGCGCGCGCGGGCCCTGCTGCGCGAGAGCCTGCGCGACGAGCGCCCGGGCCCGGCGCAGGAAAGGACACGGCATGCCAATTCCTGACGACGAGCTGGGAGCGCTGATGCGACAGCACGCCACGCGCCATGCGCCGCCCGCCGGCCTGGCCGAGCGCATCGCGCTGTCGGTGCGCGCCGAGGCCGGCGCACCCGCAACGCCGGCGCCGCGCCGTCACGGCTGGTGGCAGGGCCTGCTCGGGTTCGGAACCGGCGCGGCCGCGGCCTGGGGCCTGGCGCTGGTGCTGCTGGCATCGCCGGCGCCCCTCGAGCTGCTGGGCGCGCAGGTCACGGCCAACCACGTGCGCTCGCTGATGGCCTCACACCTGGCCGACGTGGCCTCCACCGACCAGCACACGGTCAAGCCCTGGTTCGCCGGCAAGCTCGACTTCTCGCCGCCGGTGGTGGACCTCGCCGCCGAGGGCTTCGCGCTGACGGGCGGGCGGCTCGACTACCTCGACGGCCGCACGGTGGCGGCGCTGGTCTATCGCTCGGGTCCGCACGTCATCAATGTCTTCGTCTGGCCCGCGGCCGATGCGAAGCCGCAGACTCCGGCCTTCTCGACGCGCCAGGGCTACCAGCTCGCGCACTGGACCCAGGGCGGCATGCAGGCCTGGGCCGTGTCGGACCTCAATGCGGCCGAGCTGCGCCACTTCGCGGCGCTGCTGCACGCGAGGACGGCGGTGCGCCCTTAGCGGCTGAAGACGGGATCGGGCAGCCGATCCCGTCTTCGTTGCGGCACACCGCGCGCGGTCGTGGTCGGCGCGCGGGACTGCGTTTAAGCTCGGCGGCGATCCACGCGTTTCCCGAATGAGCCCCTCCCCCTCCCCAGCCATCACGCATCCCACCGCCGGGTTCCGGACCTTGCTGCGCATCGTTGGCCGCGTCGCGGCCTCGCTGGTGCTGCTGCTGTCGACGGGCTGGGCCTGCCTCGCGCTCTGGTACCAGTTGCCCGTGGGCGAGACGGGCAAGGTCCTCGCCGCCGTGCTGTGGAGCGGCTTCGGCCTCGCGGCCCTGGTGCTGCTGTGGCGCGGCCGGGCCGCGCGCGCCCTGCTGTCCTACGCGGTGGGCTTCGCGCTGCTGCTGGGCTGGTGGAACACCATCGTGCCGCTGCAGCAGCGCGACTGGGCCGACGACGTCGCGCGCCAGCTGGTGGCGCGCGTCGACGGCAACATGGTCACGCTCGAGAACGTGCGCAACTTCGACTGGCGCAGCGACACCGACTACACGCCGCGCTGGGAAACGCGCCGCTACGACCTCGAGCGCCTGCGCTCGGTCGACGTCTCGGTCTCGTACTGGATGGGCCCGGCGATCGCGCACACGCTGGTGTCCTTCGGCTTCGACGACGGCCGCTTCCTCACTTTCTCGATCGAGATCCGCAAGGAGCGCGGCGAGAGCTTCTCGTCGATCGGCGGCTTCTTCCGGCGCTTCGAGCTGAGCCTGGTCGCGGCCGAGGAGCGCGACGTGCTGCGCGTGCGCACCAACGTGCGCGGCGAGGACGTCCACATGTACCGCGTGCGGCTGCCACAGGCCGAGATGCGCTCGCTGTTCCTGGCCTACCTCGACCAGAGCGCCGCGCTGCTGCGCGCGCCGAGCTTCTACAACACGCTCACGGCCAACTGCACCACCATCGTCTACGACCTCGCCAGGCGCATCGTGCCGGGCCTGCCGATGGACTGGCGGCTGCTGGCCTCGGGCTACCTGCCCGACTACCTGTACGACGTGGGCGGGCTGACGCCGGGCTACAGCCTCGATGCGCTGCGCACGGCCGGACGCATCACGCAGCGCGCGATCGCGAGCGATGCCACTCCGGGCGTCGATTTCTCGCGCGCGATCCGGCAGGGGCTGCCGGGCGCCGAGGCCCCGTGACGATGCGCGCGCGTCTTCCCGGCCTGGCGGCCCTGCTGTGCGCCGCCGCGCTGCTCGCGGGCTGCGCGGGCGTGAAGGTGGGCTCGATCTCGCCCGCCGAATACCTCGCGCAGCGCCGCGGCGACGTGCTCACCACGGGCCGGCTCAGCACCTCGGCCGAGGAGGTGCTGCGCGTGATCGGCTCCGACGCCGAGCTGTGCGGCAAGGACGGCCCGGCCTGCCGCAGCGCACTGGCCGACTCGCCGGGCCTGAGCGACGAACAGCGGCTGTCGGCGCTGTCGGAGGTGTGGCTGCAGGTGGCGATCGCGGCCGAGAAAAGCGGCAGCGCGACGCTGCCGGGCTCGAGCGCCGACACCGCCGCCATCGAGGCCTGGCTCGAGAGTGCGCGCCATGCCTATGCCTACCTGTTCTTCACCGCGCGCAAGCCGCGCGACCGCGCCTTCGAGGACCGGCAGACGCAGGTGCGCGACTACTACAACTACGCGGTGCAGCAGGCCATCACGGGCCTGTACCGCGGCGTGCGGCGCAACGCTGCGGCCCAGCCGCAGGTACCGCGCGTGGGCAACTGGCGCATCGAGGCCGACGTCTCGGGCCTGCGCCTGCCCGCCGACGCGCCGCTGCCCGACGAGCTGATCCCCGCCGCCTCGCTGACCTTCTCGGGCCTGCGCAACACCTACCGGCGCGACGGCTTCGGCGCCGAGCTGGTGGCGGCCGACAGCCAGCGCACCGACGAGAAGGCGCCCGCGCGCGATACCGCCGAGCCGCGCCCGCCCTACCGCGAGATGCCCTTCCCCACCGTCACCGCGCTGCTGCTGTTCGACGGCGGCAACCTCGCCGAGGTGCTGGCCACGCGCAGGCTGCGCATCGCGGCCTACGACCCCTACCGCACCGCCAACGTGCAACTGGCCGGGCAGGAGGTGCCGCTGGCCGCCAACTTCACCTCGGGCTACGGCCTGTGGCTGGCCCGCTCCGACTTCGCGCTGCAGGCGCTGCGCAGCCTGTTCGGCGGCCGCGACGGACTCACGCAGCCGCGCATCTACCTGATGCAGCCCTACGATCCCGAGCGCCGCACGGTCATCATGCTGCACGGCCTCGCGAGCAGCCCCGAGGCCTGGATCAACGTGGCCAACGAGGTGCTCGGCGACGAGACCCTGCGCCGCCGCTACCAGATCTGGCAGGTCTACTACCCGACCAATGCGCCGCTGCCGCTCAACAACTTCGCGATCCGCGAGGCCGTGACGCAGACGCTGCAGCACTTCGATCCCACGGGCCAGGCCACGGCCTCGAAGGACATCACGCTGATCGGCCACAGCATGGGCGGCGTGCTGTCGCGGCTGATGGTGTCGTCGTCGGAGGACAAGCTCTGGGACGCGCTGCTGACCAGCTACCCGATGCAGGGCGCGCAGCAGCGGCGCATCGAGGAGAAGCTCGCGCCCTACCTGCGCTTCGAGCCGCTGCCGCAGGTCAGCGATGCGATCTTCATCGCCTCGCCGCACCGCGGCACCGACTTCGCCAACAACCGCATCTCGCGCTGGGTCGCCAACCTCATCACGCTGCCGGTGGCGATGCTGGGCCAATTGAGCGACATCTCGCGCGAGCTGATCCGCATCGCGCCGGGCCGGCAGGACGCGGGGCCGCTGCGCATTCCCAACAGCATCGACAACCTCAGCGACCGCGATCCCTTCGTGCGGCTCTCCTCGGGCCTGCCGATGAATCCGCGCGTGCGCTTCCACTCGATCATCGGCAACGACACGCCGGGCCTGGCGCAGGCGCTGTCGAGCGACGGCATCGTGCCCTATGCCAGCGCGCACCTCGACGGCGCGGCCTCGGAGCTGGTGATCCCGTCGGCGCACAGCGTGCAGGAGAACCCGCTCGCGATCCTCGAGATCCGGCGCATCCTGCGCGAGCAGCTGAAGCCCCGGTAGGCGGAAACCTTCAGCTCGCCGAGCCTTCGCAGGCCGCCACGCGCGGCCGCCGCGCATCGGCGCGCGCGCTCGCCACGGCCCAGCAGAAGACGCCCATGCCCGCGAGCGCGAGCAGCGCGCCGACCCAGCCGGTCGAGGTCCAGCCCAGGCCCGCGGCGATCGCCACGCCGCCGAGCCAGGCGCCGAGCGCGTTGGCCATGTTGAAGGCCGAATGGTTGAGCGCGGCCGCCAGCGTCTGCGCATCGCCGGCCACGTCCATCAGCCGGATCTGCAGCGCCGGGCCGATGGCCACGGTGGTGCCGATCAGGAACACGTTGAAGCCCGCGGTGTAGATGTTGTGGGCCGAGAAGGTGAACAGCGCCAGCACCAGCGCCGCATAGGCCATGAGGCCGCCGATGGTGCGCATCAGCGACTTGTCGGCCAGCCGCGCGCCCACCAGGTTGCCGACCACCATGCCGAGCCCGAACAGCGCGAGCACCAGCGGCACGCCGCCCAGCGGCATGCCGGCCACCTCGATCAGCGTGGGCTTGATGTAGCTGAACACCGAGAACATGCCGCCGAAGCCGATGGCGCCGATGCCCAGCGTGAACCAGACCTGCTTGCGCTTGAGCGCGCCGAGTTCGCGCCAGGGGCTGGCACCCGCGGGCGCGGCGAGGTCGGGGATGTCGCGGCGCAGCAGCACCACGGCGATGAGCGCGATCACGCCCACGAACACGAAGGCCGCGCGCCAGCCGAACAGCTGGCCGAGCCAGGCCGCGATCGGCACGCCGACCAGCGTGGCGCCCGTGAGCCCCAGCATCACCAGCCCCACGGCGCGCGCGCGGCGCCCGGGCGGCGCGAGCGTGGCGGCCACCAGCGCGGCCACGCCGAAGTAGGTGCCGTGCGGCAGCCCGGTCGCGAAGCGCAGCAGGTTCAGCGAGGTGTAGCCGGGCGCCATCGCGCTTGCGAAATTGCCGGCCGCGAACACGGCCATCAGCGCGATCAGCAATGCACGGCGGCGCCAGCCGGCCGCGAGCACCGCGAGCACGGGCGCGCCGATGACCACGCCCAGCGCATAGGCGCTGATCACGTGGCCGGCCTGCGGGATGCTGACGGCGATGTCGTTCGCGACCTCGGGCAACAGGCCCATGATCACGAACTCGCCGGTGCCGATGGCGAAGCCGCCGACGCCGAGCGCGAGCACGGCGCGCAGGAACTGGGCCGACGAGACGGGCGGAATGGCGGGGGTGTCCGCGCCTTCGAGGGCGGATGGTGGGGCGTTCAAGGCCGGAGCTCCTGGGGGGATGCCCGGCGAGCGCGGGCAAAGCCCGATTTTAGGGTAAACCCTTAACGCGCGCTGATGAAGGCTTGCGCCCTGCCCGATACCTTTTTGCCCCTGCCGCTCAACGACGCAGGAAGCGCGGCGCGCGGCGTTCGGCCATGGCCTGCACGCCCTCCTTGAAGTCCTCGCTCGCGAACTGCACGCACTGCAGTTCGCGCTCGTGCCGGTTCGCAGCGGCCACCGCCTCGGCCAGGCCGCGCCGCAAGGTCGCGCGCGTCGATTCCACTGCCAGCGGAGCCGACAGCGCGATCTCGGCCGCGAGCGCCAGCGCGCTGGTGCGCACTTCATCGGCCGGCACCAGCTGGTCGACCAGCCCGATGCGCAGCGCCTCCTCGCCACCGATGCGGCGCCCCGTGTAGAACAGCAGCGCGGCCTGCTGCGCGCCGACCAGCCGCGGCAGGGTCAGGCTCAGGCCGAAGCCCGGATGGAAACCGAGGCGGTTGAAGTTGGCGCTGAAGCGCGCTTCGGCGCAGGCCACGCGGAAGTCGGCCGCCAGCGCGAGGCCGAGCCCGGCGCCGATGGCCGGGCCATGCACCGCGGCCACCAGCGGCTTGGCGTTGCCGAACAGGCGCATGGCCTGCTCGTAGAGCGGCGCGGGGTCGCGCGCATCGTCCTTGCCGCTGAAGTCGGCGCCCGCGCTGAAGGCCCGGCCTTCGGCGGCCAGCACGACGGCGCGGCAGTCGGGATCGGCATCGAGCCGCGCGAGCCGGTCGGCCAGTTCGCGCAGCAGTGCCACGTCGAGGTAGTTGAACGGCGCGCGCCGCAGCTCGAGCAGCGCCACGTGCGCATGGCCCGATTCCAGCGAAGCGAGCGCGCTCATTGCACTTCCAGCTTCGCGATGTCGACGTAGCCCTTCCACTTCTCGCGCTCCTGGCGCTCGAAGCTCGCGAGCTCGGCCAGGCTGACCTTCGCGGGCGCGAAGGCGAAGCCCTCGAGCCGCGCGCGGATCGGGTCGGTGGTCACGGCCTCGTTGATCCACTGGTTGAGCTGCTGCTGCAGCGCCGCCGGCGTGGCGGCCGGCACCGCGATGCCGAGGAAGCCGCCGCGGATGCTGAAGCCCGGGTAGCTCTCGGCGATCAGCGGCAGCTCGGGGTAGCGCTTGAGCCGCGCATCGCTGTGCACCGCGAGCGCGCGCAACTGGCCCGAGGCCACGAAGGCATCGCCGGCCACGGTGTCGGTGAACACCACCTGGATCTGGCCCGCGATCAGCTCCGACATCGCCTGGCTCACCTGCTTGTACGGAATCGCCGCGAGCTCGATGCCGGCCTCGTGCGCGAACAGCGCCGCCGTGACCTTGGAGGTGGCGTTGAAGTGGCCGTAGTTGATCGTGCCCGGCGCCTTCTTCGCGGCGGCGACGAAGTCCTGCAGCGTCCTGTAGGGCGCGTCGGGCCGCACCAGCATGTAGGTGGAGCCGGGACCGAAGGAACCGACCAGCCGGAAGTCGCGCCCGGGGTCGTAGGGCAGCTTGCGGAACAGGCTGGGGTTGGCCAGGTGCGTGGAGGTGGTGGCCAGCAGCAGCACCGAGCCGTCGGCCGGCGCATTGCGCACCGCCTCCACGCCGATGATGCCGTTGCCGCCGGGGCGGTTGTCGACCACCACCGCGCGGCCGGTCTTGCGCGTGAGGAACTCGGCCAGCATGCGCGCCGAGATGTCGCCCGAGCCGCCGGGGCCGAAGGGCACGACGATCTGGATCGGCTTGTTGTTGTCCGCCGCCATCGCGGCCGCGAACGGCAAGGCCGCGAGCGCGGCGAGGCACTGTCTTCTCTGCATGTCGTCTCCTGTTGTTGGTGTCGATGGAGGGGCGCGCTCAGCCGGGGGCCTTCGCGCCGAGCGCCTCGTTGTGCTCGCCCACGCCGGGCGCGCGGTGCCGCACCCGCGGCCGCTCGCCGTCGAAGGACAGCGGCAGCCCGACGATGCGCAGCTCCTCGCCGGGAATGGTCTGGAAGATGCCGATGGCCTCGGTCTGCGGCTGCGCGAGCACCTGCGCGAAGTCCTGGATCGGCGCGCAGGGAATGCCCAGGGCCTCGAGCGCCTCGAGCCACTGCTGCGTCGAGCGCGTGCGGAACACCGCCTCGAGCGCGGGGATCAGCAGTGCCTTGTGCTGCACGCGCAGCGCGTTGCTCGCGAAGCGCTCGTCGCGCGTCCATTCCTCGTGGCCGGCCGCGCGCGCCAGCTTGGCGAACAGCCGGTCGTTGGCCGCGGCCACCACGATCTCGCCGTCCCCGGTCGGCAGCGCCTGGAACACCACCACGTTGGGATTGCCGCTGCGGTGCCGCTCGGGCTGCTTCCCGGTGGCGTGGAAGCCGGCCATCATCACCTGCAGCCAGCCCAGCGCGGTCTCGAACAGCGAGGTGTCGACCACGCAGCCCTGCCCGGTCGAAGCGCGGCGCAGCAATGCCGCGATGCAGCCCAGCGCGGCCCAGACGCCGGTGCCGAGGTCGAGCACCTGCATGCCCACGCGCGCCGACGGCCCGCTCTCGGCGCCGTTGATGCTGAAGATGCCCGCGAAGGCCTGCACCATCGGCTCGTAGCCCGGCGCGAGGCGCATCGGTCCCTTGTGGCCGAAGGCCCAGAGCGAGCAGTACACCAGCCGCGGGTTGAGCGCGCGCAGCGCCTCGGGACCGAGGCCCAGTTCCTCGAGCGAGCCGGGCCGCATGTTCTGCACGAACACGTCGGCCTCGGCCGCGCGCTCGCGCAGCCATTGCGCCTGCGCCGGGTCCTTGAGGTCGAGCGCGATGCTCTTCTTGCCGTGGTTCATGGCCTGGAAGGTGGTCGCGGTGCCGCGCCAGAACGGCGGACCCCAGCCGCGCGCGTCGTCGCCCGTGCCGGGCCGCTCGATCTTCACCACCTCGGCGCCGAGCGAGGACAGGATCTCGCCCGCGTAGGGCCCGGCGATGTTCTGCCCGAGCTCGATGACCTTGATGCCGGCCAGCGGCAGTGCGGTGCTGCCGTTCGTGTCGTCCGTCATGGTTCAGCGTCCCGTGAAATGGGGCGCGCGCTTCTCGACGAAGTGCCGCACGCCCTCTTGGAAATCCGCGGTGTCGCGGCAGGCCGCGATCTCGCGGTCGGCCACGCGCGTGGCCTGCCCGAGGGTCTGGTAGCGGGCCTCGACCAGTTGCCGCTTGATGATGCGCACCGCGCGCGGCGAACTCAGCTCGGCGATCTCGGTGGCGCGCGCGAGCACCGCGTCGAGAAAGCCCTCGGCCGGCAGCAGGCAGGCCAGCCCCATGCGATCGGCCTCTTCGGCCTGCAAGGTGCGGCCGGTCAGCAGCAGGTCGGCCGCATGCATCGGGCCGATCAGCCGCGGCAGCAGCCAGGCCGTGCCGTGCTCGGCCACCAGGCCGCGGCGCGCATAGGGCAGCGTGAGCTTCGCGCCGGCCGCCACGTAGCGCAGGTCGGCATGCAGCGCGATGCACAGGCCCACGCCCGCGGCCGCGCCGTTGATCGCGGCGATCAGTGGCTTGGCGAGCGCGCCGAGGTAGCCGTAGCGCTGCGCCGCGTCGTCGTCGGACTCGGCCTGCGGCACGGGCGGCCGGCCCGGGTCGGACAGCACCGCCATGTCCATGCCGGCGCAGAAGGCGCGGCCGGCGCCGCTGAGCACGATGGCGCGCACCGCGTCGTCGGCTTCGGCATGCGCGACGGCCGCGCGCAGCTCGGCCTCGAGCGTGGGTGTCCAGGCATTGAGCCGGTCGGGCCGGTCGAAGGTGATCGAGGCCACGCGGCCGATCGCCGCGTACCTCAGTTGCGTGAAATCCAAGCGTGTCTCCTGGTCGTTGCGCCCCGCGATGGGCGTGCGGCCAGTATTCCGGCGGGCTCCGGCGGCGACAACCTTAGAATTTCGGAGAACGAAATCATGGCCACGCCCCGCCCCTCCACCGCCGGCTCGACGCGCGCCCGCACGCAGGCCACCGGCACCTTCGTGCGCAGCACTCCCGGCAGCCATTCGCTCGAACGCGGCCTCGCGCTGCTGCGCGCCTTCCGGCACGGCGTGGACGTGCTGACCAACGCCGAGCTGGCCGACCGCACGCAGCTGCCGCGGCCCACGGTCAGCCGGCTCACGCGTTCGCTGGTGGATGCGGGTTTTCTCGCCTACGACATCGAGCAGCGCGGCTACCGCCTCACGGCCGCCTGCCTGAGCCTCGCGCTGTCCTTCCGCAGTTCGGAGGCCACGCTGGCGCGCGCGCTGCCGCTGATGCGCGCGCTGGCCGAGGGCCGGCGCGTCAACGTCGGCCTCGCGGTGGCCGACCAGCTCGAGATGGTCTACCTGGAATCGGTGCGCCTGAGCCGGCTCGGGATCTTCCGGCGCATCCTCCCTGGCTCGCGGCTCCCGATCGCGAGCACCTCGCTGGGCTGCGCCTTCCTCGCCGGCATGCAGGCCGCGGAGCGCAAGGCCCTGCTGGGCCGGCTGCGGCAGGCGCACGGCGCCGAATGGCGCGTGCTGCAGCCGCGGGTGGAGGCCGCGCTCGAAGCGGTGCGCGAACGCGGCTTCTGCCACGCGAGCTGGGCCGCGGGCATGACCGCGGTGGCGCTGCCGTTGCGCTCACCCTCGGGCAGCCTCTATGCGATGAACGTGAGCTTCCCCACCGCGGAGGAAGTGTCGACGGACGCCATCGAGGCGCACGCGCAACTGCTGCTGCGCCTCGCGGCCGACCTGCGCCGCGACTGGGCGCGCTGAAGCGTCAGATTGCCACCAGCTGGCGCACGCCCTGCGCCTCCATGTCCTTGCCGAGGCCGCGCGCGATCACCTCGCCGCGCTCCATCACGAGGTAGTCGTCGGCCAGCTCCTGCGCGAAGTCGTAGTACTGCTCGCACAGCACGATCGCCATGTCGCCGCGGTCGGCCAGCATGCGGATCACGCGGCCGATGTCCTTGATGATGCTCGGCTGGATGCCCTCGGTGGGCTCGTCGAGGATCAGCAGCTTCGGCTTGGGCGCGAGCGCGCGCGCGATCGCGAGCTGCTGCTGCTGGCCGCCCGAGAGGTCGCCGCCGCGGCGCCCGATCATCTGCTTGAGCACCGGGAACAGCTCGAACAGCTCGGCCGGGATCGGCGTGCCGCCGCGCTTGTAGGCCAGGCCCATGCGCAGGTTCTCCTCCACCGTGAGGCGCGCGAAGATCTCGCGGCCCTGCGGCACGAAGCCGATGCCCGCGCGCGCGCGGTCGTAGGGCGTGGCCTTGTGGATCGGCCGGCCCTCGAGCTCGATGCTGCCGCTCTTGATCGGCACCAGGCCCATCAGCGACTTCAGCAGCGTGGTCTTGCCCACGCCGTTGCGGCCCAGCAGCACCGTGACCTTGCCCAGGGTGGCCTCGAAGCTCACGTCGCGCAGGATGTGCGAGCCGCCGTAGTACTGGTGGATGTTCTTGACTGTGAGCATGTTGAATTTCCAATTCGAGCAGCCGAACGCAGAAGAAAGACAAAAACTACGCAGAGGTCGCAGAAGGAACCCAGAAAATTTGTGATTTCCTTCTGCGACTTCTGCGAAACCTTCGCGACTTCTGCGTTCGGTTGTCCGTTTTCTAGCGTCCCAGATAGACCTCGATGACTCGTTCGTCCGCCTGCACCTCGTCGAGCGAGCCCTGCGCGAGCACCGAGCCGTCGCACAGCACGGTCACGATCTCGGAGATGGTGCGGATGAAGCTCATGTCGTGCTCCACCACCATCAGCGAATGCTTGCCCTTGAGCGTGAGGAACAGCTCGGCCGTGCGCGCCGTCTCCTCGTCGGTCATGCCGGCCACGGGTTCGTCGAGCAGCAAGAGCTTCGGGTCCTGCATCAGCAGCATGCCGATCTCGAGCCACTGCTTCTGGCCGTGGCTCAGGTTGCCCGCCATGCGCGACACGCTGGCCGCGAGGTGGATGGTCTCGAGCACCTCGGCCAGCCGGTCGCTTTGCGCCGAGTCGAGCCTGAACAGCATCGAGGCGCGCACGCCCTTGTCGGTCTTGAGCGCGAGCTCGAGGTTCTCGAACACCGTGAGGTGCTCGAACACGGTCGGCTTCTGGAACTTGCGGCCGATGCCGAGCTGCGCGATCTCGGCCTCCTTGTGGCGCAGCAGGTCGATGGTGCTGCCGAAGAACACCGTGCCCTCGTCGGGCCGGGTCTTGCCGGTGATGATGTCCATCATCGTGGTCTTGCCCGCGCCGTTGGGGCCGATGATGCAGCGCAGCTCGCCCGGCGCGATGTCGAGCGACAGCTTGTTGATCGCCTTGAAGCCGTCGAAGCTCACGCTCACGTCTTCCAGGTAGAGGATGCGGCCGTGGGTCACGTCGACCTCGCCGGGCGTCGCGATGCGGCTGAAGCCCGCCGTGCGGCCGCCCGATTCGGTGGCGCCGGTGTCGTGCGGCTGGCCCTTGGCGCGCGAGGCGCGCTCGGCGCCGGCTTCCATCAGGTCGGGCGTCATGCGCGGGCTCCCTTCGGTTCGGCATGCAGTGGCGCGGCGATGGCGTCCGGCTCCATGCCCTGTTCGGTCGCCAGCGAACGCTGGGCCTCGGAGCGCGCCGGCGATGCCGCAACGGGCGCCGCCTTCTCGCGCGACAGCCACTGGCGCACCAGCCCCACGATGCCGTTCGGCAGGAACAGCGTGACCGCGATGAACAGCGCGCCGAGGAAGTACAGCCAGTACTCGGGATAGGCCACCGTGAGCCAGCTCTTCGCGCCGTTGACGATGAAGGCGCCGATGATCGGACCGATCAAGCTCGCGCGCCCGCCCACCGCGGCCCAGATCGCGATCTCGATCGAGTTGGCCGCGCTCATCTCGCTCGGGTTGATGATGCCGACCTGCGGCACGTAGAGCGCGCCGGCCACGCCGCACATCACGGCCGAGATGACCCAGATGCTGAGCTTGTAGGGCAGCGGGTTGTAGCCCGAGAACATCACGCGCGACTCGGCGTCGCGGATGGCCTGCAGCACGCGGCCGAACTTGCTCGCGATCAGCCACTTGGCGAACAGGAAGAAGGCCAGCAGCGTCACGCCGGTGAGCGCGAAGATCGTCATGCGCATCTCCTGCGTGGCGATCGGGATGCCGAGGATGCGCTTGAAGTCGGTGAAGCCGTTGTTGCCGCCGAAGCCGGTCTCGTTGCGGAAGAACAGCAGCATGGCCGCGAAGGTCAGGGCCTGCGTGATGATCGAGAAGTACACGCCCTTGATGCGCGAGCGGAAGGCGAAGAAGCCGAACACGAAGGCGATCAGGCCCGGCACCGCGACGATCAGCACCAAGGTGGCAATGAAGCTGTCGCTGAAGGTCCAGTGCCAGGGCAGCGTCTTCCAGTCGAGGAACACCATGAAGTCCGGCAGGTCGCTCTTGTAGTTGCCGTCGCGGCCGATCTGGCGCATGAGGTACATGCCCATCATGTAGCCGCCGAGCGCGAAGAACAGGCCGTGGCCCAGCGAGAGGATGCCGGTGTAGCCCCAGATCAGGTCCATGGCCAGCGCGCAGATCGCGTAGCACATGATCTTGCCGACCAGCGCCACCGCGTAGTCGCTCATGTGCAGCGGGCTGTCGACCGGCACCCACATGTTGAGCACGGGCGCCACCGCGCACACCACGATCAGCGCGACGAAGAAGGCCGTCCAGCCCTTGCCGCTCAGCAGCGGCCCCTTGGTTGGAAGTACGACCTTGCTCATGCCTCTGCGCTCCGGCCCTTCATCGCGAAGATGCCCTGCGGCCGCTTCTGGATGAAGATGATGATGAAGACAAGCACCGCGATCTTCGCGAGCACCGCGCCCGCCCAGCCTTCGATGAACTTGTTGAGGATGCCCAGGCCCAGCGCCGCGTAGACGGTGCCCGCGAGCTGGCCGACGCCGCCCATCACGACCACCATGAAGCTGTCGACGATGTAGCTCTGGCCCAGGTCGGGGCCGACGTTGCCGATCTGGCTCAGCGCGCAGCCCGCGAGGCCGGCGATGCCCGAGCCCAGCGCAAAGGCGTAGGTGTCGATGCGCGCGGTGTTCACGCCCATGCAGGAGGCGATCGGGCGGTTCTGCGTGACGCCGCGCACGAACAGGCCCAGCCGCGTGCGGCCGATCAGCCAGCCCATGGCCAGCAGCACCAGCACCGCGAAGACGATGATGCACAGGCGGTTCCACGGCAGCGTGACGTTCGACAGCAGCGACAGGCCGCCGCTCATCCAGGCCGGGTTCTCCACGCCCACGTTCTGCGCGCCGAACAGCGAGCGCACCAGCTGCTGCAGCATCAGGCTGATGCCCCAGGTGGCCAGCAGGGTTTCGAGCGGGCGGCCGTAGAGGAAGCGGATCACGCCGCGCTCGAGCACCGCGCCCACCAGCGCCGAGGCCAGGAACGAGACCGGGATCGCCGCCACCAGGTACCAGCCGAAGGCGGCCTCGGGCAGGTACTTCTGGAAGATGCCCTGCATCACGTAGGTGGCGTAGGCGCCGATCATCATCAGCTCACCATGGGCCATGTTGATGACGCCCATCAGGCCGTAGGTGATGGCCAGGCCCAGCGCGGCCAGCAGCAGCACCGAGCCCAGGCTGACGCCGCTGAACACGGCATTGAGGCGGTCGCCCCAGACCAGCGAGCCATCGATGCTGGCGATGGAGGCCACGATCGCGGCCTTCACGTCGGCCTCGGTCTCGTCGGCCAGGCGCTGGTTGAGCAGCAGCTTGGTGTCGGGGCTGCGGCTCTCGCCGAGTTCGCGCGCGGCCACGAGGCGCTTGGCCTTGTCGGCGCTGCCGAGCATGCTGGCGGCGCGCACCAGTTCGAGCCGCGCCTTGATCTTCGGGTGGGTCTCGGCGGCCAGCGCCTTCTCGACCAGCGGCAGCCGCGATTCGTCGGGCTCCTTGAACAGCGCCTGCGCGGCCTCGGCGCGCACCGCGTCGTCCTTGCTGCCGAGCTTGAGCGCGGCCTGCGCGGCATCGAGCGCGCCGCGCATCAGGTTGTTGTTGACCACGTCCTCGGCCGTGTCGGGCACCTTGAGTTCGGCACCGGTCACGGGGTCGTAGCCCTTGTCGTCCTTCATCACGAAGACCTTGTCTTCGGTGTACTTGACCGCGTCGTCCGACATCGCCTGGATGAAGGCGGCGGTCTTCTCGTCGGCGCTGGTGACGGCCTTGTTGAGCGCGGCGATGCGGGCCTCGGAATCGCCGGCGGCGATGGCCCGGGCTTCGTCGGCGGTCAGCGCCTGGGCGGCCGTTGCCATGAACAGCATGGCGGCGAATGCGCAGTGGAGGGTTCGTCGAAGCATCTTGAGAAGGTGTTGGCATGACGCCCTCCCCCGCTGGGGGAGGGTTGGGGGGGGGGCATGCGGCGCCCGAGCGAGCGCAGGCATCGAATCGACCGCCGTCGGCCCCCACCCCGGCCCTCCCCCAGAGGGGGAGGGAGATGACACTTACATCGACTTGCCGGCCGGGTAGTCGGGCTTCTTGTCGTTGCCTTCGATGTACGGGCTCCACGGCTTGGCCTTGACCGGGCCCGGCGTCTTCCACACCACGTTGAACTGGCCGTCGGCCTTGATCTCGCCGATGAACACGCTCTTGTGCAGATGGTGGTTCTTCTCGTCCATCTTCGAGACGATGCCCGAGGGTGCGGTGAAGGTCTGGCCGGCCATGGCGGCGATCACCTTGTCGGTGTCGGTCGATTTGGCCTTCTCGACCGCCTGCTTCCACATGTGGATGCCGATCCAGGTGGCTTCCATCGGGTCGTTGGTCAGCGGCTTGTCCTTGTGGCCGGCGATGTTCTTGGCCTTGGCGTAGTCGCTCCACTGCTTGATGAAGGCCGTGTTGGTCGGGTTCTTGATCGACATGAAGTAGTTCCACGCGGCCAGGTGGCCGACCAGCGGCTTGGTGTCCACGCCGCGCAGTTCTTCCTCGCCGACCGAGAAGGCCACCACCGGCACGTCCTTGGCCTTCAGGCCCGCGTTGCCGAGTTCCTTGTAGAAGGGCACGTTGGAGTCGCCGTTGATGGTCGACACCACGGCCGTCTTGCCGCCGGCCGAGAACTTCTTGATGTCGGCGACGATGGTCTGGTAGTCGCTGTGGCCGAAGGGGGTGTACTTCTCGTCGATGTCGGTGTCCTTCACGCCCTTGCTCTTGAGGTAGGCGCGCAGGATCTTGTTGGTGGTGCGCGGGTAGACGTAGTCGGTGCCCAGCAGCACCCAGCGCTTGGCGGCGCCGCCTTCCTTGCTCATCAGGTAGTCGACGGCGGGAATCGCCTGCTGGTTGGGCGCGGCGCCCGTGTAGAACACGTTCTTCGAGAGCTCTTCGCCTTCGTACTGCACCGGGTAGAACAGCAGGCCGTTCATTTCCTCGACCACCGGCAGCACCGACTTGCGCGACACCGAGGTCCAGCAGCCGAAGATCACCGAGACCTTGTCCTGGCCGAGCAGCTGCTTGGTCTTCTCGGCGAACAGCGGCCAGTTCGAGGCCGGGTCGACCACCACGGGCTCGAGCTTCTTGCCGAGCACGCCGCCCTTGGCGTTGATGTCGTCGATGGCCATCAGCACCGTGTCCTTCAACACGGTTTCCGAGATGGCCATCGTGCCCGACAGCGAGTGCAGCACGCCGACCTTGATGGTGTCGGCGGCGAATGCCGGCACAGCGGAGATGCTGGCCAGCGCGACGGCGGCGGTGAGCGCCTTGAGAGTGAAACGACGTTGCATGTGGACTCCTGCTCCGGTGGGTTGAACCTGTTCGCCGGCGCGGTGCCGAGCGATGGGAGGGAGTCTGCGGAATGCACCAGGAAGGAGAAATACGCCGGGTGGCGTACACGGAGGTACTCAGGCGCGTCAACGGCGCGCGGGGCTACGGCGCCGGGTACTTGCGCGCGTTCGCGACCATCTTGCTGCGCGCGGCCTCGATGGGATCGATGCCGAGCTGGTCAGCCAGCTGCAGCAGGTAGAGCAGCACGTCGGCGATCTCGGTGCCGACCTCGGCGCGCTTGTCGGCCGACAGCTCGCGGCTCTGGGCCTCGGTGAGCCACTGGAAATGCTCGAGCAGTTCGGCGGCCTCGACCGAGAGCGCCGCGGCGAGGTTCTTGGGGGAGTGGAAGGGTTCCCAGTGGCGCTCGCGGGCGAAGTCGCGCAGGGCCTGGGTGAGGGTCTGGAGGTCGGAATCCATGGTGGCTTTTCTGGAGGGGCGGTCAGTGTGACATGCGCCCCGAGAGCCCTCCATTGACCCAATTTGGGCAGGCTCGTGCCCAAATTGGGCAGGTTCGTCAGCGGCTCGTCGAAGGCCGCCGCGCGCCCCGCCGATGCAACACCGCCACCAGCAACGCCGACCCCATCAGATAGACCAGCGCCACCCCGAGCCCCGCCGCATAGGCCGCCGCATCGCCCCGCTCGCCGAGCCGCCCGTAGAACAGGATCCCGATCAGCGCCACGCCCAGCGCATTGCCCGCCTGCTGCACCATCGACAGCACGCCCGAGGCCACACCCGCATGCTGCGGCGGCAGGCCGGCGAGCACGCTCGAGACCAGGGGTGCCATCACCAGGCCCAGACCCGCGCCCTGCACCAGCAGCAGCGGCACCATCCGGGCGAGCAGGTGGGCATGGCCCGCGAAGGCCGCGACGTTGAGGTACTGCAGCGCATGGCCGGCCGCGAGCAGCAGCGCGCCGAGCGCGATCGGCGGCTTGCCGCCGAAGCGGCGCGCGATGCGGGCACCACCCATCGAGGTGGCGAAGAAGCCGAGCGCCAGCGCGGTGAAGACCAGGCCCGAGCGCAGCGCGCCGAGCGCGAGGCCCTGCTGCAGGTACAGCGCGAGCACGAAGTACAGCGAGGCATTGCCAACATAGAAGGCCAGCGTGGTCAGCAGGCCGTTGACGAAGCGCGCATCGGCCATCAGCACCGGCGCCACCAGCGGCGCACCGCCGCGCGCGGCGAGCCGGCGCTGCTGGAAGGCGAACAGCAGCGCGAGCGGCAGCGCGGCCGCGAGGCACAGCCAGCTCCACAGCGGCCAGCCCTGCTGCCGGCCCTCGACCAGCGGCAGCACCACCGCCACCGACGCCGCGGCCACCAGCAGCATGCCGGCGGGATCGAGCCGGCTCTGGTGGCCCCCATTGGCCAGCGGCGGAATGACGCGCGGCGCCAGCAGCAGCGCGAGCAGGCCGATCGGCAGGTTGATGAGGAAGCAGCTGCGCCAGCCGAGGCCCCAGAGGTCGGCCTGGATCAGCAGCCCGCCCACGAGCTGGCCCAGCGTGGCGCCGAGGCCGAGCGTGAGGCCGTAGGCGGCGAAGGCACGGGCACGGTCCTCGCCGGTGTGGACCAGCCCGATCATCGCGAGCACCTGCGGCTGCAGCAGCGCACCGGCCAGGCCCTGCAGCACGCGGGCCGCCACCAGCAGCTCGGCATTGGGCGCCAGGCCGCAGGCCGCCGAGGCCAGCGTGAACAACAGCAGGCCCGCCATGAACATGCGGCGGCGCCCGAAGAGGTCGCCGAGCCGGCCACCGGTGATCAGGCCCGCGGCGGTGGCGAGACCGTAGCCCGCCACCACCAGTTGCAAGGTGGCGGTGCTCGCGAGCAGTTCGCGCTGCATCGAGGGCAGCGCGACATTGACGATGAAGAAGTCCAGCACCACCAGGAAGGTGCCGCTGAGCATGACCCACAGGGCCAGCCGGGCGGGCCGGGCCGCGTCCGCGTTCTGGCCGGCCGTGGAGGAAAGCGATGCCGCCGGAACGGCGATGTTGGACTGCGTCATGGTGGGCTCGAGTCTTGGAGGGAGGGCGCACTGCGGCAATGACCCCGGAGGTCAAGCGATCAGACGCCGGGGGTCGGCAGGATGAACTGGTAGTCGACGGCGATGCGGCCGTCCTCGGCCAGCCGCAGGAACTCGAGCCCGAGCGCCGCCACGGGGCCGCCCGCGGCGGGGACCATCTGCCAATGGAACATCACGGTGTCGCGCAGCCCTTGCGCATCGCCGGTGGCGATGAAGCGGAAGCCGCCATCGCGCACGTTCTTCTCGTGCGAGCCGGTGACGCGCTGCGCCAGCGCCTCGTAACCCTTGGCCTGCAGCGTGCGCACGTAGTGCTCGCCCTGGGGCACCCACAGTGCGGCGATGGCGTCGCGGCGGGCGTCGGCGTCGGTCAGGTTCCAGAGGGCGACGTAGCGGTCGGCCAGTTCGGTGAAGCGGGTCTTGGCATGCATGGGGTGTGCTCCTGTGCGGTGAGAGTGAAGCGGCAGTTTCTGCCGCACTCGATGGACAGTGAATGCCTGCAAAGCCGATAATCTTGTCCATTCGTCCACCGCCACCGGAGCCTTCATGGACCCCCTCGACGACGTTTTCGCGGCCATGCGCGTGCGCAGCGCCCTGTATGCCCGGCTCGAGGCCGGTGCGCCCTGGGGCGTGAGCCTGGCCGGCGGCGAGAGCGCGCGTTTCGGCCTCGTGGTGCGCGGCGGTTGCCTGCTCGAGGTCGAGGGGGCGGACCACCCCGTCGCGCTCGCCGCGGGCGATTGCTACGTGCTGGCCCACGGCACGCCCTATGTGCTGCGCGACCATCCGACCACGCCCACGGTGAGCTGCGCCTCGGTCGTGCGCGACCGCATCGGCGGCGTCGTCGAGCTGGGCGGCACGGGCACCGCGGCCTCGGTGATCTGCGGCTGGTTCCACTTCGACCAGCGCGCCGCGCGCCCGCTGCTCGACCTGCTGCCGGTGCTGCTGCACGTGAAGATGGAGCAGGCGCGGGCCCTCGCGCTGCAGGGCACGCTGCAACTGCTGGCCATGGAGACCGGCGAGCCCGGCCTGGGCTCCAGCCTGCTCGTGAGCCGGCTGGCCGACATCGTGTTCGTGCAGGCGGTGCGCGCGCACGTCGCGGCCGCGGGCGATGCGCAGACCGGCTGGCTGGCCGCGCTGGCCGATGCGCGCATCGGTCCCGCGCTGCGCGCGATGCACAAGGACATGGCACGCGCCTGGACGGTGGAATCGCTGGCCTCGGCCGCGAGCCTGTCGCGCTCGGCCTTCGCGCAGCGCTTTCGCGAGCGCGTGGGGCAGGCACCGCTGGAATACCTCACGCAGTGGCGCATGTTCAAGGCCGGCAACATGCTGGGCCAGGGCAACGCCGCGCTGGGCACCATCGCCGGCGCGGTGGGCTACGAATCGGAAGCCGCCTTCAGCAAGGCCTTCAAGCGCGAGAAGGGCATGGCGCCCGGTGCATGGCGCGCCGCGGCGCGCGAGAACGCCACGGCGTGAAAGAGCGCCTCAGGCCTGCTTGGCCGCGTGCCTGAACTGCGCCATGGCAAAGGCCCAGGCCATCCGCGTGGCATCGGGCCCGGCCGCATCGCTGAACATCAGCTTCGACGCACCGCCGCTCCACGCATGCCCCAGCCCCGTGATCTCGCACAGCGAGACCACCGTGCGGCCCTTGCGCTTGAAGTCGGTCACGCGCATCGGGCGGCGCTTGCCGCGCTGCACGTCGCGCGCCACGCCGGGCCGCGCGCCCATGGCCGTGGCCCACACGGCGGCGCTGTTGACGGCATTGCTGGGCACGACCACGGCATCGGCATCGCCGTGCAGCACGAGCATCGGCGGCAGGGTCGCGAGGACGGCCGCGGCGCCCATCGCCTTGCCGACGGCGGTGACGGGCATCGGCGGCACGTTCTGGCCGCGCATCGCGCCGAGCGCGGTGGCCGACGACTTGGCCGCACCGGGCGCCACGCCCGAATGCATGACCACGGCGCGAAAGCGCTGCGGATAGCGCGTGGCCAGCAGCGCCGCCATGCTGGCACCGGCCGAGAGGCCGGCCAGCGCGACGCGCTCGCGGTCCACCGGGTAGAGCATGCAGGCCTGGTCGACCGCGGCCATCAGCGTCGCGGCCTCGGCGTCGGCCTTGCCGGAGCGGCGCTCGTACCAGTTCCAGCAGCCCTGGGGATGCGCGAGCCGGTCCTGCTCGGGGTAGAGCACCAGGAAGCGCTGGCGCGCCGCCAGCGCGTTCATGCGCGTGCTGGCCGCGAAGTCGCGCCCGGTCTGGCCGCAGCCGTGCAGCATGACCATGAGCGGCAGCTTCTCGCCGGGCTGCAGATGCAGGTCGGCGGGACGGAACAGGTGATAGCGCCGCGCGCCGCCGGGACCGATCGCCATGCCGCCGAGCCAGTCGCCCTTGCCGGGCGGCGGCTTGAGCCGCTTGGCCGTCGCGCGCTGCACCTGGCCCGCCACGCGCTGGCTGTTGCGCAGCGTGAGCTTCGTGAGCGCCTTCAGGTTGCGCTCGTAGGCGCGGGCGAAGACGGAAGCGGTGGAACGGCGGGCCATGGCGCTCAAGTGTGAGGGCAAAGCGGCACCCAACCTAGGGCCATGCCAGGGCACCCGTGGAACCGGCTTTGCCGGGCCACAGGGGTGCGCCCCCTTGAGGGGGGATCCGAAGCGACACGAAGTGCGCGGAGATTCGGGGGTGGGTTAATAAACCTCGGGGACGATCATGCTGGCCGGGACCGGCTGGCGCAGGTAGTCGGCATGGCGCACGCGGGCCGGCAGTTCCACCGGCGCATGCGGCACCATCTCGTAGGGCAGCTGGCCCAGCAGGTGGCTGATGCAGTTCAGGCGCGCCTTCTTCTTGTCGACCGCCTGCACCACCCACCACGGCGCCTCGGGGATGTGGGTGCGTTCCAGCATCGTTTCCTTGGCCTTGGTGTATTCCTCCCAGCGGCGGCGGCTCTCGAGGTCCATCGGGCTGAGCTTCCACTGCTTGAGCGGATCGTGGATGCGGCCGAGGAAGCGCATGTGCTGCTCGTCGTCGGTGATGGAGAACCAGTACTTGATGAGCTTGATGCCCGAGCGCACGAGCATCTTCTCGAACTCGGGCACGGTGCGGAAGAACTCCTCGTACTCGTCGTCCGAGCAGAAGCCCATCACGCGCTCGACGCCGGCGCGGTTGTACCAGCTGCGGTCGAACAGCACCATTTCGCCGGCCGCCGGCAGGTGCGCCGCGTAGCGCTGGAAGTACCACTGGGTGCGTTCGCGGTCGTTGGGCGCCGGCAGCGCGGCCACGCGGGCCACGCGCGGGTTCAGGCGCTGGGTGATGCGCTTGATGACACCACCCTTGCCGGCCGCGTCGCGGCCCTCGAACAGGATCACGACCTTCTGCTTGCTGTGCTGGACCCAGTCCTGCAGCTTCACCAGTTCGCCCTGCAGGCGGAACAGTTCCTTGAAATAGGCCTGGCGGGCCGCCTTGTCGGAGGCGGCGTTGGTGCCGGCGGGCTCGCCGTCGAGGCCGTCGATGTTGCGGTCCTCGATCTCCAGCTCGAGCTCCTCGTCATAGCTGTCGATGAGGTCTCGGGCGATGCGCTGCATCAGTTCTTCGTGGTCGGGAAGGGCGCTCGTCGGCATGGTGAAAGGGCAAGAGTGGCGGGATCGGGGAAAACCATGCTGCATGGGCCAGATGACGCCGGCGTGACGGTTTTGCGGCCGATTCCCGTAGGCCGACACGCCGTTGTCACACGGCGCGAACACCATTTCTCCCCACTACAACACTCCAGAACGCTCCCATGAACACGCTCGCCGCCCCGAATACGGACATGCCGGCCGCGCCGGCAGGGTCCGCAGCCCACCGCCCGAAGCTCGACGCCCGGCCCGGTCCGGTCGCCCTGATCACCTTCGTCGGCCTGCTCGCCGTCGGCCTGCTCTACACGGCCTGGAGCCTGGTGAGCGACGTGTCGGACTCCGGCGCGCCCATGACCACCTGGGTGCCCTACATCCTGCTGGGCGTGGCGCTGCTGATCGCGCTGGGCTTCGAGTTCGTCAACGGCTTCCACGACACCGCCAACGCGGTGGCGACCGTGATCTACACCCACTCGCTGCCGCCGAACTTCGCGGTCGTGTGGTCGGGCTTCTTCAATTTCCTGGGCGTGCTGGTTTCCAGCGGCGCGGTGGCCTTCGGCATCATCGCGCTGCTGCCGGTGGAGCTGATCCTGCAGGTGGGCTCGGGCGCGGGCTTCGCGATGGTGTTCGCGTTGCTGATCGCCGCCATCATCTGGAACCTCGGCACCTGGTGGCTGGGGTTGCCGGCCTCCTCCTCGCACACGCTGATCGGCTCGATCATCGGCGTGGGCGTGGCCAATGCGCTGATGCACGGGCGCGACGGCACCAGCGGCGTGGACTGGGCGCAGGCCACCAAGGTCGGCTATTCGCTCTTGCTGTCGCCGCTGGTGGGCTTCGGCTGCGCCGCGCTGCTGCTGCTGGCGCTGCGCGCCTTCGTCAAGAACCGCGCGCTCTATGAAGAACCCAAGGGCAGCGAGCCGCCGCCGTGGTGGATCCGCGGCCTGCTGATCCTGACCTGCACCGGCGTCTCGTTCGCGCACGGTTCCAACGACGGCCAGAAGGGCATGGGCCTGATCATGCTGATCCTGGTGGGCACGGTGCCGATGGCCTATGCGCTCAACCGCGCCATGCCGGCCGACCAGACGGTGAAGTTCGTCGCCGTGGCCGAGGTGGCGCAGGGCGCGATGCAGCGCAGCCTGCCGACCTCGCTGCCCGCGCTGCAGCCGGCCGCCGCGCGCGACTCGCTCGCGACCTACGTGCGTACCCGCGAATTCAACGACACGGTGGTGCCCGCGCTGGCCTCGGTCACCGGCAGCATCGCGCAGCAGGTCAAGCAGCACGGCTCGCTGGCCCGCCTGCCGGCCGACGCGGTGGCCAACGTGCGCAACGACATGTACCTGACCTCCGAGGCGATCCGCCACCTGGACAAGAGCGGCGCCGCGCATTTCGATGCCGACACGCAGGCCCGCGTCGGCGCGCTGCGCCAGGAACTCGACGACGCCACCCGCTTCATCCCGCTGTGGGTGAAGGTGGCGGTGGCGATCGCGCTCGGCCTGGGCACCATGATCGGCTGGAAGCGCATCGTGGTGACCGTGGGCGAGAAGATCGGCAAGACCCACCTGAGCTATGCCCAGGGCGCCTCGGCCGAGGTGGTGGCGATGGTGACCATCGGCGCGGCCGACATGTACGGCCTGCCGGTCTCGACCACGCACGTGCTGTCCTCGGGCGTGGCGGGCACCATGACCGCGAGCGGCTCGGGCCTGCAGATGTCCACGCTGCGCAACCTCGCGCTGGCCTGGGTGCTGACCTTGCCGGCGGCGATGCTGCTGTCGGGCGGGCTGTACTGGTTCTTCACGCACCTGTTCTGAAGCATCGCGCACCTTGCCGGCACTCCATGACCTGGCCGCCAATTCGTATGGCGGCGACGAAGCCGGGCTGATCTGCGGCTACCTGTTCGACCCCGGCGCGTCGGGTCCCGACGCCTCGCGCGAGATCGATTCGAGCCAGGCCGCGGCCTGGCTCGATGCCCTGCCGCACGATGAGGAACTGGCCGCCGCGCCTGCCGAAGGCGCCTACGCGGGCCCCTATGCGTGGCTGCACTTCAACCTGAGCCATGCCCAGGCCGAGCGCTGGCTGCAACGCCATGCGCGGCTGTCGGACACCTTCTACGAGACGCTGCACGACGGCCTGCCGTCCACGCGCATCGAGCGCGCCGACGATGCGCTGATCGCGGTCATCAACGACGTGCACTTCGATTTCAGCTTCGAGCCCTCGGACATCTCGACGCTGTGGATCGCGGTCGGCGCGCGGCTGGTCGTGACCGCGCGCAGCAAGCCGCTGCGCTCGGTCGACGCGCTGCGCACCGCGGTCAAGGCCGGCGACGCGCCGCGCTCGAGCACCGAGCTGCTCGAGCACCTGCTGCGCGCGCAGGCCGACGTGCTGGTGAAGATCGTGCGCGGCGTGACCGGCCGCGTCGACCGCATCGAGGACGAACTGCTGGCCAGTCGGCTCGACAACAAGCGCGCCCGCCTGGGCCTGATGCGCCGGCTGCTGGTACGGCTGCAGCGCCTGCTGGCGCCCGAGCCGGCGGCGCTGTTCCGGCTGCTGCAGCGCCCGCCGGGCTGGATGGCCGAGGACGACACGCAGGAGCTGCGCGGCGCGACCGAGGAGTTCTCGGTGGTGCTGCGCGACATGCAGGCGCTGCAGGAACGCATCAAGCTGCTGCAGGAAGAGATCGCCGCCAACGTCAACGAGGACAACAACCGCAGCCTGTTCGTGCTGACGGTGGTCACGGTGCTGGCGCTGCCGATCAACATCCTGGCCGGCCTGTTCGGCATGAACGTCGGCGGCATCCCGCTGGCCGAGCACAAGCACGGCTTCTGGATCGTGGTCGCGATCGTCGCCACCTTCACCGCGGTGGCCGCCTGGGCCGCTTTCAGGAAGAAGCGCTGAGCCGCTCCACCGCTGCGGTTAATGCTATTTATCTAGTAGCAAATACGAGCACCCATGCGACCGTGTCGACAGGCCGGAGCGCCTAGAATCGACCGGTGTCCTCCATTCTCAATGCCGACCTGCACTGCCACTCCGTGGTGTCCGACGGCACACTGACGCCCGAAGAACTCGCCGTACGCGCCGCCAGCAATGGCGTCGACCTGTGGGCGCTGACCGACCACGACGAGATCGGCGGCCAGCACCGCGCCGCCGCCGCCGCGCGCGAGAACGGCATGCGCTACCTCACCGGCACCGAGATCTCGGTCACCTTCGCGGGCGAGACCGTGCACATCGTCGGCCTGGGCTTCGACCCCGACGACGCCGCCATGACCCAGGGCCTGTACGACACCCGCGGCGGCCGCGGCAAGCGCGCGCAGGAAATGTCCGAGGGGCTGGCCAAGGTCGGCATCCAGGGCGCCTACGAAGGCGCGCTGCGGTTCGTCGGCAACCCCGAGCTGATCTCGCGCACCCACTTCGCGCGCTTCCTGGTCGAGCAGGGCCACTGCCGCGACACGCCCGAGGTGTTCCGCAAGTACCTCACCGAGGGCAAGCCCGGCTACGTGCCGCACCGCTGGGCCACGCTGAAGGACGCGGTGCACTGGATCACCTCGGCCAAGGGCCTGGCCGTGATCGCGCACCCGGGCCGCTACAAGTTCAGCGCCAACGAGGAGTACGCGCTGTTCCTCGAGTTCAAGGCGCATGGCGGCCAGGCGATCGAGGTCGTCACCGGCAGCCACACCCCGGCCGAGTACGTCGAGTACGCCGACAAGGCGCTCGAGTTCGGTTTCGCCGCCTCGCGCGGCAGCGATTTCCACAGCCCCGACGAGAGCCACTGCGACCTCGGCAAGCTGCCGCCGCTGCACGCTTCGCTCACGCCGGTATGGGAACTGCTCGCTCACCGAATACAAGCGTGAGCCAGCTGTCCGGGACCGCGACCGAGAGCGCCGCCACCCAAGCGCTGGCCCAGGCCCGCGCCGCGGCCCAGGCCGCCTCCAGCCGCGAATCCGAACGCATCCTGGCCGGCATCGGCCTCGTGGTGCTGGCCGTGGCCTGCTTCGCCACGCTCGACACCGCCACCAAGATCTCGACCGCGAGCGTGCCGATTCTCATGGGCGTGTGGTTCCGCTATGCCTTCCAGGCCGTGGCCACCACCGCCGTGCTGCTGCCGCTGCGCGGCACCGCGCTGCTGCGCACCGCCCATCCGCGCTACCAGGCGCTGCGCGGGGCGCTGCTGCTGGGCTCGAGCCTGTTCGCCTTCATGAGCCTGCGCTACATGCCGCTGGCCGAGTTCACCTCGATCGTGCTGATCGCGCCGCTGGTGATCACGCTGCTGGCGGCCACCACGCTCAAGGAGCATGTCTCGCCGCTGCGCTGGACGCTGGTGGCGGGCGGCTTCGCGGGCACGCTGGTCATCCTGCGGCCCGGCGGCGGCGCCTTCAGCTGGGCCATCCTGCTGCCGATCGGCCTGGTGATGACCAACGCCTGGTTCCAGGTGCTCACGAGCAAGCTCGCGCAGACCGAGAACCCGCTGACCATGCACTTCTACACCGGCTGGGTCGGCACCCTGCTGGCCTCGCTGGCCGTGCCCTTCGCCTGGACCGCGCTGCCCTCGTGGCACTGGTGGGCGCTGCTGTGCCTCATGGGCCTGATGGGCACGGTGGGACACTTCATGCTGATCCTCGCCTACCAGCGCGCGCCGGCCTCCACCCTCACGCCCTACCTCTATGCGCAGATCGCCTTCGCGATGCTCGGCGGCTGGCTGATGTTCTCGCACGTGCCCGATGTCGTGTCGCTGGTCGGCATGGCGATGATCGCGGTCTGCGGCGCGGCCGGTGCCTGGCTCACCGTGCGCGAGCGCCGCGTGCCGATCGAACCGGCGGAATCCTGATCAGGAGCGTTTTTCATGGCCCAGTACTTCGAAGTCCACCCCGAGAACCCCCAGCAGCGGCTGCTCAAGCAGGCCGCGGCGCTGCTGCAGCGCGGCGAGATCGTCGCCGTGCCCACCGACTCCAGCTACGCGCTGGCCTGCCACCTCGACGACAAGGACGCGGTCGACCAGCTGCGCCGCATCCGCCAGGTCGACGACAAGCACCACCTGACCCTGATCTGCCGCGACCTCAGCGAGCTCGCGAACTACGCGCGCGTCGACAACAAGCAATACCGCCTGCTGAAGGCCGCCACGCCCGGCCCCTACACCTTCCTGCTCGAGGCCACCAAGGAAGTGCCGCGGCGCGTGAGCCATCCGCAGCGCAAGACCATCGGCCTGCGCGTGCCCGACCACAAGGTGCTGCTCGAGCTGCTGGCGCTGCATGGCGCGCCGCTCTTGGCCACCACGCTGATCGCGCCCGGCGAGACCGAGGCGCTCAACGACGCCGAGATCATCCGCGAGCGCTTCGAGAAGCAGATCGCGGGCGTGATCGACGCCGGCGCCTGCCCCTCCCAGCCAACCACCGTGGTCGACCTCACGCCCATGGGCAGCGGCGACGATCCGGTGGTGGTGCGGCAGGGGCGCGGGGCGCTCTCGGTGCTGGGCCTGTGATGCGACCCTCGTTCTTCTCTTGTTCCGTCTGACACAATCTCGCAGTGGATATCTCCAATCTGATACAGACGGTCCTGATCTATGCGCTGCCCGTGATCTTCGCGATCACCGTGCACGAAGCCGCGCACGGCTACGTGGCGCGCTACCTCGGCGACAACACGGCGGCGGTCATGGGCCGCGTCACGCTCAATCCGATGAAGCACATCGACCCCATCGGGACCATCCTGATGCCGCTGATGCTCTACTTCGCGACCTCGGGCGCCTTCCTGTTCGGCTATGCCAAGCCGGTGCCGGTCAATTTCGGCCGGCTGCGCCATCCCAAGCGCGACATGGTCTGGGTGGCCCTGGCCGGTCCGGCCTCGAACTTCATCCAGGCGATCCTCTGGGCCGTGGTCTGGGCGGTGCTCATCGGCGTGGGCGTGCAGGAGCCCTTCTTCGTCAAGATGGCGCAGGGCGGCGTGCTGGTCAACCTCGTGATGTGGGCCTTCAACCTCTTCCCGCTGCCACCGCTCGACGGCGGCCGCGTGCTGGCCGGGCTGCTGCCCAACGGGCCGGCGCAGAATTTCCTCGCTCGCATCGAGCCCTACGGTTTCTTCATCGTGATGGGCCTGGTGCTCGCGGGCATCGTCAGCAAGTTCTGGCTGATGCCGCTGATGAGCGTGGGCTACGAAGTGCTCGATCTGCTGATCGGGCCGCTGCAGGCCCTGTTGCGTTGATGTTGCGTTAGTTTCCAGTTCCGACCATGGCTTCGTCCTCCCCTTCCCCGCTGCGCGTCCTCACCGGCATCACGCCTTCCGGCACGCCCCATCTCGGCAACTACGTCGGCTCGATCCGCCATTCGGTGCGCCAGAGCGTCGCACCCGGCGTCGAGAGCTACTTCTTCCTGGCCGACTACCACGCCCTCATCAAGGTGCAGGAGCCCGCGAAGATCCAGCGCTCCACGCTGGAGATCGCCGCCAGCTGGCTGGCCTGCGGGCTCGATCCCGAGCGCGTGACCTTCTACCGCCAGTCCGACATCGGCGAGATCCCCGAGCTCACCTGGTTCCTGACCTGCGTCACCGGCAAGGGCATCCTCAACCGCGCCCATGCCTACAAGGCCCAGGTCGACAAGAACACGGCCAAGGGCGAGGACGTCGATGCCGACGTCACGGCGGGCCTGTTCATGTACCCGGTGCTGATGGGCGCGGACATCCTGATGTTCAACGCCCACAAGGTGCCCGTGGGCCGCGACCAGGTGCAGCACATCGAGATGGCGCGCGACATGGCGCAGCGCTTCAACCACCTCTATGGCGATCACTTCACGCTGCCGGATGCCGAGATCGACGAGGCCGTCGCCACCCTGCCCGGCCTCGACGGCCGCAAGATGAGCAAGAGCTACAACAACACGATCCCGTTGTTCACGCCGCGCGCCCAGTTGCAGAAGCAGATCGCCAGCATCGTGACCGACTCGCGCGCGCCCGGCGAGCCCAAGGAGACCGAGGGCTCGGCGCTGTTCCAGATCTACCAGGCCTTCGCGAGCGCCGACGAAACGGAGGCGCTGCGCAAGTCCTACGCCGAGGGCATCGCCTGGGGCGACGCCAAGCAGGTGCTGTTCGAACGCATCGACCGCGAGGTGGCGCCGCTGCGCGAGCGCTACGAGGCGCTGATGGCCGACCCGGCGCAGATCGAGCGCACGCTGCTCGTCGGTGCCGACAAGGCGCGCGCGCTGTCGCGCCCGTTCATGACGCGGCTGCGCCATGCCGTCGGACTGCGCAACCTGGCCGACGCGGGCGACGGCGCCAAGGCGCGCAAGGGCGGCAAGGGGGCCGGCAAGGCCGGCTTCAAGCAGTACCGCGAACGCGACGGGATGTTCTATTTCAAGCTGCTCGACGCGAGCGGCGAAACCCTGCTGCAGAGCCGAGCATTCGCCTCGCCGCAGGAGGCCGGCCGTACCATCGCGGCGCTGCAGGAGCAGCGCGGCGCGGCCTTGACGACTTATGCGGATCGGCTCGAGCCGATCGCCACGGATGAAGGATTGCGCGCCGCGAGCGAGGCGCTGGAGGCACTGTCGGAGGCCACCGCCACCACCAAGGGCGGATGATCCGGCAACCGCCATCGGCCCATCCGCCGGTGGACGTGAAGAGAGAAGACGGTGCGATCACAAAGGAAGAAAACATGAGCATATATGTCATCGACGACCACCCCCTGATGCGCGACGCGATCGTGATGGTCCTGCGGCGCCTTCGTCCGGCCGAGAACATCGTCGAGCTCGAACGGCTCGACAAGCTCGCGAGTTCCGTCGCGCAGCGCGGAGCGCCCACGCTCTTCTGTCTCGACCTGAAGCTGCCCGACACCAACGGCGTTTCGGGCGTGATCGCGGTCAAGCAGGTCTATCCCAACGTGCCGATCGCCGTCTATTCGGCGGCGCCCTCGGCCGACATGGAAGACGCCTGCATCGAAGCCGGTGCCGACACCTACATCGAGAAGTCGGCCAGCTCGGCCGAGCTGGCGGCGGCCCTGCGTGGCCTGCTGATGGCCGGTTCGGAAGAAACCGACGAGCCGCCGCTGGCCAGCAACAGCAAGCTCTCGAAGCGCCAGACCCAGCTGATCGCGATGCTCGACAAGGGCATGAGCAATCGCGACATCGCCACCGACCTCGAGATCAGCGAACACACGGTGAAGGTGCACCTGTGGCGCCTGTTCCGCCGCCTCGGCGTGAAGAGCCGCACGCAGGCGCTGCACTACGCGCGCACGAACGGGTTGCTGTCGGGCTGAGGCCGGCTGCAGCGTCGTGAAGGGGCCGCGCCGTGTGCGCGGCTTTTTCTTTTGGGGGCGCCGCGGGGGCGGCACCCCCAGCTACTCAGGGCGTCTTGCGCGAATAGGCGACCTGCTGGGTCACCTCGAGCGATTGAACCACCTGCGTCGCGCCGGGCGCCTGCACCTGGTAGGCACTCGCGGCGAGATCGAACTCCACGTCGTCCGAGAAATCCGCGGTGAACCGCTTCGAATAGATGTCGAAGTTCGCGACGAGCGTGCCGCGGTCGTAGGCCGCCATGCGGACCCGCACCGTCATCTCCACCGCGGCGTCCCAGCCCGGCGGCGCATTCTGCGCAAGGACCGCACCGGCGATCCTGTAGCGGCCCTTCCCGAACGCACCCCGGATCCCCTCGAGCGTGAATCCCAGCGACTCGCCGACGCTCTTTCCGAGCGGCGTTCGTGCAATCCTGACGACGTCCGGCGATATGTCGTAGCTCATGCCGACCGGCATGGCCGGCGTGTCTGCCGGATAGGCCCCCAAACTGGGCGTCCCGATGGAGGTGTGAACGAAGGAAGGCAGCCTGTCGGGCGCGATGCCGGAAATGGTGCCAAGCCCCCTCGCCGCGCCCTGCTCCATGCCGGGAAGCAGCACGGAGCAGTATCTGATGGCATCGCCCCCGGCGGGCCAGAAGTCCTGCGCACGCCCTTCCTGGCGACGGAATTCGCAGAACGCGTACTGGCCCCGCCGATCGGTGTCGGGCGTCGGTGTGGTCTCGATCAACGCGAACTTGTAGATCGGACCGGTCGTGGCCGGAACGGCCGGTGTGACGGTGATATACGCCGGCTCGCTGTCCTTCACGCCATCGTTCACCACCAGCCGCACGACATAGTCGCCTTGCTCGTCGAGCAGCAGCGACGGCTTCGCGCCATTCGCACCGGCCAGCGCCGCCTGGCTGCTCAGCGGCTTGGACTGCAGCATCCAGGCATAGCTCAGCGACCGCCCCTGCGCCGCCTTGCTGCCGCTGCCGTCGAGCGTGGCGACCAGCCCCAGCGTGCCCGCCGAAGCCTTCGCGGCCGCGGCGACCGGCGGTGCGTTGTCGGCAGGCGTGGGGATTTCGGGCTCCGAGGGGCCCGACGGGCCGCCCGTCGCGGGCGGAGCAACCGGCGGCAGGAAAGCGAAGCCGGCGGAACCACCGCCGCCTCCGCCACCGCATGCGCACAGCATCGCGACCATGGCCGCTCCCACGGCGTATCTGAACTTGTGGATCATCTCTGCGGGCCCTCCCGTGCCCTGTCTTGAAAGAACGGAAACGGCCTGCTGGATGCGGCTCTGCGGTTCCGTTTCGAGACGGCGGGGAAGATAACAGCAGCGGGCACCTCGGCCCTGCGCCAAATCCCCAGGTCGGCCTAGTGACGCGGAGGCTCTCAGCCCACCGCCGCGCTCACACGCGCCTGCGCCACCGCCTCGTCGGCATCGTGCAGCGCCACGCGGAACACGCTGCCGCTGCCCAGGCGCGAGCGCACGCTGACCGGGTGGCCCAGCACGTGCGACAGGCGCGCGACGATCGCCAGGCCGAGGCCGAAGCCGTCGGAGGTGCCGGCATGATCGGCCACCTTGTAGAACTCGAGGAACACGTCGCGCAGGTGCTCGGGTGCGATGCCGATGCCGGTGTCCCAGACCTCGACGCGCATGCCCTCGCGGGTGCGGCGCGAGGCCAGCAGCACGCCGCCCTCGGGCGTGTACTTGATCGCATTGGCCAGCAGGTTGCCGATCATGCGGCGCACGCGGATCGGGTCGGTGAGGAAGCTGCCCTCGGTCACGTGGACGCGGAAATCGAGCCCCTTGCTCTCGGCCACGGGGCGGTACTGCAGCTCGAGGTCCTGCAGCAGCTCGGCGATGTCCACGCGCTCGATGTGCAGCCGCACCTGGCCCGAGTCGATGCGCGCGAGGTCGAACATGGAGTCGAACAGCGCATTGACCGCATGGGTGGCGCGCACGATCTTCGGCGCCAGCTCGGGCTCGTTGCGCAGCCAGTCGGCGTACAGCGACAGCGCCAACACCGGCTGGCGCATGTCGTGCGCGGCGCTCGCGAGGAAGCGGTTCTTCATCGCCACGGCCGCCACCGCCGCCTGCCGCTGCTGGGTCAGCGACTTGATCAGGATGTGGTTGTGGAACAGCAGCTCCAGGCTGTTGCGCGCGGTCTCGTGGATGTGGTGGCCGGCGCGCAGCAGCAGGTACCAGTGCAGCGTGGGCAGGATCGGCAGCAGGAAGCCGTACTGGAACTGCGGATGCTCGAGGTTGATGACCACCAACCGCACCAGCACCGAGCCGAGCACGGTGGCGAACAGCGTGTTGACGAAGCGCTTGAGCAGCGGCGGGTGCAGCGCCAGCCCGTTGAGCGGCGAGGTCGCGACGCCCGCGATCACCAGCCAGCTGATGAACTGGTTGACCTGCGGCACGCGCTCGAAGAACAGCAGCACCGACAACCCCCAGACGAAGGCGCTGGCGGTCCAGACGAAGGCATAGCGGTCGGCGTACTGCTGCTGCGCCAGCGCGCTGCGCCCGACGTAGCGCACCGCGTACACGCGCGCGGCCCAGGCCCGACAGGCCATCGAGATCAGGCCGGCGGTGAGCCAGGTCAGCACCTCCCAGCGCGGCAGCGCCGACCAGTTGAGCGCCGCCATGCCGACCATCAAGGTGCCCGACACGAGGTAGGAACCTCGCGCCGAGCGCATCAGGCTGCGGATCAGCTCGCCGCGCACCCAGGCCTCGGCCTCGTCGGCGGAGGCCGGCACGGGCGTGAGGCTGGTGATCGAGGCGGCGGTCGCCATCAGGCAGCGCCTTTTCTTCGGTAGCGGGCCAAAACCATGGATGAGGGTGCGGGTGGAGCCGGCGGCCGGAACGGCGTTCCGGCCAGTCCGGCGATCTTACCGGGCTGTAGGCCGGTGTTTCACGCCGTAACAACCGGCCGGGATAGCGCGGCCCTTGAGGCACGATGGCCGTCCCCCTCGCTTCCCGGGCCTGCCGCCATGCTTTCCCACGTATTCCTCGGCGTGAGCGACTTCGAGCGCGCCTTCGGCTTCCATGCCGCCCTCATGGCCGAGCTCGGCCATGCGCTGCGCTTTCGCGACGACAGCCGCCCCTGGGCCGGCTGGCAGCGCCCCGACGCGCCGCGCCCGCTGTTCCTGATCGGCGCGCCCTTCGACGGCCAGGAGCCGGCGGTGGGCAACGGCCAGATGGTCGCGCTGCTCGCGGCCGACCGCGCCACGGTCGACCGCGTCCATGCCGTGGCGCTGGCCCACGGCGGGCGTTGCGAGGGCCCGCCCGGGCTGCGCCCGCACTACCACGCCAACTACTACGGCGCCTACTTCCGCGATCCCGATGGCAACAAGCTCTGCGTCTGCTGCCACGACCCTGCATAGCTAGAAGGCTCTTTCCTGCACCGTCGCGTGCGGATGCAGCGGATGCGTCAGCGTGTCCGCGATCAGCCGCAGCGCGTCGTCGCACTCCTCGCGCGACATCGGGCCGCCGAGGCAGATGCGCACCGCGTCGGGCGGATCGCCGTCGGTCGAGAAGGCCGCGCTCGCGACCACGCCCACGTTGCGCGTGCGCAGGAAGGAGGCGAACTCGACCGGGCTCCAGCCCGGCGTGAGCGGCAGCCAGGCATGGAAGCCCTCGGGATGGGCCTGCAGCCCGTGGCCGCCGAGATGGCGCGCGGCCAGCAGCTGGCGCGCGGCCGATTCGGCGCGCACCGCCTGCAGCATGGCGTCGGCCGTGCCGTCCTCGACCCACATCGTGGTCAGCGCATTGGTGACCGGCGAGGCCATCACCGTGGTGGCGCGCAGGGCACCCGCGAGCCGCTGCGACTGGCGCGCGGTCGGCGCGCAGACATAGGCGCTGCGCAGCCCCGCGCCGAAGCACTTGGAGAAGCCGGTGACGTAGTAGGTGAGCGCGGGCGCCAGCGTGGCGAGCGTGGGCGGCATCTGGCGCGGCAGCATGCCGTAGGCGTCGTCTTCGATGATCGGCACCGCGTAGCGCAGCGCCACGTCGGCCAGCGCCTCGCGCCGCGCGCGGCTCACGGTGCCGGTGGTGGGGTTGAGCAGGGTCGGATTGCAGTACAGCGCCTTGGGCTTCAGGGTCTTGCAGGCGTGCTCGAAGGCATCGGCGATCGGGCCGTCGTCGTCGAGCTGCAGCGCATGCAGCTGCACGCCCAGTTGGGCCGCGATGGCCTTGATGCCCGGGTAGGTCAGCGATTCCACGCACACCAGCTCGCCGGGCCGCGCGAGCTGCGAGATCAGCGCGGTCAGCACGCCGTGGATGCCGGGGCACACGAGGATGCGGTCGACGCCGGCCTCGGGCACGTGCGGGCGCAGCCACTGCATCGCGGCCTCGCGGTCGTGCACCGTGCCGCCGAAGTCCTGGTAGCGCAGCAGGTCGTAGAGATCGGCCTGCGCGAAGGCCTGCGCGGCACCCTCGTGCATGCGCGCCACCAGGTGCTCGTCGCGCGGCTCGGGCGGCATGTTCATCGTCATCTCGGCGCCGCTGCCGCCGCGCAGCCGCAGGCTCGGGCTGCCGGTGCGGATGAAGGTGCCGGTGCCCGCGCGCGAGTCGATCAGCCCGCGCTTGCGCGCCTCGGCATAGCCGCGCGCCACGGTCGTGTAGTTGAGCTGCAGGTCCGCCGCCAGCTCGCGCAGCGTGGGCAGCCGGTCGCGCGCGCCGAGCCGGCCGGTGCGGATGTCGTCGGCGATCAGGTCGGCCAGCAACAGGTAGGCCGGCTTGGCGCTGGCGCGCAGCTGCTTGCGCCAGTGCAGCGTGATGGGGGCGATCGGGGCGGTGTCGGTGGCGGCCACTTGATTGCATCCATTGATTGCATCGGGGGACCGATCAACCCGCAGGAAACGTGCCCGTCCCCTGGGGGTTCCCAGGGCCGGCGATGCCTCGAACGGGTGCGATCAACCCCATTGATCGGGTGCATTGATCGCACGCCGAACGCTTCGCCACGGTGCGGCCCGGCCCGCCGCGAACGCCGCGCGACCCGCTCGCGGCAGTCGCGCGGAAATTTTTCGCGCCCGCATGCGGCACCGCTGCGCCTTGATCGCAACTTGATTGCATCGCGGGCCCCGCGCCTTGGCACATGGCATGCGAAGAAGAAGGCGCGCAGACGCTGCTGCGTTCCTCTCCTTCATCCCTTTCACCGGAGTACCCCATGCCCACTGTGACCCGTCCCCGCAACGAAAAAGGCGAGTTCCTCGTCGACTACGAAGAGAAGGTGTTCGAAGACGTGAAGGCCGAGCCCGGCGAGAAGGCGCTCGTGACCTTCCACACCGTGGCCTTCGAAGGCTCGATCGGCTTCGTCAACCTGCTGCAGGCCACGCGCCTCAAGCGCAAGGGCTTCGAGACCTCGATCCTGCTCTACGGCCCCGGCGTCACGCTGGGCGTGCAGCGCGGCTTTCCGACGCTGGGCGACGAGGCCTTCCCGGGCCACCAGAACTTCAACAAGCAGATCGCCACCTTCATCGCCGAGGGCGGCAAGGTCTACGCCTGCCGCTTCGCGCTGCAGGCGCTCTACGGCCACGGCGAGGGCGCGCTGATCGAGGGCATCAAGCCGATCAACCCGCTCGACGTGCTCGACCTGATCCTGCTGCACCGCAAGGCCAACGCCTTCATCCTCGACACCTGGACGCTGTAAGCGATGGCCACCGCACCCCGCATCGTCCGCGCCGCGGCGATCCAGATCGCGCCGGACTTCGACCGTCCCGACGGCACGCTCGATCGGGTGTGCAGCGCGATCGACGAAGCCGCTTCAAAGGGCGCGCAGCTCGCGGTCTTCCCCGAGACCTTCGTGCCCTACTACCCCTACTTCAGCTTCGTGCTGCCGCCGGTGCTGCAGGGCGCGCCGCACCTGCTGCTGGCCGAGCGCGCGGTGGTGGTGCCCGGCCCGGTCACGCAGGCCGTGGCCGAGCTCGCACGCGCCCGTGGCGTGGTGGTGGTGCTCGGCGTGAACGAGCGCGACCACGGCAGCCTCTACAACACGCAGCTGGTGTTCGACGCCGACGGCACGCTCGCGCTCAAGCGCCGCAAGATCACGCCGACCTACCACGAGCGCATGGTCTGGGGCCAGGGCGACGGCGCCGGGCTCAAGGTGGTCGACACCGCCATCGGCCGCGTCGGCGCGCTGGCCTGCTGGGAGCACTACAACCCGCTGGCGCGCTACAGCCTGATGGCGCAGCACGAGGAGATCCACTGCGCGCAGTTCCCGGGCTCGCTGGTGGGCCCGATCTTCGCCGAGCAGATGGAGGTGACGATCCGCCACCACGCGCTCGAGTCGGGCTGCTTCGTGGTCAACGCCACCGGCTGGCTCAGCGACGAGCAGATCCGCAGCGTCACGCCCGACCCGAACCTGCAGAAGGCGCTGCGCGGCGGCTGCCACACGGCCATCGTCTCGCCCGAGGGCCGGCATCTCGCGCCGCCGCTCACCGAGGGCGAGGGCATGGTGATCGCCGACCTCGACATGGCGCTGATCGCCAAGCGCAAGCGAATGATGGATTCGGTGGGCCACTACGCGCGCCCCGAGCTGCTCTCGCTCGCCATCGACGACCGGCCCGCGGCCACCACCGTGCCGATGCACACCCTTTCTTCCCACCCACGGAGCCCCGACCATGACGACGACCGCCGCCCTCGCATCGAACCCCGCACCGAATCCCGCGCCGGTGGACAGCCGCCAGCTGATGACGGAGCTCCAGTCCTTCGGGTTGCGGCTGGTTGACCCCGGCGCGGGTGCCGCCAGCCGCCGCGGCGGCGCCGGCCCCTCGGACCACAAGGCCGTGCTGGTCGACGGCCACACGATCATGGTGCCGGTGCACACCGCGAGCGCCTGGCATTCGCCGTTCACGGCCGAGGCGCCGAACGCGCAGGGCGTGAGCCGCGTGATGCGCGGCAGCATCCCGATCGCGAACATCGCCTTTCCGCGCCAGCCGCGCTTCTATGCGATGCAGACCTTCGATGGCGTGCCCTATTCGCACATCGCCACGCTGCACGGCAGCGACGTGCTCGCCACCACCGTGCTGCAGACCTGCATCCGCTACGAGAGCCGGCGCAAGAGCTGCAAGTTCTGCGCGATCGGCCAGTCGCTCGCGGCCGGCCGCACCATCGCGCACAAGACGCCGCAGCAGCTCGCCGAGGTGGCGCGCGCGGCCGTGCTGCTCGACGGCGTGAAGCACATGGTGCTGACCACCGGCACGCCCAACGCCACCGACCGCGGCGCGGCGGTGCTGTGCGAGAGCGCCTTCGCGATCAAGGCCGCGGTCGACATCCCGATCCAGGGCCAGTGCGAGCCGCCCGACGACGACCGCTGGTTCCAGCGCATGAAGGCCGCGGGCATCGACACGCTGGGCATGCACCTGGAGGTGGTCACGCCCGAGGTGCGCGAGCGCATCATGCCGGGCAAGGCCAGCGTGCCGGTGTCGCGCTACATGAGCGCCTTCGAGGCCGCGGTGGCGGTGTTCGGCCGCGGCCAGGTCAGCACCTACATCCTCGCGGGCCTCGGCGATTCGCGCGAGGCCATCCTCTCGATCTGCGACGAGCTGCTCGCGCGCGGCGTCTACCCCTTCGTCGTGCCCTTCGTGCCGATCAGCGGCACGCCGCTCGAGGACCATCCCGCCCCCACGCCCGAGTTCATGAAGTCGCTGCTCGAGCCGCTGGGCCGGCGCGTCGCGGCGGCCGGCCTGCGCTCGGCCGACATCAAGGCCGGCTGCGGCAAGTGCGGCGCCTGCTCGTCGCTGTCCGTCTACGAGGCCTGAGATGAAGACCGCCGAAGCCTGGAGCGAGCTGCCGCTGGCCTACGCGCCGGTCGAATACCTCGTGCGCGAGGCTTCCCAGCAATGGGAGCGCGACGAGGCGATGGCGCTGCGCCGCGCGGTGTTCTGCATCGAGCAGGGCATCTTCGCGCGCGACGACCGCGACGCGATCGACGACCATGCACTGCTGCTGGTGGCGATGTCGTGCAACGCCGGCATGCCCGAGCAGGTGGTGGGCACGGTGCGCATCCATCGCGGCGCCGCAGGGACCGGCAGCGGGAGCGAATGGTGGGGCTCGCGGCTCGCGGTGCACCCGGCCTTCCGCAGCCAGGGCCACCTGGGCGCGACGCTGATCCGGCTCGCGGTGTCGCGCGCCCATGCGCTGGGCTGCACGCTGTTCCTCGCGCAGGTGCAGCTGCAGAACGAGCCGCTGTTCCGCAAGCTCGGCTGGACCACGCTCGGCGAATGCGAGGTGCAGGGCCGCGCGCATGCGCGCATGCGCGCCGACCTCGGCTTCTATCCGCCCTGCCACGACCCGGTCAGCGGCTTCGTCACGCGCGCGAAGGTGCCGCGATGAGCCGCGCCGCCGAGATCGCCGAAGCGCTGCGCGCCACGCGCGGCTTCGCCCACAAGCGCGATATCAGCGAGGTGGTGGCCGCGCTGGGCCGCTCGCTGCCCGGCGGCCACGCGGCGCTCGCGCAGGCCGTGCCTGTGGGCGACGACTGCGCCGCCATTCCCGACGGCCGCGGCGGCTACCTGCTGTTCGCGATCGAGGGGCTGGTCGAGGACTTCATCGTGCGCATGCCCTGGTTCGCGGGCTACTGCGGCGTGATGGTCAACGTGAGCGACATCTACGCGATGGGCGGGCGCCCGACCGCGGTGGTCGACGCGCTGTGGAGCAGCGGCATGAACCCGGCCGACCAGGTGCTCGGCGGCATGGCCGAGGCCGCGGCGCGCTATGGCGTGCCGATCGTCGGCGGCCACAGCAACAACCGCAGCGAGCGGCCGCAGCTCGCGGTCGCGATCCTCGGCCATGCGCGCCGGCTGATCACGAGCTTCGATGCGCGGCCCGGCGACCTGCTGGTGATGGCGGCCGACCTGCGCGGCGCCTACGAGGAGCCCTTCCCCTACTGGAACGCCTCGACGCGCGCGCCGGCCGCGCGGCTGCGCGCCGACCTCGAGCTGCTGCCCGCGCTGGCCGAGGCCGGCCTGTGCCGCGCCGGCAAGGACATCAGCATGGCCGGCGCGGTCGGCACCGCGATGATGCTGCTCGAATGCTCGGGCGTGGGCGCCTCGATCGAGCTCGATGCGCTGCCGAAGCCCGAGGGCGTGCCGCTGCTGCGCTGGCTGTCGTCGTTCCCGAGCTACGGCTTCGTGCTCAGCGTCGCGCCCGCGCAGCTCGCGCGCGTGCTCGCGCGCTTCGCGGCGCGCGACATCGCCTGCGGCGTGATCGGCACCGTGGACCCCAGCCGCACCGTGCGCCTGCGCGCCGATGGCGAGGAGGCCCTGCTGTGGGACTTCGGCCGCGATGCCTTCATCCAGCCGCCGGCGCCGTCCGGCCTGCGCGAGGAGGCCCGCCATGGCTGACGACGACCTCGAGCGCCCGCTGCGCATCGGGCTGCTGACGCATTCGGTCAACCCGCGCGGCGGCGTGGTCCACACGCTGGAACTCGCGCGTGCGCTGCACGAGGCCGGCCATGCCGTCACCGTGTTCGCGCCGGCCGCGCCGGGCCAGCGCTTCTTCCGCGAACCGCCCTGCCGCGCCGAGCTCGTGCCGGTGCACGGCACGCCAGCCGACACGGTGGCGATGGTGCGCACGCGCATCGCGGCCTTCGTCGACCACCTGGGCGCGCTGCTCGAGCACGAGCGCTTCGACGTGCTCCACACCCATGACTCGATCGGCGGCAACGCACTGGCACGGCTGCAGGACATGGGCCGCATCGAGGGCTTCGTGCGCACGGTCCATCACCTCGACGACTTCGCCGATGCGCAGCTCGCGCACTGGCAGCACCAGGCCTTCGTCCGCGCACGGCAGGTGTTCTGCGTGAGCCGGCTGTGGTGCGAGCATCTCGCTCGGCACCACGGGATCGCGGCGCAGGAGGTGGCGAACGGCATCGACACCGCGCGCTTCTCGCCGCGCATGCAGGCCGGCGACGCGGCGCTCGCGCGACGGCTCGGTCTGCGCACCGGCGCGCCGGTGGTGCTGGCCGTCGGCGGCGTCGAGGAACGCAAGAACACGCTGCGCCTGCTCGAGGCCTTCGCGCTGCTGCGGCAGCGCCCGGGCCAGGCCGATGCGCAGCTGGTGATCGCGGGCGGCGCGAGCCTGCTCGACCACAGCGCCACCATGCAGGCCTTCGCCTCCGCGCTCGCGCGCCTCGGGCTGGCCGAAGGCCCGGACCGCGCCGTGCGGCTCACCGGGCCGCTGGCCGATGAGGACATGCCCGCGCTCTACCGGCTCGCCGACGTGGTCGCGATGCCCTCGCTGCGCGAAGGCTTCGGCCTGGTGGTACTCGAAGGCCTGGCGAGCGGGCGGCCCGTGGTGGCCTCGCGCATCGCGCCCTTCACCGACTACCTCGCGCCCGAGGACGTGAGCTGGGCCGACCCGCTCGATGCCGGCTCGATCGCGCAGGCCTTGGCCGAGGCGCTCGCGCGGCGCGACGACGCGCGCATCGCGCGATCGGCGGCCCGGCTCGCGCGGCACTTCAGCTGGGCCGAGAGCGCGCAGCGGCACGTCGCCCTCTACCGCGAAGGCCTGCGCCGCCCCCACGCCATCGAAACGAGGACCGCCCCATGCCCGTGATGCATTTCCAGGTGCGCTGGCCCGATGCCAGCGAATCGCGCTGCTACTCGCCCTCGCTGGTGGTGCGCGACTTCCTCGCGCCCGGCGAACGCTATGCGCTCGACGATTTCCTGCGGCGCACGCGCGAGGCGCTCGGCATCGCCTCCGAACGCGTGCGCGCGAAGTATGGCTTCGCCTGTTCGCAGGCGATGGACCAGCTCGCCGAGATCGAGCGCATCGCCGCGCGCTTCGAGCCCGCCGCCGAAGTCACCGTGCTGGCCTTCGACTGACCTCCCCCCTGCGCCCCCATCGAGAAAGAGAGACCCCATGTCCCACCCCACCCATCCCGAGCATCCCTACGGCGGCCGCAGCCACTACAGCGTGGCGATCGTCGGCGGCGGCCAGGCCGGCCTGTCGCTGAGCCACTGCCTGCAGCAGCGCGGCATCGACCACCTCGTGATCGAGAAGCGCAGCCTGGTCCACAGCTGGCGCACGCAGCGCTGGGATTCGTTCTGCCTGGTCACGCCCAACTGGCAATGCCAGTTGCCGGGCTGGCCCTACCAGGGCGACGATCCGCACGGCTTCATGGTCAAGGACCAGATCAACGACTGGCTCGCGGGCTTCGTGGCGCAGGTGAAGCCGCCCGCGCTCGAGGGCGTGACGGTGCAGCGCGTGGTGCACGTGCCGCAAAGCGGCGAGCGCGGCCGCTACGAGGTGCAGACCGACGCCGGCCTCTACACCGCCGACCAGGTGGTGGTGGCCTCGGGCGGCTACCACAAGCCGATCGTGCCGCGGCTGGCCGAGAAGCTGCCGGCCTCGGTGGCGCAGTACCACTCGGCGCAGTACCGCAACCCCGCGCAGCTGCCCGAGGGCGCGGTGCTGGTCGTGGGCTGCGGCCAGTCGGGCGCGCAGATCGCCGAGGACCTGCACCTGGCCGGCCGCAAGGTCTACCTGGCCACGGGCGATGCACCGCGCTGCGCGCGCTTCTACCGCGGCCGCGAGGTGGTCGACTGGCTGGCCGACATGCAGTACTACGACATGCCGGTCACCGCCCATCCGCTGCGCGAGGGCGTGCGCGACAACACCAACCACTACGTGACCGGCCGCGACGGCGGACGCGACATCGACCTGCGGCGCTTCGCGCGCGAGGGCATGGAGCTGTTCGGCCTGCTGACCGACCTGGACCAGGGCGTGCTGCAGTTCCAGCCCAACCTGCGCGAGCACCTCGACCATGCCGACCGCATCTACAACGGCATCAACGCCTCGATCGACAAGTTCATCGCCGCCAACGGCATCGAGGCGCCGCCGCCCTCGGTCTACGCGCCCGTGTGGGAGCCGGCCGAGGAACGCACCCGGCTCGATCTCGCGGCCGCGGGCATCACCAGCGTGCTGTGGTGCATCGGCTTCTCGCCCGATTTCGCCTGGGTCGACGCGCCGGTGTTCAACGGCCGCGGCCACCCGGTGCACCAGCGCGGCGTCACGCGCGAGCCGGGGCTGTATTTCCTCGGGCTGCCGTGGCTGCACACCTGGGGTTCGGGACGTTTCTCGGGCGTGGCGCGCGACGCGGAATTCCTCGCCGAAGCGATCGCCGCGCGGCGCGCCGAACTGCGCGCGGAACCCGAGGTCGCGCCGCCCCGGCTGCAGGCGGCCTGAGCGCACGGGCTTCAGCCCATCGCGTAGCGCACGATCAGGAAGGCGCCCGAGCACAGCACCGCGAGCGCGACCACGCGCAGGAACTGCTCGCGCGACAGCCGCAGCGTGATGCGCCGGCCCAGCGCGGTGCCCAGCAGCATCGCGGGCAGCAGCAGCACGGCCAGCGCGAGGATCGAGACCTCGGCATACACGCCCGCTGCCAGGAACAGCAGCGCGCGCGTGAGCGTGCTGAGGCCGATCAGCGTGGACTGGGTGACGCGCACGCGTTCCTTTTCGTCGATGCGGCCCGCGAGATAGATCGCATAGATGAAGCCGCCGCTGCCGAACATGGCCGAGAAGATGCCGCCGACGAAGCCGAAGGGCACGGCCGCGCGCGCCGAGAGCCGCGCGACCGGCCGCCAGCCGCTGAGCGCATACAGCGCATAGGCGACCGCGAAGACGCCCAGCGCCAGCAGCATCGCCTGCGGCCGTCCCAGCAGCAGCAGCGCGGCCCCCACGAGGCTGCCGAACGCCATCAGCGGCACCAGCCGGCGCAGCTCGGCGCGGTCGGCCGCGCCGGCATCGCGGCTCACGTTGACCACGGCCGCGACGAAGTCGAGCAGCGCCAGCAGCGGCACGACCGTGGCCACCGGCACGAACTGCGCGAGCACCGGCCCGGCGACCAGCGCGGTGCCGAAGCCGGCGATGCCGAAGATCACGTAGGCCGCGACGATGCCGGCGCAGATGGCCAGCAGCTGCAGCGGCGTGAAGGGCAGCAGGTGCTGCAGGGACGACGAAAAGGTCATGGGCGTTCGCTTCGTGGGGGCGAACGCGAATCTAGGCGCTCGCGGCGCGCCGCGCCAATGCCGAATGCGGCGCGCGGCGATCTCGAAATCAGATCGATGGCGCGAACGCGGCCTGCAGCGACTCGCGCAGCGCGAGCGCATGCCGCGGCCCGCCCTCGCGCCACAGCACCAGCACGCCGCTGCGGCAGCCCTCGCCGTCGAGCGGCAGCGCGCGCACGCCCGCGGGCGCCAGCGCGGCCATCGAGGCCGGCACGATCGCGAGGCCGAAGCCGGCCTGCACCAGCGCGAGCTGCGACCACTTGCGCGAGCGCACCTGCGCGCCCACGGGCTCGAAGCCCTCGGCGCGGCACAGTTCGGCCACCGCATGGCTGAGCCCGCCGCGCTCGCGGTGCGGCAGCGCGACGAAGGGCTCGGCGCGCAGCTCGGCGAGCCGCAGCCGCGCGCGCCCGGCCAGCGCATGCGCGGCGGGCAGCAGCACCACCAGCGGCTCGTCGAACAGCGGCGCATGGCCCACGCCCGGATGGCGGCGCAGCACCGGCGCGCGCGCGAGGCCGATGTCGGCGCGGCCCTCGGCGATGTCGAGCGCCTGGTGCTCGGACGAGGCCTGCGCGACCTCGATCGCCACGCCCGGACAGCGCAGCGCATGCGAGCGCAGCGCGCCGAGCAGCACCGGCGACAGCGGCACCGAGCTCGAATGCAGCAGGTGCACCGTGCCCTCGATGCCGCGTTGCGCCTGGCGCGCGCCCAGCGCGGCGGCATCGAGCGCGCGCAGGATCTGGCGCGCGTCGGCATACAGCGAGCGGCCGGCCGGCGTCATCTCGAGCTGGCGCGTGCCGCGCTCGAGCAGCGGCACCTGCAGCTGCGTTTCCATCTCCTTGACCTGCCGGCTCAGCGCCGACTGCGCGATGTAGAGACGTTCCGCCGCGAGGCTGAAGCTGCCGGCATCGACGATGTCGACGAAGTAGCGCAACTGCTTGTGGGTGAGCATGAAGTCCTCCGCCGGCGTCGCCGCGCCTCAGGCCACCACGCCCGCGAGCGAATCGGCCACGTCGATCGCGCGCGGCAGCGCGGCGCGCACCGCCTCGATGAAGTGCCGCAGCTTGGCCGACTGGAAGCGCGTCTGCGGATAGACCAGGTACACCGGCAGCGGCGGTGCCTGCCATTGCGGCACCAGCCGCAGCAGCCGGCCGCGCGCGATGTCGTCGTTGAGCAGCCAGGCCGAGCCCATGCAGGCGCCGAGCCCCAGCACGGCCGCGTTGCGCAGCGCGTAGAGGCCGTCGGTGCTCAGGCGCGGGCGGATCGGCACGCGGCATTCCTCGCCGGTCGTCACGTGCGAGAGCCGCAGCTCGGTGCGGTAGAAGGTGCGCAGCGCCAGCCAGGGCAGCGCCGCGAGCTCGGCGGCATGCGCGATCGGCGGCCGGCCCTCCATCAGCGCCGGCGCGGCGGCCACGATGCGCGGGATCTCCGACAGCTTGAGCGCCACCACCGAGGGGTCGTCGATCTCGCCGACCTGGATCGCGCAGTCGATGTTCTCGGTGATGAAGTCGGGGCGCCGGTCGTGCAGCAGCCATTCGACGTCCACGCGCGGATGCTCGCGCAGGTAGCGGTACAGCGGATGCATCAGCAGGTCCTGCCCGAGCGCATGCGGCGCGATCACGCGCAGCGTGCCCTCGGCCGCGCGGCCGGCGCCGCGCAGCTCGTCCTCGAAGGCGGCCCAGTCGGCCAGCAGTTCCTTCGCGCGCTCGAAGCAGCGCTCGCCGTCCTCGGTGAGCTTCATGCCGTGGGTGGAGCGCCGCAGCAGGCGCAGGCCGAGCGAGCGCTCGAGCGCCTGCAGCCGCCGGCTCACGGTGGGCTGGCTCATGCCGAGCTGGGCCGCGGCGGCCGACAGGCTGCCGGCCTCGACGATGCGCACGAAGGTCTGCATGAGCTCGACACGGTCGGCCGGGGCGCTGGCGACCGGGACGGCGGGCGTTGCGGGGGCGGAATTCGTTGCCATGACGGGATTTTGCGCCTTGTATGCATCAGACGTATATACGTTGTTCGCTGCCGAGGACTACCGTTCGAGCGCTCAGCCCTGCAAACTCCGCGCACTTTCCGCCGAATCCAAGGGTAAATACCATGTCTTCCATTCAAGCAGCGCATGCGGGTGCCGAACCGCTGGCACCGGCCGCGCCGGCCCTGCCTGCCTCGCTGGTGCTGCTGCTCGCCAGCGGCGCCGGCTTCGCGGTGGCCGCCCTCTATTACAGCCAGCCGATGCTGGGCGTGCTCGCGGCCGACATCGGCGCGCCGACGCGCACGGTCGGCTTCGTGCCCACCCTGACCCAGCTCGGCTATGCGCTGGGCATCCTGTTCCTGGCGCCGCTGGGCGACCGCTACGACCGGCGCCGCATCATCCTCGCGAAGGCGGCCGTGCTGTGCGTGGCATTGCTGCTCGCGGGTGCCTCGCCCTCGGTCGGCATGCTGCTGGCCGCGAGCCTGGCGATCGGGCTGGCCGCCACCATGGCGCAGGACATCGTGCCCGCCGCCGCCACGCTGGCGCCCGAGGCCAGCCGCGGCAAGACCGTGGGCACGGTGATGACCGGGCTGCTGTTCGGCATCCTGCTGTCGCGCGTGGTCAGCGGCTTCGTGGCCGAGCACTTCGGCTGGCGCACGATGTTCGTGGCCGCCGCCGCCAGCATCGCGCTGATCGGCGCGGCCGCCTGGCGCGGGCTGCCGCGCTTCAAGGCCACCACGCACCTGGCCTACGGCGCGCTGCTGCGCTCGCTCGCCACGCTGTGGCAGCGCCACGGCGCGCTGCGCCGCGCGGCCTGGGCGCAGGGCCTGATCTCGATCGGCTTCAGCGCCTTCTGGTCCACGCTGGCCGTGATGCTGCACGGTGAACCCTTCCACCTCGGCAGCACCGCGGCCGGCGCCTTCGGCCTGGCCGGCGCGGCCGGTGCGCTGGCCGCGCCGCTCGCGGGCCGGCTGGCCGACCGCCGCGGCCCGGAACTGGTGACGCGGCTGGGCGCCGCGCTGGTGGTGGTCTCGTTCGCGGTGATGGCGCTCGCGCCGCTGATGGCGCCGGGCGCGCAGCTCGCGGTGATCGTGGTGGCGGTGGTCGGCTTCGACCTCGGCGTGCAGGCCACGCTGATCGCGCACCAGACCATCGTCTACGGCATCGAGCCCGGCGCACGCAGCCGGCTCAACGCGGTGCTGTTCACGGCCATGTTCATCGGCATGGCGATCGGCTCCGCGGTGGGTGCGCTGGCACTCGCGCAATGGGGCTGGGCCGCGGTGACGGCGCTGGCGATCGTCTCCTCGGCCGCGGCGCTGGCCGTGCGGCTGTGGCCGATGTCGGGCCGCGCCTGACCGCGGGCCGCGGCGCTCAGGCCGGTGCCGGCGCCGCCGCCGGCATCGAGAACCCCTTGCGCAGCAGCGCCGCCGCGAGCCGGGCACAGACCACGCGGTCCGGCGCGCCGAGCACCACGGCCAGCAGGCGCCGGCCCTCGTGCGCCGCGGTGGCGATCTGGTGCGCGCCCGTCGCGGGCGAGAAGGCCGCGGCCAGGCCGTCGACACCGCGCACCGTGCCCAGCAGCAGGTTGACGTTGGGCAGCGCCTGTTCCCAGGGATCGAGCCGGGTCTTGCCGGCGATGGCCGCGAGCGCCGGATGCTCGTGCAGCAGCCGCGCGGCCAGCCGCAGCACGTCGCCGGCATTGCTGCGCGCGCGCTCGTCCTGGCCCGCGGGGCAGGCGAAGCGGGTGTCGCGCAGGCCCCAGGCCGCGGCCTGCCGGTTCATGGCCTCGACGAAGGCCTCGGTGGTGCCGCTGTGCCAGGCGGCGAGCGCGAAGGCTGCGCTGTCCGACGAGGCGATCAGCGCGGCTTCGAGCAGCCGCTGCACCGACAGCCGCACCATGGCCTCGGCGCCGACCGCGACCGGCGTGCGCTCGGCGCGGCGGTCACGCCGTTCGGCGACCAGCTTGCGCTCCACCAGCATCGCGGTCGCGAGCTTGGCGAGGCCGGCCGGCGGATAGCTGCCGGCCGCGGGCTCGTGGCCCAGCAGCCGGTCGGCCGCGAGGTCGTAGAGCGCCCAGCTCGCGGCCGGCGGCAGGGCCGGCGCGGCCTGGTCGCGCGGTGCCTCGGCGGGCGCGGACGACAGCACCCGCGCGGCTTTCCAGTCGAGCCCCGCGGCCTGTTCGAGGTCCGGCGGCAACTGGTCCGCTGCGACGATGCGGTACGGCGGGGCGGGGGGAAAGGGCTTCAATCGGCGGAGTCCGGCGTGGGGTCGGCGGCGTGGTGCGTGCCGCCGGCATTGTCCGTTGCCGACGCGCGCCGCGTCAGACCGCCAGGCTCTGCTCCACGTCCTGCGTCTTGCGGCGCGCGAGCGCGAGGTTCGACTTCGACTTGTCGAGCACCAGGTAGACGAACAGGCCCTCGTGCTTCTGCAGCGGGCGGATGATGTGGTACTGGCGGCCGAGCGTGATCAGGATGTCCTCGATCACGTCGTTCAGGCCGAGCGCGCGCATGGTCTTGTTCTTGGCGCGCACCACCTCGGTATTGCCCGCGGCCGCGACTTCGAGGTCCACGCCCGAGCCGACCTGACCCAGGATCATGCCGCTGCCGGAATCGACCAGCGCCGCGCACAGCGCGCCGTCGATCGTCATCAGTTCGTCCATGGATTGCTTGATATTTGCCATCGGTGTCTTTCGTAGTCCATCGCCCTGAGGATCGGCCGCCACCCGGGCGAGTGATGAGCGGCGGCCGGTTGGTAACAGTGAAGGGAAGGCCCGCGCCTCAGGCGCGCTGCAGCGCCAGCGTCGCCTGCTTGGCGAAGTACAGGACCTGGCCGATGACCGCGTCCTTGCCCGCGACCACGCTCACGATCAGGTCGGCCTCGTCATGGCGCGCCTGCAGCATCAGGATGTGGCCCAGCGCGGACTCGATCGCGACGTTCTCGCACTGGCCCAGGCCGCTCTCCTCGCCGGCCACCGCGCCGAGCGCGGCCAGCGAGCTCGCGATGGCCGACAGGCGCGCGACCTGCGCGGTGTTCTCCACGCGCGCGGCCAGTTCGAGGCCGTCCTCGGTCGAGATCACGACGGCCTTCACGCCCTTGATCTCGCGCATGAGCGTGTCGACGGCGGACTCGGCGGCGTCCTTGAGGCGGGGTGGGATGTTCATGTCGGAAGAGAAAGGAAAGAAAGGGGCGGCGCTCAGGCTTCGAGCTGGATCAGGAGCAGTTCGAGCAGCTGCACCACCTGCTGCGGATCGGTCACGTTGGCCGGCAGCACCGGGCACAACACGCCCTTGTCCTGCATGCGCTGGGCATAGGCGTCGAGGCCGGGTTCGGGATGGGTCTCGGTGCGGCCCACCGCGACCACGCAGGCGGTCTGCTCGATGAGCTCGGCGAAGCCGTCGAGGTAGACCTCGAGATCGGCCAGCGGATCGGGACGGCTGTTGTCGACCAGGATCACGAGGCCGAGCGCGCCGCGCGCGAGGATGCGCCACATGAAATCGAAGCGCATCTGCCCGGGCGTGCCGTACAGGCGCAGCTTCTCGCCGTTGTCGAGCGTGAGCTCGCCGTAGTCCAGGCCGACGGTGGTGGTGGCCTTGGCGACCGAGGTGTCGCTGTTGCGCACCTCGGTGCTGACCGGCGGAATCTCGCTCACCGCCGCGATGGCGGTGGTCTTGCCGGCGCCCATGGTGCCGGTGAAAAGGATCTTGTGCTCCACGCTCAGTCGGAATCGGTTGGGGTCATGCAGGGCGGATCGCGGCGCATCAGGCGCGCGATCCCGAGGACAGCAGCCCGAGGCGGCTGCGGATGCGCGCGAGCAGGCCGGGCTGCACGCCCTCGCGCGCCGGGGGCGGCGCCTCGCTGCCGGGATGCACCTGCGAATCGGGCCAGATCGATTCGGGCGCGCGCGAGGCAGCGCCGCCATGGCCCGCCACGAAGCCGGCGCGCTCGAGCGCGGCGATGAAGTCGGCGCACTCCTGCGCGCTGGCGTTCGAGCGCTGCTGCAGCGCGGCCAGCGTGGACGGGCGGCTCGCGAGCAGGGTCGCGAGCTTCATGCGCACGGGCGAGTCGAGCAGCGCGACCGAAGGCCAGCGCAGCAGCCGGTATTCCTCTCCGCGCGCGCCGCGTTCGGCCGATGCCGCCAGGCCGAGTTCGCGCGCATGGACCACCATCGCGCCGAGCCGGTTGAGCATGGCCTCGAGCGCATCGGCATGCAGCGGCAGCCGCAGGAAGGGGCCGCGCGGCGGCGGCGTGTCGCCGACCGTCAGCAGCGGCACGGGCGGCAGCGGCGAATCGGCCGCCTCGGCCGACAGCACCGCGGCCCGGTCGCCCACCACGCGCAGGTCGGCGCCCTCGACCTGCCAGGCCCAGTGCTGGTGGGTGCGGTGGTCGAGCAGCCGCACCAGCGACTTGAAGAGCAGTTCGTCACGGGCCGGCAGCCCTTCGATGCTGAAGCTCAGCAGCGGCCGGCGGGCGCGGGGCGAGGCGCTGAAACCGGTCATGGGCGGCCCGAGGAAGATCGGCCGTCGGCCGGCAGGCGATGCACCAAACTGGGGCTTTTTGGCGATCCGAATGGCAATTCAAGCGCTTCCATCGATGAAACATCCCCGGAAAGCCTCGCGGCCCGCCATTGATTGAATGCCTAAGTGTTAAATAGTGTTTCTCGCCAAAAATATAACACTCGTTGCAATTAAACACACTAGATTACAAAACCCGACTAAGTCCTACGGGAATCGGTGGGAGTGGGAACGGGGGCCCGGGCCGCGGGCGGGCAGCGCTCAGGACCGCAGGCTGGTCCAGAGAAAGGCCAGGGTCGCCAGCGCCATGACCGCGGTCGCGGCCCAGCCCAGCACCCGCCAGTGCAGCGGCAGCACCAGCTCGCCCATGAGGCGGCGGCTGCCGGCGGCCCACATGACGCCGACCATGATCGGCACCGACATCAGCGAATTGATCACCGCCGCCCACACCAGCGCTTTCATTGGATCGACGCCGCACAGGCTGATGCCGATGCCGCAGGCCATGGCGGCCGCGAGGATGCCGTAGAAGGCCGGCGCCGCGCCGACCGGCTGCTCGAGCCCGCGGCGCACGCGCAGGAATTCGGCGCAGGCATAGGCGGCCGAACCGCCGAGCACCGGCAGCGCCAGCAGGCCCGTGCCGATGATCCCCAGCGCGAACAGCGCGAAGGCCGCGCTGCCCGCCACCGGGCGCAGGGCCTCGGCCGCCTGCGCGGTCGAACTCACGTCGGTCTGGCCATGGGCGTGCAGCGTGGCGGCCGAGGCCACGATCATCGAGAAGGCGATCGCGTTGGAGAAGCCCATGCCGACCCAGGTGTCGAGCCGCAGCCGGCGCAGTTGCGCGCGCGCCTGCGCGGGGTGGGTCCTGAGCGCATGGTCCTCGGGGATGCGTTCGATCTCCTCCACCTCCTGCGCCGCCTGCCAGAAGAACAGGTAGGGGCTGATCGTGGTGCCGAGAATCGCCACCACCATCTTGATGCTCTCGGCATCCCAGTGCATGCGCGGCACCAGCGCGCCCACGAGCGCGGCCTTCCAGTCGACGTGCGCCACCAGCGCCACGCCCACGTAGGCCAGCAGCGAGAGCGTGAGCCACTTGAGCACGCGCACGTAGCGGTGGTACGGCAGCCAGGCCTGCAGCGCCAGCGACAGCAGGCCGAAGCCCAGCGCATAGAGCGCCTCGGGTCCGCCCAGGCCCAGCCGCGCGACCTCGGCCATGGCGCCGATGTCGGCCGCGAGGTTCACGACATTGGCGACCAGCAGCAGCACGACCGCGAAGAACACCACCGGGCGCGGCCACAAGGCGGCGAAGGCCGAGGTGAGCCCACGCCCCGTGGTGCGGCCGATGCGCGCGCTCGCGAGCTGGATGCCCACCATCAGCGGATAGGTCAGCAGCAGGGTCCAGCCCATGCCATAGCCGAATTGCGCGCCGGCCTGGGTGTAGGTGGCGATGCCGCTGGGGTCGTCGTCGGCGGCGCCCGTGATGAGGCCGGGGCCGAGGCGGTTCAGGAAGCCGCGCTTGGCGGGAGGCTCGGCGCCTGCACTGGCGCCGGCGCGGTCTTCGTCCTGCTCGTTCGGCCTCGGCATGTTCGCCTCGTCGGTGACCTCGGGACACCGAAAGTAGGGCGCGTCCCCCGGGGGCCCTGTAGGACGCTGCTGCAACCTGGATGCACTTGGCAGGCGAGCGTGGCCGTGCGGGCGTCCTACGCCTTCTTCTTCCGCGCCGGCCGCAGCGAGATCCCCGGCGGCAGCGCAAAGCGGTCGCGCGCGCCCTCCTCCAGCCGCGCCGGCAGGCCCAGCGCCTGCGCCAGATGCGCCGCGTCGTAGGGCGCATGCACCTTGATGTCGTTGTCGAAGTAGCAGAACACCTCGCGCGCGCCGCGCGGTGCCGCCACCTTCGAGGCGCGCTTCGCGTCGCGCACCTGCCGTCCCTGGCGCCAGGCCGCGATGCGCCGGGCCCAGTGCGCGAGCGCCGGTTCGCCGTAGCCGCTCGCATAGAGCTTCTTGTCGCCATGCAGCCGCAGGTAGACGAAGTCGGCCGTGAGGTCCTCGAGCAGCGGCCAGCGGCCCGCCGTGTCGGCCACCACGAGCGCGATGCCGTGGCGGCGCAGTTGCGCGATGAAGGCCGGGTCGACGAAGCTCGGGTCGCGCACCTCGACCGCATGCCGCAGGCGCCGCCGCCCGCCGCCGTGCAGCCAGGTGCGGCCCGCCACGTTGTCGTCGTGCTCGCGCGCCAGCTTCAGGGCGGCCGCGGTGGTGGCCGGCAGCAGCGAGAAGAAGGCCTCGAAGCGCTCGGGCTCCCAGGCCATGCGCGGCGGGAACTGCCACAGGATCGGACCGAGCTTGTCGCCCAGCGCGAGCACCCCCGAGGCAAGGAAATTCGCGAGCGGCACCCGCACGTCGTTCAGGCGCCGCAGGTGGGTGATGTAGCGCGGCCCCTTGACCGCGAACACGAAGCCCGCGGGCGTCTCGTCGCGCCAGCCCTCGTACGACGAAGGCCGCTGCAGCGAATAGAAGGAACCGTTGATCTCGATGGTCGGCAGCACGCGTGAAGCGAAGGCGAGTTCCTGCCGCTGCGCGAGCCCGGCGGGATAGAACTTGCCGCGCCACGGCGCATAGCGCCAGCCGGAGATGCCGATGTGGACCGCAGGGTCCGCGGATGCCTTTGTCATGGGGCCATCCTGCGATGGCGCGTCGGGCGGGACGTAGGAAGACGGCAGGCGCCGGTTGTCGGCGCCGGCGCAATCCTGTGCGCCGTCCCGCGGAATTCGTGACGACCTCAGGCTCGAGGAACCGCTGCAAGCCAGCGGGTGCCGAAGCGACCTCTACCAACGCCGAAAGACCGTCGTAGCCAGTATCGTTCGCGAAACTTAAGCCGGGCTGAAGGTCCGGGCGATCGCTCAGGAAGCCGGCTGCGAACGCACCGCCGTGGCGATGGCCTTGTCGAGCAGTTCGAGGCCGAGGTCGATCTCGCTGTCACTGATCGTCAGCGGCGGCGCGATGCGGAACACGCCGCCCATCGAGGGCAGCTTCACGATGTTCATGCTCAGGCCCAGCTTCATGCATTCGCGCGTGACGGCCTCGCCGAGTTCGAAGGCCGGCTCGCGCGTGTCGCGGCTCTTGACCACTTCGAGGCCGAGCAGCAGGCCACGCCCGCGCACGTCGCCGATGCATTCGTGGCGCGACTGCAGCCGCCGCAGCCCCTGCTGCAGCCGCTCGCCCGCGACGCGCGCGCGCTCGACCAGCCCGTCGCGCTCGACCACCTCGAGCACCTTCAGGCCGACCGCCGCGGGCAGCGGATCGGAGACGTGCGTGGTGTAGAACAGGAAGCCGCGCGCGTGGGCCTCGTCCTCGATCGCGGCCGTGGTCACCATCGCGGCCAGCGGCAGGCCCGCGCCCAACGTCTTCGACAGGGTCAGGATGTCGGGCGCCACGCCGTCGCGGTCGCACGCGAACATCAGGCCGGTGCGGCCCACGCCGGTCTGCGCCTCGTCGACGATCAGCAGCATGCCGCGCTCCTCGCACTTCTTCTTGAGCGCCGCCATGTAGCCCGGCGGCAGCTCGAGGATGCCGCCACTGCTGAGGATGGGCTCGGCGATGAAGGCCGCGAGCGCGCCGGTCGACTGGCGGTCGATCTGCTCGAAGCCGTCGTCGAGCTCGCGGCGCCAGTCGAGCTCGCCCTCCTTCGTCGCGAAGCGTGGCCGGTAGGCATTGGGCGCCGGGATCGCGAACGAGCCGGCCGCCGCCGGGCCGTAGCCCTTGCGGCCGGCGCTGTAGGTGGCGGCCGCCGCGCTGCCGGTCATGCCGTGCCACGACTGCGTGAAGGCCACCACCTCGTGGCCGCCGGTCACCAGCCTGGCCATGCGCAGCGCCGCTTCGTTCGACTCGGCGCCGGTGCTCAGCAGCAGGCAGCGCTCGAGCGCGCCGGGCGCATGGCGCGCGATCTCGGTGGCCAATGCCACCACCGGGCGCGACAGCATGCCGCTGAACAGGTGGTCGAGCGTGCGCACGTGCTCCGACACCACCGAGACGATCTCGGGATGCGCATGCCCGAGCAGCGCGCTCATCTGGCCCGAGGTGAAGTCGAGGATGGCGCGGCCGTCGGCGTCGTAGACGAAACAGCCTTGCGCGCGCTCGATGATCAGCGGCTCGAAGCTGCCGCCGTAGCGCACGAGATGGCGCTGTGCCTGTTGCCAGAACTGGGGGTCGTCGTTCCTGCTCATGGGGTGCTTCCCGATCAAAATGCCCACGTTACGCGGCGCCCCGCGCGCGTGGAAGCGAATTGTTTTGAGATCAGCTATCAAGGGAACTCATGCCGTGAGCCAATCGCTGGACATCGACCTGCTGCGCAGCTTCGTCGCCATCGCCGAGACCGGCGTGCTGGGCCAGGCCGCCCTGCGCGTGGGCCGCACGCAATCGGCGCTGAGCATGCAGATGCAGAAGCTCGAGGGCATCGTCGAGCAGCCGCTGCTGCACCGCACCGGCCGCGGCGTGACGCTCACCGCGACCGGCGAACGCCTGCTGGTGCGCGCCAACGAACTGCTGCGCCGGCACGACGAGGCACTGGCCGAGCTGCGCGGCCGGCAGTTGTCGGGCGTGCTGCGCTTCAGCTGCCCCGACGACTACGCGGTCGTGTTCCTGCCCTACCTGCTGCAGGGCTTCGCGAGCCTGCATCCGGGCGTGCAGCTCGAGGTGATGTGCGCGCCCACGCCGCGGCTGCACGAGCTGCTGGCGCGGCACGCGGTCGATCTCGCGCTGGTGTCGGTGGCCGCCGATGCCGCGGGCGCCGACCCGATCCGCCACGAACCGCTGGTGTGGGTCGCGCAGCGCGGCAGCGCCGCCGTCGCCCTCGACCCGCTGCCGCTCGCGCTCGGCGCGCCCGATGCGCTCGACCACCTGCTGCCGCGGCGCGCGCTGGAGGCCGCGGGCCGCGCCTACCGGCTCGCCTATGCGAGCAGCAGCCTGTCGGGTCTGGTGGGCATGGCGCGCTCGGGCCAGGCCGTCACCGTGCTCACGCGCACGGCCGTGCCCGGGGACCTGCAGATCCTCGACGCGAACGACGGCTTTCCCGAACTGCCGAGCGTGGGCGTCACGCTGGCCCTGGCGCGCGAGGCACCGACGGCCCTGACCGCGGCCTTCGCGGCGCATGTGAGGAAGTTTCTGCCCGCGGCTTGAAAGGTCTCTGCAGCGATTTCGACCAAAATGGTTGAAGTCCAACCAAATTGGTTGAATAATCCGGTGCTCCGCCTTCAAGGAACACCGCATTGACCTTCCTCCACGCCACCCTGTCGATCCTCAAGCAGCACGGGAGAGCGCTCGCCGTGCTCGGTCTGGTGGTCGGCGGGCTGGTCGGGTTCGGCATGTCCTTCGCGGCCTTCATGCCCGAATTGCGCGTGTCGGTGAGCATGGGCTATGGCGTCTTCGCGCCGAAGCTCAGCGGACTGATCGGCGGCCTCTGAGGCGCCGGCCCGGCGCGGAAGACTAGGCGCGCTTGCGTGCCGGACGCTGCGGCTTGCCGCCGTGGCCGAGTGCGTCCATGGCCGCCTCGATGATGGGGGTGCGCCATTCGCGCTGCAGCCCCACGTGGGCCGCGACCATCGCCGAGGCACCGAGGCCCGACAGCGCGCTCGTGACGCGCACGATGCGCTCCATGGTGGTGGCCTGCAGGTCGATGCCGAGCGCCTTGTAGACCATCAACGCCATCTCGGTCAGCGCGGGATCGGTGCCCTTGCCGTTGTCGGCGAGCCGGTTCGCGAGCGCCGACACGCCGGGCCATTCGTAGGTCTGGTCGACCGAGGCCTCGACCACCACCCGCTCGCGCGCCGCGCCCGGCGGCAGGTGCCCGACCGCATCGAGCAGCGCCTGCGCCTGGTCGCGGCAGGTCTGCAGCGCCGCGTCGTAGATCGCCTGCTTGCTCGGGAAGTGATGCAGCAGCCCGGCCTTCGAATAGTTGACCGCATCGGCGATCTGCTGGAGCGAGGTGTGGGCGAAGCCGTGCTTGGCGAACAGGCCTGCGGCGCGGTCGATGATTTCGGCGTCGATCTGGGAACGGGTGGGCTTGGGCATCGCGTTGCAGTCTAGCGCAACCATCGACCGAAGCGGTCGATATTCGACTGAAATGGTCGAGAGCCTCCCGCCACACCATCGCTCTCCGGCGAGCGCCCGCGCATCGAAAAGATTCCCGACCTTGCGCACATGTCATCTGGCAGCAGGCCAACCGTTATGCGCGGTACGGAGACTCGCCGCAGTCGCAACACCAGCGATCTTTCAAAGCGTCTTCGTCCTTGTTTCTTCGATCGGGAGATATCGTGAAAAATCAATTTCTGACCCTCGCCGCATTGCTCGGCGCGGGATTCGCCAATGCCCAGTCCTCCGTGACGATGTTCGGCGTGGTGGACATGGGCATCAGCAATTACTCGTCCAAATCGCGGGATACGGGCCGCGCCGCATGGGCCAATCCCTTCTATCTGAATCAGGGCAGCCGCACCCTGAGCCAGACCGCGCTGAGCTCGGGCAACTATTCGACGAGCCGGCTGGGCTTTCGCGGCACCGAAGACCTCGGTGGCGGGCTCGCAGCCAGCTTCTGGCTCGAGGCACCGATCAGCCCGGACGATGGCAAGACCGGCATCGCCAGCTTCCAGCGCCGTTCCACCTTGAGCCTGTCGGGCAACTTCGGCGAGATCCGCCTGGGCCGCGACTACACGCCCTCGGCCTGGAACGACATCGTGTTCGACCCCTTCGGCATCGTCGGCGTGGGCCGCAGCCTGATCTTCACCGCCGCCAACACGAACACCGTGGCCGGCGGTCCGGGCGGCTTCGGCGGCGACCTCAACTACAACCGCGCGAGCAATTCGATCGGCTATTTCCTGCCGCCGAACCTCGGCGGCTTCTATGGCCAGTTCATGTATGCGCTGCACGAGAACACCAAGTACGACCCCGGCACCAGCACGCCGCCGGGCCTCAATGCCGCGGGGGCGCTCAATGCCGGCAACGTGGCCACGACGCGCGCGGGCCGCTACCTGGGCGGACGGCTCGGCTATGCCACGGGCCCGTTCGACATCGCCGTCTCGTACGGCAACAGCACGGCGGCCGACAGCTTCTACGTGGGCACCACCGACTCGGTGAAGACCTTCAACCTCGGCAGCTCGTACGACTTCGGCCCGGTCAAGCTGTTCGGCGAACTCTCGCGCATCCAGAGGACGCGGGACTATGCCGCCACGCCCGCCTTCGGCGGCGTTCCCGACACCGACCTGACCGGCTACCTGATCGGCCTGACCGCGCCGATCGGCCCGGGCCTGATCCGCGCCGCCTATTCGCAGGTCAAGTACGACCTCAATACCGCGAGCCTGCCGTTCGCAGCCAGCGTCGCGGATCCGAAGGCCAACAAGCTGGCGCTGGGCTACATCCACAACCTCTCGAAGCGCACCGCGCTCTACGCCACCATCGCGCGGATCAGCAACAAGAACGGCGCCGCGCTCACCGTCGGCGGTCCCGCCTTCGTGAACAACGCGGTGTTCGTGCCCAAGACCTCGACGGGCTACGACTTCGGCCTGCGCCACTCCTTCTGACCGGGGCGCGGGCCCGCGGATGCGAGAACGGTCGGAGGCACTGCCGCCTCCGGTCGTTCCGTTCCAATGTCTCCAGGGAGAGCCCGTCATGCGGGTTCGTTCGGTCCGCCTTCGCGCGGACCTTTTTTCGTGCGTGCGCCGTTCGAGCGACACACGGCCCGGACCGCTACAGCCCCTGTCCGAGTTCGGAGATCAGGCGCGCCGACAGATAGAGCCGGCGCGGGATCGCCGAGATCTGCACGTACTCCGCTTCGCTGCTGTGATGGTTGGCACCGATCAGGCCCAGCCCCTCGACCACCGGCTTGCCCGAGAGCGCGGCCCATCCCGCATCCGAGCCGCCGCCGGTGCGCATTTCCAGGATCGCCAGCTTGCCGCCGACCTCGGTGTAGATGGACATCGCCTTGTCCATCGCTGCACGGCTGGCCGGCGTTGCGTTGTAGGGCGGGATCAGGCGCGTGATCTGGAGATCGATGCTCGTCTCTTCCAGGCGTTTCTTCTGGACGCGTTCCCGCAGCGCGGCTTCGAAGGGTGCGAGATCTTCATTGCGACCGTAACGCATGTCGGCCGTGACCACCGTCAGCGCAGGAATGATGTTGGGCGCCGTGCCGCCCTGGATCACCGTCCAGTTGAACGCCCGCTCCTGCTTGCGGTCGTGCAGGTCCTGGGTGCGCAGGATCAGGTCCGCCGCCTCGGTCATCGTGTTCACTCCCTTTTCGGACGACGTGCCGGCATGCGAAGCCTTGCCCCGGATCCGGGCTTCGACGAAGGCCACGCCCGAGGTCCCGGAGACGAACAGCTCGGTCCCTTCGAAGATGCCGCCGGGCTCGTAGGACAGCACCACGTCGCTCTGCGACGCGAGCTTCTGGATCACTTCGTTCGACCCGAGCGAGCCCCGTTCCTCGTCGGGGTTGAACATCACGGTGATCGTGCCGAACTGCTGGAAGTTTTCCGCTTTCAGCAGCGCCAGCGCGTGGAGGATGGCGGCGACACCGCCCTTGGCGTCGGCGATGCCGGCACCGAAGACCTGGTCGCCTTCGATGCGGAACGGCGCCTTGGCCAGCGAGCCGCGCACATAGACCGTGTCCATGTGCGCCATCAGCATAACGTTCCGGCCGCCGCGGCCCTTGAGCCGGCCGACGATGACGTCGCCGACCACGCCGCCGGTGGCGGGCGTCCTCGTGACCTCGGCACCGAGCGCCTGGAGGCGCCGCTCGAGGTAATTGCCCATCTCGGGAATGCCGATGGCGTCATTGGTGCCGCTTTCGATGTTGACCAATTCCTCCAAGGTCTTGAGCACCGCGGGCTGTTCGTCCTTGGCTCGCTGGTCCAGCGTGCTGCTGTAGAAGAACGCGCTGGCATTCCCATCCGAGCAGCCACTCAGGACAATGGCCCACACGAACGCCAAATAGAAATGGAAAAACCGTGATTTCATTTCTCCCCCTTGATGAGTGAACGCAATATCGGAATCGATCCAATTGCGGGAGGGATGCTATGAATGCCGCGAATGGAGGTCAATATTTCTTGCGGCCTCGCAACAATTATTCTTTCGATATCTTTAAATCGAATTCGCGAATTGAATCATCGCGCACAGGGCGACCGCACACACTCACAACCGCGCGCCGAGCATCGCCGCGGAGATGGCGACAGCGACGACCGTTGCCACTGCGAGCGAGATCCCGCTCCAGCGCCCTGCCTTCGCATCGCTCACGCCATGCCCCAGAAGAACGACGCGCAGGCCGCAGGCCAGGTGCCCGAGCAGCATGAACACCGCGATTGCGTAGTGGGGAATGAGCCGCACGCTCCATGCGTCGCCCGTGAGTCCGGCCGGCGCGCTCACGGCCCAGGCCCAATCGGTGTCGACACCGAAATGACGGGCCAGCACGAACACCGAGTTGACATGCGAGGCAATGAAGAAAGTCAGATAGATGCCCGAAGCCAGTTGCAGCACATCGAAGAGATTCGCCTTCCTGCGTGTCTTCGGCAACCACAGCACCAGCCCCGACAGCAACTGGAACGCCATCGCGAGCAGCATCGCGGGTTCGACCCAGGCATGGCGATAGAGCTTGCGCAGTTGGAGCATCAGCGACTGGTGCGCCTGGTCGCCCAGCCAGGCGACGAGATGGTTGAACAGATGAGGCGCGAGGAAGACGACGATCAACGCGGCCGCCGAGATGCCGTGGGTGACTCGCAATGCCGCGAGTCCGCGCGTGGCCTGCATGCCCGCCGGGGCAGCGGCTTCATCGACGGCGTCCACGTCGGACCGCCGCGTGAGCTGCAGCATCGCGACCCATGCCGCCGCGGCCGTCCACAGGCCGGTCCATACCGCCGCATCCGCGCCCTCGATCTTCATCAGGTACAGCAGCACGCCCATGAACGTGAACAGCGGCGGCGCCGCCACCGTGAGGTACGCGAAGCGGCTCGCGGTCAGTGATCGCGCCGTCGGATGCGGCGCGTGTCCCAGCCGCCACGCGACAGCGAATCCCAAGGCGGTGACCGCAAAGGCCGATGCCATGGCGAGCACGGCGAGCACCGGACTGCCGTCCTGTGCATTGAAGCGTTGGTAGAACGCCGCGAGCAGATGCGGATATGCGAGCACCGCGGCAAATGGCGGCAGCCATGACCAGGCGAGATCCGAGTTGGAGGAGAAAAGAACTGGACGATGAAGGGCGAGCGCCATGGCGGGGAGATCCGTCTGAAACGGCCATCGTAGGAGGCACTCCCGCGCAAATTGGCATGCTCCGATGCAATCCGATATCCAGCTTTGATCACCAATGCCCGGCCACCACGCGTCGATTGTGCGAACGCGCACCGACATCGGCGCTCCTACCTCCCATGATTCGCCGGCGCTCCTGCCGGCGAGGCCGCGCGATGCTTTGGCCTGCGCCGCTCCACCCGACCCATCGACCATGAAGAATTCCGTCCTCACCCCTTCGATGCCCGATGCACTGGCTTCCGGATTGGCCGCCAGCTACACCGGCGTGCTGTCGTTCATGGCGGTTGCCGAGGAACTGAGCTTCATGAAGGCGGGCCACCGCCTGGGCCTCGGGCGCTCGGCCGTGAGCCGCAACGTGCAGCGGCTCGAGACCCAGATGAAGACGCGGCTGCTGCAGCGCTCGACCCGCAATGTCGCCCTCACGCCCGAGGGCGAGATGTTCTACGAGCTCAGCCGCCCGGGCGTCGAGCAGATCATGCAGGCGATGCAGCAGGTGCACGAACTGCAGGACGGGCCCGCGCGCGGACAGTTGCGCGTGTGCTCGACGATCGGCTTCGGCCGCCGGATCGTCGGTCCGCTGCTGGCCGACTTCTACAGGCTGCATCCCGGCATCGACGTCGAACTCATCCTCGACGACCGGATCACCGATTTCACCGCCGACCGCATCGACGTCAGCTTCCGCAACGGCCGCCTCGCGGACAGCAGCATCATCGCGCGCCAGCTCGCGCCCATGGAGATGATGGTGTGCGCATCGCCCGCGTACGCGGCGCGCTATGGCCTGCCCGAGACGCTCGAGGACATCGAGCGCCACGCGTGCATCCAGTTCCGTCTCGGGTCGGGTGGGCTGTACGAATGGGAGTTCATGGAGCCGCCCGCGGGCGACGAGCGCGGCGGTCGCCGGGTGCGCAAGCTCATGCCGAAGGGCAGCCGGATCTACAGCGATCCGGAACTGGTGGTGGGCGCTTTGCGGGATGGCCTGGGCATCGCCCAGGTCGCGGGCTACCAGGTCGCCGACGATCTGCGCGCCGGCCGCCTGGTCCGTTGCCTCGACACCTATGCGCCCCAGGGGCGGGCGCACTACCTCTGCTATCCCAGCCGCGAACACATGCCGATGCGGATCCGGGCCTTCGTGGAGTTCTATGTGCGACGGGTTTCGGGGATGCGGGCGGAGCTCGGGTTGCCGTCTGCCTAGGCGAGACCGCGGGGTCGAGCGGGAGGCACCAATGAGAAAGGGTCAGTAGCCTGGTGGCCACTGACCCTTTGAATCATTGGAGGATATCTGAGCAGCACCACGTCGAGCCGTAAGCCGCGCCAGGCCGTCGATGTCGGCATTCCGATATCGATCGTGCCCCCGGCGCGTTCCCCCTCAATCACGCATCGATCCAGCGGTCCGGAGCAGCGGCCTTTATCGCTGCCAAGTCCGCGGGGCCAGGGCTATGAGGAAGGTAAGCCGAAGGCTTGAAGACCTTGTACAGCTCTGGATCAACTCTTCCCTTGGGCAGATGCTTGAACAGGGCGTATTTTTCCGCCAAGGGTTTGAAATTCTCTTCGCCCTGCTCGCTGAGGCAGTTGTAAAACAGCATCAGGCATTCAAACGACGAGATCTGAGCGCGGACAAAAGACGTGTACCTGCGCTTCTCCGCCACGTTGCTTAGGTCGACAAACTTAATGATGTGATACAGGTGGCGGAAGTAATGGCCAAGTTCATGTTCATGTTCTTGGTAGAAAGCCCCATAACCTGATCGCGCCCGGCCGAGCAAGTCGCGGCGGACACTCCCGTATATCGATCCCTCGAGACGCTCATAGAAAGTCTTGATGCAGTCTCTTCCGCGGGTGACGTGCTGGCTCTTCATGTTCACGATATCGATCGCGTTCACGATGTCGCCATGTGCGCGGAGCAACTGAAAGAAGGTTGCTTCGAATTGTTGGAGCTCAAGTGTTTCTGCTTGAGCCTGCATTTGCTTTTGCTGATCCTGCAACACGGTACGGGTATCGGCTAGCTCTCGTCTTTGCAGCGCCAGCTCTTCGCTCTGCAGGCGAATAGCCAAGATCAGGCCCGCAAAAGCGAACCCGCTGAACAACGCATTTACCGCGCCAAACATGTCTCCGAAGCTTCCGCGATTAGCGGTGTCATCCCCCAACGCCCACCAACAGATTCCCCATGCCGATAGAACTACCAAAAAGGGCACAAAGTACCAACCCCGATGAATCGGACTTTCATCATTTGCCATGAACTCCTCCGCGCTATGTTGACGACGCAATCATGCCAAGGGCCGACGGCAAGCGAGCGATTTCCGCCGGAAATGCAGCGGAAGGCCGGCGGATTTCCACCGCCGCGGCGACGGCATTCCGCCGGATGCTGGCGGCTGCTAGCAGTTGCACGCAGAAATCCAGTGGGTTATGTCTGGGTTCCGCGTGTCCCGCGGGACACACATGGGACGGGGCCGGAACAGTCGCGAAGACTCGCGAGACTTCTCGAGGCCGGTTGCCTTCTCACTTAGAACGGTTTGAAGTGAGGCCGTCCGCGATGTGTCCGCATCGAATGCGGACAGCGCAGACATGGGGGCCGCGTCGGGCCGTTTTTCGGGAGAGGCAAGGGCTTGGGTGCGTCGCCCCCTGATCGCGCCGCCCGGTCGCTTTTGGCCCACGGGCTCCGAACAGCCTGAATACAGGAAAGGCAGAGACCAAGCAGCCGGCATAGATGGCTACTCTAGATGGTGTCCGTGGGGTGGGACAGAGAGAGGCCTGAAAACCGGCCTGATAGGACCGTGGGGCGGTACTACGCTTGCGAGACCTGTACCGTGTGGCGGTCCTATGGCGGCCCTGCCTGTACCGTGGGACAGTCTAAGGATCGCGTTTTTTCCGGCACCGGGTGCCGCCTTCCTGGTCGGGCCGGCACCCGGCGCCGATGCTCGCCCCGCGATCGCCCCCAATGCCTGCGGCAGAGTCTGTGACACGGCAGTCACGTGCGACTAATGCGTGAGTCACACAGCACCAATGTGCCTCAGGCCGCGCGCAACGGGATGACCTTCGCGCCTTGGCGTATCTGGTCGAGGTGGTCTGCCCAGGCCTGCATAAGCTCGCGCCGCTCCTTGAGGTAGGTGGCCCAGTTGTAGGAGGCGCTGACCTCGTCGCACTCCTGGTGGGCGAGCCGTCATAGACCTGGATCTTGCGCAGCAACTCTGGCATGTCCTTCGCATCGAGGCGCGCGAAGTTGCGCTTCTTGCGCGGCTTGAGGGCGTCGGCCGGCTTCACGTCGGCGCCGGGATTGCGCTCGAGCAAGCCGTGGGCGACGGCATAGCGCAGGATCTGGCCGCAGCTCTGGAGCATCCGCTTCGCCACGTCCAGCGCGCCGCGCGCTTCGATCTTCTTCGCCATGGCCAGCAGCTTGGGCGCCATGATCTCGGTGATCGGCAGCCGGCCGAGCTTCGGATAGACGTCACCCTCGAGTCGCCGCTTCACGTTCTCGGCATGGCGCGTGCTCTTGTCGCTCTTCCAGTGCTCGAACCACTCGTGCGTCACGGCCTTGAAGGTGTTTTCGCGGCGCACCTTGGCGGAAGCCTTGGCGTCGCGCTTCGCGCCCACCGGGTCGGTCCCGGCCTTGAGCACCAGCCGAGCCTTCTCGCGTGCCGCGCGCGCCTCGCCCAAGGTGATGGCCGGATAGCTGCCTATCGCGAGGCGCTTTTCCTTGCCATCGAAGCGGTACTTCCAGCGCCAGTGCTTCGCGCCGGCGGGCGTGACCTCGAGGTAGAGGCCGCCGCTGGCCGTTCCCCCGAATTTGCCCCCGGGCAAGACCACCATGTCAAAGTACCATGCCGGACCAACGGACGCAAAAAAGCCCCGGCTGGCGGGGCTTTAGTGCGACTTTCGCGATGCTATGGGACCTTCACAGGCTCATAACTGGAGGAGAGGGAGGGATTCGAACCCTCGGTACTATCGCTAGTACGCCTGATTTCGAGTCAGGTACATTCGACCACTCTGCCACCTCTCCGGTCGCTCTGTCGAGCCTGCGATTATAGCCAGGAAAATCGAAACAACCATCCCGTGCAGCGATTTCCCTGTCGTTTTTTCGTCAGCCGCGCAGCACTTCGGTGCCGCCCAGGTAGGGCCGCAGCGCCTTCGGCACGTTGATCGAGCCATCCTCGTTCTGGTGGTTCTCGAGCACCGCGACCAGGGTGCGGCCGACGGCCAGGCCCGAGCCGTTGAGGGTGTGCACCAGCTCGTTCTTGCCCTGGGCGTTCTTGAAGCGCGCCTGCAGGCGCCGCGCCTGGAAGGCCTCGCAGTTCGAGACCGAGCTGATCTCGCGGTAGGTGTCCTGCGCCGGCAGCCAGACCTCGAGGTCGTAGGTCTTGGTCGAGCCGAAGCCCATGTCGCCGGTGCACAGCAGCACGACGCGGTACGGCAGCTCGAGCGCCTGCAGCACCACCTCGGCATGGCCGGTCATCTGCTCGAGCGCCTCGTAGCTCTTCTCGGGATGCACCACCTGCACCATCTCGACCTTGTCGAACTGATGCTGGCGGATCATGCCGCGGGTGTCGCGGCCCGCGCTGCCGGCTTCCGAGCGGAAGCACGGGGTGTGGGCCGTGAGGCGGATCGGCAGTTGCGCCTCGGGCACGACCTCGTCGCGCACGAAGTTCGTGAGCGGCACCTCGGCGGTCGGGATCAGGTAGAGCGCCGACAGGTCGGGCGCGGGCTCGCCGTCCTGGCCGCCCTTCTTCGCGGCGAACAGGTCGCCCTCGAACTTGGGCAGCTGGCCGGTGCCGCTCAGGGTGGCGGCATTGACGATGTAGGGCACGTAGCACTCGGTGTAGCCGTGCTGCTGCGTCTGGATGTCGAGCATGAACTGGGCGAGCGCGCGGTGCAGCCGCGCGATCGGCCCCTTCATGACGGTGAAGCGCGAACCCGAGAGCTTGGCGCCCATCTCGAAGTCGAGGCCGAGCGGCGCGCCCAGGTCGACGTGGTCCCTGGGCGCGAAGCCCAGCGGCGTGGCCGAGGCGCCGGCGCCGCCCTGCGGGCTCCAGCGGCGCTGCTCGACGTTGCCGGTCTCGTCCTCGCCCAGCGGCACGCTGGCGTGCGGCAGGTTGGGCACGGCGAGCAGCAGCGCCTGCAGCTCGGGCTGGATCTCGTCGAGGCGCTTCGATTGCGATTCCTGCTCGCCCTTGAGCGCGTTGACCTCGGCCATCAGCGCGTCGACCGACTCGCCCTTGGCCTTGAGCGGGCCGATCTGCTTGTTCAGCGTGTTGCGGCGCGCCTGGATTTCCTCGGTGCGGGTCTGCAGCGTCTTGCGCTCGGCCTCGAGCGCGGTGAAGGCCGAGACGTCGAGGTAGGGCTGGTTCTTCTTGCGTTTTTCGAGGCCGGCCACGGCGGCGGCCAGGTCTTTGCGGAGCAGGGTGATGTCGAGCATCGCCCGATTTTAGGTGGGCGCGCCCGCACCCCGCCCCGCGCGGGGCTCGTTCAGCCGACGGTGGCCGGATCGACGTTCGCGCCGCAGACGATCAGGCAGACCTTCTCGCCCGCGCGCGGCACGTAGGCGCCGGTCTGCAGCGCGGCCAGCGGCAGCGCGGCGGCCGGTTCGACGGCCAGCTTCATTTCCTTCCACAGCCACTGCTGCGCGGCGCGGATCGCCTCGTCGGACAGCAGCAGCGCATCGGCGACGTGGCGCTGCGCGATGTCCCAGGCGATGGCGCCGATGCGGCGCGCGCCCAGCGAGTCGGCCGCGATGCCGCCGACCTCGACGTCGACCGGCGCGCCGGCCTCGCGGGCACGGAACAGCGTGGGCGCGCCCTCGGGCTCGAGCGCGATCACGCGCGCGCGCTGCTCGAACCAGCCGGCGAGGCCGCCGATCAGGCCGCCGCCGCCCACGCTCACGAGCACGGCATCGGGCAGGCCGCCCTGGGCCTCGATCTCGCGGCCCAGGGTGCCGGCGCCGGCCACCACTTCGGGCTGGTCGTAGGCATGGGTCAGCAGGGCGCCGGTTTCGGCCTGGCGCGCCAGGCAGGCGGCCAGCGCGTCGGGATAGAGCTGGCCGACCACCACCACCTCGGCGCCCAGCGCGCGCAGGCGCGCGCGCTTGGCCTCGGGCGAGACGCCGGGCAGGTAGACCTCGCAGCGCACGCCGAGCGCGCGCGCCGCGGCGGCGGTGGCGATGCCGGCATTGCCGCCCGAGGCGACGATCACGCCGCTCTCGGGAATGGCGTTGGCCAGCAGCCGGTTCATCATGCCGCGCGCCTTGAAGCTGCCGCTGACCTGCAGGTGCTCGAGCTTGAGCCAGACCTCGGCCCCGGGCGCCGCGACGCCGAGCGCGGCCGCGGGCAGCTTCCACAGCGGCGTCTGGCGCAGGAAGTGGCCCGAACGTTCGTTCAGGCGTTGCCAGGCGCTATCGATTTCAGAGCGCCATTCGGTGATTGCAGCAGCGGTCAAGAGATGTGTCCAGGAGGAGGAATGTCGGCCAGCTTGAGGCCCTTGGGCAGCGGGAACTTGATGGTTTCCTCGATGCCGTCCATCTTGCGCACCGAGACCGCGCCGAACGCGCGCACGCGCTCGATCACCTCGCGCACCAGCACCTCGGGCGCCGAGGCGCCGGCGGTCAGGCCGATGCGGGTCTTGCCCTCGAACCATTCGGGCTGGAGCTCGTCGGCCGAATCGACCATGTAGCTCTCGGTGCCCAGGCGCTGCGCCAGTTCGCGCAGGCGGTTGCTGTTGGAGCTGGTGGGGCTGCCGACCACGATCACGAGGTCGACCTGCGGGCTCATGATCTTCACCGCGTCCTGGCGGTTCTGGGTGGCGTAGCAGATGTCCTGCTGCTTGGGCTCGCGCACGGCCGGAAAGCGCGCGCGCACCGCGGCGGCGATCTCGGCCGCGTCGTCCACGCTCAGCGTGGTCTGCGTGACCACCGCGAGCTTCTCGGTCTGGCCCGGCGCGACGCGCGCCACGTCTTCCACGTCTTCCACCAGGTGGATGCCGCTCGAGAGCTGGCCCATCGTGCCCTCGACCTCGGGATGCCCCTTGTGGCCGATCATGATGAACTCGTAGCCTTCCTTGGCGAGCTTGGCGACCTCGACGTGCACCTTGGTCACCAGCGGGCAGGTGGCGTCGAAGATCTCGAAGCCGCGGTCGCGCGCCTCCTGCTCCACCGCCTTGCTCACGCCGTGCGCGCTGAACACCAGCGTGGCGCCAGGCGGCACGTCGGACAGCTCCTCGATGAAGATCGCGCCCTTGGACTTGAGCTCGTTGACCACGTAGGTGTTGTGCACGATCTCGTGGCGCACGTAGATCGGCGCGCCGAACTTGGCGATGGCGCGCTCGACGATCTCGATCGCGCGGTCCACGCCGGCGCAGAAGCCGCGCGGCTCGGCGAGGATGACTTCCTCGATGCCTTCGTTCATCGTGCCTCCCCGGCCGCGTTGCCGCGCGCCATCACAACACCCCGATCAGTTGCACTTCGAAGGTCACGGGCTGGCCTGCGAGCGGATGGTTGAAATCGAAGCGCACGCCGGTCTCGTTGGACTCGATCACCGCGCCGGCATAGCTGCCGGTGCCGTCGGGCGTGGGGAACTGCACCACGTCGCCCACGGCGTACTGCTCGTCGGGGTCGCCGATCTGCGCCAGCAGCTTCTTCGCGACCCACTGCTGCATCTCGGGATTGCGCTCGCCGAAGGCCTCGCCGGCCGGCAGCTCGAAGGTGGCGTGGGCGCCCTCCTCGAGGCCCAGCAGGCGCTGCTCGACCGCGGGCGACAGCTCGCCGGTACCCAGCGACAGCGTGGCGGGCTTGTCGGCGAAGGTGTTGATGATGTCGCCCGCGGGCCCGGACAGCCGGTAGTGCAGGGTCAGGAAGGAGCCGGGGGTGACGACGTGGGGCGTTTGGGACATGGAGGCAGCAATGGTTGACAAAGACAAGACGGGTGTCCCGATAAACTGGGCTGCATTTTAAGGACGGGCGCTTCCACCCGCCCCGTTCAAGGTTTAGCAGGCTCTCCATGGCTTTCAAGGATCTCCCCGAACATGCCCGCCCGCGCGAGAAGCTCATCGCGCGCGGCGCCGCCGCGCTGGCCGACACCGAGCTGCTCGCGCTGCTGCTGCGCACCGGCGTGGCCGGCAAGAACGTGCTGCAGCTCGCGCAGGAGCTGCACGAGCGCTTCGGCGGCCTCGCGGGCCTGCTGCAGGCCAGCCCCGAGCAGTTGCGCGGCGTGCGCGGCATGGGCGGCGCCACCAAGCGCGCCGAGCTCATCGCGGTGCTCGAGCTCGCGCGCCGCGCCATGGCCGAGCAGCTCTCGCAGCGCACCGTGCTCGACGCGCCCGAGGCCGTGCGGCAGTACGTGCAGATGCACATCGGCACGCGGCCGCACGAGGTGTTCGCGGTGCTGTTCCTCGACGCGCAGCACCGGCTGATCGTGCTCGAGGAGCTGTTCCGCGGCACGCTGACCCAGACCAGCGTCTATCCGCGCGAGGTGGTGCTGCGCGCGCTGCACCACCATGCGGCCGCCGTGGTGCTGGCCCACAACCATCCGAGCGGCAGCATCGAGCCCTCGCGCGCCGACGAAGCCCTCACGCAGACGCTGCGCGCCGCGCTCTCGCTGGTCGACGTGCGCGTGCTCGACCACGTGATCGTGGGCGTGGGCCGCAGCTTCTCGATGGCCGAACAGGGGTTGCTCTGATGGCCGCCGCACGTCCGCACTCCCCCGGCGCCGCGCCGGCGCCAGCGCCCAAGAGCCTGAAGAACCTGGCCGACCTCAAGCAGGTGCAGCGCCAGCTCGCCGAAACCCGCGAACGCGAAGCGGCCGAGGCCGCGGCGCGCGCCGTGGCCGAGCGCAAGCGCGCGGCCGAAAAGGACCTGTTCGCGCGCGCCGTCGGCGCCACCGAGCCGCTGCGCCAGAAGACGCGCACCGTGCCGCTCGCGCCCGAGCCGCCGGCGCCGATCCCGGTGCAGCACCAGCTCGACGAGCAGCGCGTGCTGCGCGAATCGCTGTCCGACGAGTTCGACGTCACCACGCTGCTCGACGTCGACGACGCCATGAGCTTCCGCCGGCCCGGCATCGGCACCGACGTGACCGCGCGGCTGCGCAAGGGCGACTGGACGATCCAGGCCCAGGTCGACCTGCACGGCCTGCGCAGCGACGAGGCGCGCGAGGCGCTCGGCGGCTTCATCCGCAACGCGCACAAGCAGGGCCTGCGCTGCGTGCGCGTGGTGCACGGCAAGGGCCTGGGCTCGCCCGGCAAGCAGCCGGTGCTCAAGACCAAGACGCAGCGCTGGCTGATCCAGAAGAACGAGGTGCTGGCCTTCGTGCAGGCCAAGCCGGCCGAGGGTGGGGCCGGAGCGCTGGTGGTGCTGCTGGCGCCCGTCAAGCGCTGAGCATCGGCTCCTTCCCCCTCTGGGGGAAGGTCGGGAGGGGGGCTTGCGGCCTTCGCAAGCTTGCGCGGTCTCGATCGCCGTCGTACCCCCACCCCTGCCCTCCCCCAGAGGGGGAGGGAGTCTGGCCCCTTATTTGCTCAGATCGAGCTTGTAGACCGAGCGCCCCTTCCCGCTCCCATCGTCCGCCGTCAGCAGCGAGACGTTGTCCAGCCCCGCCGCCGTCGCCGACGCGAGCTGGCCCTGCCCCGAGGTGAACACCACGTTGCCGGCCGTCGTGGCCTTGGTGAAGCGCCAGCTGCGCGCCGCGCCGTTGGCCGCGCGCGTGATGGTCTTCTTCGCCTTCACGTAGGCGATCAGCACGTCGCGGTTGGCATCGGGCGAGGCATAGATCGTCGCGCGGCCGTCGAGCGCCGGGATGAAGCTCGCGCCGCTGGTGGCGCGGTAGTTGTTGGTGGCGATCACGAACTCCTTGGCCGGATCGATGGTCGCGCCCAGGTACGTGAGGTTCCGGATGCGGCTGCCGACCTCCTGCGTCACGTCGATCTCGTACTGCACGTCGGGCGTGGTGAACATGTCGAAGTTGTAGCCCGGGAAGGTGCTGATCAACTGCTGGTCGGCCGTGGCCGTGGTGCTGATCTTGTTGAAGCGCTTGGCCGCGGCCTCGAGCCAGGCCTTGATCTCGGCGCCCGTGACCTTCACCGCGTACACGGTGTTCGGGTACAGGTAGAGGTCGGCCGCGTTGAAGATCGCGAGGTTGCCCACGGCCACGTCGGTGTAGTCGCGGCCGCCCTCGTAGCCCGACTTGAAGGGCGCGCTGACCGACAGCACCGGCAGGCTCGCGTACTGCGGCAGGTTGGCCTGGATGTAGCTCTTCACGTAGTCGGCCTGCGCCTGGTTCACGATCTGGATCGCGCCCGGGTCGCCGACGTCGGCGAAGTAGGTGTTCATGCGGAAATCGGTGCTGCCGATCGGCGTCTTCACGTAGTCGATCGCGGCCTGGTGCTGGGTCTCGATCAGCGGCGCGATGGCCGGGTCGGCATCGACGTAGACCGCCTTGCCCGCGTCGTCCTTGCCGGTCTGCGTGGAGCGCGCCTCGACCGCGGTCTTGCTCTTGTCGATCACCCAGGCCTTGCCGTCCCACGACAGCTCGAGCTTGATCACGCCCAGCGCCTTGCCCCACGAACTCGGCATCACGGCCGGCACGCCGTTCACGGTGCCGGCGGCGTTGTCCACGCCCGGCTGCTTGAAGCCGGGGTTGGCGCCGCGGTCGGGGAACACGCCGTGCTGGTGGCCCATCAGCAGCGCGTCGATGCCCGGCACCTTCGACAGGTGCAGGCCCGGGTTCTCCATGGTCGGCGTGTAGGCCGCGGCGTCGAGGCCGCCGTGCTGCAGCGCGACCACGATGTCGGCGCCCTTGGCGCGCAGCTCGGGGATGTAGCGCGTGGCGGCTTCCACCGCGCCCTCGGTGCGCAGCTTGCCCTCGAGATAGCGCTTGTCCCAGTTCATGATGCCCGGCGTGGTGAAGCCGATCACGCCGACCTTCAGCGGCACCGTCACGCGCGAGCCGTCGGGCGCGGTGGCGGTGAAGCTCTTGTTGACGATGGTGTAGGGCGCGAGCAGCGGCTTGCCGCTCTTCACGCTCTGCACGTTGGCCAGCACCAGCGGGAAGTTCGGGCCGGCGCACTTCTTCGTGCCGTCCACGCCCTCGACGTCGAGGCCGCCGCCGATCGCCTGGTTGAGGAAGTCGAGGCCGTAGTTGAACTCGTGGTTGCCCAGCGTGCCGGCGTCGAAGCCGGCGGCGTTCATCGCCTTGTACATCGACAGCGGCTGGGTGCACGGGATGCGGCTCACCAGCGCCTCGTAGTCGGCCAGCGCGGTGCCCTGGATGGTGTCGCCGTTGTCGAACAGCAGCGTGTTCGCGAACTCCTTGCGCGCGGCCGCGATCAGGGTGGCGGTGCGCTCGTAGCCATAGGACTTGTCCTCGGCGAGCTTGAAGTAGTCGTAGCTGCGCACGTTGAAGTGCAGGTCGGTGGTCTCGAGCAGCGCGACGGTGGCGCGCGTGCCGGCCGCGATCGGCGCGGGGGCGGGCGCCGGGGACGGCGCCGGCGCGGGCGGCGGCACCGGCAGGAACACGCCGCCGCCGCCATCGCCGCCACCGCATGCGCTCAGCATGGCGGTGGCGATCAGTGCGGCACAGGCGGTCATGGACGCGGTGCGGGGAAAGCGGGTGTTTGCGAGTGGCTTCATCGAAAGGTCTCCCTCCTGTTCAAGGAAGACCAGTCTCTGGAGCCGAGGTGACAGTCCGGTGAATGAATCCTGAAATGCAGCCGCGTTGCGACAAGCCGTGACCGGATGTTTACGCGAGGTGATTCTTAAGTGGTACCGAGGCGTCCGCGATCGCCGCGGGGTCGGGGCTGCGGCCCGCGTCGAGCAGCTTGCGGCTCATCATGTGATCGACCGGCGCGTTCACCGATTCCACGCACGCGAGTTGCCCGTCGACGTAATGGAACAGCGAGAAGGCATCGGGCTTGGGCCCCGCGCGGCGCACCGTGACATGGCCCGGCGTGCCCTCGGCCGGCACCAGCCCCACCATCTGCAGCCGCATGCCGCCCTGGTCGGACCAGAACCACGGCACCACGTCGTGCGCGCGCGCCGTGCCCAGCAGGGTGGCGACCGCGGTGCGCGCCTGGTCGTTGGCGTTCTGCACCGACTCGAGCCGCAGCGCGCGGCCCGCGCGCCGGTCGGGAAAGCGCGTGCAGTCGCCGACCGCGAGCACGCCGGCCGCACTGGTGCGCATGTGCTCGTCGACCACGATGCCGTCGGCGCACTCGATGCCCGCGGCCTGCGCGAGCGCGGTCTCGGGCACCGCGCCGATGCCCAGCAGCAGCAGGTCGACCGGCTGCTGCGCGCCGTTCACGCGCAGCGACACCAGCCGATCGCCCTCGACCTCGAAGCCGTCGGCGGTCGCGCCCAGCACGATGTCGATGCCGGCGGCGCGGTGCGTGTCCAGCACGTGGTTCGAGAGCTCGGGCGAGACCGCGCGGCCCAGCAGGCGCGGCGCGCTCTCGATCACCTGCACCTCCTTGCCGAGCGCCTTGGCGGTGGCCGCGACCTCGAGGCCGATGAAGCCGCCGCCGAGCACCGTGACGCGCTGCGCCTCGGCCAGCCGCGCGCGCAGCCGATGCGCCTCGTCGGCCGCGCGCAGGCTCGCGACATTGACCAGCTCGTGCGGGAGCGCGGCGATCCGGCGCGCGCGCGTGCCGGTGGCCAGCACCAGCGACTCCCATGGCAGCACCGCGCCCGAGCGCAGGGTCACGTTGCGCGCCTCGCGGTCGATGGCCACGGCCGCATCGCCCAGGTGCAGCGTGATGCCGGCCTCGCGGTACCAGTCGGCCGCCTTGTGCGGCTGCGTGGCTTCCTCGGCGCTCTTGAGGAAGGCCTTCGACAGCGGCGGGCGGTGGTAGGGCTCGCAGGCCTCCTCGCAGACCAGGTGCACGCGCGCGCCCTGCCCCGCCTCGGCGAGGCCGGCGCACAACTGGGCCGCCGCGTGGCCGCCGCCGATGATGACGATGGAATTCATGAAGTGAGTCTTTCGAAAATCGTTGTGCTCAGCCGCCGCGGTTGCGCATCCAGTCGGCGGTCTTGAAGAAGGAGTCGCGCAGCCGCGCGCGCAGGTCCTCGGGCACCTCGGTCTCGCCCATGGCCTGGTCCATGCAGGCCAGCCACTGGTCGCGTTCCTTGATGCCGATGCTGTGGCCGCCGATGCTCTGCGGCAGGTGGCGCGCGCGCAGCATCGGATGGCCGAAGCGGTCGGTGTAGTACGCGGGCCCGCCGAGCCAGCCGCAGAGGAACCAGAACAGCCGCTGGCGCGCGTTGTCGAGGTCGCTGCCGTGCACCGCGCGCAATTGCGCGTAGCCGGGCTCGAGGTCCATCAGGTCGTAGAAGCGCTCGACCAGCGCGCGCACTTTTTCCTCGCCGCCGATCCATTCGAAGGGCGTGTCGAAGGGCGGCTTGTCCTGGATCTGCATCGCTCAGCCCACCTGCACGAGGCCGGGGATCGGCACGTCGGGGTTGGCATCGGCCGCGTAGTCCACGCCCTCGATGCCGAAGCCGAACAGGCGCAGGAACTCGGCCTTGTAGCCCGCGAAGTCCGTCAGCGCCTGCAGGTTCTCGCTCGTGACCTGCGGCCAGAGTTCGAGCACGCGCGCCTGCACCGCGGGCGCGAGTTCCTTGCGGTCGGCGCGCAGCCGGCCTTCCTCGTCGAGCGGCGGCGCGCTGCCGTAGAGGCCCTCGCGGAACAGGCCGTCGACCTGCTCGATGCAACCCTCGTGCGTGCCCTCTTCCTTCATCACCTTGAACAGCAGCGAGAGGTACAGCGGCATCATCGGGATCGCCGAGCTGGCCTGCGTGACCACCGCCTTGAGCACCGCCACGCGCGCATCGCCGCCGCCATGGGCCGCGAGCTTGGCGCGGATCGCGGGCACGGTGCGGTCGAGGTCCTTCTTGGCCGCGCCGATCGAGCCGTTCCAGTAGATGTCCTGCGTGATCTTCTCGCCGAGGTAGGTGAAGGCCGTGGTCTTCGCACCCTCGGCCAGCACGCCGGCTTCGTGCAGCGCGTCGATCCACAGCTGCCAGTCCTCGCCGCCCATCACGGCCACCGTGTTGTCGATCTCCTCCTGCGTCGCCGGCTCGAGCACGGTCTCCTTGACCGTGCCGCTGTCGGTGTCGATGCCGCGCAGGCTCACCGCCTGGCCGATGGGCTTGAGGGTGGAGTTGAAGACCTGGCCGGTCTTCGGATGGGTGCGCCGCGGCGCCGCGAGGCTGTAGACCACGAGGTCGACCTGGCCCAGGTCCTGGCGGATGGTCTCGATCACCTGCTGCTTCACCGCATCGGAGAAGCCGTCGCCGTTGATGCTCTTCGCATAGCGGCCCTCGGCCGTGGCGAGGCGCTCGAAGGCGGCCGTGTTGTACCAGCCGGGCGTGCCGGTCCTGGTGGCGCTGCCGGCGCGCTCGAAGAACACGCCCAGCGTGTCGGCGCCGCCGCCGAAGGCCGCGACGATGCGCGCCGCGAGGCCATAGCCGGTGGAGGCACCGATCACCAGCACCCGCTTCGGCGCGCCCGCGACCGGGCCCCGGGCCCGCACGTGCTCGATCTGTTGCCGGACATTGGCCTCGCAGCCGACGGGATGGGTCGTGACGCAGATGAAGCCACGCACGCGCGGTTGGATGATCATGGGGAGGAAGGCAGTCTGGGAAAGGAAAAGGACGGGTGGCGCGCGAGGCGCCGGGCACCGGTCTTCTGGCCGGCGCGCGGGCGCGAATTTACCGCACGTTCATTCCCATGCGGCCATGTACATATATGGATTGACCATTTAATGAACCGAAGTTTTGTTGATAAGGTGCCGCCCTTGCATTCACAGAAGGAGAAGAAACACATGCGCCTGAACATCCTCGCCGCGGCCCTCGCCGCCTCCGCCCTGCTCGCGGGCACCGTGGCCCACGCCGACCAGCTGGCCGACATCAAGAAGAAGGGCGAGCTCGTGGTCGGCGTGCTCGGCACCGACGAGCCCGCCACCTTCATCGACCCCAAGACGCGCCAGATCGTGGGCTACGAGGTCGACCTCGCCAACGCCATCGCGAAGAAGATCGGCGTGAAGACCACGCTCAAGCAGATCGCCGTGGCCGCGCGCATCCCCGAGCTGCAGCAGGGCCACGTCGACCTGGTCGCGGCCGGCCTCACGCACAACAAGGAACGCGAGGCGCAGATCGACTTCTCGCTGACCACCTTCGTGACCGGCCAGAAGGCCATCGTGAAGAAGGACAGCGGCATCGCCGAGGTATCGCAACTCGGCGGCAAGAAGGTGCTGACCATCCGCGGCGGCACCCAGGAACCCAACATCCGCAAGGCCGTGCCCACGGCCGAGGTCGTGACCTTCGACACCAGCCAGCAGGCCTTCCAGGCGCTGCAGCAGGGCAAGGGCGTGGGCTACGTCGACGACGAGGCCGCGCTGCTGCGCAGCTACGCCAAGCTCGGCCCGCAGAAGGCCCAGTACGTGGTGCTCAAGCAGAACCTCAGCACCGAGGCGCTGGCCATCGGCATCAAGAAGGGCGAGAGCGGCCTCAAGGCGGTGGTGGACGACACGCTGCGCGAGCTCGAGAAGTCGGGCGAGGCCGAGAAGATCTTCGTGAAGTGGTATGGCCCGAACACCGCCTCGGGCTTCCAGACGCGCGACTTCAAGTTCGAGAGCGACAAGATCGACTGATCGCGCGTTTCTCCTTCCCCCGCCGGGGGAAGGCCGGGATGGGGGCACGCAGCCTGCGCACCGACCGCCCGGTGCCCCCACCCCAACCCTCCCCCGGCGGGGGAGGGAGCCAATCCCCCCACGCGGCAGCGATACTGTCGCCCCCATGCCCCTGTTCGACTATTCCTTGCTGCTGACCGGCAAGTACCACGACATGCTCGTCGCGGGCTTGTGGCTGTCGCTGCAGCTGCTCGCGGCCTCGCTGGTGTGCGCGCTGCCGATCGCGCTCGCGGTGGCCATGCTGCGGCTCGCGCCGCTGGCACCGCTGCGCTGGCTCGGCTTCGCCTACGTGGAGTCGATCCGCAACATCCCGCTGCTGGCCCACATGCTGTTCTGGTACTTCGGCGCGCCCGAGCTGCTGCCCGAAGGCTTCAAGCAATGGCTCTACGCGGGCCACATCGAGGCCTACAGCGCGATCGTCGCGCTGTCGCTCTACACGGCCGCCTTCATGGCCGAGGACATGCGCAGCGGCATCCGCTCGATCCCCGCGGTGCAGTTCGAGGCCGGCCGCGCGCTGGGCTTCGGCTGGCTCGCGACGATGCGCCGCGTGGTGCTGCCGCAGGCGCTGCGCGTGACCGTGCCGCCGCTGATCTCGCAGACCCTGAGCCTGTGGAAGAACACCTCGATCGCCACCGTGATCGGCGTGGCCGAACTCATGTACCAGGCCGGCCAGGTCGAGAGCGCGACCTTCCGCAGCTTCGAGTCCTTCGCGTTCGCGAGCGCGGCCTACCTCACGGTCTCGCTCGCCATCACGGCGCTCGCGAGCTGGTACCACCACCGCTTCCCGGTGAGGACGCTGTGATGCGCACGGAGGCTTCGCGATGATCGAGCTGATCCAGGACTACTGGCTCTACTTCCTGATCGGCCAGTACCCCAACGGCCCGCTCGGCGGGCTGGTGCTGACCCTGCTGCTGGCCTCGTGCGGGCTGGTGCTCGCGCTGCCGCTGGGCATCGTGCTCGGGCTGGCGCGCGTGAGCCCGTGGCGCTGGCTGCGCTGGCCGGTCAGCGGCTTCGTGTTCGTGGTGCGCGGGCTGCCGCTGTTGATGGTGATCTTCTGGGCCTACTTCTTCCTGCCCAGCGTCACCGGCGTGAAGACCGACCAGTTCGCCACCATGCTGATCGCGCTGGTGGTGTTCGACGCCGCCTACCTGGCCGAGATCGTGCGCGCCGGCATCCAGGGCCTGCCGCGCGGCCAGATGGAGACCGCGCGCGCGCTCGGCCTGAGCTGGAGCCGCGCGATGCGCCTGGTGGTGCTGCCGCAGGCGCTGCGCAGCATGCTGCCCTCGCTGGTGAACCAGTTCGTCTCGACCATCAAGGAGACCTCGCTGGGCTACATCATCGGCCTGGCCGAGGTCTCGTTCATCGCCACCCAGATCAACACCCAGGTGTTCACCAAGCCGGCCCAGGTCTTCGGCATCCTCGGGCTGACCTATTTCATCCTCTGCTTCGGCCTCTCGCGCTTCGCCTACTGGCTCGAGCGCCGCCTCGCGCGGCGCGGCCTGCCGGTGGTCGCGGTCACCGAGGGCCGGGCCGCCGCCCGCAAGGCTTCCGCATGATCGAACTCCAGAACGTCAACAAGTGGTACGGCAGCTACCACGCGCTCGTGGACGTGAGCGAAACCATCCACAAGGGCGAGGTGGTCGTGGTCTGCGGCCCCTCGGGCTCGGGCAAGTCCACGCTGATCCGCACCTTCAACCGGCTCGAGGCGATCCAGTCGGGCCGCATCCTGATCGAGGGCCGGGACATCCACGCGCCGGGCACCGACGTGAACGCCTTCCGCTCGCGCATCGGCTTCGTGTTCCAGCAGTTCAACCTGTTCCCGCACCTCACGGTGCTGCAGAACTGCACCATGGCGCCGATGCAGCTGCACGGCCTCTCGCGCGCGCAGGCCGAGGAACGCGCCATGGCGCTGCTCGCGCGCGTGGGCCTCGCGAACAAGGCCCGGGCCTGGCCCAGCGAGCTGTCGGGCGGCCAGCAGCAGCGCGTGGCGATCGCGCGCGCGCTCGCGATGCAGCCGCCGGTGATGCTGTTCGACGAACCCACGAGCGCGCTCGACCCCGAGATGGTCGGCGAGGTGCTGCTGGTGATGCGCGACCTGGTGCGCGACGGCATGACGATGGTCTGCGTGACGCACGAGATGGGCTTCGCGCGCGAGGTCGCCGACCGCGTGCTCTTCATGGACGAGGGCAAGGTGCTCGAGCGCGCCACGCCCGACGACTTCTTCAACCGCCCGCAGCATCCGCGCGCGCAGCAGTTCCTGTCCGACATCCGCTCGCCCTTCGCACGCACCCCATGACGAACACCGCTTCCCTCCAGACCCTGCCCGTGATCGACGTCGCGCCGCTGGTGGCCGGCGACGCGCCGGGCCGCGAGGCCGTGGCCGCGCGCATCGGCGAGGCCTGCCGCGCGCACGGCTTCTTCTACGCGACGGGGCATGGCGTCGACCCCGCGCTGGTCGCGCGGCTCGAGACCCTGAGCCACCGCTTCTTCGACCTGCCCGAGGCGACCAAGATGCAGTGGCGCATGGCGCTCGGCGGGCGCGCCTGGCGCGGCTACTTCCCGCTCGGCGGCGAGCTGACCTCGGGCCGGCCCGACTGGAAGGAAGGGCTCTACCTCGGCACCGAGCTGCCGGCCACGCATCCGTTGGTGCAGGCCAGGACGCCGGTGCACGGGCCGAATCTCTTTCCCGATGCGCCGGGCCTCGAGGACTTCCGCGACACCATCCTCGGCTACATGGCGGCCGTGACGCAGCTGGGCCACCGGCTGATGGAAGGCATCGCGCTGAGCCTCGGCCTGCCGGCCGACTACTTCGCGGCGCGCTACACGGGCGATCCGCTGATCCTGTTCCGGCTCTTCGACTATCCCTCGCAGCCGGTGCCCGAGGGCCTCGACGTGCAATGGGGCGTGGGCGAGCACACCGACTACGGCCTCTTGACGATCCTGCACCAGGACAGCGTGGGAGGCCTCGCGGTGCACACGCCCGCGGGCTGGATCGACGCGCCGCCGATCGCGGGCTCCTTCGTCTGCAACATCGGCGACATGCTCGACCGCATGACCGGCGGCCTCTACAAGTCGACGCCGCACCGCGTGAAGCGCAACACCTCGGGCCGCAACCGGCTGTCGTTTCCGCTGTTCTTCGATCCGAATTTCGAGGCGCGCGTGCAGCGCATCGATGGCCTCGCGGGCGCGGTGGCCGTGGACGACAGCGCCGAGCGCTGGGACCGCGCCAACGTGCACGCCTTCAGCGGCCGCTACGGCGACTACCTGCTGGCGAAGGTGTCGAAGGTGTTCCCGCAGCTGCGAGACGAAGTGCTCTGAGGCGTTTTCGCCGGGAGGTCGAGGAACTCGTCTTCCCAGTTGCCGACATCCGCGCCGGGATCGGAAATGGGCACCAGCTTGTCGCTGCGGCAGTAGAAGGTCCAGCCCTCGAACAGCACGTCGTAGTAGGTGCCGGGCAGGTAGCGCTCGCTCGGCGCTTCATAGGGCGCCGAGACCACCTCGACGATGCGGCCGACCGCGCGCTCGGTCATCGGCGACGCGAGGCAGCTGTCGAGCACGTGGCACAGGGTGCCGATCCTGATCACGGCCGCACCATCTCGCCGGGAAACCAGCGCGGCAGGTGCACGTTCGCGTCGTGCAGCGACGCGAGCACATGGAAGGCCTGTTCGACGATCGCCGCCGGCGGGTGCTTGAGGTCCGGCACGATCACCACCCGCAGGCCCGCGGCCAGCGCCGCCTTGGCGCCGTTCTCGCTGTCCTCGAAGGCGATGCACTGCGTCGGGTCCACGCCCAGGCGCGAAGCCGCGAGCAGGTAGAGCGCCGGGTCGGGCTTGGCGCGCGGCACCTCGTCGCCGCCCGCGAAGGCCTCGAAGTGATGCAGCACGCCGAGGCTGCCGAGGCAGGCCTGGATCTGCCCGCTGGTCGAGGACGAGGCCACGGCGCAGCGCGTGCCGCGCGCGCGCAGGGCGCCCAGGAACTCGGCCGCGCCGGGCTTGATGGGGAACAGCGGCGTGCCGTCGGAGCGTTCGAGCGCCAGCGCCTGGCGCACGTGCTCGAGCGCATGGCGGAAGGCGGCCTGGCCGCCGAGCAGGCCCGAGAGGATGATCTCGGACTCGGCGGTGGCCAGGCCCACCACCTGCAGGTACTGGGCGTGGCTGAGCTCGACGTCGAGCGTGCGGGCGGCCGCCATCCAGGCAGCCATGATGGGCCGCTCGGAGTCGATCAGCAGCCCGTCCATGTCGAAGATTGCGGCGGAGAACATCGGCACGATCCTACCCTCGAGCCCCGCCCCGAATGGCGAAGGGGCCGCAAGGGCCCCTTCTCGTGCAACGGATGCGACGGCGCGCGATCAGTCGCGCACCAGCGCCCGGTTCAAGCCCAGCGCCGCCAGCGTTCCCGCCGCGCCCGACAGCAGGTACACGCTCACGTAGGCCAGCCCGAAGTGGGCCGACAGCCCCAGCGCGACCAGCGGCGCGAAGGCGGCGCCGATCAGCCAGGCCAGGTCGGTGGTCAGCGCGGCGCCGGTGTAGCGGTACTTGGCCTCGAAGTTGCCGGTCACGGCACCGGCCGCCTGGCCGTACGACAGGCCCAGCAGGATGAAGCCCAGCAGGATGAACACGTCCTGGCCGATCTTGCCGCCGTCGAGCAGCGTGGGCGCGAAGCCGCTGAACACGGCGATCAGGCCCGCGAGGCCGCCCAGCGTGGAGCGGCGGCCGATGCGGTCGGCGATCAGGCCCGAGGCCACGATGCCACCGGCACCGAGCACGGCGCCGATCATCTGGATCACCAGGAACTCGGTGATGGCCTGGTTCGAGTACAGCGTGATCCACGACAGCGGGAACACGGTGATCAGGTGGAACAGCGCATAGCTGGCCAGCGCCGCGAAGGCGCCGATCAGCAGGTTCGAGCCCTGCGAGCGCACCAGCTCGACCACGCTGGTGGGCTGCAGCTCGCGCTCCTCGAGCAGGCGCGCATATTCGTCGGCCGCCACCAGGCGCAGGCGCGCGAACAGCGCCACCACGTTGATCGCGAAGGCCACGTAGAAGGTGTAGCGCCAGCCCCAGTCGAGGAAGTCCTCGAGCGTCAGGCTCGAGTAGAGGTATGCGAACAGCGCGCTGGCCACGAAGAAGCCGATCGGCGCGCCGAGCTGGCCCAGCATGGCGTACCAGCCGCGGCGGTTGGCCGGGGCGTTGAGCGCGAGCAGCGAGGGCAGGCCGTCCCACGAGCCGCCGAAGGCCAGGCCCTGGCCGAAACGGAAGATCGACAGCAGCACGATCGAGGTGAAGCCCAGGCTCGCGTAGCCCGGCAGGAAGGCGATGCCCGCGGTCGAGGTGCCGAGCACGAACAGCGCCAGCGTGAGCTTGGTCTCGCGGCCGAAACGTCGCTGGATCTCCATCGAGATGACAGTTCCGAACGGCCGTGCGATGAAGGCGAAGGAAAAGACCACGAAGGCCCAGAGGGTTCCCTCGAGCCGCTGCTCGAACGGGAAGAAGACCGCCGGGAACACCAGCACCGAGGCGATGCCATAGACGAAGAAGTCGAAATATTCCGAGGCGCGGCCGATGACCACGCCGACGGCGATCTCGCCCGGGTCGATGCGCGAGTGGTCGTCCTCCGGGGCGCCGGTGTCGGACGTGTGCGGCACAGGCGATGCGCCTTGCGGACTGATGCTGGACGTCGTCATTGGGTTATGTAATTCGGTTGTCACGAAGCGTGACAAAGGTAGGCCATGAAACAGACTCCGAGCGTCTCACCGAACGAGGATTCCCGCCATAGGACAAAACGTCCAATAGCCTGCGGGAACCTTTGGTCGTAGATTGTGGGGTCTTTCGCGCGGCCCTGGCCACCCTTCCGCCCTTCCGTCTCTCGGCATGCCCATCCTCCACACCCTTCGCCGATGGCTCCTGCTGTTGCCCCTCGCCTTCCTGGCGGGCTGCAACACGGTGCTCCTGAATCCCTCCGGCGACATCGCCAACCAGCAAGGACGGCTGATCGTCGTCTCGACCGTGCTGATGCTGATCATCATCATCCCGGTGATCGCGCTGACGGTCTTCTTCGCCTGGCGCTACCGCGCCTCGAACAAGGAAGCCATCTACAAGCCGAACTGGGACCACTCGACCCAGCTCGAGCTCGCGATCTGGGCCGCGCCACTCTTGATCATCATCGCGCTGGGCGCGATCACCTGGATCAGCACCCACACGCTCGACCCCTACCGCCCGCTCAGCCGCATCGACGCGCAGCGCCCGGTCACGGCCGACATCAAGCCGCTGACCGTGGAAGTGGTGGCGCTCGACTGGAAGTGGCTGTTCATCTACCCCGAGCAGGGCTTCGCCACGGTGAACGAACTCGCGGCCCCGGTGGACCGCCCGATCACCTTCAAGATCACCGCCTCGTCGGTGATGAACTCCTTCTTCATCCCCGCGCTGGCCGGCCAGATCTACGCCATGCCCGGCATGGAGACCAAGCTGCACGCGGTCATCAACGCACCCGGCGAGTTCGACGGCTTCTCGGCCAACTACAGCGGCGCCGGCTTCTCGGGCATGCGCTTCAAGTTCCACGGCCTGAGCAACGCCGACTTCGACCAGTGGGTGCAGAAGGTCAAGTCCAGCCCCGAAGGCGAACTCAGCCGCGAGCGCTACCAGAAGCTCGAAGTGCCGAGCGAGCGTGAGCCGGCCAGGCATTTCGCGAGCGTGTCGCCCGACCTCTACGGCGCCATCCTCAACCGCTGCGTCGACCGCAGCAAGATGTGCATGAGCCAGATGATGGCGATCGACGCCGACGGCGGCCTGGGCAAGCCCGGCGCCTACAACGTCGCGACCGCGCAGCCCTGGCAACCCGACGACATCAATTCGCCCAAGCGTGCGTACGGCAAGTACGTCACGGCGATGTGCACCACCGAAGAATGACGATGCTCCAGAACCTCGACCTGACGAAGCTCGTCTTCGGCCGCCTCACGTGGGAGGCGATCCCCTACCACGAACCGATCCTGCTGGTGACCTTCGCCGCCGTCGTGCTCGGCGGTGTCGCGCTGCTCGGCGCGATCACCTACTTCAAGCTGTGGAGCACGCTGTGGCATGACTGGATCACCAGCATCGACCACAAGAAGATCGGCATCATGTACATCGTGCTGGGCCTGGTGATGCTGCTGCGCGGCTTCGCCGACGCGCTGATGATGCGCGCCCAGCAGGCGGTGGCCTTCGGTGACAACGCGGGCTTCCTGCCGCCGCACCACTACGACCAGATCTTCACGGCCCACGGCGTGATCATGATCTTCTTCGTGGCGATGCCGCTGGTCACGGGCCTGATGAACTTCGTGGTGCCGCTGCAGATCGGCGCGCGCGACGTGGCCTTCCCGTTCCTGAACAACTTCAGCTTCTGGATGACCACCTTCGGCGCCGGCCTCGTGATGGCCTCGCTGTTCGTCGGCGAGTTCGCCAAGACCGGCTGGCTGGCCTACCCGCCGCTGTCGGGCATCCTGTTCAGCCCCGACGTGGGGGTCGACTACTACATCTGGTCGTTGCAGATCGCGGGGGTGGGCACGTTGCTCTCGGGCGTGAACCTGCTGGCGACCATCGTGAAGATGCGCGCGCCCGGCATGACCATGATGAAGATGCCCGTCTTCACCTGGACCGCGCTGTGCACCAACGTGCTGATCGTCGCCGCCTTCCCGGTGCTGACCGCCGTGCTGGCCCTGCTGTCGCTCGACCGCTACGTCGGCACCAACTTCTTCACGAACGACATGGGCGGCAACGCCATGATGTACGTGAACCTGATCTGGATCTGGGGCCACCCCGAGGTCTACATCCTGATCCTGCCGGCCTTCGGCATCTTCTCGGAGGTGGTCTCCACCTTCTCGGGCAAGCGCCTGTTCGGCTACGCCTCGATGGTCTACGCCACGGTCGTGATCACGATCCTGTCGTACCTGGTGTGGCTGCACCACTTCTTCACCATGGGCTCGGGCGCCAGCGTGAACTCCTTCTTCGGGATCACGACGATGATCATCTCGATCCCGACCGGGGCGAAGATCTTCAACTGGCTCTTCACCATGTACCGCGGCCGCATCCGCTTCGAGCTGCCGATGATGTGGACCATCGGCTTCATGATCACCTTCGTGATCGGCGGCATGACCGGCGTGCTGCTGGCCGTGCCCCCGGCCGACTTCGTGCTGCACAACAGCCTGTTCCTGATCGCCCACTTCCACAACGTGATCATCGGCGGCGTGCTGTTCGGCATGCTGGCGGGCATCACCTACTGGTTCCCGAAGGCCTTCGGCTACAAGCTCGATCCGTTCTGGGGCAAGTGCTCGTTCTGGTTCTGGATCGTCGGCTTCTGGTTCGCCTTCATGCCGCTGTACATCCTGGGCCTGATGGGCGTGACGCGCCGCATGAGCCACTTCCAGGACATGTCGCTGCAGATCTGGTTCCAGGTCGCCGCCTTCGGCGCCGTGCTGATCGCGCTGGGCATCGCCTCGTTCCTGATCCAGATCGTGGTGAGCTACATCCGCCGCGACTCGCTGCGCGACACCACGGGCGACCCGTGGGACGGCCGCACGCTCGAGTGGTCGACCTCGTCGCCGCCGCCGGCCTACAACTTCGCGTTCACGCCGCGCATCCATGACAACGACGCCTGGTCCGACATGAAGGCACGCGGCTACCAGCGTCCGCTGGAAGGCTTCAGCCCGATCCACATGCCCAAGAACACGGCCGCCGGCTTCATCATCGCGGCGCTGAGCGCGGCCTTCGGCTTCGCCATGATCTGGCAGATGTGGCTGGTGGCCGGCGTGAGCTTCTTCGTGATGCTCGTGGCCATCATCGTCCACACCTTCAACTACAAGCGCGACTACCACATCCCCGCGGACGAAGTCGTCCGCACCGAAGACGCTCGCACGCGCCTCCTGGCCGCCCATGTCTAACAGTACCGCCCTCCACTCCAGCCCCGCCGGCACCCACACCGTGGGCAACGCGCCGAGCGTGCCGACCTTCGAGCTGTTCAACGTCCGCAACGAGGACCACCATCCGGAGAACGGCACCCTGCTCGGGTTCTGGCTCTACCTGATGAGCGACTGCCTCATCTTCGCCTGCCTGTTCGCGGTGTACGGCGTGCTGGGCCGCAGCTACGCGGCCGGCCCCTCGGGCGCCGACCTGTTCGACCTGCCGCTGGTGGCGATCAACACCTCGCTGCTGCTGCTGTCGTCGATCACCTACGGCTTCGCGATGCTCGAGATGCAGAAGCGGCGCATGGGCGGCACGCTGGTGTGGCTGGCCATCACCGGCCTGCTGGGCGCGGGCTTCATCGGCCTCGAGCTCTACGAATTCGCGCACCTGATCCACGAGGGCGCGGGCCCGCAGCGCAGCGCCTTCCTGTCCTCGTTCTTCGCGCTGGTCGGCACCCACGGCCTGCACGTCACCTTCGGCATCGTCTGGCTGATCGTGCTGCTGTTCCAGCTGCCCAAGCACGGCTTCACCGCCGCCAACCGCCGCCGCCTGATGTGCCTGTCGATGTTCTGGCACTTCCTGGACGTCGTCTGGATCGGCGTCTTCACCTTCGTGTACCTGATGGGATCCATGGCATGAGCGCAGCACCCCACGACACCCATGGCCACGGCCATGACGACCACGGCCACGGCGAGCACCACGACGACGGCCCGGTGAGCCACAGCACCTTCAAGGGCTACATGACCGGCTTCGTGCTGGCCGTGATCCTCACCGCCATTCCGTTCTGGCTCGTGATGGGCAAGGTGCTCGACAGCAAGAGCACGACCGCGCTGATCATCCTCGGCTTCGCCGTGGTGCAGATCGTGGTGCACATGGTGTACTTCCTGCACATGGACACCAAGTCCGAGGGCGGCTGGAACATGCTGGCGCTGATCTTCACGCTGGTGCTCGTGGTCATCACGCTGGCCGGTTCGCTGTGGGTCATGTACCACATGAACACCAACATGATGCCGCCGTCGATGCACGACATGAAGAACATGCCTTGAGTGCGCCGGCCACCGACCGCTCGCCCGCCGGCCGCCAGCGCTCCGCGGCCGGGCTCGTGGTGCTGGCGGTCCTCGGGGCCGTGCTGTTCGCCGCTTTCTTCGCGCTCGGCACCTGGCAGGTCGAGCGCCGGGCCTGGAAGCTGGCCCTGATCGAACGCGTCGAGCAGCGCGTGCATGCCGTGCCGGTCGCGCCCCCGGCGCGCGCCGACTGGCCGCGCGTCAATGCCGCCGACGACGAGTACCGCCACGTGCGGCTCTCGGGCACTTTCCTCCACGAGAAAGAGACGCTGGTGCAGGCCAGCACCAACCTCGGCGCCGGCTTCTGGGTGCTGACGCCGCTGCAGACCGCGCGCAGCGTGGTGATGGTCAACCGCGGCTTCGTGCCGCCCGAGGCACGCGAGCGCGCCGCGCGCACCGCCCCCGAGCCGATGGGCGAGACCCAGGTGACGGGCCTGCTGCGCATCAGCGAGCCGCGCGGCGGCTTCCTGCGCAGCAACGACCCGGCCGGCGGGCGCTGGTACTCGCGCGACGTGGCGGCGATCGCCGCGGCGCACGGCATCGCGGCCGACGCCGTGGCGCCCTACTTCATCGACGCCGAGGCCGAGCCCGGCATTCCGCGCGCGCTCGACGGCGCGCCCGCCTGGCCCGCGCCCGGCCTCACCGTCATCGCGTTCCACAACAGCCACCTGGTGTACGCGCTCACCTGGTACGGGCTGGCGCTGATGGTCGCCGCGGGCGCGGTCTTCGTCTGGCGCGACGAGCGCCGGCGCCGCGGCGGCGACAATGCGCGCCATGCCGACGGACAGCCGCACGCCGCCCCCGCTTCCCATCGCGATGCCGACCGCGGCTGACGCGGTCGCGGTCGCCGGCGCGCTGCAGGCCCCGCGCGCGGGCGTGGCCAGCCTGGACAACGCGACCGGCCACAAGAACATGCAGCAGCTGATCCAGCTGCGCTGGTTCGCCGTGGTGGGGCAGGTGGTGACGATCCTGGTGGTGCACTACGGCTACCGCATCCACCTGCCGCTCAACCAGATGCTGCAGGCGCTGACCTGCCTGGCGCTGTTCAACCTCGCGAGCCTGCTGCGCTGGCGCACCCACCGGCGCGTGACCAACGGCGAGCTGATGCTCGCGCTGCTGGTCGACGTGGCGATCCTGACCTCGCTGCTCTACCTGAGCGGCGGCGCGAGCAACCCCTTCGTCTTCCTCTACCTGCTGCAGGTGATCCTGGGCGCGGTGCTGCTCAAGCCCTGGTCGACCTGGACCGTGGTGGGCGTCACCACCCTGTGCTTCGCGGGGCTGGCCCTGTTCTCGCGCCCGCTCTCGCTGCCGCCCGACCACGACCGCGGCCTGTGGAGCCCCTACATCCAGGGCACGCTGGTGTGCTTCGCGCTCAACGCGGCGCTGCTGGTGGTGTTCATCACGCGCATCAGCGGCAACCTGCGCGAGCGCGACGCCAAGCTCGCGGGCCTGCGCCAGCGCGCCGCCGAGGAGGAGCACATCGTGCGCATGGGCCTGCTCGCCTCGGGCGCGGCGCACGAGCTCGGCACGCCGCTGGCCACACTGGCCGTGATCCTCGGCGACTGGCGCCGGCTGCCGCACTTCAGCTCCGACCCCGAGCTGCTGCAGGAAGTCAGCGAGATGGAGATCCAGATCCAGCGCTGCAAGTCGATCGTCAGCGGCATCCTGCTGTCGGCCGGCGAGGCGCGCGGCGAGTCGTCCGAGGAGACCACGGTCAGCACCTTCCTCGACGACCTGGTCGAGGAGTGGCGCACCACGCGGCCGGTCGGCACCTTCGTCTACGACAACCGCTTCGGCCGCGACCTGCCGATGGTCTCCGACTCGGCGCTCAAGCAGATGATCTGCAACGTGCTCGACAATGCGCTCGAAGCCTCGCCGCACTGGGTGCGGCTCGAGGTCGCGCACGAGGGCGACGACCTGCAGCTGGTCGTCACCGACGCCGGCCCGGGCTTCGCGCCCGCGATGCTGGCGCAGTTCGGCAAGCCCTACCAGTCGAGCAAGGGCCGCCCCGGCGGCGGCCTGGGCCTGTTCCTGGTGGTCAACGTGGCGCGCACCGTGGGCGGCCGCGTGGCCGCGCGCAACCGGCCCGAGGGCGGCGCCGCGGTCACGCTGGCGCTGCCGCTCGCGGCCATCGTGCTGGAAGAGGAGGACGACGAGGAAGAGAACATCGGGATGCATGGCCATGACGGAATCCCCCACTGACACCGGCGCCGAGGCCGAGGCCGAACGCCAGCTGCTGATCGTCGAGGACGACGCGGCCTTCGCGCGCACGCTGGGCCGCTCGTTCGAGCGCCGCGGCTACACCGTGCTGCACGCGAGCAACCTCGAGGACGTGGAGGACCTGCTGCGCCACCATGCGCCGGGCTACGCGGTGGTCGACCTCAAGCTCAACGGCGAGGCCTCGGGCCTGGCCTGCGTGCAGACGCTGCACCGGCACGACGCCAAGACGCTGATCGTGGTGCTGACCGGCTTCGCGAGCATCGCCACCGCGGTCGAGGCGATCAAGCTCGGCGCCTGCCACTACCTGGCCAAGCCCTCGAACACCGACGACATCGAGGCCGCCTTCGGCCGCGCGGTCGGCACCACCGAGGTCGAGCTGACCAACCGCTCGACCTCGATCAAGACCCTCGAATGGGAACGCATCCACGAGACCCTGGCCGAGACCGGCTTCAACATCTCCGAGACCGCGCGCCGGCTCGGCATGCACCGGCGAACGCTCGCGCGCAAGCTCGGCAAGCAGCAGGTCAAGTAGCGGCCCCGGCGGCGCGACATCGAGGAACCCACGGCAAGCACCGACACTCTCTTTTCGGATGACCATGCACCTGACACCGACGCCCGCACCCCTCGCCGCCCCGGCCCGCCGCGCCGCCCCGGTGGTGCGCGACCAGACCACGCTCGAGGAGATCTTCAACGCGCTGAGCCACGGCCTCGGGCTGCTGCTGGCGATCGCCTCGCTGCCGATCCTGGTCTACAGCGCGGCGCAGAAGGGCACCGCGGCCGGCATCGTCGGCGCCAGCCTGTTCGCCGGCACCGCGATCGTGCTGTACCTGATCTCCACGCTCTACCACGCGCTGCCGATGGGCCGCGCCAAGGCCTGGTTCAACCGCTTCGACCATGCCGCGATCTATCTCTTCATCGCGGGCAGCTACATGCCCTTCGTGCTCGGCGTGCTGCGCGGGCCCTGGGGCTGGACGCTGTTCGGCGCGATCTGGGCCGCTGCGGCGCTGGGCGTGGGCGCCAAGCTGTTCGACCGGCTCAAGCATCCGCTGTGGTCCACCGGCCTCTACGTGGCGATGGGCTGGATGGCGCTGATGGCGGCGGTGCCGCTGGTGGAGCGCATGTCGGGCGCGGGCCTGGGCTGGCTGGTGGCCGGCGGCCTGTTCTACACCGCGGGCGCGGTGGTCTTCCTGTTCGATTCCAAGGTGCGCTTCGCCCACTTCGTCTGGCACCTGTTCGTGCTCGCGGGCAGCACCTGCCACTTCTTCGCCGTGCTCTGGCACGCGCACGGCTGAGTTGGCGCTTCGGCTTCGGCTTCAGTAATGCGGCGGCAGTTCGTCGCGCAGGTTGCGCGGCGCGCCGCCCTGGCCCGCGGCCTGCACCTGCTCGCGCAGCTGCCCCAGCTGGGCCAGCAGGCCGTCGATCTGCTGCTGCTGGCGGTAGATCGTGAGGTTGAGCTGCTCGAGCAGGTCCTCGGCATAGCTGGCCTTGATCTCGAGCGCGTCGAGCCGCTCGGTGACGTCGTGGGGCGAATGTTCCATGGCGCTATTGGACAGGAAGACCGGCCGCGGTTTCGTGACGATTCCATGCGGCCGGCCCGGGCCTGCCGCATGGCTCAGCGCCGCACCTTCGCCTCGAGCAGGTCGGCCATGCCGATGCGGTGCGCGAACTCGATGCGCACGCGCTCCGACACCTCGAACACCTCGGCCGCGCCGTCGTTCACGAAGTCGATCACCGGCCGCATCGGCCGCTGGCCCGCGGGCAGGCCCACGATGCGCACGATCTCGTCGGCCACCGCCTGCGGATCGGCATGCTCGGGCGTCAGCGCCGAGAGCTTGGCGCCGATCTGGTCCATCAGCCCGTCGTAGCGGCCATAGGCCGCGGCCGTGGTCGCATCGGCCGGCTTGCCCGCGCTCGGGAAGTGGTCGGTGCCGCGCGTGAACGCACCCGGCACCACGATCGAGGTCTCGATGCCGAAGCGCGCGATCTCGTAGGCCAGGGTCACGGCGAGCGAATCCATCGCCGCCTTGGCCGCGCCGTAGGGCCCCATGAACGGCGGGAAACCGCCCTTGGTGGTGGTGCTGCTGATCCACAGCATCAGGCCCGATTCCTGCCGCCGCAGGTAGGGCAGCACCGCGCGGTTGACGCGCTGCGCGCCGAGCACGTTGGTGTCGAACACCTTCACGATCTCCTCGGGCGTGAAGGCCTCGGTCGGGCCGACCACCAGGTGGCCGGCGTTCTGCATCACCACGTCGAGCTGGCCCTGCTCGCGCACGATCGTCGCGGCGGCGGCATCGGCCGAGTCCTGCGACAGCACGTCGAGTTCGAGCGGATGCAGCTCGAGCCCCCTGGCTGCCGCCAGCGCGCGCAGCTCGGCCGCGCGCGGCGCGTTGCGTCCCGCGATGTCGCGCATCGAGGCGTAGACGATGTGGCCCGCCTCGGCGAGCGACCGGGCGCTGAGCTTGCCGATGCCGGTGCCGGCGCCCGTGACGAGGATGATCTGCTTGTTCATGAGGGTTCTCCGTCGATGGATGGAAGGGATCAGGCGAGGCCGCCGTTGGCGCGCAGGATCTGGCCGTTGACCCAGCCCGCGTCGGGACCGGCGAGGAACGAGACCACCGAGGCGATGTCCTCGGGCTGGCCCAGGCGCTGCAGCGGCGGCATCTTGGCGAAGGCCTGGATTTGCTCCTCGGTCTTGCCGTCGAGGAACAGCGAGGTGGCGATCGGGCCCGGCGCGACCGCATTCACCGTCACGTTGCGGCCGCGCAGCTCCTTCGCGAACACGTGCGTGAAGGCTTCGACCGAGGCCTTGGTGGCGTTGTAGATCGCATAGCCGGGCATGTTCAGCGCCAGCGTGGTGCTCGAGAAATTGACGATGCGGCCGCCCTCGGCGAGGCGCTTGGCGGCCTCGCGCAGCGTGTTGAAGGTGCCGCGCACGTTGATGTCGAAGACCTGGTCGTAGAGCGCGTCGTCGTGCTCGGCCAGCGGCACGGTCTTGAGGATGCCGGCGTTGTTGACCAGCACGTCGACGCGGCCGAGCTGTTGCTCGACGGTGTCGAACATGCGGCGCACCTCGTCGGCGCTGGCGACGTCGGCGCGCACGGCGATGGCGCGGCCGCCCGCGGCCTGCAATTGCGCGACCAGCGCCTCGGCCAGCGCCGGGCTCGAGGCGTAGTTGACGGCGACGGCGAAACCGTCGGCCGACAGGCGCTGCGCGATGGCGGCGCCGATGCCGCGCGATGCGCCGGTGACGATCGCGACCTTGGGGTTGGAAGAGGGGTTCATGGCGTGTTTCCTTGCGGTGGGTGGTTGGTGAGACGAATCTTCGATCGTTCCACCCAAAAGATAATCACCACTAGATCGCCATTACCATTCCATCTACTTCAACAATAGACCGACGACACCGCCATGGACCGCTTCCAGGAAATGCAGGCCTTCGTGCGCATCGCCGAGCGCCAGAGCTTCACCCAGGCCTCGGAAGACCTTCGGATTCCGCGCGCCACCGTCACCAACCTGATCAAGCGCGTCGAGCAGCGCATCGGCACCCGGCTGCTCGAGCGCACCACGCGCACCGTGCGGCTCACGCAGGACGGCGAGGCCTACTACCGCCGCTGCGTGCGCCTGCTGGCCGACGTGGAGGAGGCCGAGGGGCTGTTCCGCGACACGGCGCCCAAGGGGCTGCTGCGCGTCAACCTGCAGGGCACGCTGGCGCGGCATTTCGTGGTGCCGGCGCTGCCGGACTTCCTGGCGCGCCATCCCGAGCTGACGCTGCACATCGGCGAGGACGACCGGCTGATCGACCTGGTGCGCGAGGGCGTCGACTGCGTGCTGCGCGCCGGCACGCTGCAGGACTCCTCGATGGTCGGGCGCCGCATCGCGCTGCTGCCGCAGGTCACGGTGGCGAGCCCCGGCTACCTGGCGCGGCATGGCGAGCCGGCCGATCCCACGGCGCTGGCCGCGCCCGGCTCGACGCACCGTGCGGTCGACTACCTCTCGAGCGCCACCGGCAAGCCGGTGCCGCTCGAATTCACCGTCGACGGCCGCGTGAGCACGCTGCAGCTGCCGGCCACCGTGTCGGTCACCGGCACCGACCTCTACACCGGTTCGGCCGTCGCGGGCCTGGGGCTGGTGCAGGTGCCGCGCTACCGCGTGGCCGCGGAGCTGGCCGACGGACGGCTGAAGGTGGTGCTCGACGGCTTCGCGCCGCCGCCGATGCCGGTGTCGGTGCTGTATTCGCAGCACCGGCAGCTCTCGGCGCGCGTGCGCGTGTTCACGCAGTGGCTGCACGAGGTGTTCGAGGCGGCCGCGCTGTGACGCCCGCGCGACGGCTTGACCAAGGTGGCGGCTAGGAGGCCGGGCAGTTCAGCGCCGCCTCCGCCCCCTGCGCCCCCTGCGCCCCCTGCGCCTGCTCCTCGCCGCGCAGGAACGCGAACACCACCACCGCCGTCAGCACCGTCACGGCCGCGAGCCCCAGCAGCAGCGTGGCGAAGGCATCGCCATACACCTGCAGCACCGCGGCGCGGTCCAGGCCCGGCAGCAGCGCGAGCGCCTGCTGCAGGCCGCCGGTCGTGACCTGCTGCGCGGCCTGCGACGCGGCCGACGATCCCGACACGCCCGGCAGGTGCGCCAGCCGCGACGCCACCAGCGCCGTCAGCGCCGCCCCCACCAGCGCGAGCGCGATGCCCTCGCCCGCCACGCGCACGGTGTTGAAGATGCCCGAGGCCATGCCCGCGCGCTCGCGCGGCACCACGCCGACCGCGAGGCCGTCCATCAGGCCCCAGGGCAGGCCGATGCCGCCGCCGATCAGCAGCAGGGGCAGCAGCAGTTCGCGCGGTGCCGCGCCCGGCGCACAGCGGCCCAGCGCGTACAAGCCAACGGCGCAGACCAGCAGCCCCACGGCCGAGATGGCACCGGCCGAGAAGCGGTGCGCGAGCCAGGCGGCCAGGGTCGGCACGACGAGGATCGGCCCCGACAGCGCGAGCATCAGCCGGCCGGTCTCGGCCACGTCGCGCCCCTCGAGCCCGACGAAGCGGATCGGCAGCAGCACCAGCAGCACGACGAAGGCATAGGCCGGCGCGCTCGCGAGCAGTTGCACGCCGACGAAGCGCGGATAGCGGAACAGCGTCAGGTCGAGCATCGGATGCGCGACGCGGCGCTCGATCGCGACGAAGACGACACCCAGCAGCACGGCGCCGGCCAGCGCGCCGATCACCCAGGGATTGCCCCAGCCGCTGTCGGGCGCCTGCAGCACGCCCAGCGTCAGCAGGCTCAGCGCGCCGGTGAAGCTCAGGGTGCCGGGCACGTCGAGGCCCATGGCCTGCGGATTGCGCGACTCGCGCATGCACGCCGCGCCGATGAGCAGCGCCGCCAGGCTCACGAGTGCGGGGCTCCACATCACGGCCTGCCAGCCGAAGCGCTCGCCGAGCCAGCCCGCGAGCAGCGCGCCCGAGGCCAGACCGGCGCCGAACGAGGTGCCGATCAGGCTGAAGGCGCGCGTGCGCGCCGCGCCGTCGAAGACCTGCGCCAGCGCGGCGGTGCCGGCGGCGAAGGCCGCGGCGGCACCGAGCCCCTGCGCGGCGCGCGCGAGGTCGAACCACACGATGCCCGGCGCGCACACCGCGAACAGGCTGCCGAGCAGGATCAGCAGCAGCCGGAGCACGAACACGCGCTTGCGCCCATAGGCATCGGCCAGCGCACCGGCCGCCATCAGCGTGCCGCCGAAGCTCAGCATGAAGGCATTGGTGACCCAGTTGAGCTGCACCGGGCTGCCGCCCAGCGCGGCATGGATCGCGGGCAGCGCCACGGCCGGGCCGGTGAAGCTCAGCGGCATGCCGATCGCGGCCAGGCAGACGGCGGCGAGCAGCCAGTACGGATGCGGCGCCGGGGAAGACGAAGACGCCGACGAAGACAAGGAAGAAGACATGGACACCCTTCACGCAGGACCAAAGACAGGGCCGGGCGGCGCCGGCCCGGAGACCCGGCCGACGCCCTCCTCGGCGTGAAGAGAAGATAAAAATGATTGAATGCAAAGAGAATGGGCGTATTGCTCCACTCACTCCCAACCTGAGGTTGCCAATCGATGGACAGTTTCAGCGGCCTCGAATCCTTCGTGCGGGCGGCCGACCTGCTGAGCTTCGCCAAGGCGGGGCGCCTGCTCGGCATCTCCGCCTCGGCGGTCGGCAAGAACGTGGCGCGGCTCGAGCAGCAGCTCGGGCTGCGGCTGTTCAACCGCACCACGCGCCAGGTGCGGCTCACGCAGGAAGGCGCGATGTTCCACGAGCGCTGCCGCCGCATCCTCGACGAGCTCGACGATGCGCGCGCGATGATGCAGGACGCCGTCGCCCAGCCGCGCGGCCGGCTGCGCGTGAGCCTGCCGACCATCGGCTACCGCTTCCTGCTGCCGATGCTGCCGGACTTCCAGGCCCGCTATCCGCAGATCGAGCTCGACCTCGACTTCAACGACCGGCTGGTCGACGTGATCGCCGAGGGCGTGGACGTGGCGATCCGCAGCGGCGAGCTGGTCGATTCGGGGCTGGTGGCGCGCAGGCTCGGGCCGTTCCGCTTTCTGCTGGTGGCCGCGCCGGCCTACCTCGCGCGCCATGGCGTGCCGCAGCAGCCGGCCGAGCTCGCCGGCCATGCCTGCCTGCGCTACAAGTTCGTCACCGGCACGCGCATCGAGGACTGGACCCTGCCGGGCCTGCCCGAGCGGCTGCCCTGCACGATGCTGTGCAACAACATGGAGGCCATGCTCGGCGCCGCCATCGCCGGGCTCGGCATCGGCTTCATGCCCGATTTCCTCGCGCGCGATGCGCTGGCGCGCGGCGAGCTGCAGCGCGTGCTCGCGCCCCACGTCACGCACCGCGGCCAGTTCTCGGCGCTGTGGCCGTCGAGCCGGCAGCTGTCGCCGAAGGTGCGGGCCTTCGTGGATTTCGCGGTCGAGCGGATGTTTCCGCCGCCGACCGACGAAGAGGTCAGGCGGGACTGACTCAGGCGGCCACCGCCGGCTCGGCTGGCACGGTCGCCACGGCCGACTCGGACACTGCGGCCGACGGCTCTTGCGCCAGATCGAACAGCGCGCCGATCCGCGCATTTCCGCCGATCGCCGCCAGCTCGCGGCTGCTCAGCGTGGTGCCCGCACCGCCCTCGAGCTGCGCGATCCGCACCGCGGCCTTCTCGCCGGCCGGCACCATGAAGGGCGAGTGCGTGGTGTAGACGATCTGCTGCGCGAAATCCTGCTCGAAGTGCGCGAGCAGGTCGGCCTGCGAGCGCGGATGCAGGTGCAGGCCGGGTTCGTCGAGCAGCAGCACGATGCCGCCGTCGCCTTGCGCGCTGCCTTCGCCGGCCTCGCCGCCCTCGTTGCGCAATCCCGCGAAGAAGGCCACGTGGAACGCGAAGAACCACTGGAAGCCGCGGCTGCGCTCGTCGAGCCCGACCTCGACCTCGTAGGCGCCGCCCGGGTCGGACACCAGCGTGTCGAACTCGTCGCCGTCGAGGTTGAAGCGCACCTTGAGCGGCCGGTCCTTCCACAGCCGGCGGATCTCGGCCGTCATCGCCGCGCCCGCGCGGTTCACGAGCTGGTTGCGCGTGGCCTGGTCGCCGCGCTCGTGCAGCGCATGCAGCTCGCGCGGATCGAGGCCCGCGGCGCGGCACAGGGTGCCGAAGCTGCGCTGCGCGCTCGAGAGATGGTCGCGCGCCTCGCTCGAGAGGTAGTCGGCGATGTTCTGGCGGCCCTGCAGCGCGGGGTACTCGTCGACGAACACGAAGCGCGGCAGCCGCTCGAGGATCCACGCCTTGGCGCGCGCGAGCGCGGGCCCGTCGCTGACGATCGACAGCGACAGCTCCTCGAGCTCGGTCACCATCTGCGCGGGCTTGTCGGCCAGCTCGGCACCGGCCGCGGCCAATGCCTGGCGCAGTGCGGCCAGCGCCAGCTGCGCACCCTCGGACCACTTGAGCAGGTCGGGGTTGAGGATCATCGCGCCATCGAAGGCATCGGCCGCCTGCTCGAGCGGCGCGCGCAGTTCGTCGACCAGCTTCTCGGCCGCGGCCTTCACGGCCGGCACGATCTTGCGGATCTTGCCCTTGGCATCGCCGACGTCGATCGACAGGTCACCCAGGCCCTCGAGGCCGGCCCAGCGCGCCGGGCCATAGCCGCGGCCCGCCGTCACGTGGCTCACGCCCGAGGCGCGCGGCAGCATGCGCACCAGCTCGGCCTGCTCCTGCGGCTCGAGGCGCCAGCGCGTGTGGACCACGGGCGTGTCGGCCGTGCACTCGCTCAGGCGGCGGTGGCGCGGAAAGTTCTTGATCGGGCTCAGCGCGCTCACCGGCCCCTCGGCCGGGTTCAGGCTGTGCAGCGCGCGCAGCAGGTTGGATTTGCCGGTGTCGTTGCGGCCGAGGATCGTGGTGATCCGGGAGAGTTCGATGGGACCGCTGTCGTTGATCGAGCGAAAGTGGGTGATCTGGAAGGACGCCAGGCGCATGCGGGAAAGTCGATTCACAAAAAAGCAGGGCCGGGGAATGTAGTGCACTCCCGGCCCCTTTCCGATCCGCGCGCGAAAAAAATCGGCGCGATGCCTTGCTGGCGGCTCAGCTCATTCGGCCGCGCGCCGCAGCGTCTCGACCACCGGCCGGCGCAGCACCTCGCGCAGCCCCCACCAGCCCGCGCCCAGCGCGAGCACCGCACCGGCGAGTGCACCCGCCACCGGCACGAGCGGCGAGGCGGTCCAGGTGAACTCGAACACGAAGCGCGCCAGGCCCCAGCCGATCACCGAGGCCACGATGCTCGCGAGGAAGCCGGCAAGCAATCCCACGCCCGCGAGCTCGGCGCGCTGCACCTGGCGCAGCAGGCTGGCGCGCGCGCCCACCGCGCGCATCACGGCGAATTCGCGCGCGCGCTCCTCGCGCGTGGCGGTGACGGCCGCGAACAGCACCACCAGCCCGGCCGCGAGCGTGAAGCCGAACAGGAACTCCACCGCGCGGATCACCTGGTCGAGCACCGTCTGCACCTGGTTGATGGTGGCGCTCATGTCGACGTTGGTCACGTTCGGGAAGGCACGCACCAGCGCGTTGTCGAAGCCCTTGGTCTCCGGTGCGCGGAAGGCGCCCATGTAGGTGGTCGGCACGTCGGGCAGCGAGGGCACCGTGTACATCACGAAGAAGTTGGCGTGCAGCGAGCCCCAGTCGACCTTGCGCAGCGAGGTGATGCGCGCGTCGTTCTGCATGCCGCCGATGTCGAAGCGCAGGCGGTCGCCGAGCTTCAGGCCCAGCGTCTCGGCCAGGCCTTCCTCCACGCTCGCCTCGCCCTGCGCGCCGGGCGTCCAGCGGCCGGCCACGATGCTGTTGTGCGCGGGCGCCTCGGTGCTGTTGCTGAGGTTGAACTCGCGGTCCACCAGCCGCTTGGCGCGGTCCTCGGTGTAGTCGTCGGGCGTCACGGGCTTGTCGTTGATCGCGATCAGGCGGCCGCGGATCATCGGGTACCAGTCGAACTTGTCGACGCCGCCGCCGCGCAGCGCCTTCTGGAAGGCCTCGCTCTGGTCGGGCATCACGTTGATGACGAAGCGGTTCGGCGCATCGGGCGGCGTGGCCTTGCGCCAGCTCGCCACCAGGTCGGTGCGCAGCAGCACCAGCAGCACCAGCGCCAGCAGGCCGACCGCGAGCGCGCTGACCTGCACCACCGCATAGGCCGGCCGCGCCGAGATCTGCCGCGTGGCCAGCACCAGCCAGCGCGGCGCGGTGGTCTCGTTGACGCTGCGCCGCAGCAGCTTGACCGCGAGCCAGCTCAGCAGCGCGAACACCGCCACCGCGCCCGCGAAGCCGCCGACCGCGATCAGGCCCAGCTTGATGTCGCTGCTGGCCGCCATCAGCAGCGCCGCGAAGCCCGCCACGCCGATGCCCAGCACCGCCAGCGAGGCCGGCTTGAGCCCGCCCACGTCGCGCCGGATCACGCGCAGCGGCGGCACGCGCGCGAGCTGCAGCACCGGCGGCAGCCCGAAAGCGAACAGCAGCGTGAGGCCCATGCCGAGGCCGAAGGCCGCGGGCCACAGCGTGGCCGAGGGCAGCGCGGTCTCGACCAGGCCCGCCAGCAGCAGCACGAACACGTAGTGCACGCCGAAGCCGATCGCCACGCCCAGCGCGCTGGCCACCAGCCCGACCACCGCGAACTCGAAGGCATAGGCCCAGGCGATGGTGCGCTGGCTCTGGCCCAGCACGCGCAGCATCGCGCAGTCGTCGAGGTGGTTGGCCGCGAAGCCGCGCGCGGCCAGCGCCACCGCCACGGCCGACAGCAGTGCCGCCAGCAGCGCCACCAGGCTCAGGAATTTCTCGGCGCGGTCCAGCGTCTGGCGCATCTCGGGCCGGCCGCTCTCGAAGGAGTCGAGCCGCACGCCGCGCAGCTCGCCCTGCTTGATCTGGGCCTCGGACCAGTCGACGAAGCGCTTCACCGCCGCATCGGGCCCCGCCACCGCGAGCCGGTAGCCCACGCGGCTGGCCGGCTGCACGAGGCCGGTACGCGGCACGTCGGCCTGGTTGAGCATCACGCGCGGCGAGAAGCTCATGAAGCCCGCGCCGCGATCGGGCTCGAGCGTGATGACGCGGCCGACGCGCAGGCCGGTGTCGCCCAGCAGCAGCGTGTCGCCGACCTTGAGCGCCAGCGAGTCGAGCAGCGAGGCATCGACCCAGACCTCGCCCGGTGCCGGCACGTCGCGCGTGACCGCGCCCGGCGCGCCCAGGGCCGTGGCGGTCTGCACGTTGCCGCGCAGCGGATAGCCCTCGGCCACCGCCTTCAGCGCCACCAGCTTGCTCGCGCCGCCCTGCGCATCGTCGGCCCGCGCCATGGTCGGAAAGCCATAAGTGCCCGCGGACTGCAGCCCCAGCGAGCGCGCCTGCGCCACGAAGGCCTCGGGCGTCGGGTTGTCGCTGACGATGACCGCGTCGCCGCCCAGCAGCTGGCGCGCGTCGCGCTTCAGGCCGCCCTGCAACCGGTCGGCGAAGAAGCCGACGGCCGTGAGCGCGGCCACGGCCAGCAGCACGGCGACGATCAACAGGCGCAGCTCGCCGGCGCGCAGGTCGCGCCAGAGCGTGCGCCAACCCAGGCGGAGGGAGGCGTTCATGGGCGCGACGATAGCCCAGCGGGCGCCCGGGCGGCGGGTTCGAGGGTTATTGCCCCGTCACCACCCGCAGCGACGGCGGACCCGCCTCCATGCCGCCGATCACCGCCGCCTGCGCGAAACCCTCGCGCCTGAAGATCTCGAGCACCGCATCGACCGCTTCGGGCGCGCAGCTCACCAGCAGGCCGCCCGAGGTCTGGGGATCGCTGAGCAGCGCCTGCGCGGTCGGCGGCAGGCCGGCGGCGAGCTCGACCTCGGCGCCGTAGCCGGCCCAGTTGCGGCCCGAGGCGCCCGTGACGAAGCCCTCGGCGGCCATGGCCTGGACCTGGTCGAGCAGCGGCACCTTCGACCATTCGACGACGGCCGAGAGCTTCGCGCCGCGCGCGAGCTCGAGCGCATGGCCCGCGAGGCCGAAGCCCGTGACGTCGGTCAGCGCATGCACGCCCTCGAGCGCCGAGAGCGCGATGCCGGGGGTGTTGAGCTTCGTCGTGTTCTCGATCAGCTGGCGATAGCCGGTCTCGGACAGCTGCTCCTTCTTGAGCGCGGCCGAGAGCACGCCCACGCCCAGCGGCTTGCCGAGCACCAGCACGTCGCCCGCCTTCGCGTCGGCATTGCGTCGCACGCGCTCGGGATGCACGAGGCCCATGGCGACCAGGCCGTAGATCGGCTCGACCGAATCGATCGTGTGGCCGCCTGCGATCGGAATGCCGGCGGCGCGGCAGACGTCCTGGCCGCCGCGCACGATCTCGGCGATCACTTCCACCGGCAACTGGTTGATCGGCATCGCGAGGATGGCCAGCGCCATGATCGGCCGCCCGCCCATGGCGTAGACGTCGCTGATGGCATTGGTGGCCGCGATGCGCCCGAATTCGTAGGGATCGTCCACGATGGGCATGAAGAAATCGGTGGTGGCGATCAGCGCCTGCTCGTCGTTGAGCCTGTAGACTGCCGCGTCGTCGGCGGTCTCGATGCCCACCATGAGCTCAGGCGGAATCAGTCCCCCCGCATGGTTCTTGAGAATTTGCGACAGCACCCCGGGTGCGATCTTGCAACCGCAGCCGCCACCATGCGAGAAGCTGGTGAGCCGCAGCGGCGCCAGCGGATTCAGGGGCCTGGAAGATGCAGCATCGGTCATGGCAACGCGTCGGTGAATGAGACAAGGCGAGATTATCGAAGCCTCGACCGCGACCCGCCCGCGCCCCGCTGACGACCCACTTCGATTCACCAAAGGCCACACCCATGAAAACTCCCGCTCGCATCGCCCTTGCGCTCACGCTCTCCCTCGCCGCCGTCGGCGCCTTCGCGCAGGGCGTGCTGCGCGTCTCGGCCATTCCCGACGAGGCGCCGACCGAGCTGCAGCGCAAGTTCACGCCACTGGGCGACTACCTCAAGAAGGAAACCGGCATGGAGGTGCAGTTCACGCCCGTGACCGACTATGCCGCCGTGGTCGAGGGCCTGGCGACGAACAAGATCGACCTCGCCTGGCTCGGCGGCTTCACCTTCGTGCAGGCGCGCATCCGCACCAACGGCGGCGCGGTGCCGATCGTGCAGCGCGCCGAGGACGAGGTCTTCACCAGCAAGTTCATCGTGCCGCTGGACAGCAGCGCGAAGACGCTCGCGGACCTCAAGGGCAAGACCTTCGCGTTCGGCGCGCCCTCCTCCACCTCGGGCAGCCTGATGCCGCGCTACTTCCTGCTGCAGGCCGGCATCAACCCCGAGAAGGACTTCAAGACGGTCGCGTTCTCGGGCGCGCACGACGCCACCGTGGCCTTCGTGGCCGCCTCGCGCGCCGAGGCCGGCGTGCTCAACGCCTCGGTGTGGGACAAGCTGGTGGAAGCCAAGAACCCGAACGCGCTCAAGGTGCGCGTGCTCGCGACCACGCCGACCTACTACGACTACAACTGGACCGTGCGCCCGGGCCTCGACGCGGCGCTCACGAAGAAGCTCACCGACGCCTTCCTCAAGCTCGATCCGGCCAACCCGGCGCACAAGGAGATCATGGCGCTGCAGCGCGCGAGCAAGTTCATCCCGACCAAGTCGTCGAACTACGACGGCATCGAGACTGCGGGCAAATCGGCCGGCCTGATCAAGTAAACAAGACAGAGGAACAGCGCGCATGGGTTTCTCGCTCGACGGCGTGGGCGTGGTGCACCCCAACGGCCAGCGCGCGCTGGCCGGCGTGAAGCTCGCGGCGCGCGACGGCGAGCGCTTCGCGGTCATCGGGCCCTCGGGCGCGGGCAAGACCACGCTGCTGCGCGTGCTCGGGGCCGCGCTGCGTCCCGGCGAGGGCGAGGTGCAAACACTCGACGCGCGACCCTGGCAGTTGCCGGCCGGTGCGCTGAAGCAATTGCGCGCGCGCATCGCCACCGTGCACCAGGCACCGCCGATCGCGCCGCGGCTGCGCGTGGTCACGGCCGTGCTCGCGGGCCGGCTGGGCCAGTGGTCGAGCTGGCGCGCACTGGCCTCGCTGCTCCATCCTTCCGACATGGCCGGCGCGCACGAGGTGCTGGCGCGCCTGTCGCTCGAGGACCGCCTGTTCGAGCGCTGCGACCGGCTCTCGGGCGGGCAGCTGCAGCGCGTGGGCATCGCGCGCGCGCTCTACCAGCGGCCGGCGCTGCTGCTGGCCGACGAGCCCGTCTCCGCGCTCGACCCCACGCTGGCCGATGCCGCCGTGGGCCAGCTGGTCGCGCAGAGCGAGAGCACGGGCGCCACGCTGGTTGCGTCGCTGCATGCGGTGGACCTGGCGCTGCGCTGGTTTCCGCGCGTGGTCGGCATGCGCAACGGGCAGCTGATGTTCGACCTGCCGACCGCCGAGCTCACGCCCGCGCTGCTCGATGCGCTCTATGCCAGCGAGGGCGGCGTGGCCTTGCAGCGCGCGCCGCAACACGCCGCAGCCGAGGCGGCCGAGGCGGCCTTCCAGCGGCCGGGCTGCGCTTGAGCGCGAGCGCCATCCACCGCGATCCGCAGGCGCGGCGCCGGCTCGGCTTCGGGCTCGCCGCGCTGGTCGTCGCGTGGCCGATGCTGACGCTGGCCGAGTTCAAGCCGTGGGCGCTGTTCGGCAGCGGCAACCTCGCGGTCATCGGCGGCTTTCTCGCGGGCTTCCTTCCGCCCGATGGCTCGCCCGCCTTTCTCGCGCTGCTCGCCAAGGCCACGCTCGAGACGCTGGCCATGGCCACGGCCGGCACCGCGCTCGCGCTGCTGATCGGCGCACCGCTGGCCTTCGTGACGACGCGCGCGCTGTCGATCTCGCGCATCGGCCCCGGCCCGGGCCGCGTGCGCGCGGGCATCGTGCGGCAGGCGGCGCGCTGGCTGCTGATGGTGCTGCGCGCGATCCCCGAGATCGTCTGGGCGCTGCTGTTCGTGCGCGCGCTGGGCCTCGGTCCCGCGGCCGGCGTGCTGGCGCTGGCCATCACCTATGGCGGCATGCTCGGCAAGGTCTACGCCGAGATCCTCGAATCGACCGACACCCGCCCCGCGCGCGCGCTGCTCGAGGCCGGCAGCGGCCGGCTCGCGGCGCTCTGCTATGGCCTCTTGCCGCACACGGCGCAGGAGCTGGCCTCGTACACCGTGTACCGCTGGGAGTGCGCGGTGCGCGCCTCGGTGGTGATGGGCTTCGTCGGCGCGGGCGGGCTGGGCCAGCTGATGGACCAGTCGATGAAGATGCTCAACGGCGGCGAGGCCAGCAGCATCCTGCTGGTGTTCCTGCTGCTGGTGCTGCTGGCGGACGTGCTGAGCAACGCGCTGCGCAGGCTGCTCGCATGAACCTGCCGCCGCGTCCTCCGCCCTGCGTGCGCTGCCGGATCGCGCTGCTGCTGATCGCGGCGGCGGTGGTCGCGAGCTTCGTCTACCTCGGCATCGACTACCGCGCGCTGGGCTCGACCGAGTCGCTCGCGCTCATGGGCAAGTTCATCGCCGAGTTCTTCCCGCCCGACCTCTCGGGCGGCTTCCTCGCCAAGGTCGGCCATGGCGCGCTGCAGACGCTCGCGGTGTCGGCGCTCGGCACGGTGCTCGCGGCGCTGGCGGGCGCCCTGCTCGCGCTGCCCGCTTCCGGCCGCGCCGGCTGGCTGCCGCGCCACGCCGCGCGCTTCATCCTCAACCTGCTGCGCAGCGTGCCCGAGCTGGTCTGGGCCGCGCTGATGGTGCTGGCCGCGGGCATCGGGCCCTTCGCGGGCGCGCTCGCGCTGGCGCTGCACACCACGGGCGTGCTGGGCCGCCTGTTCGCCGAGGCGCTCGAGAACGCGCCGCGCGAGCCCGAGCACGCGCTGACGCTCTCGGGCGCCGGCCCGGTCGCGGCCTTCAGCTACGCCAGCCTGCCGATCGTGCTGCCGCAGTGGGTGGCCTACACGCTCTACCGCTGGGAGATGAACATCCGCATGGCCGCGGTGCTGGGCTTCGTGGGCGGCGGCGGGCTCGGTCAGCTGCTGTACTTCCACCTCTCGATCTTCCAGCAGCAGCAGGCGATGACGGTGCTGCTCGCGATGTTCGTGCTGGTCACGCTGGTGGACTTCGCGAGCGCTCGCTTGCGCCGGGGCCTCGGTCCCGCCTATGCCTGAAGCCGCGGGGCGACAATCGGGGGCATGAGGTTCCCGCCATGAGTCACCGCCAGCCCGTGCGGGTCGTCGACCGCCACGCCTTCGACACGATCATCGATGCCCGTTCGCCGGCCGAGTTCGCGCTCGACCGCATCCCGGGCGCCATCAACTGCCCCGTGCTCGACGACGAGGAGCGCCGCATCGTCGGCACCGTCTACGTGCAGACCGGCGCCTTCGAGGCGCGCCGCATCGGCGGCGCGATGGTCGCGGCCAACATCGCGCGGCACCTGCGCGACACGCTGGCCGACCGGCCCGAGAAGTGGAAGCCGCTGGTCTACTGCTGGCGCGGCGGCATGCGCAGCGGCTCGATGGTGACCTGGCTGCGGCTGGTGGGCTGGGACGCGCAGCAGCTCGCGGGCGGCTACAAGAGCTTCCGGCGCCACGTGATCTCGCAGCTCGATGCGCTGACGCCGCGGCTCGACCTGCGCGTGGTCTGCGGCGCCACCGGCAGCGCCAAGACCCGCGTGCTGCATGCGCTGGCCGCGCGCGGCGAGCAGGTGCTCGACCTCGAGGACTTCGCGCACCACAAGGGCTCGCTGCTGGGTTCGCTGCCGGGCGTGGCGCAACCCTCGCAGAAGCATTTCGAGACCCGCATCGCGACGGTGCTCGAAGGCATCGACCTGCAGCGCCCGCTGTACGTCGAGGGCGAGAGCATCCGCATCGGCCGGCTCTCGCTGCCGCTGTCCCTGGTGGCGAAGATGCGCGCCGCGCCCTGCATCGAGGTGGTGGCCACGCCCGAGGCGCGGCTGGCCTACCTGCTGCGCGACTACGCCTACCTCGGCGACGACCGCGCGGCGCTGGCCGGCCAGCTCGGCCTGCTCAAGGAACTGCAGGGCAAGGAGACGGTGGCGCGCTGGCAGCAGTGGGCGCACGAGGCGCAGCTGCCGCTGCTCTTCGCCGAGCTGATGGCGCTGCACTACGACCCCCACTACGAGAAGTCGCAGGAGCGCCACTTCAAGACCTGGGCCACCCGGCGCCGCGTGGCCGCGGCCGACCTCGGCGATCAGGGCATCGAGGCGCTGGCCGACGCGGTGCGCGCGCTCGAGGGCGGCGCCAGCCCGTCGGCATAGAGCACGCCGCGCGGCGCGCGGCACAGCCCCCACAGCCGCAGCCCGCTGAGCTCGGCCATGCGCACGCCCATCGCGGTCGGCGCCGAGATGGTGGCCATGGCCGCGATGCCGAGCCGCGCGCACTTGCGCACCAGCTCGTGACTGCCGCGGCTCGACAGCACCACGAAGCCCGGCTCGCCGAGCCGCCCGGTGCGCGCGAGCCGGCCCAGCAGCTTATCGAGCGCGTTGTGGCGGCCCACGTCCTCGAGCACCTCGACCAGTTCGCCCTCGAGCGTGGCCCAGCCCGCGGCATGGATCGCGCCGGCGCTGGCATTGAGCAGCTGGCGCGCGGGCAGCGCCGCGAAGGCGCGCAGCACGGTGGGCAGGTCGATGCGCGCGAGCCAGTCGTGCGCGGGCAGCCGTTCGGACGCGAGGTCGAGCGCGGCGAAGCTCTCGACGCCGCAGACGCCGCAGCCGGTGCGGCCCGCGAGGCTGCGCCGGCGGCCCTTGAGCCGCTCGAAGGCGCGCGTGGAGATCTCGAGCCGCACCTCCACGCCGGGCATGCCCTCGGGCAGGCCGGCATCGTGCGCATCGACCGCCTCGACCTCGATGCCGCGGCAGTCGTCGGCGCTGTCGAGGATGCCCTCGCTGAGCGCGAAGCCCAGCGCGAAGTCCTCGAGCTCCTGCGGCGTGGCCATCATCACGGCATGCGAGATGCCGTTGAACACCAGCGCCACCGGCACCTCCGCCGCCAGCGTGTCCTCGCGCGCGATGCCGGCGGGCGGCGCGCCGGCCTCGCCGTAGACGCGCACGCCCAGGCGCGAGATCGAGGGCAGCGGTGCGAGTTCGGTGTCGGTGGACATGGCGCGGAAGCGAAGGGGGTGGGCGCCTATTGTGGGCCTGCCCGCCGCGGCGGGCCAGGCGTTCAGGCGGCGGGCGCGTCGCTGACGAGGGATTCGGCCAGCGCGCGGCCGGCGTCGCTCAGGCGCGCCAGCCAGCGCTCGCCGTCGCGCTCGACCGCGACCCAGCCCGGCCCCGGCACGCCGCCGAGGGCCGCGTCGCCCATCAGCGCGAGCTGGCGCATCAGCACGCTCGCGCCCTGGCCCAGCCGCTTGCCCAGGCGCGGCAGCGAGACGCTCTCCAGGCCCTCGGCCTCGAACTCGGCCAGCGCGAGCAGGATCGCGGCGGGCAGCGGCAGGGCGTCGTTCGTTGCGTCGGACATGGCGCGCGCGAGGCTCAGGCCGCGACCTCTTCGCCCGTGACCGAGGCCGGGCCTTCCTCGGCCTGCGCGAGATGCGCCACCAGCATCACGGGAATCGACTTCGAGGTCGGCGTGCCCGCGTTCTCGGCCACCGAAGACAGCGGCACCAGCGGATTGGTCTCGGGGTAGTAGGCCGCGAGATTGCCGCGCGGGATGTCGTAGGCCACCAGCTTGAAGCGGTCGGCGCGCCGCTCCTGGCCGTCGTCCCACACCGTGAGGATGTCGACCCAGTCGCCGTCCTTGAAGCCCAGCGCGCGGATGTCCTCGGCATGGATGAACACCACGCGGCGCTGGCCGAACACGCCGCGGTAGCGGTCGTCCATGCCGTAGATGGTGGTGTTGTACTGGTCGTGCGAACGCGTGGTCAGCAGGGTGAAGACCTTCGCGTCGCCCTTGCGGCCGTGGCGCGCGCGGGCGCGGTGCACCGGCGTGTCGGTCGGCACGGCATGGGTGAAGAACACGGCCTTGTGCTGCGGCGTGTTCCACACGCGCTCGCTCGCGGTGTTGCGCAGGCGAAAGCCGCCGGGCGTGGCGACGCGCGTGTTGAAGTCCGCGAAGTCGTCGAACACGGCCTCGATCTTGTCGCGGATGCGCGCGTAGTCCTCGATCATCCAGAGCCACGGCGTGCGGCTGCGCGCACCGAGCGTGGCGGCCGCGAGGCGCGCGACGATGGCGGGCTCCGACAGCAGCTGCTCCGAGGCCGGCGGGTTGATGCCCATCGAGATGTGCACCATGCTCATCGAGTCCTCCACCGTCACGCCCTGCGCGCCGGCGGCCTGCATGTCGATCTCGGTGCGGCCCAGGCAGGGCAGGATCAGCGCCTCGCGCCCGTGCACCACGTGGCTGCGGTTGAGCTTGGTCGCGACGTGCACCGTCAGGTCGCACTGGCGCAGGCCCTTCCAGGTCTGGTAGGTGTCGGGCGTGGCGGCCGCGAAGTTGCCGCCGAGCGCGAAGAACACGCGGCCCTTGCCGTCGAGCATGGCCTGGATCGCCTCCACGGTGTCGAAGCCGTTCTCGCGCGGCGGCTCGAAGCCGAACACCTGCTGCAGCCGGTCGAGCAGCGCGGCCGGCGGCTTCTCCCAGATGCCCATGGTGCGGTCGCCCTGCACGTTGCTGTGGCCGCGCACCGGGCAGGCGCCCGCGCCCTCGCGGCCCATGTGGCCGCACAGCATCAGCAGGTTGACGATCATCTGAATCGTGGCCACCGAATGCTGGTGCTGCGTGATGCCCATGCCCCAGCAGGCGATGACGCGTTTGGCGCCCAGGTAGACCTCGGCCGCGGCACGGATGTCGGCCTCGGACAGGCCCGACTCCTGTTCGAGCAGCTCCCACGACTCGGCGCGCAGGTCGGCCGCCAGCGCCTCGAAGCCGGTGGTGTGGGTGGCGATGAACTCGCGGTCGAGCAGCGAGGCGCCGCTGGCGGCGATGCTTCGGTCGTCGCGCTCGACGACGTGCTTCATCATGCCCTTGAGGGCTGCGAAGTCGCCGCCCACGCGCAGCTGGTAGTAGTGGGTGCTGATCGGCGTGGAGCCCAGCGTGGCCATCTCGAGCTTGCTCTGCGGATCCTGGAAGCGCTCGAGGCCGCGTTCGCGCAGCGGGTTGAAGCTCACGATGCGCGCGCCGCGCTTCGAGGCCGCGCGCAGCTCGCCGAGCATGCGCGGATGGTTGGTGCCGGGGTTCTGGCCGAAGATGAAGATCGCGTCGGCCTTGTCGAAGTCGTCGAGCGTGACCGTGCCCTTGCCCACGCCGATCTGCGGCCGCATGCCGCTGCCGCTGGGCTCGTGGCACATGTTCGAGCAATCGGGGAAGTTGTTGGTGCCGTACTCGCGCACGAACAGCTGGTAGAGGAAGGCGGCCTCGTTGCTGGCGCGGCCCGAGGTGTAGAAGATGGCCTGGTTGGGATCGGGCAGCGCGTTCAGATGGCGCGCGATCAGTTCGAAGGCCGCGTCCCATTCGATCGGGCGGTATCTGTCGCTCGCGCGGTCGTAGACCATCGGGTGCGTGAGCCGGCCCTGGTCCTCGAGCCAGAAGTCGCTCTGCTGCATCAGCTCGGCCACCGTGTGCTTCGCGAACAGCTCGGGACCGGCGCGGCGCGCGGTGGCCTCGGCCGCCACGGCCTTCACGCCGTTCTCGCAGAACTCGAAGGTCGAGGCATGGTTGCGGTCGGGCCAGGCGCAGCCCGGGCAGTCGAAGCCGTCGGGCTGGTTGGCCGACAGCAAGGTCTTCGCGCCCTTGAGGGGAATGTCCTGCCGCAGCAGCGTGTTCTTCACGCTGCGCAACGCGCCCCAGCCGCCCGCGGGGCCCTTGTAGAACTCGATCTTCTGTTCGCCGATATCGCCAATGCTCATGCGACCGAGTGTTCGCCGCGCGCGCCGGGAGCGTCAAATTGAATCGGGACATGCTCCGATTCAAAACGGAAATGACGGGGCCCGCGCCGGGCCGGTTCAGCCCGCAGCGCGCGGCGCCAGCAGCTCCTCGACGAAGCCGATGAAGGCGCGCACCTTGGCGGCCGGCAGGTGGCGCGAGGGATAGAGCACGTGCAGCGAGAAGCGCTCGTCGGGCCAGTCGGGAAAGAGGTCGACCAGTTGCCCGGCGTCGAGCAGTTCCTGGATGCCCAGCGCCTTGATCTGCGCGATGCCCGCGCCCGCGACGCAGGCGCCGAGGATGGTGCCGGGATCGGTCAGCAGCAGCCGGCCCGCGGTCGGCACCTCGATGGACTTGCGGCCGCGCCGGAATTCCCAGGCGAAGGGCTGGCCGGTCAGCGGATCGCGCACCTGGATGCAGACATGCCGGGCGAGTTCGGCCGGCTTCGCGGGCCGGCCATGGCGCGCGAGGTAACCGGGCGCGGCCACGGTCGCGACGCGGGTCTCGATCAGCTTGCGCGCCACCAGCGAGGAGGCGGGCGGCGTGCCGAAGCGCAGCGCGATGTCGAAGCCCTCGCCCACGAGGTCGCCGAGCTGGTCGCGCGCGATGAGCTCGAGCGAGAGCTGCGGATGCCGCTCGACGAAGCGGTGGATGTGCGGCGCCAGCAGCAGCCGCGAGGTGAAGGCGTCGACGTTGACGCGCAGCCGGCCCTGCACCGCGCCCGCGGAGCCGCTGGCGCGCGTCACCGCGTCCTCGATCCCGAGCACCAGCGGATTGATGCTGGCGTAGAGCTCGCGGCCCTCGTCGGTCAGGCCCAGCGAGCGCGTGGTGCGGTCGAGCAGCCGCACGCCGATGCGCGCCTCGAGCCGCGCGATGGCCCGGCTCACGCCCGAGGGCGTGACGCCCAGCGCATCGGCCGCCTTGGCGAAGCTGCCGCTGTCGACGACGGCAGCCAGCACGCTGACGTTGGAAAGCAGTCGTCCATCGAGGGCCATGGGTTCATCCGTGATTTGGAGTCACGAATGATATGAGCTGCCCGGCATTTACTCAAAGGCTTGCGATTCCTAGCATTCACCCCGTCGCATTCGTTCAAGGAGAAATCACATGCATGCCATCACTGGAATCACGGGCAAGGTCGGCGGCGCCGCCGCGCGCGCCCTGCTCGCTTCGGGCCAGAAAGTCCGCGCCGTCGTGCGCGATGCCGACAAGGCCCGGCCCTGGGCCGCGCTCGGTTGCGAGGTCGCCGTCGCCGAGATGGAGGACGCCGACGCGCTGGCGCGCGCCTTCGCCGATTGCACCGGCGTGTTCGTGCTGCCGCCGCCGTGCTTCGATCCGCTGCCGGGCTTTCCCGAGGCGCGCGCGGTCATCGCGGCCGTGCGCCAGGCGCTCGAGGCGGCGCGGCCCGCGCGCGTGGTCTGCCTCTCGACCGTCGGCGCGCAGGCCACGCAGCCGAACCTGCTGAGCCAGCGCTCGCTGATGGAGGAAAGCTTGTCGCCCCTGCCGCTGCCGCTCGCGCTGCTGCGGCCGGCCTGGTTCCTCGACAACCTGGCCTGGGACGTGGCACCGGCGCGCGAGCGCGGCGTGCTGCCCGGCTTCCTGCAGCCGCTCGATCGGCCGGTGCCGATGGTCTCGACGCTCGACGTGGGCCGCGTGGCCGCCGAGCTGCTTCAGGAGGACTGGCAGGGCCGGCGCGTGGTCGAGCTCGAGGGCCCGGCGCGCGTGACGCAGCACGAGATCGCCGCCACCTTCGCGCGCGTGCTCGGCCGGCCGGTGCAAGCCGAGGCCGTGCCGCGCCAGACCTGGGGCGCGCTGTTCCGCGAACAGGGCATGCGCGACCCGGTGCCGCGCATCCAGATGCTCGACGGCTTCAACGAGGGCTGGATCGCGTTCGAGGGCGACGATGCCTCGGTGCGCAAGGGGCGCGTGACGCTCGAGGAGGTGGTGCGCCAGCTCGTGGCCGGCTGAGCCAGCTCAGGCGCCCGGCGCGTCCTGCATCAGCAGCCCGCGCAGCTTGCTGCGCAGCGGCGTGTCCTCGACGACCGGCACGCCCGCCGCCTCGCGCAGCGAGAGCTCGCGGCTCTCGGCGGTGTGCAGGTCGATCTCGCGCACCACCTGGCCGTCCTTGTAGACGAAGGCCACGTCGGCCAGCGCGAGCACGTCCTCGATGTCGTGCGTGATCATCAGCACCGGGATGCCCCAGGCGCGGCGCACCTCGGCGAGCTCCTCGCGCAGCTCGGCGCGCAGCATCGGGTTGAGCGCGGCGAAGGGCTCGTCGAGCAGCAGCACCTGCGGCCGGCAGGCCAGCGCGCGCGCCAGCGCCACGCGCTGCTGCTGGCCGCCCGAGAGCTTCTGCGGCCGGCTGTCGGCCAGCGCGGCCAGGCCGAAACGATCGAGCAGCGATTGCACGTTGTCGGCCTCCTCGCTCGGCAGGCGCCGGCGGCGCCAGGAGGTCAGGCCGAAGGCCACGTTCTCGCGCACCGAGAGGTGCGGGAACAGCGCGTAGTTCTGGAACAGGTAGCCCACGCGCCGCTCGGGGGCCGGCACGTCGATGCCGCCGGCGGCGTCGTAGAGCGTGCGGCCGTCGAGCCGCACGTGGCCGCCCGCGGGGCGCAGCAGGCCGGCGATGGCCTGCAGGGTCAGCGACTTGCCGGCCCCCGAGGGACCGTAGAGCGCGGCGAAGGGAACGTCGGTCGAGAAGCGCGCGGCCAGGTCGAAGCGGCGGCTGCCGTCGGTGACCGTGAGCTTCAGATCGACATCAATCATGGTTTGCCGAAACCATAGCGCGTGAGCACCTCCTGTGCCGCGTCGCTCGAGAGGAAATCGATGAAATCCTTGGCCACGGCCTTCTGCTTGCTCTCGGCCACCACGGCGATCGGGTAGGTCACGGGGCTGTTGCCGCTGGGCGTGAGCACGATCTTGACCTTGTCGCCCATCACGGCCGCGTCGGTGCGGTAGACGAAGCCGGCCTCGACCTCGCCGCGGCCCACGTAGTCGAGCACCTGGCGCACGCTGTCGGCCTGCACGAACTTGGGCTCGAGCGTGGTCCAGAGGTTGGCGGCGGCTAGCACCTGCTTGGTGTAGCGGCCGACCGGCACGGTGGCGGTCTTGCCCACGGCGATCTTCTTCACGGCCGGGCCGGCCAGGTCCTGCAGGCTCTTGACGCCCACGCCGTCCTTCGACGGCTCGATCAGCACCAGGCTGTTGCTGACGAAGTTCTTGCGCGTGTCGGTGTCGATGTGCTTCTGCTCGACGCCGCGGTTCATGGTCTCCTGGTCCGCGCTCGCGAACACGTCGACCGGCGCGCCCTGGCCGATCTGCTGCAGCAGCACGCCCGAGGCGGCGAAGTTGAAGCGCACCGTGGTGCCGGCCTTGGCGGCTTCGAACTTGGGACCGATCTCCTTGAAGGCATCGGTCAGGCTGGCCGCGGCCGAGACGGTGATCTGCTGCGCGGCGGCCCCGATCGGAATCGCCAGGGCGAGGACGGAAGCGAGGGCGAGGGACGACAAGGCGCGGATGGAACGCATGCGAAGCTCCTGGATGAATCAGCGAAGGGAAAAGAAACGGTTGGACAGCACCAGCACCGTGATCGACAGCAGCGAGGTCACGATCACCAGCAGCAGCGCGAGGTCGTCGTGGCCGGCCTGCACGGCGTCGTAGATCGCCATCGACAGGGTCTGGGTCTGTTGCGGAATCGAGCCGGCCACCATCAGCGAGGCGCCGAATTCGCCCATGGCGCGCGCGAACGCCAGCAGCGTGCCGGCCAGGATGCCGGGCCAGGCCAGCGGCAGGGTGACGCGCACGAACACCGAGAAGCGCGACTGCCGCAAGGTGCTGGCCGCGGCCTCGAGCGAGCGGTCGACGCCCGCGAAGGCGGCGCTGGCCGACTTGAGCACCAGCGGCAGCGCGACCACGGCCGAGGCCACCACGGCGCCGTGCCAGCTGAAGATGATGGTGTAGTCGAAGTGCTCGCGCAGCCAGGCGCCGAGCGGGCTGCGCCGGCCCGCCACCACCAGGATGCCGTAGCCGATGACCGTGGGCGGCAGCACCAGCGGCAGCATGAACACCGCCTCGAGCACGCTGTGGCCCCAGAAGCGCTTGCGCGCGAACAGCCAGCCCAGCGCCAGCCCGACGACCAGCGCGAGCAGCGTCGCCACGCTGGCGACCTGGATCGACAGCACCAGCGGATGCCAGTCGGTCTGCGTGATGAGCGATTGCGTCGTGTTCATGAAGATACGGCGCAATTGTTGCATGACGCGCCGGCGCGGCTCGGCGATGGAACAAGGGTTCCAGGTGTTATTAGGGTAAATCCAGTGTGCATCGGGGGTGCGAAGGGTGCACATCCAGGGGCTCCTCCATATACTGGCAGATACAGCGTCGAAGACCTTCCACCCCCGGGGCCGCGGCGCGAGATCCACCCCATGTCCCACGAGGACCCCGACCGACCGCCGACCATGCGCGCCTCAGCCCACGACACCGTTGTCCGCTCGATCTCCGGCCGGCCCGAGCTGCGCCAGGTGACGCAGGTCCAGGAATGGCGCGTCGAGCGCACGCTCGACGACGACGGCGGCGTGGTGCTGTCGATCGTGGCGCCGGGCGGCGAGAGCCAGTCCTTCCTGGTCGGCCAGGCCGACGCGCACGACATCGGCGAGGTGCTGCGCCGCAAGGCCGCCTGGGTCGAGCGGCTCGAACACGGGGAACCGCAGCGCTGACCATGAGGTGGCGCCACATGACGGGTGCCGAGCGCATCCTCGAAGTGCTGCTGACGCGGCGTTCGGTCTCGCCGCGCCGGCTGCGGCCGCCCGGTCCCAATCCCGAGGAACTCGACGGTCTGCTGCAGGCCGGCCTGCGCGCGCCCGACCATGGCGCGCTGCACCCCTGGCGCGTGATCGAGTTCAGGCCCGCGAGCCGCGAGGCGCTGGCCGACTGCTTCGAACAGGAGAAGCTGCGCCGCGATCCGCTCGCGAGCCCGGTCGACCTGCGCCGCGCGCGCGAACATGCGACCCGGCCGCCGCTGTTGCTGGCCTTCGTGGTCTCGCCGCGCCCGCGCAGCCAGGTGCCCGCGCGCGAGCAGTGGCTCAGTGCCGGCGCGGCGCTCGGCAACATCCTGAGCGCGGCGCACCAGCTCGGCTACGGCGCGATCGTGCTGAGCGGCGAGCGCTGCTTCGACGAGACGCTGGCACGCCAGCTCGGCGTGCAGCCCGGCGAGGAACTGGTCGGCTTCATCAGCGTGGGCACGATCGCGGAAGCACCGCCGCAGCCGCGCGAGACGCTGTCGCAGAACGTGTGGTCGTGCTGGCAGGGCGAGGCGCCGTGGGTGGCGTCGCCCGGCGCGCTGCCGCCGCCGGAAGCCGGCTAGCGCATCCGGTCGTCGGAGCGGGTCTCGGGCAAGCGCTCGAGCCGCGCGCCGAACCAGCCCACGCGCTCGGTCTCGCGCACGTCGAAGCGCGGCACGTAGGGCTTGATGTCGAGCACCGGCGTGCCGTCCATCATGTCGTTGCCGCTGAAGTGCAGGATGCGGCCCTCCACCGCCGTGAGCCGCACGATCGACAGCCCGAGCCGGTTGGGCCGCGCGGGCGCGCGGGTGGCGAAGACGCCGTGCGAGGCATCGTCGAGGAAGGGCACGACCTCGAGCTTCTCGTTCTCGCAGGCATGCAGCCGCGTGATCAGGATCAGGTAGTCGAAGCCCTCGATGTCGCGCAGCCCCGGCGCGAATTCGGGATGGACCTCGACGCGGCCCGTCTCCTCGGGCGCGCCCGCGGTCTGGATCGGCATGCCGGTGGCCTCGGTGAAGCGGCTGCGCACCACGCCCACGGGGCGCAGCACGATCTCGTCGCGCGCTTCGGCGCTCATGGCGCGAGCAGCCGCGTGAGCGCGCGGATGTCGGCGGCCGTGGCCAGCCGCGCGGCATTCTCGATCGCGCGGTAGTGCTTGACGATCTCCTCGCCCACGGGCGTGAGCGCGGTGCCGCCGCCATGCGAGCCGCCGGCGGCGGTGTTCACCGCGGGCGAGCTCAGCGCATGGTTCATCTCGTCGATCAGCATCCAGGCGCGCCGGTACGACATGCCCAGGAGCCGGGCCGCGCCCGAGATCGAGCCGGTCTCGGCCACGGCCTCGAGCACGGCGATCTTGCCGGGGCCGATGGCGATGACGTCGTCGCGGTAGACGCGCAGGCGGAACTGGACTTTGGATTTCATGGCGGACGGAAAAAGCGCGGACGTGGGCGAGAAGGGTAAACGATGCGGCGACCGGGCCGGCCGCCGGATTACCCGATGGCGCGGCCTCGCCCGTCGAAGTCGTCATGTCAGAATGAACACAGCGCCAGGGCCGACCCACGCCGGCCCGCTATCGGATGAGGAATCGAACCATGCGCCCCCTGTCCCTCGAAGCCCGCGGCAGCACCACGCGCCGGCTGCTCGGCATCGCCGCGATCGTCGCCCTGCTCGCGGGCTGCGCCGGCACGCCGCCCACCGCACCGGCCGCGGCCACGGGCCATGGTCCCTCGGCCAGCGACGAGGCCTCGCCGGCCTTCACGGTCTCGGGGGCGGTGCACAAGCGCGCGCGCTTCGACCTCGCCGAGCTGCGCGCCATGCCCGCGACCACGCTCACGGTCGGTGCCGACACCTACACGGGCGTGAGCCTGTGGTCGCTGCTCAACGATCCCGCGGTCGGGTTGCAGGCCGATGCGCGCGTGCGCAACCCGCTGCTGTCGATGTACGTGGTGGCCATCGGCAGCGACGGCTACCGCGCGGTGGTGTCGCTGGGGGAGATGTCGCCGGAGTTCGGCAACAGGACGGCGCTCTTGGCCTATGCGCGCAACGGCACGCCGCTGGGCCGCAACGGCGCGGCGCGCCTGGTGGTGGCCGGCGACCAGAAGCCGGGCCGCTCGGTGGCGCGGCTGGCCGCGATCGAGGTGTTCGCGGCGCAGCCTTCGGGGCGCTGACGATGAGACCGGGGCCGCGGGCCCCGGCGGGGGTTCAGTGGAAGAACTTGGCCGCGCTGATCAGCGTCTTGTAGACGCCCCAGGCCAGCGGAATGCCCACCGCCGCCCAGGCCAGCACCACGACCGCCGGGCTCACCGTGTCGGCACGGCCCGAGCCCTCGCCCACTTCGGAGGCCGCGGCCTTCTCGTGCGCGAGCTTCTTCTCGATGGCGAGTTCGGCGTCGCTCATGAAGTGCTTGTCGGCCACCGGGCGCACCAGCAGGTTGGCGATGAAGCCGATCACCAGCATGCCCACGAGGATGTACATGGTCTGGTTGTAGACCTGCTCGCGCGGCAGGCCCAGGCCGAGCTGGTATTCGCGCATGTAGTTCACGACCACCGGGCCGAGGATGCCGGCCGTGGCCCAGGCCGTCAGCAGGCGGCCATGGATGGCGCCCACGAACTGGGTGCCGAACAGGTCGGCCAGGTAGGCCGGCACCGTGGCGAAGCCGCCGCCGTACATCGAGACGATGACGCAGCACGCGCCCACGAACAGCAGCTTGCTGCCCGCGCCGGCCGACGAGGGGATGCTCGCGTAGAGCACCGCGCCGAGCACGAAGAACACGGTGTAGGTGAGCTTGCGGCCGAGCTTGTCGGACAGGCTGGCCCAGACGAAGCGCCCGCCGATGTTGAACAGCGACAGCAGCGCGGTGAAGCCGCCGGCCACGACCGCGATGGCCGCGAGCTGGGTCTTGTCGAGTTCGCCGAACTTGGCCGGCAGGTCGATCAGCGCACCGCCGAACACTTCCTGCAGCATCGGCGAGGAGATGCCGATCACGCCGATGCCGGCGCTCACGTTCATGCACAGCACCAGCCACACGAGCCAGAACTGCGGAATGCCCCAGACCTTCTTCACGTGCACGTGGCGCTGCGTGATCATGGCGTTGCTGGTCTGCGCGGGCGGCGGCGTCCAGCCGGCCGGCTTCCAGCCCGTGGGCGGCACGCGGTAGCCGAGCGCGCCGGCCATCATGAAGACGAAGTAGCCGATCGCCATCACGACGAAGGTCTGCATCACGCCGACGTCGTGGGCGTCCGAGAAGCGCTTCATGAGGTCGACCGCGAGCGGCGAACCGATCATCGCGCCGCCGCCGAAGCCCATGATGGCCATGCCGGTGGCCATGCCGCGGCGGTCGGGGAACCACTTGATCAGCGTGCTGACCGGCGAGATATAGCCCAGGCCCAGCCCGATGCCGCCGATGACGCCCGAGCCGAGGATCATGAGCCAGAACTGGTGCAGGTGGATGCCCAGCGCCGACAGCAGCATGCCGCCGCACCAGCACAGGGCCGACACCACGCCGGCCTTGCGCGGACCCGCGCGTTCGAGCCAGCCGCCCCACAGGGCCGCCGAGCAGCCGAGGAAGACGAAGAACAGGGTGTACATCCAGCCCAGCGTGGCCACGCGCCAGTCGCAGTGGGTGGCGAACAGCTCGGCGAAGAAGCTCATGTCGCGCGCGCAGGCCTGGGCGCCGGTGCCGGCGGTGGCGAGCGCCTTCGACAGCGGCAGCCAGAACACCGAGAAGCCATAGGCCATGCCGATGCACAGGTGGATGGCCAATGCTGCAGGCGGGACCAGCCAGCGGTTGTAGCCGGGGCCGGCGATGATGCGTTCCTTGTCGAGGAAGCCGGGCGCTGCGCCCGAGCCTTGGATGCGATCTCCCTCGAGAACGCCTGCAGTTGAACCTGCCATAACACTCCTTGTTGCCGGATCTTTGAAACGAACTGTTGGATTTCCGGCGGCGGGAGTGTGGTCGGCGAGCGGTGCGCCGTCAAATTCGATCGGCGCATGGGCCGATTCAAGAACTAAATGGGGCCACCGCCCCTCCTGTCGCCCCTCCCGTCGCCCTTATGCCGCTATTCGCCCAGCGTGCCGCTGTGCAGCGCGGCCTGGGCGAGCCACTCGGGCGTCTGCAGGAAGGCCAGCGCGGCCTCGAGGGCACGCGAGGCACGCACGCCGTCCTGGGTCATGAAGCCGATGGGGGTGCGAACCTCGGGCGCCACCAGCGGCAGGGCCTCGAGCTCGCGGTAACTGCGCACGGCCGCCACCATGGCGCCGGGCAGCACGCTGCTGACCTTGCCGGCGATGACGGCCAGCACGAGCGCGAGCACGGAGTTGGTCTCGATGGCCGGCGCCACGACGGTGCCGACGGCCTCGCGCAGCGCCTGGTCGACGATGGCGCGGTTGTGCATGTCGGGCGTGAGCAGGCAAAGTGGCAGCGTCGCGGCCTCGGACCAGGCCAGGGGCTTGCCGATGCGCAGCTGGTCGTCGGAGGGCACGGCGGCGCGGCGCAGCAGGAAGTAATGTTCGATGCTCTGCGGCCAGGCGGTGAGCTTGATGCCGGGCATGTGCATGCGCTCGGTGTAGCCGAGCGCAAGATCGACCGAGAGGCTCTCGAGGCCGGTCTCGAGCTCCTGCGAACTCATGGAGATGACGCCGGGCACGATGCCCGGATGGCGCTGGTGCAGCATGGCCGCGAAGCGCGAGAGCATGGGTATCGCCGTGGGCACGGCCGCCATGCGCAGGCTGCCGCGCGGCTCGCCGGCCTCGCTGCGCAATTCCTGCAGCAGCACCTCGTTGTCGCGCAGCATGCGTTGAGCGGTGGCGAGCACGCGTTCGCCCTCGTGCGTGAGGCCGACGTAGACGCGGGCACGCTTGACGATGACGACGCCGAATTCGGACTCGAGTGCGCGCAGGGCGTTGGACAGCGCGGGCTGGGTGATGTGGCAGGCGGCGGCGGCGCGGCCGAAATGCTTGTGTTCGCTGAGGGCTACGAGGTAGCGCATGGAGGCGAGTAGGTTCATCTCGCTGTCCTTGCTTTCAGGCGCTGTTGTTCGGGGTGCTGCTGTTCGGGGCGCGTGCACAGGACAGCGGGTACTTCCCTCCGCGAATGTCCCCCGCCTTCGGCCTCCTCCTTTATTTCGCTGCGGGAAGCACCCACTGCCCTGTGCACGGAGGCGCAGTCGTTGTGCGGGCCGGTTCAACCGCCCTGCCCCAGGCTCACGTCGATGGGGTACTCCCCGCAGCGAAATAAAGGAGGAGGCCGAAGGCCGGGGGACATTCGCGGAGGGGAGTACCCCGTCGGCGTGAGCCCGCTCCCAGCCGTACCCCCGGCAGCAAGAAGCGCAACCCATCGCCCCCGCGCAACCCATCCTAGGTACTCTTGCTGACCGTGATCGTCGGAAACTTCGCCGAGAAATCCTTGGCCTTCTCGGCAATGCCCACCGCCACCTGCAGCGCCACGGCACGGTAGAGCCCGGCGATCTCGCCCTCGGGATCGGCCACCACCGTGGGCTTGCCGCTGTCGGCCTGCAGCCGGATGTCGATCGACAGGGGCAGCGCGCCCAGGTAGGCCATGCCGTCCTGTTCGGCCAGCTTCCTGCCGCCATCGGCGCCGAAGATGTGTTCGACGTGGCCGCAGTTCGAGCACACGTGCACCGCCATGTTCTCGACCAGGCCGAGGATCGGCACGCCGACCTTCTCGAACATCTTGATGCCCTTCTTGGCGTCGAGCAGCGCGATGTCCTGCGGCGTGGTCACGATCACCGCGCCGGTCATCGGCACGCGCTGGCTCAGCGTGAGCTGGATGTCGCCGGTGCCCGGGGGCATGTCGACGATCAGGTAGTCGAGGTCCTTCCAGTTGGTCTGGCGCAGCAGCTGCTCGAGCGCCTGCGTGGCCATCGGGCCGCGCCAGATCATGGCCTGGTCGGCGTCGACCAGGAAGCCGATCGACATCACCTGCACGCCGTGGTTCTCCAGCGGCTCCATGGTCTTGTTGTCGACGCTCTCGGGGCGGCCCTCGATGCCCATCATCATGGGCTGGCTCGGGCCGTAGATGTCGGCGTCGAGCAGGCCCACGCGCGCGCCCTCGGCCGCCAGCGCCAGCGCCAGGTTGGCCGCGGTGGTGCTCTTGCCCACGCCGCCCTTGCCCGAGGCCACGGCCACGATGTTCTTCACGTTGGGCATCAGCTGCACGCCGCGCTGCACCGCGTGGCTGATGACCTTGGTCGTGATGTTGACCGACACGTTGTCCACGCCCGGCACCGTCTTGGCCGCGGCCACCAGCGCCTTGCGCAGCGCCGCATGCTGGCTCTTCGCGGGATAGCCGAGCTCGATGTCGAAGGACACGTCGCCCTCCGAGATCTGCAGGTTCTTGAGCGCGCGGGTGGACACGAAGTCCTTGCCGGTGTTGGGGTCTGCGACGCTCTGGAGGGCGTTCGAGATCGCCTCGGGGGTGATGGCCATTGATCTAACTCCTGGAAGGCGGGTAGTCTAGTGCGCCCCGTCGGGGCCGACTCCCAACGCTTCGAATAACCGAAAAATGCCAGAGACAAGCCCCGCGACGACCGGCCTGCTGCTCACCGGCGGCGGCGCCCGCGCCGCCTACCAGGTGGGGGTGCTGCAGGCCATCGCCGAGATCCGGCGCGCGGCCGGCGCCGCCGGTGGCGGCAACCCCTTCCCGGTCATCACCGGCACCTCGGCCGGCGCCATCAACGCGGCCGTGCTGGCCTGCGGCGCCGACGACTTCGATGCCGTGGTGGCCCACATCGCGCAGTTCTGGGGCGAGTTTCGCGCCGGCCAGGTCTATCGGGCCGATTCGCTCTCGGTCATCGGCAGCGGCGCGCGCTGGCGCATGCTGCTGGGCCTGGGGCGCTTCGCGGCCAACTGGATGCGCGTGAAGCCGCGCTCGCTGCTCGACAACACGCCGCTGTCGGAGATGCTCGAGCGCATGGTACCGCTGGACCGCCTGCCGAAGCTGATGCAGCAGGGCCACCTGCAGGCGCTGGCGGTCACGGCCTCGAGCTACAGCTCGGGCGAGCACGTGACCTTCTTCGAATCGGGCACGCCGATGGAGCCCTGGGTGCGCTCGCAACGGCTGTCGGTGGGCTGCCGCATCTCGCACGCCCACCTGCTGGCCTCGGCCGCGATCCCCTTCGTGTTCCCCGCCACGGCGCTGCCGATGGAAGGCCACACCGAGTACTTCGGCGACGGCTCGATGCGCCAGTCGGCCCCGATCGCCGCGGCCATCCACCTGGGCGCGCAGCGCATCGTGGTGATCGGCGCGGGCCGCATGCACGAGCCGCGCGAGGCGCCCGCGCCCAACACCCACAGCGGCTACCCGACCATGGCGCAGATCGCGGGCCATGCGCTGTCGAGCATCTTCCTCGACGCGCTCGCGGTCGACATCGAGCGCCTGCGCCGCATCAACCACACGCTGGGCCTGATCCCCGAGGAGGCGCGCGCCGCGAGCGCGCTGCGCCCGATCGATTTGCTGGTGATCTCGCCCTCGGAACGCCTCGACGTGATCGCCGCGCGCCACGTCGACGCCCTGCCCGGCGCCGTGCGCCACCTGCTCGGCGGCTCGCAGGTCGCGGCCGACGTCAAGGGCGGCGCGCTCGCGAGCTACCTGCTGTTCGAGTCGGGCTACACGCGCGAGCTGATGGCGCTCGGGCATGCCGATGCGATGCGGCAGCGCGAGGAGGTGTTGCGCTTCTTCGGCTGGGAGGAGGCGATGCAGCCCGTGCCGCAGGCCTAGTTCAGGCCGAGCAGCACCAGCAGGCCGGCGATGAGCCCGTTGGCGGCCCTGGCATGGGTGACGCTGTCGCGCGCGATCGGATAGAGCTTTGCCCGCCGCCAGGCCCACAGGTTGTGGGCGATCGCCAGCGCGATGCCGGGCACGATCAGCACCCACTGCCCCGATGCGCCCGCCGCGATCGCGAACAGCACCACGATCAGGACGCCGCCCATCGTGATCCCGCTGCTGGTGCTGGCCAGCACGTGCGAGAAGCCGCCGCAGTGCGGGCAGGTCGCGGGCGCGCCCCGGCTGGACCAGCGCTTGGCCAGGTTCGCGATGCCGGGCTGGCGGCAGTGGGGACAGATCGACGTCATGCGGCTTCGTCTGAAATGCGGGAGCTCACGATAGCCGATCGCCCGCGCCGCGCGCCAGGGCGTCAGCCCGCGTCGGAAATCCCGAGCTCCGAGCACACCCGCCCGAGCAGCGCCTTGAGCTGCGCCACCTCGGCCTCGAGCCGCGCCACGTTGGCCTTGAGCGCCGCCACCTCGCCCAGCGAGACATCGTGCGCGGCGCGCGGCGCCTCGTAGCCGCCCGCGGGCGCGGCCTCCTCGGCCGGCGTGCCGCTCAGCAGGTGCGCCCAGCGGCTCTCGCGCGCGCCGGGCAGGCGTGCGAGCTTCACCACCAGTGCGCCGGCCGAGCGCTCGGACAGCTCGTCGAGGAAGCCTTCGACCGAGGAGATGTCGGCGAAGTTGTGCATGCGGTCGCAAGCGATGCGCAGCTCGCCCGCGGTCTGCGGGCCGCGCAGCATCAGCACCGTGAGCAGGATCACCGACTGCGAGGGAATGCGCAGCACGCGGTCGATGTTGTGCTCGTAGCGCCAGGCGCGGCCGCCGCTGGTCTCGGCCACCAGGCTGTAGCCCTTGAGGCTGTCGATCGCGGCCTGCACCTGCGACTCGCTGAGCTCGAGCACCGGATTGCGGCTGGTCTTCTGGTTGCAGCCCGACACCAGCGCGTTGAGCGTCAGCGGATAGCTGTCGGGCACGGTGCGCTGCTTTTCGGCCAGCACGCCGAGGACGCGGGTTTCGACAAGGGACAGGACGGGCAGCGCAGTGGTCATGGCTCGGCAGGAAAACGAAGGGGAACGGGATTCAGGGCGAAACGACCGCGAGTATGGGCCCGAGCTCGCGCACGAAGTCGCTGCGCCCCAGCGCGGTCGAATGCAGGGCCGAGACGGTGCCGTCGAGATAGAGCGCGTCGCGGCAGTGCAGCACGTCGCGGAAGTAGAGCGCGAACTCGTGGAAGTTCACGGGCGTCTCGCTGAGCACGAAGATCGCCGTGTGGCCCGACACGCCGACGCCGTTGCGGATCTTGCGCGAGGGCGAGTCGACGATGAACGAGCGATGCACCGCGCCATGGCGCAGCAGCAGCGGGCCCGACTGGGTGGCGATCGACAGCCCGCGCAGCCGCGGCGCGAGCGCCGGATACTCCGACGACTCGATCACGCGCGGGCCCTCGTCCGAGACCAGGAACACGCCGTTGGGCCGGAGGAAGAAATTGCCGGTGCCGGCCTCGAGGTTGAGCGGCGACTCCTCGCGGCCCTCGCGCACCAGCAGGCCCACGGGCGCGAAGTCGGCGTGGTACATGCCGGCATTCACCGCGAAGTCGAGCCGGCGCCCGCGCTCGGCCAGCCAGGCCTGCAGCCGGTCGAAGCGCTTGAAGGCGGTGCCGCTGTCGTCGTTGAGGAACAGCGAGAGCCGCTCCTTGCGCAGGTCGACGCGCACAACCGTGTAGCGCGCCGGCTCGGCGCGCGCCGACGCGGCCAGGCCCAGCACGAGCCCCGCCACCAGCATCGACAGCCACAGCAGGCGCCTGGGCATCGGGATCGTCGGCCGGCGCGCGCGGCCTCAGGCGTTCTGGATGCGCGCCACCAGCGCCTTCGTGAAGGCCTCGGTGCCGGCGCTGCCGCCCAGGTCGCCGGTGCGCACCTGGTCGATGTTGAGCGTGTCGTCGATGGCTTGGCGCAGGCGCGTGGCGAGCTCGGGCAGCTTGCAGTGATCGAGCATCAGCGCGGCCGCGAGCATCAGCGCGATCGGGTTCGCGATGCCCTTGCCCGCGATGTCGGGCGCCGAGCCGTGCACCGCCTCGAAGATCGCGGCATTGATGCCGATGTTGGCGCCGGGCGCCATGCCCAGGCCGCCGACCAGGCCCGCCACCAGGTCGGACAGGATGTCGCCGAACAGGTTGGTGGTGACCAGCATGTCGAACTGCCACGGGTTGAGCACCAGCTTCATCGCGCAGGCATCGATGATGACCGTGTCGAGCTCGAACTGGCCCTTGTACTTCTTCTCGTAGAGGTCGAGGCCGGTCTCGAGGAAGATGCCCGTGAGCGCCTTCATGATGTTGGCCTTGTGCACGATCGTGACCTTCTTGCGGCCGGTGGCCACGGCGGTCTGGAACGCGTACTCGAGGATGCGGCGGCTGCCCTGGCGCGTGTTGATGCCGGTGGCCATCGCCACGGCGTGCGGGTCGCCGTCGATCGGCACGTAGTGCTCGTGGCCGATGTACAGGCCCTCGAGGTTCTCGCGCACCACCATCAGGTCGATCTTGTCGAAGCGACCGCCCGGGATGATGGTGCGCGCCGGGCGCAGGTTGGCGTAGAGCTCGAACTCCTCGCGCAGCCGCACGTTCGACGAGCGGTAGCCGCCGCCCGAGGGCGTCTCGAGCGGGCCCTTGAGCGCGAGCCGCGTGCGGCGGATGCTGTCGAGCGTGGCCGCGGGCAGCGGATCGCCCGAGGCCTTGACGCCGCCCAGGCCGGCGATCTGGCGGTCCCATTCGAAGGGCGCCTTCAGCGCGTCGAGCGCGGCCAGCGTGGCGTCGACGATCTCGGGGCCGATGCCGTCGCCGGGGATCAGGGTTGCGGGAATGGGGGTGGTCATGAGGGGCGCCCTTGGTCGAGGAATGGGGAGTCGCGGCCGCCGGGGCGCGCGGAGGCCGAAGAATAACGCCGGGCCCATGGCACCGCCTTGACGAGGCCCGGCGCCGCGAGGGTCATTCGCGGGCCAGCCAGGCCAGCGCCTCCTCGCGGCTGTCGAGGAAACGGCAGTAGCGGCCCTGGCGGGCCTCGCGCAGGTATTCGGCGAAGCGCTCGCCATGGTCGGCCGCGGGCGACACCACCACGGCCGCGCGCAGGCGGTAGGTCTGCAGCTTCTCGAGGAATTCGCCCGCGAAGCGGGTGCGCAGCGCGAAGAAGGCCGGCGGCAGCACGGCCTCGTCGAGCAGCACGCGGTCGGTGTCGTGCTCGAAGCAGGCGCCGACTACGTCGGTGGCCTCGCGGGCGTCGGTCAGCGGGTCGGTCCATTCGACGATGCGCGCCGGGCCGTGGACCAGCAGCGCGTGGCGGGCGGACGCGTTCATGGCGCGATCTCCTGGTCGAGCAGCGATGCCCGCGCCACGACCCGGCCCGGCGCCAGCAGCGCGCCCGGCGCGATCACCGCGTTGGCGCCGATGCGCGCGCCGTCGCCGACCAGGGCGCCGAACTTCTCGCAACCGGTGGGCCGCAGCGTGCCGTCCGCGCCGCGCACCAGGATCTCCTTGGCGGCGCGCTCGTTGCGGTGGTTGCAGACGATGCTGCCGGCCTCCAGGTTGACGCCCGCGCCCAGCACCGAATCGCCGACGAAGTTGAAGTGCGCGAGCGCGGTGCCCGCGAACACGAAGGAGGACTTGAGCTCGGCGCCCGGCCCGATGCTGCAGCGCGCATCGAGCCAGTTGCCGCCGCGCAGGTAGGCACCCGCGGCGATGAAGCAGCCCGGCCCCACGACCAGCGGGCCCTTGAGCACCGCGCCGGGCTCGACGGTGGCGCTGCGGTGCACGGCCACGTCGCCGTCGATGGCGTAGTCGGCGGCCGGCAGCGCCGCCAGCAGCCGGCGCACGATGGCCGGCGCCTGCGGCGGCAGCGCCCAGGGCGCCAGCGCGGCCCAGGGCGCGAGCGGCGAGGCGGCCAGGGTGGCGATGTGGCCCTGGAGAAGATCGGAATCGGCGGGGTGCGGCATGGGGTCGATGCTGCCATCGAACCCGCCGGGACGCGGCGCCACCTAAAATGCCCGGTTCTCCCGCTGCGTCGCTTCCGACGCTCCCGCAACTCCGAAAGCGCCTCCCCCGATGTCCGCCCCGCGCAAGCTCTTCGTCACCACCGCCCTGCCGTACGCCAACGGCAAGTTCCACATCGGCCACATGATGGAGTACATCCAGGCCGACATCTGGGTGCGGAACCAGCGAATGAACGGTGCCGACGTCAACTTCGTCTGCGCCGACGACGCGCATGGCGCGGCGATCACCATCGCGGCCGACAAGGCCGGCGTGACGCCGCAGGCCTTCGTGGCCGAGATCGCCGCGGGCCGCAAGCAGTACCTCGACGGCTACCACATCGCCTTCGACAACTGGCACTCGACCGACGGCCCCGAGAACCACCAGCTGGCGCAGGACATCTACCGCGACCTGCGCGCCAACGGCCTGATCAGCACCAAGAGCGTCGAGCAGTTCTACGACCCCGAGAAGGGCATGTTCCTGGCCGACCGCTTCATCAAGGGCGAATGCCCGAACTGCCACTCGAAGGACCAGTACGGCGACAACTGCGAGGTCTGCGGCGCGGTCTACGCGCCCACCGAGCTGATCAATCCCTACTCGGCGCTGTCGGGCGCCAAGCCCGAGCTGCGCAGTTCCGAGCACTTCTTCTTCAAGCTGTCCGACCCGCGCTGCGAGGCCTACCTCAAGGAATGGACCGCCGCGCCCGGCCACGTGCAGCCCGAGGTGCAGAACAAGATCCGCGAGTGGCTCTACAAGGACGACGAGGGCAAGGGCGGCCTCGGCGACTGGGACATCAGCCGCGACGCGCCCTACTTCGGCATCGAGATCCCCGATGCGCCGGGCAAGTACTTCTACGTCTGGCTCGACGCGCCCGTGGGCTACCTGGCCTCGCTCAAGAACCTGCTCGACAAGCGCTGCATCGAGCTGGGCGGCGACGGCATCTCGTACACCGAGTACATGGCCGACCCCGAGCTCGAGCAGGTGCACTTCATCGGCAAGGACATCATCACCTTCCACACGCTGTTCTGGCCCGCGATGCTGCACTTCAGCGGCCGCAAGGCGCCCGACGCGGTCTACGTGCACGGCCACCTCACGGTCAGCGGCGAGAAGATGAGCAAGAGCCGCGGCACCGGCATCGACCCGCTCAGGTACCTGTCGCTCGGCCTCAACGCCGAATGGCTGCGCTACTACATCGCGGCCAAGCTCAACGGCCGCAACGAGGACATCGACTTCAACCCCGAGGACTTCGTCGCGCGCGTCAACAGCGACCTGGTGGGCAAGTACATCAACATCGCGAGCCGCGCGGCCGGCTTCATCGGCAAGCGCTTCGGCGGCAAGCTCGGCGAGGTGTCGGCCGATGGCGACGCGCTGCTGTTCGCGCTGCGCGAGGCGGCCGGCGAGGTCCACGCGCTCTACGACGGCCGCGACTACGCACGCGCGCTGCGCGAGGTGATGGCGCTGGCCGACAAGGTCAACGAGTACGTCGACCAGAACAAGCCCTGGGAACTGGCCAAGAAGGAAGGCGCCGAGGCGCGGCTGCACGACGTGTGCACGGTCTGCATCGAGGCCTTCCGCCTGCTCACGCTGTACCTCAAGCCGGTGCTGCCGGCGCTGGCCGCGAACGTCGAGGCCTTCCTCAAGATCGCGCCGCTCGAGTGGACCGACGCCGCGCAGGCGCTGCCCGCGGGCCATGCGATCGGCGAGTACAAGCACCTGATGCAGCGTGCCGACGCCAAGGTGGTCGACCAGCTGTTCGACGCGCCCGAGCCGGTGGCCGCCCCCGCCGCCGCACCGGCGGCGGATGCACTGCCCGGCGGCGAGGCCATCGCGCCCACCATCGGCATCGACGACTTCGTGAAGATCGACCTGCGCATCGCGAAGATCGTGGCCTGCGAGAAGGTCGAGGGCTCGACCAAGCTGCTGCGCCTCACGCTCGACGCCGGCGAAGGCAAGACCCGCAACGTGTTCAGCGGCATCGCCTCGGCCTATCAGCCGGAACAACTGGTGGGCAAGCTCACGGTGCTGGTCGCGAATCTCGCGCCTCGCAAGATGAAGTTCGGCGTCAGCGAAGGCATGGTGCTCGCCGCCAGCCACGCCGACGAGAAGGCCCAGCCGGGCATCCACGTGCTCGAGCCCTGGCCCGGCGCCACGCCCGGCATGCGCGTGCGCTGAATCCCGCGTTCTCCCGAAGAGGTCCCGCCATGACGACACCGCTGCCGACTTTCTTTCGCGCCACCCTCGCGGCGGCGCTGCTGGCCGTGCTCGGCGGCTGCGCGGTGGTCTCGGTGGCGAGCACCGCGGCCAGCGTGACCGCGGGCGCCGTGGGCCTCGCGGCCGACGCGGCGATCGGCACCGCGCGCATCACCGGCAAGGCGGTGGGCGCGGCGGCCGATGCGGTGATTCCCGACGGCGATAAGTAGATGGGCGCCGCGTTCGGGCCTATGCGGCCTGCGCGCCCACCAGCCGCGCCATCTGCACCTTGCTCGTGACGCCCAGCTTGGCATAGACCTGCCGCAGGTGATGGCGCACCGTGGCCGGCGAGCTGCCGAGCGTGCGCGCCACCATCTTGTAGCTCTGCCCCTGCGCGAACAGCCGCGCCACCTCGGCCTCGCGGCGGCTCAGCAGCGTGAGGGCAGCCGGTGCCGGCATCGGCGCCTCGTGCAATCCCAGCCCCTGCACCAGCACCAGGTGCGGCATCAGCAGCTCGACCAACGCCTGCGCGCGTGCCCCGAGGCCGGCCGCCTCGCGGCTGTAGAGCGACAGGTGCATCCACCACGGCGAACCGGGCGCGGGCACGATCACGCTGAGCGCCTGGCCGATGCCATGGTCGGCCGCGAAGGCGCGCATCGAGGCCACGGGCGGCAGCTCGTGCGCGGCCAGCGCGACGCCATGGCCGGGCTGCGCCATGGCGGCCGGCACCACGGGATCGATGTGCCGCACGCGGCACCAGTCGTTCACGAAATCGGGCGCCAGGCCGCGCGTGTGGCCGCCCTGCGGCCGCAGGGTGCCGGACTCGAACAGCGAGCGGCCGAACCAGGCGCCGTCGAAGGCGATGTGGCGCGCCAGCCAGTCGAGCAGCGCGCCCGCGCCCAGCCGCTCGGGCTCGGCGGCCAGCGGATAGAGGCCGAGCAGCATCGCACCGAGCTGTTCGGCGGGAACGCCCGACACCGACGGAAAAGCCTGCTGCGCCATGCGGCGCGATCTTAGGCGCGCCCCGTCCGCGCGGGGCGCGGAGATTCCCGCATCGTTCATCTGAACGACTGCCGCGATTGCCGAGGCCCACCTACGCTGCGGGCGGCCTTTCACTCCAACGAAGACACAGGACCCCGCCGCCATGCATCTCGCCGACTACAGCCGCCTCGACGCCACCGCGCTCGCCGACGCCATCCGCCGCAAGGAGACCACCGCCGCCGAGGCGCAACGCTGCGCACGCGAGGCCGCGGCCGCGCTGAATCCGCAACTCAACGCCATCATCGAGCTGTTCGACGCGCCGCTCGCGCACGAGGCGCAGGGCCCGTTCGGCGGCGTGCCCTTCCTCATCAAGGACCTGGTGCTGCAGGCCGAGGGCGTGCGCTGCCAGGCCGGCAGCCGGCTGTTCGGCCCGGGCCTGCCCGCGCCCGCCGACAGCGCGCTGATGGCGCGCTTCCGCCGCGCCGGCTTCGTCACGCTGGGGCGCACGCACACGCCCGAGTTCGGTTTCAACGCCACCACCGAGAGCGCCTTCGGCGGCGCCACGCGCAACCCCTGGAACCCGGCGCACAGCACGGGCGGCTCCAGCGGCGGCTCGGCCGCGGCGGTGGCCGCGGGCATCGTGCCGGTCGCGCATGCCAACGACGGCGGCGGCTCGATCCGCATCCCGGCCGCGGCCTGCGGCCTGGTCGGGCTCAAGCCCAGCCGCGGCCGCGTGAGCGCGGGCCCGGGCTACGGCCTGCCGCTGATGGGGCTGGGCATCGAGGGCGTGGTGTGCCGCACGGTGCGCGATGCCGCCGGCGCGCTCGACGCGATGCACGGCCCCGAGCTCGGCGATCCCTTCCTGATGGCGCCGCCCGCGCAGCCCTATGCGCAAGCCATCGACACGCCGCCGCGCCGGCTGCGCATCGCGGTCACGACGCAGTTCCCGGGCACGCAGCCGGCCGCGCGCGCCTGCGTCGAGGCGGTCGAGGCCACGGCGGCGGTGCTCGCCGACCTGGGCCACGTCGTGGAATGGGCCACGCCCGCCTATGCGCACGAGGCCTTCCTCGCGGCCACGCGCACCTTCTGGTCCTCGTTCCTCGCGGCCGGCGTGGCGGGCGTGGCGCAGGCGCTGCAGATCACCGTCGACCAGGCGCTGGCCCAGGTGCAGGCCTGCACGCGCGCCACCGCCGAGCACGGGCTGCGCCTGAGCGCGCTCGACCTGGAACTGGCGCTGATGCAGATGAACGCGGTGTCGCGCGAGGTCGCGCCCTTCTTCGCGCGGCACGACATCCTGCTCTCGCCCACGATGCGCACGCCGCCGGTGGCGCTGGGCGTGCTCGACCAGGACGACGCCGCGCGCGATGCGCAGGGCTTCTTCGACCACCTGTTCGACTACGCCGCCTGCACCCCGCTGGCCAACCTCACGGGCCAGCCCGCGATCTCGCTGCCGCTGGCGATGGCCGGCGACCTGCCGATCGGCGTGCAGTGCATGGCGCCGATGGGCGACGAGGCCACGCTGCTGCAACTCGCGGCGCAGCTTGAGCAGGCGATGCCCTGGTCGGCGCGGCGGCCGGCGCTGCACGCGGCGGCCTGAGCGTTCACCAGCGCACGTTGATCCCCGCGCTCGCCTGCACCGAGGCGCGCGAGCGCAGGCCGCCGCCGAGCGCGAAGCGGCGGCCCAGTTCGCCGTAGACGCTGACCGCGGGGCCGAGGCGCCACGAGAAACCGCCCGCGAGCTCGGCCGCGCTGCCGCTGGCGCCGCTCGCGATGTCGGTGGACGCGGCCGGACCCGCGAAGCGCGCGATGTCGGCGCCCGCGGCCATCCGGTAGAGGTTGATCCGGCCATAGGGCTCGACCACGCCCTCGCCCGCGGCGATGCGGCCCTTCAGCCGCAGGCCGGCGCGCGCCATCCAGCCGTTGGCGCTGTCCTGCGACACCACCGCGGCGGGGATCAGCGCCTCGTCGATCGAGCGGCTCTGGTGGATCAGCTGCAGCTGCGGCTCGAGCGCCCAGCCCGCGCCGAGCTCGAAGGACTGGCCGATCTCGAACGAGGCCACGGTGCTGCGCCCCTTGCCCTCGATCGGCAGCGCGGCGAGCGGATGCGCCGTGTAGTCGTGGCGGCCGAACTGCAGCACCGCGTCGGCATAGAAGCCGCCGGGCTCGGCAAAGGTGGCGTAGCCGCCGAGGTAGCGGCTGCGCAGGTCGGTGCGGCCGATCGCGCCCCACAGGCCGCTCGCGAAGCCCTGCACGTCGGCCTTGCCCTCGAGCTGGCCCACGTAGACGCCGGCGCGCCATGCGGTCCCGGCCCAGAGGTCGGTGCCGGCCTGGAAGCCGCTCAGGTGCATCTCGCTGCGCGGATCGACCGCGCCGCGCTGCGCCAGCGTCGGGTCGGCCACGATGACGCGGCCCCAGGCGCGGCGCATGGGCGGGCCGTCGCCGGCGGCCTGCGGCGCGCCGCTGCGCTGATGCAGGTTCGACAGCATCTTGAGGTCGCTCTCGCGCAGCTGCGCGGGCAGCGCGGCGAGCATCGGCACCTGCACGCGGTAGGCCGGGCGCTCGACCGGCGCGGGGGCCGGCGGCAGCGTCGGCGGGGGCGCGGGAGGCTCCGCGGTGCCGCCGCCGGACGAAGGCGGCGCGGGGGGCGGAGGGGGCGGCGGTGGCGGGGGCGGCGTCACCCCCACGCTCGAGCGCAGATACCAGTTCTCGCCCAGCCCCTGCGCATCGGCCGCGTGCAGCCGGTATTCGAAAGCGCCCGCGTCCACGTGGCCGCCCACGAGCGCGAAGGCGTCGCGCGTGGTCTGCGCGGTGGTGGTGGCGCCGTTGATCGCGCTCACGACCTCGATGCCGTCGCCGGTGGTCAGCGCGCCCAGGCCGCCGAGGTTGACGATCTGCACCTGGGTGCGGCCCGTGACGCTGGCGGCCGCATTGGCGCGCAGGCCGGTCGCGGTGGCGCTCACGGTGCCGGCCTTCAGGGCGCGGGTCTCCTCGCGGCCGCCGCCGTCGATCACCAGCCGGTCGCTGAGGCTGCCGCTGTCGCCGAGCCGCGTGCCCAGGCGCAAGGTGCCGTCCTGCCCGACATAGGGCCCGCGCACGGTCAGCCGCGTGCCGGGCTCGGTGCCGACCAGCGACACCGTGCCCGCCACCGTGAGACCCGCCACGGTCTGGTCGTGGCCCGCGAGGTCGAGCGTGCCGCCGCGGCGCACGTCGTGGTGCGAGGCCTCGCTGAAGGTGTTGGCGCGGCCTGCGCGCAGCACGCCCTCGTCGACCGCGGTGACGCCGCTGTGGTCGTTCCGGCCCGCGAGCACCAGCGTGCCGGGGCCGGTCTTGAGGATGCCGCCCGAGCCTTCGATGCCCACGTTGAAGGTGGCGGTGGCGCCCGCGTCGACGCGCACCGGCGCTTCGTCCAGCTGCGGCACCAGCCGCCCGGGCAGCGAGCCCTCGGCATGCGAGCCCTCCTCGAGCCGGTAGCCGTCGCTGCGGAACTGCATGCCCTTGAAGTCGAACAGGCCGTCGATGGTGACCGCGCCCGCGCGGCCCTGGAAGATCGCCATGTTGCCGTTCCAGGCCTCCGCGTTGCGCCCCGCGATGTCGGTCCATTGCGGCTCGAGGTAGCGCCAGCTGCCATCGCCGCCCGCGACCACGCCGTCGCCGGCCGTGCCGCCGCCGTCCCAGAACTGGTTGGTGCCGACCGCGCCGCCGCTGACCTCCAGCTCCACGGTCGAGCCGCGCACGTGCACGGCGTGCGTGAAGTCCGTGGGCATGGCGCCGAGCTCGAGGCCGTTGTCGGCGATGCTGCCGTCGACCCGCATCAGGGTCTGCACGCCGTTGCCGTAGCCCACGCGCTCGCTGACGTCGAGGCTGCCGTCGAGCGTGAGGTTGCCCGCGACCGTGACCAGATCGCCGGCCCCCGGCACGCTCGGCGTGCCGAGGTCGTAGTGCAGCCGGCTGCCGGGATCGAGCGCGAGGTCGCCGAGCACGGCGAAGGTGCCCACGCCGCCGTCGCCGGGCGCCAGCGTGCCGCCCGCGCGCACCGTGGCCGCCTTCACCTGTCCGAGGCCGCCCAGCGTGGCGCCGCCGGCCACCTCGACCGTGCTGCGCGGCAGCGCGCCGTTGACCAGCAGCGTGCCGCCGAGCACGCGCGTGCGGCCGTCGGTGTCGTGCGCGCCGCCGAGCGCCAGGGTGCCGGCGTTCTCCTTGTCGATCGCGATGCTGCCGCCGATGGCGCCGTCGTAGGCCACGCGGCCCGGGCCGCGGTCGAACACCACGCGGCCGAAGCCCGAGAGGTTGCCGGTGATGGAGCCCGCGTTCGCGCCGTCGCCCACGCGCATCGTGCTGCCCAGCACGATGTCGCCGCTCTGGGTGTTGTCGCCGGTCAGCGTGACCGGGCTCGAGACCTCGAGCCGGCCCGGACCGGAGATCGCCGCGCCCAGCACCAGCGGCGCCGTGCCGGCGCGCGAGATTTCCAGCGTCGAACCGGGCGTGGCGAGCACGATGCGCTCGGCCACCAGCGCATCGACCGGGGTCTCGCCGATCACCAGCACATGGCCGTCGGCCGTGCTCGCCTGGCCGATCTGCAGCGTGCCCGCGCTCACGCGCGCGCCCTCGTCGAGCTGCATCATCCCGGTGCCGCTGCGGCCGATCTGCAGCTCGCCGGCGACGTTCAGTGCACTGCCCGCGCCGCTCAGCGACACCGTGTTCTCGGTGCCGCCGCCGCCCTGCGAGACGAAGCGCGCGGCATTCACGATGCCGCCGCTGCCGATGCGCAGCAGGGTCTGCACGTCGCGGCCGTCGCTGCTGCCGAGGTTGAACAGGCCCGTGTCGAGCCGGCCCGCGCCTTCCACCACCATCAGCGTGCCGTTGGAGGCATCGACCGAGGCCGCGCCGGCCGGGCCCGAGACGATGCCGACGACGGTGCCGGGCACGAGGTTCACGGTCACGGCCGTGCCGGCGCCCGGCACGCCCGCGCTCCAGTTGGCGGCGTTGAACCAGTCGGCGCGCGCCATGTCGGCGTAGGGCGGCGCGGAGGTCCACGCGCTCTGCGCGACGGCGCGTGGCAAGGCGGACGCGCACACCAGGCCGGCGACGGCGGCGGCGATCAGGGTCGGCGTGAAGACGGCACGCGGCCGAAGAACAGGTGTCATGGCGAGGAGGCGCAAAGGGGTGGAACGACCCGTGCGCGCGGGGCCTGGCGGGCCTGTGCGATGCGCAGCGGGGGCTGCGTTCGAATCTAGGAAAACGGGGCGCGCGGCGCGCCCCATAAAGATGGCGGTCGCTACGCGAGCGGCAGCCGCAGCACCACGCGCGTGCCGGGCTCGGCCTTCTCGATGCGCAGCTCGACGCCTGCCTGCGCGGCGCGCTGGCGCATCGAGCGCAGGCCGTTGCCGCGCGCCTCGCCGAGGCCGCAGCCGTCGTCGCGCAGCACGATCTCGATGGCATCGCCATCGACCGTCGTGCTGACCGCCGCGCTGACCGCGAGCACGCGTGCGCGTGCGTGCTGCAGCACGTTCGAGATCGCCTCCAGCAGCATGTACTGCAGGTGCCGAGTGGCCTCGTCGGAATCGCAGCGCCAGCGCGGCAGGTTCGCCACCGACCAGTCGAGCGCGAGCCCCGCGGCCTCGATGCGCGGCTGCAGCCGGAAGCGCATGCTCGCGAGCAGCGCGTTGGCGTCGCCGGCCGGCAGGTTGATGGCATCGATCGACAGCCGCAGCTGGTCGAGCGATTCGCGCAGGGTCTGCATCACCTCCGACTTGGTGGCCACGCCGCGCTCGAGCTGCAGCATGGCGGTGATCAGGTGCGCGCCGGCGCCGTCGTGCATGTCGCGCAGGATGCGGGCGCGCTCGGCCGCGACCGCGCTCGCATGCTCGAGCCGGCGCAGCTCGGCATGCTTGTCGGCCAGCTCGGACTCGCGCAGGCGGATGCGGTCCTCGAGCGACAGGTGCAGCTGGCGCAGCTCCTCGCGCGTGCGCTGGAAACGGATGCCCACGATGGCGAGGATCGCGAGGCTCACCAGCACGGCCGCGAACTTGGTCCAGCCGGCCTCGTCGAAGCGCTCGACCAGCAGCCGCGCGATCACGCTGTCGCGCACCAGCGCAACCCAGCCCGCGACCAGGATCAGCAGCATCCAGGCGCGCTCGCCGGCCCGGTGGCGCCAGGTCTCCCAGCCCAGCCGCAGCGACAGCGCCAGCCAGCCGGCCACCAGCAGCAGGATCCAGCCGAGCACCCAGTTCTGCGTCTGCTGCAGCGTGCCGAGCGCCAGCGCCACCGGGCCCAGGCCCAGCACGCCCCAGACCAGCCACTGCTCGCGCCGCGGCCGGCCGCGCCAGACCTGCCGGATCACGAGGTAGGTGGCGATGTGGCCGAGCCAGAACACCGCGAGCACCACCTTGAACCAGCTCGGCCAGGCGAGCAGCCCCTCCTCCCACCAGGTGGTGGCGATGCGCAGGCTCCACAGCGCCTCGCACAGCGCGGCCCAGCCGTAGACGGCCTCGCGCTGCTGCGCCCACAGCATCAGGCAGAACACCGCCACCAGCAGGCTGAACAGCGTGATCACGCGCGGCAGGGTGACGTGGCGCCATTCGAGCGCGTCCCACTGCGGCTGCAGCAGGCGCTCGGCGCCCAGGCGCACCGGCGCGATGCCGGCGCGGCGCGAGGGATCGGCGCGCACGGCGATCTCGAGCAGGTTCTCGCCGTCGCGCAGCAGCGAGGGCGGCACGCGCAGCCACAGCGGGCGGCGGTTCGACCAGCCGTCGTTGATCTGCTCGAGCTTGCCGGCGGCCGCGATCACCTGGCCGTTGAGCTTCACGCGGTAGGCGTTGCCGATGCGGCTGACGAGCAGCGCCTGCGGTTCGTCGGCATGGCCCGCGGGCGCGGCGAAGCGGATGCGCACCTGGGCCCAGCCGACGGCGCGCGGCCAGTGGGCGTCCCAGTGCAGCGGCAGCGTGACCTCGGCCGGCGGCGGCGAAGGGCGGCCGACGAAGCGCAGCTGCAGTTCGCCGCGGTCGAGCGCGAGCACCTCGTGGGTGGCGCCTGCCGCGGCGGGCGCCAGCAGCGCGGCGACCAGCGCGAGGACAACAAGAAGCAGACGGCGCATCAGCCCAGCATGCGCCCCAGCAGCCCCATGCGGCTGGCCTCGAACACGGCCTCGCCGCGCGAATGCACCGCGAGCTTGCTGTAGAGGTTCTTGATGTGGCCCTGCACCGTGTGCTTGGTCACGCCCTGCAGGCGCGCGATCTCGCCGTACGAGTAGCCGCGCGAGATCAGCTCCAGCACCTCGGTCTCGCGCGGGGTCAGCATCATGGCGGCGGCCGGGTCGGGCGCGGCCGATGCGGCGGGCTTCGCCTCGCCGCCGCGCACGTGCAGCAGCAGCTTGCGCGCGATCATCGGCGAGATCGGCGAGGCGCCGTGCTTGATGTCGACGATCACCTGGGCGATGTCGGCCGGCGAGGAATCCTTCTGGATGTAGCCCACCGCGCCCGCGCGCACGCAGTCGAGCACCGTGTCCTCGTCGCCGAAGACCGAGACCACCAGCACCTCGCAGGCCGGCTGGCTGCGCACCACCTGGCGCAGCAGCTCGAGCGCATGGCCGTCGGGCAGCGCGAGGTCGGTCAGCAGGATGTCGGCCTGGTGGCTGTCGAACCAGGCCACGGCCTCGGCCATCAGGCCCAGCGAGGCGACCAGCTCGAGCTCGGGATGGGCGGCGATGCAGGCCTCGAAGAAATGCCGGACCTCGGCATCGTCCTCGAGCAATGCGACGCGCCAGCGCAGCGCGGAGGTGGAAGCGGCGGGGATGGCGGCGTCGGGCATGGGGTGGCGCCGAGCTTAGTCGGCGCCCCGCGCTTCGCGCCCCCCATTTTCATGGGGTGACCGGGGCGCGTTTCCCGGCCTCAGGGCGCCTCGGTGCCTCGGTCGGGCGACGAGCCGCTGCGCACCACGCGCTGGTCGTCGTTGAGCACCGCGGTGAACACCATCGGCGAGTTGGGCGGCTGCAGCCAGCGCCATTCCCATTCGTACTCGCGACGCAGCGGATAGGGCGTGACCTTGGCCGGCTTGCCGAGCATCTTGCGCAGGTCCTCCATCGCCATGCCGTTGGTCACGCGCGCGAAGTTCTCGGGCGTGAGCACCTGGCGCAGCGCGCTCATCTTTCCGTCGGCGCCGATGGTGACCATGTAGTTCTTCTGGCCCTGGGGCTGGCGGTTGTATTCGAACACCCGGCCGCCGGGCGCATCCCAGACGTTCTCGGGTTCGCCGAAGCGCGCGCGCACGTCGGCCTCGGTCGACACGCCCTCCTCGAGCTGCTCGATGCGCTGCGAATCGCAGCCCGTGACGAGGGCCGCCACCGCCGCCAGCCACACGGCCGCCACCCCGATCCGCCAGACTCGTACCTGCCCCATGCCGTCCCCCGGTAAAATTCGCGCCCACAAAGGTTCAGTCTATGTCCATCTTCCGCCGCCCCCACTACACCTCCGAGATCACCAGCTTCATCGACGAGATGAAAACCAAGAAGCCGACGCTCGAGGCGGAACAGCGCGCGGGCCGCGCCCTGCTCTGGGACAAGCACCTCGACCGCGGCCTGCTCGAGGAATACGCGGAAGCCCGCGTGCCGCAGCAGCCCTACGTCTACCAGACCCAGGCCAAGTAAGAACATGATGCCGATGCGGCATCCGTCGCCCGCCAATGCTGGGCACGGCGCTACTTTTTCGATAGCGCCTGCCCGATGAGCGGACCGCGCGACGAGGACAGCGACACGCTGGTGGTGGCCATGCCCGAGGTGGTCGACCAGGTCGCGCTCGCCCGGCTCTACGGCGAGCCGCTGTTCGCGATGCCGAAGGACCTGTACATCCCGCCCGAGGCGCTGCAGGTCTTCCTCGAGGCCTTCGAGGGCCCGCTGGACCTGCTGCTGTACCTGATCCGCAAGCAGAACTTCAACATCCTCGACATCCCGATGGCCGCGCTGACGCGGCAATACCTGAGCTACGTCGACGAGATCCGCCAGACCAACCTCGAGCTCGCGGCGGAATACCTGCTGATGGCCGCGATGCTGATCGAGATCAAGTCGCGCATGCTGCTGCCGCCCAAGAAGGCGGCCGAGGGCGAGGAAGCCGAGGACCCGCGCGCCGAGCTCGTGCGGCGGCTGCTCGAGTACGAGCAGACCAAGCTGCAGGCCGCCTCGCTCAACGCGATGCCGACCTACGGGCGCGACTTCTGGCGCGCCCAGGTCTACATCGAGCAGTCGCTCAAGCCACGCTTCCCCGAGGTGGCGGTGGTCGACCTGCGCGATGCCTGGGCCGACATCATGAAGCGCGCCAAGCTCGTGCAGCACCACAAGATCTCGCGCGAGGAGCTCAGCGTGCGCGAGCACATGAGCATCGTGCTGCGCCACCTGCAGGGCCAGCGCTTCGTGGAGTTCGAGAAGCTGTTCGACATCTCGCGCGGCGCGCCGGTGATGGTCGTGACCTTCATCGCGATGCTCGAGCTGGCCAAGGAAACGCTGATCGAGATCACGCAGGCCGAGGCCTTCGCGCCGATCTACGTGCGGCTGGCCTACTCTCCCGCCTGAAACGCCATGCGGCCCACCTCCTTCGCGCGCCGCCCGGCGGCGCGGCACCTCCCCCTCACCCCGTCGGGCCGGACCGGTGCGCTGCCGCACCACCGATCCTGACCCTCGTTCCTTCCCGCGCGCCATGGCCTCCTCCCTCGATTTCGACGTCCTCATCGTCGGCAGCGGCCTCGCCGGGCTCTCCGCGGCCCTGCTGCTGGCGCCCACGCACCGCGTGGCGGTGCTGACCAAGCGCGCGCTGGCCGACGGCTCGAGCGCCTGGGCCCAGGGCGGCATCGCGGCGGTGCTGGCCGCGGGCGACAGCTTCGATGCCCATGTCGACGACACGCTGGTGGCCGGCGCCGGCCTGTGCGATGCGGCCGCCACGCGCTTCGTGGTCGAGCACGCGCCCGAGGCCATCGGCTGGCTGCGCGAGCTCGGCGTGCCCTTCTCCGAGGAGGACGGCGACCTGCACCTCACGCGCGAGGGCGGCCACAGCCAGCGCCGCATCGTGCATGTGACCGACGCCACCGGCGCGGCCGTGCAGCAGGTGCTGATCGAGCGCGTGCGCCGCACGCCCAACGTCACGCTGTTCGAGCACCACACGCTGGTCGACCTGGTCGCCGGCGAGCGGCTCGGCGCGCCCGAGGCGGGCTGCGCGGGCCTCTACGCGCTCGACGACGCCAGCGGCGAGGTGCTGGCCTTCCGCGCGCCGCACACCATCCTGGCCACGGGCGGCGCGGGCAAGGTCTACCTCTACACCACCAACCCCGACACCGCCACCGGCGACGGCATCGCGGCCGCCTGGCGCGCGGGCTGCCGGGTGTCGAACATGGAGTTCATCCAGTTCCACCCGACCTGCCTCTACCACCCGCATGCCAAGTCCTTCCTGATCAGCGAAGCGGTGCGCGGCGAAGGCGGGCTGCTGAAACTGCCTGAATCGGCGGGAGGCACCCGCTTCATGCCGCGGCACGACGAGCGCGCCGAACTCGCGCCGCGCGACGTGGTGGCGCGCGCGATCGACTTCGAGATGAAGAAGCACGGCCTGGACTGCGTGCACCTCGACATCTCGCACCAGAGCCCCGAGTTCCTGCGGGCGCACTTCCCGAACATCCTCGCGCGCTGCGCCGAGCTCGGCATCGACATCACGCGCGAGCCGATCCCGGTGGTGCCGGCGGCCCACTACACCTGCGGCGGCGTGGTGACCGACCTGGCCGGCCGCACCGACCTGCCGGGCCTCTACGCGATCGGCGAGACCGCCTGCACCGGGCTGCACGGCGCGAACCGGCTGGCCAGCAATTCGCTGGTGGAGTGCATGGTGTTCGCGCGCGCGGCCGCGGCGGCCATCGGCGCCGCGCCGGCGCGCGCACCGGTGGCGCTGCCGGCCTGGGACGCGAGCCGCGTGACCGATGCCGACGAGGCGGTCGTGATCTCGCACAACTGGGACGAGCTGCGCCGCTTCATGTGGGACTACGTGGGCATCGTGCGCACCAACAAGCGCCTGGAGCGCGCCAGCCACCGCATCGCGCTGCTGCAGGCCGAGATCCACGAGTTCTATGCCAATTTCCATGTCACGCGCGACCTGCTCGAACTGCGCAACCTGGTGCAGGTGGCCGAGCTGATCGTGCGTTCCGCGCAGGCCCGCCACGAGAGCCGGGGCCTGCATTTCAGCCGCGACTATCCTTCGCTCGCCGAGCCCACCGCACCCACGGTGCTGGTGCCGGCCGACCGATAGCCCCACCCGTTCCCGCTTTCTTCAACCCCAGGATGCCCGGCCACCGACGCCCGCAGGGAGAAACCCAACCATGTCCAACGCCTCCACCCCGAACGAAGCCACCACCGCCACGCCCTACGGCACGCTGCCGCCGGCCTCGCAGCCCGCCACGCGCAAGCCGCTGAGCCTGCCGCGGCTGGCCGAGCTGCATGCGCGCGGCGAGAAGATCGCGATGCTCACGGCCTACGACGCCACCTTCGCGGCCGTGGCCGATGCTGCGGGCGTCGAATGCCTCTTGGTCGGCGATTCGCTCGGCATGGTCTGCCAGGGCCTGTCGAGCACGGTCGGCGTCACGCTCGAGACCATGCGCCACCACACCGACAGCGTCTCGCGCGGCCTGCGCCGCGTGCAGGGCACGGCCTGGCTGATCGCCGACCTGCCCTTCGGCAGCTACCAGGAATCGCGCGAACAGGCGCTGCGCAGCGCCACCGTGCTGATGCAGGCCGGCGCCCACATGGTGAAGCTCGAGGGCGGCGGCTGGACCACGGAGACCGTGCGCTTCCTGGTCGAGCGCGGCATCCCGGTGTGCGCGCACCTGGGCCTGACGCCGCAGACCGTGCATGCGCTCGGCGGCTACCGCGTGCAGGGCAAGGGCGACGCCGCCGCGGCCCGGCTGCGCGAGGAGGCCCAGGCGCTGCAGGACGCGGGCGCCGCGATGCTGGTGCTCGAGATGGTGCCGGCCGCGCTGGCCGCCGCGCTCACGGCCGAACTGACACGCTGCGCCACCATCGGCATCGGGGCCGGCCGCGGCACCGCGGGCCAGGTGCTCGTGCTGCACGACATGCTGGGCCTGAACCTGGGCCGCATGCCGAAGTTCGTGCGCAACTTCATGGACGGCGCCGGCGGCATCCAGCAGGCGCTCGCGGCCTATGTGCGCGCCGTCAAGGACGGCAGCTTTCCCGACGACCGGCTGCACGCCTGGTAACCCACCCGTTTTTTCTTTCCTTCCTCACTCCAAGGAGAACCGTCCCATGTTCATCGCCCGCACCATCCCCGAACTGCGCGACCACCTGGCGCGCTTCGAACGCCCCGCCTTCGTGCCGACCATGGGCAACCTGCACGACGGCCACATCGCGCTGGTCACGCAGGCGAAGCCGCTGGGCGACGCCACCGTCGCGAGCATCTTCGTGAACCGGCTGCAGTTTTTGCCGCACGAGGACTTCGACACCTATCCGCGCACCTGGGACAGCGACTGCGCCAAGCTGGAAGCCGCCGGCTGCGACGTGCTGTTCGCGCCCGACGAGAAGGCGCTCTATCCCGAGCCCCAGACCTGCAAGGTGCATCCCGACCCGGCGCTGGCCGACATCCTCGAGGGCCACTTCCGGCCCGGCTTCTTCGTCGGCGTATGCACCGTGGTGATGAAGCTGTTCAGCTGCGTGCAGCCGCGCGTGGCGGTGTTCGGCAAGAAGGACTACCAGCAGCTGATGATGATCCGCCACCTGGTGCGGCAGTTCGCGCTGCCGATCGAGATCGTGGGCGGCGAGACCCGCCGCGCCGACGACGGCCTCGCGCTCTCCTCGCGCAATGGCTACCTCAGCGAGGGCGAGCGCGCCGAGGCGGTGCAGCTCTCGCGCGCGCTCAAGGAGATCGCCGAGGCCGTGCGCGGCGGTGGCGAGCTCGCGGCGATCGAGGCGCGCGCGATGCAGGCGCTGGCGCAGCGCGGCTGGCAGCCCGACTACCTGACGGTACGCCGCCGCCTCGACCTGCAGCCGCCGGCCGCGCTCGACGGCGCCGAGCCGCTGGTGGCGCTCGCGGCCGCGCGCCTGGGCAGCACGCGGCTGATCGACAACCTCGAGATCGAGCCCTGGGCGGCAAAGCCATGAGCTATAGCGTCAAGGAGATCTTCTACACGCTGCAGGGCGAAGGCGGCCAGGCCGGCATGCCGGCCGTGTTCTGCCGCTTCGCGGGCTGCAACCTCTGGAGCGGCCGCGAGGCCGACCGCGCCAGCGCCGTCTGCCGTTTCTGCGATACCGATTTCGTCGGCACCGACGGCACGCTGGGCGGCAAGTTCAAGGAAGCCGACGCGCTGGCCGACACCATCGCCGCGCAATGGCCCGCCGACGACGCCGGCCACCGCCTCGTGGTGCTGACCGGCGGCGAGCCGCTGCTGCAGGTCGATGCCGCGCTGATCGACGCGCTGCATGCGCGCGGCTTCCGCATCGCCGTCGAGAGCAACGGCACCGTGGCCGCGCCCGAGGGCATCGACTGGCTCTGCATCAGCCCCAAGGCCGGCGCGCCCTGGGTGCAGCGGCGCGGCCAGGAGCTCAAGCTGGTGTGGCCGCAGGAGGGCATCGACCTCGACGCGATGGCACGCAGCGGCGAGTTCGCGCACCGCTTCCTGCAACCCATGGACGGCCCACGGCAGGCCGCCAACACCGCGCTGTGCATCGACGCCTGCCTGCGCCAGCCGCGCTGGCGCCTCAGCGTGCAGACCCACAAGTTCACCGGCATCCGCTGATGCCCGCTTTCCCGTTCTTCCGTTCCCCATGCGATTCACGATCAGCCAACGTTTCTTCTTCGACGCCGCCCACACCCTGAAACGCGAGATCGAAGCCGAAGGCAGCCGCCGCATCCACGGCCACACCTACCACGCCGAGGTCTGGCTCGCGGGCGAGCGCGATCCCGCGACCGGCATGGTGATCGACCTGGGCCTGCTGCGGCGCCGGCTCGAGGCGGTGCGCGAGCAGCTCGACCACCGGCTGCTCGATGAGGTGCCGGGGCTGCATCCGCCCACGCTGGAGAACCTGTGCCTGTTCATCGCCGAGGCGTTGGGCGAACTTCAGGCTTCGCTGGCGCGCGTGCGGGTGTGGCGCGAGGCGCTCGGCGATTCCTGCACGCTGGAGTTCTGAGCCGCCGGCAAGTCCTCGTCCACGACGAAACGCATCTCGCGCCAGCGCACGAAGCGCGACTTCTTCACCAGCCTGTAGCCGAGCCAGGTCAGCAGGAACAGCGGGATGCCGATGTAGGTGGCGATCGCCCCGCCCCAGTCGATCCGTCCCTGCGTGAAGGCCTGGTAGTTCTGCCCGAGCGTGATGAGAAGGCACAGCACGAAGGCGATCAGCGGCCCGAAGGGAAACAGCCCCGCCCGGTAGGGCAGCCGCGCGAGGTCGTGCCCCTGCAGCACGTAGCCGCGGCGAAACCGGTAGTGGCACACGGCGATGCTGAGCCAGACGATGAACTCGGTCATGCCCGCCGTGTTGAGCAGCCAGATGTAGACCACCTGCGGGCTGAAGATCGCGCTGAACAGGCACAGGCAGGCCAGCGCCGTGGTGCACATCAGCGCATTGAAGGGCACGCCCGCGCGCGTGAGCCGGGCCAGCGCGCGCGGCGCCTTGCCCTCGACCGCGAGGTTGAACAGCATGCGCGTGGCGGCGTACATGCCGGAGTTGCCGGCCGACAGCACCGACGTGAGGATCACGGCATTCATCACCGTGGCCGCCGACAGCAGCCCCGCGCGCTGGAACACCAGCGTGAACGGGCTCACCGCGATGTCGCTGACCTCGCTGCGCAGCAGGTGCGGATCGGTGTAGGGGATCAGGAAGCCGATCACCACGATGGCCAGCACGTAGAACAGCAGGATGCGCCAGAACACCTGCCGCACCGCGCGCGGCACATTGCGCTTCGGATCCTCCGATTCGCCCGCCGCCACGCCCACGAGCTCGGTGCCCTGGAACGAGTAGGCCACGATCATCGCCACGCCGATCAGGGTGGCGAAGCTGCCGGCGAACGGTGCGTCGCCCGTGTGCCAGTTGGAGAAGCCGACGTTCTCCGCGCCGCGGACGATGCCCAGCAGCATGGCGACACCGGTCACGATGAAGCCGATCACGGCCACCACCTTGATGAGCGCGAACCAGTACTCGCTCTCGCCGAAGCCCCGGGCCGAGAAGGCATTGAGCCCGACCATCAGCAGCAGGAACAGCAGGCTCCACACGATGCCGGGCATGCCGGGCCACCAGTAGGCCATGACCAGTTGCACCGCCACCAGGTCGACCGCGACCACGATCGCCCAGCTGAACCAGAAATTCCAGCCGAGCGCGAAGCCGAAGCCCTCCTCCACGTAGCGCGAGGCATAGGTCGAGAACGAGCCCGCCACCGGCATGAAGGCCGCGAGCTCGCCGAGGCTGGTCATGATGAAGTAGACCATCGCGCCGACGACCAGGTAGGTCAGCAGCGCGCCGCCGGGTCCGGCCTGCGCGATGGCCGAGCCCGAGGCGACGAACAGGCCGGTGCCGATCGCGCCGCCGATGGCGATCATGGACAGATGGCGCGCCTTGAGCACGCGATGCAGGCCGGCGGGCTCGGCGCGGGGCGCCGGCGCGGAAGAAGAAGGCATGGGCAGTCTCTTTGTCTCGTTGGCGCACCGCCGGCCCGCGGGCCGCGGCGATGCCGTCTTGTTGTGATGCGCGAACCGGCGCGTTGCCGGCTAGCGTTGCCGTGCGGAAGGCACCAGGGTGCTCTTGCCGAACAGGCTTTCCGTCAGGTCGACGACCAGCTCGGCGGTCTGGTTGCGCAGGTCGAGCGCCGGGTTCAGCTCGACGATGTCGAGCGAGCCGAGGCGGCCGGTGTCCGCGATCATCTCCATGCACAGCTGGGCCTCGCGGTAGTTGGGGCCGCCGCGCACCGTGGTGCCCGTGCCCGGCGCGATCTCGGGGTCGAGGAAGTCCACGTCGAAGCTCACATGCAGGTGCACCTCGTCGCCCGCCACGCCTTCGAGGGCCCGGCGCATGGTCTCGCGCATGCCGAGCTCGTCGATGGCGCGCATGTCGTAGACCTCGATGCCGAGCTCGCGGATCATGCGCTGCTCCGACGCGTCGACGCTGCGCAGGCCGACCTGGCACAGCGCATCGGGACGGATGGCGGGCACCGTGTCCGACAACGCCGAGAGGCCGGGCGGCCCGAGCCCGCAGAGGCTGGCCACCGGCATGCCGTGGATGTTGCCCGAGGGCGAGACCTCGGGCGTGTTGCAGTCCGAGTGCGCATCGAGCCACAGGATGCGCAGGCGCCGGCCGCGCGCGCGGCAATGGCGGGCCACGGCGCTGATGGAGCCGATCGCCAGGTGGTGGTCGCCGCCGAGCAGGATCGGCAGGCGGTCCGCGCCCAGTTCGGCCGCCACGGCATCGTGCACGGCCTGGTTCCAGCGCACGCACTCGGCGAGGTTGCGCAGGCCGTCCACGCGCTCGCCCTGCGGATTGGGCGGGCCCGCGAGGTTGCCGATGTCCCGCACGTCGATGCCGAAGCGGCGCAGCGCCGGACCGAGCTGCGCGACGCGCAGCGCATCGGGGCCCATGGCGGCGCCGAGCCGGCTCGCGCCCGCGTCGGTCGGAGCGCCGATCAGCGTGACGGCACGCATGCTCATCGACGTACCTTCGTGCTTCGCACTGCGGTGCGAGCTTGCTTGGGGGCGGCCCGGCGCGGCGCTCATGCCATCACCGCCATGCGCGCGGCCACTGCCGATTCGGCCGCGACCGGTGGCTGCAGCAGCGCGTAGAGGTTCTTCGGGTCCGCCAGCTCGGGGATCAGCTCCAGCCGCTCGAGCACGCCGGCGGCGCCGGCCAGCGCACGCATGTAGCGCAGCGCCGAATAGTCCTCGAGCGCGAAGCCCACCGAGTCGAACACCGTGATCTGCGTGGCCGAGGTCCGCCCGGGCGCCTCGCCGCGCAGCACGCGCCAGAACTCGGTGACCTCGAAGTCCGCGGGCATCTGCTGCAGGTCGCCCTCGATGCGGGTCTGCGGCTCGTACTCGACGAACACGCTGCCCTTGCGCAGCACCTCGGCCGCGAGCTCGGTCTTGCCGGGGCAGTCGCCGCCGACCGCGTTGACGTGCATGCCGGGCACGACCTGGTGGCCGCCGAGGATGGTGGCGTAGGCCTTGTCGGCCGTGACCGTGGTCACGATGTCGGCGCCGCGCAGCGCCTCGTCGGTGCTGCCGCAGCACACCACCTCGAGCGCGTGCGGCGCCAGGTTGGCGGCCAGCTTGCGCGTGGCGGCCGGGTCGACGTCGTACAGCCGCAGCTGGCGGATGCCCAGCAGGCCGTGGAAGGCGAGCGCCTGGAATTCGCTCTGCGCGCCGTTGCCGATCAGCGCCATGGTGCGGCTGTCGGGGCGCGCCAGCCGGCGCGCGACCATGACCGAGGTGGCGGCGGTGCGCAGCGCGGTGGTCAGCGTGAGCTCGCTGATGAACTCGGGCATGCCGGTGTCCACGCTGGCCAGCGCGCCGAAGGCCATCACCGTCGGCAGGCCGCTGCGCGTGTTGATCGGATGGCCGTTGACGTACTTGAAGGCGAACTCGCGATCGTCCGAGACCGGCATCAACTCGATCACGCCGTGCGGCGAATGGTTGGCGGTGCGCGCGGACTTCTCGAAGTCCTGCCAGCGCCCGAAATCCTCTTCCAGAGCCTGCGCCATGCCGCGCATGGTTTCGACCACGCCGGTGCGCCGGACCAGTTCGGCGGCGCGCGTGGGGCTCAGGAAGAAGGTCTCGAGGTGGTGGGGCGCCGCGTCTCGCGCCGTGTGTTTTCGTGTCATTCGCTCATCTCCTGGTTGGGACGTTCAAAGGCTCCCACAGAAGAAGATCAAATCAAATCGCCAAGACTGCCTTTAATATGGCAATAGTCGATCAATTTGAATGATCCATTTGCCGAAATGAACGATCTCGACGCGAAGCTCATCGCGCAGCTGCACCACAACGCGCGCGCCAGCGTGGCCACCCTCGCGGCCCGCCTCGGGGTCTCGCGCGGCACCGTGACCAACCGCATCCGCAAGCTCGAGGACGCCGGCGTGATCGTGGGCTACACGGTGCGGCTGCGGCCCGAGACCGAACTCAGCGGCCTCACGGCATGGATGAGCATCTCCGTCGAGGGCAACGACACGCGCCGCATCACGGCCTCGCTGCTGGGCGAGCCCGGCGTGGCCTCGCTGCACAGCACCAACGGCCGCTGGGACCTGCTGGCCGAGCTGCAGGTGGGCAGCCTGGTCGAGCTGGCCCACGTGCTGGAACGCATCCGGCTGATCAAGGGCATCAGCAACAGCGAGACCAGCATCCATCTCGAAACCATCAAGGCGCCGCTGCGCAAGGAAAGCCGGACGCCGAAGCCGGCCTGACGAAATGACGCGGCACCGGTGGCGAAATGCACGCAACCGGCGCCAAGCGCGCATTCGGCGCCCTGTGTTCTGCCCGGCGCCCGTGTCACGCTCGGTGCGTTTTTTTCTTCGACACCACAGGGAGGACTCCAGCTTGAAACCCCATTCGACCCCACGCCGCTTCGCGGCCATCGCCGGCGCCACGGCCGCGCTGCTGCTCGCCGCGGGCTGCGCCCAGACGCAGGCTCCGCCCGCTGCCGCGGGCGCCGGCACGAACAACCTGCTGATCGGCGCCGTGGCCTGGAAGCAGACCGCGGCCGAGTACCGCGCGCTCTATCACCAGGGCTTCAACGTGGCGCGCATGCACGTGGAGGCGGCGCTGCAGAAGCGCCGCCCGGGCGACAAGCCGCTGGCGGTGGTGACCGACATGGACGACACGATCCTGCTGCCGCTCGCCTACTGGGGCTACCTGATCAACGAGGGCCAGGACTTCTTCGACGATCCGAAGTGGGACGCGTGGATCCCGAAGAACCAGATCGTGCCCTCGCCCGGCTCGCAGGAGTTCCTGCGCTTCTGCCGGGAGAACGGCGTGGAGGTGTTCTACGTGACCAGCCGCGAACAGGGCGAGCGCACCTACGAGTACGCGATGGAACACCTCAAGGTGCTGGGCGCGCCCTATGCCGACAAGGAGCACCTGACCGTGCTGCGCGACAGCAGCAACAAGCAGCCGCGGCAGGAGCAGATCGCGCAGCAGTTCGACGTGGTGGTCTACCTCGGCGACAACCTCAACGACTTCCGGCGCAAGTACTACGTGAAGAACGTCGACCAGCGGATCCAGGCGATGGAAGCCGACCGCGAGCAGTTCGGCCGCAAGTACGTGCTGTTCCCGAATCCGACCGACGGCCACTGGATGGCCGCGATCTTCGGCGACTCGGAGCCGCCGGCGAGCGACGCCAACCGCCAGCTGTTCAAGAAGGCCGCGACCCGCTCCGCATGGGACGGGCGCTGAGGGGCTTCGTCAGGCCGCGCCGATCCCCGCCACCAGGCTGCCCGGCGCGATGCCGTTCTTCAGCCCGGCCGTGAAGGCCAGCATGCGGTCGATCGGCACGCGCGCACGCAGGCCCAGCGCCGGGTCGACGTGGATCTCGCCGGCGCCGGTCTCGAGCGCGTTCGCGAGGTCGGCCAGGCCGTTCATCGCCATCCACGGGCAATGCGCGCAGCTCTTGCAGGTGGCGCCGTTGCCGGCCGTGGGGGCCTCGATGAAGGTCTTGCCGGGGTTGAGCGTGCGCAGCTTGTGCAGCATGCCGTTGTCGGTCGCGACGATGAACTCGGTCGCGTCGAGCTGGCGCGCGGCGTTGAGGATCGCCGAGGTCGAGCCCACGGCATCGGCCAACGCGATCACCTCGGCCGAGGACTCGGGGTGCACCAGCACCTTGGCGCGCGGATGGGCCTGCTTGAGCAGCTCGAGCTCGAGCGCCTTGAACTCGTCGTGCACGATGCAGGCGCCGTTCCAGCTCACCATGTCGGCACCGGTCTGGCGCTGGATGTAGTCGCCGAGGTGGCGGTCGGGGCCCCAGAGGATCTTGCGGCCCTGCGCATGCAGCGCGCCCACCACGTCGAGCGCGCAGCTCGAGGTGACGAGCCAGTCGGCGCGCGCCTTCACGGCGGCGCTGGTGTTGGCATAGACGACCACGGTGCGGTCTGGATGCGCGTCGCAGAAGGCGCTGAACTCGTCGACCGGGCAGCCCAGGTCGAGCGAACAATTGGCGTCGAGGTCGGGCATCAGCACCCGCTTCTCGGGCGACAGGATCTTGGCGGTCTCGCCCATGAAGCGCACGCCCGACACCACCAGCGTGCCGGCCGCATGGTCACGGCCGAAGCGCGCCATCTCGAGCGAATCGCTGACGATGCCGCCGGTTTCCTCGGCCAGGTCCTGCAGGTCGGGGTGGACGTAGAAGTGCGACACCATGACCGCGTTGCGCTCGCGCAGCAGGCGGCGGATGCGCTCCTTGAGCGCCTCGCGCTCGGTGGGCGTGGGCTCGGGCGGCACGCGGGCCCAGGCGCGGCGGGTGTCGCAGACGCTGCCCGCGGCGCCGAGCATGTCCGCCGGCTGTTCGTACTCGACATCGATGACGGCGGAGGAAGCCATGTGCGTCTCCCTCAGCGGTCCTGGAAGCGCATCGAGAAATCGATGGCCTTGACGTCCTTGGTCAGCGCGCCGACCGAGATCCGGTCGACGCCGGTCTCGGCCAGTTCGCGCAGGCCGTCGAGCGTGACGCCGCCCGAGATCTCGAGCACCGCGCGGCCCTCGCCGGCGGCGTCGTTGATGCGCACCGCCTCGCGCAGGGTCGGCAGGTCCATGTTGTCGAGCAGCACCATGCGCGCGCCGGCCTCGAGCGCCTCCTGCAGCTGCGCCAGGGTCTCGACCTCGATCTCGACGAAATCGGCACGCTCGGCGGCCGGAGCCACGGCGCGCAGCGCGGCGGCCACGCCACCGGCCGCGGCGATGTGGTTTTCCTTGATCAGCACGGCGTCGTACAGGCCGATGCGGTGGTTGAGGCCGCCGCCGGTGCGCACCGCGTACTTCTGCGCCAGGCGCAGGCCCGGCAGGGTCTTGCGGGTGTCGACGATGCGCGCGCGCGTGCCGGCGACGATGTCGCTGTAGAGCGCAGCCTTGGTCGCCACGGCGCTCAGCAGTTGCAGGAAGTTGAGCGCGGTGCGCTCGGCGGTCAGCAGCGCGCGGGCCGGGCCTTCCATCTCGAGCACGACCTGGTTCGGCTCGCAGCGCCCGCCCTCGGCGCAGCGCCAGTCGATGCGCACCTGCGGATCGAGCTGCGCCAGCGTGGCCTCGACCCAGGGCGCGCCGCACAGCACGGCCGGCTCGCGCACCAGCACGCGCGCCTGAGCGCGGCGGCCGGCATCGACCAGGGAGGCGGTGAGGTCGCCGTCGGCGACGTCCTCCTGCAGTGCGCGGGCCGCATCGGCCTGGGCCAGCGCGGCGATGGCCGGCGCGGAGAAATCGAAGCGGGAACGCATGGGGCGGTTTGTCTTCCGGATGTTGTTATGGGGGCGGCCGGACCGATTCGGGCACCGGGTCGCGCCCGGTGAGCGCGGCCACGGCATCGGCCGGGCTCACGCGGCCGTCGAGCAGCGCGACCACGCCCTCGGCGATGGGCATTTCCACGCCCAACCCGCGCGCACGCTGCACCACGGTGCGGGCGCAGTAGACGCCCTCGGCCACGTGACCGAGCGAATCGACCGCCTGCGCCAGGGTGCGGCCCTGGGCCAGCAGCAGGCCGACCTTGCGGTTGCGCGACAGGTCGCCGGTGGCGGTCAGCACCAGGTCGCCCAAGCCCGACAGGCCCATGAAGGTGTCGGTGCGGGCGCCGAGCGCGAGGCCGAAGCGGGTCATCTCGGCCAGGCCGCGCGTGATCAGCGCGGCGCGTGCATTGAGGCCCAGCGCGAGGCCGTCGCACAGGCCGGTGGCGATGGCCAGCACGTTCTTGACCGCGCCGCCGACCTCGACGCCGACGATGTCGTCATTGGCATAGACGCGCAGCGCGGGGCCATGGAAGGCATCGACCAGCGCGTCGCGCACGGCGGCATGCGGGCTGGCGGCGACCAGCGCGGTCGGGCGGCCCTCGGCCACTTCCTGCGCGAAGCTCGGGCCGCTGAGCACGCCGGCCAGCAGCTCGGGCGCGACCTGCGCGCGAATCTCGTGGGCCAGCAGGCCGAAGGAGGAAGCGGTGGTGTTCGCGGCCTGCGCGGGCTCCACGCCCTTGCAGAGCCAGGCGACCGGCACGCGGGTGCCGCTGTCGCGCAGGGTCTCGAGCTGCTGGCGCAGCGCCGCCATGGGCGTGGCCACGATGACCAAGTCGGCGCCGGCCTGCGCCTGGCCGATGCCGCCCGCGCGCACCGCGAGCGAGGCCGGCAAGGCCAGCCCCGGCAGGTAGCGGGTGTTCTCGCGGGCCCGGGAGATGGTCTCGGCCTGGGCCGCGTCGCGGGCCCACAGCGTGACCTCGTGGCGGGCGGCCGCGTTGACGGCCACCGCCGTGCCCCAGGCTCCGGCGCCATGAACGCAGATCTTCATCGGCGTCGCGGCGTTGCGTCCGGTCAGGCTTATTGCGTGACGATGGGCGAAGGCTGGCCGGCGGCCTGTGCCTGCTGCTGCTCGTACATGGCCTGGAAGTTGATCTCGGCCAGGTGCACGGGCGGGAAGCCGCCGCGCTGGATCACGTCGGCCACGTTGCCGCGCAGGTAGGGGTAGACGATCTGCGGGCAGGCGATGCCGAGGATCGGGCCCATCTGGTCTTCGGGCAGGTTGCGGATCTCGAAGATGCCGGCCTGCTTGGCTTCGACCAGGAACACGGTCTTGTCGCCGATCTTGGTCTGCACGGTGGCGGACACCGACACCTCGAAGATGCCGTCGGCCACGGGCTGGGCGTCCACGCCGAGCTGGATGTCGACGGTGGGCTGTTCCTGTTCCAGCAGGATCGCGGGCGAGTTGGGTTGTTCGAGCGACAGGTCCTTGAGGTAGACGCGCTGGATCTGGAACACGGGATCTTGGGCTTGCTGGTCGGCCATGGCTGAACTTTCGAGGGTCAAAACAAGGCCCGCCGGGGGATGGTTTCCCGCGGCGGGCCGCAGATGGGTGAACGGGCGATTATCGCCCGGCGATGTGACGGCTTCGGACCGGCGGTCGGCCGGACTCGGATCAGGCCGGCTGGCCCTGCAGCAGCGGCACCAGGCCGCCGCGGCTGTCGAGCGCCATCAGGTCGTCGCAACCGCCCACGTGGGTGTCGCCGATGAAGATCTGCGGCACCGTGCGGCGCTGGGTGATCTCCATCATGGCGATGCGCGCCTGGGGATCGCTGTCGATGCGGATCTCCTCGATCTGCTCGACGCCCTTGGACTTGAGGATCTGCTTGGCGCGTGTGCAGTAGGGGCACACGGCGGTGGTGTACATCTTGACGGCTTGCATGGTTCGTATCTCGGTGGGGTTCAGGCCTTTTCAACCGGCAGATTAGCCGCTTTCCATGCCTTGAGCCCGCCGGACACCGCTTGGGCCTGCTCGTAACCCAGCTTCTTGGCCGCGGCCACCGCACGCTGCGCGCGCGAGCCGTTCTCGCACACCAGCAGCAGCGGCACGTTCTTGTTCTTGACCGTGGAGGCCAGCTTTTCCTCGAGCTGGGCCAGCGGCACGTTCTTGGCGCCGATCATGTGGCCGGCGGCGAATTCCTCGGGATCGCGCAGGTCGACCAGCACCGCGCGCTCGCGGTTGATGAGGTGCACCGCCGCGTCGGCCGTCAGCGTGCCGCCCCCCGCGCCGCGAATCAGCGGCCAGGCCAGCATGGCGCCCGAGCTGAGCACGATCAGGACCAGCATCCAGTTCGCAGTGACGAATTCGATCAATTTCACGAGGGTTCCTTGGAGAGAGGCAAACCCGGGATTTTAGAATGTCGGGTTTACAAAGCGCTGCCAAAGGCCTCCGACATGCACAAACTGGTACTGATCCGCCACGGCGAATCGACCTGGAACCTCGAAAACCGCTTCACCGGCTGGACCGACGTCGACCTGACCGAGACCGGCGTCGAGCAGGCCAAGCAGGCGGGACGGCTGCTGAAGGCCGAGGGCTACGACTTCGACGTGGCCTACACCAGCGTGCTCAAGCGCGCCACGCGCACCCTGTGGCACACGCTCGACGAGCTCGACCGCACCTGGCTGCCGGTGGTGCATTCGTGGCGCCTCAACGAACGCCACTACGGCGGCCTGCAGGGCCTGAACAAGGCCGAAACGGCCAAGAAGTACGGCGACGAGCAGGTGCTGGTCTGGCGCCGCAGCTACAGCACGCCGCCGCCGCCGCTGGAAGCCGACGACCCGCGCAGCGAACGCAGCGACGTGCGCTACGCCAAGCTCTCGCCCGAGCAGATCCCGCTGACCGAATGCCTGAAGGACACGGTGGCGCGCGTGCTGCCGTTCTGGAACGAATCGATGGCCCCGGCCATCCGCACCGGCCGCCGCCTCGTGGTGGCGGCGCACGGCAACTCGATCCGCGCGCTGGTGAAGTACCTGGACGGCATCTCGGACGACGACATCGTCGGCCTGAACATCCCGAACGGCATTCCCCTGGTGTACGAGCTCGACGACGATCTCAAGCCGCTGCGGCACTACTATCTGGGCGATGCCGCCGCCGCCGAGAAAGCCGCCGCCGCGGTCGCCTCGCAAGGCAAAGGCTGAAGCCGCGCTGTAGAAAAACCGTGCCCGCCGCTCCACCCGTGGAACCCCGGCGGGCAATTTGTTTCCAAGCTGTGTATATTGGTTCGACAGCCGACAAGGACATTTACCCATGGGCCAGAAACTCAAGATCACCGGCTGGGTCGCCGCCGGCGCCGTTGCAGGCGTCCTGACCACCGCCTCGCTGCAGACCGTCGCGCGCGGCTCGCTCGCGCCACTGCCGCTCGAGGAACTGCAGCAGCTCGCTGCCGTGTTCGGCATGGTCAAGAGCGACTACGTCGAACCGGTCGACGAGAAGAAGCTGATTTCCGACGCCATCTCCGGCATGGTCGCCGGGCTCGACCCGCATTCCCAGTACTTCGACAAGAAGTCCTTCAAGGAATTCAGGGAAGGCACCACCGGCCGCTTCGTCGGCGTGGGCATCGAGATCTCGCAGGAAGACGGCCTGATCAAGGTGGTCTCCCCGATCGAGGGCTCGCCCGCGTTCCGTGCCGGCCTCAAGCCCAATGACCTGATCACCAAGATCGACGACACCGCGGTGCGCGGCCTGTCGCTCAACGAGGCGGTCAAGCGCATGCGCGGCGAGGCCAACACCAAGGTGCTGCTGACGATCTTCCGCAAGGACGAGAGCCGTACCTTCCCGGTCACGATCACGCGCGAGGAAATCCGCACCCAATCGGTGCGCGGCAAGATGATCGAGCCGGGCTACGGCTGGATCCGCCTGTCGCAGTTCCAGGAGCGCACGGTCGACGACTTCGTGAAGAAGATCGACGACCTGTACAAGGAAGACCCGAACCTCAAGGGTCTGGTGCTCGACCTGCGCAACGACCCGGGCGGCCTGCTCGACGCGGCCGTGGCGGTGTCGGCGGCCTTCCTGCCCGAGAACGCCACGGTGGTCACCACCGATGGCCAGCTCGCCGAGAGCAAGGCGGTCTACAAGGCGGCGCCCGAGTTCTACCAGCGCCGCTCCGGCAGCGACCCGCTGCGCAGCCTGCCGGCCTCGCTGAAGTCGGTGCCGCTGGTGGTGCTCGTGAACGAAGGCTCGGCCTCGGCCAGCGAGATCGTCGCGGGTGCGCTGCAGGACCACAAGCGCGCCACCATCATGGGCAGCCAGACCTTCGGCAAGGGCTCGGTGCAGACCGTGCGCCCGCTCGGCCCCGACACCGGCCTGAAGATCACCACCGCGCGCTACTACACGCCCAGCGGCACCTCGATCCAGGCCAAGGGCATCGTGCCGAACGTGCTGGTCGACGAGAGCGCCGAGGGCAGCCCCTTCGCCGCGCTGCGCATGCGCGAGGCCGACCTCGAGAAGCACCTGGCCAGCGGCCAGGGCCCCGAGGTGAAGGACCCCGAGCGCGAGAAGGCCCGCGACGAGGCCCGCAAGCGCCTCGAGGAAGAAGCCAAGAAGCCGCCGCAGGACCGCAAGGTGCCCGAGTTCGGCTCCGACAAGGACTTCCCGCTGGTGCAGGCGCTCAACCGCCTCAAGGGCCAGCCGGTGCTGGTCAGCAAGACGCAGGTGATCGTCGACAACAAGGAAGAGAAGAAGGAGAACTGACCGGCCGGGGCGCGAGCCCCTTCCGGACGCTCCGACTTCGCATCCCACCGCAGGGGACCGGCCAGACCGGTCCCTTTTGCTTTCTCCCCCGCCATGAACGAAGACGACGACCTGCTGCGCTATTCGCGCCACATCCTGCTCGAGGAGTTCGGCATCGATGGCCAGGCGCGCGTGAGCGCCGGCCGGGTGCTGGTGATCGGCGCCGGCGGGCTGGGGTCGCCGGCCGTGCTCTACCTCGCGGCGGCGGGCGTGGGGCGCATCGTGCTGGTCGACGACGACGAGGTCGACCTGACCAACCTGCAGCGCCAGGTCGCCCACACCGAGGCGCGCGTGGGCCAGCCCAAGGTGGCATCGGCGGCGCAGGCCATGCGCGACATCAATCCCGGCATCGCCATCGAGACCCACGTGCTGCGCCCCGACGCCGAGCAGCTGTCGGCGCTGGTCGCGGCGGCCGACGTGGTGCTCGACTGCACCGACAACTTCGTGACGCGCCAGGCCGTCAACCGCGCCTGCGTGGCGCACGGCAAGCCGCTGGTGGCGGGGGCCGCGATCCGCTTCGACGGGCAGCTCAGCGTGTACGACGTGCGCGATCCGGCCTCGCCCTGCTATGCCTGCCTGTTCCCGCCCGACGCGGCCTTCGAGGAGACGCTGTGCGCGGTGCTCGGGGTGTTCGGACCGGTGGTCGGCACCATCGGCACCCTGCAGGCGCTCGAGGCGCTCAAGCTGCTCGCGGGCATCGGGCCGTCGCTGGCGGGCCGGTTGCTGATGTTCGACGGGCGCAGCGCCTCGTTCGACACGCTGCGCGTGGCGCGCGATCCGCACTGCGGCGTCTGCGCGGCACAGCGCGCCGCACCCTAGTCAGCCCCGCTCGGGGTCAGGGCTGCTGCTTCGCGCCCTTGGCCCGCGCCGCGCCATTGGCGGCGGCGCCGGCGGTCGGCTTGTTGGCCTGGGCCAGCACCGCCTTGCAGTCGGAATCCTCGCCGGGGCCGGTCTCGATGGTCGCGGCCAGCGCCAGCAGCGGGTTGACCGCACCCAGCGCCAGGGCCGCCAGTCCACGGCCGGCCAGCGGCCCGACCTGCAACCCGCCCTTGGGATCGCCGAAGCTGCCGCTGACCACCAGCGGCGTGCGGATCGACAGCAGGCTCTTGCTCTTGGGCTCCTGGTGGATCACGAAATCCAGCCCCTCGGTGGCGAAGTTGGCCTGCCCCGTCGCCGTGAACAGCGCATTGGTGGTGTCCACCAGCAGGGTGCGGCCGGTCGCCAGCCCCTTGTTCACGTCGAAGGCCACGGCCGCGCAGCGCAACTCCACGTCGCGGTCGCCGCGCAGCAGGAACTTGAGGATGTCGCCACCCACCAGCGTCGCGAACACCGGCAGCAGGTTGCCGAACTGGCCGCGGCCGGCCAGCACCGCCACGTCGCCCGAGGCGCCGCCGAGCCAGTTGGCGACGGTGCTGCCCGAGCCCGAGAGGTTGATGCGGCCGTCGAGCCGGCCCAGGCTGTTGCCGGTGGTCTCGAGCTTGGGGAACAGCCGCGCCAGCTGCATTGCACGCACGTCGAGCGCGGCACGGATGTCGGCCGGGTTCTTCGAGCCGTCGATGCGGATCGCGCCAGCCAGCTTGCCGCCGGCCACGCCGAGCTCGAGCGGGTCGAGCGTGAGCACGCTGTCCTTGAGCTTGACCTGCACGCTGCCGCTGTCGAGCGGGACCTCGCGCACGTTGCGGATGCGCTCGGCCGTGTACTTCACGTCGGCATTCATCGCGCGCAGGCGCTCGAAGTCCAGCGGCGCGGTCGGCAGCACCTTGCCGCCCGGGCGCTTGACCTGGGTCACGGTCGGCGGCGGCGCCACGCCCTCGACGGTGGCGGCGGTGCGCGCGGTGGGCGGCAGGCCGATCAGCGGACCGAGGTCGTCCATGTCCATCACCTTGGAGCGCAGCTCGCCCGCGAGGTAGGGCACCTGGGCGGCCTGGTCGAAGCGCATGTCGCCGCCGATGTCGGACAGGCCCAGCTTGCCCTGCAGCGCCTTGGCCTCCCACAGGCTGCCGCGCTTGCTCAGGGTGCCGCGCACCGCGTAGGGCGAGGTCTGCGGCAGCGCGATGCCCAAGAGCGGGAACAGCGCGCCCAGCGTCTGGCCGCGGATGTCGAACTTGGCATCGATGCCGTCGAGGTCGGCGAGCGAGCCCACGGTGCCGCTGGCCTTGAGCTTGGTCTGGCCGGCGGCCGCGTCGATCTCGAGCGGGAACGGCGGCGCGCCGGCCGCGTTGATCTGCATCACGTTGCCGGTGCGGCCCTGGGCCGTGAGCGGCTGGCCCTTGTAGCGGCCCTTGATGCGGTAGTGCACCGGCAGCGCGCCGCGCGCGGTGTCGTAGCTGACGTCGGCATGGATGTCCACGCCCAGGTGCTTGGCCAGGAAGTCGATGGCGCCGCCGTCGATCTCGATGGTGCCGATCACGGGCGCGGTGCCGGCGTCGGAGGTGTCCTTGCCGAAGGCCCAGGTGCGCCGGCCGTCGGCTTCCATCTGCAGGCCCACGGTGGGCGAGGCGAGCACCAGCCGCGGGATCTCGATGCGGCGCGAGACCAGCGGCCAGAGGCGGATGTCGAACTCCGCGCGCTCGGCCTTCACGAGGTAGGGATCGCGCGCCCACGAGGGGTTGGCGAACTCGATGCCGTCGAACTTGACGGTGGCGCGGCGCCAGCCGAGATCGACGTCGAGCCTCCGCGTGATCTCGAACTTGCGGCCGGTCTTCTCGCTCACGTAGCGGTTGACCGGCTCGCGCAGCACGTCCCAGGGGAAGAACAGGATGGCGATCACCAGCGCCGCGAACAGCGCGAGCAGCAGCACGATCAGCTTCTGCCACAGCGGAAATCTGCGCGGGAGGGTGCGGGTGTGATCCATCGCCATGTCTGCATGATGACCGCATCGCGCGCGCCGTCCAGGTCGGCGCAGGGCCGCAACCCGCGTACGGCATCACCTACCGCGCGCCGAGCGACGCCAGGGCCCGCGCCTGCGGGTGCGTCGGAACCCGCCTACAGATGCCTCGCACTGAACCCTGCATGATGCGCGGCAGGGAGGCCTCATCGTCCAGAGCCCGGTCCAGCCAGCACCAGCCCTCTGCCTCAGAGCGCCGGCCGCGCGGCACACATCATTCGGGCAACGTCGGAGGAAGCGCGGTTCGTCATGGATTCCAGATTGAAGACCTACATCGTCGAGGACAACCTCACGATCCGTGAAAACCTCATCGGCACCCTGGAAGAACTGGCGCGCACCGTGGTGGTCGGCTATGCGGAAACCGAAGACCACGCGATCGAATGGCTGCGCACGCATGCCGCCGAATGGAACCTCGCGGTGGTCGATCTCTTCCTCAAGCAGGGCAGCGGGCTGGGCGTGCTGAAGGCCTGCACCGAGCGGCGCCCCGAACAGAAGGTGGTGGTGCTCAGCAACTATGCGACGCCCGACATCCGCAGGCGTTGTGCGCAGTTCGGCGTGGACGCGGTGTTCGACAAGTCCAACGAGATCGACGCGCTGGTCGATTTCTGCCTGCGCGCGGTGGCGGCGCAGCCACCGGGGCCGGGCTGAGCCCCGGCGCGAACGGTGGCTCTCTCAGTCGATCAGCTTGTTCTTGAGGGCGTAGTACGTGAGGTCGCTGTTGGAGGAGAGGTTCATCTTCTCCATCAGCCGCGTGCGATAGGTGCTCACGGTCTTCACCGACAGCGACAGCGTCTTGGCGATGTCGCCCGCGGTCTCGCCCTTGGCCAGCTTCAGGAACACCTGGAACTCGCGCTCCGAGAGTTGCTCGTGCGGCGCGGCGTCGTCCTTGCGGTCGAGCTGGCGGGCCAGCAGTTCGGCGACGGCGGGGGTGATGTAGCGGCGGCCCAGCGCGATGGTCCGGATCGCGTTGACGATCTCCATCGGATCGCACTCCTTGTTGAGGTAGCCGCTCGCGCCCTGCCGGATCAGGTTCATCGCGTAGTGCTCCTCGGGGTACCCGCTCAGGATCAGGATGCCGACGTCGGGCGCCTTGGCACGGATCATGGCGAGCGCATCGATCCCGCTTTGCCCCGGCATCGACAGGTCCATCACCAGCACGTCGAGTTCGGTCGTGCGCACGAGTTCGATCGCCTCGCGACCGCTGGCGGCCTCGCCGGCCACGCGCAGATCCACGTGCTCGGAGAAGAACTGCCTGAGGCCCGATCGCACGATGGCGTGGTCGTCCACAATTCCAATTTTGATCATCTGTTACTTTCGTCGTTGTGTTGCCGGTCCGCGGGCCGCAACATGCCGGTTCCCTGATCGTTGTCAATTATTCACGATCTTGTCTTGAAAGCGGACTCAATAGTTTCATGCGTTGGCTAGCCTTCCCCCAAATGGCCCTGAGCCTGCTGCTCGCGGCACTGGCGGCGCTGGCGCTCGTCGGCATCAACGAGGCGGGCTACCGGCAGTCCAGTATCGCCCTGGCCGAGATCGACGCCGCCCAGAAGGTGCGCAGCGTGCTCAATCAGCTGCTGCAGAACATCCTCGATGCAGAAACGGGCCAGCGCGGCTATCTGCTGACAGGGGAAGCCGCCTATCGGCAACCCTACGACAACGCCATCCAGCAGATCGACGGCAACCTGGCGAGCCTGCGCCAGCAGTATGCCGGCCGGCCGGCCGAGACGGCCCAGCTGGCCGAGCTGTCGAAACACGTGCTGCGCAAGGTGTCCGAGATGGACATGAGCGTGCGCCTGCGCTCGGACGGCAAGGAGGACGCCTGGAAGTTCGTCATCACCACCGACGTCGGCCGCGAGGAGATGGATTCCATCCGCGAGAAGGCCCGGGGCCTGGTGGAGCTCAGCAACAAGACCCTGCACGACAGCCAGACCCAGGTGATGCTGTCGCTGCGGCTGGCGCGCTTCGGCACCAGCATCGTGGCGCTGGCGGCCCTGTTCGCCTTCTTCCTGTACCTGCGCCAGACGCACGTGCTGCGCTCGATCGGCGAGCGCCAGCAGGAGACCCTGCAGCGCGAGCGCAATGCCCTCGAGGACGAGGTGCGCGAGCGCACCACCTCGCTGGCCGAGCTGGCGACCCACCTGCAGGACGTGCGCGAGACCGAGCGCGGCTTCCTGGCGCGCGAGCTGCACGACGAACTGGGCTCGCTGCTGACCGCCGCCAAGCTCGACGTGGCGCGGCTCAAGTCGCGGCTGGCCGATTCGCCCGATGCGATCCAGCGGCTGCAGCATCTGACCGAGCTGCTCAACAGCGGCATCGCGCTCAAGCGCCGCATCATCGAGGACCTGCGCCCGTCCTCGCTGGCCAACCTGGGGCTGGTGGCCTCGCTCGAGATCCTCGGGCGCGAGTTCGGCGAACGTTCGGGCATCCACGTCGACATGCAGCTGGAGCCGGTCAGCACCGACGAGTCACGCCAGCTCACCATCTACCGGATGGTGCAGGAGAGCCTGACCAACATCGGCAAGTACGCCGAGGCCACCGAGGCCACGATCTCGATGAAGGACCACGGCACGCACGTGGTGGTCGAGGTGGTCGACAACGGCAAGGGCTTCGACGCCCTGAAGATGCGCCCGTCGACCCACGGCCTGGCCGGCATGCGCCACCGCGTGGAAGCGGCGCACGGCAAGCTCACGGTGGAATCGACGCCCGGGCACGGCACGCGCATCGCGGCGATGCTGCCGGTGGCATAGGCCCGAAGCCCTGCCTGGTGTGCCGGCGCATTCGTGCCGGATTTCACGCGATTCCACGGGCGGCCGGGCGGACTCGGCCATCTCCTACGCCCCGCCCCCCCTGCCACTGACAGGTCCGCCATGGGCCGACCCTTAATGTCTGTCCATGCCGTGTTACTCCCCATCGGACACGCGGCTTTTCCAACAACGAGGGCAGCCTCCAAGGAGTTCCGCATGTTGCACTACGCAGTGGTCTTTCTGGTCATCGCGCTGATCGCCGCCTTGTTCGGCTTCGGCGGTATCGCCGCCAGCGCCGTCGGCATCGCCAAGATCCTCTTCGTGATCTTCGCCGTACTCGCCATCGCGAGCTTCCTGGCCGGCTTGCTACGAAGCAAGTAGCGTCGGTACGATTCACAGGCTCTCGCAAATCATTCCCGGAAAGGACTTTTCATGAACACGACCAAGACCCCCCAGCAACTCGCCGATGACGCACGCCAGACCGCCAACGACGCTGTCGATACCACGCGTGCCTATGCACAGAATGCGGTGAATGCGGCGGGCGAAAAGGTCCGCGAGCTGCGTCGCGACGCGGAACCGGCGGTCGAACAGCTCGCAGCGCGCGTGCAGCAGGCCGTGCAGCGCGGCCTCGATGCCGCATCGACCACCAGCGCCCGCGCCCAGCGCCGCCTCGAACAGGCCGCCGACTCGACCGGCCGCTACATCTCCGACCAGCCCGTGCGCTCGGTGCTGATCGCCGCCGCGGCCGGTGCCGCCATCACCGCACTGATCGTGCTGGCCAGCCGCCGTCGGGACGACTATTGATCGCCTGAAGCATCGGCCCCGCTCCGCAGCACCATGCTTCATCCGATCTTTTCCACGGTGCTCGGGCACCCGGAGCTCATCGCCGAACACATCGCCAACTACGCGGCCCTGGTCCGGCAGGAGTCGGGCACCGCGGCCCGCGGGTTGATCGCCCGCATCGTCGCGGGCATCCTGGCCGCAGCCACCTTCGTGCTGGCGCTGGGACTCATCGGCGTGGCGGTGCTGCTGGGCGTGCTGCACGGCAGTTTTCATTGGGTGCTGATCGCGGTCCCCGGCGTGGCGCTGGCGATCGCCGCGATCTGCGCCTGGATCGCATCCCGTCCCTTCATCGCCCATGGGTTCGACGATCTGCGTGCGCAGGTCGACGCCGACCTGCAGGCCCTTCACGAAGCCGGAGGCCGCCATGGCCGGCACTGATCCCCGCGCCGTCCTGAGCCCCAAGGAACGGCTGGCGCTGTCGCGCCGCGCGCTGGTGCGCGAACTCAACGGCGGACGCGAACCCGAGCCGGAACCGCGCACCCCGCAGCAGGAACGCGCCCGGCGCGATGCCGAAGCTGCCTTCGCGCAGTCCGATCCCGACGATGCCGGCGCCGCCTTCGAAGGCCAGCGCGCGCACGATCCGGGCGATGGACGCGGCGGCAATGCCCGCGTCTGGGCCTCGGTCGCGCGCAGCATGGCCGAGCGCTGGTGGCGCCGCCATCCGGCGCACGCGGCGGGCCAGTTGGCCCGGCCGCTGCTCGAGCGCTACGCGCGCAAGGAGCCGGCCAAGCTGATGGCCATTGCAGCGGCCACCGGCGCTGTGGTGGTGCTGGTCAGGCCCTGGCGGCTGCTGTCGGTGACGGCAGTGCTGGCCGCGGTGCTCAAGACTTCCGACCTGGCCGACATCGTGAACACGCTCATGCAGCAGAAAACAACTCCCCCACGAAAGGATCCCCCATGAAAGCCAATGCCTCCACTCCGGCGAAGGACCACCAGCACTTGGTGCTGGACCAGAAGGGCCTCGATGCCGCAGCCCACAGCCTCGACGACGGCGCCGTCACCCCGGCCTACGGCCCGTGGCGCGACGACATCGTCAAGCTGCTGAACGACGCGCTCGCCACCGAGCTGGTCTGCGTGCTGCGCTACAAGCGCCACTACTTCACCGCCAACGGCGTGGAGTCGCCGGCCATCGCCGACGAATTCCTGGTGCATGCCAACGAGGAATCGGCGCATGCCGACCGCATCGCCGAACGCATCGTGCAACTGGGTGGCGAACCCGATTTCGCGCCCGAGCACCTGCGCGAACGCAGCCATGCCGGCTACGACGAATCGACCGACCTGCAAGCCATGGTGCGCGCCAACCTCGTGGCCGAGCGCATCGCTGTCGAGTCGTACCGCCAGATGATCAACCTGATCGGCGACAAGGATCCGACCACCCGCCGCATGCTCGAGGACATCCTCTCGGACGAGGAAGAGCACGCCGACGAGCTGAAGGACTGGCTGGGCCACTGACACCCGCCACCGCCCAAGAAAAAGCCCGGACATGCCGGGCTTTTTCTTTGGGGGCGGGAGGAAACGAGTCCGAAGACTCGAAAAACTCAGCCCTTCACCTCGAGCCGGTTGTCGACCGAGGTCACGCCCTGCACGCCCTTGGCGATCTGCTCGGCGCGCTCCTTGGCGGCGGCGCTCGGCGCGGGGCCCTGAAGGCTCACTGCGCCGGCCTTGGTGTCGACATCGATCTTGATGGCGCTGAGGTCGGGATCCTTCGCCAGGCCGGCCGAGATGGCGGCGGTGATGGCCGCGTCGTCCACCGTGTTCGCGACGGCGCTGCCGGCGTCCTTCACGGCTTCCTTCGCGTTGGCGGCACCGTCCTTCACGCTCTGCGAGTCGATCCGGGTCTTGGCCTCCTCGGCCATCTTCACGGTCTTGTCGCGCGCGGTGTCGACGGCCTGCTCGGTGCGCGCCACAGCGCTGTCGAGCTTCTCGCCGGCGGTGCGGCCATCGTTCTTGTCGCAGGCGGCCAGCGCGAGGCTGCCGCCGGCGATCGCCAGCACGGCGAGCCAGGTGCGCGTGCGCGAAGCGGGCGACTGTATCGAAATGGTCATGGGAACCTCCACATCGATGGAATGAAAAGAAAAAAGGCTGCGCGCCCGCGGGCCGCAGCCATGTCGCCTCAGAGCTTGTCGGCGCCGGACTTGATCGCGTCCTTGGCCTTTTCCTTCACGTCGCCGTAGGTGCTCTGCACCTTGCCGGCGGCCTGGTCGGCAATGCCCTCGCCTTCGAGCTTCTCGTTGCCCACGACCTTGCCGGCGACTTCCTTGAGCTTGCCCTTGGCCTGGTCGACGCGGCCTGCCACTTGATCCTTGTTCATTGCGATGTCCTTCCTGATTCGGTCACGAAGCACCCGGAGGTCGGGCGCATGGGCCGGCGGCCCATGACGTCAATCTAGCGACCGGATCGGGCCGCTGCGCCGCGACGGCGGCTCGAAGCGCTGTAGGACAACCGGGCCCGGCCGGGGTCAGGCGGAGACGATCCAGCCCTCGAGCGGATCGATGTCCGTGGGCAGGCCGTAGCCGGGGCCCGCGCTGTCCGCGCGCTGCAGGCCCCAGGCCGCCTGCACGAGGCACAGCACGGCATCGAGGTCGTCGCCGCGCGGGTCGTCGAGCAGCTCGCGGCGTTGCCCGGCCGAGAGCACGAGGCGCAGGCCGAGCCGCGTGCGGCCGGCCTCGAGCGCGGCCAGCAGTTCGGCGCGCGCCGCGCGGCGCTCGGGCGTCTGCCTGGCGAGCTCGTCGCTCTTGTAGCTGCGGCGGCCGATGAGTTCGCGCGCCAGCAGCCCGGGGTAGGCCTCGAGCGCCACCCGATCGGCCGGCTGCACCGCGCGCAGCCCCGGCAGATGGGCACCGGCCGACAGCAGCGGCGGCACCCCGGCGTGCAGCATGAAGGCCACCGGCGGATTGACCCACTTCATCGACGGACTGGAACCCGCGGGCGCATCGGTGGCGCGGTGCGCGAACTTGCCGCCGACCGGCCGCGCGGCGCAGAAGGCCGCGAAGGTCTCGCGGATCTCGGCGCGGGTGAGCGCGGCGTAATGCGCGATCAGCGGCTCGAAGTCCGTGGGCCACCCCAGGTGCTCGACCAGTTCGCGCGGCAGGCTGAACGGAAAGTCGAAACCGCCGACCCAGGCCGGCGTGGTGTGCAGCCAGCGGCTCCAGGCATCGAGCGTGCTGAAGCGCCGCAACTCGTGCAGCGCCACGGCGCCATCGGGGATCGGTTCGCCGATGGCGACCACGATCGGCTTGCGCGCGGTTGGTGCGCTCGAGAAGTCGCAGCCGATCAGCAGCGGGCCCGGGCGCGTCCGCTTCATGGCTCAGCCCAGCGCGAGCGCCACCACGCCCGCGGCGATGAAGAGTGCGCCCAGCAGGCGCAGCAGCCGGTCGCCCTCGCGCAGCAGGTGGCCGCCAATCAGCGCCGCGAACAGCATCGACACCTCGCGCGCGGGCGCCACGTGCGAGATCGGCGCCTGCTGCACCGCGTAGAGCACCAGCACGTACGACACCGGGCTCACGGCCGCCACCACCAGCGCGTACTTCCACTGCGCGCGCCACATGCGCGCGGTGGTGGCGCGGTCGTGCAGCGCGGCCGGCAGCAGCAGCACCAGACGCACGAGGTTGCCGAAGTAGTCGAGCAGGATCGGCGACATCGCGAGGAACTTGACGGCGTAGCTGTCGGCCACGGTGTAGGCCGCGATGAAGCCGCCGGTCAGCACGCCGTAGCGGATGCCCTTGTGCACGCGCTCGCGCTGCGCCGGATCGTGCGCCTTGTGCCAGAGCTTCGGGCCACCGGCGACCAGGAACACGCCACCCACCACGCCCACGATGCCCGCCACGCCCACGAGGCTGATCTTCTCGCCGAGGAACAGCACCGCCACCAGCGACGACAAGAGCGGCCCCGAGCCCCGCGCCAGCGGATAGACCACCGTGAGGTCCGACTTGCGGTAGCCGCGCAGCAGCACGATGAAATAGAAGATGTGCAGCACGCCGCTGAGCACGACGAAGCCCCACTCGGTCGCGCCCCAGTGGGGCACCACGTTCCAGCCCAGCACGATGCCCACGGGCGCCCAGATGAGCATGTTGAACACGCTGGTCTGGAAGCTGAAGCGCACGTCGCCGTTGGCCTTCTTGGCGACGATGTTCCAGCCCGCGTGGATGAGCCCTGCAAGCAGGATCAGCGCGAATGCGGAAAGAGGCACGGGATCAGATCAGGGAAGTCGCTCGCCCACCGGCCGGCAGGCAACAAAAAGGGGGCCGAAGCCCCCGACGCATTTCAGTGGCGCCCGACGATGGCCGCCGTGGCCATCAGCTCCTCGAGCAGCGCCAGCGAGACCTTGCCCGAGACCTTGTACGGATCGAGCTCGGGCTTCTCGGAATACTTCAGCAGCGTGGAGGCGTTGAGCTTGGAGAGGTTGACCTGCCCCATGGTCCAGCCGCCGAAGCGGCGCTCGAAGATTTCCTCGTAGTGCAGCAGCACCACGTCCTTGTGGCGCGCGTCGCGCTGGATGTGGCCGTAGAGCTCGCTGATCGCCATGCGGCCGCCTTCGATCGCCTGCAGGAAGGTGCCGCCGCCGTAGCAGAGGATGCCCGTGATGCCGCAGGTCGTGTTGTGCGAGCGCGATTGCGTGAGGATCGCTTCGATGGCCGCGGGGCTGGTGTCGACGGCGCGGCTGGCGTAGAGGAGTCGGACCAGCATGTCAGCTCTTTCGGGGCAGGAGAGACAGGAATTCGCGGCGCAGGCTCGGGTCCTTGAGGAACACGCCACGCATCACGGAATTGATCATCTTGCTGTCCATTTCCTTCACGCCGCGCCAGGCCATGCAGAAATGCTCGGCCTCCATCACCAGCGCGAGGCCGTCGGGCTGGGTCTTTTCCTGGATCAGGTCGGCCAGTTGCACCACGGCCTCTTCCTGGATCTGCGGACGGCCCATCACCCATTCGGCGAGGCGCGCGTACTTCGACAGGCCGATGACGTTGGTGTGCTCGTTGGGCATCACGCCGATCCAGAGCTTGCCGATGATCGGGCAGAAGTGATGCGAGCAGGCGCTGCGCACCGTGATCGGGCCGACGATCATCAGCTCGTTGAGGTGCTCGGCATTGGGGAATTCGGTCAGCGAAGGCGGCGGCACGTAGCGGCCGCGGAACACCTCGTTGACGTACATCTTGGCCACGCGCCGCGCGGTGTTGTCGGTGTTGTGGTCGTTCTCGACGTCGATCACCAGGCTGTCGAGCACGCCCTTCATCTTGACCTCGACCTCGTCGAGCAGGGCCTCGAGCTCGCCGGGCTGGATGAACTCGGCGATGTTGTCGTTGGCGTTGAAGCGCCGGCGCGCCGCGTGCAGGCGTTCGCGGATCTTCACGGAGACGGGCGTGCCCTCGTCGTCGTCTTTGGGAACGGGGAGCGTGTCCACTTCGGTTTTCCTCAGCATTGGGCCATCGTACCAGTGAATGCATGCCCGCCGTTCGGGCCGCGAATGCCCGTCCCTTCTGCCGGCCTTGCTATCAATTCGGCAGCAAGAAGTCGGTAACCAGCGGCAGGTGGTCCGACATGCGGGCCCAGATCGGGCCGCGCGGCACGCTGCTGGTCAGCGGTTCGATCTCGCGGCCGTAGATGAAATCGAGCTGCGCCACCGGCAACCGAGAGGGATAGGTCAGCGTGCGCGGGCCGCGCAGGTCGCTGGTGTCGCGCAGGCCCATGGCGTTCATCGCGTAGCGCATGCGCGCGCCCCAGTCGTTGAAGTCGCCGGCCACCACCACCGGCTCGCCGTTCGGCACCTCGCGCTCGATGAATTCGCGCAGCCGCGCCACCTGCCGCACGCGGCTGCCCTTGATGAGCCCCAGATGCACCACGATGGCGTGCACCGGCCGCCCTTCGACCTCCATCACCACGTGCAGCAGGCCGCGCTGTTCGAAGCGGTGGTCGGAGATGTCCTGGTGGTTGGTGCGCAGCACCGGCCAGCGCGTGAGCAGCGCGTTGCCGTGCTCGCCGTGGCGCGTGATGGCATTGGTCTCGTAGACCGCCGTGTAGCCCTCGGGCGCGAGGAAATCGGCCTGCGGCAGCTCGGGCCAGCGCGGAAAGCGCACCGCCGCCTGGCGGTTCATCTTGCGCACTTCCTGCAGGCAGACGATGTCGGCGTCGAGCTGCTCGATGGCATGGCCGAGGTTGTGGATTTCGAGCCGCCGCGCGGGCCCGATGCCCTGCACCCCCTTGTGGATGTTGTAGGTGGCGACCCGGAAGTTGGGCGTCTGCGAGTTCATCGCGCAAATTCTGGCAGCAACAGAATGGCTTCGGCGTTCGATGGGGAAAAGCAGGCATCGGCGGCCTCGCGGTACGGCAGCCAGCGCCAGTCGGTGTGCTCGCGCGGCGCCAGCACCGGCACGACGCGCTCGGGCACGCACAGGCCGAACAGATGCTCGGTGTTGTGCGTGACGCCCGGCGCATAGCGCGCACGCCAGCGCGGATAGATCTCGTAGACGTTGCGCAGGCCCCAGTCGACCAGTTGCGCCGCGAGCGCACTGCCCTGCCCGCACAGGATGCCGGTCTCCTCCGCGACCTCGCGCGCGGCCGTGAGCGCCAGCGGCTCGTCCTCCGCGTCCTTGCTGCCCGTGACCGACTGCCAGAACTCGGTCTCGGCGTCGGCGCGGCGGATCAGCAGCACGTCGAGGGCGGGCGTGTGGATCACGACCAGTACGGACTGAGGGATCTTGAAGGGGCGCGTATCAGAAGCCACTGAGCACGGCATCCATGGCGGCTGCGACCTCACTGGCGCGGGAAGCGAACGAAGCGACGGGCTTCTTGAGAAGCTTGGCCGACAGAGGGGCCGCCAGGTGCGGCATCAGGGACAAGGTCTCCCCGCCCATTTCCACCGGCGGGCACAAGTTGACCGGTGCCTGGCGCGCGCCGACGCGAAACACGGGAATGACAAGGCGGGTCGACAAGTGATCGAGCAGGCCGCTTTGCACGTCGACGACGTAGGGAACCGTCCGGCGCGCTTCAGGCCGAGGGTTCTCGTAGATGTCGAACTGCGCCATTCAAGACGATTCCTGCCAGGACACCATCCCCTCGCACCACAACCCCTGCTTCTCCACCAGTTCGTTCTGCTCGGCGATCCAGTCCTTGTATTGCGCATTGAACTCGCGCTTGCGCTGAGCCATCGATTTCTTCTGCTCCAGCGCTTCGAGTTCCGCGAAGCGCGCCGCAGAAACGAGAACGACCGCCACGCGGTCGTTCTTCATCACATGCACCGGCTCACGCTCGGCCTGGCCGAGGTAGTAGCCGAATCGGTTCTTGGCTTCGGTGGCGGTGATCTGCATGGCTGGCTCCCGGGGAGTGATTAGCCATTTTAGCCACCGCTCTTCCCGGGACAAGCGCCGCCGATCAGGCCGCTTGCTGCGGCTGCACGTTGCGCAGCCGGATGTGCAGTTCGCGCAGCTGCTTCTCGTCGACCGGGCTCGGCGCCTGCGTCAGCAGGTCCTGCGCGCGCTGGGTCTTCGGGAAGGCGATCACGTCGCGGATCGACTCGGCGCCGGTCATCAGCATGACGAGGCGGTCCAGGCCGATGGCGATGCCGCCGTGCGGCGGCGCGCCGTACTGCAGCGCGTCGAGCAGGAAGCCGAACTTGAGCTGCGCGTCTTCCGCGTTGATCTTGAGCGCGCGGAACACCTTGCTCTGCACTTCCTCGCGGTGGATACGCACCGAGCCGCCGCCCATCTCGATGCCGTTGAGCACCATGTCGTAGGCCTTGGCGATGCACTTCTCGGGCGCGGTGTCCATGAGGTCCTCATGGCCGTCCTTCGGTGCGGTGAACGGGTGGTGCACGGCGCTCCAGCGCTGGCCTTCCTCGTCGAACTCGAACATCGGGAAGTCCACCACCCACAGCGGTGCCCAGCGGTCGTCGAACAGGCCGGTCTTCTTGCCGAAGGCGCTGTGGCCGATCTTCACGCGCAGCGCGCCGATGGCGTCGTTGACCACCTTCTCCTTGTCGGCGCCGAAGAACAGGATGTCGCCGTTGCGCGCGCCGGTGCGGGCGATGATCTCGGCCAGCGCGTTGTCGTCGAGGTTCTTCACGATCGGGCTCTGCAGGCCCTCGCGGCCGGCCGCCGCGTCGTTGATCTTGATGTAGGCCAGGCCCTTGGCGCCGTAGATCTTCACGAACTCCTGGTAGGCGTCGATCTCGCCGCGCGACAGGCCGCCCTCGGCACCGCCGCCCGGCACGCGCAGCGCGACCACGCGGCCGCCCTTCATCGTGGCGGCGTTCGAGAACACCTTGAATTCCACGCGCTTCATCAGCTCGGTGAGTTCGGTGAACTCGAGCTTCACGCGCAGGTCGGGCTTGTCCGAGCCGTACTTGAACATCGCCTCGCCGTAGGTCATGGTCGGGAACACCGGCAGCTCGATGCCCGCGGCGTTGCGGAACACGTTGCGGATCATGCCTTCGAACATCTCGCGGATCTCTTCCTCCGCGAGGAACGAGGTCTCGATGTCGATCTGCGTGAATTCGGGCTGGCGGTCGGCGCGCAGGTCCTCGTCGCGGAAGCACTTCACGATCTGGTAGTAGCGGTCGTAGCCGGCCACCATCAGCAGCTGCTTGAACAGCTGCGGCGACTGCGGCAGCGCGAAGAAGCTGCCGTCGTGCACGCGGCTGGGCACCAGGTAGTCGCGCGCGCCTTCGGGCGTGGACTTGCCGAGCATCGGGGTCTCGATGTCGATGAAGCCGTTGGCGTCGAGGAACTTGCGCGTTTCCATCGTCACCTTGTAGCGCAGCATCAGGTTGCGCTGCATCGCGGGGCGGCGCAGGTCCAGCACGCGGTGCGTGAGGCGCGTGGTTTCCGACAGGTTGTCGTCGTCCAGCAGGAACGGCGGCGTGACCGAGGGGTTGAGCACCTTGAGCTCGTGCGCGAGCACTTCGATCTTGCCGCTCTTGAGCTGGTCGTTGGTGGTGCCTTCGGGGCGTGCGCGCACCAGGCCCGTGATCTGCACGCAGAACTCGTTGCGCAGGTTCTCGGCGACGGCGAAGGTCGAGGCGCGATCGGGGTCGCACACCACCTGCACGTAGCCTTCGCGGTCGCGCACGTCGATGAAGATCACGCCGCCGTGGTCGCGGCGACGGTTGACCCAGCCGCAAAGGGTGACGGTCTGGCCCAACAGGGCTTCGGTCACGAGACCGCAATAGTGAGTACGCATGGCCATGGCTAGATTCCGGCGCCGTTGCGGCGCGTTCGTTTTTATGGGTTGGACGGTTTGGTCGTCGCGATGCTGGCGGGGCTGCCGGGAACGACGACCCCCATCGAGACGATGTACTTGAGCGCCTCGTCCACGCTCATCAGGAGCTCGATGCAGTCGCTGCGCTTGAGCATCACGAAGTAGCCGCCCGTGGGATTGGGCGTGGTGGGCACGTAGACGCTGAGGAATTCCTCGTTGCCCAGGTGTTCCGCGACCTCGTTGCCGGGCGCGCCGGTGACGAAGGCGATGGTCCACACGCCCTCGCGCGGCCACTGCACCAGCACCGCGGTGCGGAAGGCGTTGCCGTTCTCGGAGAACAGCGTGTCGGAGACCTGCTTGACGCTCGAGTAGATCGAGCGCACCACTGGGATGCGGCGCACCACGGCGTCGCCCCAGCCGAGCAGGCGTTTGCCGACGAAATTGCTCGCGGCGGCACCCACCACCAGCAGGATCGCCAGCGTGAGCAGCACGCCCAGGCCGCGCACCCGGTGATCGCTGAGCCAGACCTGCCACTGCTCGGGCAGCAGCCACAGCGTCTGGTCGAGCGTGCCGATGATCCAGTTCAGCACGCCGAGCGTGATGACCAGCGGCACGATCACCAGCAGGCCGGACAGCAACCATTTGCGCAGGGCGAGCATCGGGAGGTTTCTTCTCTGGAGAGCGACGGGCGGTTCGGCGCCTCAGTCGGCGCTCTTGGCGGCCGGCGCGGGCGCAGGGGCCGGCGCGGGAGCCGGGCTGGGCGCGGCGGCGGGTGCATCGGCGGACTTGGCGGCGCCGTCGCCCGAGGCGGCCGGCGCGGTGGCGGCTTCGGACTTCTTGCCGCCGCCGTCACGGAAGTCGGTGACGTACCAGCCCGAGCCCTTGAGCTGGAATCCGGCCGCCGTGACCTGCTTTTCGAATGCGCTCGCGCCGCATGCCGGACACACCGTGAGCGGCGGATCGGACATCTTCTGCAGGGCATCCTTGGCGAAGCCGCAGGCGCTGCACTTGTAGGCGTAGATGGGCATGGGAAATCGAGTGGGGAAAGCGACCGGGCGGCCGCTCGCAAAGCCCTCGATTATAGGGGCGCCCCCCGGCCGGCCGGCGCCCCGGGGATTGCGCCTGGCGCGAGATTCAGGCCGTTTCGGTCGCCAGCGGGCGGTGCGGCGTGTGAGTGTTCACCACCCATTGCGGCGCCAGCGAGCCGAGCACCATGCCCGCGAACGAGGCCAGCACGCCCGCGAGCTGGGCCGGGAACACCGCGCCCCAGGGCATCGCCATGAACAGCAGCCAGGTGCCGATGCCGAACAGGATCGCGGCGATCGCGCCCTGGGTGGTGGCGCGCTTCCAGTAGAGGCCGAACACCAGCGGGATGAAGGCCCCGACCAGCGGCACCTGGTAGGCGCCCGAGACCAGTTCGTAGATCGGCGTGCCCTGCATGCGGATCGCGTAGGCCAGCACCGCCGCGCTGAACAGCAGCACCGTGATGCGCATGGTCCGGAGGTTCTCGCGGTCGGTGCCCGCGGGGCGGAACTGGCGCCAGATGTTCTCGGTGAAGGTGACGCTGGGCGCCAGCAAGGTGGCCGAGGCGGTCGACTTGATGGCCGACAGCAGCGCGCCGAAGAACAGCACCTGCATCACGAACGGCATCTTCTCGAGCACCAGCGTGGGCAGCACCTTCTGCGGATCCTCCTTGAGCAGCGTGGCGGTCTGCTCCGGCATGATCAGGAGCGCGCTGGCCACGAGGAACATCGGCACGAAGGCGAACAGGATGTACGCCAGGCCGCCGATCACCGGGCCGCGCGTGGCGGCCTTGACGCTGTTGGCCGACATCACGCGCTGGAACACGTCCTGCTGCGGGATCGAGCCGAGCATCATGGTGATGGCGGCCGCGAAGAAGAAGACCATGTCGTGCCAGTTGGGCTCGGGCCAGAACTTGAACAGGTCCTTGCTGACCGCGAAGGCGACCACCTTGTCGGCACCGCCGGCCATGTTGCCCGCGAACATCGCGATGATGGCCAGGCCGGCCACCAGGATGATCATCTGGATGAAGTCGGTGACCGCCACCGACCACATGCCGCCGAACAGCGTGTAGGCCAGGATCGAGACCACGCCGATCACCATGCCGGTCGACAGCCCGATGGCGCCGCCCGACAGCACGTTGAACACCAGGCCCAACGCCGTGACCTGCGCCGAGACCCAGCCCAGGTAGCTCAGCATGATGATCAGCGTGCAGGCCACCTCCACGCCGCGGCCATAGCGCTCGCGGTAGTAGTCGCTGATGGTCAGCAAGGTCATGCGGTAGAGCTTGCCCGCGAAGAACAGGCCCACGAGGATCAGGCAGGTGCCGGCGCCGAACGGGTCTTCGACCACGCCGTTGAGGCCGCCCTCGATGAACTTGGCCGGGATGCCCAGCACTGTCTCGGAACCGAACCAGGTCGCGAAGGTGGTCGTGACGATCATGAAGAGCGGCAGGTGCCGCCCGGCGATCGCGAAGTCGGTGGTGTTCTTCACGCGCCGGGCCGCATACAGGCCGATGGCGATGGTGAGCAACAGATAGACGATGACCAGGGTCAGCAGCACGTCAGGTTCTCCTCTTTCCTCGATTCCAAGGCAGCACGCCTCTCTTTTTCAGGCCGTGGCAGCCAGCGTCCGCGCGGTTCAGAAAAGTCGAACGCGCACCAGCAGCTGCATGGCCAGCAGACCCAATACAAAACCTATGCCACCGTAGAGGATGGACTGGAGCAACCGGTTGGTGCGCTTCTGCGCGGCCAGCAGTTCCAGCAGCTCGCGCCGGTGGTCGGGCGGCCGATTCTCCAGGAAATCGTGCAGCAGGCGCGGCAATTCCGGCAACAGCTTGGCGTATCGCGGCGCCTCGTCCTTGAGCTGCTGGAACAGCTTCTTGGGCCCGATCTGGTCGACCATCCACTTCTCGAGGAAGGGCTTGGCCGTGTGCCAGAGGTCGAGCTCGGGATCGAGCTGGCGGCCCAGCCCCTCGATGTTGAGCAGGGTCTTCTGCAGCAGCACCAGCTGCGGCTGGATCTCGACGTGGAAGCGGCGCGAGGTCTGGAACAGCCGCATCAGCACCATGCCGAGCGAGATCTCCTTGAGCGGCCGGTCGAAGTAGGGTTCGCAGACGGTGCGGATCGCGGCCTCGAGCTCGTCGATGCGCGTGCCCTCGGGCACCCAGCCGCTCTCGAGGTGCAGCTCGGCCACGCGCTTGTAGTCGCGCCGGAAGAAGGCCACGAAGTTCTGCGCCAGGTACTCCTTGTCGGACTCGGTGAGCGTGCCGATGATCCCGAAGTCCAGCGAGATGTAGCGCCCGAAGGTCTGGGGCTCGAGGCTGACCTGGATGTTGCCCGGGTGCATGTCGGCATGGAAGAAGCCGTCGCGGAACACCTGGGTGAAGAAGATGGTGACGCCGTCGCGCGCGAGCTTCGGGATGTCGACGCCCGCGGCGCGCAACCGCTCGAGCTGCGCGATCGGCACGCCGTTCATGCGCTCCATCACGATCACCTCGGGATGGCAGAAGTCCCAGAACATCTCGGGGATCAGCACCAGGTCGAGCGAGGCCATGTTGCGGCGCAGCTGCGCGGCGTTGGCGGCCTCGCGCACCAGGTCGAGCTCGTCGTGCAGGTACTTGTCGAACTCGGCCACCACCTCGCGCGGCTTGAGCCGCTTGCCGTCGGGCGAGAGCTTCTCGACCCAGCCGGCCATCATGGCCATCAGGCCCAGGTCCTTCTCGATCACGCCGCGCATGTTGGGGCGCAGCACCTTGACCGCCACCTCGCGCAGTTGGCCGTCGCCGGTGCGGATGGTCGCGAAGTGCACCTGCGCGATCGAGGCGCTCGCGATCGGCGTCTCGTCGAACTGCACGAACACGTCGCCGACGGGCCGGCGGAACGCGCGCTCGATGGTTGCCACGGCCACCGCCGAGGGGAACGGCGGCACGCGGTCCTGCAGGAAGGTCAGTTCGTCGGCGATGTCGGGCGGCAGCAGGTCGCGCCGCGTGGAGAGCACCTGGCCGAACTTGACGAAGATCGGGCCCAGCCGCTCGAGCGCCTCGCGCAGGCGCTGGCCGCGCGGTGCGTCGAGCCGGCGGCCGAAGGAGACGATGCGTGCGACCACGCGCAGCCAGGGCTTCTGGAAGCTCGTGAGCACGAGCTCGTCGAGGCCGTAGCGCAGCGCGACCCAGACGATGAAGAGGCTGCGATAGAAGCGGCTCATTCGGCGGTGCCCGCCGAACCGATACCGGATCTGCCGGCCGCCGCGCGGTTGCCCACGAACTGGCGCAACGCGCCCACCACGCGCCGCACCGCATTGCCGATGGCATGCGCGGGCACGTCGCCGATCACGCGCGCGAGGTCGTCCTCGACGTCCCAGCGCACGTGGTCGACCAGCCAGTTGACCTCGGCCGCAAGCTGCACGTCGCCCACGATCTGCACCGAGGGCTTGTCGCCGCGCAGCGTGGCGCGCGCGATCTCGAAGGGGTTGTCATCGGTGACCGACAGCGTGAGCTCGGGCAGCGAGCCCGGCGGCGCCAGGTCGAGCAGGCCGGCGGGCGTGGCCACCAGCTCCATCGTGACGAAGCGCCACTGGAAGCGCACCACGCGGCCCTGCTGGCGCACCAGCCGTTGCTGGGCCTCGGGCTCCTGCTGCAGCACATGGTTGAGGAACAGCACGGCGCGGTGCTGGATCTCGTGCACGGCCCAGGGCGGCGGCTGCAGGCGCTCGCCGACGCGATTGAACAGGTCGCCGAGCAAAGAAAAAGGGGACGATGGTGTGGCCATGGTCCCCATTATCCTTTCTGCAGGCGGCCGGGCCGCCTTCGAAGCCGCTGCTTATTGCAGGGCTTGCACGCCGGCCACGAGCCAGCCGTTGCCGCCGGTGGTCGGACGCGTCATGTTCCAGACTTCGCGGAACGGGCCCGGGCCCGCCGAAGCGTCTTCGCGGATCATGCCGGAGAACTCCACGCTGGCCATGTAGGCATCGGCCAGTTCCTCGATGCCGAGCAGCTTGGCGTCGAGCATGACCACCTCGGTCTTGTTCGACACGCCACCGGTGTGGCTGGCGCGGTCGGCGAGCTGGCTGCGGATTTCCTCGATCATCTCGTCGGTCATCATCGAACGCAGCATGGTGATGTCGGCACGGTCCCAGGCATCCTGCAGGGTCACGAAGTTGCGCTTGGCGGCGGTCAGGAAACCGTCGACATCGAAGCCGGCCGGGATGCCCCAGCTCTGCGAACCGGCCAGGGCCGAACCGATCATGCTGCCGCCACCGGCCGCGGCACCCGCGGACGAGAGGCTGCTGCCGTGCGAGGTCGCGGCGGGCGTGGCATCGAAGTTGGTGGCGTTGCGCTCCCACGGACGGGCCGAGGCGTCGTTGCCGACGTTGTTCGGGCTGTACTGCGCCGGCGCTGCCGGGTTGCCCGGACCGCCCGCGCCCTGGAAGGCGAAGCCGCCCTGGCGTGCACCGGCGGGCTGCGAGCGCGACTTGATCATGCGCCACACGAACACGGCGGCCAGCACCAGCAGACCGATCAGCAGGATGTTGCCGAAGCCTGCGCCCAGGCCCAGCGAGCTCGCGAGCCATGCGAGGCCCAGGCCCGCGGCCAGGCCGCCGAGCATGGCGCCCCACGGGCGCTTCGGTGCCGCGGCGGCGGGTGCCGGCGTGGCGGGCTTGGCGGCCGCGTTGGTGGCGTTCTGTTGCGCGGGCGCGGCCGGCGGCGTGGCCTGGCGTTGCGTCACGTTCGAGGATTGGCGGCCGACGGATTTACCGCCGCCCATGCGCGCCGCGTCGGCCTGGATGCTGACGAGCGCGAGTGCGCCAGCCAGAAGCAAAGTACTCAAACTCTTCATAAGGTCTCCTCTCGAACGAAATCTCGTCTGATCAACACTTGATTCCAACATGGAGGGCGACCACGCCACCCGTCATGTTGTGATAGTCCACATGCCCGAAACCGCCCTCTTTCATGAGGGACTTGAGCTCGTCCTGGCCCGGATGCATGCGGATCGATTCGGCCAGGTAGCGGTAGCTCGCGTCGTCGCCCGCCACCACCTTGCCCAGGCGCGGCAGCACGTTGAAGGAGTACCAGTCGTAGACCTTCTCGAGCGGCTTCGCGACCTTCGAGAACTCGAGCACCAGGAGCTTGCCGCGCGGCTTGAGCACGCGGTTCATCTCCTTGAGCGCGACGTCCTTGTGCGTCATGTTGCGCAGGCCGAAGGCGACGGTGACGACGTCGAAGTGATCGTCGGGGAACGGCAGCTTCTCGGCGTCGCAGACCGTGGTGGGCAGCACCACGCCGGCGTCGAGCAGGCGGTCGCGGCCGGTGCGCAGCATGGCTTCGTTGATGTCGGTGTGGACCACCTGGCCGCTGGCGCCGACCTTCTTCGCGAAGGCCAGCGCGAGGTCGCCGGTGCCGCCCGCGATGTCGAGCACGCGCGAGCCCTCGCCCACGTTCGCGACCATGACGGTGTAGGCCTTCCATGCGCGGTGAAGCCCCATCGACATGAGGTCGTTCATCAGGTCGTAGCGCGTGGCGACCGAGTCGAACACGCCGCGCACGCGGCCGGCCTTCTCGCTCTCGTCGACTTTCTCGAAGCCGAAATGGGTGGTGGTCATGCGACCGATGTTAGGCCGTTCGTCCTCGCATCAAGACGACGACCCCGCTGTACCGGCGGTCATTTGTTGCTTTTTCTGCAAACGCTGAGGTCTTGTAACGCCCGTCACGTCTACCGACGAAGCTATGCTTTCAATAGCAAACGCCGATCAATGGCTGCCGCAGGCGTGGCCGCCTTTCTCGGCCATCGGCGCGTCGCGATCGACGCCCGCTTCGGCCAGCTTCTGCTCGTAGGCGGCCCAGAGTTCGGCCTGCTGCGAACCCAGCTGGTAGAGCAGGTCCCACGAGTAGATGCCCGAGTCGTGCCCATCGCTGAAGCTGGGCTGCACCGCGTAGTTGCCCACGGGCTCGAGGTTCACGAGTTCGACCTCGCGCTTGCCGGTCTGCAGCACTTCCTGGCCCGGGCCGTGGCCCTGCACCTCGGCCGAAGGCGAGTAGATGCGCATCAGCTCGAAGGGGATGCGGAAGGTGGCGCCGTCGGAGAAGCCCACCTCGAGCACGCGCGAGCGGCCGTGCACGGTGATCGACTGCGGCGTCGGCGCGCCGGCTTGCAAGCCTGCCATGGGGGAGTGTCCGTTCGAAGTGGAGGAAAGAGGATGCAGGGAGACGGCGCAGTATGCCGCGCCGGCTACAGCGCCGCGAGGCGCGTGGCCATCGCGGCCTCGGCCGCGCTCAGCAGCGCCTCGACCTGGGCCACGCGCGCGGCCGGTGCCGCGCGCTGCGCGGCGGCCCAGAATGGCGCGGGGAAATGGCTGTCCCAGTCGAAGCGTGCGATCACGTGCCAGTGCAGGTGCGGCACCATGTTGCCGAGGGCGGCGACGTTGATCTTGGTCGGCGCGAGCGTGTCGCGCAGGCATTGCTCGACCTCGGCCACGGCGTCCAGGCAGTGCGCGCGCTCCTCGCGCGACAGGTCGGACAACTCGGGCCGGTGCGCATTCCACACCACGCGGTAGAAGGCCGGGAAGCCCGCTTCCACCGCATGGATCACGCGCAGCCTCGCGCCCTCGAACACCAGGCGTCCGCCCGCCTGTTCGCAGAACACGCAGCCGGCCACGCGCGCCGCCTCGCCGCTCACACCAGCACCCGTTCGATGCCACCGTGGTTCGCGGCCGCCACGTACTCGGGCATCCAGTCGGCGCCGAGGATCTTGTTGGCCATCTCGACCACGATGTAGTCGGCCTCGAGCAGGCCGTTGTTCAGGTCGCTGCCGTAGCGCGACAGGCCCTGCAGGCAGCTCGGGCAGCTGGTCAGGATCTTCACGTTCTCGCCAGCGCCGATCTTGCCGCCGTCGCGCAGCGCGGCCTCGCCCTTCTTCAGTTCCTCTTCCTTGCGGAAGCGGATCTGCGTCGAGATGTCGGGCCGCGACACGCCCAGCGTGCCCGACTCGCCGCAGCAGCGGTCGTTCTTGAGCACGTTGTCGCCGACCAGCGCCTTCACCGTCTTCATCGGGTCCTGCTGCTTCATCGGCGTGTGGCAGGGGTCGTGGTAAAGGTAGCCGGCACCGCCGGCGTCACCCAGGGTGATGCCCTTCTCGAGCAGGTACTCGTGGATGTCGATGATCCGGCAGCCCGGGAAGATCTTGTCGAACTGGTAGCCCTGCAGCTGGTCGTAGCAGGTGCCGCAGCTCACCACCACGGTCTTGATGTCGAGGTAGTTGAGCGTGTTCGCCACCCGGTGGAACAGCACGCGGTTGTCGGTGATCATCTTCTCGGCCTTGTCGAACTGGCCGCTGCCGCGCTGCGGATAGCCGCAGCACAGGTAGCCCGGCGGCAGCACCGTCTGCACGCCCGCGTGCCAGAGCATGGCCTGCGTCGCGAGCCCCACCTGCGAGAACAGCCGCTCCGACCCGCAACCCGGGAAATAGAACACCGCCTCGGTCTCCGAGGTCGTGACCTTGGGGTTGCGGATGATCGGCACGTAGTCCGCATCCTCGATGTCGAGCAGCGCGCGCGCCGTCTTCTTCGGCAGGTTGCCCGGCATCTTCTTGTTGATGAAGTGGATCACCTGCTCCTTGAGCGGCGCCGGCCCGAGCGAGGCCGGGGGCGCCGCCGTCTGCTTCTTCGCGAGGCCGCGCAGCAGATCGTTGGCCATGCGCTGCGCCTTGAAGCCGATGCCCACCATGCCCGCGCGCACCGTCTTGATGGTCTGCGGATTGGTCGCGTTGAGGAAGAACATCGCGGCCGCGTTGCCGGGACGGAAGCTCTTCTGCCCCATCTTGCGCAGCAGGTTGCGCATGTTCATCGACACGTCGCCGAAGTCGATCTTCACCGGGCAGGGCGTGAGGCACTTGTGGCACACCGTGCAGTGGTCGGCCACGTCCTCGAACTCCTCCCAGTGCTTGATGCTCACGCCGCGCCGGGTCTGCTCCTCGTAGAGGAAGGCCTCGACCAGGAGCGAGGTCGCGAGGATCTTGTTGCGCGGGCTGTAGAGCAGGTTGGCGCGCGGCACATGGGTGGCGCACACCGGCTTGCACTTGCCGCAGCGCAGGCAGTCTTTCACGCTGTCGGCGATGGCGCCGATGTCGCTCTGCTGCATGATGATCGACTCGTGCCCCATCAGGCCGAAGCTCGGCGTGTAGGCATTGGTCAGGTCGGCATGCAGCGACTGCGCGCCAGCACCCGGTTCGCGCAGCAGCTTGCCCTTGTTGAAGCGGCCCTCGGGATCGATGCGCTGCTTGTATTCGGCGAAGGGACGCAGTTCCTCGTCCGACAGGAACTCGAGCTTGGTGATGCCGATGCCGTGCTCGCCCGAGATCACGCCGTCGAGATGGCGCGCCAGCTTCATGATGCGCGCGACCGCCTCGTGCGCGGTCTGCAGCATCTCGTAGTTGTCGCTGTTGACCGGGATGTTGGTGTGCACGTTGCCGTCGCCCGCGTGCATGTGCAGCGCGACCCACACGCGGCCCTTGAGCACGCGCTTGTGGATCGCCGTGCACTCGGCCAGGATCGGCGCGAAGGCCGCGCCCGCGAAGATGGCCGACAGCGGCTGGCGCAGCTGGGTCTTCCAGCTCGCGCGCAGCGAATGGTCCTGCAACTGCGGAAACAGCGCATCGACCTCGTCGAGCCAGCCGGCCCACAGCGCACGCACCTCCTGCAGCAACGCCACGGCCTGCGCCACGCGGTCCTCGAGCAGCTCGGCCGAGGGGATCTCGTTGGCGTCGTCGGTCTTGCCCAGCGGCAGGTTGCCGTGCACGAAGAACTTCTCGAGCTCGTCGACCAGCGCGAGCTTGTTGCGCAGCGAAAGCTCGATGTTGATGCGCTCGATGCCGTCGCTGTACTCGGCCATGCGCGGCAGCGGGATCACCACGTCCTCGTTGATCTTGAAGGCGTTGGTGTGGCGGCTGATCGCGGCGGTGCGCTTGCGGTCGAGCCAGAACTTCTTGCGCGCCTCGGGGCTGATGGCGATGAAGCCCTCGCCGCTGCGCGAGTTGGCGATGCGCACCACCTCGGAGGTGACGCGCGCCACCGCGTCGGCGTCGTCGCCCGCGATGTCGCCGAACAGCACCATCTTCGGCAGGCCGCCGTGCTTCTTCGACTTGGTGGCGTAGCCCACGGCCTTCAGATAGCGGTCGTCGAGGTGCTCGAGGCCGGCCAGCAACACGCCCGAGCGCTTCTGCTCGGCGAACATGAAGTCCTTGATCTCGACGATGCTGGGCACCGCGTCCTTGGCGTTGCCGAAGAACTCGAGGCAGACGGTGCGCGTGTGCGCCGGCATGCGGTGCACCACCCAGCGGCAGCTCGTGATCAGGCCGTCGCAGCCTTCCTTCTGGATGCCCGGCAGGCCCGAGAGGAACTTGTCGGTCACGTCCTTGCCGAGGCCTTCCTTGCGGAAGGTACGGCCCGGGATGTCGAGGCGCTCGGTGCGCAGCGGCGTCTTGCCGTCGGCCGCGAAGTACTGGAGCTCGAACAGCGCGCTCTCGGCGTCGTGGATCTTGCCGAGGTTGTGGCCGATGCGCGTGACCTCGAGCCATTCGGCCTGCGGCGTGACCATGCGCCACGAGGCCAGGTTGTCGAGCGCGGTGCCCCACAGCACGGCCTTCTTGCCGCCGGCGTTCATCGCGACGTTGCCGCCGACGCACGAGGCCTCGGCCGAGGTCGGGTCGACCGCGAATACGTAGCCCGAGCGCTCGGCCGCGTCGGCCACGCGCTGCGTGACCACGCCGGCCTCGGTCCAGATGGTGGGCACGGGCGCCTCGAGCCCGGGCAGCGCGACCAGCTCGACCTCGGTCATCGCCTCGAGCTTCTCGGTGTTGATGACCACGCTGTTCCAGGTCAGCGGGATCGCGCCGCCGGTGTAGCCGGTGCCGCCGCCGCGCGGAATGATGGTCAGGCCCAGCTCGATGCAGCCCTTGACCAGCAACGCCATCTCGGCCTCGGTGTCGGGGCACAGCACGACGAAGGGGTACTCCACGCGCCAGTCGGTGGCGTCGGTGACGTGGGCCACGCGCGAGAGGCCGTCGAACTTGATGTTGTCCTTGGCCGTGAGCCGGCCCAGCACGCGGGTGGCCTTGCGGCGCAGCGCGGCGACGTCGCGGAACAGGGTGTCGAAGGCCTGCACGGCCTCGCCGACGCGGCCCGTGAGCTCGCCCACGAGTTGGTCGCGCGGCAGGTCACTGTCGGGCGTGCGGCGCTTCTGCACCTCGGCCAGGCGATGCCGCAGCGCATCGACCAGCAGGCCGCGGCGGCGCGGGTTGTCGAGCAGGTCGTCGATCAGGTAGGGGTTGCGCTGAACGACCCAGATGTCGCCGAGCACCTCGTAGAGCATGCGCGCCGATCGGCCGGTACGGCGCTCGGCGCGCAGCGTCTGGAGCAATTCCCAGGCGCGCTCGCCCAGCAGGCGGATCACGATCTCGCGATCGGAGAAGCTGGTGTAGTTGTAGGGGATCTCACGCAGTCGTGCAGGCTCTGCGGCCTGCGACAGCAGCGCGTTCAACGCGGTCGGAGCATTCATCGGGGTGGGGCCTCGGCCGGGCGCCACGCGTCCATAGCCGGGGTGGGGATTTTAGGTCAGGGCCAGGGTTCGTGCCCTGGCGCCGACGCGTGTCCCTCTGGCACTGCCGGCGCGCCGGCCGGCCTCAGCGCAACGCGATCAGAACAGCACGCGGCTGCGGATCGTGCCCTGCACCTTCGCGAGCTTCTCGAGCGCGAGGTCCGAGGAGGCGGCGTCGATGTCCATCACCACGTAGCCGATCTTCTCGTTGGTCTGCAGGAACTGCGAGGAGATGTTGATGTGGTTGTCCGAGAAGATCTTGTTGATCTCCGACAGCACGCCCGGCACGTTGCGGTGCACGTGCAGCAGGCGGTGCTTGCCCGGGTGCGCGGGCAGCGCCACCTCGGGGAAGTTGACCGACGAGGTCGAGGTGCCGTTGTCGCTGTACTTGACCAGCTTCTCGGCCACCTCGAGGCCGATGTTGGCCTGCGCCTCCATCGTCGAGCCGCCGATGTGGGGCGTGAGGATCACGTTGTCGAGTCCGCGCAGCGGCGACTGGAACTCGTCCTTGTTGCTGCGCGGCTCGACCGGGAACACGTCGATGGCGGCGCCCAGCAGCTTCTTCTCCTTCAGCGCGCCGGCCAGCGCGTCGATCTCGACCACGGTGCCGCGCGAGGCGTTGATCAGGATCGAGCCGGCCTTCATCGCCGCGATCTCGGCCGCGCCGATCATCCATTGCGTGGCCTGCGTCTCGGGCACGTGCAGGGTCACGATGTCGCTCTGCGCCAGCAGCTGGTGCAGGTCGCGCACCTGGCGCGCATTGCCCAGCGGCAGCTTGGTGACCACGTCGAAGAAGGCGACGTGCATGCCCAGCGCCTCGGCCAGCACCGACAGCTGTGCGCCGATCGAGCCGTAGCCCACGATGCCCAGCGTCTTGCCGCGGATCTCGAAGGCGTTGTCGGCCGACTTGAGCCAGCCGCCGCGGTGCGCCACCGCGCTCTTCTCGGGCACGCCGCGCAGCAGCAGGATCGCCTCGGCCAACACCAACTCGGCCACCGAGCGGGTGTTGGAGTAGGGGGCATTGAAGATCGCCACGCCGTGCTCGCGCGCGGCCTCGAGGTCGACCTGGTTGGTGCCGATGCAGAAGCAGCCGGCGGCCACCAGCTTGTGGGCGGCCGCGAACACCTCGGCGGTCAGCTGGGTGCGCGAGCGGATGCCGAGGAAGTGCACGTCGCCGATCTTGGCCTTGAGCGCCTCGTCGGACAACGCGCCCGGCAACGACTCGACGTTGGTGTAGCCCGCCGCATGGAGCACCTCCACGGCCGAGGGGTGGATACCCTCGAGCAGAAGAAACTTGATCTTGCTTTTGTCGAGGGAGGTCTTGCTGCTCATGCTGCTGCTCGCGGTAGCCCCGGCCATGGCAACAGGCTAGGCCGAAAAAGGGAGGGCGATGCTAGCATGGTGCAGCGCAGCAAGCAGGGGCCCGGCGCGCGAGCGCCCTGTCGGCCAAGGGGGTTTCCCCGGGTTTCTTGCCGTGTGCACTCCGTGCGACAAAGCCGCAGAACCGTCACGTATGTAACCTAACATCGCCGGTTTTACTTACTTTTCCCTACAGGAGTCTTAATGCGCTTCAAGACGCTCGCCATCGCCTCTACGCTGGCTGCCGCTCTGGCCGTGCCAGCCCTCGCCCAGGCCCAGACCGAGATCCAGTGGTGGCACTCGATGGACGGCGCCCTCAACGACTGGGTCAACGACCTCGCCAAGCAGTTCAACGAGAGCCAGAAGGACTACAAGGTCGTGCCCACCTACAAGGGCGAATACGACCAGTCGATGGCGGCCGGCATCGCGGCCTATCGCTCGGGCAACGCGCCCGACATCCTGCAGGTGTTCGAGGTGGGCACCGCCACCATGATGTACTCCAAGGGCGCGATCAAGCCCGTGGCCGACGTCATGAAGGAAGGCGGTCAGAAGTTCGACCCCAAGGCCTACATCCCCGCGGTGGCCGGCTACTACACCGCCCCCAACGGCCAGATGCTGTCGTTCCCGTTCAACAGCTCGACGACGGTGTTCTATTACAACAAGGACGCCTTCAAGAACGCCGGCCTCGACCCCGAGAAGGCTCCCGCCACCTGGCCCGAAGTGGTCTCGGCGGCCGCCAAGCTCAAGGCCAGCGGCAGCCAGTGCCCGTTCACCACCTCGTGGATGAGCTGGGCCCAGCTCGAGAGCTTCTCGGCCTGGCACAACACCTCGTACGCCTCGAAGAACAACGGCTTCGGCGGTCTCGACGCCCGCCTGGAATTCAACTCGCCGCTGCACGTGCGCCACTTCGAGAACCTGTCGAACATGTCCAAGCAGGGCCTGTTCGTCTACAAGGGCCGCGCCAGCAAGCCGATCACCTCGTTCACCTCGGGTGAGTGCGCGATGTTCATCGGCTCGTCGGGCAGCTACGCCAGCGTGAAGCGCGACGCCAAGTTCAAGTTCGCCGAATCGGCGCTGCCCTACTACCCGGACGTGCAGGGCGCGCCGCAGAACACCATCGTCGGCGGCGCCAGCCTGTGGGTGATGTCGGGCAAGCCGGCCGCCAGCTACAAGGGCGTGGCCGCGTTCTTCACCTTCCTGTCGAGCCCCAAGGTGCAGTCCGAAAGCCACATGCGCACCGGCTACCTGCCGATCACCACCGCAGCCTACGAGCTGACCGAGAAGGCCGGCTTCTACAAGGAAAACCCGGGCACCGACGTCGCGGTGAACCAGATGATCAAGAAGACCACCGACAAGTCGCGTGGCGTGCGCCTGGGCAACCTGCCCCAGATCCGCGCCATCGAGGACGAGGAAACCGAGCTGATCTGGACCGGCAAGAAGACCCCGAAGGAAGCGCTGGACAGCGCCGTGAAGCGCGGAAACGAACTTTTGGTGAAATTCCAGGCCGCAAACAAGTAAGCTCCGACCCCGGACCGGCGCGAACGAATGTTCGTTTCGGTTCGTTTGACCCGCCACAAGCCAGGCTGCCCCGTGCAGTCCTGGCTGTTTGCTTATTTAGTGTGTCCGTGACCTGAACGCCCTGCCCCATGGAAAAACGCGTCATCTTTCGTTCGAACTGGCTGCCCTGGGCATTGTTGGCGCCGCAATTGTTCATCGTCGGCGTCTTCTTCTTCTGGCCCGCGGGCCAGGCGCTGGTGCAGTCGCTGCAGCAGCAGGACGCCTTCGGCAACTCGATCACCTGGGTGGGGCTGGACAACTTCGAGGCGCTGTGGAACGACAGCACCTACATGGCCTCGTTCCACACAACCATCGTCTTCTCGGTGCTGGTGACGGTCCTGGGCCTGAGCATCGCCCTGGTGCTGGCGGTGTTCGCCGACCGCGTGGTGCGCGGCACGCGCTTCTACCGCAGCGTGCTGATCCTGCCGTACGCGGTCGCCCCGGTCGTGACCGGCCTGCTGTGGTCGTTCATGTTTTCCTCGTCGATCGGCATCGTGGCCTACTGGCTCAAGAAGATGGGCTTCAACTGGAACCATCTGCTCAACGGCGACCACGCCATGGCGCTGGTCGTGATGGCCTCGGTCTGGAAGCAGATCTCCTACAACTTCCTGTTCTTCCTCGCGGGGCTGCAGTCGATTCCCAAGTCGCTGATCGAGGCCGCCGCCATGGACGGCGCGCGCCCGATGCGCCGCTTCTGGACCATCCAGTTCCCGCTGCTGACGCCCACCACCTTCTTCCTGCTGGTGATCAACATGGTGTACGCCTTCTTCGACACCTTCGCGATCATCGACGCCACCACCCAGGGCGGCCCCGGCAAGGACACCGCCACGCTGGTCTACCGCGTGTACTTCGACGGCTTCCGCGGCATGGACTTCGGCGGCGCCGCGGCCCAGTCGGTGGTGCTCATGGTGATCGTCATCGCGCTGACGGTGGTGCAGTTCCGCTACGTCGAGAAGAAGGTCCAGTACTGATGACCGCCCCCATGCTCCCCTTCTTCCCCGCCCGCCGCGCGGCCCACGCCACGGAGGCCCGCCATGGTTGAGCGCCGCCCCTCCCTGGGCATCCTCGCGCACGTGATCATGATCATCGGCGTGCTGCTGGTGATGTTCCCGATCTACCTGGCCTTCATCGCCTCCACCCACACGCCGCAGGAGATCATGCAGGCGCCGATGCCGATCCTGCCCGGCAGCAACTTCTGGGAGACCTACAAGGCGGCGCTGACCGGCGGCGGGCGCACCAGCGCCAACGTGTCGGTGGCGCGGATGATCTGGGTGAGCACGGTCATCACGCTCGTCATCACCTTCGGCAAGATCAGCATCTCGCTGCTGTCGGCCTTCGCAGTGGTGTATTTCCGCTTCCCGCTGCGCGGCCTGTGCTTCTGGCTGATCTTCATCACGCTGATGCTGCCGGTCGAGGTGCGCATCGGCCCGACCTACCAGGTCGTGGCCAGCCTCGGCATGATCAACAGCTTCGCCGGCCTCTCGATACCGCTGATCGCGTCGGCGACCGCCACCTTCCTGTTCCGGCAGTTCTTCCTGACGGTGCCCGACGAGCTGGTCGAGGCCGCGCGCGTCGACGGCGCCGGGCCGATGCGCTTCTTCAAGGACATCCTGCTGCCGCTGTCGAAGACCAGCATCGCGGCGCTGTTCGTGATCCAGTTCATCTACGGCTGGAACCAGTACCTGTGGCCGCTGATCGCCGCCACCAGCGAGGACATGTACCCGATCGTCGTCGGCATCAAGGCCATGATCGGCAACGGCGAGTCGCCGGTGGACTGGAACGTGGTGATGGCCACGGCCGTGCTGGCCATGCTGCCGCCCGCGGTGGTCGTGGTGCTGATGCAGAAGTGGTTCGTCAAGGGCCTGGTCGATACCGACAAATAAAACGCTGAACTGAAAACATGGCTGCCATTTCCCTACGCAACGTCATCAAGCGCTACGGCCACGGCCCCAAGGCCAACCAGGTCATCCACGGCGTGAGCGCCGAGATCGCCGACCACGAGTTCGTCGTCATCGTCGGCCCTTCGGGCTGCGGCAAGTCCACGCTGCTGCGCATGGTGGCCGGCCTGGAGGAGATCTCCGCCGGCGAGATCGCCATCGGCAACAAGGTGGTGAACCAGCTCGAGCCCTCCGAGCGCGACATCGCGATGGTGTTCCAGAACTACGCGCTCTATCCGCACATGACGGTGTTCGCGAACATGGCCTACGGCCTGAAGATCGCGAAGGTGCCGGTGGCCGAGATCAAGGTGCGCGTGGACAAGGCCGCGAAGATCCTCGAGCTGGGCCACCTGCTCGAGCGCAAGCCGCGCGAGCTCTCGGGCGGCCAGCGCCAGCGCGTGGCCATGGGCCGCGCGATCGTGCGCCAGCCGCAGGTGTTCCTGTTCGACGAACCGCTGTCGAACCTCGACGCCAAGCTGCGCGCCCAGACCCGCCTCGAGATCCAGAAGCTGCACCGCGAGCTCGGCATCACCTCGCTGTTCGTCACCCACGACCAGGTCGAGGCCATGACGCTGGCGCAACGCATCATCGTGATGAACGGCGGCGTGATGGACCAGTTCGCGACGCCCGAGGAGGTCTATTCGCGCCCCGCCACCACCTTCGTCGCGAGCTTCATCGGCTCGCCGCCGATGAACCTGCTGCGCCATGCACCGGGTGTGCGGCCGGGCCAGATCCTGGGCATCCGCCCCGAACACATGGCGCTCGACGAGCGCGGCTGGTCGGTGCAGGTCGAGCAGGTCGAGCTGCTGGGCGCCGAGCGCCTGGTCTACGGCCGCATCGGCGACGAGCAGATCATCATGCGCACCGACGAGGCCGACCAGCCGCCGATGGCGGGCGATACCGTAAAGATCGCCGCGCGCGAAGACAAGCTCCACTGGTTCGACGCCGGTTCCGGCAAACGCGCGGAATGAGCACCCCCTGGCCCTATCCGCGCTGGATCGCCCACCGCGGCGCCGGGAAGCTCGCGCCCGAGAACACGCTCGCGGCCTTCCGCTTCGGCGCCGCGCACGGGTACCGCATGTTCGAGTGCGATGCCAAGCTCAGCGCCGACGGCGTGGTGTTCCTGATGCACGACGCCACGCTGGAACGCACCACCAGCGGCCGCGGCATCGGCGGCCAGAAGCCCTGGAGCGAACTGGCACAGCTCGACGCGGGCGGCTGGCATTCGCGCGCCTTCGCGGGCGAGCCGCTGCCCACGCTCGAGAACCTCGCGCGCTTCTGTCTGGCCAACGGCCACCTGCTGAACATCGAGATCAAGCCCACGCCCGGCACCGAGCGCGAGACCGGCGAGGCGGTGGCGCGGCAGGCCGCGACGCTGTGGCGCGATGCGGCCGTCCCGCCGCTGCTGACCTCGTTCCAGGTCGATGCGCTCAAGGGCGCAGCAGCGGCCGCGCCCGAATTGCCGCGCGGCCTGCTGCTCGACACGCTCTGGAACGGCTGGCTCGAAACCGCGCGCGAACTCGGCTGCGTGGCCATCGTCTGCAACCACGCGCTGTGGGACGCCACGGTGGTGGCGCAGGTGCACGGCGCCGGCCTGCGCGCGCTGAGCTACACGGTCAACGACGACTGGGCCGCGCAGCGCCTGATCGACCTGGGCACGGACGGCATCATCACCGACCGCGTCGACCTGTTCAGCCCCGCGCGCTGAACGCGGCCCCGTCACATGCTGTGACGCGCCGCGAAGCCGGACCTTCAGGTGCGGCTTCTATGATGCGTCCATGAGTTGGACCTCCCGTCTCGCGGCCTTGCTGATGGCCGCCCTGCTGCTGTGCGGCACCGCCTTCGCGCAGCAGGACCCCGATCTCGCGGCCGCGCCGCCCGCGCCCACCGTGGCCGAGCTGCGCGCGCTGCTCGCCAAGATCGACCAGAGCACCGACTCGGCCGAGGACGCGCGCAGCCGGCTGACCCAGATCAACGCGATCGGCGCGCAGGCCGACAAGTTCGTGGCGGCGCGCACCGGCGAGCTCAACGACCTCAACGCGCGCCTGGGCGAGCTCGGCAACCCGCCCGCGGCCGGCGCCAGCGAAGACCCCGACATCACGCGCCAGCGCGCGCGCCTGACCAAGGAGCGCAATGCGCTCGATGCCGACATCCGGCTCGCCAAGCTGCTGGCGATCGACGTGCGCCAGCGCGGCACCGACCTGCTGACGCAGCGCCGCGCGGTGTTCGAGGCCCAGCTCACCGAGCGCGCGGCCTCGCCGCTGACCGGCGAGTTCTGGAGCGACCTGCAGGAGGCCTGGCCCGACGACCTCGACCGGCTGCAGGCCATGGCCGCGGGCGTGCAGGCGGGCATCGCCACGGCCCTCGGCGGCGCGGGCCGCACGCTGGTGATCGCGGCGCTGATCGGCGCGCTGCTGCTGGCCTTCGCGGGCGTCTGGGCCGCCGAGCACGGCCTGACCCGGCTCGCGGTGAAGCTGCTGCCCGCCGGGCGGCTGCGGCGCTCGCTGTTGGTGATCGCCATCGTCGCCGCCCACGTGCTGCTGGTGGCGCTGGCCGCGCACGGCTTCGTCTACGTGCTCGAGCAGCACGCGGGCTGGGGGCCGCAGGCGCGCAAGGCGATGCTGTCGCTGGCGCAGGCGCTGGTGTTCATGGCCTTCGTGATCGGCCTGGGCCGCGCGCTGCTGGCCACCGGCCGGCCGTCGTGGCGGCTGCCACCGATTCCCGACGCCATGGCCGCGCGCCTTGCGGCCCTGCCCTGGCTGGTGGCGCTGGTGGCGGCCCTGGCCTGGGCACCGGCCGAGATCAACGCGCTGGTCGACGCCAGCCTCTCGGCTGTGGTCGCCACGCACGTGCTGACCGCGCTGCTGCTGACCGCGCTGGTGGGCGCGGTGCTCTACCGGCTCAAGGCACTGCGCGCCGGCGCGCCCGGCGAGGACCTGCCCGAGCGGCCGATGTGGGTCGGCATCCTGGTGGCGCTGATCGCCATCCTGATGATCGCGATCTGGGTGCTGGTGGCCGTGGGCTACGTGGCGCTCGCGAGCTTCCTGGCTTCGCAGCTGACCTGGAGCGGCATCGTCGCCACCGCGTTCTACGTGCTGTTCAAGTTCGCCGACGACGTGTTCATGGCCACCGTGTCGTCGCGCAGCGGCTTCGGCCAGCGGCTGCAGAAGAGCTTCGGCCTGGCACCGCAGACGCTGGACCAGATCGCCACCGTGCTGTCGGGCCTGAGCCGGGTGGCGCTGTTCTTCTACATGCTGATCGCGCTGGCCGCGCCGCTGGGCACCAGCCCCGGCGAGGTGTTCCAGCGCAGCGGCAAGTTCGGCACCGGCGTGAAGATCGGCGAGTTCCAGCTCGTGCCGGGCGCGATCCTCAGCGCGGTGGCGGTGCTGGCCGTGGGCTTCGTGATGCTGCGCATCTTCAAGCGCTGGCTGGCCGCGAGCTACCTGCCGACCACCAAGTTCGAGCCCGGCATGCAGAGCTCGATCAGCACCCTGCTGGGCTACGTGGGCGGCATCCTGGTGATCGCGTTCTCGCTCTCGGCGCTGGGCATCGGCGTCGAGCGCATCGCCTGGGTGGCGAGCGCGCTGTCGGTGGGCATCGGCTTCGGCCTGCAGGCGATCGTGCAGAACTTCATCTCGGGCCTGATCCTGCTGGCCGAGCAGCCCGTGAAGGTGGGCGACTGGGTGGTGCTCGGCACGGCCGAGGGCGACGTGCGGCGCATCAACGTGCGCGCCACCGAGATCCAGCTCGGCGACCGCTCCACGCTGATCGTGCCGAACTCGGAATTCATCACCAAGACCGTGCGCAACATGACCTTGGCCAACGCCGAGGGCCGGGTGCTGATCCGCCTGCCGATGCCGCTGACCACCGACGCGCAGAAGGTGCGCGACCTGATCCTCGAGGCCTGCAAGGCGCACGAGGGCGTGCTCGAGACGCCGGCGCCGTCGCTCACGCTCGAGGGCATCGAGAACGGGCTGCTGATCTTCCAGGCGATCGCCTACGTGGCGAGCCCGCGGCTGGCCGGCGGCGTGCGCAGCGACCTGCTGTTCACCATTCTCGATGCGCTGCGCCAGGCCGACCTGCCGATGGCCACGCCCACGCTGGTGATGGCGGCCGCGCCGACGGCACCCTCGGCGCTCTCGACCGCGCCCTCGCCGGTGCCCTCCTCGCCGGCCTCGCCGCTGCCGGGCGTGCAGGGCTGAAGGCCGGCTGCGCCCGACTCAACTCAGCGGCAGGGTGGTCGTGCACTTCACCTCGTTGAGGCACACGCTCGAGCGCACCGCCGACACGCCCGGCATGTGCATCAGCGTGTCCATCAGGAACTGCGACAGCGAGTGCAGGTCGCGCGCGACCACCTTGATGACGTAGTCGAAGTCGCCGGTGACCGAATAGCACTCGAGGATCTGCGGCAGGTCGGCCACCAGGTCCTGGAACTTCGGCAGCTCGCCGATGTGGCCGCGGGCCATGGTCACGTGGATGAAGGCGATCACGCCGAGCCCCACCTGGCGCGCGTCGAGCCGGGCCGCGTAGCCGCTGATGAAGCCCATCTCCTCGAGCCGCCGGTGCCGCCGCAGGCACTGGGCCGGCGAGAGATTGGCCACTTCGGAGAGTTCGAGGTTCGATGCACGGCCATGCGCTTGCAAGTGGTCGAGGATCTTCCTGTCGATGCGGTCGAGCGTGATCTCGTGCAATTTCATCTCCTTCAAGTGCCAATGACCGCAATCATATTTCTCAAAGCGGGGTAAGCACTGGCGTGGGATGCACCTTAATTGTGCAGACCACGCTCTAGACTCCAGGCTTCCGGAAGTGCATGCCGCATTTCCGTGCATCGCTTCCCTGCCCGGCCCTGCCGTGGCGTCGGACCCGTTCCCTTCCTCTGATCCGGAGATCCTCACGTGAAATTCGCCCTGCTTCGCACCCCTGTCGCCGCCGCCCTGGCCCTCGGCATGCTCGCCGCCGCGCCCGCCTTCGCGGCCGACAAGTCGGTGGCCGTGACCGCCATCGTCGAGCACCCGGCGCTCGACGCCGTGCGCGACGGCGTCAAGGCCGAGCTGAAGGCGGCCGGCTACGAAGAGGGCAAGAACCTCAAGTTCACCTACCAGAGCGCGCAGGGCAACGTGGGCACCGCGGCCCAGATCGCGCGCAAGTACGTGGGCGACCAGCCCGACGTGATCGTCGCGATCGCCACCCCCTCGGCCCAGGCCACGCTGGCCGCCACCAAGACCATCCCGGTCGTCTACTCGGCCGTGACCGACCCGGTGGCCGCCAAGCTGGTGAAGAGTTGGGACGCCACCGGCACCAACGTGACCGGCGTGTCGGACCTGTCGCCGCTGGACAAGCACATCGCCCTCATCAAGCAGGTGGTGCCCACCGCCAAGCGCATCGGCGTGATCTACAGCCCCGGCGAAGCCAACTCGGTGGCGATCGTGGCCGACCTCAAGAAGGCCGCCGCGGCCGCCGGCATGACGGTGGTGGAAGCCGCCGCAGCGCGCACCGTCGACGTGCCGACCGCCGCCCAGAGCCTGGTCGGCAAGGCCGACGCGATCTACACGCCGACCGACAACAACGTGGTGTCGGCCTTCGAGGGCATCGTGAAGGTGGCGCAGCAGGCCAAGCTGCCGGTGGTGGCGGCCGACACCGCCACCGTCGAGCGCGGCGCGGTCGCGGCGCTGGGCCTGAACTACACCGACATCGGCCGCCAGACCGGCAAGATCGTGGTGCGCATCCTCAAGGGCGAGAAGCCCGGCACGATCGCCTCGCAGACCAGCACCAACTTCGAGCTGGTGGTGAACCCGGGCGCGGCCAAGCTGCAGGGCGTGACCCTGTCGGACGAGCTGCTGAAGACCGCCAAGGTCGTGAGCACCAAGTAAGTCCCGGCTTCATCGCCACCGACGGGCCGTCCTGCGGGCGGCCCGTCTTTTCGTTTTCGCCGGGAGCTTCTTCCTCATGTCCCTCATCGCCTCGCTGGGCGCCATCGAGATCGGCCTGATATTCGGGCTGGTCGCGCTGGGCGTTTTCATGTCCTTCCGCATCATCAACTTTCCCGACCTCACGGTGGACGGCAGCTTCCCGCTCGGCGCCGCCGTGGCGGCCACGCTGATCGTGGCCGGCTGGAACCCGGTGGCCGCCACCGCGGTGGCCTGCGTCGCGGGCGCCGTCTCGGGCTGGGTCACGGCCTGGCTCAACGTGAAGCTCAAGATCATGCAGCTGCTCGCGAGCATCCTGGTGATGATCGCGCTCTACTCGATCAACCTGCGCGTGATGGGCAAGCCCAACGTGGCGCTGATCACCGAGCCCACCGTGTTCAGCATGGCCAGCTTCGGCGGCATGCCCGAGCAGTGGGCCAAGCCGCTGTTGCTGCTGCTGATCGTGATCGCCGCGAAGATCGTGGTCGACCTGTTCTTCGCCTCCGAGGCCGGCCTGGCGATGCGCGCCACCGGCGGCAATGCGCGCATGGCGCGCGCCCAGGGCATCTCGACCGACTTCCACACCATGGCGGGCCTGGCGCTGTCGAACGCGCTGGTGGCGCTGGCCGGCGCGCTGTTCGCGCAGAGCCAGGGCACGGCCGACATCTCGATGGGCGTGGGCACGATCGTGATCGGCCTGGCGGCGGTGATCATCGGCGAGACGCTGATGCCCGCGCGCAGCATGGTGATCACCACGCTGGCCTGCATCCTGGGGGCGCTGCTCTACCGCTTCTTCATCGCGATGGCGCTGAACACCGACTTCATGGGCCTGCAGGCGCAGGACCTGAACCTGGTGACCGCCGTGCTGGTGGCCTTCGCGCTGCTGGTGCCTGCCTACAAGCGCAAGCTCGGCGGGCTTTTCAAGGGGAAGAACTGATGCTGCGCGCCGAACAACTCGAGATGACCTTCAACCCGGGCACGCCGATCGAGAACCGCGTGCTGCGCGGCCTCGGCCTGGAGATTCCCACCGGCCAGTTCGTCACCGTGATCGGCTCGAACGGCGCCGGCAAGTCGACCTTCCTCAATGCGGTCAGCGGCGACCTGATCGTCGACAAGGGCCGCATCGAGATCGACGGCAAGGACGTGACGCGGCTCAACGCCTGGCAGCGTTCGGGCATGGTGGCGCGCGTGTTCCAGGACCCGATGGCCGGCACCTGCGAGGCGCTGACCATCGAGGAGAACATGGCGCTGGCCTGGAAGCGCGGCGAGCGGCGCGGCCTGGGCCTGTCGCTCAACCGCGGGCTGCGCGAGCTGTTCCGCGAGAAGCTGTCGATCCTCAAGCTCGGGCTGGAGAACCGGCTGGCCGACCGCATCGGCCTGCTGTCGGGCGGCCAGCGGCAGGCCGTGAGCCTGCTGATGGCTTCGCTCAAGCCCTCGCGCATCCTGCTGCTCGACGAACACACGGCCGCGCTCGACCCGAAGACCGCGGCCTTCGTGCTCGAGCTCACGGCGCGCATCGTCGAGGAGAGCAAGCTCACCGCGATGATGGTCACGCACAGCATGCGCCAGGCGCTGGACTACGGCTCGCGCACGGTGATGCTGCACGAGGGCCAGGTGATCCTCGACGTGGCGGGCCCCGAGCGCTCGGGCCTGGACGTGCCCGACCTGCTGCGCATGTTCGAACAGACGCGCGGCGAGAAGCTCGACGACGACAAGCTGCTGTTGGCATGAGCGCCGCGCCGGGCCGCCCCAAGCAAGCTCGCACCGCAGTGCGAAGCACGGAGGTACTTCAATGACCGTCGTGCGCGCGATGCGGCCCGAGGACCTGCAGGCCGTGCTGGCGATCCAGCTCGCCTGCTACGGCGCGGGCTTCGTCGAGGACGGGGCGCTGATCGTGCGCCGGCTCGCCGCGGCGCCGCGCACCGGCTGGGTGATCGAGCACGCGGGGCGGGTGGCTGCCTACCTCGCGGCCTATCCCTCGCGCGTGGGCAAGCTCACGGCCCTGCACGGCGATTTCGAGGTGCTGCCCGAGGCGCACGCCGACGCGCTCTACCTGCACGACCTCGCGGTCGATCCGGCCGCCTCGGGCCATGGCCTGGGACCGGCGCTGGTGCGGCATGCGCTGGCCTTCGCCGACGCGGCGGGCTGGCGGCGCTCGGCACTGGTGTCGGTGCAGTCCTCGCTGGGCTTCTGGGAACGCCACGGCTACGCGGTGCATGCGCTGGCCGACGCGGCGCAGCAGGCGCGCCTGGCGAGCTATCCCGCGCCGGCGCACTACATGGTGCGGACCTGAAAGCCGCGGCTCAGCGCCGCCAGCCGCGCTGCAGCAGCCACTGCACGGTGCCGCAGACCACCACCAGCGCGGCATAGCTCGCGATGCGGCCGTCATGGCCCGTGAACACCAGGCCGGCCAGCAGCACCAGCACGCCAGCTATCGTATTGATAGCGAATTGCGCCCAGATGGCAGGCGTTCCGGGCTTTCGCGGCATCAGGAAGCGGCCGCACAGCGCAAGCACCCCGGCCACGAAGACGGCCGGCAGCGCGAAGTTGAGGAGGTGGTTGAGCAGGGCGAGCGCGGACATTCGGGAAGGGGCGGAAGCGTCATCCGCCAGCCGCTATGGAGGTCATAGACAGCACGGTGCCGGGACGGGCTCCGCAAATTTTATAATCGCTACATGTCTGTCTGGGCTCTTGGCTTGAACCACACGACCGCGCCGCTCGATCTGCGCGGTCGTTTTGCGTTTGCGCTCGACCAGATCGCTCCCACCCTGCAGAGCCTGCGCAGCTCGTTCTCGAGCGGCCGCCACCCGCAGGTCGAGGCCGCCATCATCTCGACCTGCAACCGCACCGAGATCTACTGCGCCGCTGACCATGCCGCGATCGACCACACGGTCGGCTGGCTGGCCCAGAGCGGCGGCGTGGCCCCCGCGCTGCTGCGCTCGCATGCCTACACCCTGCACGACGGCGATGTCGCGCGCCATGCCTTCCGCGTGGCCAGCGGCCTCGATTCGATGGTGCTCGGCGAAGCCCAGATCCTCGGCCAGATGAAGGACGCGGTGCGCGCCGCCGAAACCGCCGGCGCGCTGGGCAGCACGCTCAACCAACTCTTCCAGCGCTCGTTCGCGGTCGCCAAGGAAGTGCGCACCGCCACCGAGATCGGCGCGCACTCGATCAGCATGGCGGCCGCCGCCGTGCGCCTGGCCGGCCAGCTGTTCGAGGACCTGCGCCAGACGCGCGTGCTGTTCGTCGGCGCCGGCGAGATGATCGACCTCGCGGCCACGCACTTCGCGGCCAAGGAGCCGAAGTCCATCGCCATTGCCAACCGCACGCTCGAACGCGGCGAGAAGCTGGCCTCGCGCTTCGGCGGCGAGGCGATGCGGCTGGCCGACCTGCCGGCACGGCTGGCCGAGTTCGACATCGTCGTGAGCTGCACCGCGAGCACGCTGCCGATCATCGGCCTGGGCGCCGTGGAACGCGCGCTCAAGTCGCGCAAGCATCGCCCGATGTTCATGGTCGACCTGGCCGTGCCGCGCGACATCGAGCCCGAGGTGAAGGCGCTCGAGGACATCTACCTCTACACCGTGGACGACCTCGCCCAGGTCGTGCAGCAGGGCCAGGCCAACCGCCAGGCCGCGGTGGCGCAGGCCGAGGTCATCATCGACGCCGGCGTGCAGAGCTTCATGCACTGGCTGGGCCAGCGCGGCACGGTGCCGCTGATCCAGCAGCTCAACGCGCAGACCGACGAATGGCGCGCCGCCGAACTGGCGCGCGCGCGCAAGCTGCTTGCCAAGGGCGAATCGGTCGAGGCCGTGCTCGAAGCCCTGTCGCGCGGGCTCACGCAGAAGATGCTGCACGGCGCGCTGGCCGAGCTGCACGCGGGCGATGCCGCCTCGCGCGAGCAGACGGCGCAGACCATCTCGCGCCTGTTCCTGCGCAAAGAGCGTTAGCGGCGCTCGTCCGCGAGCCCGGCACGGCGTGCCGCGGCCTCCATGCGCCTTGCCGCCGTGCCGCGGCACCTCCCCTCTTTTTCGAACTCCTCCGCCGTGAAGCCCTTCCTCCGTCACCAACTCGAACGCTATGCCGCCCGCCTCGGCGAACTCGACTTCCTGCTCTCGCGCGAGGACATCATGGGCGACATGGCGCAGTACCGCACCATCTCGCGCGAGCATGCCGAGGTGACGCAGGTGGCCGGCCGCTATGCGCGCTACGTGCAGCGCGAGGCCGACATCGCGGGCGCGAAGGAGATGCTCGACGACACCGACATGGCCGAGATGGCCGCGCAGGAGATCGCCGAGGCCGAGGCCGAGCTCACGCAGCTGGAAGACGAGCTGCAGCGCCTGCTGCTGCCCAAGGACCCCGACGACGCGCGCAACGCCTTCCTCGAAATCCGCGCCGGTACCGGCGGCGACGAATCAGCGCTGTTCGCGGGCGACCTGCTGCGCATGTACACGCGCTACTGCGAGCGCGCCGGCTGGCGCTGCGAGATCGTGAGCGAGAACGAGAGCGAGCTCGGCGGCTACAAGGAAGTGGTGGTGCGCATCTCGGGCGACGAGGTGTTCGGCAACCTGCGCTTCGAATCGGGCGGCCATCGCGTGCAGCGCGTGCCGGCCACCGAGACGCAGGGCCGCATCCACACCAGCGCCTGCACGGTGGCGGTGCTGGCCGAGCCCGACGAGGCGCAGGCGGTGCAGATCAATCCGGCCGACCTGCGCATCGACACCTACCGCGCCAGCGGCGCCGGCGGCCAGCACATCAACAAGACCGATTCGGCGGTGCGCATCACGCACATCCCGACCGGCATCGTGGCCGAGTGCCAGGACGACCGCAGCCAGCACCGCAACAAGGCCAAGGCGCTGCAGGTGCTGTCGGCACGGATCCAGGAGAAGGAGCGCAGCGAGCGCGCCGCCAAGGACGCCGCGCTGCGCAAGGGCCTGATCGGCAGCGGCGACCGCTCCGACCGTATCCGCACCTACAACTTCCCCCAGGGCCGGCTCACCGACCACCGGATCAACCTCACGCTCTACAAGCTGCTCGCGATCATGGAAGGCGACCTCGGCGACGTGCTCGAGGCGCTGCGCGCCGCGCGCGCGGCGGAGCAGTTGGCCGAACTCGAATCGAGCCTGCCCTCATGAGCACTGAGCCGCTCGCGCCCTCGACCGTGACCCAGGCGCTGGCCGCGGCCGCGCGGCTGGGCGTCGACCGGCTCGACGCCCAGCTGCTGCTGCTGCACGCGCTGGGTCGGCCGCCGCACGACCGCGCCTGGCTGCTCGCGCACGACACCGACGCGCTGCCCGAGCCGCTGTGGACCGCACTGTCGGCGCGGCTCTTGCGCCGCCTCGCGGGCGAGCCGGTGGCCTACCTGCTGGGCGAGAAGGAATTCCACGGCCTCGAGCTGCGCGTCGATCCGCGCGTGCTGGTGCCGCGGCCCGACACCGAAACGCTGGTCGACTGGGCGCTGGAATGCCTCGAAGGCCGGGCCGCGCCGCGCGTGCTCGACCTGGGCACCGGCAGCGGCGCGATCGCGCTGGCGCTGCAGCATGCGCGCGCCGATGCGCAGGTCGATGCGGTGGATGCCAGCGCCGACGCGCTCGCGGTGGCCCGCGCCAACGCCGAGCGCCTGAAGCTGCCGGTGCGTTTCGCCCAGGCCGACTGGCTCGCGGGCGCGGACCCGGGTTACGCGCTGATCGCCAGCAACCCGCCGTACATTGCCGCCGGCGACCCGCATCTGCCGGCGCTGCAGCACGAGCCCGTCTCGGCGCTGGTGGCCGGCGCCGACGGGCTCGACGACATCCGCCGCATCGTTGCCGACGCGCCCGCGCACCTGGCCGAAGGCGGCTGGCTGCTGCTGGAACATGGTCACGACCAGGCCCCCGCGGTGCGGCAGCTGCTGGCCGCCCACGGCTTCGCCGAGGTGCAAAGCCGCGACGACCTGGCAGGCATCGCGCGCTGCTCGGGCGGAATCCGGCGCACGGTGAAATAATCCCTCCAGCCTACTTTTCAGGAGCCCCCATGTCCGACGCCCAGCAACGCATCGACGACCTCGTCAAATCCAACGAACTCGTGCTCTTCATGAAGGGCAACGCCAGCTTCCCCATGTGTGGCTTCTCGGGCCGCGCGATCCAGATCCTCAAGGCCGTGGGCGTCGACACCAAGTCGCTCAAGACCGTCAACGTCCTCGAGGACGACGGCATCCGCCAGGGCATCAAGGACTACAGCAACTGGCCCACCATCCCCCAGCTCTACGTCAAGGGCGAATTCGTCGGCGGCTCGGACATCATGATGGAGATGTACGAGTCGGGCGAACTGCAGAAGGTGCTGGCCGGCGACGCTGCCTGATCCGGGCCCGGCGATGAGCCACGGCCACGATCACGACCACGGGCATCCGCACGACGAGGCGTCGGCCCCGGCGTGGAAGCACGACGGCGTGCGGGTGATCGCGGCCAACCAGCTCGACGCCAACACCGCCCAGACGCCCGGCATGAACCGGGCCGCGGCGATCAATTTCGCGCGCGTCGGCGCGCAGAAGCTCTGGGCCGGCACGGTCACCATCCATGCCGACGCCAAGACCGGCGCCCACCACCACGGCCACCTCGAATCGGTGATCTACGTCGTGCGCGGCCGCGCGCGCATGCGCTGGGGCGAGCAGCTCGAGTTCACGGCCGAGGCCGGGCCGGGCGACTTCATCTACGTGCCGCCCTACGTGCCGCACCAGGAAATCAACGCCAGCCCGACCGAGACGCTCGAGTGCGTGCTGTGCCGCAGCGACGGTGAGGCCGTCGCGGTGAACCTCGACATCGAGCCGGTCGAGAAGCCCGAGTCGGTGCTGTGGGTCGACCCGACCCATCCGCACGGCGGGGTCTGAGCGCTCTTTCGCCTGCGGGCCGCGCCCGTGGCGGGCGCCCCCTGCGCCATGGCACCATCGGGGTCTGTTGGTGACCACCATGACCCTGACCCAAAGCCTGCTCGTCATCGCGCTCCTGATCGCGCTGAGCGCCTTCTTCTCCCTCGCCGAGATCGCGCTGGCCGCCTCGCGTCGCCTGCGCCTGCGCCAGATGGCCGACGACGGCGACGCGCGCGCCGACCTCGTGCTGCGCATCCAGGAGCAGCCGGGCTACTACTTCACCGTGGTGCAGATCGGCCTCAACGCGGTCGCGATCCTGGGCGGCGTGGTCGGCGAAGGCGCGCTGAGCCCCTACTTCGCGCGCCTGTTCACCGGCTGGCTCGGCCCCGAGGGCGCGCAGAGCGCGGGCTTCCTGTGCTCCTTCGTGACCATCATCGCGGTGTTCCTGGTGTTCGCCGACCTGTTCCCCAAGCGGCTGGGCATGAACGACCCCGAGCGCTTGGCGGTGCGCATCGCCAAGCCGATGCAGCTGCTGATCACCACCTTCAAGCCGCTGGTGTGGCTGTTCACCGCCTGCACCGACCTGCTGTTCAAGCTGCTGGGCATGCCGATGGCGCGCGACGACAAGATCACCTCGGCCGACATCCTCGCGATGACCGAGGCCGGCGCGCGCGCCGGTGTGCTCGCGGTGCGCGAGCAGCAGGTGATCGCCAACGTGTTCGAGCTCGAGACGCGGCTCGTGAGCAGCGTGATGACCGCGCGCGACAGCATCGCCTGGTTCCTGCACGACGACCCCGAGTCGGTGCTGCGCGCGCGCATCGTGGCCGAGCCCTTCTCGGCCTACCCGGTGTGCGACGGCGACATCGACCACGTGCTGGGCTACGTCGATGCCAAGGACATGTTCCAGCGCGTGCTCAGCGGCCAGCCGCTGGCCTTCGACCAGGGGCTGCCGCTGCACAAGGCGCTGGTGATCCCCGACCGGCTGTCGCTGACCGAGGTGCTCGAGCAGTTCCAGCAGGCCCATGAAGACTTCGCGATCATCGTCAACGAGTACAGCCTGGTGGTGGGCGTGATCACGCTCAACGACGTGATGAGCACGGTGATGGGCGACCTCGTGTCCACGCCCGACGAGGAACAGATCGTGCGCCGCGACGAGAACTCCTGGCTGATCGACGGCATCACGCCGATCCAGGACGTGCAGCGTGCGCTGCACATCGACGAGCTGCCGCATGCCGACGAGTACGAGACGCTCGCGGGCTTCCTGATGGTGATGCTGCGCCGCGTTCCCAAGCGCACCGACAGCGTGAGCTGGGCGGGCTATACCTTCGAGGTGATGGACGTCGACAGCTACCGGATCGACCAGGTGATGGTCACCAAGACCTGATCGCCTGAATTCCAGTCAGGCCGCGGAACGGGCCTTGTCCTGTTCCTTGCGCTCGATCTCGCGCTCGCGGTCGGCCCAGGCCCACAGCCGCTGGTTCGAGAACACCGCGTTCGGATACGGCGCCTTGCCGCGGCTGCCGTTGTAGCGGCCCAGCGTCAGGAACAGGTCGCCGCTCTCGCGGTCCAGGTAGTGACGCAGGATCACGCAGCCGAAGCGCAGGTTGGTCTGCATGTGGAACAGCTTGGCCGGGTCGCTGTCGCCGATCACGCGGGTCCAGAACGGCATGACCTGCATGTAGCCGCGCGCGCCCGCGCTCGAGACCGCGAACTTGCGGAAATTGCTCTCGACCTGGATCAGCCCGAGCACCAGGCTCACGTCGAGCCCCGAGCGCTTGGCCTCGTACCAGACCGTCTGCAGGAATTCGATGCGCGAGGGCGCATCGGCGACCTTCTTCTTGAGCCGTTCGCTCATCTCGCCGAGCCAGCGCAGATAGGCCAGGCGCGCCTCGGTGTTCGCGAACTGCGGCACCGGCGGTGCCTTGTTGTGGATGGCCGAGCTCAGCGCGGTGCGCACCGAGTCGATCAGCGGCTCCTCGATCTGCGCGCCGGCCAGTGCCGGTCGCGGCAGCGACAGCGCCGCGAGGGCGCCCGCCGCGGCGCCGATGCAATGGCGCCGGGAGAAGCCGCCCGGAAGGCTCATGCCGCGAGCTTGCCGGCGATGAAGTCCGCGATGCCGGCGGCCGGCACCTTGGTCGCGGCGGTGTCGCGGCGATGCTGGTATTCGAGCTGGCCTTCCTTGAGGCCGCGGTCGGAGATCACCACGCGGTGCGGCACGCCGATCAGTTCCCAGTCGGCGAACATCGCGCCCGGGCGCTCGCCGCGGTCGTCGAGCAGCACGTCGACGCCCTTGGCGAGCAGCACTTCGTAGAGCGCCTCGGCCGCGGCCTTGACCTCGGCGCTGCGGTCCATGCCGATCGGGCACACCACCACGGTGAACGGCGCGATCGCGTCGGGCCAGATGATCCCGCGCTCGTCGTGGTTCTGCTCGATGGCGGCGGCGGGCAGGCGCGTGACGCCGATGCCGTAGCAACCCATCTCGAGGAACTGCGGCTTGCCGCCTTCGTCGAGGAAGGTGGCGTTCATCGACTTGCTGTACTTGGTGCCCAGCACGAAGACGTGGCCCACCTCGATGCCGCGCTCGATCGCCAGCACGCCCTTGCCGTCGGGCGAGGCATCGCCCGCGACCACGTTGCGCAGGTCGGCCACCAGCTCGGGCTCGGGCAGGTCGCGGCCCCAGTTGACGCCGGTCATGTGGAAGTCGATCTCGTTGGCGCCCGTGATCCAGTCGGCCATCAGCGCGACTTCGCGGTCGGCCACCAGCTTCACCGGCTTCTTGAGGTTCAGCGGGCCGAGGTAGCCGGGCTTGCAGCCGAAGTGCGCATCGATCTCGGCCAGGGTCGCGAAGCGAAAGCCCTTGTCGAGGCCGGGCAGCTTGGCGACCTTGATCTCGTTCATCTCGTGGTCGCCGCGCAGCAGCAGCAGCCAGACCTGCGAGCCCGTGATGTTGCCGGCCTCGTCGACGATGTCGGTGGCAAGCACCAGCGACTTCACGGTGGTGGCGAGCGGCACGCCGAGCAGCACGGCGACGTCCTCGCAGGTGCTCTTGCCGGGCGTGGGCGTCCTCTCGAGCGCATTGGCGGCGGCGGGACGCGGGCCGGCCGGAGCCAGCGCCTCGGCCTTTTCCATGTTGGCCGCGTAGTCGCTGTCGGGGCAGTAGACGATCGCGTCCTCGCCGGTGGCGGCGATGACCTGGAATTCCTCGCTGAGGTCGCCGCCGATGGCGCCGCTGTCGGCCGCCACGGCGCGGTAACGCAGGCCGAAGCGGTCGAAGATGTTGCGGTAGGCCTGCGCCATCGCCTGGTAGCTGGCCTTGGCCGCGTCGAGGTCACGGTCGAAGCTGTAGGCGTCCTTCATGATGAATTCGCGCCCGCGCATCAGGCCGAAGCGCGGACGGCGCTCGTCGCGGAACTTGGTCTGGATCTGGTAGAAGTTCTTCGGCAGCTGCTTGTAGCTGCGGATCTCCTGGCGCGCGATGTCGGTCACCACCTCTTCGCTGGTGGGCTGCACCACGAAGTCGCGGTCATGGCGGTCCTTGATGCGCAGCAGCTCGGGGCCCATCTTGTCGAAGCGGCCCGACTCCTGCCAGAGCTCGGCGGGCTGCACCACTGGCATCGTCAGCTCGACCGCGCCGGCGCGGTTCATCTCCTCGCGCACGATCGCCTCGACCTTGCGGATGACACGCAGGCCCATGGGCATGTACGTGTAGATGCCGGTGCCGACCTTCTTGATCATGCCCGCGCGCATCATGAGACGGTGGCTCGCCACCTCGGCATCGGCCGGCGCTTCCTTGAGGGTGGAGACGAAGAAACGGGATGCTTTCATCGGAAATGCGGTGCTGGTTCGGAGTGAAACGAGACGGACGACGGCCCCCGTAGAGACCCTGAGAGCCCGGAACCGGTCGCTTGCCGAGTGCAACCCGGCATGCATAATCGACTCAGTTCAAAAATTGGGGTTTGATTATGCTCGACCGGGACGGCTTCAGGCCCAACGTCGGCATCATCCTGCTCAACCAGAAAAACCAGGTTTTTTGGGGCAAACGCATCCGCACGCATTCCTGGCAGTTTCCGCAAGGCGGCATCGACCGCGGCGAAAGTCCCGAGCAAGCCATGTTCCGGGAATTGCATGAGGAAGTGGGTCTCCATCCGGAGCACGTGCGTATCGTGGCCCGTACCCGCGACTGGTTGCGCTACGAGGTGCCGGATCGGTTCATCCGACGAGACGCACGAGGTCACTACAAGGGCCAGAAACAAATCTGGTATCTGCTGCAACTGGTCGGTCACGACTGGGATCTGAACCTGCGTGCCACGGACCATCCCGAATTCGACGCCTGGCGCTGGCACGACTACTGGGTGCCGCTCGACGTCGTCGTCGAATTCAAACGGGGCGTCTACGAGATGGCGCTCACCGAGCTTGCTCGCTACCTGCCACGGCAGGATTTCCGCAACCGCTTCCTGCGCAGCAACGTGCGCGCCCGAGAGTTCGAGCGCCATCCTTCCGCGGGCGGCCACGACGCCAACTTCGAACTGCCTCCGGGCGCGAGCTTCGACCCGGACCCCAATGTCAAATCTGCGACCGACTCTTCCGACGGACCCGTCTTTCCGTCCGCATCCGCTGCGCAACCTCCCACGCCTCGCTAGCCCGGCGCTCGTTCTCGCAAGCGCCCTGCTGCTGGCGGCCTGCGGCTCGGCCAAGCACGACACCGACAACCCCGACTGGGCGCAAAGCGGCATGCCGCCCCCGCCCAAGACGACGCAGTCCGATGCCGAGTGGCAGGAGTCGGCGGCACCGCCGCCACCGGCCTTCGACCAGAACCGCCTGGTGCCGATCGAGATGCCGCCCTACATGACGCTGAAGTTCGGCATCGACCCGAAGACCATCACGATCACGCCCGACGGCATCGTGCGCTACGTGGTGGTGGCGAGCAGCAAGGCGGGCGGCACGATCAACGCCTTCTACGACGGCGTGCGCTGCAAGACCGGCGAGATGAAGAGCTATGCGCGCTACAGCGGCAATGCGTGGGAGCTGGCCAAGGCACCCGAGTGGAAGCGCATCACCGACCTCAACTCGCGCTACACCTGGGCCATCGCGACCCAGGGCCTGTGCCGCGACAGCGCACCGCGCTCGACGGCCAGCGAGATCGTCCAGTACATCCGCAATCCGGTGCGCGAAGTGCAGTGAGCAGCACGCCGGCACGATGAGAAAAGGCCCCGATCGGGGCCTTTTTCTTTGGCGCGGTCGAGGCGAGCCTCAGACCGGCATGAGCACCATGTTGTCCCGGTGCACCATCTCCGGCTCGGCGGCATAGCCCAGCAGCCGCTCGAACTCGGCCGAGGGCTTGCGGCACAGCAGCCGCGCCTCGACGCTCGAGTAGTTGGCGAGGCCGCGCGCCAGCTCGATGCCCTCGGCATCGCGCACCGCGATCACGTCGCCGCGCGAGAACTCGCCCGACACGCCCGTCATGCCGATCGGCAGCAGGCTCTTGCCCTCGGCGCGCACCTTGGCGGCCGCGCCGGCATCGACGATCACGGCGCCACGCAGTTGCAGATGGTCGGCCATCCAGCGCTTGCGCGCCTGGTGCTTCGCGGTCTGCGCCACCAGCAGCGTGCCGATGGCGTCGCCCTGCGCAAGGCGCAGCAATGCATCGGGCTCGCGGCCCCAGGCGATCACGGTGGAGGCGCCCGAACCGGCCGCACGCTTGGCCGCGAGGATCTTGGTGATCATCCCGCCCTTGCCGATGCTCGAGCCCGCGCCACCGGCCATGGCCTCGAGCGCCGGGTCGCCCGCGGCGGCCTCGTGGATGAACTTCGCGTCGGGGTCCTTGCGCGGGTCGGCCGAATAGAGGCCGCGCTGGTCGGTGAGGATCACCAGCGCATCGGCCTCGACGAGATTCGCGACCAGCGCGCCGAGCGTGTCGTTGTCGCCGAACTTGATCTCGTCGTTGACCACGGTGTCGTTCTCGTTGATGACCGGCACCACGCCGAGGCGCAGCAGCGTCACCAGGGTCGAACGGGCATTGAGGTAGCGCTCGCGGTCGGCCAGGTCGGCGTGTGTGAGCAGCACCTGCGCGCTGCCGATGCGGTTCTCGCGCAGCTTGGTCTCGTACATCTGGGCCAGGCCCATCTGGCCGACGGCTGCGGCGGCCTGGAGCTCGTGCACCTCGTGCGGCCGGGTCTTCCAGCCGAGGCGCTTCATGCCCTCGGCGATGGCGCCGCTCGAGACCATCACCACCTCGCGCCCGTCGCGCACCAGCGCGGCGAGCTGCCGGCACCACTCGCCGATGGCGCCCTCGTCGAGGCCGCGGCCCTCGTTCGTCACGAGGCTCGAGCCCACCTTGACGACGATGCGGCGGGCGTCCCGCAGGGCTGTGGATCCGGTATTCGAGGTCATTGAAGGCTGTAGCTGGCGTGAAGACTGACGATTATGCTATTTAATCAATAGCATTGCAGGGCCGGGCCGAAGGCCCTCGCTCAGGGCTTTTCGGGCGGCAGTTCGACGAAGCGCGGATCGATCTCGGCCGGCGGCTGCTCGGCCACCTGCTGGGCCTTGACCTGGCGGTAGATCGCATGCACGAGCGGCTCGCAGCCTTCGCGCGTGAGCGCCGAGATCTCGAACACCGGTCCCTTGAAGCGCAGGCGCTTCACGAAGTCCTTCACGCGCGCGGCGCGTTCTTCCTCGGGGATCATGTCCAGCTTGTTGAGCACCAGCCAGCGCGGCTTCTCGTAGAGCTGCGCGTCGTACTTCTTGAGCTCGCCCACGATCGCCTTGGCCTGCGCGACCGGGTCGACGGTCTCGTCGAAGGGCGCGAGGTCGATCACGTGCAGCAACAGCCGGGTGCGCTGCAGGTGACGCAGGAACAGGTGGCCGAGACCGGCGCCGTCGGAAGCACCCTCGATCAGGCCGGGCAGGTCGGCCACCACGAAGCTCTGTTCGGGGCCGACGCGCACCACGCCGAGATTGGGGTGCAGGGTGGTGAACGGATAGTCGGCGATGCGCGGGCGCGCGTTCGAGATCGCGCTGATCAAGGTCGACTTGCCGGCGTTCGGCATGCCCAGCAAGCCCACGTCGGCCAGCACCTTGAGTTCGAGCTTGAGGCTCTTGCGCTCGCCGGGCCAGCCGGGCGTCTTCTGGCGCGGTGCGCGGTTGATGGCGCTCTTGAAGCGCAGGTTGCCGAAGCCGCCGTCGCCGCCCTTGGCGATGGTGATGACCTCGCCGGGCGTCAGCAGTTCATAGAGCACTTCGCCGGTTTCGGCGTCGGTGATGATCGTGCCGACCGGCATCTTCAGCGTGATGTCGTCGCCCGCGGCGCCGAACATGTCGGAGCCCATGCCGTGCTCGCCGCGCTTGGCTTCGTGCCGGCGCGAGTAGCGGAAATCCACCAGCGTGTTGAGGTTCGAGTCGGCCACGGCGAACACATGGCCGCCGCGCCCGCCGTCGCCGCCATTGGGGCCGCCGAATTCCTTGTACTTCTCATGGCGGAACGACACGCAGCCGTTGCCGCCATCGCCGGCGGCGATGTCGATGAAGGCTTCGTCGACGAACTTCATGGGATGTCCAGTTTACAAATGAAGAAGCCCCGGCAAAGCGGGGCTCCGAGACAGTCGAAGTGGCTGGAGGCTCAGGCCGCCGGCGTCACATTGACCATGTGCTTGTTGAGCGCACCCTTGAAGCCGAACGACACGTGGCCGTCGACGAGGGCGAACAGCGTGTGGTCCTTGCCCACGCCGACGTTCACGCCGGGGTGGAACTGGGTACCGCGCTGGCGCACGATGATCGAGCCGGCGCTGATCAGTTGGCCGCCGAAGGCCTTCACGCCGAGCATCTTGGGCTTGGAATCGCGCCCGTTTCGCGTGGAGCCGCCGCCTTTTTTCTGTGCCATGGAGTCTGCTCCTTAACCGGCGATCGCGCCGATTTGCAGCTCGGTGAACTGCTGGCGATGGCCTTGACGTTTCTGATAGTGCTTGCGACGGCGCATCTTGAAGATGCGAACCTTGTCGTGCTTGCCGTGCGACAGCACCGTGACCGTCACCGTTGCACCGGACACCAGGGGCGTGCCAACCTTGATTTCAGCGCCGTTTCCGACGGCCAGAACCTGGTCGATCACGATTTCCTGGCCAACGTCCGCAGCAATCTGTTCTACTTTGATTTTCTCGCCGGAAGCAACGCGATACTGCTTGCCACCGGTTTTTATGACCGCGTACATGTGAACCTCTTAGGAATTGAGTCTCCGCGGCGAATTCCGCAGAGACCAAGACTATAGCACGGTTTGCGCATGCTCACATGCCCCGGCGCCCGATCGAGGCCAGCGGCCGTTTCCCGCTCCCTATAATCGGCGCCTTCCGGCGTCTTGCGCCATCCCTGTATTCAGCAGCGCCCAGCGCCCACGCTTTGTCAGTTCCCGCCGCCGACACCTCCCCCACCGCCGCAGTCCTCGGCCTGATCGCCGGTGACATGGTCGAAGTCGACCGCGTGATCTCCAACCGCCTCGACACCGGGGTGCCGCTGGTCAGCCAAGTCTCGAAGTACATCATCTCCGCAGGCGGCAAGCGCCTGCGGCCGGCCTTGCTGCTGCTGATGGCCGGCGCGCTCGGCTACACCGGCGAACAGCGCTTCAATCTCGCGGCCGTGGTGGAGTTCATCCACACCGCCACCCTGCTGCACGATGACGTGGTCGACGAATCGACGCTGCGCCGCGGGCGCCCGACCGCCAACGAATCCTTCGGAAATCCCGCCAGCGTGCTGGTCGGCGACTTCCTTTATTCGCGCGCCTTCCAGATGATGTTGGATGCCAACAACATGCGCGTGATGCAGATCCTGGCCGAGGCGACCAACGTGATCGCCGAAGGCGAGGTGCTGCAGCTGATGAACATGCACGACGCCTCGCTCGACGAGTCGGCCTACCTGCGCGTCATCCGCTCCAAGACCGCCAAGCTGTTCGAAGCCAGCACGCGCCTGGCCGCTGTGCTGGCAGGCGTGACGCCCGAGGTCGAGGAAGCCTGCGCCACCTACGGGCAGGCACTGGGCACGGCCTTCCAGGTGATCGACGACGTGCTCGACTACGCGGGCGACGCCAGCGAAACCGGCAAGAACCTTGGCGACGACCTGCGCGAAGGCAAGACCACGCTGCCGCTGATCTTCGCGATGCAGCGCGGCACCGCGGCCCAGAGTGCGCTGGTGCGCGCGGCCATCGAGGCGGGCGACACCGCCCAGCTGGGCAAGATCGTCGAGATCGTGCGCGAAACCGGCGCCCTGGATGCATCGCGCGCGGCGGCCGCGGCCGAAGCACAACGCGCAATTTCTGCGCTCGACGGCTTCGCGACGAATTCGCACGCTTCAGGTTTGCTACAATTAGCGGCTCAGCTGCTTGAGCGGCGTGCCTGACACCTCTTACGAGTTGGCCAAGGACGACTGACTTTTCGCACCATCGGGGTGTAGCTTAGCCTGGTAGAGCGCTACGTTCGGGACGTAGAGGCCGGAGGTTCGAATCCTCTCACCCCGACCAGTCTTTTCGAGACTGGCATAAACCATCAGAATGCCATTTTCTGTTGCTGTACAGCGATTTACAGCACAGGAGTGTTCGGCGATGATCGTGAAGCAATTTCTCACATCTCTTGCATTCGCTGATGGCTGCAGCCGAACTTCCCGTTAAAGAAAACCCGCAAGTCGCCTTGCCAGGGCTTGCACGCGCGCTGGTCTCAGCCGGCAAGCTGCCCGCGAAAACCGCGGAAGATCTCTATCAGAAGTCGCTGAGCAGCCGCTCCAGCTTCATCGCCGAACTCACGGGCACCGGTGCCGTCTCGGCCGCCGACCTCGCTCACACGCTCTCGAATGCATTCGGCGCTCCGCTGCTCGACCTCGACGCTATCGATCACCAGCGCCTGCCGAAGGATCTGCTCGATCCCAAGCTCTGCCAGGCCTACCGCATCGTCGTCCTCAGCAAGCGCAACAACCGCCTGATCGTCGCCACGGCCGATCCGTCCGACCAGCAGGCCGCCGAGAAGATCAAGTTCGCCTCCCAGATGGGCGTGGACTGGGTCATCGCCGAGTACGACAAGCTGTCGCGCATGGTCGAGGCCGCCGCGGCCAGCGCGGCCGAAACCATCAACAGCATCGTCGGCACCGAATTCGAGTTCGACGACGTCAGCGCCGACACCGCGGGCGACGCCAACGAGCAGGCGATCGCCGAGGTCGAGGACGCGCCGGTCGTGCGCTTCCTGCACAAGATGCTGCTCGACGCGGTCAGCATGCGCGCGTCGGACATCCACTTCGAGCCCTACGAGCACCACTACCGCGTGCGCTTCCGGGTCGACGGCGAACTGCGCGAGGTCGCGAGCCCACCGACCGTGATCAAGGACAAGCTGGCCTCGCGCATCAAGGTCATCTCGCGGCTCGACATCTCCGAGAAGCGCGTGCCCCAGGACGGGCGCATGAAGCTCAAGATCGGTCCCGACCGGGTGATCGACTTCCGCGTGAGCACGCTGCCCACGCTGTTCGGCGAGAAGATCGTGGTCCGGATCCTCGACCCCAGCAGCGCGCGCATGGGCATCGATGCGCTGGGCTACGACGCCGACGAGAAGGAACGCCTGCTGCACGCGATCAGCCGGCCCTACGGCATGGTGCTGGTCACCGGGCCGACCGGCTCGGGCAAGACGGTGTCGCTCTACACCTGCCTCAACCTGCTGAACCAGCCGGGAGTGAACATCGCGACCGCCGAGGACCCCTCGGAAATCAACCTGCCGGGCGTCAACCAGGTCAACGTGAACGAGAAGGCCGGCCTGACCTTCGCGGCCGCGCTGCGGGCCTTCCTGCGGCAGGATCCCGACATCATCATGGTCGGCGAAATCCGCGACATCGAAACCGCCGACATCTCGATCAAGGCCGCACAGACCGGTCACCTGGTGCTGTCGACGCTGCACACCAACGACGCCCCCACCACCCTCACGCGGATGCGCAACATGGGCATCGCGCCCTTCAACATCGCGTCGAGCGTGATCCTGATCACCGCCCAGCGGCTCGCGCGGCGGCTGTGCATGGCCTGCCGCGCGCCCGTGGACATCCCGCGCGAAGCGCTGCTCGAAGCGGGCTTCCAGGACGACGAGATCGACGGCAGCTGGAAGCCCTACCGGCCCGTGGGCTGCGCTGCCTGCAGCGGCGGCTACAAGGGCCGCGTGGGGATCTACCAGGTGATGCCGATCTCCGAAGCGATCCAGGAAATCATCCTGCGCGACGGCAGCGCGCTCGACATCGCGCAGCAATCGGAAGCCGAAGGCGTGCGCTCGCTGCGCCGGTCGGGCCTGCGCAAAGTGATGCAGGGCCTGACCTCGCTCGAGGAAGTGGTGGCGGTCACCAACCTATAACGAACACACTGGAAGCGGAGATCGAACCGAATGGCCACAGCAGCATCGACGGCAAACCGGCAACGGCGCGACGTCAAGGAATTCGTCTTCGAGTGGGAAGGCAAGGATCGCAACGGCAAGCTGGTGCGCGGTGAACTGCGTGCCGCCGGCGAGAACCAGGTGCAGGCCGCGCTACGGCGCCAGGGCGTGCTCGCCAGCAAGATCAAGAAGCGCCGCACCCGCTCGGGCAAGAGCATCAAGCCCAAGGACATCGCGATCTTCACGCGCCAGCTCGCGACCATGATGAAGGCCGGCGTACCGCTCCTGCAGTCCTTCGACATCGTGGGCCGCGGCAACGCCAACCCCAGCGTCGCCAAGCTGCTCAACGACATCCGCAGCGACGTCGAGACCGGCACCTCGCTGTCGTCGGCCTTCCGCAAGTTCCCGAAGTACTTCGACAACCTCTACTGCAACCTGGTCGAGGCCGGCGAAGCGGCCGGTATCCTCGAAGACCTGCTCGACCGCCTGGCGACCTACATGGAGAAGACCGAGGCGATCAAATCGAAGATCAAGTCGGCGCTGATGTACCCGACCTCGGTGGTGGTGGTGGCTTTCGTGGTGGTGGCGATCATCATGATCTTCGTGATCCCGGCCTTCAAGCAGGTGTTCAGCTCCTTCGGCGCCGATCTGCCCGCCCCCACGCTGTTCGTGATGGCGGTCAGCGAATTCTTCGTGGCGTACTGGTGGCTGATCTTCGGCGTGATCGGCGGCGGCCTCTATTTCTTCTTCCAGGCCTGGAAGCGCAACGAGCGCGTGCAGCGGGTCATGGACCGCCTGCTGCTGCGGGTGCCGATCTTCGGCGCGCTGATCGAGAAGTCCTGCGTCGCTCGCTGGACGCGCACGCTGGCCACCATGTTCGCTGCGGGCGTGCCGCTGGTCGAGGCGCTCGACTCGGTCGGCGGCGCTTCGGGCAACACCGTGTACGGTGACGCCACGGCCAAGATCCAGCAGGAGGTGTCGACCGGCACCAGCCTCACGAATGCGATGACCAACGTCAATCTGTTCCCCTCGATGGTGATCCAGATGACCGCCATCGGCGAGGAGTCGGGTTCCATCGACCACATGCTCGGCAAGGCCGCGGACTTCTACGAATCCGAGGTCGACGACATGGTCGCCGGCCTCTCGAGCCTGATGGAGCCGATCATCATCGTCTTTCTCGGCGTGATCATCGGCGGCATCGTGGTCTCGATGTACCTGCCCATCTTCAAGCTCGGCCAGGTCGTCTGATGCTGGTGTCGCAGGGATTCGACGCCGCGCTGGCCGGCGTCCTCGGTCTGTTGATCGGCAGCTTCCTCAACGTGGTGATCTACCGCACGCCGGTCATGATGTACCGCGACTGGCTCAACGACGCGGTCGCGAACCTCATGAGCGTCAAGGACATGCCCTCGCTCTGGTCGCTGGTCTTTGGCCCCAAGGCGCAGCCCCCGGCCGGCCTCGAAGCCGCGGCCGACAAGGCCGCTGTCGAACTCGAGAAGTTGCCGCGCTTCGACCTCATGCGGCCCGGCTCGCGCTGCGGCAGCTGCGGCCACGAGATCCGCTGGTACGAGAACATCCCGGTGCTGAGCTACCTCGCATTGCGCGGCCGTTGCGGCGCCTGCAAGACCCGGATCAGCCCGCGCTATCCGCTGGTCGAACTGGCCACCGCCGCGCTGTTCGCGCTCTGCGGCCACCGCTTCGGCCTCACGCCGACGGGCGCGCTGTGGGCCGCCTTCGCGGCGCTGCTGGTCTGCCAGTTCCTGATCGACTTCGACACCCAGTTCCTGCCCGACTCGCTCAACTACCTGCTTTTGTGGCTCGGCCTGATCGGCGCGGCCGCGGGCTGGACCGGCACCTCGCTGCAGCTCTCGGTCTGGGGCGCGGTGTTCGGCTACCTGAGCCTCTGGCTGGTCTACCATGGCTACCGACTCATCACGGGCAAGGAAGGCATGGGCTTCGGCGACTTCAAGCTGCTGGCGGCGCTGGGCGCATGGCTCGGTGCCGACTACCTGATCGCGATCATCCTGGTCTCGTCGCTCGTGGGCGCCGTGCTGGGCCTGGGCATGCGCGTGGCGGGCAAGCTGGCCCACAAGGACATCCCGATCGCCTTCGGCCCCTTCCTCGCGGGCGCGGGCCTGGTCTGCCTCGTCATCGGCCCGGGCGTCGTCAAGCAATGGGCGCCCTTCGCCTTCCCGCTCGGCCCCTGGCTCCATTGAGGCCAGGAGGCTTTCCATGATCCGGCGCATCGGCCTCACCGGCGGCATCGGCAGCGGCAAGAGCACCGTCGCGGGCCTGCTGGTCGCCGAGGGCGCGGTACTGGTCGACACCGATGCCATCGCGCGCCGCATCGCCGAGCCCGGCGGCATCGCGATGCCCTCGCTCGAGGCGCGCTTCGGCGCCGCGGTGCTGCGGCCGGACGGTGGCCTCGACCGCGCCCGCATGCGCGAGCTCGTGTTCCAGGACCCCGAGGCCAAGCGTGCGCTCGAAGGCATCCTCCATCCCCTGATCGGTGCCGAAACCCGGCGCGAAGCAGCGGCCGCCGGCCCCGACGCCACCATCGTCTTCGACGTCCCCCTGCTGGTCGAATCGGGGCGCTGGCGCGCACAGGTCGAGCGCGTGCTGGTGGTCGACGCCACCGAAGAAACCCAGCTGCAACGCGTCGTCGCGCGCTCGGGCTGGGCCCCCGAAGCGGTGCGCTCGGTGATCGCGCAACAGGCCCCGCGGGCGCTGCGCCGCGCCGCGGCCGACGCGGTCATCGACAACGAAAGCCTGACCCTGGAGGAACTCGCCGTGCAGGTGCGGGGTCTCTGGAAACGGTGGACCTCGGCCAGCACGCGATAATCCCCGGTTAGCCGCAGCGGCGGCTGCACCACGATTACGACAAAAGGGCGCTCGCAGCAGCGCCTCCTCTCGAGATGCTGTTCAACTCGTATTCCTTCATCTTTGTCTATTTCCCGCTGGTGCTGCTCGGGTTCTTCCTGATCGGCAAACGCAACATCCGGGCCGCAGCCGGGTTTCTTGCGCTGGCCTCGCTGTTCTTCTATGGCTGGTGGAGCGTGCAGGCCCTGCCGCTGCTGCTGGCCTCGATCTGCGTCAACTACTGGTTCGGCCTGCGCCTGACGCCGGCACCGGGGCGCGACGACCGCCGGCGCAAGACCTTGCTGATCACGGCGCTCACGGTCAATCTCGTGGTGCTGGCGGTGTTCAAGTACGCCAACTTCTTCGTCTCGAACGTCAACGACGGCCTGAATGCCGCGGGCCTCGCGCCGATTCCGCTGCTGCACATCGTGCTGCCGATCGGCATCTCGTTCTACACCTTCACGCAGATCGCCTTCCTGGTCGACTGCTGGCAGGGCAAGGTGCACGAGCGCAGCTTCATCCACTACGTGCTGTTCGTCACCTACTTCCCGCACCTGATCGCGGGCCCGGTGCTGCACCACGCGCAGATGATGCCGCAGTTCGCCAACCCGGCGACCTACCGCGCCGACCCCAACAAGATCGCGCTCGGGCTGGCCATCTTCACCTTCGGCCTGGCCAAGAAGCTGCTGATCGCCGATCCAATGGGCCAGTACGCAGACCTGGTCTTCAACGGCGTGCACAACGGCATCGAGCCCACGCTCTACACCGCATGGTTCGGCGTGCTCGCCTACACGCTGCAGATCTATTTCGACTTCTCGGGCTACTCCGACATGGCGGTCGGCCTGTCGCTGTGCCTGGGCGTGCAGCTGCCGCTGAACTTCAACTCGCCCTACAAGTCGACCAGCATCATCGAGTTCTGGCGCCGCTGGCACATCTCGCTGTCGACCTTCCTGCGCGACTACCTCTACATCCCGCTGGGCGGCAACCGCAAGGGCCCGAAGCGCCGCCACGTGAACCTGTTCCTCACGATGGTGCTCGGCGGCCTGTGGCATGGCGCAGCCTGGACCTTCGTGATCTGGGGCGCGCTGCACGGCATCTTCCTGATGATCAACCACATCTGGACCACCACCTTCCGCCGCAAGGGCCCACCGAGCATCGCCGGCCGCGTCTTCGGCTGGTTCCTGACCTTCCTGTGCGTGATGATCGCCTGGGTGATGTTCCGCGCCGAGAGCCTGCACGCCGCCATGGACATCTACCGCGGCATGCTGGGCCTGCACGGCGTGCCCGGCACCGCATTCCGCGAGTTCCTCGCGGTGCCCTACCGCAAGCCCGAGTTCTTCCAGACCATGCTGGTGGCGATCATCATCTGCCTCGCGCTGCCGCCCACCATCACGCTGCAGCGCTGGGTGCCGCAGGCCGCGGCGCTGGCCGGCCGGCCGGCGCTCAACAAGCTGTTCACGGCCGCGATGGCGCTGTTCACCGTGACGCTGCTCGGCATCTGCATCTCGAAGCTCGGTACCTACAGCCCGTTCCTCTACTTCCAGTTTTGATGTGCCCACCCCCGAATCTCCGCGCACTTCGTGTCGCTTCGGATCCCCCCTCGAGGGGGCGCACCCTGCGGCCCGGCAAAGCCGGTTCCGCGGGTGCCCACGAACGGACCCTGCGATCCTGGGACCTGAGCTTGTGTGATCAGGCGGTGCGCAGTGCAACGGACAACTTGATATGACTCCCGCAAAACTGTGGCTGCGGATCTTCGTGGCCGGATTCCTCGTCATCTCGTCGCTGCTGGTGCTCACGCTCGCAACGCCCATTCCCTACGGCGACCTGAGCCGCATCGGCCTGATGTCCGACCGCGAGTTCGGCTGGACCCAGGAGCCGCCGAAGGTCGCGCCCGAGTACCTGCATGCCGTGCCGCTCGACCAGGCCGACATCGTCGTGATCGGCGACAGCTTCTCGATGACGCACCGCTGGCAGTCGGTGCTGGTCAAGGCCGGCTACAAGGTCACCACGGCTTTCTGGGGGCAGTTCGACGAGCGCCTGTGCGGCGACTTCGACGCCTGGCTCGCGCGCGCCGGCTTCAAGGGCAAGCTCGTGATCGTCGAGAGCGTGGAGCGCATCCTGCAGGAGCGCATGCGCTACACGCGCAGCTGCGAGACGATGAAGCGGCCCTTCGCCGCGCGCACCGAGCCCTTCGCGGTGCCGCTCGAGCACGTGCCCGGCTTCGCGCTCAACTGGGGTGCCAAGCTCACCTCGGGCCTGGACACGCTCAAGTACACGCGCGCCGCCAAGGCGACCACGGCCGACACCGTCTCCACCGACCGCACCAAGGCGCGCATGGTGGTCAATGGTTGCGAAATGTTCAGTCACCGCCTGTGCAACAAGGCCCTGTTCTTCGGCGAGGACGACGAGAACGGCGAGCTGCCGGCCGCGGACGTGGCCGCGATGCAGGCCTTCACCAAGTCGCAGACCGCGTTCCCGATGCTCTGGATGGTGATCCCCAACAAGACCACCACCTACATCGATCCCTCGCACTCGAAGGCCTTCGTCGAGGCCTTCAAGACCTCGGGCCTGGGCCCCGACCTGTTCGCCTTCACGCAGGAAAAGAAGACCCAGATCCGCGACTTCTACTTCCCCAACGACACCCATCTGTCGATGCACGGCCAGCTCGCGCTCGGCGAGCTGATGCTCGGCGAGGTGCGCAAGATCGTGCCTCAGCCCCCGTCACGCACGCCATGAGGCTATTATCGCCTCGTCAGGAGACCGAGCCCGCGTGATCCTCTACGAGTACCCCTTCAACGAGCGCATCCGGACCTATCTGCGACTGGAGCACCTGTTTCGCCGCCTCGGCGAGCTGGTGCCTGCCGAGTCGCCCCTGTCCCACCACTTCGCGCTCGTCACCATCTTCGAGATCATGGACGTGGCCGCGCGCGCGGACCTCAAGGCCGACGTCATGCGCGACCTCGAGAAGCACAAGTCCGCCTTCAACGCCTACCGCGGCAATCCGAACATCTCCGAGGCCGCGCTCGACCAGGTGGTGGCGCAGCTCGAGCGCAACTTCAGCACGCTCAACGGCATCGCGGGCAAGGCCGGCCAGTCGCTGACCGAGAACGAGTGGCTGATGAGCATCCGCAGCCGCGCGAGCATTCCGGGCGGCACCTGCGAATTCGACCTGCCCGCCTACTACGCCTGGCAGCACCGCAGCACCCAGAGCCGCCGCGCCGACCTCGAGCGCTGGTCGGGCACGCTGGCGCCGCTGGCCGAGTCGATCTATCTGCTGCTCAAGCTGCTGCGCGACGCCGACGTGCCCTACAAGGTCATCGCCACCAACGGGCAGTTCCAGCAGAACTTGCCGCAGGGACGCAGCTTCCAGCTGCTGCGCCTGCGCATCGATCCCAAGCTCGGCCTGATCCCCGAGATCAGCGGCAACCGGCTCATGGTCTCGGTGCGGCTCATGCGCCACGAGAGCGACGACCGCCTCCACCAGAGCAGCGACGACACCCCCTTCGAACTCACCTTGTGCGCATGACCGGCGAAGAGCGCATCGAGCCCCGCGAGGGCGAACGCATCGTCCGCTGCCCGAGCTGCGGCGGCGACAGCGTCTATTCGGAACGCAACCCCTACCGTCCGTTCTGCAGCGCGCGCTGCAAGGGCATCGACCTCGGCGCCTGGGCCAGCGAGGAGTTCAGGATGCCGGCCGAAGCCCCGCCCGACGACGAGCCTTTCGGCGATCCCAAGGCGCAGCAGTAGACGATCGGCCCGCGGAAATCCGTGGGCCGACTTACTTGCCACCCGCGGCCGCCGGCGCCGCCTCTCCGAGAAAGATCCTGTCGACATAGTCCGCGTGCGCGCGCGTGTACACGGGCCGCAGATGCTCGCCGTCCTTGTAGACCGGCTTGCCATCGGCCGTCACGCGCAGGCACTGGCCGTCCTTGCACAGCGAGGCCATCGGCTCGACCACCTGTGCACCACTGTCCAGCGCGATCTGCCGCAGCCGTGCGTTGAGCTCGGCCTGTGCCGCGGGCAGCGGGGCCGTCGGCGAATCGAGCACCACCGTCATCGTGCCGAGCCGGCTGCCCGCGATCATGCGCTGCGGCTGGAAGTCCATGCCGCTCGGGTTGTCGAGCAGCAGGTAGACCTTCTTGTTCTGCTTCACGAGCTCGGCCATGGTGTGGCCCAGCATCGAGAGCGCCGGCGCGATGCCGGGTCCGCCGTTGTTCACCGGGTAGACCGCGCGGCCCTCGCGGTACTCGTAGGCCAGCGGGAAGTCGCCGCTGAAGTAGCAGTTCCAGCAGCCGCCGAACACCACGGTGTCGATCTGCGGCGCGCGCGCGAGCTGCAGCATGCCGTCGCGCTGTTCGCCGCAGGCCGGGTTGCCCTCGGCGAACATGCCGGGAATCGGCGCGCAGGCGCCCCAGGTGTAGAAGTAGGCGGTCGCCATGCGCTCGGGTGCCAGGCGCTCGAGCGCCTTGGCGCGCGGCCCGTACTGCTGCATGTGGCTGTCGCCGATCAAGAGCACCTTGCGCTCGCCGCGGCCGACCCGGTAGACCAGGTGCGGGCCCACCTTCTCGGGCGTGAAGCCGTCGTAGTAGCCGTCGTCCACGGTCGCGTCGGTCACCTTCTGCAGCATCTCGCCGCCGTTGCGCGCCGGCAGGCCGGCCACCACCATCACGCCGGCCAGCACGATCGCGCAGCCGATGCCGACCAGGCCGCGCAGCAGCGGCGCGCCCGCGCGGGTGCGCGTGAAACGTTCGAGAAAGCGGTAGGTCAGCCAGGCCAGCAGCACCGCCGCGACCACCGCGCCGGTGCGCACGCCCTCAGAGGGCTCCCAGCCGCCATTGAGGATGCGCGGGTACACCAGCAGCGGCCAGTGCCACAGGTACAGCGGATAGCTGATCAGCCCGATGCCCACCATCAGCGGGTTCGACAGCAGGTAGCGGTTCAGCACCCCCTGCGGCCCCGCCGCGATGCAGCTCGCCGCACCCAGCACCGGCAGCAGCGCCCACCAGCCCGGGAACGCCTTGTCGGCCCGGATCATCACCAGCCCCAGCACGATCAGCCCCACGCCCAGCACCGACTGCACATGGCTGCGCCACGCGGGCTTCATGGTTCCAGCATCGCGCAACCGCATGCACGCCAGGATCCCGCCCGCCATCAGCTCCCAGAAGCGCGACAGCGGCGAGTAGAACGCCGCCGTGCGGAACGGATGGATCGTCAGCACGTTGATCAGGAACGACACCACCGCCAGCGCCCACAGCACGCGCAGCATCGGCCAGCGCCGGCGCCACGCCAGTGCCAGCAGCGGCGGCCAGAAGATGTAGAACTGCTCCTCGATCCCCAGCGACCACAGGTGAAGCAGCGGCTTGGTCTCCGCCGCCGTGTCGAAGTAGCCCGCCTCGCCCCAGAACACGAAGTTCGCGATGAAGGCCGCGCCACCCGCGGCCTGCTTGCCCAGCTCCACGAACTCGCGGTTCAGCAGCACATACCAGCCGAAGGCCAGGGTCGCCGCCAGCACCAGCATCAGCGCCGGGAAGATGCGCCGCACGCGCCGTGCGTAGAAGTCGCGATAGCTGAAGTCGCCCGCCGCCTGGCTCTGAAGAATGATCGTCGTGATCAGGAAGCCCGAGATCACGAAGAAGATGTCCACCCCCACGAAGCCACCGGGCAGCGCCTTCGGAAAGGCGTGGTACGCCACCACCGAGGCCACGGCCACGGCGCGCAGGCCATCGATGTCGGGACGGTACTTGGGATGCATCGGTGCCCCTCCGGGCCGTTCTTTCAGTTGCCGGCGCGCGATGGCGCGGCGGGTGCGAGGAACACGGGATCGACGTAGCGCGCGTGGTCACGGATGTAGGCCGGACGCAGATGGTTGCTGTCGAGATAGGCCGGCGCGCCGTCGGGCATGGTGCGCAGGCACCGGCCTTCCCGGCACAGCTGCCCGACCGCGTCGATCGGCTCGGCACCGGCGGCCAGCGCGATCGCGCGCAGCCGGTCGTTCAAGCGCTCCTGCGCGGGCGGCAGCACCGCGCTGCCTGCCGTCGCGAGCACGGTCATCGTGCCGAGACGGCTGCCCGCGATCATGCGGCCCGGTTCGAAATCGCTGCCCATCGGGTTGTCCAGCAGCAGGTAGACCTTCTTGTGGCGCGCGAGTTCGCCCAGCAGCTTCTGCAGCGACGCGAGTGCCGGCTCGATGCCGGGGCCGCCGTCGTTGATCGGCAGTGCCGAGGCGCCCTCCTGGAACACGTAGGGCATGTAGAAGTTGCCGGTGAAATAGCAGTTCCAGCAGGCGCCGACCATCACCACGTCGATCTTCGGATCGAAGGCGGACTTGAGCATCTGCTCGCGCCGCGGCGCGCAGCCTGGATTGATCGCCACCACCATGCCCGGCACCGGCGCGCAGGCCGGGTATTCGAAGAAGTAGGTGGTCGACATCGCATCGGGCGCGTTGCGTGCCAGCGCGCGCGCGCGCGGCGCGTACTGCGAGATATGGCTGTCGCCGATCACCAGCACCTTGCGCGTGCCCTCGCCGATGCGGCGTACGAAGTGGCCGTCCAGCGTCTCCGACGCGAGGCCTTCGTAGTACTCGCCGTCGGAGGACGCGTTGCTCAGCGTCTGCAGCATCGGGTTGTCGTGCCGCGGCGCGGGCAGGCCCAGTTGCACCGCGACCGCCACGGCGAGCACCGCGACGGCGCTGCCACCCAGCACGCGCAGGGTGGCGGGCTGCGTGCGCGTCCGGACGGCGCGCTCCACCGTGCGGTAGGTGAGCCAGGCCAGCACCACGCTGGCCGCGACCATCGCCGCGCTCACGGCCGCCGACGGCGCCGCGCCCTGCACGATGCGCGCATAGGACAAGAGCGGCCAATGCCACAGGTACAACGGATAGCTGATCAGCCCGATGCCCACCATCAACGGGTTCGACAGCAGGTAGCGGTTCAACACCCCCTGCGGCCCCGCCGCGATGCAGCTCGCCGCGCCCAGCACCGGCAGCAGCGCCCACCAACCCGGGAACGCCTTGTCGGCCCGGATCATCACCAGCCCCAGCACGATCAGCCCCACGCCCAGCACCGACTGCACATGGCTGCGCCACGCGGGCTTCATGGTTCCAGCATCGCGCAACCGCATGCACGCCAGGATCCCGCCCGCCATCAGCTCCCAGAAGCGCGACAGCGGCGAGTAGAACGCCGCCGTGCGGAACGGATGGATCGTCAGCACGTTGATCAGGAACGACACCACCGCCAGCGCCCACAGCACGCGCAGCATCGGCCAGCGCCGGCGCCACGCCAGCGCCAAGAGCGGTGGCCAGAAGATGTAGAACTGCTCCTCGATTCCCAGCGACCACAGGTGCAGCAGCGGCTTGGTCTCCGCCGCCGTGTCGAAGTAGCCCGCCTCGCCCCAGAACACGAAGTTCGCGATGAAGGCCGCGCCACCCGCGGCCTGCTTGCCCAGCTCCACGAACTCGCGGTTCAGCAGCACGTACCAGCCGAAGGCCAGGGTCGCCGCCAGCACCAGCATCAGCGCCGGGAAGATGCGCCGCACGCGCCGTGCGTAGAAGTCGCGGTAGCTGAAGTCGCCCGCCGCCTGGCTCTGAAGAATGATCGTCGTGATCAGGAAGCCCGAGATCACGAAGAAGATGTCCACCCCCACGAAGCCACCGGGCAGCGCCTTCGGGAAGGCGTGGTACGCCACCACCGAGGCCACGGCCACGGCGCGCAGGCCATCGATGTCGGGGCGGTACTTGGGATGCATCCGTCTCTTGTTCGTTCTTCGCTCAGGCCCGCAGCGCGCGCCGCCGGGCCCCAGTCAGCGGCGCAGGCATCGCCACGCCGCGGCGCTCAGGCCAGGGTCGATACGGCCTGGGCCGCCGACGCGGGCAGGCCGCGCTCCTGCACCAGCCATTCGAGCACCGGCAGCGCGCCCGGCAGCACGGGCGCCACGTCCAGCGGCAGGTGCTGCCAGGCCATCTGCTGGCCTTCGCGCATCTCGAAGTCGCCGTGCCAGGCCGTGACCTTGCACCAGTGCAGGCGCACCAGCGCATGCGGATAGTCGTGCTCGGTCACTTTCCAGACCGTGGCGCCGTCGATGGTGATGCCGAGCTCTTCCTGCAGCTCGCGCCGCAGCGCCTGCTCGACCGTCTCGCCGGCCTCGATCTTGCCGCCCGGAAACTCCCAGTAGCCCGCGTAGGGCTTGCCGGGCGGGCGGGTCGACAGCAGCAGCGCATCGTCGGCCGTGCGGATCAGCACGCCGACCGCGACCTCGGTGTGCTTGCGCTCACCTGGCGCGGCGCTCATGCCGTGGCCCGCCCCGCGTAGTCGCGCGCGAACTGGTAGGCCACGCGGCCGCTGCGCGAGCCGCGCTCGAGCGCCCAGACCAGCGCCTCGGGCCGCGCGGCCTCGATCGCGGCGGCATCGACGCCGAACGACGACAGCCACTGGGCCACGATCGCGAGGTACTCGTTCTGGCTGAACGGGTAGAAGCTGACCCAGAGGCCGAAGCGCTCCGACAGCGAGATCTTCTCCTCGATCACCTCGCCCGGATGGACCTCGCCATCTTCGGTGTGGGTGTAGCTGAGGTTGTCCTTCATGTACTCGGGCAGCAGGTGGCGCCGGTTGCTGGTCGCGTAGATCAGCACGTTGGGCGTGGCCGCGGCGATCGAGCCGTCGAGGATCGACTTGAGCGCCTTGTAGCCCGGCTCGCCCTCGTCGAAGCTCAGGTCGTCGCTGAAGACGATGAATTTCTCGGGCCGCTGCGACACCACCTCGACGATGTCGGGCAGGTCGGTGAGCTCGGCCTTGTCGACCTCGATCAGGCGCAGGCCCTGCGGCGCATAGGCCTGCAGGCAGGCGCGGATCAGCGAGGACTTGCCGGTGCCGCGCGCGCCCGTCAGCAGCACGTTGTTGGCGGGCTTGCCCTCGACGAACTGGCGCGTGTTGCGCTCGATCTTTTCCTTCTGGACGTCGATTTCCTTCAGCGAATCGAGCGCCATCGCGGCCACGTGCTTCACCGGCTCGAGCACGCCATGGCCCGAGCTGCGGCGGCGGTAGCGCCAGGCGATCGAGGCATTCCAGTCGGCCGGCTCGGCCAGCGGCTGGGGCAGGATCGATTCGATGCGGTTGATGAGCTGCTCGGCGCGCTCGATCAGTCTCTGGAACTGCTCGTTCATCGAAAAATCAGGATCTGTAGTCGGCGTTGATCGACACGTAGTCGTGGCTGAAGTCGCAGGTCCAGACGGTTTCGCTGGCATCGCCGCGGCCGAGGTTCACGCGCACCGTGATCTCGCTCTGCTTCATCACGCGCTGGCCGTCCTCCTCGCGGTAGGCCGGGTTGCGGCCGCCCTTGACCGCCACGTGCACGTCGTCGAGGAACAGGTCGATGCCGGTCTGGTCGAGGTCGGCGATGCCCGCGTAGCCCACGGCCGCGAGGATGCGGCCGAGGTTCGGGTCGCTGGCGTAGAAGGCGGTCTTGACCAGCGGCGAATGCGCGATCGCATAGGCCACCTGGCGGCATTCGGCGGCGTCGTGGCCGCCGTCGATCTGCACCGCGATGAACTTGGTCGCGCCTTCGCCGTCGCGCACGATGGCCTGCGCCAGCAGGCGCGCCACGTCCTGCATCGCGGCCACGAGCGCCTGGCCCTCGGCTGAGGTCAGCGAGGTGATGGTCGCGTGCGCGGCCTTCTGCGTGGCGATGACCACGAAGGAGTCGTTGGTCGAGGTGTCGCCGTCGATGGTCACGCGGTTGAACGAAGCGTCGGCCAGCTGCTTGGCCAGCGGCTGGATCAGCGCCGGGTCGATCTTCGCGTCGGTGGCCATGAAGCCCAGCATGGTCGCCATGTTCGGGCGGATCATGCCGGCGCCCTTGCTGATGCCGGTGACGCTGACCGTGGCGCCGCCGATCTGCACCTGGCGGCTGAAGGCCTTGGGCACGGTGTCGGTGGTCATGATGCCTTCGGCGGCACGGGCCCAGTGGTCGTCGGCGGCATCGGCCAGCGCGGCGGGCAGGCCGGCCTCGATGCGGTCGATCGGCAGCGGCTCCATGATCACGCCGGTCGAGAACGGCAGGATCTGCTCGGGCGCCAGGTCGAGCTGGCGCGCCAGCGCGATGCAGGTGGCGCGGGTGCGCGCCAGGCCGTCCTCGCCGGTGCCGGCGTTGGCATTGCCGGTGTTGATCAGCATCGCGCGGATGCCGTGGCCGGCCGCGAGGTGGTCGCGGCAGACCTGCACCGGCGCGGCGCAGAAGCGGTTCTGCGTGAACACGCCGCCGACCGCGGCGCCTTCGTCGATCAGCACGACCGTCAGGTCCTTGCGGTTGGCCTTGCGCACGCCCGCTTCGGCCACGCCGATGCGGATGCCGGGGACCGCGAACAAGGCGGCGGGATCGGGAGCGGACAGGTTCACGGGCATGGCGGTATCTCTTCGGAGTTGCAGGTCAGCTGAGTTTGCCGTGGCAATGTTTATATTTCTTGCCACTGCCGCAGGGGCACGGGTCGTTGCGGCCGACGCGCGCGAAGGCGGCGGCCTCGGCGCTCAGCGTGCCCAGGCCCGCGGCCGCGATGCGGCGCTGGCTTTCCTCGTCGACGCGCACCTCGACCTCGCCGGTCTCGGTGGGTGCCGAATAGGTGATGTTCGAGACGTTCTCGCCGCGGTTCTCCATCGCCTCGGCCGCCTGGTCGAGCTGCTCGCTCGACTGCACGCGCACCGTCATGAGCTGACGCGTGACCTCGTTCTTGACCGAATCGAGCAGCTGGCCGAACAGCTCGAAGGCCTCGCGCTTGTATTCCTGCTTGGGCTGCTTCTGCGCGTAGCCGCGCAGGTGGATGCCCTGGCGCAGGTAGTCGAGCGAGGCCAGGTGTTCGCGCCAGTGGGTGTCGATGCTCTGCAGCAGCACCATGCGCTCGAACTGCGTGAAGTTCTCGGGGCCGATCAGCGCGACCTTGGCGTCGAAGGTCTCGTTGGCGGCCTGCACCACCTTCTCGACGATGTCCTCGTCGGAGATGGCTTCGGAGCCCTCGACGATCTTCGCGAGCGGCATGTCGATGCCCCACTCGTTGAACAGGGCCTGCTCGAGCGCGGGGATGTTCCACTGCTCTTCCACCGACTCGGCCGGCACGTACTGGCGCACCAGGTCGATGAAGCAGCCTTCGCGCAGCGCCGCGATCTGGGCGCCGAGGTCGCCGGCATCGAGGATGTCGTTGCGCTGCTGGTAGATCACCTTGCGCTGGTCGTTCGACACGTCGTCGTACTCGAGCAGCTGCTTGCGGATGTCGAAGTTGCGCGCCTCGACCTTGCGCTGCGCGCTCTCGATGCTGCGCGTGACGATGCCGGCCTCGATGGCTTCGCCGTCGGGCATCTTCAGGCGGTCCATGATCGCCTTCACGCGGTCGCCCGCGAAGATGCGCATCAGCGGATCGTCCAGGCTCAGGTAGAAGCGCGAGGAACCCGGGTCGCCCTGGCGGCCCGAACGCCCGCGCAGCTGGTTGTCGATGCGGCGCGACTCGTGGCGTTCGGTGGCGATGATGCGCAGGCCGCCGAGCGACTTCACGAACTCGTGGTCGTTGTTCCACTCGGCGCGGATGTGCTCGATGTCGGCCTTCTTCGCGGCCTCGTCGCGGCCTTCGTCGGCCTCGACCGCTTCGATCATCTTCTCGATGTTGCCGCCCAGCACGATGTCGGTACCGCGGCCGGCCATGTTGGTCGCGATCGTGATCATCTTGGTGCGGCCGGCCTGCGCCACGATGTCGGCCTCGCGCGCATGCTGCTTGGCGTTGAGCACCTGGTGCGGCAGGCCCGCCTGCGTGAGCAGGCCGTCGATGATCTCGGAGTTCTCGATCGAGGAGGTGCCCACCAGCACCGGCTGGCCGCGCTCGTAGCACTCGCGGATGTCCTGGATCGCCGCCTCGTACTTCTCGCGCGTGGTCTTGTAGACGCGGTCGAGCTGGTCGTCGCGCTTGCTCACGCGGTTCGGCGGGATGATCATGGTTTCCAGGCCGTAGATCTCCTGGAATTCGTAGGCCTCGGTGTCGGCCGTGCCGGTCATGCCGGCGAGCTTGCCGTACAGGCGGAAGTAGTTCTGGAAGGTGATCGAGGCCAGGGTCTGGTTCTCGGCCTGGATCTCCACGCCTTCCTTGGCTTCCACGGCCTGGTGCAGGCCGTCGCTCCAGCGGCGCCCGGTCATCAGGCGGCCGGTGAACTCGTCGACGATCACCACCTCGCCCTGCTGCACCACGTAGTGCTGGTCGCGGTGGTAGAGGTGACGGGCGCGCAGCGCCGCGTTCAGATGGTGCATCAGCGTGATGTTGGCCGGGTCGTAGAGCGAGGCGCCCTCGGGCAGCAGCTTGAATTCGCCGAGGATGCGTTCGGCGTTCTCGTGGCCGTCCTCGGTCAGGAACACCTGGTGCGTCTTCTCGTCGACCGTGAAGTCGCCGGGCACCGTGACGCCCTCGCCGGTGCGCGGGTCGGCTTCGCCTTCCTGCTTCTTGAGCAGCGGCACCACCTTGTTGATGGCGAGGTACAGGTCGGTGTGGTCCTCGGCCTGGCCGCTGATGATCAGCGGCGTGCGGGCCTCGTCGATCAGGATCGAGTCCACCTCGTCGACGATCGCGTAGTTCAGCTTGCGCTGAACCCGGTCGCCGGGCTCGTAGACCATGTTGTCGCGCAGGTAGTCGAAGCCGTACTCGTTGTTGGTGCCGTAGGTGATGTCGCTGCCGTAGGCGGCCTGCTTCTCCTCGCGCGGCATCTGCGGCAGGTTGATGCCCACCGACAGGCCGAGGAAGTTGTAGAGCCGGCCCATCCAGGTCGCGTCGCGGTTGGCCAGGTAGTCGTTGACCGTCACCACGTGCACGCCCTTGCCGGACAGCGCGTTCAGGTACACCGGCAGCGTGGCGGTCAGCGTCTTGCCTTCGCCGGTGCGCATTTCGGAGATCTTGCCGTTGTGCAGCGCCATGCCGCCGAGCAACTGGACGTCGAAGTGGCGCATCTTCATCACGCGCTTGGAGCCCTCGCGCACGGTGGCGAAGGCTTCGGGCAGCAGGTCGTCGAGGCTCTCGCCCTTGGCGATGCGGTCCTTGAATTCCTGGGTCTTGGCGCGCAGCGCGTCGTCGCCTAGCTTTTCGAATTCGGGTTCGAGCGCGTTGATGCGCGCGACCGTCTTGCGGTACTGCTTGAGTAGCCGGTCGTTGCGACTGCCGAAGATCTGGGTCAGGAAGTTGGTGGCCATGGGTGGAGGTGGGCGGGCACCTGACACGACAGGCACTGCGACCGGATTCCCTAAGATATGGTGAGAGCAGTTGGGCGCACCTCTTTCAAAAGCAAGCCTTCGAAAGTCGGAAGCCCGTGCCGGTTATCGGTAGTCGGGTTATCGGATTTGAACGATTTTCCCGGCGGGACCGCCGGCAAACCGGGCATTTTAGCTGTCTTGTTTCACCCACAGAATTACGAATGAATCGCCGTTCCACGCCCCCGTTCACGCTGCAGCAGGCGGCCGAGGATTCGCCCACGCTGGCGAGCCTGATCGCGCGCGCGCGCGACGCCGGCGACCGGTTGCGCGCGGTCGAGGAACTGATCCCGCCGCTGATGCGCCCCGCCATCCAGGCCGGCCCGGCCGAGGGCGACGAATGGTGCCTGCTGGTCAAGGGCAGCGCCGCGGCCGCCAAGCTGCGCCAGCTGGCGCCGATGCTGGTAACCCGGCTGCGCAACCGTGGCTGGGAGGTGCGCAGCATCCGCATCAAGGTGCAGACCGGGCGCTGAAGCCCGCGGCGGCCGGCCGTTTTCCCTGAGTTTTACTTTTCGTCTGGAATTGGATAATATTTCCAGATGAATGAAGCCCCATCGTCGCCCGCCGACGCCTCGCTGCTGCTGCTCGACAAGCACCAGGTCGATGCCCTGCTCGCTCCCGAGGACGTGCTCGAGGCCGTGCGCGAGGCCTTCGTGCTGCACAGCGCGCGCGAAGGCCGGGTGTTTCCGGTGGTGCGCGAGCCGCTGGCCAGCGGCGGCGTGTTCGGCATCAAGTCGGGCGACGTGCCCGCGCAGGGGCTGCTCGGCTTCAAGGCCGCGGGCTTCTGGCCGGCCAACCGCGCGCGCGGCGGCGAGCCCCACCAGGCCACGATCCTGCTGATCGACCCGGCGACCGGCAGGCCGCAATGCCTGATCGACGGCAACGCGGTCACCACGCTGCGCACCGGCGCGGCCGGCGCGCTGGGCCTGCGCACGCTCGCGCGGCCCGGCAGCACGCGCGCCTGCGTCTTCGGCACCGGCGTGCAGGCGCGGGTGCAGCTCGAGTTCGCGCTGCGCACCCTGCCCGCGCTGGCCGAGGTGCGCTACGTGAGCGCCCGCGGCGGGCGCGACGCCAACTTCGAGGCCGCCTTCGCCGCGCGCTGCGCGATCGCGCCGGCGGCCGACCGCCACGAGGCCGTGGCCCACAGCGACCTCGTGATCACCGCCACGCCCGGCGCCGGCGCGCTGTTCGACCTCGAGGCCGTGCAGCCCGGCACCCATCTGAACTGCGTGGGCGCCGACACGCGCGGCAAGCGCGAACTGCCCGACGGCCTGCTGCCGCGCGTGCGCCTGGTCGTCGACGACCGCGCACAAGCGCAGCAGATCGGCGAGACCCAGTGGGCACCCGACACCGCCAGCATCGAGCTCGGCGACCTGCTCTCGGGCCGCGCGGCCTTCGAGCGCGCCGCCGACGACATCACCGTGTTCGACATGACCGGCCTCGCGCTGCAGGACCTGACCGTGGCGCGCATGCTGCAGCGGCGCGCGGCCGCGACCGGCACCGGCACGCGCATCGCCTGGCCCTGGTAACTCCCCCTCTTCCCTCCCCGCCATGACCACCACCCCTTCCCTCGCCGAACTCGACACCCCCGCCGCCCTGATCGACCTGCCGCGCATGCAGCGCAACATCGCGCGCATGCAAGAGCGCATGGACGCGCTGGGCGTGCGCTTCCGCCCGCACGTGAAGACCAGCAAGTGCACGCCGGTCGCGCAGGCGCAGCTCGCGGCGGGCGCGCAGGGCATCACGGTCTCCACGCTCAAGGAGGCCGCGCAGTTCCATGCCGACGGCATCGACGACATCCTCTACGCGGTGGGCATGGCCGCGGCCAAGCTGCCGCAGGCGCTCGCGCTGCGCCGCGCGGGCTGCCGGCTAAAGATCATCACGGACAGCCTGGCCTCGGCCCGCGCCATCGCCGATTTCGGCCGCGCGCAGGGCGAGGCCTTCGAGGTGCTGATCGAGATCGACACCGACGGCCACCGCTCGGGCATCAAGCCCGGCGAGGCCGCGCTGCTCGAGGTGGGGCGCGTGCTGCACGACGGCGGCATGCGGCTGGCGGGCGTGCTCACGCATGCGGGCTCGAGCTACGAGCTCGACACGCCCGAGGCGCTCGCGGCCATGGCCGAGCAGGAACGCGCGGGCTGCGTGCAAGCCGCCGAGCGGCTGCGCGCGGCCGGCCTGCCCTGCGCGGTGGTCAGCGTGGGCTCCACGCCCACCGCGCTGTCGGCCGCGCGGCTCGACGGCGTGACCGAAGTACGGGCCGGTGTCTACGTGTTCTTCGACCTCGTGATGCACAACATTGGCGTCTGCGCGCCCGACGACATCGCGCTGAGCGTGCTGGCCACCGTCATCGGCCACCAGGCCGAGAAGGGCTGGGCCATCCTCGACGCCGGCTGGATGGCGATGAGCCGCGACCGCGGCACCGCGAAGCAGAAGCACGACTTCGGCTACGGCCAGGCCTGCGACCTCGAGGGCCGCGTGATCGAAGGCTATGTGCTGAGCGGCGCGAACCAGGAGCACGGCATCCTGTCGCTGGCGGACGGCACGGCCGCGGACATCGTCGAACGCTTCCCGATCGGCACGCGGTTGCGCATCCTGCCCAACCATGCCTGCGCGACCGGCGCCCAGTTCCCCGAATACCACGCGCTCGCGCAGGACGGCAGCCTGCGCGCCTGGCCGCGGCTGCACGGCTGGTAAAGCGGTAAAACGCCCCGCAGCGCGCGGGGCGCCCGGTCGATCAGCCGGCCGACCCAGCGAACAGCTCGGTCATGAACTGCGTCGACTTGAGCCCGGTGCCCGTCAGCAGCACCACCGTCTTCTCGCCCGCGCGGATCTCGCCGCGCTGCTCCAGCAACTCGATGGCGGCAGCGGCCGACGAGGAGGTCGGCTCGGCATAGAGCCCCGTCGCCGCCAGCCGCCGCACGGCTGCCGCGATCTGTTCCTCGGTCAGCGCCACCGTACCGCCGCGCGTCTCGCGCAGCGCCTGCAGGATCTCGCGCAGCCGCACCGGCCGCTTGATCGCCGTGCCCTCGGCGATGGTCGGCGCCACCGCGCGCTCGACCAGCGTGTCGGCGCCGGCCGTGAAGCTCGCATCGATCGGCGAGCAGTTGAGCGGCTGCGCGACGAAGATGCGCGGCAGCCGGCGGATCTGCCCGGCCGCCAGCAGCTCCTTGAAGCCGATGTGGCAACCGAGCACGTTGCTGCCCGCGCCGGCCGGGATGATCACGTTGTCGGGCGCCTCGAAGCCCAGGTCCTCCCAAAGCTCGTAGGCCAGCGTCTTCGTTCCCTGCAGGAAGAACGGGTGCCAGTTGTGGCTCGCGTAGAAGATCTCGGAGGACTGGCGCACCGCCTCTTCTTCGGAAGCCTCGCGCGGGCCGGGCACGAGCTGCACCTCGGCGCCGAAGGCGCGGATCTGCGCCACCTTGGGCGCGGGCGTGTAGGCGGGCGCGAGCACCTTCACGCGCAGGCCCGCGGCGGCACCGGAGGCGGCGATCGCGGCGCCGCCATTGCCCGAGCTGTCCTCAAGCACCGCGTCGACGCCGATCTGGCGCAGGAACGACATCATCACGGCCGCGCCGCGGTCCTTGAAGCTGCAGGTGGGGTTGAACCACTCGAGCTTGAAGAAGGGCTCGAGCCCGCCCCAGCGCTTCTGCACGAGCGGCGTGCAGCCCTCGCCCAGGCTCGCGGGCTGCTCGATCGCCACCGGCAGCGCCGCGCGGTAGCGCCACAGCGAGCGCACGCGCGTGTCGATGTCGTCGCGCGAGATGCCGGGCAGCGGCGTGATCATCATCGGGTGGCCGTCGTCGGAGCGCCAGCGGCGCTCGAGCAGGCCGTGGGTGCGGCCGGTGCGGGGGTCGATGTAGTGCGGGGTATTCGGCATGGATCGGGTCCTTCGTTGCTTGATGAATGGATTCAGCGGGCCTGGTAGGCCTCGGAGGGGTTGTCGTTCGGCGCCGCGATCGCCTGACGCAGCGCGGCGCTCATCGGCAGGTTCAGCGCCGCGTTGCGCGGCGGGATCGGCTGCACGAACCACTTGTCGTAGAGCTTCGCGAGCTCGCCGTTAGCCATCAGCCGGCGCAGCTGGGCATCGACCGCGGCCTTGAAGGCCGGGTCGTCGCGCCGCAGCATGATCGCGATCGGCTCCACCGCGAAGGTCTCGCCCGCGATGCGGAAGTTGCCCGGCGTGCGCGCGCTCGCGATGTTGCCCGCGAGGATGTTGTCGTCGTCGACCCAGGCATCGGCGCGGCCGGTCTGCAGCAGCAGGAAGCTGTCGCCCGTGTCCTTGCCGTAGACCTCCTGGAACTCGACGCCGGCCGCCTTCCTGTGCAGCCGCGCGGTCTTCACCGCGCTCGAGCCCGAGGTCACGACCACCGTCTTGCCCTGCAGCTGCGCGATCGAGGCGATGCCCGACTTCGCGGCCACCGCGAGCCGTACCTCGGTGACGTAGGTGGTGAGCGCGAACGCCACCTCCTTCTGGCGCGCCGCGTTGTTGGTGGTGGTGCCGCACTCGAGGTCGACCGTGCCGTTGCGCACCAGCGGAATGCGGTTCGACGAGGTCACGGGCTGGTAGTCGATGGCCAGCGCGGGCAGCCGCTGCGCCTCGCGCAGGCCGGCGATCACGCGCTCGCAGAGCTCGACGTGGTAGCCGGTGTAGCGGCCCGCGCCGAGCGCATAGGACAGCGGCGCGCCCGAGTCGCGCACGCCCATCGCGATGCGGCCGCTGTCGGCGAGCTTGCGCAGGGTGTCGGCCGAGGCCGGGCCGGCACCGGCGGCCAGCAGCGAGAGGACGAGGACAGGGAACGCCAGACGGATCTTCTTCATGGGTTTCTCCGAGCAGAGAAAGAAAGAGGGAAGTCGGCGCGCCGCCCGCGAAGGCGGCCGCCGGAGGACACCGCGGTTCCAGACAATATATCCATTAATGTACTTTTTGTACAGTTTTGGCGCGCGGTTTGGATGCTTCGTCCAGACCTGGATACATTCACCCGCATGAAGAAGAAGTCCGACAAGCACCTGCTCGAGATGCTCGACCACATCGCCGAGGGCCTGGGCCAGACCTTCGCGCCCTTCTGCGAGGTGGTGGTGCACGACCTGCGCAATCCCGAGAACGCGATCCATGCGATCGAGAACGGCCTGAGCGGCCGGCAGGTCGGCCAGTCGGTCACCGAGCTCGGGCTCGCGCGCATCCGCGATCCCGAGTTCCCGGCCGTGATCGCGAACTACGCCAATGCCTTTCCCGACGGCCGCAAGGTCAAGAGCACCTCGATCGGCATCAAGGACGAGCACGGCGAGTACGTGGCCGCGCTGTGCCTGAACGTGGACCTGACCCTGTTCCAGAGCTTCCAGAGCGCGATGTCGCAGTTCACGCGCATCGACGACAGCGAGGTGCGCGAGCACCTCGAGCCGGGCAGCGGCCAGTCCGAGCGCATCCATGCGCGCATCGACGCCTTCGCGGCCGCGCGCGCGACCACGCCGCGCTCGCTCAAGCCGGCCGACCGCAAGCAACTGGTGCAGGAACTCAAGAAGGAAGGCTTTCTCGAGATCCGCCGCGGCGCCGAGATCGCGGCCGCGCACATGGGCGTGTCGCGCGCCACCGTCTACAGCGACGCCCGCTAGAAGCTACTGCGGCTGCAGCCCGATCTCGCGCGCCACGCGCTGCCAGCGCTCGGCCTCGGCGCGCATGAAGGCACGCAGCTCGCCGGTGGTCGAGCCGCGCAGTTGCACGCCGAGCGCCGACATGCGCTCCTTCACCGAGGCATGGGCCAGCGCCGCGACGGCCTCGGCGCGCAGCTTCTCCACCACCTCGAGCGGCGTGGTGGCGGGCGCGACCAGCGCCCACCACTGGTCGATCTCCATGCCCGCGAGGCCGCTCTCGGCCAGCGCGGGCACGCCCTGGAGGCCCGGGATGTCCACGCGCTTCGCGCTCGCCACCAGCAGCGGCCGGATCCGGCGCGCGCCCACCAGGCTCGAGCCGCTGGCCAGGGTCGCGAAATGCCCGGCCACCGTGCCCGCGGCCACGTCGGTGAGCGCGGGCGCCGAGCCGCGGTACGGGACCATGTTGAAACGGATCTTCGAGCGCTGCGCCAGCAGCTCGCCCGCGAGATGGCTCACGGTGCCCGCGCCGCTGTGCGCGATCGCGGGCGGCGCGGCGCTCGCGGCGGCCGTCTTCATGAAGCTTCGGAAGTCCTTGCTGCCCTCGTCCATGCCCGCGAACAGCACCAGCGGCGAGGTGCCGATCATGGTCACCGGCGTGAAGTCGCGCAGCAGGTCGTAGGGCAGCTTCGCGGTCACCGCCGGTGCGATGGCATGCGGCAGCTCGACGATGACCAGCGTGTAGCCGTCGGGCGGCGCCTTGGCGGCGGCATCGGTGCCGATCTGGCCGGCCGCGCCCGGGCGGTTGTCGACGATCACCGATTGGCCCAGCGTCTGGCTCATGCGCTGCGCCATGGCGCGCGCGATGGCATCGGTGCTGCCGCCCGCGGCCCAGGGCACGACCAGCTTCACGGGCCGGTCGGGAAAGGCGCCCGACCGGGCGTTGCCGGTGGCGCCCAGCAGGGCGCCTGCCGATGAAACGGCAAGGAAGGTACGTCGGCGCATCGCGTGCTCCGTGAACGAGGGACGAAGGAAGAAAGAACCGGTCTCAGACCGGCGGATCGGGCCAGCTCGGGTCGCAGGCAGCGCTCGCGGTGAGCATCAGCACCACGTGCGCATCGGCCGCCACCAGGCCGTTGTCGCGCAACTGCCGCAGCGCGCCCAGGCCCGCGGCCGCGCAGAGTTCGGCGCTCACGCCGGCGGCCGTCAGCAGCCGCCGCGCCACGCGCGCCTCGTCGTCGTTGACCACCACCGCGCCGCCGGCGGTGGCGGTGGCGGCCTGCCATTGCAGGTAGGTGACGGTGGCGCCCGCGGTCGAGAACTGCGCCGTGTGGCCCGGGTAGCTGCCGTTGACGGCGCCGCCCGCGAGCACGCGCGACAGCCGCGGGAACGGCTCCACCAGCCACAGCCGCGGCAGCCGCGCGATGCGCCCGGCCGCCAGCAGGTCGCGAAAGCCCGCATAGATGCCCCAGGCCAGGTCGCCGCGCGCGGTCGGCACCACGATGTGGTCGGGCAGGCCGCCCTCGGCCAGGCATTCGGCCGCGATCGGCTTGTAGCCCTCGATCGCCAGCGGGGCGCTGCCCAGCGCGGGCAGCCGATAGTTGGTGAGCGCGAAGTAGCCCGGATGCTGCGCGCGCTCGCGCACGAAGGCCCAGCGGCCCGCGTTGTCGGAGAAGGCATAGCGCCGCGCGCCGAGCGCGTCGAGCTGGCGCGCATAGGCGGCCGGCAGGCCTTCATAACCCGCGACTTCGCAGGACAGGCCCGCGGCCCAGGCATAGTGGGCGGCCGAGACCGCGGCATTGCCCGAGGAGGCCAGCACCAGCGTGTGGGCGCCGGCGTCCAGCGCCTGCGCCACGCCGACGGCGGTCATGCGATCCTTGTGCGAGCCGGTCGGGTTGACCGATTCGTCCTTGAGCGCCAGCCGCGCCACGCCGAGGCGCTGCGCCAGTTCGGGCAGCTCGCGCAGCGGCGTGTCGCCTTCGCCGAGCGTGAAGCCCGGCAGGTAGGGCATCGGGATGCCGGCGTCGGTGCCCGGCAGGTAGCTGGCCCGCAGGCCGATGTGCACGCCCATGCGGCGGCAGGCCGGGCAGCCTTCGTTGAGCGAGGACACCGGATAGAGCGTCTCGCAGCGCAGGCACTGGAGGCCGCGCAGTTGCGGATTGCGCAGCGGCCGCACGGCATCGGCCGCGAGGGCCTCGTCCGCGGCGGCGTCGGAAGAAAGGTCGGCGGGCAAGGTATCGAGCGCGTGGAGTGTCATCGCACTGTAGGGTGTGAAGGAGTCGGTCGGGGTGGCGGGCCGAATCTTATGCGTTCGGAAATAAAATCAGAATGCCCAAAATACTCAACCGATAACGGAACTTATCGATGCGATTTGCGGAGATCGAGACTTTCCGGGCGCTGATGCGCAGCAGTTCCACGCGCAAGGCCGCGGCGCTGCTGCATGTGACGCAGCCGGCGATCAGCCAGTCGCTCAAGCGGCTCGAGACGCAGGCCGGCATGCAGCTGTTCCAGCGCACCGGCGGGCGGCTGGTGCCCACGCCCGAGGCGCGCGCGCTGTGGGTGGAGGTCGAGCGCGTGTTCATTGGCATGGACGCGATCGAGCACCGGGTGCGCAGCCTGCGCGACTTCGGCACCAACCAGCTCGAGCTCAGCTGCTATCCGGCCTTCGGGCTGGGCTTCATGCCGCGCGCGCTCGAGCGCTTCAAGGCGCACCGCGGCGCGAGCGCCTGGCCGCAGGTGTCGCTGCAGGTGCTCAGTTCCAAGGACGTGCGCGACCGGGTCTCGATGGGCATCTCCGACTTCGGCCTGATGGCCGACGAGCTCTCGCTCGAGGGCCTCGAGCATTCGACCTTCGCGCATTTCCCGGGCGTGGTCGTGATGCCGCAGGGCCATGCGCTCGCGCGCTTCAAGAGCATCGAGCCCGAGCAGCTGGTGGAGGCACCCTTCCTCGCGCTCAACCCCGAGGACCCCTCGCACCGCCGGCTCGAGGCCGCGCTGGCGCAGAAGAGCCTGGCGCTGCGCATGGTGGTGCAGACACCCTACGCCGCCAGCGTCTGCGAGATGGCGCTGCGCGGGCTCGGCGTGGGCCTGGTCAATCCGATCACCGCGCTCGACTACGCCGAGCGCGGCCTGGTGGCGCGCAAGCTGTCGGTCGACATCTCCTTCGCCTGCATCCTCGCGCTGCCGGCCGGCAAGGTGCTGTCGTCGACCGCGCGCGACTTCCTCTCGGTGATGCGCCAGCAACTGGCCGACGACGAGAAGCGCATGCAACGCTACCTGCGCTGAGCCTTCAGCCCTCGGCCGGCAACCGGCCCAGCAGTTCGCCGATCGCCGCGCCGATCTCCGCCGCATGCGTCTCGAGCGCGAAGTGGCCGGTGTCGAGGAAACGCACCTGCGCGTTCGGGTTGTCGGCCTTGAAGGCCTCGGCGCCCGGCGGCAGGAAGAAGGGATCGTTGCGGCCCCAGATCGCGAGGAAAGGCGGACGGTGGTTGCGGAAGTAGTCGTGGAACTTCGGATACAGCGCCACGTTGTTCGCGTAGTCGAGGAACAGGTCGAGCTGGATCTCGATGTTGTCGGGCCGCTGCATCAGGGCCCAGTCGAGCTCCCAGGCCTCGGGCGCCACCTGCAGCGGATCGGGCGTGCCGTGCACGTACTGCCAGCCCGTGGCCTCGTGCGTGAGCTGGGCCGCGCGCACGGCCTCGCGGTTGGCGGCATTCGGCTCGCGCCAATAGGTGCGCAGCACGCCCCAGCCCTCGCTCAGGCCCTGTTCGTAGGCATTGCCGTTCTGCGACACGATCGCGCTCACCCGCTCGGGCCGCGACAGCGCGAGCCGGAAGCCCACGGGCGCTCCGTAGTCGAACACGTAGATCGCATAGCGCCGCAGCCCGAGCGCGTCGGTGAAGCCCTCGATCACCTTCGCGAGGTTGTCGAAGCTGTAGGCGAAGGCCGGCCGCGCGGGCGACTCGGTGAAGCCGAAGCCCGGCAGGTCGGGCGCGACGATATGGAAGCGGTCCGCCAGCAGCGGGATCAGGTTGCGGAACATGTGCGACGAGCTCGGGAAGCCGTGCAGCAGCAGCAAGGTGGGCCGCGAGCGATCGCCAGCCTCGCGATAGAAGACCTTGTGCGCGCCGACGGCGACGGTGTGGAAACGAACCATGGGAAGACTCCTGCAAGCCGATGGCGGCGCCCGGGGACTCCCGGACTTGAATAACCTGCTAACGACGTTTTTAAAGGTTATTCATGACTGAGTAACCTGTCAATCTATTTTTTGACGGTTATCATCGCGCCAGGAGCTTTGCCATGACCACCACCGCCGTCCCCATGCCCGCGCCCTTCGTCGGCGACCATCTCGCGCTCGATTTCGTCAATAGCACCGCCACGCCCGACGGTGTGCGCGTCGAATGGCTGGCCGACGGCGCGGCGCTGCTGCAATGGCTGCTGGCGGCGAAGCAGATCGCGCCGGCCGATGCCGAACGGCTGCAGGCCGCCAAGGGCGGCGCGGCCGCGCTCGATGCGGTGGCGCGGCGGGCGCGCGCGCTGCGCGACGGCTTCCGGCACTTCGCCGAACGCCACGCGGGCCGGCCGCTCGACGTGGAGGCGGCGGCCGAACTGGAGGCGCTGAACCGCCTGCTCGCGCAGGACCAGAGCCATGTGGAAGTGGCGGAAGATCCCGAGGGCGGCGGCCTGCGGCTGCGCCGCGTCGAGCCCTTCTCGACGCCCGATCAGCTGCTGCAGCCGATCGCGCGCGCCATGGCCGGGCTGCTGTGCGACGAGCGTTTCGAATGGGTGCGCGCCTGCGAGGGCCACGCCTGTACGCTGATGTTCCTGGACCGCACCAAGACCCACTCGCGCCGCTGGTGCAGCATGGCCTCGTGCGGCAACCGCGCGAAGGCGGCCGCGCACCGGGCGCGGCGCAACCTCAGTTCCAGCTGAACTCGTGGTTCAGGCCGATCACGACACCGCGCACGCCCTGCGGCCCGGTGCGTGAGGCGCTGAGGTCCAGGCTGATCAGCGGCGTCAGGTTCAGGCGCGCGCCCACGCGCGAGGTCCACAGGCGCGAGACGCGGCTGCGTTCGGCGATCAGCGACAGCGTGTCGTTGAGCGCCCACTCGCAGGCCAGCCCGCCGCGCGTCGTGCGCTGGCCTGTGCCGGGCGCCCAGTCGGCACCGAGGTTGGCGTGGATCTGCAGGCTCTGCGTGGGGCGCCAGGTGACCGGCAGCACGAACTGCCCGCCCGTGCGGCCGCCGGTGCGCAAGTCCGACACCGTGCCGGCCGAGACCGCGGCGCTCCAGGTCGCATCGGGCGCCGGGCCGAAGAAGTTCCACTTGATCTGCGGCCCGCCCGTGACCGTGCGCACGCCCAGCGTCGACAGCCGGTCGAGGTTGAAGCCCAGCTCCACGGGGCCGATGCGGCAGGCCGGGCCCAGGTGGAAGCCGATGACCGGCTCGGTGCCGGTGCGGCCCCACCAGGTCTCGTACTGGCACTGGCCCGGATCGAGGGTGGCGGCATCGTCGATGTCGAAATGGCCGGCCGCGTGCGCGCTCGCGCCGGCCCACAGGCCGCAGGCGGCCAGCAGCCATCCGATGCGCGTCCCTCTCGTGGCGTGTTCGTTGTTCTTCATCGCGGGCGTTCCGGTGGAACCGGCGCGCGATTCTAGGCAGGCGGAAAGTCGGCGGCGTGACGCCGCGGCTCGAACGCTAGATCTCGAACTGCGGCTGCAGCTCGCGGATGCGCTTGATCGCCACGCCGGCCGCGGCCGTGCGCGTCTCCACGCCGAGCTTCACGTAGACGCGCTCGAGGTGCTTCTTGGCCGTGGCCGGGCTGCTGCCGAGGATCTCGCCGATGTCCTTGTTGGTCTTGCCCTTGACCACCCAGTAGAGCACCTCGGCCTCGCGCGCCGTGAGCTTGAGGCTCAGGCTCATGGCCTCGATCACGGCGGTGTCGGACACCTCGCGCATGATGATCATCCACTCGTCGCCGTCGTCGTCGTGCCCGGTCTGCTGGTGCAGCCGCAGCGTGAGGCTGCTGGCGCCCTGCGCGATGGACAACGCCGGCGGCTCCACGCCGCGCTGGCGCGCCGCCGGCGCATGGCTGCGCAGCCAGTCGAGCACGGCGGCCGGGGTCTCGGGCGCGCGCGTCTCGCAGTAGCGCTGCAGCAGGTCGCGCGCCAGCGCCGTCTGCCAGATCAGCCGGCCCTCGGGCAGCCGCACCGTGATGCTGGCGTAGCCGAAGGCGTCGAGCGCGTTGCGCGCCTGGCCGGCCTGGCGCGCCACCTGGCGCGCGCGCCGGGCGCCCTGCAGGTGCACGTTCATGCGCGCCAGCACCTCCTTGGGCTTGATCGGCTTGGTCACGTAGTCCACGCCGCCGGCCTCGAGCGCGGCCACCAGGTGCTCGGTCTCGGTCAGGCCGGTCATGAAGACGATCGGGATGTGCGCCGTCATCCCGTCGGCCTTGAGCCGGCGCGCGACCTCGAAGCCGTCGATGCCCGGCATCATCGCGTCGAGCAGCACGATGTCGGGCCGCGCCTGCGCGGCGCGCTGCAAGGCCTGCTCGCCGTTGGTGGCGATCAGCACCGTGTAGCCCGATTCGTCGAGCGCGTCGTGCAGCACCGCGAGGTTGTCGGGCACGTCGTCCACGATCAGCACCAGGTCGCTGTTGGCGCTCTTGTCGCGCAGCGACTGCGCGAGCGGCACGGGTTCGACAGGGGGGACCGGTGTGTTCATCTGTTTGTCATCCCGCATGGGCCGCCTCGGCCAGCGCGCGGCCCATCGCCTCGAACTGGAACTGCCGCGCCAGCACGCGCTGCGCCTCGGTCCAGGCGGCGCATTCGGGCTGCTCGCCGTCGATCGCGTCGAGCTGGTTCATGATGCCGCGGAAGTAGCCGAGGCTCACGGCCTCGTCGAGTGCGCGCAGCCGCTCGCGCGAGGGCGGCCGCAGCACCGGCTGCACCGGCGCCGGCGCGCTCGCCGCGGCCGCTTCGGTCCAGCGCAGGCCGAGCCGGCGCTCGAGCCAGTCGAGCAGCTCGGTGTGGCGCACCGGCTTCACGAAGAAATCCTCGGGCGCGATCTCCACGTCGTTGTCGAGCCCCTTGTCGAAGGCGTTGGCCGAGACGATCGCCACCGCCGCATCGGCCAGCCCGAGCCGGCGCGCGCGGCGGATGGTCTCCCAGCCGTCGATGCCGGGCATCGCGAGGTCGACGAACATGGCGTCGGGCCGGTAACCGGCGGCGATCAGGTCGAGCGCATCGTGGCCGCTGGCCGCGCTACGCAGCTCGAAGCCCAGCGGCGCCAGCACATGGCCCAGCAGCTCGCGGTCGGCCTCCTCGTTGTCGACCACCAGCAGCCGGCGGCGCGCGCCCTCGTAGCCGCGCCGCGCGCGCTGCACCGGCTGCGGGCGGTCGGTACCGGCCACCGCCTCGTGCACGCGCGGCAGGAACAGCCGCACGCAGAACAGCGAGCCCACGCCCGGCGTGCTGCTGACCTTCATCTCGCCGCCCATCAGGTCGGTCAGCATCTTGGCGATGGTGAGGCCCAGCCCCGCGCCCGGCGCGGCCGCGGCGCCGGCCGAATCGCCGCGCGCGAAAGGCTCGAAGATGCGCTCGATCTCGGCCGCCGTCATGCCCGGGCCGGTGTCCTCGATTTCCACCGCGGCGAACTCGCGCGCATAAGCGAGGCGCAGCGTGACCTGGCCGGCGGCCGTGAACTTGATCGCGTTGCCCAGCAGGTTGATGAGGATCTGGCAGACCCGCTTCTCGTCGGCGCGCACCACCTCGGGCAGCGTGCCCGCGGCCTCGAAGCGGAAGGCCAGGCCCTTCTCGGCCGCCTGCAGCTCGAACATGTCGGCCAGCTCGCGCAGGGTGTCGGCGAAGCGCATCGGCCGCGCATGCAGCGTGAGCTTGCCGGCCTCGATGTGGGCGATCGCCAGGGTGCCCTCGATCAGCGACAGCAGGTGCTCGCCGCCGCGCTTGATGACCGCCACCGCCTGCTGGCGGTGCGGCGGCACGGAATGGTCCTCGCCCATCAGCTGCGCATAGCCGAGGATGCTGTTGAGCGGCGTGCGCAGCTCGTGGCTGATGGCGCTGATGTAGCGGCTCTTGGCCTGGTTGGCCTGGTCGGCGGCGCGCCGCGCCTGCTCGGCCGCGAGCTTGGCCTGCTCGGCCACCTCGCGCGCCTCCTCGGCGGTGCGCGTGGCCGACTGCAGCGCGCGGTCGGTCTCGCGGTGCAGCTCGATCTCGCGCACCAGCAGGTGGGTCTGGCGGTTCGATTCCTCCTGCGCCACCTTGCGGCTCTGGTGCGCCAGCACCAGCCACCAGGCCACGATGCCCGCGATCACCAGCAGCGCCATGTAGGCCTTGAGGAAGCCCGAGCGCAGCGAGGCCTGCTGCGCGGCCGCGAGCGCCTGCGCCACCTCGCTCCGCGCGGCCAGCTCGAGCGCGCTCTCGCCGAGCGCGCGCAGCTCCTGCTGGTAGAGCACGCCGAACACCACCGCCAACAGCGGCACGATGATCAGCATCAGCAGCAGGAAGTGGCCCAGGCCGGTGTCGAGGTAGCGCCAGCTGCGCCGCGGCAGCAGCCAGCGCAGCACCGCCGACCACTGCGCCGACAGGCTCGCATGCGGCTTGCAGAGGTCGCCGCAGCGCGCGTCGAGCGTGCAGCACAGCGAGCAGATCGCGCCCTGGTAGGCCGGGCAGTGGGCCATGTCGGGGCCTTCGTACTCGCGCTCGCAGATCACGCAGCGCTGCACCGCGAGGCGGCGGTAGGCGCCTTCGGATTCCACCCGGGCCCACTGCACCGGCCGGCCAGCGGCCACCGCGGCGCCCTCGACCGAGCCGCGCGCCAGGTAGTAGCGCCCGCCCGTGGCCCAGGCCAGCAGCGGCGAGGCGACGAGCGCCGTGCCGAGCGCGATCAGCGCCGAGAAGGCCTGCGCCAGCGGTCCGAACACGCCCAGGTGCGCGGTGATCGACAGCAGCGAGGCCAGCGCCATCGCGCCCACGCCCACCGGGTTGATGTCCCACAGGTGGGCACGCTTGAACTCGATGCCCGGCGGCGACAGGCCCAGCGGCTTGTTGATGACCAGGTCGGCCACCACGGCCATCATCCAGGCGATGGCGATGTTGGCGAACAGCCCGAGCACGTCGCCCAGCGCCTCGAACACGTTCATCTCCATCAGCATGAAGGCGATCAGCGCGTTGAACACCACCCACACCACGCGCCCCGGGTGGCTGTGGGCCACGCGCGAGAAGAAGTTGCTCCAGGCCAGTGAGCCCGCGTAGGCGTTGGTGACGTTGATCTTGAGCTGCGAGATCACCACGAACAGCGCGGTGGCCGCCACCGCCCAGCCGTAGTCGGGGAACACGTACTCGTAGGCCGCGAGGTACATCTGGTTCGGGTCGACCGCGCGCTCCACCGGCACCATGTGCGTGATCGCGAGGTAGGCCAGCGCGGCGCCGCCGAGCATCTTGACCACGCCCAGCACCACCCAGCCCGGCCCGCCCGCCAGCACCCCGGCCCACCAGCGGCCGCGGCTGGCCGCGGTGCGCGCGGGCATGAAGCGCAGGTAGTCGGCTTGCTCGCCCATCTGCGTGATGAGCGCGATGCCGACCGTGAGAGCGGCACCGAACAGGTGCAAGTTGAATCCTTGCGCACCACCCTTGGCGCCGTTGTAGTGCGTGATGCCCGCGAACGCACCAGGATCGCGCACCAGCACATAGGCGAAGGGCACGACCAGCATCAGCAGCCACAGCGGCTGCGTCCACAGCTGCAGCCGGCTGATTGCCGACACCCCGTGCGTGACCAGCGGGATCACCACCAGCGCGCAGACCAGGTAGCCCCAGACCGGCGGGATGCCCAGCGCCAGCTCGAGCGCGTAGGCCATCACGGCCGCCTCGAGCGCGAAGAAGATGAAGGTGAAGCTCGCGTAGATCAGCGAGGTCAGCGTGGAGCCGATGTAGCCGAAGCCGGCGCCGCGCGTGAGCAGGTCCATGTCGACGCCGTAGCGCGCCGCGTACACGCTGATCGGCAGGCCCGCGAGGAAGATGATCAGCCCCGTTGCCAGGATGGCCCAGAAGGCGTTGGCGAAGCCGTACTGCACCAGCAGCGTGGCGCCCACCGCCTCCAGGATCAGGAACGAGGCCGCGCCGAAGGCCGTGTTGGCGACCCGCCATTCGGACCATTTGCGAAAGCGCTGCGGCGTGTAGCGCAGCGCGTAGTCCTCGAGGGTTTCGCTCGCGACCCAGCTGTTGTAGTCGCGCCGCACCTTGACGATGCGCTGCGGCGCGTCGTCGGACTCGGTGGGGGGGACGGCGGAGGGCGGACCAGGGTTCACACCGTTTCGGTGCATCTTTCGTGCCACCCGGCGCCCCGCGGACCCGGTGCCATACGGCATTCGGCGAACAGGGCACGACTGTTGCAACAGCCCTGCTCTGCCCATAATGGCCGCCTCCTCCCGCCACCCGATGCCGTCTCCATGGAACTGACTCCGCGCGAAAAAGACAAGCTGCTGATCTTCACCGCGGCGCTGCTCGCCGAACGCCGCAAGGCCCGCGGCCTCAAGCTCAACTACCCCGAAGCCATCGCCCTGATCTCGGCCGCCGTCATGGAAGGCGCACGCGACGGCAAGAGCGTGGCCGAGCTCATGAGCGAGGGCCGCAGCGTGCTGACGCGCGCCGACGTGATGGACGGCATCGCCGAGATGATTCCCGACATCCAGGTCGAAGCCACCTTCCCCGACGGCACCAAGCTCGTGACGGTGCACCAGCCCATCGTCTGAACGACCGCACACCCAGAACAACCAAGGACAAGCCCTCATGCGCCCATCGATCTCCTCCAGGACCCTCGCCCTGTTCGCCGCCGCCGCCCTGCTGCCCCTGGCGGCCAGCGCCCACACCGGCGTCGACGGCGGCCTGCACCACGGCCTCGTGGCCGGCTTCATGCATCCGCTGACCGGCGCCGACCATCTCGCGGCGATGGTCGCGGTGGGCGTCTGGAGCGCGCTGTCGGCGCGCCGCGCCTGGCCCGACCTGCTGTGGGCACCGCTGGCCTTCGCCGGCATGCTGCTGGCGGGCGCGCTGGTCGGCCTGGCCGGGCTGCAGCTGCCGGCCGTCGAACCGATGATCGCGGCCTCGCTGCTGGTGCTGGGCCTGCTGGTGGTCACGCGCGTGCACCTGCCGGCCGGCGTCGCGATGGCGGTGGTCGGCCTGTTCGCGGTCTTCCACGGCGTGGCGCACGGCCACGAGCTCGCGGGCGAGCACGACGCCGCCCTCACCCTCGCCGGCATGGTCGGCGCGACCGTGCTGCTGCATGCCGCCGGCATCGCGCTGGGCTGGGCGCTGCGCCATGCCAACGCCTGGCTGCCGCGCATCGCGGGCGCCGCGGTGGTCGGCCTCGGCGCCACGCTGCTGGCGCAGGCGATCTGAGGCGAGGCCCCGGTCCATGATCCCCGGCGAAATCCTCACCGACGACGGCGACCACCCGCTCAACCCGGGCCGTCGCACCCTCACGCTGGTGGTGCAGAACACGGCCGACCGGCCGATCCAGGTCGGCTCGCACTACCACTTCGCCGAAACCAACGGCGCCCTCGGCTTCGACCGCGAGGCCGCGCGCGGCATGCGCCTGAACATCGCCTCGGGCGCCGCGGTGCGCTTCGAGCCGGGGCAGCAGCGCACGGTCGAGCTGGTCGATTTCTCGGGCGACCGCATCGTCTACGGCTTCCGCGGACTGGTTCAGGGCAAGCTCTGAGCGGGCGCCGGCATGCTGTCACTCGCGCTCTCCGCCTTTCTGCTGGGCCTGGTGTTCAACGCCGCGCCGGGGGCCGTGTTCGCGGAAACCGTACGCCAGGGACTGCAGGGCGGTTTCCGTCCGGCCTTCGCCGTCCAGGTGGGCTCGCTGGTCGGCGACGCGCTGTGGGCCGTGCTGGGCCTGGCCGGCGCGGGCGCGCTGATGCAGATCGATGCCCTGCGCTGGCCGCTGGGCATCGCCGGCGTGCTCTATCTCGCCTGGCTCGCGGCCGACAGCTGGCGCGCAGCGAGGCGCGATGCCGGCATCGAGCGCGCGCAGGCCGTGCCCGCGAAGCGGGCGCTGCGCTCGGGCGTGATCCTCTCCGCCACCAATCCCCAGAACCTGGCCTACTGGGCCGCGCTCGGCAGCGCCATGGCCGGCCTCGGCATGGACCAGCCGACCACCGCCCACTACGCCGTCTTCTTCACCGGCTTCATGGCGGCCTCCGTGCTCTGGTGCTTCGTCTGCGCGGGCCTCGTCGCCAGGCTCTTCGGCCGCTCGGCATCGCGCTGGGCCGGCGTGACGCACCGCCTGTGCGCTATCGCGTTCATGGCGCTGGCGGTCGCCTCGATGCGCGACCTGCTGAATTTCACCGGCCCCGCCGAGAACCGGCCCGCGGCCTCCCCCGCAAGACAAGGAACGACATGGCAACCATAGGCAGGCGCGCCTACGCAGAAATCTTCGGCCCCACGGTGGGCGACCGCGTGCGGCTGGCCGACACCGAGCTGCTGATCGAGGTCGAGGCCGACTACACGCTGCGCGCCGGCGGCTACGGCGAGGAGGTCAAGTTCGGCGGCGGCAAGACGATCCGCGACGGCATGGCGCAGTCGCAGCGCACGCGCGCGCAGGGTGCCGTCGACACGGTGCTCACCAACGCGCTGATCCTCGACCACTGGGGCATCGTCAAGGCCGACATCGGCCTGAAGGACGGCCGCATCGCCGCCATCGGCAAGGCCGGCAATCCCGACGTGCAACCGGGTGTCGATATCGTGATCGGCCCGGGCACCGAGATCATCAGCTGCGAGGGCAACATCGTCACCGCCGGCGGCATCGACAGCCACATCCACTTCATCTGCCCGCAGCAGATCGAGGAGGCGCTGGCCTCGGGCGTGACCACCATGCTGGGCGGCGGCACCGGCCCCGCCACCGGCACCTTCGCCACCACCTCCACGCCCGGGCCCTGGCACATCGAGCGCATGCTGCAGGCGGCCGACGCGTTCCCGATGAACCTCGGCTTCCTCGGCAAGGGCAACGCCAGCCTGCCCGGCGCGCTGCACGAGCAGATCGAGGCCGGCGTGATCGGCCTCAAGCTGCACGAGGACTGGGGCACCACGCCCTCGGCGATCAGCAACTGCCTCGACGTGGCCGACGCCACCGACACGCAGGTGGCGATCCACAGCGACACGCTCAACGAATCGGGCTTCGTCGAGAACACGATCGCGGCCGTGGGCGGCCGCGCGATCTGCGCCTTCCACACCGAGGGCGCGGGCGGCGGCCATGCGCCCGACATCCTGCGCGTGGTGGGCGAGGCGAACTTCCTGCCCTCGTCGACCAATCCCACCATGCCCTACACCGTGAACACGCTCGACGAACACGTCGACATGCTCATGGTGTGCCACCACCTCGACGCCGGCATCGCCGAGGACCTGGCCTTCGCCGAGTCGCGCATCCGCAAGGAAACCATCGCCGCCGAGGACGTGCTGCACGACCTCGGCGCGATCAGCATGTTCAGCTCCGACAGCCAGGCCATGGGCCGCGTGGGCGAGGTGGTGCTGCGCTGCTGGCAGACCGCGCACAAGATGAAGCTGCAGCGCGGCACGCTGCCCGAGGACAGCGCACGCAACGACAACTTCCGCGCCAAGCGCTACGTGGCCAAGTACACGATCAATCCCGCGATCGCGCACGGCATCGCGCACGAGGTCGGCTCGATCGAGGTCGGCAAGTGGGCCGACATCGTGGTGTGGAAACCTGCCTTCTTCGGCGTGAAGCCCTTCACCATCATCAAGGGCGGCAGCATCGCGATGGCCGCGATGGGCGACCCCAACGCCTCGATCCCGACGCCGCAGCCGGTGCACTACCGCCCGATGTTCGGCGCCTATGGCGGCTCGCTCGCGAAGGGCTCGCTGACCTTCGTCTCGCAGGCCGGCCTGGCCGCGGGCATCAAGGAACGCTACGGGCTGGCGAAGAACCTGGCGGCGGTGAAGAACATCCGCAACGTGCGCAAGAAGGACCTGATCCACAACGGCTACACGCCGAAGATGGAGATCGATGCGCAGACCTATGCGGTGCGCGCGGACGGGCAGTTGCTGACCTGCGAACCGGCGAAGCTGCTGCCGATGGCGCAGCGCTACTTCCTGTTCTGAGACAAGGCCCGAAAATCCGGCGCGGCACGCCGGCTTGACAGGCTGCGTATCCTTGAAAGCATCGTTCCTGTCTTCAGACGCGCCACGCGTCCCACCGCACCATGCTCACCGCCAACAAACTCATGCCCCAGGGCCGCGGCCTCGCGCCCGTGCTGCTCAAGCGCGCCGCCACCATCGAACTCGACTGGGACGTGCGCCAGAAAAGCCGTTTCGACGCCACCGATTCGCAGGGCCGGCAGATCGGCGTGTTCCTGCCACGCGGCACGGCCGTGCGCGGCGGCGACGTGCTGGTGGCGGAAGACGGTTCGCTGGTGCGCGTGATCGCCGCCCCGCAGCCGGTGTTGCGCATCACGCACTGCACGGCCCACGGCACGCCCTTCGACCTGACGCGCGCGGCCTACCACCTGGGCAACCGCCATGTGCCGATCGAGCTCAAGCCCGACCACCTGAAGATCGAACCCGACCATGTGCTGGCCGACATGCTGCGGTCGATGCACCTGATCGTGGTGGCGGTCGAGGAGGCCTTCGAACCCGAGGGCGGGGCCTATGGGTCGCATGAGCATTCGCATGGGGGTGGTCATAGCCATGACCACGGCCATGATCACTCGCATGGTCATGCGCACTCTTCGGGGCCGAAGCCGCTGGTGTTGGCGCCGGAGTTGCTCGATGCGCATGACCATGGTCATCATGGGCACTCTCACTGAGATGGGGGCTGGGATCTCCGTTCGAGGCCGTTTGTTTCGGTGGGGGCGGGCGCACGCCGATGGGGTACTCCCCTCCGCGAATGTCCCCCGCCCTTCGGGCTCCTCCTTTATTTCGCTGCGGGGAGTACCCCATCGACGTGCGCCTGACGCGCCGTGCTTGATCGGCCGGCACCACCGCTGCGCTTCTCGTGCACAGGGCAGTGGGTGCTTCCCGCAGCGAAATAAAGGAGGAGCCGAAGGCGGGGGACATTCGCGGAGGGAAGTACCCGCTGTCCTGTGCACGCGCCCCGGACCAGAACAACCGATGCGTCACCCTTCGGACGAGAGCCGACATGGCTGACACACCACAGCCCCAAAGCCTCCTCCAGCTCATCTGGCTAGCCTCCCCCGCCCTCCCGGTCGGCGGCTTCTCGTACTCCGAAGGCGTCGAAGCCGCGGTCGAATGGGCCGGCGTCGACTCAGAGGCCAGCGCCGCCGAATGGCTGTCCGACCAGTTGCACCTGAGCTTCGCGCGCGGCGACCTTGCGCTGGTCGCGCAAGCCATCGCGGCCTGGCGCACCGATGATGCGCAGCGCATCCGCACGCTCAACGACTGGGTGCTGCAAACCCGCGAATCGGCCGAGTTCTTCCTGCAGACCGAGCAGATGGGCCGCTCCTTCGTCGAATGGCTCAAGCTGCACCATGCCGACACGGCCGAGGTCTTCGCCGGCCTGCCCGCGAGCTATCCCGTGGCCTTCGCGTTCGCGGCCCACCGCTCGGGTGCTTCGGTGCACGACGGCTGCCTGGCCTTTGCCTTCGGCTGGGCCGAGAACATGGTCGCGGCCGCGGTCAAGGCCGTGCCGCTCGGGCAGAGCGCGGGACAACGCATCCTCGGGCGGCTCGCGCAGGAGATTCCCGCGGCCGTGAACCATGCGATGCAGCTGTCCGACGACGATCGGCAGGCTTTCGCGCCGCTGCTGGCCGTGCTGTCGGCGCGGCACGAAACCCAGTATTCGCGGCTCTTCCGCAGCTAGATTTTTTCCTTCACGCACCCACCATGACCTCCGCCCTGCACCACATCCCCAACCGCACCAAGAAGCTGCCGCCGCTGCGCGTGGGCATCGGCGGCCCCGTCGGCTCGGGCAAGACCACGCTGCTGGAGATGCTCTGCAAGTCGATGCGCGACAGCTACGACCTGGTCGCGATCACCAACGACATCTACACCAAGGAAGACCAGCGCCTGCTGACCGTGGCCGGCGCGCTGCCGGCCGAACGCATCATGGGCGTGGAGACCGGCGGCTGCCCGCACACCGCGATCCGCGAGGATGCCTCGATCAACCTCGAGGCCATCGACCGCATGCTCGAGGACTTTCCCGATGCCGACGTGGTGTTCGTCGAATCGGGCGGCGACAACCTCGCGGCCACCTTCAGCCCCGAACTCTCGGACCTCACGATCTACGTCATCGACGTGGCCGCGGGCGAGAAGATCCCGCGCAAGGGCGGCCCCGGCATCACCAAGAGCGACCTGTTCGTCATCAACAAGACCGACCTCGCGCCCTACGTGGGCGCCAACCTCGACGTGATGGAGCAGGACACGCAGCGCATGCGCCGCCAGAAGCCCTACGTGATGACCAACCTCAAGACCCTGACCGGCGTGGCCGAGGTGGTGCGCTTCATCGAGGAGCGCGGGATGCTCAAGACGGCCTGAGGCCGCCAACTCACGGCTTCACAGTTCGCTGCCGTCGCGCAGCTGGCGTTGCTTGTAGACCAGGCGAACGCTCGCGCGGCGCGGATCGCCCACGCGCTGCACGTAGACGTCCATCTCGCCGCTGCTCCAGGCCGCATAGGCGCTGCCCGGGTCGTTGGCCGCGAGTTCGGCGCCGAAGGCGCCACGGCCCCACTGCAGCAGTTCGGCAAACGCCGCGCCGCCGCCATCGGGCAGGCCCTGCGCCGAGGCCGCGTACTCGACGCGCCGCAGCTGCGCATCGGCGAAGAAGAAGGTCGGTTCGAACACCAGCCCCGCCAGGGCCTGGGGCGCGCCATGCCAGCTTCCCAGCAGGCCGCCCGCGAGCCGCTGCGGCCGCGCCACGCGCTCGGCCGAAGGCAGCGCGGCACGCAGCTCGTCGGCCGACATGCCGAGCCGCACGCCGGGTGGCAGCGCTTGCGCCTGCACGGCGAGGCTCGCGAGACAGAGGGCACCGGCGCCGAGCAGGCGCGCTACGGGTGAAGAGAAGGAAGGAATGGACATCGGGGGACGGCGAAACGGGCAAAACGGGCGACAGCGGCCTGTGACCCGCAGTATCGCCCCGAGTTCGCGACGGCACCGTGTAACTGCCGATACACGACCCGCCGGCCCTTTGTAGACTGGCCCGATGACTCCCCAGGACGTGCTCGACCACTACGACCGGGCCGCGTTGTGGCCTGCCGATCGCCCCGACCGCGGCCCCGCCGGCCTGCCCGCCGCCTATGCCGATGCGCTCGCGCTGCGCGCCCTGCGGCTCGCGCGCGGCGAACGGCCCGTGGGCTACAAGGTCGGCTTCACCAACCGCACCATCTGGCAACGCTATGGCGTTTTCGCGCCGATCTGGGGCCCGGTGTGGAACACCACGCTGACGCTGTGCGACGGCCAGGGCAGCGTCGATCTCGCGGGCACGGTGCAGCCGCGCATCGAGCCCGAGGTCGTGTTCGGCATCGCCGCCACGCCGCCGCAGGGCGCCACGCTCGAGCAGCTGTTCGCCTGCGTCGAATGGATCGCGCCGGGCTTCGAGATCGTGCAGTCGCACTGCGAAGGCTGGAAGTTCGGCGCCGCCGACACCGTGGCCGATGGCGGGCTGCATGCACGCCTGCTGGTCGGACGGCAGCGGCCGCTGCGCGACTTCGCGAGCGACGGCGCGGCGCTCGATGCGCTGCTCGCGCGCACGCGCCTGCGCCTGTCGCGCGACGGCACGCAGGTCGAGGAAGGCACCGGCGCCAACGTGCTCGACGGCCCGCTGCATGCGCTGCTGCACTTCCTGCACGAACTGCAGGCCTGCCCCGGCGCACCCGCGCTGCAGCCGGGCGAGGTGGTCACCACCGGCACCTGGACCGACGCCTGGCCGATCGCGCCCGGCCAGGTCTGGCGCAGCGAGTTCGACGCGCCCTTCGACGGCCTCGAAGTCACGCTGCGCTGAGCGCGCGGCTCAGCCGGCCTTGCGAAAGGTCAGGTTGATGCGCACGCTGCCCAGCAGCGGATGCGGCTTGTCCTTGAGCGGCAGCACGCCATGGAAGCGCAGCCGGTCGGGGCCGCCCCACACCACCACGTCGCCATGCGCGAGCGGCACGCGCTCGACCGCGTCGCCGCGCGCGAGCCCGCCGAACTGGAACACCGCCGGCATGCCCAGCGACACCGAGACGATCGGCGCGCCATGGTCGCGCTCGTCGCGGTCCTGGTGCAGCGAGAGCCGGGTGCCAGGCTCGTAGCGGTTGACGAGGCAGGCATCGGGCCTGAAGCCCGCGAAGCCCGCCGTCTCGGCCGCCTCGCGCGCGAGCCGCGCGAACGCGGCGGGCATCGCGGGCCAGGGCTTTTGCGACAACGGATCGATCGCGTCGTAGCGGTAGCCGCTGCGGTCGCTGACCCAGCCCAGCGGCCCGCAGTTCGTCATCGCCACCGACATGGTGTAGCCGCCAGGCGTGACCAGGTGCCGGAACGGCGACACGCCCTCGATGCGCGGCAGCGCGGCCAGCAACTCGCTCGCGAACGGCAGCGCGAAGCCGCGCAGCACGCAGGCACCCGGGCCCAGCGGCTCGGGTGCGCGAAACGGTTCGTCGGTGGCGGGGAAGAGGTCGAGGGTCATGGCGGATGCGGCCCTCGAAAATACCGCAAGCCGGCGCACCGGGTCCGGCCGGTTCCGGACATCCGGTGCCGCCGGTGTGGTCTCAGGCGGTCTCGAGCATGCCCGCGAGCCGCGCCGCGATCAGCCCATGGGCCTCGGCCATGATGCGGTCGACCAGTTCCTGCACGGTCGGCACGTCGTGGATCAGGCCCGCCACCATGCCGCAGCTGAAGGCGCCCGCGTCCACGTCGCCCTCGATCATCACGCGCGGATAGATGCCCGCCACCTGGTCGTGGATGTCCGAGATCTGAAGGTCCGCGCCCTTCGCGCGCTCGATCGCCAGCAGTTCCTCCACGCCCTTGTTGTTGAGCACGCGCTCGGTGTTGCGCAGGCCGCGCATCACCAGCCGCGTGTCGAGCTCACTGGCCGCGACGATCGCGCGCTTGACGTTCTCGTGCACCGGCGCCTCCTGCGTGGCGATGAAGCGCGTGCCCATGTTCATGCCCTCGGCGCCGAGCGCGAGCGCGGCCACGAGGCTGCGGCCGTCGGCCATGCCGCCCGAGGCGACGAAGGGAATGCGCAGCTCGTCGGCCGCGCGCGGCAGCAGGATCATGTTGGGCACGTCGTCCTCGCCCGGATGGCCGCCGCACTCGAAGCCGTCGACGCTGACCGCGTCGCAGCCGATGCGCTCGGCCTTCAATGCATGGCGCACCGAGGTGCACTTGTGGATCACCTTCACGCCGGCCGCCTTGAGTGCCGGCATGTGCTCCTCGGGGCTGCGGCCCGCGGTCTCGACGATGCGCACACCGCCCTCGATGAGCGCGGCGATGTACTCGGGATAGGGCGGCTTGGAGAAGGTCGGCAGGAAGGTCAGGTTCACGCCGATCGGCTGGTCGGTCATCTCGCGGCAGCGCGCGATCTCGCGCGCCAGCAGCTCGGGCGTCTTCTGCGTGAGCCCGGTGATGATGCCGAGGCCGCCGGCATTCGACACCGCGGCCGCGAGTTCCGCGAAGCCCACGTAGTGCATGCCGCCCTGGATGATCGGATGGCGGATGCCGAAGAGTTCGGTGATGCGTGTTTTCATGATCGATGGAAGATGAAGGGACGAAGAGGAAAGCGCGGCAACTCGCTCACCAGCGTTCCATGTACGGACGCAGGTCGAGCTCGAAGGTCCAGGCATCGCGCGGCTGCGTGTGCAGGTGCCAGTAGTTCTCGGCGATGTGCTCGGGGTTCAGGATGCCGTCCTCCGACTTCAGCGCGTAGCGCTCGGGGAAGCTGGTGCGGATGAACTCGGTGTCGATCGCGCCGTCGACCACCACGTGCGCCACGTGGATGTTGCGCGGCCCCAGCTCGCGCGCCATGCTCTGGGCCAGCGCGCGCAGCGCATGCTTGGCGCCCGCGAAGGCCGCGAAGTTGGCGGCGCCGCGCAGGGCCGCGGTGGCGCCCGTGAAGATGATCGTGCCGCGGCCGCGCTCGACCATGCGTTTGGCCGCTTCACGGCCGTTGAGGAAGCCGCCGAAGCAGGCCATCTCCCAGATCTTGAAGTACTTGCGCGCGGTCTCCTCGAGGATGCTCGAGGGCACGTTGGCGCCGATGTTGAACACCAGCACCTCGACCGGCCCGACCTCGCGCTCGACCTGCTCGAACAGCGCGATCACCTCCTCCTCCTTGCGCGCATCGGAGCCGAAGGCCACGGCCTTGCCGCCGGCCGCCTCGATGCTCTCGACCAGCGGCTGCAGCTTCTGCGCGTCGCGCCGCGTCACGCAGGCGGTGTAGCCGCCGGCCGCGAAGCGCCTGGCGATCGCCCCGCCGGTGGAATCGCCGGCGCCGATGATCAGCGCCACACCGGCGCCCGCATTGCCCTGGCTCATGTCGTCTCCTTGATTGAACGCTCGTGGACCAAAGCACGGTAAAGGAGAGGCATCGGGCTGTCAATCGAGCGCGCGACAGCATTCCGATGGCGCATGCACCGCATGCGGCCGGCGGGTTTCAGTCCAGGTGGTTGCGCTCGATGTCGCGGCGGGTCGAGTTCAGGATGTCCTGGCGCGTGCGGTCGTTCTCGACCACGCGCGCCATCAGCAGCGCGCCCACGCACTGCGCCATCACGGCCCAGGCCGCGTCGTCGTCGCCCGCCAGGCGCTGGCTCCAGGCCTTGTGCAGTTTCTTCAGGCCGCGCTCGACCGCCGCGCGCACGGCCGGGTCGGAGCGCGCGATCTCGGCGCCCAACGCGGGCAGCGCACAGCCGGTCTCGGGGTGCAGGGCATGGGCGCTGCTGAGGTAGCTCTTGAGGCAGCGCGCCACGTGGTCGGGCGGCGAGTCGGGCGTGCCCGCGAGCATCTCGGCGCTGTTCTCCATCTCGCGCTCGATCAGCGCCGCGAACAGTTCGCCCTTGGAGCCGAAGTGGCTGTAGAAGGCGCCGCCCGTGAGTCCGATGGCCGACATCAGCGCATCGACGCCGGTGCTGCTGAAGCCCCCCTTCTTGGCGATCGCTCGGCTGCTCTCGAGCAGCTTCTCGCGGGTCTCTTCCTTGTGGTTGGGGGCGTAGCGCATGGCGGTTCCTCGGCGCGGGATTCCGGTGGACAGGGCGATGGGAAAAATAACATACGATCGTTCAGCCATCCTGACGCCAGGCCATCGATCGCTGCTCGTTTTCCCGGGTCCCTTGCAAGGCCCGCGCCCGCCGTGGAAGGCCTTTTCAGACGGCCGGCGCACCGATCCCGAGCAATTTCTTCACCAGCACGTACTGCGCATCGAGCATCGAGGTGCCCAGCGAGATGCGGCAGCCGCGCGCTTGCGCCGCGGCCAGCAGCGGCGTGATCGCGGGCGTCATGATGATCTCGGCCACGTCGGTGCCTGCCGCCAGGTGCGCCACGTCGAGCGGCAACGCATCGCCCTCGTGCATGCCCATCGAGGTGGTGTTGACCACGAGGTCGAAGCCGCGCGGGTCGTTCGTGCCCGCGCGCGCGTTGCAGTCCGGGTACGCGGTGGCCACATCGGCCGCCAGCGCCTCGGCCCGCTCGTTCGTGCGGTTGTGGATCACCAGTTCGCGCGCGCCCGCCTCGGCGATGCCGAAGGCCACCGCGCGCCCCGCGCCGCCCGCGCCGAGCTGCAGCACGCGGCGCCCCTGTAGCGTGATCCCCTGCCCCGCGAGCCCGTCGACGAAACCGCGACCATCGAGGTTGTCGCCCGTGAGCCGGCCCTCGGCGTCGCGCCGCACGAAGTTGACCGCGCCGATGCGCGCCGCGCGCGGCGTGGTCGCGTCGAGCAGCGGCAGCACGGCGATCTTGTGCGGGATGGTCACGCCGAAGCCGAGCACGTTGCGCATGCGGCGCAGCGCGTCGATCACGGTCGCGAGGTCGGCGGGCGCCACGTGCAGCGGCGACACCGCGATGTCCAGGCCCTCGGCCGCGAAGCGGTCGTTGAGCCGCAGCGAGCCCACCACGTGGGCCACGGGATCGGCCAGCATCAGCATGATGCCGGTGCGGCCGGTGATGCGCATCTCGGTCATGGCAACGCTCAGGCGGGCAGCTCGAACGGGGCCGGATCGAGGAAGCGCCGCAGCACGTTGCCGGTGATGCGGCTCACGTTGTTGTCGTAGCCGTTGTGGCTCAGCGAGAGCACATAGGAGATCGAGCCGGTGGAGAACACCGCGCCGCCCCTGGCGGTCTCGAAGAACACCATGTCGGCGCGCACCAGCGCGTTCTGCTCGCCGTCGAGGCCATGCACCGTGGTGCGGTACTCCTCGGGCGTGGGCAGCGCGCCCGGGCCCAGGCCGTGCGAGGTCGCGAGCATCACGGCATGCGGCGGCGAGCCGAGGCCGACGTCGAAGCGGTCGATCTCGATGCCGACCGCGCCGCCGATGCGCACGCCGTAGTCGCCGATTCGCTCGCCCTGCGCGATGCCCTCGACCGCGAAGGCCACGCGCGCGTCGGCCGCATCGGGCGTCAGCAGGTAGTAGCCGGCGTGGTCGTAGACCATGGCCGAGAAGCCCACGCCGATCAGCTTCTGCGGCGCGAAGCCGCTGTGGCGCCACAGCGCGCCGGGCTCGCCGGTGCCGGCCAGGTGCACCTCGCCGGGCTGCGATTCCCAGGTCCGCGTGCCGGCCATGCCGCGCCGCACCTCGACCGCGGCCGGCGCCTTCGGATGGAAGGCGCAGCGCCAGTAGAAGCCGTTGGCGCCGAGCGCGAGGTGGCGTCCGCCCGCGTTCTGGAAGGCCATGATGCCGTTCATCATCGCCTCGCTGTAGTACTCGGGATGCGACAGTGTCGCCAGCACGCGGTAGCCCGCGAGCGCGCCCGCGCCCTGGCGGTCGAGCTCGACGTCGGTCACCACGTCGTAGTCGATGCCCTTCTCCTCGAGCCAGTCGAGGAAGTGGCTGTCGATCGCGAGGTTGCCGGGCTGCGAGCGCGGCCGCATGTTGAGCACCGGGCGCAGCCACGAGCTGTAGGCGCGGCCGCTGCCGTCGATGTGGTGGTCGTAGGTCGACTGGCCGACCTCGGGATGTTCCTGCAGGTAGATGTCGTCGCCGGTCAGCATCAGCAGGCGCTCGGTCAGCACCTCGAAGTGCACCGCGTGCAGCCGCAGCGCGCTGTTGGCGTAGGCCATGTAGGTCATGCTCGCGGCCAGCACCGCGAGCGGCGCGCGCCTGGCATCGGCCGCGGGCGTCACGAAGAAGGTGATGAAGGTCTCGGCCGCGCTGCCGTCCACGGGCCGCAGGCGCAGCGCGTGGAAGCCCGACTTCCAGTCGGACGGCACGTCGAGCTCGAGCGTCGCGGGCCAGCCGCAGTCGTAGATGTCGTCGCTGTGGAAATGGATGGCGCCGTACTCGCGCGGTGCCAGTCGCCAGTCGTGCACGTCGCCGGTCCAGTGCACGCCGGTCATGCCGCGGCAGGGCAGCTGGTGCAGCCGGCCGTCGAGGCGGTTGGAGGAGCGGTCGAGCACCTCGAGCGTGTCGATGCCGTGCGAGAAGTCCCAGCAGGCGATCAGCGCGGCATCGGCCAGGCCCGGGCGCGCGAGGTCGTCGCAGCGGCGCAGCGCATCCACGCCCAGCAGGCCTTCGGCGATGCGCGGTGCCTCGATCTTGCCGTCGTAGTGCGCGCCGCAGCGGCTACCGGTGGCCGACAGCGCATGCGCGGCCACGGTCAGCGGGCCCTGCGAATCGAGGCGCCAGCCGCCCGGCTTGGTCGCGCGCGCCTCGCGGCGCTGCTCGGGCAGCGCGCCGTCGGCCAGCCGGCATTGCGACAGCACCATCTCGCCGGTCGTCGCATCGAGCGCGCCCTGCACCCAGTACCAGCGGCGCTGCTCGAGCGGCGCATCGGTCTTCAGCTCGATCGCGCCATCGGCGCCGCCCACGCGCAGGCGCAGGCCCTCGCGCGACAGCTGCAGCGCCCAGCCGCGGCCGCTGTCCTCGCACCAGCGCGCGAGCACGGTCTGCGGCGTGGCCAGCAACCGGGTCGGCCAGACGTAGCAGCCGAACGAGAACGCACCCTCGGGCGCGAGGCGCGCATCGGCGGGCACCGACATGAAGGAGCCGCAGGGCGCCTCGTGGAACGCGACCGCATGCACGCCGTCGATCGGCGACGTGAGCTCGCGGTACTTGATGCCGGGCCCGGTGGCGTCGGCGTCGGCGCAGCGCACGCGCACGAACTTCACGTCGGCCTGCTGCTTCGCTTCGCTGCTGAGGTGGAATCGGATGCGTTCGCCGGCGCGCACGCTGAGGGTGTCGGGGTAGCCGACGAAGGCATTGGTGTCGATGGGGGCGCTCATGGTCGTCTCGCGGTGTTCTTCTTCAATCCAGCTTCAGCTCGGTGCCGGTCAGCGCCTTCCAGCGCAGGCCGAACACATGCCACTCGGCGTCGTCGAGCGACTCGAACACCACGTCGTGGAACACCTTGACCTTCTGGCCGCGCTCGTCGGGCATCTGCGCCAGCGCCCAGCGGCGGCCCGGCTCGACCATCACCAGCAGATAGCGGCCGGGGAAGGCGCCCCAGCGCATGCGATGCAGGAGCTTCTTCAGTTCCTCGCTGTGCGGTCCGCGGATGCAGCCGCGGAATTCGCGCGCGAGGTCGGTGCGCTTGGGGTCGAGTACGTAGCGCGCCGCGTTCGGGTCGCTGGTGTGGTCCATCATGGGGTGGGAGGCTTTCTGCCGGTCGGTGGCGGCTGGTTGCGCAGCGCGAGCAGTTCTTCGGCGCGCGCGGGATTGGCATCGATCTCCCCGAGCACGCGCACGAAGTCGCGTCCGCCCTCGATCAGGTCCTGCTCGATGGCGTGGCGCACCAGCGCGGTGTCGCGCTGCTGCAGCCCGCGCAGCACGTTCACGTGCTGGTGCTCGGCGTCGTAGGTCGGGTGGCCGTGGGGATAGAGGAAGTTCATCATCGGCCCCACCTGCACCCAGATGCGGTCCAGCAGCTCGGTGAGCTGCGGCATGCCCGAGTGGCGGTAGATGCCGAAGTGGAAGTCGAAGTTGTGCTGCAGCGCGGCGCGGTAGTCCTTGGTCTTCTCCGCGCGCACCAGCAGCCGGTGGCTCTCGGTGAGCTGCTTGATGGTGGCGTTGTCGAGCAGCGGCACCGCGCGCTCGGCCGCCAGCGGCTCGAGCGCGAGCCGGATGTCGCGCAGCTCGAGGTACTCGGCCAGCGAGAGCTGGCGCACGCGGATGAAGTAGCCCTCCTTCATCTCGAGCGCGCGGTCACGCACGAGCTGGATCAGGGCCTCGCGCACCGGCGTCTCGCTGGTGCCCATGGTCTTGGCCAGCTCGCGGATCTTCAGGCGCTGGCCCGGCTGGAAGGTGGCCGACATCAGCTGCTCGCGCAGGTGCTCGTAGATCTGGCTCGCCAGATTGGTGCGTTCGACCACGTTGATGACCGGGGTTGCCATGGGCTTCTCTCTCCTTGATTGCGTGTGTGCCGGGAATCGCGCGGCGGCGTATTGTGGCCCTGCCGTGGCCCCGCGAGCGGCACTCACGCGATCGGGATCAGCGTCCCAGCCAGGCGATCCAGCGGTCGCGCAGCATCTGGCGGTTGTTGCCGATCCACTCGTAGTCGGCCACGATCAGCTTGTCGAAGTTCTCGGCCGAGGTGGCGAGCATGGCGCGGCGCTCGGGCGGGAACAGGCTCGCGGTCTTGCCGTTGCCGGTGTCGTAGTTGACGGCATTGACGAAGTTCACGTGCTGCTCGGGCGCCGAGGCATAGAAGAAGTCGAGGTAGGCCATGGCCGCCTTCGGGTGCGGCGCGCCCTTGGGGATCGACATGTAGCCGACATCGCGCACGGCGCCGTCCCACGACACGGCGATCGGCACCTTGGCGTTCATCAGCGAGATCAGGCGGCCCGAGTAGCCCATGCTCATGACCACTTCCTTGTTGCGCATGATCTGCTGCAGCTGGTCGCCGCTCTTCCACCAGACGGCGACGTTGGGACGCAGCTTGTCGAGCTTCTTGTAGGCGCGGTCGAGGTCGAGCGGAAACAGCTTGTCGGGCGCGACGCCGTCGGCCAGCAGCGCCGCCACCGGCACCCACCATTCGCGGTCGCCGGTGTCGGGCAGGCCGCGCGGGCCGGGGAACTTGGCCGTGTCCCAGAAGTCGGCCCAGGTCTTGGGCACGTTGGCGCCCTTGAAGGCCTCGGTGCTGTAGCCGATCTGCATGCCGCCCACGGTGCGCATCACGCCGTAGGTGGTGCAGGCGCCCTTCACGCCGTTGGCGGTGACGTTGGGCAGCTTGCTGCAGTCGATGGCCTGCAGCAGCTCCTTCTTCTGCACCAGGTCGGGCGGGGTGGCGGTCACGATGTCGAACTCCATGCCGCCGCTGCGCGACATGGCCTGCACCTTGGCCCACTGGTCGGGCACCTCGATGGCGGCGGGCACCACCTCCACGCCCTTGGCCTTGGAGAAGGGGGTGTAGAAGTACTGCACCAGCGTCTTCTCCATCAGGCCGCCGGTGGTGGCGATCACCAGTTCCTTCTCGAGCCCCTGCGCCGAGGCGCCGGTGAACGCCGCGCAGGCGAGCAGCGCGAGGGCGGCACCCTTGCTTCGAGCCAGACATTTCATCATCGCGAACTCCTTGTGAGTGAGGACCAGGAAAAAACGGGGGGCGCGCTCATTCGGCACGGCGCCGGCGCTCGAGTACGCGCAGCAGCGCCACGGCGATCAGCACCGCGATCGACAGCAGCGTGAGCAGCGTGGCGATGGCCGGGATCACGGGCGTGAGGTTCTGCTCGATGTCCTCGAACATGCGCCGCGGCAGGGTGCGCTGGCGCACGCTCGAGACGAAGAACGAGACCACGGGCTCGTCGAAGGAAATGATGAAGGCGAACAACGCGCCACTCAGCAGGCCCGGCACGATCAGCGGCAGCGTCACGTGGAAGAACGCGCGCGCGCGGCTCGCGCCGCAGCTCATGGCGGCCGATTCGAGGTCGGGGTCGACGCGCGACAGCGCGGCCGAGACCGTGAACACCACGAAGGGCAGCGCCAGCACCGTGTGCGCCGCCACGAAGCCGGCCAGCGAACCGACCACGCCCAGGCGCTGGTAGAACAGATAGCAGGCCACCGCCACCGCGATGTGCGGCGCGATCACCGGGCCGATCACCATCAGCTGCGTGGCCGAGCGGAAGCGCTCGGTACCGCGCACGATGGCGTACGACACCATGGTGCCGATGACCACCGAGCAGACCATGGTGAGCGCGGCCACCTGCAGGCTCAGCAACGCCGCCTTCTGCCACTGCGGATCGCCAAAGAACTCCTGGTACCAGTGCAGGGTGAAGCCGCTGGGCGGGAACTCGAGGAAGTCGGCCGGGCTGAAGGACATCGGCACGATGATCAGCGTGGGCACCATGATGAACAGCACCACCAGCCAGACGTAGGCGCGCAGCGAGAAGGCGCCGAGGTCGAAGGGCGCCCGGTGGCGCACGGTGTTCTCGTTCTTGCTCATGCGCCGCCCCCGATCAGCCGGTTGAAGCTCACGGCCTTGTTGAAGACCATGGTCAGCGTGGCCACCACCACCATCAGCACGCCGATCAGCGCGGCCGCGAAGGGCCAGTCGAGCATCTCGCGCACCTGCTGCGAGACCAGCGTGGCGATCATCAGCTCCTGCGGGCTGCCGACCAGCGCCGGCGTGACGAAGAAGCCCAGCGCCGAGAGGAACACCATCAGGCAGCCGCTCCACACGCCCGCGCGGCTCATCGGCAGCAGCACCTCGAAGAAGGCGCGCCGGCGGTTGGCGCCGAGCATGGCGGCCGCGCGCATGTAGTCGTCGGGAATGTTCTTGAGCGCCGAGTAGATCGGCAGGATCAAAAAGGGCAGCAGCACGTGCGCCATCGCGAGCACCACCGCGCCCTCGGTGTAGAGCAGTTTCACGGGCTCGCCCGTGAGGCCCAGCCACTGCAGCGCGTTGTTGACGATGCCGTCGCGGCGCAGCAGCACGATCCAGGCGGCCGTGCGCACCAGCACGCTGGACCACAGCGGCAGCAGCACGCAGGCCGTGAGCAGCGCGGCCACGGCGCCCTTCACGCGCGTCATCAGGTAGGCGATGGGAAAGCCCAGCACCAGCGCCAGCACGGTGGTCAGCAGGCTGATCCAGCCGGTGCGCAGCATCACGCGCACGTAGACCGGGTTGTCGAACACGCGCGCGTAGTTCGCGAGCGTGGGATGCGGTTCGAGCACGCTGAGCGACAGCAAGCTCAGCAGCGGATAGACGAACACCAGCAGCAGCAGCGCGAAGAAGGGCGCGAGCAGCACGGCCGAGGCCGCGACGCTGAGCTGCCGGCCGCCGAGCCACAGGCGCGAGAACGCCGAGGGCGAGGCCGCGATGACGGGCGCGGTCGCCGTGCTCATGCCGCGGCCACCTCTTCGCCATAGATGCGCAGCGCATCGGCCGGCCACAGCAGGCCCACGCGGTCGCCGGCCGCGAGCGCGACGCGGCTCGGGTCGGGCAGTCGCGCGCGCAGCTCGGTGCCGTCGGACAGCTGCGCGATGCACAGCACGGTGGAGCCGCTGTAGATCACGCCGCTCACGGTGGCGCGCAGCGCGGCCGGATCCTCGGGGCTGCCGATCACGATCTGCTCGGGGCGCAGCGCAGCCACGGCACGGCCGCCGGCAGCGACGCGCCCCACCAGCGCATCGGTGCGCACCTCGCGCGGGCTCGCGCCACCGGGCAGCTGCACCAGTGCGCCCTGGGTGCGCAGCGGGCCGATCTCGGCCGGCATGAAGTTGGTCTCGCCGATGAAGCCCGCGACGAAGCGCGTGCGCGGCCGCTCGTACAGCGCCTTGGGCGCGTCGAGCTGCTGGATGCGGCCCTGGTTGAGGATCGCCACGCGGTCGGCCATGGTCAGCGCCTCGCCCTGGTCGTGCGTGACGAAGACCACCGTGATGCCGAGCTGCGACTGCAGCCGCTTGATCTCGAGCTGCATCTCCTCGCGCAGGTTCTTGTCGAGCGCGCTCAGCGGCTCGTCCATCAGCAGCACCTTCGGCTTGTAGACGATGGCGCGCGCCAGCGCCACGCGCTGCTGCTGGCCGCCCGAGAGCTGCGCCGGCATGCGCTTGCCGTAGCCCTCGAGCCGCACCGTGGCCAGCGCCTGCTCGGCCAGGCGATGGCGCTCGGCGCGCGCCACGCCGCGCATCTTGAGGCCGAAGGCCACGTTGTCGAGCACCGAGAGGTGCGGGAACAGCGTGTACTTCTGGAACACCATGCCGAGGTTGCGCTGGCTCGCGGGCAGGTAGGTGACGTCGCGGCCGTCGATGGCGATGCTGCCCGCATCGGGCAGCTCGAAGCCCGCGATGCTCATGAGGATCGAGGTCTTGCCCGAGCCGCTGGGCCCGAGCAGCGCGAGGAATTCGCCGGGCTGCACGCTCAGCGAGACATCGTCGACCGCGCGCACCGCGCCGAAACGCTTGGCGAGGCCGCGGATCTCGATGCCGGCACCGCCGACGCGTTCGGAGCCCGCAACGGGCGGTTGGGTTGCCGTGGATGCCATGCTGCGGATTCCTCTGGGTGCGTGCGGGAGTGCGTGAGATAGGGACGTCAGCGCCGGCCGAAGCGCGCTGCGACGGCGGCGAAGGCCGCGTCGGTGGCCTGCAGGGCCAGGTCGATGTCTTGCACGGTGTGTGCCAGCGACAGGAACATGTTGTGCTTCGGATGCAGGTAGACGCCGCGGCGCAGCGCCTCGACCGTGAACACTGCCCCCTTGTCGAAACCCGGGTCTTCGTCGAACAGGATCAGCGGCAACGCGGCCGGACCCGTCTGGCGCACCGGCACGCCATGGCTCGCGGACTGCGCGGCGATGCCGTCGCGGAAACGCTGGCCCATGGCCTGCACGTGACCCACCACGTCCTGCGCATCGGCCACTTCGATCGTTGCCAGGCCCGCGGCCATCGCCACGCCGCCCGACCAGAACGAGCCCGTGGTGTAGATGCGCGTGGCCGCTTCTCGCAACGCATCGACGCCGGTCACGGCCGCGAGCGCATAACCATTGGCGATCGACTTGCTCCAGGCGCTGAGGTCGGGCCGCACGCCCACGGTCTCCCAGCTGCCGCCCGCATGCACGCGAAAGCCCGCGCGCACCTCGTCGAGGATCAGCGCGGCACCGGCCTGGTCGCACAGCTCGCGGGCACGGCGTGCGAACGCGGGCGTGGGCAGCTCCTGGTCGATGCCCAGGTCGTGCTTGAAGGCCGCGCAGACGATGGCCGCGAAGTCGGAGCCCGCCTGGGCAACGGCAGCCTCGAGGCTCGCGATGTCGTTGTAGGTGTAGTGGATCAGGTGCGCGCGGTCCTCGGGCGTGATGCCCTGGGGGATCGGCGTGCACCAGGGATCGGCACCGTGATAGGCCTTGGTCGCGACCAGCACCTTGCGCTTGCCGGTGGCCGCGCGCGCCACCATCAGGCAGACGGTGGTGGCATCGGTGCCGTTCTTCTGGAACAGCACCCAGTCGGCGTGGGCGCTGCGCGCGACGAAGCGTTCGGCCAGCTCGACGAAGCGCGCCGTGGGGCCGTCGAGGCAGTCGCCCAGGGCCTGCTGCCTGCGCGCCGCCTCATCGACCACCGGATGGTGATGGCCCAGCAGGTTCGGACCCCAGCTGCACATGAAGTCGATGTATTCGTTGCCGTCGACGTCCCAGACGCGGCAGCCCTGGCCGCGTTCGAAGAACTGCGGATAGCCCGCGGGCAGCGAGGCCGCATTCAGGTGCCCCGTCATGCCGCCAGGCACGACCTTGGCGGCGCGCTGCCGGAGCTGGAGATCGTGCTGGTTCGGCCTGTTCTGCGAGGCGGCGGACGACATTCGGGAACCCTTCGTTGCGTTAGTTTTGAGGCATGATATATCATATTTACTGTAGCGCAATAGCTCACAAACCCGGCATCCGCCCTCGCACGAGAACGATCGGAGACACCCATGGCATTACTGTTCGGCGCCCTCGCCGATGACCTGACCGGCGGCATGGAACTGGCCGCGATGCTGGTGGCGCACGGCGTGCGCTGCGGCTTCGTGACGCGGCCCGAAGCCCTGGCCGAACTCGGCGACGAACTCGACGCGGTGGTGATCGCGCGCAAGACGCGCGTGGTGCCGGCGGCCGACGCGGTCGCGGCCTTCGAGGCCGGCGCGCGTGCGCTGCTGGAGCGCGGCGCGCGCCAGCTCTTCTTCAAGTACTGCGCCACCTTCGACTCCACCGACGACGGCAACATCGGCCCCTGCGCCGACCTGCTGCGCGAGCTCACGGGCGCGAAGCTCACCGCCTTCTGCCCCTCGTTCCCCGAGGCCGGCCGCCGCGTGTTCCAGGGCCATCTGTTCGCCGACCAGATGCTGATCTCGGAGTCGCCCAAGCGCTTCGATCCGCTGACGCCGATGCTCGATCCCAACCTCGTGCGCACGCTGCAACGCCAGACGAAGACCCGCGTCGGCCTGATCCCGCAGCAGGTGGTGCATGCGGGCCTCGAGGCGATGCGCGCGCACGTGGCCGCGCTCGAGGCCGAGGGCACCGGCTTCGCGATCGCCGACGCAGCCGAGCCCGAGGACCTGCGCGCCCTCGCCGGCCTGACCTGGGACTGGCCGCTGATGACCGGCAACTCCTCGATCGGCGCCTACTACCCCGCGCTGTGGCGCGAGCACGGCTGGCTGGCAGCGGGCGACCGCGCGCCGCGCCTGCCGGCGGTCGAGGGCCCGGGCGTGGTGCTGGCCGGCAGCTGCGCCGACCGCTCGATCGAACAGCTGCGTGCCTTCGAACGCGAACGGCCGGTGCACTGGATCGACGTCGAACGCGCGATCGACGGCGCCGACGTGATCGGCGAAGCGCTGGACTGGGCGCTCGCGGCGCTGCCGCAGGGCCCGGTCGCGATCGCGACCTCGGCGCATGCGCCGGTGATCGAGCGCGTGCAGGCGCGCATCGGCCGGCACGAGGCGGCGGCGCTGGCCGAGGACATCCTCGGCCGGCTCGCGGTGCGGCTGCGCGATGCGGGCGTCAAGCGCTTCGTGATCTCGGGCGGCGAGACCTCGGGCTCGGTGCTCGCGCACCTCGCCATCGACCGGCTGCAGGTCGGCCCCTATGCCGGCCCCGGCATCGCGCGCGCGGTGACCCTCGGCGCCGCGCCGCTCGCGCTGTGCCTCAAGTCGGGCAAGCTGGGGCCGGTCGACATGCTGCTGCCCATGCTGCAGAGCATGCGCGACGCGGCCCGCTGAAGAACCGAACGTCCCACCTTCGCTTCACCGCGCCGACGCGCGCAAGGAACCGCCCATGACCACGTCCCCGTCTCCCCTCCCCCTGTCCGAAGACGCCCTGCGCCAGGCCCTGGCCGCCGGCTATCGCCGGCTCGCGCAGCTCGGCCTCAACAGCGGCAGCGCGGGCAACATCAGCTGCCGCTTCGACGGCGGCGCGCTGATCAGCCCCACGGGTGCCGACGCCGACACCATCGACCCGCAGGCGCTGGTGTCGATCACGCTCGACGGCGAGACCCGCGGCGCGGGCATCCCCTCGAGCGAATGGGCGATGCACACCGCCATCTACCGCCGCTACCCGCAGGCCGAGGCCGTGGTCCACACGCATTCGGATGCCTGCGTCGCGCTGTCGGCGCATCGGCGACCGATCCCGGCCTTCCACTACATGCTCGCGGGCTTCGGCGGCGACGACATTCCCTGCGCGCAGTACGCCACCTTCGGCACCGATGCGCTCGCGCAATCGGCGGTGGATGCGCTCGAGAACCGCAACGCCTGCCTGCTCGCGAACCACGGGATGATCTGTTACGCGGCCACGGTCGAGAAGGCGGTGGCGAACGCCGCCAAGCTCGAGACCCTGGCGCGCCAGTACTGGATGAGCGCGCAGCTCGGCGCGCCCGTGATCCTCGACGCGCAGGAGATGGAGACGGTGCGCCAGCGCTACCGCGGCTACGGCAAGTCGCGGCTGCCCACGCGCGGCTGAGTCAGTCGGCGCCGAACGCCAGCACGAAGGCCGCGGTCGCACCCTCGGGGCAGCGCAGCGCGAAGCCCTCGGGCGTCGCACGCAGCGCCAGGGCCGCGCCGCCTTCGATGCGGTCCGCCTCGCCGCGCGCGACCTCGGCGCCATCGCACCACAGGGTCCAGGCACCGCGCGATGCCAACCGCCCGATCTCGACCTCGACGCCGCCGCGCGCGCCCTCGCAGCGGCGCAGCGCGAAGCGCAGCACGCGCGCCTCGGTGTCGAACACCGCCTGCAGCACATCGACCGCGTCGTCCACGCGCACCAGCGCGGGCTGGCGATGGTGGTGCTCGGGCCAGGGCTGGTTGTAGAGGCGCCAGAGCCCGTCGGGTACGTTGAGGCTCGCGTAGCCCAGCAGCACGTTGCCGGTCATCGGCTCGACCAACGTGCGATGGCCCTGCGCGTCCTCGGGCCGGTCGTTGCGCGGGAAGTGGAAGCCGCCCTCGCGCCAGCTCGGCGCCATGTGGCGATCGGCATGGCGCATGAAGCCCTCGAGCGTGGCCGCGTCGCCCATCTCCGAGGCCCAGGCCGCGGCCCAGCCGAAATCGGAATCGTCGTTGACCACCTGCTGGCCCATCACCGGCGGCCGTTCGGCCGAGCGCACCGAGCAGGCGCCGTCCTCGCCGCGCAGCAGCCAGCCCGCGAGCTGTGCCGGATAGTGCGCATGCACGAAGTCGCGGTTCCACATGTTCATCAACATGCCGCACCAGGCATCGACCCAGGGCGAGGGGCCGGCGTTGTCGCGCAGCGCCTGCGTGTCCTGCGCCATCATCGTGAGGTAGTGGCCATTGGCGCCGAGCCGGCCGAAGCGCTCCCAGGCCTGCTGGTAGGCCGTCGTGACCTCGGCCGCCATCGCGCCGCCATGCACCAGGTCGTGCATGCGAAAGCCCAGGATCGCGGGCTGGTTGCAGATCTGGAACACGCAGTTGGGCTCGCAGGCCACGCCGAGGTAGCCGCTCTCGACCATCTGCCAGTAGACGTGCTGGTTGAGGCTGCGCTGGTCGTATTCGAAGCGGCGCTCCTTGCCGCCCCAGAAGAAGGACCAGTAGCTGAAGGTCAGCGCGCCGGGCTGCGCATAGCGGTCGTCGTCGAACAGGTAGTGGTGCAGCAGCGCCATCGACTGCACGTAGGCGCTGTACATGATGTTGTCGCGCCCGACCGGGTTCCAGTCCTCCTCGTAGTCGTGCGAGCGGTGCATGTTGAACACGCTGCCGCCGCGGCTCACGCGCGCCCAGTACATCCAGACCTCGGGCAGCAGCATCTTGGCGATCAGCCGCTCGAACACGGGCCGGAAGGCGCCGGGCGCCGCCGGCAGCCGATGGCGGTGCGCGAGCGCGATCGCATAGGCCATGTAGGCGAGCTGGAAGCGGTAGCCGCCGAAGTCGTCCTGGCCGGTGCCGCGGCCCTGCATGCCAGACCAGTCGTTGACCGGCTGGCGCGAGAGGTTGGCGAAGTGGCGCAGGTGGCCGGCTTGCCGGTCGCTCAGCGGCGTCGAGGCTTCGGGGCTGTTCATGGCGTGTCTCCCTGCATCAGGTCGGTCATGCGCGCCGCCACCGCGGGCGCATCGAGCGATTCGGCGAAGTGCGCGAGGTAGCGGCCGCCCGGCGCCATGAAGTAGGCCAGCGCGGTGTGCGGCACCACGTAGCCGCCGGGCGCCGCCGCGTCGGGCACGCGGCGCGCGAACACGCGAAAGCTCTTCTTCGCGGCCTCGACCTGCGCCTCGCTGCCCGTGAGGCCGACGAAGCCGCCCGGATGGCGCGCCACGCAGGCGCGCAGCACCTCGGGCGTGTCGCGCGCGGGATCGACGCTCACGTAGAGCGGCTGCACGCGCGCGGCCAGCGGGCCCAGTGCCTGCAGCGCCGCGCCGAGCTTGGCGAGCTCGCGCGGGCAGACCACGGCGCAGTGCGAGAAGCCGAAGAACACCAGCAGGTGGCGATCGCCATAGCTGCGCTGGTCGACCGGCGTGCCGAAGTGGTCGACCAGCGAGAAGGCGCCATCGATCGGCGCGGGCATCGGTGCCGGCGCGGCGGCAGCGGCGCCGCCGCAGCAGCAGGACGCGGGCGCGGCATCGGCGAAGGTGGAGAGGAAGGACATGGGCGCATTCTTATTTGAACGCGTTCATTTATGGCCCGGGTTTTCCCGCAGCGCCACCTATACTTCGGCCGTCCCATCGCCTCCCACTCCCCTCGCCGGCCCCACGCTCCATGCCCTTGCGCGACCCGAAGCACGACCTGCGCCGCCGCGCGCGCAGCCAGGAAGACAAGGCGCTGGTGCGCGAGGACTTCATCGCCGCGGGCCGGCGGCTGCTCGCGGCCGAGGGCGCGGCCGGCGTGTCGCTGCGGCGCGTGGCGGCCGAGGCCGGCTATGCGCCGGGCAGCATCTACCAGTACTTCCACGACCAGCAGGACCTGTTCTTCCACATCCGCGGCCGCGACATGGACAGCGCCACCGAGCACCTGCGCCAGGCCATCGCGCGCACGCGCGATCCCGCGCGGCGCGTGCACAAACTGTTCATGGCCACCGCCGACCACTGGCTCGCGCACATGGAGGAGTTCCTCGAGATCTTCCCCGCGCCCAGCCTGCGCGAGCCGCCGCCGCTGGACAGCGAGGGCCGGCCCTTCGGCCGCTCGCGCGCGGTGGTCGACAGCCTGCAGCTCTACTACGACACGGTCGATGCCTTCTTCGCCACGCTGCCGCGCCCGCCGCTGTCCTCGCGGCTCGCGGCCGACACGCTGCTGGCCTCGGTGTTCGGCACCATCGCCTTTCCGTGCATGACGCGCACCATGGCCTGGTCGGACACGCGCGCGATGGTGTCGCAGCTGGTCGAGGCGATGCTCGCGCAGTGGGCGGCGAAGGGCGCGGCGCGCGCGCGTTGAGCGGCACGGGGCGCCGAACGAACGGTGCCCAAATCCGGCGTCCTTGCGGTTGAGCCCGCGCGGCGTGCGCCGAACAATCCGGCCACCCTCCACTCGGCCCCTTCGCCCCGCACGCCATGAAGCCCGCCTCCCTTCGCGCCCTCGCCGCGCGCCTCCTCGTCGCCGCGTCGGTCATGGCGAGCTGCACGCTCGCGCTCGCCGACACCACGCCGCTGCGCATCCTGGTCGGCTTCCCGGCCGGCGGCTCCACCGACCTGATCGCGCGCCAGCTCGCGGCCGGGCTGCAGGCCGAGCTGGCGCGGCCGGTGGTGGTCGAGAACCGCGCGGGCGCGGGTGGCCAGATCGCGGCGCAGGCGCTCAAGGCCGCGCGGCCCGACGGCCACACGCTGTTCCTCTCGAACGGGCACACGGTGTCCATCGTGCCGGTGACGATGGCGAATCCGGGCTTCGATGTCGCGAAGGACTTCGCGCCGGTCGGCCTCGTGACTTCGAACCCCGACGTGTTCGCGGTCAATCCCGCCGTGGTCGGCACGGGCGTGACCGACATCCGCGGCTTCGCGGCCTGGGCGCAGGCCCATGCGGGCCAGAACAGCGTGGGCGTGCCCGCGCCCGGCAGCGGGCCCGAGTTCGCGGTCGGCGTGCTGGGGCGCGCGCTCTCGACGCCGATGACGGCCGTGCCCTACCGCGGCGACGGGCCGCTGGTGCAGGACCTCGTGGCCGGCCAGGTGCCCGCGGGCATCGGCGGCGTGGGTGCGATCCTGCCCTACGTCGAGAGCGGCAAGCTGCGCCTGCTCGCGGTCAACGGGCCCGAGCGGATCGCGCGGCTGCCCGAGGTGCCGACCTATGCCGAGGCCGGCATCTCGGGCCTCGAGGAGATGATGTTCACGGCCGTGTTCGCACCGGCCGGCACGCCCGCCGCGCTGCTGCGCCAGTACAACGCGGCCATCGCCAAGGTGGTGAATGCGCCGGCCTTCGCGCAGAGGATCGCGAGCCTCGGCGTGACCGCGGCCACCAGCACGCCCGAGGCGCTCGGCCTGCGCGTGGAGAGCGGGCGCGCCGCCTACGGCCGGCTCGTGAAGACGCTCGACTACAAGCTGCAGTAGCGGCCACGGCGCGGCACATGCGCGCAGGCCGCGACGGCGATCAGGGCAGAATCCCCTGCGCCGCGCCGGTCGGCCCGCCTGTCCATGCCGCCTTCCTCGCCTTCTTCCCACGATCCCCGCGCGCGCCGCCGCCGGCGCGCGCTGCTGCTCGGCGCCGGCCTGCTCGCGCTCGCGGCGCTGCTGATCGGCGCCGCCGGCCAATGGGCGGCCGCGCGCGAGGCCAGCTTCCAGGCCGACTCGATCCGCCGCGCGATGGAAGTGCACGTGCTGGGCCTGCGCGACTCGGCCGGCAAGTACAGCTACCTGCCGTTCACCGCGGCGCTGCATCCCGAGGTGCTGGCCGCGCTCGCGCACCCCGGCGACGCGACCGTGAAGCAGCGCGCCAACCTCTACATCGAGGAGGTGAACCGGCAGGCCGGTTCCGACGCGCTCTACCTGATCGACCCGCAGGGCCTCACGCTCGCGGCCAGCAACTGGGCCACGCCGCAGAGCTTCGTCGGCGAGTCCTATGCCAACCGGCCCTACTTCATCGATGCGCGCGCGGGCCGCAGCGGCCTGTTCTACGGCGTGGGCCAGACCACCGGCGAACCGGGCCTGTTCATCTCGGCACCGGTGCGCTCGGACGCGGGCGCGGTGATCGGCGTGGTGACGGTCAAGGTCAGCCTGCGCGCGCTGCAGGAGGCCTGGACCTTCGTGCGCGATCCGATCCTGCTGACCGACGCGCGCGGCATCGTGTTCCTGAGCTCGGTGCCCGCGTGGATGTACCAGGCCACGCGCCCGCTCGACGCGGTGCAGCTCGAGCGGCTGCGGCGCGACCAGCAGTACGGCGCGCGCGCCAGCTTCCCCGCGCTGCCCTGGAAGACGCAGCGCGGCGACGGCGAGCCCGGCTACCTGGTGCGCACCGCGCTCGGCGGCAAGCCGCGCAGCTTCCTCGCGATCGACGAGCCGCTGCCCGACCTGGGCTGGACCCTCACGGTGATGGTCGACCACGCCGAGGTCACGCGCGCGCGCGAGCGCACCTGGATGCTGGGCCTGCTGGGCGCCGGCGTGCTGCTGCTCGGCGGCCTCTACTGGCGGCTGCGCGAGCGCCGCTTCGCCGAGCAACGCGATGCGCGACGCGAGCTCGAGCTGCGCGTGCGCGAGCGCACCCACGAGCTCGACGAGGCCCACGCCTTCCGCAAGGCGATGGAGGATTCGCTGCTGGTCGGCATGCGTGCGCGCGACCTCGAGGGCCGCATCACCTACGTCAACCCGGCCTTCTGCGAGATGACCGGCTACGGCGCCGACGAGCTGCTCGGCAAGCTGCCGCCCTACCCCTACTGGCATCCCGACGAGGTGCCGCGCCACTGGCACCACTACGACGCCATGATGAGCGGCCAGCCCGCGCTGTCGGGCTTCGAGTCGCGGCTGCGCCATCGCGACGGCCGCGAGGTCATCACCATGGTCTACACCGCGCCGCTGATCGACGCCGACGGCGGCCACGCGGGCTGGATGAGCTCGGTGGTCGACATCACCGAGCAGAAGCGCGCCGAGCTGCGCCAGCGCCAGAACGACGAGCAGCTGCAGCATGCGCAGCGGCTCGCGAGCCTGGGCGAGATGGCCTCCACGCTGGCGCACGAGCTCAACCAGCCGCTGATGGCGCTGAGCAGCTTCGCGGGCGCGGCCAAGGCCTTCGCCGAGCAGGGCAACCAGGCGTTGCTGGCCAGCAGCCTCGACGAGACCATGGCGCAGGCACGGCGCAGCGCCGAGATCGTGCGGCGCATCCGCGGCTTCGTGCGCCAGCGCACCGCGGGCACGGAAGACTGCGCGGTGGCGGCGCTGGCCGCCAACGCGCTCGCGCTGCTGCAGGGCGAGATGCGGCAGCGCCAGTCGCGCGCCGAGGTGCGCATCCCGGCCACGCTGCCGCCGGTGCGCGGCGACCGCGTGCTGCTCGAGCAGGTGCTGCTGAACCTGCTGTCCAACAGCCTGCAGGCGATGCAGGCCACGCCGGTCGAACGGCGCGTGGTCGAGCTCGAGGCCGAGGTGGTCGAGGGCCGCATGGAGATCCGCGTGCTCGACCGCGGCACGGGCATCGACGACGCGCTCGCCGAGCAGGTGTTCGCGCCCTTCTTCACCACCAAGCCCGGCGGCCTCGGGCTCGGCCTCAACATCTGCCGCACCATCGTCGAGGCGCACCGCGGCCGGCTGGTGTTCGACCACCGTCCGGGCGGTGGCACGGTATTCACCCTCGTGCTGGAGATCCCCTCCCCATGAACGCATCCGCCAACAACCTCTGCGTGGTCGACGACGACGAGGCCGTGCGCCGCTCGCTCGGCCTGCTGCTGCTCTCGCGCGGCTACGCGGTGCAGACCTTCGCCTCGGGCGAGGACTTCCTGGCCGGCGCCGACCTGCAGCGCGCGGGCTGCGCCATCCTCGACCTGCGCATGGACGGCATGAGCGGGCTGCAGGTGTTCGACGCGCTGCGCGCGCAGGACAGCCCGCTGGTGGTGCTGTTCCTCTCGGGCCATGGCGACATCCCGATGGCGGTGGAGGCGGTGCAGAACGGCGCCTTCGGCTGGCTCGAGAAGCCCTGCAACGACGAGCAGCTGCTCGACAGCATCGCGCGCGCCCTGCAGCGCGCCGGCGAGATCGCCGCGAAGCGCCAAGCGCGGCAGGCCGCGCAGGCGCTGTGGGACAAGCTCACGCCGCGCGAGATGCAGGTGGCGCGGCTGGTGGCCGAGGGCAAGCCGAACAAGCAGATCGCGCTCGAGCTCGCACCGCTCGAGCAGCGCACGGTGGAGACCCACCGGGCCCACGCGTTCGCCAAGCTGGGCCTCGCGAACAGCCACCAGCTCGACCGCTTCCTGCGCGAGCACGGGCTGTAGACGGGGCCGCGCCAGCCCGGAAACGCCCACCTAGGGTTAACCCTTGCGTACCGATACGTAGCCGCGCGGCGGTGGGCTACGGACGACGGCGCGCGCGTGCCGCGACAGACTTCCCGGGCACCGATTCAGGCCGCCTCCAGCGGCCGCGACCCGAGACAAGGACACGCCATGAACACCCTCGCCCGCACCGGCGGCGCCCCCGCCGGCGCCTCGCCGGCCGACACCACGCCCTACACCTTCGAGGAGAAGCGCAAGCGCATCTTCGCCATCTTCGCCGCCTCCTCGGGCAACCTGGTGGAGTGGTTCGACTTCTACGTCTACGCCTTCTGCGCGATCTATTTCGCGCCGGCCTTCTTCCCCAAGTCCGACCCCACGGTGCAGCTGCTCAACACCGCCGGCGTGTTCGCGGCCGGCTTCCTGATGCGCCCGATCGGCGGCTGGCTGTTCGGCCGCATCGCCGACCGCAAGGGCCGCAAGACCTCGATGGTGACCTCGGTCGTGATGATGTGCGTGGGTTCGCTGGTGATCGCCTGCCTGCCGACCTACGCGCAGATCGGTGCCGCCGCGCCCGCGCTGCTGCTGCTCGCGCGGCTGCTGCAGGGCCTGTCGGTCGGCGGCGAGTACGGCACCACCGCCACCTACATGAGCGAGGTGGCGATGCGCGGCCAGCGCGGCTTCTTCTCCTCGTTCCAGTACGTCACGCTGATCGGCGGCCAGCTGCTCGCGGTGGTGGTCGTGGTGGTGCTGCAGCAGGTGCTCGACGAGGCCGAGCTCAAGGCCTGGGGCTGGCGCATTCCCTTCGTGCTGGGCGCCGTGGCGGCCATCGTGGCGCTGCTGCTGCGCCGCACGCTGACCGAGACCGCCAGCACCAAGACCCGCGCCGCCAAGGGCGCCGGCACCATGGGCGAGCTGTTCCGCCACCACAAGCGCGCCTTCCTCGTGGTGCTGGGCTACACGGCCGGCGGCTCGCTGATCTTCTACACCTTCACCACCTACATGCAGAAGTACCTGGTGAACTCGGCCGGCATGTCGATCAAGACCGCCAGCAACGTGATGACCGCGTGCCTGTTCATCTACATGTGCATGCAGCCGTTGTTCGGCGCGCTGTCGGACCGCATCGGCCGGCGCAGCAACATGCTGCTGTTCGGCGCGCTCGGCATGCTGATGACGGTGCCGGTGCTCAGCAGCCTGCAGAACGTCGCCAGCCCGCTGATGGCCGGCGTGCTGATCACCGTCGCGCTGGCGGTGGTGAGCTTCTACACCTCGATCAGCGGCATCGTGAAGGCCGAGATGTTCCCGCCCGAGGTGCGCGCGCTCGGCGTGGGCCTGTCGTACGCGGTGGGCAACGCCATCTTCGGCGGCAGCGCCGAGTACGTGGCGCTGGGCCTGAAGTCGATCGGCCACGAGTCCTACTTCTACTGGTACGTGACGGCGATGATGGTCGTGGCCTTCCTGGTCAGCCTGCTGCTGCCGCGCCAGGCCACCTACCTGCATCACGACAAGTAAGGCGCTCGCGCACCGAGAAGAGTCCCGCCGCGGGGTCCGCGCCGGGACTCTTTTTTTTGGGGGCCTTACTCCGCGCCGAGGCTGCGCAGGTAGGCGCACAGCATGTCGGCCAGCGCCTCGGAATAGGCCTTGATCTGCGCCTCGGTGCGCGGCGTTTCCGAGAACTGCTTGCCGACCGCGCCGAAGGTGGTGGTGACCAGGTCGCCCGCCAGCGCGCGCCGCGCCTTCGACAAGCCGGGCAGCGCTTCGCGCAGGAAGGCCTGCATCGCGCGCTCGCCCGCGGCGCGCGCGGTCTGCGCCTCGGGCGCGTCGCGGTAGAACGGCGCCGCGTCGTGCAAGGCGGTGCGCATGCCGGCCTCCTCGCACTCCGAGCGCACGAAGGCATGGACCAGACGGCGCAGGCGATCGAGCGGCGGCGTCGCCACGTCCTCGAGGATGCCGCACAGCAGCTCGGTGGTCTGGCGCCATTCGTCGCTCTGCAGCCGGAACAGGATCGAGGCCTTGTTCGGAAAGTACTGGTAGACCGACCCCACGCTCACGCCCGCGCGCTCGGCCACGCGCGTGGTGGTGAAGCGGTGCACGCCCTCCCTGGCCAGAACCTGAAGGGCGGCTTCGAGGATCGCCGCGACGAGGTCGCTCGAACGGGCTTGCTGGGGCTGTCTTCTAGAGGAGAGCGGGGCACTGCGGCGGGTGGGCATGGCGTGGCTTTCGGAACGCGAATGGAAAATCTGAAGCTTCCTTCATATTATCGACGCACACCGTCCGACTCTTGAAGAACACCATGAACACCCTGACCACCGCACCGCTCGCGCCCCTGCTGGAGCGCCTGTTCGCCGAGGCCGATGCCTCCTCGCCGCGCACCAGCGCCGCCGTCGCCGGCCTGTCGAGCGACGAGCTCGCGCGCCTGATGCAAAGCCGCACCGAGTACCTCGATTTCTATGCCCGGCTGAAGGACTTCCCGCTCGCCGTCTCGCGCGAGACCGGCACGCTGCTCTACATGCTCGCGCGCGGCAACGGCGCGCGCAGCATCGTCGAGTTCGGCACCTCGTTCGGCATCTCCACCCTGCACCTGGCCGCGGCCCTGCGCGACAACGGCGGCGGCCGGCTGCTGAGCACCGAGTTCGAAGCCTCGAAGGTGGCGCGCGCCCGCGAGAACCTCGCGGCCGGCGGCCTCGCCGACCTGGTCGAGGTCCGCGAAGGCGATGCGCTGCGCACGCTGGCCACCGACCTGCCCGAGCGCATCGACCTGCTGCTGCTCGACGGCGCCAAGGCGCTCTATCCCGAGGTGCTGGCACTGGTCGAGGCGCGCCTGCGTCCCGGCGCGCTCGTGATCGCCGACAACGCCGACCACAGCCCCGAGTACCTCGCGCGCGTGCGCTCGAGCGCGGCCGGCTACCTGTCGGTGCCCTTCGCGTCCGACGTCGAGCTCTCGATGCGGCTGGGCTGAGCCTTTCCTTTTCCCCGCCAGCCCCGCTGGCCGTAAGCGTCTGACGTCAAGCAACGCACCCCCGCGATCCTCGCGGCCGGGGTGCGTTTTCCTTTCTTGCGCACCGGCCGTTCGAGGAACAACCTGGACCTCCTCATGACCTCCACTTCCGCCCCGGCGATTCCCGCGCCGTCCCGCTCCGCGCAGAGCCGCCTGCTGCTGCTCGCCGCGGTGCTTTTCATCTCCTACCTCTGCGTCGGCCTCTCGCTGCCCGTGGTGCCGGTCCACGTGACGACGCGGCTGGGCCTCGGCAACTTCTGGGCCGGCCTCGCGGTCGGCATCGCCTTCCTCGCCACCGTGCTCACGCGCGCGACCGCGGGCAGCCTGTCGGACCGCCAGGGTCCCAAGCGCGCCGTGGTGCGCGGGCTGGCCTTCTATGTCGCGGGCGCGCTCGTCGCATGGCTCGCGGGCCTGTGGATTCCCACGCCGTGGATCGGCTTCGGCCTGCTGGTCGCGGGCCGCCTGCTGCTGGGCCTGGGCGAGAGCCTGGTCGCCGTCGGCGTGATCGGCTGGGGCATCGGCCTCGTCGGTCCCGCGCGCTCGGGCCAGGTGCTCGCGCTGGTCGGTGCCGCGATCTACGGCGCGCTCGCGGTCGGCGGTCCGGTCGGCCTCGCGCTGCTCGAACGCTTCGGCTTCGCCGGTGCGATGGCCACGAGCGCGCTGCTGCCCTGCATCGGGCTGCTGGCGGTGTGGCGGCTCGAGGGCGTGGCGGTGCAGCCGGGCGCGGGCCGGCCCTCGCTGCGCAGCGTGCTCGGCATCATCTGGCCGCATGGGCTGATCGTGTGCCTGCAGGGCATCGGCTTCGCGGCCATCGGCGCCTTCTTCGTGCTGCACTTCCGCGGCCAGCACTGGTCGCATGCGGGCCTCGGGCTCACGGCCTTCGGCAGCGGCTTCGTGCTGGTGCGCATCTTGTTCGGCCACCTGCCCGACCGCATCGGCGGGCTGCCGGTGGCGATCGTGTCGCTGGCGGTCGAGGCCTTCGGCCAGGCACTGATCTGGCAGGCGCCGAGCCCCGTCGCCGCGCTCGCGGGTGCCTTCCTCACCGGCCTGGGCTGCTCGATGATCTTTCCGGCCATGGGCCGCGAGGTGGTGCGGCTGGTGGCACCGCAACTGCGCGGCACCGCGCTCGGTGGCTTCTCGGCCTTCCAGGACCTGGCCTACGGGCTCACCGGCCCCGTGGCCGGGCTGCTCGCGGACCGGGCGGGCTATGGCGGCGTGTTCCTCATCGGCGCGGGCGCGGCGCTCGCCGGCCTGCTGATCGCACTGCGACTGCGCAGCGTCGCGCGTGCATGAGAAAGCCCCACTCTCCCTTCGCACCGCAGGCCCTCTCTCGCGTTCGAATACACTCCACGCCGCTTGCAGCCTGCATCCGAGGCTGCGCCGTCATAGGCAACATGACGAATCAAACCTATCAGGAACTCAGTTGAACCGCATCGAACTCGTTGAGAAAATCGCCACCACCCACAACGTCAGCAAGGCAGAAGCCGCGCGCATCGTGGAAACGGTCACCAGCTCCATCGTCGCCGCAGTGAAGAAGGGCGACCCCGTCCAGATCGTCGGCTTCGGCACCTTCAAGCAAGTTGCTCGCGCAGCCCGCACCGGTTTCAACCCGAGCGTCGGCACCAAGATCAAGATCGCCGCCCAGAAGGTGCCGAAGTTCGTGCCGGGCGCCGCCTTCAAGGCCGCCGTGGACCCGAAGGCCGCCAAGCGCAAGGCCGATGCCAAGCCCGCCGCCAAGTCGGCTGCGAAGCCCGCTGCCAAGCCGGTCGCGAAGAAGGCTGCTGCCGCCCCCGCCAAGAAGGCCGTGGCCGCGAAGAAGAAGTGATGCACCGCGGCCTCTCGCAGGCCGCATGCACGCGATGAAGACGGCCCCGCGGGGCCGTTTTCTTTTGGGGCCGCGACCGTCTCAGCGCAGCACGCGCGACTTGTCGTAGGCCTCCTCGAAGATCTGGTGGATCAGTTCGCGGAACCAGCGGTGGCCCGCGTCGTGCTCGTTGCGCGGATGCCAGACCGCGTCGATCGACAGGCCCAGCTCGGGCAGCGGCATCGGCATCGCCACGCAGTCCGAGCCCGAGAGCACGCTGTCCATCCAGTGCGCGGGCATGGCCGCGATCAGGTCGGTGGATTCGATCACGGGCACCATGCCGAGCCAGGTCGGCACCTGGATCATCACGCGGCGCGCGAGCCCGCGCTCGGCCAGGATCTCGTCGAGGATGCTGCTGCCCACGCCCGAGACCTTGAGGTGGCCCAGCGAGAGGTACCTGTCGAGTGTCATCGGCTCCGAGGCCGCGGGATGGCCCTTGCGCATCAGCACCATCCACTGGTCGTCGAGGATGCGCCGCGAGGCCGACAGCACCGAACGGCCGCGCGACACCGAGAGCCGGATCTCCACGCCCTCGTACTCCACGCGGTCCGAGGGCTGGTACATGTCGAAGGACTGCACCGACAGGCTGACGCCGGGCGCCACCGAGCTCAGGTGGATGCACAGCCGCGGCAGCAGCAGCACGCCGACGTAGTCCGACAGCCGCAGGTGGAAGGTGCGGCGCGCGGTCGCGGGATCGAAGCCGCCGCGCACCTCGATCGCGCTCTCGATCTCGCTGAAGGCCTTGCGGAAGCTCGTGGCCAGCCGCACGGCCTCGGGCGTGGGCGCCATGCCTTGCGGCGTGCGCGTCAAGAGCGGGTCCTTGAACTGCGTGCGCAGGCGGCGCAGCGCATGGCTCACGGCCGAGGCGGTCAGGCCCAGCCGGGTGGCGGCCTTGACCACGCTGCGCTCCTCGAACAGGGCTTCGAAGATGACCAGCAGGTTGAGGTCGATGCTGCGCAGGTTCAGGGGCGGGCCGCCGGCGGCGTTCATGGGATGAATCCGGTTCACGATGAAGATGACAAAGATGATCTTGCCTCACGCGGGGGCCTCTCAGAACAATAGCCCGCATCCCCCAGCCTCCTCTCCATGGCATCGATCTTCTTCTCCATGGCATCGCTTTCCATGCACGACCGGCTTCCCCCGACCTCCGCCACTCCCGGCAGCCCTCGACCATTCCCCGAAGGTTCCTGCGACACCCATTTCCACGTCTTCGGCGACGCGCGCGAATTCCCGCTGATCGACGAGCGCTCGTACACGCCGGCCCCGGCCTCGATGGCCGACTACCGGGCCGCCTTCGGACCCGTGGGCGTCGAGCGCTGCGTGCTGGTGCAGCCCAGCGTCTACGGCCGCGACCATTCGCTGCTCAAGCGCACGCTGCGCGAGGCGGCACCCGGCCGCATTCGCGGCGTGGCCGTGATCTTCGAGGACACGAGCGAGCGCGAGATCGAGGAGCTGCATGCGCTGGGCGTGCGCGGCGCGCGCTGCAACGCGCTGTTCTCGGGCGGCGTGTCGGCGGCCAGCCTGCGCGCCATTGCCGACCGCATCGCGGCCTTCGGCTGGCACCTGCAGCTGCTGGTCGACGTGGAACGCGATCCCGACCTGGTGCCGCGCGTGGCCGCCACCGGGTTGCAGGTGGTGGTCGACCATTTCGGCCATCCGTCCCCGGGCTGGACGCCGCAGGGCCGCGGGCTCGCGAACCTGCGCGCGCTGCTCGCGGAAGGGCGCGCCTGGGTCAAATTCTCGGGCGCCTACCGGCTCAGTGCATCGGCCTGCGCCACCGACCCTGCGGTCATCCCGCTGGCCCATGCGCTGGCGCGCGCCAACCCCGAACGCATCTTGTGGGGATCGGACTGGCCGCATCCCGGCATCGACGCGCGCGCTACCGCCAGTAGCGAACTGGCCGGGGCGCTGCGCGCCTGGTTGCCCGACGGCGACCTGGAACAGGTGCTGGTACGCAACCCCACGCAGCTTTACTGGAACCATTGATTCATCACAGGGAGACATTCGAATGACCGACAACAAGTTCAACCGCAGGGCCTTCATCCAGGGCGGCGTCGCGCTCGCCGCAGCGGCGGCGACCTGGCCCGGCAGGGCGCAGGGCCGCGCCTTTCCGACCAAGCCCCTCACGCTGATCGTGCCTTTCGCACCGGGCGGCAACGTGGACATCACGGCCCGCACCCTGGGCGTGCCGCTGACGCGGCATGCGGGGCAGTCGGTGATCGTCGACAACCGCGCCGGTGGCGGCGGTGCCGTGGGCACCGGCTGGGCCGCGCGCGCCGAGAACGACGGCCATTCGCTGCTGGTGGCCACGCCGGGCCAGCTCGGCACCCTGCCCGAGATGATCAAGGTGCCCTACCGCGCCGACAACTTCGTGCCCGTGGCCGTGCTGAGCCGCACGCCCGTGGTGGTGGTGGTGCGCGCCAACGATGCGCGCTTCAAGACCGCCGGCGACTTCCTGCAGGCGATGCAGGCAAGGAGCGAGAACGTGACCATCGGCCATGCGGGCCCGGGCTCGCCGAACCACCTGGCGCTGCTGCAGCTCGAGGATGCCGCGAAGGCACGTGTCAATGCCGTGCCCTACAAGGGTTCGGGGCCGGCGGTGGTCGACCTGCTCGGCGGCCAGATCGACGCCGTGATCGACCAAGTCACGAGCTCGGCGCCGCACATCAAGAGCGGCGGCCTGCGCGCGCTGCTGGTGCTCGGCCCGCAGGTCGGCGGCATGCTGGCCAGCGTGCCGAACCTGGCGCAGCAGGGCATTGCGAACTTCGACGCCACCACCTTCGTCGGCGTGTTCGCGCCCAGGGGCATCGCGCCGCAGACCGTCGCGAGCCTGCAGGGCTGGATCTCGAAGTCGGTGGCCGAGCCCGGGTTCTCGAAGCCGATCCGCGAACTGGGCAGCGAGCCCTTCGCCGAGAGCGCAGCCTACCTGCAGCGGCTGGTGCAGGAAGACGCGATGCTGGCGATGCGGCTGGTCAAGCAAGGCCGCCTCAAGGCGGATTGAGCGGCACCGCACGGCCTGCCATGATCGCCCACGTTCCACCCCCGGTCACGCTGGCGCAGCACTACCGGCAGTTTCTCGCGGCGCTGGCCGCCGCAGGCTTCGAGGGCGAGATCAGCCAGCGCCATGCCGACCGCACGGTCCTCGCGACCGACAACTCGATCTACCAGCGGCTGCCGCAGGCCGTGGTGTTTCCGAAGCATGCCGACGACGTGGTGCGGCTCGCGACGCTGATGGACCGCGACGAGCACCGGCGCGTGGTGCTCGCGCCGCGCGGCGGCGGCACCGGCACCAACGGGCAGTCGCTGACCGACGGCATCGCGGTCGACCTGTCGCGGCACCTGAACGGCATCGTCTGGATCGATCCGGTGCGGCGCGTGGCGCGCGTGCAGGCCGGGGTGGTCAAGGACCAGCTCAACGCGGCGCTCGCGCCACACGGCCTGTTCTTCGCGCCCGAGCTGTCGACCTCGAACCGCGCCACCATCGGCGGCATGGTCAGCACCGATGCGAGCGGCCAGGGCAGCTGCAGCTACGGCAAGACGCGTGACCACGTGCTCGCGCTCGAGGTCGTGCTGCCGGGCGGCGAACGCTTCGAAAGCCGTCCTGCCGGGCCCGACGAACTCCGGGCCCAGCTGGCGCGCCCGGGCCGCGTGGGCGATGCCTGGCGCTGCGCGCACCGGATCGCCGAGCGCGATGCCGCGCTGATCGAGCAACGCTTTCCCAGGCTCAACCGCTGCCTCACCGGCTACGACCTCGCGCACCTGCGCGAGCGCGACGGCCGCTTCAACCTCAACAGCGTGCTCTGCGGCGCCGAAGGCTCGCTGGGCTTCATCGTCGAGGCCGAGCTCAACCTGCTGCCGATTCCGCGCCACACGATGCTGGTCAACGTGCGCTATGCGAGCTTCATGGATGCGCTGCGCGACGCCCAGGCGCTGATGGCGCATGCGCCGCTGTCGATCGAGACCGTGGACTCGCGCGTGCTGATGCTCGCGATGGAGGACATCGTGTGGCAGGACGTGGCCGAGTACTTTCCCTCGAGCGGAGACAGTGCGCCCACGCGCGGCATCAACATGGTCGAGTTCAGCGGCGATTCGCCGGAGGCACTCGAGACCCGCGTCGCGGCCTTCGTCGCGCACCTCGCGCGCGATGCCGGCGCCGCGCGCCTGGGCCACACCATCGCGGCCGGCCATGCCGCCGTGACCCGGGTCTATGCGATGCGCAAGCGCGCGGTGGGCCTGCTGGGCAATGTGCAGGGCGAGGCGCGGCCGCAGCCCTTCGTGGAAGACACCGCCGTGCCGCCCGAGCGGCTCGCCGACTACATCGCCGAGTTCCGCGCGCTGCTCGACGGCCATGGCCTCTCGTACGGCATGTTCGGCCACGTGGACGCCGGCGTGCTGCACGTGCGGCCCGCGCTGGACCTCAAGGACCCGGCTCAGGCCGCGCTGATCCGCCCGCTCTCCGACGCGGTGGCGCGGCTCACGCGGAAGTACGGCGGCCTGCTCTGGGGCGAGCATGGCAAGGGCGTGCGCTCCGAATACGCACCGGCCTTCTTCGGCCCGCTGTATGCGTCGCTGCAGGAACTCAAGGCCGCCTTCGATCCGCACAACCAGCTCAACCCCGGCAAGATCGCGACGCCCGCGGGCGTCGATGCGGCGCTGCTGCGCATCGACGAGGTGCCGATGCGCGCCGACGCCGACCGCCGCATCGACGAGCGCGTGTGGCAGAGCTACGCCGGCGGCCTGCATTGCAACGGCAACGGCGCCTGCTACGACTTCGACCCCGACGACGCCATGTGCCCCTCGTGGAAGGCCACGCGCGAGCGCCGCCATTCGCCCAAGGGGCGCGCCTCGCTGCTGCGCGAATGGCTGCGGCTGCAGGGCGAGGCCGGCGTCGACGTGCTGCAGGCCGCGGCGCGGCAGCCCTCGTTCCTGGCCGGGCTGCCCGCGCGCTGGCGCAACGGCCGGCGGCGTTCGAACGCCGACGACTTCTCGCACGAGGTCTACGAGGCGATGGCCGGCTGCCTGGCCTGCAAGTCCTGCGCGGGGCAATGCCCGGTGAAGGTCAACGTGCCGGAGTTCCGTGCGCGCTTTCTCGAGCTCTACCACGCGCGCTACCTGCGCCCGCTCAAGGACTACTTCATCGGCTCGCTCGAATACAGCATGCCCGGCCTCGCGCGCATGCCCGCGCTCTACAACGGCCTGATGGCGCTGCCTGCGGTGCGCGGCCTGCTCGCGCGGCATGCCGGCATGGTCGACGCGCCACTGCTGAGCCGCTTCGACTTCGGCGCCACCCTGCGACGCTGGAACGTGCGCCACGCCACGCCCTCGGCGCTGGCGCGGCTGAATGCCGACGAGCGCGCGCGCTCGGTGGTGCTGGTGCAGGACGCCTTCACGCGCTACTTCGAGACGCCGGTGCTCGCGGCCTTCATCGCGCTGGCCGCGCGGCTGGGCTGCACGGTGTGGCTCGCGCCCTTCCGGCCCAACGGCAAGCCGCTGCAGGTGCAGGGCTTCCTGCGCGCCTTCGACCGCGCGGCGCGCCGCAACGCCGACATGCTCGACGCGCTGGCGCAATGCGGCGTGCCGCTGGTCGGCCTCGATCCCGCGATGACGCTGGTCTACCGCCAGGAGTACGCCAAGCTGCCGCGCATGGTGCGCCTGCCCGCGGTGCTGCTGCCGCAGGAATGGCTGCTCGATGCGCTGCCCGCCGAAGCGCCGCCGCGCGCCGCGCCGGGCGACTTCCGCCTGCTCGCGCATTGCACCGAGAAGACCAACGCGCCTGCGGCCGCGGCGCTGTGGCCCCGGGTGTTCGCGCGCGCCGGCCTGCGGCTCGAGGCGCAGGCCAGCGGCTGCTGCGGCATGTCGGGCACCTACGGCCACGAGCAGCGCAACCTGCAGACCTCGCAGCGGATCTTCTCGCAGTCGTGGGCGCCCCTGCTGGCGGCCGAGCCCGCGCCGGCGGAGTTCCTCGCCACCGGCTATTCGTGCCGCAGCCAGGTCGAGCGGCTGCAGGCGCGGCGCCTGCGCCATCCGGTGGAGGTGCTGGCGCAGCTGTATGGCGGTGGTGACGAAGAGGACGCCGCCGCCGCGCGTTGAACCCCGTCGATGAAAGGCGCTATCTTGTGCGCCGATCCATCGACCGGGTTCCCATGTCCAACGCCAGACTGCCCTCCTTCAAATTCCTGATCGGCTTCGAAGCGGCCGCGCGCCTGGGCAACTACTCGCGCGCGGCCGAGGAGCTTCACGTCTCGCAATCGGCCATCAGCCACCAGATCGCGCAGCTCGAGCAGCAGGTCGGCCAGCCGCTGTTCCGGCGCAAGGGACGCGGCGTGGAGCTGACCGTGGCCGGCGGCCTGCTGCTCGACAGCGTGGGCAAGTCGCTCGAGCAGATCCGCCACGGCCTGCACCGCATCGAGACCTACATGGACGACCGCCTCGTCACGCTGGTCTGCCCCGCGCCCGTCGCCCACGGCTGGCTGCAGCCGCGCATCGATCGGCTGCTGCAGGCGCACCCGGACCTGTGCCCGATCGTCTCGGTCGACGAGAGCGCCCGCTTCATCGACGAGCTCGACGTGGACATCGCGATCACGCGCGAGCCGCTGCAGCAGCAGGACGTGTTCGAGGTGCCGCTGCTGAGCGACGAACTGGTGGCGGTCGGCCTGCCCGACGCCGATACGGATGCCACGCCCGGCCTGCTGTGCCTCGAGGCCGACCTCACAAGCGACCGCATCGGCCCCTTCATCCGCGAGCACTTCGGCGAGCTGCGCAAGGCCGCGATCTACGACGACCCGCGCCTGCTGCTCGACGCCGCGCTGCGCGGCCGCGGCCTCGCGCTGGTGTCGCGGCTGTCGGCCGACGATGCGCTGCGCAGCGGCCGCTTGCGCCACCTGGCGGCCTGGCCGAGCCTGCCGCTCGGCAGCCTCTGGATCTCGCGCACCCGGGGCCCGTCGCGCCTGCCGCTGGTGCGCGAGGTGTTCGACAGCCTGCGGGCGTTTGCGCGCGAGGACGGTTATTTCATGAGCCAGATCGATTGATACGGCCAGAAAAGATCAATTGTGCGGATGAATGAGCGTCTACAGAATCCGGGACTCCGTAGAAACCCTGATTCTTATGACGACTCGACGAACGCTCCTGGGCCTCGGTGGCCTGGGCCTCTTCCATGGACTGCTGAGCGCCTGCGGCGGTGGCGGCGGCAATGCCGACGGCCCCGCGCTCCCCTTTCCGCCGCCGGCGCCCGCTCCCGCGCCCGCGCCTTCCCCCGCGCCCGCCAGCACCTGGCGCATGCCCGACGAGGGCGGTGCCCATCGCGCCGTCTGGATGGCTTTCGCCGCGCGCGAATCGATCTGGAGCGCCGAGCTGCGCGAGCCGGTACAGCGCGCGCTGGCGCGCATCGCCAATGCGATCAGCGTCTACGAGCCGGTGAAGATGCTCGTGAACGCCGAGGATGCCGCCACGGCGCGCCAGCTCTGCGGCTCCAACGTGCAGCTGATCGAACACCCGATCGATGACCTCTGGATGCGCGACACCGGTTGCGTGTTCGTGCGCAACGCCCGCGGCGAGCGGGCCGCCGTGAACTTCAACTTCAACGGCTGGGGCCGCAAGCAGCCGCATGCGCGCGACGCCACGGTGGCGGCGCGCATGGCCGGGCTCGCGGGCGTGCCGCTGCTGCGCAGCCGCCTGGTGCTCGAAGGCGGCGGCATCGAGGTCGACGGCGAAGGCACGGCCATCGTCACCGAGAGCTGCGTGCTCAACGAGAACCGCAACCCGGGTGTCTCCAGGGCCGCGGCCGAGGAAGAGCTCCAGCGCCTGCTGGGACTCACGAAGATCATCTGGCTGCCCGGCATCGCCAACCGCGACATCACCGACGGCCATACCGACTTCTATGCACGCTTCCTCAAGCCGGGCGTGGTGGTGGCGGCACTGGACAACGACCCCGAGTCCTTCGACCATGCCGTGACCCGGCGCCACCTGGAACTGCTGCGCACGGCGACCGATGCGCGCGGACGCGCCCTGCGCATCGTCACGCTGGCCACGCCGGGCCGGGTGCGCCCCACCTACGCACGCAAGGAGTTCGCGGCCGGCTACGTGAATTTCCTGCTGACCGACAAGGCCCTGTTCCTGCCCGAGTTCGGCGATGCGGTGGCCGACGCGGCGGCCCGCGCGGCGCTGTCCGCGGAGCTGCCGAGCCACCAGGTCGTGCAGCTCGACATCGATGCCATCGCCGCGGGCGGCGGCGGCATCCACTGCACCACGCAGCAGGAGCCGGCGTGACCCCGAACGCTTTCGCCAGGAGACCGACATGCATTTCTCGATGACCCGCCGCCGCCTGACCAGCGCCCTCGGCCTCGCGCCGCTGGGCTGCATCGCCATCGCACCCGCTGCCGCGCCCGAAAGCTGGCAGATGCCCGACGAAGCCGCGCCGCATCGCGCCACCTGGATGTCCTTCGGCCCGAGCGAAGCGATCTGGGGCCGGCGCCTGCTGACGCCGGTGCGCCAGCATCTGGCCCGCATCGCGCGCACCATCGCCGAGTTCGAACCCGTGCACCTGCTGGTGCGCGAACGCGAACACGACCTGGCCGCGCGCCTGTGCGGCAACCGTGTGCAGCTCGAGGTGCAGCCGGTGGACGACCTCTGGATGCGCGACACCGGGCCGGTGTTCGTGCGCAATGGCGCGGGCGAATGGGGCGGCGTCGACTTCAACTTCAACGGCTGGGGTGGCAAGCAGGCCCATGCCGACGATGCCGAGGTGGCCGGCTACGTGAGCGGTGCCGCCAAGGCACGGCCGCTGACGACGGAGCTGGTGCTCGAGGGCGGCGGCATCGAGGTCGACGGCGCGGGCACGGCGCTGATCACCGAGAGCTGCGTGCTCAACGCCAACCGCAATCCCGGCTGGCGCAAGGAGGACTGCGAGGCCGAGCTGCGGCGCCTGCTGGGCCTGCGCAAGATCATCTGGCTGCCCGGCATCGCGGGCCGCGACATCACCGACGGCCACACCGACTTCTATGCGCGCTTCGCGGCACCGGGCATCGTGGTGGCGGGCCTGGAGAACGACCCCGATGCCTACGACCACGCCGTGACGCGGCGCCACCTCGAGATCCTGCGGCAGGCCACCGACGCGCGCGGCCAGCGCCTGCGCGTGGAAGTGCTCGCGGGACCGGACTCGGTGCGCGACGCCTACGACGGCGAGGAGTTCGCGGCCGGCTACATCAACTTCTACGTCTGCAACGGCGCCGTCATCGCGCCGCAGTTCGGCGATGCGCGCGCCGACGGCAACGCCCGCGCATTGCTGCGCGAGCTGTTCCCGAAGCGCGAGGTGGTGCAGCTCGACATCGATGCGATCGCCGCGGGCGGCGGCGGCATCCACTGCACCACGCAGCAGCAGCCGCGTTGAGGCCGCTCACGCCACCGGCGGCAGTCGATCGAGCAGCTTGTCGAGCGTGATCGGATAGCTGCGCACGCGGATGCCGGTCGCGTTGTAGACCGCGTTGGCGACCGCGGCCGCGACGCCGCACATGCCGAGCTCGCCCACGCCCTTGGCCTTCATCGGCGAGGAGATCGGATCGGTCTCGTCGAGGAAGACCACGTCCTGGTGCGGGATGTCGGCATGCACCGGCACCTCGTAGCCCGCGAGGTCGTGGTTGACGAAGAAGCCGTGCCGCTTGTCGACCGCCAGTTCCTCCATCAGCGCGCCGCCCACGCCCATGGTCATGGCGCCGATCACTTGGCTGCGCGCGGCCTTGGGGTTGAGGATGCGGCCCGCGGCGCAGACCGCGAGCATGCGCCGCACGCGGATCTCGCCGGTGACGGCATCGACGCCGACCTCGACGAAGTGCGCGCCGAAGGTCGACTGCTGATACTTCTTGTCGAGGTCGCCGTACTCGATGCCGTCCTCGGCCGAAAGGCCCTCGGCGCCCGCGGCCTCGGCCAGCGGCACCGTGCGCTCGCCGGCGCGCACCATGCCGTCGGCAAAGCTCGCATCGGCGACCGCGAAGCCCAGCTTGCCCGCCACCGCCTCGCGCAGCTTCATGCAGGCCGCGAACACGCCCGAGGTCGAGTTGTTCGCGCCCCACTGCCCGCCCGAGCCGGCCGAGGCCGGGTAGGCCGAATCGCCGAGCCGCACCTGCACCTTGTCGAGCGGCAGCCCCATGGTCTCGGCGGCGGTCTGCGCAATGATGGTGTACGAGCCGGTGCCGATGTCGGTCATGTCGGTCTCCACCGTGACCACGCCGCGGTTGTCGAGCCGCACGCGCGCGGCCGACTTCGTGAGCAGGTTGTTGCGGAAGGCCGCCGCGACACCCATGCCCACGAGCCAGCGGCCGTCGCGCTGTTGCCCCGGCGACGCGTTGCGCCGGTTCCAGCCGAAGCGCTCGGCGCCGGTGCGCAGGCACTCGATCAGGCTGCGCTGCGAGTACGGGCGCTCGGGCTTCTCGGGATCGACCTGGGTGTCGTTGAGCACGCGGAACGCGATCGGATCGATTCCGAGCTTCTCGGCCATCTCGTCCATCGCGACCTCGAGCGCCATCAGGCCCGGCGCCTCGCCGGGCGCGCGCATCGCGTTGCCCTCGGGCAGGTCGAGCACCGCGAGCCGCGTGGCCGTGAGCCGGTTCGCGCCGGCATACAGCAGCCGGGTCTGGTTGACCGCCGTCTCGGGCTGCCCACCTTCGAGGTCGCCCGACCAGCCCTCGTGCGCGATGGCCGTGATGCGGCCGTCGCGCCCGGCGCCGATGCGGATGCGCTGCACGGTCGCGGGCCGGTGCGTGGTGTTGTTGATCATCAGCGGCCGCGTCAGCGCCACCTTCACGGGCCGGCGCGCGGCGCGCGCGCCCAGCGCGGCGAGCAGCGCATCGGCGCGCACGAACAGCTTGCCGCCGAAGCCGCCGCCGATGAAGGGCGAGACCAGGCGCACGTTCTCCTTCGGGATGCCCAGCGTCTTGGCGACGTCGCCGACGCCCCAGGCGATCATCTGGTTGGCGGTCCAGATCGTCAGCCGGTCGCCCTGCCACTGCGCGATGGAGGCATGTGGTTCCATCATCGCGTGCGACTCGTCGGGTGTGCTGTAGGTCGCGTCGAGCTGCACCGGCGCCGCGGCGAAGGCACCGGCGAAATCGCCGACCCTGGTCTCCGGCTCGCCCGACATCGGGCTGGCCTTGGGCGGCTTGGCCGACGCCATCTCGGCCGCGAGGTCGAAGCGGCCGGCCGCGCGCGTGTACTCGATGCGCACCAGCTGCGCCGCGGCGCGCGCCTGCTCGAAGCTCTGGGCCACGACCACGGCCACCGCCTGGTGGTAGTGGTCGATCTCGGGCCCGGCCAGCAGCTTGGCCGTGTTGAAGTCGCCCTTGGCGAGCTTGCCGGCATTGCGCGCGGTGACGATCGCCAGCACGCCCGGCGCGGCCTGCGCGGCGCGCAGGTCCATCGAGGCGATGCGGCCCTTGGCGATGCCGGCGCCGATCACGTAGCCGTAGGCCGCGCCGGGCACTTCGGCATGGCGTTCGTAGGCATAGCGCGCGCTGCCGGTGGTCTTGACCGGGCCGTCGATGCGGTCGGTCGGGCGGCCGATGACCTTGAGCTGGTCGATCGCGTTGGTGGTCGCGGGGGTGTCGAATTTCATGATGTTCAGCTCCTCGCCTGCACCAGGGCCGCCGCGAGCGCGCGTTCGGCCAATGGCAACTTGAATGCGTTCTCGTGGTTCGGCCGCGCATCGGCCAGCAGCCGTGCGCTCACCGCGCGCGCGCCCTGCGGCATCGCGGCCTCGGCGGCCTCGATGCGCCACGGCTTGTGCGCCACGCCGCCGAGCGCCACGCGCCCCGTGCCGTCGCGCTGCACGATGGCCGCCACCGACACCAGCGCGAAGGCATAGGAAGCGCGGTCGCGCACCTTGCGGTAGATCTGCGTGCCGCCCACGGGCCGCGGCAAGGTCACGCCGGTGATCAGTTCGTCGCGCTCGAGCGCGGTCTCGATATGCGGCGTGTCGCCGGGCAGCCGGTGGAAGTCGGCGATCGGGATCACGCGCGTGCGCCCGTCGGGCTTCACGGTCTCGACGGCCGCGTCGAGCACGCGCATCGCCACTGCCATGTCGCTCGGATGGGTCGCGATGCAGGCCTGGCTGGCGCCGATCACCGCGAGTTGCCGCGTCACGCCGCCGATCGCGCTGCAGCCGCTGCCGGGGCGGCGCTTGTTGCAGGGCTGGTCGGTGTCGTAGAAGTAGGGACAACGCGTGCGCTGCAGCAGGTTGCCGGCGGTGGTCGCCTTGTTGCGCAACTGGCCCGAGGCGCCGGCCAGCAGCGCGCGCGACAGCACGCCATAGTCGCGGCGCACGCGCTCGTCGGCCGCCAGGTCGGTGTTGCGCACCAGCGCGCCGATGCGCAGGCCGCCGTCGGTGGTCGCCTCGATGCGGTCGAGCTTCAGTGTGTTCACGTCGACCAGGTGCACCGGCGCCTCGATCTGCAGCTTCATCAGGTCGAGCAGGTTGGTGCCGCCCGCGATGAACTTGGCGCCGGGATGGCCGGCCACGGCCGCCGCGGCCTGCGCGGGCGTCTGCGCGCGTTCGTAGGTGAAGGGCTTCATGCGCGGCTCCCTGCCACCTCGGTGATGGCATCGACGATGTTCGAGTAGGCGCCGCATCGACAGATGTTGCCGCTCATGCGCTCGCGCAGTTCGTCGGCCGACAGCAGCGGCCGCGCCGTGAGATCGGCGCTCACGTGGCTGGGCACGCCGCGGCGCACCTCGTCGATGACGCCGACCGCCGAACAGATCTGGCCCGGCGTGCAGTAGCCGCACTGGTAGCCGTCGTGCTTGACGAAGGCGGCCTGCAGCGGATGCATGGCCTGCGGCGTGCCGAGCCCTTCGATGGTCGTGACCTGCGCGCCCTCGTGCATGACCGCGAGCGTGAGGCAGGAATTGATGCGGCGCCCGTCGAGCAGCACGGTGCAGGCGCCGCACTGCCCATGGTCGCAGCCCTTCTTGGTGCCGGTCAGGTGCAGGTGTTCGCGCAGTGCGTCGAGCAGGGTCGTGCGCGTGTCGAGCTCGAGCGCATGCGACTGGCCGTTGACCTGCAGCGAGAGTCTGGTGGGAGGCATGTTCGTGGGCGGTGGTGATGCCGCGGCCGGCGCGGCCGCGGCGGGCAGGTGGGACGAGACCGCGGCGGCGGTGGCGGCGGTCGCGATGAGCGCGTCGCGCCGGGTGATCGATGTCGTGGGGCTTTCCATGGGGACTCCTGTTGTTCGAGGGTCGGGTGCGCGTGGGAACACTCTGATAGCGCGAGCCACCGGGCTTCGCAGTAGGAGAAGGGATGTTGTTGAGTCCCGTGGTGGGCTCGTCGCGCGAGGACGCCGGCGTGGCGAAGCACCATTCTTGGGAACGGCCCGTGGGATCGATTGCGCGTTTCGCGCGTTTTCTTGCCTGATCCAACGAGCTTGCGCCGCTTTGCGGCCGCGCGATGGTGCGCGTGTAAGAAGGCGGCCTTACAGCTTCGGCGCGAGTACGCCGGGCGCCCTACACCGGATCGCGCACGGCCTGCGCATGGCCGAGGAAGGCACGAAGCTGCGAGGGCCGCACCGGCTTGACGATGACCGGCAGGCCCGCCGCCCGTGCCGCGCTCAGGTAGTCGCCGCCCACGTCGCCGGTGACGATCAGCGCGGGCAGTGCCGCTTCGTTCAGCGACGAACGCAATGCCTCGATGGCCTGGATGCCGCCAGCCTGCGAACCCAGGCGCAGGTCGACCACCAGCGCGTTCGGGCGGAAGCCCGCCCGCAGCACCTCCAGCGCGTCCGCGATGCCGCTCGCGGAGCGCACGTCCATGCCCCACGACACGAGCAACCCGCGCAGGGCCTGCAGCGAATCGCGATCGTCGTCGACCACGAGCACGCGAGCCGCCAAGGCGGTCGGCGACGCTGGCACGGGCCGTCCTGCGTCACCCATGCCGTCGCTCGCTCCGGCATCGACCAGCGGCAGATGCAGTTCGAACACGCTGCCCTGCCCGGCCGAGGAACGAACGGCCACGCGAAGATCGAGCAGGTCGCTCAGTCGCTTCACGGTGGCCAGGCCCAGGCCATAGCCCAGCCGCCGGTCGCGCGCGGGATTTCCGGCCTGGTAGAACTCGTCGAAGATCTGCGGCAGGTGCTCGGCGGCGATGCCGATGCCCGTGTCCTCGATGCGCAGCCGCAGCCGGCCGTCGTCGATGCGGCCGTCGACACGCACCTGGCCCGCGTGCGTGTAGCGGATGGCATTCGCCAGCAGGTTGGTGAGTACGCGCGCCAGCAGGGCGCGGTCGCTGTGCACCATGCAGGGCTCGATCGCCGTCTCGAAACGCAGGCCCTTGGCCGCGGCCATCGCCTGGTGCGGGCGGCAGCATTCGCGCACCAATTCGTCGATGGCCAGCGGCGCCCATTGCGGGCTGGCCGAGCCGGCATCGGCGCGCGTGATGTCGAGCAGGTCGTCCACCACGTCGGTCATGCCGTCGGCGCAGGCCACCAGTTGCTCCGACATCTCCTTGACCGCGCGCTCGGTGCTCACCGTGTGCACCGTCTGCGCGAGCAGCGCCATCGCATTGAGCGGTTGGCGCAGGTCATGGTTGGCCGAGGCGAAGAAGCGCATGCGCGCGGCGACCGCTTCCTCGGCCGTGCGCCGCGCCGCGCTGCTGCGCTCGTTCTCGGCGCGCAGTGCGATCACCAGCTCCGCATTGCGCCGGCGCTGCGCCTGGATCTCGTGCAGCGCGGACGACAGCTCCCTGGAACTCAGCAGCGTGTAGACCCCGATCAGCGTCACGATCAGCGCCATCGCGAGGTGGTAGCTGCCGCCGAACCAGATGTCGCGCAGCACCAGCGGCCCGAGGATCAGCACCACGTAGGCGATGGCCGCGCGCCCCATCGTCGAGAGCCGGATCGCGCCGCCCAGCGCCACCGTGACCATCGCGATGTGAAGGATGGCCTCGGCCTGCGCCGGCCCCTCGTGGTGCAGCAGCACGCTGAGCACGCCCCAGGACAACGCCAGCACCTGGTTGCTGGCCATGATCGGCAGCACCATGGCCTGCGGGTTCGCGCGCATGCCGGGCCGCAGCGCCCAGGCGATCCAGAGGCCCAGCCGCACCGCGACGATGCCGCCATAGACGACGAACCAGGCCTGCACGCGCGCGCCGTCGGGCCCCGCCGCGTACTCGAGGTAGCACAGCAGCCCGCCCACCGCCGCCAGCAGCCACGACCAGACCGTGGAGCGGATCATCTGCTCCAGCTGCTGCAGCTGGAGGTCCGAGAAGGCCAGGCGTGCGCCGAGCGCGGGCTTCACCGCTGCTCCAGCAGCAGGCCGGCGCGGCGCGCCTGCACCAGCAGGTGCGTGCGGTTGCGCGCATCCATGGTGTCGAGCAGCGCCGTGATGTGCAGCTTGACCGTGCGCTCCGCGATCTCGAGCTCGGCCGCGATCTGCTTGTTCTGCCGTCCTTGCGCCACCAGCAGCAGCACCTCGAGCTGGCGCGGCGTCAGGCTCGCGGCCGGCAGGCCCGCCTGCGCCTGCAGCAGGTCGAAGGACTCGCCGCCCGCGGCCACCTCGTCGAGCGCGCGCGCGATGCGCGCCACCGGTTGCGACTTGCCGATGAAGCCGGCCGCGCCCGCCGCGCGTGCGCGCGCCGCGAGCACCGGTTCCTCGTCGCCCGAGATCATCAGGCGCGACACCAGCGGATGCCGGGCACCGAACAGGCGCAGGCCTTCGAGCCCGTCCTCGCCACCCAGGCGGTAGTCGATCAGCACGATGTCGGGCGCGCATTGCGCGGCGCGTTCCACGCCCTGCGCCAGCGACAGCGCCGTCTGCACCTCGAAGTCGGGACGGGCGTGCGTCAGCGCATGCGCAAAGCCGATGCCGAAGAGCGGGTGATCGTCGACGAGCAGGAGTTTCATGGTGCCGTGATCCTCGGGGCGGGATCCGCCCGCGCCCTCTCCTCGTGGGCCGCATTGTCCATGCCGGCAGCCTACAGGCGCGCGGCGCAAGGGCCAACAGCACCTTCGGGCAGGTGCCCGAAGGTGCTATGGGCGCGGGCCGGTCCCGTCCCTACGATCCGCCCCTCTTTACGAGCGAGGACTGCGAGATGACGAAGACGAGCGGCTATGGACGATGGATCGTGTGCGCGGGAGCCCTGGCCCTGCTGGCGGCCTGCGGAGGCGGAGGTTCGGGCGGCGGCGCGTTGCCGCCCCTCGGCATCGTGCCGCCCCCACCCGCGCCGATCGCCGTGCGCCACACGCTCGAGGTCGGCATCGCCGGCGCGGGCCGTGTCGCATCGCAACCCGCGGGCATCGACTGCACCGACCGCTGCGACGCCGATTTCGACACCGGCACCGAGGTACTCCTCAGCGCTTCCCCGGCCGCGGGCCAGGTTCTCGGCGGCTGGAGCGGCGCCTGCAGCGGCAACGCCAGCACCTGCCGCGTGCGCATGGATGCCGCACGCAGCGTCAGCGCCGCCTTCGTCGCCGCGCCGCCCACCGTGGGCTGGAGCGATGCGATCGCGCTCTCGGCCGCCGGCGCCAGCCTGCCCAAGGTCGCGATCGATGCGCAGGGCCGCGCGCTGGTCGTGTGGCGCCAGATCGAGGGCAACCCGCAGGCGGACCGCCTCTGGGGCAGCCGCTACCTGCCCGGCAGCGGCTGGACCGCCCCGCAGCGCCTGGAGGCCAACGCGGGATCGGTGCGCGACATCCGCGTCGCCATCGACAAGCCCAGCGGCCGCGCCGTCGTGCTGTGGACCCAGCTGAGTTCCGCGACCGGCCACGACCTGTGGGCACTGCCGGTCTATCCCGCCACCGGCTGGGGCAGCCCCGCGCTGCTGGAGACCGGCAGCGGCACCGTCGGCAACGCCAACATCGGCATCGACGCCCATGGCAACGCCGTGGCGGTCTGGTCGCAGATCGGCCCGGCCACGCGCTTCAGCATCTACGCCAACCGCTTCACGCAGGCCGGTGGCTGGGGCACGGCTGCGTTGATCGAGACCGACGAGACCGTGGGCGTCGTGAACGGCGATCCCGCGGTGGTGATGGCGGGATCGGGCGAAGCGCTGGCCGTCTGGAAGCGTTCGACCGGCAGCAGCGCCTCGCTATGGACCAACCGCGCCAATGCGGGCGGTACCTGGGGCACGGCGGCCGAGCTCGTGCCGGATGCGGGCACCGCGCAGTCGATCGGTGCGCATGACCTCGCGATCGACGCAGGCGGCAACGCGCTGCTGGCCTGGGGCCAGGCCGACCTGCCCGGCGGCAGCAATCAATGGGAGAGCGCGGTGTGGTTCAAGCGCTTCTCGGCGGGTGCTTGGCGAGGCAGCACCGCGCGCGTGGGCGTCCCGTTCACATCGACGCAGGCCTTTCTCAGCACGCCCGTGCTGCGCATGAACGCGGCCGGTGCGGCTGTGTTGAGCTGGGGGCGGCTCGACAACGCGCTCATGGCTTCGACGGCTGCGCCGGGTGCTGCGTTCGGTACGGGGAGCGTGGTGCGGGCGGCGGCCTCGCGGGCTTTGAGCAGCCTGCCTGCGTTGGGGATCGACGATGCGAGCAATGCTTTCGTTGCTTGGGCGCAGGCGAATGACCTGGGGACGGCGGACCTCTATGCGACACGACATGCCCTGGGTGGGGGCTGGGGAACGCCTTCGCTGCAGGAGAGCACGGACGAGGCGGCGGCTGCGCCCGATCTGGGGATGAACGAGCTGGGGAATGCGGTGCTGGCTTGGCAGCAGTTCGAGGCGGGCAGCGGGACGCGGGTGATGGTTCGGCGGTATGGGTCGGGGAGGTAGGGTCTACGTCCCGCTTCGATCCTTCGCCAGGAGCGCCCGCGTCCGCGTGAATTCGCGACAGCGGGCGAGGCCGGGCCAGACGACTAGCGAGGCTTTCTTGTGGGCCCCGAAGCCGGGCGCCAGCGCCAGCACTTCGGCGTGCAGACCCGGATAGGGGCCGGGACCCGGGCGGAGCAAGGCATCGAGTCGGCCAGCGAGAAGATCGGCCACGTTGTCGGTCGCCACCGCGCGCACGTAGTCGGGCGGTCGCTTCGTGCCGGCGAGGCGGGCCAGCAGGCGCTCGGGCTCGTCGCTCAGGGCCGGCGAGATGCCGAGGCGAAGCGGCTTCGTCTTCAGGGCCTTCGCGACCGTGTCGCTGGCCTCGGACAGGCGTTTGAAGGCCTCTCCCACTTCCGGCAACAAGGCCTCGCCCTGCGCGGTGAGGATCAAGCTGCGATGCAGGCGCTGGAACAGCGGCACGCCGAGCGCCTGTTCCAGCTGCTTGACCTGCTGGCTGACGGCACCGGGCGTGACGGAGAGCTCCATCGCGGCGGACTTGAAACTCAGGTGGCGCCCGGCTGCCTCGAAGGCGCGCAATCCATTCAGAGGAGGCAGGCGATGGCTCATGGGTACGGATCCGGACTTGAAGGCGAGGAATTCGGAATAGAAAAACTCTTCCAGGCGGCCAGAAAGAATCGGTTGAGCGGTGCCCGGGCACGATGAAGAATGCAAGCACCGATTGCGCGATCAGGAAGACCATCATGCCGCAGCGCAATGCCCATGCCAAACCTGCTCTTCGGCCCACCTTGCTCTGGAGATGTGCCCTATGGCCGAGATCATCCATCCCTTCTACGAGTCGCATCGCGATGCCATGGAAACCACCATGCGCCATCGTCTCGACCTTGCCGAAACGATGCTGCGCGAGCAAGCGCATCTGTCCGACATGGATGAAATTCGACAGCAGGCGTTGAGCGAATTCCAGATCGTGCTCACCCAGATGCCCTACGTCGGAGGCACGGCAAGTCGCATGAGCGATTTCTTCATGCGCCTCATGGGCTTCGTGGCCATCAGCCGTGTGCTCCGGCGGCGCGGCGTTTCACTGGCCTTGATCGGCGAGATCGAGCGAGAAACCTACAAGATGCAACTGCTCGCCGAGCCCGAAGCGGAGCGCCTCGCGTCAGGGCGTCAATTCATGTCGCAGGAGAATCGGGCCTTGCTGCGCAAGCAGGCCCTGAAGAGCACCACGGAAAGCCATCAGCAGGAATTTCCGGACGATTTCGTCTACGACTTCGTCGAGCCTGGCCCTGGTGACAGTTTCGAGTTCGGCATCGACTACAAGGCTTGCGGCTTCTGCAAATTCGCGGCTCGGCATGGAGATCAGGAAATCCTGCCGAACATCTGCGGACTCGATTTCGACGCCTATGCAACGCGAGGCATCCGTCTGGAAAGGACGCAAACGCTGGCTGGCGGCGCGGACCACTGCAATTTTCGATTTGCGCGGCTTTCGTCGGACCAGGACGACTGCGAATAGTGCTTCGGGTCATCCGCGTCGCGTTGGCATGCCGAGCGCCGCAGGAAGGCATCAATGCTGGCGGAGAGTGTGAGATTCGAACTCACGGACGGTCGCCCGTCGGCAGTTTTCAAGACTGCTGGTTTAAACCACTCACCCAACTCTCCGGAGCCCGCGATTCTATGCCGAGCCCGGCCCGTGCTCAGTCCTCGGGCAGGAACAGGGTCTGCAGGTCGCTGAGGAAATCGAGCCCGCGCTCGGTGGGCCATACGCGGCTCAGGTCGCGTTCGACGAGACCCTTGCGCTCGGCCTCCTCCAGGCCGCGCTGGATCGCGGTGAAGGCCAGGCCGGTGCGCTCGCCGAACTGCATCAGCGTGAAGCCGGCCTTCAGGCGCATGGCGTTCAGCATGAACTCGAACGGCAGGTCGGCCAGCGCGACCTCGTCGCTCTGCGCGACGGCGGTGCCGGCGCGGGCGTTGTCCATGTAAAGGCGCGGCTCGCGAAAACGCACCTGGCGCACGATGCGATGCGCGAAGCTGAGCTTGCTGTGGGCACCGGCGCCGATGCCGAGGTAGTCGCCGAACTGCCAGTAGTTGAGGTTGTGCGCGCAGGTGTGACCGGGCCGCGCATAGGCCGAGACCTCGTAGCGCGACATGCCGATGGCCCCGGTGCGCTCGGTGATGCGGTCGAGCATCGCGTAGGCGATGTCGTCCTCGGGCAGCTGCGGCGGGAACTTGGCGAACCAGGTGTTCGGCTCGATGGTGAGGTGATAGACCGACAGGTGCGGCGGCGCGAGCGCGAGCGCCTGCGTGAGGTCGGCGTCGAGCTGCTCGAGCGACTGGCCCGGCAGCGCGTACATGAGGTCGAGGTTGAAGGTGTCGAACGAGGCGGCGGCCTCCTCGGCGGCGGCGATCGCCTGGGCGCGATCGTGCACGCGGCCCAGCGCCTTCAGGTGCTCGTCGTTGAAGCTCTGCACGCCCAGCGACAGCCGGGTGACGCCGGCCGAGCGGTAGGCGCGGAAGCGGTCGCGCTCGAAGGTGCCGGGGTTGGCCTCGAGCGTGATCTCGCAGTCGGGCGTGAGCTTCAAGCGCGCGCGCACGTCGCCCAGCAGGCGGTCGATGGCCTGGGGCGAGAACAGGCTCGGGGTGCCGCCGCCGATGAAGATGGCTTGCACGCCACGGCCCCAGATCAACGGCAGCGCGGCGTCGAGGTCGGCAATGAGCGCGTCGATGTACGCGGACTCGGGCATGCCGTCGGCCTCGGCGGTGCTCGTGGCGCGCCACTCGTGGGAATTGAAGTCGCAGTACGGGCACTTGCGCAGGCACCACGGCAGGTGGATGTACAGCGTGAGCGGCGGCAGCGCCGTCAGCTGCAGCGGGCCGGGGCGCATCCAGTGCAGCACGTCGTTGGCATGCGGCGCGCCGACCGGCGCCGCGGGCTGGATGGGAACGACGGACGAGGGACCGGTCACAGCCATCGCTCGCGCATCAGCGCCAGCATGGCGCGCGCGGCCTGACCGCGGTGGCTGTGAGCGTTCTTCACCTCGGGCGTGAGCTGGGCGAAGGTCTTGCCGAAGGCAGGCAGGTACATCACGGGATCGAAGCCGAAGCCGTTGTCGCCGACCGGCGCCGGCGCGATCTCGCCGGCCACGCGGCCCACCGCGATCAGCGGCTCGGGGTCGTCGTGGCGGCGCAGCGCGACCAGGGTGCTGACGAGCGCGGCGCGGCGGTTGGCCTGTCCGGCCAGTTGATCGAGCAGGGCCTTCACGTTGTTGGCATCGCCCTTGGGGTAGCCGAACTGGGTGGCGTAGTAGGCGGTGTCGACGCCCGGCAGGCCGCCGAAGGCATCGACGCACAGGCCGGCGTCGTCGGCGATGGCGGGCAGGCCGGTGGCGGCGCTGGCGTGGCGCGCCTTGGTCAGGGCGTTCTCGACGAAGGTGCGGAACGGCTCCTCGGCTTCGCCCACGCCGAGCTCCGACTGCCGCACGAGCGTGACGTCGAGTTCGGCGAAGAGCTGCTGCAGTTCGGCCAGTTTGCCGGCGTTGTTGGAAGCCAGGACGAGTTTCATACGTGGAAAGGAATAACTGCGGCGGCCTTCTGCGGGCCGCGGTTCATGGCTGCTACTTCGACTGCAGGGCCTGCTGCTGCAGGACGACGAGTTCGCCGATGCCCTTTTCGGCCAGGCCCAGCAGCAGGTTCATCTCTTCGCGCGTGAAGGCCACGCCCTCGGCGGTGCCCTGCACTTCGACGAAGTGGCCGGCGCCGGTCATGACGACGTTCATGTCGGTGTCGCAGGCGGAGTCCTCGGTGTACTCGAGGTCGAGCAGCGGCGTGCCGCCGACGATGCCCACCGAGATGGCGGCGACATGGCCCTTGATCGGCGAAGCGGACAGCGTGCCGGCGGCGATCAGCTTGTTGACGGCATCCTGCGCGGCGACGAAGGCGCCGGTGATGGCGGCGGTGCGGGTGCCGCCGTCGGCCTGCAGCACGTCGCAGTCGAGGTGGATGGTGCGTTCGCCGAGCGCGGCGAGGTCGAACACGGCGCGCATCGAGCGGCCGATGAGGCGCTGGATTTCCTGCGTGCGGCCGGTCTGCTTGCCCTTGGCGGCCTCGCGGCTGCTGCGGGTGTGGGTGGCGCGCGGCAGCATGCCGTATTCGGCCGTGACCCAGCCTTCGCCGCTGCCCTTCTTGTGCGGCGGCACCTTCTCCTCGACCGAGGCGGTGCACAGCACACGGGTCTGGCCGAACTCGATCAGCACCGAGCCCTCGGCGTGGATGGTGAAGCCGCGCGTGATGCGCACGGGGCGCAACTGGTCGGCGGCGCGGCCGCCGCTACGGGTGAAAGCTGTCATGGTCTGATGAAGAAAAAGGAAGGGAAAAACACGGGCGCGCCCTCGAACGGGAAGGCGCGGAACGATTCAGGTCTTGCGGGCCGCCGAACGCCGGATGGCTTCGTTGATCTCGGCGATGGAACGCTCGATGGCGTCCTCGTCGAGGTCCTCGATCTCGTCGTCGGCGAGCATGCCGGCCTGGATGGTCGAGGCGAACACGCCATCGCTGATGCTGTCGGTGGAGATGCCGGGCTCCTCGCCGGGCGCGTCGGGCATTTCCCACTCGAGCGCGATCAGCGTCACGTTGTCGCTGTGCGAACCGCCCTTGCGCAGCGCCATCTCGGCGAGGTCGGGCGCGGCATCGGACACGGGCTTGCCGGACGACAGGGTGTGCACGATCAGCGCATCGTCGAGCACGCCCCAGACGCCGTCGGAGCACAGCATGATGCGGTCGCCGCGCTGCAGCGCGAGCGGGGCCGACACGTCGAACAGCGGCGTGGTGGGCGAGCCCAGGCAGGTGAGCAGCAGGTTGCGGTTGGCGGGCGAGGACTCGGACACGCCGCGGTGGCGCGGGCGCTCGGCATGCGAATGGTCGAGCGTGCGCACCAGCAGCCGGCCGTCGCGCACGACGTACAGGCGCGAGTCGCCGCAATGCATCCAGGTGGCCATGCCGGCCTGCAGCACGGCCGCGACGACGGTGGTGCGCGGCGTGTCGAGCATGGCCTTGCTGCTGGCGTAGCGCATGATCTGCTGGTGCGCGGCCATCGCCGATTCGGCGAGGAAGGCCTTGGGGTCCTTCACCATCGGGCGCGCCTCGCGCTGGTAGAGCGCGGCCACGGTCTGCAGCGCGATCTGCGCGGCCACCTCGCCCTCGGGATGGCCGCCCATGCCGTCGGCCAGCACGAACAGGCCCGATTCGCGCGTGTAGCAGTAGCCCATGCGGTCTTCGTTCTTGAGACGGCCGCCCTTGCGGCTGACCTGGAAGACGGAGAACTTCATGGCCGCGCCTCCAGGCGGGCAAGGATCGAGGAGGCGATGCGCTGCGTCGTCATGCCGGACGGGTCGTCGGTGCCGCCGCGCGGGGCGCGCTCTTCTTGTCGAAGGAGCGGATGTTGTCGATCGAGAGGCGGACCTTCTCGCCCACCGTGAGCTTGGTGTAGCGGCGCTCGCCCTCGCGGCTGAGCTCCTTCTGCAGCGCGAACACGGACTGCGGGCGCGAGAGCGGATCGAGCGACATGCACCACTCGACCACCTCGATGAGGTTGTCGGAATAGACGCCGCGCAGGCGCGACAGCGAGAGGCTCAGGCGGTCCTTCTCGATGCGGCGCGGCGCGTCGTTGGGCGGGTAGCCCTGCATGCAGGCGTAGATGCAGGCGCCGATCGCGTAGATGTCGGTCCAGGGGCCCATCGAGGAATCGCGGCGGTACATCTCGGGCGCGGCGAAGCCGGGCGTGTACATCGGGCGGATGAAGATGCCTTCCTTGCTGAGCACTTCGCGCGCGGCGCCGAAGTCGATCAGCACGGCCCGGTCGTCGTCGGTGACGAAGATGTTGGCGGGCTTGATGTCGAGGTGCAGCATCTTGTACTGGTGCACGATGCGCAGGCCGCGCAGGATCTCGTCGAACAGCGAGCGGATGGTCGATTCGCGGAACACCTTCTGCCGCTTGAGGTCGCGCGCGGTGACCACGAAGTCCTGCAGGGTCGCGCCCTCCAGGTAGTTCATGACCATGTAGACGGTCTCGTTCTCGCGGAAGAAGTTGAGCACGCTGACCACCGAGGCATGCGAGATCTGCGCGAGCGAGCGGCCTTCCTCGAAGAAGCTCTTGAGGCCGAGGCGGTACAGCGAGAGCTTCTCGGCCGGCACCTGCGGGGCGAGTTCGCCGGGGCCGCGGGTGGCGAGCGAAGAAGGGAGATACTCCTTGACCGCGACCTGCTGGCCGCTGGGGTCGATGGCCAGGTACACCACCCCGAAACCGCCCGCCGACAACCTGCGAACGATGCGGTAGCCACCGATGATCGTATCGGGCAGCAGAGGTGACGGCTTGACCTTTGACATAATCCGGGAGTTTCGCCCGAAGGCGATGGTGCGGCAAGCGAACGCCGTGCCGGTGCCTCGGTGAATGCAAGCAGAACCACAGAGAGGCGCAATGCCAGTTTACAGCATGACCGGCTATGCCAGCGGCCAGAACGGCCCCTCGGGCAGCCACGCCGAAACCGACGCGCGGCCCTTGGCCGCGGGCCGGCTCGGGGTCGAAATCCGCTCGGTCAACAGCCGCTTTCTCGACCTCACCTTCAAGCTCCCCGAAGAGCTGCGCCAGCACGAGACCGCCCTGCGCGAACTGCTGACCGGCCGCCTCAAGCGCGGCAAGGTCGAACTGCGCGCGGCCATCGAAACCAATGCCCAGGGCGGCGTGGCGGAGCCTTCCGTCAAGCTGCTGCAACGGCTCAACGGCGTGCAGGACGGCATCAAGGCCTGGCTGCCCGGCGCGCGCGAACTCAGCGTGGCCGACGTGCTGCGGCTGGCCGGCAGCGACAGCGCGCCGCGCGGCGACTGGGGCGCCGACCTGCTCGAGGTGGGCGCCAAGGCGCTCGAGGCGCTGGTGTCGGCCCGCCAGCGCGAAGGCGCGCGGCTGGCCAAGATGCTCGAGGCGCACCTGGGACAGCTGCGCGAACTGGTCGCGCAGGCCGGACCGCTGGTGCCGCAACTGGTCGAACAGCAGCGCACCCGTTTCCTCGAGCGCTGGCAGGAGGCCATGGGCCTGGGCGCCAACGGCGGCGGCACGCTGCCCGAGGCGGCGCAGGACCGTGCGCTGACCGAGGCGACCGCGTTCGCGATCCGCATCGACGTGGCCGAGGAGCTGACGCGGCTGAACTCGCACCTCGACGAGATCGAGCGACTGCTCAAGAAGGGCGGCGAGATCGGCAAGCGGCTCGACTTCCTGATCCAGGAGCTGCATCGCGAGGCCAACACGCTGGGCTCCAAGTCGGCGGCGCTGGAACTCACGCGCATCGGCGTGGACATGAAGGTGCTGATCGAGCAGATGCGCGAGCAGGTCCAGAACATCGAGTGAGCGAGCGAGTGAAGGAAAGCATGGACTATCCCGGCAACATCTTCGTGGTTGCGGCACCGAGCGGGGCCGGCAAGTCGAGCCTCGTGAAGGCCCTGATGGAGCTCGACTCGGCGGTGCAGCCCTCCGTGTCGCACACGACCCGCTCGCCGCGCGGGCAGGAAAAGCACGGGCGCGAATACTTCTTCGCCTCGACCTCGGAGTTCGACGCCATGGTGGCTTCGGACGCCTTCGTCGAATGGGCCCACGTGCACGGGCAGCGCTACGGCACCTCCAAGAAGGCGATCGAGGAACGCATCGCCCAGGGTGCCGACGTGATCCTCGAGATCGACTTCCAGGGTGCCCTGCAGATCCGCAAGGCCTTCGCGAACGCGGTGATGATCTTCATCCTGCCGCCGAGCTGGGAAGAGCTGCGCTCGCGGCTGGAACGCCGGGGCGAGGACAGCGCCGCGGTCATCGAACTGCGGCTGCAGAACGCCGCCGAAGAGATGGCGCAGGCCGGGAAATTCGATTTCGTTATAATCAACGAGTTATTTGAGCGCGCACTGTTCGATCTCAAGGCGATCGTCCACGCTCAGCGGCTCCGGTATTCCGCGCAGCGACGCGCGCGTGCCGACACTTTCGCCGCCTTGAACATCCCCTGATTCCACGCTCACCGACCGAAAGATTCCATCATGGCCCGCATCACCGTCGAAGACTGCCTGCAGCAGATCCCCAACCGCTTCCAGCTCGTGCTCGCCGCGACCTACCGCGCGCGCATGCTGAGCCAGGGCCATGCCCCGAAGATCGAAAGCAAGAACAAGCCGGCCGTGACCGCGCTGCGCGAGATCGCCGAAGGCAAGATCGGCCTGGAAATGCTCAAGAAGGTTCCCGGCTGATCGCTGACGCAGGCTTGCAACGGAAAAGCACCGCGACGCGGTGCTTTTTTTACGCCTGATCACGTCCACACAGCGGTCACGCTAAAGTGATAGCCATGAGCGCGGTCGCAAAATCTCAGTCCCATGCCCCTGCGGGCACGCCGAAGCCGAGCCCGGCGGCGCTGAATGCGGCCGCCGCCAGCTTCGCGGCCCTGACGGCGCGGCTCGACTACCTGAGCCCCGAAGACACCGAACTGGTCCGCCGCGCCTACCGTTTCGCCGACGAGGCCCACCTGGGCCAGCTGCGCAACAGCGGCGAGCCCTACATCACCCACCCGATCGCCGTGGCGGCGCAATGCGCCGAATGGAAGCTCGACGCGCAGGCCCTGATGGCCGCCCTGCTGCACGACGCCATCGAGGACTGCGGCGTCACCAAGCCCGAGCTGATCGAGCGCTTCGGCGCGCCGGTGGCCGAACTGGTCGACGGCCTCACCAAGCTCGACAAGCTGCAGTTCAACACGCGCGAAGAGAACCAGGCCGAGTCCTTCCGCAAGATGCTGCTGGCGATGGCGCGCGACGTGCGCGTCATCCTGGTCAAGCTGGCCGACCGCACCCACAACATGCGCACGCTGGCCGACGCGCCGCGCGAGAAATGGGCCCGGATCTCGCGCGAAACGCTCGACATCTATGCGCCCATCGCGCACCGGCTCGGCCTCAACCAGACGTACCGCGAGTTACAGGAACTGTCGTTCCGGCACCTCAAACCATGGCGCTATGCCACGCTGGCCAAGGCCGTGGCCAAGGCGCGGGGCCGCCGGCGCGACCTGATCCAGAAGGTGCAGCGCGAGGTCGAGACCGCCTTCGCCGCCGCCAACATGACGCTGCGGATCGCGGGGCGCGAGAAGACGCTCTATTCGATCTACCGCAAGATGGAGGAAAAGCACCTGAGCTTCGCCCAGGTGACCGACATCTACGGCTTCCGGCTGATCGTGCCGAACGTGATCGCCTGCTACACCGGCCTGGGCATCCTGCACCAGATGTACAAGCCGCTGCCGGGCAAGTTCAAGGACCACATCGCGATCGCCAAGCTCAACGGCTACCAGTCGCTGCATACCACGCTGGTGGGCCCGGCGGGCGTCAGCGTCGAGTTCCAGCTGCGCACCGACGCCATGCACGTGGTGGCCGAATCGGGCGTGGCGGCGCACTGGCTCTACAAGGCCGCCGACCCGAGCACGGCCAGCAACGACCGCCTGGGCACCAAGTGGCTGCAGTCGCTGCTCGACATCCAGGACGAGACGCGTGACGCCGCGGAGTTCTGGGACCACGTCAAGGTCGACCTGTTCCCCGACGCCGTCTACGTCTTCACGCCCAAGAGCCAGATCATGGCGCTGCCGCGCGGCGCGACCGTGGTCGATTTCGCCTACGCGATCCACAGCAACATCGGCGACCACACCTCGGCCGCGCGCATCAACGGCGACCAGGTGCCGCTGCGCACCGAGCTCAAGAACGGCGACGTGGTCGAGGTGATCACCGCGCCTGTGTCCACGCCCAACCCGGCCTGGCTCGGCTTCGTGCGGACCGGCCGTGCGCGCTCGAAGATCCGCCACTACCTCAAGACCCTGGCCCACGCCGAATCCGAAGGCCTGGGCGAGAAGCTGCTGGCGCAGGCCCTGCGCGCAGAAGGCCTGAGCAAGCTGCCCGAGGACGATGCGGAGCACCAGCCGCTGTGGGAAAAGCTGCTGCGCTTCACCGGCAACCGCACGCGCGCCGAGCTGCTGACCGACATCGGCCTGGGCAAGCGCATCGCGAGCATCGTGGCCAAGCGGCTGATGGCGCTCATGGCCGAGCTCGGCGAACGCCCCGACGCGCTGCTGCTGAGCAGGGAGCGCTTCATCTCGCACGAAACCATCTCGCAGGGCGCCGTCACGCTCGACGGCAGCGAGAACTCCTCGGTGCGCTTCGCGCTGTGCTGCCGCCCGATCCCGGGCGACCCGATCGTGGGTTACCTCGGCCACGGCGAAGGCCTGGTGGTGCACACCGAGGCCTGCGGCGTGGGCCAGCGCCTGCGCCACAAGGACAGCGAACGCTTCTTCGCGGTCGAGTGGGCCGACGAACCGACGCGCGCCTTCGAGACCGGCGTGATCATCACCGTGCGCAATGACAAGGGCGTGCTGGCGCGCGTGGCCGCGACGCTGGCCGATGCCGAAGCCGACATCACCCACGTCGAGATGGCCGACGAGACGCCGCAGGATTCGACCGATCTGCGCTTCGTGATCGCGGTGCGCGACCGCTCGCATCTGGACGCGGTGCTGCGCTCGGTGCGCCGGACCACCTCGGTGCTGTCCGCGGCGCGCACCGTTCCCGCGTCCTGAGTCCGCGCCGCGGCTGCGGCGCAGCCTCTATGCGGCGCCCGGCCCCGGCGCCGGGTAGACGACCGACAGCAGCTCGACCTCGTGCGTGCCGCCCGGCGTGACGAGCTTGACCACGTCGCCCTCCCGCGCCTTCAGCAGCGCCCGCGCGATCGGCGAGATCCAGCTGACCTGCGACTGCGCGCTGTCGGCCTCGTCGATGCCGAGGATCGTCACGCTGCGCTCGTCGCCGTTCTCGTCCGCGTAGCGCACCGTGGCGCCGAAGAAGACCTGGTCGCTGCCGTGATGCACCGAGGGATCGGTCACCTCGGCGATCTCGAGGCGCTTGGTGAGGAAGCGGATGCGGCGGTCGATCTCGCGCAGCCGCTTCTTGCCGTAGAGGTAGTCGCCGTTCTCCGAGCGATCGCCATTCTTGGCGGCCCAGTGCACGGCCTCGACCACCTTGGGCCGCTCCTCGTCCATCAGCTGCAGCAGCTCGGTGCGCAGCCGCGCATAGCCGGCGGGGGTGATGTAGTTCTTGCCGCCCGCGGGCAGCGGCGGCATCGCGCCGTCCGCACCGTCGTCGTCCGCGTCGGAATCCGTTTCCTTGGTGAATGCCTTGTTCAAGCGACGCCTCCGGAGATCGAAAGAGAAGCGTGGCGTCCGCCGCGCGGACGAGCCTCGTACCAAAAAGAAAAGGGTCAACTCGTTTCCGAGTTGACCCTTGAAGAGTGGTGCGGCTGGCAGGAATTGAACCCACGACCCCTTGGTTCGTAGCCAAGTACTCTATCCAACTGAGCTACAGCCGCACAGCTTGCTATCATAGCATGTATTTTTGAGGCCCTTTCGATCCGTCGAAACAAATCTCAAAAATACGGGTGGTAGGCCGTGATGGGCTTGAACCATCGACCAACGGATTATGAGTCCGCTGCTCTAACCAACTGAGCTAACGGCCCACGTGGGCTCGATTCTATTCGCGCCGAAAAGGCGCCCTGCTACTTGCGGTGGCTCAGCGCGTTGCTGACCAGCTTGGAAGTGATGTCGACGATCTGGATCATGCGCTCGTAGGGCATGCGCGTCGGGCCGATCACGCCCAGCGTGCCCACGACCTGGCCGTCTACCTCGTAGTTGGCGCTGACGATGGACAGTTCCTCGACCGGCACCACCTGGCTCTCGCCGCCGATGAAGATGCGCACGCCCTCGGCCTTGCTCGACACGTCGAGCAGCCGCATCAGCTGCGCCTTCTGCTCGAACAGCTCGAAGGCGCGGCGCAGTTGCCCCATGTCGCTCGAGAAGTCGCTGACCGCGAGCAGGTTGCGCTCGCCCGAGATCACGACGTCGTCTTCCTGCGATTCGCTCAGCACGTCAGAACTGACCTTCACGGCCGCCTGCATCAGCGCCGCGATCTCGCCGCGCAGCGTGTCGACCTCGGACTGCAGCCGGTCGCGCACCTGCTCGATCGTCAGGCCCGCGTAGTGGGCGTTGATGTAGTTCGCGGCCTCGACCAGCTGCGACTGCGAGTAGTCGGCCTCCGGAAAGATCACGCGGTTCTGCACGTCGCCTTCGGGCGAGACGATGATCACCAGCAGCCGGCGGTCCGACAGGCGCAGGAACTCGATCTGCTTGAACACCGACGAACGCCGTGGCGCCATCACCACGCCGACGAACTGCGAGAGGTTCGACAGCAGGTGCGCCGCGTTGGCGATCACGCGCTGCGGCTGGTCGGGCGCGAGGCTCGGCGCGGCCAGGTGCTCGCGCTGCGCGGTGAGCATGGTGTCGACGAAAAGCCTGTAGCCGCGCGCCGTGGGCACGCGGCCGGCCGAGGTGTGCGGACTGGCGATCAGTCCGAGCGACTCGAGGTCCGACATCACGTTGCGGATGGTCGCGGGCGAGAGGTCCAGGCCCGAGGAACGCGAGAGCGTTCGCGAGCCGACAGGCTGGCCTTCGGCGATGTAGCGCTCGACGAGCGTCTTGAGCAGCAACTTGGCGCGGTCGTCCAGCATTGCAAGATTTTAGTGTTGTAATTTGTAGCCATGACCTCTCCCTTTCGTCACGTCGCGCTGATCGGCAAATACCAGGCTTCCGGAGCCCGGTGCGGCGAGCGCGACAGCGTGATGGAAGGCATCGCGAGTTTTCTCGAATCCCGGGGCTGCAAGGTCTACGTCGAACAGCCGCGCGGCGACGACGAACCGGCCCAGGCCCTGCCCACCGGCGACCGCTACGAGGCCCTCACGGTCGAGCAGATCGGCCAGCAGTGCGACCTCGGCCTGGTGGTCGGCGGCGACGGCACCATGCTCGGCATCGGCCGGCAGCTCGCGGCCTTCGGCATCCCGCTGATCGGCATCAACCGGGGCCGGCTCGGCTTCATCACCGACATCCCGCTCGACAACTTCCAGGCCACGCTGATCCCGATGCTGGCCGGCGAATACGAGGAAGACCACCGCAGCCTGATGCACGCGCAGGTGATGCGCGACGGCGCCGTGGTGTTCGATGCGCTCGCGATGAACGACGTGGTGGTCAACCGCGGCGCGACCTCGGGCATGGTCGAGCTGCGGGTGTCGGTGGGCAAGCATTTCGTGGCCAACCAGCGCGCCGACGGCCTGATCATCGCGTCGCCCACGGGTTCGACGGCCTATGCGCTGTCGGCCGGCGGGCCGCTGCTGCATCCGGCGGTGCCGGGCTGGGTGCTGGTGCCGATCGCGCCGCACACGCTGTCGAACCGCCCGGTGCTGCTGCCCGATGCCGACGAGATCGTGATCGAGCTCGTGGGCGGGCGCGATGCCAGCGCGAATTTCGACATGCAATCGCTGGCCTCGCTCGCGATCGGCGACCGCGTGGTGGTGCGCCGCTCCGATTTCCGGGTGCGCTTCCTGCACCCGCGCGGCTGGAGCTATTTCGACACCCTGCGCAAGAAACTGCATTGGAACGAAGGAGGTTCCTGAGATGGCGCTCAGACGCATCGCACTGCGCGATTTCGTGATCGTGCGATCCCTGGAGATCGACCTGTCCGACGGCTTCACGGTGCTGACCGGCGAAACCGGCGCGGGCAAATCCATCCTGATCGACGCGCTGCAGCTCGCGCTCGGCAATCGCGCCGATGCGGGCGCGGTGCGCGAAGGCGCCGAGCGGCTCGACGTGAGCGCGGAGTTCGACAACGACCCGGCCTTCGTGGCCTGGCTCGACGAAGGCGGCTTCGAGGCGGGCGATGCCCTGCTGCTGCGCCGCACCGTCGACCTGCAGGGCCGCAGCCGCGGCTGGATCAACGGCAGCCCCGCCACCGCGACGCAGCTGCGCGACATCGGCGACCGGCTGCTCGACATCCATGGCCAGCACGCCTGGCAGAGCCTCACGCGGCCCGACGCGGTGCGCGGCCTGCTCGATGCCTACGCCGGCGTGCGCACCGATGCGCTCGACGCCGCCTGGCAGGGCTGGCGCCAGGCGCTGTCCGCGCTCGAGCGTGCGCGCGGCACGCAGGATTCGCTGCAGCGCGAGCGCGAACGGCTGCAGTGGCAGATCTCGGAGGTCGCGAAGCTCGCGCCCGGCGCCGACGAATGGGAAGAACTGTCGGGAAGCCACACGCGCATCTCGAACGCGCAGGCGCTGATCGACGCCGCCCAGGGCGCCAGCCACGCGCTCGAGGACGAGGACAACGGCGCGCTGGCCGCGCTCTCGCGCGCGGTCACGCTGCTGCAGAACTGCGAACACATCGAGCCCGAGTTTCGCGCGCTCGGCGAGGTGCTGTCCTCCAGCATCGCGCAGGCCGCCGATGCCGCGCACTCGCTGCACGGCTACCTGCGCGACGCCGACACCGACCCGCAGCGTCTGGCCGAACTCGACGAACGCATGAGCCTGTGGATGTCGCTGGCGCGCCGCTACAAGCGCCCGCCGGTCGAGCTGCCGGCGCTGCTGGCCGGCTGGCAGGCCGAGCTGCAGGCCCTCGACGCACAAAGCGACCTCGAAGGCCTGGAACGCGCCGAGCAGACGGCGCAACAGGCTTACCTGAAGGAGGCCCGCGCGCTCGGCAAGCTGCGCAAGCAGGCCGCGCCCAAGCTGGCCCAGGCGGTCACGCAGGCGATGCAGGGCCTGGGCATGCAGGGCGGCCGCTTCGAGGTCGATCTGCAGCCGCTGGCCCAGCCGGGCAAGGCCGGTCTCGAGGAGATCGCCTTCCTGGTCGCCGGCCACACCGGCAGCACGCCGCGGCCGATCGGCAAGGTGGCCTCGGGCGGCGAACTCTCGCGCATCGCGCTCGCGATCGCGGTCACCACCAGCCAGCTCGGCGCCGCCCAGACACTGATCTTCGACGAGGTCGATTCGGGCGTCGGCGGCGCGGTCGCCGAGACCGTGGGCCGGCTCATGAAGCAGCTGGGCCGCGACCGCCAGGTGCTCGCGGTCACCCACCTGCCCCAGGTGGCGGCCTGCGCCGACCACCACCTCGTGGTCGCCAAGCGGCAGACCGCGGGAACCACCGGCAAGGATGGTCCGCGCACCGAGAGCGGCGTGTCGCTGCTCGACGACGACAGCCGCGCGAACGAGATCGCCCGCATGCTGGGCGGCGAGAAGGTCTCGCAGACCTCGCTCGCCCACGCGCGCGAGATGCTGGGCCACAAGACACCGGCGGCCACCTCATGAAGGCGGCGCGCCAAGACCACGGGGCTGCGCGATGAGCCTCGACCTGGTGCTCATCACCGGCATGTCGGGCTCCGGCAAGTCGGTCGCGCTGCATGCGCTCGAGGACGCGGGCTACTACTGCGTCGACAACCTGCCGCCCGAGCTGCTCACGCCCTTCATCGCGCTGCAGCACGCGCAGAACGCGCAGCGCGTGGCGATCGCGATGGACGTGCGCAGCGGCGTCTCGCTGCCGATCGTTCCGCAGCAGCTCGAGGCGCTGCGCAACGACGGCGTGTCGCTGCGCTCGCTGTTCCTCGACGCGACCACCGACGCGCTGCTGCGCCGCTATTCGGAAACCCGGCGCCGCCATCCGCTGTCGAGCCAGGAAGGCCGCACCGACGTGCCCGACCAGCAGCGCGTGCTGGTGCAGGCCATCGAGCTCGAGCGCGAGCTGCTGGCCGACCTGCGCGAAGGCGCCGACGTGATCGACACCAGCCTGATCCGGCCGGCGCAGCTGCAGAGCTACGTCAAGTCGCTGATCTCGGCGCCGCAGAGCCGCCTGACGCTGGTCTTCGAGTCCTTCGCATTCAAGCGCGGCGTGCCGCTCGATGCCGATTTCGTGTTCGACGTGCGCATGCTGCCCAACCCGCACTACGTGCCCACGCTGCGGCCGCTGACCGGCCGCGACGCGCCAGTGGCCGACTGGCTGCGCGAGCACGACGACGTGGCGCGCATGTACGAGGACATCGAGCAGTTCCTCACGCGCTGGCTCGATGCGCTCGCGCGCGACCACCGCAGCTACGTGACGGTGGCGATCGGCTGCACCGGCGGGCAGCACCGCTCGGTGTTCCTGGTCGAGCAGCTGGCGCGCAGCTTCGGCGCGCGCTGGGGCGCGCTCAAGCGGCACCGCGAACTCGACGCGAGCTGAAGAAAAAAAGGGCGAGGGGCCGAGGGCCTCAGCCCCCGGTGTTCTCGAGCAGCTTGCGCACCGGCGCGGGCAGCCCCAGGCCCAGCCATTCCGAGGCCTCGACCCAGCGCGCCGCATCGCCCTGCGGCGTTCCGCCATCGATGCGCACCGGATGCAGGTGCAGGTCCTTGTGGGTCAGCACATGCACGAAGGGCGCGAGGTCCTCGCAGCGATCGCGTTCGACCGCGGGCAGCGCGGCCAGCAGTTCGTCGCGCGAATCGAACACCGGCAGGCAATGCAGGCCGGCCCAGATGCCCTTGGCGGGCCGCTTCTCGAGCCACACGCGCCCGCTCGCATCGCGCGCCAGCAGCACCCACAGCGACTGCGCCGTGCGCCGCAACTTGCGCGTCTTGACCGGATAGCGCTCGGGCGAACCTTCGCGCCGCGCCACGCAGCTGTCGTTGACCGGGCACAGCATGCAGCTCGGCTTGCGCGGCAGGCAGACGGTGGCGCCGAGGTCCATCTGCCCCTGCGTGTAGCTCGTGATCGCCTCGCGGTCGTCGGCCGGCGGCAGCAGCCGCGTCGCATGCTCCCAGAGCAGGCGCTCGCTGGCCGAGGAGGACAGGTCCTCGCCGAAGCCCAGCACCCGCGTCAGCACGCGCTTCACGTTGCCGTCGAGGATGGCGACGCGCTCGCCGAAGCAGAAGGCCGCGACGGCCGCGGCGGTGGAACGGCCGATGCCCGGCAAGGTCGCCAGTTCGGCGGCCGTCTGCGGGAAGCTGCCGCCAAAGCGCGCCATCACCTCCTGCGCGCAGCGGTGCATGTTGCGCGCGCGGCTGTAGTAGCCGAGGCCGCTCCAGAGCCCGAAGACCTCGTCCTCGGTGCCTTCGGCCAGCGCCCGCACGTCGGGAAAGCGCTCGAGGAAGCGCGCGAAGTAGCCGAGCACGGTCGTGACCTGCGTCTGCTGCAGCATCACCTCGGACAGCCACACGCGGTAGGGATCGCGCGTGTTCTGCCACGGCAGCTCGCTGCGGCCATGGCTGCGCTGCCAGGCGACCACGCGCTCGGCGAAGTGCGCCGGGAGTTTCAAGGCGGCGGGCGCGGCAGCCTCGGGGCTGCGCTTGCGCGTGCGCGCGGCAACGGTCGCCGGCACGCCGTGCTCAGGCCGCGGCACGCAGCTCGCCGGCCGCGGCCGCCGTGGCGGACGGCTTGCCCTGCTGCGCGATCAGCGCGGTGAATTCGCTCAGGCGCTGCTGCAGCCCGGCCAGCGCGCTCTCCTGCGCCGCCAGTTCGAGCAGCCGCTCGTCGAGGCTGCCGGCCGCGTTCTGGATGCGCTCGATCGCCTCGATGCGCTTGCTGAAGTTGCGACGGCGCTCCTTGAGCTGCGCATCGATCTGCGCGCTGGCTCCCTTGCTCCAGCGCTCGACCTCGGTCATGGCGGCCTCGTTCACCAGCCGCAGCCGGCTCGCGAGCGCGCGCACCAGCTTGTCGCAGAAGTCGGCCTGCGCGAGCTTGAGCATGTTGCCCACGCCCAGGTAGTGGATGTGGCTGCGCTCGATCTGGCTGAGCTCCTGCTCGAAGCCGCTGAGGTCGGGCTCGGCCGGCGCCTGCAGGGTGAAACCCTGCTCGGCATTGAGCTGGCGGAAGGTGGCATGCAGCATCGACTGGATCTCGGCCGTGGTCGCCTGCACCTCGCGCAGGTTGTTGCGCAGCGAGTCGAAGGTCTCGCCGTACACCTTGCGCACGTTGAACTTGACGCCGGGGCGCTTGAGCGCGGCCGACAGCCGCACCATGTCGGCCTTGAGCGCCGTGCGGCCCAGCACCGCGTAGACCTCGCGCAGCAGCTTGCCCTGCACCGAGCGCAGCGCCAGGATGCGCGCGTTGCTGCCCTCGAACTCGTTCTGTTCCTGGTCGATGCGCGCGCGCATGTGCCGGATCACCGACACGTTCTTGCCGCGCAGCCCCTGCAGCTCGAGCGCCTGCTCGGCCAGGTCGCGCTGGCGCACCTTGAGGATGCGCTCGGCCTCGGTCCGCAGCGCGGCCATGCCGGCATCGACGGCCAGCCGCAGCATGGTCTCGCGCTTGCCGAGCACGCCCTGGCCCAGCAGGGCCTCGAGCGCGGGCAGGCGGCTGGCCTCGAGCAGCCGCGCGTCGCGGTGCACCTTGGCCTGCAGGCCCTTCTGCGCCGACACCGGCAGCACCTGCGCGAGCGGCACGTCGAGGTGCTTGGCGGCGACCTGGCGCTGCTGCTCGATCTGCTGCTCGATCTGCGCGTGGGTGCTCAGCGTGTCCCACAGGGTGTCGATCTTGTTGAGCACCACGAAGCGGGTGTCGCTGCCTTCGTTCTCGGTCACGAGGTGCTCGCGCCAGATCGACAGGTCGGAGCGGGTGACGCCGGTTTCGGCGCCGAGGATGAAGACCACCGCATGCGCCTGCGGGATCAGGCTCACCGTCAGCTCGGGCTCGGCGCCGATCGCGTTGAGGCCCGGGGTGTCGAGGATCACCAGCCCCTGCTCGAGCAGCGGATGCGGCATGTTCAGCACGGCATGGCGCCAACGCGGGATCTCGACCCGGCCCTCGGCGTCCTGCACCGGGTTGTCGTCGGGCGTCTCCTCGTTCCAGAAGCCCAGCGCGCGTGCCTCGTCCTGCGAGACCCAGCGCACCTCGGCCACCTTGGCCATGGCCTGGGCCAGCCGCTCGGCATCGCCGACATCGATCGCGATCTCGGTCCAGCGCGCGGGCTGGTCGCGCCAGTAGGCGAGCGAATGCGGTTCGAGACGGGTTTCGATCGGCAGCAGGCGCAGCTTGGGTGCCAGCATGGCGTCGTAGCCGAGCTCGGTCGGGCACATGGTGGTGCGGCCCGCGCTCGCCGGCATGATGCGCCGCCCGTAGCCGGCGAAGAAGATCGCGTTGATCAGTTCCGACTTGCCGCGCGAGAACTCGGCGACGAAGGCCACCATGACCTTGCTGGTGCGGATCTGCGATTCGAGCCCGCGCAGCCGCTCGGCCACCGCCTGGTCGAGCAGCTCGTTCTCGGTCAGCCAGCGGGACAGCCACTGCAAGCGGTGGGCGAAATTGCTCCGCCACGCACCGTGCTGGTCGAGTTGTTGGTTGAAGGAGCGGCTCAAGGTGGAAATGTAAAAACTTTCTTACAAATATAACATCGCAATCTGAAAACCGGGTGACCGGTACGCATTGACCTCCGGCCGTGCTGCGGCACTGCGACCGATCATCGGACTACTTCTGGCACACCGGACAGAAATAGGTCGAGCGCTGCCCCTGACGCAACAGCCGGATCGGCGTGCCGCAGACCCTGCATGGTTCGCCAGCACGGCCGTAGACCGTGGCCTCGAGCTGGAAGTAGCCGTTCTGGCCGTCGATGGAAAAGTCGCGCAAGGTGCTGCCGCCCTTCTCGACCGCCCGCGCCAGGATCTCCTTGACCGCGGCATGCAGCCGCGCGGCGCGCGGCCGGCTGATGCGCGCGGCCGACAGCGTGGGACGGATGCCGGCCTGGAACAGTGCCTCCGAAGCGTAGATGTTGCCCACGCCCACCACCACGTCGCCCGCGAGCAGCACCTGCTTGATCGCGGTGCGGCGCTTGCGCAGGCCGGCATGGAAGGCATCGAGGTCGAAGGCCTCGCCCAGCGGCTCCATGCCGAGCCCGCCGAGCAGCTTGATCGCCCAGGGCGCGGCCTCGTCGTCGACGTAGACCACGGCGCCGAAGCGGCGCGGATCGTTGAGCCGCAGCGTGCCGCGGTCGGTGACCAGGTCGAAGTGATCGTGCACGCCGGGCTCGGGCAGGGCGGCATCGAAACGCAGGCTGCCCGACATGCCCAGGTGCAGCAGCAGCAGGCCCACGTCGAGATCGATCAGGAGGTATTTGCCGCGCCGGCGCACCTCGCGCACGCGGCGACCCACGAGCAGCTCGGGCGCCACCATCAGCGCCCAGCGCAACGGCTTGCCGATGCGCACCGCATCGATGCGCGCGCCAGCGATGCGGTCCGCGATTCCGCGCCGCGTGACTTCGACTTCGGGTAGCTCAGGCATGGGGCTCCAACAACTGCAGGACACGAAGCCCCACGCGGTGCTCGTTCAAATGCATGGATTATTATGGTTCGATGATTCCATCGCCCCGCCGACACCGCCTTGCGGCGGCCGCGTCACTCGTGCTCCTGGCCTGCGCCGCCCACGTTCACGCGCAGTCCTCCGACCCCGCCGCGCCGGACAGCCCGGCTCCCATCATCGAACGCAGCGCGCCGCCCAAGCCGGCAACGCCCGCGAGCCCGCAGCCCGCCAAGCCGCCCGCGCGCACGGCGCCCGCAAAGCCCGCTGCAGCGGCCGCCGCGGCCGATCCCGCGCCGCAGCCTTCGGCCCTGAGCGCCGACATGTTCTACGAGATCCTCATGGGCGAGCTCAGCGCGCGCTCGGGCGATCCCGGTTCGGGCTACCAGTACGTGCTCGATGCGGCGCGCAGGCTGCGCGACGGCAAGCTGTTCCAGCGCGCGATCGAGATCGCGCTGCAATCGCGCTCGGGCGACGCGGCCCTCGCCGCGGCACGCGCCTGGCAGGACACGGTGCCCAACTCGCGCGACGCGCGCCGCTTCGAGCTGCAGATCCTGATCCTGCTCAACCGCATCGGCGACACGACCGAACTGCTGCGCGCCGAGATCGCGGCCAGCCCGCAGGTCGAGCGGCCGCTGCTGATGGCCGTGATCGCGCGCAACTACTCGCGCGCCACCGACAAGAAGCTCGCCGCCTCGGTGGTCGAGCAGGCGCTGGTCGACGAATTCAAGAATCCCGCGACGGCGGGCATGGCCTGGGCCACGGTGGGCCGGCTGCGCCTCAATGCCGGCGACAACTCGGGTGCGCTCGAGGCCGCGCGCAAGGGCCAGCAGGCCGACCCGGCCTCCGATGCGCCCCCGGCGCTCGCGCTCGAGCTCATCGATCCGGGCCAGCCGCTGGCCGAACCGATCGTCACGCGCTACCTGGCCGGCAACCCGAAGGCTTCGCCCGAGCTGCGCGTGGCCTATTCGCGCGTGCTGGTCGAGAACCGCCGCTACGCCGAAGCCTCGAGCCAGCTGCAATCGCTGACCGTCGCGCGCCCCGAGCTCGCCGAACCCTGGCTGCTGCTCGGCAGCCTGCAGGCCCAGGCACGTCAGGACGCCGCGGCCGAGACCTCGCTCAAGCGCTACCTCGAGCTGGCCAGCAGCCAGCCGGCCGCCGCCGCGCAGGCCGAGGCCGGCGACCGCAACCGCGGCGTGACGCAGGCCTACCTGCTGCTGTCGCAACTGGCCGAGCGGCGCAAGGACTTCACCGGCGCCGAGCGCTGGCTCGCGCGCATCGACAACACCGACGACCTGGTGATCGCGCAGACGCGCCGCGCCGGCCTGCTGGCGCGCCAGGGCAAGCTGCCGCAGGCACGCGAACTCGTGCGCGGCCTGCCCGAGCGCACGCCCGAGGACAAGAAGCAGAAGTTCCTGGCCGAGGTGCAGCTGCTGCGCGACGCCAAGCAGTTCCAGGCCGCCTACGACATGCTGGCCCAGGCCTCGGCCGCCGCGCCCGACGACACCGACCTCGTCTACGACCAGGCCATGATGGCCGAGAAGCTCGACCGCCTCGACGAGATGGAGCGGCTACTGCGCCGGCTGATGCAGCTCAAGCCCGAGAACCAGAACGCCTACAACGCGCTCGGCTACTCGTTCGCCGATCGCAAGATCCGGCTCGAGGAAGCCCGCACGCTGATCCAGAAGGCCGTGCAGCTCGCGCCCGAAGACCCGTTCATCGCCGACAGCCTGGGCTGGGTCGAGTTCAGGCTCGGCAACACCGCCGAGGCCATCCGCATCCTCGAGGCCGCCTACAAGACGCGCCCCGATCCGGAGATCGGCGCCCACTTCGGCGAAGTGCTGTGGAGCATCGGCCAGAAGGACCGCGCGGTCACGATCTGGAAGGAAGCGCTGCTGAGCGACGCCGACAACGAAACCCTGCAGGAAACGCTCAAGCGCCTGCGGGTCAAGCCCTGAGATGGCGGCGCTCGTGGCCTCCGGCGGCGCGCGGCCCGATGGCGGCCGGCGTCTGCTGCTGACGGCAATCGCTACTTTTTCCATAGCGGGATGCGCGCAGTTGACGGGCGGCTCGAAGGCCTCCGTGCCGCGCGCGACGAATGCCTGGAGCGGCCGCATGTCGCTGCGCGTGGACAGCGAACCGGTGCAGACCTTCTCGGCGCTGTTCGAGCTGCGTGGCTCGCCCGAGACCGGCGAGCTCTCGCTCACCACGCCGATCGGCAGCACGCTGGCCCAGTTGCACTGGTCGCCCGGCGAAGCCCTGCTGAAGAACGGCAGCGACACGCGGCGCTACGCCTCGCTCGACGCGCTGATCGAGGCCGCCACCGGCGCCGCGATCCCGGTCGCCGCGCTGTTCGGCTGGCTCGAGGGCCGCAACGACCCCGTGCCCGGCTGGCGAGCCGACCTCGGCCAGCTCGCGAGCGGCCGGCTGCAGGCGCTGCGCGAGACACCGGCGCCGCAGGCCGACCTGCGCATCGTGTTCGAGCGCATGCCGGCGTCATGAAGGCGATCTACGACCTTCCCGCTCCGGCCAAGCTCAACCTCTTCCTCCACGTCACCGGCCGGCGCGACGACGGCTACCACCTGCTGCAGTCGGTCTTCATGCTGATCGACTGGTGCGACACGCTCCACGTCGAACTGCGTGGCGACGGCCAGTTGAGCCGCGAGGACCTGACCGTGCCGCTGCCGGCCGACGACCTCGTGCTGCGCGCCGCGCGCGCGCTGCAGGCCCACGCGGCGCCGGGCCAGGGCGCGCACATCGGCGTCGCGAAGCACGTGCCCTCGCAGGCCGGCATGGGCGGCGGCTCTTCCGATGCCGCGACCTGCCTGCTGGCGCTCAACCGGCTCTGGAACCTGCGGCTGCCGCTCGCGGAGCTCTCGCGCATCGGCCTGTCGCTGGGCGCCGACGTGCCGTTCTTCCTCTCGGGCCACAACGCCTGGGTCGAAGGCATCGGCGAGAAAATTCGCCCGATCGAACTGCCGTCGGCACGCTTCGTTGTGGTCAAACCACCCGAAGGACTCGATACCCGTTTAATTTTTTCTGCAGATGATCTGCAACGGGCAAGTCCTGTTGCTATAATCACGGGCTTTGCTGCAGTACGCGAACAGCACGCAGATCAAAACCCCTTACGCCTCGGCGAGGAAGTTTTCGATTTCGGCCACAACGACCTGCAGCCGGTTGCCCAACGGCTCTGTCCCGCGATCACCGACGCCATCAATTGGCTCGGCGCCCAGGGATTCGATGCCAGGATGACCGGCTCCGGAAGTTCGGTGTTCGCCAGAATGCAGCAGGAACCGCAGAACGCGGAACTGCTTTCGGGCCCCACGGGCTGGCAGGTTCGCCAATGCGACAATCTGGCCGCTCATCCACTTCGAGGTTGGGCAGCCTGAAAAACTGATCGGAGCGCCCAGGCGTTTCGATGCGACATATATCGGTAGGCGGTGCAAACCGTCGACCTGTGTAGGGGAGTCGCCAAGCTGGTTAAGGCACTGGATTTTGATTCCAGCATGCAAAGGTTCGAATCCTTTCTCCCCTGCCAAACCTTTCAGAAACTACGGCCCGCGGGCCGTAGTTTCTTTTTGAAGCCGCGGTCCCTGGACCCGGCACTTCGTTTGCGGCCGACCCGCTGCAATAATCGGCGGCCCCAGGGTCGCCAAGACTCGTAACTCTTTGGCGGCTTTCCCAAGCCAAATCGCTCAGCCGGGACGCGCTCATGCAGGCTCACCATCCTGATTTCATGGTTTTCACCGGCAATGCCAATCCGGGCCTTGCTGCAGAAATCGCGAGCAACCTGGGCACCACCCTCGGTGCCGCCCGCGTCGGTCGCTTCTCCGACGGTGAAGTCACCGTCGAGATCAACCAGAACGTGCGGGCACGCGATGTGTTCGTGGTGCAGTCCACCTGCGCCCCGACCAACGAGAACCTGATGGAACTGCTGATCATGGTCGACGCGCTCAAGCGCGCTTCGGCCGAACGCATCAGCGCCGTGATTCCCTATTTCGGCTATGCCCGCCAGGACCGCCGCCCGCGCTCGAGCCGCGTGCCGATCTCGGCCAAGGTCGTGGCCAACCTGCTGGAAACCGTGGGCGTCGAGCGCGTGCTCACGATGGACCTGCACGCCGACCAGATCCAGGGCTTCTTCGACATCCCGGTCGACAACATCTACGCCTCGCCCGTGCTGCTGGGCGACCTGCGCGCCAAGAACTACGAAGACCTGATCGTGGTCTCGCCCGACGTCGGCGGCGTGGTCCGTGCCCGCGCGCTGGCCAAGCAACTGAACTGCGACCTCGCCATCATCGACAAGCGCCGCCCCAAGGCCAACGTCAGCGAAGTCATGAACGTGATCGGCGAGATCGACGGCCGCAACTGCGTGATCATGGACGACATGATCGACACCGCCGGCACGCTGGTCAAAGCGGCCGAAGTGCTGAAGGAACGCGGCGCCAAGAGCGTCTACGCCTATTGCACGCACCCGATCTTCTCGGGTCCCGCGATCGAGCGCCTCAGCAAGGGCACGGCCCTCGACGAAGTGGTCGTGACCAACACCATTCCCCTTTCCGACAGCGCCAACGGCTGCGGAAAGATCCGCCAGCTCTCCGTGGCACCGCTGATCGCCGAGACGATCCAGCGCATTGCCAAGGGCGAGTCGGTGATGAGTTTGTTCTCGGACCAGGACAATCTCTTCTGAGATTGCGCTCCTGCCGTTCGGGCAAAAAGCCGGCTTCCCTGATCGGGAAGTCATTTTGAAACCGGCGCCGCACTGGTCGCGGTCGGCGCTCAAGAAGCGAAATGGCCGTCGTGCCTTCGCTCCAAGGAGTTAACTATGAAATTCGTCGCTTTCGAGCGCGCCAAGCAGGGCACGGGTGCGAGCCGCCGTCTCCGCATCTCGGGCAAGACGCCCGGCATCGTCTACGGTGGCGAAGGCCAGCCGCAACTGATCGAGCTCGATCACAACGCGCTGTGGCACGCCCTCAAGAAGGAAGCCTTCCACGCCTCCGTCCTCGAGATGGAACTCGGCGGCAGCGTGAGCAAGGTGCTGCTGCGCGACGTGCAGTACCACCCGTTCCGCCAGCTGGTCCAGCACATCGACTTCCAACGCGTCGATGCCAAGACCCGCCTGCACATGAAGGTGCCGCTGCACTTCAAGGGCGAGGAAGAGTCCGATGCCGTCAAGCTCGACCACAACCTCGTGAACCACGTGCTGACCGAACTCGAAGTGAGCTGCCTGCCCAGCGACCTGCCCGAGTTCATCGAGATCGACCTCTCGGGTCTGAAGAAGAACGCCACGCTGCACGTCAACGACATCAAGCTGCCCAAGGGCGTGAAGTTCGTGAGCCACGGCAAGACCAACCCGGTCGTGGTCTCGGCCGTGCCGCCGCTGGTCGCCGAAGAGCCGGCACCCGCTGCCGAAGGCGCTGCCGAAGCTGCACCCGCAGCGGCTCCCGCCAAGAAGTCCGGCAAGAAGTAATTCTTCTCGGCTTCGCGCTGCAAACCAAAGGCCCGCCTCGCGCGGGCCTTTTGCATTGCGCGACCGCCCGATAATCCCGCCCCATGATCAAACTGTTCGTCGGCCTCGGCAATCCCGGGCCTGAATACGAAGCCACGCGGCACAACGCCGGCTTCTGGTGGATCGACGCCCTCGCGCGCGACTGGAAGCTCAACCTCGTGCCCGAGCGCAGCTACCACGGCCTCGCGGCGCGCGCGAACATCGGCGGCCAGAGCATCTGGCTGCTCGAGCCGCAGACCTTCATGAACCTCTCGGGCAAGTCGGTCGCCGCGCTCGCGCGCTTCTTCAAGATCGCGCCCGAAGAAATCCTCGTGGCCCACGACGAGCTCGACGTGGTGCCCGGCCAGGCCAAGCTCAAGTTCGGCGGCAGCCATGCGGGCCACAACGGCCTGCGCGACATCCATGCGCAGCTCGGCACCGGCGACTACTGGCGGCTGCGCCTGGGCATCGGCCATCCCGGCGTGAAGTCGGAGGTGATCAACTGGGTGCTCAAGAAGCCGCTGAAGGAACAGCGCGATGCGATCGACGACGCGATCGTGCGCAGCCTGCATGCCCTGCCCGCGCTGCTCGCGGGCGAAATGGAAAAGGCCACGGCCACCATCCACACGAGCAAACCGCCCCGGCCCAAACCGCCGCGGCGCGAGCCTGGCGACGGCAGCGCGCCCGCCGCACCCTAGCCAGCGTTCATCGCGGGAAGCGCCGACAGAGCGCGAAGCAAGAGGGAGAGAAGAACGATGTCGACAACGAGGGAGAGAACGAGAAGAACGCACGGCATGCGCCGGACCATCGTCGCGAGCGCGATGGCCATCGGCGCCTGCGCGCTGACGAGCGCATTCGCGCAGCAGCCGGGCACGTCGACCTGGCGCTGCGGCAACAGCTACAGCGACCGCCCCTGCGCGGGCGGAACGACGGTGAAGGTGGACGACGCGCGCAGCGACGACGACCGCCAGGCCGCCGACGAAGCCACGCGGCGCAACGCGAAGCTCGCCGACCGGCTCGAGCGCACGCGGTTGTCCGAGGAGAAGCAGGCGCATCAGCGCGACCAACGCGCCGCGCAGGAGGCCCATCGCGCTGCCCTCGCGCAACGCAGGCTCGAAGCCCAGGAGCGCCTGGAGAAGGCCCGCGCCGCCAGGCTCGCGGCCGAGCCGCGCAAGGCCACGGCCAGCTACGGAGAAAGACCGGGATCGAAGCCCGGGGAGGAAGGCGGCGCGAAGAAGAAGCGCCGCAAGCCCGCGGCCTCAGACGCCGGTTGAGGGTGGGGACGGAGGCTGCGGTAGCGCGGCCTTCGTTGCCGTGAGACGCTGGTACTTCTGCAGCAGCGTCTCGCGGCTTTCCACGTGGTCCGGATGGATCGGGATGCAGGCCACGGGGCAGATCTGCACGCACTGCGGCTCATCGAAGTGGCCCACGCATTCGGTGCACTTGTGCGGATCGATCTCGTAGATCGCCTCGCCCATGTAGATCGCATCGTTCGGGCACTCCGGCTCGCAGACATCGCAGTTGATGCATTCGTCGGTGATCATGAGGGCCATGCCGCGATTATCCCAGGCGGCGGAGTCCCCGGCGGCAACGTGGGAGAGCCATCCCCTCGGGGATCCAGTGCTACGGCATGTTTGTTGCAGTTGTCGGGTTATGCTGCGCCCCGCCCCATGAGCCTCTTCTTAATCAAGCGCCTTGCCACGCTGATCGGCACGCTGATCGGCGCCTCCATCATCGTCTTCCTGGTCCTGGAGATCCTGCCCGGCAACGCCGCGCAGATGCTCATGGGCCCGGATGCCGCCCCCGAAGCCGTCGCCGCCCTGGCCACCAAGCTCGGCCTCGACCAACCCGCCTGGACCCGCTACTGGCACTGGATCGCGGGCCTGCTCACCGGCGACCTCGGCGACTCCTACGCCTACAGCTCCCCCGTGCTCGACCTCATCCTCGAGCGCCTCGCACTCACCGTCCCCCTGGCCCTGCTGGCCATGGCCTTCACCACCGTGCTCGCCCTGCTCGTGGGCGTCACCGCCGCCGCGCGCCACAACAAGCTCGGCGACGTCGGCCTCATGGGCCTCACCCAGGTCGGCATCGCCATCCCCAACTTCTGGTTCGCCATCCTGCTGATCCTCGTTTTCTCCGTGCAGCTGCAGTGGTTCTCCGCCGGCGGCTTCGACGGCTGGGGCGAAGGCGTCTACGCCGGTTTGAAGTCGCTGCTGCTGCCCGCCCTGTCCCTGGCCGTCGTGCAGGCCGCCATCCTCGCGCGCATCACCCGCTCGGCCGTGCTCGAGGTCATGCGCGAGGACTTCGTGCGCACCGCGCGCGCCAAGGGCGTGACCCAACGCGCCGTGCTGTGGACCCACGTGCTGCGCAACGCCCTGATCCCCGTCATCACCGTCATGGGCATGCAGTTCTCAGAGCTGCTGGCCGGCACCATCGTGGTGGAGAACGTGTTCTACCTCCCGGGCCTGGGCCGCCTGATCTTCCAGGCCATCAGCAACCGCGACCTCATCGTCGTGCGCAACTGCGTCATGCTGCTCGCAGCCATGGTCGTCATCGTCAACTTCGTGGTCGACGTGCTCTATGCCGTCATCGACCCGCGCATCAAGGCGAGCGACATATGAGCGCCATTGCATCGGTTACCCCCAGCGCCGCCGCCCTCAAGCTGCCCGGCTTCTGGCAGCGCGCGCGCCACCACCGCAGCTTCGTCATCGGCGGCGTGCTCGCCGCCCTGCTCTTGCTCGCGGCCCTGGTCTCCTACCTCTGGACGCCCTACTCGCCCTACGCCATGGACATGGCCAACAAGATGCAGGCGCCCTCGGCCAGCCACTGGCTGGGCACCGACGCCTTCGGGCGCGACGTGGCCTCGCTGCTGCTGGTGGGCGCCCGTGCTTCCATCCTCGTGGGCGTCATCGCGGTCGGCATCGGCCTGGTCGTAGGCACCGCCCTGGGCCTGCTGGCCGCGGCCAGGCGGGGCTGGGTGGAAGAAGCCATCATGCGTTTCTCCGACTTCTCGCTGGCCTTCCCCGCCATCCTCTCGGCCATCATGATGACGGCCGTCTTCGGCGCGGGCATCGTCAACGCCATCATCGCCATCGGCATCTACAACATCCCCACCTTCGCGCGCATCACGCGAGCATCGGCCAACGCCATCTGGTCGCGCGAGTACGTGGCGGCGGCCCGTGCCTGCGGCAAGGGAAGCTTCGCCATCACCATGCAGCACGTGCTGCCCAACATCTCGGCGGTGCTGATCGTGCAGATCACCATCCGCTTCGCCATCGCGATCCTGGCCGAGGCTGCTCTGTCCTATCTCGGCCTGGGCACGCAGCCGCCGCAACCCTCTTGGGGCCGAATGCTCAGCGAGGCGCAGACCCTGATGTTCCAGCAGCCGCTGCTGGCCGTCTTCCCGGGCATGGCCATCGCGCTGGCGGTGCTGGGCCTGAACCTGCTGGGCGATGGCCTGCGCGACCTGCTCGATCCGCGCCTGGCGCGCGCGAGGTGAGCGACATGGCAACCACCAGCACCGTGGCCAACCCCATGCCCCTCCTCGAAGTCGACAACCTCCACATCGGCCTGCAGACCCAGCGCGGCCCCGCCCAGGCCGTGCGCGGCGTCTCCTTCTCGCTCGAGCGCGGCCAGACCCTCGGCATCGTGGGCGAGTCGGGCTGCGGCAAGTCCATCACGGTCATGTCCCTCATGGGCCTGCTGCCCGCCACCGCCAAGGTCACGGGCAGCATCCGCCTGGACGGCCAGGAGCTCATCGGGCAGCCCGAGTCGGCCCTGTGCCGGATCCGCGGCAACCGCATCGGCATGATCTTCCAGGAGCCGATGACGGCCCTGAACCCGGTCCACACCATCGCGCGCCAGGTCGGCGAGCCGCTGCGGCTGCACCGAGGCCTCACCGCCAAGCAGGCCCGCGCCGAGGCGCTGAACCTGCTGCAACGCGTGGGCATTCCCGACGCGGCCTCGCGCCTGGATGCCTATCCGCACCAGTTCTCGGGCGGCCAGAGGCAGCGCATCGGCATCGCCATGGCGCTGGCCTGCGGGCCCGACCTGCTGATCGCCGACGAGCCCACCACGGCCCTGGACGTGACCATCCAGAAGCAGGTGCTCGACCTGATCCAGAGCCTGGTGGCCGAGATGGGCATGGCGCTGATCCTGATCTCGCACGACCTGGGCGTGATCGCCAACAGCGTGCAGCGCATGCTCGTGATGTATGGCGGCAGCGTGGTGGAGAGCGGGCCGACGCGCGCGCTCTTCGCGAACCGGGCGCATCCGTACACCAAGGGGCTGTTTGCGGCGCGGCCGGTGATCGGCGCGCCCAAGGGGCAGCGGCTGGCGACCATCCGGGGCAGCGTGCCCGAACTGGTGGACCTGCCCGCGGGCTGTCCGTTCGCGGGGCGCTGCAGCTACACGGTCGATGCCTGCCAGTCGACGCGACCGCCGGCGGTGATGCTGCCCGATGACCATGCGGTGCGCTGCATCCGGCTCGACGAGATCGAAGCGGAGGCCGTGGCATGAGCACTACCACCACCAACACACCGCTGTTGCAAGTCACCGACCTCGTTCGCCACTACGCGCTGCCGCGCGAGAAGCTGCTGGGCCCACCGCCCACGGTCAAGGCCCTCAATGGCGTGAGCTTCGAGGTGCAGGCCGGGCGCAGCGTGGGGATCGTCGGCGAGTCCGGTTCGGGCAAGTCGACCATCGCACGCCTCGTGATGGCGCTGGACAAGCCCACCTCGGGCAGCGTGAAGCTCGAGGGGCGCGAGTTGCATGCATTGAGCAAGGACGAACTTCGCACGGCCCGGCGCGACTTCCAGATGGTGTTCCAGGACCCCTACGGCTCCCTCGACCCGCGCCAGACCGTCGCGCGCATCGTCGCCGAGCCTCTGGAGGCGCTAGCCCAGGTCTCGAAGAAGGAACAACGCGAGCGCGCCGCCGAATCCCTGGCAGCCGTGGGCCTGCGCCCCACCGACCTCGACAAGTACCCGCACGAGTTCTCGGGCGGCCAGCGCCAGCGCATCGCGATCGCGCGGGCCCTCATCACGCGCCCCAAGCTCATCGTCGCCGACGAGCCCGTGAGCGCCCTGGACGTCTCCGTGCAGGCCCAGGTGCTCAACCTCATGCAGGACCTGCAGCAGCAGTTCGGCATCAGCTACCTGCTCATCAGCCATGACCTCGCCGTCGTCAACCACCTGTGCGACGAAGTCTGCGTGGTCTTCAAGGGGCAGATCGTCGAGCGAGGCACGCCGCAGGAGCTGTTCGCCAACGCCCAGCATCCCTACACGCGCACGCTGCTCGGCGCGGTGCTGCAGGCACCGGGGCACTGAGCGCGCCCGTCATGCAACCAGGGCATAAGCATCTGGTTGCGCACCGGGCCTCTCCTCGCGGATGATGCGGCGCGCCCGGAGGGCGCATGCCCTCGCCACCGCTCAAAGGACCGCCCGCCCATGCTTCACAGACGCACCCTCCTCGCCACCGGCGCCGCCGCGCTCGCGCCCCTCGTGCTGCCGGCCGGTGCCCTCGCGCAGGCACGCCGCAAGGACACGCTGGTGCTCGGCCTCACGCTCGAACCCACGGGCCTCGATCCCACGGCCAAGGCCGGCGCCGAGATCGCCGAGGTGGTGCTCTACAACGTGTTCGAGACGCTGACCAAGATCAACTCCGATGGCAGCGTCACGCCGCTTCTGGCCGAGAGCTGGGAGGTCTCGCCCGACCTGCGCACCTACACCTTCAAGCTCAGGCGCGGCGTGAAGTTCCAGAACGGCGAGGCCTTCGACGCGAACACGGTCAAGTTCTCGTTCGACCGCGCCTCGGCCGCCAACAGCACCAACAAGGACAAGCGCTTCTTCGCCAACTTCACGACCCAGGCGCTCGATGCGAACACGGTGGTGCTGATCGCCAAGGAGATCGAGCCCGACCTGCTGTTCCAGCTCGGCCAGGCCTCGGCGATCGTGGTCGAGCCCAAGTCGGCCGAGGGCAATGCCACCAAGCCCGTGGGCACCGGCCCCTACCGGCTCGAGAACTGGGCCAAGGGCTCGTCGATCGTGCTCGCGAAGTGGGACGGCTACCGCCATGCCGACGCGGTGCAGATCCGCCGCGCGAGCTTCCGCTTCGTCTCGGAGCCGGCCGCGCAGACCACCGCGCTGCTGTCGAACGACATCGACCTGTTCCCGCATGCCTCGGTCTCGCGCAGCCTCTCGCAGTTCCAGAACGACAAGCGCTTCCAGATCCTGTTCAACGCCTCGCGCGGCAAGTCGATCCTCGCGATCAACAACCGGCGCAAGCCGCTCGACGACGTGCGCGTGCGCCGCGCGATCGCGGCCGCGATCGACCGCAAGGCGGTGATCGACGCAGCCATGGACGGCCGCGGCATCCCGATCGGCAGCCACTACGTGCCGACCGCGCCGGGCTACGTCGACACCACCGGCATCAACCCCTATGACCCCGCGAAGGCCAAGCGCCTGCTGGCCGAGGCCGGCGTGAAGCTGCCGCTGCAGCTCGACCTGGTGCTGCCGCCCCCGCCCTATGCGCGCCAGGGCGGCGAGCTGATCGCCGCACAGCTCGCGCAGGTCGGCATCGTCGCGAAGATCCAGAACGTGGAGTGGGCGCAGTGGATCAGCGGCACCTACGGCAACAAGAACTACGACCTGTCGGTGATCCTGCATGTCGAGCCCTTCGACCTCGTGAACTACACGCGCCCCGAGTACTACTGGGGCTACCAGTCGGCGAAGTTCAACGAGGTGTTCGAGAAGTCGCGCAACGCACCGCGCGAGGCCGACCGCCTGCGCCTGCTGGGCGAGGCGCAGCGCATCCTGGCCGAGGACTCGGCCAACGTGTTCCTCTACCAGCCGCAGCTCATCACCATCGCCGCGCGCGGGCTGCGCGGCCTGTGGAAGGACGCGCCGATCTTCGCCAACGACATCGCCGCGATGTCCTGGGCGTGAGTGGCCGCTGACCTTTCGCGGCGCCCCGCATCCGGGAACCTCCCGAGGAAAAAGCGCCGCGCCGCGGCATCGGCGGCGAGCGCGCTGCGCGAGAATGCTTTTGGCTGCACGGCGTGGCATCTTTCCTGCTGCGCCGAGGGTCTCTCGCGGCGCCGCGCCTTGATTCGGGGCGCGCCGTCCCCTCACCCTCGCGAGGCAGCCCTTTGCCTTCTCAGACGTTTTTCCGGAGATCACCACGTATGTTGAACCGTCGCACCCTCCTCACCACCGCTGGCGCCACCGTGGCCCTGGCCACACCGCTGGCCGGCATGGCCCAGGGACGGAAGGACGCCATCGTGATCGGCATGGCGCTCGAGCCGCCGGGCCTCGATCCGACCGCGGGCGCCGCGGCCGCGATCGCCGAGGTGGTGCAGTACAACATCCTCGAGACGCTGACCAAGATCAATGCCGACGGCAGCGTCACGCCGCTCTTGGCCGAGAGCTGGGAAGTCTCGCCCGACCTCAAGACCTACACCTTCAAGCTGCGCCGCGGCGTGAAGTTCCAGAACGGCGAGCCCTTCAACGCGGCCACGGTCAAGTTCTCGTTCGACCGCGCGGGTTCGGACAAGAGCACGAACAAGGACAAGCGCACCTTCGCCAACCTCAGCACGCAAGCGACCGACGACTACACGGTGGTCGTGATCAACAAGGAGATCGACCCCGACCTGCCCTTCGTGCTGGGCCAGGCCACCGCGGTGATCGTCGAGCCCAAGAGCGCCGACGGCAACGCCACCAAGCCCGTGGGCACCGGCCCCTACAAGCTCGACAACTGGGTCAAGGGTTCCTCGATCACGCTGAGCAAGTGGGACGGCTTCCGCAACCCCGGCAACGCGAAGATCAACAAGGCGACCTTCCGCTTCATCTCCGACACCGCGGCCCAGGCCGCGGCCATGCTCTCGGGCGACGTCGACATGTTCCCGCGCATCGGCACGCGCGTGGTGCCGCAGTTCAAGGCCAACCCGCAGTTCCAGACCATCCTGGCCGGCTCGCGCGCCAAGACCATCCTGTCGATCAACAACCGCAAGAAGCCGCTCGACGACGTGCGCGTGCGCCGCGCGATCCTCGCGGCCATCGACCGCAAGGCCGTCATCGAGGGCGCGGCCGACGGCTTCGGCGTGCCGATCGGCAGCCACTACGTGCCCGGCGCGGCCGGCTATGTCGACACCACCGGCCTCAACCCCTTCGACATCGAGAAGGCCAAGAAGCTGCTGGCCGAGGCCGGCGTGAAGACCCCGCTCGAGCTCAAGCTGACCCTGCCCCCGCCGCCGTACGCGCGCCAGGGCGGCGAGGTGATCGTGGCCCAGCTCGCCAAGATCGGCATCGTGGCGAAGGTGCAGAACGTCGAGTGGGCGCAATGGCTCAGCGGCACCTACGGCAACAAGGACTACGACCTGTCGATCGTCTCGCACGTCGAGCCCTTCGACCTCGGCAACTATGCCAAGTCGGACTACTACTGGGGCTACCAGTCGAAGGCCTTCGACGCGCTGTTCGACAAGATCAAGACCACCGCCAACACCGCCGAGCGCAACAAGCTGCTGGGCGACGCGCAGAAGATGCTGGCCAACGACGCGGCCAACGGCTTCCTCTACCAGCCGCAGTTCCCCACCGTGGCGAAGAAGAACGTCAAGGGCATCTGGAAGGAAAACCCGATCTTCGTGAACGACCTGTCGGCCCTGTCCTGGGGTTAAGGAACGAGCCCTCCAAACGCGCGGCGGTGGAACCCGCCGCGCAACGCAACGCCCCTCGTGCACGGGGCGTCGGGTACTCCCCGCAGCGAAATCAAGGAGGAGGCCGAAGGCCGGGGGACATTCGCGGAGGGGAGTACCCGGCGTCCCGTGCACGCGCCCCCGACGCCTCAAGAAACTAGGCCAGCTGCACAGCCAGCATCTCCCGCGCCCGAGCAACGAATTCCGTCTCTCCCCTGCGTCCCGGCAGGAACTGGAAGGCCACGCGCGGCAACGCCGGCAACCCATGCGGCGGCGCGAGCCGCGCCACCCCTTCGCCGATCGCCGACTCGTTGAGGCAGGCCACGCCGAGCCCCGCCGCCAATGCCGACTGCAGCCCCGCCACGCCCGAGGCCACGTGCGCGAGCACGTAGGGCACATGCCGGCGCCGCAGCAACGCCACCGTGAACTGATGCAGCGAGCAGGTGTCGGGTAGCACCAGCAGCCGCACCGGCTCGCCGCGCACCACCCGCATGCCGGCCGCGCCCAGCCAGGCCAGTGACTCGCGCCGCAGCACCGCCGGGCTGCCCGGCGGCGGCGTCGACACGCCCGCGATGTGCATCGCCAGCGCCACGTCGAAATCGCCGCGCGCGTAGGCCGCGCGCAACTCGTCGCTCTTGAGGATGCTCACGTGCAGCCGCACGCGCGGATGGCCCTGCGCGAGCCGCGCCAGCAGCTGCGTCAGGTCGCCCGGACGGAAGTAGTCGGTGACCGCGAGCCGCAGCTCGCCCGCCAGCGTCTCGCCATGCAGGTCGCGAAAGGCCTCGTCGCTGAGCGCCAGGATGCGCCGCGCATGGACCAGCAGCCGCGCGCCGGCCTCGGTCGGCGACACCCCGGCCTTGCTGCGCGTGAGCAGTGACTGGCCCGCGCGCTCCTCGAGCTTGCGCATCTGCTCGCTGACCGAGGACTGCGAGAGGAAGACCCGCGGCGCCGCGGCCGTGAGGCTGCCCGCATCGACCACCGCCACCAGCGTGCGCAGCTGTTCCAGATCGAATCCCTGCATGGCTTATCCATCCGATATTTCGATGGCTTCCATCATATCTTCCCGCTTTTCCGATGACGAAGCGCTGCCCACAATCACCCCATCGACTACCCATCCACCAAGGAGTCCGCCATGCCCCACATCGTCGTCCACCTCTCCGGCCAACCCGATGCCGACCTCACGCGCCAGACCGTCGACGCCGTCGCCGAGCTCACCCAGAGCGTGCTCGGCAAGCAATTGCCGGTGATCGCCATCACCGTGCAGTACATCGCCGCCGAGACCTGGTTCATCGGCGGCCAGTCGCTGGCCGCGCTCGGGAAGTCGGCCTTCCACCTCGACATCAGCATCACCGACGAGACCAACACCAAGGCCGAGAAGGCGCGCTATCTGCGCGAGGTCCATGCGGCCATGGCCAGGCTGCGGCCGAACCTGCACGAGGTCTCGTACATCCACGTGATCGACGCGCGCGGCGCGGCCTACGGCTACGGTGGCAAGACGCAGGAGTACCGGCATCAACAGGCCGGTGTCTGAGGCCGCGCGTTGAAGCCGCCGCGGGGGCATGGCACGATGCGCCATGCCTTCCGCCAGCCCCACGTCGAACACCGTCCGCCACGCCGACAGCCTCGGCAACCCCCTCACGCTCGACGACGCCGCCAGCCTGCCGCTGGTCGACGACTTCGTCATGGGCTTCATCTCGAGCGAGGCCCGCGCCGTCAACCTGCTCGCCGCCACCGAACACGACGCGAGCCCCATCGTGCAGGCCTACGGCGCCACGCTGCACCTGTTCGCCGAATCGCGCGAGGCCGTGGCCAATGCGCGCCCCTTCCTCGCCAGGGCGCGCGAGCAGGCCGCGCGCGCCACACCGCGCGAGCAGCGCTACATCGCCGCCATCGAGGCCTGGGCCGACGGCGACATCGCGCGCGCCATCGCGCTGCATGCCGAACAGGCGCGCGAGCATCCGCGCGACCTGGTGTCGCTCAAGCTCGGCCAGTACCACTGCTTCAACACCGGCGACTGCCCCGGCATGCTGCGGCTCGCGCTCGCCGTGCTGCCGCACGCGGCCGAGGTGCCCTACGTGCACGGCATGGCGGCCTTCGGCTACGAGCAGTGCCACCTGATGCGCGAGGCCGAGGCCAGCGCGCGCCATGCGATCGCCCTGTGCCGCAAGGAGCCCTGGGCCCACCATGCGCTCGCGCACGTGATGCTCACCGAGGGCCGGCTCGCCGAGGGCCTGGCCTTCATGGAGAGCGTGAGCGACACCTGGGTCGACCTCAACTCCTTCATGGTCACGCACAACTGGTGGCACGTGGCGCTGTTCCTCATCGACCTGGGCCGCGGCGACGAGGCGCTCGCGGTCTACGACCGCCATGCCTGGGGCGTGGTCAAGGAGTATTCGCAGGACCAGATCGGCGCCGTCTCGCTGCTCGCGCGGCTCGAGCTCGCGGGCGTCGACGTCGGCGATCGCTGGGACGACGTGGCAAAGCACCTGCTGCAGCGCCAGGCCGACCATGTGCTGCCCTTTCTCGACCTGCAGTACCTCTACGGCCTGGCGCGCGCGGGCCGGCCCGAGGCCGACACGCTGCTGGCCAACATCGAGGCCTTCGCGCCGCATGCGCCGGGCTCGACGCGCGCGGCCTGGCAGCGCGTGTGCGTGCCGGCCGCGCACGGCCTGCGCGCCCATGCGCGCGGCGACCTGGCCGCGGCGATCGACGGCCTCGGCACCGCGTTGCCGCGCATGATCGAGATCGGCGGCAGCCATGCACAGCGCGACCTGTTCGAGCAGGTCTACCTCGACGCGCTGGTGCGCAGCGGCACCGAGGCCACGCTGACCGGCGCGCAGGGCATCCTGCAGCAGCAGGTCAACGCCCAGCCCGAATCGCTGCGGCTGCACCGGCAGGCGGCCGAGGTCTACCGCCGACTGGGCCTGCCGGAGATCGCCGCGCGCTCATGAGTTCAGGACATGGGGCGTGCCGCAAAAGGAATTGGCGGCATGCGCGGGGCGACTTCACACTGGCCGGCGTTTCCACCCGTGCCCACATCGCCCCATGCAGACCTCGCTCATCGCCCTGGCCGCGCTCGCCTTCCTCGCACCCTCGCTCCACGCCCAACCGGCCGACGCACCGGTCGAACTCGACCTGCTGCTGCGCGGCGGCACCGTCTACACCGGCGACGATGACCGGCCCGTGGTCGGCGACGTCGGCATCGCGGGCGACCGCATCGTGTTCGCGGGCCGCGCGATGCCCGCGCAGTTCAAGGCGAAGCGCACCATCGACGCCACCGGCATGGTGGTGGCGCCGGGCTTCATCGACGCCCACACGCATGCCGACACCGACCTGCATTCGAACGACGCGCGCAAGCGCCTCAACATCCCGTTCCTGACCCAGGGCGTGACCACCGCCGTGATCGGCAACGACGGCTTCGGCGGCTGGGACATCGCGGCCCAGGCGCAGCGGCTGCGCGCCGTGCCGGTGGGCACCAACGTCGCGATGTACGTCGGCTTCGGGCCGGTGCGCACCAGCCAGCTCGGCGAGGCCAACCGTCAGCCCACGCCCGAGCAGCTCGAGGCCATGGGCCGCCACGTGAGCCAGGCCATGTGCGAGGGCGCGCTGGGCCTGTCGACCGGGCTGTTCTATCCGCCGCAGAACTTCTCGAAGACCGAGGAGGTGATCGCGCTCGCGAAGGTGGCGGCGCGCCATGGCGGGCTCTACGACAGCCACATCCGCGACGAGTCCATGTACAACATCGGGCTCAAGGGCTCGATCGACGAGGTGATCCGCATCGGCCACGAGGCGAAGCTGCCGGTGCACGTGGCGCACATCAAGGCGCTCGGCGTCGACGTGCAGGGCCAGAGCGGCGACATCATCGAGCGCATCGAACGCGAGCGCGCAAAAGGCCTGGACATCACGGCCGACCACTATCCGTGGACCGCCTCGAGCACCCGCTTCTCGGCCGCGCTGATCCCGCCCTGGGCCATCGATGGCGGCCGCGCCGCGCTGCTGCAGCGCTTCGACGATGCCGCGGTGCAGGAGCGGCTGCGCGGCGGCATGCGCGAGAACCTGCGGCTGCGCGGCGGACCCGACGCGATCCTGTTCTCGGCCGGCAGCATGAAGTACGTGGGCAAGACGCTCGCGCAGGTCGCGAAGGACACGAACGCCGACCCGGTCGACGCCGCCATCGCGGTGCTGCGCGACGGCGACCTGATGATCGCCTCGTTCAACCAGAGCGACGACGACGTGCGCGCCTTCATGAAGCGGCCCTGGGTGATGACCTCGTCGGATTCCTCGCAGGGCCATCCGCGCGCCTACGGCACCTTCGCGCGCAAGTACGAGCAGTACGTGGTGAAGGAGCACGCGATCTCGCTCGCGCAGTTCGTCCGCAGCAGTTCCTCGCTCACGGCCGACACGCTGGGGCTGGTGCAACGCGGCCATCTGCGGCCCGGCTACTACGCCGACGTGGTGGTGTTCGATCCCGCGCGCTTCGCCGCGCGTGCCACCTACACGCAGCCGACGCTGCTGTCCGAGGGCGTGCGCACGGTGCTGGTGAACGGCCAGCTCGCGGTGGACCAGGGGCAGCCGACGGGCGTCGGCGCGGGCCGGCCGCTGCTGCGCACGCCGAAGGCCGGCAGCTGCGGCTGAGCCGCTTCAGTCCTTGCGCTGGAGGTGGCGCGTCTGGTCGTAGGTCGGCTGCGGCGGCAGGTCGGCCAGGTGCCGCGTGTCGGCCCACTCGACGATCTCGATCGCCTCGGGCGCCGCGGGATCGGCGATGCGGATGCGGTTGAAGCCGGCGTTGGGAATCTCGCTGCGGCGCGGACCGCTGAGGCTCAGGCCGTGCGCGGTGCGCCACACCATGTCGAGCACGCCGCCGTGCGTGACCACGATCAGGTGCTGCCCGCGGTGCGCGCTGGCGATGGTGCCGAGCGCCGCGACGATGCGCGCATGGAACTCGCGCGGCGTCTCGCCCTCGGGCATGGCGTGGTCCTCGCGGAACTCGAGCCACTCTTCCCAGGCGCGCGGATGCAGGGCCTGGATCTCGTCGGAGCGCATGCCCTCGACGATGCCGAAGAACTGCTCGCGCAGCGAGGCCGTGGTGGCGATCGGCAGCGAGAGCTGCGAGGCACCGGGCGCCGCCGTCTGCTGGGCCCGCAGCAGATCGCTGCTGATCACGTGCTGCACCGCGGTTTCCTGCGCCAGCCGCAGCCCGATGCGGCGCGCCTGCTCGTGGCCCATGTCGTTGAGCGGCACGTCGGCGTGGCCCTGGAAGCGCAGTTCGCGGTTCCAGGCGGTCTCGCCGTGGCGGATGAGGATGATGTCGGTGGTGGTGTCGGGTTTGGGCGTGGGCATCGACCGCCATTGTCCCACCACCGGCACCCGCGCAGGGTGCGCTTTCAGGCCAAGGCCAGCGGCAGTGCGCCCAGTCGCAGCGCCGGCGAAGGCGTGAGCAGCGAGAGCACCCACGCGATCGTGAAGCCGCCGACGATGGCGCAGACCACCACCACCGCGGTGTAGGGCAGCGCGCGGTCGGCCGGGCACTTCATCAGCACCGGCAGGCCGAGGTAGATCAGGTAGATGCCGTAGAGGCCGCACAGCGCACCCAGCACCGACAGCGAGGGCAGCAGGCTGAAGACGCCGCCGACCAGCGAGGCGGTGGAGGCATAGACCGCGAGCTTGAGCGCGGCGACCGGGCTCTGCACGCCGTCGAAGGTGGGCGCGAGCGCATCGACGATGAGGCCGACCACGAACACCACCACGAGCGACAGCACGTAGCCGACCACCATGTTGACCAGCCCCGCGAGCACCGGCACGCGGAAGCTGACGCCGAAGGCGCCCATGCCGATCACCGACAGGCCGATGAAGCCGGCCACGGCCGGGATCAGCGCGAGGATCATCAGGTAGTTCTTGTAGAGCGAGGCGGCGTCCTCGGGCTCGGCATCGATCAGGGCCCAGGTGGCCTTGGGCTTGAGCAGGATGTCCTGCACGCGTTGAACCAGGTTCATGGAAGTCGAAGGGAAAGGAGAAGGGGTGGCGGCGCGAGTATGTCGAGCCGCGGCGCGTCTGGCTGCTGGCCAGGAAGCCTATGCCGATGCGCCGGGATGGCCTCCTCGCGCAGAATCCCGGCATGCCTGCCACCCTCGTACTTCTTCCCGGCCTCGCGTGCGACGCGCGCCTGTGGGACGCCCAGCTCCCCGCCCTCCCCTCCTCGCTCTCGCCGCGCGTGAGCGACGTCCAGTTGCGCCACGCCACCATCGAGGGCATGGCCGCCGCCGTGCTGGCCGAGAACCCCGGCCCGCTGGTGCTGTGCGGCGCCTCGATGGGCGGCATGGTCGCGATGGAGGCTGCGCGCCAGGCGCCCGGCCGCATCGCGGGCCTGGCCCTGCTGGGCACCAGCGCGCGGCCCGAGACGCCCGACATGCGCGCGCTGCGCGAAGGCGCGATCGAGTACTTCGCGCGCGGCGAGCTGCGCGAGGTGATCGAGCCCAACGTGTTCTTCGCCTTCCATCCGGCCCAGGCCGCCGACCCGGTGCTGGTGCAGCGCTATCTCGACATGGTGCTGGGCGCCGGCGCCGAGCAGCTCACGCGCCAGAACCGCGCCGTGATGGCCCGGCCCGATGCGCGCACGCACCTCGCGTCGCTGCGCGCGCCCGTGCTGCTGATGTGCGGCGACGACGACCGCCTCGCGCCGCCCGAATGCACGCGCGAACTGGCGGCGCTGCTGCCGCAGGCGGAAGTGGTATGGGTGCCGCAGTGCGGCCACATGCTGACGATGGAAAAGCCGGCCCTGGTCAACGACGCGCTCGACGGCTGGCTCGCGAAACTGTTCGCGGCCTGAGCGCCGAGCCGAGCCCGGCCCGCCTCAGTGCAACAGGCCGCCGGTCTCGGCGATGTCGCGCTCGACCTCGAGCGCGGTGCGCACCGCGATGCGCAGCGCCTCGACCAGGGTCGCGAGCGCCATGCTCGGCGCGCCCGGAAAGTTCGCCGCCTGCTCGGGCAGGTAGGGGATGTGGATGAAGCCACCGCGTGCGCCCTGCACGCCCTGCTGCGCGCGCTGCGCGAGCTGGTGCATCAGGCCATAGAAGATGTGGTTGCACACGAAGGTGCCGGCCGTGTTCGACACCGAGGCCGGCACGCCCGCGGCGCGCAGGTCGCGCACCATGGCCTTGATCGGCAGCGTCGAGAAATAGGCTGCGGGGCCCTCGGGCGCCACCGGCACGTCGACCGGCTGCTGCCCGGCGTTGTCGGCGATGCGGCCATCGTCGACGTTGATCGCCACGCGCTCGGGCGTGACCTCGGCGCGGCCGCCGGCCTGGCCGATGCACAGCACCAGCCGCGGCTTCAGTTCGTCCATCGCCTCGGCCAGCGACTCGATGGCCGCGCCGAAGACGCAGGGCATCTGGCGCGCATGCACCACCGCGCCGGCATGCTTCCAGCCGTCGAGCGCGCGCACCGCTTCCCATGAAGGATTGATGGCCTCGCCGCCGAAGGGCTCGAAGCCGGTCAGCAGCACGGACGAAGGTGGCGGTTTTTTCGGCGATGGCATGGCGGCGGCGCTCGGGACGGGACCGCGAGGGTACCGCAGGCCCGCGCGCCGCGTGCCCCTATCGCTGGGGCTTGGGCGCCAGGTCGAGCGGGCTGGCCGGCAGGTCGGTGCGCGCGGGCGCCGGTTTTTCCTCGACCTTGCAGTCCTGATCCTTGTAGGGGCCGGCCTGCTTCACCCAGTCGGGGCTGATCGGGTTCTGCGAGCAGACCTGCTTGCCGCTGACCGTGCTGCGGTAGAGATGGAAGCCGCCGCTGGGCTGCGCGAGGACCGGGCCGCCCGCGAACAGCAGGGCCAGGGCGAACGGAAGAAGCTTGGATGTCATGGCAGTGTTCCGTGAGCGTCAGGGGGCGGGCGGCGACACGAGGCTCCTGGCCACCGCGAACACGAGATTGCGGGCCTGGGCCACGATCGAATCGCGGTAGCCCTCGAAGGTGGCATCGGTGATCTTGCCGTCGCTGCCCGTGCCGAAGTAAGTCATGACCGGCGTGTGGATGTGGCCGGCCGGGATGGCGAGGCCGAAGGTGTCGCGCATCAAGGTGTTGCGGTAGGCGCTGGCGTTGGAGAGGTAGTTTCCGCCGCCGCCCTCGCTGGCGCAATTGGTTTCGAGCGGGCTCGGTGGCGTCAGCTTGCTGAATGCGTCGTTGGCGGCCAGGTATTTCTGGAGCAGGGCATTCATGTCGGCGCCCGGCGTCTGGAAGCCGGCGAAGTAGTCGGCCAACGCCTTGTCGACCGCGGCCTTCGCTGCATCGTAGGCGGCGCTCGTATCGCTCGCGGCCTTGGTGCAGGCCATCACGCCGTAGCTGTCGCGGCGCACCACGCTCCAGCCGCCGGTCGCGCCGGTGTCGCGGTTGACGATGCCCTCGCCGGTCTTGGCATCGATCATCTGCTGGAACGGCAGGCTCGCCTGGGTGAACTGCGGCGGCGCATCGCGGCGCCAGGGCTTGGCCGCGAAGCCGAGCCAGCGCTCGGGCGGCGAGATGTCGCAATCGAGCACGGCGGGAAAGCCGCCTCCTTCGCTGCATGGCGGATTCAGGTTGTCGTTGCCCGGGAACGCCGCGTAGTGGTAGCGGCCGTTGTAGTGCTCGAGGTGGAAGGCGCCGCCGCCCTGGCTCATGCTGATCGAGGCATCGACGCGCTTCGGGCCGGACTTGAACCACGGTCCGAGCGTGTCCTCCTGCATGCCGTCGATGAACGGCCCGTAGTTGACCGGCAGGATGAAGGTCCGGATCACGGCCGTGCTGCCGTCGGGCAGCGCCACCGTATTGCCGTCGAGGGACAGGATCGTGGCGCCCGAGGGATTGCCGATGCGGATGTTGGGGTTGCCGTTCTGGCCGGCGCCCCCGAGCGTGAACGGATCGAAGCCGCTGACGAGGACCCGCCTGGAACCGGCGCCCTCGGGAAAGTCGATCGAGAGCTGGCCGCGCGACGCCCGCTCGAACTCTTTCTGCAGCCCGGCGCGCTGCTCGTCCGTCAGCGCGAACTCGGGCTTCCACTGGCGCAGCGCGAGCGTCATCGTCAGCCGCGCCCAATAGAGCATGCGGTCGTCGCTCTTCGGCAGCGTGCCCTGGACCGACCGGCCCTGCACGCGATCGAGCGCCGCCTGCCAGAGCTTGCGGCCCTCGGCGTGCAGCAGCGCCACCGCCTCGTCGTAGCTCGAGGCGCCCGCGAGGCCGTCGCTGCAGAGCTTCGCGGCGAAATCGGGGCCGAAACGGTCGAATCCGCTGGCCTGCAGCAACTGCTGCGAGAAGCTCAGCGCATCGCTGGGCGAGAGCTTGTTGGGCAGCCGCTGTTCCTCGTAGGCGGCCTCCACGCCGCGGTCCATCGTGCACTTGGCCCGCACGGCCGGTGGCGGTGGCGGCGCGGGCGGCGGTGGCGCGGGCGGTGGCGTACTCCCGGCGGCGGCCATCGCCGCCAGCACGGCCGGGTCGATGCCGCCACCCCCGCCTCCGCCGCCGCAGCCGGCGACCGCCAGCGCGCAGGCGCCGAGGGTGGCGCCGATCCGGAGGCGCCGCTTCGCTTTCGATCCCTTCATTCGATCTCTCCCTGGCCTGTGCCTGACAGCAATGAAAACAAAAGGTGAACCCGTTGGCACGACTTCTGCAGCGATCGGTGTGGGAACCAAGCTGCCGCCGGGGGCGGGTTGCACCGCTTACGTGTGCGACAACTTGATGAAAACATGATCGATTGATCGAGTCGAACGAGTTTTTGTTAAACAATCCGATAACAAAAGTTCAACGATGCTCGGTCCAGGGAGATGCAGAAGATGAACACCCGATTCCTCGAAACGCTGGTCATGCTCGACCGGCTCAAGAGCTTCCGCGAGACGGCGCAGATGCTCTGCGCCACCCAGGCCGCGGTGTCCAAGCGCATCGAGGCGCTGGAAGAAGAGCTCGGCGTGCAGCTGGTCGACCGTTCGCAGCGCTCGCTGCGGCTCACGCGCATCGGCGAGCAGGTGGTGTCGCAGGCCGAGCAGATCCTCGCGCTCGAGAAACAGCTCAAGCGCTCGGTGCAGCCCGATGCGCCGCCCTCGGGGCGCGTACGCATCGGCGTGATCGAGACGGTGGTCCACACCTGGCTCACGCCGCTGATCCACCTGCTGAGCGAGCGGCTGCCCGCGGTCGAGCCCGACATCACGGTCGACACGGCGCACAACCTGCGCGAGCAGTTCCGGCAGCGCAAGTTCGACCTGCTGATCCAGAACGACGACGTCTCCGAGCTCGCGCGCAGCGGCGAGTCGGTGCTGCTGCCGCTGTGCAGCTTCCCGATGCGCTGGGTGGCGCGCCCGACCTTGCTGCCGCACGCGCGCACCTTGCGGCTCGAGGACCTCGAGCGGGTGCCGCTTCTGACCTTCTCGCGCACCTCGGGCCCGCGCGCGCACGTGAAGGCGCTGTTCGCGGGGCGTGCCGCGGAACCGCGCGTGTGCAGCTTTCCATCGGTGCAATCGATCATCCAGCTGACCAAGGGCGGCTTCGGCGTGGCCGCGATCCCGCCGGTGTTCGTGCGCCAGGAACTGGCGGCCGGCGAGCTGGAGGTGCGCGACGGCCCCGCGCTGCCGCCGATGGCGATCAGCCTCGCGCATGCCGAGGGCACGGCGCCCGCGGTCCAGGCGGTGGCGCGGCTCACGCGCACCGTGGTGGCCGACTACTGCGAGGAGATCGGGCCGCGCTGGGTGAGTGCGCTGGCCTGCGAGGAAGCACTGCCCGCCTGAGCGGCGGATGCGCCGTCGCGCGGCTTCGTCAGTCCGCGCGCACCTCGATGCCTTCGGACAGCAGCCGCTCGCGGATGCGGCGCGCGAAGGCCAGCGCATGCGCGCCGTCGCCATGCAGGCAGACGGTCTGCGCATTGACCGGCACGATGCTGCCGTCGATGGCCTTGACCTGGCGCTCGCGCACGAAGGCCAGGGTCTGGGCGATGGCCTGCGCGTCGTCCTCGATCAGCGCGCCGGGCTGGCTGCGCGGCACCAGGCTGCCGTCGGGCATGTAGCCGCGGTCGGCGAACACTTCCTCCACCGGCACGAGGCCGGCGCGGCGCGCGGCGTCGATCATGCCGCTGCCCGCGAGGCCGAAGAACTTCAGCGCAGGATCGAAGCGGCGCACGGCCTCGCACAGCGCGTCGGCGAGCTCGGGCTCCTTCACCGCCTGGTTGTAGAGCTGGCCGTGCGCCTTCACGTGCGCGAGCCGGCCGCCCTCGGCCTTGACGATGGCCGCGAGCGCGCCGACCTGGTAGAGCACGTTGGAGACGATCTCGTCGGGCGGCAGGTGCATGGTGCTGCGGCCGAAGTTCTCGCGGTCTGGAAAGCTGGGATGCGCCCCGATCGACACACCCTGCGCGACGGCCCAGCGCACGCACTGGTGCATGGTCTTCGGGTCGCCCGCATGCCAGCCGCAGGCGATGTTGGCTGAGCTCACAAGCCCGAGCAGCGCTTCGTCGCTGCCGGCGCCTTCGCCGAGGTCCGCGTTGAGGTCGATGTGCATGGTGAGGACTCCTGGAGCGATGCGGCGAATAGAAAACCGCAGTCTATGCCGGGGTCGGCCAGCCCGCCGCCGCGAGGCCTTGCGCCATCTGCGCGACGTAGCGCTGCTGCGCGGCCCAGGCCTCCAGCGCGGTGGCGGCATCGACCGGCACCAGCCGCAGGCTGCCGTCGAGCGGCGCCTGCGCGAGCTTCCAGAGATCGGCGCGGATCACCACGCCGATGCGCGGATAGCCGCCGGTGGTCTGGGCGTCGCCCATCAGGATGATCGGCTGGCCCGAGGGCGGCACCTGGATCGTGCCGGGGATCACGCCCGAGGACAGCATGTCGGTGCCGCGCTTGCGCCGCAGCTCGGCGCCGCTCGCGCTCGCGAGCCGGCTGCCCATGCGGTTGCTCTGCGGCGTGATGCGCCAGCGCTCGCCCCAGAGCTGGTCGCGCGAGGCGACGGTGAACTGCTCGAACTCGGGGCCGGGCAGCACGCGCAAGGCGATGGCGCCGTCGGCCGCGGCATCGCGCTCCCAGTCGGGACCGCGCACCCCGAAGGCGCGCCGCGCGCGCTGCGCTTCGGCCAGCGCCGACTCGCCCAATGGCAGCCGGTCGCCCTTGCGCAGCGCACGGCCCTCGTGGCCGCCGAAGCCGGCCTTGAGGTCGGTGCTGCGCGAGCCGAGCACGTGCGGCACGTCGATGCCGCCCGCCACCGCGAGCCAGCTGCGCAGGCCGGCCTTGCCGCCGCCCGCATTGACGCTCGCATTCGCGCTAGCAAGCCGCAGCGTCTGCCCGGCCGCGACCGGCACGCTCCAGCACGGCCACAGCGGCTGGCCGTCGAGCGTGGCGCCGAAGTCGTCGCCCACCAGCGCGATGCGCGTGTCGGTCTCGAAGCGCAGCACGCTGCCGCCCAGCGTCAGCTCGAGCCCGGCCGCGCCGGTGGCGTTGCCCACCAGCCGGTTGGCGATCGCCAGCGCCAGCGTGTCGAGTGCGCCGCCCGGGCAGATGCCGAGCTGGCGATGGCCGTGGCGCCCGAGGTCCTGCACCGACGCCAGCGGGCCGGGCTTCTCGATCAGGAGCGTCATGGCTGCAGGCTTTCGACGACGAAGCGCACGCGATCGCCGGGCCGCAGCAGGGTCGGCGACGCGGCCAGCGGATCGAAGAGCGCGACCTCGGTGCGCCCGATCAGCTGCCAGCCGCCCGGCGAGCGCAGCGGATAGATGCCGGTCTGCTCGCCGCCGATGCCGACCGAGCCCGGGGGCACGGCCGTGCGCGGTTCGGCGCGACGCGGCGTGGCGAGCGCGGCCGGCAGTCCGCCGAGGAAGGCGAAGCCCGGCAGGAAGCCCAGCAGGTAGACCACGTACTCGGCCGCGGCATGGCGGCGCACCACCTCGGTGGTCGACAGGCCGGTGTGGGCCGCCACGTCCGCGAGGTCGGGACCGTGCTCGCCGCCATAGGCCACGGGAATCTCGATGTCGCGACCCTCGATGCCGCCGGCCTCGAGCCGCGGCCATGCCTCGAGCACGCGCGCGCTCAGCGCCTCGAGGTCGACCGCGGTCGGATCGAAGGTCAGCGTGAGGTTGTTCATGCCCGGCAGCACTTCGCCGACGCCGCTCCAGCGACCGGCCTCGCGCGCCAGCGCCCAGATCTTCTGCTGCTGGACGAACGTGGCGGGACCGGGCAGGTCGCACAGCAGCGCCGCGTCGCCCAACAGGTGCAAACGGGGCGCCAGCGCGCCGCTCATCGGCGGCGCCTACTCTCTGCCGAGGCTTCGGACCTTGGCCGCGAGCTGCTGTTCGACGTTGGGCGAGACGAACTTGTGCACCTCGCCGCCGAGCATCGCGATCTCGCGCACGAAGGTGCTGGAAATGAACTGGTACTTGTCGCTGGGCGTGAGGAACACGGTCTCGACGTCGGGCATCAGCGAGCGGTTCATGCCCGCGAGCTGGAACTCGTAGTCGAAGTCGGTGACGGCGCGCAGGCCACGCACCATGGCCTTGCCGCCGCGCGCCACGACGAAGTCGCGCAGCAGGCCCGAGAAGCTCTCGACCGAGACCTGGTCGCTGTAGGGCTTGACGGCTTCGCGCGCCATCTCGATGCGTTCCTGCAGCGTGAAGAGCGCCTTCTTGTGGTGACCGGCCGCCACGGCGACGATCACCTTCGAGAACAGTTGGGTCGCACGCCGCACCACGTCCTCGTGCCCGAGGGTGATGGGGTCGAAAGTGCCGGGATAAACCGCGATCACGTTGCTGGCCATGGTTGCTACCTCCTCATGCAGCCGATGCGGCTTGGGTCGGCGGATTATGCAGTGCCGTGTGCGGCATGCATCAAAAGGTGTGCATGCACCGCGCCGGCCTTCAAGTGACGGAACACGACGAGGCCGAGCGCGGCCGCCTCCTCGTCGCTCCAGCGGCGCGGTGCCTCGAGGTAGATGGCACCACCCGCGCGGACCGCGCGCGCGGCGGCGCGCAGCGCGGGTTCGTAGAGCGTGGTGCTGTCGAAGGGCGGGTCGAGGAAGACCACGTCGAGGCTCGCGGCCGGCGCGCGCTCGAGCGCCGTGACGCCGTTGCCGCGCTCCACGCGCACCGCCTCGGCAGCGAGTTTGGTCTTGGCGGCCTGGATCTGCGCGACCAGCGCGGCGTCCTGCTCGCACAGCAGCACGCCGGCCGCGCCGCGCGACGCGGCCTCGAGGCCGAGCGCGCCGGTGCCCGCGAAGGCATCGATGCACTGCCAGCCCGGCAGCTCGCCGCCACCGGCGCCGGCCAGGCTCGCGAGCCAGTTGAACAGCGTCTCGCGCACGCGGTCGGGCGTGGGGCGCAGGCCGGGCTTGTCGGCGACGGCGAGGCGGGTGCGTTTCCACTGGCCGCCGATGATGCGCACCTCGTGCGCGCGCGCCGGACGCGCGGGGGAAGAAGTCGTTGGGGTGCGCGGGGGCGCGGCGGCAGGCTTGCGGGGCATGCGGCGAGCTTAACGCGCCCGCCCGGCCCCACCGCAGCTCAGAAGCCCGCGATGGCGCGTCGCGCGAGCAGCGCCGCCAGCACCAGCATCGTGCCGCCGATCAGCGCGTCGAGCATCTGCCAGGCGCGCGGCCGCGCGAACACCGGCGCCAGCAGTCGCGCGCCATAGCCGAGGGCCGAGAACCACAGCGCGCTCGCGAGCGCCGAGCCGGCCACGAACCATCCCTTGAGCGAGCCCGCGTACTGCGCGCCGGTGCTGCCCACGAGCAGCACGGTGTCGAGGTAGACGTGCGGGTTGAGCAGCGTGAAGCCCGCGGCCTGGGCCAGCACCGCGGTGCGCGACAGCGAACTGCCCTGCGTGACCGTGCGCAGCGCACCGGCCGCGCGCGAGCGCCACAGCGCGCGCAGCCCGTAGCCGGCGAGGAACAGCGCGCCGAAGCCGGCGAGCGCGGTGGCCAGCATCGGCCGGCCCTGGAGCGCCTGCGCCATGCCGGCCACGCCGGCCGAGATCAGCACCGCGTCGCTCACGGCGCAGAACAGCACGACCGCGCTCACGTGCTCGCGGCGCAAGCCCTGGCGCAGCACGTAGGCGTTCTGCGCGCCGATGGCGACGATGAGCACCAGGCTCATGAAGAGCCCGTTGAGGAAGGCGGTGGTGACGAGTTCGGCAGACATGGTGCGAGCTTGCCGTCGCGCGCGAATTAACTCAAACTAAACTTTCTTAAGCCAATTCAGTTTTGCTTCATTCACATGCTCGACTACGCCGCCCTCAACGCCCTGGCCACCGTGGTGCGCGAAGGCAGCTTCGAGCGCGCGGCCCGCGCGCTCAACGTCACGCCCTCGGCGGTGTCGCAGCGCGTGAAGCTGCTCGAGGAACGCATCGGCGGCGCGCTGCTGGTGCGCGGCCAGCCCTGCGTGGCGACCGAGGCCGGGCTGCAGCTGTGCCGGCACGTCGAGCGCGTGGGCATGCTCGAGCACGAGCTGCGCGATGCGCTGCCGGTGCTGGACGCCGGCGAGGCCGGCGAGCGGGTCACGGTGCGGGTGGCGGTCAATGCCGACAGCCTCGCGACCTGGTTCGTCGGCGCGGCGGCCGCCTTCTCGCAGCAGCACGGCGCGTTGCTCGACCTCACGGTCGACGACCAGGACCACACGGCCGAGCGCCTGCGCAGCGGCGCGGTGCTGGCGGCGGTCACCGCGCTGGCGCAGCCGGTGGCCGGCTGCAACAGCGAGGCGCTGGGCACCATGCACTACGTGGCGGCCGCCAGCCCGGCCTTCGTGCAGTCGCATTTCGCCAAGGGCGTGGGCGCGCGCACGCTGGCGCAGGCGCCGAGCCTGGTGTTCGACCGCAAGGACGCGCTGCAGGCGCGCTGGGTGCGGCGCATCTGCCATCGCGAGGTCGAGACGCCGCGCCACTGGCTGCCCTCGCCGCAGGCCTTCGTCGAGGCCGCGCGCGCGGGCATGGGCTGGGGCATGCATCCGCTGAGCATGGTGGCGCAGGCCTTGCGCGACGGCTCGCTGGTGGAGCTGGTGCCGGGCTCGCGGCTGCCGGTGCCGCTGTACTGGCAGCAGGCGCGCGCGGCGCCGCGGCTGCTCGCGCGGCTCGGCGATTGCGTGCGCGCCGCCTCGCGCACGGGGCCGCACGCGCTGGCCTGAAGCGACCTACTTGCCGTCCCGCGGCTTGGCCTGCGGGTCGCTGCCCACCACCACCGTCACCATGCGATCGGGCTGCAGCTTGCGCGCGAACGCGGCCTTGATGTCGGCGGCGGTCACGGCATTCATGCGCGCGGTCCAGGTGTCGAGGTAGTCGAGCGGCAGGTCGTTCCAGGCGATGTTGGCGACGTTGCCGATCAGCTTGCGGTTGCTGTCGAGCAAAAGCGGAAAGCCGCCGATCAGGTTGTCCTTCGCGGCCTTGAGCTCGTTCTGCGTGGGCCCCTCGGCGACGAACTTCGCGAGCACCTCGCGCGCCACCTTCACCGCCTCGGCCGCCTGGTCGGGCCGGGTCTGGAAGCCGACGCGGAACGCGCCCGCGTCGAGCCCCGGCGCGAAGCCGCTGTAGACGCTGTAGGTCAGGCCACGCTTCTCGCGCACCTCGTCGGTCAGGCGCGAGACGAAGCCGCCGCCGCCGAGGATGTAGTTGCCGAGGTTGAGCGCGAAGTGGTCGGGGTCCTTGCGCGGATAGCCGGGCTGGCCGATGTAGACATGGGTCTGCGCCGACTCGAAGGGAATGCGCACCTCCTTCGATTCGGCCAGCGCCGGCACCGGCGCGATCGCGGGCAGCGGCGTGCAGGCCTCGGGGCCGGGCAGCCGCGACAGCATCGCGTTGGCGATGCCCTCGGCCTGCGCGCGCGTCACCGCGCCCACGATGCTGAGCTTGGCGCGGCACGGCACGATCAGTTGCTGGTAGCGCTGGCGCATGGCCGCGGTGTCGATGCGCGCGAGTGTGGCCTCGGTGGTCTGCTGGCCATAGGGATGGCCGCTGTAGACCGCGGTCGCGAAGGCACGCGCCGCGACCGTCGCGGGCTTGGTGTTGCCCTCGCGGATCGAGGCGGAAAGGCGCTCGCGTTCGCGCTGCCAGATGTCGTCGGGGAAGGTGGGTTCGCCGATCACGCGCGCGGCCAGCGCCACCGCCTTGTCGAGCAGCTTGGGGTCGGCGAGGCTGCGCAGCGTGTAGCTGGTGCGGTCGTTGCTGGCGCTGACGTCGAACTCGGCGCCCAGATCGGCCCAGGCCTCGCCCAGCGCGTTCTGGTCGAGCGCGGGCTCGCCGTCGCGGCCGGCGCGCACGCCCTTCTCGACCATGGTCGAGCTCACGCTCGCGAGGCCGGCCTGGTCGGCGGGATCGCGCCGGCTGCCGGCATCGAAGTCGACCTCGACGTCGACGATCGGCAGCGCCTGCGAGGACACGAGGTAGATCTTGGCGCCGTTGGCCAGCGTCCAGTGTTCGATCGGCAACGCGGCCTGCGCGGCCAGGCCGGCGAAGCCGAGCATGGCCAGCACGCCGGTGCGCAGCAGGCGGCCGGCGGCGGCCGGCTTGGAATGGGAGAGGGACATGGGGATCTGACCTTCGAGCGATGCAGCGGCGTTCAACGCAGTTCTCCCGCGGGAGCGGCGAAGCCGCGGGCACGGGGCCGCGCATCGGGCGGCAGCGGGACCAAGGTGGCCACGGTGAGCTGGTCGTCGCCGAAGTACTTGGCGGCCACCGCCTGCACCTGCGCGGCGGTCACGGCCTGCAGCTTCGCGATCATGCGCGGGTCGGCATCGAGCGGCAGGCCCTGCACCCAGTTGCTGCCGAGTTCGCGCGCCTGCGCCATCACCGAATCGCGCTTGTAGGTCTCGCTCGCCACCCACTGCGTCTTGACGCGCGCGAGCTCGGCCTCGCCCACGCCTTCCCTGGCGATGCGCGCGACCTGCGCTCGCAGCGCGGCCTCGACCTGCGCGGCGGTCTTGCCGGCCGCGGGCACGCCCGCCAGGCCGAACAGCTGCGGACCGCGTCCCATCAGCCCCGAATAGGCACCGGCCGAATCGGCCACGCGCTCGGGTCCCTGCGTGAGCGCACGGTCGAGCCGCGAGCCGGTGTAGCCGTCGAGCACGGCCGACAGCACCTCGAGCGCCCAGGCGTCGCTCTCGGCATCGATGCTCTCGAGCTGCGGGATGCGGAAGGCCAGCGAGACGTAGGCCTGCTCGGCCGGTGCCTTGAACTCGATGCGGCGGATGCCGCGCTGCGGCGGCTCGATGCGCGGCTTGCGCACCGGCACCGCGCGCGCGGGGATGCCGCCGTAGTACTTCTCGGCCAGCGCGCGCACCTTGTCGACGTCGACATCGCCGGCGATCACGATCGCGGCATTGGCGGGCACGTACCAGCGGCGGTGGAACTCGCGCACGTCCTCGGGCGTCATCGCGTCGAGGTCGCTCATCCAGCCCACCACCGGCCGGTGATAGGGCGAGGCGATGAAGACGGCCGCGCTCTGCTGCTCGCCGAGCAGGGCGCGCGGCTGGTCCTCGGTGCGCATGCGGCGCTCTTCCTTGACCACCTCGATCTCGCGCTTGAACTCGTCGTCGGGCCACTGGTTGTTGGCGAAACGGTCGGATTCGAGCTTCATCACCTGCTCGAGGCTGCCGACCGGGATCTGCTGGTAGTAGCCGGTGTAGTCGCGCGTGGTGAAGGCGTTCTCCTGCCCGCCCAGCGCCGCGACGCGGCGCGAGAACTCGCCGGGCTTGATCGACTTCGTGCCCTTGAACATCATGTGCTCGAGCGCATGGGCCACGCCCGAGGTACCGTCGACTTCGTCGATCGAGCCCACGCGCACCCAGACCATCTGCACCGCGGTCGGCGAACGCCGGTCGGGCTGCACGATCAGGGTCATGCCGTTGGAGAGGGTGAACTGCTGGGGACCGGGGGCGGAGGCAGTGGCTGCGGTGGCCGGGGGCGATGGCTGTTGCGCCTGCGCAGGCAAGCCCCAGGGCGCCGCGAACGCCAGGGCCAGCACCGCACCAGACGCAGCGCGGCGTGGCGAGGGGTGTTTCATAGAATGGCTCCGATTCTAAAAAGCGCCCGATGTTCAGTTTCTTCAAGAAAAAACCACCCGCGGAAACGCCCGAAGCACCGGCCCCGCAGGCGCCAGCGATCCCGCCGGCCGATCCTGCCCCCGCCGCGGAGAGCGCGCCCTCGCGCTCGGTGTTCTCGCCCTCGAGCTGGTTCGGCGCGAAACCGGCGGCGAAGGAAGTGCCGGCCGCGGCACCGGTGGCGCCAGTGGCACCACCCGCGGCCACGCCGGCACCGGCTCCGATCGCTGCGCCCGCGGTGCCCACGGTCCAGCCCGTGGCGCCGGCGCCCGTCGCACCGCCACCTGTCGCACCGCCGCCGCCCGCCGTCGACCTCCCGATCCTCGCGCCGGCCCCCGCGCCGGTGCCGGCACCGGTGCTCGAGGTCGCTCCGCCGCCCGCACCCGAGCGCCGGGGCTGGCTCGACAAGCTCAAGACCGGCCTGCGCAAGACCGGCACCGGCATCCAGGCGGTGTTCGTCAATGCCCAGATCGACGAGGCGCTCTACGAAGAGCTCGAATCCGCGCTGCTGATGGCCGATGCCGGCGTGAAGGCCACCGAATACCTGCTCGACGACCTGCGCCGCCGCGTGAAGAGCCAGATGGCGACCGACGCATCGCAGGTCAAGCGCCTGCTCGCCGAGGCCATCGCCGACCTGCTGCGCCCGCTCGAGAAGCCGCTGGAGATCGGCCGCCACACGCCCACCGTGATCATGGTCGCGGGCGTGAACGGCGCGGGCAAGACCACCTCCATCGGCAAGCTCACCAAGCACCTGGCCAACGAAGGCGCCTCGGTGCTGCTGGCCGCGGCCGACACCTTCCGTGCCGCGGCGCGCGAGCAGCTGCTGGTCTGGGCCGACCGCAACACGGTGGAGATCGTGAGCCAGGAAGGCGGCGACCCCTCGGCCGTGAGCTTCGACGCGGTGAACGCCGGCAAGGCGCGCGGCAAGGACGTGGTGCTGGTCGACACCGCCGGCCGGCTGCCGACCCAGCTGCACCTGATGGACGAGCTCAAGAAGATCAAGCGCGTGGTCAACAAGGCCGACGCCACCGCGCCGCACGAGGTGCTGCTGGTGATCGACGGCAACACCGGCCAGAACGCGCTGGCGCAGGTCAAGGCCTTCGACGAGACGCTGGGCCTGACCGGACTGGTCGTGACCAAGCTCGACGGCACGGCCAAGGGCGGCGTGCTGTGCGCGATCGCGCGCGAGCGGCCGATCCCGGTCTACTTCATCGGCGTGGGCGAGAAGCTCGAGGACCTCGAGACCTTCGACGCGCGCGAGTTCGCGCAGGCGCTGCTGGGCAATTGAGGGTCGCCCGCTCCCTCAACGAGCGAGCACCGCCTCGCTCATCGCCTCGAGCAGCCGGTTCGCCACCACCGGCTTGAACAGCACCGGCACGCGCGACTCGCGCACGCGCAGCAACCGGTCGGGCGAGGTCTCGCCGGTGATCAGCAAGAGCGGCGTGGCACCGTCGCCGGCCCGGCTCAGGCGCAGGCCTGCATCGAGGCCGTCGGCGCCATCGGCCAGCCGGTAGTCGCACAGCAGCAGTTCGAAGGGACGGCCCTCCCCGCGCGCCTGCGCCAGCGCCCGCGCGGCCGACGCTTCGTCGCCCACGGCCTGCGCCTCGACCGCATGCGAGCGCAGCAGGCCGGTCATGGCCTCGCGGATCTCCTGCTCGTCGTCGAGCAGCAGCACGCGCGCGGGCAGCCGCGCCGCGCCGCGGCGGCGCTGTTCCTCGGCATCGGCCGCCGCGGCCTGCGGCGGAAACGGCCCGGCCAGCGCGCTGGCCTGCGCGTTCGCGGCCTGCACCACCAGCCGGAAATGCGTGCCGCGGCCCAGGCGCGAATGCATCTGCACCGGATGGCCGAGCAGGCGCGAGAGACGCTGCACGATCGACAGCCCGATGCCCAGCCCGTGCGAGCGGTCGCGGCCCGGGTTGTCGACCTGGTAGAACTCCTCGAAGATCCGGCCCGACTGCTCGGGCGCGATGCCGATGCCGGTGTCGCGCACCTCGATCCAGACCGTCTCGCCGCGGTCGCGCGCGATCACCGTCACGCCGCCGCTGGCGGTGTACTTGAGCGCGTTGTCCATCAGGTTCGACAGCATGCGGTGCAGCAGCTGCGGATCGCTGCGCACCCACAGGCCACTGGCGCGCACGCGCAGTTGCAGCGACTTCTGCTCGGCGCGCGCCGAGAAGGTGTGGTTGAGCGGCAGGAACAGCGCATCGAGCTGCACCGCCTGCACCTCGGGCACGACCACGCCGGCGTCGAGCCGCGAGACGTCGAGCATGGTGTCGAGCGAGGCGCCGAGCGCGTTCACGGCGCGCATCAGCCGTTCGGCATTGCGGCCTTCGGGGCGGTTGCGCAGTTCGTTCTCGAGCGCCGCGCCGAACAGCGCGATGGCATGCAGCGGCTGGCGCAGGTCATGGCTGGCGGTGCCGAGGAAGCGGGTCTTCTCGAGGCTGGCGCGCTCGGTGGCCGCGATCTGCTCGCCCAGGCGCGCGGCCAGCGCCTCGTTCTCGAAGCGCAGCATCAGCGAATCGGTCAGGAGCCGGTGCTGGCGGATGCCCGCATGCAAGGTCAGCATCAGGTAGGCCGCGCCGGCCGCGGCCAGGAACAGGTGCAGCCCGTCGCCCTGCCAGGCCAGCGCGGTGATCATGCCCAGCGACATCGGCAGCGTGTAGCCGAACAGCGCCGGCTTCAGCGGCCACAGCGACTGCGAGGCACGCGCGCAGCTGCCGACGATGACCGCCATCAGCAGCGAGGTCATCGGCAGGTTGCCGGCCGGCACGACCAGCCAGGGCACGACGGCCGTGACCATGCTGACCAGCGTGACCAGGCGCGAGATCTTGCGCGCCCAGTACGGGCTCTCGACGGCCGGCCGCGCCGGGTACCAGCGCGGCGTGAAGAAGACGTAAATGTCGGCCAGCACCATGCCGGCCATCCAGAACAGCAGCCGCGGGTCGTGCAGCTGCGCGTAGAGGATGGCGCCGAACACCGCCACGAAGCACAGGTGGGTCAGCGTCGAGGCGCTGTAGGTGTCGTAGACCGAGGCGACGTGTTCGCGCAGCACGCGCTGGCCGAGAACGACGTCGGCGGCCGGGTCGTTCAGCACCGCGCGCCGTTCAATGCAGGGTGCTGATCAACTGGGCCCGCGAGCGCATGCCGAACAGCAGCAGGATGGTCGACACGTGGTTCTTCACCGTGCCTTCGCTCAGATTGGCGAGTTGGGCGATCTCCTTGTTCGCCTTGCCCTCGAGCACCCACTGCAGCACCTGCATCTGGCGCGGCGTGAGTTCCTGCCAGGCGCTGGCGTGGGCGAACTCGGCATAGCCGGTGAGCGCCTTCGGCACTGCCGGCGGCGGCGACTGGGCGGCATCGGGGTCGAGCAGGCCGCAGGCGCGGATGAAGCTCACCACTTCCTTGAGGTCGGCCGACTTGGGCAGGAAGGCGCTCGCGCCCAGCGCCAGCACGCCCTGCGCCAGGGTGCTGTTGCCGGTGCCCGAAAGCACCACGATGCGGGCCTCGGGATAGCGCAGGCGGAACTCGGCCAGGCCGCTCAGGCCATGGGTGTCGGGCAGCGCGAGGTCGAGCAGCACCAGGCCGATGGCGTCCTGGTGTGCCTCGTAGAGCTTGAGCGCGTCGGCGACGTTGCCGGCCTCGTAGACCTCGATCGCGGCGCCCGAGGAAGTCGCCTGGGCCTGGACCAGCGCGCAGACGCCGAGCCGCAGCAGGTCGTGGTCATCGACCACCAGGATCGCGGTGCGGCCGCGCGGCGCGATGCCGGCCTGGGCCGCCGAGGACGGGGGAGTGGAGGAGGAAGAGGGATCGAGCGGAGCCACGCGCCGCATCTTAGCGGTGCACCCAGGGCGCGACAGTGCCGGAAGTCATGGCGATCCCCGCGATGGCCGCTCGATGTAATGCTATTGTTTATATAGCACTTGCCAGCGAAGCCGGCGCGGGGCACCATCGGCGGATTCCATCGCGGGCCGCAACGAACGGACCGCACGAGCCACGGAGACATGCCATGCCGCACACCGCCACCGCCCACGCGCCCGAGGCCGCCAGCGACCGCAAGATCGACCGCCTGCTGGCCCACTACGAACAGAGCCACCGGCACCCGACCAACGAACTGATCCACTTCGTCGCGATCCCCGCGATCATGGTCAGCCTGGTCGGGCTGATCTTCGCGATCCACCCCTGGGCCGCCTACGCCTTCCTGCTGGCCAGCCTCGTCTACTACCTGACGCTGCGCTCGCCGGCCTTTCTGCTCGCGATGGGCATCCAGACCGCCATCCTGCTGGCGCTGGTCCATGCCATGGGCAGCCTTGTGTTGCCGATTTCCGCCGCCATCTTCGTGGTGGCCTGGATCTTCCAGTTCGTCGGCCACAAGATCGAGGGACGGAAACCTTCGTTCTTCGAAGACATCCAATACCTCTGGGTCGGGCCGCTGTTCGTGGTGTCCAAGCTGCTGCTGAAGCTGGGCATCCGCTGGTAAGTACCCGCTTACGGGGCTTTGCCGGCTGCAAGTCGGACAAGACCGCGGTCCTTCGGGGCCGCCGGCCGACAGCCCTTGCCTATCGGCCCGATAGAGACTTTAGGGGAACCCTTGCCTTAGCACTCCCTCTAACCGAGTGCTAATATGGCCAATACGAAGGAGTTTCCCCTGATGACATCCCTGTCTGGAGCCTCTGCCAACCAGCTCGCCGTCGCCAACCCCTGGTCGATGGTGCCCCCGCTGGGTAACCTGGATGCTTACATTTCGGCCGCCAACCGCCTGCCGCTGCTCACCCTCGAGGAAGAGCAGGGCTTCGCCCGCCGTTTGCGCGACCACAACGACCTCGAAGCGGCCGGTGCGCTGATCCTTTCGCACCTGCGCCTCGTGGTCTCCATCTCCCGCCAGTACCTGGGCTACGGGTTGCCGCACGGCGACCTGATCCAGGAAGGCAACGTCGGCCTGATGAAGGCCGTGAAGCGTTTCGACCCCGACCAGGGCGTGCGGCTGGTGAGCTACGCCATGCACTGGATCAAGGCCGAGATCCACGAGTACATCCTGAAGAACTGGCGCATGGTCAAGGTCGCGACGACCAAGGCCCAGCGCAAGCTGTTCTTCAACCTGCGCTCGATGAAGCAGGGCTTCAAGGCCGACTCGGCCGCGGCCGACACCGGCACGCACCGCGAAACGCTGAGCGCCGACGAGGTGACGCAGATGGCCGCGCGCCTGAACGTGAAGCCCGAGGAAGTGCTCGAGATGGAAACCCGGCTGTCGGGCGGCGACGTGCTGCTCGACCCGAGCCCGAACGACGACGGCGAGGAAGCCTTCGGCCCGATCGCCTACCTGGCCGACGCGACGCAGGAACCGACCGCGCTGCTCGAATCGCAGCAGCGCGACCGCCTGTCGAGCGACGGCATCGCGACCGCGCTCGAGGCCCTCGACGCGCGCAGCCGCCGCATCGTGGAAGAGCGCTGGCTCAAGGTCAACGACGACGGCTCGGGCGGCATGACCTTGCACGACCTGGCCGCGGTCTATGGCGTGAGCGCCGAGCGCATTCGCCAGATCGAGGTGGCCGCGATGAAGAAGATGAAGAAGGCGCTGGCCGATTACGCCTGATCGGCTTCTCCCGCCCCTTCGAACGAGCCCGGCCCCGCGCCGGGCTTTTTCATGGGCGCGCTTCGTTCAGCCCGAGGTCTTGGCGAGCGTGCGCAGCGCGCGCTTGGCGATGTAGCGCGTCTCGGGCGTGTTCGATTCCTTCACCCAGCGCGCGCAGACGCCATCGACCCACTCCGCCTGCGTCTTGCTCGCGTCGTTGAGCCAGTTGGCGACCGAGTTCTGCACGTAGCGGCTGCCGTCGGCGCGCAAGGGTTCGAGCAGCGGCAACGCGCGCCAGGGCTCGGCCTTCAGCGCCTCGATCTGCGCGCACCACACGCCGCGCGGGCGCGTGAGTTCGCTCGCGAAGCGGCGGATGTTCGGATCCTCGTCACGCACCCACGGCTGCAGCAGCGCGAGCGCCTCGTCGAGCGAACCGACGACCGCGTCGCGCACCGCCATCCAGGCGATCTCGCGCACGCCGAAATGCGGATCGGCCGCGAAGCGCCGCACCGCCTCGAGCTGCCCGGCCAGCGGCAATTGCGACAGCGTGACCCACTGCGCCGCCCAGCAGCGCGCGACGTCGCTGGCATGCGTGGCGAGCCGGTGCGCGACCGCATCGCGTTCGTCGTGCAGCGCGGCGAGGTCGTACAGCGCCCGCGCGATGTGGCCATGCCGCTGCATCGGCTTGAAGGCACTCAGCATCGCCAGCGTGTCGACCAGCCGCTCGCTCGCCGCGTCGAGGCCGATGTGGCCCGCCACGCTGCGCGCCAGCTGCGGCAGTTCGAGCGCGAGGAATTCGTTGAGGTTGACGGTCTCGATCAGCCCGTCGTTGAGCGCGCGCAGCACCTCGGGCGGGATCAGCGCGATGCGGAACGCGCCCTTGCGCGCCTTCAGGTGCTCGACCGCTTCGATCGCTGCGGCGAGGCTCGCGACCTCCGTGCCGGGCGCCATCGGCTCAGGCCGCCAGCAGGGTCTTGATGTCGGCCACCATCGGCGGCACGCCGGCGCCGTAGCGCGCGTACAGCCGCAGCCGGCCCTGCGGGTCGTAGACGAAGCTCGCGGCCGAGTGGTCCATCGAGTAGCTGGTGGGCGTCTTGCCGTCGACCTTCTTGTAGTAGACCTTGAAGTCCTTGGTCGTGGCGGCCAGCTCGTCGGCCGTCGGGATCAGCGCGACGAAGCTGGGGTCGAAGGCGCCCATGTAGGCCTTCATCACCTCGGGCGTATCGCGTGCCGGGTCGACCGTGACGAACACCACCTGCAGCTTGTCGCCGTCGGCGCCGAGCTGCTGCTTGACCTGCGCCATCTCGGTCATGGTAGTCGGGCAGACGTCGGGGCACTGCGCGTAGCCGAAGAACAGCACCACCACCTTGCCCTTGAAGTCGGCCATGGTGCGCAGCTTGCCGTCGGCATCCTTGAGCGAGAAGTCGCGCGCGTAGTCGGCGCCCGTGATGTCGACCGCATTGAAGCTCTGCTTGGTCTCGTTGCAGCCCGCGAGGCCCAGCCCCACGGTGGCGGACACGGCCGTCCAGCCCGCGCCGGCGGCGATCAACTTCAGGGCATTGCGCTTGTTCATGGGTCAGCGGAGGTAATGGTCGACGAGCAAGGCCGCGAACAGCACGCTCAGGTGGATCAGCGAGAACCGGAAGGTCTTGCGTGCCAGGGTGTCGGAGTAGTTGCGCCACAGCGCGAAGGCGTAGCCGGTGAAGCCCACGCTCACGACCACCGCCACCGCGAGGTAGAGCCAGCCGCTCATGCCGTAGATGAAAGGCATCAGGCAGCCCGCGAACAGGATGAAGGTGTAGAGCAGCACCTGCAGCCGCGTGAACTCGTTGCCATGCGTGACCGGCAGCATCGGCAGGCCGGCCTTGCGGTAGTCCTCGACGCGATAGAGCGCGAGCGCCCAGAAGTGCGGCGGGGTCCACAGGAAGATGATGAGGAACAGGATCAGCGCCTCGGGTCCCACTTCGCCGGTCATCGCGGCCCAGCCCAGCACCGGCGGCATCGCGCCCGAGGCGCCGCCGATCACGATGTTCTGCGGCGTCAGCGGCTTCAGGATCACGGTGTAGATCACCGCATAGCCGACGAAGGTGGCGAAGGTCAGCCACATGGTGAGCGGATTGACGGTGAACCACAGCAGCACCGAGCCGGCGATGCACAGCGCGGCCGAGAACAGCAACGCCTGGCGGTCGCTGAGCTCGCCGCGCGCGGTCGGGCGCCAGGCGGTGCGCTTCATCTTGGCGTCGATGCCCTTCTCGACCAGGCAGTTGAAGGCCGCCGCCGCGCCCGCCACCAGCCAGATGCCGATGCAGGCCAGCACGGCGCGCTGCACGTCGAGCCACGAGGGCGCGCCGGGCACGGCCAGCACCATGCCGATCAGCGCGCAGAAGACGATCAGCTGCACCACGCGCGGCTTGGTGAGCGCGTAGAACTGGCGCAGCACGCTCGCGCCGTGCGCCTGCTGCAAGGGAATCGGAGTGCTCATCGGGGGACCTCCGCGCCGCGCAAGGGGGCGCCGGGTGGAACGGCAGGGTTCGCGCGCGACAGGCGGGCGCCGGCCGCCTGCTCGCGCCGGCTTTCGCACAGCGCCCAGACCAGCACCACCGCCAGCGCCGCGGCGCCGCCCGTGTGCAGCACGGCCGCCGCGAGCGGCCAGCCGAGCAGCACGTTGCCCAGGCCGGTCGCGAGCTGCAGCAGCGCGAGGCCGGCGAGCCAGCCGGCCTGCGGCCGCAGGCCGTCGATGCGGCGCATGCGCCAGGCCAGCAGGCCGAGCGCGACGAACACGAGATACGCCAGCAGCCGGTGCGCGTAGTGGATGGCGGTGAGCGCCGCGAAATCGAGCGGCACGCCCTCGCCGGTCACGCCGAGGTGGCGCCAGATCTCGAAGCCCTGCGCGAAATTCATCGGCGGCCACCAGCTGTCCTGGCAGGTCGGGAACTGCGTGCAGGCCAGCACCGCGTAGTTGGTGCTGACCCAGCCGCCGAGCGCGATCTGCAGCACCAGCAGCACCGAGGTCGCGATCAGCCCGTTGCGCAGCGCCGGCGACACCGGCGTGGGCAGGCGCTGCGCGGCCACCTGGCGGTAGCGCACGGCCTGGATGCACAGCAGCGCGAGCAGCACCACGGCGCCCAGCAGGTGCAAGGTGACGATGGCGGGAAAGAGCTTCCAGGTGACGGTGAGCGCGCCGAAGGCCCCCTGCAGGCAGACCCAGACCAGCGTGGCCGCGGGCCACCAGGCGCTGAGCGCGGCATGGTCTGCGCCTTGCCGCACCGACGAAGGCGCCGCCCTCGCCTGCCGGCCTTGGCCCATGCGCACCACCCAGGTCGCGACCGCGAGCACCGTGATCAGCGCACCGACGCCGGTGGCGAGGTAGCGGTGGACCATCTCGACCCAGGCCTTGCTGTGCGTGACCGGGCCGGTGGGTTGCGCGGCCTGCGCCATCGCGATCTCGTGGCGCGCGCCCACCGGGCTCGCGTTGCCGTAGCAGCCGGGCCAGTCGGGGCAGCCCAGGCCCGAATCGGTGAGGCGCGTGAAGGCACCGAACAGCGTGAGGTCGAAGGTCAGGAACAGGGTGAGCACGGTCAGCGCATGCAGCCGCCGCGCCGGGCCGGCCCCCGCGTTGCGCCGCCACACCCAGACCAGCGGCCCGAGCGCGATCAGCGCGCCGGCCGCCAGCAACCAGGCGATCGGCGTGAGGTCGTAGAGCGAGCTGGAGTCCATCTTGATTGAAAGCGTCGTGCGTCTTCGTCGTCGTGCTCAGCGGCCCGGCTCGTCCCACGAGGCGGAGGCGCGCAGCAGGCGGTCGAGGTCGCGCTTGGCGCGGCCCGCGCCCTTGGCATCCATGCGCGCGGGGAAGCGCATCATGAAGTTGCCCATCGGGTCGACCACGAACAGGTGCTCGGCCAGCGTGTGACCGGCTTCGGGCGTGAACCACCTGGCGAGCTGCTCGGGAGGCAGGCGCAGCACGGTGGCGCCGCGCAGGCCGTTCTCGAGGCGCTCGGGCACGGGCGCGGCATCGCTGACCAGCCAGACGCGGTCGAGCCGGTCCTTCTCGCGGCCCAGCACCTCGCGCAGCTGGCGCTGCAGGTAGAGCTGCTGCTCGCACAACGCGTCGCAGGCGGCATCGCCCACCGCCACCAGCAGCCACTGGCCCTTGAGCGTCTGCAGGCTGACCGGCGCGCCCGCGCGGTCGGCCGCGGTCAGCGCGGGCATCTCATGCTGCGGGTCGATCAGCTGGCCGTAGACGCTGCGGCCTTCGGGCCGGATCACGTAGTAGGTGAAGTACGAGGCGATCACGGGCGCCGCGCACATCAGCATCACGGCGATCATCTTCCAGCGCCCGACGACCGTGCGGCGGCCCTCCGCGCCGTCGAGCGCCTGGGTCGGAGACGGCATCGAGTGCACGGTCAGCCCCAGCGGCTCGTCAGCGGACTGCATCGCGGCGTGCGCGGCGCGAGCGCCGGAGGGGGGCAATGAATTGGAACCAGACATAGAGGATCACCACGAGGGCCGACAGGCCGAACCACTGGAATGCATAGCCATAGTGTTTCTCCAGGCCCAGCGCGGGCGCCGGCCAATCGCGCTGCAGACCCTCGGAAGCAGGCCCGGTCTGCTGCAGCGACACGTCGGTGCGCAGCGGCAGTTGCGTTTCGGCACGGAAGCCTTCGAGGTCGAGATTCTGCCGGATGGGCGAAGACCCCTCGCCAGCCGGTGCCGAGGCCGGCGCGGCGGGCTTGCCGAGCTCGAGCAGGTGGCCCGGCGGCGGCTCGATCAGGCCGGTCACGTCGACGAGGCCGGCCGGCGTCTCGACCGCGCTGAGCTGCGTGCGGTCGTTGAAATTGCGCTGGATCCAGCCGCGCTGCACCATCACCGTCTGGTTGCTGCCCTCGAGCGCGAGCGGCGTCAGCACGTAGAAGCCGGGCACGCCGTGCATCTGGCGGTTGTCGAGGTAGACCGACTGCGCCGCGAGCCACAGCCCGCGCAGGTGCACGGGGCGGTGCAGCATCTCGGCCGGCCGCTCGAGCGCGAGGAAGTCGGCCTGCTCGAGCGGCGGCTTGAGCTTCTGGCCGTCGATCTCGGCCTGCAGCGCTTCCTTCTGCGCCGCGCGCGAGAGCTGCCAGCGGCCCAGCGAGATGGTCGAGGAGACGGTGACCAGCGCGGCGATGGTCATCAGCCAGAAGCGGGCCCAGGTCCAGCCGCGGTCGCTGCGCTGGCGGGAGGAGGCGGTGTCCGGCGCGCGGCCGGGAGGCGGGGTCAGGGGGTCGGGAGTCACTGGAACGCGGGTGGCAGGCGGCCGATAATGCGGGTCATGAAATACTTCGTTGCCCTGTTGTTCGTGGGCATCTTCGCGAGCCTGGCTTTCGCGCTCTTCTACATGTTGAAGGACGGTCGCAACGGGCGCGCCAAGAGCGGCGGCATGGCGCGCGCGCTCACCTTTCGGATCGGCCTCTCGGTCCTTTTGTTCCTCTGCATGCTGCTGGCCTGGAAACTGGGCTACATCCAGCCCACCGGGCTCCCTCTCGGCAAGTAGGTGGTGCTCGTTCCACGAGAACCATGAAAAAGGCGCCTGACGGCGCCTTTTTTGTGGAATGCCGCGAGGTGCTTCGCTCAAAGCCAATAGACCAGCATGTAGAGGCCCAGCCACACCACGTCGACGAAGTGCCAGTACCAGGCGGCACCCTCGAAGCCGAAGTGGCGCTCGGGCGTGAAGTGGCCCTTCTGCAGGCGCAGCGTGATGAACAGCAGCATCAGCATGCCGATGAACACGTGCAGGCCGTGGAAGCCGGTCAGCATGAAGAAGGTCGAACCGTAGGTGCCCGAGCTGAGCTTGAGGTTCAGTTCGGTGTACAGGTGGTAGTACTCGTAGCCCTGCACGCCCAGGAAGATCACGCCGAGCAGCACGGTGAGCCACATGAAGCGGATGGTCTGCGCACGATGGCCGGCACGCAGCGCGTGGTGGGCGATGGTCAGCGTCACGCCCGAGCTCAGCAGCAGCGCGGTGTTGATCGTGGGCAGCCAGAACGGGCCGACGGTCTGGAACGGCTCGACGATGCCGGCCGGCGAACCGGTCACGCCGGCCGCGACGCTGGGCCACACGGCCTTGAAGTCGGGCCACAGCAGGGCGTTGTCCAGGCTGCCGAGGTTCGGCAGCGCATGGGTGCGGGCCCACCACAGCGCGGTGAAGAAGGCGCCGAAGAACATCACCTCGGAGAAGATGAACCAGCTCATGCTCCAGCGGTACGAGAGGTCGATCTTGTGGCCGTACTGGCCGCTCTCGCTCTCGCCGATGGCGGCGCGGAACCACACGAACAGCGTGCCGAGCCAGATCAGCATGCCCAGCAGCAGCGACCACGCACCCCACTGGTGGCCGTTGATCCATTGCCCCGCGCCGAGGATCACGAAGAACAGGCCGATGGCGGACACGACCGGGTAGGCCGAGGGTCCTGGCACGAAGTAGTAAGGCGTGGTGCCGTGGGTGGTTGAACTCATATCAGCTCCTGGCTTTCTTTCTTCTCTCGATTCGATGGGTTCTGGGTAGCGTGGGTTCGTTCGCTCGGGGCTCAGGGCGCGACCACGAAGCGCACCACCAGCACGAGGCCGACGATGAACGCGATCACCATGACGAAGGCGACCGCGATGATGTGCAGCGGGTTCAGCTTGGCCAGGTCGTCCTGGTAGGCGCTCTTCTTGCGGATGCCGAAGAACGACCAGGCCACCGCCTTGAGGGTCGCGAGCAGCGAACCCTTGCGCGGCGTTCCGGGTGTGGGCGGCGAATCGACCATCACGAACGCGGCTCGGCGGCAGCGGTGGGCGCGACGGCGACCGGCGCCGCGGGCGTCTTGCCGCCGACCTCGAAGAAGGTGTACGACAAGGTGATCGTCTTCACGTCCTTCGAGATCTTGGGGTCGATCACGAAGGCGACCGGCCACTGCTTCTTCTCGCCCGCGTCGAGCGTGTACTGGTTGAAGCAGAAGCACTCGAGCTTGTTGAAATAGGGCGCGGCCTGCTGCGGTGCGTAGCTCGGGATGGCCTGCGCGGCCATGCGGCGGTTCTGCACGTTCTGGAACTCGTACATCACCGTGTTGAGCTCGCCCGGGTGCACTTCCATCGTGCGCTCGGCGGGCTTGAAGTCCCAGAGGCCGCCGCGCACGTTGGAGTCGAACTCGACCTTGATGGTGCGGGTCATGTCGACCTGCGTGTTGTCGGGCACGCGCACGTTCTTGCCGCCGCTCGCGCCGCCGGGCACCTCGAGCTCGGAGAGCGCGAGGATGTTGATGCCGGTCATCTCGCAGATGGCGCGGTACAGCGGCACCAGCGCATAGCCGAAGGCGAACATGCCGCAGGCGACCACGGCCAGCTTGCCGACCATCTGGACATTGGCGCGCCGGATGCGTTGACCGAGGCTCATGTGCGTGTGCTCCTGTGCCTTGAGGCTTGCAAAGACCGCGTCAGCGGCCGCTGAACCAGACCATGCGCACGACGAAGCCGACGAAGAAGATCAGCGCGATCGAGGCCAGCGTGAGCCCCATGCGGCGGTTGTTTCTTCTCTGTTCGGGCGTCATCGCGTGGCGGTCTCGATCGTCGGGGATGCGTGGGGCGATGCGGCACTCAGCCGATCACCTTGGTGGCGGTCGCGTCGAGCTTGGGCGGCGTCTCGAAGGTGTGGAACGGTGCCGGCGACGGCACTTCCCACTCGAGGCCTTCGGCGGCTTCCCACGGCTTCTGCGGTGCCTTCTCGCCCTTGCCGAGCATGGTCGGCAGCACGACGAAGAAGAAGAAGTACACCTGGGCCAGGCCGAAGGCGAAGGCGCCGACCGATGCCACCGCGTTGAAGTCGGCGAACTGCATCGGGTAGTCGGCATAGCGGCGCGGCATGCCCGCCAGGCCCAGGAAGTGCATCGGGAAGAAGGTGACGTTGAACGAGATCAGCGACCACCAGAAGTGGATCTTGCCGCGCGTTTCGTTGTACATCACGCCGGTCCACTTGGGCGCCCAGTAGTAGTAGCCCGCGAACATGGCGTACAGCGAGCCGGCCACCAGCACGTAGTGGAAGTGGGCCACCACGTAGTAGGTGTCCTGCAGCTGGATGTCGATCGGCGCGATCGCGAGGATCAGGCCGGTGAAGCCGCCCATCGTGAACACGAAGATGAAGCCCACCGCGAACAGCATCGGCGTCTCGAAGGTCATCGAGCCCTGCCACATGGTCGCGATCCAGTTGAAGATCTTCACGGCCGTCGGCACCGCGATCAGCATGGTCGCGTACATGAAGAACAGCTGGCCCGTGACCGGCATGCCGGTCGTGAACATGTGGTGCGCCCAGACGATGAACGACAGGATCGCGATCGACGAGGTGGCGTACACCATCGAGGCGTAGCCGAACAGCTTCTTGCGCGCGAAGGCCGGCACGATCTGGCTGATGATGCCGAAGGCCGGCAAGATCATGATGTAGACCTCGGGGTGGCCGAAGAACCAGAAGATGTGCTGGTACATCACCGGGTCGCCGCCGCCGGCGGGGTTGAAGAAGCTGGTGCCGAAGTGGCGGTCGGTCAGCGTCATCGTGATGGCGCCGGCGAGCACCGGCATCACGGCGATCAGCAGGTAGGCGGTGATGAGCCAGGTCCAGCAGAACATCGGCATCTTCATCAGCGTCATGCCGGGGGCGCGCATGTTGAGGATGGTCACGATGATGTTGATCGAGCCCATGATCGACGAGGCGCCCATGATGTGCATCGCGAAGATGCCGGCGTCCATCGAGGGGCCCATCTGCAGCGTGAGCGGCGCGTAGAGCGTCCAGCCCGCGGCCGGTGCGCCGCCGGGCATGAAGAACGAACCGACCAGCATCAGCGCCGCGGGGATCAGCAGCCAGAAGCTGAAGTTGTTCATGCGCGCGAACGCCATGTCCGAGGCGCCGATCTGCAGCGGGATCATCCAGTTCGCGAAGCCCACGAAGGCCGGCATGATCGCGCCGAACACCATGATCAGGCCGTGCATGGTGGTGAACTGGTTGAACAGCTCGGGGTTCACGAGCTGCAGGCCCGGCTGGAACAGCTCGGCGCGGATCAGCAGCGCGAGCACGCCGCCCACCATCAGCATCGTGAAGCTGAACAGCAGGTAGAGCGTGCCGATGTCCTTGTGGTTGGTCGCGAACACCCAGCGGCGCCAGCCGGTGGGCGCGTGGTGGTCATGGTGGTCGTCGTGCGCGTGGTCGCCGTGGGCGTGACCGTGGGGGTCGAGGACTGCACTCATTTCATCGTTCCTTGAATATCTCGTCGCTGGGCGCTGTTCGCTGTGTTGTTCCGGTCAACCGATCACTTGCCGCGCAGGGCAAGGACTTCGGCCGGCTGCACGATCTGGCCCGTCTTGTTCGACCAGCTGTTCTTGGTGTAGGTGGCGACGGCCGCGAGGTCGGTGTCGCTCAGTTGCTTCCAGGACGGCATCGCGCCGTTGTTCTGGCCGTTGAGCAGCACCATCAGCTGCACCTTGTGGTCGGCGTCGAGCACCTTCGGGTCGCCGTCGAGCGCCTTGATCGGGCCCGCGCCCTTGCCGTTGGCCTGGTGGCAGGCCGCGCAGTTGGCGGCGTAGACCTTCTCGCCGCGCGCCATCATGTCGGGCAGGGTCCAGACCTTGGTCGGGTCGTCGAGCTTGGCGGCGGCTTCCTTGCGCTTGGCGGCGACCCAGGTCGTGTAGTCGGCGGCCGAGACCACCTTCACGTGGATCGGCATGTAGGCGTGTTCCTTGCCGCACAGCTCCTGGCACTGGCCGTAGTAGTCGCCGACGGTCTCGGCACGGAACCAGGTGTCGCGCACGAAGCCGGGGATCGCGTCCTGCTTGATGCCGAGCTGCGGCACCGCGAAGGCGTGGATCACGTCGTTGGCCGTGGTGATGATGCGAACCTTCTTCTGCACCGGCACGACCAGCGGGTTGTCGACCTTGAACAGGTAGTCGTCGGGGATCGCGCCCTTGGCGCCGGCGTCCGACATCGCGCGCTGCGAGCTGTCGAGCGTGGAGATGAAGGCCAGGCCCTCGCCTTCGCCGTTCAGGTAGTCGTAGCCCCACTTCCACTGGTAGCCGGTGGTCTTGATCGTGAGGTCGGCGTTGGTGGTGTCCTTCTGGGCCACCAGCACCTTGGTGGCGGGCAGCGCCATCACGATCACGATCAGGAAGGGAACGATGGTCCAGATGACTTCGACCACCACCGATTCATGGAAGTTGGCGGCCTTGTGGCCCACCGACTTGCGGTGCTTCCAGATCGAATAGAACATGACCGCGAACACGGCCACGAAGATCACCGTGCAGATGATCATCATCACCGTGTGCAGGAAGTGCTGCTCCTGCGCAATCTTGGTCACACCGACCGGAAGATTCAACTGGCGCACCGAGGGGCCGCCGGGCAGATCGTTGACTGCGTGCGCCGCGCCGCTGAAAGCCGCGCCGGCCGCCAGCATTGCCGGCATGAACTTATTGCGCCAAATGCTCTTCATCGTGTTCACGTTTCTTCAAATTTTCAACAAACCCAACCGTGCAGCACCGCGCGAGCCCCCTCAGGCGCCGCGCAACGCCATCCGAATCTCGCGCGCCAGTGCGGCCCTCAACTCCGGCCGTACATAGCGCCCCACCCTGACCGATCGACCCTGGCCCGACAACTCGATCAACGATCGGTCGCCGGTCTGCGGCTCGATCCGCACCCGGTGCGGGAGAAATTCCGTGCGCTCGTAGCTCCCGCCGTTCTCGAGTTCGACCACGAGCCGGCCCGCCTGCAGCATGATCCTCTCGCCATCGGTCGCATGCCGGGCGTAGGCCATGAACGCGAACCCCACGGCAGCCAGTTCGAGCCAGGCGAACGGCAACACGAGCGGCGCGCCGTGCATCCAGAAGACCGTTCCGATACCGAGCGATACCACGCACAGTGAAGCGTAGAGCCAGCCGAGCTGGCTCGGCGTCACCGAGCAGTTCCGCTTCAGAAACCAGTGGATGTTCTGGCCTGAAACAGTGGCAAATCGAAACACGGAATTCGACACGGGCGAGTTCAGCAAATCGGTAAGTCGGCGCCCGCCAGATCCCTTGTCTTCCACGGGTTCCGACGGACCTCGATCGCGGGCATGTACCCACGAGTTTCACGCAACGGCGGATTGTAGCGGGTAGATACCAGCGGCCGTGTACCGAATGCGGCACGCGCGGGCCGCGCTACAACGGTCTTCAGTGGGCGGACGGGCGCCCGCGCTGCAGCATCTCGCGCATCTCGCGCAGCGAGACCGCGCTCTCGGCCGACAGCGAGACCCGCGGGGTCGGCTTGAAGGCATGGCCGTAGATGATCTCGAAGGTCAGCGCGATCCGGCCTTCGCCACCCTCGGCCGGCGCGAGCTCGGGCAGCGCCTTGTGCAGGGCCGCCTGCCAGGCCCGGCCGCGCAGGGCCGGAAAACGCGCCGGATGCAGGTTGCGCCCGAGCGTTCGCAGCTCGGCCAGCGCGGCCTCGGGCGTGGCCCAGGTCAGCACGATGCGCTCCATGTCCATCACGGGTTCGGCGAAGCCGGCATGGACCAGCATGTCGCCCCAGTCGTGCATGTCGGTGAACTCGTGGCTCGCGGCCGGCCAGCCCAGGCGCGCATGCAGCGCGCGCAGTTCGCGCAGGGTGTCGGGGCCGAAGCACGAGAACATCAGGAAGCCGTCGGTGGCGACCTGCCGGTGCCAGTGCGCGATCAGCGCCTCCGGGTCGGCCGCCATGTGCAGCGCCATGTTGGCCCAGAGCAGGTCGACGCCCTCCTCGGGCAGTCCGTCGAAGCGCAGCTTGCCGCCCTGCCAGCGCCGCGCGCTCCACCAGGGCGCGGCCAGCGCGGCCGAGGTCGCGGCGGCCAGCGCCGGTTCGGGCTCGATCACGAAGGCCTCGGCCTCGCGGTAGCGGCGCGCCAGCAGCTCGTGCGCCTCGAGGCCGCCGCGCAGCGGCGCCCAGTCGGCCCAGTGGCGCGGCTTGGCCTTGATCCATTGCAGCCGGTCCTCCATGCGCCGCCCGATCTCCTCGTGCAGCCAGGGCGAGCCGTCGGCGGGCGCCAGCCGGCGCCAGCGGGCGGCCGCCGCGGCATCGATGGTCGGCGGTCGTCGTTGGGGGTCGGTGGCCATGGGGGCGTGAGTATATTGAGCCCATGCTCAGCCGTTGGACCGCACGCCCTTTGACCTCGCTATTGGCACGGCTGCCCAGCCAGTGCGCGCTGTGCCGCGACTGGCCGTCGCGCCCGGTGTGCGAGGCCTGCGCCACGCGCTTCGCCGCCAGCGCGCCGCGCTGCCAGACCTGCGCGCTGCCGCTGCCCGCGGGCGTGGCGCGCTGCGGCGACTGCGTCGTGCATGCGCCGCCGCTCGATGCCTGCCTCGCGGCCTGCGACTACGCCTGGCCGTGGCCGGACTGCGTCGCGGACTTCAAGTTCCACGGCGACACCGGCTGGGCCGGCCCGCTGGCGCAGCTGCTGCGCGCCATCCCCTCGGCGGCGGCGCTGCTCGATGCCTGCGACTGCGTGCTGCCGATGCCGCTCGCGCCGGGCCGGCTGCGCGAGCGCGGCTTCAACCAGGCGCTGGAGCTGGCGCGCCGGCTCGCGCCCGCCAAGACCGATGCCGCGCTGCTGCTGCGCACGCGCGAGACGCCGGCCCAGCGCGGCCTCTCGCGCGCCGAGCGCATGCGCAACCTCCAGGGCGCCTTCGCGGTCGAGCCGCTGCGCGCCGATGCGCTGGCCGCGCGGCGCGTGGTGCTGGTCGACGACGTGATGACCACCGGCGCCTCGCTGTTCAGCGCGGCCCAGGTGCTGCGGCGCGCGGGCGCGGCGCATGTCGCGGGCATCGTGCTGGCGCGCACCGACAGGCCGCACTGAGCGTGGCGACAATCGGGGCCATGTTCCATATCGTCCTGGTCCACCCCGAGATTCCGCCGAACACCGGCAACGTGATCCGCCTCGCCGCCAACACCGGCTGCACCCTGCACCTGGTCGAGCCGCTGGGCTTCTCGATGGACGACAAGCTGCTGCGCCGCGCCGGCCTCGATTACCACGAGTACGCCGAGGTGCGCCGCCATGCGAGCTGGCAGGCGCTGCTCGACAGCGAACGGCCGGCGCCCGATCGCCTGTTCGCGCTGACCACGCGCGGCACCCGCGCCGTGCACGACATCCGCTTCGCGCCCGGCGACTGGCTGGTGTTCGGTTCCGAGACCAGCGGCCTGCCCCCCGCGATCCGCGAGAGCTTCGATCCCGCCCAATGGCTGCGGCTGCCGATGCGCGAAGGCCAGCGCAGCCTCAACCTGTCGAACGCGGTGGCGGTGACGGTGTTCGAGGCCTGGCGGCAAAACGGATTCAAATGAGGCGTTGCGACCCCTCGCGCGATGGGGTCGCATCCGAACGGCGGAATCCCCCGTATGGAAAGCATGCCGGCTCGATGCATTCCGGCATGCCGATCCACCCACGCTCCACACGGGGCACGAGGAGTTCCACCATGCAAGCCAAGTCCATCGCCTTCGCCGCCCTCGCCACCCTGGTCCTGAGCCACGGCGCCCAGGCCTTCCAGGGCGAACAGAATCCGCTGCCCGCGGCGCCGTTCCAGTCCACGCTGTCGCGCGCCGACGTGCAGGCCCAGGCCCGTCAGCCGCTGCGCATCACCAATGGCGGCACCGGCGTGGCCCGCCCCACCGACGGCATGACCGACCGCGCCGCGGTCCGCGCCAGCGCGGTGGGCATCACGCGCCAGGGCGCGGCCGCCTATGGCGAGATCAGCGACCGCCGCATGTAAGAAAGCAAGGGGCCGCCCGCCTCAGCGGTAGCGGCGCACCACCGACTCGGCCACGCAGGCGGGCTTGGCCGCGCCTTCGAGCTCGATGGTGGTTTCCCAGGTCATCTGGATGCCGTCGTCGGCAATGGGTTCGGAGGTCAGCAGCTTCATGCGCGCGCGCAGCCGCTTGCCCACCGGCACGGGCGACATGAAGCGCACCCGGTTCAATCCGTAGTTCACGCCCATGCGCGACTCCGTCACGTCGAACGCGGTTTCGTAGAAGCGCGGCAGCAGCGACAGCGTGAGGAAGCCGTGGGCGATCGGCCCGCCGAACGGACCGGCCTTCGCGCGCTCGATGTCGACGTGGATCCACTGGTGGTCGCCGGTCGCCTCGGCGAACTGGTTGACCTGCTCCTGGGTGATGGTGATCCAGTCGCTCACCGCGACTTCCTGGCCGACGCAGGCGGCCAGATCCTGAAGGGTCTGGAAGGTCTTCTTGGTCATGCGCCGCACTCTAGCGGCAAGGCCGCGGCCGCGGGTGTCGGCACGGCGACAAGCGGGCTCAGGGAATACCTGGGGCGCAGCGGCATGCGGCGGCTCAGCTCTCGAGCCATTCGCAGATCGGCTGCCACTGCTCGAGGTCGCGCTGCACCCGGCCCGGCGCGATGTCGAACAGGGTGAGCCCGCGCGCCGCGAGCTGCACGTAGTTCTGCGTGTCGCGCAGCTCGCCGACCACCGGCACGCCCAGCCCCGCGATGAATTCGTTGAGCCGGTCGGCCGCCAGGGTGCGGGCGTTGACGCGCATGCCGACCAGGCCGATCTGCGTCTTCTCGGCGCGGCGCTGCTCGAGCAGCCGGTCGATGAATTCGCGCGTGGCGTAGATGTCGAAGATGCTCGGCTGCAGCGGCACGATGAGCTTGTCGGCCAGCCCGATCACGTCCTTGAAGCGCCAGCCGTGCAGGCCGGCCGGTGTGTCGAGCACCGCATGGGTGGTGCCGCGCGGCGGGCGCACCACGCTGTTGTCGCCGGTGGCGTCCCAGGTCGAAATCGGCCGCGCCTGCGGCGGCCGCAATCCGAGCCAGAGCCGGGAGGACTGCTGGCGATCCACGTCGCCGAGCATCACGGCATGGCCGCGGCTCGCAAAGTAGCCCGCGATGTTCGTCGCGAGCGTCGACTTGCCAACGCCACCCTTGGGATTGGCGACCAGAACCACCGGCATGGAAATCTCCTCCAGAAGGGACAGTCCGCCATGGTAGTGGCTGGCGCCCAAAATCCCGGGACTGCGCTATGTTCGCGGGATGACGACAACAACATCCACGGGAACCCCTCAGGGCGGAGGCACCTACGTGCTCGCCGCCCATCCGCACTGGCGCGATTCGCGCGTGAACCGCCGGCTGCTGGCCGCGGCGCGCGCGGTGCCGGGCGTCGATGTCAACGACCTCTACGGCACCTACCCCGACTACGCGATCGACGTCGAGGCCGAGCAGCGGCGCCTCGAACGCGCCCAGCTGGTGGTGCTGCTGCATCCGATCCAGTGGTATTCGATGCCGGCGCTGCAGAAGCTCTGGGTCGACGAGGTGCTGGCCTACGGCTGGGCCTACGGCCCGGAGGGCATCGCGCTGCAGGGCAAGGACCTGTGGCTGGTCGCCACCACCGGCAGCCCCGAGAGCAGCTACCACCCGCAGGGCTACCACCGCTTTTTCTTCGATGCTTTCCTGCCGCCCTACGAGCAGACCGCCGCGCTGTGCGGCATGCGCTTCCTGCCGCCGCTGATCTTCCACGGCGCGCGCAGCGCCCCCGAGGCCGAAGTGGCCGCGCACGTCGAGGTCTTCGCCCAGCGCCTGGGCAGCTACCCCGACTGGCCCGAGATGGACGAACTCGACGCCTGCGTGGCCTGCCCGGTGCCCGAGAGCGACCGGCCGGCCGAATCGGACGACATCGGCAAGGTGGTCTCGCGGGTGTTCCAGAGCGCCATGAGCCGCGGGCTGTCGGCCACGGTCGGCGGCACCGGCGGGAGCGCCTGAATGGAGCACGCACCCGCCTGGCTGACCAACAGCCTGATCTACCTGAGCGCCGCCGTGCTGGTGGTGCCGCTGTCCAAGGCCCTGGGCCTCGGTTCCATCATCGGCTACCTGGTGGCCGGCATCGCCATCGGCCCCTGGGGGCTGGGGCTGGTGTCGCGCGTGGAGGACGTGCTGCATTTCGCCGAGTTCGGCGTGGTGCTGATGCTGTTCCTGGTCGGCCTCGAGCTCGAGCCCAAGCGGCTGTGGAACCTGCGCCGGCCGATCTTCGGCTGGGGCACGGCGCAGGTGCTCAGCTGCGCCGCCGTGCTGTTCGCCATCGGCTGCGCGGTCGGCGCGCCCTGGCGCGTGTCGCTGGTGGCGGCGCTGGGGCTGGCGCTGTCCTCGACCGCGATCGCGCTGCAGGTGTTCGGCGAACGCAACCTGCTGCGCACGCCGAGCGGCCAGGCCGGCTTCTCGATCCTGCTGTTCCAGGACGTGGCGGCGATCCCGATCCTCGCCATCCTGCCGCTGCTGGCCGGCGCCACCGCGGCCGAGCAGTCGATGAGCGGTCTCGACCGCCTGCTCGAGGGCCTGAAGATCTTCGGCGTGATCGGCGGCATCGTGCTCGGCGGCCGGCTCGCGTTGCGCCCGGTGCTGCGCTGGATCGCGCGCAGCGACACGCCCGAGATCTTCACCGCCGCCGCGCTGCTGCTGGTGGTGGCGATCGCGGCGCTGATGCAGTTCGTCGGCCTGTCGATGGCGCTGGGCGCCTTCCTCGCGGGCGTGCTGCTGGCCGAGAGCGAATACCGGCGCGAGCTCGAGACCGACATCGAGCCCTTCAAGGGCCTGCTGCTCGGGCTGTTCTTCATCGCCGTGGGCATGACGATCGATTTCGGCGTGCTGCTCGCGAGCCCCTGGATCATGGCGATGCTGGTGGTCGGCTTCATGGCCATCAAGCTGGTGGTGATCTACGCGCTGGCCAAGGCGATGGGGCTGGCCTACCAGGAGCGCCCGGTGTTCACGCTGCTGCTGGCGCAGGGCGGCGAGTTCGCCTTCGTGGTGTTCCAGTCGGCCGGGCCCGACGTGCTGCCGCCGCAGGTCACCTCGCTCTTGATCGGCGCGGTCGCGCTGTCGATGCTGCTGTCGCCGCTGCTGCTGGTGCTGATCGACCGCTACCTGCTGCCGCGCTACAGCCGCATCGGCGGGCCGCAGCTCGAGGAGATCTCGGAGCAGCAGGACGCCAAGGTGCTGATCTGCGGCTTCGGCCGCTACGGCCAGATCGTGGGCCGCATGCTGATGTCGCAGGGGCTGCGCGTGACCGTGCTCGACCACGATGCCGACAACGTCGAGGGCCTGCGCGAATTCGGCTTCCGGGTGTTCTATGGCGATGCCACGCGCCTCGACCTGCTGCGCACCGCGGGCGCCGGCACGGCCAAGGCGGTGGTGGTGGCGGTCGACGACATCGAGCAGTCGCTCGAGATCGTCGACCTGTTCCGCGAGAACTTCCCGCAGGCGCAGATCATCGCGCGGGCGCGCAACGTGAGCCACCTGTTCCAGCTGCGCGACCGCGGCGTGACGCTGGTCGAGCGCGAGGTCTTCGAGTCGTCGCTGCGCAGCGCGCGCTCGGTGCTCGAGGTGCTCGGCTGGCCCGCGCACGAGGCGCGCGAATCGAGCATGCGCTTCCGCGAGCGCAACCTGAAGCTCACCGACGACATCTACCCGCACTACAAGGACCGCGCGAAGCTGATCGCGGTCAACAAGGCGGGCCGCCAGCAGTTCGAGGAACAGATGGCGCGCGAGCGCGAGGAGCGCAAGCGGCGCGCCGGGCGCGACTGGGACCGGCAGGAAGAGGACGAGGAGCGGGTGCCTTAGACCGGCACCGTGAGGTAGACGCCCTCGCGCCCCACCAGCGCCGCGCGCGTGGGCATGAACACCGTGCAGCCGTCGCAGGGCGAACGGATCTCCTGCCCCGCGTCGACCGCGATCAGCTCGCCCTGGTCGAAGGTCTCGAAGCCCAGCAGCGGCCGCGTGAAGGCGAAGCTCTCGGTCTTCACCATGTGCACCTCGAGCAGGCGGAAGCGACGCGCGGGCGCGGCGGGCGCCTGCGAGGCCACCGGATCGACCAGCCCCAGATGCGCGAGAAAACGCTGCGTCACGTCGACCGCGAGCTCGGCCGCCGACCGGCTGAAGTGCTGGCCGCACTCCACCACGACCGCCGCGCCCTGGCCCTCGGCCGCGCCATGACGGCCGTAGCCGATCACGCCCGTGCCCGGCGCCGCGCCCGCGGGCATCACCAGGTGCACCAGCGGCGCGCCCACGGCCAGCGCCAGCCGCGCATTGCGCTCGAGCTCCGGATAGACCCAGAAAGGCTGCACCGGTGCGCGCGTCGAATGGATGTCGAGCACGTGGTCGGCCGCGTCGAGCACCGGCCGCAGTTCGCGCGCGCGGCGCAGCTCGGGGCTTTGCTCGCTGCCGTCGAGCAGCGCCGGCGTCCAGATGCGGTTGAGGTTGTGCACCAGCTGGCGGTTCTCGTAGGGCCGCTCGATGTCGAAGGCCTCGTAGGCTTCGACGTTGGCGAAGCTCACGGTCAGCGTGCCGATCCTCGGGCGCACGCCGCGGTCGAGCAGGTCGGTGGCCGCCACCATGCCGCAGATCTCGTTGCCGTGCGTCAGCGCATTGACCAGCACATGCGGCCCGGGCCGGCCCGATTCGAAACGATGGACGTAGTCGATGCCGGTGTTGCCCGCGCGGTAGGCCGAGAGGTCGCGCGGCAGCACCTCGAGCGGCGCGGTGTCGGGGGTGAACGAGGACACGGTCATTCGCCGCGGATCCCCGCGCGCTTCACCATCTCGCCGTACAGCGCGAGGCGCTCCGACATCATGGCCGTGAACTGCGCGGGCGACTGCTGCTCGGGCGTGAGCGAACCGCGCGACTCCAGCGCCTCGACCATGGACGGCTGGTCGGCCACCGAGCGCACGGCCTTGTGCAAGGTGACGATCACGTCGCTCGGCGTCTTCGCGGGCGCGGCCAGGCCGATCCACGAGGTGGTGTTGAGCACCGGGTAGCCGAGCTCCGCGAAGGTCGGCACGTCGGGCAGCGCCGCGACGCGCGCCGGCGCGGCCACCGCGAGCGCGCGCAGCTTGCCGGCCTGGATGTGCGGCAGGAAGGGCGCGAGGTTGTCGAGGCCGAACTGCACCTCGTTCGAGATCAGCGCCGTGACCAGCGGCCCGCCACCGCGGTACGGCACGTGCGTGGCATTGAGCTGCAGCTGCGACTTCATCAGCTCGACGTTGAGCTGGCCCATGCTGCCCGGTCCGGCGCTGCAGAAATTGAGCTCGCCCGGGCGCGCCTTCACGAGCGCGACGAATTCCTTGAAGTTCTTCGCGGGCACGGCCGGGTTCACCAGCAGCACGTTGATCGAGCGCGCGAGCTGGCTGATGGAGGCGAAGTCCTTGATCGGGTCGTAGCCGGGGTTGGCCTGCGTGAGCGGATTCGCGAGATGCGAGCTCTGCGACGAGACCACCAGCGTGTAGCCGTCGGGCTTGGCGCGCGCCACCTGCGCGCTGGCGATCGAGCCGCCCGCGCCGCCGCGGTTGTCGATCACCACCGGCGCGCCCAGCGCCTTCGCGAGCGGATCGGCGTAGAGCCGCGCGATCAGGTCCACCGAGCCACCGGCCGGGAACGGCACCACCAGCGTGACCGGCCGCGACGGATAGGCCTGCGCATGCGCCGCCAGCGGCAGCGCGGCCGCGAGGCCCGCGCCCAGGAAGGTGCGGCGGCGCAGCGCGGAGGCGGAAAGGGGGAAGGTCATGGAAGCGTCCTGGAAACGGGAAGGGATGAGGCCTGAATGTGCGCGCATTCTTGCAAGGTCGTCACAGTTTTGCAATAACCATTGCAAAATCGAAGCCCATCTCGACCCCTGCGCGGGCAGAATGCCCGGCGACCATGAACCTCAACCAACGCATCTCGGGCTACGGCCGCAAGCTCACGCGCAGCGAGCAGCGCCTGATCGAGGAACTGCAGACGCGCTATCCCCAGGGCCTGCTCGAATCTGCAACGAGCCTTGCAAAGAAGGTGGGCACCAGCGCCTCGACCGTGGTGCGGCTGCTCGCCAAGCTCGGCTATCCCAGCTATGCGGAAGCGCAGCTCGAGGCCCGCTCCGAGGTCACGGCGCGGCTGGCCTCGCCCGCCACGCGCGCCGATGCCGTGATCGTCGACGACGCATCGGTGCGCACCTGCCTGGCCAACGCGCTGCTGCACGACCAGCACAACCTGAGCTCGACCTTCGCGGCCATCGATCCGGTGGCCTTCGAGGCCGCCGTGCGGCTGCTGGTGCAGCGCAAGGCGCGCGTGCATGTGCTGGGCCACCGGCATGCGGCCACCATCGCGGGCCACCTGGCGCTGCACCTGAACCTGTGCCTGCCCGAGGTGCGGCCGCTGGCCGGCACGGCCGCGCTGCCGCTCGAGGACCAACTGCTGTGGATCGGCGAGAACGACGTGCTGCTGGCCGTCACCTTCCGACGCCACTCGCTGGCCACGGCGCGCGCGGCGGCCTACTTCCGCGAACGCGGCGCGAAGGTGATCGTCATCACCGACAGCCCCTCGGCGGCCGCGGCGGCCTCGGCCGAACACCTGATGCTGGTGCGCACCTCGAGCGCCTCGCCCTTCGATTCCTACACGGCCGCCTTCTCGCTGTGCAATGCGCTGGTCACCGCGGTCGTGCAGCGGCGCAGGAAGGAGCTGGGCGCCGCGCTCGAACGCGGCGACGCCCTGTGGGAGCAGCACTGGAACGACGCCGCCGCGCCGGCGGGCCGTGCGCGCAAGGCGGACTGATCAGGCCGCGGCTGAAGTCTCGAGCCGCAGCAGCCGCACCGCGTTGCCCTTGAGGATGCCCGGCATCACCTCGGGCTTGAAGCCCGCGACCTCGAAGTCCTTCATCCAGCGCTCGGGCGTGATCAGCGGGTAGTCGCTGCCGAACAGCACGCGGTCCTTCAGCAGCGTGTTGGCGTACTGCACCAGCTGCTTCGGAAAGTACTTGGGGCTCCAGCCCGACAGGTCGATCCAGACGTTGGGCTTGTGCGTGGCCACGCTCAGCGCCTCGTCCTGCCAGGGAAAGCTGGGGTGGGCCATCACGATCTGCATGTCGGGGAAGGCTATCGCCACGTCGTCCAGGTGCATCGGGTTGCTGTACTCGAGTCGCAGGCCGCCGCCGCAGCGCATGCCCGAGCCGATGCCGCTGTGGCCGGTGTGGAAGATCGCGGGCATGCCGTACTCGGCCGCCACCTCGTAGATCGGCCAGGCCATGCGGTCGTAGGGATGGAAGGCCTGCACCGTCGGGTGGAACTTGAAGCCCTTGACGCCGTGCTCCTCGATCAGCCGCCGCGCCTCGCGCGCGCCCATCTTTCCCTTGTGCGGATCGATGCTCGCGAAGGCGATCATCATGTCGGCATTCTTCTGCGCCGCCTCGGCGATCTCTTCGTTCGGGATGCGCCGCCGGCCCATGTTCGACTCGGCGTCGACCATGAACATCACCAGCCCCAGCTTGCGCTCGCGGTAGTAGGCCACCGTCTCCTCGATCGTCGGGCGGCGGTTCGAGCCGAAGTACTTGTCGGCCGCGCGGTCGTACTCCTCGCCGTAGTTGTCGAACGGGTTCCAGCAGCTCACCTCGGCATGGGTGTGGATATCGATCGCGATCAGGTTCTGGTGGTCCACTTCATCGTCTCCTTTACGGGAAAGTCCCTAGTCCGCGGCATCGTCGAATGCCTTGAATTGATTATTTTACATAACCATAATCCGCTTCAATCCAGAACGCAACATGACCTCTTCCGACCTCCACATCGAACTCCGCGACGACGTCGCCATCATTCGCCTGACGCGCGGCGCCAAGCGCAACGCGCTGTCGGACGGCCTGATCCTCGCGCTGCGCGATGCCTTCCAGAACCTGCCCGCCAGCGTGGGCGCGGCCGTGATCGATGGCGAGGGCCCGCACTTCTGCGCCGGCCTCGACCTGAGCGAACTCAAGGAGCGCGACGCGGGCCAGGGCCTCGCCCATTCGCGCCTGTGGCACGCGGCGCTGGAGTGCATCGAGAAGGGCCCGGTGCCGGTGATCGCCGCGCTGCACGGCGCGGTGGTCGGCGGCGGGCTCGAGCTCGCGAGCGCCTGCCACATCCGCGTGGCCGATCGCAGCACCTTCTATGCGCTGCCCGAGGGCTCGCGCGGCATCTTCGTGGGCGGCGGTGGCTCGGTGCGCATCCCCAAGCTGATCGGCGTGGCGCGCATGACCGACATGATGATGACCGGCCGCGTCTACAACGCCGAGGAAGGCGAGCGCGCCAACTTCGCGCAGTACCTGGTCGACGAGGGCACGGCCTTCGACAAGGCCTTCGAGCTCGCCAAGCGCGTGGCAACCAACGCGCCGCTCACCAACTACGCGCTGATGCACGCGCTGCCGCGCATCGCCGAGCAGCCGGCCGACCACGGCTTCTTCACCGAGGCGCTGATGTCCGGCATCGTGCAGGCCGCGCCCGAGGCCAAGCAGCGCGTGCGCGACTTCCTCGAAGGCCGCGGCGCCAAGGTCAGCAAGGGCTGAGGCCCTTCCTTCGTTCATTGACTCATCCACTCACGCACGGGCGCCCCGATGACGGCCATCAAATACCGACCGCTCGCCTTCGGCGTCACGCGCGCGCTGCTGCGCGACGGCGCGCCGGGCACGCAGTACCTGAGCGCGGAAACGCCGCTTCGCCCCTACCGCGAACGCATGACCGACCGGCTGCACCACTGGGCCGAGGCCACGCCCGAGCGCACCTTCATCGCGCGCCGCGCGCGGCTGGCCGATGGCGGCACCGGCGACTGGCTGCGCGTGAGCTACGCCGAGGCCCTGCAGAAGGCGCGCGCGATCGGCCAGGCCCTGCTAGCGCGCGGCCTGGACGCCGAGCGCCCGGTGGCGATCCTCAGCGAGAACGGCATCGAGCATGCGCTGCTCGCGCTCGGCTGCCTCTACGCGGGCGTGCCCTACTGCCCGGTCTCGCCGCCCTACTCGCTCGTGAGCCAGGATTTCGACAAGCTGCGCCACGTGCTGGCCACGCTCACGCCGGGCCTGGTGTTCGCGGCCGACGCCGCGCGCTATGCCCGCGCGATCGAGGCCACGCTGCCGGCCGACGCGGACGTCGAGATCGTGCTGGCCGAAGGCGAGCTGCCCGGCCGCGCCACCACCTCGTTCGACGCGCTCGCGGCAACGGTGCCCACGCCCGCCATCGACGCCGCGATGCACGCCACCGGCCCCGACACCATCACCAAGTTCCTGTTCACCTCGGGCTCGACCAAGATGCCCAAGGCGGTGGTCAACACGCACCGCATGTGGTGCGCCAACCAGCAGCAGCTGCGCCAGTCGATCCCGGCGCTGGGCGACGAGCCGCCGGTGCTGGTCGACTGGCTGCCGTGGAACCACACCTTCGGCGGCAACCACAACGTGGGCATCGTGCTCGACAACGGCGGCACGCTCTACATCGACGAGGGCAAGCCCACGGCCACCGGCATGGCCGAGACGCTGCGCAACCTGCGCGAGATCGCGCCCACCATCTACTTCAACGTGCCGACCGGCTTCGAGGCGATCGCGCAGGCGATGGAGACCGACCCGGTGCTGCGGCGCAACCTGCTGTCGCGCGTGAAGATGTTCTTCTACTCGGGCGCGGCGCTGTCGCAGCCGGTCTGGGACAGCCTGCACCGCACGCAGGAGGCCGAGGTCGGCGAGCGCATCGTGATGGGCACCGGCCTGGGCATGACCGAATCGGGCCCGTTCGCGCTCTACGTGACCGGCCCCGACGTGAAGTCGGGCGACGTCGGCCTGCCCGCGGCGGGCATCGAGCTCAAGCTGATCGAGGTCGACGGCAAGACCGAGGTGCGCTATCGCGGCCCCAACATCACGCCCGGCTACTGGCGCGCGCCCGAGGCCACGGCCGAGGCCTTCGACGAGGAAGGCTTCTTCTCGACCGGCGACGCGGTCAAGTGGATCGACGACGCCGACATCCACCGCGGCCTGCGCTTCGACGGCCGCATCGCCGAGGACTTCAAGCTCGCCACCGGCACCTTCGTGAGCGTGGGCCCGCTGCGCGCGAAGATCGCCACGGCCGGCTCGCCCTACGTGCAGGACGCGGTGCTGACCGGCATCAACCTCAAGGAGGTCGGCGCGCTGGTCTTCACTACGCAGAAGGTGCGCCAGCTCGCAGGCCTCGACGCCGGCGCGAGCATGCGGCAGGTGCTCGAGAGCGCGCCGGTGCAGGCGCACTTCCAGCAGGTGCTGGACCAGCTCGCGGCCGCGAGCACCGGCAGCGCCAACCGCATCGCGCGGCTGCACCTGATGAGCGAGCCGCCCTCGATCGACAAGGGCGAGGTCACCGACAAGGGCTCGATCAACCAGCGCGCCGTGCTCAAGCACCGCGCCGCGCTGGTCGAGGCGCTGCACGACGGCACGCTGCCCTTCACCCTGCGGCCGCGCTGACGCCTTTTTCCCCCTCTTTGGAGACGAACCCATGAAGATCGAAGGACAGGCCGCACTCGTGACCGGCGGCGCATCGGGCCTCGGCGAGGCCACTGCGCGCGAACTCGCGCGCCTGGGCGCGAAGGTGGCGCTGCTCGACCGCAATGCCGAGCTGGCCGCCAAGGTCGCCGCCGAGATCGGCGGCATCGCCTGCGCCTGCGACATCACCGATGCCGCGAGCGTGAGCGCCGCGCTCGACCAGGCCGAGGCCGCGCACGGCCCGGCGCGCATCCTGATGAACGTGGCCGGCATCGGCAGCGCGAAGCGCATCGTCGGCAAGGACGGCAACCCGGCGCCGCTCGAGGACTTCGTGCGCGTGGTCAACGTCAACCTGATCGGCAGCTACAACATGGCGCGCCTGTTCGCCGCGCGCTGCGCGAAGCTAGCGGCGCTCGCCAACGGCGAGAAGGGGGTGATGCTGTTCACCGCCTCGGTCGCGGCCTTCGACGGCCAGGTCGGCCAGCAGGCCTACAGCGCCTCGAAGGGCGGCCTGGTCGGCATGACCCTGCCGATGGCGCGCGACCTCGCGCAGCACGCGATCCGCGTTTGCACCGTCGCGCCCGGCCTGTTCGCCACGCCGCTGCTGCTCGAGCTGCCCGAGCCGGTGCAGCAGTCGCTCGCGGCCTCGATCCCGTTCCCGCCGCGGCTGGGCCAGCCCTCGGAATTCGCCGAGCTGGCCTGCCACGTCGTGACCAACGGCCACCTCAACGGCGAGGTGATCCGCCTCGACGGCGCGCTGCGCATGGCGCCGCGATAGAGCCCCCAGCACCACCAACCGGAGACAAGACCATGACCAACCGACGTCAGTTCGTGACGGCGCTCGGCGGCGCAGCCGCGCTCGGCGCCCTGCAGCATCCCCTGGCCGCGCTGGCCGAGATCGTCGCCCAGCAGGTGAAGATCTACTACGGCTTCCCGGCCGGCAGCGCGGGCGACAGCGTGGCGCGCCGCGTGGCCGACAAGCTCGGCGGCACCGACTTCACCAAGCTCAACCCCGTGGTCGAGAACAAGCCCGGCGCGGGCGGGCGCATCGCGCTCGACTCGCTCAAGAGCGCGCCGGCCGACGGCTCGGTGCTCGCGCTCTCGCAGGCCTCGGCGCTGTCGACCTATCCCTACATCTACAGCAAGCTGAGCTACGGCCTGGCCGACTTCGCGCCGGTCTCGATCGGCGCGGTGATGACGCATGGCCTGGCGGTCGGCCCGATGGTGCCGGCCAGCGTGAAGACCTTGAAGGACTACGTGGCCTGGGCCAAGGCCAACCCGGGCCAGGCCAGCTACGGCTCGCCGGGCGCGGGCTCCACGCCGCACTTCCTCGGCGCGCTGCTGGGCCTCAACAGCGGCGCCGACCTGCGCCACGTGCCCTACCGCGGCTCGCTGCCGGCGGTCAACGACGTGGTGGGCGGCCAGATCGCCTCGAGCCTCACGCCCAGCGGCGACTACCTGCCCTTCGTCAAGGCCAACAAGCTGCGCGTGCTCGCCACCTCGGGCGCCCAGCGCGCCGCCTACCTGCCCGAGGTGCCGACCTTCGCCGAGCAGGGCTTCCCCGAGCTGGTGGCCGACGAGTGGTTCGGCTTCTTCGCGCCCGCGAAGACGCCCGCGCCGGTGATCGCCGCCGCGAGCGGCGCGATCCAGGCCGCGCTCAAGGACAAGGCCGTAGCCGACGGCCTGCTGTCGGTGGGCCTGATCGCGCAGGGCTCCACGCCCGAGGAGATGCGCCGGTCGCTGCAGTCCGAATACGAGCGCTGGGGCCCGCTGGTGAAGAAGATCGGCTTCACCGCGGAGTCCTGAGCCCGCGCCGGGCTGTCGCCAAGTCGCCACCGGCCCGGCGCTTCGGGGCCCCGCTCGCGGTTACGCTTGCGCCATGCCCACCTCCCCGAAATCCGCCGCTCCGAAGAGCGCGAAGAGCGACATGGCCGCCGCGCCGCTCGGCCGGACGGACCGCCTCGACGCGCGCGTGCTCGAGACCCTGGTCGGCTACAACGCGCGCCGCGCCTGGCTGGTGGTGAGCGCGCTGTTCGCCAAGCGCATGGCGGCCTTCAAGCTCAAGCAGATCGACTTCTCGGTGCTCTCGCTGCTGGCACACAACCCGGGCGCCACCTCGCGCCAGATCTGCAGCACGCTCGACATCCTGCCGCCCAACCTCGTGAGCCTGGTGGCCGAGCTCGACGCGCGCGCGCTGATCGAGCGCAAGCCGCACCCGCACGACGGCCGCGCGGTCGGCCTGCATCTCACGCCGGCCGGCGAGGCGCTGGTGCGCGAGGCCGAGCAGGCCGTGATCCAGCTCGAGCTCGATGCCAGCGCGCGGCTCAACGCGCGCGAGCGCGAGACGCTGATCAAGCTGCTGCAGAAGGTCTACCTTTGAGCCTTTGAGCGCCTGAACAGGTGAGCCGCGCCTACTGCAGGCCCAGCTCCACCATCTCCAGCAGCCGCAGCGTCAGCGGCTCCAGCACCGACGGGTCGGCCTCCTTGAGCGGGCCCTCGATGATCAGCAGCGCGAGTCCGTGCACCGCCGACCAGGCCAGGTACTCGGCATTCGGGCGCCGCGCCGGATCGAGCGCGCCGGCCTCCACCAGCCGGTCGAGGCCCGAGCCCAGCAGTTGGAACGGATCCATCCCGCTCGCGCCCGCGCTCGAGGGGCCGATGGTGCCGCGTGCCTCGTCGGAAGAGATCACGAAGGCGGTGCGGAACAGCCCCGGCTGGTCCTGCGCGAAACGCAGGTAGCCCGAGCCGATCGCCCGCACCCAGGCGCGCGCGTAGTCGGCCGGCGGCTGGTCGTGCGAGATCGCGCCGAGCTCCTTCTCCATCGAGCGCGCCGCGGCCGACAGCGCCGCGCCGCGCACCGCCAGCAGCAGCTCGTGCCGGCTCGCGAAGTGGCGGTAGGCCGCGTTGGGCACCACGCCCACGCGGCGCGTGGCCTCGCGCAGCACCACGGCGTCGGGGCCGCCGTCGCGCGCCAGTTCGATGCCCGCGTCCAGCAAGGCCCGGCGCAGGTCGCCATGGCGGTAGGTGGAGCGCGAGGGCGGCGCGGATTCGGCGGCGATGGCGGCGTTGCGGACCATTTCCTTCTTTCTCGGACTACGATTTTTCGATGTGGACAGTGTCCATTATCTTTGCTATTCTTTGTGGACGGTGTACACAAAGTAGTGCCATCGTATTCGCCCCGGGCCCTCCTGCCCAGCGGCGCCCCCGAAATAACCGCTCTTGCAAAGAGGAATTGCCATGAAAGTCCAGTCCTATCTCTCGTTCGAAGGCCGCTGCGACGAGGCCATCGCGTTCTACGGGAAGGCGCTCGGCGCCGAGGTCGTGCAGCTCATGCGCTACAGCGACGCCCCCGCCGACATGCCGCCCGACGCGGACGGCTGCGCCGGCGCCATGCCCGGTCCCGACAAGGTCATGCACTCGGTGCTGCGCATCGGCGAGACCGAGCTCATGGCCTCCGACGGCCGCTGCTCGGGCCAGGCCGAGTTCAAGGGAATCATGCTGGCGATCACCGCGCCCACCGAGGCCGATGCGCGCAAGTGGTTCGACGCGCTGGCCGACGGCGGCCAGGTGATGCAGCCGCTGATCGCCACCTTCTTCTCGCCGGGCTTCGGCATGGTCGGCGACCGCTTCGGCGTGGGCTGGATGGTGGTGGTCGGCGACTGAAGCCGCGCCGCGCGAAGCCCCCTTTCCCCCTTTTCCATTCGTCGTTCCAGAGCGCTCCATGTTCAAGAAAATCGCCCTCCTCCTCGTCGTGCTGATCGCCGGTGTCCTGCTGTTCGCGGCCACCCGCCCCGACAGCTTCCGCGTCGAGCGCAGCGCGCGCATCCAGGCCCCGCCCGCACGGATCGCGCCGCTGGTCGCCGACTTCCACCGCTGGAGCGAATGGTCGCCCTACGAGAAGCTCGATCCGGCCATGAAGCGCAGCTTCGGCGGCGCCGCCAGCGGCCCGGGCGCGACCTACGCCTGGGAGGGCAACGACAAGGCCGGCGCCGGCCGCATGGAGATCCTCGAGGCCTCGCCCACGAAGGTCTCGATCAAGCTCGACTTCCTCCAGCCCTTCGAGGCCCGCAACACCGCCGACTTCAGCTTCCAGCCGCAGGGCGACGCGACCCAGGTCACCTGGGCCATGCACGGCCCGGCGCCCTACGTCTCCAAGCTCATGGGCCTGTTCTTCGACATGGACACCCTGATCGGCAAGGACTTCGAAGCCGGCCTCGCCAACCTCAAGACCGCGGCCGAGAAGCCGGCGGGATCCTGAGCCTGTCCCCTCCGTTGTCCCATCCACCCACTCACCGAAGGAACTCCCATGTCGCTCCTCAATGCCTATCTCACCTTCGACGGCAACGCGGCCGAGGCCATGCGCTTCTACGAGAAGACGCTCGGCGGAAAAATGGAAATGCTCATGACCGTGGGCGAAAGCCCCGAAGCCGCCAACATGCCGCCCGAGGCCGCCAGCCGCCTGATGCACGCCAGCCTCGTGGTCGGCGACAGCATGCTCATGGCCTCCGACAGCATGCCGGGCATGCCGTACGAAGGCATGAAGGGCTTCGGCGTCGCGCTCAACTACCCGACGGTCGCCGAGGCGAAGCGCGTGTTCGACGCCTTCGCCGACGGCGGCCACGTCGGCATGCCGTTCGAGAAGACCTTCTGGGTCGAGGGCTTCGGCATGGTGACCGACCGCTACGGCACGCCCTGGCTGATCAACGGCGGCGCCTCCCTCGTCTGACGAAGAACGCCACAACCATCCGCCGGGCGGCGCGCCGCCCGGCCCCTGAGGAATCCTTTCCATGACCGAATCCCTCGACAACCGCAAGCGCTGGCTCGCCCTCATGGTGCTGTGCCTGGGCGTGCTGATGATCGTGCTCGACACCACCATCGTGAACGTCGCGCTGCCCTCGATCCGCACCGACCTCGGCTTCACCGAGACCTCGCTGGTGTGGGTCGTCAATGCCTACATGCTGACCTTCGGCGGCTTCCTGCTGCTGGGCGGGCGGCTCGGCGACCTCTACGGCCACCGCCGCGTCTTCCTCGCCGGGCTGGTGCTGTTCACGCTGGCCTCGCTGGCCTGCGGCATCTCGACCACGCAGGGCCTCTTGATCGCCGCGCGCGCGGTGCAGGGCCTGGGCGGCGCGATCGTGTCGGCCGTCTCGCTGTCGCTGATCATGAACCTCTTCACCGAGCCGGCCGACCGCGCCAAGGCGATGGGCGTCTACGGCTTCGTCTGCGCCGGCGGCGGCAGCATCGGCGTGCTGCTCGGCGGCCTGCTGACCAGCTCGCTGAGCTGGCACTGGATCTTCCTGGTCAACCTGCCGATCGGCGTGGCCGTGTACGCGCTGTGCATCGCGCTCTTGCCGAGCGCGCGCGGCCAGGCCCATGGCGAGAAGCTCGACGTGGCCGGCGCGGTCACGGTCACGCTCTCGCTGATGCTCGCGGTCTACGGCGTGGTCAACGGCAACGAGGCCGGCTGGCGCTCGGCGCAGACGCTGGGCCTGCTCGGCACCGCGGTCGCGCTGCTCGCGATCTTCATCGCCATCGAGGCCAGGGTGAAGCATCCGCTGATGCCGCTGGGCCTGTTCCGGCTGCGCAGCGTCTCGGTCTCGAACGTGGTGGGCGTGCTGTGGGCCGCGGCGATGTTCGCCTGGTTCTTCATCTCGGCGCTCTACATGCAGCTGGTGCTCGCCTACACGCCGATGCAGATCGGCCTGGCCTTCCTGCCGGCCAACGTCATCATGGCCGTGTTCTCGCTGGGGCTGTCGGCAAAGATCGTGATGCGCTTCGGCATTCGCCGTCCGCTCGCGGCGGGTCTGTGGCTCGCGGCCATCGGGCTGGCGCTGTTCGCGCGCGCGCCGGTCGACGGCCGCTTCGCGATCGACGTGCTGCCCGGCATGCTGCTGCTGGGCCTGGGCGCCGGCATGGCCTTCAATCCGCTGCTGCTGGCCGCGATGAGCGAGGTGAGCGCTAGCGAATCGGGCCTGGCCTCGGGCGTGGTCAACACCGCCTTCATGATGGGCGGCGCGCTGGGCCTGGCGGTGCTCGCGAGCATCGCGGCCGCGCAGACCGGCTCGATGCTCGCGGCCGGCGCGAGCACGCCGCTCGCGCTCACCGGCGGCTACCAGATGGCATTTCTCGTCGGCGCCGTGTTCGCGGCGGTGGCGGGTTTGTTGGGCGCCCTGCTGCTTCGCTCCGCCATGCCGGGGCAGATGCAGAACAACGAGGAATCGGCAGGCCCCGGGAGCGCGGCGAATGGCGCGGCAACGTCCTGACGGGCTGCTGCTGGGCCGGCCGCCGTTTCTGTTTCTCTTTCCCTTCTTTTCAAGGAGTGTTCCCATGGCTCGCTATGTCGACGGTTTCATCGTGCCGATTCCCGCCAAGAACGTGGAGGCCTACCGCAAGGTGGCGCGCAAGGCCGGCAAGGTCTGGATGGAGTACGGCGCGCTCGAATACGTGGAGTGCGTCGCGGACGACGTCAAGCCCGGCAAGCTGACCTCGTTCCCGCAGAGCGTGAAGCTCAAGGCCGACGAGGTGGTCGCGTTCTCGTGGATCGTCTACAAGTCGCGCAAGCACCGCGACACGGTCAACGCCAAGGTGATGGCCGACCCGCGCATCGCGGCGATGGACCCGAAGACCATGCCCTTCGACGCCAAGCGCATGATCTTCGGCGGCTTCAAGTCGATCGTCGAATTCTGAGCGCCGCGGCGGCGGGGACTCAGGCCGCCACGAAGCCGTCGTAGACGAGCTTGAGCCCCGTCAGCAGCATGCCCAGGTAGACGAAGCGGTAGAACCAGGTGGCGTCGATGCGCCGCGCGATGCGGATGCCGACCCACACGCCCAGCGGCGCGAAGGGCATCAGCGCCAGCGAGGTGGCCAGCGTGCGCAGGTCGATCAGGCCCAGCCATGCGTAGGGGATCCACTTGCTGAGGTTCACCACGAAGAAGAAGTAGGCCATGGTGGCCGTGAACACCACCGGCGACAGCCGCAGCGGGATCACGTAGGCATTGATCGGCGGCCCGCCCGCATGCGCGATGAAGCTCGTGAAGCCCGACACCGTGGTCAGCGCGGCACCGATGCCGCGCGAGGGCAGCGGATCGTCGGGCTTGGGCGGGAACAGCAGGCGCTGCGCCAGGAAGAGCAGCGTGAACACGCCCACGATGCCCGCCACCGTGTGCGCCGACAGCGCGCGGAACAGCAGCGTGCCGATCACCGTGCCCAGCAGGCCGAAGGGGATCAGGAACTTCAGCAGCGAGCGGTCGAAGTCGCGCCGGAAGGCCGCGAGCCCCAGCAGGTCCATCAACAGCAGCAGCGGCATCAGGATCGCCGCGGCCTGCGGCACCGTGACCGCCAGCGCCATCAGCGGCACCGCGAGCGAGCCGAAGCCCGCGCCGAAGCCGCTCTTGCTGATGCCGAGCAGCAGCACGGCGGGAATGGCGACCGCGTAGAAGTGCGGGTCGGTGATGAGGGGGAAGACCATGGGCAGGGACGGCGCGCGAAAAAAAGCCCGTCGTCGCGGCGGGCCCCGGCGAGCGTAGCAGGAAGGCGCGCGGGCCGCTGCAGCCCCGATCCGATCCGGCTCAGCGCTCGAGCGCGCCGCCCGCGAGCCAGCGCGCGCCGCGCTGGTAGAGCGCCTCGACCGCCGGCCCCTTGAGCATCGGCATGTCGAGCTTCACCGTGTAGCCGATGCGCTGCTGGATGTAGGCCAGGTGCCGATAACCCTCGGGCAGCTCGGCCAGCTTCGCGGCATCGAGGGTCACGGTGGCGGCCGGATCGATCGGGTCGATGCGGTCCTTCTCGTAGATCGGCTGGCGGTGCAGCAGCTTCCACTGCCCCTCGTGCAGCACCACGAAGTCGTAGAAGCGGCCGGTGCACACCACGTCGCAGGGCACGCCCTCGACCAGGCCGCGCTGCGAGATCGTCATCTTGGTCTGCACGATGGCGCGCTCGCCCGCCAGCTCGATCGCCGAGCCGCCGAGGAAGTGCAGGATGCTCACGCCCTTGGCCCAGCCTTCCTGCGTGACGCGGATGAACTCGGCGAACGGCCCCTGGAACCAGGTCGCCATCATCACGCCCTCGGGATGCCACACGGTGGCGAAGCGCTCCCAGTCGCCGGCATCGCGCCAGACGGCCCAGCGTTCGATCATGCGGCGGATCAGCAGCTCCTGCTGCAGCGTGTCGTTCATTCCTCTGTCTCCTGGTTCCGGTGTGTGTCGTCGTCGGTGTTCAGGCCGGCTGTGCCGCGGCCTGCGGTGCGGATCGCGCCGGCGCCGCCGCGAGCGGGTTCAGCACGAAGTCGAAATCGAGCCGCCAGCGGCCGTCGGCCTGCCGCGTCCAGGGCGCCACCAGCGATTCGCGCACCGCGAACACCGCATCGGAATCGAGCCACTGGTCGCCCTCGCGGAACACGTGGGTGATGAGCCGCTCGTAGCCCGGCGCCTGGATCATGAAGTGCAGGTGCGCGGGCCGCCACGGATGGCGCTTCGTGGCGTCGAGCAGTTGGCCCACCGGGCCGTCGGTCGGGATCGGGTAGGCCTCGGCCAGCACGCTGCGGAAATGCAGCGCGCCGTCGGGCCCGGTGTGCAGGCGGCCGCGGTTCTCGGCATGGCCGAGCTCGGGATGCTGCACGTCGTAGTGCCCGCCCGCGTCGGCCTGCCACACGTCGACCACGGCGCCGGCCACCGGCTCGCCGTCGAGGCCGCGCACCGTCACGCTGACGTCGCAGGGCTCGCCGGCCGCGCCGTTGGCCACGTCGTCGCCATGCGCATACTCGGGCGCGCCCTCGACGTAGAAGGGGCCGAACACCGTCGCCTCGGTACAGCCCGCGGGCTTGTCGTTGTTCATCGCGATCGTGAGCATCGACAGCCCCAGCACGTCCGACAGCAGGATGAATTCCTGGCGCGTGTCGTCGCACATCTGGCCCGTGGCCGTCAGGTAGTCGACGCCCTGCTTCCACTCCGCTTCAGTCAGCTTCACCTCGCGCGCGAAGGCGTGCAGGTGCTGCACCAGGCTGGTCACGATCTCGTGCAGCCGCGGGTTCGGGGTGTCGGCGAAGCGCGCGAGCACGGCCTGGGTGATGTTGTCCTGGTTGAGATTGCGCATGGCGGCTGTCTCCATTCGTTCGAGGGGTTCGCCCGACTCTAGGCGTCGGACCGGTGGGCGCAAAGCACCTCGGCGCAAATGATTTTTCCGCCCAGCGGAACGGTCGACCCACCCCCTGGGACAAAATCCCCCAGCCCGAAAAAGACGCTCGCCGGAGACACGCCCCATGGACCGCTGGACCGAAATCGCCCTGCTCGTGCAGATTGCCGACGCCGGCAGCCTGAGCCGCGCCGCCGAGGCGCTGGGGCTGTCGAACGCGGCCGCGAGCCGCCACCTGAGCGCGCTCGAGGCGCGGCTGGGCGCCCGGCTGGTCGAGCGCAACACGCGCCGGCTCTACCTGACCGACACCGGCCGCGAGTTCTGCGGCCGCGCGCGCACCATCCTGTCGGACCTCGACGATGCCGAGACGGCCGTCAACGCCACCGCGTTGCAGCCCACGGGCACGCTGCGCATCACGGCCTCGCTGTCGTTCTCGATCCACCACATCGCGCCGCTGCTGCGCGAATACACCCAGCGCTACCCCGGGGTGAAGGTGCACGTAGAAGCCGCCAACCGCTACTTCGACCTGATCGACAACAACATCGACGTGGCGATCCGCACGCGCGAGTACGAGCCCGATTCCAACGTGACGATCCGCCGCCTCGGCGAGACGCGGCGCATTCTCGCGGCCTCGCCGCGCTACTTCGCGCAGCACGGCTTCCCGAAGACGCTCGAAGAACTGCAGCAGCACAAGCTGCTGATCTACACCTACGCCAACAACCCGAACGAGCTGCGCTTCACCGGCCGCGACGGCGAAGTCCGCACGGTGGCCGTGCAGGGGCTGCTCGAGTCGAACGACGGCCAGGTGCTGCGCGCCGCGGCGCTCGACGGCATGGGGATCCTGGTGCAGCCCACCTACATCGTCTACGACGACATCGTGGCCGGCCGGCTGGTGCCCACGCTCGACGACTGGGACCTGCCGCACCTGCGCATCAACCTGGCCTACCCGAGCCGCAAGCACCTGTCGGCCAAGGTGCGCAGCTTCATCGACTTCATGGCCGCGCACTTCCACAAGATGGACTACGAGCGCAAGTGGACCGGGCATTTCCTGGGCCGCTGATCCGCTCGCCCGAGCCGCTTTCTCGAAAAAAGGTGCGTAAACGCACCGACCGGCCCGCCGCCTCCTGCGCACACTGGAAACGGACCTGCCCGCATCCTGCGGGCGGGCACTGTCTTTTTCCATCCTGACCGCTCGAGGAACCGCCATGAACACCCAGGCCGCCACCGCCGCCACCCCGCGTGCGCCGATCGCTTCGTCGTTCGCCGCCCCCGCCCTTGCCAACGACGACGCCGGCAAGCTGCTGCTGCGCGTCGCCATCGGCGTGCTCGTGCTGCTGCACGGCATCTTCAAGCTCTCGGCCGGCGTCGGCTTCATCGGCGGCATGCTGGCCAAGGCCGGCCTGCCCGGTGGCCTGGCCTACCTGGTCTACGTCGGCGAGATCGTCGCGCCGCTGCTGCTGATCGCCGGCTTCTGGACCCGCGCCGCGGCCGCGGTGATCGTGGTCAACATGCTGTTCGCCTTCGGCCTGGTGCACATGGGCGACCTCTTCGCGCTGACCAAGCAGGGCGGCTGGGCGCTCGAACTGCAGGGCCTGTACCTGTTCGGCGCGCTCGCCGTGGTGCTGCTGGGCGCGGGCCGCTTCAGCGTGGGCGGCACGAGCGGCCGCTGGAACTGAGCGCGCGGTGGTTCAGGACGCGTCGCCGCGCACCTGGGCCACCATCCGCTCCAATCGGCCGGCGTCTTCCAGCACCAGCGCGCGGCCGTCCTTGCGCAGCACGCCGCTGCGCACCAGCGCATTGAGCTCGCGCGTGACCTGCTCGCGGTTGGTGCTGATCTGGCTGGCCAGGGCCGCATGGCGCGGCGCGGGTTCGAGCCGCGCCTGGTTGCCGTCGAAGCCGGCGCCGCGTGCCAGCCGCAGCAGCTCGGCATGCAGCCGGTTCTGCACGCCCAGGGTGCTGAGGTCGATCACGCGTTCGCTGAGCTGACGCACCAGCGCGGCCAGCCGCTGCATCACGCGCTCGGCCACCAGCGGCTCCTCGCGCAGCAGGGCCAGGAAGGCGGTGCGGTCGAGGCTGGCGACCACGCAGGGCTCGAGCGTGACCACGTCGGCCGAACGCGGCCCGCCGTCGATGGCGGCGATGTCGCCGAAATGCTCGCCGGCCTCGGAATCGCGGAAGGTCACCTGGCGGCCATTGGCCGAATAGGTGGTCACGCGCACGCGGCCCGAGACCAGCAGGAACACCTCGCCCTGCTGCTCGGCGCGCAGCAGCAGCGGCTTGCCCGCGGCCACGCTGTGCCACAGGCACTGCTGCGCGAGCTGGTCCAGCCGCTGGTCGGACAGCCCCGCGAGCAGCGCGATCTGGCGCAGCGCGAGGCTGGAGCGCGGGACGGCCGAAGCCGGGGAGGAAGGCGAGGAAGGTGTGGTGGAGGCCATGCCGGGTCGGTGGGCGCCGCGCATTATGCTCGGGTGCCCTTCCGACCCGCCGCATGCACAGACGTTCCCCATCCGCCCTGAGAACGCCCACGCGGCGCAACCTGCGCTGGGCCAGCGGGATCGTGCTGATGGCCTACGTCACGCTGCACCTGCTCAACCATGCGCTGGGCATCGCCTCCTTCGCCCAGGCCGAGGCGGTGCTCGACCAGTTGCGCGCCTTCTGGCACAGCCTGCCCGGCACCCTGCTGCTGTATGGCGCCGCGCTGGCGCACCTGGCGCTGGCCGTGGTCGCGCTGTGGGAACGGCGCACGCTGCGCATGCCGCCGCTCGAGGGCCTGCGCGTGCTGCTGGGCTTCTCGTTGCCGCTGCTGCTGGCCACCCACCTGACGGCGATGCGCGGCGCCTACACCGTCTACGGCATCGAGGGCTCGTACGCGCGCGTGGTCTGGGGCCTGTGGGACCTGCCGGGCGCGAGCGCGCAGTTCGCGCTGATGCTCGCGGCCTGGGCGCATGGCTGCCTGGGCCTGCACTTCGCGCTGCGCGTGCAGCCCTGGTACCGCCGCTTCTCGCACCTGCTGCTGGCCATCGCCGTCGTGCTGCCGCTGATGGCCGCCGTGGGCTTCGTCTCGATGGGGCGCGAGTTCCAGTGGACCGGCGTGCCGCCGACGGCCATGCCCACGGCCGAGCAGTCACGCGCGCTCGGCGCGATCGAGCGCAACATCAAGCTCTTCTATGCGCTGGCGCTGGCCGCGCTGCTGCTCGCGCGCTGGGGCCGCACGGCCTTCTACCGCTGGTCGGGCCGGCCCTCGATCGCGCTGCGCTACCCCGAGCGCACGGTGCACGTGCCGCGCGGCTGGAGCGTGCTCGAGGCCAGCCGCTCGCACGGCATCGCCCACCTGTCGGCCTGTGGCGGCCGCGCGCGCTGCTCGACCTGCCGCGTGCGCGTGAACGGGCCGGCCGGCCACGTCGACCCGCCGGGCCGCGACGAGCAGCGCACGCTCGAACGCGTGCGCGCGCCGGCCGACGTGCGCCTGGCCTGCCAGCTGCGCCCGCGCGGCGACATCGAGGTCACGCCGCTGTTCGCGCCGCGCCCCAACGAGGGCCGGCCCGCGCCCGTGGGCAGCTTCGGCCACGAGCGCGACGTGGCGATCCTGTTCGTCGACCTGCGGCGCTGGTCGGGGCTGTCGGAGCGGCAGTGGCCCTTCGATCTCGCCTACGTGCTCGACCGCTACTTCGCCACCGTCGGCGCCGCGGTGCGCGAGGCCGGCGGCGTGCCCAACCAGTTCATCGGCGACAGCGTGATGGCGATCTTCGGCCTCGAGACCGACCTCGCCACCGCCTGCCGCCAGGCGCTGCGCGCCACCGCGCTGATCGGCGAGCGCATGGACGCCTGGAGCGAGGGCTTCGAGGCCCAGTTCGGCCAGCGGCTGGACTTCGGCATGGGCCTGCACGCGGGCCGCGCCGCGGTCGGCGAGGTCGGCTACCTCGAGACCACCACCTTCACCGCGATCGGCGAGGTGGTCAACACCGCGAGCCGGCTACAGGACCATTCGAAGAAGGCTTCTGCGCGGCTGGTGCTCTCGCTGTTCGCGGCGCAACAGGCCGGCGCGGCCGAGACGCTCGGCGAGCCCGAGATGCTCGTTGTGCGCGGGCGCACCGAGCCGCTGGCGGTGCTGTACGCGGTGCGAACGGCCTGAGCCTTCGTCCCCGTTTCTCCCCACTGCCAGTGGGGTTCACGGCCCCGCGCGATCGATCGAAAGCGGTGCGCAAACGCACAGCGCGAACCACGATGCGGTTTCACACTGCATCCCGTGGCAACGACGAATGTCCGCCGCCCACACAGACATCCGAAGGGACTCCCATCATGAACACCAAGCAACTCATCGCCCTCTCCGCTTTCGCACTCGCAGCCGGCGCCGCCTCGGCCCAGACCGTGCCGGCCGAAGCCTGGGTGGGCGCGCCGATCGCCACCACCGGCAGCGCGCTGAGCCGCACCGACGTGCGCGCCGACCTGGACCGTTCGAAGACCGTGGCCCAGGCACCGCAGGAAGCATGGGTCGGCAGCACCGCCGGCGAGAACGTGGCCGCGGGCGCGCTGAGCCGCGCCGAAGTCAAGGCCGACCTCGCACTGTGGACCCGCGCCGGCCTCAATCAGTACGCGCGCATCGACGGCATCGACAGCACCAACCCCGACTTCCGCCAACGCACGGCCGCCTACGAGCGCCTGCGCAACAGCCCGGCCTACCTGGCCGAAGTGAAGCAGCTGCAGGGCGTGCCCTCGGTGGCCAGCACGCAGCCCGCGGGCGGCGAAGCGGCCAACTGATAGCAGCACCCGGACCTCGCGTGAAGGGCGCGAAGGTCCCGCCAGCACGGCGGGCCCTTCGCGCCCTTCTTCTTTTGAGCTCGACGAAGAAAGAACGCAGCCGCTCAGGGCCGCGCGCCTTCCCAGGCGTTCTGCAGCAGCGCGCGGATCGCGTCGCGCTCCAGCGGGCGCGGATTCGGATACTGGTTCTGCAGCGCCTGCGCGCAGGCCACGTCGAGGTCGGCTTCCTTCATGCCGATGTCGCGCAGTGCCACCGGCGCGCCGTTGTCGCGCGCGAGCTCGTACACGGCCTGCGCCGCGCTGCGGCCGCCGAGCGCGCCGGCGATGCGTTCCATGGCGCGCGGCGCGGCCGCGGCGTTGTAGGCCAGCGCATGCGGTAGCACGATGGTGTGGGTCTCGGCATGCGGCAGGTTGAAGCTGCCGCCGAGCGTGTGGCAGAGCTTGTGGTGCAGCGCCATGCCGACGTTGCCGAGCACGGTGCCGCACAGCCATGCGCCGTACAGCGCATCGCCGCGCGCCGCCACGTCCTGGGCCGAGGCACGCAGCACGGGTAACGCTCGGCCCAGCGCGGCGATGCCCTCCACCGCCATCAGGTCCATGATCGGATTGGCATCGACCGCATAGAGGCCCTCGGCCGCATGCGCGATCGCGTTGATGCCGCTGGTCACGCTCATCGCCACCGGCAGGCTCAGCGTGAGCTCGGGGTCGTAGATCACGGTGCGCGGCAGCACGCGCGCGTCCTTGCCGGTTTTCTTGAGGCCGGCCTCGGTGATGCCGTAGATCGGCGTCATCTCGGAGCCCGCGTAGGTGGTGGGAATGGCGAGGATCGGCAGCCCCGAATCGAGCGCGATCGCCTTGCCCAGGCCGGTGGTCGAGCCGCCGCCGATGGCCACGGCGCAGTCGGCATCGAGCCGCCGCGCCACCTCGCGCGCCTCGCGCGCGGTCTCGATCGGCACGTGCATCACGGCGCGGTCGAACACGCCGGCCGCATGGTCGCCGAGCAGGGCGGCGATGCGCTCGGCCTGCGGCCGCTGCTCGGGCGTGGACAGCACCAGCGCGCGGCGCGCGCCGAGCGCCTCGATCTCGCGCGCCAGGTGCCGTAGCGCGCCGGCACCGAAGACCACGCGCTGGGGCGCGCTGTTGTAGACGAAGGAAGAAATGGTCATGCGTCGGGCTTTCTTTTTTCAGGGCGCGAGGCGCCCGCCGCGAGTCTCCCGCGCGCCCGCGCGTGTTTCCATGCCGCGAACGGAAAGCAGTTTTCCGCTCAGCGCACAGTCTCCCCAGTCTCCCTGGTGCGGGCCTGCACGATCAGCACCAGGAAGCCGCCCACCATCGCCACGTTCTTGAGGAAGTTGTTGAGCTGCGCATTGAACTGCGCCGCGTCGGCCGCCCAGAAGGCATGGGCCGCGAAGGCGGTGGCGAGGGTGAAGAGCGCGAGCGCACCCGCCACCCACTTCACGCGCCAGCCCGCGACCAGCAGCAGGCCGCCGCCGATCTCGAGCGCGATGGTCAGCGGCAGCACCACGTCGGGCAGCGGGATGCCGAGCTTGGCGAAATAGCCGAGCGTGGCGCCATAGGTCATGAGCTTGCGCGTGCCCGCGATCAGGAAGATCGCGGCCATCAGCACGCGTGCCGCCACCACCGCCGCACCGCCCTCGCGCGCGCCCACCGTTGCCGTCGTCATGTCTTCTCTCCTTCGCGCGTCGCCGCGCCGTTGTTGCCGTTGTTGCCACCGTTGTGGCCTTTGCCGAATCCCGTGCGCCCCATGCAGAACACCATCGCGCACGACAGCAGCGCGGGCAACGCCGCCGCCACGAACAGCGCGCCGTTCGACCAGTGCAGCCCGATCAGCCAGCCCGCCACCAGCGGCCCCGCGATCGAGCCCGCGCGGCCGATGCCGAGGCTCCAGCCCATGCCGGTGGCGCGCACCGTGGTCGGGTAGACGCTCGAGGCCAGCGCGATCAGCGCCGGCTGCGCGCCGACGATGCAGAAGCCGCTGACCACCACCGCCGCCAGCATGGCCGCGAGCGGCAGCGCGGGCTGGCCGATCAGCGCGATGGTCAGCACCGCGAGCGCGAACACCGGCACCAGCACGCGGTAGAAGCCCACGCGGTCGATCAGCGGCCCCATCGCCACCGTGCCCACCACGCCGCCCACCTGCAGCAGCGTTCCGGCGGCCACCGCCACGTTCGCGCTGTAGCCCGCGTCGACCGCCAGCGTGGGCAGCCAGTTGGCGAGGAAGAACAGGTTCAGCAGGTTGAGGAAGTTGATGCCCCACAGCAGCAGCGTGGCGCGCGCGCGGCCGCCGCGGAACAGTTCGGCCACGGGCGCGCCGTCCTGCTTCGCCTCGTGCACCACGTAGCGGCTGGCGGCATCCACCGGCACGCCGGGCGCGATGTGGCGCAGCCATTGCTGCACCCGGTCGAGCCGGCGCCCGCGCAGCACCAGGAACTGCATCGACTCGGGCATGTAGCGCAGCATCAGCGCCGCGATCACCAGCGGCACCACGCCGCCGAACACGAACACCGCGCGCCAGCCGCCCAGCGGCAGCAGCAGCGCGCTGATTGCGCCGCCTAGCACCGCGCCGCCGGTGAAGCCGCACGAGACCCACATCATCAGCGTCACGCGCCGCCGGTGCGGGCTGTACTCGCTGGCCAGCGCGCTGGCGTTGGCCATGATGCCGCCCAGCCCGATGCCGGTGACGAAGCGCATCGCGAGCAGCTGGCCCAACGTGTGGACCCCGGTGGTGGCGAGCATGCACAGCGCGAAGAACACCGTGGCCGCGATCAGCACCGGCCGGCGGCCGAAGCAGTCGGCGCAGATGCTCAGCACCAGCGAGCCGACCAGCATGCCCAGCAGGCCGGCGCCGAACACCGGGCCCAGCGCGGCCTTCTCGATGCCCCATTCGTGCACGATCGCGGGCGCCACGAAGCCCATCGCCTGCACGTCGAAGCCGTCCATCACCACCGCGCAGCCCACCAGCACCAGGATCCAGCGTTGGAAGCTGCTGACCGGATGGCTGTCGATCAGCGCGGGGATGTCGATCGGCGCGCGCACTTCGGCGGCACCGCCCGTGCCCGCGGATTCGGCGATGGCTCTCACGAGAGCGCCTCGTCGAGATCCAGGCAGTGCTCGGCGCTCCAGCCGTAGAGCCATTCGAGCGCATCGTAGAAGCGCGCCTGCGGCCGGCCTTTCCACATGCTGTTGCGCACCTGCCGCTCCACGCCCCTGGCGTGATAGATGCGCCCCATCTCGCGCGCCGACAGCACCACGCGCGCGGTGCGCGCCACGCGCGAACGCTCGTACAGCGCGAGCGCGCGCGGCCAGTCGCCCTGCGTGTGGCGCAGCGCGAGGCCGAGCGTGACCGCGTCCTCGCAGGCCATGCAGGCGCCCTGCGCGAGGTACTGCACCATCGGATGCGCGGCGTCGCCCAGCAGGGTGGCGCGGCCGAAGGTCCATTGCTCGATCGGGTTGCGGTCGGCGGTCGAGTAGCGCTTCCAGGCCTGGGGCACGCGCAGGATCTGCTGCACCCGCTCGCAGGTGCCGGCGAAGAAGCGCAGCAGCTCGGCCGGGTCGCCATCCATCGAGCCCCATTCCTCGGGCCGGTCGCTGTGGAAGGTGGCGGCCAGGTTGAACTTGTCGCCGCCCTTGAGCGGGTAGTGCACCAGGTGGCAGTTGGGGCCGACCCAGATGCACGGCGCGGTGAAGCGCAGCGCCTCGGGGAACTCGGCCGTGTCGACCACCGCGCGGAACACCACATGGCCCGACACCCGGATGCCGTCGCCCACGTACTGCTGGCGCACCACCGAGCGCACGCCGTCGCAGCCGATCAGCGCCTGGCCCTCGTGGCGCCCGCCCTGCGCGTCGATCAAGGTCACGCCCTCCGCGTCCTGTTCGATCTTCACGCCTTTGGTCGAGGTCAGGAACTCGATCTGGCCGTCGCGCGCCGATTGAACGCCGTCGAGCAGCGCGCCATGGATGTCGGCGCGATGGATCACCGCATAGGGATTGCCGAAGCGCTCGCGGAAAGCGTCGGCCAGCGAGATGCCCGCCACGCGCCGCGCATCGAGCGCGTCGAACATCACCATCTCGTCGGTGTAGACCGCCTTGGCGCGCAGCTGCGCGCCCACGCCGAGCGCATCGCAGGCCGCGAAGGCGTTCGGGCTCAGCTGGATGCCGGCACCGATCTCGCCGATCTGTCCGGCCTGCTCGATCACCTTGACGCGGAAACCCTCGCGCACCAGCGCGAGCGCCGCTGCCAGCCCGCCGATGCCGCCGCCGGCCACCAGCACCGGCCGCGTGTCTTTCGCAGCGCCCATCTCAGTTCAGCCCGAACAGCCGGCGCGCGTTGTCGCGGCCGATCTTGCGCCGGTCGTTCTCGCTGATCTCGCAGCGGTCGAACCAGCGCGCCGCGTCCTCGTGCTTCTCGAACGGATAGTCGACCGAATACATGATGCGGTCCGATCCCACCTCGAGCAGGGTCGACAGCAGCGTCGGCGTACGGAAGTTGCCGCTGGTCGTGATGTGCACGTTGCTGCGCAGGTAGTCGCCGATCTCCCTGTCACAGGGCATGCCGCGGCGGCCCTTGCGCAGGATGTGGTCGACGCGCCAGATGTTGAACGGAATGCCCTCGCCGAAGTGGCCAAGGATCATCTGCAGTTCGGGATGGCGGTCGAACAGGCCGCTCGACAGCAGGCGCAGCGCATGGATGCCGGTCTCCACCGCGAAGGCCCAGGTCGGGCCGGTGAGCCAGTGCGCGCCTTCGTAGATCGGCTCGCGCGGCAGCAGCGGGTCGCGCGGATGCATGTAGAAGGGCTTGCCGAGCGCCGCGGCGGCACGCCAGAAATCGGCGAAGCGCGGATCGTCGTAGTAGACGACCGTCTGCTCGTCGCCCACCTGCGAGAAGCCGTTGACCAGGAAGCCGTGGAAGCCCAGTTCCTTCACGCAGCGCTCGAGTTCGCGCGCCGCGGCCTCGGGGTCCTGCAGCGGCAACGCCGCGAAGCCGCCGAAGCGCGCGGGATGGCGGCGCACCTGCTCGGCCAGCACGTCGTTGGCGCGCTTCGCGACCTCCACCGCGCGCTTCGCGTCGGGAATGCCCTGCACCGCGGGCGAGTTCAGCGAGAGGATCGAGAAGGCCGTGCCCCACTGGTCCATCTGCTCGAGGCGCTGCTGCTCGAAGTCGAGCAGGTTGCCCTTCAGCGTCTGCCACACCTCAGGCCGTGCGTAGACCTGCGAGTCGGCGATCGTCAGGTCGATCGCGAAATGCTCTTCGAGCGCAATCTTGTCTTTCATGGGGTGTTCACTCCGGTTTGATGTTCAGCTTGTCGAGCACGTCCTGCCAGGTCTTGCGGTCCTCGGCGATGTAGCGCGCCAGTTGTTCGGGCGTACCGGGGCGCGGATAGGTGCCGAGCTCGCGCGACTTGGCGACCACCTCGGGCAGCAGCAGCGCCTCGTTCATGTCCTTGTTGAGCTTCGCGAGCACCTGCGCGTCGACGCCCTTCTTCGCGATCACCGCGAACCAGCCGTGCGCCACCGCGCCGGGCACGGTCTTGCTCGCGAGCGGGAAGGCCTCGAGGCCGGGCTCCACGCGGTCGCCCATGCTGGCCAGGATGCGCATGCGGCCACCCTGCACGTTGCCCGCGACCACGTTGTAGGTCTCGACCATCATCTGGGTCTGGCCGCCGAGCGTGGCCTGCATCGCCTGCGCGCCGCCCGGGTAGTGCACCTCGAGGAACTGCGCGCCCGACTGCAGCCCGAGCAGCGCCGAGGCCAGGTGCGGCGCCGTGCCGCGGCCGTTGTCGGCCACCTCGACGCCCTGCGGCCTGGCGCGCGCGGCCGCGATGAAGTCGGCCAGCGTCTTGTGCGGCGAGTTGCCGGGCACCGCGAGCATGAAGGGCGCGACCGCCGCGAGCGTGACCGGCACGAAGTCGCGGTTGAAGTCGTAGCTCACGCCCTTGATCGTGCTCGGCGCCACCGAGATCGCCGAGCCCTGCACGAAGCCGAAGCTGTAGCCGTCGGCGGGCGCGGCGAGGATGCCGTTCATGCCAATCACGCCGCTGCCGCCGGGCTTGTTGTCGACGATCACGCCCTGCCCCCACTTCTCGCCGAGCTTCGCGCCCACGAGGCGGATCAGCACGTCGGGCGCCGAGCCGGCCGGGAACGGCACGATGAAGCGCACGGCCTGGGCCGGCCATTTCGTGGCCGTCTGCGCCTGCGCCGCCGGCAGCGCCGAGGCAAGGGCCAGCAGGGCCGCGACGGCGTGCCTGCGAGAGTGTCCGAGGCTCATCTTCTTGTCTCCATTTACTTGATTATTCAAATAAGTGGGCGGACTATATACTTGAACAATCAAGCATGTCTAGATGAAAACCCCAACTTCAGAACACGACCTCGAAAAGGCCATTCCCTTCCTGCTGGCACGCGCCGGCGCGCGCATGGGCAATGCCTTCGCCAAGGCCCTCAAGCCCTATGGGCTGAGCCTCAGCGAGTGGCGCGTGTGCGCCTCGCTGCAGCACACGCCGCGCCAGACGCTCTCGGAGCTCGCGACGCACGCCTCGACCGACCTGTCGGCGCTGTCGCGCATCGTCGACCGGCTGGCGGCCAACGAGCTGGTGATGCGGGAGAAGTGCGACACCGACAAGCGCGCGGTGCGCATCGCGCTGACCGAGCGCGGGCTCGCGCTCACGCTCGAGCTGATTCCGCTCGCGCAGCACTACGAGGCGGTCGCGATCTCCGACTTCAGCCCGGCCGAGGTCAAGACCCTGCGCGCGATGCTGCTGCGGCTGTACGCGAACGCGACGCCGCTGGCCTGAGGGGTTGGCTCAGGCCGGTTCGACGCGCACCGTCGAGGCCGCGCGCGCCTGCGCGATCGCGAAGCGCACCGGCAGGAAGCGCTCGATCACCGCGCAGTTGGTGCGCGTGTGCTCGGTCACCTCGCTGCAGGTGAACGCCGCGCCGCGGCCGCTCTGCCAGGTGGCCAGCGCCAGCAGCAGCGCGAGCTGGTCGGCCAGGTGCGGCCCGACGGCCGCCTCGCTCTTGAGGAAGCCGCGCAGCTCCTTCACCAGCGCATGCGCCACCTGCTCGGCGCTCAGCGTCTTCTCGCCGAAGGCCGTGAACACCTCGGTCACCTCGGCATGCACCAGCGTCGCGATCAGCGCATTGCCCGGGCCCTCGTTCTGCCGCGTGGCACCGTAGCGCAGCTGCTCGCCGGTCCAGCCCATCGCCGCGCCCAGGGTCTCGAGTTCGCGCGTCATCACATGGCGCGCGATGCCCGGCGCCAGGCACTCGGCGTGGCGCTCCAGCGCCTCGCCGCGCGAGAGCAGGTCGAAGGGCTGCAGCGCACCGGCCGCCGGCACGATGTCGGCCTCGACCTCGCCACCGCCGGCCGGATAGAAGCCATGGCGGCGCAGCTGCAGTCGCAGGTCGGCACCGAGCCGGCGCACCAGCGGCGCGAAGGCGCGCTCGAGGAAATGGAACGGCGGCGCCATCGGGTTGTGCGTGCCGCCGCTCAGGTGCAGCCGGCTCGCCGCGCCGGCCAGCAGCAGCGGCGGCAGCACGGTCTGCAGCACCAGCATGCAGCTGCCCGCGCCCGAGATCGCGAAGCGGTACTCGCCCGCGTGCACTGGGCCCGGCGCGAAGCGCAGCGACTGCGAACCGAGTTCGGCGCCCTCGACGGCCGCGCCGCTGATGGCGGCCGCCGCATTCACGCACGCGAGGTGCTGGCGCATCAGGCCCGGCTTGGCTCGGCCCGCGCGAATCTTCTCGATGGCCATGGGCCGCCCCGTCACCATCGACAGCGCGAGGCTGGTGCGCAGGATCTGGCCGCCGCCCTCGCCTTGGGAGCCGTCGAGCACGACGGCCTGCAATGGCGCCGCATGCGCCTGTTCTCGTTGGATTTCTTCTTCTTTCATGGCTGTTCTTCTCGTAGTCGGCGCGGTCCTCGCGCGCCCCTGTTCCCCGTTGTCCTTGCTGCGTCCTCAGCCGCAACCCTGCGACTCGTGGCGCACCGCGCTCTTCGCATCGCCGCCCCCGAAACGCAGCACCGTGTCGCTGAGGAAGGCATCGAGCCCCGACGCATCGGCCGGCGGCAGCGCCGTCACGGGCTCGGCCGCATGCGCGGCCAGCTCCGCCTCGATGAAGGCATGGATGCCCGGCCAGCGCGGGCTGGTCGCGGCCTCGCCGGCGCGCATCTTCACCTCGAGCAGCGCGTTGATCTCGTCGATCAGCGCGGCATCGCGCACCGCATCGAGCGTGTGCTGCGCGAGGTCGGCGAAACGCATCGGCGGCACGCCGGGCCGCATGCGGATCCAGCGCGCGGCCAGCAGCGGGCGCAGCACGTAGAGGTACTTCTTGTAGCGCACCGTCTCGGCCTGCAGGTGCTCGCGGAAGTTCTTCTTCGCCATCGAGGCGTAGTGATGCCAGCCGCGCGCATTCGAGAACACCGCCTCCGACAGCGCGCGGAAACGCGGCATCGCCTGCGCGTCCTCGCGGTAGACGATGGGCGAGCGCAGCCACTCGAGCAGCGTCGGGTTCGATTCGCGCATCAGTCCCAATGCCTTGCGCAGGTCCCAGCCGTTGATGTCGAGCTCGCCACTGATCGGCAGCTCGATCACGTCGCGGCGCGGCGTCACCGTGAGGTACCACGGCAGGCGATTCACGTAGATGAAGCGCACGTCGTAGTCGCTGTCGGGCGAGGCGAAGCCCCAGCCGCGGCTGCCCGATTCGCAGGCGAACAGCACCGTGACCTCGTGCCGGGCCTCGATGGCGGCGAGTTCCTCCATGATCTGCGCGCGCATGGCGGGCTCGACCGGGTGGGCCGAGCGGATGCGCTCGTCTTCATGTCGTTGCGGTTCCATCGTTGTACTTTCCCTGTCGTTCATCATTCAATCCGTCGTGCTGGCCATCACCGCGGCCAGCGTGCCGCGCCGCGGATTCCACACGGTGAAGCACCAGATGCCCCACCACTCCTTGCCGTCCTCGAAATACGCGCTCCACAGACTGCGCTCGGGCTCGCGCTCCGGATCGCCGACCCAGTCGATCAGCACGAGGCCCTCGTCCGGCAGCAGCCCGATGGCCTCGCAGAAGCGCGGGAACAGCGAGGCCCGCTCGGCTTCATCGGCCACGGTCAGCGGATAGGGCGGATCGCCGAAGGCCTGGCAGAGCCACTCGAACCAGTCCACCTCGTCGAGGTCGCGCGTGTGCGCGACGCGATGCTTCGGTGGATAGCTGTCGGCCGCGACCACCGCCGCCGCGTCGAGCCGCGTCGCGCGTGCGCTCGCCACGCCGAAGGCCCGTTGCGCATCGAAGCTGGCCGGCTGCAAGGACGGGTTCTTTTCCATGGCCTCGCGCCAGTGGCGTTCGGCCCGCGCCATCGTTTCCTCGCCCAGCCGCCGCAGCACTTCGCGGTGATGCGCTTCACCCACGGCCGTTGCCTCGCCGGCCACGCGGCAGACGATGAACTCGAACACCACGCCCACGCGCTGCAGCATGGCGCGCAGCGCGTCGTGCGCCGCCGCCTCCCCCGATGCCATCGGCACGACCTCGTCCTTCGCTGCGCTCATTCCGGCTTTCTCCCGAATCGTTGGGCCCACTGGCGGACCTCCTTGTCCGCATGGGCGTTCAATGCCGCGACCTGCGCCGGCCCGGGCGCGAGTCCCAGGCAATGCGCCATCGCCAGCCATCGCAACAGCCGATGATGCCCTTCACCGCGCCGCGCGAACTCCGCCTCGCCGCATGCCGCGAGGCGCGCCGGCGGAATGGCGGCCAGGAAGGCACGCCAGTTCCACGGGCTCGCATGGCCGCGCAGGCAGGCTTCGAGCGCCCATGCCTCGTCGGCCGGATGGCGCAGCTTCGCGGCCAAGGCCTCGGCCGCCACCTGCGCGCCCTGCCGCTCCCAGCTGTTCCATGACGGTTGCCAGGCATCGACCAGCGCGCGCAGGCGCGCGAGATCGACCGCCGAACCCCAATGGCCCAGTGCCTCGACCGCCAACGTGCGCAGGCCCCACCACTTGCTCTCGAGCGCGGCATCGACCTCGGCGCGCGCCGCAGGCGTTGCGGGTGCGTCGGCGAACGCACGCAGCCGTTGCGACATCTCGCCGAGCAGGTTCGCGCCCTCGCCGTCGCGCGAGGCGGACCGCGCCGCGCGCAGCGCCCGTCGGCATGGCAGGCAGCGCACCGCGCGGCTGTCGATGCTGGCGTGCATCGTCTCGTACCACCACTTCTGCTGCTTCGCCGTCCACACCTGCTCGGCGCCGCAGTCGCGGCAGGTGAAGGCGCGGTCGACGTAATAGGTGGGCAGCGCGCCATAGGTGTTGTTGTGGCGTGCCAGCACCGCCACGTCGGCAGGCTCGAGGCCCGGCGCGCGCCGCGACAGCAGGTGCCGCTGGTCGGGCAGCCGCAGCTGCGCCTCGATGCGCGCCGCGCGCTCGAGGCGGCGGCCGCGGATCTCGGCGCGGCGTTGCTTGTTGCTCTTCATCTCGTCGTCCTCGTCCGGTCTCTCTGAAAAAGGGAGGCCGATCGAGACGACCTCCTTGCACTAACCCTTCACGCACACCACCTGCTTGAGCGTGTAGACCACCTCCACCAGGTCCTTCTGCGCCTCCATCACCGCGTCGATGTCCTTGTAGGCCATCGGGATCTCGTCGATCACGTCGGCGTCCTTGCGGCATTCCACGCCCTCGGTCGCGGCGATCTGGTCGGCGATCGTGAACAGCCTCTTCGCCTTGGTACGGCTCATCTTTCGACCGGCGCCGTGGCTGCAGCTCATGAAGCTCTCGGGGTTGCCCTTGCCGCGCACGATGTAGCTCTTGGCGCCCATGCTGCCGGGAATGATCCCGAGCTCGCCGGCCTTCGCGCTCACCGCGCCCTTGCGGGTCACGAGCACGTCCTCGCCGAAGTGCGTTTCGCGGCTCACGTAGTTGTGGTGGCAGTTCACCGCTTCCACGTGCGCCTCGAAGGGCTTCGTGATGACCTTGCGCGCGGCCGCGACCACGCGCTGCATCATCACCTCGCGGTTCGCACGTGCGAACTTCTGGGCCCAGCCCACCGCGCGCACGTAGTCGCCGAAGTACTGGGCGCCTTCCTCGAAGTACGCCAGGTCCTGGTCGGGCAGGTTGCGCTGGTGCAGCTCGGCGTCCTTCTTCGCGAGTTCGATGAAGTGCGTGCCGATCGCGTTGCCCACGCCACGCGAACCCGAGTGCAGCATGAACCACACCGAACCCGCCTCGTCGAGGCAGACCTCGATGAAGTGGTTGCCGGTCCCCAGCGTTCCCAGGTGCTTGTGGTTGTTCGTGTTCTCGATGCGCGGGTAGTCCTCGCAGATCGCATCGAACTCATCCACCAGCTTGGCCCAGGCAGCGTCGGTTTCGTCGGGCGGCGTTTCCCACGAGCCCTTGTCGCGGCCCATGCGCTTGGGGTTCGAGCCGTGCGGCACGGCCTTCTCGATCGCCGAACGCAGCGGGCCCAGGTTGTCGGGCAGGTCGTTGGCATGCAGCGTGGTCTTGCACGCCATCATTCCGCAGCCGATGTCCACGCCCACCGCGGCCGGGATGATGGCCTTGAAGGTCGGGATCACCGAACCCACGGTCGCGCCGATGCCGTAGTGCACGTCGGGCATGGCCGCGATGTGCTTGAACACGATCGGCAGGCGGGCCGCGTTCTCGAGTTGCTTCTGCGCCTCGTCTTCCACGGGCACGCCGCGGGTCCACATCTTCACGGGCACGCCGTTGGTCACTTCGTGCAGCTTGTAGTTCTGTTCTTTCATTTTTTTCTCTCTCTGTTTCTCTGTCTATTCTTCAACGGTTCGTCGATGGGCACGAGAACATCGTTCGGATCGCATGGCGCACGCCATCAAAAAAAGAGGTGACAAGGAACGGCAGGTCGTTGACTGAGCTATCTGCCGAAACAGACCGGGAGTCGGACCCGGGACCTTCATGGCCAGGACCATGACGCTCTTACCTGTAGACCTGCCTGCATTCACCCCACAAACACGATGGATGCGTCCTTGGCGACAAGGTGTTGATGAAACATTTTTCTTCCTGCTCTGCCATTGAGCTACGGCTTCTTGCGAAGCCGGCAGGAGTCGAACCCGCGACCTGGAAATTACGATGTAGTTCCATCGGCATTCGCCAAGAACACGCCCAAAACCATTCACAAAAAAAGCAGCGACCAGGGAGTCGGCGAAAAATTTCAAGCTGCTCTGAACCACTTGAGCTACGGCCTCCCGGCCGGCGGGATTCGAACCCGCGGTCACGACGTGCGCGACAGGCTGTATTTCCGCTCGCATTCGCTGCAAAAAACCAATCCACGAAGCAGTGCGACGAGGATGGCAAGACATGGACCACGCCGGAGAACCGGCGCCGGGATTCGAACCCTGGTCACACCTGATGTAGTCCTGCCTGCATTCGCACTTTCAACAAGAGCCTCCGTCCGGCGACAAGAAGATGATGTGAGGCGAACATTTAGGAGATGTACTCACACCTGCATTCGCCGGACGACGGCATCAATCGATTCCTCGGGTGGTGCCACGAGCCGAGCCCGCGGCACCTCCTCTCTTTCAGACCGAGCTTTCCTCGATCACACCCACCCAGTGGTCGGCGCCCAGGCCACCCGCGGCATACACCGCCAGCAGCTTGAACACCTCGTCGCTGAAGCCGCCGATGTTCAGCACATCGTCGCGCTCCTGCGCCTGGGTGGTCGCATAAGGCTGGATGTCGATGCACACCAGCCGCGCCTTCGGGTTGCGCTGCTTGAACGCCTCCCACTCCTGCATCGTCGCGGTGCCACGACCCCGCGCACGGTCGGCCCACGATTCGTTGTCCGACACCAGCACCACCAGATCGGCCTGCGCCTTCTCGCGGTTCAGCCACGCCAGCGGCGCGCTGCACGAGGTACCGCCACCGCCCACCGCCGCCAGCTTGGCCGCGTTGGTCATCACCGAATCGCGCGGATTCAGCTGCAGCGAAACCACCTTCGTCTCGAAGGGCAGCACACGTGCATCCGCATTGCGGCGCAGCACGGCGGCGGCCACCAGCGCGGCCACGTCGATGCAGCGCACCGCCGAGGTCGCCGAACCGCGGTAACCCGTCACCGCCGAGCTCATCGAGCCCGACACGTCGGGGCACACCACCACGCGGCCCTCGAACTGCGGCACGTTGGCCAGCGCGAGTTCCATCGCGTCCTGCAGCGCGTCCTTCACCACGTGCGGCACCTCGGCACCGGTTGCGGTGTAGGCCGCCATCAACTGGTACGGCAGCACACGCGCCTTGGCCACCGCCTGCGGGTCACGCAGCTTGGCGGCCACCGCTTCCGCGAGGCCAGGCAACGCAAACACGCCATGGCGGGCGAAGGTGTTCAGGTTCTGACGCACCATCTGCCACGAACCACGCTCGGCGATGCGAGCCCAGGCCTGCGCGTCCAGCTCCAGCGCGGTCTGCATCTGGAACGGCACGTCGGGCACGTCCTGCGTACGGTCGCGCTTGAAGCGTTCGAAGGCCTGCGTGGCCGCAGGCAGTGCCTCCAGCGCATACGGACGATCGATCAGCCATGCGAACCATGCCGCGCGCCAGGCCTCGGTGGGCTTCGGATGCACCATCTTCACCACGTCGGCCAGCGAAGGCGCGTTGCCCACCGCGGCATTCAGCAGCTGCGCCTCGGTCGCCGACAGCAGCCATTGCTGCACCAGCTTCTTCGGACGCGTACCGAGCGACTTGCGGCCCACCGCGCCCGAACGCAGCATCTGCACGAAGTTGCGCAGCATCTTGCCGTTGTCGATCACCTGCGGGAACACCTTGGCCAGCAGCGACACGTCGCGCACCGCCAGCGTCGCGGCCAGCAGCGCCGGCATGTCCTTCATGTGGCCGGCACGGCGCGCGTACACCGCCGTCTTGGCCACGAACACCGGGTCGACCTGCGCGGCCAGCGCCAGCACCGCATCGAGCTGGTCCTGCGCCTGGGCGTAGAAGGTGTTGTTCAGGCAACCGGTGGCCGCCAGCTGCGCCAGCCGATGCTTGGGCGACAGCTCGTAGGCGGCACCGCCCGCTTCGTTGCGGGCCGTGGCCTGCGGCAGCAGCGCGCCGCGCAGCGTTTGAAAGAGTTGAAGGTTGGCCATGCTGACTTCTCCTTGTGTTCGTTGTCTTCTGGATCGTTTGTCTTCTTGAGTGAGCTTCTTATTGCAACGCGTGTGCCAGCCTTGCCTGCACGGACTCGATGAAGTTTCAACTCGTTGATTTCATTAGATATTTTTTCTTTCCGGCCTGATTTCAGCCTACAAGCACGTGACAGACTTCTGCGGTTTCTTATAATTTTGGCTAGCCATTTATCCAAAAAATGAAGAAACCCATCGTCGTCATCGGCTTCCTCGGCACGCAGCTCGACGCCGGCCAGGGCGCCGGCCGCTGGAGCAAGTGGCGCCCCACCGTCTCGCTCGCGCAGCACGAGGACATGGTGGTGGCGCGCATGGAGCTGCTCTACACGCTCAAGCACAAGACGCTGGCCGAGCTCGTCAAGGCCGACATCGCGGCCGTCTCGCCCGAGACCACGGTCAACCTGGTGCCGATGGACCTGGCCGACCCGTGGGATTTCGGCGAGGTCTACTCGCGCCTGTACGACTGGGCACGCGCCTACCCCTTCGACACCGAGCGCGAGCAGTACTGGTCGCACATCACCACCGGCACCCACGTCGCTCAGATCTGCATGTTCCTGCTGTCCGAGTCGCGCACCATCCCCGGCGTGCTGGCGCAGACCTCGCCGCCGCGGCGCCAGCGCGAGGGCGAGGCCGGCAAGTACGTGCTGATCGACCTCGACCTCTCGCGCTACGACGTCATCGCGCGCCGCTTCGATGCCGAGCAGCGCGACGCGGTCGCCTTCCTCAAGAGCGGCATCGCCACGCGCAATGCGCGCTTCAACGCGCTCATCGACGAGATCGAGCGCGTGGCGGTGCGCTCGCGCGCGCCGATCCTGCTGGTGGGGCCGACGGGCGCGGGCAAGTCCTTCCTCGCGCGGCGCATGTTCGAGCTCAAGCAGTCGCGCCACCAGGCCACGGGCGCCTTCGTCGAGGTCAACTGCGCCACCCTGCGCGGCGACGGCGCCGCCTCCACGCTGTTCGGCCACAAGAAGGGTTCGTTCACCGGCGCCGCGAGCGAGCGCGCCGGCCTGCTGCGCACGGCGCACCAGGGCGTGCTCTTCCTCGACGAGATCGGCGAGCTGGGCCTCGACGAGCAGGCCATGCTGCTCAAGGCGATCGAGGAGAAGCGCTTCTTCCCCGTCGGTGCCGACAAGGAGGTCGAGAGCGACTTCCAGCTCATCGCCGGCACCAACCGCGACCTGCGCAGCGACGTGGCCGAGGGGCGCTTCCGCGAAGACCTGTTCGCGCGCATCAACCTCTGGACCTACGACCTGCCGGGCCTCGCGCAACGCCCCGAGGACATCGAGCCCAACGTCGACCACCTGCTGGCGCTGCATGCGGCCGAGAACCACCGCGTGGTGCGCTTCAACGCCGAGGCGCGCGCCGCCTACCTGCGTTTCGCCCAGAGCCCCGAGGCGCTGTGGAGCGGCAACTTCCGCGACCTCTCGGCCAGCGTCACGCGGCTGGCCACGCTGGCCGATGGCGGGCGCATCCCGGTCGCGCTGGTCGAGGCCGAGATCGCGCGGCTGCGCTGGCTGTGGAAGCGCGCGCAGCCGGCGCTGTTTGCGGGCGAGTCGCAGGCTGCCGACCTCGATGCGTTGCTCGGCGAGGCGCGTGCCGGCTCGCTCGACCTGTTCGACCGACTGCAGCTCGAGGCCGTGCTGCGCGTGTGCCGGAAGTCGCGCAGCCTGTCGGAGGCCGGAAGGCAGCTGTTCCAGGCCTCGCGGGCGCAGCGCAGCGTGGTGAACGATGCGGATCGGTTGCGTAAGTACCTCGCGAAGTTCGGGCTGGATTGGGGCAGCATGGCGAACGCCTGACCAGAAACCATGAGAAAACTCCAACCCTTCCTCAGCTGGGTCGTGTCGAACCGGCACCTCACCGCCTTCGTTCTCCTCGTGATTGCGGCAGGGGCACTCAAGTACCGTGCCGACACGCCGTTGCCGTTGCCCACAGGGCTCCAGCATCAAGCAGTGACGATCACCTATCTCGGCCCGCTCACCCTGAGCCGCAGTCGCTCGGGAAGAAATGCCGGCACGACCCATTTCGACGGTGGGTACGGTGTGGGGATTCCGAACGAACTCGAAAAGAACTCACTGCTACAACGACTCCAGCCGGAAATCTATTTCCAGTTCGCGGAAGCGCTGCGCGTGAACGAGGATGACATCGCGCGCATGCACGAGGCCGGCAACTCCTTCACGCTCAGCACCTGGCAAGGACAGATCGTTGCAGTCGCGGGGCCTCGAGGTCCGCTCATCCCCTATGAGCGCTATGCGGAACAGATCGAGCGTTCGAAGCGCATTGCATTGATCGTGGCCATCTGCATCGCCGCGACTGCCGTGGCGACCTGGATTGCATCGTCGATGGCGGTGCGACGTGCCCGCCACGCCGCGTCTTCGTAATGAAAGCAGAAACCATATGACCGAGATCTACATCAGCACCGACGTCGAATCCGACGGTCCCATCCCCGGCCCGCATTCGATGCTGAGCTTCGGCTCGGCCGCCTACACGGCCGACAAGAAGCTGGTGTCCACCTTCAGCGCCAACCTGCACACCCTGCCCGGCGCCGAGGCCGACCCGAAGACCGCCGCGTGGTGGCAGACGCAACCCGAAGCCTGGGCCGCCTGCCGCAGCGACCTGCAGGAGCCCGCGCATGCGATGAAGAACTACGTGGCCTGGCTCCAGGGCATGAAGGCGCGGCCGGTCTTCGTGGCTTACCCGGCGGGCTTCGACTTCCTGTTCGTCTACTGGTACCTGATGCGCTTCGCGGGCGAGAGCCCGTTCAGCCATTCCGCGCTCGACGTCAAGTCCTTCGCCATGGCCCTGCTGAAGACCGACTACCGCGACAGCACCAAGCGTGCGATGCCGCGGCGCTGGTTCGACCCCGGCCTGCCGCACACCCACGTGGCGCTCGACGATGCGATCGAGCAGGGCGCGCTGTTCTGCAACATGCTGGCGGAAAGCCGCGTCGCCACGCCATGAGCGTTCCACGCCGTCTCGCGCGCCTGGCCGGCCGCGCACTGCTCGCGCTGCCGCTGCTGCTGCTCGGCGGCTGCGTCGAGTCGATGTTCTACTACCCCGACCGCGTGCGCTACGAAACGCCCGACGCACTGGGCCTGCGCTACGAGCGCGTGCACTTCCAGAGCACCGACGGCACCGCGCTCAGCGGCTGGTTCATTCCGGCCGCGGGCCGCGCCGATCCGCGCGAGGCCAAGGGCACGGTGATCCATTTCCACGGCAATGCGCAGAACATGTCCTCGCACTGGCGTTTCGTCGCCTGGCTGCCGAAGCAGGACTTCAACGTGTTCGTGTTCGACTACCGCGGCTACGGCGACTCCGAAGGCAAGCCCGAGCCCCGCGGCGTGTTCGAGGACTCGGGCAGCGCCATCGATCACGTGCGCTCGCGCGCCGACGTCGATCCCGCGCGCTTGCTGGTGTTCGGCCAGAGCCTCGGCGGCACCAATGCGATCGCGGCCGTGGGCGCGGGCAACCGCGCCGGCGTGCGCGCGGTGGCGATCGAGTCGACCTTCTATTCCTACGCGTCGATCGCCAACGACAAGGTCTCGGGCGCCGGCCTGCTCGTGGGCGATCGCTACGCCGCCTCGAAGTACGTGGCCGCCCTCTCGCCGATCCCGCTGCTGCTGATCCACGGCACGGCCGATGCCGTGATCCCCGTCGACCACTCGCGGCGCCTGCTGGCCGATGCGCGCGAGCCCAAGCGGCTGATCGAGGTGCCCGGCGCCGGCCATCTCGAGCCGATGAGCGAGGCCCGCTTCGGCACCACCTACCAGCGCGCGCTCGCCGAGTTCTTCGAAGCCGCGCTGGCGACCGCCCCCATCGCACCCACCCCGCCCGCCCGATGAAGCACTTCGACGCCGCCGCCACCCGTGCCCCGCTGGGCTTCGAGCGCCTCGTGCCCGCGCTGCGCGCCGCCTTCGCGGCCGAGGCCCAGGTGCCCCCGCGCCACGTGCACACCATCGACAACGCGAGCGGCGACAAGGGCACCGTGCTGATCATGCCGGCCTGGAGCGAGGCCGGTTTCCTCGGCATCAAGACCATCAACATCTTTCCGGGCAACGGCGCGCGCGGCCTGCCCGGCCTGCATGCCACCTACGTGCTGTACGACGCGCGCACCGGCGTGCCGCTGGCGCTGATGGACGGCGACGAGCTCACGGCCCACCGCACGGCCGCGGCCTCGGCGCTCGGCGTCTCGTTCCTCGCGCGCGGCGATGCGCGGCGGCTGCTGGTGCTGGGCACCGGCCGCATCGCGCGCATGCTGCCCGCGGCCCATGCGAGCGTGCGCCCCATCGAGGAAGTGACGGTGTGGAACCACCGCCCCGAGGGCGCCGAGGCGCTGGCCGCGCAATGGCGCGCGCAGGGCTGGAGCGGTGCGCGCGCGGCCGCGCCAGGCCCCGAGGGTCTCGAGGCCGCCGTGCGGCAGGCCGACATCGTCAGTTGCGCCACGCTGGCCACCGCGCCGCTGGTGCGCGGCGAATGGCTCGCGCCGGGCTCGCACCTCGATCTGATCGGCAGCTTCACGCCCGCCATGCGCGAGGCCGATGCGCAGTGCTTCGCGCACGCGCGCACCTTCGTCGACACGCCCGAGGCGCTGACGAAGGCCGGCGACCTGCTCGACGCGATCGCGGCCGGCACCCTGCGCGCCGAGGCGGTGCAGGGCACGCTGGCCGCGCTGTGCCGCGGCGAATGCGGCGGCCGCACAAGACCCGACAGCGACGAGCGCACGGTCTTCAAGGCCGTCGGCAGCGCGCTCGAGGACCTGACCGCCGCCACGCTGGTGTGGCAGTCGTCGTCGGCCGCAGGCTCGCTGTAGACCTATGACTGCATGGCACGCCTAGTGCTTATGGCCAGTCGGCGTCTCGCGATGGCGCGCGCATACGTCAAGCGACGGATGGCGCGCCGCGCGAACGGCCGTTAATCTGGCATTGCACACAGGGAGACCCACGCATGCTCACCATCGTTCAGAAAGCCGCCATCCTCGGCAAGGCCGGCATCGACGTGCCCGCGCGCCCCGAGGACGACCTGTCGACCCAAGTGGTCACGGGCTCGCCGGTGAAGGCCGAGGGGATTTCGCAGCAGGCCCACGACTGGGGCCGCGCCATCGAGACGCTGTACGTGAGCTACGTGGCGGCGCGCGCCGCCAAGAGCCTGCGCGACGCCGAGGAGGCGCGGCAGAACGCCATGCTGCGGCGCATGGCCTCGGGCACGCCGCCGCGCACCTCCTTCGCCTGAGGAAACACCGGGCTCTCGGCCCAGTCGTCCCCCGTTTCTTACTTGCCCTGCGCCGCGGTCAGCGCCGGGTTCTGCATCGTCGAGATCACCTTGCTGTTCACGCGCGAACCGCTCACCACGTTCTGGTCGGGCGCCGAGGCGGCCGCCACGGCTTCGTTGTAGACCTTCGCGGGATCGGCCATCGGCTTCACCGTTTCCGGGCCGCGCGAGCCACGGGTCACGTTCTGGTCGGCCGCGTGGGCGGTGGCCACGGCCTGCTGGTACATCGCATCGGGATCGGCCATCGGCTTCACCGTTTCGGGGCCGCGCGAGCCGCGGGTCACGTTCTGGTCGGGCGCGTGGGCCGTGGCAATGGCTTCGGCTTCGACGGCTTCGCGGCTGCGGCCGCCCGTGGTCTGGGCCTGGACGGAGGCCACGGCCATCACGGCGAAAGCGGCCGCGAGGGCGAGTTGGTAAGAGGTCTTCATGTCGGTTGGATGTCAGAGGAGTTGTTTGGACAGGGTTTTCTTCTAGGGGAAACCCTGAATCACGGTAGTCCTCCTGTAAGGCGAATTGATGACGTCCCCGGACGCGTGCAGGTTGCCGGGGAGCGCGCCAGCCGAGTTGGGCGGGTTCTGCTAGTCAGGGCATCGGCGCGGCGACGGGAGCGGAGAATCGGCCGCACCCCGCATCGGAGGCCTCTTCCCCCTTTCCTGGTCCATGAAGCCATCCACCCGCCGCACGCAAGACACCACCCTTGCCCGCAACCCGTGGGCACGCCTGTGCCTCGCTGCCTGCCTGCTCGCTCTTGCCAGTCAGGGCCGCGCCCAACTCTCGGTGCTGTCGCCTGCCCGGGCGCCGTCGACCACCGATCGCAACCTGGGCAGCCTGGCGCGCACGAAAAACATCGGGGACCTGCCGGCACCGTCGTCGCCGATCGCGCTCACGCTGGGCAAGACGACCCGGCAGGAAGCCGAACTCGCCTGGATCGCGCAAGACAGCAGGATCGTCCGATCGGGAACCATGGGCGTCGGCGGCAGCGGTCTGGCCGACTATCACGTGCGCCGCAGCGTGCCCGGGATCGTGCTGGTCGACGTGGCGGGCGTCGACTTCGAGGGCTTCACCGTGGCGCGTTATGCGTTCATCGAAGACCTGCTCTACGCCGTCGAGACCCCGCTGCATGCCAGGACGCCTCGCAGCGAGACCCCGTTCAAGGCACTCGATGCAACGCAGTTGCAGGAACTGGCCAGGACGCTGGAGACACGCCATGGTCCACCCACGCGAAGGACCTTCAGCCGACGCGCCGGCAATGAACCCGATGTGCTGACCTGGGACACGGAGCAAGGCACGCTGGAGCTGGTGACCAACGACTTTCTCGCGCACCTGGGTCAGTGGGATCCCGCACTGGAAAGGAAGGCGAAGGCCTTGCGGCGGGCAGCTTGCGATCAGGCCCCGGCCTGCTGACGGCACAGGCTCGGGAAGATGGCAACGGGCGTCTCGCGGGACGCCCGTTGCCGCTTCAGCAGAGAAGGCCCTTGCAGTCGTACGAGGTGGTGAAGATCATGTAGTAGCGATTGTTTTCCTGGTACTGCTGGAAAGGCCTGCTGCCCAGCGCACCCTCGCGGTTCAGGATCTTCACGAAATCGCTTGCCTGCTCGATGCTGCCCGGTTCCGCCGTCGATGTGTATTCCGTGGCGTAGTACTTGAACGTCGATTTCTGGGAGTCGTCCCGTACGAACAGGCCCAGGGATATGCCATCGATGCCGGCGCCGGTCCCAGCGTATTTCTTGCCGCTCGCGCCCCTTTCGGTTCCCTCCGCGATGAAGCCGGCATAGGTCGTTGTCATGGGAAGGAATTCGAAAGAGCACCGTGCCGTGGTCGGCTTCTCGCGGCCGAGCACCAAAGCCCCCCAAACGTCGCTGCCCGGCACCATGGTGGCGGCGCAGTATCCCTGCTGTCCAAGTCTGTTCACGGACTCCAGGAAGGATGCCATTTCCGCGCGCTCCCGCGGCAGCTTGCCGGCATCGATGTACTCGTACCGGACGTCCTGCCCGACGTCCTTGCTGAAGATGGTCTTGTACGTTCCCGCGTCCAGGGCAAAGGGATTGCCGCTGATCCGATAACCCTCAGCCCCCTGCGACTGGAGGCTGGCCAGCGACAAGGCCTCCGTCGCCGGTACCGTGCGATGCAGATACGCGGCCGTCGTTCCTTGGCGTCGATAGACGGCGCGGCCTTCGATGGTCGGCGATACCCTCAGCGGTATCGTGAGATCGAGAAGATGGCCGGCCATCTCGGAGCCTTGGAGTTCGGTCATGAACGCACTGAAGTCCAGGGCGTTCGCACTCCCGAGCTTGAAGGAATAGGGCGTCGTCACCATCGGACGCTCCGGCGGATTCGTTTCGGGATCGGTCGGACCCGGCTCCGGATCCGAAGGCGCCGGTGCCGGCGCGGGTCCGGCGGCGCTCGGCGGAGGCGCCGCGGGGAGCATCGGGAAGCCACCGCCCCCACCCCCTCCTCCACCACCACACGCCGTGAGCATCACCAACGCGCCGAGCATGATCGGCGACAGCCTGCGAACTTCCTTCATGAGACTCTCCTCGCTCCATTTGAATTTGTAGTCCAAATCTTACAAGGGAGACGATCGAAGCTCGGGAGATGCGCTCATCAGGCTGCGGTGATTTCTCCATGACCGTTGCACCCGCTCCACGCCTCATTCCACCGAAGGATGGTCAGGCCCGCGGTGCTGTAGTAGGCGGTGTCGCGTCACGGCCGCCCTTCCCGTAGGTCGCCCGGCTCCCATACGTCGCCTTCGCCCGATCCACCCCCTTCTGCGGCAGCAGTTGCAGCTTCCTGCAGTTCGCGCACTGGTACAGCCGCATCCAGGGAAAGACCCGCATCCAGGCCGAGCGCTCGACGCGGCCGAGGTGATGGATGCTGCAATCGCAGGCGGAAAAAATGGAGCTCATGGTGGCCTCGGAGGTGCGCGTTCAGGCGGTCGCCCTGTCGCGCACCCTGGAGCGACGAGCGATGGATTCGATGGGACGTCCGGCTTCGCGATGGCGCTGTCTTTTCTGCAGCGTTCGCCAGGCCCGACAACACCGCGGCGATGGTCGAAACGACACCGCTCGCCGCGTGACTTCGATGCTAGGAATCGGGCCTTCGCGACGCACGCGCGATCGCATCGCAACTGTGTGGCGGTTCACAGCTCGCCCCAAACAGGCGGGCGGAAAACAACGGCCACGCACGGTGCGCGCATCGCCTCACTTCGTTCCCGGTCCGCGCTCGCCCGAGGTCCGCAGCAGATCGAGTTCGTCGGGCGCGATGAAAGGCGTGTCGCCCTCGCGCTCGTCGGCCGCCGAGTGCGGCTCGAGCGACTCGAAACTGCCATGGTCGGTCGATGCGAAATCGGCCACCACGTGGATGCCGTGCTCGTCCTTCCACAGCAGGCCGCGGTTCTCCATCTCGCGCATGGTCTTGTTGACGACCTCGCGCGACAGCCCCGCATACGACGCGATCACGGCCTGCGAGATGCGCTTGTCGAAGCCGCCGGTGTCGGCCGGCGCGAGCTGGGTCAGTTCGTAGAGCACGCGCGCGACCAGGGTCTCGGAGGTGAGCGAGGAGATGCGGCGCAGCTGGCTGCGGATGATGGTCATGCGCTTGACGGTGAGCTCGAGCAGCTCGAGCGCCACCGACGGATGCCGGGCGCAGATGTCGTGCAGGGCCGCGGCGGGAATGAGGTAGACCGAACTCGGCAGCGCGGCCACGAGGTTGGCCATCGACTGGTAGCGCGCCTCGTCGAGCGTGGGACTCAGGAACAGGTCGCGCGGGCGCACGAAATCGGTGGTCACGCCCGCGCTGCCGCCGTTGCCGCCGACCACCACGCGCAGCAGTCCCGAGGCGACGAAGTAGACCTTGTCGGTCCACTCGTCCATCCGCAGCACGGTCTCGTTGCGCCGGAAGGATCGCAATTCGCTGCGCGCGACCAGCGCCACGCGCTCCGCCGCCGGGACGTTTCGAAAAAGGGAATGCAGATACATGGTCGGAAACTGGCTCCATCCGATTCGCTTCCCCGGGGCGGGACATGCAAGGTGGCCCGAGCGGGAGGCAGGGGGAATGGCGCGGCCGGGATGGCGGCCGTGTGCGCGGGCGACGGAGGGGGCGCACCGCGCCACGGACGGATGCCGGCGCTAGGCGAAGGAGTCCGGCACGCCACGAGGTCGCGCGCGGTCGGCGTCATCCGAGCCATCGGAGCCCTCCGCGTCCTCCGTGCTTCTCGCGCCATCGGGCAGCGCGTCGTCGGCCTGCGCCCGCGCGCCCGTCGCGCACGCCGCGCACACCGAACGCACGGCGCGCAGCGCGGGCGAATCGCGCAGTTCCTGCTCGCGGATCGCGGCCTCGAGCGCCAGGTACTGGTCGCGCGCCAGCAGCTTCTCGCGCGCACGCTCGCCCTGCAGCAGGACGCCGTGGCGCATGACCTCCTGCAGCGTGTGCTGCAGCACGTCGATCTGCGCGCCCAGCCGCGCGAGCTGCAGATGGAAGTCGGGCGAGGGATTCACGCGCGTCCCCCGGGGCCGCGCGCGAGCGTGCCTTCGTGCAGCGGCGCGCCGGCGGGAATGCCGCAGCCCTGCAACCATTCGGCGCCGGCGTCGAGCGCCATGCGGATGTCCTCCTCGCGCTCGATGCCGTCGACCACGATGGAGGGCGCGAAGCTGCCGCACAGCGCGAGCATCTCCTCGAGCAGCTCGCGGCCGAAGCGGTCCTCGCGCGCGCGCCGGATGAAGACCGGGTCGAGCTTGATGATGTCGGGCCGGCAGACCTTGGCGGCGGCGAGGTTGCCGGAGTCGCCGCCGAAATGCTTGATGGCGACGCGGCAGCCGCAGAGCTGGAGCTGCAGGCAGAAGTCGCGCACCGATTCGAGATCGGGCAGCGTGGGCTCGCCGGCGATCTCGATCACGAGGCGCGCCGCCAGCTCGGGCTCGCGCCGCAGCAGCACCATCAGCGAGGCCCACCAGTGGTCGCGCCGCGCGCTCTGCGCCGAGATGCTCAGGCCCAGGCGCACGGTGCCGCCCAGGCGCAGTTGCCGCACCACGCGGCCGGCCGCGAGGTGGTCGAAGGTGCGCACCAGGCCCAGCCGCTGCAGGCAGGGCATGAAGAGTTCGGAGCGCAGCGCGGCGGCGGCATGCGGCTCGCCCTCGGTGTGGAAGCGCGCCTCGTGATAGAGCGGTGCCGCGAAGGCGGCGGCCTGCGCCGGCGCCCCCACCACGGGATGCCATTCGATCGCGAGGCGCCGCGCATGCAGCGCGTCGCTGACCTGCAGCGCGATGTCCATGTCCTCGCGGTAGAGCCGCTGCCAGCCCTCGGTCTGCGCGAGCTGGAAGTCGGGCGCCGGCTGCGCGGCCCACAGCCGCAGCTCGACCTCGGCCTGGCTCATGCGCCCGGGGCTGGGCGCGTCGCTCCAGCCCACGTGCAGCTGCACCAGCGCGCGCGTGTCGCGCAACTGCACCGGCATGCCGCCGAGGCCCGTGAGCAGGCTCTCGAGCCGGGCCGAGGCGCCCTGCCGCGCCTGCGCGTCCTCGACCGGAAACGCCGGGTTGCTCCACAGCAGGAAGCAGTCGTGCCGCAGCATGGCGAGGTCGGCGTCGGCCACGCTCACGAAGCTCGTCAGCAGGCGGTACTTGATCTCGATGCTGGCGTGCAGCGCGAACTCGGCGCCGTAGACCTCCATGAGCTGCGGCAGGTTCGCGATGAAGACGAAGGCACAGGCCCGCACCGGCGCGCCGGTGCCGGACGGCAGGGGCGCCGACGGAACGGGGAACTGCGCCACGGGCCCTTCGCGCGGCCCGCCACGCGGCGCGAACGGCGGCGCATGGCGCGGCGCGGCCAGGTTCGGACGCCGGATCCCGTCGAAGCCCGCCCGCAGGCGAGCGACCATGGGCGCGACGATGGACCGCACGACATGACCGGGCCTTGGCGTCGGCAAGGCAAGCGCCACGGGGCTGGTGACGCGATCACGTACGGCCATCTGGTTTCCTCCGCTAGGTAAGTTCGCCGAACCGCAACACGCTGGGGTGGTTCCACTGCCGACGCGAGGTCGGCCGTTGCACGTTCGAAAACGGGCCGTTATGCGGATTGCGCATGAGATGCTTAAACCGAAATGAATACTACGGATCCCGGTAGCAACCCGCATTAACTTTCTGGTGACAAATGTGTCCTAGCTCACAGGCGCCGCGGAGCGGGGGCTCAAAAAAACCGCCGGCCGGCCGAAAACACCGGGTCGACGCACGGACCCGGCCCGGCCGGGCCCGCCGGCTGGCGCGATCCGCCGTTCGATTGGCGCAATCGGATTGGCAAGGCCGCGGTGCGCCGCGCACACTCCCGCCCATCGCGGCCGCTCGAAGCCGCACGGAGTCCGCCCCATGCCCGCCCTCAAACGTCGCCATTTCCTGCTCGGCACGGCCGCCACCCTCGGTGCGCTGGTCGTCGGCTGGTCCGCCTCGCCCACGCGCCAGCGGCTGACCACCGCCGAGCCGCTGCCTGCCATGGCCAGCGGCCAGGTGGCTCTGAACGGCTGGGTCAAGGTGTCGCCCGACGACACGGTCACGCTGATGATGGCCGCGGCCGAGATGGGTCAGGGCATCCACACCGGACTGGCGATGCTGCTGGCCGAGGAGATGGATGCCGACCTCGCCCAGCTGCGGCTCGAGCAGGCCGGCTACGACCCGATCTACAACAACCAAGCGGCGCTGCTCGACAACCTGCCGATGTTCAAGCCCGACGACGACGGCGCGCTCAAGCGCGGCACCCGCCACGTGGTCAGCAAGCTGCTGCGCGAGGTGCCCGGGCTCTGGGGCAGCGGCGGATCGTCGGGCATCGTCGACCAGTGGACGCCGCTGCGCGAGGCCGGCGCCTCGGCGCGCGCGATGCTGGTGGGCGCCGCGGCGGCGGCCTGGGGCGTGCCGGCGGCCGAATGCGAGGTGGCGGCCGGCCGGGTGTCGCACCCGGCCTCGCAACGCAGCGCGCGCTTCGGCGAACTGGCGGCACGCGCGGCGACGCAGCCGCTGCCGGCGCAAGTCGTGCTCAAGGATCCCTCGCGCTACACGCTGATCGGCCGGCCGGTGCACCGCCTCGACAGCGCCTCCAAGCTCGACGGCTCGGCGCGGTACGGGCTCGACGCGCTGCCGCCCGACGGCTTGCTCTACGCCACGCTCGCGATGTGCCCCACGCTGGGCGGCCGCGTGGCGCGCTTCGACGACACGGCCGCGCGCGCGATGCCCGGCGTGCGCAAGGTGGTGGCGCTCGCGCCGGTGGGCGGCGGCCTGGGCTCGGGCGGCATGACCTCGGGCGCGGTGGCGGTGATCGCCGACACGCCCTGGCATGCGATGCGCGCGCTCGACAAGGTCGCGATCGACTGGGACCACGGCGCGGCCGCCAGCCTGTCGAGCCGCGCGCTGATCGACCAGCTCGCGCAGAGCCTCGATGCGCCGGACCAGGCCGACGCGCACCTCGAGACCGGCGACGCCGACGCCGCGATGAAGAGCGCCGAGCGCACCATCGAGGCCGAGTACCGCGTGCCCTTCATCGCGCACGCCACCATGGAGCCGATGAACTGCACCGTGCAGTTCAAGGACGGCGCGGCCACCGTCTGGGTCGGCGTGCAGGGGCCGGGCATGCTGCGCGGCGGCATCGCCAAGGTGCTGGGCATCGAGGCCGCGAAGGTCGACATCCGGCTGGCCTACCTCGGCGGCGGCTTCGGGCGCCGCTACCTCGGCGACTTCGTGATGCAGGCGGCGGCGCTGGCGCGCGAAACGGACGGCATGCCGGTGCAGTTGATGTGGTCGCGCGAGCAGGACATGGCGCACGACTACTACCGCCCGGCCTACGTGGCGCGCAGCAAGGCCGGCTTCGATGCGCAGGGCCGGCTGGTGGCCTGGCGCGTCGACACCGCGGGCTCGAGCCTGGGCTCGCCGGCCTTCCTGAGCGCGGCGGCCGAGGGCACGGCCACCACCGCCTACCGCTTCGCCAATGCGCGCGTGGCGCACCGCACGATGGAGTCGGCGGTCACGGTCGGCATCTGGCGCTCGGTCAACCATTCGCAGAACGGCTTCTTCACCGAGAGCTTCATCGACGAATGCGCGCATGCCGCGGGCCAGGACCCGGTGGCGTTTCGCCGCGCGCTGCTGGCGGGCAGCCCGGCCGAGGCGCGGCACCTGGGCGTGCTGCAACGCGTGACGGCGATGTCGGGCTGGGGCACGCCGCTGGCGCCCGAGGCCGACGGCACGCGCCGCGCGCGCGGCCTCGCGCTGCACCGCAGCTTCGGCAGCGTGGTGGCGCAGGTGGCCGAGGTCTCGCTGACGCCCGAGCGGGAGATCCGCGTGCGGCGCATGTACTGCGCGGTCGACTGCGGGCTGGCCGTGAACCCGAACCTGGTGCGCCAGCAGATGGAGAGCGCGATCGTGTTCGGCCTCTCGGCCGCGCTGCACGGCGAGATCACCATCGAGCGCGGCCAGGTGCAGCAGAGCAACTTCCACGACTACGCGCCGCTGCGCATGAACGAATGCCCGCAGATCGAGATCGCGATCGTGCCGAGCAGCGCGTCGCCCACGGGCGTGGGCGAGCCGGGCACGCCGCCGGTGGCGCCGGCCGTGGCCAACGCGGTGTTCGCGCTCACCGGCCAGCGGCTGCGTTCGCTGCCGCTGCGCCTGGCCTGAACGCACGGCACGATAGAAAAGGAAGGAACCCCATGACCACCACGCTCCAGATCAACGGCCGCCCCGTCGCCGTGACGGCCGAGGACGACACGCCCCTCCTGTGGGTGCTGCGCGGCGAGCTGCACATGAACGGCACCAAGTTCGGCTGCGGCAAGGCGCTGTGCGGCGCCTGCACCGTGATGCTCGACGGCGAGGCGGTGCGCTCCTGCGCCACGCCGCTGTCGGCCGTGCAGGGCCGCGCGGTGTCGACCATCGAGGGCGTGAAGGGCCCCGAGATCGACGCGCTGCGCCGCGCCTGGACCGAACTCGACGTGGTGCAGTGCGGCTACTGCCAGAGCGGCCAGCTGATGTCGGCCTGCGCGCTGCTGCGCCACACGCCGAAGCCCAGCGACGCCGACATCGACGCCGCGATGAGCGGCAACATCTGCCGCTGCGGCACCTATCCGCGCATCCGCGCGGCGATCCACCTCGCGGCGGGCGACGACCGGCGATGACCCAGCGCCCGCCCGACCTGATCGTGGTGCCCGCCGTGATGCAGCAGCGGCTGCGGCTGCTGGGCTTCGACACGCAGTCGATGCTGCGCCGCGCGGGCCTGCCGGCCGACCTGTTCGCGAGCGGCAAGGCGCGCATCACGACGCGGCAGATGTTCGCCGTGTGGGACGCGCTGGCCGCGATGAACCCCGATCCCGCGCTGGGCCTGCGCATCGGCGCCGAGGGCGCGACCGAGCACTACGACATCGCCTCGATCGCGGCGCTGCACTCGCCGAACTTCGGCGAGGCACTGCAGCGGCTGTCGCGCTTCAAGCGGCTGACCTGCCCCGAGGTGATCCGCATCGAGCGCGGCGACGGCGAGGTCCGCGTGCGCTTCCACTGGTTCCTGGTCGAGGGCCATTCGCCGCAGCTGCTGACCGACGGCACCTTCGCGTCGGTGCTCGAGCTCGCGCGGCGCGGCACCGGCACCCGCGTGGTGCCGCGCCGGGTGGAGCTGGTGCGCGCGCACACGAGCGCGCAGGCCGCGATGCTGGGCGCGCATTTCGGCTGCGCGCCGCGCTTCGGCGCCGCGGCCGACGTCATCGTGTTCGACGAGGCGCTGCTCGCGCAGCCCTTCGTCACCCACAACCAGGACCTGCTCGCGGTGCTGCTGCCCGGCCTGGAGGCCGCACTGGCCGCGCAGACCCCGGCCGCCTCGCTGCTCGACCAGGCGCGCGCCGTGCTGGGCCGCACCCTGCGCGGCGAGCGCCCGAGCATCCAGACCGTGGCGGCCGAACTCTGCGTGAGCACGCGCACGCTGCAGCGCCGGCTCGAGGAGGCCGGCACCAGCTACCAGCGGCTGCTCGACGAGGTGCGGCACCAGGCCGCGCGGCAACTGCTCGAGGACACGCAGCTCGAAGCCGGCGAGATCGCCTTCGTGCTGGGCTTCGAGGAGCTGAATTCGTTCACGCGCGCGTTCCGCGGCTGGGAGGGGACCACGCCCGCGCGGTGGCGCACGGCGCAGGCGCGTGCGTCCTGAGAAGGGTTGCTAGAACACGCGCCCGCTCTCGCCCGGCGGCGTCACCACGTCCCGCCGCAGGCTCCAGATGCAGGCCGCCAGCTTGAGCAGCCGCTCGACCTTGCTGTCGTGGAGCTCGTCCGCCGGGTCCTCCTGCGCGATCAATTCGGCGATCTGCTCGATCGCGAGCGCCGGCGCGAAGCCCAGCCCCTTTCTCGCCATCTCCATCGCCGTCGCCATCACTTCTGTCTTTTTCATGGGCATGCGTACGCAGCGGCCGCGTGGCCGGATTCGAAAGGTCCGTGTCCCGGGGTGGATCGATGCGGCATCAGGCGCGGCGCTTTCGCACCGCCGTGCCCGAAGGCGTGAGCATCGCGGGTTCGGTGTCGAGGTCGGCCGCGTCGGTCACCCGGCCGTCGCGGTCGTGCTGCACCAGCAGGCGCCGCGCGCGCTGCCACAGCGTGAGGCGCTGCGGCGCCAGCGAAGTGTATTCGGCCAGCTGGGCCACGGTGCTGTCGGGCGAGCGGCCGCGCGTCTCCTCGTCGGCGATGGCGCGCCGGCGCACCGGTGCGAGCAGCAGCATCAGCGCGAAGATGCCGAGCACCGACAGGGCGTAGAGCGTGAGCAGGTTCGAGCCCTCCACCGGCCGCCAGACCTGGAAGAAGTGGCGCCAGGCGTAGAACACCACGCCGACCCAGAACGCGGCCAGCAGCAGCGGCCGCGCGATGCGCAGCCACACGAACATGAACAGCGCGCCCTGCGGCGTCTTGTGGCGCATGAAGGCGCTCAGCGGCATGCGCGCGGCATCGAGCACCGGCACCTCGCCCTGCGGCTCGGCCCATTCGCGCTCGCGCGGCGGCGCCTTGCCGTTGGGCCGGGGCGGCACCGCGCCCAGATCCAGGCCCAGGTCTTCATTCATGCTCGATGGCACGGACGGATGCAGTCGATCGTTCATTCGCTATCACTCCTCTGTCGGGGCTGGTCCACCGGGCGCGCTTGCCCTTGCGCCGCAGGATCGTGGCCGGCAAGGCCACGACCGTGGTGAACATGTTGATCATCCAGAAGGCAAGCGGATACCAGATGGTCCAGACCAGGTAGCGCAGGATGTCGCGGTCGTAGTGGCGGTCGATCCACAGGCTCACGCCCATCTGCAGCATGCAGGTGATGCCCAGCAGCATCCCGTGCCACTCGGGCCAGAAGCCCACGTACTGCCACTCGGGCGGCAGGAAGCGCCGCACCAGCGCGAGCACCAGCACCGCGAACATGGCGTAGGCCCAGACCACGCTGGCCAGGTACTCGAGGAACACCGGCCACATCATGAAGTTGCGCGGCTTGAGAACCTGGCCCGTGTAGCGCAGCAGGGTCTGGATGCCGCCGGTGGCCCAGCGCTGGCGCTGGCGGTAGAGGCCGCGCACGGTCTCGGGCATCAGGATCCAGCACAGCGCGCGCGGCTCGTAGCGCACGCGCCAGTCCTTGAGCTGCAGCTTCCAGCTGATGTCGATGTCCTCGGTCATGACGTCGGGACTCCAGAAGTCGACGTCGAGCAGCGCGTTGCGGCGGAACATCGAGAGCACGCCCGAGACCGTGAACAGCCGCCCGGCCAGCTGCTGGGTGCGCTTGATGAGGCCGATGTTGGAGGAGAACTCGCCCACCTGCATGCGCCCGAGCAGGGTGGTGCGGCCGCGGATGCGCGGGTTGCCGGTGACGGCGCCCACGCGCTCCGAATGAAGCATGTGGGTCAGCATCCAGGCGATGGCATCGGGGTCGACCAGCGCATCGCCGTCCACGCCGAGGATGTACTCGCCGTTGGCCAGCACCGCCGCGGTGTTGAGCGCCACCGCCTTGCCCTGGTTGGTGGCGTGGTGCACCACGCGCAGCTGGCCGTAGCGCGCGGCCAGCGCATCGAGGATGGCGCCGGTGTCGTCGCTGCTGCCGTCGTTGACCGCGATGACCTCGTAGTTCGGGTAGTGGCTGCGCATCAGCTGCTCGATCACCTCCTGCACGCGCTCGCCCTCGTTGAAGCAGGGCACGATCACGCTGACCAGCGGTCGCTCGGGCAGCAGCGGCAGCGGATCGATCCGCCGGTGGCGGCCGCGCTCGAACACCAGCGCATGCGCGATGCCGCCGGCCATCCAGACATAGGCCGCGAGGAAGGGGTAGTAGAAGACGTAGTTGAGCAGGGCCCGCACCACGTCGGAACCGAAGAATTCGGGGTTCATCGCGCGGCTCCCGGTGCGGTCGGCGCGGAGGCCGGGGCCGGCTTGGCGGGCGCGAGCGCCGGCGGCGTCTCGAGGCCGTCGACCTTGCCGCCCGCGAGGTTGGCGCGCACCGAGAGGATGTCGCGCACCGTCACCAGCGGCGGCTCGCCCGCGAGGAAGTCGTCGGGATAGAGCGCGACATGGCGCGCGCCCAGTCGGTGCAGCAGGGTCCACTGCGCGGCCAGCGTGTCCTTGTCGACCATGCGGCCGCTGCGCCAGTCGCGCGCCTGCAGCTCGAACACGGTGCGCGCCAGGCCCTGCGGCTGCGCCGCCACCTGGCGGAACAGCGCCGCCAGCCAGGCCTGCGGATCGGCCGCCTGCTCCATGAAGGGCATCGCCATCACGGCGGTGTAGTCGTAGGCCTGCAGCGACTGCGCGAGGTCCTGCGCGAACCACTCCTGCGCCGCGGGCTCGAGCACCGGGCGTGCATAGAGGTTGCGCGCGGTGAGCAGGCGCGGCTGCCAGTCGCGCGCGCGCTGCGCGAGCTCGAGCGTGAAGTCGGTGAGCTGGCGCGTCTTCCACACGGTCCAGCGCGCGCGCAGCGCGGGATCGGCGCGCACCGCGCTGAGGTCGGCCGGCAGGCCCTGCGCGGCGAGTTCGCGCAATGCCGCGGGGCTGGCGTCCTCGTCGTCGCTGTAGGTGGCGTCGTCGTGGAACAGCAGGCCCGCGATCGGCGTGTTCTTCGCGAGGTCCTCGTAGATGTCGCCGATCAGCGCGCGCACGCGCGCATCGGCCGGCGAGAGCCGGTGGTAGCGCGTCTGGTCGCGCGCCGCGGCCGAGGCGGGTTCGAGGTGCGTCACGCGCACGTCGGCCAGCGGGTGGTTCGCGGGCAGCTGGAACGCGAGCACCGGCATCCAGGCATACACCTCGACCCCGGTGCGCGTGCGCAGCTGCCAGGCGACGCGGTTGAACAGGTCGGCGCGCATCGGCAGGTGGCGGTTCGGGAAGTACAGCGCATCGGCGGCGCCGTCGCCATCGGGATCGGCGAAGGCCTGCAGGTAGACGGCCGAGGGGCCGACGGCCTGCACCCGGTCGAGCAGGCGCGAGAGGTTGGCCTCCTGCTGCGCCGGGTCGGGGTCGTAGATGTGGTCGAGGTCGATGTGCATGGCGCGGTGCAGCGCGCGCGGATCGGGCCGCGCGGGCGCGCGCAGCAGGCTGAAGTCGGGCACGGACATGTCGTAGGTGGCCAGGCCGCGGCGGATGGTCTGCAGCGGCACCTCGGGCGTGTTCGCGCCCTCGTCGAGCGTCAGGGTGATCGGCATGCCGGCGCGGTCGGCCGCGCGCAGCGTCTGCTTGTTGTAGGCGCCGTAGGGCCACACCATGGCGCGCACGCGGGTGCCGGTCTGGGCCTCGATCAGGCCGCGGCTGCGGCGCAGGTCGGCCTCGACGCGCGCGATCCAGGCCGCGTCGTCCTCGTAGCGGCCGGTGGCGCTGTCGTAGCGGTGCGTGACGGCCGCGGGCTGCAGGTTGCCCTGCGGATTGCCGGGCACGCCGGTGTGGATCGCATCGCCATGGCTCGCGAACTCGACCAGGCCCGAGGCGCCCATCTCGCGCGCCTGGCTCCAGGTGATGAAGGCCTCGCGCTTCAACGGGTTGCGCGCGCCGTAGCCCGCGACCACCTGGCCGGGCGGCACCTCGAGCCAGCCCGTGACCAGCGCCATCACGGCCGGATAGCCGAACTGCTTCAGCAGCGGATAGACCTTGGTATAGAAGCTCTCGTAGCCGTCGTCGAAGGTCAGCAGCACGGCCTTCGAGGGCAGCGGCCGGCCGCCGGCGCGCGCGTCGACGATCTGCTGCAGGCTCACCGGATGGTGGCCCGAGCTGCGCAGCCAGGCGAAGAAGTCGGCCACGGTGCGCTCGTCGAGCGCGGTGGGTTCGGGCTCGTCGACGAAGCTCTCGCGCACGTTGTGGCGCACGTCGTGCAGCGCGATGGCGCGGAAGCTCTTGCCGTCGTCTGCATCGGGCGCCGGCAGCGCGGTGGCGCGCGGCAGGCCCTGGGCCAGCGCGGCGCCGGCGAGCAGCGTGGCGAGCAGCAGCGCGAGCAGGCGCAGCGCCATCGGAATGGACGTCTTGTTCTTCATTGGAACGGCACCGACAGGTTGAGGTAGACGAAGCGGCGCCGCTCGCGCACGCCGTCGTAGGGATGGCTCGCGATGCCCAGGCCGTAGGCCAAGGTGGCCGAGCGGCCGAACACCCATTCGTGGCCGTAGCGCAGCGACCAGAGCGCGCCGCCGCCGAAGCCCTGCTGGCGGTAGCTGCCGGCCTCGAGTCCGAACACATGCGAGAAGCGGCGGTCGTCGCGCTTCCAGCCCAGGTACTTGCCGGTCAGGCCGACCTGCAACGCGCTCTCGCTGCGCGGCGCGAAGTAGTCGACGTCCTGGCGGTCGTAGCGCCCGGTCTCGCCGCTCAACGTGCCTTCGAGCTGGAAGCGCGGGCCGCTCACGAGGCGCTCGCGCCAGCGCAGGCCGAAGCCGTCGCGCGCATTGCCGTCGCTGAAGTCCATGCGCTGGTAGCGGGCCTCGAAGGCGCGCGACTCGTTGACCACGTAGGTGGCGCCGAGCTCGGCCGAGCGCGCGCCGACGTTCGCCAGCCGCGCCTTCCATGGCGTGTCGAGGCTGTTCGAGTCGAAGCGCGCCGAGAAGCGCCAGGCATCACTGGCGCGCCAGTCCACGCCGAGCGCGAGGCCGGTGCGGTAGCGGCCCTTGTCGGCCTGGTGCAGCTCGGCGCTGGCGCGCCAGCGGCCCTGCAGGTATTCGACGCCGACGCCGGTGCGCGACAGGTCGATGTTGCCCAGCGAGGTGTCGCCGCGCGCGAACACCTGGCGGAAGAACAGGCGCCAGCGGTCGTCCCACAGCGGCGACGAGAGCTTGGAGTCGACGCGCCAGTCGCGGTCGGCCAGCACGCTGCTGCCGTGGCCCTGGCCGTAGTCGGCCTCGACGTCGAGCCGCGCCGCGTAGAGCGTGTCGCGCTGCGCGACGGCATTGCGCACGGCGATCGATTCGGGCGCCTCGGCCTGCAGGCTCTCGGTCAGTTCGCGGCCGGCGCGCATCTCGCCGGCATCGAACAGCGCGCCCGCGTAGCCGGCACGCGCGGCCACGTCCCACGGATGGTCGACCAGCGTCTCGCGGTAGCGGCCCAGTGCCTCGTCGGGCTTGTCGCGCAGCTTCATGGTCTCGGCCAGGCCCGAGCGGAAGCCCGCGTTGAGCGGCGCGAGCGAGGTCAGGCCGCGGAAGCTGGTCTCGGCCTGCCAGGGCCGCTCGGTGTAGAGCTGGTAGAGCGCGCGCAGGTTGCGCACCTCGGCGTACTCGGGATTGGGCCGGCCCTGCTCGGGCGTGAGCCGCAGCATCGGCGGCGTGGCCTGCTCGAGCTTCTGCAGCAGGGCCTCGGCGTCCTCGAAGCGCGCGGTGTCGAGGTAGGCATAGACCAGGCCGGTATGGGTGTCGCTGGGCACGGGGATGGCATCGCCGCCGCGGCGCAGCGCCTCCTCGTAGATCGGCACGGCGAGGTCGGAGCGGCGCTGCTGCTGGTAGGCGCCGGCCACGTCGGACAGCGCGTAGTAGGGCAGCGGCTGCTGCGGATGCTCGGCCTGCCAGCGCTCGTAGGCCACGGTCACTTCGGGGAAGCGGCCGCGCGCGGAAACGGCGAGCAGATGGTCGGCATAGAGGCGCAGGTACAGCGCCTTCCAGCGTTCGAGCTCGTCGGCCTCACCGGCCTGCGTGGCGCGCTGCACCGCATCGGCCGCGGCCTGCAACTCGTTCGGATAGAGCGGCAACAGCGCATCGATGGCCTCGAAGCGCTCGGGGCCCTCGCCGCCGCGCTGGTCGCGCTCCGCGATGGCCCAGCGCAACCGCTGGCCCAGCGCCTGCTGACGCAGGCTCGCGAGCTCGAAGGCACTGAAGCTGCCGGGCGTGGCGCGCTCGGCGGCCTCGGCCTGCGCCAGGGCCTCGGTCAGCGAGCCCTGGTCCTCGAGCGCGAAGGCGTTCTCGCGCCGCACGATGCGCTGCGTGGGCTGCAGCGCGGTGAGCTGCAGTTGCAGGATGCGGTCGTCGACGCGGCGCGCGGCGATGAACGCGGACTCGAAGGCGTAGTTCGCGAGCCGATCCAGCGGCACGGCGCGCGCCCATCCCACGGATTCCCGTGGGCTGTCGACCTGCAGTGCCCACACCACGCCGTCGGACGCGAGGCGCTCGCGCTGGGCCGCGGTCGCGGCGCGCGGGAACCAGGCCTGCAGCGCATCGAGTGCCTCGCGCGGCGTCGCCTTGCCGGCGCGGATGCGTTCGACGAGCGCGTCGTGCGCGGCGGCGTCATAGCCGGCCGGTCTGTCGGCCCCGGAGAGGGCGGCGGGTGCCGCGGCGCCGGGCCGCTCGACCTGCGCCCTGACCTGCGTGCTCGCACCCGCCCACGCCACGGCGACGAGAAGCGCCGCGGCGGAGAACCTGAAGGTGGAGGGGAAGAAGGTGGCGGGAGGGTTGGAGCGCGCGGGGTGTGTGACAGCGTGGTGGTGGTGGTTTTTTCTCAAGATCGAGGAAAAAGGAGCGATTGGTTATTGGCCGCAACCATATCGCCCGCCCCCGGAACCACGCTGTAGGACGCGCTCAGGAAATAGTCAAAAGACTTCGTTGTTCGGTAAGAGACCGTAAAGCCTTCATCCGGTGAATCCAATCGCTCCCACGCTGCGTACGCCAGGGGCGTACGCAGCGTCACGCAGGCTCAGTCGAGCGATACGTTCGCTTTCCGAATGACATCCGTGAAACGGGTGGTTTCGGCCGCGACGAAGCCATTGAACTGCTCGCGCGTGGTCGGGAAGGGCTCGTAGCCGAAGCTCTTGAACTTCTCGAGCACGTCGGGTTCGGCCAGGCCCTTCTCGATGTCGCGCTTGATCTTGTCGGTGACCGCGGCCGGCAGGCCCTTGGGCACGGCGATCGCGTTCCAGCCGATCACCTCGAAGCCCTTGGGGCCGCCCGACTCGCTCACAGTGGGCACGTCGGGGAAGGCCGCCACGCGCTGCGGCGCCGCGGCCGCCAGGAAGCGCAGCTTGCCGGCGCGCTGCAGCGGGCCGGCGGTGGCGCTGCTGCCCAGCGCGAAGGCCAGCTCGCCGGTGGCGACCGAGGTGTAGAGCTGGGTGGTCTCCTTGTAGATCACGTGCTCCATCTGCGTGCCGGTGGCCGACTCGAACAGCTCCGAGCCCAGGTGCACCGGGTTGCCGACCGACCACGAGCCGTAGTCGAGCTTGCCGGGGTTGGCCTTGGCGTCGGCGATCAGGTCGCCCACGGTCTTGTACTTGCTGTTGGTGGCGACGGTGAAGAAGAAGTAGGTCTTGAACAGCGGCAGCAGCGCGTCGAAGTCCTTGGCCGTGTCGTAGGGCAGCTTCTTGAACAGCGCCGGGTAGGCGGCCAGGTGCACGTTGTCGAGCACGATGATGTCGTGGCCGTCCTTCGCGCCCCGCTTGAAGGCATCGATCGCGATGAAGCCGTTGCCGCCGGGCCGGTTCTCGACCACCACCGGCTGGCCCCAGGCGCGCGACAGCTTGTCGGCCACCAGCCGCGCCACGCCGTCGGGACCGCCGCCGACCGGGAACGGCGTGATGATGCGCACCGGCTTGCTCGGGAAGGCCGCCTGCGCGGTGGCCAGGGACGGCAGCAGGCCGGCCGCGGCCAGCGCGAAGGCGGCCAGGCCGAGGGCGCGGCGCGCCTTGTTCGATGTGGAAACCATGATCCTCTTTCTCCTTTTTGGTTGAAAAAAATGCCATCGGGCCGCGGGTGCGGCAGCCGATGGCTTCAAGTCGATCGATCGCGCGGTTGTTGTTGTCGGGTGTGGCCGATCGATCGACGGGGGTACGGTTCAGGTTGGACGCGGGCTCAGACGCGCTCGAGGATCAGCGCGATGCCCTGGCCGACGCCGATGCACATGGTGCACAGCGCATAGCGGCCGCCACTCTTGTGCAGCTGGTTGACCGCGGTGGTCGCGAGGCGCGCGCCGCTGGCACCGAGCGGATGGCCCAGCGCGATCGCGCCGCCGTTGACGTTGACGCGCGCGTCGTCGTCCGAAAGGCCCAGCAGGCGCAGCACCGCGAGGCCCTGCGCGGCGAAGGCCTCGTTGAGCTCGATCACGTCGATCTGGTCGAGCGTGAGGCCGGTGAGCGCCAGCACCTTCTGCGTGGCGGGCGCCGGGCCGATGCCCATGATGCGCGGCGCGACGCCGGCGGTGGCCATGCCCACGATGCGCGCGCGCGGCGTGAGGCCGTGCTTGGCGGCGCTGGCCTCGTCGGCCAGCAGCAGCGCGCAGGCGCCGTCGTTCACGCCGCTGGCATTGCCGGCGGTGACGGTGCCGTCGGGCCGCACCACGCCCTTGAGCTTGGCCAGCGCTTCGAGGCTGGTCTCGCGCGGATGCTCGTCCTTGTTCACGACGATCGCATCGCCCTTCTTCTGCGGCACGCTCACCGGCACGATCTCGGCGTCGAAGAAGCCGGCCTTCTGCGCGGCCACGGCGCGCAGCTGCGAGTTCAGCGCCATCCGGTCCTGCGCCTCGCGCTCGATCTTGTAGTCGGTGGCCACGTTCTCGGCCGTCTCGGGCATCGAGTCGACGCCGTACTGCGCCTTCATGAGCTTGTTGACGAAGCGCCAGCCGATGGTGGTGTCGTAGACCGCGTTGTTGCGGCTGAAGGCGCTCTCGGCCTTCGGCATCACGAAGGGCGCGCGGCTCATGCTCTCGACGCCGCCCGCGATCATCAGGCCGGCCTCGCCGGCGCGGATGGCGCGCGCCGCGCTGCCCACGGCATCGAGGCCCGAGCCGCACAGGCGGTTGATGGTGGCGCCCGGCACCTCGATCGGCAGGCCGGCCAGCAGCGAGGCCATGCGCGCGACGTTGCGGTTGTCCTCGCCGGCCTGGTTGGCGCAGCCGTACAGCACGTCGGTCACGGCCTGCCAGTCGACGTTCTTGTTGCGCTCGATCAGCGCCTTGAGCGGCACCGCGCCGAGGTCGTCGGTGCGCACGCTCGAGAGCGCGCCGCCGTAGCGGCCGAAGGGAGTGCGCACGGCGTCGCAGATGAAGGCTTGGTTGGTCATGGTGTGTCTCTATGAGGAGTGAATACGGGAGCGGGAACCGAACGCAGAGGTCGCGAAGGTTGCGCAGAAGTCGCAGAAGAAAAACCAAAAATGTTTTTGGATTCTTCTGCGACTTCTGCGTAGTTTTTGTCTTCCTTCTGCGTTCGGCTGCCCGTCTTATACGGCGATCGGCAGGCCCACGAGCTTCTCGAGCTCCGCATGCGCGAGCCCGTCGACCTTGTCGACCAGCTTCAGGCCCTGCGGCGTGCATTCGAGCGTGGCGAGGTCGGAGTACACGCGCTTCACGCAGCCGATGCCGGTCAGCGGGTAGCTGCACTGCGCGACGATCTTGCTCTCGCCCTTCTTGGTCAGCAGGTCCATCATGACCCAGGTCTGCTTGGCGCCGATCGCGAGGTCCATCGCGCCGCCCACCGCGGGAATGGCGCCGGCCTCGCCGGTGCTCCAGTTCGCGAGGTCGCCGGTGGCCGAGACCTGGAAGGCACCGAGCACGCAGATGTCGAGGTGGCCGCCGCGCATCATCGCGAAGCTGTCGGCATGGTGGAAGAAGGCACCGCCGGGCAGCAGCGTCACCGGCTGCTTGCCGGCGTTGATCAGGTCGTAGTCCTCCTCGCCGGCCTCGGGCGCGGGGCCCATGCCGAGGATGCCGTTCTCGCTGTGCAGGATGACCTCGCGGCCGGCCGGCAGGTGGTTGGCCACCAGCGTGGGCTGGCCGATGCCGAGGTTGACGACGGCGCCGTCGAAGATGTCCTGCGCCACGCGGGCGGCCAGCTGGTCCTTGGTGCGACGGGTGTAGCTCATGGTCATGCCTCCTTCTTGAAGCCGCCGGCCTGCGTGGCGACGCGCTCGATGCGCACCACCTTGTGCACGAAGATGCCGGGGGTGACGATGGTTTCGGGGTCCATGGTGCCGAGCTCGGCGATGTCGTGCACCGTGGCGATGGTCTTCTTCGCGGCCATGGCCATCACCGGGCCGAAGTTGCGCGCGGCCTTGCGGTAGACCAGGTTGCCCCAGCGGTCGCCGCGCTCGGCCTTGATCAGCGCCACGTCGCCGTGGATCGGGTACTCGAGCACGTACTGCTTGCCATCGATCTCGCGGGTTTCGCGGTTGCCCGCGAGCTCGGTGCCGTAGCCCGTGGGGCAGAAGAAGGCGCCGATGCCGGCACCGGCCGCGCGGATGCGCTCGGCCAGGTTGCCCTGCGGCACCAGCTCGAGCTCGAGCTGGCCGCTGCGGTAGAGCGCGTCGAAGACGTGGCTGTCGGCCTGGCGCGGGAAGCTGCAGATGATCTTGCGCACGCGGCCGGCCTTGAGCAGCGCGGCGAGGCCGGTGTCGCCGTTGCCGGCGTTGTTGTTGACCACCGTCAGGTCGCGCGCGCCCTGCTCGATGAGGCCGTCGATGAGTTCGCCGGGAATGCCGGCGGTGCCGAAGCCGCCGATGAGAACGGTGGCGCCATCGGCCAGGCCCGCGAGGGCATCGGCGATGGAGGGCGCGATCTTGTCGATCATGGATCTGTCTCCGAAGAAGGATGGTGGAGAGGCGGGAAGACGGGTTGTCGCTGCGCGTCTTGGGGGAAATCTATTTTGTTCGTATATCGAACATCTGTTCGTATAATGAATTCTAGAGAGGATCCACACCCATGGCAACCCGCCCCCTTGCGCCCACCGAGACGCCCGCCCCCGGCGACAGCTACGTGCAGTCCTTCGCGCGCGGCCTGCAGGTGATCCGCTCGTTCAGCGCGAGCGCGCCGCACCAGACGCTCAGCGAGGTGGCCGCCGCCAGCGGCCTCACGCGCGCGGGCGCGCGCCGCATCCTGCTCACGCTGCAGACGCTGGGCTACGTGGTCAGCGACGGCAAGCTGTTCACGCTCACGCCGCGCATCCTCGACCTGGGCTTCGCCTACCTGTCGTCGATGCCGATCTGGAACCGCGCCGAGCCCGTGATGGAAGCGCTGGTGCAGCAAGTGCAGGAGTCGTGCTCGGCCGCGGTGCTCGACGCCACCGACATCGTCTACGTGCTGCGCGTGCCGACGCAGAAGATCATGCGCATCAGCCTCGGCGTGGGCTCGCGGCTGCCGGCCTACTGCACCTCGCTGGGCCGGCTGCTGCTGGCCGACCTGCCCGACGAAGAGGTGCGCGCGCGGCTCGAGGCCTCGGCGATCGAGCCGCTGACCAAGCACACGGTGACCGACATCGACGCGCTGCTGGCCAAGGTGGCGCAGGCGCGGCGCCAGCAGTGGTGCCTGGTGAACCAGGAGCTCGAGGAGGGCCTGATCTCGGTGGCCGCGCCGATCGTCGACCGCGCGGGCCGCATGGTGGCCGCGCTCAACATCAGCGGCCAGGCCAACCGCACCAGCGCGAAGGTGATGCAGGACAGCATGCTGCCCGCGCTGCGCGAGGCGGCGCAGCGGATCTCGAGCCTGCTCTGAGCGAGCGCGCCCGGTGCGCAAGGCCTTCACCGGACTGTCATCGCCGCTCTCTAGATTCCCGCGGCACAACAACCGGGGGATCAGCCATGTCCATCACGTCCGGCCGCTTCGCGCGGTCCGTCCTGTCGCGCCATCTCGCCGCGGCCCTGTCCACGATCGCGCTGCTCGCCGCCTGCGGTGGCGGCGATGGCGGCGGCATCGCCTTCCCGGTGCTGCCGCCCGCGCCGGCACCGGCCCCCGCGCCGCCGGCCCCGCCGCCCGCGGCCGAAGGCAAGGGCCTGCCGCACCAGCTCACGGGCTGGGCCTCGCTGTCCGACACGGCGCGCTGGAGCGGCCCGACCTCGGGCCAGTTCATCACCGCCGCGCTCGGCGTGGCGCCGCCCTTCGTCAACGGCCAGCCGATCCCGGGCTTCTCGGCACTGCTGAAGAACGACGACGGCAGTTGGACCGCCCTGCCCGACAACGGCTATGGCAGCAAGGGCAACTCGGCCGACTTCGTGATCGGCTTCTACAACGTGAGCATCGCGTTGCGCACCACGGCCGACGGCAGCAGCCGCCCGGGCGCGATCACGGTCAACCGCCACGTGGCCTTCAACGATGCCAAGGGCTTCCTCAAGGACGGCAAGGGCGTGGATCTGAAGATCACGGCCGACTTCGCCAACTACCAGACGCTGTCGGGCAACACCCTGGTCGACAGCGGCATCGCGGTCGATGCGCGCATCCGCAGCGGCCGGCTGCTCACGGGCTTCGACCTCGACGTGGAATCGATCGCGCGCGCACCCGACGGCAGCTACTTCGTCGGCGAGGAGTTCGGCCCCTACATCCTGCATTTCGACAAGGACGGCACGCTGATGGCCGACCCGGTGCCGCATCCCTTCCTGCGCAGCCCCTCGCACCCCGAGGTGATGGCCGGCACCGTCAGCTCCACCTCGCTGTCGAGCCGCGGCTTCGAGAGCCTGGCCTTCAACGCCGACCGCAGCCGGCTCTACGCCGTGCCCGAGGCCGCGCCCTCGCTGGCGTCGCTGCGCCCGGTGGCCGACGACGAGCGCTACCTGAACTTCTTCGAGTTCGATCCGGCCGCGATGCTCTACACCGGCAAGACCCTCGTCTACAGGAAGGACGGGCCGGCCAAGGACAACCAGATCGTGATCGGCGACATGACGAACGTCGGCGGCAGCCGCTTCGTGCTGATCGAGCGCGACAGCCTGTTCGGCACCAAGGCGGTGGTCAAGCGCCTCTACCTCGTCGACCTCGACGTGAAGGACGCCGACGGCGCGCTCAAGAAGACGCTGCTGGTGGACCTGCTCGACATCGCCGACCCGAAGGGCATCGGCGGCCCGCTGCCCAACGTGGCGGCCGGCCGCTTCAGCATGCCCTTCGACTCGATCGAGAGCGTGGAGGTGGTGGACGCGCACACGCTCGCGGTGGCGATCGATTCGAACTTCCCGACCGAGGACGGACGCCTGCCGGGCAACCCCGACGACACCGAGGTGATCACGATCCGCTTCGACCAGGCGCTGTTCGACCGCGCCGCGAAGTGAGCCGAGGGACGGTGGCGTCTCAGGCGCCGCCGTCCTCCATCTCGAAGGGCGCGACCTGCCGGCCGTCGATGTCGGTGAAGCCGTACTCGCGCGCGAGGTCGCCCACGCGCAACGCGCGGCCGGTCTTGTGCATCACGTTCGCGTCGCCGGCCAGCGCCACGATGGCACGCCCGATGTAGCGCGGCGATTCGGTGCGCGCGAGCGCGGGCCGCTCGTGCCAGTGCGCCTCGTCGGTCTGGTGGCCGGCCAGCACGAACTCGGTGCGCATCCAGCCCGGCGACACCGCCACCGAGGCCACGCCGTGCGCGCGCAGGTCCTGCGCCATGCCGAAGGCCAGCCGCGTCATCGCGGCCTTGGCGAGGTCGTAGAACAGGCTGCCGCGCAGGTAGCGGTCGCGGTCCCAGAAGGTGGTGGTGGCGATCAGGCCGTGGCCCTGGCGCACCAGCAGCGGCGCGGCGCAGCGGCTGGCCACGAGATGGTTGCGCACGCCGCGGTCGAACATGGCCTCCCAGTTCGACAGCGGATGCTCCCAGAACGGCGCCTCGAACACGCCGTTGAAGCTCTCGTGGCCGCCCCAGGCGTTGTTGACCAGCAGGTCGAGCCGACCGGCCTCGCGCTCGACGCGCGCGAACAGCGCCTGCACCTGCGCTTCGTCGGCATGGTCGCAGCGCACCGCCACGCCCTGGCCGCCGAGGCGCGTGACCTCCTCGGCCGTGTCCTCGATGCTGCCGGGCACGCGCTGCATGCCGGACAGCGCAAGGATCTGGCCGTAGCTGTCCGCGGGCTGCGCGCGCGTGCTGCGGCCCGTGACATAGACGGTGGCGCCGGCCGCGCCGAGTTCGAGCGCGATGCCGCGCCCCGCGCCGCGGCTCGCGCCCGTGACCACGGCCACGCGGCCTTGCAGGGAGGGCAGTGCATTCGCACCCGTGGGCTGGTCGGTCATCGGTCGGCTCGCTGAAAAGGAAAGAAGCGCCGAAGGTAGCGCCGCCTCACGCCGGCGTCTTGGAAGAACCCGCAATCGCGCGGCCCAGGAACTCGGTGGGCGTGACGCCGCACAGCGCGCGGAACTCGTTGACCATGTGCGACTGGTCGTAGAAGCCGCTGTCGACCGCGACCTCGGCCCAGGCCGGCATCGGCGTCGCACGCAGCGCGCGCAGGCAGCCATGCATGCGCGCGAGCCGGCGCCAGGCGCGCGGCGAGAGGCCGACCTGCGCATGGAACAACTGCTGCAGCCGGCGCTCGCCCAGGCCCACCGCCTCGGCCACCTCGCGCAGCGGACGCCGGCCGGCCGAGGCCGCGATCAGCTGCGCGGCCTGCAGCGCGCCCGGATGCAGGCCCAGCCTCGCCTGCGCGCGGCCGTCGGCCTCGGCGAGGCGGCGGCACAGCGCGGCATCGAGCAGCGCGACGCGCGCGGCATCGCTGGGGGCGTCGGCCATGCGTTCGAGCAGTTGCGCACCGGCGCCGCGCCAGAGTTCGTCGAGATGCAGCACGCGGCCCGCGAGCTCGCCCGCGGGCAGGCCGAGCAGCAGGGCCGCGGCACCGGGCCGCAGGGTGATCGACAGGCCTTCCATGCGCTTGCGCAGCCGCACCAGCACGGCTTCGGCCGAGGCGCCGATGGCCTCGACGGCCAGGCCCTCGACGCCGTTGGCCGAGGGCGCGTCGCCGAGGTTGAAGACCAGCCGCGCGGCACCGTCGGGCAGCACGCGCTCGAGCACCTCCTCGCCCTCGGCGAAGCGCTCTCTGTAGACGAGGATGTTGGCGACATGCGGACGCAGCGGCGCGCTGGCGGCGAAGGAGCGCACCGCGCTACCGGGCGCGTCCATCGGCGGCCCGAGCACGGGGCCGTCGTCGAGATGGAGGAAAAGGCGCTCGCTCATGCCGGTCGGTCCGGTATCGGGCCGGCCAGCATGCCACAGGCGACGCTCAACCCTCGGCGTGGATGCCCTTCATCAGGATCACGCCGCCCAGCCGCGCGGTGTCGGCGCGCATGCGGCGCGCCAGCGCGTCGGGCGAACCGGGCTGGGCCTGCCAGCCGGTCTTGAGCAGCGCCTCGCGCACCTCGTCCGTGCTGATGACCTCGACCAGCGCGGCATTGAGCCTGGCCAGCGCGGCCTTGTTCATGCCCGCGGGCGCGGCCAGCGCGGTCCAGATCTCGAGGTCGGCGCCGCGCACGTCGGCATCGCGGATGGTCGGCAGATCGGGCACCAGCGGGCTGCGCTCGGGCGAGGTCACGCCGATGGCCTTGAGCTTGCCCGAACGCACGTGCGGCATCGCGAGCGCGGGCGGCAGCAGCGCGAGCTGGATCTCGCCCGCGAGCAGGCCCGCGATCACCTGCGGATTGCCGGTGTAGGGCTTGTGCTGCGCGGTGATGGCCGAGCGGCTCTTGAGCAGTTCCATGCCCAGGTGGCCCACCGTGCCCACGCCCGGCGTGCCGTACTTGCCGCCGCTGCCGAGGTTGCGCACCCACAGCAGATGGTCGGCCGCGGTCTTGCCGGTGGCATTGCCCGAGACGGCCAGCACCAGCGGCGCGGTGCCGACCATGCCGACCGGCGCGAAGTCCTTCTCGGGATCGAAGGAGAGCTTGGGATTGAGCAGCTTCGCGATCGTGAGGTTGCCGTTGATCAGCGCGCCGATGGTGTGGTCGTCGGTGGCCTTGGCGACCTGGTCGGCCACGATGTTGCCGCTCTCGCCGGGCTTGTTCTCGACCAGCACCGGCTGACGCAGCAGCTTCGAGAGCGGCTCGGCGATGGCGCGCGCCAGCAGGTCGGGCGAGGCGCCGGTCGGGAAGCCGACCAGCAGTTTCACGGGCTTGGTGGGCCAGGCGGCTTCGCCGGCGCGCGGCTTGTCCTGGGCCCAGGCACCCTGGGGAAGAAGGGAGGCGGCCAGCGCTGCGGCGCCACCCTCGAGCAGGCGGCGTTTGGTGATCGTCACGGGAGGAACTCCGGATGTAAGCGGCGGAGCAACAATTGTAAACAGATCGTTACATGAATGCTGCGACGCAACGCGAAATCACGGTTCCCTGGCGACCAGCCTGCGTTGCGTGGGAAACAGCGACCAGCCCCAGCGCTGCTGCGCGAAGCCCCACAGCCCCTGCTTGAAGAACAGCGTGGCCACGATCGCGAGCAGCCCGAGCCCCAGCAGGTACCAGGTGCCGTAGTCGCTGAGGAACTTGTTGAGCGCCCAGAAGACGAGCGCGCCGACCAACGGCCCTTCGATGCGGCCGATGCCGCCGATCACCACCATGAAGATCGCGAACGCGCTCCAGTTGACGCTGAAGGCCGCGTCGGGGCTGATGCGCAGGTTGCCGACGAAGTACAGCGCCCCCGCGAGCCCCGCGCCGAAGGCCGCGACCCCGTACACGGCGAGCTTCATGCGCGCCACCGGCACGCCCTGCGACTCGGCCGCCACTTCGTTGTCGCGGATCGCCAGCAGCGCCAGGCCGCGCTTGCTGCGCAGGAACAGGTAGACCAGCGCCACCGCCGCCACCACGCAGCCCAGCGCCATCCAGTAGGTGACGCTCTCGCGCGTGGCCTTGTCGATGCCGCGCAGCGCCGTCAGCGTGGTGCCCGAGCCGCCGCCCACCGCCGACACGTTGGCGAAGCTCAGCCGGAACACCTCGGCGATGACCCAGGTGCCGATCGCGAAGTAGCCGCCCGAGAGCCGGAACGCGATGAAGGAGACCGGAATCGCGACCAGTCCCGCGGCCAGCGCGCCCAGCGGGATCGCGACGAAGGGATTGAGCCCCGCGAAGTTGCCGAGCACCAGCATCGCGTAGCCGCCGACGCCGAAGAAGGCCTGCTGCCCGATGCTGACCATGCCGCCATAGCCCGCGAGCAGGTTCCACATCATCGCGAAGATGAAGTAGCAGGCGATCTCGACGAACTCGCGCATCCAGCTCGACTCGCCCCACAAGGGCAGGCTGGCGGCGACGAGCACCAGCACGATGCCGACGACGAGGGCGCCGCGGCTCGCGGCGGTGGCGCGCTCGACCGCGACGAAGGAAGGGGTGGCGGGGATCGTCATCGGCGTCATCCGCGTGTCTCGGGAAAAAGGCCCTGCGGCCGGAACACGAGCACCGCGAGGAACACGATGTGCCCGAACCAGATGCCCCAGCCCGGATCGAGGCGGAAGCCCACCTGCTGCGCGATGCCGAGGATCATGGCGCCGGCCAGCGTGCCCCAGAACGAGCCCATGCCGCCGATGATCACGGCCTCGAAGGCGAACAGCAGCAGCAGCGGGCCGTCCGAGGGCGACACCGTGGTGCGCATGCCCTGCAGCGCGCCCGCGATGGCGATCAGCACGAAGGCGATGGCGGTCGCGAGGGCATAGACCTTCTTCGCATCGAGCCCCATGAGCTCGGCGATCTCGCGGTCGTCCGACACGGCGCGGAACGACCGGCCCAGCGCGGTGTGCGCGAACAGCCATTGCAGCGCGCCGGTGGCCACGAGCGCCACGGCCAGCACGATCAGCGGCAGCACGCCGAGCGACAGCGATTCGCCGAGCGCCAGGCCGCGCGTGCCGAGGCCGCCGGTCTCGATGGCGCGCGGATCGGCCGAGAACAGCTCGAGCAGCAGGTTCTGGATCACGATCGACAGGCCGAAGGTGACGACCAGCGAGGGCAGCGGGTCCTTGCCCAGCGTGCCGTTGAGCACCCAGCGCTGCAGCGCGTAGCCGAAGCCGAAGGCCACGGGCAGCACCGCGAGCGCGACCAGCCACGGCGCCGCGGCGCCGGCCAGCGACACGCCCGCGATCACCGCGAAGGCGCCGAGGATGATGAAGTCGCCCTGCGCCGTGTTCGTGAGCCGCATGACGCCGAACATCAGCGACTGGCCGAGCGCGAACAGCGTGTAGAGGCCGCCGAGCAGCACGCCCTGGAGCAGGGTCTCAAGCATGGGCCGCCTCGATGCCGAAATAGGCCTGAGCGATCCGTTCGCGCGTGAGATCGGCCGACAGGCCCTCGAGCGACACGCGACCTTCCTGGAAGCAGTAGACGCGCCGCGAGACCTGGCGCGCCATCGTCACGTCCTGCTCGACGATCACCACCGTCATGCCCTCGGCCGTGATGCCGGGCATGGCCGCGTAGATCTCGCGGATGACGACCGGCGCGAGGCCCAGCGAGAGTTCGTCGCACAGCAGCACGTCGGGATTGCTCATGAGCGCGCGGCCCAGCGCCACCATCTGCTGCTGGCCGCCCGACAGCGAGGTGCCGGGCTGGCGGCGCTTCTCGGCCAGGATGGGGAACAGGCCGTAGAGCCGCTGCAGGTTCCACGGGCCCGAGCGCCCCGCGGTGGCGCCCATCAGCAGGTTCTCTTCCACGCTGAGGCTGGGAAACAGCCGCCGGCCCTCGGGCACCAGCGCCAGGCCGCGCCGCACGATCTCGCCGGGCGGCAGGCCGCCGATGGGCTCGCCCCTGAAACGGATCGCCTCGCGCGGCGCGCGCACCAGGCCCGTGAGGCTCTTGAGGAAGGTCGACTTGCCCGCGCCGTTGGCGCCGATGATCGCGACGAGTTCGCCGGCGGCGAGCGCGAAGTCGATGCCGAAGAGTGCCTGGGCATCGCCGTAGAAGGCCTGCAGGCCATGGGTGGTGAGCAAGGCGGTCATGGTCTTTGCTCCCTCCCCCTCTGGGGGAGGGCCGGGGTGGGGGCAAACGGCGTTGGCTTGGTGGCGCTGTCGTGCCCCCATCCCAGCCTTCCCCCAGAGGGGGAAGGAGCTATGCGGTGCGCGCTCATGCTTCCATCCCCATGTACACGCGCCGCACCTCCGGATCGTTCATCACCACGCGCGGTTCGCCCTCGGCCAGCTTCTGCCCGAAGTTGATGACGAACAGCCGGTCGGCCAGCGACAGCAGCGCATGCACCACGTGCTCGATCCAGATCATGGTCACGCCGCGCGCCTTGATGCGCCGCAGCTCGCCCACCAGCACCGCGGCCTCGGGCTCGGTGAGCCCGCCCGCGATCTCGTCGAGCAGCAGCAGCCGCGGCTTCGTCGCGAGGGCGCGCGCGAGTTCGAGCCGCTTGCGGTCGAGCAGCCGCAGCCCGCCGGCCGGCGCGTTCGCCTGCGCCATCAGCCCGGTCTGCGCCAGCACCTCGTGCGCCGTGCGCCAGGCCTCGCGCTCGGTCTGCTGCCCGCCGAAGCAGGCCGCGGTCACGAGGTTCTCGAACACGCTCATGTTCCCGAAGGGCTGCGGCACCTGGTAGCTGCGGCCGATGCCGGCGCGGCAGCGCTGGTGCGGACGCAGCCGCGTCACGTCGCGACCCGCATAGTCGACCCGGCCCGCATCGGCGCGCACGTCGCCCGAGATCAGGTTGAACAGCGTGGTCTTGCCCGCCCCGTTGGGGCCGAGGATGCCCAGCGTCTCGCCCTCCGCCACCGCAAGCGTGATGCCGTCGGTGACCTTGAGCGCGCCGTAGGACTTGCTCACGCCATGCAATGCCAGCAGCGCCATGGCGGTCAGAGCGCGCGCAGCTTGCCGCCGGTGGGAATGCCCGGCGCGGCCTCGTTGTTCACGAGGGTGAGTTCCACCTTGTACTTCGTGCCCTTGCCCCACTGGCCGAGCACCAGCGGCGTCTTGCTGACATTCTTGAACGGCCCCTGGCCGCCCCACTTGACCGGGCCGACCACCGACTGGATCGAGGTCGCGGCCACGGCATCGCGCACGTCTGCGGCCTTGAGCGACTTCGCGCGGCCCAGCGCGTTGGCCGCCACCTCGAACAGCGCATGCGCGAAGCCGATCGGCTGCGTCCACTGCTTCTTCGTGCCAGCCTCGTACGCCTCGGCCAGCGCCTTCGCGCTCTGCTTCGTGAGGCTCGACGCGAAGGGATGCGAGGGGCTCCACCAGACCTCGGTCGAGAGGCCGTCGCCGAGCTCGCCCAGCGCCTCGATCGCGCCCGGGAACAGCAGCGCCTTGCCGAGCGTGATCACCTTCGGTTTGAAGCCCTGCTGCCGCGCCTGCGTGAGGAAGGTCTTGGCATCGGGCGGGATCACCACGCCGGTGACGATCTCCACGCCCTCCTTCTTGAAGGCCGCGATCTGCGCGCTGAAGTCCTGCGTGCCGTTCTGGAAGCGGCCCGGGTCGGTGAGCGTGAAGCCCATCTGCGCGAGCGGCTTCGGAAAGCCCAGCTCCTTGTCGCCCCAGGCGTTGCCGTCGCCGTCGTTCGGGAACAGCCCGCCCACCTTCTTGTTGGTGACCAGCGTCTTCCAGCCGCTGGTGAAGTTGGCGATGACGTCCTCGAGGCCCCAGAACAGGTGGTAGGTCCAGTCGAAGCCCTTGGCCGGATCGCCCTTGCGGCCGAAGAACCAAGGCTGCCACGGCACCACGCTCGAGATGCAGGGCACCTCGTTGAGCTCGCAGGCATCGCTGACCGGGTTCGCGGTCTCGGGCGTGCCGGCCGTGAGCACCAGCGCCACCTTGTCCTTGAGGATCAGGTCGTTCGCGACCTCGCCCGCGCGGTTGGGGTTCGACTGGCTGTCCTTCAGCACGATCTGCACCGCGTACTTGCGGCCGCCGACCGCGATGCCGTCCTTGAAGGCGGCCTTCATCTGGTCGATGACCCACTTGTCGGCCTCGCCGAAGGGCGCGAGCGGGCCGGTCTGCGGCGACACGTAGCCGATCTTGAGCGTGTCGGCCGCGAACGCCAGCGGTGTCGCGCCCGCGGCGACGAGGGCCGCGGTGGCCTGGGTGAATTGCCTGCGATTGAATGTCATGCCTGTCTCCTGTTCTTGTGTCTGCGGATGCCGCTCTGCCGAAACTCAGCGCGCGAAGTGCGGCGGTATCCGCGCGTCGACGTTGACCCACACGCTCTTGACCTGCGTGTACTCGCGCATCGCGTCGAAGCCCATCTCGCGGCCGTAGCCGCTCTGGCCCACGCCGCCGAAGGGCGAGCCGGGGTTCACGCGCTTGTAGCTGTTGATCCAGACCATGCCGGCGTGCAGCTCGCGCGCCACCTTGTGGGCACGCTGCAGGTCCTTCGTCCACAGGCCCGAGCCCAGGCCGTAGTCGGTGCCGTTGGCGATGCGCATCGCCTCCTCGTCGTCCTTGAAGGTCAGCACGGTGACGAACGGACCGAAGACCTCCTCCTGCGCGACGCGGTCGCGGTACGACTTCGCGCGCATCACGGTGGGCTCGACATAGCAGCCCTTGGCGAGATCGCCGCCCGGCGACCGGCCGCCCGCGAGCAGCTCGCCGCCCTCGCCCTGCGCGACCTCGACGTAGCCCAGCACGCGCTCGCGGTGCTGGGCGCTGGTCAGCGGGCCCATCTCGGTGGTCTCGTCGAGCGGATTGCCGAGGCGGATCGACTTGGCGAGCGGAACGAACTGCGCGAGGAATTCGTCGGCGATCCGCTCGTGCAGCATCAGCCGCGAACCCGCGATGCAGGCCTGGCCCTGGTTGTGGAAGATGGCCCAGGCGCTGCCGTTGACGGCGGCCTGCAGGTTCGCGTCCTCGAACACGATGTTGGGCCCCTTCCCGCCGAGCTCGAGCTGCACCTTCTTGAGGTTGCCCGCGCTGGCCTGCACGATGCGCCGGCCCGTCGCCGTGCTGCCCGTGAAGGCGATCTTCGCGATCTCGGGATGCTCGGCGATGTACTGGCCCGCCACGCTGCCCAGGCCCGGCAGCATGTTGACCACGCCGGGCGGCAGGCCGGCCTCGGCCATCAGCTCGGCGATGCGCAGCGAACTCAGCGGCGTGATCTCGGCCGGCTTCATCACGATGCAGTTGCCGGCCGCGAGCGCGGGCGCCATCTTCCAGCTCGTGAACATCAGCGGGAAGTTCCACGGCACCACCTGGCCGACGATGCCCACGGGCTCGCGCAGCGTGTAGTTGAGGAAGCCTTCCTCGACGGGAATGGTCTCGCCCTGGAACTTGTCGGCCATGCCGCCGAAGTAGCGGAAGCACGCGGCGGTGCGCGGCACGTCGAGCCGGCGCGAATCGCGGATCGGATGGCCGGTGTCCAGCGATTCGAGGCGCGCGAGCTCCTCGGCGTTGGCCTCGATCAGGTCGGCGAGCCTGAGCAGGATGCGGCCGCGGTCGGCGGCGGCCATGCGGCTCCACGCCGGGAACGCGCGCTTCGCGGCGGCGACGGCCTTGTCGACGTCGGCCTTGCCCGCGAGCGCGACATCGACGATCGGCGTGTTGTCGTGCGGGTTCAGGGTGGCGAGGGTCTCGCCCGATTCGGCGTCGACGAAGCGGCCGTCGATGAAGAGCTGGTGGCGGATGGAAGCAATGGGCATGAGCATTCCTCTCCCTCCCCCTTTGGGGGAGGGTTGGGGTGGGGGCTTCTTCGAAGAGGGCGCGGGCTCGCAGAGCCCCCACCCCGGCCCTCCCCCAGTGGGGGAGGGAGACAGGCAGGTCAGAACTGCACGGGAATCTCTGGTGACTCGCCCTTCTGGATCTCGTACACCAGGCTCGGCGAGCCGTTCTCCCACACCAGCAGCATCGAGCGCTTGGGGCTGAAGCCCTGGTGGCGGCAGTAGGCGGGCATGGCGGCCATGTCGCCGGCCTTCATGATCACGCGCGCCATCGGCTTGCCGGTGTTCTTGTCGCCGCAGTCCCAGTGGATCTCGTCGGTCATCTGGAAGAACCACTCGACGCGGTCGTTGCCGTGGATGATCGGCAGGATGTGCTCCTCGGTCGTCGGGCACATGTAGCTGTGCTTGACCACCGAGGTGAAGCTCGGGTTCCAGGTCACCTGCGAGCGGCTCAGGAAGCCGAAGAGATTGAAGGCATGCACCTCGTTCTCGAAGCCGGGCTCGGGATGCAGCTCGGGCTGGTCCTGCGGCACGTCGGCGAAGGCGCGGTTGACCGGCGCGCCGCGCTCGTCGCTGCGCAGGTCGAGGTCGCCCTGGAGGCCCACGCAGCGCGTGGCGAGTTCGCGTGCCCGCGTGATCTTGGCCGTGTTGTTGCCGTTCTTGCGGCCGTAGGGCGAGCCGGTTTCCTGCGGCGCGGCGAAGGGATCGAAGCTCTGGTTGGTCCAGTCGTCGAGCATGGCCTCGAAGGTGGCGCGGATCTGGGCGCTCGGGAAGTTCTCGAGCAGGTCGATGCCCGCATCCTTCATGGTGCCGTTGAAGCTGCCGGCATAGAGGTCGACCGAGTCGTAGTGGTTGACGGTGCCGAACACGCTGTCGAAGTTGACCCAGCCGTAGAAGAAGCCCCAGGCCACGTCGCGCATCAGCGCGCGCAGGTAGTTGCCGGCATCCATGGTGTGGCTCATCGGGCGGCCGTCGCGGGTCTGCCAGCCGATGTGGACGAAATACTCGTCGCGGCGGAAGCGGAAGCTGCCGAGCGAGAAGTCCTTGTAGCCGAGCGTGGCGTCGGGTTGCGAGGCGATGACTCGGGCGAGTTCTGCGGGTGCGTTCATGGCGTGCGTTCCTCTTTCGATGCGATCAATGCGATTGGCAGATCTCGGCCCACTTCTCGACCGACAGCTCGCCCTTGCAGGTCTGCAGCACGATCACGCCGGGGCGTGCGCTGCGGAACTGGTAGGCGGTGTTCTTCGGCAGCAGGCCCTGGTGGCCGCGCGAGAGCTTCATCCAGCCCATCTTCTTGCCGCGCGGCTCGCCCTCGACCTGCACGGCGCCGTTCTTCTCGGGGTCGGCCACCTTCTGGGCCGTGTCGAGCTGCACCAGGTGCACCTCGACCTCGCCGTCCATCACCAGCGCGAACTCGTCGTGCGCACAGGTGAACCAGGGCGAGTGGCCCTCGGCGCGCAGGGTCTCGAGCACGTAGATCTGGTTCTGGCCGAACACCACCTTCTCGTAGGGCCGGCTGTTGTTCGCGATCTCGAAGCAATTGGAGAAGGCGTAGTGGCGCACGTCGTCGGCGATCGGCTCGACGTGGCCTTTCTCGTAGTGGGCGAGCGAACCGAAGCGGGTGCGGTAGGCGGGCCCTTCGTGGACTTGGTGGGTCTGGGCGGTCTGGGTCATGGCGGTCTCCTTGGTTCTGGCTTGGACCGAACTCTAGGAAACAACCGGGGGGGCCGGTAGGGACCAGATTGGAAGAGGATTATTCGCAGACTCCGAATAATCGCTGGGGTTTACCCGGGAACGCGTGCCCTCACTCGATCAGTTCGGCCGGGATCATTCCGCGCTCGATCAGCGTGGCGTCCCAGGGCGGCACGCGCGTGAAGCGGGTCGCGATGTGCTCGATGAACAGCCGCAGCTTGAGCGCGTTGCGCGAGGTGCCCGCATAGACCGCGCTCAGCGAGAACGACGAGAGCTGGTGCTCGGGCAGCACCACGCGCAGCTCGCCACGCGCGATCGCGTCGCCCGCCACCAGCGTGGGCAGGCAGACGATGCCCGCATGCTCGAGCGCGTACTCGCGCAGCAGGTGCACGCTGTTGGTCAGCAGCGCGGCCGCGAGGTAGATGGTGGTCTGCTCGCCCTGGTGATGGAAGGTCCAGCGGTCGCGCGTGGGATAGCCCGAGTACAGGCCCAGCTTGTGGCGGTGCAGCTCGCGCGGGGTCGCGGGCGTGCCGTGGCGCTCGAGGTACTCGGGCGTGGCGCACAGCAGCCGGCGCACCGGGAACAGCGGGCGCGACACCAGTTCCTCGGAGGCGGCCGGGAAGATCTGCAGCGCGCAGTCGACGCCGGCCTTGACCGGATCGACCACCGCGTCGCTCACGATCAGCTCGAGGTGGATGTCGGGATAGGTGGTGTGGAACTCGCGCAGCAGCGAGGCGAAGCGCCCGAGCACCATGCCCGTGAGCGCATGCACGCGCAGCACGCCCGAGGGGGTGCCGCGCGCATCGCGCATCTGGTCGACGATGTCGTTGGCGCGGCCCACGAGCTCCACGCAGTCGCGCAGGAAGGCCTGGCCCACGTCGCTGAGCCGCACCACGCGCGTGCTGCGGTGGAACAGCGGCGCGCCGAGGAACTCCTCGAGCTGCTTGACGCGCGTGGTGACCACCGAGTTCGCCACCCGGAGCTGGCGCGCCGCCTCCGCAAAACTCTGCGTCTGCGCGACGCGCACGAAGGCTTCGATGCTCTGGAGGCGGTCCATGGCGGGACTGTACTGTGCGGGCCCCGCGGCCGTACCCCGGGGCGACGCGGGGGTGCGCGCAGGGCCGCACTTATGATCGCCGCCACCTCGCGCGGGCCTCACGGTCCGCGCGGGCTCATACGGGAGAACACAACGACATGGCAACGGACTCCACCGCGCCCACCCTCGCCTCGCGCACCGCCGCCGAGGAACCCACGCTGCGCCGCGCGCTCGGCACGCGCCACCTGACGATGATCGCCATCGGCGGCTCGATCGGCACCGGCCTGTTCGTGGCCTCGGGCGCCACGGTGTCGCAGGCCGGCCCGGGCGGCGCGCTCGCGGCCTACCTGCTGATCGGCGCGATGGTCTATTTCCTCATGACCAGCCTCGGCGAGCTCGCGGCCTGCATGCCGGTGTCGGGCTCGTTCGCGACCTATGGCGCGCTCTACGTCGACGAGGGCTTCGGCTTCGCGCTCGGCTGGAACTATTGGTACAACTGGGCCGTGACCATCGCGGTCGAGCTCGCGGCCGCGCAGCTGGTGATGCAGTACTGGTTCCCGGGCACGCCGGCCATGCTGTGGAGCGCGCTGTTCCTCGGGCTGATGTTCCTGCTCAACGCGATCTCGGTGCGCGGCTTCGGCGAGGCCGAGTTCTGGTTCGCGCTGGTCAAGGTGGTGACGGTGATCGCCTTCGTGGTGGTCGGCGTGCTGATGATCTTCGGCATCCTGCGCGGCGACCGGCCCGCGGGCTTCGGCAACCTCACGCTCGGCGACGCGCCCTTCGTGGGCGGCCTGCCCGCGATGATCGGCGTGGCGATGATCGCGGGCTTCTCGTTCCAGGGCACCGAGCTGATCGGCGTGGCGGCCGGCGAATCGGCCAACCCCGCGAAGAACATCCCGCGCGCGGTGCGCCAGGTGTTCTGGCGCATCCTGCTGTTCTACGTGCTGGCGATCGGCGTGATCGGCGTGCTGATTCCCTACACCGACCCGAACCTGATCAAGACCGATCTCCACGCCATCGGCGTGAGCCCGTTCACGCTGGTGTTCCGCCACGCCGGGCTGGCCTTCGCGGCCAGCGTGATGAACGCGGTGATCCTCACGGCCGTGCTGTCGGCCGGCAACTCGGGCATGTATGCCTCGACCCGGATGCTGTTCAACCTCGCGAAGGACGGCCGCGCGCCGCGCTGCTTCGCGCGGCTCACGCGCACGGGCGTGCCGCTCAATGCGCTGCTCGCGACCACCGCGGTCGGCGCGCTGTGCTTTTTGACCTCGCTGTCGGAAAGCCAGGGCGTGTACCTGTGGCTGCTGAACCTGTCGGGCATGACCGGCTTCGTGGCCTGGCTCGGCATCGCGGTGAGCCACTACCGCTTCCGCAAGGGAATGATGGCGCAGGGGCTGGACCTGTCGCTGCTGCCCTACCGCTCGCCCTTCTTCCCCTACGGGCCGCTGTTCGCCTTCGGCCTGTGCCTGGTGGTCACGCTGGGCCAGAACTACGCCGCCTTCACGGGCGGGCACATCGACTGGATCGGCGTGTTCTCGACCTACATCGGGCTGGTGCTGTTCGTGGCGGTCTGGTGGGGCTACCGGCTGGCGCGCGGCAGCCGCTTCGTGGCCTACCGCGACATGCATTTCCCGGCCCTGCTGCGGCCGGCGCTGGGCCATGGGCTGGCGCCGACGGACAGCGGGCAGGAACGCGGCGCGGCGTGAAAGGCCCGGCACCACGGTTTTCGGTGGTCGATGCCGCGGGGAATGAAACGGCGTTGCAGGCACGCCGCAGCGGCGCCCTCGGTGTGTCTGAAGGTTAACTGCCCCACTTACAATCCCGGGCGCATCCCCTTTCCTCTCCCTCACGAGGCCTCGTCGCCATGCCCAAGAGCCCCCTGCGCACTCCTTTCAGCCTGACGCCCGTCGTGCGCGCCCTGTTCCTGGCCGCCGCGGTCGGCGCCACGGCCCTGCCCGCGCTGGCGGCGCCCGAGCACGAGGAAGTCGACCGCCTGATGCAGGCCGGCAAGCTCGAGGAAGCCTCGACCAAGGCCGACGCCTTCCTGAAGGACAAGCCGCGCGACCCGCAGATGCGCTTCCTCAAGGGCGTGATCCAGCTCGACACCGGCAAGCGCGCCGAGGCGATCGCGGCCTTCACCCAGCTCACGCAGGACGCCCCCGAGCTGCCCGAGCCCTACAACAACCTCGCGGTCATCTACGCGAGCCAGAACCAGTTCGACAAGGCGCGCAACGCCCTCGAGAGCGCGATCCGCACCAATCCGAGCTACGCCACCGCCCAGGAAAACCTCGGCGATCTCTATGCGCGGCTCGCGAGCCAGGCCTACAGCAAGGCGCTGCAGCTCGACCAGAACAACACCGCGGTCGCGCCCAAGCTGGCGGTGATCCGCACGCTGTTCGTGCCGGCCGTGCCCGGCGCCAAGCCGACCGTGCTGGCGGCAGCACCCGAGGCACCGCGCCCGGCACCGGCGGCCCCGGCCCCCGCCCCGGTCGCGAAGGCACCCGCCCCCGCTCCGGTGCCCGTCGCGGCCCCCGTGCCGGCGCCAGCGCCCGCACCGGTGGCCAAGGCCCCGGCGCCCGCACCTGCACCGGCACCGGCCGTGGTCGCCAAGGCCCCCGAGGCTTCGCCCCCGGCCGCCGCACCGGCCGCGCCCGCTGCTTCGTCGAGTGCCAACGCGGAAGTCGAATCGGCCGTGCGCGGCTGGGCGGCCGCCTGGGCCGGCCAGGACATGGACCGCTACCTCGCCGCCTACGGCAGCGACTTCACGCCCGGCGGCGGCCAGAGCCGCAAGAACTGGGAAGAGGAACGCCGCGCGCGCATCGTCGGCAAGTCCAGCATCAGCGTGAACCTCGAGAACCTCGTGATCCAGGTCAACGGCCAGTCGGCCACCGCCAAGTTCCGCCAGGTCTACCGTGCCGACAACCTCAACATCTCCAGCCGCAAGACGCTGGAACTGCAACGCTCCGGCGGTCAGTGGCACATTCGCAAGGAAAGCGTCGGCGGCTAGTGGCAGACATCGTCCGGCGGGGCCGGCCTCAGATCCCAGAACTCCGGCGCGGCGGGAGCCTCCTTGCCGCGCTGATGGCCGCGTCGGCCCTCGTGCTCGCCATGCCTGCCGGCGCCGCCGGCAGCACGGGCAAGACCGCGCATGCCAAGACGGCCGGCGCCAAGTCGGGCAAGAGCGCTGCCGGCAGCAGCCGCTCGGCGCAGAAGGAAAAGGCCGGCGCCAAGGAAGTGCGCGGCACCCGTGAATCGCGCAGCGTGCGCGAAGCCCGGGAGGCACGCGAAGCCCGTGACGCCAAGGGCGGCAAGGCCCAGGCCCGCCTGAAGAAGGGGGCCGTGGCGACCGCGGCCGCCGCGGCGGCCGGCACCGCCGCCGCTTCCTCCGAAGCCCGCAGCGCGCGCAAGACGCCGCCCGCGGGCGCGATCCAGGAAGCCGGCAACGCCGAGGCGCGACTGATCGCGATCTACGAACTCTTCGGCCGCGGCCAGCCGCGGCCCGCACTGGCCAAGGCGCGCGAACTGGTGCGCGACTACCCGAATTTCCAGCTCGCGCAGCTCGTGTACGGCGACCTGCTCGCCTCGCAGGTGCCGGCCGTGCACAGCCTCTCGGACGCCGCCAGCGTGGCGCGCCTGAAGGGCAATCCGGCCATGGCCGAGCTGCAGGAAGAATCGCGCCGCCGCCTGCAGGCGCTGCGCGAACGGCCGCCGCCGAACACCGTGCCCTCGCAATTCCTCGAGCTGTCCACGCGCAGCCGCTATGCGATCGCCATCGACGCCTCGCGCTCGCGCCTGTACCTGCTCGAGAACGGCGACAAGGGCCTGAAGCTCGTGGCCGACTACTACATCTCGGTCGGCAAGTCGGGCATCGACAAGGCGATCGAGGGCGATGCGCGCACCCCGCTGGGCGTGTACTTCATCACCAGCAGCCTCGATCCGAAGTCGCTCAAGGACTTCTACGGCGCCGGCGCGCTGCCGATCAACTACCCGAACGCCTACGACCAGCGCCGCGGCAAGACCGGCGGCGGCATCTGGCTGCACGGCACGCCCTCGCAGCAGTACGCGCGCGCGCCGCTGGCCAGCGACGGCTGCGTGGTCATGGCCAATCCCGACCTGCGCCAGCTGCTGCGCAAGGTGCAGATCGGCGCCACGCCGGTCGTCACCGCGCGCAGCCTGCAATGGATTTCCCAGCCCCAGGCCGAAAAGGATGCCCAATCCTTTACCAGCGCGATCAATGCCTGGAAAGACGCCCGGACCCAGGGAAATGAAGCGCAATTGAAAAAATTCTATTTGCCGGATTTTCAGCGCCAAGCCAAAAAATCGGCCGACGGAATTTCAATTGTCCGCGACGAAATGGAATACGCCCAGGGCCGGCGTATTCAGTTAAAGGATGTTTCCTACCTCCATTGGCGCGACAGCGACGACACCATGGTTGCCACTTTCGGCGAGGTGTTCGAGGGGGAACGCAGCGGACGCACGCGCCGCCAGTACTGGCTTCGCCAAGGCGGCGAGTGGAAGCTCTTCCACGAGGAAATCCTGGGCTGATCCCCCTTCGCAGGCAGGGTTGAGGCCCTGAACCTGTGATTTTTTGCGCACGGTCCAACCCTTTCTGGACTGTTACATCTGACCGTTTTCGGGTCGTGTCACGTAACACGTAACACGCATGTACCCGTAACGCGCCACTCTCGCGCACCCCTGTTCCGTAACACTCCCTCCCGTCTTCATGGGATGTCGGTGCACGCCTACAGAGGGAAAAATCGTTTCCGAACTGTTACTCAGCGTCTCTGACCGACCGGTCAACCGATGTCCGTGGGAGTTGGCAGCCATCGTGCTAGCAATCCTTGACTAGCACAGCGGAACTCCCTTCCATCGGGTTTGCCTTGTTGATACACAGAGTTACGCCGGATAACATTCGCACCGCCAGCCCTTGTTAACGACTTTTTCTGAAAGGTTAATCATGCTCAACGCTATTACTCGTTTTATTCGTGATGAAGAAGGCGCAACCGCCATCGAATACGGAATCATTGCAGGCCTGATGGCCATGATCCTTCTCGCCGTTTTCGGCAAGGACACCACCAGCGGTGTCGGCGCGATCTTGAAGGGAATTTTCGACAAGATCAAAACCAACGTCACGCCCACCTGATTGCGCAAATCCTGCATGCACCATCTGTGGTTGTTGTGGCTTCTATTTGTCGCGGTCTATGACGCTCGTCAACGGCGCGTTCCCAACTGGCTGGTTCTGGCCGGTGCGGGCGCTGCCGTGGGAGCACTCGCGATGAATCTGCAGCCCTTCAGTACCGGATGGCAGGACGCGTTGGCAGGTGCCGCCGCGGGGTTCGCCTTTCTTCTGCTCTTCTACATCGCCGGTCTCATGGGAGCCGGCGATGTGAAGTTCGCCGGTGCACTCGGCCTGTGGGTGGGCATGTCTCCCCTGCTCCCGATCTGGATCGGTGCCAGCCTGATCGCTGGCGTGCACGGCCTGCTCTGGTTGTTCCTGCAACGCTGGCCCGTATTTCCTCGTCTCGCCCTGATGCTGTCGGCCAACCCCAATGCCAAGAATCAGGGTCCTGGCAAGCGGATCCGACCCATTCCCTACGCGACCTATCTCGCCCTGGCCGCGGCGGTCTGGATGGTCTGGGGGCGACAGAGTTAGACGTTCCGCCTGCTCGTTGCCACAGGCCTTCTTCCCGACATCGATCGCCTGACCACCTTTCCCATTCCGACGCAGCCTCATGATCAACTTCACCAAAATCATTGCCGCCCTTCTGGTGCTCTTGGCGATCCTTCTCGGGGGCTATGCCTGGATGCTGAGCCGCCAGCCCGCGCCGCAGACACCCGCAAGCGCTTCGTCCGCACCCGCGACCGCCAAGCCCTCGGACAAGGCGCAGGCGCCGACTTTTGCCGTGGTCGTTGCCGCCAAGCCGCTCGCGGCCGGACAGGAAATCCCTGCCGACGCGCTGCGCGTCGAACAACTCACGATCAATCCCGCCGGCGCGTTCAAGGAGACGAGCGCGCTGGCCGGCCGGGTGCCGGTGATCGACCTCGGCGAAGGTTCTCCCTTGCTCGAAGCACAGCTCGTCTCGGGCCTGGCGCTGCGCGTCGAGGAAGGCGAGCGCGCCGTGGCGATTCGGGCCGACGAAGTGATGGGCGTGGGCAACAAGGTTCAGCCCGGCGACTTCGTGGACGTCTTCGTGATGCTCAAGTCCGACGGCAAGGACGTGGACCGCAGCCAGGCCCGGCTGCTGATGGCACGCAAGCGTGTGCTCGCCTTCGGCAACGCCTCGGTGGACGGCATGTCTTCCAAGGCGCCGGTGGACAGCCGCAACGGCGGCAATCCCGCCGTGCAACAGCGCAACAACGAGCCGCCGCGCACCGCGGTGCTCGCCGTGCCCGTGCAGGACATCAACCGCCTCACCTCGGCGGAATCCACCGGAAAACTGCTGCTCGCGCTGCGCAATCCGCTCGACACGGCCATGCCCGATCCGGCCCTTTTCGCGGAACTGCCGACGGCGCTTCAACCGCAGCCACCGAAGCGCGGCGAACCGCCGCGTCCGCCGCTCGAGGGCCTGGACCTGGCACAGGCCGGCTTGACGACCTCCGACCTGGTGTCGGGAGGCAGTGCCGGCGCACGCCGTGCAGCCCCGGAAACCCGCGCCGTCGCAAGGACCGCTCCGCGCTCGTCCGGCTCCGGCGCGAGAGCGGGCCTCGAGGTGGAAATGATCCGCGGCGACCGCAGCGAGACCGTTCGCTACTGAATCGAACAGCATCCAACGACCTTGCCCTGAAAGCAGATCCATGCCGGACACCAACCGCTCCCCGACCATCCACACCGCCCGCCGCCTTCCACGTCTGTTGCGGCCTTCGGTGCTGGCTCTCTGCCTGGCGGCACCCGCAGCCTGGCCGCTGGCCGCATCGGCACCGGAAACGACGGCGGGCAACACGACGCCGTTCGTGGTCGCAGCGGGCACGCAGCGGGAGCTCCTGATCGAACGCGGCGTCGACCGGCTCGCCATTGCCGACGAGGCGGTCGCCGGCGTCACCGTCACGCGCAAGACCTCCGGTTCTCCCGCCGCGCGCCTGCTCGTGACGGGCAAGACAGCAGGCCGCACCACGCTGATGGTCTGGGAGAAGGGCCAATCCGCGGCAACCACGTACACCGTGGACGTGCAACGCCGAAGCACCGCACTGGCCGGCTCGATGGAAAGCCTGCCGGACTACCAGCGCGCGCGGGAAACCGCGCTGCTGTCCACGCCGGAGGAAAAGCCCACCGTCATCGACCGTTCGAGCGTCAACGTGCGCAGCCACACGGTACAGGTGGCCGTGAAGGTGGTGGAGTTCAATCGCAGCGTGCTCAAGCAGGCGGGCTTGAACCTCTTCAGCACCCGTACCAATTCGCACGGCTTCAGCTTCGGCGTGTTCACGCCCAGCTCCTTGACCAAGGCCACCTTCGGCGGCGACGGCTCGATCACCAGCGAATACAACCTGCCCCTCGCGCAGGCCTTCGGCCTGTTGCTGAACTTCGGCAAGGCGGGGATCGGCCTCAACGTGGGCTTCCTCGAAGGCAACGGCATGGCCCGCGTCCTGGCCGAACCCACGCTGGTCGCCATGTCGGGCCAGAGCGCGAGCTTCCTCTCGGGCGGCGAGCTGCCGGTCCCGGTTCCCCAGGGCCTGGGCTCCACGGCCATCGAATACAAGCCTTTCGGCATCGGCCTCAAGCTGACGCCCACCGTGCTGTCGAACGATCGCATCGCGCTCAAGGTCGCGCCCGAAGCCAGCGACCTGGACTACACGAACGCCTCGAGCATCAACGGCGTCGCGGTTCCCGCGATCACCACGCGGCGCGCCGACACCACGGTCGAACTCGGCGACGGCGAGAGCTTCATCATCGGCGGCCTCGTCAGCCGTTCGACCACGTCGAACGCGGACAAGGTTCCGCTGCTCGGCGACCTGCCGGTGCTCGGCAGCTTCTTCAAGCAGACCAAGTACCAGATGAACGAGAAGGAACTCGTCATCATCGTGACGCCGCAGCTCGTGAAGCCGATCGCGCGCGACACCGACCTCACCCCCTACCTGCCAGGTACCGCGGAACAGCGCGATGGCGCCGTGTGGCGCTCCTACCTGCTGGGCCCCGCCGGAGGCAACGTCGTCCCCGGTTTCTCGCGCTGACAAGGACGACCACGAGCGTGCCGCCAGACGCCATGAATGCTCCCCGCGACAGCCTCCCCGAGATCGGCGCAGAGACCTACCTCTTCGCTTCGCCGAGCAACAGCCACATCACGTGGCTGACGGATGCGCTTGGACGGCAAGGTACCGTGGTGATGCTGTCGCCCGACGTCAAGTCGATCGACGAACGCATCACCTTGCTCGGACCGGTGGCCGTCTTCATCGATTTCTCCGGCGACAACACGGCGGCGGCCGCCGATCTGCACCAGCACCTGCGGCGCGACTGGCCCACGCTGCCGGTGCTGGCCACCGGTGTCTCGGCCGAGCCGGCCTCGATGCTCGCGGCGTTGCGCGCAGGGGTGGACGACTTCATCGACATGGCGGCACCGCCCGCCGAAGCGGTCAGCACCCTGCGCAAGCTGCTCGATCGTCGCAGCACCCAGCAGAACAACGGCACGCGCGGCTGCACGCTCGCCCTGCTCGGTGCGCGTCCCGGTGTCGGCGTGACCACGCTCGCGACCAGCCTGTCGCTGCTGCTCAACGAGCAACTTGCCCAGCCTGCCGCCCAGCCCGGGCCGCGCAGCGCGCGCCACGGCGTCGCGCTCCTCGACCTCGGCCTGCCGGCGCGCGATGGCCTGCTCTATCTCGGCACCCAGAGCGGTTTCAGCTTCGTGGATGCCGTACGCAACCTGCGCCGGCTCGACCAGACGCTGCTGCACACCGCGCTCGCGCACCACGGCAGCGGCACCGCCGTGTTGCCGCTGCCCGTGAGCCTCGCGCAGATGCGCGAGATCTCCCACTCCGACTCGGTCGCGCTGATCAAGCGGCTCGGCGACTTCTTCGATTTCCAGATCGCCGACCTCGGCGGTTTCTCGACCATCGACTTCGTCGCGCAGACGGTCAAGGAAGCCAACAGCACCTGGATCGTCTGCGACCAGAGCATCGGCGCCATCGTCTCCACCGCGAGCATGCTCAAGGAGCTGCGCACGCGCGGCCTCGAGACCGACCAGATGTCGCTGGTGGTCAACAAGTTCGACAGCCATGTCGGCCTGTCGGCCAAGGACATCGCCGAGCGGCTCGAACTGCCGCTGCGCCATGTGCTGCCCGCGCGCAGCACGCAACTGCTGGCGGCCGCGAGCCGCGGCGAAATGCTGGTGCGCACCGCGCGCAACGACGCGTACTCGCAGGCCATCGCCGGCCTCGCGCGCGGACTGCACCAGGAATACACCTCTGGCTCCAGCCAGCAGCCGGTGAAGGATCCGCGCTGGACGGCGCTGATGTCGAAGGTCACCGGCTTCCGCAAGAGCTCCACCCAAGGTTGAACAGCCCATGTCCACCGATATCGAATTCGCCGACGACGACCAGGCGTTCGTCGGCTCCCAGCAGTTCCAGGACATCAAGAGCTGGACGCACGATCACCTGCTCAGCCGCATCGAGGAGCTGGGCGCGGAGTTCGGCCGCTGGTCGCGCGCCTCGATCCAGCAGTTCGTCGAGCTCGAAGTCGACAGCTTCGTGCGCCTGCGCCGCGTGCCGATCAACGACCGCGAGATGCAGCTCATCTCGGATGCGCTCACCAAGGAACTCGCGGGCTTCGGTCCGCTGGAAGACCTGCTCAACGACCCCGCGGTCGAAGACATCCTGATCAACGGCTACCAGAACGTCTACGTCTCGCGCCACGGCATGCTGGAGCGCGAGACGCTGCGCTTCGCCGATTCCGAGCACGTGATGCGCATCGTTCGCCGCATCCTGGCGCCGCTGGGACGCCGGCTCGACGAAGCCAACCCGATGGTCGACGCGCGCCTGCCCGACGGCGGCCGCATCAACGTGATCATCGAGCCGCTCGCGATCGACGGCCTGTCGGTCTCGATCCGCAAGTTCCGCAAGGAGCCGCTCACGCCGGCCGACCTGGTGAAGCTCGGCACCTTCGACGCCGGCATGGCGCAACTGCTCGAGATCGCGGTGCGCGCGCGCTGCAACGTGCTCGTGAGCGGCGGCACCAGCTCGGGCAAGACCTCGCTGCTCAATGCACTGGCGAGCTTCATCCCGGCGCGCGAACGCGTGATCACCATCGAGGACACGGCCGAACTCTCGCTGAGCACCAGCCACGTGGTGCGGCTCGAGAGCCGTCCCGGCGGCTTCGACGGCCAGGGCGTGGTGTCGATCCGCGACCTGCTGCGCAACAGCCTGCGCATGCGGCCCGACCGCATCATCGTGGGCGAAGTGCGCGGCGCCGAAGTGATCGAGATGCTGCAGGCGATGAACACCGGCCACGAAGGCTCGATGGGCACGATCCACGCGAGCTCGCCGCGCGAATGCCTCTACCGGCTCGAGATGCTCGCAGGCTTCGCGGGCTACCAGGGCAGCGAAGTGAGCCTGCGCAGGCAGATCGCGAGCGCGATCGACTTCATCGTGCAGATCGGTCGGATGTCGAACGGGCAGCGCCGCATCATCTCGCTGAGCGAAGTGACAGGCGTGAACGACAACGTGGTGGCGATGCAGGAGCTGTACCGCTACGAACCCGTCGTCACGCCCGACGGCGAGGAGAAGGACCGCTGGGTGTCGCTGGGCATCGCGCCGCACTCGCCGAAGATCACCCGCTTCCGGCAGGGACTTGCGCGTGCCGCGCAGGGAGAACGCCGTGCGTGAAGGGCTGCTCGTCGTCTTCGTCATCGCGTTGCTGCTGGCCGCGGCCGGCCTGCTGCTCTGGATGTGGGCGGCGAACCGCCAGGTCCGCAAGGTGACGGGCGAGCATCTCAAGCAGCAGATCGCCTCGAGCCTGGCCTCGCCTGCGAACCCGTTGCTCGGACCGCTGCGCGACAGCCACGCATCGAACCTGGCCGGCACACCGTTGTCCGATCCCTGGATGGACGCCGCCACGGCCGAAGCACAGGATACGGCGCCCAAGAAGCACTTCGAACGACTCGTTCCGGGCTGGCTGGAGGGCGTGGTGAGCGGTTCGAAGCTTGCGCTCATCGCCTTCGTCATCGCGGCGCTCGTGATCCTGTCCGGCACGCTCGGCGGCTGGCCGGCGGCATTGGGCGCGCTCGTGTTCCTGCTCGTTCTCGTGACATTCGGGCTGTGGTTCCGCCTGCAAAAGCACCGGCGGCAGATCGTGAGCCAGTTGCCTGCCTTCATCGACGGCATGGTCCGCCTCATCACCATCGGCAATTCGACCCAGGCGGCCTTCCAGCTCGCGATCGCATCGACCCGCGCACCGCTGCGCGGTCACCTCGACCGCGCAGCGACCCTGGTGCGCGCCGGCGTCGATCTGGATCACGCGCTTCACCAGGCGGCTGCACGCGTGCGCATCGAGGAGATGTACCTGCTCGCCTCGATCCTGGGCCTGGGCGTGCGCTATGGCGGTCGTGCCGACCTGCTGCTCGAACGGGTCGCCAACTTCATGCGCGACCGTGAACAGGCCCAGCACGAACTCGTGGCGCTTTCTGCCGAAACCCGGCTCTCGGCCTGGATCCTCGGCCTGCTGCCGGTGTGCGTCGGCGCCGTGATCATCACGCTGAATCCCGCCTACTTCCTGCGCATGTGGGACGACGCCACCGGGCAGTACCTCGTCATCGGCGCGGTGACGCTGCAGGTGTTGGGCGCGCTCCTGCTCTATCGGCTCGCGAGGCTCGCATGACATCGACGCAGATCGCCACCCTGAGTCTGGGACTGCTCGCCCTCGGCATGCTGCTGATCGCGGGCTTGCTGGTTGGACGCGAAGTGCAGCGCACGCGACGCGGCGAGGTGCTGGGACGCGCGATCCGGCGCAGCACCGACGACATCGCGGCACCGGCCGCCGCCACGACCGATGGGGATCCATTCGGCGCGGCACGCAACGAGGCGGAACTGCCCTTTCATTGGCTCGACAGCCGGCTCGGTCGCGCCCTGGTGGCCGACGAAGACCGCAAGCTGATCGACCAATGCGGCTTCTCCTCGCTGCGGGCCCAGCTGATCTTCCTGGTGATCCGCATGACCCTGGCCACCCTGCTGCCGCTCTTGTTCTTCATCGGCTGGAGCAAGGATTTCTCCGTCGGAGAAGACCTGGCCATCGGCATGGCGGCGTTCGTGTTCGGGTTCATGGCCCCCAAATGGGTGCTGTCGCGGATGGCGGCCTCGCGCCGCGAGCGCGTCTCGCAGGAACTCCCGCTCTTCGTGGACCTGCTGCGTCTGCTGCAGGGCGTGGGCCTGAGCCTCGACCAGAGCCTGCAGATCATGGCCACCGATTTTTCCCACGTGCTGCGGGTGCTCGGCTACGAGCTCGCGATCGCGAACCGGCAGTATGCACAGGGGCGAACGCGCGAGCACTCGCTGCTGCGGCTCGCCACCTTGCACGGCAGCGAGAACCTGACCGGCCTGGTCGCGTTGCTCGTGCAGGTGGACAAGCACGGAGGCGCCGTTCAGGAGCCCTTGCGCCAGTACAGCGACCGGCTGCGCGAACACCGCCGCTCGGAACTCAAGGAGCGCATCGGCAAGATCACCGTCAAGATGACCGGCGTGATGGTCGTGACCCTGCTGCCGGCGCTGGTCATCATCACGGCGGGTCCGGGCTTCCTGGCCGTCATTCGTTCGCTAGGAGCACTTGCGAAATGACATCCATCGCCCCCACCTCCCTGCCCCGCCGCCGACAGCGCATCGCCGCCGGTGCCGCCGTGCTGATCCTCGCGCTCGCAGCCGGCGGTTGCGCATCGACGAAAGATGGCTATGCGGGCATCGCCGAGGGCCAACAGCGCCAGGCGGCCGAAGCGGCGGCCCTCTCCAAGGAGAGTGCCAACATCGATACGCAGGCCACCTACCTCGGCCTGGTCGACCAGATGCAGCAGGAAGGGCTGTGGTTCGCATCGCTGGCCCACATCGACGCGCTCGAGCAACGCTGGGGCGTGACGCCGGAAACCACGCGCACGCGCGCCGAGGCCCTGCGCCACTCGGGACAACCACAGGCCAGCGAAGCCGCCTACAAGCGGCTCATGGGCACGAAGCTGGAGGCGGCGGGCTATCGCGGCCAAGGGCTGCTGGCCGGCGAACGCGGCGACTTTCCGGAGGCGGTGCGCCTGCTGAAGGAGGCGCAGCGGCGCACCCCCACCGACGCCCTGCTGCTCAACGACCTCGGCTACGCGAACCTTCGCGCCGGCCTGTTTTCCGATGCGCGACTGCCCCTGATGCAGGCTTTGCAGCTGCGTCCGGACAACGTGCAGGCACAAGCGAACCTGGCGCTCTACTTCGAAGTGACCCAGCAGGCCGATCAAGCCCGGGCCTTCATGGATGCCAGCAAGCTCTCGCCCGCGACGCGCAGTGCGGTTCAGGACAGCGCGCGGCAGTTGATGGCGGCAGCGGCGCCGATCAGCCGCCCGCAGGCACAAGACCTCCAGCCCAGGACCGACACCCCGGCCGTCGACGAGATCTCGACCGCCGACGGAGCCGAACCTCTTTCGTTGAAGGCCTCCCGCTCCACATCGCTGTCATCGACACGATCGACTCCCAGAGGAACACCATGAACACCTTTTCTCTCCGTTACCCATCCTGGCTCGCGCTCGGCCTGGTTGGCGCCTCCATGATCGTGCTTCCAGCCTCCGCACAAGTCGCCGAGTCGAAGGCCGCCGCACCGAGCACAGCGACCTCCGAACCCTCCGCCCAGGCCAAACCCGCCGTCGAGGCCGCGACCTCCGCGCCTGCGGCCGCTGCGAAGCCGGCCATGGAAGTGCCGCCAGCGACCGACACCGCGGAGACCGCCCCCGCCGAGTCCTATGACGAAGCCTTCGACGCGCCGCCGCTCCAGGTCGGCGACGCGACGATGAATCTTCTCGCCTGGCAGAGTTCCGGCGCCATCGCCTCGCAGACGCCGCGGCGGATCCCCGGCGACATCGCTCGCCGCAGCTACGAGCGCTACCTGAAGAGCTTCGAGCACACGATCCCCGAATACATGGGCTCGTCCTTGAACAGCTCGACCGGCGGAGCAGCGTCGGGCCAGGCGAGATAAGCCGCCGGCTTGTCCGCTCCAGGAGTCCGTCATGAGGAAGAACGACCGTCGCCCCCCGGCCAGATTGCAGGCAGGAAACTACGCGATCGAGTTTTCGATCGTCTTCGTCATCCTCTTCACGATGCTGTACGCCATCGTGTGCTATGCCATCTTCTTCACCGTGCGCTTCAGCCTCCAGAACGCGGCGGAGGATGGCGCCCGGGCCGCGCTCGCCTATCAGACGACCTGGCCGAACCGGAAGACCGCGGCGGAAACCCTCACGCGTGCGCGCGTGCCTTCCTGGCTCACGATCGCCAGCGACGGCGTCGTGGCCAAGCGCTGCCAGATCAAGGCCAACGGACAGAGCGACTGCGACTCGCCCACCTGCGGTGCCGTCTGGGAAGCCCGTTGCCAGGTGGTCGTGACCATCACGGCCTCGCAGCTTCGCTCGCTGCTTCCACCGCTGCCCCCATTTGCGGTGCCGGACACCATCGTGGGCCAGGCCAGCATGCTGCTGGACGGGAGAACGCAATGAACCGAGCCGCTCGCACCACCGGTCGCGGTACGCGCAGGAGCCAGCGCGGGGTCGCCGCCATCGAATTCGCGTTCGTCTTCATGATGCTGTTCTTCATCATCTACGGCATCGCGACTTTCGGTGCCGTGCTCTACATCCAGCAGGTGATCTCGCGCGCTGCCGAGGACGGAGCGCGCGCCGTCCCGATGCTGCTGTCCCCGCCGCTCACCGCCAACGACACCCGGGTGCGCGACACCGTCTACGACTCGCTCGCGGCCGCGCTCGTCGCTCCGGTCGGATCGAGCGCCACGCCGCAGAGCCGCCGAATCTGGATCGCGGCGAATGCCACCGTGAACGTGACGATCACCGCGGCGGCTGGCGGCGCAAGTCCCAGCGCCGTCGTTTCGGTGACCTATCCATATTCCGCCAATCGCTTGCTGCCCTCTCTTCCCGTGCTCGACACGAGTCGCTGGATGCCCGACAACCTCAGCAGCCGCGCGACCGCCGCCATTCCTTCGTGAAGGAGCTTCACTTGAACGCGCAACCCATCACGATGCCTCGCCGCCCACGCCGTGGAGGTTCCGTACCGGCACGCCGGCGCGTCCGCGGTAGCGTGATCGTCAATGCGGTGGTCGCCATGCTGCTCGTGCTCGTGGTCCTGATCGGCACCGAACTCGGTTATCTCTTCTACATGAAGCGCGAGCTGCAGAAGGCCGCGGACCTCTCGGCATTGGCCGGCACGCAGATTCTCAAGCCCGCCAATTGCGCGACGGCAACCGATGTCGCGTCCACCAATGCGACCAATAACCTCTCGTTTCTGACCCCCGCCCAATTCCAGTTCAAGGCGACCTGCGGCGTCTGGAATCCGGCCACGCTTCCAGGGCCCAAGTACTTCAGCAGCGGGGCGGGGGCCGGCGCGATCAACGCCCTTCATGTGGAGATCACCGGCAGCACGGCGCTCCTGTTCCCCAACATCGGTGGCAACAGTGTTCGCACGCTCAAGGTCGAGGCTTACGCCGTCAAGGACACGCCGCTGGCCGTCTTCAGCGTCGGCTCCAAGCTCGTGGACATCAATCCCGAGGCACCACTGATCTCGCTGCTGAAGTTCGTGGGCGTCGACCCCAACGGTACCTGCGTCGGCTGCTACACCGGCCTGGCAGGCGTGAAGATCACCCCCGGAGGGCTACTGGAAAAGCTCGGCATCCCCGTGGCGGCGGACATCAGCGTCGCCGACCTCAACACGCTGCTGGCTGCCAACAAGGTCGAGCTCGGCAAGTTGCTCAATGCGATCGTGCAACTGGCCGGTCAGGACTCACTGCTCGGGGTGAATGCGCAACTCATCAATTCGTTGGTGAGGGCAGGTCTCAGCCTGGACAGCCTGCTGGTTCAGCTGGGAAGCAACGCCACGGCGGGCGGGTTGTTCGCGGAAATCAAGGCACCGACCGGCGGCTCGGCACTCAATGTTCAGCTCGATGCCTTTGACTTGATCAAGACCTCACTGGGCGTCGGCACCAAGGAGCACGCCGTAGAACTGGGGACGGGTATAAATATCCTGGGCCTCTCCGTTTCTGTCGAGGCGCGAGTGATCGAACCGCCATCCATCGGTATTGGCGATGTGGGAACAACCGCCTACAACTCGCAGGTTCGAGCATTCATCCAGATCAAGACAAAACCCGACGAACTTCTTGGCGCTCTGCTTGGTGCCCTGAACACGCAGATCAATCTGCCGATCGCGATCGATATCGTGAATGCCTTTGGCAAGCTGACTGCCATCAATTGCGATGTCACTCCCTACCAGGCCACCGTCGAGGTGCAGGCGCCGATTCTTCGTGCATGCATCGGCCAAATCTCGTCCTCGATACTTTGGTCCAAGGCCGACGTCTGCTTGCCATCGAATCTGGGGTCGATGAGCTTCGTGAGACTTCTGGGCATCGACCTCTTGAGCGGCAAGGTTGCGATACCGGCCTTGAATTCGATCAACGAAGTCACCCTCCCCGTGGGCGCCACGAAGACGACGAACAGAAATCCGCTCGTCATCGGTGATACGGTACAAGACTTGGTCGACCAACTGCTCAAGCTGCTGTTGGGGCGGGGAACCAATAACGTCGACCCCGCCGCGCGCGCCTCCACGCCCGATATCGCGGCACAGTTGGCGAACTACTACCTCGGCAAGGCAGGTGGAAGTGTTTCCAGGCTTCGCTCGCTGATGGAGCAGGACAACTTGGTCTGGAATCGTCCCGTGCTCGGTCTCTTTTCCAAAACCATGGCGCAGGAATGGGAGGACAAGGTCAATGCGTCTTCGTTTTTGGGAGGATGTGGCGGGAGCCTGGCTGGCTCCTGCGCTCGCAATGCATTGATTCAGTCCCTTCAGACGCGCAACCAGGACGGCTTGGTCACCGGCCTTCTCAAGGGCCTGCTCGATCTTGTTTCGGGTCTGCTCAATCTTGACGTCGACGGCAACGGCACCCCTCTTCTTTCGGCGGTGCTAGGCCCTATCGTCGAGTTGCTCAAGCCGCTGCTCAACTCGATCGGCTACCTTCTCTCCAACTTGCTGGGCGACACTTTGGGACTGGAACTGGGCCGCACCGATGTGCACCTTCAGTCCGTGAGCTGCCAGAACTCAAGGCTGGTCTACTGACGCAGCAGCGTCCGAAGATGCATACGGGCCATTCAAACCACAGATGAGCGCTTCCCCCAATTTCGACGAACTCGACCTCTTTGTCTGGGAAGGAAAGGCCGACATCCTCGACCGCATCGCCCGCTGCATGGCGAGCTTCGATGTCGAGGTGATCCGGGCCGACGGCATGCCCCCGCCTTCGCAGGACCGCACGGCGGCGATGCGGCCGTCGGTGGCGATCATCAGCGTCACGGTCATCGATGGCGGCGGGCTGCCGCAGGCGACCGAGCTGCTGCAGGGCATGCCGGTGATCTGGGTCGCGGCGGCCTCGCGCGAGCGCGACTCGCGCACCTATCCGCCCGAGTACCTGCACGTGCTGCCCTACGACTTCACCTGCGCCGAGCTGCGCACGATGGTCGCGAAGCTGGTGCGGCAACTGCGCGCGCGCGACGTGGCGCCGCAGCCGCTCGACGAGCTGGTGGCGCACTCCGAAGCGATGAAGTCGCTGCTGGCCGAGGTCAATGCCTTCGCCGATTGCGACCACAGCGTGCTGGTGCGCGGCGAGACCGGCGTGGGCAAGGAACGCATCGCGCAGCAGCTGCACCTGGGCCACCAGAACTACAGCAAGGGCGCGTTCGTGGCGGTGAACTGCGGCGCGATTCCCGACGGGCTGTTCGAGTCGCTGTTCTTCGGCCACGCCAAGGGCTCGTTCACGGGCGCGGTGCATGCGCACCGCGGCTACTTCGAGCAGGCCACGGGCGGCACGCTGTTCCTCGACGAGATCGGCGACCTGCCGAAGTACCAGCAGGTGAAGCTGCTGCGCGTGCTCGAGGACGGCGCGGTCACGCGGCTCGGCGCGACCTCGCCGATCCGGGTCGACTTCCGGCTGGTGGCGGCAACCAACCGCAACCTGCGCGAGATGGTGGCCAGCGGCGAATTCCGCGCCGACCTGTTCTACCGCCTCGCGGTGATCGAGCTGCACGTGCCCAGCCTCGAGGAACGCGGCGAGATCGACAAGATCGCGATCTTCAAGGCGCTGCTGGCCAACGTGCTGGGCGACCAGCTCGAGGTGCTCGGCGAAACGCCGCACTGGCTCAGCGACGCGGTGGCCGAGACCTACTTCCCCGGCAACGTGCGCCAGCTGCGCAACCTCGCGGAACGCGTGGGCGTGATCGCACGGCAGCTGCACAGCTGGGACCAGCACCTGATCCAGCGCGCGATCGCGCTGACTCGCGGCACGCCCGCGGCCACCGGGCCGGGCGGCGGCATGGGCCTGGGCGCGAACGCGGTGGGCACCAGCAGCGCCTTCGATGCCGCCGGCGGCGATCAGCGCAAGGGCTGGAACGGCAGCGAACGCAACCGCATCATCGCGGCGCTCGAGATCAACGACTGGAAGCGCCAGGACACGGCGCAGCACCTGGGCATCAGCCGCAAGGTGCTGTGGGAGAAGATGCGCAAGTACCAGATCCTCGACGGCGAACCGGGCATTCCGGAAGACGCCTGAGCGGCAACGCGGCCGCGCGCCGACGCGCCGGCCGCCCGCCTTTCCTCTTCGTCAGTTGGTGGTCGGCAGGCGCTCGGCGCGCCGCAGGGTCACGGGCTGCGCGTTCTGCGAGCGGTCCACCGACGCCTCGGTCGCGCAGGTCGAATTGCTCGCCAGGCACGGGCCGCTCAACAGGCCGTCCTCGGTCAGCACGGTACGGCTCGGCGCGCCGAAGACGCGGTCGACCCATTCGTTGCTGCCCTCTGCATCGATGCGCAGCTCGCCGGTGGTGCGCGCCAGGCGCAGCTCGTTGACGCGCAGGTCGAACACGGCATCGACGTAGTCGAACAGCAGGTTGTAGTACTCGAGCTGGGCATCGAGCACCTGCGGCAGGGTGTCGCGGCCGAACTCCAGCAGGCGGCGGCGGCCGCGGAAGGCCTGGCCCGAAGTGCTCACGGCCTCCATCAGCTGGCGCTCGCGCTCGCGGCCCGACACGGTGCGCGACCACGAGGCACTGGTGAGCTCGAACAGGTTGAGCTTCACGCCCTCGAGCTTGGCTTCCTGGTTCTCGACCTCGGCCATGGCGGTGCGCACGCGCAGCTGCCGGTCGAAGCCGCTGCCGAAATTCCAGCTCAGCTCGAGCGCGGTGCGCGTGGGATCCTGCGGCGACACGCCGCGCGGGTCCTTGCTCTTCACGATCACGGCATCGACGGTGGGCCAGATGCTGGCCTCCTGCTGCTCGACCAGCGCCTTGGCCTTGTTGATGCGGCCCTGGGCCTCGGCGATCTCGGTGCTGCGTTCCTCGGCGCGGCGCAGCGCCTCGGCCTGCGAATCGATGCGCCACTGCGGCGGCGCGGCCAGCACCGGCAGGTTGCGCGTGATGGGCGTGAACTTGAAGTAGCTGCGGAACTTGGCGATGGCCTCGTCGCGCTGGGCCTCGAAGTCGGCCTCGCGCGCGGCCACGCTGGCGCGGCGCGCGCTGGCCATGTTGAGGTCGTTCTCGCCGGTGGCGCCGAGCGCGACGCGGCGCGCCTCGGCCTTCGAGAGCTCGGCCACGATCTCGGTGGAGCGGTGCGCGATCTCCTTCTTGAGGTCGAAGCGCTGCACCTGCAGGTAGGCGGTCAGGGCATCGAGCACCACCTTCTGCGAGGTGGTGGTGACGGCCTGGCCGTCGGCCTCGTTGCCGGCCTCGGCGGCACGGATCGAGGCGCTGATCGCGCCGCCGTCGAGCAGGCTCATGCGCGCCTCGGCGGTGATCACGTTGTAGCTCTGGGTCTGCGCGTTGGCGGCGCCGCTGTTGTAGTTGCCCGAGGAGGTGCCGACCTTGAAGCGCGGATAGCGCGCCTTCTTCGCCTGGTCGATCTGGAAGCCGCTGGTGTTGGCGGCCGCCTGCGCGGTCTGCACCTCGGGGTATTCCTGCGACAGCACGACCAGCGCCTGCTTCACGCGCTGCACGTAGCCGGCGGTGCCGATCGAGGGCGCGGTCAGGCGCCGCGCGAGCATCAGCGAGGGCGGCGGATCCTGGGGGCCCTGCGTCTCTTGCGCCATCGCGGTGGGCGGCAGCGCGAAGCTGGCGCACAGCGCCGCGCACAGCACGCCGGTGCCCGCCGGGCGCCGGCCGTTGGTCGTGCGGCGCTTCATGGTTCGCGGAAGGCTTCGCGCCGCAGCTTGAGCACCGGACGAAGGATGTACCAGATGAAGGGATCGGTGCCGACCTTGAGGTCGACCTCGGACTCCATGCCGACGGTGATGCGGTTTTCCTTGTGGCCGACGAAGGACTTGTCGGTGCTGATCAGGAGCCGGTAGTACGGCGCGCCGTTGGCGATCGCGGGGTCGCGGTCGGCATCGGCCGCCACCAGCGTGACCTTGCCCTCGACGGCGCCGTAGCGCAGGTAGTCGTAGGCGGTGATCTTGACCGTGGACTGCTGGCCGACCTCGACGAAGCCGCGGTCGTTCGGATTGAGCCGCGCCTCGATCATGATCTCGTCCTTGTCGGGCACCACCTCGAGGATGGCCTCGCCGGGCTTCACCACCCAGCCGGGACTGCCGCTGCGCAGGCCCTTGACGATGCCGTCCGACGGCGCCTTGACCTCGGTGCGCGAACGCTGCGTGCGGGCGCGCGCGAGGTCCTCGCTCAGGCTCGCGAACTGGCGCTCGACGGTGGCGAGCTCGTCCGAGGCGCGGCGCCGGAAGCGTCCCTCGGCCTCGGCCATCTTGGCCTGTGCCTCGGTGATCGCGGCGTTGGCCGAGATCACGCCCTGGCGCGCCACCGCGAGTTCGCTGCGCGCGGCCTCGGCCTGGCGGCGCTTCTCGAGCACCTCGACCTGGCCGACCAGCTTCTCCTTGAGCAGCTGCTCGGACACCTCGAGCTCCTTCTGCATCAGGTCGAGCCGGTCGCTCAGGCCCTTGACCTTGGCCTGCTGCTCGAGCTGCCGGCTGCGCGCGGCCTCGAGGCCGGAGATGGCGCCGGCCATCACGCCGCGTTGCTCGAGCGCGCGCGCGTCGTAGGCGCCGGTCTCGCCGGCGTACACGCCTTCGTCGATGTCCTTGGCGAAGGTGTCGCGCTTGAGCGGCTGGCCGCGGCTCTCGGCCAGCAGGCGCACGCGCGTGGCCTGGGTGGCGGCATAGCGCGCGGTCAGTTCCTCGAGGTTGAGGCCGCTGCCGCCGAGGTCGATCTCGACCAGCGACTGGCCCTGCTTGACGTGGTCGCCTTCCTTCACGAGCACGGCGCTGACGATGCCGCCTTCCAAGTGCTGGATCGACTTCACGCGGTCGGAGGGAATCACGCGCCCGGGCGCGACCACGACGGTCTCCATCGGGAAGCCCAGGCCGACCACCGCGAACACGCCGATCAGGCCGCCGAGCAGCCACTGGCGCCGGCGGCCCTCGGGCGTGATCTGAGCGGCGCGCTTCTGGTCTTCGGTCTGCAGGACCTGCGGCAGATCGGCTTTCAAGATCTCGTCTCCCCTGCGGGCACTCGGTCGTCGCACTCGGTCATCGGTCGATCGGTCCAATCCATAAACAAATTCAGCGCATCAGGCGATCGAGCGGGCGGCGGATTCGCCATCCTCGCCACCGCCTTCGGGCAGCGCCACCAGCGCCTTCTTCACGCCGAACAGCTTCGGCACCATCACCGCGGCCGTGCCCTGTTCGACCGAGCCTTCGCCGGTCACGTGGTAGACATGGCTGGCGGCCGAGACGATGCGCAGCGAGTGCGTGACCACCACCACGGTGCGCACCTTGGCCACCGCCAGCAGCGTGGCCAGCAGCGCGCGCTCGCTCTGGAAGTCGAGGTCGTTGCTGGGCTCGTCGAGCACCAGCACCGAGGGCTTGCGCAGGAAGCTCATGGCCAGCGCGAGCTTGCGGCGTTCGCCCACCGACAGGCCGGTGCCGCCCTCGCCCACCATCGAGCGGTAGCCGTCGGGCAGCCGCGAGATGAAGTCGTGCGCGCCCGAGAGCTTGCAGGCCGCGACGATCTGCTCGTCGCTCTGGCCCGGCGCGGTGCGGCGCATGACGTCGATCAGCGAACCGCCGAACCAGTAGACCTCCTGCGAGAGGTAGCTGATCCAGCGCGACAGCTCCTCGCGGCCGAACTGCGAGAGGTCGTATTCGCCGATGCTGACGACGCCGTGCGTGGGCGTGTACAGGCCCGAGAGCAGCTTGACCAGCGTGGACTTGCCCGCGCCGTTGCGCCCGACGATGACGTGCAGGCCGCCGGGGCCGATGTCGAGGTCGAGGTTCTCGATGACCGCCTTCTGCGCGTTCTCGGTGAAGCTGAAGCTCACGTCCTTGAGCGTGATGCGGCCCAGCGGCTGCGGCAGGGCCATGCCCACCGGCGGCTTCTCCACCGGCTCGCCGAGCACGGTCTCGAGGCGCTTGGCGGCTTCCTTGGCGGTGGCCAGCGAGCGCCAGTTCGACACCAGGCCGGCGATCGGCTGCAGTGCGCGCAGCGCGAGCATGTTGGAGGCCACGAGGCCGCCGACCGTCATCCACTGCTCCATCACCGAGATCGCGCCCACCGTGACCACGATCACCGAGAACACGGTCAGCAGCACCGTGGTGCCGTCGCGCGCGGTCTCGATCTGGCCGTTCTTGGTGAAGCTCTCGGTGAGCCAGTCGTTGTAGGTCTTCTGCCACATCTCGATGATGGGGCCGTCGTTGGCCTGCGACTTGAGCGTCTCGCGCGCATGGCAGATCTCGGCCGTCATGCGGTCGAGGCCGCGGCCGCGCTGCACTTCCTCGACGCGGCCGGCGCGCACCTCGTCGGCCCACCACCAGGCGAGGAACGAGAGGATCGCGAGGAAGGCCACCACCACCGGCAGCACCGGCAGCGCGACGATGCCGATCACCACCAGCCCGAACACCGCCATCGGCAGGTCGAAGATCGATTGCGCGAGGCCGCCGGTGACGGTGCCGCGCACCGAGCCGACGTCGCGGAAGTACAGGTGCCACACCGAGGCCGGCCGCGCCTCGAGCGCGCGCAGCGGACGGCCGAGCATGGAGCCCATCAAGGCGCCCGAGACGCCGTGGTCGATGATCGCGCCCGCGTTGCGCAGCAGGCGCGAACGGCGCGTGCGCAGCCAGAACTCGATGCACAGGAAGAACAGGATGCCGCTGACCAGCGCCGCCAGCGTCGAGACGCCGCTGCGCGAGAGCACGCGGTCGTAGACCTGCAGCAGGAAGATCGAGGGCAGCAGCCCGAACAGGCTGATCGGAATGGAGCGCCAGGCCGCGCTCTTGATCAGCGGGTAGGCATCACGAAACGCGGTGTGGAGGGCGCCCGCATAGGGACTGGCACCGGGCTCCACGGGCCGCTCGGCGACCAGTTGAGTGGGCAGGAGAAACTTGATCATGGGCGAAAGCCGATCCCGTCAGGCGATGACGCAACGGCTTCATTATCAACTGTTACCCGACTGTTACAAGGCAATATTTCACTCTAGAAAGCAGTGCAATTCGAGGCTTTGGTCAGGGGTCGGTCAGACCCTGTCGCGGCTCGATGCGAGACGATGTCGGTGGGCAGGACGACGGTGCTGCAAGCGACCGTCTTCCGAGTATTCGCGGCCTGCGCGGGTTCGCCGTCTCCGGGCAAACCCCGGTCCAGCAGGATCGCGACATTGACGCACAGCAGCATGCAGACGACCCACGCGCACAGCAGTTGGGCCCAGCGGGTCCACCAGCGGCGCGCCGGGGCGGCCTCCTGCTGCGCGGGCAGATGAAGGAGTGCATCCAGTCTGGTCATGGCAGTGCTTTCAAAACCCGGGCCAGCCGGGACAGACCCACGCCCGCGGAGCTTTTCGCGAGCACCCAGTCGCCGGGCTGGAGCAGGCTGCCCAGCGCGGTCGACAAATCGGAGACGTCGACGAACCAGTGCGAACGCACCTTCGAGCTGATGCGCGCATGCAGGGCCCGCATCAGCGGTCCGCACAGCAGCACGCGGTCGGCCTGCGTGGCCAGCAGCTCGGGCTCGAGGTCGAGGTGATGGCGCTGGGCCGCCGGGCCCAGCTCCTGCATGTCGCCGAGGATCGCCACGCGGCGCGCGGGCTCGCACGGCGCCTGCGCCAACAGCTCGAGCGCGGCGCGCATCGAGCTCGGGTTGGCGTCGTAGGTCTCGTCGATCAGCTTGAAGCTGCCGCCGCCGATGTGGATGGTGTGCAGCGCGCCGCGCCCGCCGGGCGGCTCGAACTGCGCGAAGGGTTCGACCGCCGCGGTCAGCGGCAACCGCAGCGCGGTCAGCGCGGCCAGGCCGGCGACGGCGCTCATGCCCATGTGGCGACCGGGCGCGTTCAGCCGCAGCTGCAGCGGCTCGCCGGCCACCATCGCCTTCACCTCGCCATGGTCGAACGAGACCAGCCGCACGTCGGCCGCGCGGTGCTCGCCGTAGCTCACCACCTGCAGCTGGCGCTCGGCCGCGGCTTCGGCGAACACCGGGTACTCGACCATGTCGCGGTTCAGCACCACGCTGTCGCCGGCGGTCATGCCGAGGAAGATGCGCGCGTCCTGCCGCGCGGCGGCCTCGGCCGGGCCGCGGTGCTTCTGCGCCGCGGCCGAGGGACCGGTGATCACCGCGAGCGTCGGGCGCACGAGCTGCGTCGACGCGGGCAGCTGCGACTGGCTCATGTCGAGCACCCAGTAGGCGGCGTGGCGCGGCAGGCAGGTGAGGTTCCAGGCGATGCCCGACGGCAGGCTGATGCTGCCTTCGGGCTGGCCGACCTCGCCCCACACGGTGAGCGCGCTGGCCATCATGGCCGCCACGGTCGCGCCGGCGACGCCCTGCCCCACCACGGCGCAGACGCCGCCGTTGAACTCGGCGCGCGCATGGGTGCCGAGCTGCAGCACGGCCTGCGGCAGGTCGGCCACCTTGAGCACCGGCACGCGCTTGTCGAGGTGCGGCTTGGGATCGACGCACAGCACGGCGGCCGCGGGCTGCAGCACGCCCTTGAGCGCGACGGCCGCGAGCGGCGCCTTGGCGTTGCGCGTCTGGTTCTCGAACACCACGCGGCCCTTGCGCAGGAAGGAGCGCTGCGCGACGCCGCTGGCGCGCCAGCCGTCCTCGGGCTTCACCACCCATTCGCCGCCGGTCACGCGCGCCATCTCGCTCGCGGTCCAGGTGCCGCCGTCGTCGCGCGGTCCGCCCTGGCCGACCGAGATGCCGCCACCGACCACCGCGCCGGCGCCCGCGCCATGCAGCGTGCGGCGCTCCACCAGGTAGCGGTGGAAGGCCACGAAGCCCGAGACGTACTGCTCGACATCGTCGATGCGCACGCGGAACGCGTGGTGGCGGATGAAGAACGAGCCGACGATGGTCGAGGGACGACGGAAGTACATCGCCATCTCGGGCCAGAAGTAGCCGTTGAGCAGGTAGTGCGCGCGGTAGTCGAGCGCGCGGTAGAACTTCTCGACGTCGAGCTCGTCGAGCAGGTGCCGCATCGCGGGCATGCCCTCGAGCCGCTGCAGCATCTGCTGCGCGGCCAGCATCAGCTCGAGCAGCGTCGGGAAGGTGGTCTTGCGGTCGAGCACGAAGTCGAGGTAGCCCGCGACGTTCTGCAGCCCGAAGCGGAAGTAGCGCTCCTGCGGGCTCCAGCGCGCGAGCTCGTTGACGCAGCAGCTCAACCAGTGGTCGTGCGCCTGCCAGTGCTGGCTGGCGATGAAATGGTCGAAGGCCTTCTCCACCACGGCCAGCCACTGGGGATCGCGCGTGAGGCCGTAGAGGCGCAGCAGGCCGTAGGAGGCCTGGCCGTCGTAGTAGATGATCCGCGAGGCCTGCTTGAGCGTCAGGTCGTTCGCATGGATGACGTGGTTGAAGCGGCCCGTCGCCGGGTCCTGCAGCGAGGAGATGCCCAGCGCGAGCTTGTCGAGCAGCGGCAGCCAGCGCCGCGTGTCCATGGCCTCGCAGTACTTCACGAGCGCCAGCACGCAGGCCGCGTTGCCGCCCAGGCGGATCTCGCCGCCGGTGTCGACCAGGAACGAGATGTCGCGGCCGTCGGCGAGCTTGTAGTCGCGGATCAGGTGGTGCACCAGGCGATCGAGCGCGCGCTCGATGGCCGCGCGCAGCGTCTCGTCGCGCGTGATCTCCCACGCCTCGATCATGGCGTAGAGCGCGCTCGCATGGCGCATCGCGTCGTAGGTCGGGATGCGCCGGTCGAAGCAGGGGAAGTAGCCGTAGACGAACAGGCCGTCGGCCTGCACCTGGCGCGCCAGGTACGAGGCGCCGCTGCGCACCAGGTCGAGCGTGGACTGCGGATTGAGCGCGGGCAGCTGGCGCCGACCGGCATCGAGCCCCGTGCCCACGAGCTTGTGCACCACGCCGTCGGGCTGGCAGAACAGGCCCACGGTCGCCAGCAGGAACACCGGCTGGTCGCCCGGCAGGTCGAGCGAGAGCCGGCGGCCGAAGCGCGCATCGGCATAGAGCTCGAAGTTGCGCGGGTTCACCACCGCGTGCGCGATGGTCGAGTCGCCGCTGAGCATCGCGTTCGCATTGAGCTCCTGCTCGGTGAACGCGAGCTCGAAGTCCTTGTCGAAGGCCAGGCCGAGGCGGAAGTAGTTGCGCTTGACCGACGCCAGCTGTCCCTTGAACTGGACCCAGTCGATCGGGCTCGCGCCCTCGACCCAGTCGATGCGCAGCCAGGGCGAGACGATGCCGTGCTCGCGCACCCAGCGCTCGACCTGCTCGGCGCCTTCGCGCCAGGCGGTCTCGAGCACGGCCGCGCGGGTGTGCACCACGTGCGCCCGCTGCGTGCCGTCGCTCACCGAGAAGAACAGCGTGAAGGCCGGGTATGGCGCCGGCAGCGCCGCGCACACCGAGACGAGTCGCTCGTGGCAGGCGTGGAGCTGATCGGAAAAGGACATCATTCGGCCCCGGTCGAAAACGGGCAACCGGCCCTCTTCGTCATGCGTTGCCGCGATGACTCGGAAGACCGGGAGCTGCCATCGAAGGCATCGCAGTTCCCTGGTTCAGCGGTAGCTGAATTCGGCGCGGCGATTGAGCTGGTAGCCCTCCTCGGTGTTGGCAAGCGATGCGGGTTTTTCCATGCCCCAGCTGATGGCTTCGAGCCGTTCGGCGGGCACGCCCAGCTGCGTCAGGGCGCGCTGCACGGCTTCGGCACGGCGCTGGCCCAGCGCGAGGTTGTATTCGCGGCCACCGCGCGAGTCGGTGTGGCCTTCGAGCACGACGCGGCTCGTCGGGCGGTTGCGCAGGAAGCTGGCGTGCGCCTCGACGATGTTGCGGTACTCGGGCTTGATGTCGTATTTGTCGAAGTCGAAGTACACGATCTTCGACACGCCGGCCGGGCCGTTCTGCACCGGCGGCGGGGGCGGCGGCTCGACCTTGGCGACCGCGCTCGCTCCCTTGTTGGAGTAGTAGTAGGTCGCGTCGTCGCGGCCCTGCTTGGGCCCGGTGCCGCAGGCGACCAGGCTGGCGCCCAGTGCCGCGATGGCCAGTATCCGGAAACTCGTCTTCATACCGTTCCTTTCAGAGGACGGACCGTTGCCGGTCCGTCCTTTCTTCTGCTGCTCGTTCTCTTTTTTCCGTCCACTGTCCGTGACCGGATCAGCCCAGCAGGCCGTGCAGGATGTTGGCGACCGGGGTCACCACGTTGCCCACCGTGTGCTCGACCTGGCTGGTGATCGGGGTCACGACCTGGGTCAGGTTGGTACCCAGGGCGTGGTCCACGCCGTCCAGCACGTTGGCCACCGTGTCGACCACCGGCGCCGCGGCACCGGAGGCGCCCGCCAGGATGTCGGTCACCGGGGCCAGCGCGCCGGCGCTGGTGCCGGTCAGCGAATCGACCACCGGCGTCGCGCCACCCGTCAGGCCGCCGAGGATGTCGGTGACCGGCTGCAGGATGTTGGCCAACGGGCCGTCGCCGCCGAGCGAGCCGAGCAGGCTGCCGACGAGGCCATCGTTGCCCAGCAGGCCGCCGACCAGGCCGTCGTTGCCGAGCAGGCCACCGACCAGGCCGTCGTCGCCGAGGACGCCGCCGAGCAGGCCGCCTTCGCCGCCGCCGAGCACGCCACCCAGCACGCCGCCGTCGCCCAGCACACCGCCGAGCAGACCACCGTCACCGCCGAGGACACCGCCCAGCAGGCCGTCGTCACCCAGGATGCCGCCGAGCAGGCCGCCTTCGCCACCGCCGAGCACGCCACCCAGCAGGCCGTCGTCACCCAGCACACCGCCGAGCAGACCACCGTCGCCACCGAGCACGCCGCCCAGCAGGCCGTCGTCGCCGAGGACGCCACCGAGCAGGCCGCCGTCGCCACCGAGCACGCCACCCAGCAGGCCGTCGTCACCCAGGATGCCGCCGAGCAGGCCGCCGTCACCACCGAGCACGCCGCCCAGAAGGCCGTCGTCACCCAGGATGCCGCCGAGCAGGCCGCCGTCACCACCGAGCACGCCGCCCAGAAGGCCGTCGTCACCCAGGATGCCGCCGAGCAGGCCGCCGTCACCGCCGAGCACGCCGCCCAGCAGGCCGTCGTCGCCCAGGATGCCGCCGAGCAGGCCACCGTCGCCACCGAGCAGACCGCCCAGCAGGCCGTCGTCGCCCAGGATGCCGCCGAGCAGGCCGCCGTCACCGCCGAGCACGCCGCCCAGCAGGCCGTCGTCGCCCAGGATGCCGCCGAGCAGGCCACCGTCGCCACCGAGCAGACCGCCCAGCAGGCCGTCGTCGCCCAGGATGCCGCCGAGCAGGCCGCCGTCACCGCCGAGCACGCCGCCCAGAAGTCCGTCGTCACCCAGGATGCCGCCGAGCAGGCCGCCGTCGCCACCGAGCAGACCGCCCAGCAGACCGTCGTCGCCCAGGACACCACCCAGCAGGCCGCCGTCACCGCCGAGCAAGCCGCCCAGCAGACCGTCGTCGCCCAGGACGCCACCCAGCAGGCCACCGTCGCCGCCGAGCAGACCGCCCAGCAAGCCGTCGTCACCCAGGACACCACCCAGCAGGCCACCGTCGCCGCCGAGCAGACCGCCCAGCAAGCCGTCGTCACCCAGGACACCACCCAGCAGGCCACCGTCGCCGCCGAGCAGACCGCCCAGCAGGCCGTCGTCGCCAAGGACGCCACCCAGCAGGCCGCCGTCACCGCCGAGCAAGCCGCCCAGCAGACCGTCGTCGCCCAGCACGCCACCCAGGAGACCACCGTCACCGCCGAGCAAGCCGCCCAGCAGACCGTCGTCACCCAGCACGCCACCCAGGAGGCCACCGTCGCCGCCGAGCAAGCCGCCCAGCAGGCCGTCGTCACCCAGCACGCCACCCAGGAGACCACCGTCACCGCCGAGCAGACCGCCCAGCAGGCCGTCATCGCCTAGCACGCCACCCAGCAGGCCACCGTCGCCGCCGAGCAAACCGCCCAGCAGGCCGTCGTCACCCAGGACGCCACCCAGCAGGCCACCGTCGCCGCCGAGCAGGCCGCCCAGCAGGCCGTCGTCGCCCAGGATGCCGCCGAGCAGACCACCGTCGCCGCCGAGCAGACCGCCCAGCAAGCCGTCGTCGCCAAGGACGCCACCCAGCAGGCCGCCGTCACCGCCGAGCAGGCCGCCCAGCAGACCGTCATCACCCAGGACGCCACCCAGGAGGCCGCCGTCACCGCCGAGCAGACCGCCCAGCAGACCGTCGTCACCCAGCACGCCACCCAGCAGACCACCGTCACCGCCGAGCAAGCCGCCCAGCAGGCCGTCGTCACCCAGGATGCCGCCGAGCAGACCACCGTCGCCGCCGAGCAAGCCGCCCAGCAGACCGTCGTCGCCCAGCACGCCACCCAGCAGCCCATCGCCGCCGATCAGATTCGCCACGCCATCGGTCAGGAAGTCGACCTGCGTGCCCACCGCGCCCAGCAGTGCGTCGGTAGTACCGGCGCCCAGCAGCTGGTCGGTCAGCGGGCTCAGCAGGCCGCCCAGGCCGTCGGTGACCTGGCCCACGAGGTCGTCCACCGGATCCAGCACGTTCGGGTCGTTCGGCGTGAAGGTATCGCCGAGCACCGGGCCCAGCAGGCCGCTCACGGTATCGGTCAGGCTGTCGGTCAGGCCGACCACCGGGGCGAGCACGTCGCCCAGGCCGAGCTCGCCGAGCAGGCCGTCGTTGAGACCGTCGACCAGGCCGCCGACGATGCTGTCGGTCGGGTCGAGCAGTTGGGCACCCGTGCCGCCGCCACCGCCGTCGAGCAGGCCACCGAGCAGACCGCCCAGCAGGCCGTCTTCGCCGATCAGGCCACCGACCAGACCGTCTTCGGCCAGCAGGCCGCCGACCAGGCCGTCCGGACCCAGCAGGCTCGGCACCAGGCCGTCCTCGCCGAGCAGGCCGCCGACGATGCCGTCGTCGCCCAGCAGACCGCCGAGCAGGCCGTCGTCACCGAGCACGCCACCGAGCAGGCCGTCGTCGCCGAGCAGGCCGCCCAGCAGGCCATCGCCGCCGATCAGGCCACCGAGCAGACCGTCGTCGGCCAGCACGCCGCCGAGCAGGCCGTCGTCGCCGAGCAGACCGCCCAGCAGGCCGTCGTCGCCCAGCAGGCCACCGAGCAGGCCGTCGCCACCCAGCAGGCCGCCGAGCGGGCCGCCGGCACCGAGGATGCCGTCGTCGCCGAGCACGCCACCGAGCAGGCCGTCGTCGCCGAGCAGGCCACCCAGCAGGCCGTCGTCGCCCAGCAGGCCGCCGAGCAGACCGTCCTCACCGCCGAGCAGGCCGCCCAGCGGGCCGTCGGCCAGCAGGCCACCGACCAGGCCATCGGGGCCCAGCAGGCTGTCCACGATGCCGCCTTCGCCGAGCAGACCGCCGGCGAGGCCTTCGCTGCCCAGCAGGCCGCCGAGCAGGCCGTCGTCGCCGAGCAGGCCACCGACCAGGCCGTCTTCGCCCAGCAAGCCGCCCAGGGCGCTGTCTTCACCGATCAGGCTGCCCAGCAGGCCGTCGGAACCGAGGGCCGGGCCGAGCAGGCCGCTCAGCAGGCCGCCTTCGCCGCCCACGCCGCCGAGCAGGCCGCCGTCACCCAGCAGGGTGTCGAGCAGGCTGCCGACCGCGGTGCCTTCGCCGATCAGGCCACCGACCAGACCGTCGTCGCCGAGCAGCTGGCCCACGAGGCCGTCTTCGCCGAGCGCGCTGCCCAGCAGGCTGCCTTCGCCGAGCAGGCCATCGACCACCTGGCCGATGGTGCCGTCGGTGCCCAGCAGGCCGTCGACGAGGCCGTCGATGCCCAGGCCGGTGGTCACGCCACCGAGCAGGCCATCGCTGCCCAGCACGTTCTCGAGCGCGTTGCCCAGGGCGTCGGTGACGTAGTCGACCTGGCCGTTGAGCGAGCCGATCAGCGCATCGGTCACGCCGTTGCCCAGCAGGGCATCGACGACCGGAGCGACCGCGCCGCCCACGCCGTTGGTCAGGTTGTCCACGGCCGTGTCGACCGGATCGAACTCGTTCGGATCGTCGGGCGTGAACTCTTCGCCGACGATCGGCGAGAGCACGTCGTCGAGCAGGTCGGTGACGCCATCGACCACCGGCTTCACCGGGTCGAGCGCGCCGCCCAGGCCGAGGGTGTCGTCCACGGCATCGATCACGTGGTTGACGAGGCCGTCGCCCGGATCGAGGAGGTGGTCTGCGTCTGCGTCTGCGTCTGCGTCTGCGTCGGCATCGGCGTCAGCGTCTGCATCGGCGTCAGCGTCAGCGTCAGCGTCTGCATCGGCGTCAGCGTCAGCGTCCGCATCGGCGTCAGCGTCCGCATCCGCATCCGCATCCGCATCGGCATCGGCATCGGCATCAGCGTCCGCATCGGCGTCGGCGTCGGCGTCTGCATCGGCGTCAGCGTCAGCATCAGCGTCTGCATCCGCATCGGCATCGGCATCGGCATCGGCATCGGCATCGGCATCGGCATCGGCATCGGCATCGGCATCGGCATCGGCATCGGCATCAGCGTCCGCATCGGCGTCAGCGTCCGCATCTGCGTCAGCATCCGCATCTGCGTCAGCATCCGCGTCCGCGTCGGCATCAGCATCCGCGTCGGCATCGGCGTCCGCATCGCCATCGGCATCCGCGTCCGCATCGGCGTCCGCGTCGGCATCGGCGTCGGACTCACCCACGCCGGGAATCTGGAAAGGAATGAAGCCACCATCGCCACCACCGCCGCCGCTCAGTGCGGCACCCAGTGCGGCAGCGCCCAGCGCGCCGAGGGCGAACTCGCCCAGGCCGATGCCGCTGCCGGCAGCGAGCTTCTTGGTGACGGCCAGCGCGGCGGCATCCGCATCGCTGTCGGGCGGCGTGACCTGCAGGTCGCCCGAGGCCACGTCGACGTTCACCTGCTCGAGGCCGCCAGGCAGCTTGGTGGAGCCCACGGTGGCATCGGTGCCGCCGGTGAAGACGCCGGCCAGCGGCGCCTTGTTGCCGGCCGAGCCGGGGAACAGGACGTTGGCCTGGCCACCGTCGGGAACGATCACGCGATCGCCGGCCATCAGCGAATGGCCGCCGTCGACGGGAATCGACACGCCATCGCGCATGACGACCGTGCCCGGCGTAGCATTGGATAGCGATCCGATGCTGGCGGGCCCCGTCGCGACAGGCGCGGAGGGTGCGACCACCGGTGCCGAGCCCATGGGGGCGATCGGCGTTGCGGTGGCCTGGGCGATGACCACTGGAGCAACGCCGTTATCGGCAGTTCCCGCGGTCGAAGGGGTCGATGCTTGTGGTGCAGTCATGGCGGCCTCTGTGACAAAAGATGGAACTACAGGGGCAACTTGCGTGCCGCCTTTTCGCGGCCTTGCACCCACTGCCCATCGACCGCCGCAACTCGTTGATCTGCTTGGGTTTTTCTTTCAAATCAGTCCTTCGCGAGACGGCTTGCGAGGGCTTTCACCGAGGTCTTTTCTCGATTCGTTACGTAACGATGTAACGTGTGCGCCCCGGAACGCCGGCCCGACCCCAGGGGTTTTCGGCCGACACGCGCAAGCGCCACGGACCTGCGTTACGCGTCATCGCCGCGCACGTGCCCACGGCCTCGCGGCCTGCGTCCCCTCCGCTTCTTCTCTGCCTATCTATATATGTTCAATCCCTCCCAGGAAGACGTGCGCCGCTTCTTCTGCGACGTGTACGCCAAGCACCGCCAGGGCCTGCCGATGGAAGCACTCGAGACCATCGCCGCCGGCTGGATCGAGGCGCACCCCGAGTACCACGAGGACCTGCTCGATGCCGACGCGGCGGTGGCGCGGGTCTACGACGGCGCGAACGGCCGCGAGAACCCGTTCCTGCATCTGTCGATGCACCTGTCGATCAGCGAGCAGTGCTCGATCGACCAGCCGCGCGGCATCCGCCAGGCGGTCGAGCTGCTGGCCGCGCGTCGCGGTTCGCTGCTCGATGCGCATCACGAGGCGATGGAATGCCTGGGGCAGATGATGTGGGAGAGCCAGCGCGCGGGCCGCCCACCGGATGGCGACGGCTATGTCGCCTGCGTCCAACGCCGCGCCACGAAGGACTGAGGCCGACTACCCCGCCGACGCCCCGCGCCGCCGCGCCGGCAGCGAGCCCTGCGGCTTCGCGGCCTCGCGCAGCAGCCCCGCCATCGCGGTACGCAGTGCCGAGGGCTCGGCATCGCTGCGCTGCAGCAGGCCCACGGGCTCCTCGGTGCCGGCGGTGTCGATGCGCAGCCGCACCATGCGGCCGTCGGCCAGCTCGCCGCGCGCCGCGCCCAGCGGCGTGATCCACACGGCGTCCGACAGCGCGACCAGCGCGCGCGCCAGCGCGACGTCGAGCGTCTGCAGCGTGTTGGCCGGCAGCGCGAGGCCGCGCGCCGACAGGAAGCTCTCGGTGTTGTGGCGCGGGATCGTGCCCTCGCCGTAGACCATCAGCGGATAGTCGAGCACGGCCTGCACCGACACCGGCCGGTACGCGAGCGCATGGCCGGTGCGCACCGCGAACACGAGCGGCTCGGTGTGCAGCAGCTCGAAGCTCAGTCCGCCCATCAGCCGCGGATCGCTCATGCGGCCGACCACCAGGTCGAGCTCGCCGGCGCGCAGCTCGTCGAGCAGCACCGGGTTGGCCGCGCTCTTCGCCACCACCTGCACCGCGGGCCAGAGGCCGCGCAGCCGCGCCAGCGCGGCCGGCAGCAGCGCGGGCGCGACGCTGGGCAGCGCGCCGATGCGCAGCCGCTCGACGCGCCCCGCGGCCGTGGGCGCGATGGCCTCGGCGCTGGCATCGAGCGCCTCGAGCACCTTGAGTGCGTGCGCGAGCAGCTGCTCGCCGGCCGGCGTGAGCCCCTGCACGCCGCGCCGCCCGGCGCTGCTGCGCTCGACCAGCCGCGTGCCGGCGATGCCCTCGAGCTCCGACAGCGTCTTCGACACCGCGGGCTGGCTCAGCGCCAGCCGCTCGGCCGCGCGCGCCAGGTGGCGCTCCTGCGCCACCGCCACCAGGCAGCGCAGGTGGCGCAGCTGCACGTTGCGCACGAAGTCCAGCCGCAGGTCGCTCGTCATCGGCCCCTTGTCCTTTTCTTCTGGATTACCAATGGTTATTGAAACGGAATCAATCTTCAATTTACATCATCGAAGCGGGATTCCAGAATGCGCCCATCCGGACCCGGTCCGTCCCACGACAGGAGACAACAGGCATGTTGACCAAGACCCAGCCCCAGCTCACCCCGCGTGACTGGGACGCCCATCCCAGCTACGTCTACCCCGGCTACAAGTCGACCGTGAAGCGCGGTCCGCAGAAGCCGCTGATCCCGTTCAAGGCCTCGCTCGGCGAGCTGCAGCAGCCGGTCTACGGCCACGAGAGCATCGGCGAGTTCGACCACGACCTCACGCGCAATGCGCGCCGCAACGGCGAGCCGCTGGGCGAACGCATGATCCTCACGGGCCAGGTGCTCGACGAGCGCCGCCGCCCGGTGGCCAACACGCTGGTCGAGCTCTGGCAGGCCAACGCCTCGGGCCGCTACGTGCACAAGGTCGACCAGCACGATGCGCCTCTGGACCCCAACTTCCTCGGCGCGGGCCGCTGCCTGACCGACAGCGAGGGCCGCTACCGCTTCCTCACGATCAAGCCCGGCGCCTATCCCTGGGGCAACCATCCGAACGCCTGGCGCCCGCAGCACATCCACCTGTCGCTGTTCGGCCAGAGCTTCGCGAGCCGCCTGGTCACGCAGATGTACTTCCCGGGCGACCCGCTGCTGCAGTACGACCCGATGGTCACCGGCACGCCCGAGCGCTACCGCAACCGGCTGATCGCCGACTTCAGCCTCGACATCACCGAGGAAGGCTATGCGCTCGGCTACCAGTTCGACATGGTGCTGCGCGGCGCCGACGAAACGCCGTTCGAGAACCGCTGAGCGCAGAAGGAAAGAGACACGCCATGAGCAAACTGATGAGCGCCCAGGAAGCCGACTTCGGCCAGACGCCCTCCCAGACCGTGGGCCCCTACTTCGCCTACGGCCTCACCGCCACGCAGTACGGCTACGACTTCGACCAGCCCTTCGACGCGGTGCTGGCGCTGGACGACGCCGCCGGCGAACGCATCCGCCTCGAGGGCCGGGTGATCGACGGCGACGGCAATGCCATCAACGACGCGCTGGTCGAGATCAGCCAGCCCGACGGCGAGGGCCGCTATCCGCAGACGCCGGCGCAGGCGCGCGAACTGGGCTTTCGCGCCTTCGGCCGCGTGGGCACCGGCACCGACGCGCAGAACCGCTTCGTGTTCCACACCGTGAAGCCCGGCGCCGAGTCGTCCGGCGAGGCGCCGCACATCAACGTGATCGTGCTGATGCGCGGCCTGCTGCTGCATGCCTTCACGCGCGTGTACTTCAGCGACGAGGCCGAGGCCAACGCCAGGGACGCGGTGCTGCAGAGCGTGCCGGCCGAGCGCCGCCACACGCTGGTCGCGCAGCGCATCGAGCGCGGCGGCGCAGTGAGCTACCGCTTCGACATCCGCATGCAGGGGGCGGAGGAAACCGCCTTCTTCGACGTCTGAGCGCCTGAACCCGAAGCCGGCCACCGCGCCGGCTTTTTCGTACCCGGACTTCTTCTCTACAGCGCGGCAGCCGCAAGGCGGCCGCGCGCTCGCCGCTGCGCAACGCAAAACCATTCCAACACGGAGCAACGCATGTCCTCCCCCTCGGCTTCGCTGGACGTCCAGTCCTTCCTCGACCGGCATCCCTTCTCGGCCTTCCAGTGGCGCATCTTCGCGCTGAGCTTCCTCGTGGTGCTGCTCGACGGCTTCGACACCTCGGCGATCGGCTACATCGCGCCCTCGCTCGCGAGCGAATGGGGCGCCAGCAAGATGGCACTCGCGCCGGTGCTCAGCGCGGCGCTGTTCGGGCTCGCGGCCGGCGCGCTGCTGGCCGGGCCGCTGGCCGACCGGCTCGGCCGCAAGCGCGTGCTGGTGGGGGCGGTGCTGGTGTTCGGCCTGGGCTGCCTGGCCTCGGCCTTCTCGCAGAACATGCCGCAGCTGGTGGGGCTGCGCTTCGTCACCGGGCTCGGCCTGGGCGCGGCCATGCCCAACGCGGTGACGCTGATGAGCGAGTACTGCCCGAGCCACCGGCGCGCCACCATCACCAACACCATGTTCTGCGGCTTCCCGCTGGGCGCGGCGCTCGGCGGCTTCCTCGCGGCCTGGATGATCCCGCACCTGGGCTGGCGCAGCGTGCTGGTGCTCGGCGGCATCGCGCCGCTGCTGCTGGTGCTGCTGATGGCGGTGCTGCTGCCCGAGTCGGCGCGCTACATGGTCGCGAAGAAGTACGCCGCCGAGCGCATCCGCGCCGTGCTGCGCCGCATCTCGGAGAGCGCCGCGCAGGCGCGCGCCTTCACCCTCACCGAGGCCGGCCCGGCGCCCGTGGACGGCAGCGGCGGCGGCCTCGCGCTGGTGCTCTCGCCGCGCTACCTCGTGGGCTCGGCCATGCTGTGGATCGCCTACTTCATGGGGCTGGTGATCTTCTACGCCATGATCAACTGGATGCCGATCCTGTTCCGCGAGGCCAACGTGCCGCCGCAGACCGCGACCGTGATCTCGGCGCTGTTCGCGCTCGGCGGCGTGGGCGCCATCTTCTTCGGCTGGCTGATGGACCGCTTCAACGCCAACCTGGTGATCGCCACCGGCTATGCGCTGACCGCCGTCAGCGTCTACCTGATCGGCCAGTCGCTCGGCAGCCTCGCGGCGCTGGTGCTGACGGTGCTGCTGGGCGGCACGCTGATGAACACCGCGCAGTCCTCGATGCCGGCGCTGGCCGCGGCCTTCTACCCGACGCAGGGCCGCGCCACCGGCATCGCCTGGATGCTGGGCCTGGGCCGCTTCGGCGGCATCGCGGGTTCGTTCCTGGTGGCCGAGCTGGCCAGCCGGCAGCTGGGCTTCGCCCAGATCTTCGCGGTGCTGGCGGTGCCGGCGCTGATCGCGACCGTGGCGCTGCTGGTCAAGCAGGTGGTGCACCCGCATGCGGCCGATGCCGGCCGTGGCGCCGGGGCGGTGGCCGGGCACTGAGCACGCCCGCCTTCCGGAAAGCAAAAAGCCCGCGTCCGCGGGCTTTTTGCTTCTTGCGCGGGGCCGGCGGACCGGCTCGCCCGCTGTTACTTCTCGGCGTGGTGGATGCGCGACTCGGGCACCGTCTTGAGCTCGCCCGGCACCGAGGCGATGTAGCTCGCGAGGGTCTTGAGCTCGGCGTTGCTGAACTTCTTCGGCTCGACCTGGCCGGCCATCACGGCGTTCGAGCGGCCGAGGTGGATGTTGTTCTTCACGCGGTAGGACTTCAGCGCCACGAACAGGTAGTCGGCATGCTGGCCGGCCAGCTTGGGCACGGTGCCGTCGTTCGGGGTGTTGAAGTTGGCGCCGTGGCACTTGGTGCAGCTGTTGTCCTCGCCGTTCTTCTTGATCAGCGCCTGGATGTTCTCGGGCATGGCCTTGGCCAGCGCGGCCGGGGGCGCGTCGCCTTCCTTCACGCCGAGCTGGCTGTAGTAGGCGGCGAGGTCGGCGATGTCCTGCTCGGTGAGCGTGTCGGCGATCGCGCGCATGGTCGGGTGCTTGCGGTCGCCGCCCTTGTAGGCGGTGAGCGCCGCCGTGATGTACGTGGCGCTCTGGCCCGCGATCATCGGCACCTTGTGGATTTCAGGAAAGCTGGCCTGGTAGCCGATGATGCCGTGGCAACCCACGCACATCTGGACCTTCTTGGCGCCGTCCTGGGGCTTGCCCGTGACTTGCTGGGCTTGTACCGACACCGTCCCGCAAGCGACAGCAAGGGCAAACATCGTGGTCAACAACTTGTTCATTTTGCGCGCACAATCTCGTGGAGATACCGTTTTTCGAACCAACTTTCGATTATATGCAAGGCTCCCGCGGGCGCCTGTGCGGGCCGACCCGAAGGACGCACGTTGCCGATCGAGTGTGTTCTTTTCTCCACCACAGCCTCCCGTTCACGCATGAAATTCAAGGGCTCAGACAACTACGTCGCGACACAGGACCTGATGCTCGCGGTCAATGCCGCCATCACCCTCAAGCGCCCGCTGCTCGTCAAGGGCGAACCCGGCACCGGCAAGACCATGCTGGCCGAGGAAGTGGCCCAGGCGCTGAACCTGCCGCTGCTGCAGTGGCACATCAAGTCGACCACCAAGGCGCAGCAGGGCCTCTACGAGTATGACGCGGTGAGCCGCCTGCGCGACTCGCAGCTCAAGGACCTGGATGGCGGCGAGCGCGTGCGCGACATCCACAACTACATCGTCAAGGGCGTGCTGTGGCAGGCCTTCACGGCCGAGCAGCCGGTGGCGCTGCTGATCGACGAGATCGACAAGGCCGACATCGAATTCCCGAACGACCTGCTGCGCGAACTCGACCGCATGGAGTTCTACTGCTACGAGACGCGCGAGCTGATCCGGGCCAAGCACCGCCCGCTGGTCTTCATCACCTCGAACAACGAGAAGGAACTGCCCGACGCCTTCCTGCGCCGCTGCTTCTTCCACTACATCAAGTTCCCCGATGCCGAGACCATGCGCAGCATCGTCGACGTGCACTTCCCCGGCCTCAAGCAGGAACTGCTGGCCGCGGCCATGAAGACCTTCTACGACGTGCGCAACCTGCCCGGCCTGAAGAAGAAGCCCTCGACCTCCGAGCTGCTCGACTGGCTCAAGCTGCTGGTGGCCGAGGACATCCCGCTCGAGGCGCTGCAGAGCAAGGAAGACAAGGTCGCCGTGCCGCCGCTGGTGGGCGCGCTGCTCAAGAACGAGCAGGACGTGACCCTGTTCGAGAAGCTGGTCTTCATGCAGCGCAACAACCGCTGAGGCGCCAGTCATGCCTGTGCGGCCATCGCCCCCCGTCGGCCAGCTGCTGGTGCTGGGCGTGGCCCAGGCCGTGCTGTTCGTCGCCGGCGCACTGCTCGGCCGCTGGATCGGCCTGTACTTCGGCCTCGATGCCTTCGGCCCCAACGGCTACGGCAACCGCGAGATCTTCGGCATCCTGCTGATCGGCCTCGGCGGCGGCGCGGGCGTGCAGCTCGCGCGCGCCTGGTACGACCGGCGCTACGGCAAGCCGGCGCCCTGAACGACACGAGACACCGCGCAACCATGGCTTTCGTCGAACCCGTCACCCTGACATCGCGCGGCCTCGCGCTGGTACCGCTCGCGCTCGCGCACGAAGAGGGCCTGCGCGCCGCGGCCGCCGACGGCGAGCTCTGGAAGCTGCGCGTGACCTCGGTGCCCGAGCCGCAAGATACGCGCGCCTACATCGAGACCGCGCTCAAGACCGCCGACCGCTTCGCCTTCGCCGTGACCGAGGAAGCCACCGGCACCGTGCTCGGCAGCACCAGCTTCCACGACATCCTGCCGGCCGTGAAGCGCGTGGAGATCGGCTACACCTGGTACGCCAAGCGCTGCCAGCGCACCCACGTCAACACCACCTGCAAGCTGCTGATGCTCACGCATGCCTTCGACACCCTGGGCTGCAACGTGGTGGGCTGGCGCACCGACAACTTCAACCACGCCTCGCAGCGCGCGATCGAGCGGCTGGGCGCGAAGAAGGACGGCGTGATCCGCGGCCACGCGATGCGCCGCGACGGCACCATCCGCGACACCGTGATGTACAGCCTGCGCGCGGGCGAATGGCCCGAGGTCAAGGCGCAGCTGCTCTACCTGCTGGACAAGCCGCGCGACTGAAACCCCCAAGGAGCGTTCCATGCTCATCGATTTCTTCTACACCCTGCGCTCGGCCAAGCTGCCGGTCTCCGTCAAGGAATACCTGACCCTGCTCGAGGCGCTGCAGGCCGACGTGGTGGGCCCGAATTCCGACGACGCCTATGGCCTCGACGACTTCTACTACCTCTCGCGCACCGCGCTCGTGAAGGACGAGAAGCACTACGACAAGTTCGACCGTGCCTTCGCCGCCTACTTCAAGGGCGTGGAGATGCTGACCGACTTCACCAAGGAAGTGCCGCTCGACTGGCTGCGCAAGACGCTGGAGCGCGAGTTCTCGGCCGAGGAAAAAGCCAAGATCGAGAAGATGGGCTGGGACGAGCTCATGGAGACGCTCAAGAAGCGCTTCGAGGAGCAGAAGGAGCGCCACGAGGGCGGCAGCAAGTGGATCGGCACGGGCGGCACCTCGCCCTTCGGCCACGGCGGCTACAACCCGCAGGGCATCCGCATCGGCGGCGCCGGCAAGAACAAGAGCGCGGTCAAGGTCTGGGACCAGCGCGCCTACAAGGACTACGACGACACGCAGGAACTGGGCACGCGCAACATCAAGGTCGCGCTGCGCCGGCTGCGCAAGTTCGCGCGCGAGGGCCACGAGGAAGAGCTGGACCTCGACGACACCATCCACTCGACCGCGGCCAACGCCGGCTTCCTCGACATCAAGATGCGGCCCGAGCGCCACAACAACGTCAAGGTGCTGCTGCTGATGGACGTGGGCGGCACGATGGACGAGCACATCCAACGCGTGGAGGAACTGTTCTCGGCCGTGAAGACCGAGTTCAAGCACCTGGAGTTCTACTACTTCCACAACTGCGTCTACGACTTCATGTGGAAGAACAACCGTCGCCGCTTCTCGGAGAAGTTCGCGACCTGGGACATCCTGCGCAAGTACAACAAGGACTACAAGCTGATCTTCGTGGGCGACGCGACCATGAGCCCCTACGAGATCCTGCAGCCCGGCGGCAGCGTCGAATACAACAACGAGGAAGCCGGCGCCGAGTGGATCCAGCGCCTCACGCACGCCTTCCCCAAGTTCGCCTGGATCAACCCCGAGCCCCAGGGCGTGTGGCAGTACCGCCAGAGCATCTCGGTGATGCAGCAGCTGATGTCCAACCGCATGTACCCACTGACCCTGCGCGGCCTCGAAGAGGCGATGCGGCTGCTGTCGAAGTAGCCCGAAAGACCTGCCGGAATATCCGGCCTTGACGGCCTCCTAGCCCCGGCCACGCGGGCCTGGCGGCCCGCACATCCATGTATCCGAACGCGTCCGACACGGACGCGCCGGATCATGCTGTCAGAATCGTCGCCCATGTTCAGGGTGGTTCGTGTCGTTTTGCCGGCGTGTTGGCCGGCATTGCTTTTTTCCGGCGTCCTGCTTTTGCAAGGCTGCAGCCTGCTGCCGAAAAAGGACGCGGGCGACTCGGCCGCGTCCACCCCCGCGCTGGTGAGCGACGGCGGCGACCGCGCGGCCGCGTCGTCCACGGACGGCGAGAAGGAGGACAAGGACGGCAAGCGCCGCGATGCCTTCTCGGTCGACGTGCGCGGCCCCGACAGCGTGCGCGAGTACCTCTCGCTGCACCTCGAGATCCAGCGCTACAAGACACTCGACGACCTCGGCGCCACCGAGATCTCGCGCCTGATGGTCGCGGCCGAGGCCAATGCGCGCGAGCTGCTCGCCACGCTGGGCTACTTCACGCCCGCGCTCACGCTCGAGCTGCACGAGACGCCCGCGAGCGACAAGGCGCCGCGCGAGATCGTGGTCACCGTCGAGCCCGGCGAGATCACGACCGTGAGCAACGTGCAGCTCAGCTATGCCGGCCCGATCGCCGACGACCCGAGCGCCGAATCGCAGCGCGACACCATCCGCACCGCCTGGGCGCTGCGCGCGGGCCAGCCCTTCACCCAGCAGGCCTGGGACGACGCCAAGGCGGTTGCGCTGCGCAGCCTCACGGCCAAGCGCTTCCCCACCGGCAACATCGAGATCAGCCGCGCCGAGGTCGACGCCGACCGCCACGAGGCCCGCCTGAGCGCCACCTACCAGTCGGGCCCGGCCTACAAGTTCGGCCCGCTGCTCTTGCGCGGCAACCAGCGCTACAGCGCCGACGGCATCCGCCGCATCGCGCAACTGCCCAGCGGCGCCGACTACGACCAGCAGAAGCTGCTCGACGCCCAGCAGCGCCTGGCCAGCAGCGGCTACTTCGATTCGGTGTTCCTCACGCTCGACACCGAGAGCGGCACGCCGCTGGCCGCGCCCGTGATCGCGCAGTTGCGCGAGGCGCCGCTGCAGAAGGTGGTGCTGGGCGTGGGCTTCACCACAGACAACGGCCCGCGCCTGTCGATCGACCACATCCACAACCAGCTGCCGCTGCTGGGCTGGCGCGCGGTGTCGCGGCTGTCGGTGGACCGCGACATCCAGTCGCTGGGCACCGAGTGGAAGGCGATCCCCGGTGACGACGGATGGCGCTGGTTCTCGGGCGCCGAGCTCAAGAGCGAGCAGTCGGGCAGCTACGTGGTCGACAGCGGCCGGCTGCGCGGCGGGCGCAACAAGACCAGCGACCACATCGACCGCAGCTATTTCCTGCAGTACGACTACGCGACCAACCGCGGCACCGATGCCCCGCCCTCGGCCTCGGCCGTGACCGCCAACTGGGGCTGGACCGGGCGCTACTTCGACGACAACGGCTCGCCGCGACGCGGCTACGGCCTCGCGCTCGAACTGGCCGCCGGCTACACGCTGACCGGCCAGCAACTGCCGTTCACGCGCACCTACGTTCGCTGGCTCGGCATCGTGCCGGTCGGCTGGGCCGACGGCAAGGACGCCGCCACGCTGGCGCGCCGCAGCCGGCTGCAATTGCGTGCCGAGGCCGGCGCGGTGGTCGGCAAGGACTCGGCGCAGATCCCGTCCACCCTGATGTTCCTGACCGGCGGCGACACCACGGTGCGCGGCTACGCCTACCGCGACATCGGCACGGTGCGCGCCGACGGCCAGACCGTGGCGGGCCGCTACCTCGGTGTGCTGAGCCTCGAGTGGCAGCGCCCCTTCGTCTACAAGGACAAGCTCACCGACTTCGAGAGCGTGGTGTTCGTCGACGCCGGCGCGGTGGCCGACAAGCCCAGCGAGCTCAAGCCCAAGGTCGGCGTGGGCGTGGGCACGCGCTGGCGCAGCCCGGTCGGGCCGGTGCAGGCCGACCTGGCCTATGGCGTGGACACGCGCAAGTTCCGGCTGCACGTGCGGCTGGGCTTCACCTTCTGAGCACGATGGCGAACGCAGCGACCGAGACCTCCACCCCGCCCACGCCGCCGGCCCGGCGCTCGCGCACCCGCCGCGCCCTGCGCGCGCTGGCCTGGACCGTCGCCGGCCTGTTCGTCGCGCTGCTGCTGGTGCTCGGCGCCGCCTGGTGGTGGCTGGGCTCGAACCAGTCGCTGGCCTTCGCGCTCGCCAAGGCCGCGGCCTACCTGCCGGCCGGCCAGACGCTCGAGAGCCGCGAGGTCACGGGCTCGCTGCGCACCGGCGGGCGCATCGGCTGGCTGCGCTGGCAGAGCGAGAGCCTCGCGGTCGAGGTGCACGAGGCGAAGATCGGCTGGCAGCTCGCGCCGCTGTTCGAGCGCAAGGTGCAGCTCGGCGAGGTGCATGCGGCGCAGTTGCTGATCGAGCGGCGCGGTGCGCCCAGCGACAAGCCCGCCGAGCCGCTCGAGAAGATCGTGCTGCCGGTCGAGGTCGACCTGCCGTTCCGCATCGACGACCTGCGCTGGGCCGGCCCGCCCGCGCTGCAGGCGCAACGGCTCGCGGGCCACTACCGCTACACCGGCGGCGAGCACAAGCTCGACGTCGACGGCGTCGACATCGCCGAAGGCCACTACAGCGCGCGCGTGAAGCTGCAGGGCGCGGCGCCGATGGCGATCGAGGCGACGCTCGACGGCCGCGTGAAGGCGCCGCTGCCCGAGGAACGCAGCCTCGAGGTGCTGGCCAAGGCCGGCATCCAGGGCACGCTCGCGGGCGCCGACGCGCGCCTGAACGTCCAGGCCGAACTGGCGCCGGCCGAACCCGATGCCGACGCCCCGATGGAGGCCAAGCTCGAGGCCACCATCGCGCCCTGGCAGCCGCAGCCCGTGATCGCGGCCAAGGCCGACCTGCGCAACGTCGATGCCGCGAGCCTGTGGCCCGGCGCGCCGCAGACGCTGCTCACGGGCAGCGTCGCGCTCGAACCCGATGCCGCCACCGGCCCCGCCGCCTGGAAGGCCCAGGCCGACCTGCGCAACGCGCGGCCCGGCCCATGGGACCAGGGCAAGCTGCCGCTCGAGCAGCTGCAGGCCCAGGTCGGCTACGACGGCACCCACTGGGACATCCCGCAGGCCACGCTGCGCGCGGGCGGCGGCCGCATCGAGGCCGCGGGCCGCTGGAGCCCCGCGCCCGCGCCCTGGCAGGCGCGCGCCGAGGTGCAGGGCGTGCGGCTGGGCGCGCTGTACAGCGAACTCTCGGGCGCGCCGATCAGCGGCCGCGTCACCGCGCAGCAGCGCGATGACGACAACGGCGGCATCGGCTTCGACCTCGCGCTGCGCGCCGAGGGCGGTGCCGGCAGCAAGGCGCTGCCGGGCTTCGGGCTCGACCGCGTGCTGGCCCAGGGCCAGTGGAAGGACCAGGTGCTGGACCTGCGCACGCTGCGCATCGATGCGCAGCGCGCCAGCGTCGAGGGCAAGCTGCAGGTGCGCGTGGCCGAGCAGGCCGGCAGCGGCAACCTGAAGCTCGTGATGCCCGGCGCCGAAGCCCAGGTCGACGCCCGCATGGCGCCCGCGCAGGGCACGGGCGAGCTCAAGGCCCGCATCGACGACACCGAGGCCGTGCAGCGATGGATCGAGAGCCTGCCCGAGATGGCGGGCCTGTTCGCGGGCCGCAGCGCGAAGGGCTCGGCCCGACTCGACGCGAGCTGGCAGGGCGGCTGGCAGAACTTCCAGCGCCGGCTGCAGAACCCCGCCGCGCCGCTCGCGCGCGGCAACGCCGAACCCAGCCTGAAGGCCAGCCTCGCGGTGCCCAGGCTCGACCTGCAGCTGCCCGCGGCCCAGGCCGGCGCCGCTGCAACCCAGGTGCAATTGAGCGCGCTGCGCGCCGAGCTCGCGGGCAGCATCGCGCAGGCCACGCTGTCGCTGCAGGGCGAGGCCGCCACCGGCACGCAGAAGCTGGTGCTCGACACGCGCGCCAGCGGCGGCCTCGCGGGCGCCGGCCAATGGCGCGCCGCGCTCGCCAGCCTGCGGCTGCAGGCGCAGGACAGCGCCCAGCCCGCCACGCAGAAATCGCCCTGGGTGCTCGAGCTCGGCCGCGAGGTCACGGCCACGGTGCGCACCGGCACCGACCGCCTCGAGGTCGAGGCCTCGGCCGCCGGCGCCACCCTGCGCGGGCCCGTGCCCGGCACGGTGCGCATCGACTGGCAGCCGCTGCGCTTCAGCCAGAGCGGCGCCGCCGCCAACCGCGTGTTCCGCGTGCAGTCGAAGGGCGAGCTCAAGGGCCTGCCGATGGCCTGGGCCGAGGCCTTCGGCGCCAGCACCACCTTCGGCGAACTCGGCATCAGCGGCGACCTGGTCTTCGACGGCGACTGGGACATCGATGCCGGCGACACGCTGCGCGCCCAGGCCCGGCTCGCGCGCCAGAGCGGCGACATCCGCGTGCAGGCCGGCGAGGCCGCGCTGATCACGCGCATCGAGAGCCGCGGCACCGGTACCGCGAGCGAACGCAAGATGAATTCCAGCGAGGCCGGCCTGAGCCCCAGCACGCCGGCCGGACTGCGCCGCGCCGAGCTGCGGCTCGACGCCCAGGGCGAGGCGGTGCGCGCCACGCTGGCCTGGGACAGCGAACGCGCGGGCCAGATCGATGCCGAGGCCGGCACGCGCTTCCAGCAGCGCGCCGGCGGCTGGCAATGGGTACCCGACGCGCCACTCACCGGCCGCATCGCCGCCAGGCTGCCGAACCTCGGCGTGTGGTCGATGCTCGCGCCGCCGGGCTGGCGCGTGGCCGGCACGCTCGACGCCAATGCCACGCTCTCGGGCAGCCGCGCGGCGCCGCGCTGGAACGGCACGCTGGGCGCCGACAAGCTGGCGCTGCGCGCGCCGGTCGAGGGCCTGGACCTGCGCGACGGCCGGCTGCGCGCCAAACTGTCCGGCGACCGCGTCGAGATCGCCGAGTTCACGCTCAAGGGCGGCGCCGGCAGCACGGCGCGCATCGCGGGCCAGAGCGGCAACCGCAGCACCGCGGCCAGCGAGGCCGGCACCGATGGCGGCACCCTGAGCGCGCGCGGCGAACTCAACTGGTCGGGCGCGGGCACGGCCGCCGGCGCGCCCGGCATCCGCATGGCGCTGCAGGCCGAGCTGCGCGCGCTGCGCGTGCTGGTGCGCACCGACCGCCAAGTCACGCTCTCGGGCGACCTGCAGGCGCGGCTCGAGAACCGGCAGTTCATCGTGCGCGGCAAGCTCAAGACCGACCGCGCCGTGATCATCCTGCCCGACGAAACCGCGCCCAGCCTCGGCAGCGACGTGGTGGTGCGCTCGGCCGCCAAGGACCGCGAGGCGGCCGAGGCGCGCGAGCGCGAGGCCGCGCGCAGCGATGCGCAGGCGGCCCAGGCCGCGAAGCCGCAGACCGCGAAGCCGCCCGACATCGCGGTCGAGTTCGACCTCGGCGACGACTTCGCGGTGCAGGGCCGCGGCATCACGACCCGGCTCGAGGGCCAGCTCGACATCCGCAGCACGCGGCTCGATGCGCCGCCGCGCATCACCGGCGAGGTGAAGACCGTGAAGGGCCAGTACCGCGCCTACGGCCAGCAGCTCGACGTGGAGACCGGCATCGCGCGCTTCAACGGCCCCTACGACAACCCGCAGCTCGACATCCTCGCGATCCGGCCCAACATCACGCAGCGCGCCGGCGTGCAGATCAGCGGCAGCGCGCAGTCGCCGCGCGTGAAGCTCTATTCGGAGCCCGCGCTGTCCGACGCCGAGACGCTGTCGTGGGTGGTGCTGGGCCGCGCCTCGGCCACCAGCGGCGGCGAGTCGGCGCTGCTGCAGCAGGCCGCGCTCTCGCTGCTCGGGCGCATCAGCAAGGGCGCCAGCGGCGGCAGCCTGGCCAGCCGCTTCGGCCTCGACGAACTGGGCTTCAAGGGCCCGGGCAGCGGCGGCGACGTGCGCGATTCGGCCGTCACCTTCGGCAAGCGGCTGTCGAAGGACTTCTACGTCACCTACGAGCGCAGCATCGGCGGCACCTTCGGCACGCTGTTCATCTTCTACGACCTCACGCAGCGCCTCACCCTGCGCGGCCAGGCCGGGCAGACCAGCGGCCTCGACCTGATCTACACCGTGAAGTACGACTGAGGTACGCATGCGGCACATGCCGCATGCGCGAAGCCGCGTTTCGTACGGGACTTCGATCTTGACCCCGCGATGGCGCGTGATAAGAATCATCGAAGACGCCTTCCAAGGAGCCGACGATGAACGAGCACGGAGACAAAGGCGGGAGGAACACGGCATCAGACCGTCTGGCAGACGATGCACCGCAGGGCGACGAGACCCGCATCGCCTGGTTGCGCGGCGCTTTCCGCGCCACGATCGCGATCGTCGCCGCCATCGCGGCGGCGGCTTCCGTTCCCCATTGGGGCGGCGACAGCTTCCCCATCACCAGCCTCGTCATCTACGTCGCGGGCATGGTGTTCGTGGCGATGCCGCTGGGCCTCTACTACGAATCGCTGCTGCAGGCGCACGAGCGGCGCCGCGCGCGCAATGCCGAGCGGCGCGAGGCGAAGGCCTTGTCGCACGCGGCGGTTTAGCGGGGTTTCAACCGGCGTCGCCGCCGCCTTGCGGATAGAGCAGCTTCGCCTCGGCCACCATGTGCCCGCCATCGGGCAGGAGCCGGGCGCGGTGGTCGCGCACGGCCGTGGCCACGATCGGCAGCATCGCCTGCGCCTTGCCCTGGTCGAAGCTCTCCACCAGCGCCAGCCGCATGCTCGGCGCCCAGAAGGACTTGAGGTGCGCCGCGATGGCCTGCGTGGCCGCCCCGGCATCCGACGGGGTCTGGGCCTCGAAGAAGGTGCCGATCTGGTTGGCCATCTTGATCAATTGCACCGACTGGTCATGCATGCGCTGTGTCTCCGCTCGTTGTCGTCGTGAGGTTGTTCGTCATCAATGCGGGCGCTGCCCGTAGGCTCCGGCCGCCGCCGGCACCGAGTCGGCCGGCAGCCGCTGCGGGTGGCTGTAGACCCCCAGGTCCTCGCGCCGCGCGAAGCCCACCAGCGTGAGCCCGGCGCGCTGCGCGGTCTCGACCGCGAAGGAGGTCGGCGCCGACACCGCCGCCAGCAGCGAGACGCCGGCCATCGCGGCCTTCTGCACCATCTCGAAGCTCGCGCGGCTGGTCACGGCGATGAAGCCCGCCGCGGCATCGACCTCGTTGGCCGCGAGCGCGCCCACCAGCTTGTCGAGCGCGTTGTGGCGGCCCACGTCCTCGCGCAGCCACACCACCTCGCCGTCGGCCGAGCACCAGGCCGCGGCATGCACCGCGCCCGTGGCTTCCTGCAGGGTCTGCAGCGACTGGAACTGCGCCATCGCGCGGCCGATCGCGGCGCGCTCGAACGACGGCCCCGCGGCCAGCACCGGCAGTTCGCGCGCCACCTGCGCCAGGCTCTCGGTGCCGCACAGGCCGCAGCCGGTGCGCCCGGCCAGCGAGCGGCGCCGCTGCTTGAGGCGCGCGAACGCGGCCGCCGAGACCTCGAGCCGCACCGTGATGCCGCGCTCGGCGCTCTCGATCTCGCTGCCGTAGAGCTCGTGCGCCGCGTCGAGGATGCCCTCGCTCAGCGAGAAGCCGAGCGCGAAGTCTTCCAGGTCGAGCGGCGTGGCCAGCATCACCGCGTGCGAGATGCCGTTGTATTCGAGCGCCACCGGCACTTCCTCGGCCACCCAGTCCTGCACCGCGAACGGCTGGCCGCCGCGCACGCCGCGCACCGGCAGCAGCCGCGCGCCTTCGCAGAAGGCGGCCGTGTCGGCGCTCGCGAGCGGCAGGGTGGCGATGTTCATGGCGCAGCGCTCCCGTGCCCTACTTGGCCGGCACCGTCTCGTTGGACGGCGAAGGCGCCGAAGCCGCGTTGAGCAGCTCGTTCTGCACCCGGTTGAAGCGGCTGTACTCCTGCTGCCAGGCCGAGGGCTGCATCACCGGCATCACCTGCACCGCCGTCACCTTGTACTCGGGGCAGTTGGTGGCCCAGTCGGAGTTGTCGGTGGTGATCACGTTGGCGCCCGACTCGGGGAAGTGGAAGGTGGTGTAGACCACGCCCGGCTGCATGCGCTCGGACACCGTCGCGCGCAGCACCGTCTCGCCCGCGCGGCTCTGGATGCCGACCCAGTCGCCGTCCTTCACGCCGCGCTCCTCGGCGTCGTGCGGATGCAGCTCGAGCCGGTCCTCGCCATGCCACATGTTGTTGTCGGTGCGCCGCGTCTGCGCGCCCACGTTGTACTGCGACAGGATCCGCCCGGTGGTCAGCAGCAGCGGGAAGCGGCGCGTGACCTTCTCGTCGGTCGGCACGTACTGCGTGACGATGAAGCGTCCCTTACCGCGCACGAACGTGTCGATGTGCATGGTCGGCGTGCCCTCGGGCGCCGCGTCGTTGCAGGGCCACTGGATGCTGCCGAGCTCGTCGATGCGCTTGTAGCTCACGCCATGGAAGCTCGGCGTCAGCGCGGCGATCTCGTCCATGATCGCCTCGGGGTTCTTGTAGCTCATCGGGTAGCCGAGCGCGTTCGCCAGCTTCACCGTGACTTCCCAGTCGGCCAGGCCGGCCTTCGGCGGCATCACCTTGCGCACGCGCGAGATGCGGCGCTCGGCGTTGGTGAAGGTGCCGTCCTTCTCGAGGAAGGAGGAGCCCGGCAGGAACACGTGCGCGTACTTGGCGGTCTCGTTGAGGAAGATGTCCTGCACCACCACGCATTCCATCGCCATCATGGCGGCGGCCACGTGCTGGGTGTTGGGGTCGGACTGCACGATGTCCTCGCCCTCGCAGTACAGGCCCTTGAAGCTGCCGCCGATCGCGGCGTCGAACATGTTGGGAATGCGCAGGCCCGGCTCGGGATCGAGCTGCACGCCCCAGGCGGCCTCGAAGGAACCGCGCGTGGTGCTGTCCGACACATGGCGGTAGCCCGGCAGCTCGTGCGGGAACGAGCCCATGTCGCACGACCCCTGCACGTTGTTCTGCCCGCGCAGCGGGTTCACGCCCACGCCCTCGCGGCCCACGTTGCCGGTGACCATCGCGAGGTTGGCGATGCCCATCACGGTGGTCGAGCCCTGGCTGTGCTCGGTCACGCCCAGGCCGTAGTAGATGGCGCCGTTGCCGGCGGTGGCGAACAGCCGCGCGGCGGCGCGCATCTCGGCGGCCGGCACGCCGGTGAAGGCTTCCGTGGCCTCGGGCGACTGCTCGGGGCGCTCGACGTAGGCCTTCCATTCGGCGAACGAGGCCGTGTCGCAGCGCTCGGCCACGAACTGGTCGGCCATCAGGCCTTCGGTGACGATCACGTGCGCCAGCGCCGTGACCACCGCCACGTTGGTGCCGGGGCGCAGCTGCAGGTGGTGCGCAGCGCGGATGTGCGGCGACTTCACGATGTCGATGCGGCGCGGGTCGACCACGATCAGCTTCGCGCCCTGGCGCAGCCGCTTCTTCATGCGCGAGGCGAACACCGGGTGGCCGTCGGTCGGGTTGGCGCCGATGACCATGATCACGTCGGACTTCTCGACCGACTGGAAGGTCTGCGTGCCGGCCGATTCGCCCAGCGTCTGCTTCAGGCCGTAGCCCGTGGGCGAATGGCACACGCGGGCGCAGGTGTCGACGTTGTTGTTGCCGAAGCCCGCGCGCACCAGCTTCTGCACCAGGTAGGTTTCCTCGTTGGTGCAGCGCGAGGAGGTGATGCCGCCGATGGCGTTGCGTCCGTACTTCTCCTGCAGGCGCTTGAACTCGCCGGCCGCGTAGTTGATGGCCTCGTCCCAGCTCACTTCCTGCCACGGGTCGGTGATCTTCTGGCGGATCATGGGCTTGAGCATGCGGTCCTGGTGCGAGGCATAGCCCCAGGCGAAGCGGCCCTTGACGCAGGAGTGGCCGTCGTTGGCCTTGCCGTCCTTCCACGGCACCATGCGCACCACCTCGTTGCCCTTCATCTCGGCCTTGAAGGCGCAGCCCACGCCGCAGTAGGCGCAGGTGGTGATCACGCTGTGCTCGGGCTGGCCGAGCCAGATCACCGACTTCTCCTGCAGGGTGGCGGTGGGGCAGGCCTCGACGCAGGCGCCGCAACTCACGCACTCCGATTCCATGAAGGGCTGGTCCTGGCCCGGCGACACGCGCGACTCGAAGCCGCGGCCGCTGATGGTCAGCGCGAAGGTGCCCTGGGTTTCCTCGCAGGCGCGCACGCAGCGATTGCACACGATGCACTTGGAGGGGTCGTAGGTGAAGTACGGGTTCGACTCGTCCTTCTCGCTCTTGATGTGGTTGGCGCCGTCGAAGCCGTAGCGCACGTTGCGCAGGCCGGTCACGCCCGCCATGTCCTGCAGCTCGCAGTTGCCGTTGGCCGAGCAGGTCAGGCAGTCGAGCGGATGGTCGGAGATGTAGAGCTCCATCACGCCCTTGCGCAGGTCCTGCAGCTTCGGCGTCTGGGTGCGCACCTTCATGCCGGCCTCGGCCGGCGTGGTGCACGAGGCCGGGAAGCCGCGGCGGCCCTCGATCTCGACCAGGCACAGCCGGCACGAGCCGAAGGGCTCGAGGCTGTCGGTGGCGCACAGCTTGGGCACCTGGATGCCGGCGTCGACGGCCGCGCGCATCAGCGAGGTGCCGGCCGGCACGGTGACCTCGGTGCCGTCGATCTCCAGCGTGACCTCGCGCTCGGATTCGCGCTTGGGCGTGCCGTAGTCGGTTTCCTTGAGATGGTTCAACATGTCTTTGCTTTCTCTGGGGGCTCAGGCGGCCTTGCGGTCGGGTGCCTCGATGCCGAAGTCCTGCGGGAAGTGGTCGAGCGCGGAGAGCACCGGGAACGGCGTCATGCCGCCCATCGCGCACAGCGAGCCATGGACCATGGTGTTGCACAGGTCGCGCAGCAGGATCACCTGCTGCGGCCGGTTCTGGTTGCCGCGGATCTTGTCGATGACCTCGACGCCGCGCGTCGAGCCGATGCGGCAGGGCGTGCACTTGCCGCACGACTCGAGCGCGCAGAACTCCATCGCGTAGCGCGCCAGCTTCGAGAGGTCGGCCGTGTCGTCGTGCACCACGATGCCGCCGTGGCCCACGGTGCCGCCGACGGCCGCGTAGGCCTCGTAGTCCAGCGGCAGGTCCCACTGCGACTCGGGCAGGTAGGCGCCCAGCGGGCCGCCGACCTGCACCGCCTTGATCGGCCGGCCCGAGGCCGAGCCGCCGCCGTAGTCGTAGAGCAGTTCGCGCAAGGTGACGCCGAAGGCCTTCTCGACCAGCCCGCCGTGCTTGATATTGCCGGCCAGCTGCATCGGCAAGGTGCCGCGCGAGCGGCCCACGCCGTAGTCGCGGTAGAAGGTGGCGCCGCGCGCCAGGATGATCGGCACGCTGGCCAGCGTGATCACGTTGTTGATCAGCGTGGGCTGGCCGAAAAGCCCCTCGATGGCCGGCAGCGGCGGCTTGGCGCGCACGATGCCGCGCTTGCCCTCGAGGCTCTCGAGCAGCGCAGTTTCCTCGCCGCAGACATAGGAGCCGGCGCCCTTGCGCACCGCGAGCCGGAAGCGCTTGCCCGAGCGCAGCACGTTGTCGCCGAGGAAGCCCGCGGCCTCCGCATGGCGGATCGCCTCGTTGAGCGCGGCGATCGCGTGCGGGTACTCGGAGCGCACGTAGATGTAGCCCTGCGTCGCGCCGGTGGCGATGCCCGCGATGGTCATGCCCTCGATCAGCACGAAGGGGTCGCCCTCCATCGTCATGCGGTCGGAGAAGGTGCCCGAGTCGCCCTCGTCGGCGTTGCAGACGATGTACTTCTGCTCCGACGGCGTGTTGAGCACCGTCTTCCACTTGATGCCGGCCGGAAACGCCGCGCCGCCACGGCCGCGCAGGCCCGAATCGAGCACCTGTTGCACGATGTCGGCCGGCGCCATCGCGAGCGCGGCGCGCAGGCCCGCGTAGCCCTCGTGCGCCTGGTAGTCGGTCAGCGACACGGGGTCGGTGATGCCGACGCGCGCGAAGGTCAGGCGCTCCTGCTTCTTGAGGTAGGGAATCTGGTCGGTGGGACCGAGCGACAGCGGATGCGAACGCGCGCCCGTGCCCAGCCCGGCATCGAACAGCGCCGGCACCTCGTCGACCGTGACCGGGCCGTAGGCCATGCGGCCCGCGGGCGTCTCGACCTCGACCAGCGGCTCGAGCCACAGCATGCCGCGCGAGCCGTTGCGCACCAACTCGATCGCGAGGCCGCGCGCGGCGGCCTCCTGCGCGATGCGCTGGGCCACGGCATTGGCGCCGACCGCGAGCGCCGCGGAGTCGCGCGGCACGTAGATCTTCACCGTCGCGTTCATGCGCAATCTCCCGCCTGTGCGACCAAGGTCTCGAAGCGATGCGGCGTGACGCGCGCATGCGGCTCGTCGTCGAGCGTCATCGCGGGCGAGGAGGCGCACAGGCCGAGGCAGAACGCCGGCTCGAGCGTGAAGCCGCCGTCCTTCGTGGTGCCGTGCACCGCGCAACCCAGGTGCTTCTCGGCATGCGCGAGCAGCGCATCGGCGCCCATGGCCTGGCAGGCCTCGGCGCGGCAGATCTGGATCACGTGCCGGCCCGGCGGCTCGGCGCGGAAGTGGTGGTAGTAGGTGATCACGCCATGCACCTCGGCGCGCGAGAGGTTCTGTGCGTCGGCGATGGTCTGCACCGCATGCGAGGGCACGTAGCCCAGCGTGTCCTGCACCTCGTGCAGGATCGGCAGCAGCGCACCCTGTTCGTCCGCATGCGCGGCGAGCACGCGGCGCACCTCGGCCAGTTCGTCGGCGGCGGAAAGTCGCAGGGCCTCGCTCATTGGCCGGCCTCCACGCATGCCGCGGGTGCGGCCAGGTGCGGTGCTGCGTACGCGTTCAGCGCTTCTGTTGTCATGGTCCCGTCCGATCTGGTGCCGTTGCCGGTCCGCCGCTGTCTGCCTGCCGGCGGATCCGTTGTCATCGTGGCGTCGATTCGCGCTCGCCTCCCTGTGCGGGGACCGGGAGCCGCGCGCGGTCATCTGCCTCGGGATTCACTGTCGAGGAATCGCGCGCGGATGACCTTGACGCAGGTCAATTTCCATCGAAACAGGGGGGATGCGAATGCGAGCGAGCCCTGTGAAAAGGACCCTGTCGCTGGGCCGCGGCCGGAATATCCGGAGGCCTCGTGGGGACGCGTGCGAACCGTTCGCAACACCGAGGTATTCCGCGCGCGAATCCGTCGCGGCGTGCGGGAACACAAGGAGAAGAAAGAACGCGGGGCCGTTAGCGCCGGCGGCCCCGCGCGGATCAGCGCGCGGCCAGTTCGCGCGCGCGCTGCACGAGGCGCGCGGCCTCGGCATCGTCGACCTGGCCCGTGACCTTGGCCGGGCGGCCCGAGATCAGCGAGCGGTCGGGAAAGACCTTGCCCTCGGTCAGCAGCGCGCCGGTGGCGACGATGCATTCGCGCCCCACCACCGCGCCGTTGAGCGCCACGGTGTCCTCGCCGACCACCGAGCCGTCGCCGATGGTGCAGCCATGCAGCATCACGTGCCGCTCGACCGTCACGTCGGCGCCGATGGTCATCGGGAAGCCGGGGTCGGCATGCAGCATCACGCCGTCCTCGAGGTGACTGCCCGGGCCCACCGTGATGGGCTCGTTGTCGCCGCGCAGCACGCAGCGCGGCCCGATGCTGCTGCGCGCGCCGAGCACGACCTGACCGATCACGCTCGCCGTGTCCGCCACGCGCGCGCTGGCGTCGATGGACGGTTCATGTTCGTCGAGTCTGTAGAGGGTCACGCCGTTCTCCTGGACAAAGGCGTCGATGGTAGCGGCTCGCGACCCGTCGGCGCTCAGTGCGGGAGTTCGCTGCGTTCGATGTGCTTGCGGCGCATCGGCCGCAGCACGAACCAGGCCATCAGCGCGGCAACGGCATTGACGCCGCTCGCGACGAAGAACACCGCCTCCCAGCTGCCGGTGCTCGCGGCCAGCACGCTCGACAGCGGCACCAGCAGCGAGGCCGTGCCCTTGGCGGTGTAGAGCATGCCCGCGTTCGAAGCCGCGTACTTGCCGCCGAAGGTGTCGGCGCAGGTCGAGGGGAACAGGCTGTAGATCTCGCCCCAGGCGAAGAACACCATGCCGGTCAGCACCACGAACAGCAGCGGGTTGTGGCCGTACTTGTAGAGCATCAGGATGCCGACTGCCTCGATCGCGAAGGCGATGAACATGGTCTGCTCGCGGCCGATCTTGTCCGACACCCAGCCGAAGAACGGGCGCGTCAGGCCGTTGAGCACGCGGTCGATCGCCAGCGCGAAGGTCAGCGCGGGCAGCACCAGGCCCATGATGTTCACCGGCACGTCGATGATCTTGAAGTCCTTGGCGATCGGCGCGAGCTGCGCGGTTGCCATCAGGCCGCCGGCGGCCACCATCACGAACATCGCGTACATCACCCAGAACACGGGCGAGCGCAGCACCTCGGAGGGCGCGTAGTCGCGCCGCGACTGCTGCACGTTGCGGGTGTTCACGGCCTTCGAATGCTCGGGCGCGCGCGTCAGCATCCATGCGAGCAGGAACACGATCAGTCCCTGCCCGATCCCAAAATACAGGAAGGCGGCCTCGTAGCCGCTGTTCTTGATCATGGCCGAGATCGGGATGATGGTGAGCGCCGAGCCCGCGCCGAAGCCGGCCGCGGTCAGGCCCGCCGCGAGGCCGCGCCGGTCGGGGAACCACTTGAGCGCATTGCCCACGCAGGTGCCGTAGACCGCGCCCGCGCCGATGCCGCCGATGGCCGCCGCGATGTAGAGCACCGGCAGCGAGGCCGCGAAGGAGTTGATCACCCAGCCGATGCCGCAGAGCACGCCGCCCACCAGCACCACGGGACGCGGGCCGAAGCGGTCGACGAGGTAGCCCTCGATCGGCACCAGCCAGGTCTCGGTGAGCACGAAGATGGTGAAGGCCACCTGGATCGCGGCGCGGCTCCAGCCGTGCTTCTCCGCGATCGGGTTGACGAACAGGGTCCAGCCGTATTGGAGGTTGGCGATCATCGCCATGCACACGATGCCGATCAGGAGCTGCCCCCATCGGTAACTGTGCGAGCGCTGCGCCGCCGCGGCGCCAGAGTGTCCCGAGGGGGAATAGATCGCGGGGTTCGCACCCGCGATCGTGGTCGTTTGCCGAGTCATTGAATGTCCTTCATCTTTGTGTTTGAGTTGAAGTCCGGCGGATCGCATCGAGGCGCCGCCGGTTTCGTTCCGAGTCACCGGTCCCCGAAGCAGAGATGCGAACAAGTACGGCGTCGCATCACGCAATCGACACGCTTCGGCTGATCCTCCGGTCCCGTCGGCCCCGCTTCGCGACACCGTCGACCCGCAGCCTCCTGCGTGCGGATGACTGTCGGGTGCAGCGACCCAAAAACTCTTGATCCTCGTCAAGTTCCCTCGAAGGGACCCGGTCGCGGACCCCCGTGGATTCCCTAGCATGGTCGTCTTAGCATGCGATGAGAACGCGCGCGACGGCGCACGGGTCGCGCGACGCGAGGCGCGGCTTGATGCAAGTCGGTGGCGTCTTCGGCAGGTTCCTCGCGATCACCTCGACCGCGTCGCAGCCCACTCTGGAGTGCCTCCGCGCGCCCTGCTCGCGAAAAGGGCATGTCACTCGTGGTTTGCCCTAATCCAGGGTAAACCCTATAATTCGGAGGTTCGCATTCCCACCCACCCGTATTCGGAGCACATCCATGAACAACACCGCACTGAATTCCGCCGCCCTCAAGGCCCCCTCCTTCGCCTCGAACGGCGTGCTGCGCGACCTGATCGCCGCGCTGCCGATCGTGATCTTCGCCAAGGCCGTGCGCGCCGCGCTGCAACAGCGTTGATGCCCGGAGCCCTCGAGGCTCCACCCCGAAGAGAGAGCGCCGCGAGCGCTCTTTTTTTCGCCTTCAGATCGCCGGATCGAAGGGCACGATCTGCGAGATCAGCGCGGTGCCGTCGTTCAGCAGGAAGTCCTTGAAGGCCTGCGCCACCGGCGGCAGCCGCTTGCCGCGGCGGTGCACCACGTACCAGTTGAGCATCAGCGGAAAGCCCTGCACGTCGAGCACCCGCACGCTGCCCGCGCGCAGCTCCTGGCTGATGGTGTGGGCCGACACGAAGCTCACGCCCATGCCCGCGATCACCGCCTGCTTGATGGTCTCGGTGCTGCGGATCTCCATCGCGATGTTGATCTCGGACAGCGCAGCGCCGAAGCCCTCCTCCATCGAATGCCAGGTGTCGGACGCGCGCTCGCGCACCACGAAGGGCTCGCGGATCAGCCGCTTGAGCGGCACGCCCTTCACGCCCACCAGCGGATGCGTGGGCGCCGCGATGATCACGTAGGGATGCGGCGCGAACGGCTGGTTCAGCGTGTCGAGGTCGGTGGGCGGCCGCACCATGATCGCGAGGTCCGTGAGGTTCTCGGCGATGTGCGTGAGCAGGCCCTCGCGGTTGTGCACCGTGAAGTTCAGGGTCACGCCGCGATGCCGGCCCGCGAACTCCACCAGCAGGCGCGGAAAGAAGTAGTCGCCCGCGCTGATCACGCCCACGTTGAGCTTGCCGCCCGAGATGCCCTTGAACTGCAGCATCGCGTTCTCGGCCGCCTCGAACTGCTGGATGATCGCGCGGCTGAGCTGCAGCAGCTCGGTGCCCGCGGCCGTGAGGTAGACCTTCTTGCCGAACTGTTCGAACAGCGTGTTGCCGGCGTGGTCCTCGAGCTTGCGCACCTGGGTCGACACCGCGGGCTGCGTGAGGTGCAGCTCCTCGGCCGCGCGCGAAAAACTCAGGAGCCGCGCCACCGCCTCGAAGACCTTCAACTGGCGCAGGGTCGCGTGCTTCATGGGGATTCCTGGAGAACTGCTTCGTTCGGAAGTCCCATGCTATGGCCGGCGGCGCGCGCGCCGCATGACCGCGGTCAAGTATTCGCGATCAGGAATGGTTTGGAATACGCGCGACGTGCAGCAGGTTGGTGGTGCCCGACTGGCCGAAGGGCAGGCCCGCCACCACCACCACCTTCTGGCCGGGCTGCGCGAAGCCCTCGGCATGCGCGGTGCGGCAGGCGCACTCGATCATCTCGCCCACGTCGTGCACGTCGTCCACCAGCACCGCATGCACGCCCCACACCATCGCCATGCGGCGCGCGGTCGCGATGTCGGGCGTGAGGCTCAGGATCGGCACCGCGGGCCGCTCGCGCGCCGCGCGCAGGCTGGTGAAGCCCGAGGAGGTGTAGGTCACGGTGGCGGCCGGCGCGAGCAGCGCGGCCACCTGGCGCATCGAGGTGCAGACCGCGTCGGCGGTGGTCGACTGCGCGCTCTCGTGCGTGGCGTCGATGCCGGCGCGGTACGAGGGATCGGCCTCCACGCGCGCGACGATGCGGTCCATCATCGCCACCGCCTCGAGCGGGTACTTGCCCGAGGCCGACTCGGCCGAGAGCATCACCGCGTCGACGCCGTCGTAAACGGCGGTCGCCACGTCCGACACCTCGGCGCGCGTGGGCACCGGCGCGGCGATCATCGACTCGAGCATCTGCGTGGCCACCACCACCGGCTTGCCGCGCAGCCGGCAGGCGTGCACGATCTGGCGCTGCAGCTCGGGCACGCGCTCGGGCGGCAACTCGACGCCGAGGTCGCCGCGCGCGACCATGATGCCGTCGCAGCGCTCAACGATGGCATCGAGGTGCTCGATCGCCGCGGGCTTCTCGAGCTTGGCCATGATGGCCGCGCGCGTGCCGATGATCTCGCGCGCCTCGTCGATGTCCTCGGGGCGCTGCACGAACGAGAGCGCCACCCAGTCCACGCCCATCGCGAGGCCGACGTCGAGGTCGTCGCGGTCCTTCGGCGTCAGCGGCGAGATCGGCAGCAGCACGCTGGGCACGTTGACGCCCTTGCGGTCGGAGATCGGGCCGCCCACCAGCACGGTGGTCTCGGCGAAGTCGGCGCCGTGGCGGTCGACGCGCAGCCGCAGCTTGCCGTCGTCGAGCAGCAGCTCGGTGCCTTCCTGCAGCGCCGCGAAGATCTCGGGATGCGGCAGCGGCGCGCGGCGGCCGTTGCCGCTCGCGCGGTCCATGTCGAGCCGGAAGCGTGCGCCCGCCTCGAGCTGCGCGCGGCCGCCCTCGAAGGTGCCCAGGCGCAGCTTCGGCCCCTGCAAATCGAGCAGCACGCCGATGGGCCGGCCGAATTCCTTCTCGAGCCGGCGGATGGTCTCGAGGCGGCGCGCATGGTCGTGCTGCGTGCCGTGGCTGAAGTTGAGGCGGAACACGTCCACGCCACGCTCGAACAGCGCGCGGATCGCGGGCTCGTCGGAAGTGGCGGGACCGAGCGTGGCCACGATCTTGGCGCTGCGAAGGCGTCGCATGGTGTGGGTGTCCTCAGGCGAGTTCGCGCAGCCGGACCTGGCCGCGCTGTTCTTCCATGGTCCGCGCGAGCAGCTTCACGAGCGAATACACGGTGTCGATGTGGGGAGTCGAGGTCTCGGTGAGCCGCGCGAGTTCGACCACCGCGCCGACCAGTGCGTCGATCTCGGGCGCGCGGCCGGCCTCCACGTCCTGCAGCATCGAGGTCTTGTGCTTGCCGACCTTCTCGGCGCCGGCGATGCGCTTCTCGAGCGTCACGCGGAACTCGATGCCGAGCTTGTGCGCCACGGCCTGGGCCTCGCGCATCATCGCGGCCGCGAGTTCGCGCGAGGGCGGGTATTGGCAGATGTCGACCAGGGTCGAGTGCGAGAGGCTGCTGATCGGGTTGAAGGTCAGGTTGCCCCAGAGCTTGAGCCAGATCTCGGCGCGGATGTTGTCGAGCACCGGCGCCTTGAAGCCCGCGTTGGCGAAGCAGGCCGCGATGCGCTCGACGCGCTCGGTGGTCGCGCCGTCGAGCTCGCCGACCGGGAAGCGGTCGCCCTCGATGTGCTTGATGACGCCGGGCGCGATCAGCTCGGAGGCCGGATAGACCACGCAGCCGATCACGCGCCGCGGCGGGATCTTGGTGTTGAGCACGCCCTGCGGGTCGACGCTGCGCACGGTGGTGCCCTCGAGCACGCCGCCGTGCTTCTGGAAGTACCAGTAGGGAATGCCGTTCTGCATGGTCACGACCGCGGTCTCGGGCCCGAAGAGCTTGGCCACGTCGTCGGCCACGGCCTCGACCTGGTGCGCCTTCATCGCGAGGATCACGAGGTCCTGCGGCCCGGCCTCGTCGTAGCGGTCGGTGGCCCGCACGTTGCGCGCCACCTGCTCCTCGCCCTCGGCCGACACCAGCTTGATGCCGTTGGCGCCGATGGCCTGGAGGTTGGCGCCGCGCACGATGAAGGTCACGTCCTCCCCGGCCAGCGCGAGTTTGGCGCCCACCAGGCCGCCGATGGCCCCCGCGCCGATGATTGCTATCTTCATGTCGATCCCCAAGAGTTGAAATTCTTCGCGTCAGCCGAAACGATTGGATAGACGACCAATGCCGTCGATCTCCACTTCGACCAGGCTGCCGGGCTTCATCGAGCCCACGCCCACGGACGTGCCGCACAGGATCACGTCGCCGGGATGCAGGCTCATGTCCTGCGAGATGAGGCTGACCAGCCGCTGCACGGAGAAGCGCATGTCGCTGATCGGATAGTTCTGCCGCTCCTCGCCGTTCAATACGGTGCGCACCACCAGCGTGGCGGGATCGAGGCCGGTGGCGATGACCGGGCCCATGGGGCAGAAGGTGTCGAAGCCCTTGGCGCGCACCCACTGCGCGAACGAGGCATCGCGATTGAGGATGTCGGCCACGGTGACGTCGTTGGCGCAGGTGTAGCCGAACACGTGCTCGAGCGCGCGTTCCTCGGAGACGGCGGTGGCGGTCTTGCCGATCACGATGCCGAGCTCGCCCTCGAACACCACCTTGCCGTCGCACAGCGGCTTGCGGATCGGCGCCTCGTGCGCCGAGAAGGAGTTCGGGGCCTTCAGCAGGTAGAGCGGCTCCTCGGGCACGGCGAGCTTGAGCTTCTCGCCGAGCGCGTGGAAGTTGTTCCACAGTGCGATGACCTTGGTCGGCTCGCTCGGCGACAGCAGGCGCAGGCCGGCCAGCGCGAACACGCGGCCGGTGGGCTCGGGCGTGCCGTACATGTCGCCGCGGTACTCGCGCACGGCGTCGTCCTCCAGGGTGCCGAAGGCGGCTTCTCCGGCGTGTTCGAAACGGACCCAACGTTGTGGCATGTTGTGCTTTCTTTTGATGCTGTGAATGCGGGTGGGCCGACAGGCGCTGCGCGAGTGCGGGGCCTAGTCGAACGGCAGGTAGTCGGGGACGACCAGCGAGGCCAGCAGCTTCCCCATCTCGGCCGGGTTGTCGGTCACGTGGATGCCGCAGGCCTTCATGACGGCGAGCTTCTCCTGCGCCGTGCCCTTGCCGCCGGAAATGATGGCGCCCGCATGGCCCATGCGCTTGCCGGGCGGCGCGCTGGCGCCGGCGATGAAGCCGACCACGGGCTTGCGCATGTGGGCATGGATCCAGCGCGCGCACTCTTCCTCGGCATCGCCGCCGATCTCGCCGACCATGATGACGGCGTCGGTGCGCGGGTCGTCGTTGAACATCTTCAGCACGTCGATGTGCCGCAGCCCGCCGACCGGATCGCCGCCGATGCCGACCACGGTCGACTGGCCGATGCCGAAGCGCCCGAGCTGGCTCGCGGCCTCGTAGGTCAGGGTGCCCGAGCGCGAGACCACGCCAATGCGGCCGCGCTGGTGGATGTGGCCCGGCATGATGCCGATCTTGATCTCGTCGGGCACGATGAGGCCGGGGCAGTTGGGCCCGAGCAGCAGGGTCTTGCGCCCTTCCATGCGGCGGCGGGTACGGATCATGTCGCGCACCGGAATGCCCTCGGTGATGCAGATCACGAGGTCGAGCTCGGCATCCACCGCTTCATCGATGGCCGCGGCGGCGAAGGCCGGCGGCACGTAGATCACCGAGACGGTGGCGCCGGTGCGGGCCTTGGCTTCCTTGACGGTGCCGTAGATGGGAATGCCGGCCATGGCCTGGCCGGCCTTCATCGGATTGACGCCGGCGACGAAGCAGTGGCGTCCGTGGCCGTACTCGAGGCAGGCCTGGGTATGGAACTGGCCGGTCTTGCCGGTGATGCCCTGCGTGATGACGCGGGTGTGGCGGTTGATGAGGATCGACATCTTTTTCCTTTACCGCTCTGTGAGGTCCGCTCTTGTTTTGTTGGAGCTGCTGTTCGGGGCGCGTGCACAGGACAGCGGGTACTTCCCTCCGCGAATGTCCCCCGCCTTCGGCTCCTCCTTTATTTCGCTGCGGGAAGCACCCACTGCCCTGTGCACGGAGACGCTGCGGTGGTGCCGGCCGATCAACTGCTGCGCGTCTGGCGCGCGTCGGCGGGGTACTCCCCGCAGCGAAATCAAGGAGGAGGCCGAAGGCCGGGGGACATTCGCGGAGGGGAGTACCCCGTCGGCGCGTGCCCGCAACGAACGACAAAAAGCTCGCCCCAAAAAACAGCGCCAATTCATCGCTGCCCCTTAGGAACCCGAGCCACGACAACCGCCTGCCGAGCCGCCTCGCCGATATCCTCGGCCCCGATGATCTGAAGCTCCGACTGCGCGAGGATGGTCCGCCCCAGGTCCTCGTTCGTGCCCTTCATGCGCACCACCAGCGGCACCGACAGGGCCGTCTCGCGTGCCGCGGCGACGATGCCGTGGGCGATCACGTCGCAGCGCATGATGCCGCCGAAGATGTTGACCAGCACCGCCTTCAGGCGCGGGTTGCGCAGCATCAGCTGGAAGGCCGCGGTGACCTTCTCCACGCTTGCGCCGCCACCCACGTCGAGGAAATTGGCCGGCGATCCGCCATAGAGCTTGATCGCGTCCATCGTCGCCATCGCGAGGCCCGCGCCATTGACCAGGCAGCCGATGTCGCCATCGAGCGAGATGTACGACAGGTCGAACTTCGAGGCTTCGATCTCCGTCGGATCCTCCTCGTCGAGGTCACGCATCGCGGCGATCTCGGGCTGGCGGAACAGCGCGTTCGGGTCGAAGCTGAGCTTGGCATCGAGCGCCATCAACCGGCCGTCGCGCGTGCGCACCAGCGGGTTGATCTCGGCCAGCGAGGCGTCGCTCGCATCGAAGGCCTGGTAGAGCTTTTGCATGAACTCGCGCGCCTGCACCACGTCGCGGCCCGCGAGGCCGATCGAGCGTGCGAGCGCATCGGCCTCGGTTGCCTTGATCCCCGTCTCGGGGTCGATGAACAGCGTGTGGATCTTCTCGGGCGAGCGCGCGGCCACCTCCTCGATGTCCATCCCGCCTTCGCTCGACGCCATCAGCGCCACGCGCCGCGCACCGCGGTCGACCACCATGCCGAGGTAGAACTCCTGGTCGATCTCCACCCCCTCCTCGACCAGCAGCTGCCTCACCACCCGGCCCTCGGGTCCCGTCTGGTGCGTGCGCAGCGTCATGCCGAGCAGCGCCTGCGCATGGCGGCGTACCTCCACGCCCGACCAGGCCAGCTTCACCCCGCCGCCCTTGCCGCGTCCGCCCGCATGGATCTGCGCCTTCACCACCCACGAACGCCCACCGAGCCGGGCGGCGGCATCGGCCGCCTCGTCGCTCGTGCGGCAGACGAAACCGCGCGGCGTCGCCACGCCATGGCGGCGCAGCACTTCCTTGCCCTGGTATTCGTGGATGTTCATCGGATCAGCCGTGATTTGATTTATTCAATTGCAATTCAGGCGCCGAGTTCGGCACCGCGGCATTCGGCCCAATTGAAATGGCGCTTCGACAGCGGCGCGGAACCTTCGCCTTCGCGCCGCTTGTAGGCTTCCTTCTTCTGCTCGATCGCATCGGCCAGGAATGCCGCGTCGTAGGCGCGCAGCAGATGCGGATGATTCGCCTCGAGATAATGGCCAATGCGCTTTTCCGGTTCCTGCGCCGTGCCCATCAGGTCGCAATAGGTTTGACGGTCCCAGTGCCAGCGCAAGCCCAGTTCGTAGAAGGCGGCGTTGTAGGCATTGCGTTCGGTTTCATCGAGCCAGTATTGAACGGGCGTGAGGTTCTGCATGGTCTGCTCCTTTCGAATGACTGCCGTGCGGTGAATTGAATGACTTGCCGGCATGTTCAAACTGTAGAAGTGCAGAACGATAAATAACAGTCAAACTATTTTATTGAGAGCATTCATTTGGAGTTATGCATGACTCCAATTCAATTCAAAGAAAGAAGACGAACGAATCCCTTCGCCGCCGGCCATGCCATTGGCGAATCAATTGCGGATTCTTTCGAATTGGCGCGGAATTACCGCGCCGCGTTCTTCGTCGTCAGATCACGCGTTCGGCGCGCAGCGCCGCCACGTCTTCCAGGCCGTAGCCCAGCTGCATCAGCACTTCCTCGGTGTGCTCGCCCAGGAGCGGCGAGCGCTTCACCTCGGTGGGGCTGTCCGACAGCTTGATCGGATTGCCCACCGTCAGGTACTTGCCGCGCGTGGGATGGTCGACCTCGACGATGGTCCCGGTCTCGCGCAGCGATTCGTCGGCGGCGATCTCCTTCATCGAGAGGATCGGCCCGCACGGAATGTCGTACTGGTTCAGGATGTCCATGGCCTCGAACTTGTCCTTGGTCATGGTCCATTGCTCGATGCGCGCGAAGATCGGCTTCAGGTGCAGCAGGCGCGCGGCCGGCGTGGCGTAGGCCTCGTCGGTGATCCAGCCTTCCTCGCCGATCACCTTGCACACCGCCGGCCACACGGCCGCCTGCGTGATGAAGTAGATGTAGGCGTTGGGGTCGGTCTCCCAGCCCTTGCACTTGAGGATCGAGCCGGGCTGGCCGCCGCCCGAGGCATTGCCCGCGCGCGGCACCGCGTCGCCGAACTTGCCGTCGGGGTACTGCGGGTATTCGTGCATGGTGCCCGTGCGTTCCAGCCGCTGCTGGTCGCGCATCTTCACGCGGCACAGGTTGAGCACCGCGTCCTGCATCGGCGCCAGCACCTTCTGGCCGCGGCCGGTGCTGTTGCGCTGGAACAGCGCCGCCAGGATGCCGAGCGCGAGGTGCAGGCCGGTGCCGCTGTCGCCGATCTGGGCGCCGGTCACCATCGGCGGGCCGTCCTCGAAGCCGGTGGTCGATGCCGCGCCGCCGGCGCACTGCGCCACGTTCTCGTAGACCTTGCAGTCGGCGTACTTGCCGGGGCCGAAGCCCTTGACCGAGGCCACGATCATGCGCGGGTTGAGCTTCTGGATGTGTTCCCAGGTGATGCCCATGCGGTCGAGCGCGCCAGGCGCGAAGTTCTCGACCAGCACGTCGCAGGTCTTGATCAGCTCGTCGAGCACCTGGCGACCCTTGGGGTTCTTGGTGTCGAGCGTGATCGAGCGCTTGTTGTGGTTCAGCATCGTGAAGTAGAGGCTGTCCACACCGGGAATGTCGCGCAGCTGGCCACGCGTGGCATCGCCTTCGCCGGCGCGCTCGACCTTGATGACGTCGGCGCCGAACCAGGCCAGCAGCTGCGTGCAGGTGGGGCCGGATTGCACGTGGGTGAAATCGAGGATGCGGACACCCTCCAGCGCTTGACTCATCGACTGTCTCCTTCTTTGATCGTGGTTTCCGCTTCTAGCAGACGAGCGCGCAGTTTGCGCTCTTCCGCGAATCGAGCTGTCTCGTCGCGGACGATGGCGACGATGCCCGAGACCTCGCGTTGTGGCGAAAACAGCATCGACACCGTGAAGGCGATCGACAAGGTGCGGCCGTCCTTGTGCAGGGCCGGCACGCGCAGCAGATCGGCACCGTACTTGGTGATGCCGGTGTCCATGGTCTTGTGGTAGCCGTCCCAGTGGCGCTGCCGCTGGCGCTCGGGAATGATGAGGTCGAGCGAGCGACCCAGCGCCTCGGCCTCGGTGAAGCCGAAGATGCGTTCGGCCGCGGGGTTCCACAGAACGATGGCCCCGGCCGCATCGCACACCATGATGGCATCGCCCGCCCCTTCGACGAGCTGCCTGAAATCCACTGAAGCTTGCATGCTGGCCTCCCGCCTCGACGCATCCGAAATACCGCGCCCCCCCGGCGCTTCGTGGACTGGAAAAGCCCCGGGGGAACGCCTGGGTCAGACTGCCTTCGCTTCGTGCAGCGCGGCGATCTGCTGTTGGCTGTAGCCGAGCTCGGCCAGCACGTCGTCGGTGTGTTCGCCCAAGAGCGGCGAACCGGTGATCTCGGGCTTGAGGTCCGAGAACTTGATCGGGCTGCCCACGGTGAAGTAGGTGCCGCGTTCCTTGTGCGGCACTTCCACGATCGAGCCGCTCTTGCGCAGCGATTCGTCGTTCAGCAGTTCCTTCATCGTCAGCACCGGCGCGCAGGGGATGTCGAACTTGCGCAGGATGTCGACCGCCTCGAACTTGGTCTTGTCGGCCAGCCAGCCCTCGATGGTCGCGAAGATGTCGGTGATGTGCGGCTGGCGTGCCTTGGCGGTCATGTAGTCGGGATCGGTCTTCCACTCGGGCTTGCCGATGGCGTCGCAGATCGGTGCCCAGGCATGGCCCTGCACGGTGAAGTAGATGTAGGCGTTCGGGTCGGTCTCCCAGCCCTTGCACTTGAGCACCCAGCCCGGCTGGCCGCCGCCGCCGGCATTGCCGCCGCGCGGCACCACGTCGCTGAAGGTGCCGTGCGGGTACTGCGGGTATTCCTCGAGGTAGCCCAGGCGATCGAGGCGCTGCTGGTCGCGCATCTTCACGCGGCACAGGTTGAGCACGGCGTCCTGCATCGAGCAGGCCACGCGCTGGCCCTTGCCCGTCTGCTCGCGGCCGATGATGGCCGTGAGGATGCCGATCGCCAGGTGCATGCCGGTGTTGCTGTCGCCCAGCGCCGCGGCGCTCACGGTCGGCGGGCCGTCCCAGAAGCCGGTGGTGGAGGCGGCGCCGCCCGCGCACTGCGCGACGTTCTCGTAGACCTTCAGGTCGTCGTAGTGGTGGCCGTCGCTGAAGCCCTTGACCGAGGCGACGATCATCTTCGGGTTCAGTTCCTGGATGCGTTCCCAGCTGAAGCCCATGCGGTCGAGCGCACCGGGGCCGAAGTTCTCGACCAGCACGTCCGATTCCTTGATCAGCTTCTCGAGCACCACCTTGCCCTCGGGCTGCTTGGTGTCCAGCGTCAGCGAGCGCTTGTTGCTGTTGAGCATGGTGAAGTACAGCGCGTCCACGTCGGGGATGTCGCGCAGCTGCGAGCGCGTGACGTCGCCAGCGCCGGGGCGCTCGACCTTGATCACGTCGGCGCCGAACCAGGCCAGCAGCTGGGTGCAGGCCGGACCGGCTTGCACGTGCGTGAAGTCGATGATCTTGATGCCGTTGAGAGGTTTGTTGCTCATGTCGAATCTCCTGGAATGAAAGGAATCACTTCTTCTTCGCCGTGGCCGGATTGAGGCTGGTGATGCGGCCGCTCTCGGTGCCCGCGGTCTCGTCGATGACGGCATTGATCAGGGTCGGGCGGCCCGTGGCGACGGCCTCGGTCAGGGCCGCCTGCAGCTCGTCGGCGGTGGTCGCATGGACGCCCACGCCGCCGAAGGCTTCCATCAGCTTGTCGTAGCGCGCGTTCTTCACGAACACGGTGGGCGCCACGTCGGGCGTGCCGCTGGGGTTCACGTCGGTGCCGCGATAGACGCCGTTGTTGTTGAACACGATCACGCAGATCGGCAGGTTGTAGCGGCAGATGGTCTCGACCTCCATGCCGCTGAAGCCGAAGGCGCTGTCGCCCTCGATCGCGATCACCGGCTTGCCCGTGACCACGGCCGCGGCCACCGCGAAGCCCATGCCGATGCCCATGATCCCCCAGGTGCCCACGTCGAGGCGCTTGCGCGGCTCGTACATGTCGACGATGCTGCGCGCGAAGTCCAGCGTGTTGGCGCCTTCGTTGACGACGATCGCATCGGGCCGGGCCTTGACCTGGTCGCGGATCACGCTGAGCGCGCTCTGGAAGTTCATCGGCGAGGGACGCGCGGCGAGCGTGGCGGCCATCTTCGACAGGTTCTTGTCCTTGCGCTCGGCGATGGCGCCGGTCCACTCGGTCGGCGGCTTGGCCCACTTGGCGTCGATGCCCGCGAGCAGCGCGGCCACGCAGGAGCCGATGTCGCCGATCACCGGCGCGGCGATCGCCACGTTGCTGTCGATCTCGGTCGGCGCGATGTCGATCTGGATGAACTGCTTGGCACCCTTCTCCTGCGCCCAGGTCTTGCCCTTGCCGTGCGAGAGCAGCCAGTTCAGGCGCGCGCCCACCAGCAGCACCACGTCGGCTTCCTGCAGCACGTAGGAGCGCGCGGCGGCGGCCGATTGCGCATGCGTGTCGGGCAAGAGGCCCTTGGCCATCGACATCGGCAGGTAGGGAATGCCGGTCTTCTCGACCAGCGCGCGGATGTCGGCATCGGCCTGGGCGTAGGCGGCGCCCTTGCCCAGCAGGATCAGCGGGCGCTTCGCGCCCTTGAGCAGGTCGAGCGCGCGCTGCACGGCGTCGGCGGCCGGGATCTGGCGCGGCGCGGGGTCGATGACCTTGATCAGCGAGTTCTTGCCCTTGATGGCGTCCATCGTCTGCGCGAACAGCTTGGCCGGCAGGTCGAGGTACACGCCGCCGGGGCGGCCCGAGACGGCCGAGCGGATGGCGCGCGCGATGCCCACGCCGATGTCCTCGGCGTGCAGCACGCGGAACGCGGCCTTGCACAGCGGCTTGGCGATCGCCAGCTGGTCCATCTCCTCGTAGTCGCCCTGCTGCAGGTCGACGATCTCGCGCTCGCTGGAGCCGCTGATCAGGATCATCGGGAAGCAGTTGGTGGTGGCGTTGGCCAGCGCGGTCAGGCCGTTGAGGAAGCCGGGCGCCGACACCGTGAGGCAGATGCCGGGCTTCTGCGTGAGGAAGCCGGCCGCAGCGGCGGCATTGCCGGCGTGCTGCTCGTGGCGGAACGAGATCACGCGCATGCCCTCGGCCTGCGCCATGCGGGTCAGGTCGGTGATCGGGATGCCCGGCAGCGCGAAGATGGTGTCGATGTCGTTCAGCTTCAGCGCATCGATCACCAGGTGGAAACCATCGGTGGTTTCCGCCTCCGGCGCTTCCTGCGTCATCTGCTGGAGGGCGCGCGCGACGAGTTGCTGATCGTCGGCGGCGCCGTTGGCTGGCCGACTCTTGGGCTTGATCGCCTCATCGAGCGTCGTGGCCGCCTCTTTGGCTGTGCTAACTGAAGACATGTCTCTCCTTCTGCTGGGGTGAATGGCCGAGGCCCGAGCCGCGACTATGATTCGGGCCATCCTTTCGGCCGTTGACCTCGGTCAACTTTCCCGAAAACGGCGCCGACCCCCGATGAAGCGGCGCCGCAGGCGACGAAATCGAGCAAGACGGTGACCATGACGTTGTTGGAAAACCACCCGGAGAAGAACATCATTCGCGCCCAGCTCCGGCAGAACATCCTGCTCAAGGACCTGAACGAGGGCGAGCGCGCCGAGCTCGAGGCTCACCTGGTGATCGTCGACGGCAACAAGGGCGATTTCCTGCTGCACCAGGGGGTGCGGGAGATGGAGCAGTACTTCATCCTCGACGGCATCCTCAAGCGGGTGGTGAGCAACCCGGAGGGCAAGGAGATGATCCTGCGCTTCGCCGACGAGAACGACATGGAGACCAGCTACGCGGCCATGCGCCTGGGCACGCCCACGCCCTACGGCATCGTCTGCGTCACCAAGGCCCGCGTGGCGAGCCTGCCGCTGAAGGAATGGACTGCCTTCCTGGCGAGCCACCCCCAGACCAAGGAACTGTTCGAGTTCCTCGTGATGCGCGGCATGAGCGAGATCATGGCGCACACCATCACGCTGCACCTGCTGGACGCGCCCGGCCGGGTGCACCGTTTCCTGCGCAAGCACCCCGAGCTCGTGGACCGCATCCCGAGCAAGGAGCTCGCGTCCTACCTCAATCTCTCCGCGGAAACCCTGAGTCGGCTGCGCAAGCGCGGGAAGATCTGAGGCCGTCCAAGACCCCCTAGGTCTGCTTCGCCGACGCGAAGCGCCGGGTCGTCGCCATCAGCCGCAGCTGGTTGTCCACCGCGCCCACGCCCTCCACCGCGGCCGTGACGGCCTCGGTCTGCGCGCGCTCGTCCGCGTCGAGCACGATGCCGCGCAAGCTCACGCGGCCGTGGTCGGCCTCCACCGTGACCCGGATGTCGGCCGTGGCTGCGCCGTCCTTGAGCGCCGCCTTCACGCGCGCCGCCAGCGCCATGTTGGCCAGCAGCGCACGCGAACGCGCGGTCTCTGCAAACTCGGGCCGCGCCGCCAGCGCGCGGATCTGCGCCACGCAGCTGTCGACCGTGAGCCGGTCGGTGTTGAGCACCAGGTCGTAGAGCACCGGGTCGCCCCAGGTCACGCCGAACTGCGCATGCATGCGCGCGGCGTGCGCCTCGTCGCTGCGCCGGATCTCGGCCTCGGCGAACTCGGCGTCGTCGGTCTCCAGGTGCGTCATCAGCCAGTCGATGCGCTTCTTCAGCGAACGCGTGATGCGCACGCACACCACGTGCGGCACCGGCCGCAGCAGGCAGGTGGCGCCCCAGCCGCGCAGCACCACGTTGCCGCGGTCGGCCAGCGCGAACAGTTCCTCGGCCGTGTAGAGCGCGAGGCTGCGTCGGTCGGTGGTGAGCCGCTCGACGAAACCGGCCTTGCCGCCGCGCAGGCGGCCGATCAGGCTGGTCGAGACCTGCATGCGGTCGGCGACGCGCTCGATGACCTCGTGGCGCATCGATTCCAGCCCCATCTCCTCGGCGAGCTGAACCGACACGTCCTTGGCGAGCGATCCCATTTCCTGGGTCAGTGCGATGACGGGCATGGCGTGGCCTCCGGGTTCAATCGACCGGCCGCTCGACGGCGAACTCGTCGGGCTTCTTCGGCTTGAAGAGCGCCAGCAGCTTGGAGATCAGCGGCCAGAACAGCAGCGTGAGCGCCAGGGTGGTGATGCCGCCGACCAGCGGGTTCGAGAACATGATCATCACGTCGCCCTGCGACACCAGCATGGCCTGGCGGAACGAGTCCTCGGCCTTGTCGCCGAGCACCAGCGCCAGCACCAGCGGCGCGAGCGGGAAGTCGAGCTTCTTGAACAGGTAGCCGATGACGCCGAAGCCCAGCATGAACCAGATGTCGAGCATCGCGTTGTGCACGGTGTAGGCACCGATCGCGCAGATCACGATGATCACCGGCGCGATGATCGAGAACGGGATGCGCAGGATCGAGGCGAACAGCGGCACCGTGCTCAGCACCACGATCAGGCCGACGATGTTGCCCAGGTACATGCTGGCGATCAGGCCCCAGACGAAGTCCTTCTGCTCGACGAACAGCAGCGGCCCGGGCTGCAGGCCCCAGATCAAGAGGCCGCCCAACAGCACCGCCGCGGTCGGCGAGCCCGGGATGCCGAGCGCCAGCATCGGCAGCAGCGCGCTGGTGCCGGCCGCGTGCGCCGCGGTCTCGGGCGCGACCACGCCCTCGGCCTCGCCGGTGCCGAACTTCGAGCCGCGCTTGGACATCTTCTTGGCCAGGCCGTAGGCCATGAACGAGGCCGGCGTGGCGCCGCCCGGCGTGATGCCCATCCAGATGCCGATCAGCGAGCTGCGCAGCGAGGTCATCCAGTACTGCGGCAGCTGCTTCCAGGTCTGCAGCACCACCTTCGGATCGATCTTCGCGCTCTTGCCCGAGAACTTCAGGCCCTCTTCCATCGACAGCAGGATCTCGCCGATGCCGAACAGGCCGATCACCGCGATCAGGAAGTCGAAGCCGCGCATCAGCTCGGGCTGGCCGAAGGTCAGGCGCAGCTGGCCCGTGACCGTGTCCATGCCCACGCTGGCGAGCGCGAAGCCCAGCGCCATCGAGGCCAGGATCTTGAACGGCGAGCCCTTGCCCATGCCCACGAAGCTGCAGAAGGTCAGCAGGTAGACCGCGAAGAATTCGGGCGAGCCGAACTTCAGCGCGAACTTCGCGACCAGCGGCGCGAGGAAGGTGATCATCACCACCGCGAGGAAGGCGCCCACGAACGACGAGGTGAAGGCCGTGGTGAGCGCCGCGCCCGCGCGGCCCTGCTGCGCCATCGGATAGCCGTCGAAGGTGGTGGCGACCGACCACGGCTCGCCCGGGATGTTGAACAGCACCGAGGTGATGGCGCCGCCGAACAGCGCCCCCCAGTAGATGCACGACAGCATGATGATCGCCGAGGTCGGCGACATCGTGAACGTGAGCGGCAGCAGGATCGCGACGCCGTTGGCGCCGCCCAGTCCGGGCAGCACGCCGATCAGCACGCCCAGGATGATCCCGACGAACATCAGGCCGATGTTGGTCGGTGTCAGGATCACCGAAAAGCCCTGCATCAAGGCACCGATTTCTTCCATTTCGCTTGTGCTCCGTGAGGTGTCAGTAGCCGAGGAACGAGAGCGGATCCAGCGCGCCCTTGAACAGCGGCACCTTGAACCAGACCTCGAACATGAAGAAGAACAGCGTGTTCACGGCCAGCGCCGCGAGCGCGGCCTTGGCCCAGGAGTACTTGCCCAGGATCACCATGAACAGCGCGATGTAGACCGCCGAGGCCACGTACAGGCCCAGCAGCGCGATGCCCAGCACGTAGACCAGCGCCGGCAGCAGCACCGAGAGCACGCGCCGCAGTTGCTCGCGGTCGACGAAGACCTCGGTGTTGCGGTTCTTGCCCAGCAGCGACTGGTAGAGGATGCCGATGCCCGAGATCGTGATGATCAGGCCGATGAAGAACGGGAAGTAGCCCGCGCCCGGACCGTCGCTGGTCCAGCCCGCGCCGAGCCGGCGGCTTTCGAAGATCACCACCAGGCCGGCCACCAGCAGCAGCAATGCCACCACCGCCTCGACCTTGTTCGTGGCCACGCCCGTGCGCGCGGCCGTGTCGGATACGTTGTCGTCGTGCTCCATGGAGCCCCCATCGTGTTGTTGTCGAGAGAGAGAAAACCGGGCGCGACGCCACGCGCCCGCGCGGGCGCATGCTCACGTCGTCCGATGCATCGCGGCGGCGCGCCCGGCCGCCGGTGCCTTCTTGCGTCCTACTTGCTCGCGGCCAGGAAGCCGGCCTCGGTCATCAGCGTCTTGTGCGTGATTTCCGCGCTGGCGAGCCACTTCTCGAAATCGGGGCCGGTCATGAAGGTCGGGTTGAAGGCACCCTTCTCCATGTATTCCTTCCACTCGGGCGTGGCGGCCACCTTGGTCAGCAGGTCCTTGTAGAAGGCCAGCTGCTCGGGCTTGACGCCCGGTGCCATGAAGATGCCGCGCAGCATCGTGTACTTGGCCGGTACGCCAGCTTCCTTGCAGGTGGGCACGTCGTTCCACGACTGCGTGTCGGTGACCTTGGCCTTGAAGGGCATGCGCTCGTCGTCGAACACGCACAGCGGGCGCAGCTTGCCCGCGCGCCATTGGGCCACCGCCTCGATCGGGTTGTTCACGGTGGAGTTCACGTGGCCGCCCACCAGCTGCACCGCGACTTCGCCGCCGCCCTTGAAGGGCACGTAGATGAACTTGGTGCCCGTGGCCTTCTCGAGCGCGACCGTGATGATCTGGTCTTCCTGCTTCGAGCCGGTGCCGGCCATCTTGAACTTGTTCGGGCCCGCCGCCTTCACCGCGGCGATGTACTCGCCCGCCGTCTTGTAGGGCTGCTCGGCGTTGGTCCACAGCACGAACTGGTCGAGCGCCAGCATCGCCACCGGCGTCATGTCCTTCCAGTTGAAGGGCACGCCCGTGGCCATCGGCGTGGTGAAGAGGTTCGACAGCGAGATGATGATCTTGTGCGGATCGCCCTTGGCTTCCTTCACCGAGAGAAAGCCTTCGGCACCCGCGCCGCCCGACTTGTTGACGACGATCAGCGGCTCCTTCATCAGCTTGTACTTGATGACGATGCCTTGCAGCAGCCGGCCCATCTGGTCGGCGCCGCCGCCGGTGCCGGCGGGGATCACGAACTCGACGGGCTTGGCGGGTTCCCAGGCCCATGCGGGGGTGGCGGCTGCCATGACCGCGGCGGCGGCGGTGGCGACCAGGACTCGTGCGCGACACGCGCCGAAGCGCGCAATGAAATGCTTCATCTGTTGTCTCCTGCTGTAGAGGGTGCGCTCTTTTTTTTCGTGAGTCTGAGCCGGATCCGAACAGCGCAGATGGTGCGCGTGCGCGAAACGCGCCGGCTTGATCGCGGTCAATTTTTTGAAGATTCCGTATCGGGGTAAGCCCACCCCGCGATCGGTCGCGGCGATGCGCGCGCGGGCCCTGCGCAACGCCTCGCGCGCCGCTCGCGCGATGCGTTCGGCGCGCTGGCGAGAGGCGCTTTCGCAGGCCCGACCCCGCCTTCTCAGGGGATTCGGGTTAACCCTATAAAATCGACGCCCCCGTCCACTTTCCATGCCCAGGAGCTTCCCGCCATGCCCAGCCTCGACCGATCGTCCGCCCCCGCGAAGCTGCTGCGTCGCGCCACGGTCGTCCTCAAGAGGCTGGCCTTCGAGGCCGACATGCTGCTGGGCACCCTGCTGAGCCCCAACAAGGTCATCGCCGAGGTCGAGCAGATGCGTGCCCTGCAACGCCGCGCCGACCGCATCGAGGCCACCGACCCGGCCCGCGCCGCCGCCCTGCGCTGGCACGCCTCGCGCGTCGGGCTGCGCTGAGCGCGGGCGCGCTGTCGCAGGAAAGACCGGACGAACTGGTAAAGTCCAGCCGCCCACCGTCTTCGTAGTTCAATGGATAGAACGGGGTCCTCCTAAGACTCAGATACAGGTTCGATTCCTGTCGAAGGCACCATGTTGATGTCCCAGAAGATCCATCAGCGTACTGCTGAACCGCAGCCTCCCCCGAAAATACAGGGCAACCTGTCCAGCACGTCCACGGAGGTAGAACGCCATCCGAAACACTTGGGGCATCGTGGGGGCAGAAGGCTAGGCCTGGGGCCATCAATTTTTGAGACGAGCTCTTCGCAAGGACAGCAGATGTGGGCCTGTCCCTCGTTGGCCGGCCGGTGCTGCCGCTAGCGACGGCAAGTCAATTGCGGCCCTTGCCATGCACGTAGCCCTCAGACGTGCAGAGCACTGCATCGATATCGTCAGCTCAACTTGCTGCCGTGCAACTTCACGGAGAACGATCGGGACATGCTTTTTCCGCCGATTCCACCTGGCTTGGCGGCCCATAACGGGGCGAACCACCAGAGTCCTTGATGCAAGAGACTCCGGGAATGCCTGGGTGTTGTTTTTCCTCAGAATCTCGGCGATTGCGACGGGCTCGGGCAGCGCTCGGCGCGACGGACGACACCTTATGCGATACGGGCCTTGGATCTGCCTCAGGACATGGGATGACGCCCGTCCGTCGTGCCTGGGAGGCATCGGTTGTTGCTCGCACCGCAACGCGCCACTTCTTTGCCGTCATCTCCGGTTTGGACAGATTTCTCAGGCATCAGGCGCGGCTACGACATCGCCGTTGACTGTATGTGTGTTTTTCTTCATTTTTCCATTTCCTCCTTGGTTAGAAACTTGCATTGAGATTGAAGCCGAGCGTGACCTTCGCGGTGCGATAGCCTTCTGGCTTGCTGATCGGCGCGCCGATGAAGAAGTCGTAGCTCAGCTTGCTCCACTGGCCGCGCATGCCGATGACGGCGCCGGCAAGGCTGCGACCGAGCAGGTCGCCCGTCGAGCGGCCGCCGATGTGGCCATAGTCGGCACCGACGTACAGCTCAGCCCCGCTTTGCCCCACCGCCCATCCGATGTCGCTACGGATGAGCCAGCCGCGCTCGCCCATCAGACTCGTCTCGCCATCGAAGCCGCGCACCGTGTAGCGTCCGCCGATGGCGAAGCGGTCCTGCGGCGTCAACGACGTACGGTTCCATTGGGCGCGGATCAGTCCTGAGTAGCGCAGCTTCTGTTCACCGACTTTGAATGGCGCGTTGAGGCTGATGTCGGCGGTGTAGAGCTTCAGCCGCGAAGTGCCCTCGCCGAACTCCTCTTCCGGCGCGGTACGCGAGCCGAAGCCGCCTGTGCCGCGCTTGTAGGCCAGCGTGCCCTCGAGCGTCGCCTCTCCGACGTACTCCTTGTGGCTAAGGCTGAGCTCCCAGCCTCCGACCACGCGGTGTTGAACCTCGACCTCGGTGTCGTCGACGAAGTTACGAGATTCGCGCCGCCAACCCTTGATCGACACGCTCGTCTTGCGGCTCTGGTCGCGATAGAGCAAGCGCGAGAGCTTGATCTCGGCGTTGTTGGTCTTGCCGGCGTAGACGTAGTCCTGGTTCAGGCCGGCCACGCTCTGGCGATACCGACCGTTGGAGGCGGTGAAACCCAGGAGCCAGTAGCCGTAGGGCAGCGAGTAGTGAATGGTCTGGCCTTCGGTGCCCTTGGCCGGGTCGCCGAACAGGTGACCGTTGATGCTGTGGTTGGCGCTGACGTAGAGCAGGTCGTTCAGGCCGAAGGGGCTGTCAAGGGACAAGGTTGCGCTGGTCTGGTAGCGGCCAGTAGCTTCAGTGCCGCTGTCGTCCAGGCTCAGGGTGACGCGCCACTTCTTGGATTGGACGTACTTGACGACGAGATCGCTGTCGCCGGGCTTGGCGCCTGCGGCTGTGGAGGGTTCGATCTGGATGTCGGCTTCGGCGGTGGGGGAACGCTTGAGGTTTTCCAGGCCTTGCTCGATGTCGCGCAGGTTCAGCAGATCGCCGGGGCGTGCGGGGATGGCGGTGGCGAGCAAGGCTGAGCTGCCGAGCAAGGTCAGTGAGGAGTCCGCGGTCGTGCGGATGGCTGCGATGCGGCCTGGCACCAGGGAGAGGGTCAGCGTACCGGTCGACAGGTCCTGTGGGGCGGCGAGGATTCGGGTGCTGACAAAGCCGCGAGCGATGGCGGCTTGCTGGGCGCGGGCGAGAACTACGTTAACGCCGGCTGTGCCGAGGCATCGGCCGATGGGCGAATCGTTGCCATCGGGACCGGACAAGTCGGCAACAACCCATTGGAAGGACTCGGACTGCTCGCCGACCAACAGCACGCGGTCGATGCGAAAGCATGGAGCCTCGACCTCAGGGATGCGCTGGGTCGGAGCTGGGAGCGCTGCTCGCGGACGCTGGTCGACGGTGCGTTCGTTCTGTTCGCGCAAGGCGCGTTCACGCTCTTGCTGGCGTTGCTGCTCGATAAAGGGTTGCGGCGTGCTGGGCGCTTGCGCGAACGCAAACAACGGCAACGCGACGGCGACCGCCGCCACTGTTTGATTCTTCATTGCGACAACGCTCAACGCGCGGGTGCAGGGCAACCAGGGATGCTATTGGCCATCACCGGCTGCGGCGCATCAGGATCGGTTGCATCCATGACTGCGAGGTGGCATGACATCTTTTCCCCCCAAATGAACTCGACGGTATAGGCGTGGTTCACCACCGGCGTGAAGCGCACGGTCATCGGACCGCAACTGCCGGTGTGGAAGGCCACACCCGCTCCGCTCTTGTTCCAGTTTCCGATGCTGCGGACCTGAATCGGTTGCCCTGGCGTTGCTTCATGAACCAGATAGGGACTGGCGCGCGTGCCAGCGCGCAAGGCGCTTGCAATCCAAGGGTAGACAACGCCACTTCCCGTGTAGGCGGCCACACCCAAGTGCTGAAAACTCTGGCAAGGCACCTCGGAAGTGCTCACGTCGAACAGGGCGTTGGCCGAAGTCCCAAAGGTGCGCATGACCAACTTGGAAGTACCGGGCTCGATGTCCTTCAACTCGTTATAGCCGCTATTGGCGCGTACATCTTCCGCTGCAGCGTCCGGGTTGATTTGCGAGTAGGTGCAGCCGGCAATCGCAATTGCGACGAAGCATGGTATCGCTGCGATGTGCCAAGTGTGGTTCTTGGATGACCTCATTCCGCTCCCTGAAAAAGTAGAAAACCCTTCTTTGATCGCACTGCGCGCTGTGTCAGCAGTGCACTTCCCAAGTAGGTCTGAACTTGACACTTAGTTCGTGGGTGGGCGACTCTCCGGATCGCCGTGCTGTTTGATCGTTCTTAGCGCAGCACCAAAATCTGTGATTGCATTGAGGAGTTCCGCCATTTCAAGATGTGTTCCCGCAAGACAGTCATCCCGCATTCCAAAGAAAAATTGGGGTCTTGGAAGGTCTTCGGGTAACTCGTCGATCTTTTTCTCCAAAGCCAGAGAAACCAATGGAGACAAGACGGAGCGTGTCTCCCTCAAAATTGCATCTTCATCAGAGAGCAACAAGAGTTCTTGCTGAAGCCTTCGTGCCGAAGAAATTAGATTTTCAGTACTCATGATCGATTATCAAAGCGCGCCCAGCGTGTATGGATTAACCTGAACAGGCGGACTCCACGCCGATCGATTGGGAACAAGCACTTGAAGTGCATTTGGTGCGGTTGTGACGCCGCCTTGTGTGGTTGGGGCGATTTCAGAAACGAACACACGTGCAGGAGATCCGGGACGTGCCGCGATCGCATAAAAGTCCATGCCATCTTTGAAGATTTTGGCAGCTTGAGCCGCAGGCAGCCCAAGTGCAATACCCGCATCTGCCGCTCCCATAGATGCAATCGCGCGTGCTTGTTCAGCAGACATCCAGTAGGGGCTATACGCGCTGACAGCATCCCCTCTAGGCACAACCTTCACCAATACACTCCCAGGTGCAGCAGTGCTGACGATTGGCAGCGACTTTCCCGAAGCAATCATGCCCGCTGCGATCTCTTTTACCGTTGCATCGCTTAAGCTGGGCGAAGCCGCTTTGATTTCTGCAACGAGAGCTTGTGCTGGGGGAGACCCCATGGTTGCGGCGTTGATTGGAACTCCGTTTGTCGCAAAGTCCGCATAGCTCGCACGAGCAAGTGAGTTGTACTGCGACGCGGCGCTTGCTGCTCGCATCAGGGCGATCCCTTCCAACGCAACTGGTGCAACTCCCAAGGCTGCATATGTGTAGGCAGCCGCAGTTGACGACAGGCCAAGCGATTCAAAAACCTGCTGACCATACGGAGTTTGGCCCTGACCAATTGCAGCCTGTTTGACGCCAGCTTGAGCGTAATCCGCGCTCACTGTTGCACCAAGCGCTCCAACCACACACCCTAACCCAGTGCTGCAGAGCGCGGAGCTTCCGACAAGCCCTATCGATCCCGCCAACCCCTGTGCTGCCCCTACAGCTCGGGTTGCAAGCGCATTTCTTCCAGCCCAATCTTTGGCGGAATCAATCTTGTCGTAACCAAAAAGTCGTTCACTGCCGTTGATCGTTTGTTGGCTTAGCAATGAGAGTTCGTCCACCATGGAACGTCCCGCAGATTGCAGCTGCGACAAGTAGGCGTACTCTGGCGCTGAACGAGGAACGCCGTCGGCACATCGCACAAGAGCACATGCGGCCGCCGTCAGGCGCGCTTCTTTTATTGGATCTTCTCCTGCCAAATCCTTAATGCGCTTGACTTCACTTGGATGCAGTTGCCTGTTATTGATGTCAACGCTGTATGCGCTGGCAGCCCCCGCCGGACCTCCTGCAACATTGCCAATAGCTGAAGCGGCCACAGCCTCCAAGGCCTGCACAACTGGCAAGGGCAACCCCATCGCACCGATTGCATCGCCCAGTCGGGGCATCAATGCAGCGCTGGCTCCTGCACCTAGCGCCCCCGCCACGCCACCACTCAAGGAGCCCGCGGCCGCATGAAGCGCGACCCGGTAATCGCCACCTTCCTTCCAATGATCGTAGGCTTCCTGTTCCGCACCCATGGTCTGGCGCGCAGCGCTCAACTGAGTCCGTGCGGCGCTCTTGTCCTGCTCACTTGCCGCAGCATCGTTCAAGACCTTTTGCGCGCCTTGGGCTAACGACTGGGCAACTTCGTACTTGCGGACTTGATTGTTTGCATAGGTTCCTACTTCGCGTGCGGCGTTCTGATTGAATTGCTGGGTGATTTGCGCTTGTGCCTGGACATTCTTGACGACGATCTGGGTATTCCAGTCCTTGATCAACGTGCCGGCACTTCTGTTGTCCCCCGTTCGCACACTCTGATCGCCCACAATGCCCGAGATGCCGGATTTCGTGACGCTGGCCTGGTTGTTGCCGCTGTAACTACCCACGCCCGCAGCCCCGCTGGGGCGATTGCTCGGCCCATTCCACGATGCCGTCATGTCCCTGGCGGGCGCCGTATCCGCGGCGACGGTCGGCGCCGTGGTGTAGCCCACACTCAGTCCTCCAGTGACCGAGTAGCTGCTGCCGCTTGACTGGCTCACGTTCTGCAAGTCGGTCATGGTGAGCGTACCGCCCGTGCTGAAGTTGTTCTTCTTGGCGTCGATGGCTGCCTGCGTGCTCTCGATCACCGCACCCTTCAGGTCGGTATTGCCCGCGACCTTCACATCAAAGCCGCCATCTCCGGCCTTGATGCCCGATTGCACGGTCGGGCTGATGAAAATCCCGTCCGCTTTCGCTCCCGCCGCGCTGCCGCTGACAGAGGCCGCCGCGCCGTAGCAGATCGGCGGAATGCACAAACTCACTCCAGAACCGCCGCTGGACTGCCGGCTCTGGCCCACACTCACATCCTGCAAGGTGGTGATCTTCAGGTCGCCTCCGACATCCGCCGTCACGCGGTTGCCTTCGATCGTCGCTCCATCGAGCGTCAGGTTGCGCCCCGTGGAGACGTTCACTGCCTTGCCACCGGAAACCTGGGTGGCGTTGTACTTGGTGTCGTTCTGGTTGTTGCTGCCTTTGCCGCTGTTCACGCCCAACTGGATGCTGAAGCCGTTCTGTGCACCCGCGCCGAAGGTCACGCCTACATTGGCGCCACGACTGGAGTTCTGGCCTAACGTCACGCTCGCGCTCTTGCTGGCCTCCAGGGTGATGTCGTTGTCCGCCGCCATGTTGACGCTGTTGCCCGCAGCGATGGTGGAGCCGACCGCGTGGATGTTCGAGTCCTTGTCACCACCCGTAGCCACGATGTTGACGTTGTTCGCCCCCACCACACTGGAACCCACCGCCTCACTGCTGTTGGTGAAGCTTGTGCTCTGGCTGGTGTTGCGGCTCACGTTGACGCTGACGCCATAGCTCAGCGGACCTGTGCCGCCAATCGCCTGCACGGCGTCATAGGCCTGCTTGCCACTCATAGCCAGGTTGATGGCACCCAGGGCCTGCATGCGACCGTCGCTGCCGATATCACCCATGGCCTTGATCGTGCTGGAGCCTCCCTTGAGGGTGTCGGTTCCCACGCCCATGAAGTTGGCGCTGCCGCCCACAATGGTGCTGGAACTCTTGTTCAACGTGACCGACTGCGTGGTGTTGTACGCCTCGTTGATGACGACGTTCTTGGCGAGGATGTTGACGTCGCCGCCGACCAATGGGCCGGCCTGTCCTGCCGCCAATACGCTACTGGCCGTCTGGCGGTACTCATTGCCCGCCACCAGTGTCACGTTGCCTTGCAGGCTGGCCACCTGGCTGGCTTGCTGCGTCGTGCTGGTGGTCGCATTCGCCTGCGAGCCCTTGACGTTGCCAATGGCCGGGTTGTACCACTGGCCGATCATCCCTGACTTGCTGCTGGCGTCGTAACTGCTCTCGACACGGGTGTTCTGCGCGCTCTCGATGATCAGATTTCGCCCGGCCATCAGGGTGATGTTGTTGTCTGCAACGACCGTGGCGCCTTGCAAGGTGGTGTCGCTTCCGCTCACGGCCTGCAGGCTGCCGGCCGAGATGCTGGTGCCGATGGCCTGGTTTTCGATGCTGGCGCTGGCGTTGTTGCTGGACTTCTTGTTGCCGGCAATGGCAACGGCTGTGACGTCGCCAGCGAAGGTCGCGGCGGCAAGCGCCTGCCCCAGGACGGTACCGCTACTGCGGCTCTGCGCCGCATGCAACTCCTGGGTAGTCCGATTGGCGGTAGTGAGGTTGATGTCGCGCCCCGCCGACAGGCTCATCGCATCGTCGGAGCGAAGCTGCGAAGCCTGGAGGTTGATGTCATTGCCCGCCACCAGCGCCACGCTCTTGCCACTCAGGCTGCTGGAGAGAACATCCGTCGTCGTGGTGCTGTCGAAGGTGCTGGAGCTGCTCTTCTTGAACAGGCTCTTGGAAGACCTCTGGGTCGCTGCCGAAACGCTGGTGGTGGCCTGGCCCGCCGTGACATTGATGTCGTTCTTGGCTGTTGCGACCAAGGCCCCATCCACGCTGGCGACCGCCCCCGCGCGGATGTTCAGGTCATTGCCAGCCGCAAGGCGCACATTGTCCTGCCCCTGAATGACCGAACCCACCTCCCGGCGCTCCGACGAGATGCCAGCCCCGTTCTTGCTTGCAAACGAGATGGTGTATCCCTCGGTCACGGTGCCCAGGTTGACGTTGCGCCCAGCACCCACCGCCGCGCTGCCGGCACTGACCAGGGCAGCGGCCACGAGATTCGCATCACGGCCCGCGGAGGCGATCAGCGTGCCGCCCGGATTGGTCACGTAGATACCGGCCACGCGGTCGATGGCGGTACTGCTGCCGGCTGTCGATGTCGTCGTCTGAATGTTGATGTCGCGTCCGGCGGTCAGGACCGCGGCATCCCGGGCAGTAATGCTGCCGCCGATGTTGTTCAGGTCGTTGCGAGCGTTGACACCGACGGCGCCTCCGGCAATGCGACCGCCCAGATTGCTGACGTTCTCGGCATCGATCTTGACCAGGCTGCGACCGGCGATGGTGCCGGTGTTCACGAGATCGCCAGAACTCTTGATGACCGTGGCATCTGCGCTCAGAAGTGCCCCTGCGCCGTCGATGTCGCCGGGCCGCACGCGCACATAGACCTGTGGCACAAGTACCTTCTGCGTGGAGCCATCCGGTAAGGTGATCGTCTGCTCGACCAGCCAGACGATGTCGCTGGTCAGTTGAGCCATCTGCGCCGCGCTCAGTGCGACACCGGGGCGCAAGCCGTATTGCTTCGCAAAGGTCGCGCCAGCATTCATCAGCGCGATGTACTGATCGTCGTCGTTGTTGTACCCCTCCAGGTAGCGATAGCCCGTGAGCTTGGCGACCTGCTCGCAGATGAGCTTCTGCTCGTAGAAGCCATCTCCCAGGCGCTTGAGGGTATTGCTTGGGTCGAGCCCGAGGCTGTTGAGCAGGTAGTCGCTGCTGAGCCAGCTGCGGTAGTTGGCGAAGCGTGGATCGGTCTCGACCAGGTAGCTGCCGCCCGTGCGAACGTTGAAGAGGCTTGCATTGGGAATGCGCGTGTTCGGCGTGCTGGTGCGCACGACCGTGGGGACGGTCTGGCTCGCGTCCGTACTTCCGACCCTGTTGGCACCTCCAGTTTCACCGGCCGTATTTCCCGAGGTCTTGACGACCGCCCCGACATTGGCCGGCACTTGCACGATGACGTCGGGACGATTGCCGCCGTTCACGCCTCCTGCACTGCCTGCACTTCCCGTCGTGCCACCGACCGGCGCCGTGCCCGCGTCGTAGCCATTGGTAGCGTTGATGTACTCCTGGTACTTGAACGCGCCGAGATTGATCGACTTGGGCGCTATGACGAGCGGGATGTTGGGCGGCCCCTGCGCCTGTCCTTTGTTGTCGACCACATTCGCAAAGCCGATGACCGAGACTTGGCCGGTCATTTGGTCTGGCACGTAGGCCGACGCCGTGATGGTCCCGCCGGCGAGCACCTGGCTGTCCTGGCTGTACAGACGGCCGTTGATGTTCATGTTGCCGCCTGCGACGAGACGGGCGGGCTCGACGTTGGTTGCGGTGTCTTCGGTGGTGATGATCTGGTTGGTCCAATAGGCGAAGCCGCCCATCCCCACCAGTTCGCCTGTCTTCTTGAGAAAGACCAGGCCGTTGACGTAGTCGAGCGTGACTTCGTAGGGCAGGTACATGGAGGTCCTGCCGACGCCGCTGCCCATGGGGGTTATCGGCGCAATGCCTACCGCGGCGCTGGGCGTCACCCTGGGCGCCCCCTTCTGGATATGCACATCCCGGTTGTTGACCTGTCCCATGGAGATGGCCATGTCGCCGATGGATTCGATGTCGGCGCTCAGGTTGTTCAACACGCCACCTTGGCCGGTGGCTTTGCGGTGGGCGTCGAGCGCTCCACCGATGGACATGCTGCCCTGGCTGAAGATCAGTGCGTGCTCGCGGTTGGTGATGGTGTTCACGCCAATGACAAGGTCGCCGCGCGAGGCAATGGTTCCTGCCTTGGCCTGGCTTACCCCATCGGCGCTCGTGATGGTTTCGGCGCCGTTCTCGACGGTGATCGCACCGATGGAAATCGCATCGCCGTAGATACGGCCGGTACCGATGTTCTTCAGCGTGTCCGCATTGATCTGGGTCTGGCCCTTGCTGTCGATCAAACCGCGATTGGTCAGCGTGCCGCTGGCGTTGACGGTGGTGTTCGTCCCCGACATTTCTGCATTGGCGGTGTTCTCAATGTTGTTGCCGCCCACCGTGAGCGTCTGGCCCGTCAGCAGCCTGCCGTTGTTCGTGAAGTTGCCGGCGGTGGTGTAGCTCAGATTGCCGTTGGCGGCGACCTCGCCGTTGTTGACGATGTCTTGAGTGAGCGCGATGCTCAGATCCTTGCCCGAGACGGTCTTGCCGTCGCCGCTGAACCTGGCGGCATCGAGCTTGAGGCTTCTGTCGGCCACCAGGGTGCCGCCGGTGTTGACGACATTGAGTGTCTTGGCGCCGGGATTGGCGCGATTCGGGTCGCGGATGCTCAGCTCGTTGCCAGCCGAGATCAGGCCCTTGGTGTTGGTCAGGGTGCCGCTGGCGGTGATGGTCGTATCGGCATCGGCACGGATGGCGCCAGAGGTGCTGTTCAGGTCACCGGTATCGATGACAACGGACTTTCCTTCGATGCCTTGATCGGTGCCGGATGTATCGTGGTTGGCGATGCTGCTGGCATTGATCGTGGTCGTGGCGGCCGAGCGGATCAGGCCGCTCGCATTGGTCAGGGCTGCGGCGCTGATGCTCAGGTCGCTCGCGGCCACGGTCTGGCCACTGCTGTTGTCATAGCCTTGGCCGTGGGTGTCGATGCTCAGCGTCTTCCTTGCACCAATGTAGCCGTCCGTGTTGTCGACTTCGCCCGTCTTCAGCACGAGTGTGTCCGCGCTGGCGATGCCGCCTTGCTTGGTGGTGTAGTCCCCCGCGTGGGTGTTGGTGAGCTTCTTGCCATCGGTGTCGATGGTCATGGCACCATCAGACTGGATCAGTCCGCTGTCGTTGTTCAACGCTCCCGACTTGATGTCGACGGTGGTGGTGGCCGAGAGCGTGCCCTTCTTGCTGTTGTCCAGGGCATTGCCGTGCGTATCGATGGACAGGCTATTGCCGAAGACCTTGCCGCCCTGGTTGCTCAAGCCTCCATTGCTCAGCGTGGCTTTGCCGCCCGCTTGCAGGGCGCCGGCATCGTTGATGGTCTTGCCCGTGGTTGTGACACTCAGATCGCCTTTGACGGCCCCTATGGTCCCGCCGCTGTTGTCCAGCGTGTCAGCCGCAAGGGTGGTGTTGCCGTTGGCCGCAAGCATTCCACCTGCGTTGGTGGCAGCCTTGTCGATGGTGGCCTTCAGATCGCCGACAGCTGTCACGCTGCCGACATCGTTGTTCAGGCTGCCTGCAGTGACGGTGACGTTGCCGCCTGCGCCAATCGTTCCCCTCTTGCTGTTGTCCAGGCCCGTGCTGACTTTGAGGTCCAGGTTGGCGGTGCCGGCTGCCTGGGTCGAACCGCCCTGGTTTGCGAAGCTACCGGCCGTGATGCTCGTGTCGCCATTGCTGACGAGGGTTCCGGTACTGTTGTCGATGGCGCCGACCACGTTGATGCGGGTGGCCTCGGTACCGGTCTGGATGATCTTGCCGCCGCGATTGCTCAGGGAACCTGCGTCAACGGTGATCTGCTTGGCGCTGGTCTGAGCATTGTCGCCATCTTGGTTGAAGACGCCCGACATGGTGACCACCAGTGCGCTGTTCGTGGTGATCTGCCCGTTGGCACCCGTGTAGCCACCGCCGGATATCTTCAAGGTGCCGGTGCCGGCATGCTCGATCTTGCCCGCGTTGTTGGTGACGGTCCTTCCATTCAAGATCAGATCCTGCCCGTTGCTGGCGATGCGAGCGCCGTCATTGTTCAGGGTGCCGGCCACGGCGATGGTGGTCGCGCCCGTACCAGTCTGCACGATCTCGCCGCCGTTCGTGTTGGCGAGGTTCGAGGCATTGATCTGCAACTGGCCGGCGTTGAGTTGGCCCGCGTCGTTGACGAGGGTTTGAGCTGCGTTGCTGTTGGCGGTGATCGCCAGCGTACCGGGGGTGACCAGCGTTGCCTTGCTGCCGGTGGTGACATTGCCTTGTGTGGCCGTGACCGCGATGTTCGCGGCGCTGGTCTGGCTCGCCGACAAATCGACGTTCGCGCCTTGCAGAGTGGCATTGCCTGCTGCGAGATTCGTGCCGTTGACGACCAATGCGCCGGCGGTGATCACGCGCAGGCCGCCAGTTCCACCAAACTGGCCGTCGTTCCGGATGCCCGCGCCAAGCACACTTGACGTCCCGCCCTGCACGCTGCCAGCCGTGATCGTGGTGTTGCGGTTCGCCGTGATACTGCCGTCATTTGCAAGCACGCCGCCAACCGCGATGCTGGCATCGATGCCACCTCGCAGGCTGCCACCGTTGGCAAGCGAACCAGCCTGAATGCCCAAGTCGGTAGCTGCGCTGATGCTGCCGCCGGTGCCGGTGGTCAAGGCGTTGGTCACCCCGAGCTGCACGCCGGCCTGTGCCGATTGGATGTTTCCTCTGGTGTTTTGTAACGAACCCGTGTTCAGCGTCAGCGCCTGATTGGAAGCCAGGGTGCCGTTGTTGTTGGCGGTGGCCTCGGACACGTTCGCCGTCAGTGCGCCCGCTGCCGAGATCGATCCGCGCGTGTTCTCGATCTTGCCGCCGACAGTGAGGTTGGCATCGGTGGCACTGCTCAATACGCCGTCGGTGTTGATCATGTCGGCGCCGGTGGCGATGTTCAACGAGCCGGCAGTCAGCTTGCCACCCGCGTTGTCCAATTGGCCGACGTTGGCGCTAAAGCTGTTGCTGACGTTGAGGGTCCCGCCTGCGTTGCTGAAGCTTGATCCGGTGACCGCCATGGTGGCCACCGAAAGAGTCCCACCAGTGTTGTTGATCTGTGGCGTTTGCAACGCGATGGGGCCGCCAGCAAGTATCTTCCCTCCGTCGTTCAAGATGGCGCCCGTCGCCATGATGGTGCCAGGTGATGTCGGAATGAATGGGGCTGGTGCCGGTGCGGCGGTAGAGCCGTTGGGGCTGGAACCAGTTCCAGCGGCGGATGCGGCCGGGGCGGAGGTCGTACCACCTGTGCCGCTACCCGAGCCGCCTCCAGTGCTCGTGCCGGTTCCACCGCTTGCGCCGACCGCAGGCTCGACACCGATCACCCCGCCATTCGTGTTCGATAACGTCGGTGACGTGATCGTAAGTCCGGCGCTGCTGGTCTGGCGGATCATTCCGCCGCGGTTGTCGATACCGCCTGCGCTGACGAGTTCGACGCGCGTGCCTTCGAGCGTGCCGGTGTTCTCGAGCCTTCCCGCTGCGGTCACGATGAGATTTCCGTTGCTGGCGCCGAGATTCCCCGCGTTGCGCACCCCGAGGCCCGCCTCGGTCCCGATCATCGTGATCTTGTTTGCGTACATGCCTCCCAAAGCAGCGGTATCGAGTGCAAAGGTCGGTGCAGCGCCAGTACCTGTCGTCGGGGTGATCTGCGTGTGATCGGCGCTGATCTGGTTTGCGCCTGTGACCACCTCGAGATCGGTGGCGTAGATCGCCGCATTGAGTTGCACGGCGCGCGCGAGGATGGCCGCGTAGTCCGTTTTGCTGGCATCGAGGCCCGCACCGCCGATGGTGACTGTGCCACCGCGAACGAGAAAGCGATCGAGGCCGCCGATGGCGTTGTACTGTGGGGTACCCGTGGTCACCGTTGCGCGAGACGCGTTGATGAAACCGCCACCATCGATGCTGATGCCTGCCGGGTTCGCGATGATGATCTCGGCGCGTTGGCCGGCAACTTCCAGATAGCCGCGAATCTGGCTCGGATTCCCGCCGTTGATTTCGTTGACGATGATGCGCGCGGGTCCTGTGGCCAGGAATGGGTTGCCCTGTATGTAGCCCCCGAGCTGCGACTGCACATTGACCCGGCTGTTGTTGAGGATAGCGCCGTTGGCACCAATGTTGAACTGGTTGTAGACGTTGCGCGATACACCTGCGGCTGAGGGCGTTTGAACGTTGACGTATGGAACGCCGTTGGGTGCGACCAGCACGGTCGGACGCAGGTTGCCAGGAACGTTGGGCGCGCCAACGATCTGCGCTTGGGCTGATGTCGGCCAGAACATGCTCCCCAAGGCAGCACCGATCAGCACGGGAGTCAAAGCGGCAGCCCCAGCCAATACGGCAGCGGCCGTCGCTCTGGTCGAGCCCCTGCCCGTAGCCGCGGCGGTTTCTTGAACCACCATCCGCATGCCTCTGGCGGCGTTGAAAATGACGCGGTGAAGCTGGCGATTCATGCCTTGGACTCCCTGAGATCTTCTGAATACGTGCGACGGTTCTGCGTCGAAACACGTCAGATCTTTATTCTCGGGGGTCTAAACGTCTAAATGAGAAGCGGGCACATGTCAGCCGTGCGCACAAGATCACAAATACGGATTCGGCAAATCTTAATTATTCTTGGCAATTATTGAATTTAATCCTTGGGTACTCACCACCCAATCTCAGCTGCTCAACATTGAGCAGTGAGATTGGACGTCGCGAAAGCGGTAGCCCTGAATTGATTCAGGCAGCGACCACCGCGGTCAAATTTCGATAACGGCGTTTTCGCATCGATTGAACGACCGCGGTGCTCGGCATCGATTGACTCATCGACCCGGAATTAACGCAACGAACTCACGCGACATAGCGGACATGTACATGCAGAAATTAGCTTTCTGATCCTCTTGAATTGGAACCGAACGCTGTGCAGATGCTTGCCCGTGGCCTTGACCATTTCCAGCTTGGTGCGCGCCGGTACGAGCTTGGTGACCGCTTGCTTGAGGTTGACATTGGCATCTCGTTGGAGCTGAGTTCCGGGCTATAGCAGGGCAGCTAGGAGGCCTCGATGGCGTGTTGATGCCCAGCCAGCTAAGCCTTCACGGACTCGCTGTGATGAGTCCGCAGGTTGCCCCCGATCAGATAGCCCTTGCGCGCGGCATCCTTGATAGCCCGAGCCCAAAAAAGTCGATCGAGATGTCGGAGTGGAGCGCCCCGCTGAAGGCCTTCCATCGCATCGGCCCCTTGTTCATAACCGTGGAGATGATCGACAGACCGTCGCGCTTGTTGTTCGGCCGAATCACTGGCGTCTGGCCTTGTCCAGAAGAACTCGGTGTTTGGCGACTTCCGGTCTCTCCAACCCAATCCAGACGAACTCGGATGCAAGCGATCAACGCTTCAACTCTGGTGAGCGTCCCAGCCCCGCATGCGCTCCCACGCCCCCTGCATGCTCTCGACCAGCGCATCCATCTGCTCGCCCACCGTGGTCTCCCGCTCGATGCCGAACACGCTCTGGCCGGCCGCTTCGTAGATCAGCCGCGCGTCGTCGAACTCGTGCATCGAGGCGAACACATCGCCCGTGAGCGCCTGCTGCAGCGGCATGCCCAGCGGCGCCGGCGCGCCGGGCTCGTTCCAGGCGTCGATCCAGTCGCTGCGCACCACGCGGCAGGGCTTGCCGCTGTGGGCTCGCGTGATCAGGGTGTCCTCGCTACCGCTGGCGATGAGCCGTTGCAGCAGCGCGGGCGGCGTGTGGTTCTCCTTCGCGCCCATCCACAAGGTGCCGAGCCACGCGCCCTGCGCGCCCATGCCCAGCACGCCCAGCACCTGCGCGCCGGTGGCGATGCCGCCGGCCGCCAGCACCGGCACCTCGCCGGCTTCGGCGATGACCTGCGGCAGCAGCGACAGCGTGCCGACCGTGCCGGTGTGGCCGCCCGCGTCGTAGCCCTGCGCCACCAGCACCTCCACGCCCATGTCGAGCGCCTTGCGCGCATGCCGCACCGAGCCGACCAGCGAGAAGGTGAGCTTGCCGCGCGCCTTCGCGCGCTCGATGAGGTCGGCGCGCAGGCCGATGGCCGTGGCCACGCCGCGCGCATCGGAGTCGAGCACGGCCTCGATCTGCGCGTCGAACAGCGCCCGGGTGCGCACCTGGCTCGTGAAGAAGCTGGGCCGCTGCGGCGGCTTCACCTGGAAGCGGTCGCGCAGGCCGTCGACGAAAGCCACGTGTGGCGCGGGCAATTGCGCGCGCACGCTCTCGATGCTCGCGGCCTCGTCGGGCACCTGCGAGGGCAGCATCAGGTCGATGCCGTAGGGCAGGCCCGCCATGCGTTCGCTCGCCTCGGCCAGGATGTGCGGGATCTCGTGCGGCAGTTCGCGCGCGAGTCCCAGCACCGGAAAGCCGCCCGCCCGCGCAATGGCCGCGCAGACGTCCACCGAGTGCGAGAAGCCGAAGATCGGATGACGGATGCCCAGCCGGTCGCACAACGGCGGCCGCACGGGCGATTCGCTTGCGATGTTCATTGCGCCTCGATGCCCGCCGTCTTGATGACCTTGCTCCACTTGTCGTATTCGCTCGCGATGAAGGCGTCGAACTGCTTGGGGCCCTGCGGCGCCACCTCGAGGCCGAGCACGTCGAGCTTGGGCTTCATCGCCGGATCGGCCAGGATCTCGGCCACGTCGGCCGACAGCTTGGCGATGATGGCATCGGGCGTCTTCACCGGCGCGACGAAGCCGAACCACGTGCCCACGTCGTAGCCCTTCAGGCCCGCGGTCTCCGCCACGGTGGGCGTGTCGGGCAAGGCGCTGGAGCGCTTGCTCGTGGTCACGGCCAGCGGCCGCAGCTTGCCGGCCTTGATGTGCGGCACGGCCAGCGCGACGGTGAGCGGCATCATCGTCACGCGGCCCGCGAGCAGATCGCCGAGCGCATCGGGCTGGCCGCGATAGGGCACGTGCGTGAGCTTGATCTCCGCGCTCTGCGCCAGCAGTTCGCCCGACAGATGGTTCGACGTGCCCACGCCGGCCGTCGCATAGGTCAGCGGCGGATTGGCCTTCTTCGCCATCGCGACCAGCTCCGCCATGGTCTTCGCCGGCACCTCTGTCGGCACCACGAACACGTTGGGGATCACGCCGAAGCCCTCGATGGCGCGGAAGTCGCGCACGGGATTCCACGCCACGCCCTTGATGAGGCTCGGCGTGACCGCGTGGCCGGGGCTCACGCACAGCAGCGTGTAGCCGTCGGGCGCGGCCTTGGCCACGTAGTCGGTGCCGATCGAGCCGCCGGCACCGGTCCTGTTCTCGACGATGACGGGCTGGCCGTACTTGGCCGACAGCCGCTCGCCCACCAGCCGCGCGATCGAGTCGACCACGCCCCCGGCGGTGAACGGCACGATGATGCGGATCGGCTTGCTCGGGTAGTTGCCCTGCGCGAATGCGGGCGCGGTCATTGCGAGGGACTGGACGGCGAAGAGCGCGGCCAGCAGGGTGCCTTTGAGGGTCATGGGTTGTCTCCGTTGATGATGGCTGGCGCGCGCCGCCCGCTCAGGTCTGGTGCCCGGCTCGTGCCATGGTGCGGCGCGCGATGTTGGTGAGGTGGATCTGGCTCGTGCCTTCGTAGAGGCGGAACAGCCGCACGTCGCGGTAGAAGCGCTCGGCCACGTTGTCGTTGATGTAGCCGCCGCCGCCGAAGACCTGCACCGCACGGTCGGCCACGCGGCCGCACATCTCGGAGGCGAACAGCTTGCACATCGAGGCCTCCATGGTCACGTCGGCGCCGTCGTCGCGCTTGCGCGCCGTCTCCAGCAGCAGCGCGCGAGCGGCGTGCACTTCGGTGTTGCTCTCGGCGATCATCTGCTGCACCAGCTGGAACTCGCCGATGGCCTGGCCGAACTGCCGGCGCGATGCGGCGCGCGCCACCATCTCGTCGACCAGCCGGATGGCCGGCCCGATGCACAGCCCCGCGAGGTTGATGCGCTGCTTGTTCAGCGCCTTCATCGCCGTCTTGAAGCCCAGGCCCGGCACGCCACCGACGATGGCCGATGCGTGCACGCGGCAGCCTTCGAGGATCACCTCGCCGACCGGCGAGCCGTGCTGGCCCATCTTGCGATAGCCCGCGGGCGCCGAGAGGCCGGGCGTGTCGCGCTCGACCAGGAAGGCCGTGATGCCGGCCGCGCCCCTGGCCTGCGGGTCGGTGCGCGCGAACACGGTGAACAGGCCGGCGATGGGCGCGTTGGTGATGAAGCACTTGCGGCCCGTGATGCGGTAGTGGTCGCCGTCGCGCAAGGCCACGGTCTGCTGCGCGGTGGCGTCGGAACCGGCCTCGGGCTCGGTGAGCGCGAAGCAGCCCGTGAGGCGGCCGCTGGCCAGCTCGGGCAGCCAGCGCTGCTTCTGCTCGGGCGTGCCGTCGACCACCAGCGACTCGGACGCGATGCCCGTGTTGCCGCCGAAGCGCGCGCGGAAGGTGGTGGCGGCCTGCGAGACCTCCATGTTCACCAGCGACAGCTCCTCGCTCGTGAGCCCCGCGCCGCCGTACTGTTCGGGAATGCTGTGGCCGAACAGGCCCAGCGCGCGCATGCGCTCGACCACGGGCTCGGGGATGAGGTCGTCGCGGTCGACCTCGGCCTCGATGGGCATGCACTCGTTGCGGATGAAGTCGCGGACTTCGGCGAGCAGGGCATTGAACTTGTCGGGGCTGCGGATCATGGGTTCGGGGTTCCGGTTTCTGGTTCAGCGCAGGCCTTGCGCGGTTTCGAGCTGGCGCACGGCATCGAGCAGCAGCGGCGCGACCTTGCGCTCCATGCGCTCGCCGGGCGAGCGGTAGGTGGCGAGCGTGCAGTTCATCGCCAGCGGCGTTTCGCGCGGCGGCACGCGCACGGGCACGGCGACGGCGTGGATGTCTTTCTTCCAGTCGCCGCGCGAGTGGCAGAAGCCGCGCGCGGCAAAGAGCTTCTGGTCGGCTTCCCACGCGGGGCGCAATTGCTGGAACAGGGCCGAGTCCTGCAGCCGCAGCCGGTTGAGGATGGCCGAGCGCTCCGGCGCGGTGCAGGCCAGCATCAGCGCGCGACCGATCGCCGCGGCCAGCAGCGGGCGCGTGCTGCCGATGTCGGGCATGTGGGTGTTGGTGTTGTCGGTGCGGATGGTGTCGACGTACACCACGTCGGAACGGTCGCGCATGCCTAGGTTCACCGAGCAGCCCGTCTCGCGCGCCAGCCTTTCCATGATGGGCCGCGCGACCTGGCGCACCTGCATGCTGGCCAGCAGCGGGTAGCCCAGCGACAGCACGCCGGGCCCGAGCCTGTATTTCTGCGTGGCGCCGTCGCGGCTCAGGTAGCCCAGCAAGGTGAGCGTGTAGGTGATGCGCGAGACCGTGGGCTTGGGCAGGCCGCTGCGGTCCGAGATCTCGCGGTTGCCGAGCACCGGATCGGCGCTGGTGAACACGCGCAGCACTTCCATGCCGCGTGCCAGGTTCATCGAGAACTGGCGGTCGGCGGTGAGGTCGTGCGGATCGACGAGACCCGGGAGCGCGATGCTTGTCATGCGTGAGGAGGAGCGCGGTGGTGTGGGCATGATTGGCCGTTCGAAATGGGGCGTCAATGAAACGCGGAGGGTGTTTCGCTGTGCGAAACAGCGATTGTTGGCCCGCGCGGCGTCTGGCAAAACCGGCTCGTACCCGGAGCCCTTCGCCCCGGCTTGGAGCCACGCTTGCATTCCCCCGACGACACCCCACGACGACCCGCGCGCGGCGCCCTTTCGGGCGTGCGCATCCTCGACATGGCCACCGTGCTGGCCGCGCCGTTGGGCGCCACGCTGTGCGCCGACCAGGGTGCCGAGGTGGTGAAGCTCGAGCTGCCCGGCGGCGGCGACGCACTGCGCGGCCTGCAGCCCGTGAAGGACGGCAAGGCGCTGTGGTGGAAGATCGCCAACCGCGGCAAGCGCGGCATCACGCTCGATGTGCGCCAGCCTGCAGGCCGCGCGCTGCTGCTCCGGCTGGTGACGCAGTTCGACGTGCTGGTGGAGAACTTCCGCACTGGCACACTCGACCGCTGGGGGCTGGACCTGGCCACGCTGCATCGCGCCAACCCGCGGCTCGTGGTGGTTCGGCTCACGGGCTTCGGCCAGACCGGGCCCTACAAGTCGCGGCCGGGCTTCGCGCGCATCTTCGAGGCCATGAGCGGCTTCACCAACCTCACGGGCGAAGCGGGCGGCTCGCCGCTGCACAGCAATTTCCCGGTGGGCGATGCGGTGGCGGGGCTGTTCTGCGCCTTCTCCATCGCCTCGGAAATGGCGCGGCTGCGCGGCGACCCGCAGGCGCTGGGCTGCGAAGTGGACCTGGCCGCCACCGAGGCGCTGTTCCGCCTGCTCGACCCGCTGCCCGTGGAGCATGAGCAGCTCGGCACGGTCCGCATGCCCGCGGGCAACTGCGCGAGCTACACCGCGCCCTCGAACATGTACCGCAGCCGCGACGGCATTTATGTCTCGGTGGTCGCGTCGTCGGACCCGATCTTCCAGCGGCTGTGCGCGGCCGTCGACAAACCCGAGTGGGCGAACGACCCGCGCTTTGCCAGCAACCCCGCGCGCGTGCTGAACCTCGTGGCGCTCGACGAAGGGCTCGGCGCGTGGTTCGCCGCGCACGACTACGACACCATCGAGCGCCGGCTCGAGGACGCCGGCATTCCCTTCAGCAAGATCTTCACCATCGCCGACATCGAGCAGGACCCGCACTACCGCGCGCGCGAGGCGATCATCCGGCTGCCCGACCCCGACTACGGCAGCTTGCCCGCGCCCTGCGTGGTGCCGCGCGTGCCGGGCCGCGAACTGCCGATCCCGCGCACGGGGCCCGACACCGGCGAGCACAACGCCGAGGTCTATGGCGAGTTCGGCCTCGACGCCGCGGCGCTGGCCGCGCTGCGTGCGGAGAAGGTGATCTGAGCCTTCAGTAGTCGGTGAGCGGCCCGTCGCGCAGGCACGGGTTGCGCTCGGCCAGCGGCGCGCGGCGCATCACATCACGGCCGATGACGGTCTTGTGCACCTCGCTCGCGCCCTCCCCGATCTGGTTGAGCTTGGCATCGCGGAAGAAGCGCTCGAGCGGAAAGTCGCGCAGGTAGCCGCGCCCGCCCGTGAGCTGCAGCGCATCGGTCACGACCTTCATGCACAGGTCGGTGGCCTGCAGCTTGGCCATGGACGCGAAGATCGACACGTCGCTCGCGCCCGTGTCGTACTTGTCGGCCGTGAGCGCGAGCAGGGCGCGGCTGGCCTCGATCTGCGTGACCATGTCGGCCAGCATCCACTGCACGCCCTGGTGCTCGCCTTCGCGCTTGCCGAACACGGTGCGGTCGCTCGCATAGCGGCTCGCGATCTCGACCGCGCCGATGGCACGGCCCAGCGCCATCGCCGCGTGCCCGATGCGCGCGCGCAGCAGCGCGTCCTGCGCGAGCGAGAAGCCATCGCCCTCCGCGCCGAGGCGGTGCGAGGCGGGCACCTCGACCGCGTCGAATTCGAGCGAGGAGATCGGCACGCCGAACCAGCCGAGCTTGCCGACCTCCGCGCCGATGCGAAAGCCCTGGGCGTCGCGCGGCATCAGCACCGCGATGAACACCGAGGGATCGTCCTCGGCGCGCCCCACCACCGCGAACCAGTCGGCCGTGCTCGCGCGCGTGATGAACTTCTTGCGGCCCGTGACGAGGTAGCGCCCGCCCTCGCGGCGGATCGTCGTCGAGAGGCCGCGCACGTCGGAGCCCGCGCCGGGCTCGGTCAGCGCGAAGGCTGCCTGCAGCTCGCCGGTGCAAAGCCCGGGCACGATCTCGCGGCGCAGCGCCTCGCTCGCGCCCGCGACGATGGCGCGGCTCGACAGGTCGGTGCCCGTGATCATCGAGGCCGAGGTGCTGCACACGCGGCCCAGCTCCTCGATGAGGCGGATGCGCAGCGCCTGGCGCGCATCGGTGCCGCCGTACTCGCGCGGGAATGCGGTGGCGATCACGCCTTCGCGCGCAAGCGTGCGGAAGGTGTCCCAGGCGAACAGGTCCTCGCGCGAGACGGCGTCGGCCTGCGGCCCGAGCGTGTCGCGGCACAGGTCGCGCACGCGTTGAACGGTGGCCTGCTCGTCGGGCTGCAGGCGTTCGAGAAAGTGATCGCCGAACAGTCGGGCGGCGCGGGTGCCTGTGGTCATCGGGTGGGTCTCCTGTTGAGGGCACGCATGGTGGCGCCGCGCGGCACGCGCGGTCGAGCCGTGTTTCGACAGGCGAAACACCGGCTTGCGGATGCGGTCCGGGGCTGGTCAGATGGCCCCATGCCCATTCCTCAGACATTCGAAGCCCTTCGCACGCACCTGACCGCCAAAGGCCAGGTCCAGAGCCGGCTGGAGACCCTGCGGCTCGACGACCTGTCGGCCGGCGAGGTCGTGGTGCGCACTCGCTATGCGGGTGTGAACTACAAGGACTGCCTCTCGCTGCACGGCCGCGCGAAGATCATCGCGTCGTACCCGCGCGTGGCGGGCATCGAGCTGGTCGGCGAGGTGCTCGCGTCATCGGTGGCGTCCTTCGAGCCCGGCCAGGCCGTGCTCGTGCATGGCTTCCAGACCGGCATCGCGTTCGACGGCGGCTTCTCCGCCTGCGTGCGCGTGCCCGCCGCGCACGTGCAGGCCGTGCCGCCGGGGCTCACGCCACACGAGGCGGCCGTCATCGGCGTGCCCGGCTTCACGGCCGCGATGGCGCTCGAGCGCTTCATCGAGCTCGGCATCGCCCCCGGCACGGGCAGCGTGGCGATGAGCGGCGCAGGCGGTGCGGTCGGCCTGCTGGGCACGGCCATCCTCGCGCGCGCCGGCTATCGCGTGGCAGCCATCACGCGCCGCATGGCGCAGGAAGAGCGGCTGCGCGCCATCGGCGCGCACGAGGTGATCGATGCCGCCGTGCTCGAGGCGCCGCAACGCCCGCTGGAGAAGCCGCGCTTCGCCGCCGCCATCGACAACGTCGGCGGGCCGATGCTGTCGTGGCTGCTGCGCTCGATGGCCGACGGCGGCGCCGTGGCATCGGTGGGCAATGCGGCCGGCAACAGCTACGAGGGCAGCGTGCTGCCCTTCATCATGCGGCGCGCGCAACTGTTCGGCATCGTGGCGAATGCGCCGGTCGCGCAGCGCAAGCGACTGTGGACGAAGCTCGCGGCCGAATGGAAACCCGACATGGCGGCCGTGCTGCCGCATGTGCGGCACATCCCGCTGGGCGCATTGATGGAGCACAGCGCGCGGCAGCTCGACGGCGCGAGCTCGGGCCGCGTGCTCGTCGATTTCTCGCGCTGAAGGAGTCCGGCCATGGGACCGCTGCACGGTCTTCGCGTGCTGGAGTTCGACGCCATCGGCCCGGTGCCCTGGGCCGCGATGATGCTCGCGGACATGGGCGCCGACGTGCTGCGCATCGCGCGGCCCGTACCGGCCGGCATGGGCATCGCGCGCGACGCGCGGCACGAGACGGTGCTGCGCGGCCGGCGCAGCGTGACGGCCGACCTCAAGGACCCGGCCGCGCGCGATGCCGTGCTCGCGCTGGCGCGCAACGCGCACGTGCTGCTCGAAGGCCACCGCCCCGGCGTGATGGAGCGGCTGGGCCTCGGGCCCGAGGCCTGCCTCGCGGCATCGCCCGCGCTGGTCTACGCACGCATGACCGGCTGGGGGCAGCACGGGCCGCTCGCACGGGCCGTGGGCCACGACATCAACTACATCGGCCTCACGGGTGCGCTGCATGCCACCGGCACGGCGGACAAGCCGGTGCCGCCGCTCAACCTCGTCGGCGACTTCGGCGGCGGCGCGATGCTGCTGGCGCTCGGTGTCATGGCTGCCGTGCTGGAGGCGCGCGGCAGCGGCCAGGGACAGGTCGTCGACGCGGCGATGGTCGACGGTTCGCTGCTGCTGATGGCGCCGATCCTGGGTCGCGTGGCCACGGGCGAATGGCTGGACCGGCGCGAGGCCAACCTGCTCGACGGCGGCGCCCCGTTCTACGGCGTGTACGAGACGAGCGACCGCCGGCACCTGGCGGTCGGCGCCATCGAGCCCGCGTTCTACGCGGCGCTGCTCGCGGGGCTGGGCCTGGCGCCCGATGCGCTGCCGCCGCAGCACGACCGCGCTGCCTGGCCCGAAACGCGGCGCCGGTTCGCCGCCCTCTTCGCCACGCGCACGCGCGATGCGTGGTGCGCGGTCTTCGACGGCACCGAGGCCTGCGTGACGCCCGTGCTGTCGCTCGGCGAAGTGCCGGGCCATGCGCACCACGTGGCGCGCGAGAGCTTCGTGCCGGTCGGTGGCGTGCAGCAGCCCGCGCCGGCGCCGCGCTTCTCGCGTACCGCGAGCGTCGCGGGCCGCGCGCCGGCCGATGCCCACGGCGGTGGCGACGAGGCCTTGCGCGACTGGGGTTTCGATCCCGCGGATCCGTGCCTGTCGGCCCTCGGCCGGCGCTGAGCGCGGGCGGCCCCGTTCACTTGGGCTCGTAGGTGATCTGCGTCGGCGCGAAGGTCGCGAGGACGTCGCCGGTGCGCGCCGTGAGCTTGAGGTCCTGGCCGCGGTAGGGCCCCTCGGCAGCGATCCAGGTTTCCTGGCTCTGCGTCAGTTCCGAACCGTCGACCTGCCGGAAGCGGACGGTGGCCGAGAACTTGCACGTCTGGAAAGTCCCCACGGCCGTCTCGAGGCTCTCGCGCCCGACATAGGTCCGCGTGCCAGAGACCTGCTGTTCGTTGCGGATCTCGCCCTCCACGCTCCGAACCACGTAGTTCTCGTCGATGGTCTGGCCCGGCGTCATCACGGGCGTGCGGATCGTCGGATCGTTGTAGGTGTAGGCGCTCGTGCCCGTGCCCCCGTTGCGGGTGCCGTAGCGCACGATGTGGCCGTCGACGAAGTCCAGGTACTGCCGGTCCTGCGCCTCGCTGCTGTTGAAGTAGTTGAAGACGGTGCGCAGGTGCTCCACCGCGCTGACGTCGCGGAAGGCTTCGCGGCCGCGGGTCAGCCGGGTCACGCGCTGCTTCTGGGTCTGGTCACCGGAAGTGATGGTCTGCTCCACCACCAGCTTCGTGCCTTCGCGCAGGTCGGCCTCGTTGAAGCAGGCGGCCGAGCTGTTCGCGGGATTGGGTTCCGGGTTCGGCTCGGGGGGATTGGGTTCGGGGTTCGGTTCCGGATTGGGCTGTGGATTCGGCTCCTGCCCGGGAAGCGGCGTGGCGATGAACGGCAGCGCGGCACCGCCGCCTCCTCCACCACCACCGCACGCGGCCAAGCTCGCCAATGCCACCGCGGCCCACAGAAATTTCGTCTTCATTGCGTTCTCTCCCTTTGTTAACAAGCGATCCTGGCTTTCGCCAGAGCGCGGGAAGTTAACGAAGGCCGACCGAGGGAACCAGTGCCTTAAGTCATGGCCCCGCCATCGGGAGGAGGACCCGGCCGCGACGAACTCAGGCCACCGTGTATTCCTCCACGACGAAGGCCGTGATCTCCGCCAGGAAACTCTTCGCATGCGCCATCGTGCGCTGCCCCTGCGCCGAGCCGAAGGCGGCGTTCAAGGTGTCGGTGTTCTCGAACCATAGCTCGACGATGCCGTCGATCGGCAAGGTCTCGTAGCCGCAGGGCGTGCCCTTGTCGAACTCGCGCGCGGTCACGACGTTCTGCCGGTAGCCGCCCACGCCGGGCATCTGGCGCACATGGTCGGCGTGCACCTTCCACTCGCGGCGGAAGTCGTCCTCCGAGATGTCGGTGCGGCGGCGCAGGGTGGAGATGCGCTTGAGCAGGCGGTGCGGCCCGGCCGGCGGCGCGATGACGGTGCTCTGCGCGACGCCCACGATGTGCAGGCCGCCGAGGAAATGGCGCTCGTCCTCGCGGATGCGCGCGGCGAGCTCGCCGTCGGTGAAGGCGGCATTCGCCTGCGCCGCTGCGTCGAAGCCGAGTTGCGAGAAGCCGTCGAAATCCCACGGGCCGCGCGCGAAGTCGATGCCGCGCTGCAGCCGGTCGGTCACGAGGTTCTGGCGATAGCTGCGCAAGGTGGGCAGTTGCGCGACCAGCGGGCCGTGGCTGTGGCGCCAGTGATGGCGGAAGGCCTCGTCGGTCCAGTCGGCCTTCTTGCGGATCAGGCCCATGCGCAAAGGAATCGTGGCGTCGGTCATGGTGCGGGTGTCTCCTTGTCGTTGGATGCGGCGGCCGCCTCGGCCCGCGCGCGTGCGAGGCCCGGCGCGCGCTTGGCGAGCCACACGCCGTGGCGCACGGGCCAGCGCCGGTAGGCGGGGTCGACGCCGAGTTCGGCGGCGGCGTGATGGGCCCAGTAGGGATCGAACAGCGCCTCGCGGCCCAGCGCGATCAGGTCGGCATCGCCGGCGGCGAGCACGGCCTCGGCCTGGTGCGCGTCGACGATCATTCCCACGGCCTGCGTGGTCACGCCGGCCTCGCGCCGGATGCGCGCCGAGAACGGCACCTGGAAGCCCAGGCCGCGCGGCACGGGCAGGGCACGCGTCTCCTCGGTGAGGCCGCCCGAGGAGCAGTCGATGACGTCGACGCCGCAGTCCTCGAGCGCGCGCGCGAGCACCACCGAGTCGTCGAGGTTCCAGCCGTCGAGCGTGCCGTCGACCGCCGACAGCCGGCAGAACAGCGGCTTGTGTTCGGGCCAGGCGGCGCGCACGCGGCGCGCGATCTCGAGCGCGAGCGCCATGCGCTTCTCGCGGCTGCCGCCATAGGCATCGTCGCGCCGGTTGGCATTGGGCGAGAGGAAGCTCGCGACCAGATAGCCGTGGCCGAAGTGCAGCTCGACCACGTCGAAGCCCGCCTCGTCGGCGCGCCGCGCGGCATCGACGAAGCGCTGCACCACGGCCTCGATCTCGTCGAGGCCGAGCGCGCGCGGCGCCGACCAGCCCGGGCCGGCCGCGAGCGCGCTCGGGCCCAGACGCTCCCAGGGCTCCTCGTCGTCCGCCATGGTCTGCGCGCTCAATGCCGCGCCGCCTTCCCACAGCGGCTCGCTGCCCGACTTGCGGCCCGCATGCGCGAGCTGCACGCCGATGGCGCCGCCCTGCGCATGCACGAAGTCGACCACGGCCTTGAGCGGCGCGACCTGGCTGTCCTTCCACAGGCCGAGGTCGGCGGTGCCGATGCGCCCGCGCGGATCGACCGCCGTGCTCTCGGTGAGGATCAGCGCGGCGCCGCCGAGCGCGAACTTGCCCAGGTGCACCAGGCGCCAGGGCGTGGCATGGCCGCGCTCGGCCGCGTGCTGGCACATGGGCGAGATCACGACGCGATTGGACAGCTCGAGCCCGCGCAGGCGCAGGGGCTGGAACAGCAGGGGAAGCGGATCGGACATGGGTGACTCAGGAAGAAGGCCTGGCCGGCCGCGTGCCGAGCCAGGTGCCGCCCATCACGGCGGCGAAGCCGAACAGGTGCCAGACGGTCAGCGTCTCGCCCAGCAGCAGCGCCGCGAAGCCGACGCCGAACACCGGCACCCAGTAGAGGAACACGGCGGTGCGCGCGATGCCGATGACGGAGATCGACCGGTTCCAGATCAGGTTGCCGGCCGCGGTGGCGGCCACGCCCGAGAACAGCACCAGCACCCAGGGCCACGCACCCGGAAAGAGCTGCGCCGCGCCCAGCGGCGAGGGCCCGAGCGCGGCATGCACGATCAGCATCGCGGTGCCGATCAGGTAGATGACCCAGCTCATCGACAGCGGATCGAGCTGCCGCGCGAGCCGCTGCACGCCGACGCCGCCGACCGCGAAGCTGATGACCGACAGCGCGAGCATCAGGTCGCCGAGGCCGGCATGCGAGAGCGTCGCGCCCGGATGGCTCAGCACCACGGCCGCCACGCCCGCGAAGCCCAGCGCCACGCCGAGCAGGCGGCGCGGCGTGAGCGGCTCGCCGAACACCAGCGCGGCCATCAGCGCCGACACCAGCGGGCTCAGCGCCATGATCAGCGCGCCGTTGGTGGCGGTGGAGCGCTGCAGCCCGTGCGCGAACAGGATCTGGTTGGCATACACCATGAGGAAGGCGCAGCCGGCCATCGCGGCCAGCTGGCGCGCGCCGAGCAGCGGCAGCCCGCCGCGCCGCCACAGCACGACGGCACTGAGCGCGACGCAGGCCACCGCCATGCGCAGCGCCGCCAGCGGCAGCGCCTCGAAGGAGGCGGTGAGCGCCTTCACGGCCGAGACGTTGACGCCCCACAGCACCATGGCCAGCAGCATCCAGCCCTGCACCGAGGCCGGCGTGGCGACCGGCGCGGCCGCGCTGCGCTTCACCTCAGCTTTCCAGCGCGTTCCACATCTCGATGTCGCGCTCCGCGGTCCAGATGCGCGGATGCACGTGGCCGGTGGCCTCGTCGTAGGCGCGCGTCACGTCGAAGGGCATGCAGTGGTCGAAGATCACCCAGTGGCCGTAGGTCGGGCGCAGCGCGGCCACGGTCTCCTTGTAGATGACGTTGAGCGTCTTGCCCTGCGCCACGCCGTTGTTGACCAGCGTGTAGACGTCGGAGATGAAGGCACGCGTGGAGGCGATGGCCTTGCGCACGTCGGTGGCGTTCTCGAGCGCGGCGCCGCGGCCCGGCACCAGCTTCTCGAAGCCGAAGCCGGCCAGGCGGTCGAGCGTGGTGGGCCAGTCGCGGAAGTAGCAGTCGCCCGCGTAGGCGGTGCTCTGGTATTCGACCAGGTCGCCCGCGAAGCAGATCTTCTGGTCTTCCAGGTAGGCGATGGTGTCGCCCTTGGTGTGGCCGCGGCCGACCTGTGCGATCTTCACCTCGAGCTTCTTGCCGAGCCACACGCTCATGGTGCCGCCGAAGGTCATGGTGGGCCAGGTCAGGCCCGGCGGCACCGACTCGACGTTGCGGAACAGGCGCGGGAAGCGGCCGATCTCGCTGGCCTTGTCCTGCTCGCCGCGCTCGACGATCAGGTCGTAGGTGTCGCGGCTGGCGATGATCTGCTCGGCGCCTTCCTTGAAATAGGCCGAGGCGCCGAGCACGCGCACCGCGTGGTAGTGCGACAGCAGCACGTACTTGATCGGCAGCGGCGTGACCTCGCGGATGCGGCGGATCACGTCCTGCGCCATCGCGGGCGTGGCCTGGGTGTCGACCACCATCACGGCCTCGTCGCCGATGAAGATGCCGGTGTTCGGATCGCCCTCGGCCGTGTAGGCATAGGCGTTCTCCGAGAGGCGCGTGAACGAGACCTTCTTCTCCTCGAGGTCGGCCTGGCTGGCGAATTTCTTGGTGGCGGGTGCGGTCATTGGGTTTCCTTTGAAGGGTTGGGCGTTGGGGTCAGTGCGTGCCGAGGTAGGCCGACTTCACCTTGGGGTTGTCGAGCAGCTCGCGGCCGGAGCCCTCGAGCGTGATGCAGCCGGTCTCGAGCACGTAGGCGCGGTCGGCCACGCCGAGCGCCTGCTTGGCCATCTGCTCCACCAGCAGGATGGTGAGGCCCGAGCTGCGCAGCTGGCGGATGGCATCGAAGATGTCCTTGATGATCAGCGGCGCGAGGCCCAGCGAGGGCTCGTCGAGCAGCAGCAGCCGCGGATCGCTCATGAGCGCGCGTGCAATGGCCAGCATCTGCTGCTCGCCGCCCGACAGGGTGCCCGCGGGCTGGTGCTGGCGTTCCTTCAGGCGCGGGAAGCGCGTGAACTCGCGCTCGATGGCGTTCTCGACGAAGGCCTTGTCGGCGCGGCGCGAGTAGGCGCCGAGCATCAGGTTCTCGCGCACGGTCTGATCGGGGAACACGCCGCGGCCCTCGGGCGACAGCGCCACGCCCAGGCCCACGCGCTGGTGCGGCGGCACCTGCGTGCAGTCCTTGCCGTCGATCAGCACGCGGCCCTGGGCCACGGGCTCGAGGCCGACGATGCTCTTGAGCAGGGTGCTCTTGCCGGCGCCATTGGCGCCGATGATGGTGACGACCTCGCCCGCGCGCACTTCGAGGCTCACGCCCTTGACGGCCTCGATGGCGCCGTACGAGACCTTCACCGATTCGATCTTCAACATGATGGTGGGGGTCCTTTCGCTCAGGCGGGCTGCGGCTGCAGGCCGTGCGGCGCGTGATCGGCCTCGTCGTCGACGCCCAGGTAGGCCTCGACCACGCGCGGATTGGCCTGCACCTCGGCCGGCCGGCCCTCGGCGATCTTGATGCCGTAGTCGAGCACGATGACGTGGTCCGAGATCGACATCACCAGGTCCATGTGGTGCTCGACCATCAGGATCGAGACGCCGCACTTGCCGATGCGCAGCAGCAGCTCGCCGAGCTCGGCGGTCTCCTGCGGGTTGAGGCCGGCCGCCGGTTCGTCGAGCAGCAGCAGCTGCGGCTCGGTGGCCAGCGCGCGCGCCAGCTCCACGCGCCGCTGCAGGCCGTAGGGCAGGCTGCCCGCGGGCCAGTGCGCGAGGTGGCCGAGGCCGACCAGGTCGAGCAGCTGCAGCGCGCGCTCGCGCGTCTCGCGTTCCTGCTTGCCGGCCGTGGGCCAGGCCAGCAGCGAGGACAGGAAACCGTTGCTCATGCGGCTGTGCCGGCCCAGCATCACGTTGTCGAGCACCGAGAGCTCGGCGAACAGCCGCAGGTTCTGGAAGGTGCGGCCCATGCCGAGGCAGCAGATGGTGTGCGCGGGCCGGCCCACGATGTTCTCGCCGAGGAAGCGGATCGCGCCGGCATCGGGCTGGATCACGCCCGTGAGCATGTTGATCATGGTGCTCTTGCCCGCGCCGTTGGGCCCGATCAGCGCATGGATGTGGCCGCGCTGCAGGCTGAACGACACGTCCTGCGCCGGCTTCACGCCGCCATAGGACTTGGTCACGCCCTGCACCACCAGCAGCTCGCCCTCGCCGCCCGGGCCGATCTGCCCGGGCACGCCCTGGCCGCCGGCGCCCTCGCCGCGGTGGCGCGAGCGGCTCACCCACTTGTCGACCAGCCCCACCACGCCACCGGGCATCACGTAGAGCGCGAACAGCAGCAGGAAGCCGTAGAGGAAGTGCTGCGCCGAGGGCCAGCGCGCGAGCAGCGCGTCGGTCAGCGTGAGCAGCACCGCGCCCACGATCGGTCCGTACATCGAGCCCGCGCCGCCGAACAGCACCAGCAGCAGGATGAAGATCGACAGGTGGAAGGTGATGAAGTCGGAGTTGATGTACTGGTTCTGCTGCGCCACCAGCGCGCCCGCGATGCCGCAGGTGACGGCCGCGACCACGAAGGCCATGACCTTGGCGCGGTAGACGCGCACGCCCACCGACGAGGAGGCGATCTCGTCGGCCTGCAACGACAGCAGCGCGCGGCCGAAGCGGCCCTGCAGCAGGTTGCGCAACAGCAGGTGCAGCGCGGCGCTCAGCACGATGCCCAGCACCACCCACTGCGTGGTGTCGAGCGGCGCGCCCTTCCAGGTCAGCGGGCGGATGCCGTAGATGCCCTGCGCGCCGCCGAACACCTCGGTCCATTCGCCGACCAGCTTCTCGACCACGATGCCGAAGGCCAGCGTGACCATCGCGAGGTAGGGGCCCTTCACGCGCAGCGAGGGCAGCGCGATCAGCACGCCGCACAGGCCCGAGATCACGGCCGCGAGCAGCAGCGCGAGCCAGGGGTCCATGTCGGTGCGCGAGGTCAGCAGCGCGACGCCGTAGGCGCCGGCCGCGAACAGGCCGGCCTGGCCCAGCGATTTCTGCCCCGCGTAGCCCACCAGCACGTTCATGCCGGCCGCGCACAGGTAGTAGACGCACATCATGAAGGCGATGCGCAGGTAGTAGTCGTTGCCGAACAGCGAGACGATGCCGATCAGCGCCGCGGCGACCGCGACCACGGCCAGGGGATGGACCAGGCGCTTCATACCTTCTCCACCGCGCGGCTGCCGAACAGGCCCGTGGGCCGGAAGGCCAGCACCAGGATCACGAGCGCGAACACCGCCACCTCGCGCCACTGCGCCTGCCAGAGATTGACCATCGACTCGAGCACGCCGAGCAGGAAGCCGCCGATGACGCAGCCGCGCGGATTGCTGAGGCCCCCGATCATCGCGCCCGAGAAGCCCTTGAGGCCGACCGTGAGCCCCATGAACAGCGAGGCCTGCGCGATCGGCGCGAGCAGGAAGCCCGACAGGCCCGCCAGCGCCGAGCTGACGACGAAGGCGCCGATCATCATGGCGTTGGTGTTGATGCCCATGAGGCTGGCCACGTTGCCGTTCTGTGCCACCGCGCGCATGGCCTTGCCGACCATGGTGCGGTTCATCACGCGGTCGAAGCCGAGCATCACGACCACGGCCACGCCCAGGGTCAGCAGCTCCTGCGGTCGCACGCCGACGCCGAACATCCGGATCACGGTGTCGCCCACGGGCGCGGGCACCACCACCGGCTTCGGGCCCCAGATCGCGAGCCCCACGCTCTGCAGGATCACGCCGAAGCCCAGCGTGCTCATCACCCAGGCCATGCCCGGGCGGCCCGCGAACGGGCGCACGCCGAGCACGTAGAGCAGCCAGCCCAAGAGGCCCATCACGCCGAGCGCCGCCAGCAGCGCGAACAGCTGCGCGCCGGCGCCGGGCACGGCGTCGCCGAAGGTGGTGGAGGCCAGCGGCTTGCCCAGGACCAGGAACAGGGCGCTCATGCCGATGAAGGCGCCGGCCGAGACGAACTCGCCGTGCGAGAAGTTCAGCGTCTTGGTGGTGGTGAACGTGATGCTGAATCCCAGTGCCACCAGCGCATAGGCACCGCCGACGGCGAGCCCGCTGATGAGCGCCTGCAGGAGCGCTTCAACCATGTGTGTATCTCCGTTGCGAGGCGAGGCCGGGCACCGCGCGGGCGCGCCGGCCTCGCTTCCTTTTTTGCTCTTACTGCTTGAAGTCGGCTGCGTTCAGGCCCTGGATCAGCGCGTCGCTGTAGGGCAGCAGCTTGCCGTCCTTCCAGCGGATCCAGACCAGGTCCTTGGCGGTCAGCGCCTCGTGGTTGGTCTTGCTGAAGGGCTTCTCGTAGGTCTTGAGCACGCCCTGCACCGGGGTCTTGAGGTCTTCCAGCGCGGCGCGCACGGCGGCGCCGTCGGTGCCGTTGGCCTGCTTCATCGCCTGCGCCAGCAGCAGCACCGAGTCGTAGCCATGCAGCGCGAACGAGAACGAACCCGGCGCCTTGAGCTTGCTGCCGATGCGATCGAAGAGCTTCTGCTGCGCGGGCGTGCGGGTCTCGCTCACGGTGCGCATGAAGATCGGCTTCTCGGCCAGCGCCTTGCCGGCCGCGTCGTAGAAGGTGATGTTGTCGGCGGCCCAGGAGGTCAGCGTCAGCGGGAAGTAGTTGATCTTCTCCATGCTGCGCACCAGCTGCGCGATCGGCGTGCCCTGCGCCCACACCACCACGGTGTCGACGTTGGCGGCCTTCATCTTCGACAGCTGCGAGGTCATGTCGGTGTCGCCGACGCCGAAGCGCTCGGTGGCCGCGATCCTGATGTCCTGCAGCTTGGCGATCTCCTCCATGTCCTTGAGGCCGCCCTGGCCGTAGCCGGTGGTCTCGGCCATCAGGCCCACCACCTTCGAGGCGGCGGTGTTCTTCTTCACGTAGGCCATCAGCGCCGCGACCTGCTCGCGGTCGACCATCGAGACGCGGAACATGTAGTTGTCGGCGCCCGCGCTCATCGGCTTGGTGATGTCGGTGCCCGAGCCCACGTTGCCCAGCACCGGGATCTTCTTCTGGTTAGCGATGTGCTTCCAGGCCATGGCGTTGCCCGAGTTGGTGGGGCCGAACACCGCCACCACCTTCTCGTTGTCGATCAGGTCGCTCATGTTCTGGATCGACTTGGGCGGCGCCGACACGTCGTCGCGCGTGACCAGCGTGAACTTGCGGCCGAGCACGCCGCCGGCGGCGTTGAGGTCGGCAATCGCGGCTTCCATGCCGAGCACCGCGGCCTGGCCGCTCTGCGCCGAGGGCGAGGCCGAGAGGTCGCCGTTGTAGCCGAGCTTGATGTCCTGCGCCGAGGCACCGGCGGCGAACGCGCAGAAGGCGGCGCTCGCGAGCAAGGTCTTGTACAGACGGAAGGTCTTCATTCTTTGTCTCCTGGAGGATTGACGGTCGGGAAAGCGAAAAAGCGGCGGAAGGCTCAGACCGCGAGGAAGCCGCCGTCCACCGGCAGGGTGATGCCGGTGACGTAGCGCGACATGTCGCTCGCGAGGAAGATCGCTGGGCCCACGAGGTCCTCGGTCTGGCCGACGCGGCCCATCGGGATGCGCGTCATGAAGGATTCGAGGCGCTGCGGGTTCTCGCGCGTGGCGGCGGTCATCGGCGTCTCGATCACGCCGGGCGCGAGCGCGTTGACGCGCACGCCGAAGGGCGCGAGCTCCTGCGCGAGCGACTGGGTGAACATCTTGATCGCGCCCTTCGAGGGCGAATAGCCGAGGCTCGCGCCCTGCCCCGCGTAGGCGGCGATCGAGGCGATGTTGATCACCGCGCCCTGGGTGGACTTGATCGCGCCGAGCCAGGCGTGGGTGACGTTGAAGGTGCCGTGCACGTTGACGTCGAGCGTCTTCTTCCAGTTGGCCGCGGCATTGGGGCTGGCCGTGCCCTCGCGGATGATGATGCCGGCGTTGTTCACCAGCAGGTCGATGGCGCCGATCTCGTCGCCCACGCGCACCGCCAGCGCATGGCAGGCCTCGGGCGAGGTCACGTCGAGCACGAAGGACCAGGCCTGGCCGCCTTCGTCGCGCACCAGCTGCGCGGTCTCGCCCACGGTGGCCTCGTTCATGTCGGTGACGACGACGCGCGCGCCGGCCTGCGCCAGGCCCAGCGCGAGCGCGCGGCCGTTGCCCTGGCCGGCGCCGGTGATCAGCGCGAGGCGGCCTTCGAGCAGGCGCGGCGCGACGTGGGGAGGAAAGGCCATCGGGAGGGTTCCTTCTGTGATGAATGCGTGGTTGAAGGGAGGAGGACTCAGGCGGTGCGGCGCACGGGCACGGCCTCGCGCTGTTCGACCTGCAGCGTGGCGGCGGCCGTGGCGCCCTGCGCCACCTGCAGGCCCGCGACGTAGCCGAAGGTCAGCGCCGGGCCGAGCGTGATGCCGGCGCCCGGGTAGTTGCCGCCCATCACGCTGGCCGCGTCGTTGCCGACCGCATAGAGGCCCTTGATCGGCTGGCGGTTGACGTCGAGCACGCGGGTCTTCTCGTCGACCACCAGGCCGGCGAAAGTGCCGATGTCGCCGACCACGAGCTTGATCGCGTAGTAGGGGCCGTGCTCCAGCGGCGCGACGCAGGGGTTGGGCGTGACGTTGGCGTCGCCCTGGTAGCGGTTGTAGGCCTTGCTGCCCTTGCCGAACAGCGGGTCCTCGCCGGTGCGCGCGCTGTCGTTGAACTCCTTCACCGTGGCCTCGAGCACCTCAGGCGCGATGCCGATCTGCTGCGCGAGTTCGCCGATGCTGGCGCCGTGCTTGAGGTAGCCGCTCTTCAGGTGCCGGCCGATCGGCAGCGGCGCTGGTGCCACGCAGCCCAGGCCGTAGTCGCGCAGCGCCTTGTGGTCGCACAGCAGCCAGGCCGTGACCTCGGGCTCGCCGGCGCAGGCCTTGACCATGGCCTGCACGAAGTCGTGGTACGAGTTGCCTTCGTTGGCGAAGCGCTTGCCCTTGGGCGTGACCGCGATCACGCCGGGCTTGGCGCGGTCGATGAAGTGCGGCATCACCCCCTTGGTGCCGTCGGGCCGCGTGGTGACCGAGGCCGGCACCCAGGCCGCGGCATGCGGGATGGTGCCGTCGACGCGACCGCCGACCGCCTCGGCCAGCCGCAGGCCGTCGCCGGTGTTGGTCGAGGGCGAGGGCGAGTAGTGCTCCTGGCCCGTGGGCGCGTGCGGGAACAGCTGCTTGCGCCGCTCGACGTCGTAGGGGAAACCGCCGCAGGCCAGCACCACCCCGCGCTTCGCGACCACGCGCACGGCCTTGCCTTCGTGCTGCACCACCGCGCCCGAGACGCCGTCGTACTCGACCACGAGCTTCTTCACGGGCGAGGAGAGCCACACGGGAATGTTCTGGTCCATCGCGGCCTTGGCGAGCCGGCCCGCGAGCGCGTTGCCGTTGGTCAGGGTCATGCCGCGGCCGTGGCGCAGCACGTCGAGGAAGTGCCGGCTCAGCCGCTTGGTCACGTACCAGAACGAGGTCGGCGACTTGAAGGCCCGCATGAAGTGTTTGATCTCGGGGCCCGAGCCCAACATCATCCCGAACACCGTGAGCTCGGGCAGCGGCGGCGCGAGCTGCTTGATGCGCGGACCGAGCTCGCGGCCGTCGAAGGGGCGCGTGACCATCGAGCGCCCGCCCGGCTGGCCGCCGGGCGCCTCGGCGTGGTAGTCGGGGAACACCGGCGGCATGTCGAACTGCACGCAGGTGTTGCGCGTGAAGAAGTCGATCGCCTTCGGGCCCATCTCGAGGAAGGCGCTCACGCGCGCCGCGTCGAAGTGGGTGGTGGTCTCGTGCTTCATGTAGTCGAGCGCGGCGCCGGCCGGCTCGTGGATGCCCTGCTCCGTGGCCAGGCGCGTGCCCGGGATCCACAGCCAGCCGCCCGAACGCGCGGTGGTGCCGCCGAAGCGCGGTTCCTTCTCGACCACCAGCACCTTCAAACCCTGCGACGCCGCCGTGATCGCGGTCGCCATGCCCGAGGCGCCGCTGCCGACGACGAGCACATCGCATTCCAACGTGTTCTGTTCCATCTCTGCCTGTCTGCCTTGTTTCTGTAGGACTTAAGTTGCCGCGAAGTTTAGGCAGCGACATTGATATGGTCAAGTCGTTTAGTTACTATCAGATGATCAGTCATCGTCGATTTAACACGACAATATCAGTAGAAACCCTGATGGCTATACTCGCCCCCACTCTCAACCCCCACGCCGGGCGCCCCATGGAAAAGCCGAGACGTGGCATCCAATCCGTCGAAATAGGAACGCAGCTGCTCGTCGCCCTCGGGCGGCATGTCGCGCCCATGGCCTTGCGCGACCTCGGCAAGGCCGCCGGCGTGCCGGTGGGCAAGGCCCATCCGTACCTGGTGAGCTTTCTCAAGGTCGGCTTCGTGGTGCAGGACAGCGCGGGCCGCTACGAGCTGGGCCCGCTGGCGCTGCAGCTCGGGCTGGCCAAGCTGCAAAGGCTCGATCCGATCAAGGAGGCCTCGCCGCTGATCGAGGCGCTGGCCTCGGAAACCGAGCAGAGCATCGCGGTCGCCGTCTGGGGCAACTTCGGGCCGACCGTGGTGCGGCTCGAGGAACCGATCCATCCGCTGCACGTGAACCTGCGCACCGGCACCGTGATGTCGCTGGCCTACACGGCCACGGGCCGGCTGTTCGCGGCCTACCTGCCGCCCAAGGTGGTCGAGAAGATGATGGTGGACGACCTCGCGCGCCTGCGCGGCCCGGCCGGCGGCCGCGGCACCGAGGAGCTGTCGCAGTCGCAGCTCGAGGCGCTGCTGGTGGAGACGCGCATGCACGGCATGTCGCGCACCTTGGGCCAGCCGATCCCGGGCATCGACGCCTTCTGCGCGCCGGTGTTCGACTCGACCCACAACATCGTGCTGGGCATCACCGCGATGGGCCCCGAGGCCACCTTCGACAGCGACTGGGAAGGCCGCGTGGCGGTGCCGCTGCGCGCCTGCGCGCTCGAGATCTCGCGCCGGCTCGGTTACGTGCCGCCCGAGGCGCCTGCCGCGCGCGGCTGAAGATGTAGGCACCTGCCCACGCACGGTGCACCGGTTCTCTTGCAATGCGCGGCCCTCGCCGCGTGTGAATCTGCAAGCCACTCACAACACAGGAGAACCTTCATGAAAAGCCTCATCCTCTGGGCCTGCGGCGTGCCGATCACCGTGATCATCGGTCTCAAGATCTTCGGGATTCTCTGACCCGCGCTCGTCTCTTTTACGTTTGCTCTTCCTCTACTCCTCCGGTGCCTCGTGCACCGATGCGCGTCCCTCGGGGCGCGCTTTTTTTTGGGAGGGTCTCGGCGCCTCCCTCAATCTGGCAAAGGCCGTGCGGGTACTGAGCGGGTGCCGGCCGCATCCGGCCTAGACTCCGCCGCATGCACGCTCACTCGCTGTTCCACACCCCGGCGTTCCGCTTCGGCGGCTGCACGCTGGCGCGTGCGTGGATGACGGCGGCGGCTCGGCCAACGCCCGCACATTCCTGAGCCCGGCGGTCCACCTCCTTCCCTTCACCTTCAACGCAGACCATCGACCGCCGGGCCCTCGCCCTGCGTGACTGCGCCCCGTCATCAGGGGGCGCTTCGAATGGAGTGCGTCATGCATCACCCCCAGGTTCAGCGGGAGCACGTGCGTCCCGGCGGCGATACCGCATCCGGCACGCCATCCTTTCAATCCATCCTCGCCGTCACCGATCTGTCGGCACGCGGCCAGCACGCGGTCGAACGCGCCGCCCGGCTCGCGGCGGACCATGGCGCGCTGCTCAAGCTCATGTACGCGCCCGCGAGCCTCGCACCGCTCGCGCACGCCGAAGCGGCCACCGCGCTCGCGGCCCTGGCCCGCGCCATGGGCGCGCGCTTCGATGTGCTGGTCAAGCAGGTGGCGATCTCGAGCGGCGGCCTCGCGCAGATCTTGGACGAGGCGCGTCATGCCGACCTCGTGGTGCTGCGGCACGAACGCGACCGTTCGCCCGGCGCCTTCTTCACGGGCCAGCCCGTGGAGCGCCTGCTGCGGCAATTGCGCTGCCCGGTGCTCGTGACGCGGCTGGCCGCGCGGCCGCGCTATGGCCGCATCCTGGTGGCCGTGGACTTCACGCCCGCGTCGCACGAACTCGTGAGCCTGGCCCATGGCCTCGACGCCGACGCCGCGCTCGAGCTGTTCCATGCGCTCAACACCATGCACGAAAGCAAGCTGCGCTATGCCGAGGTCTCGGACCACGCCATCAGGACCTACCGCCACGACTGCCAGCGACAGGCGCGCGAGCGGCTGTTCTCGCTGACCGATTCATCGAGCGCGCGGCGCAACCGCGTGCTGTCGACCATCGGTCGCGGCGACCCGGCGCAGCAGGCCACGGTGCAGCAGCAGCACGCGCGCGCCGAGCTGCTCGTGGTCGGCAAGCGGCGCGCCCATCCGCTCGCCGATTTCTTCTTCGGCAGCGTCGCGCAGCGCGTGCTGTGCTGGGCCACGGGCGACGTGCTGGTGGTGCCCACCGATCGGCGCGGCTACAGCGCGTCGGCCGTCATGCCGCGGAAGCTGCAGCCGGCTCGCTGAAGACCCGCTCAGTGCGTGTCGCGACGCAGTTGCTGCACGTCCTCGTGCAGCGTCTGCGCCCAGGTGCGGCGCTCGCGGCTGTACGAGGACTGCGGCTCGCCGAAACGCACGATGGCCAAGAGCGGCGGCGCGCGCAGCGTGTTCCACAGCGAGGTGGCGAGGTTGTCGTCGTCGATGTAGCGCGGCGCCTGGCTGGTCTCGCCGGTGGCGGCATCGGCGAAGCGCAGCGCGGCCGGCACCACGGGCGCGCCCGAGGAGATCGCGGCCTGCAGCAGGTTGGCGTGGAACGGCAGCAGGCCGCGGCCGTCGCTGGTGGTGCCCTCGGGGAACACCGCGATCATGTCGCCGTTGCGCAGCGCGTCGGTCATGTGGTGCACCACGCGCAGCGCGTCGCGGCGGCGTTCGCGCTCGATGTAGAGCGTGCCCGCGCCACTCGACAGCGTGCCGATCAGTGGCCAGTGCTTGACGTCGGACTTCGACACGAAACGCACGTGGCGCGCCGCGTGGATCACCGTGATATCGAGCCACGAGAGGTGGTTGCAGATCAGCAGCACCGGCCCGTGCGCGGGCGGCGTGCCCTGCACGCGCAGGGTGATGCCCATGATCTCGAGCATGCGCGCAGCCCAGGCCTGCACGCGCGCGTTGCGCTCGGCCTGGTCGAGGCCCGGGAAGGTGAAGCGGATGGTCCACCAGCCGGCGACGGCATGCGCGATCGCATGCAGCAGCCGGCGCAGTGCCTTGAGTGAATGCAGCATCGGCCCGACCGCCTTCTTCCTGTTGTTGTCGTCGTCGTCGCGCGCCGGAACGCGGCTCAGCCGTGCACCACGCGTCCGGCCACGAGGGTGTGGCGCGCGCGGCCCTGCATGGCGTAGCCGCCGAACGGCGTGTACTTGCCCTGGCTGCGCAGCGCCTCGGGCGTGACCTGCCATTCGAGGGACGGATCGAAGACGCACAGGTCGGCCGGCCCGCCGACGGCGAGGCGGCCGATGCCGGCACAGGCTTCGGTCGCGGGCAGCAGCCGCGCGGGCGCGCTCGTGATCGCCTCGAGCGCGCGCACGAGGCCCGCGCCACTGCGCTCGCCCCATTGCAGCGCCAGCGGCAGCAGCAGCTCGAGGCCGGTGGCGCCAGGCTCGCTCTCGGCGAACGGCAGGTTCTTGGCATCGGCCTCGACCGGCGTGTGGTCGGACACCAGCGCGTCGATGGTGCCGTCGGCCAGCGCGGCCGAGAGCGCGTCGCGGTCGCCCTGCTGGCGCAGCGGCGGGCTCAGGCGCGCGCGGCTGTCGAAGTAGCCGATGTCGGTGTCGGCCAGGTGCAGCGAGTTGATGCTGACGTCGCAGCTCAGCGGCAGGCCCTCGGCCTTGGCGGCGCGCACCAGCGCGAGCCCCGCGGCGCTCGAGAGGCGGCACAGGTGCACGCGCGCCTTGGTGCTGCGCATCAGCTCGACGATGGTGAAGATCGCGATGGTCTCGGCCGCCACCGGCACGCCGGCGAGGCCGAGCCGGGTGGCGAGCGCGCCGCTGGCGGCCACGCCCTTGCCGAGGTCGCGGTCCTGCGGGCGCAGCCACACGGTGTAGCCGAAGGTGCTCGCATAGAGCATCGCGCGCTGCAGCACCTGCGTGTCGGCCAGCGGCACGTCGGCCTGGCTGAAGCCGACGCAGCCGCGCTCGGTGAGCTCGGCCATCTCGGTCAGCACGCCACCGGCCAGGCCGCGCGTGAGCGCGCCGAGCGGGAACAGGCGCGCGCCCGGCAGCTTGCCGGCGCGGAAGGTCAGCATCTCGACCAGGCCGGGCTCGTCGAGCACGGGGTCGGTGTCGGGCGGACACACCAGGCTGGTGACGCCGCCGGCCACGGCCGCGGCCATCTCGCTGCCGAGCATGCCTTCGTGCTCGTAGCCGGGCTCGCGCAGCCGCGCGGCGAGGTCGACCAGGCCGGGCGCGACGATGCAGCCCGTGGCGTCGATGGTGCGCTCGGCGGTGAAGCCCGCGGGAATGGCGCCGATGCCGGCGATGCGGCCGTCGGCGATGGCGATGTCGGCCTGCTTGTCGGTGCCCGAGGCGGGGTCGACCACGCGACCGTTGGTGATGTGGATGTTCATGCGTCTGTACTTCCGGTGACGGTCATGGCCTTTTCGGGAAACACCGTGGAACCGGCTTCGCCGGGCCACTGGTGTTGCCCCCGGTAGGGGGTTGGCGAAGCGACACGAAGTGCGCGAAGACTGGGGGCGAGCAACATGTCTATGCTTCGTTACCTGCCACGATGCTCATCACGGCCATCCGCACGGCGATGCCGAAGGTGACCTGCGGGAGGATGACGCTCTGCCGGCCGTCGACCACGGCCGAGTCGATCTCGACGCCGCGATTGATCGGGCCCGGGTGCATCACGATGGCGTCGGGCTTCGCGAGCTGCAGCTTCTCGGGCGTGAGGCCGTAGGTCTTGAAGAACTCCTGCGACGAAGGCAGCAGCGCGCCGCTCATGCGCTCGTTCTGCAGCCGCAGCATGATGACCACGTCGCAGTCCTTGATGCCTTCCTCGAGCGTGTGGCACACGCGCACGCCCATGCCGGCCATGTCGCCGGGCACCAGGGTCTTGGGGCCGACCACGCGCACCTCGGCGCAGCCCAGCGTGGTGAGCGCATGGATGTCGGAGCGCGCCACGCGCGAATGCAGCACGTCGCCGACGATCGCCACCGTGAGGTTGGCGAAGTCCTTCTTGTAGTGGCGGATGGTGTACATGTCGAGCAGCCCCTGCGTCGGGTGCGCGTGGCGGCCGTCGCCGGCATTCACCACGTGCACGTGCGGCGCGACGTGCTGCGCGATCAGGTAGGGCGCGCCCGACTCGCTGTGGCGCACCACGAACAGGTCGGCCGCCATCGCGCTCAGGTTGGCGATGGTGTCGAGCAGCGACTCGCCCTTGCTCGCCGAGGAACGCGCGATGTCGAGGTTGATGACGTCGGCCGACAGCCGCTTGGCCGCGATCTCGAAGGTGGTGCGGGTGCGGGTGCTGTTCTCGAAGAACAGGTTGAACACGCTCTTGCCGCGCAACAGCGGCACCTTCTTCACTTCGCGGTCGCTCACGCTCGTGAAGTTGGCGGCGGTGTCGAGGATGTGGGTGAGGATGTCCTTGGGCAGGCCCTCGATCGACAGCAGGTGGATGAGCTCGCCGTTCTTGTTGAGCTGGGGATTGCGCTTGTAGAGCATGGCTTACTTGCTTTCCTCGACCTGGAGGCTGAAGGCGCCGTCGTCCGCGCGCGCCAGCGCCAGCGACTGCGAATGGGGCAGCGCGAGCGTGGTGGCGGCGAAGTCGGCCGCCACCGGCAGCTCGCGCCCGCCGCGGTCGACCAGCACGGCCAGGCGCACGCAGCCCGGGCGGCCGAAGTCGAACAGCTCGTTGAGCACGGCGCGGATGGTGCGGCCGGTGTAGAGCACGTCGTCGAGCAGCAGCACGTCGGCGCCGTTGACATCGAAGGGCAGCGCGGTCTGCGCGCTGGCCGCGAGGCCGCGGCGCGCGAAGTCGTCGCGGTGCATGGCCGAGGAGATCACGCCGGGCGCGCCGGCCAGGCCCAGGTCCTTCTGCAGCCGCTCGACCAGCCAGGCGCCGCCCGAGGTGACGCCCACCAGCCGGGTGTCGGGGCGCAGCAGCGCGCGGACGCCGGCCAGCAGTTGCGTGTAGAGCGCCTCGGCGTCGGGAATGGCGGGGGTGGAACTCACGGAAGACTCCTCAAGAATTGCTCCAGGATGATGCAGGCCGAGGCGGCATCGGCATCGCGCGCGCCCTGGGAGAGCGCCTCGGTGGTGCTGTAGCGCTCGTCGACCTCGAACACCTGCAGGTTGAAACGGCCGCGCAGCTGGCGCGCGAACTTCTGCGCGCGCCGGGTGTTCTCGTGCGCGGCGCCGTCGGGATGGAAGGGCACGCCCACCACCAGCGCATCGGGCTGCCACTCGCGGATGCGCGCCTCGACCTGCGCGAAGCGGGCATCGGCGCCCTCGGCCTTGATGGTGGCCTGCGGCGTGGCGCTGCGCAGCAGCCGGTTGCCGCTCGCCACGCCGGTGCGCTTCTGGCCGAAATCGAAGGCCAGGAAGCTCTGGAAATGGGCGGGAACGGGAAGGGAAGCGGGGCTGGAAACGGAAGCTGGCGCGTCAGGCATGGCCGTGGCGTTCACGCATGCCCCGCGTCGGGCGAGAGCTTCCAGGCCTCCAGGCCCAGCAGCAGCAGCGCCTTGTCGTAGCGCTGGTCGATGGGGGTGTCGAAGATCACGGCCGGGTCGGCGCCCACCGTGAGCCAGCTGTTCTCGGCCAGTTCGGACTCGAGCTGGCCCTCGCCCCAGGCCGCGTAGCCCAGCGAGACCAGCACCTTGCGCGGGCCGGCGCCGGTGGCCAGGGCCTCCAGCACGTCCTTCGAGGTGGTCATCTCGAGGCCGCCGGGAATGGTCATGGTCGAGGCGTAGACCGATTCCTCGGGTTTGTCGGCCTCGGTGAAGACCGGCTCGTGCAGCACGAAGCCGCGCTCGGTCTGCATCGGGCCGCCCTGGAAGACCGGGGCCTCGCCGAGCTCGGGGCGCGCGAGGTGCAGCTCGATCTTCTCGAACAGCACCTTGAGGTTGATGTCGCTGGGTTTGTTGATGACCAGGCCCAGGGCGCCGCGCTCGCTGTGCTCGCACAGGTAGACGACGCTGCGGTTGAAGGTCTTGTCTTCCAGGCCCGGCATCGCTATCAAAAAGTGATGCGTCAGGTTCATCGGGGCAGAATCGGAAGCCATATGCCTCCGATTTTACTGGCCGTCGACAAGACCTACCCCAAAGGGCTCATGTGGTTCCGCCGCGACCTGCGCGTGGACGACAACGCGGCCCTCTACCACGCCCTGCGAAGCTGCCGCCAGCTGGTCTGCGTGTTCGTGTTCGACACGGCGATCCTCGACCCCCTGCCGCGGGTCGACCGGCGGGTGGAATTCATCCGCGAATCGCTGCTGGAGCTCGACGAGGAGCTGCGCGCGCTCGGCGGCGGGCTGATCGTGCGGCATGCGGCGGCGGCCGAGGAGATCCCGGCGCTGGCGCGCGCGCTCGAGGTGCAGGCGGTGTTCGCCAACCGCGACGACGAGCCCGAGGCGCTGGCGCGCGACGCCGGCGTGTTCGGCGCGCTGGCCAATGCGGGCGTGAGCTTCCACACCCACAAGGACTCGACGGTCTTCGAGCGCGACGAGCTGATGACCAAGACCGGCCAGCCCTACACGGTCTTCACGCCCTACAAGCGGGCCTGGCTGGCCAAGGTCGACGACTTCTTCCTCAAGTCCTACCCGAGCCGCGGCCATGCCGACGCCCTGGTGCCGCCGCCCGAGGGCTGGCGCGCGCCGGTGCCCTCGCTCGAGGCGCTGGGCTTCGCCAAGAGCAACCTCGGAACGCTCGAGATCCCCACCGGCACGCGCGGCGCGGCGATCCTGTTCGAGGACTTCTTCGAGCGCATCGAGCGCTACGAGGCGGCGCGCAACTACCCGGCGGTGCGCGGGCCCAGCTACCTGGGCGTGCACCTGCGCTTCGGCACGGTGTCGATCCGGCAGGTGGCGGGCGTGGCGCGCCAGCTCTCGCTGCGGGGCGACGCGGGCGCCGCGACCTGGCTCAGCGAGCTGATCTGGCGCGACTTCTACTTCCAGATCCTGGCCCACTTCCCGCACGTGCACGCCAAGGGCGAATCGAAGAGCTTCCGCCCCGAGTACGACAAGATCCAGTGGCACCACGGCAAGCATGCCGACCAGCTGTTCGAGGCCTGGTGCCAGGGCCGCACCGGCTATCCGCTGGTCGACGCGGCCATGCTGCAGATCAACCAGAGCGGCTACATGCACAACCGGCTGCGCATGGTGGTGGCGAGCTTCCTGTGCAAGGACCTGGGACTCGACTGGCGCCGCGGCGAGGCCTACTTCGCGCTGCACCTCAACGACTTCGAGCTGGCGTCGAACAACGGCGGCTGGCAATGGGCGAGCTCGAGCGGCTGCGACGCGCAGCCCTACTTCCGCATCTTCAACCCGGTGACGCAGAGCGAGCGCTTCGACCCCGACGGCAAGTTCATCCGGCGCTACCTGCCGCAGCTCGCGGGGCTGTCGAACGGCGCGATCCATTCGCCGTGGACGGCGACGCCGGTGGAACTCGAGGCCGCCGGCGTGAAGCTCGGCGAGAACTACCCGGTGCCGGTGGTCGACCATGCCGAGGCGCGCGAGCGCACGCTGCAGCGCTACGCGGTGGCGCGCAGCAAGACGCTGGCGAAGAAGTAGCCCGGCCATCCCCCAAAGAAAAAGCCCGGAGGCGCGTCGCCGTCCGGGCTTTTTCGCAGGCGCGCGCCTCAGGCGGCCGCGAGCGTCGCCGTGTCGCTGGTGTAGGCGCGCACCAGCCGCAGCAGCTCTTCTTCGGAGTAGGGCTTGCCGAGGTAGTGGTTCACGCCGAGGTCGCGCGCATAGTCGCGGTGCTTCTCGGCGATGCGCGAGGTGATCATGATGATCGGCAGCTCGGCCAGCGCCGCGTCGCCGCGGATGTTGCGCGCGAGGTCGAAGCCGTCCATGCGCGGCATCTCGATGTCGGACAGCACGACCGCCGGGCGTTCCTGCTGCAGCCGTTCGAGCGCCTGCAGGCCGTCGGCCGCCAGCGAGACCCGGTAGCCTTCGCGCTGCAGCAGGCGCTGCGTGACGCGGCGCACGGTGATGGAGTCGTCGACCACCAGCACCAGCGGGATCTGCGGCACCACGGGCGCCAGCGCCGCGGCCGGGTCCTGGCCATGCGGGCCGCGCGGCTCGTCGGCCGCCGCCACCGGCTGCGCCAGCGCCGCGGCCTGGCGCGCGCGCGCCTGCTCGCCATGCACCGCGGCCAATGCCACCGGGTTGTAGATCAGCGCCACCGCGCCCGAGGCCAGCACCGAGATGCCCGCCAGGCCCGGCAGCCGCGCCAGTTGCGGCCCGAGGTTCTTGACCACCACTTCCTGGTTGCCCAGCACTTCGTCGACGTGCAGCGCCACGCGCTGCGCCGCGCTGCGCACGATCACGAGGGTGTTGGTGCGGCCCGCGATGTGCTCGCTGCGCGGCGAGGCCTGCAGCAGCGCGCCGCCCCAGTAGAACGGCACCTGTTCGCTGCCGAACGGATGGGTGTCGTGCAGGTAGGCCGACTCGAGGTCGGTGGCGTTCACGCGCTGCACCAGCTCGACCAGGTTCGACGGCACGCCGATCGACACCTCGCCGAAGCGCAGCATGACCACGTGCGTCACCGCGGTGGTCAGCGGCAGCACCAGCTTGAAGGTGGTGCCCTGGCCCGGCTGGCTGCGCGTCTCGATGCGGCCGCCGAGCGCGGCGACCTGCGCGCGCACCACGTCCATGCCGATGCCGCGGCCCGCGAGTTCCGACACCTGGCCGGCCGTGGAGAAGCCGGGCCGGAAGATCAGCTCGGTGGCCTCCTCGGGCGTGAGCGGCTGGTCGGCCGCGAGCAGGCCCAGCGAGCGGGCCCGCTCGGCGATGCGCTCGTGGTCGAGGCCGGCGCCGTCGTCGCGGAAGCTCACCGACACGTCGTTGCCCTCGTGCGCGAGGTCGATCACGATCAGGCCGCTGGCGTCCTTGCCCGAGGCCTCGCGCCGCGCGGCGTCCTCGATGCCGTGAGCCACGCAGTTGCGCAGCAGGTGCTCGAAGGCCGGCGTCATCCGGTCGAGCACGCCGCGGTCCATTTCGATCGAGCCGCCGGTGATGTCGAGGCGCACCTGCTTGCCGGTGTCCTTCGAGGCCTGGCGCACCACGCGGTAGAGGCGGTCGGAAATGCCTTCGAACTCCACCATGCGCGTGCGCAGCAGGCCGCGCTGCAGTTCGCGCGTCTGGCGCGCCTGCACGCTGAGGTCGTCTTCCGTCGCCTGCACCGTCTTCTGCAGCGTGCGCTGCACGGTCGCCACGTCGTTCACCGACTCGGCCATCATGCGCGTGAGTTCCTGCACGCGGGTGAAGCGGTCGAACTCCAGCGGGTCGAAGCCCTGCTGCGAATCCTTGGCCTGGGCCAGCCGCGACTGCATCTGGCTCTCGGCCTGCACCTCGATGTCGCGCAGCTGCTGGCGCAGGCGGTCGAGGTTGCCCGTGAGGTCGGCCAGCGAGCCGCGCAGCGAGCCGATCTCGGCCTCGAGCCGCGAGCGCGTGATGATGACCTCGCCGGTCTGCGCCATCAGGCGGTCGAGCAGCTGGGTGCGGATGCGCACGGCCTGGCCGACCGGCGCGCGCAGCGGCGCGAGCGTGGCGGGGGCCGGGCGCACCGGTGCGGGCACGGCGGCCGTCGGTTCGGCGTCGGTGTCGGCATCGACCGCGGCGATGGCGTCGTTGGCGGGCTCGGCGCGCAGCTCCGGGTGTTCCACGGGCGTGGGCGCAGATGCCGCGGTGGCTTCCGCCACGCGCTGCGCCAGTTCGACCTGGGTCGCATCGTCGGCCGCGCGCAGCGCGTCGAAGGTGGCCTGCAGCGTGTCGAGGCGCGCCAGCAGCTTCTCGATGTCGGAACGGTCGACGTGGCCTTGCGTGCCCAGCAGTTCGATCTCGGATTCCATGCGGTGCGCGCGCTCGCCCAGGCGCATGGCGCCGGCCAGCCGGGCACTGCCCTTGAGCGTGTGCAGCGTGCGCAGCACCGAGGTGCGCGGCGCGCCGTCGTCGGGATGGTGCGACCACTGGCGCAGCGCCTCGCCGAGCTGCGGCAGCAGTTCGGCCGCCTCTTCCTCGAAGATCGGGAACAGGTCGACGTCGACCGCGTCGGCCAGGTCGATGGCGTCCTCGGAGTCGTCGAGCGCCACGTCGGCGCCGCCCTGCGGCGACACCACCTGCAGCGGCGCGCGCGGCTCGTCGCGTGCCAGCTCCTCGGCATAGGGCGAGGGCATCGGCGAGGCCGCGATGTCGCGCAGCGCCTGCAGCGTCTGCTGCGAGGGGTCGCGCAGCAGGCCGACCGCGAACTGGTGCAGCAGGCGGCGCAGCTCGTCGGCCGCGGCGACCAGCACCATGCCCTGCTCGCGCGTGCCGCTGCCCTGCATCTGCAGGTGCTGCAGCGCGGCCTCGAAGTAGCGCGCCATGCCCGACAGGCTGTGGAAGCCGACCGTGGCCGAGCTGCCGGCCAGCGAATGGGCCAGCGCGATGGTCGAGTCGGCCACGCGTTCGTAGGGCTGCAGCGCCCACTCGCCGACCTCGGTGGCGAGCTGGCGCGACCATTCGTCGGCCTCGTTGAGGTAGACGTTGTAGAGCGCGATGCCGATGCGCAGCGGGCCGATCACCTTGACCTGGTCGTCGGCGTTGCCGGCGGCGGTCACCTCGACGGATTCGGGCTGCGGCTCGGCAACGGCCGGCGCCTCGGCGGCGGGCGCGGCCTCGGGCTGCACCGTTTCCTCGGGCTCGGCCGGTGCCTCCAGCGGCAGGGCCTGGGCCGCGACATCGAGCAGCGCGGCGGTCTCGGGCGCGGCCGGTTCGGGCGCGACCGTGGCGGCCTGGGCGAACTCGGCCGGGGCCTCCACGGGCTCGAGCTGGATCTCGGGGAAGTCGATCGGCACGGCCGTGCCGGCATCGCTGGCTTCGCGCAGCGGCAGCGGCTCGGGCGTCCAGTCGAGGTCGGGCAGCGCGGGCGCGGTGGCCTCGGCGCGCTCGGCCGAGGCTTGCGCGGCGTCGATCGACAGCGCGGAGGACGGCAGCTCGGCCAGGCCGGCGGCCTCGATCGCGGCCTCCTCGGCCGGCTGGCTCGCCTTCGCGGCGGCGCCGATCGGCGCCAGGAAATCGAAGTCGATGCCGTCGCTCAGCGCGGTCGGCAGCGGTGCCGGCGCGGTGGACGAAGGCTCGCGGGTCTCGAAGTCGAGGAAGTCGGTGGAGACGAAGTCGTCGTCCTCCGGGCCCACGGTGCGCGACGCGGCCTGCGGCACGTCGGAGGTGTCGGAGGCGTCGGCCGGTTCGAGCGACAGGTCCGGCAGCTCGGGCAACTCGGGCAGCGCCTGCGCGGCCGCGGCCGGCAGCGCGAACTGCGGCGGCAGCTCCTCGAGCGGGGCCGGCGAGGTGGGCAGGGGATCGGCGGCGATCTGGCGCGCCGCGATCGCGAGCGCCTCGGCATCGGCCACGCGCGGCGGCGCGGTCGGCACCGGCTCGCCGGCCAGCAGGGCTTCGGCGAGGCGGCTGAACGGGGCGGACTGCCAGCCGTGCGGGGCCGAGGCCGCGATGTCCTCGACCCACAGGCCGAAGTCGCGCAGCGCCTGCTGCGTGCCGGCCAGCAGTTCGGGGGTGGCGGGGCGCTGGTCGGCCAGCCAGGTGTTGACCACCTGTTCGAGCGACCAGGCGGCGTCGCCGAAGTCGGTGAGGCCGACCATGCGCGAGCTGCCCTTGAGCGTGTGGAACGCGCGGCGCAGGATCGTGAGCTCGTCGGTGTCCTCGGGGCGGCTGCCGAGCGCGACGATCGCGTTCTGGCCGTTGTGCACCACCTCGCGCGCCTCGTCGAGGAAGATGTTCTGCAGGTCGTCTTCCTCGAGCTCGGTGACCTCGGTGTCGGGCAGCGCGCCGGGGCCGACGATCTTGGCGGTCCAGCTGTCGGCCTTGCGGCTGAATTCCTCGATCGGCGAGGGCTTGGCCTTGCGCGCCGGCGTGGCCAGCGCGGCCAGCTTCGACGCGATCTGGGCATCGACTTCCTCGATGCTGAGCAGCGGCTCGGCGGCCGGCGCGGCCACGCTCTCGGCGTCCTCGGCATCGGCGGCCTGGCGGCCCATCAGCGGCTTGAGCTCGCCGACCTCGGCGTCGAAGACGAACAGGCGCTTGGCCAGCGCCGGCTGGTAGCCCAGCATGTCGATCAGGAAACCGAGCGCGCCGAGGTTGTTGCCCAGCGCGTCGAAGCCGGCCATCTCGTCGGCCGGCGAGGCGCTGCCCACCATGGCCTCCACGTCGTCGCGCATGCGCTGCACGGTGTGGGCGGCCTGGTCGAGGCCGAGCACCGAGAACACGCCGCGCATCTGCTGCAGCTGGCTCGGCACGGTGCGCAGCAGGCCCTTTTCGCCCGGGCGGCGGAAATACTGGTCGAGCGACTTCTCGAGTTCGCTCAGGTGGCTGCGCAGCTCGTCGACCACGGTGCCCATGGTCTGGCGGTCGCTGACGCGGCGGTACAGGTCCTCCATCCAGGGCTCGAGCGGCTCGGAATGGCCGCCCGCGCGCACGCGCTCGATGCGCCCGGCGAGCTTGAGCATGCGCTGGGTGAGCTGCGGGTCGCTGGGGTCGAGGTCTTCGAGCGCGGCCTCGAGGTAGAGCACCGAGGTCGCGACTTCCATCGCGAGCTCGGTGTCGGGCGGCTGGCCGCTGCGCACCGAGGCGTCGACCGCGTGCGCGAGCGCCTGCACCATCGGCTCGCTCGGCGGATGCAGCCGGTGCAGCGATTCGCCGAGCTGGGCGAAGGTGTCGGCCACCTGGCGCGTGCGCGTGATGTCGCCGCCCGAGAGGCCGGACCACATCTCCTTGGCGGTCTCGATGCGCTTGCGGGCCTGGGCCAGCACCAGCGGATCGAAGCGGCCGAACTGCTCGACCGTGTAGTCGACGCGTTGTTCATGCGCGATGCCCCAGGCCGTGCGCACGCTGCGCAGGGTGGTGGCTTCGTCGCGCGCGGTGGGCATGGCCTGGGCGCAGAAGAACAGCAGGTCCTGGCCGAGCCGGTCGGACACCACGCTGTCGCCGCGCGCGAGCGTGGCGTACTGCAGCAGCACGCGCGAGGCGGCGCGCTTGACGTAGCTGTCGGCGGGCACGAGGCCCAGCGCCAGCGCCTCGAAGAAGCCGGCCGCCAGGGTCCAGAAGCTGGCCACGCGCGGCAGCAGCGCACCGCGGCCGAGCCCCAGGCACAGCGCCTGCAGGCGGCGCGCGGCCTGCGTGTCGCCGGTCTTGACCAACTGCAGCACCTCGCGGTCGAGCCGCGAGCGCACCGAGGGGTCGTAGGCCAGCGAGGCCTGCGTGAGCGCGGGACGGATCTCGACCCAGCGCCAGCTGGCGCTCCAGAGATCGGCCGGATGCACGCGCTCGTTGCCGACCAGTTCGAGCACGTCGCGGTACTGCGGGAACAGCGCGATCGAGGACACGTTCTTGCCGGCCAGCAGGGCCTGCAGGAAATCGGTGACGGCGAAGCCGGCGCGCTCGATCTTGAGCGCGGCACTGTCGGTGCAGCGCTGCGGTTCGGCCACGAAGCCCTGCACCGCGAACTCGATCGAGCCGAGCACCAGCGCGGGCGCGTTGTGGCCCACCATCTGCAGCGCGCCGACGGCCTGGTGCAGTTGCTGGCGCGCCATCTGCAGCGGGCCGCTCTCGATCTCGGCCGCATTGCCGACGTCACGCGCGAAGCGGCGCAGCGACTTGCCGACGTTCTCGAGCGACTTCTGGATTTCTCCGAGCACCCAGGCCAGCGGCCCGAGGTCTTCGGTGGCCGGCGGATTGCCGGCGAGGGGGGCCGCGACGGGGGATTGGATAGCCACCTTGGATGCTCGCCGTTCTTCTGTGTCAGGCAATCTTGAAACGGGCCACCGAACGACGCAGTTCCTCGGCCATCTGCGACAGTTCGCGCACCTGCTGCGCGGTGGTCCGCGTGCCTTCGCCGGTCTGCTCGGTCACGGCGAAGATGTGCTGGATGTTGGCCGCCACCACGTTGGCCGAATCGGCCTCGCGGGAGGCGGACTGCGAGATCTGCTCGATCAGCTCGGCGAGGCGGCGCGACACGCGGTCGATCTCGGACAGCGCGGTACCCGCGTTGTCGGACAGCTTGGCCCCCTCGACCACGCCCTGCGTGGAACGCTCCATGGCGCCCACCGCATCCTGCGTGTCGGTCTGAATCGCCTTCACCAGCGCCGAGATCTGGCGCGTGGCGTCCGCGGAGCGTTCGGCCAGCCGCTGCACTTCTTCCGCCACCACCGAGAAGCCGCGACCGGCTTCACCGGCCGACGCGGCCTGGATGGCGGCGTTCAGTGCCAGCACGTTGGTCTGTTCGGTAATGTCCGAGATCAGCTCGGTGATTTCGCCGATCTCCTGCGAGGATTCGCCCAGCCGCTTGATCCGCTTGGAGGTTTCCTGGATCTGGTCGCGGATGGCGTTCATGCCGCCGATGGCGTTCTGCACGGCCTGCAGGCCCGAGGACGCGGCCTGCAGCGACTGGCGCGCCACCGTGGCGGACTCCTGCGCTTGCGAGGACACGCCGTTGATTCGCTCCGCCATGGTCAGCACCGACTGGCCGGTTTCGCGAATCTCGCGCAGCTGTTCGGTCGAGGCCGCCAGCAGCTCGGTCGAGGTGCTTTCCACCTGCGAGGTGGTCAGCGCCACGCGCGTGGCCGTGTTCTGCACGTTGCCCACCAGCAGCCGCAGTTCTTCCACCGTGTAGTTCACCGAGTCGGCGATGGCGCCCGTGATGTCCTCGGTCACGGTGGCTTCCTGCGTCAGGTCGCCTTCGGCCACCGTCTGCAGTTCGTTCATCAGCCGAAGAATGGCGGCCTGGTTGGCGTTGTTGATGCGGCTGGCTTCCTCCGAAGCCTGCTCGGCCGAGAGACGTTCGCGCTCGGCGTTGGCGGCGCGTTCGCGGCCTTCGCGCACCTGCACGAAACCGATGGCGCCGGCCAGTGCCAGGGCGGCCAACGAGAGCACGAACAGCAGCACGATGGTGCCGGCGCCCAGGCCGGTGCGCGCCGACAGCTTGTCCTGCAGCTCGCCCAGCGATTTGCGCAGCGGTTCGCTGTCGGTCAGGATCGACGCCTGCGCTTCGCGCGCCGCCACCAGGCCCTGCAGGTTGCCCAGAATGGCCGATGCCTGCGTGCGCATCTGCTCGTAGGTCTTCAGGATGGCTTCGAGCTGCTGGCGCGTCTGCGGGTCCTTCGAGCCGGGGAAGCGCTGCTGCGCATTGCCGTCGAGCAGACCGCGCGTGGTTTCCTGGAAGGTGTTCAGGTCCTTGCCGAGCAGGAACACGGCGTCGGGGTTCACGCCCTCGACGGTGAAGAACTCGTTGGTCGACTTGCCGATGCGCTGCGTCAGCATCACGAGCTGGCCGGCGGCCGAGATCTCGGGCAGCGTGGCGTTCTGCTGCATCTTGAGCGAGGCGACGGTCTCGGTCATCTCGAGCAGCGTGGACGACTGCTGGTTGATGTCGCGCAAAGCGGCACCCACCTGGGTCAGGATCTGGCGCTGGGCCAGCACGGCCTTGGCGCTCGCGTCGGCGCGCGCGACCAGCGGGCCGATCTTGCCCATGTCCTCGCCGTAGGCCTCGCCCACGGCCTCGAGGCGCAGCGCCTCGTCGCCGTTGGTCAGGCCGTTGACGCGGCGCGTGAGGTCGTCGGCGCTGTCCTTCACTTCGGTGAAGGCCGGCGCGCTGCCCACCAGGGCCTGCGAGATCGACTTGGCGAGGCGCTGCGACTGCATCAGCGACTGGCCGGTGGCCGCCACCTGCTGCGCCAGCCGTTCGGCGCGCAGGATGGCGAGGCCGGCGACCAGCAGCAGCGCCAGCACCACCACCGCCAGCAGGATCGCGAGCACGCGCTGCTGGCGCGCGGGGCTCTGGCCGGCACGGCCGTCGTCCGCGAGCAGGTCGGCGGCATCGGGCCGGCCCGGTTCGTTGGCGGCCTCGCCGCCATCGACCAGCGCACCGCCTTCGCTGAACGAGCCGGCGGCCGGCGCGCCGCCGAACGAAGCGTCGCCCGGCGCGCGCGCGATGCGCACGGTTTTCTCGTCGGGGACCTGCACCGTGTCGACGTTGTCGATCGCGAGCGAACCCGAACCATCGACGCGGGCCTTGTCGTTGCCGCTGGCGGGCAGTAATTTCTTGAACTTGTCGGCGATCGAGCTCACGGTCGGTCCTTCAGGTGGTGGTCGGGTGCAGAGGCGCCTGTGACAGCTAGGCGCCGATACTCAGAAACTGGGGCTGCTGCGACAGCGCCTGCAGGTTGACTTCCTGCCAGCGTTCGCCGGCGGCGTCGATGTAGAGGTGCCCGGCCCAGGGCGGCGCATCGGCGCCCGGGGGCTCGGAGGCCGCGAAGGCCTCGACGCCGCGCAGCCCCGCCAGCCGGTCGACCAGCAGCGCGCAGTTGACGTCGAGCAGCTCGTTGAGCGCAACCAGCCGCGACTGGATGCGGGCCGCTTCGCTGGCGGCCGGACCGCTGGGCGCGCCGCTGGCGAAGGCCGACAGCTGCACCACGCCGTAGAGGCCGCCGCGCAGGTTGGCCACGCCGAGGAACCACGGCGCCGTGTAGGGCACGGGCTGCGGCGGCGTCCAGGGAAAGATTTCGCCGGCATGGCCGAGCGGGAACAGGTACTTGCCCTCGCCCGCCTCGACCGCGAGCCAGGTCGCGGCCACGCCGGTGGTGCGCGCGGCCTGCAGGCGGCTCGCCAGCCGGGACTGGAAGGCTCTCAGTGCGTCGCGATTCGCCATGGACTCGGCAGATCCGCGCTCAGTTCAGCGCGCTGATCTTCGACATCAGCTCCTGCGCGTTCACCGGCTTCACGATGTAGTCGCGCGCGCCCTGGCGCATGCCCCAGACGCGGTCGGTTTCCTGGTTCTTGCTCGTGCACAGGATGATCGGGATCGCGGCGTACTGCGGATCGCGGGCGATCGCGCGCGTGAGCTGGAAGCCGTTCTGGCCCGGCATGACCACGTCCATGAGGATCAGGTCGGGCTGGTCTTCCTCGAGGCGGCGCATGGCGTCCTCGGCGTTCTCGGCGGTCTTCACGGCGAAGCCGTTCTTGTGGAGCAGGTCGGACAGGAACACCAATTCAGTCTTGGAGTCGTCGACGACGAGGATTTTTCGAATGGGCATTTACTGCACTTCCTGTGAAACGTTGCCGAACTGCTGCACGGCCTGCAGCAGCTGGTCTTTGGTGAATGGCTTGGTCAGGTAGTCTTGCGATCCGACCATGCGGCCGCGCGCCTTGTCGAACACGCCGTCCTTCGACGACAGCATCACGACCGGGACCTTGGAGAAATGAGCGTTGCGCTTGATGATGGCGCACGTCTGGTAGCCGTCCAGCCGCGGCATCAGGATGTCGCAGAAAATGAGGTGCGGCTTGTGGTCGTTAACCTTGGAGAGCGCGTCGAAGCCGTCTTCGGCGAGGAGAACCTCGTGACCACCCTGCTTCAGAAAAATCTCGGCACTGCGCCGGATGGTGTTGCTGTCGTCGATGACCAGCACCTTGTAACCTGATCCATTCGGGCCCATTGCAAAAGCTCCTGCTCATGAGACTTGGATGCCCGCCGCGCCGTACCCCGGCGCAGATCGCGTAGCTCTATGCCATGCTTTTCAGATTTCAACCATTTCGAAGTCTTCCTTGCGCGCACCGCACTCGGGACAGGTCCAGTTCATCGGGACGTCGGCCCAGGCCGTGCCTGCCGCAATCCCGTCCTCCGGTACACCTACAGCTTCGTCATAGATCCACCCACAAATCAGGCACATCCAAGTTTTCGTATTCATCGGAGCTTAAAGTCCTTGTTCATTAAATGCAACGAGTGTATCTATGCGTATCTCACTGGCGCCGTGTAAACGTCGCGCCCATGCCACCATCCAGCGGATTCCGCCCGGCGTATGACCTTCCACTTACATCCAGCAGACAGCGTTGACAAACCGGGCGATCTTAACGATCCGCTGCCCGACGACGATGCATTGGCGGATCAGGACCTGAATCCCCCTTGCGTCCTGGTGTTCAATGCCAGCGACCCGAGCGGCGCCGGCGGCCTGGCCGGCGACGGGCTGGCCATGGGATCGGTGGGCGCCCACATGCTGCCGGTGGTGACCGGCGCCTACGCGCGCGACACGGCCGAGATCTTCGACCACTTCGCGTTCGACGAGGAGGCCATCGCCGAGCAGACCCGCGCCATCCTCGAGGACGTCGAGGTGCAGCTGATCAAGGTCGGCTTCGCCGGCACGCCCGAGGCGCTGAGCACCATCGCCGAGACCGCCGCCGACTACCCCGAGGTGCCGGTGGTGGCGTACATGCCCAACCTCTCTTGGTGGGACGAGAACGAGATCGACGCCTACCTCGACGCCTTCCGCGACCTGGTGCTGCCCCAGACCACGGTGCTGGTCGGCAACCACAGCACGCTGTGGCGCTGGCTGCTGCCCGACTGGAGCGGCGAGCGCCCGCCCGGCGCGCGCGACATCGCGATGGCGGCCGGCGAGTTCGGCGTGCCCTACACCCTGGTCACCGGCCTGGTGCTGCCCGACCAGTTCATCGACAACGTGCTGGCCTCGCCGCAGTCGGTGCTGACCAGCGAGAAGTACGAGCGCCTCGAGGCCGTGTTCTCGGGCGCCGGCGACACGCTGTCGGCCGCGCTGGCCGCGCTTTTGGCCAGCGGCACCGACCTGGTGGCCGCCACCACCGAGGCGCTGGCCTACATGGACCGCTGCCTCGACGCGGGCTTCCGCCCCGGCATGGGCCACGTGCTGCCCGACCGCCTGTTCTGGGCCGAACCCGAGCCCGAGGAGGACGATGGCGAGCCCGGCGACGACGTGCCCGACTTCGCCCTGCCGCCCCACGACACCCGTCACTGATTCCACTTTCCCCGTTCCAGATGCCCAACTCCGATCGCAACGACATCCTCTTCGAGCGCGCCCGCGCCGTGATTCCCGGCGGCGTGAACTCGCCCGTGCGCGCCTTCAAGGCCGTCGGCGGCACGCCCCGCTTCATCCAGCGCGCCCAGGGCGCTTATTTCTGGGACGCCAACGACAAGCGCTACATCGACTACATCGGCTCCTGGGGCCCGATGATCCTGGGCCACGGCCATCCGGCGGTGGTCGAGGCGGTGCAGAAGGCCGTGCTCGAGGGCTTCTCGTACGGCGCGCCGACCGAGCGCGAGATCGAGCTGGCCGAGGCCATCCTGGCGCTGGTGCCGTCGATGGAGATGGTGCGCCTCGTGAGCTCGGGCACCGAGGCCGCGATGAGCGCGCTGCGGCTGGCACGCGGCGCCACCGGCCGCAAGACCATCGTCAAGTTCGAGGGCTGCTACCACGGCCACGCCGACGCATTGCTCGTCAAGGCTGGCTCGGGCCTCGCCACCTTCGGCAACCCGACCTCGGCCGGCGTGCCGCCCGAGGTGGTGCAGCACACGCTGGTGCTCGAGTACAACAACCTGCAGCAGCTCGAGGAGGCCTTCGCGCTGCACGGCAGCGACATCGCCTGCCTGATGATCGAGGCCATCGCCGGCAACATGAACTTCGTGCGCGCCACGCCCGAGTTCGCCCAGCGCTGCCGCGCGCTGTGCACGCAGCACGGCGCGCTCCTGATCTTCGACGAGGTGATGACGGGCTTTCGCGTCGGCCTGCACGGCGCGCAGGGCGTGCTGGGCATCCAGCCCGACCTCACGGTGCTCGGCAAGGTCATCGGCGGCGGCATGCCGCTGGCGGCGTTCGGCGGACCGCGCGCCATCATGGAACAGCTCGCGCCGCTGGGCCCGGTCTACCAGGCCGGCACGCTCTCGGGCAACCCGGTGGCCACGGCCTGCGGCCTGGCCACGCTCAAGGAGATCGCCAAGCCCGGCTTCTACGAGGCGCTGGGCCGCAAGACCCGCGCGCTGGTCGACGGCCTGAAGGCCGCGGCCGCCGCCGAGGGCCAGCCCTTCAGCGCCGACAGCGAGGGCGGCATGTTCGGCTTCTTCCTGATGAACGAGCTGCCGCAGAACTACGCCAAGGTGATGACCACCGACAACGCGCAGTTCAACGCGCTGTTCCACGGCCTGCTCGAGCGCGGCGTGTACATCGCGCCCGCGCTCTACGAAGCCGGCTTCGTGAGCGCCGCGCACAGCGACGCGGACATCGCGGCCACCGTCGAGGCGGCGCGCGAGATCTTCAGCAAGCGCTGAGCGGGAGGCTCAGGCCGGGTCGATGGCCGCTATGGGCCCGGTCTCGGCCTCGAGCACCTCGGCCGCCGCCAGGCACAGGTCCTCGCGGAAGCGATCGCTCACGAGCTGCACGCCCGTGGGCAGGCCCTGGCGCAACCCCATCGGCACCGACAGCCCAGGCAGGCCCAGGATCGCGGTCGCCAGCAGCGGGCTCTGCGCATCGAGCAGGTCGCGCATCGCGTCCGCGCCGCGCTGGTCGGCATCGACCGGGAACGGGTGGCGCCACGACACCGGCATCAGCAGCAGCGGATGGCGCTGCAGGAACAGCGCCCAGTCGCGCATCAGCCCCGTGCGCGCGGCCAGCGCGCGCATGTAGGCCTCGGTGTCGAACGACGGCGCATGCGCGTCCATCGCGCGGTAGGCCTGGCGGATGGTCTGGTCGCCGTCGCGCAGCAGCGCCGGTTCCACCAGCAGCCGGCTGTCGGCCATGGTCAGTGCGAGCCACAGCTCGGCCGCCTCGCGCAGCCGCGGCGGCTCCACCGGCTCGACGCGGTAGCCAGCGCTCTCGAGCCGGCGCGCGGCGCGCTGCAGGGCATCGGCCACCTCGGGATCGCAGGCGTAGCCGGGCAGCGCGGTGCACAGCGCCACACGCAGCGGGCCGGCCGGCAGCGTGCCCTCGAGCGGCGCGGGCACCCACCACGGATCGCGCGCGTCGCGCGCGGCCATCGCGGCGAAGGCCAGCCGCAGGTCGCGCACGCTGCGCGCCAGCGGCCCCTGGACCGAGCTGAGCTGCACCACCGGCGGCCGTTCGCCGGTGCCCGACGGGTTGAAGGCCGGCACGCGGCCGAAGCTCGGGCGCAGGCCGTAGACGCCGCAGGCATAGGCCGGGTAGCGGATCGAGCCGCCCTGGTCGTTGCCATGCGCGATGGCGCCGATGCCGACCGCGACCGCGGCCGCCGCGCCGCCGCTCGAGCCGCCGGGCGTCACCGCCGCATCGTGCGGATTGAGGGTGCGCCCATGGGCCGCGTTGTCGGTGAACCAGCGCATCGAGAACGCGGGCGTGTTGGTGCGGCCGATCAGGATCGCGCCCACGCGCCGCAGGTTCGCGACCACCGGGCTGTCCTCGGCGGCCACGACCTTGCGGTAGGCCGCCACGCCGTTGGTGGTGGCATGCCCGCGCTGGTCGACGTTGACCTTGATGGTGACCGGCACGCCGTGCAACGGCCCGGTCGCTTCGCCGCCGGCCAGCGCGGCGTCGGCCTGCCGCGCGGCCTGCAGCGCTTCCTCGGCGCCGCCGTCGACCACGGCGTTGATGCGCGGATTGACGGCCTCGAGCCGTTCCAGGCTGCTGCGTACCGCCTCCACGCACGAGAGCTCGCGTGCCGCGATGCGCCGCGCGAGTTCGGCGGCTTCCAGTTGCCAGGGATGCATGGCTTGTCTCCTCGAAAAAGATGGATGGATCAGTCGCCCTTGACGCCCGCGCGCCGCACCGCCTCGGCCCAGCGCGGCTTCTCGCGCTTCATCAGCGCGCTGAGCTCCTCGGGGCTCGAGGGCAAGGCCTCGATCGACAGCGCGGCATTGGCGCGCACCACGGCCGGGTCGGCCAGCGCGGCGCGCAGCGCGGTGTTGAGCCGGTCGACGGTCTTGCGCGAGGTGCCCGCGGGCGCCATCAGCGCGCCCCAGGCCACCACCTCGAAGCCCGGCACGCCGCTCTCGGCCACGGTCGGCACCTCGGGCAGCACCGCGGCGCGCTTCGCGCTGGTCACGGCGATCGCCTTGACCCGGCCCTGCTGCACGAAGGGCAGCACCGCCGAGATGTTCTCGATGGTCACGTCGAGCTGGCCGTTGACCATGTCGGCGACCGCCTGGGTGCCGGTCTTGTAGGGCACCTGCACCATCGTGAGCCCGGTCTCGGTCTTCAGCAACTCGCCGGTCAGGTGGCCCGCGCTGCCGATGCCGGGCGTGCCGACCGACAGCTTGCCCGGATGCTCGCGGCCGTAGGCGACCAGCTCCTGCAGGCTGCGCACCGGCAGGTCCTTGCGCACGATCAGCACGTAGGCATTGCTCGAGATCAGGCCGACCGGCACCAGGTCCTTCTCGGGCACGTACGACAGCTTCGAGAAGAAGGCCGGGTTGATGCTCAGGGTCACGAGGTTGCCGTAGCCGACCGTGTAGCCGTCGTTCGCCGAGCTCACCAGGGCCTGCGTGCCGACGATGCCGCCCGCGCTGGGCCGGTTGTCGACGATCATGGCCTGCCCCAGTTCGCGCGCCATCGCGTCGGCCACCGGGCGCATCGCGACGTCGACGCCGGAGCCGGCGGCATAGGGCACGATGAATTTCACCGGGCGCTCGGGGTACTGGGCCGAGGCGGCCAGCGCGGCGGCGGCCAGGGCGGCCAGGGCGGCCACCGCGGCGCGGCGGGTCCATGCGAATGACAGGGCGGGCACGAAGCATCTCCTCTTGGGGAATCCCGCCGTTCACCACGAGCCGGCTGGTGGCCGAAGTCTAGGAACCGGGCCCGCGCCGCAAAAGACAATCGCTTGTCGCGATGACAACCTGCGTTTGTCGGTAGATTCCCGCGCACGGCCGGGCGGCAGAATGCCCGCATGAAGGATCACCAGCTCAAGGCCTGGCTGCGGCTGGCCGACACCGGCAGCATCCGCGCCGCCGCGCGCAGCCTGCACCTGAGCCAGGCGGCGGTGACCAAGGCGATCCGCGAGCTCGAGGCCGAGGTCGATGCGCAGCTGGTGCTGCGCAGCTCGCGCGGCATCGAGTTCACCGAGTCCGGCCGCCAGCTCACGGTGCGCGCGCGGCTCGCGCACCAGCAGCTCGAGCTCGCGCGCCAGGACATCCGCATCCTGCAGGGCAGCCAGCACGGCCGCGTGGCGGTGGCGGTCACGCCGATGGTGTTCCTCGGCGTGCTGCCCGAGGTGGTGCGCGCCTTCCGCAAGGCCATGCCGCAGGCGCAGCTCAAGCTCTTCGACGGCCTGATCCCGCAGGTGCTGCCGCTGCTGCGAGAGGGCGCGGTCGACTTCGCGGTGGCGGGGCCGGTGGCCTCGGCCCTCGATGCCGACTTCGCGTTCGAGCGGCTCGACATGATCGAGATGGCCGTGCTGTGCCGGCGCGGCCATCCGCTGCGCCATGCCACGCGCTGGGAGGAGATCGCGGGCGCCGAATGGCTGATGCACCTGGCGCCCGGCAGCCAGCACAGCTTCCTGCTCGAGCAGTACGCAGCGCAGGGCCTGCCGCTGCCCGAGCACCGCATCGAGGTCGCCTCCTTCGGCGTGAGCTGGGGCCTGTTGACGCGCAGCGACGCGCTGATGGTGGGCCCGGCCGGCATGCTCACGATGCCGCCCTATGACGCGCTGGTGGAGCGCGTGCCGCTCGCGATGCCGGTGCCGCCGCTCGAACTGGGCATCGTCTCGCCGCGCGGCAAGCCGCTGTCGCTGGCCGCGCTGCGGCTGGCCGAGCTGTTTCGCAAGTACCTGGCGCGGCCGGCCTGAGCAGCGGCCCCCCCGCTTGCGCACGGCCGTGTGCCACGGCGATGACAGCATGCCCAGAAAAATCGTCGCGTGCGCTCGCGCTTCGGACCGTGCCCGCGTGTATATTGCGCCCGCGTCCGGCAAAGCCGGCGCCAACGATCACAGGGTAGAAGCCATCGCGGCCAGACTCGAGCCGCACGAGATCTCCAGAACATCCAGCCATGAAATCCCTGCGCCTGCTGCCGGTCCTGAGTGCCGCCCTCCTCCTCTGTGGTCCGGCGCTCGCGCAGTCGGTGGACTTCACGCTGCCGACCTTCGACCAGCCCTTCGAGATCCAGAAGACCTGGATCAACGTCGGCTTCTACTCGGCCCACTTCGACCGCGACAAGGGCCTCGAGAACAAGAACCCCGGCCTGGGCTTCGAGTACCCGCTCAACGACGTCTACCGCGTCACGCTCGGCACCTTCCACAACAGCGACCGGCGCCAGTCGCACTACCTCGGCCTCTACGTGCTGCCCTTCGAATTCCACGGCGTGCGCTTCGGCGCCGTGGTCGGCGGCTTCGACGGCTACCCCAACTACCGCAACGGCAACTGGTTCCCGGCACTGATCCCCACCGCGGCGATCGAGGGCAAGAACTGGGGCCTCAACATCGCCTACGTGCCGACGATCAAGAACCGGCTCTATGGCGCGCTGAGCTTCCAGCTCAAGTACCGCTTCGAATGAGCGGCCGCCGGGGCCCATGAAAAAAGGCGGCCACGGCCGCCTTTGTTTTTTTTGGAACCGCGCCCGGCTCAGTGCCGGAAGTGGCGCACGCCCGACAGCACCATCACCACGCCGCGCTCGTCGGCCGCGTCGATCACTTCCTGGTCGCGCATCGAGCCGCCCGGCTGGATCACGCAGCCCGCGCCCGCGTCGACCACCACGTCGAGGCCGTCGCGGAACGGGAAGAAGGCATCGCTGGCCACCGCCGTGCCCTGCAGCGACAGGCCCGCATGCTCGGCCTTGATGCTCGCGATGCGCGCCGAATCGAGGCGGCTCATCTGGCCCGCGCCCACGCCCATGGTCATGCCGTCGGCGCAGAACACGATCGCGTTGCTCTTCACGTACTTGGCGACCTTCCAGGCGAACAGCAGGTCCTGCAGCTGCTGCGGCGTGGGCTGCTTCCTGCTCACGACCTTGAGGTCGGACAGGGCGAGCTCGTGGTTGTCGGCGGTCTGGATCAGCAGGCCCGAGCCGACACGCTTCACGTCCGTCGCATTGCGGCCGTTGTCCCAGTCGGTGGCGCCACCCGGCGGCAGCGCGATCTCGAGCACGCGCACGTTGAGCTTGGCCTTGCTGGCCTGGAACACCTCGAGCGCCTCGTGCGTGTAGCCCGGGGCCATCAGCACCTCGACGAACTGCTTGGCCACAGCCTGTGCGGTGGCGGCGTCGACCGTGCGGTTGAAGGCGATGATGCCGCCGAAGGCCGAGGTCGGGTCGGTCTTGAAGGCCTTGGCATAGGCCTCGGCCGCGTCCTTGCCGACCGCCACGCCGCAGGGGTTGGCGTGCTTGACGATCACGCAGGCCGGCACGTCGAAGCTCTTCACGCATTCCCACGCCGCATCGGCGTCGGCGATGTTGTTGTAGCTGAGCTCCTTGCCCTGCAGCTGCTTCGCCGACACCAGCGAACCGGGCGCCGGATGCAGGTCGCGGTAGAACGCGGCCTGCTGGTGCGGGTTCTCGCCGTAGCGCAGGTCCTGCACCTTCACGAAGCGGCCGTTGCTCTGCGCCGGGAACAGCGAGCGCGTGGGCGTCGACTGACCCTGGCTGGTCTCGAAGTCGATCGCCGAGAGGTAGTCGCTGATCGCGCCGTCGTAGTCGGCGATGCGGTTGAAGGCGGCCACCGAGAACGCGAACTTGGTCTTGTCGCTGAGCTTGCCGTCGGCCTTGAGCTCGGCCAGTGCCGTCGCGTACTGCGAGGCATCGGTCAGCACGCCCACGTCCTTCCAGTTCTTGGCGGCGCTGCGCACCATGGCCGGGCCGCCGATGTCGATGTTCTCGATCGCGTCCTCGAGCGAGCAGCCGGGCTTGGCCACGGTGGCTTCGAACGGATAGAGGTTGACGATCAGCAGGTCGATGGTGTCGATGCCGTGCTGCTCGATGGCCGCCACGTGCGCCGGCAGGTCGCGCCGCGCGAGCAGGCCACCGTGGATCTTCGGATGCAGCGTCTTCACGCGGCCGTCGAGCATCTCGGGAAAGCCGGTGTGGTCGGCCACCTCGGTCACCGGCAAGCCGGCATCGGCCAGCAGCTTGGCGGTGCCGCCGGTGGACAGCAGCTTGATGCCCAGCGCATGCAGCGCCTGCGCGAATTCGAGGATGCCGGTCTTGTCGGAGACGGAAATCAGTGCGGTCTTGGCCATGGTGTCGTTACGCCGTGCGTTCTCGTTCATTTCAAAAGTTTGTGTTCGACCAGCTTCTTGCGCAGCGTGTTGCGGTTCAGGCCCAGCCACTGGGCGGCCTTCGACTGGTTGCCCTCGGCGCGCGTCATCACGACATCGAGCAGGGGTTTCTCGACCACGCGCACGAGCATCTCGTACATGCCGTCGGGTTCGGTGCCGCGCAGGTCGCGGAAGTAGCTCTCCAGACTGGTGCGCACGCAGTCCTCGATGTGTTTCTTGCTCATGCTTTTCTTCTCTTCTCTCAATCGGCGGCGCAGGCCGCCTCCTCTTCGCCGGACAGCTCTTCGGCCGCCTGGTGCTGCGGGATGCGGTCCATCTGGTCCGCGAGCCCGTCGAAATACTCGCCGACCGCGCGCAGCTGCGCCTCGCAGTCCTCGATGGCGTTCATGCGCGAACGGAATTCCTCGCCGCCGGGCAGCGCGCGCACGTACCAGCCGATGTGCTTGCGCGCGGTGCGCACGCCGCTGTAGTCGCCGTACAGCGCGTAGTGCTCCACCAGGTGGTCGAGCAGCAGCCGGCGCACCTCGGCCACCAGCGGCGGCGCGCGGTGCGTGCCGGTGTCGAGGAAGTGGGCGATCTCGCGGAAGATCCACGGCCGGCCCTGGGCCGCGCGGCCGATCATCACCGCGTCGGCGCCGGTGGCCGCGAGCACCTCGCGCGCCTTCTCGGGCGAACGCACGTCGCCGTTGGCCACCACCGGCACGCGCACCGCGGCCTTCACGGCGGCGATGGTGTCGTACTCGGCCTGGCCCTTGTAACCCTGCTCGCGCGTGCGGCCGTGCACCGTGAGCATCTGCACGCCGGCCGATTCGAAATCGCGCGCGAGCTTCACCGCATTGCGGTGCTCCATGCTCCAGCCGGTGCGCATCTTGAGCGTGACCGGCACGCCATGCGGCTGCGCGGCATCGACCACCGCGCTCACGATCTCGAGCGCCAGCGGCTCGTCGCGCATCAGCGCCGAACCGGCCCACTTGTTGCAGACCTTCTTGGCCGGGCAACCCATGTTGATGTCGATGATCTGCGCGCCGCGCTCGATGTTGTAGACCGCGGCCTCGGCCATCATGGCCGCGTCGGTGCCCGCGATCTGCACCGCGATGGGGCCTGGCTCGCCGTCGTGGTTGGCACGGCGCGAGGTCTTGAGCGAATTCCAGAGGTCCTTGCGCGAGGTCACCATCTCGCTGACCGCGTAGCCCGCGCCGAGCGCGCGGCACAGCATGCGGAAGGGCCGGTCCGTCACGCCGGCCATGGGCGCGACGAACAGGCGGTTCTCCAGCGTGTGGTTGCCGATCTGCAAGGTCATGACGGAGGAAGGCTGTGCGCGTCGGCTGCTGAAAAATGAGGCACGATTGTAGCCACCTGCCATTTCAGTGACTGAAACGATTTGCGCCGATTCGCGCCGCTGGTACGGGTGTAAACACGGGTGGAAATCCCATGCGCGGCGGCGCCTTTTCCGACTCGGCATCGCGAACCCGCTGCCTATACTGCGCCGACCTTATGCAAGCCTGGCTCGACGCACTCCTCGCGCTTCTCGCGCTGCCGCAATACGGCCTCTCCACGCTGTTCATCGCCGCCTTCATCTCGGCGACGCTGCTGCCCGTGGGCTCGGAGCCGGTGCTGTTCGGCCTGCTCAAGCTCAATCCCGAACTGTTCTGGCCCGCGATCGCGGTCGCCACCGTGGGCAACACGCTCGGCGGCGCGGTCGACTGGTGGATGGGCTACGGTGCGCACAAGGTGGCCGACAAGTACTCGCACTCGAAGCACCACGTGCGCGTGCTCGGCTGGCTCGAGCGGCTCGGCCCGAAGGCCTGCCTGCTGAGCTGGCTGCCGCTGGTCGGCGATCCGCTGTGCGCGGTCGCGGGCTGGCTGCGGCTGCCGTTCTGGCCCTGCCTGGCCTACATGGCGATCGGCAAGTTCCTGCGCTACGTCACGATGACGGTGGCGCTGCTCTACATCTTTCCGTCCTGAACCGACGGCTCGCGCCTTGTCAGTTCAGCAGTTCGTACGGGCCACCGCGCTCGAGGGCCTGCTGGTAGGCGGGACGCGCATGGATGCGCGCGAGCCAGTCCATGAGCTTCGGGCGTTTCGCATCGAGCCCGCCGCGCGCATGCGCGGCCTCGACCACGAAGCTCATCTGGATGTCGGCGCCGCTGAACGCATCGCCCGCGAACCATTCGCTCTTGCCGAGTTCGGCTTCCATGTAGTTGAGGTGGCTCGCGATGTTCGGCAGGATGAATGCCGACTTGGCCTTGGCGGCGATGGCCTTGGCCACCGGCTTGGCGAAGAAGGGCATCTTGCTGCTCTCGATGCGGTCGAACACCAGCTTGAGCAACAGCGGCGACATCGCCGTGCCCTCGGCGAAGTGCAGCCAGTAGCGGTAGCGCAGCGCCTCGGGCGTGAGCGGCGCGGGCGCGAGGCGGCCCTGGCCGTAGCGCTCGATCACGGTCTCGATGATCGCGCCCGATTCCGCGAGCACCAGTCCATCGTCGGTGGTCACCACCGGCGACTTGCCCAGCGGATGCACCGCGCGCAGCGAAGCGGGCGCCAACATGGTGTTCGGATCGCGCTGGTAGTGGACGATCTCGTAGGGCAGGCCCAGTTCTTCGAGCAGCCAGAGCACGCGCTGCGAGCGCGAGTTGTTGAGATGGTGGACGGTGAGCATGGCGGGGTTGGAATGAAGCGAGGGCGACGGGGCGCGGCAGTCTAGCGTGACGCGCGGCAAAGCGCAGCCCTGTCAGCGCGGTCGCCTACAGGCGCGGGCGAAGCCGCTTCCTACACTGGCCGCATGACACCGACCACCACGCCGACCCCGCCGCGCCGCATGCACGGGGGCTGGCGCGGCGCGATGTTCGCGCTGTTCTTCACTGCGGCCGCCGTGGCCCACCGTCCCGCGCAGGCCGCGCTCGATCCCGAGGCGCTCTACCAGCATGCCTCGCCCGCGGTCTGGACCGTCAAGGGCGACCGCGGCGACAACCAGGTGACCGTGGGCAGCGCCGTGGCGGTCACGCCCACCGCGCTGGCCACCGCCTGCCACGTGGTCGACGGTGCCGCGGCCGTGACCGTGATGCAGGGGCAGACCACGATCAAGATCGGCAGCATCCTGCGCGACCCCGATGCGACGCGCGACCTCTGCGTGCTGATGACCGAGACACCGTTGCAATTGCACGCCGTCGAGATCGCACCGGCCGACAGCCTGCGCGTGGGCCAGCGCGTGTTCGCCATCGGCAGCCCGCACGGCCTCGAGCGCACGCTCAGCGAGGGCCTGATCTCGGCGCTGCGGCCGCGCGCACCGGGGCAGTTGCCGATCGTCCAGACCTCGGCGCCCGTGTCCTCGGGCTCGAGCGGCGGCGGCCTCTTCGATACCGACGGCCGGCTGATCGGCGTCACCGACCGCATCTCGCCCGGCGGCTCGAACCTGGGCTTCGCCTATCCGGCGCAATGGGTGATGGAACTGCCGCAGCGCGTGATGGCCGAGCGCGAGACCTGGCGCGAGCTGCTCAAGACCGTGGGCGTGGTGCTGCAGTCGAACGGCGAGCCCACGCCCTCGGGCCACGCCGACATCGCCGACGAATCCGCGCTGCCGGTGGTCGGCGCCGATCCGCAGCAGATCCGCGTCGCCTACCGCCAGTTCCTGCTGCAGGCGCGGCCGCGCGCCTTCCTGATCACCAGCGACAGCCGCTTCGGCACCGCCACCAGTTCGGCCGCGCTGACCGAGCATCTCAAGGGCTGCACGCAACGCAAGGTGGTGTGCGCGGCCTATGCGGTGGACAACACGGTGGTGTGGGGCAAGCAGCAGGCAGCGCGCTGAGATCAGCGCGCAAGGACGGGCGCCGCGATGCGGTAGGGGAACGGCTCCCAGCTGTCCGAGACGGTCCACACGCCATTCACCCTCGCCACGGGAAAGGCCAGCGGCTGCAGCACCGCGTCGGGAAGCTCGACCTGAATATGGACCCGTCCCCGGTCCCGCCGGTACAGGAGGGTCGAGACGGCGACGACATCGTCGCGCTGCCCGGCGATGGCGCAAAGACGCCGATGCACGCGCTCCCGCAGCCGCTCGCCATCGAGGTGTTGCGCTCCCTCCTCTTCGAGCGGGTTGACCACCTGGCCCTCGACGGCCTCGCCGAGGAACGCGATACCCAGTGGCGGGAGCACGCCGTTCCTGCGCATGATCCGTTCGCTCGCCTGGATCGAGGCAAGCACGACCCGGGCGAAGAGCTCGTCGTTGAAGGTCGAGGCCATGCAGCGCGCGCCGACGTCAGCCGCCGGTGCTTTCCTTGCGGATCAGCCACTGGTTGCCCGAGCGTTGCAGCTCCAGCACCTTGCGGCTCACTTCCTTGAGCTTGTCCGCGCGGTAGTTCTGCCGGAACCGGGCCGTCGCGGTCCGGTCGTTGATGCTGATCACCAGGTCCTCGAGGGTGACGCCGATGTTCGATTTGCCGGTGATGCGGGCACGGCGCTCTTCTTCCCATTTCCCGCGGCTCTGGCCGCGGGCCGGCGTGAACTCCGGCGCATAGGCCGCCAGGTAGCGGTCCATGTCCTGGGCCGACCAGGCCGAGGCCCAGCCGCGCACCGCGGCTTCGACCTCGGCAACGGCGGCAGCTGGCGCCGAAGGCATGGAGGGCGCCGAAGGCACGGAGGGTGCTGGCGGCTGCGATGGCCGGATCGCGGGCTTGGCCGGCATCGTGTACATGTCCGGCGCCTCGCGCGCGATCGCATACCCCGTGAAGATCCAGTGGTTGTTCTCCATCGCGAAGCTGATTCTTTCGGAGGCTTTCCTGCCGCTGTCCAGTTCGGTGGAGAACACCACATTGGCATAGAGACCCGCGGGAAAACCGTCCTCGTTGTCCTTGCGGTACTTGAGACGCGTCACGCTCGACCAGTCACGGCTGGCCACCGGCCCCATCGACTGCCGCGCCTTTCTCGTGGCCTGCATGAAGGCGGTCTTGCTCATGCGCGCCTTCAGCACGTTGGAGCCCGAATCCCAGAGCTCGCTCACCCGGTCGGCGTCGGTTTTCCGAAGCACTTCGGCCGCGACGCCGAGCAATTCGTCGGACACCGCATCCGACGCCGCCGGCGCCGCGGCGGCGATCTGCAAGCCCGCGGCCATGACGCACGCGGCGGGCAGCCGCGCGAAGATTTGATTCATTGAATTCCCCCTGTTTATTCCCGGATGCTTGTTCAGCCGGTTTATTCGGCATCCGCCTTTGCGCGCAGCCGGTTGCCTTGCGTGGCGGGGATCTCCCAGCCGCGCCGACCGAATAATTCCCGAGGAATCCCCCATCGATCCGAATTAAAAACAATGGAAAGATTCGGCTTCGATTTCAATCAGAAATCGTTGATTTCCAAGGGAAATTCATCCGACCAGACGCAAAAGCGCCCGGATAATACACAAACAGGATTTCATGATTTCCCGATCAATTCGGAGATGCCCGAATTTCCGAGAAGCAAATCACGCTCGCTCGTCGAACCGGCTTTGAATCAATGGGAATTGGCCAGAGAAGTTGGCGCGATCGCAAGGATGCGCCACTGGCAAGCGTGAACTGGGGGAGGCGTCGACGGGATCGAACCCGTGACGCGGCGGCCCGGCCTCGCGAACCGCGGGCACCGGGGCCGGTCGGCCCCGATGCCGAAGCTGCCGCTGCTGCGGCTTCTTCTCAGGAACTGAACAGGAAGTTCATCACGTCGCCATCCTTGACGACGTATTCCTTGCCTTCCGAGCGCATCTTTCCCGCGTCCTTCGCGCCCTGCTCGCCCTTCAGCGCGATGTAGTCGTCGAAGCCGATGGTCTGGGCGCGGATGTAGCCCTTCTCGAAATCGGTGTGGATCACGCCGGCCGCCTGCGGGCCGGTGTCGCCGACGTGGATGGTCCAGGCGCGCACTTCCTTCACGCCGGCGGTGAAGTAGGTCTGCAGGCCCAGCAGCTTGAAGGCGGCGCGGATCAGGCGGTTGAGGCCCGGCTCGTCCTGGCCGATCTCGGCCAGGAACATCTTCTTGTCCTCGTCGTCCATCTCGGACAGGTCGGCCTCGATCTTGGCGCAGATCGCCACCACGGGCGCGTTCTGCCTGGCGGCGTACTCGCGCAGGCGGTCGAGGTAGGGGTTGTTCTCGAAGCCGTCCTCCGCCACGTTGCCCACGAACATCGCGGGCTTGGCGGTGATCAGCGTGAAGCTCTTGACCAGCGGCAGCTCTTCCTTGGTGAACTCGAGCGCGCGCACGGGCTTGTTCTCGTTGAGCGCGGCCTGGCAGCGCTCGAGCAGGCCGACCAGCTTCTGCGCGTCCTTGTCGCCCGAGCGGGCCACCTTGGTGTGGCGCTGCAGTGCCTTCTCGACCGTCGACAGGTCGGCCAGGCACAGCTCGGTCTGGATCACCTCGATGTCGGAGATCGGGTCGACCTTGCCGGCCACGTGGATCACGTTGTCGTCGTCGAAGCAGCGCACCACGTTCACCGTGGCGTCGGTCTCGCGGATGTGGGCCAGGAACTTGTTGCCCAGGCCTTCGCCGGTGCTGGCGCCGGCCACCAGGCCCGCGATGTCCACGAACTCGACGATGGCGGGCACCACGCGCTCCGGCTTGACGATGTCGGCGAGCTGGGCGAGCCGCGGATCGGGCACCTCGACGATGCCCACGTTGGGCTCGATGGTGCAGAAGGGATAGTTTTCCGCTGCGATGCCGGCCTTGGTCAGCGCATTGAAAAGGGTGGATTTACCGACGTTGGGCAGGCCGACGATGCCGCACTTCAAGCTCATGGGGGGTCCTCAGGTGAACCGGCGATTTTAGGCGAGGCGCCCCGCCCGGCGGTTCGGGCAGGCCGCTAAACAGGGCCGGCGGGTCAGGGTAAAACCCGATGAAAACCCGATAAGCAAACGTTTGCGCAAACGTTTTCGTCCATTACCATCGGCGCCGGGCCGCCAGATCGGTCATCGTTCGTTCCAACACACCTCAGGAGACACGCACCATGAAGTTCACCCGCCGCACCGTGCAGACCGCCGCCGCTCTCGCCCTGCTGGGCACCTTCGCCGCCACGCCGGCGCTCGCGCAGGACAAGCCCAAGGTCGCGCTGGTGATGAAGTCGCTGGCCAACGAGTTCTTCCGCACCATGGAAGACGGGGCCAAGGCGCACCAGAAGGCGAATTCGGGCAAGTACACGCTGGTGACCAACGGCATCAAGGACGAGACCGACACCGCCGCGCAGATCAAGATGGTCGAGCAGATGGTGGCGCAGAAGGTCAATGCGCTGGTGATCGCGCCGGCCGATTCGAAGGCGCTGGTGCCGGTGGTCAAGGCCGCCATCGACAAGGGCATCCTGGTGGTCAACATCGACAACCGCCTCGACGCGGCCGCGCTGAAGGAGAAGAACATCCAGGTGCCCTTCGTCGGCCCCGACAACCGCGCCGGCGCCAAGCTGGTGGGCGACTACCTGGCCAAGAGCCTGAAGTCGGGCGACAAGGTCGGGATCATCGAAGGCGTGTCGACCACCTTCAATGCGCAGCAGCGCACCCTCGGCTACCAGGACGCGATGAAGGCCGCCGGCATCAACGTCGCGGGCGTGCAGTCGGGCCAGTGGGAAATCGACAAGGGCAACACGGTGGCGGCCGGCATGATGCGCGAGAACCCCGACCTCAAGGCCCTGCTGGCCGGCAACGACAGCATGGCGCTGGGCGCGGTGGCGGCGGTGAAGGCCGCAGGCAAGGCCGGCAAGGTGCAGGTGGTGGGCTACGACAACATCGGCGCCATCAAGCCGATGCTGGCCGACGGCCGCGTGCTCGCCACGGCCGACCAGTTCGCCGACAAGCAGGCCGTGTTCGGCATCGAGACCGCGCTGAAGGCGATCGCCGACAAGAAGAGCCAGGCCGACATGCCGGCCGAGATCAAGACCGACGTGGTGCTGGTGACCAAGGACTCGAAGAAGTAAGCACCGCGCCGCTTCCACCGCTGTCACACACCTCGAGAACCCACCCTTGCCGGCGCCCATGTCCGCACCCCCCGCCACGCCGCTCTTCGCGCTCCACGACATCGGCAAGGACTACGCCGCGCCCGTGCTCGACGGCGTGAGCCTCACGCTGGAGGCCGGCGAGGTGCTCGCACTGACCGGAGAGAACGGTGCCGGCAAGAGCACCCTCTCCAAGATCGTCTGCGGACTCGTCACGCCGACGCGCGGCACGATGCTGCTGGGCGGCGCGCCGTTCCAGCCGGGCTCGCGCCGCGACGCCGAGGCGCACGGCGTGCGCATGGTGATGCAGGAGCTGGGGCTGGTGCCCACGCTCACGGTGGCCGAGAACCTGCTGCTCGACCGGCTGCCGCAACGTATGGGCTGGCTGCAGCGCACCGAGCTGCACGCGGCCGCGCGGCTGCAGTTGGCCAAGATCGGCCTCTCGCACATCGATCCGGCCGTGCCGGTCTCGCGCCTGGGCATCGGCCAGCAGCAGATGGTGGAGATCGCGCGCAACCTGCTCGACGACACCCGCGTGCTGATCCTCGACGAGCCGACCGCGATGCTGACGCCGCGCGAGACCGAACACCTGTTCGAGCAGATCGCGCTGCTGAAGGCGCGCGGCGTGGGCATCGTCTACGTCTCGCACCGGCTCGAGGAATTGCAGCGCATCGCCGACCGCGTGGCGGTGCTGCGCGACGGCCGCCTGGTCGACGTGCGGCCGATGGCCGGCGTGCGCGAATCCGAACTGGTCGAGCGCATGGTCGGCCGCGCGGTGCACGAGCACGACGGCCGCCCGCGCCGCGTGGCCGGCGCGCCGATGCTGAGCGCGCACGGCATCGGCCGCGGCAGCGCGGTGCGCGACGTCGACCTGCAACTGCGCGCGGGCGAGGTGATGGGCATCGCCGGGCTCGTGGGCTCGGGCCGCACCGAGCTCGTGCGGCTGCTGTTCGGCGCCGACAAGGCCGAGCGCGGCACGATCGAACTCCACTGGCCCGGCGCGCAGCAACCGGCCGCGGGCCGCTGGCGCTCGCCGATGCAGGCGATCCGCGCCGGCATCGGCCTGGTCACCGAGGACCGCAAGTCGCAGGGCCTGCTGATGACGCAATCGATCCGCGTCAACGCCACGCTCAGCGACCTCGGCGCGGTCTCGCGCCTGGGCTGGCTGCGCGCGGCCGCCGAGCGCGGCATCGCGCGCCGGCTGGTGCAGACGCTGCGCATCCGCTCGCGCAGCGAGGAGCAGAGCGTGGCCACGCTCAGCGGCGGCAACCAGCAGAAGGTGGTGTTCGCGCGCTGGCTGCACCGCGAATGCAAGGTGCTGCTGCTCGACGAGCCGACGCGTGGCGTCGACGTGGGCGCGCGCGCCGACCTCTATGCCGAGCTCGATCGCATGGCCGAGGCCGGCAAGGCGCTGCTGATGGTGTCGAGCGACCTGCGCGAACTCATGGCCATGTGCGACCGCATCGGCGTGATGCACGCCGGCCGCCTGGTGGCGGTGTTCGAGCGCGGCGCCTGGGACCAGCAGTCGATCCTGGCCGCGGCCTTCGGCGACACCGGCCGCGCCACCTCCGCAGCCCCCACCGCTCACGCTCTCGCGGCCGCCGCCTGAGCCTCATCCTCCTTCGCCCCATGACGACCACCACCGCTTCCGCTCCCCCCGCCTCCGGCGCCGGCTCCCTCAAGGGCCAGCTCGGCACCTACATCGGCCTGGCCGTGGTGCTGCTCGGCATGATCGCGCTGTTCGGCAGCCTCAGCGAATACTTCCTCACGGTGGAGACCTTCGTCACCATCGCCAACGAGATCCCCGCGCTGGCCGTGATGGCCGTGGGCATGACCTTCGTGCTGATCATCGCGGGCATCGACCTCTCGGTGGGCTCGGTGCTGGCGCTCAGCGCGGCGGTGGCCGCCGCGGCCATCCTGCAATGGCAACTGCCGGTGCCGCTGGCCGCGCTGCTGGGCCTGGCCACGGGCCTGATCTGCGGCGCGATCACCGGCGCCGTGTCGGTGGCCTGGCGGCTGCCGAGCTTCATCGTCTCGCTCGGCATGCTCGAGGCCGTGCGCGGCGGCGCCTACCTCGTGACCGACTCGCGCACCCAGTACGTGGGCGATGCCATCTCGGGCCTGGCGGCGCCGTGGATCGGCGGCATCTCGGCGGCCTTCGTGCTCGCGGTGGTGCTGGTGATCGTGGGCCAGCTGGTGCTGTCGCGCACCGTGTTCGGCCGCTACGTGGTGGGCATCGGCACCAACGAGGAAGCGATGCGCCTCGCGGGCATCGACCCGCGGCCGATCCGCATCGTGGTGTTCGCGGTCACGGGCCTGCTGGCCGGCCTGGCGGGGCTGATGCAATCGGCGCGCCTTGAGGCGGCCGACCCGAACTCGGGCGTGGGCATCGAGCTGCAGGTGATCGCCGCGGTGGTGATCGGCGGCACCAGCCTGATGGGCGGGCGCGGCTCGGTGGTCAACACCTTCTTCGGCGTGCTGATCATCGCGGTGCTCGAGGCCGGCCTGGCGCAGGTCGGCGCCAGCGAGCCGAGCAAGCGCATCATCACCGGCGCGGTGATCGTGGTTGCGGTGATCATCGACACCCTGCGCCAGCGCCGCGCCGACCGCCGGCTGGCCTGACGCTCCCCCCTCCCCACGAAGCAGCACCCCGCAACAGGAACACCCAGGCCATGGCCACCATCAAGGACGTCGCACTGCGCGCGGGCGTGTCGGTCACCACCGTCTCGCACGTGGTCAACGACACGCGCCACGTCAGCGCCAAGGGCCGCGAGCGCGTCGAGCTCGCGATCCGCGAACTCGGCTACGTGCCCAACGCGATGGCGCGCAGCCTCAAGAGCAACACAACCTCGACGCTCGGGATGCTGATCCCGAACAGCTCGAACCCCTACTTCGCCGAGATCGTGCGCATCATCGAGGACCGCTGCTTCGGCGCCGGCTACACGCTGATCCTGTGCAACACCGACGACGAGCCGCACCGCCAGAGCGTGTACCTGCAGGTGCTGGCCGAGCGCCGCATCGACGGGCTGATCGTGGTGTCGACCGGCGACGACGACTCGCTGGCCAGGCAGCTCAACGGCCTCAAGGTGCCGACCGTGCTGCTCGACCGCGAGATCGCCGACCCGCACTGCGACCTGGTCGAGACCGCCCACATGCAGGGCGGCCTGCTCGCGGTGCGCCACCTGCTGTCGCTGGGCCATCGCCGCATCGCCTGCATCGGCGGGCCGCAGGGCGTGTCGCCGAGCGAGCAGCGCATCGCGGGCTGGCGCATGGCGCTGGCCGAGAGCGGCAACAGCACGGGCGCGGCCGACGCCGACGCGCTGCTGTGGCGCGGCGGCTTCACCAGCCAGGGCGGCTACGAGGCGATGCACGCCATCCTGCGCGCCGGCACCAACGACATTCCCTCGGCGGTCTTCGTCTGCAACGACCTGATGGCGATCGGCGCGCTGCGCGCCGCGCACGAGAGCGGCGTGCGGGTGCCCGACGAGCTCTCGATCGTCGGCTTCGACGACATCGAACTCTCGGCCTACACCAGCCCCGCGCTCACCACCGTCGCCCAGCCCAAGGAGCGCATCGGCGCGCTGGCCGTCGACATGCTGCTCGAGCGCGTGGGCGGCCGCCGCCGCGATGCGCGCAAGGTGGTGCTGCAGCCCGAGCTGCACGTGCGCGCCTCCACCGCGCGCTATTCCGGAGCGCCCGCGACCGCACCGGTATCCGTCCCCTCTTCCGCCGACACCCGAAAGTCCCGCACCCCGTGAGCCCGACGTCTTCCTCCCGCCCCGCGGCACCGCGCATCGTGGTGCTCGGCAGCCTCAACATGGACCTGGTGCTGCGCGTGCCGCACGCGCCCGCCGCGGGCGAGACCCTGCTGGGCCGCTCCTTCGCCACCATCCCCGGCGGCAAGGGCGCCAACCAGGCCGTCAGCTGCGCGCGCGAGGGCGCGCAGGTGCGGATGATCGGCTGCGTGGGCGACGACGACCACGGCCGCGCGCTGCGCCAGGCGCTCGAACGCGACGGCATCGACACCGAGGCGCTGCGCACCGATGCCGCCGAACCGACCGGCACCGCGCTGATCATGGTCGAGGACAGTGGCCAGAACCGCATCGTGATGATCGCGGGCGCGAATGCCGGCGTCGACCTCGACGCGGCGGACCTGCGCACCCGGCTCGAGGGCGCGGCCTTCCTCGTGACCCAGTTCGAGACCCCGATGGCGCAGGTCGAGCGCGCGATCGCGGTGGCGCACGAGGCCGGCTGCAAGGTGCTGCTCAATCCCTCGCCGGTGCAGGCCATCGCCGAGCCCCTGTGGCCGAAGATCGACACGCTGGTGGTCAACGAGATCGAGGCGCGCACGCTCAGCGGCCTGGGCGCCGACAGCCCGCTCGAGGCCGCGGCCGCCGGGCAGGCGATGCGCGCGCGCGGCATCGCGCGCGTGGTGGTCACGCTCGGCGCGCGCGGCGCGGTGGCGGTCGATGCCGACGGCGCGCGTCACCATGCGGCGCTGGTGGTGCAGGCGGTCGATACCACGGCCGCCGGCGACACCTTCCTCGGCGCGCTCGCCACCGCGCTCGGCGAGGGCCAGTCCTTCGACGAGGCCGTGCGCCTGGGCATCCGCGCCGCCGCGCTGTGCATCCAGCAGCCCGGCGCCCAGCCTTCCATCCCGCAGCGCGAAGCCGTGCTGCGCAGCCCCCTGCCTCCCGACTGGATTCCGCTGTGAAACGTACCGCCCTGCTGCACTCCGAACTGTCCCAGGTCATCGCCACCATGGGCCATGGCGACATGCTGGTGATCGGCGATGCCGGCCTGCCGATTCCCGACGGCCCGCGCCGCATCGACCTCGCGCTCACGCCCGGCGTGCCGCGCGTGGCCGAGGTGCTGAAGGCGGTGCTCAGCGAACTGCAGGTCGAGCGCGCGCTGCTCGCGCGCGAGGCGGTCGAGGGCCGGGCCACGGGCGAGCTGCCCGAATGGTGCGCGGGGCAGCTCGCGGTCGTGCCCGAGACGGTGTCGCACGAGGAACTGAAACGCCTGAGCGCGCGCGCCAGGGCAGTCGTGCGCACGGGCGAATGCACGCCCTACGCGAACATCATTCTGTGCGCGGGCGTGACCTTCTAGGGCCTGTTGTGAACAGGCCCTAGCCGTTCATTCGAACTTGTAGTTCGCCCCCACCGGCTGCCCGACCTTGAGCATCTGCTCCACGCCCTGGATCACGATGCAGTTCATGCCGAAGGTGATGCCGCCGTCCACGCGCGGATCGGCGCGGTAGGTGCGCAGCGTGTCGTTGACCTCGGGGCTGCTGAGCGCGGTGGCCGGGTCGATGTCGGGAATGGGGCAGCGGGTGCAGGGCTTGACCGGCTGCAGCTGCGCGCCGTCCTCCGAGCCCTCGGCGCCGCTGGCCACGTGCAGCATCTCGACGCGGTCCTCGTCGTGCGACTCGATGCCGGCCAGCACGATGTTGGGGCGGAAGCGCTCGATGCCCACCGGGCCATGGCCGTCGCGCGCCAGCCGCTCGTTGAGCTCGGCCAGCGAGCCCTCGCTGGCCACCAGCAGCGCGAAGCCGTCGGCGAACTGGGTCTGCGCCTCGATGCCGCCGGTCCACTTGAGGCTCGACAGCCGCTTGACCTCGGGATCGAAGCGCACCAGGCGCAGCTTCTGCGGCTTGCCGGGCTCGGAGAGGAAGTCGCTGAACCACTGGGCGGCGATGTCGCCCATGTCGTAGGCATCGACCTCGTCCTTCCAGACCCGCACCCGCATCGGCTGCTCGACCCGGTCGAAGGCCAGGTGCAGCGCCAGCATGCCGGGCGCACGCAGCACCACCTCGGTGTGCTTCATCTGCGGCTTGATCAGTGCCATGCGCGGCAGCTGCCGCTGCGTGACGAACTCGCCCTGTGCGTCGACCACCATCCAGGCCCGGTCGAATTCGAGGCCGGTCTCGGTCAGCAGCGCTTCGGGCAGCTCGACGCCGGCGCACGACTTGACGGGGTACACGAACAGGCGCGCGATGGTGGCCTGGAGATCGAAATCTGTCACGGGGGCTCCTCGGATGGGGGCTCGATTGTCCTCGCTCCCGGCATACCCCCAATGGCCGGTTTCCCCACGGGGTCGGCCACAAGAGCGTCCTCCTACAATGCCGCGATGGCCCTCCCCCCCGAAGTCTGTATCCGCGGCGCCGGCATCGTCGGCCGCACGCTGGCCCTGCTGCTCGCGCGCGAACGCGTGCGCGTGGCGCTGGTGGCGCCGCCCGCCGCCGCCGAGCGGGAAGACGTCCGCGCTTATGCGCTCAATGCCGCCTCGCGCGAACTGCTGGCCTCGCTGCGCGCCTGGCCCGAAGGCATCAGCGCCACGCCGGTGCGCGAGATGGTGGTCGATGGCGACGAGGGCGGCCGCGTGCAGTTCAGCGCCGCGCGCCAGAAGGTCGAGGCGCTGGCCTGGATCGTCGACGTGCCGGCGCTCGAGAAGCAGTTGGTCGATGCGGTGCGCTTCCAGCCCCAGATCGAGGTGGTGAGCGAACCGGTCGCCGCGCCGCTCACCGTGGTCTGCGAAGGCAAGGCCAGCGCCACGCGCGAAGCGCTCGGCGTGAGCTACGCGGTCACGCGCTATCCGCAGCATGCGATCGCGGCGCGGCTCGAGGCCGAGCAGTCGCACGACGGCACGGCACGTCAGTGGTTCAACGACAAGGGCGAGGTGTTCGCGCTGCTGCCGCTCGACGGCGTGCACGGCCGCCGGCTGGCGCTGGTGTGGTCGGTCGACCAGCTGCGCGCGCCGGCGCTGCTCGCGCAATCGGCCGAGGAATTCAATGCCGCCGTGACCGAGGCCAGCCACCAGGCCTTCGGCGCGCTGCGGCTGGTGAGCGAGCGCGCCGCCTGGCCGCTCTCGCGCGCCATCGCCGACCGCTGGACCGGCACCCTGCCCGCCACCGAGCAGACCGCCGGCCAGGCGCCGCGCACCTGGGCCTTGGCCGGCGACGCGGCCCACACCGTGCATCCGCTCGCGGGCCAGGGCCTGAACCTCGGCCTGGCCGACGCGGCCGCGCTGGCCGCCGTCGTCAAGGAGCGCGACTACTGGCGCAGCGTGGGCGACCCGCGCCTGCTGCGCCGCTACGAACGCGCGCGCCGCACCGAGGTGCTGCAGATGAGCCTCGCCACCGACGGGCTGCAGCAACTCTTCTCGCACAGCCTGGGCCCGCTGCCCGCGCTGCGCAACTGGGGCATGCGCGGTTTCGACCGCACGCGCCTGGTCAAGCACTGGGTCACGCGGCAGGCCATGGGCCTGAAGACCTGATCCCGGACGAACCGAAACACGACTCCCTCGAACCCATGAAGACACTCGCACGCCACCTGCTTCCCGCCGCCTTCGCGTCGCTCGCGCTCTTCGCGGCCTTCGGCGCCCATGCCGGCGAAGCCGAGATCCGCAAGAACCTCAAGGAACGCATCCCGCAGTTCCCGACCATCGACGAAGTCAGCAAGTCGCCGATGCCCGGCCTCTACGAGGTGCGCGTCAACGGCGCGCAGATCTACTACACCGACGAGCAGGGCAACTACCTGCTCGAGGGCAACATGATCGACGTGAACGCGCGCCGCAACCTCACCGAGGAACGCGTGGCGAAGCTGTCGGAGGTGGCCTTCGACAAGCTGCCCGTGAAGGACGCGATCAAGATCGTGCGCGGCAACGGCAAGCGCAAGCTCGCGGTCTTCGAGGACCCGAACTGCGGCTACTGCAAGCGCTTCGAGAAGGACATGAAGTCGGTCGACAACGTCACCGTCTACCTGTTCCTCTACCCGGTGCTGGGACCCGATTCGACCGTCAAGTCGCGCGACATCTGGTGCAGCAAGGACAAGGGCAAGGCCTGGAGCGACTGGATGGAAGCGGGCACGCGCCCGGCCACCGCGCCCGGCAGCTGCGACGTGACCGCGCTGCAGCGCAACGTCGAGTTCGGCCGCCGCTACAACATCACCGGCACGCCCACCCTGATCTACAGCAACGGCACCCGCACCCCGGGCGCCGTGCCCGCCGAGCAGGTCGAGAAGCAACTCGCCGCCTCCGCCAGCTGATGGCGACGAAGTCCCCCTCGCGGCGCGCGGCCGCTGCGCCCGCGGCCGTGGCCGCGCCCGGCGTGCACTACCGCGTGGAATGCGCCGACCTGCATGCGCGCCTGTTCGAGGTCACGCTCACCATCGATCGCCCCGCGGCCGAGCAGCAGCTGACGCTGCCGGTGTGGATCCCGGGCAGCTATCTGGTGCGCGAGTTCGCCAAGAACCTGCAGGGGCTGCAGGCCTCGCAGGGCCGGCGCAAGGCACCGGTGCTGACGCAGCTCGACAAGTGCAGCTGGCGCGTCGAATGCACGGCCGGCCAGCCGCTGGTGCTGCGCTACAAGGTCTGCGCCTACGACAACTCGGTGCGCACCGCCTGGCTCGACGCCGAGCGCGGCTTCTTCAACGGCACCAGCCTGTGCCTGCGGGTCGAGGGCCAGACCGATGCGCCGCATGCGCTCGAGATCGTCGCGCCCGCCGCCTCGGCGCTGCCCGAGGGCGCCGCGCCCTGGTCCTGCGCCACCGCGCTGCCGCCGCTGAAGACCGACCGCCATGGCTTCGGCCGCTACCTCGCGGCCGACTACGACGAACTGGCCGACAGCCCGGTCGAGCTCGGCGCCTTCTGGAGCGGCGAGTTCGAAGCCGGCGGCGTGCCGCACCGCTTCGTGGTCGCGGGTGCCGCGGCCTCGTTCGACGGCGATCGGCTGCTGGCCGACACGAAGGCCATCTGCGAAGCCGAGATGCGCTTCTGGCACGGCGACAAGGTCGGCAAGCGCGGCGGTCCGAAGCCGCCGATCGACCGCTATGTGTTCATGCTCAACGCGGTCGACGACGGCTACGGCGGCCTCGAGCACCGCCATTCGACGGCGCTGATCTGCAACCGGCGCGACCTGCCGCAGCTCGGCATGAAGAAGTCTGCAGACGGCTACGTCACGCTGCTGGGCCTGATCAGCCACGAGTACTTCCACACCTGGAACGTGAAGCGGCTGCGGCCGGCCGAGTTCGCGCGCTACGACTACGGCCGCGAGAACTACACGCGGCTGCTGTGGTTCTTCGAGGGCTTCACCAGCTACTACGACGACCTGCTGCTGCGCCGCGCCGAACTGATCGACGACGCGGCCTACCTGCGGCTGGTCAACAAGACCATCAACCAGGTGCAGCAGACGCCGGGCCGGCAGGTGCAGTCGGTGGCCGACGCGAGCTTCGACGCCTGGGTCAAGTACTACCGGCAGGACGAGCAGACGCCCAATGGCACGGTCAGCTACTACACCAAGGGTGCGCTGGTCGCGCTGTGCCTCGACCTCAAGCTGCGCGCCGAAGGCCGCGGCACGCTCGACGACGCGATGCGCCACCTGTGGAACGCGAGCGGCGGCGGGCCGGTGAGCGAGGCCGATATCGCGGCCGCGCTCGAGGCCGCGGGCGGCCGCTCGTACGCGGCCGAGCTCGCGGCCTGGGTGCATTCGACCGCCGAGCTGCCGCTGTCCGAGCTGCTGCGCCTGCACGGCGTGGCCACGCTCGACGATCCCTCGCAGCCCGCGCAGACGCTGGGCCTGCGCGTGGCGGAGAGCGGCGGCAGCGTGCAGGTCAAGGTGGTGCTGCGCGGCGGCGCGGCCGAGAAGGCCGGCTTCGCGGCCGGCGACGAATGGATCGGCATCGAGCTGCCGGCCGCGGGACGCAAGAGCGCGCAGGGCTGGCGCATCGGCCGGCTCGACGATCTCGCGCTCTACCTCGGCGCGGGCAAGCGCTGCACCGCGCTGGTCGCGCGCGACCGCAAGCTGGTGAAGCTGCCGCTGGTGCTGCCCACGGGCGTCACGACCTGGCGCCTGCTGGCGCAGGACACGGGCCGGGTCTCGAAGTGGCTGGCGCCGGTGGCGATCGCGGCGACGAAGGCTTAGCAGGCTGTTGAAATTCGACGTTGCAAACGTCGATTGGTTAGCTTGATCAGGCGGTTGAAGCCGAATTGGCCAGGGCTTGGCTGTCGGTTTGGACCGATGAGGCTTTGCGCACGTGCGCCACACGTCGGGCAGGGGGCCGTTCGTGGGCTCATTGCACAGCCCTTTGAGGCCCAATGCACAGCATTCGAGCCATCCGCACGATATTGCTGGCCGTCATGGTGAGCTTGAACTGCTGGTCGACACGCTGGAGTCCGCGGTACATCGTCTGTCGTATCCTCCCGACCGTCTTCGCCCAGCCGAAGTGCTCTTCGATGCGCTTGCGCACGACCTGGCTGGCAGCGTAGCCGGCGTGACGAGTCGTTCGTCCATCGACGGCGCTGCCACCCCAACGCGTCGTGTGGCTGGCCACGTGCGGCGTCACGCCGCGCTTGCGGCAGTCGGCGATGAAGTCTCGCGTGTCGTAGCCCTTGTCGGCTGCGACCGTCTTACGGTGTGCTCCGGGGACGGTGTCGAGCATCGCCAATGCTGCCGAGCGCTCGCCGTAGCCGTCGGCGTACGTAACCACCGCGCCAACAACCAGACCGTTGCGGTTCTCCATCAGCACATGGCCTTGATACGCCAGGATCGCTGCAGTGCTGGCGCCCTTGCGGAACAGTCTGGCATCCGGATCTGTCTTGCTCTGGTGCGTATCGTTGCTGCGTGGTCGGCCCTTCCAATCGCGCTCCTGGTTGCGACCTGCGGGGCCGCCACCCGCCCCGGGCCCGTCGCCGTCCTTGGGCAAGAAGCTCTTGTGACTGGCCCAAGCCTGGATGAGCGTGCCGTCCACCGAGAAGTGCTCCTTGCTCAGCAGCTTGCGCTTGTCAGCCAGTCGCATCACCTGGGCGAAGAAGCTCTCGACGACAGCGTGCTCCAGCAGGCGATCACGGTTCTTGGAAAAGACTGAGTGGTCCCAGACCTCGTCATCGATGGCCAGCCCGATGAACCAACGAAATAGCAGGTTGTAGCGAACCTGCTCCATCAGTTGCCGTTCGCTGCGCACGGAGAAGAACACCTGGATCAGCATTGCCCGTAGCAACTTCTCGGGGGCAATCGACGCTCGCCCAGTCTCGGCGTAGATCGTGTTGAACAGACCGTTCAAGCCGACCAGTGCCTCATTGACCAGCCCGTGGATGGCTCGCAGCGGATGGTCTGGCGGCACGAAGTCATCAAGTTTGGCCAGCGTGAACAGGCCTTCCTGCATCCCATCTGATCCGCGCATCGGTATCACCCCACGTCGTTGCGTCACTTCAACCGTACCAGCATCAGTCTCTTCCCGAACCAGCAGTTCCCCGGAGAAATTCAACAGCCTGTTAGGCCGGCGAGCTACGCAGCATGAACAACGGGCCGTCATCGGCCCGTTTTTCTTTTGGTGCTTTCAGCCCGCAGGCAAGGCCCGTTCGGCCGCGGCCTCCTCGGCCGTCTCGCGCCGCACGAAATGAATCGGCTGCGGCTCGCCCACCATCACGCAGGGCTTGCCGGTGCGGCGGCAATGGTCCTGCACGCGCCAACAGGCGTCGTGGCTCAGGCAGCCGGTCTGGCAGATGACGAGGTCGGCCGCGCGCAGGCTGGCCTCGAACGCGGGATCGTCGGTGCCGTCCGCGCCTTCGAGGTGCAGGAAGCGGCCGCCCGCGATCTCGACCAGTTGGCGCGCGAGCGAGGGCGTGCGCTCGTCGCCGCCCACGCAGAGCACGGCCTTCTCGCGCAGGTCGGAGGGCACCGGCGCCTGCGCCGGCATGGCCAGGCGGCGCGCGGTGCCCGGCGCGAGCAGCGCATGCAGCCGCTTGGGCAGGGCCGCGCCGACGGCCGCGCGCGCGGCCAGTTCCTCGCGCACCATCGCCATCGCCGAATCGCGCGCCACCAGCGCGCCACGCAGGCGCACGATCTGCGCCTCCAGCCGCTCCACCAGCGCGGCCTGCTCGGCCAGCAGCTGCGAGCAGCGCTCCTGCACGCGGGCATAGGCCCGCAGCAACACGGCATGTTCTTGCATCGGGAACTCCATGGCCGCGGATTCTAGTTGAGAACAATTCTCAACAAAGCCATGCAGCGGGAAGGGCGAAGGCCGCGGCCAGCAGCCCCGTGCCACGGTGGCGCACGGCACCGTGGGTATAGTGAAGCGCGTTTTTCTTCCCTTCCCCGGAGACACCATGAGCTACGAGAACATCGAAGTGCGGACCGAAGCTGGCAAGGTCGGCATCATCACCCTCAACCGACCGAAGGCGCTCAACGCGCTCAACGACGCGCTGATGACCGAGCTGGGCCAGGCCCTGAAGGCCTTCGACGCCGACGACGCCATCGGCTGCATCATCCTCACCGGCAGCGAGCGCGCCTTCGCGGCTGGCGCCGACATCGCGGCGATGGCCAAGTACAGCTTCATCGACACCTACCGGGGCGACTACATCACGCGCAACTGGGAGACCATCCGCTCGATCCGCAAGCCGGTGATCGGCGCCGTGGCCGGCTTCGCGCTCGGCGGCGGCTGCGAGCTCGCGATGATGTGCGACTTCATCATCGCGGCCGACAACGCCAAGTTCGGCCAGCCCGAGATCAAGATCGGCGTGATCCCCGGCGCCGGCGGCACGCAGCGCCTGCCGCGCGCGGTGGGCAAGAGCAAGGCCATGGACATGGTGCTGACCGCCCGCATGATGGACGCCGCCGAAGCCGAGCGCGCGGGCCTCGTGAGCCGCGTGGTGCCGTTCGAGAAGCTGGCCGACGAGGCGCTGGGCGCCGCGCTGGTGATCTGCGGCTTCTCGCAGATCTCGGTGATCGCGGCCAAGGAGTCGGTCAACCGCGCCTTCGAGAGCGGCCTGAGCGACGGCGTGATGTTCGAGCGCCGGCTGTTCCATGCGCTGTTCGCGACGCAGGACCAGAAGGAAGGCATGGACGCCTTCCTGACCAAGCGCCAGCCGGACTTCAAGAACGCCTGATGGCGAGCGGGCCGAGAGGCCCGCTTTTTTTGCCCTGGAACTCGATGCCTTCAGCGCTGCGGCGTCGAAGGCGTTTCGCGTGCGCGCTCGAGCGCGGCGCGCAGCGAGGCCAGTGCCTGCGCGGGCGGCGTGCCGATGAAGGCCGAAGCACCGGGCTGCGGCGACCAGCGCACCTGCTCGCCCGCGATCTCGAGCACGGCGACCACGGTGCGGCCGCGGTAGAGCGCGATGCGCGCTTCGACCGGCGCGGCCAGTGCCGCATCGGGCTGGGTGGCCGAGCGCGCCACCGCGCCCAGCAATGCGGGGAAGGCTTCGATGTCGGCGCGGCCATGGCGCGGCGCCGTGTCGCCCGCGGCCGACCAGGCGGTCCAGCGATCGAGCGCGGCGAAGGACGGCGCGCGCTCGACGGCGGGCGCCGGCGCGCCGGCCAGCCGGGCACGCGATGGTGGCGGGTGCGCGGCGGACTCGGCCTGCGAGAGCTGCGCGGACGGCGCGGCGGCCGATGGCTGCGGCGCATGCGCAAGGGCCGGCGGGACGGACTGCAAGGCGGACGCGGCGCCGCGGACCGAGGCCCGTTCGCTTTCGCTCTTCTTGTACGACTGTTCGGCCGCCAGCGGCGCGGCGCCGGGTGCGGCATCGGCGACGGGCGGCGCTGCGCCGGGTGCGGGTGGTGCAGCGGCGATCACGGGCGCGGGCGCCGAAGGCGGTGGTGGTGCCACGGCTGCGGGCGGCGGGGCTACGGCTGCCGGAGGCGGAGGCGCCGGCGCCACGGGTGCTGCGGCGATTTCGGGCGGTGGCGGCGCGACGGCCGCGGCCGGTGGCGGTGTCGCGGGCACCGGCGCGGCCCGCTCCAGCGAGGCCGACTCGCGCGACTTGGCAATCGGCTCGGCCGGGGCCTGCCGCCGCTCGGCCTGCGGTGCCGGCGCGCGTTGCGCAGCCGCGGCGGGCGCGGACGGTCGACGCACCGTGTCGGCATTGCCGGCCGCCTCGGCCGCCGCACCAGAAGGCGCAGCGGGCGCAACGGGCGCGGCAGCTTCGGGCCGCGCCTCCGGCACCACCGCGGGCGCCTCGCGCGGTGCCGACGGCGCTTCCGCCACCGCGCCCCCCACGCGCGCCTCGCCATCGAGCCGCGCATCGGGCACCGGCTCCTGCCGCCACAGCACGGTGACGAAGCCGACCACCAGCAGGGTCGCGAAGGCCGCGTTCCACGGCATGCGGGCGCGCGCTTCGCCGCCGCCGAACAGGCGCCGCCACCACGGCTGCGCGGCCGGCACAGTGGCGGCGGCCGGCGGCGTGGCGGCCGCGAGGTTGTGCGCCATCTTGAGAATGGCCTCGCGCGTGCGCGCCTCGGGCAGCGCCTCGTTGTCGGGCGCATGCTCGAGCGCGCGGCGCAGGCGCGCGTCGCGCAGGTCGTCGTCGAACCCGGCGCTCATCGCGCGCCCTCCAGCACCGCGAGGTAGCGTTCCATGCAGCCGCGCAGCTTCTGCAGCCCGTAGCGCAGCCGGCTGCGCACGGTCTCGAAACCGATCTGCAGGCTGGACGCCAGCGCCTCGACCGTCAGGCCGTCCTCGTGGTGCAGCAGGAAGGCCGCGCGCTGCTCGGTGGGCAGCTCGTCGAGGCAGGTCAGCAGGCGCCGGCCCGCGGCGCGCCAGAACGCGAGCTCCTCGGCCGAGGGATGGGTGGCGACGTCGTCCGAGGCACCGTGCACGCCACGCTCGAGCGCGGGAATGGCCTCGTCGTCCTCGCCCGCGTGGCCGTCGAGCGCCACTTCGCGCCCGCTCACGCGCAGCCGGTCCATCGCGAGGTTGTGCGCGATCGTGAAGGCCCAGGTGCGCCAGGCCGCGCCCTGTGGCGAGAAGCTCTCGCGCGCCGTGATGATCCGCACCCAGGTGTCCTGGAACACCTCGTCGGCCTGCGATGCGAGCCGCGCGCCCAGCAGCCGCCGCACGAAGCGGAACAGCCCGCCCTCGTGGCGCGCATAGAGCACGTCGAAGGCGGCGGCGTCGCCGCGCGCGTAGGCCAGCATCAGCTGATCGTCGGGCATGGCGTCGCGGCCGGTCGCTTCGGGCGCGGCCGGGCTGGCAGTGGCGGAACGGGCGCGGGGCAGCGCGGACATCGGTGGATTCTCACCTCAGCTGGTACGCGGGACGGCGCCGGTCGGGGTTGGCGCGGCGCAAAAAAAGACGCATCGACTTAACCCCGTTGGCGGCAGCGGGCCGTAACAGCCTGCACCGATTCACTTCACGGAGCCGTTCCATGATCCCGTCACCGGCCTTTCGCCCTCGCCGCCCGCTCGTCGCGCTGCTGTGCGCTTCCCTGGTCCTGAGCGCCTGCGGCGCCACCGAGCCGCAAGCGGCGGGCCGCAACGATGCCGCCGTCGCCACCCCGGCCACGCGCTGGCCCGCGCCGGCGCTGCAGACCACCGACACCGCCACGCCCGCGCGCAGGATCGAGCCGGCGATGCCGAACTTCGAGGCGCCGTCCGCCAAGCATTGCGCGCGGCCGATCCGGACCAGCGAGACCCCGGGCAGCGGCGGGAGCGCGCGGCACCGGTCCGCCCTGGCCGCCGTCGGCGCGCCCCACGCGATGCCCGCGCCCGTCGCGCCGGGCATGGCACCGCCGGCCATGCCTACCCCGCCCCTCGCGTCGATGGCGGCGCCGATGGCCCCGGCACCCAGCGCCGCCCCCATGGCCGAAGCCCGCGCCAGCGCGAAGATGGCGCGCTCGGCGGTCGTGGAATCGGCCGCGGCGCCGGTCCCGGCCCCCATCGCGGCCGCCGTCGCCCAGCGTCCCGCGAGCGAACCCGTCACCGCCGGCATGGTCGACGACAACGCCGACTTCGGCGAGTACCTTGCCTTCCGCAACCGCACCCAGGTCGCGCACCGCGAGCGCGACATCAGCGAGCGCTACCTGCTGCAGGTGCGCGATGCCCAGGGCAGCGTCGTGCCCGATGCCGAGGTCGCCGTGCAGGCCGCGAACGGCGCCGCGATGTGGGCCCGCACCGACGCGGGCGGACGCGCCTGGCTGCATCCCAAGGCCTTCGATGCCGAGCCGAGCCCGGTCTATGAAGTGACCGTGCGCAAGAACGGCCGCCAGACGACCTCGTTCCTGCGCCGTGGCCAGAAGAACGCGGTCGACGTCGTGCTCGAGCGTCCCGGCGCCCGGCCCGCGCGGGCGCAGCTCGACCTGGTGTTCCTGATCGACGCCACCGGCTCGATGGGCGACGAGATCGCCCGCCTGCGCAGTACGCTGCGCGACATCGCCGACCAGGTCGCGCGCCTGCCGAGCCGTCCCGACACCTGCTTCGGCCTCGTCGCCTACCGCGACCTCAGCGACGAGTTCGTGGTGCGCCGGCACGACTTCACCAACGACCTCGATGCCTTCCAGGGCGTGCTCGACGCGCTGCAGGCCGCGGGCGGCGGCGACTATCCCGAGGCGATGAACGAGGCCCTGCACGAGACGGTGCAGCGCCTGAGCTGGCGCGGCGACGACACCACGCGGCTCGTCATGCTGCTGGCCGACGCACCGCCGCACCTGGACTACCCCGGTCCGCAGTACGACGACAGCATGGCCGCCGCGCTCGGCAAGGGCATCAAGGTGCTGAGCGTGGGCGCCTCGGGGCTCGACAAGCAGGGCGAATACATCCAGCGCCAGATCGCGCAATACACCGGCGGTCGCTTCGTGTTCCTGACCTACCGGAACGCCGCCGATCCCGCGAGCGGCCCGGGCACGCAGACCGTGCACGACGTGGGCAACTACTCGGTGCAGACGCTCGACAAGCTGGTGGTGCGGCTGGTGTCCGAGGAACTCGGCAAGCTGCCCGGTGCGCAAGCTTCGCGCGGTGGTTGAACTGTGCCAAAAGCCTGGGCTATAATCGCGGGCTCGGCTCTTTAGCTCAGTCGGTTAGAGCGATGGAATCATAATCCACAGGTCCGCGGTTCGAGTCCGTGAAGAGCCACCACACAAAAGAGAAGCCCGCTGTCCATCGGACAGCGGGCTTTTTCTTTGGTCCTGCCAGCAGTGGGCGGGCTGGCGGTTGGCTGGTGCCTCAGTTCACATCGGGACTGCGCTTCGGCGCATCGTTGAGCACGGGAGACTTCCGCTCGGCCGTCCGAGTCCCCGGATAGCGCGCGGCCCTCGACGCATGGGCCGCCAGCGCCTCATTGACCGCGCGCGGCGACAGCAGCTGCACCTTGCGGCAGTTGCTGCACTGGTAGGCGCGCAGCCAGGGAAAGAACCGCATCCAGGTGCTTCGCTCGATCCGGTTCAGATGGGTCACGCTGCATTGACAGCAGGTAAAAACCGACATTGTGTTGATACCTGAGTATTAATGGTGAACCCTTATTATTGCGCTCCAATGTGACAAAAGTCACGGCGTGAATGCCATCAAGACGTAAAGTCTGTTTCGTGACGCTCGAGTCTCTTTTCGGGCGTCCAGTCTGCGCGGCAGGTGCGCGCAGCAGCCTTGGAGACGTGAAATGCCCATGGACTTTCTTCGCCGCATCGAAGACGCCTCGTTCCCGCTGGTCATCGCCGACGAAAAAGACGTCCGCAGCGCGATCGTTCTGGAAGCCGCCGGGATGATCAAGGCGCAGTTGCCGAACCCGGAGCGGCCGGACGCCCGTCCGGCGGTGATCTTTGCCATCACGCCGCTGGGACGTCGACGCCTCGACGAGGGTGCCGCCCCACCCTGAGCGCGGCGCATCGCCTCACCACGCCACCGTGCGCCCCCGGTAGTCCAGGTACTCGAGCCCGGGCCGCCCGCGCTTCGCGAGCATCACTTCGACCAGGCTCGGCACGCTCTGTTCGATCGTCAGCCGGCCCTCGGGTCCGCCCAGTTCGGTGCGCACCCAGCCGGGCGCCATCGCCAGCAGGGCACGCGGCGTTCCGGCCTGCCGCGCGGCGAAACTGCGCAGCAACTGGTTCAGCGCCGCCTTGCTGCCGCGATAGACCTCGCGCTGGCCCGTCTCGTTGTCGGCGATGCTGCCCTGCCCCGACGACATGACGCCGATCAGGCCGTCCGACGGGACATTGCCCGCGAGGCTTTCCACCACCCGCATCGGGCTCAGCGCATTGGCGACCATGAGGTTCACGAAGTCCTCGGTCGAGACCTCGCCGATGGTCTGGGTCGGATCGGGGTTGGTGGTGCCGGCATTGACGAACAGGATGTCGAACCGGCGGCCCGACAGTCGCTCGCGCAGGGCCTGGATCTGCCCGGGGTGCGTGATGTCGAGCGACTCGATCTCCACGCGGCCGGGATGCGCGTCGGCCAGGTCGTGCAGCAGGGTGCGGGCCGTTCCGCGGACCGTGCCCATGACCTTCCAGCCCTTGTTCAGGAATTCGGCCGCGATGGCATGGCCGAGGCCGCGCGAGGCGCCGACGACGAGGATGTTGTGTTGCGGATGGGACATGAGGCGTGCTCCTTTTCTCGGGGACTGCGATGCCACGAATTCTGGGGACGCCCTCTTCCTTGCACCAGACGCCTGGCCTGCAACCAACGATTGCATTGGACGCCATGCCTGGCCGCTCCTGCCCTATGCTGGCGCCATGCCCCGCGTCGACCTCAACCTGCTGCCCGCCCTCGATGCCCTGTTGACCGAGGGCAGCGTGACCGGCGCCGCGCGGCGGCTCGAGCTCAGCGTGTCCGCCATGAGCCGCACGCTCACGCGTCTGCGCGAGGCCACGGGCGACCGGCTGCTGCTGCAGGCCGGCCGCGGCCTGGTGCTCACGCCCTATGCGATGCAGCTGCGCGAACGCATCCCGGCCCTGGCGCGCGAGGCGCAGGCCGCGCTGGCCCCGGCCGACCACGTGCTGCAGATCGCCACGCTCGACCAGTGCTTCACGCTGCGCGCCGGCGAGGGCTTCATCGACCTGCTCGCCGCGCCCTTGCTGGAACGGATCCGCCAGGCCGCGCCTCGGGTCCGGCTGCGCTTCGCGCCCAAGCCCGACTGGGACGCCCGGCCGCTGCGCGAGGGCGGGATCGACCTGGAGATCGGCACCCTCAGGACCACGGCGCCCGAACTGCGCACGCGCCGGCTGTTCCGCGACCGCTACGTGGGCGTGTGCCGCAGCGGCCATCCGCTGCTCGACGAGACGGAGATCGGCGCCGAACGCTATGCGGCCTGCGGCCACGTGGTGGCCTCGCGCGCCGGCGAGATGGACCACCCGGTCGACGAAGCGCTGGCCGCGCGGGGCCTGTCACGGCAGGTGACGATGGTGGTGCCGGCCTACACCCACGCGATGCAGGTCGCGCGGCAGTCGGACCTGCTGGCCGTCATCCCGCACTCCTGCCTCGGCAATTCCTTCACGCCCGGCCACGCCGCGGCCCTGGGCCTGCGGCACTTCGAGCTGCCCGTGCCCACGCCGCCCTTCAACGTCTCGGCGATCTGGCATCCGCGGCTCGACCAGGATGCCTCGCATCGCTGGCTGCGCGGCGAGGTGCTGGCGCTGTGCGAAGCCGCCTATCCCTGAGCGGCCAGCGGCTCAGGCCGCCACGGCCTCGCGCGCCGGCGCGACCTTCGACGGCACCGGCATGTGCGCCGACCACTCGATGATCTCGAGCCGCCCGTCCGCATGCTCGGCCAGCGCCGTGAGGCTCTCGACCCAGTCGCCGTCGTTGCAGTAGAGGATGCCGTCGATGTCGCGCATCTCGGCATGGTGGATGTGGCCGCAGACCACGCCCTGCGCGCCGCGGTTGCGGGCCTCGCGGGCCACGGCGTTCTCGAAGTCGCCGACGTAGCTCACGGCGCGCTTGACCTTGCCCTTGAGGTACTTCGACAGCGACCAGTACGGCAGCCCCAGCCGCGCGCGCAGCGAGTTGAGGTGGCGGTTGAGCTTGAGCGTGAATTCGTAGAGCGAGTCGCCCACGTAGGCCAGCCACTTGGCGCACTGGATCACGCCGTCGAACAGATCGCCGTGGATGATCCAGAGCTTGCGGCCGTCGGCGGTCTCATGGATCCATTCCTCGGCCACGTCGATGCCGCCGAAGTTGTGGTTCAGGTACTTGCGCGCGAACTCGTCGTGGTTGCCCGGGATGAAGATCACGCGCGTGCCCTTGCGCGCCTTGCGCAGCAGCTTCTGGATCACGTCGTTGTGCGCCTGCGGCCAGTACCAGTGCCGCTTGAGCTGCCAGCCGTCGATGATGTCGCCGACCAGGAACAGGGTCTCGCACTCGGTGTGCTTGAGGAAGTCGAGCAACGCCCGCGCCTGGCAGCCTGGCGTTCCGAGGTGCAGGTCGGAGATCCACAGCGTTCGAAAACGCTGCATCGGCCGCGAAACGTCCTCGTCCTCCGCCTCGGGGGGGCGGGCATCGGTGTCGCGCCATGCGCGCAGAAAAGCATCGTCGCGTTGCATGGACCGATAGGTTGGCTGTCTTGCGTGACCTGGCCATGGCAAGTGCGTGACATCCCGATGACGTCCCCACGCGCGCGCGGCCCACAATCGCGCGATGCGCCCTGGCCAGATCATCGTCCTCGCGACCCCCGTCTTCTTCCTGCTGATCGCGATCGAGTTCGCGGTCGGCCGCGTGCGCGCGCGCCGCGGCACGGGGCAGGACACCTACCGCCTCGCCGACGCGGTCAACAGCATCGGCCTGGGCATGCTGAGCCAGATCAGCGCGGTGCTCACCGGCCTGCTGCGCATCGGCATCTACACCGCGGTGTACTCGGCCGTGGCGCTGTTCCCCGACACCGACTTCTGGACCACCTGGTACGGCTGGCTGCTGGCGCTGGTGTTCTACGACTTCTGCTACTACTGGCTGCACCGCATGGGCCACGAGTCGGCCGTGCTGTGGGCCGCGCACGTGGTGCACCACCAGAGCCAGCACTACAACCTCTCGACCGCGCTGCGCCAGACCTCGAGCGGCGCGCTGCTGGGCTGGATCTTCTACCTGCCGATGGCGGCCGCGGGCGTGCCGCCGCTGGTGTTCGCCGTGGTGTCGCTGGTCGACCTGCTCTACCAGTTCTGGGTCCACACCGAGCAGGTCGGCAAGCTCGGCTGGTTCGACCGCTGGTTCTGCTCGCCCTCGAACCACCGCGTGCACCACGCGGTCAACGACCGCTACCTCGACCGCAACTACGGCGGCATCCTGATCGTCTGGGACCGGCTGTTCGGCAGCTTCAAGGAAGAGGACGAGCGCTGCGTCTACGGCACGCGCAGCCCGCTCGCGAGTTGGGACCCGCTGTGGGCCAACGCCGAGGTCTACTGGGGCCTGGCCAAGGATTCGTGGCATGCGCGCAGCTGGGGCGACAAGCTGCGCGTGTGGCTCAAGCCGCCGGGCTGGCGGCCGGCCGACGTGGCGGCGCGCTTTCCGAAGCCGGCCTTCGACATCGCGCAGGTGCGGCGCTACGAGCCCGAAGTGGGCCGCGGCGCGCAATGGTTCGCGGGCGTGCAGTTCCTGCTGCTGCTCGCGGCCGTGGCGGTGTTCCTCTGGTTCTCCGACGGCATGCCGCTCTCGCGCTCGAGCGTGTGGCTGGCCGCGCTCACCGCCGCGCTGTGGGCCATCGGCGGCGTGCTGCAGGGGCGGCTCTCGATCGCCGAGGCCCTGCTGGTGGAAGCCGCCGCGCTGGCCACCGCGAGCGCCGCGCTCGGCCTGCCCTGGCTGCACCACGCGACCAAGCCGCTGGCGCTCGCGATCGCGGTCTTCATCGCCGCGCGGCGCGCGCTGGCGCGGCCCGGCGGCATGACGCGCTTCGACCTGCTGCTGGTCGCCGGCCTGGTCGGCTCGCTCGCGGGCGACGTGCTGCTGATGGGCCCGGCCTCGCTGTTCGTGCCCGGCCTCGTGTGCTTCCTGCTCGCGCACCTGGCCTACATCGGCGTGTTCCGCATCGGCGTGGGCTTCTTCCCGCGGCCCGCGGCGCTGGCGGTCACGCTGGCGATCGGCACGGCGATGTACGCCTTCCTGTGGCAGGGCGGGCTGCCGGCCGCGCTGCGCATCCCGGTCGCGCTCTACGTGGGGGTGATCGCCTGCATGGCGGCCCAGGCGCTGGGCCGGGCCTTCGTGCTGCGCGACACAACGGCTGGATGGGGCGCGGGCTGGGTGGCGGCGGGCGCCTGCTGCTTCATGCTGAGCGATGCGCTGCTCGCGACCAACCGCTTCGTGGCGCCGCTGCCGCTGGCGCAGCTGTGGGTGCTGGCGACCTACTACGTGGCGCAGACGCTGATCGTGCGGCACGCGCGGCCGCCGGGCTGACGCCGTGCGCCAGCGGTCGCGTCAGTCGTGGCAGCGCTGGATCTCGACCGTCGAATGCCGGATCTCCTCGTGCATCGAGAAGCAGGCCCGCACCTGGTCGGCCGTGAGCGTGGCCGAATGGGTCACCACCGTGAGCGCGCAGGCATAGGCCTCGCGGCCCACGCGCCACACATGCAGGTCGGCCACGCGGGTCAGCGAATCGGCCAGGCCGGCCTCGATGCCCTCGCGGATCTCCTCGGCCACCGGGTGGTCCATCTCGCGGTCGAGCAGCACCTTGCCGGTTTCCTTCAGCAGCCCCTTGGCCCAGACCGCGACCAGCACCGCGCCGACGATGCCCATCGCCGGGTCGAGCCAGGCCCAGCCGTAGAACCAGCCGCCGAGCAGCGCCGCGATCGCGAGCACCGAGGTCGCGGCATCGGCCACGACGTGGATGTAGGCCGAGCGCAGGTTCAGGTCGTGGCCGTGCTCGCCGTGCGCGTGGTGATGGTCGTGATCGTGGTCGTGCGCATGGCCGTGGTCATGGTGGTGATGCGCCCCGCCCAGCAGCCGCGCGCAGACCAGGTTGACCACCAGCCCCAGCACCGCCACCGAGATCGCCTCGGGATAGTGGATCGCCGACGGCGACCACAGCCGCTCGAGCGAGCCCACCACCATCAGCGCCGCGATGCCCAGCAGCACCAGCGCGCTCGCGAAGCCGCCGAGCACCTCGATCTTCCAGGTGCCGAAGGCGAAGCGCGGGTCGCGCGCATAGCGCCGCGCGGCCGCATAGGCGAAGGCGCTGAGGCCGATGGCCAGCGCATGCGAGCTCATGTGCCAGCCGTCGGCCAGCAGCGCCATCGAGTTGAACCACCAGCCGGCGCCGATCTCGATCGCCATCATCGCGGCGGTGATCCACATCACGAGCCGCGTGCTGCGCTCGGCGCGTTCGTTGTCGCTGCCGAAGTGGTGCTCGTGCTGCCACGCGCTCAGGTCATGGGTGTGCATGGTGAAGAGTCTCTCAGCTGCCGAACAGGTCCTGGCCCTCGGCGCGGCTCGACGGCGGCGTCACGCCGAGGTGGCGGTAGGCGGCCAGCGTGGCGATGCGCCCGCGCGGCGTGCGCTGCAGGTAGCCCTGCTGGATCAGGTAGGGCTCGATCACGTCCTCGATGGTGTCGCGCTCCTCGCCGATGCTGGCCGCGACGTTGTCGAGTCCCACCGGGCCGCCGTCGAAGCGGTGCACCACGGCCTCGAGCAGCTTGCGGTCCATCAGGTCGAAGCCCTGCGGATCGACGTCGAGCATGGCCAGCGCCTTGTGCGCGATCTCCTCGGTGATGCGGCCGTCGCCCTTGACCTCGGCGTAGTCGCGCACGCGGCGCAGCAGCCGGTTGGCGATGCGCGGCGTGCCGCGCGAGCGGCGCGCGATCTCGAAGCCGCCGGTCTCGTCGGTCTCGACCTTGAGCAGGCCGGCGCTGCGGCGCACGATCAGCGCCAGTTCCTCGGGCGTGTAGAACTCCAGCCGCGCGACGATGCCGAAGCGGTCGCGCAGCGGATTGGTGAGCATGCCCGCGCGCGTGGTGGCGCCCACCAGCGTGAAGGGCTGCAGGTCGAGCTTGATGCTGCGCGCGGCCGGGCCCTCGCCGATCATGATGTCGATCTGGTAGTCCTCGAGCGCCGGGTAGAGGATTTCCTCGACCACCGGACTGAGCCGGTGGATCTCGTCGATGAACAGCACGTCGTTGGGCTCGAGGTTGGTCAGCAGCGCCGCCAGGTCCTTGGGCTTCTCGAGCACCGGGCCCGAGGTCTGGCGCAGGTTCACGCCGAGCTCGGCCGCGATGATGTGCGACAGCGTGGTCTTGCCCAGGCCCGGCGGGCCGAACAGCAGCACGTGGTCGAGCGCCTCGCGGCGCTTGCGCGCGGCGCCGATGAAGATCTCGAGCTGCTCGCGCACCTTGGCCTGGCCGACGTACTCGTCGAGCAGCTTGGGGCGCAGGGCCCGTTCGATCGCCTCCTCGTTGGGCGAGGCGGGCGCGGCGGACACCACGCGTTGCGGGGCGGGGGCGAAGTCGTCGGTCTGGATGGTCATGGGCGCGGGGGGTGCGGCGAGTTTAGTGGCTGCATCGCCGCCGCGGACGGCCCGCGGCCCCGGCGCCACGAGGGCCTTTCGCGGGTTTTCGCGGGCTTTTGCAGGCGGGACCTGCGCCTACAGGAGCGCTCGCCTGCACTGGCAGAATGCCCCGACCAGAATGAAGAGGGGATCACGACAGTGTCGATCTACGAACTGAAGCCGCGTTTCCAGGCCCTGCTTCGGCCGCTCGTGGTCGGACTGCATGTACGGGGCGTCACCGCCAACCAGGTCACGCTGAGCGCCTGCGTGGTCTCGGTGGCCATCGGGCTGTGGCTCTACCTGGCCGCGCCCTCGCTCGCGGCCTTCGGGCTGATCCCGGCCTGGATGTTCCTGCGCATGGCCTTCAATGCCATCGACGGCATGCTGGCGCGCGAGCACCACCAGCAAAGCCGCCTCGGCGCCTTCCTCAACGAACTCACCGACGTGGTCTCCGACGCCGCGCTGTACTTGCCCTTCGTGCTGGTGCAGCCCTTCAGCCCGTTCTGGGTCGGCACCGTGATCGTGCTGGCCGGCCTCAGCGAATTCGCCGGCGCGCTCGGCCCCACGGTCGGCGCCTCGCGCCGCTACGATGGGCCGCTCGGCAAGAGCGACCGCGCCTTCGTGTTCGGCGCGCTCGGCCTCTACGTGGCGCTCGGCGGCCCGCTGCCGGGCTGGACCGCGGTGCTGATGCCGCTGCTGGCGCTGCTGGTGGCCTGGACCGTGGTCAACCGCGTGCGCCGCGCACTCGCCGAAGCCGAGGCCGAGGCCGCGGACGGCACCACACCAAAACAAACAACAGGGATTCAATGAACGACAACACCACCGACACCGGCGCCTCGCCGTCTCCCCTCACGCAACGGCCGCTGGCCGAGCGCCAGTTCCGCACCCACGACGGCGAATCGCTGTTCTACCGCCACTGGCCGGCCACCGGCCCCGCGCGGCGCGGCGCCATCGTGCTGTTCCACCGCGGCCACGAGCATGGCGCGCGCATGGCGCGCGCATGGCGCACCTGGTCGACGAGCTCGACCTGCCCGATTTCGACGTCTTCGCCTGGGACGCGCGCGGCCACGGCCGCTCGCCGGGCCAGCGCGGCTACAGCCCCAGCTTCGGCACCTCGGTGCGCGACGTGCAGACCTTCGTGCAGCACATCGTCGGCGCGCACGGCGTGGCCGAGCACGACATCCACGTGATCGCGCAGAGCGTGGGCGCGGTGCTGGTCGCGACCTGGGCCCACGACTACGCGCCCAAGGTGCGCGGCCTCACGCTGGCCTCGCCGGCCTTCAAGGTCAAGCTCTACGTGCCGTTCGCGCGGCCGGGCCTGGCGCTGATGCACAAGCTGCGCGGCCTGTTCTTCGTCAACAGCTACGTGAAGGCCAAGTTCCTCACGCACGACCCCGCGCGCATCGCGAGCTACGAGAGCGACCCGCTGATCACGCGACCGATCGCGGTCAACATCCTGCTGGGCCTGTACGAGGCGGCCGACCGCGTGGTGGCCGACGCGAACGCGATCACGCTGCCGGTGCAGCTCCTGATCTCGGGCGCCGACTGGGTGGTGCACCACAAGCCGCAGCACCAGTTCTTCGAACGGCTGGGCAGCGCGGTCAAGACCAAGACGGTGCTGCCGGGCTTCTTCCACGACACGCTGGGCGAGAAGGACCGCGCACCCGCGGTGCAGGCCATCCGCGAATTCGTGCTGCGCCTGTTCGACGAGGCGCCCGCGCCGGTCGACCGCCGCGGCGCCCACCTCGAGGGCGAGACCGCCGAGGAATCGCGCGCGCTGGCCGCGCCGCTGCCGGCGCTGTCGCCGCGCGGCCTCTACTGGTCGCTCACGCGCGCCGGGCTGCGCTTCGGTGGCGGCCTGTCCGAGGGCGTGAAGCTGGGCCACGACACCGGCTTCGACTCGGGCAGCACGCTCGACTACGTCTACCGCAACGTCGCGCAGGGCAAGGGCGCGCTGGGCCGCGCGATCGACCGCAACTACCTCGAGGCCATCGGCTGGCGCGGCATCCGGCAGCGCAAGATCCACGTCGAGGAGCTGCTGCGCATCGCGATGGAGCGGCTGGCCGAGATGCACCGCGAGGTGCGGCTGATGGACATCGCGGCCGGCCATGGCCGCTACGTGCTCGACGCGGTGCTCGCGAGCCCGGTCAAGGCCAGCTCGATCCTGCTGCGCGACTACAGCGAGATCAACGTGCGCGACGGCCGCGCGCTGATCGCCGAGAAGGGCCTGGAGGACGTCGCCCAGTTCGTGCAGGCCGACGCCTTCGACCGCATGAGCCTCGCGAGCGTCACGCCGCGGCCCACGCTGGCGGTGGTGTCGGGGCTGTACGAGCTGTTCCCCGACAACGAGATGGTGCGGCGCTCGCTCGCGGGCGTGGGCGACGCGGTGGAGGACGGCGGCTACCTGGTCTACACCGGCCAGCCCTGGCATCCGCAGCTCGAGATGATCGCGCGCGCGCTCACCAGCCACCGCCAGGGCGAGGCCTGGGTGATGCGGCGCCGCACGCAGGTCGAGATGGACCAGTTGGTGGAGGAGGCGGGCTTCCGCAAGATCGACCAGCGCAGCGACGAGTGGGGCATCTTCACCGTCTCGCTGGCCCGGCGCACCGAGCACTGAGCGGGCCCGCAACGCCATGCGCGCCTGGTTCGCGGCAAGACCCTGGAAGCGAGCCGCCGGCTGGCTGGTGCTGCTGGGGCCGCTGTTCTACCTGACCTACGGCCTCGCCAACTGGTGGGCCACCACGCGCGCGCAGGTGCCCTCGATGGCCTTCGCGTGGGAACGCCAGGTGCCGTTCTGGCCCTGGACCATCTTTCCCTACTGGACCATCAACGTCTTCTACGCGCTGTCGCTGTTCCTCGCGCGCGACCGCCACACGCTCGACCGCCACGGCGCGCGGCTGGTCAGCGCCACGCTGATCGCCTGCAGCTGCTTCGTGATCTGGCCGCTGCACTTCAGCTTCGGCCAGCCCGCGGTCGAGGGCGCGCCGGCCTTCCTGTTCGCGGCGCTGCGCGGCTTCGACCAGCCCTACAACCAGGCGCCCTCGCTGCACATCGCGCTGGCGGTGATCCTGTGGGACTGGTATCGGCAGTTCATCCGGCCGCGCTGGGCGCGCCTCGTGCTGCACCTGTGGGCCTTCGCGATCTGCGCCTCGGTGCTGACCACCTGGCAGCACCATTTCATCGACATCCCGACCGGCGCGCTGCTGGGCCTGGTCTGCATCTGGCTGTGGCCGCTGCAGCGCACGGTCTCGCTGCCGCGCGCCTGGCGGCTCGCGCGCGATCCGCAGCGCTGGAAGCTCGCGGCCTGCTATGCGCTGGGCGCGCTGGCCTGCCTCGCGCTCGCGCTGTGGGGCGGCGGCTGGGCGCTGTGGCTGGCCTGGCCCGCGGCCTCGCTGGCGCTGGTGGCGCTCAACTACGCGGGCTTCGGCGCGCGCGGCTTCCAGATGGACGGCCAGGGCCGCATGGGCTGGGCCGCGCGCTGGCTGTTCGCGCCCTACCGCCTCGGCGCGGCGCTCAACGCACGGCTGTGGACGCGCGGACTGCCGCCGGCGGCCGAGGTGGTGCCCGGGCTCTGGCTCGGCCGCCTGCCCACGCCGGCCGAATGGCAGGCCGCGGGCCGGCCGCGGCTGGTGAGCTTGTGTGCCGAGCTGCAGGTGCCGAGCGGCACCATCGGCGCGCGCTGCGTGCCGCTGCTCGACCTCGTGGTGCCGCCCTCGCAGCGGCTGCGACGCGCGGCCGCGGTGATCGAGGGCCAGCGGCGCGCCGCGCGCGGCGGCCCGGTCTGGGTCTGCTGCGCGCTCGGCTTCTCGCGCAGCGCGGCCGCGACCATCGCCTGGCTCGGCACGCACGGCGTGGCCAGTGCCGCCGACGGGCTGGCGACGGCCGAGGCCGCGGTGCGCCGCGCGCGGCCGCAGATCGTGCTGCGGCCGGCCTGGTTCGCCGCGCTCGCGCCGCTCGGCGCCCCCAGCGTCACCACCGGAGCAGCGCTCCATGAATGACACCGACCGCGCCACCTGCGCCGCGCTCGCCGGCCTGCTGCGCGCGGCCGGCGTGCTGGCCCTCTGGGGTTTCGCGCTCAGCGCGATCGCGGCACTCGTGCTCGCGCTCACCTTGCGCTCGCTGCCCACCACGCCGAGCATGGCCTTCGGTGCCGTCGCCATCCTCGGCGTGCTCGAGCGCTATTTCGCGTTCCGGCTGCGGCTCGACCAGGCGCTGTTCGACGACCTCGCGCGCGGCACCATCGCCTCGCTCGAAGCGCTCGACCAGGCGCTGGCCCGGCTCGGGCTGCGCGCCGACGACGCTTCTTCCACCGCGCGGCCGCTGGCCGACCGCGCGCAGGGCACCCGCCAGCTGCTGCAGCGCCACGCCATCGTGGTCGCCTGCCAGAGCGCGATGTTCCTGCTCGCCCTCATGACACAGGACCTCACTTGAACGACGTCTCTCCTCCCCCAGAAGAAAAGCGCCCCGACAGCAGCATCGTGCGCCGCGCGCTCGCCGTGGTCGCTGGCAAGCTGATCATCGGCGCCGCGGGCCTCCTGACCGGCGTGCGCGCCATCTGGTCGGGCACCAGCCCCAAGGCCGAGCAGACGCTCTACTTCGCCAACCACACCAGCCACGGCGACTTCGTGCTGCTGTGGGCCACGCTGCCACCCGACCTGCGCGCGCTCACGCGGCCGGTGGCGGGGCTGGACTACTGGATGGCCTCGAAGCTGCGTCAGTTCATCGGCGCCGACGTGTTCAACGCGCTGATGATCCGGCGCGACGGCTCGGGCCAGGGCGACAACCCGGTCGAGCAGATGAAGGCCGCGCTCGAGGCCGGCGACTCGCTGATCATGTTCCCCGAGGGCACGCGCAACACCGGCGACGAGATCCTGCTGCCGCTCAAGAGCGGGCTGTTCCACCTCGCGCGCGCCTGCCCCAACGTGCGGCTGGTGCCGGTGTGGATCGAGAACCTCAAGCGCGTGCTGCCCAAGGGCACGCTGGTGCCGATCCCGCTGGCCTGCACGGTGCGCTTCGGCACGCCGATCGTGCTGGCCGAGGGCGAGGACAAGGCCGGCTTCCTGGCGCGTGCGCGCACCGCCATGCTCGACCTGCGACCCGAGTACGACCGCCTCGACGAGAAGCCCAAGGCGGCATCCGGGAGCGCCGCATGATCGAGCTCTCGCCCTTCGCGCAGACCACCCTGCAGCTGTTCGGCGGCGTGCTCGGCGTGCTGCTGCTGGCCTCGGGCATCGGCGCCGTGCTCAAGTGGCGCGTGGCGCACGGCCAGCCGCATTCGGTGATCGACAACCTCAATGCGCGCGTCAATGCCTGGTGGGTGATGGTGGCGGCGATCGGCCTGGCCTTCGCCTTCGGCAAGGGCGGCGTGATCGTGCTGTTCTACCTGATCTCGTTCTACGCGCTGCGCGAGTTCATCAGCCTGGCCTACACCCGGCGCGGCGACCACCACGCGATCGCGGCCGCCTTCTACATCGGCCTGCCGGTGCAGTACTTCCTGGTCTGGATCGACTGGTACGGCCTCTATTCGATCTTCATCCCGGTCTATGCCTTCCTGGTGCTGCCGATCCTCGCGGCCGTGGGCGGCGACACGCAGCGCTTCCTCGAGCGCACCTCGAAGATCCAGTGGGGCCTGATGATCTGCGTGTTCTGCATCAGCCACGTGCCGGCGCTGCTCACCCTGCAGATCCCGGGCTTCGAGGGCCGCAACCTGCTGCTGATCGCCTTCCTCGTGATCGTGGTGCAGGGCAGCGACGTGCTGCAGTACATCTGGGGCAAGCTGTTCGGCAAGCGCAAGGTGGCGCCCGAGCTCTCGCCCTCGAAGACCTGGGAGGGCCTGATCGGCGGCATCGCGAGCGCCACCGCGCTGGGCGCCGCGCTGTCGTGGGCCACGCCCTTCAACCCGTGGCAGGCCGCGCTGATGTCGCTGACCATCTGCCTGATGGGCTTCTTCGGCGGCCTCGTGATGTCGGCCATCAAGCGCGACCGCGGCGTGAAGGACTGGGGGTCGATGATCGAGGGCCATGGCGGCATGCTCGACCGGCTCGACTCGGTGATCTTCGCGGCGCCGATCTTCTTCCACGCGCTGCGCTACTGGTGGGTTCCGTGACGGCAGCAAAGAAAGCTCCGGCGAAGAAGGCGGCCGCCACGGCCGAACGCATCGTCGACGACACGCCGGTCGAATGCGCCGACGCCGCCGCGCTCGCGCGCTGGTACGAGCGCCACCACGCGAGCCATGCCGGCGTCTGGCTGCGGCTCGCGAAGAAGGCCAGCGGCATCGCCTCGGTCGATACCGCGCAGGCGCTCGATCTCGCGCTGTGCCATGGCTGGATCGACGGCCAGCGCAAGAGCGACAGCGACACGCATTTTCTGCAGCGCTACACGCCGCGCACGAAGCGCAGCACCTGGTCGCAGATCAACCGCGCCAAGGCGCTGCAGCTGATCGAGGAAGGCCGCATGCAGCCGGGTGGCCTGGCCGAGGTCGAACGCGCCAAGGCCGACGGCCGCTGGGAGGCCGCCTACGAGGCCTCGCGCGTGGCGACCGTGCCGCCCGACCTGCGGGCCGCGCTCGACGCCAACAGGAAGGCCGCGAAGTTCTTCACCGCGCTCGATGCGCGCAACCGCTTCGCGGTGCTGTTCCGCACCCAGAGCGCGAAGAAGCCCGAGACCCGCGCGCGGCGCATCGCGCAGTTCGTCGAGATGCTCGCCAAGGGCGAGAAGATCCACCCCTGATTCAGGTGCCGGCCGCGATGCGCGCGAGCCGTTCGGCGTCGACGATGCGGATGCGCTTGTAGCGCATGTCGATCGCGCCCTCCTCCACCAGCCGCCCCAGCTCCTTGTTGACGGTCTGGCGCGACAGCCCGAGCATGGCCGCGAGGTCGGTCTGCGACAGCCGCACCAGCGGCGGCGCGCCGTCCTCGCCCTGGCCGCTGTAGAAGTGCACCAGGTTCATCAGCGCGGCCGCCACCCGGCCATGGATCGAGTTGAGCATCTGGTTCTGCAGCAGCACGATGCTCAGCCGCTGGCGCTGCAGGCCGAGCTTGGCCACGTCGCGCCACAGCAGCGGCTCGGCATCGAGCACCGCCAGCACCGCGTCGCTCGGCAGGTGCACGATCACCGAGTCCTCGTGCGCGTGGTAGTCGTAGGCCAGCGGCACCTCCTCGAGCAGGCGCACCAGCGGCGCCACCTGTCCGGGGCCGAGCAGCGCATTCACGTACTTGCGGCCGTTCGGGCTCATGCTGCTGATCTCGAGGCAGCCCGACACCACCACCAGCAGCTCGCGCCGATGGCGGTCGTGCGCCAGCACCTGCGTGCGGCGGCCGTAGCGCTCGAGCCGCGCCGACTTCATGAGCTCGGCGCGGCGCGCATCGGGCCAGCGCGAGAACAGCTCGTTCCAGCGCAGCGCGCGCTCGAGCAGCGCGGCGTTCTCCTCGGCCTCTCGTTCGGTGGTCTTGCACGGTCGGGTCAGCGGGTTCTCCCTGCGGCGATGTTCGGGAATCTGTCAACGCTTTGACAGATTCGGGGGGCGGTCGTTTCTATCGTAAGCACCGGACACCGACAAGCACGCAAGCGGCAGCCGCCCTCGACGGGCGGCGAGCCTCACCGGAGACAACACGACATGAAGAAGACAGCCGCCGCGGGCCTCGCGCTCGCGGCCTCCTCCTCGCTCGCGCTCGCACAGGGCAGCGTGACGATCTTCGGCACCGCCGACCTCTACCTGGCCCATGCGAAGTCGGGACCGAGTTCCTCGACGCGGCTCGAGGATGGCGGCCAGACCGCGTCGCGCCTCGGCTTTCGCGGCGCGGAGGATTTGGGCGGCGGGTTCGATGCGCACGTCACGCTCGAGGCCGGCTTCGCGCCCGACACCGGCAAGGGCACGCTGGCCGGTCCCGAGATCGCGTTCACGCGCCAGTCCTTCGTCGGCCTGTCGACGCCCTGGGGCCAGGTCGACGCGGGCCGCATGTACACGCCGATGTTCTACACGCTGTTCAAGGCCGATCCCTATGGCGTGAACTCGGTGTTCTCGCCGATCAACCTGGTGGCCGCCAACGACGCGCAGCCCGGCCTGCTGCCCTTCGCGGCACGCGCCAGCAACATGGTGCGCTACCGCACGCCGGCCATCGCCGACTTCTACGCCGACATCGCCTATGCGCCCGGCGAGGCCAGCGCCGCGAGCCACCGCAGCGGCACGCTCTACGGCGGCAGCCTGAGCTGGGGGCGCAAGCCCTACTACGTGGGCTATGCCTTCCAGCGCGCGCGCTCGGGTTCGGCCGCCGCGCCCGTGGCCGAGCCGAGCACCAGCACCTACCAGGCGCTGAGCGCGGCCTACGACTGGGAGGCGATCGGGCTGCAGCTCTACGCCAACTACGTGCGCAACAGCTCGAGCCTGCCCGGCGTGCCGAGCGCGAAGCTCGCGAGCCTCGGCCTCACCTACAACATCACGCCGGCCTCGAACCTGATGTTCGAGGCCATGCAGCGCAAGGTGGACGCGAGCGAGCGTTCGCAGCTGGCCTGGACCCTGGGCTACGACTACTACCTGAGCAAGCGCACCGTGCTCTACGCGCGCTGGCTGCGGCTGCTCAACCGGCATGGCGCCTCGGCCACGCTCGCCACGGTCGCGGTCGCGCCCGACAGCGGCAACGGCGTGCGCGTGCTCGCGACCGGCATCCGCCACAACTTCTGAAACCCCTCGTCGCCTCTTCCATGGATTTCTTCAGCTCCCAGACCGAATCCCTGTCGGCCCTGTTCGCGCCGCGTTCCATCGCGGTGGTCGGCGCCTCCTCCAACCCGCAGAAGATCGGCGGCATCCCGGTCGACTACCAGCGCCGCTTCGGCTTCGACGGCGCGCTCTACCCGGTCAACCCGAACGCCGAGCGCATCCAGGACCTGCGGGCCTGGCCCAGCCTGCGCGCCATCGGCCAGCCGGTGGACCTCGCGATCCTCTCGGTGCCGGCCGCGCTGGTCGATGCGGCGCTCGACGATGCGATCGAAGCGAAGGTCAAGGGCGTGGTGCTGTTCTCCTCGGGCTTCGCCGAGACCGGCGCCGAAGGCACGGCCGCGCAGGCGCGGCTCGGCGCCAAGGCCCGCGCGGCCGGCCTGCGGCTCATCGGGCCCAACTGCCTGGGCTTCATGAACATCGCGCACAAGGTCTACGCCACCTTCTCGCCCGCACCCGGCGTGGGCCGCGTGGCGCCGGGGCGCATCGGGCTGGTGAGCCAGTCGGGCGCCTTCGGCGCCTATGCCTACGCGATGGCACGCGAGCGCGGCGTCGGCCTGTCGCTGTGGGCCACCACCGGCAACGAGGCCGACCTGCAGTTCGCCGACTGCCTGGCCTGGCTCGCGCAGGACCCGGCCACCGACGTGATCATGGGCTACATGGAAGGCTGCCGCGACGGCCCCCGGCTGCGCGCCGCGCTGGCGCTCGCGCAGGCCGCGGGCAAGCCGGTGGTGATGGTCAAGGTCGGCCGCACCGCGCTGGGCGCGCAGGCGGCGGCCTCGCACACCGCGGCGCTCGCGGGCGACGACGCGGTGTACGACGCGGTGTTCCGCCGCTACGGCGTGCTGCGCGCGCGCAGCCTCGGCGAGTTCTTCGACCTGGCGCACAGCGCCGCCGTGGCCGGCCGGCCGCGCGACCGCTCGATCGGGCTGTTCACGCTGTCGGGCGGCGTGGGCGCGCTGATGGCCGATGACGCCTCGGCGCAGGGCCTCGACGTGCAGCCGCTCGGCGAGGCCGCGCAGGCCACGCTGCGCGAGTGGGTGCCGTTCGCGGCGCCGCGCAACCCGGTCGACATCACGGGCCAGGTGACCAACGACATGAGCCTGCTCGAGCGCAGCGCGCGCCTGATGCTCGACGACCGCGGCTTCGCCTCGTGGATGGGCTTCCTCGCGGCCGCGGGCGCGTCGGATGCGTTCTGGCCCACGCTGCGCGCGCTGGTGGCGTCGCTGCGCGCGGCCTATCCCGACACGCTGCTCGCGATCAGCACGCTGCTCTCGCCCGAACGCCGCGCCGAACTCGAAGGCCTGCGCTGCCTGGTGTTCGCCGATCCGTCGGACGGCATCCGCACCATCGCCGCACTCGCGGGCTTGAAGACCGGTGCCCTGCCCGGGTCCGATGCACGACCCGTCGGCGATCCGATCGCGCTCGCGCCCGGCGCGATGGCCGAGCCCGCGGCGCTCGCGCTGCTCGCCGAGGCCGGCGTGCCCGTGGTCGCGCACCGCGTGGCGCACAGCGCCGACGAGGCCGCGGCGGCGGCCGAGGCCTTCGGCGGTGCCGTGGCGCTGAAGATCGTGAGCGCGGACATCCCGCACAAGTCGGACGTCGGCGGCGTGGCGCTCGGCCTGCGGGGCGCGGCGCAGGCGCGCGCGGCCTTCGAGCGCACACGCGACCATGCGCTGAGCGTGCGGCCCGAGGCACGACTCGACGGCGCACTGGTGGCGCGCATGGCGAGCGGCGGCGTCGAGTGCATCGCGGGCGTGCACCGCGACCCGGTGTTCGGGCCGGTGTTGATGTTCGGCCTCGGCGGCATCCACGTCGAGACCCTGCGCGACGTGGCGCTGCGCGTGCTGCCGGTCACGCGCGAGGACACGCTGGCGATGGTGCGCGAGCTGCGCGCCTTCGCGATCCTCGACGGCGCGCGCGGCAAGGCGCCGGTCGACCTCGCGTCGATCGCCGATGCGCTGTGCGCGCTCGCCGACTTCGCGCTGCGCGCCGGCGACTCGCTGGCGAGCGCCGAGATCAATCCGCTGATCGCGCGGCCGAATACCGAGGGCGGCTGCGTGGCGGTCGATGCGCTGATCGTGGGCCGCGACCCATCGCCGGCGGAAGGAGGCACCGCATGACGCCATCGAAGCGACGCCTGCTGCTGTGCGCGCTCGCGGCCTTCGCGGCCACCGGCGCCCGCGCCGAATTCCCGTCGAAGCCGCTGCGCATCGTCGTGCAGTACCAGGCCGGCGGCTCCTCCGACATCCTCGCGCGCCTGGTCGCCGAGGGCCTGTCGAAACGGCTGGGCCAGCCCGTGGTGGTCGAGAACCGCAGCGGCGCGGGCGGGATCATCGGCACCGACTACGTCGCCAAGAGCGCGCCCGACGGCCACACGCTGCTGCTGACGGTGCCGGGCCCGGTCACGGCCAACATCGTGCTCTACGGCAAGCTGCCCTACGACCCGCGCACCGACCTGCGCATGGTCTCGGACATCGCGACCACGCGCACCGTGCTCGCGGTGCATCCCTCGGTGCCGGCCAAGGATGTCGCCGGCCTGGTCGCGGTGCTGAAGGCCGCGCCCGGCAAGTACGCGATGGGCTCCTGGGGCCCGGGCACGCAACCGCACCAGATCCAGGTCTACATGGACCGCGCCTACGGCCTGCGCACGCTGCACGTGCCCTACAAGGGCGAGAGCCCGATGGCGATCGACCTGATCGGCGGCGTGATCCAGCTGACCGTGGGCTCGATCGCCACGCTGCAGCCCTACATCGCGGCCGGCAAGCTGCGCGCGCTCGCGGTCGCCGGGCCGCGCCGCGCCAAGGCGCTGCCCGAGGTGCCGACCTTCGCCGAGCAGGGCTTCGCCGACGAGGTCTACGCGCTGACCGGGCCGACCTCGCTGATGGCGCCCGCGAAGACGCCCGACGCGGTGGTCGAGCGGCTCGGGCGCGAGGTCGCGGCGGTGGTGCACCAGCCCGAGGTCGCGCGCCGCATCGAGGAACTCGGCGCCGAACCCGTGGGCAACCTGCCGGCCGAGGCCAGCGCCGCCTACCGCGCCTTCCTGCCCGTGACGCTGCGGCTCACGCAGGCCACGGGCGTGAAGCTCGATTGATTCCTTTCCCCTTCCTTCATCGCCACCAGCCAAGAGGTCCCGTCCCCATGAATGCTCCCGCCTCCCAGGCCACCGTCGACGCCGCGCGCCAGGCGCTCGCGCGCTCGATCGGCCTCGCCGCCTTCGTCTACGGCTATCCGCTGACCGAGACGTATCGCACCTGCGCGCTGCAGACCGCGCCGCGCGCCGAACGCCGGATCGGCACCTCGGCCGGCTCGGACGTGCGCGCGCCGATCAACACGCTGCACCATGCGCCGCGCCCCTCGACCCACGAGGACCGCGACGTGGTGACGCCGGCCAACGACCTGCTCTACACCATCGCCTGGATCCACCTCGCCGACGGCCCGATGCTGCTGAGCGTGCCCGCGGCCGCGCGCCATCCGGGGCGCTACTTCGTGCTGCCGCTGTACGACGCCTACACCGAGAACTTCGAGAACCTCGGGCCGCGCAACTGCGATCCCGCGGGCGAGACCGTGGTGCTCGTGGGCCCGGGCGGCACGGTGCCCGAGGCGCTGGCCGCGCACCGCGTGGTGCGCTGCCCGACCGACCTGGTGTGGCTGATCGGCCGCATCCTGGTCGGCGACGAGGCCGACTGGCCCGCGGCGCGCGCGCTGCAGTCCGAGATCCGGCTCGTGCCCGCGCCCGGCACGGTGCCGCGCGGCCGCCCGGCGGCGATCGAGCGCTGGGTCGGCGAACCGGTCGATGCCATGGCGGCCGCCTTCGAGAACGGCGAGCCGGCCGCGCAGGTCGCGCCGCGCTTCTTCGCCAACCTCTGCCAGGCGCTCGCCGAGGCGCCGGGCCGCGTCGAGGACCGCGCGCTGGTGGCCTGGTTCGGCCAGGCCGGGCTGCGGCCCGACGCGGCCTTCGCGTGGGACACGCTCGACGCGCCGCTGCGCGAGGGCCTGGTCGAAGGTTTCGCCGAGGGCGTGCGGGTGGTCGGCGCGGTGGGCCGGCACCACCGGCCCAAGGCCTGGGCCATGACGCCCGCCACCGGCCGCTACGGCAGCGAGTTCCTCGGCCGCGCGCGCACCGCCTACCTGGGCCTGGGCGCGCTGGCCACCAGCGAGGCCGTGTACGCCGCCTCGCACCACGACGCGACGCTGGAGCCGCTCGATGGCCGGCGCCACTATGCGATGCGCTTCGAGGCCGACGACATGCCGCCGGCCGACGCCTTCTGGTCGGTGACGCTCTACGACAGCGACCGCTTCCTCTATCCCAACGCGATCGGCCGCCATGCGATCGGCGACCGCACGCAGGGCCTGCGACGCGGCGCCGACGGCAGCCTGGAACTGGTGCTGGGCCATGCACGGCCCGCCGATGCCGCCAACTGGCTGCCCGCGCCGGCCGGGCGCTTCTACCTGATCCTGCGCATGTACCACCCGCGCGAAGGCGTGCGCGCCTGGCGCATCCCGGCCCTGCAGCCGCAGGAGGACTGACGCCATGGCCGCGACGATCGACACCGGGACCGATACCCTGGCCGAGGAGGCCGTGGTCTACGCCTGGCCGCTGTACGAGATGTGCCGCATGCGCGCGGCCACCTCGCCGCAACGCTGCGAGACCGCCGGCGGGGCACCGGCACCGCAACGCTGGTGCAACGTGTTCACCCATGCGCGCAAGCTGCTGGGCCCGGGCAGGAGCCGCGTCGTGACGCCGAACAACGACACGCTCTACACCAACACCTGGCTCGACCTCGGCGCGGGCCCGCTGGTGATCGACGTGCCCGACACCGCGGGGCGCTACTACGTGCTGGGCCTGCTCGACTTCCATACCAACCCCTTCGCCCACATCGGCCAGCGGCTCACGGGCACGGCGGCGCGGTCCTTCGTGCTCGTGCCGCCGGGCTGGCGCGGCGAGCTGCCGGCCGCCTTCGACGCGCCCGGCGCGCGCATCGAGGCGCCCACGCGCTGGCTCTGGGTCATCGGCCGCATCCTGGTCGACGGACCGCACGACCTGCCCGCGGTGCATGCGCTGCAGGACGGCTTCGTGGTGCGCACGCTGGCCGACTGGCAGGCCGGCAAGGCGCCCCGGCCGATGGCCTTCGATCCGGCCTGCGATCCGAAGGCGCCGCCGGACGCCGGGCATTTCGCGGCGCAGGTGCAGCGCGCGCTGCGCGAGAACCCGCCGCCCGCGCGCGATGCCGACCGGCTCGCGCGTTACGCGGCGCTCGGCCTGCACCCCGACGCCGGCGCGCTCGACGACACGCAGCGCGACCGGCTGCAGGACGCGCTGGCCAGCGTGCTGCCGCGGCTGCGTGCCACGGAAGCCGGCCGCGCGGCCGCCAGCGGCTGGGTGGCCATGCCGCCGGTCGAAGCGAGCTTCGGCGACGACCACCGGATGCGCGCGCTGGTCGCGCTCAAGTACATCGGCATGCTCGAGAGCCGCGAGGCCACCTACCCGCTCGCCTGGCACGACGCCGCGGGCCGCGCGCTGCACGGCAGCCACCGCTACACCCTGCGCTTCGGGCCCGGCGAGCTGCCGCCGGTCGAGGCCTTCTGGTCGCTCACCCTGTACGACAGCCGCGACTGCATGCTGGTCGACAACCCGATCGACCGCTACGCCATCGGCGACCGCACGCCGGCGCTGCGCCACGACGCCGACGGCGGGCTCACCCTGCACATCCAGCATGCGGCGCCCGCGGACGAGGCCTCGCGCGCGAACTGGCTGCCCGCGCCCGCGGGCGCCTTCTACCTCTGCCTGCGCGCCTACGTGCCGCGCGCGGAGATGCTCGACGGCCGCTATGCGCTGCCGCCGCTTCAACGACTGGGAGACGACGCATGAGCAGCACACAGGAACAGGAGAAGCCCTTCCTCATCGTCGGCAGCGGCACCGAGACGGTGGCGCCGGGCCTGCACATCCTGCGCGGGCAGGGGCAGTCCTTCGTGGCCGAGACCGACGTCGGCCTGGTGGTGATCGACGCCGGCCCGGGCGGCGCGGTGACGCAAGGCATGATCGACGCGGTGCGCGAACTCAGCGACGCGCCGCTGCATGCGCTGTGCTACAGCCACGGCCATGTGGGCTACAACGCCGGCGTGCCGATGTGGCTCGCCCACGCGGCGCAGCGCGGCGACGCGCCGCCGCGCGTGATCGCGCACCGCAACGTGCCGCGGCGCCTCGCGCGCTACCGCGAGACCGAGGCGCTGCAGCACCGCATGGCCGAGATCCAGTTCAACCGGCCCGCGGGCTTCTTCGCGCAGCGGCTGTCGATGCATGCGCCGACCGAGACCTTCGACGAGCGGCTGGCCATCGGCCACGGCGAGCGCGCCATCGAGCTGCGCTGGGCGCCCTCGGAGACCGACGACGCGATCGCGCTGTGGAGCCCCGCGCAGCGCGTGCTCTACGGCGGCGCGGCGCTGATCGATTCGATCCCCAACATCGGCACGCCCTTTCGCACCCTGCGCGACACGGTGCGCTGGGCCGACACGCTCGAGGCGCTGGCCGCGCTCGGCGCGCGCAAGGCGGTGCGCGAGTTCGGCGCCACGCTCGAGGGCGAGGACCAGGTGCGGCACGTGCTCACGCACACGGCGCGCGCCCTGCGCTGGCTGCGCGCCGAGGTGGTGCGGCTGATGAACGAGGGCCTCAACGAGCGCGAGCTGCTGGCGCGCATCCGCTGCCCCGACGAGCTGTTCGCGGTCGACTGGATGAAGCCCACCTACGGCGACCCGGCCTACATCGTGCGCGACATCTACCGCTCGGAGAACGGCTGGTGGGACCGCAACCCGACCAGCCTGCATCCCGAGCCGCCCGAGGCCATCGGCCAGGCCGTGGCCGAGGCCATCACCGACAAGGCCGGCCTGATCGCGCGGGCACGCGCGCTCGCGCAGCAGGGGCAATGGCAGCTCGCGCTGCACGTGATCGACCTGCTGGCCACCGCGCGCGGCGACGCGCCCGAGCTGGCCGAGGCGCGCGCGCTCAAGGCCGAGTGGCTGCGCCAGCGCGCGCGGCAGGTGCCCAGCTACGTGTCGCGCAACCTCTACCGCGTGAGCGCCGACATGATCGAGCAGGGCACGCAGGCGCGCTTCGGTATCCAATGACTTCCCGAGGACCCGCATCCATGACCGCATCCCTTCTCCGCACCGGCCTGTTCCTTGCCGGCCTCGCCGGCCTGCTGGCCACGACCGCCGCGCAGGGCGCCGAGGCCTATCCCGACAAGCCCGTCACGCTGGTCGTGCCCACGGCCGCCGCGGGCGGCACCGACACCATCGCGCGGTTGGTCGCCGACGCGCTGGGCAAGTCGCTCAAGCAGCCCTTCGTGGTCGACAACCGGCCCGGCGCCAACGGCATCCTCGGCACCGAGCAGGTGGCGCGCGCGGCGCCCGACGGCTACCGGCTGCTGTTCACCTACGCCGCCGCGATGGTGGTGAACCCCAACCTCTACCGCAAGCTGCCCTACGACCCGGTGAAGGACTTCGCGCCGGTGGCCCAGATCGGCCGCGGCGGCAACCTGCTGCTGGTGCGCAACGACCTGCCGGTGAAGACGCTGGCCGACTTCGTCGCCTATGCCAAGGCGCGGCCCGACAAGCTCAGCTACTGCTCGTGGGGCAACGGCTCGGGCGGCCACCTGGCGATGGAAAGCCTCAAGAAGCAGGCCGGCCTGGTGATCGAGCACGTGCCCTACAAGGGCAGCGGCCCCTGCGTGCAGGACCTGATGGGCGGCCAGGTCGAGGCGGCCTTCGCCGACATGTCCTCGACGGTGGAGCTGGTGCGCGCCGGCCGGCTCCGGGCGCTGGCCAACAGCGGCCCCTCGCGCATCCCGATGCTGCCCGAGGTGCCGACGATGACCGAGTCCGGCTACCCGTTCACCACCTATGCCTGGTACGGCGTGCTGGCGCCCGCGAAGACGCCGCCGGCGGTCGTGAAGAAGCTCAACGAGGCGGTGAACCGCGCGCTGCGGGACCCGGCCGTGGTGCAGCGCCTGCGCGAGCTCAACTTCACCGACCTGCCGCAGAACACGCCCGAGCAGTTCGCCGCGACCCTGCGCCAGGACCTGCGCGACTGGGGCGCGCTGGTCAAGGACATCGGGCTCCAGCCCGAATGAGGCGGCGGCCGGACCGAGGGTAAGCAAGATGGTCAAGCGCCCGCGCTTCCCGCAGACTGCGCGCTGATCGGCACGGTTCCTGCTCGTCGGCTCGACGACGGCCGCCGTGCCAGCGTCCGCGCCGACCATGACCGAGCTTCACTTCTCCCGCCACCTGAACGCCGAGGCCCAGGCACAGGCCTCGAGCCTGGACCACTGGGACCAGCACTACGAGCAGCTGTCGAACGGCCGCTTCGAGGGCCTGTCCGAGGACCTGCACCTGGGCTTCGTCCAGGTCTTCCACGAGCATGCGAACCAGACCCTGCTGCAGAACGGCCAGGGCCGCCCGGGCACGGTCTCGTTCGCCGTCACCGAGGTCGCGGGCAGCGGCAGTTGGTACTGCGGCCACGAGATCGAGGGCCGGCGCCTGATCGCGCTGTCGCCGCAGCGCGAATTCGAACTGCTGGCCGGCGCCGGCATGGACCTGATGGCGGTGTGCATCGACACCGCGCCGCTGGCCGAGCTCGCGGCCACGCTGTTCGGCGCCGACTTCGAGCTGCGCCTGCCCGAGCCGGCGCCGGTGCGCCAGCCGGGCTTCGACGAGAGCGAGCTGTCGAAGCTGCTGGGCGCGGCGCTGTCGCTGGCGCGCGGCAACCTCGCGCAGCTCGAGCAGCCGGCGGCGCGCCACATGCTGTCGCTGTCGCTGGCCGACGCGGTGCTGCACTGCATCGGCTGCGACGCCTTCGAGACCCGGCTGCCGCCCGGCACGGTGGCACGGCGCCACATCGTGGCGCTGGCGCGCGAATACATGCGGGCCCATGCCGACGAGGCCATCAGCGTGCCCGACCTCTGCGCGGCCACCGGCGTGTCGCGCCGCGCGCTGCAGTACGCCTTCGAGGACGTGGTGCACCTGAGCCCCGTGACCTACCTGCGCGTGATGCGCCTGAACCGGGTGCGGCGCGAGCTGCAGACGCACCGGCGCGACAGCATCGGCGACGTGGCGGCGCGCTGGGGCTTCTGGCACCTGTCGCGCTTCGCGGCCGACTACAGCCGGCTGTTTGGGGAACTTCCCTCGGCCACGCGTGCGCGCTGGCTTGCCGAATCCGGCTAACCGCCGTATGGGCCACGCCCTTAACTTCGCTGTCGCTCGTCACAACATGCGAAGAAAAGGGAACAGTCGTCCATGCGCAGCAGCCACCATCGAACGCCGGTCCGCGGCACCACCCGCACCCTTCTTGCCACCGCGCTGGCGCTGGCCCTCGGCCCGCTCGCGGCCGGCGGCGCCCAGGCGCATGGCGGCGCGGCCCACATGGTGCCGCTCAAGAAGACGGTCGAGGATTTCGGCGCCACCGTGCGCTTCGACAGCTTCGCCAACGTCTACACGGTGGCGCGCAACGGCACGCTGGTGCGCATCAAGCCCGGCTCGAAGACCGCGCTGATCAACGGCCAGCCGCTGCAGCTCGACGTGCCGGTGGTGCTGCGCAAGGGCGCGGCCTGGGTGCCGCACGACTTCATCAACCAGGTGTTCCAGTCCAGCCTGGACCGCACCTTCGTGGTCGAGCGCACGCCGAATCCGCTCAATCCGCTGTCGGCCGAGGAGATCCAGGCCGCGCTCGAGACGATCAAGGCCTCGGGCAACTACAGGCCCGGCCTGCGCTTCACCGAGATCAGCCTCAAGCGCCCGCCCAAGGACCAGGTCTGGGCCTTCGCGCTCTCGGGCCAGCCGGTGCGCGCCGCGCGGCAGGCCAGCTTCGTCGCGCTCGATGGCAAGAAGGTGATCGAGGGCAGCATCGACCTCGCGGCACGCAGGCTGCTCGAATGGAAGCCGGTGGAAGGCGCGCACGGCATGGTGCTGCTCGACGACTTCGCCACCGTGCAGAGCGCGATCGAGGCCAGTGCCGACTATGCGAAGGCGCTCGCCACGCGCGGCATCGACGACGTGAAGAAGGTGGTGGCCACGCCGCTGACCGTGGGCTACTTCGACGGCAAGGATTCGCTGCGCCAGGAGGACCGCCTGCTCAAGGTGGTGAGCTACCTCGACGTGGGCGACGGCAACTACTGGGCGCACCCGATCGAGGGCCTGGTGGCGGTGGTCGACCTCGAGCAGAAGAAGGTGCTGAAGATCGAGGACGGCGGGCTGGTGCCGGTGCCGCTCAAGCCCACGCCCTACGACGGCCGCGACCGCGCCGGCATGCCCGCGCCCAAGCCGCTGGAGATCACCGAGCCCGAGGGCAAGAACTACACCATCGCCGGCAACATGCTGCACTGGCGCAACTGGGACTTCCACCTGCGGCTCGACTCGCGCGTGGGCCTGGTGCTCTCGACCGTGACCTACAACGACAAGGGCACCAAGCGCAAGGTGATGTACGAGGGCTCGCTGGGCGGGATGATCGTGCCCTACGGCGACCCCGACACCGGCTGGTACTTCAAGGCCTACCTCGACTCGGGCGAGTACGGCATGGGCACGCTGACCTCGCCGATCGAGCCCGAGAAGGACGCGCCGCAGAACGCCGTGCTGCTCGATGCCACCCTGGCCGACTACACCGGCGCGCCCGTGAAGGTGCCGCGCGCGATCGCGGTCTTCGAGCGCTATGCCGATCCCGAGTTCAAGCACCAGGAGATGGGCAAGCCCAACGTGAGCACCGAGCGGCGCGAACTGGTGGTGCGCTGGATCAGCACGGTGGGCAACTACGACTACCTGTTCGACTGGGTGTTCGCCGAGAACGGCACCATCGGCATCAACGCGGGCGCCACCGGCATCGAGGCCGTGAAGGGCGTGAAGTCGCGCACCATGCAGGACGCGACCGCCGCCGAGGACACGCGCTACGGCACGCTGCTCGATCACCACATCGTCGGCACCACGCACCAGCACATCTACAACTTCCGGCTCGACCTCGACGTGGACGGCGAGAACAACTCGCTGACCGAGGTCGACCCGGTGGTGCTGCCCAACACCCGCGGCGGCCCGCGCACCAGCACCATGCAGACGGTGCAGCGCACGGTGGCGACCGAGCGGCAGGCGGCGCAGAAGTTCGATCCCTCGACGATCCGGCTGCTGAGCAATCCGGCGAAGAACAACAAGGTCGGCAACCCGGTCTCGTACCAGCTCATTCCGTACGCGGGCGGCACGCACCCGATCGCCAAGGGCGCCAACTTCGCGCAGGACGAGTGGATCAACCACCGCCTGAGCTTCATGGACCGCCAGCTCTGGGTGACGCGCTACGACCCCGAGGAGCAGTTCCCCGAGGGCAAGTACCCGAACCGCTCGAACAAGGACACCGGCCTGGGCCAGTTCACCGCCGACGACCAGGCGATCGTGAACACCGACAACGTGGTCTGGCTCACCACCGGCACCACGCACGTCGCGCGCGCCGAGGAGTGGCCGATCATGCCTACCGAGTGGGTGCATGCGCTGCTCAAGCCCTGGAACTTCTTCGACGAGACGCCGACGCTGGGGCTGAACCGGCCGGCCAAGCCTGGCAAGTAAGGAGCTGCTGCATGGCGGACACCGAGGCCATCGGCCGGCTCGAGGACCTGATGACGCTGGCGCCCGAGCTGCAGGCGCCCACCTACCGCCACATGGACCGGCTCTATGCGACGCGCACGATCAAGCGCGGCGCACAGGTCCATCCGCTGCCCGCGGGCCGCGCGGTCGACGTGCGCTACCGCGCGGGCGACGCAGAGTTCGGCATCGATGCGTTCATGGCGCGCAACCGCACGGCGGGCCTGCTGGTGCTCAAGAACGGCCAGGTGGTGCTCGAGCGCCATGCGATGGGCAACGACGCGGCCACGCGCTGGATGTCGTTCTCGGTCGCGAAGTCGATCGCCTCCACGCTCGTAGGCGCGGCGCTGCACGACGGCCTGATCGCGAGCCTGGACGACGCGGTGGTCGCCTACGTGCCCGCGCTGCGCGGCTCGGCCTACGACGGCGTCACGCTGCGGCAGGTGCTGCAGATGAGCTCGGGCGTGGCCTGGAACGAGGACTACCTCGACCCGGCCTCCGACCGCCGCCGCATGCTGCGCGCGCAGCTCGACCAGGACGCGGGCGCGGTGCTGGCCTTCATGGCGACGCTGCCGCGCGTGGCGCCGGCCGGCACGCGCTTCAACTACAGCACCGGCGAGACCTACCTGGTCGGCAGGATCCTGGCCGGCGCGCTGCGCGAGCCGATCGGCGACTACCTGTCGCGCAAGATCTGGGCGCCCTTCGGCATGGAGGCCGATGCCTATTGGCAGCTCGATGCACCGGGCGGCCAGGAGTTCGCGGGCAGCGGCGTCAACGCGACCCTGCGCGACTTCGGCCGCTTCGGCATGTTCATCCTCGGCGGCGGCATGGCCGGCGGACAGCGCGTGCTGCCCGAGGGCTGGCTGGGCGACGCCACGCGCGCCGACCCCGCGCAGCGGCTCGCGCCCGGCACGCTCGAGGGCTACGAGCCGATGGGATACGGCTACCAGTGGTGGACCTTCCCGCGCGGCGCGCAGGCGCTGCCCGAACTCGACGGCGGCCTGTTCGCCGCGCTCGGCATCTTCGGGCAGCAGCTCTACATCCATCCGAAGGAACAGCTCGTGGTCGCGATCCACAGCGCCTGGCCGCAGCCGGTGCACGGGCCGAGCCTGGTCGAGACGCACGCACTGCTGGGCGCGCTGGTGGGCGCCCTGCGCGCCTAGGCCTTATTTCGCCAGCGCCTTCAGCGCCAGCTTGATGCCGTCGCTCACGCTCACGTCCTTCGGCAGTGCCTTGAGCGCGGCGGCCGCTTCCTTGTCGCTGTAGCCCAGCGCCACCAGCGCCTGCAGGATGTCGGCCTGGGCATCGGAAGCCGCGTGCGCGGGCAGGCCGATGTCGGCGCCGAGCTTGCCCTTGAGTTCGAGCAGGAGGCGCTCGGCAATCTTCTTGCCGATGCCGGGCACCTTCACCAGCCGGCCGGCCTCCTGCAGGGTGACGGCCTGCGAGAGCTCGCCCACGCTCATGCCCGAGAGCACGCCCAGCGCGGTGCGCGGGCCCACGCCCGAGATCTTGATGAGCTGGCGGAAGGCGGCGCGCTCCTCGGCGCTGCCGAAGCCGTAGAGGATCTGCGCGTCCTCGCGCACGATGAAGTGCGTGAGCAGCGAGATCTTGGCGCCGACGCCGGGCAGGTTGTAGAAGGTGCTCATCGGCACGTCGACCTCGTAGCCGACGCCGTTGCAGTCGATCACGACCTGCGGCGGATTGCGTTCGGCGAGTATCCCGGTGAGTTTGCCTATCATTGGCGCCCCCCCGACGCTTGCGGCGCTTCCCGCCTTGGGTTGCATTTTCTGGAGCAGGGCCGGTCTTGCATGGGCTACCAATAAAGATGGAAATGGAAACCGCGTGATTCTGCGACACACCTTCGCTCCGCCCAACAACACGCGCCTGGGCCACCTGTGCGGCCCGCTCGACGCCCACCTGCGCCGCATCGAGGAAGCGCTCGCGGTGAAGATCGCGCACCGCCACGAACAGTTCAAGATCGACGGCCCCAAGGTCAACGCGCAGCGCGCGATGGACGTGCTGCAGGCGCTCTACGAGATCGCCCAGCGGCCGATCGACGCGGCGGTGGTGCAGCTCACGCTGGCTGGCGACGGCTCGATGGACGGGGACGTGGACGGCGCGGTCACGCTCGCCACCCGGCGCGCCGACCTGCGCGCGCGCACGCCTACGCAGGGCCTCTACCTCGACAACATCGCCAAGCACGACATCACCTTCGGCATCGGCCCGGCCGGCACCGGCAAGACCTATCTCGCGGTGGCCTGCGCGGTGGATGCGCTCGAGCGCAGCGCGGTGCAGCGCATCGTGCTCACGCGCCCGGCGGTCGAGGCCGGCGAGCGCCTGGGCTTCCTGCCCGGCGACCTGACGCAGAAGGTCGACCCCTACCTGCGGCCGCTGTACGACGCGCTCTACGACCTGATGGGCTTCGAGAAGGTGCAGAAGGCCTTCGAGCGCAACGCGCTGGAGATCGCGCCGCTGGCCTTCATGCGCGGGCGCACGCTCAACAACGCCTTCGTGATCCTCGACGAGGCGCAGAACACCACGCCCGAGCAGATGAAGATGTTCCTCACGCGCATCGGCTTCGGCGCCAAGGCGGTGGTGACGGGCGACGTGAGCCAGATCGACCTGCCCAAGCAGCAGCTCAGCGGCCTGATCGACGCCGAGCGCGTGCTGCGGCGCGTGAACGGCATCGCGATCACGCACTTCACGAGCGCCGACGTGGTGCGCCATCCGCTGGTGGCGCGCATCGTCGACGCCTACGACGGCCAGCGCAAGCGCGCCGGCGCGGGCGGGCACTGAGATGGCGCTGGCCGCACTCACCCTGTCGCTGCAGTTCGGACGCTTCAAGGGCGTGGAACGGCACCGCGCCGCGCTGCCGCGCCACGGCGTGACGCGCTGGATCCGCCATGCGCTCGATGCCGACGCCGAGATCACGGTGCGCATCGTCGATGCCGACGAGGGCCAGCAGCTGAACCGCGAATTCCGCGGCAAGGACTACGCGACCAACGTGCTGACCTTCGACTATGCGCAGACGCCCGTGGTCATGGCCGACCTGGTGCTGTGCGCGCCGGTGGTGGCGCGCGAGGCGAAGGAGCAGCGCAAGACGCTGGCCGCGCACTACGCGCACCTGCTGGTGCACGGCACGCTGCATGCGCAGGGCTGGGACCACGAGACCGGCGAGGAAGACGCCGAGGCGATGGAAGCGCGCGAGATCGAGATCCTCGCGGGGCTGGGCATCCGCGATCCCTACAACCGCTGAGGCCCGCACACCGATGACCATGGATGACACCGACCCGTGGCTCGTGCGCTGGCTGCCGCTGCTGGCCGAATGCGCGGGCGCCGACCCGGTGCTCGAGCTGGGCTGCGGCGACGGCCGCGACAGCGCCACGCTGGCGGCCGCGGGGCTGCGCGTGGAGGCGATCGAGCTGTCGGCACGGGCGGCGGATGCGGCGCGCGAGCGGCGCCTGGCGGGCGTGCGCGTGCACGACCAGGATTTCCGCGCGCCCTTTCCTCTGGCCGAGGGGCAGCGCATCGGCGTCGTGCTCGCGAGCCTGTCGCTGCACTACTTCGAATGGGAGCAGACGCTGGAACTGGTCGAGCGCATCCATGCGCTGCTGCGGCCCGGCGGCGTGCTGCTGTGCCGGCTCAACTCGGTCAACGACCGGCACTACGGCGGCCGCGGCCCGGGGCGCGCGGACGAGGACAACCTCTACCTCGTCGATGGCGCGCCGAAGCGCTTCTTCGAGCGCGGCACGGTGCAGCGGCTGTTCGCGCGCGGCTGGCGCATCGCGCAGCTCGAGGAGCTGAGCATAGCCCGCTACGAGCACCCGAAGGTGGCGTGGGAAGCGCTGCTGCGGCGCGACTGAACCAGGGGGCGCCGCCCTCAGCTCATCTGCAGCGGAATCGTGACCGGCCCGTCGTTGAGCAGGTGCACCTGCATGTCGGCGCCGAACTCGCCCGTGGCCACCACGGGATGCGCGGCGCGCGCCCGGGCGACGAAGTAGTCATAGAGCCGGCGGCCCTCGTCGGGTGGCGCCGCGAGCGTGAAGCTCGGGCGGTTGCCGCCGCTGACGTCGGCCGCGAGCGTGAACTGGCTCACCACCAGCAGGCCGCCGCCGATGTCCTGCACGCTGCGGTTCATCTTGCCGGCCGCGTCGGAAAAGATGCGCAGCTTGAGCATCTTGGCGAGCATGCGGTCGGCCGCGGCGTCGGTGTCGCCGCGCTCGGCGCACAGCAGCACGAGCAGGCCGGCGCCGATCTCGCCGACGGTGCGGCCCGCGATGTCGACGCGCGCCTGCGCCACGCGCTGAAGCACTGCTTTCATGGATGGGATTCCTCGGGGGTGTCTGACGGAAGCTGGGTGGCGCGGGCTTCCATGCCCAGCGGCAGCAGCTGGATGGTCACGCGCAGGCCGGGCACGGCGTCCATCAGGACCTGCTCGAGCGCATCGCGCAGGGCGGCGGCGCGCTCCAGGGTCCAGTCGCCGGGCACGTGCATGTGCAGGTCGGCGAAGCGGCGCTGGCCAGCGCTGCGCGTGAAGATGTCGTCGAAGCGCAGCCGGCCGCCCTCGGGCACGCCGGCGGCGAAGCGCTCGAGCGTGGCGCGCAGCAGCGCCTGGGTCTCGGGCTCGAGCGCCTGGTCCATCAGGCCCTGCGAGGAACGCCAGACCAGCTTCACGCCCTCGCGCGCGATGTTGAGCGCCACGCCGATGGCCAGCAACGGGTCGAGCCAGAGCCAACCGGTGAAATGCACGGCGACGATGCCCACCAGCACGGCGGCCGAGGTCCAGACGTCGGCCATCAGGTGGCGCGCGTCGGCCTCGAGCGCGATCGAGCGGCGGGCCTGGGCGGCGCGGAACAGCAGCCACGCGAGCCCGGCGTTGAGGCCCGAGCTGACGATCGACAGCGCGAGGCCCCAGCCGAGCTGCTCGAGCGGCTGCGGCGCCAGCAGCCGCTGCACCGAGACCCAGAAGATGGCGATGGCCGCGCCCACGATCAGGATGCCCTCGAAGCCCGAGGAGAAGTACTCGGCCTTGTGGTGGCCGTACGGATGGCCCTCGTCGGCCGGGCGCTCCGCGATCGTCACCATGGCCAGCGCGAAGGTGGCGCTGGCCAGGTTGACGAAGGACTCCATGGCGTCCGAGATCAAGCCCATCGAATGGGTGATGTAGCCCGCGAGGCCCTTGAGCACAATCGTGACCAGGGCCACCGCGATGGAGGCCCTCAGCAATGTCTTGGGTGTGAGATTCATGCGTGCCCGGACGGCGATGACGGCGACAAGCGACAGGAAAAACGGTAAAAGGCCGCAGATAGGCGCCGAATTATCATGTTCGTGTCCAGGTGTAACGCCTTCGCATTAATAATTGTGTCCGCCCCGAAACAGTTCGCGGAAAACCCGATGATGCACAAGAAATTCCTCCTGCCCCTGCTGGGCTGCGCGCTGCTTGGCGCCGCGGCGATCTCGCAGGCGCAGACCGCCCCGAGCACTCCGGCCGCCGCGCCGGCCCCCACCACGGCCGCTCCCACCACGGCGGCCCCCGAGCGCCAGGCCGGCTTCGTGAAGTCGGTGCGTGGCGACGTCAAGCTGCTGAGCGCCGCCGCCACCGCCCGCAACGCAGTGCCCGGCGACGCCCTGGCCTCGGTCGACCGGATCGTGACCGGCCCCGACTCCTCGGCCGCGGTCGTGCTGCGCGACGACACCACGCTGGTGGTCGGCCCCTCCTCGCGGCTCGACCTCAAGCAGTTCCACTTCGACGCCACCACCCACGAAGGCGGGCTGCTCGTTTCGCTGCTGCGCGGCTCGATGCGCATGATCACCGGCCTGATCGGCAAGACCAACCCCGACGCGGTGCGCGTCGAGACGCAGACGGCGACCATCGGCATCCGCGGCACCGACTTCATCGTCCAGACCGACGGCCAGCCATGATGCGTTCCGGTTCCAGTTCCCTCGTTTCCTCCCGCCTGCGCTTCCTCGGTGCCGCGTTGCTGGTCGCGCTGCTCGCGGCCTGTTCCTCGCCCGCCACCCGCGTGGTGCTGCTGCCGCAGGCCGACGGCTCCGCCTCGGCGGTGGTGGTGCGCGCCAAGAACGGCGAGGAGGTGCTCTCGCAGCCCTACCAGCGCGCCACGGCCAAGCAGGGCGCCTCGGGCGCGCCGGTGGTCGACGCCGCCGATGCGGCCAAGGTGCAGGCCGAGAACAAGCCGCTGTTCGACATGCGTCCGCCGCCGTCGCAACGCTACACGGTGTACTTCGAGCTCGGCACCATCACGCTGACGGCCGCCTCGCAGAAGATCATGGAAGAGGCGCTGGCCGCCGCGCAGGCGCGCCCGGGCGGCGACATCGTCGTGGTCGGCCACACCGACACCAAGGGCACGCTGCAGAACAACGACGCCCTCTCGCGCCGCCGCGCGCAGGAAGTGGCCCAGCTCTTCATCGAGCGCCGCTTCCCCGCCAACCGCATCGAGGCCGCGGGCCGCGGCGAACGCGAACTGGCGGTGCCGACGGCCGACGAGGTCGACGAGCCGCGCAACCGGCGCGTGACGATCGAAGTGCGCTGAGGCGCGCCCCTCGCGCAAAAAAGGCCGGGATCGACCCGGCCTTTTTTCTTGGGAGCGCCCCGGCTCAGGACAAGGTCACGCGCGCGAACTTGCGCTTGCCGACCTGCACCACGTAGCTGCCGGCCGGCAGCTTGAGCCCCTTGTCGCTGACCACCGCGCCGTCGATGCGCACGCCGCCGCCGTCGATCAGGCGGTTGCCCTCGCCGGACGAGGCCGCGAGGTTGGCCTGCTTGAGCAGCTGGCCGATGCCCAGCGGGGCGCCGGCCAAAGTCACTTCGGGGATCTCGTCGGGCACGCCGCCCTTGCTGCGGTTGACGAAATCCTGCTCGGCCGCCTCGGCCGCCGCGGGGCTGTGGAAGCGCGCCGTGATCTCCTTGGCGAGCGCGACCTTGGCGTCCTTCGGATTGCGGCCGCCCTCGATCTCGGCCTTGAGCGCGGCGATCTCCTCGAGCGAACGGAAGCTCAGCAGCGTGTACCAGCGCCACATCAGGTCGTCGGAAATCGACAGCACCTTGGCGTACATGGTGTTGGCGTCTTCGCTGATACCGATGTAGTTGTTCTTGCTCTTGGACATCTTCTCGACGCCATCGAGCCCTTCCAGCAGCGGCATAGTGAGTATGCACTGCGGTTCCTGGCCGTACTCCTGCTGCAGGTGCCGGCCCACGAGCAGGTTGAACTTCTGGTCGGTGCCGCCGAGCTCGAGGTCGCTCTTGAGCGCCACCGAGTCGTAGCCCTGCATCAGCGGGTAGAGGAACTCGTGCACCGAGATCGACTGGCCGGCCTTGAAGCGCTTGTTGAAGTCGTCGCGCTCCATCATCCGCGCCACCGTGTACTTGGCGGCCAGCTGGATCATGCCGCGCGCGCCCAGCGGGTCGCTCCATTCGGAGTTGTAGCGGATCTCGGTCTTCTCGGGATCGAGCACCAGGCTGGCCTGCTTGTAGTAGGTCTGGGCGTTGGCCTCGATCTGCTCGCGCGTGAGCGGCGGACGCGTGCTGTTGCGGCCCGAGGGGTCGCCGATGGTGGTGGTGAAGTCGCCGATCAGGAAGATCACGCGGTGCCCCAGGTCCTGGAGCTGGCGCATCTTGTTGAGCACCACCGTGTGGCCGATGTGGATGTCGGGCGCGGTCGGGTCCAGCCCGAGCTTGATGCGCAGCGGGGTTCCGCTGGCTTCGGAGCGTTGCAGCTTGCGAACCCACTCGTCCTGGGGGAGCAGTTCGTCAGCCCCCCGGAGGGAGATTTCGAGCGCGCGTCCTACACTATTTGAAAGGTCCATGGATGTAACAGATTCGGCGTTCATGGGCTTTTTTTGGCTGACTTTTTGAGTGCGGAAGCTATACTCGCCCGACTTTTTCAAGCGCCGGATTCTAAGCGGCGCTTTTTCCGCACCGTCCTGCCGCCCTGACCGCTCTGGGCTCTGCAGCGCGGATCTGCAGAAACCTGAGCTGGAATTCATAGTTTGATCAACGGCATTCTTGCCGCCGAGGAGCTTCTCGCTTCTCGCGTGGCTTATACGTTCCGGACCTACCCCAAGCAGATCACCGCGATCATCGCGGCGGCTCTGCTGAGCGCCGGAACCCTCGCCGTGGCTTCGCTCGGACCCGACGCCTCGGACCTCCCGGTCCATCAGGTGCTCGAAGCCACTTCCGCCCCCCTGTCGTTCGCCGAACAGGCCACGTCGCTCGAGGACTTCAGCTTCACGCTGTTCCGCACCGACGTCACCCGCTCGAGCGACACCGCCGAGGCGCTGCTCAAGCGCCTGGGCATCTCCGACCCGGCCGCCAGCGCCTTCGTGCGCGGCAGCGGCGAGGCCCGTTCCGCGCTGTTCGCGCGCGCCGGCCGCACCGTGACCGCCGAGGCCACGCAGGACAACCAGCTCAAGAAGCTCAGCGCACGCTGGATTCCCGACGGCGACGGCGGCTTCAAGCGCTTCGTGATCGAACGCACGCCCGTGGGCTTCGTGGCCCTGACCGAGCGCGACACCCTCACGCCGGGCGCCCGCTTGGCCAGCGGCACCATCCGCAGCTCGCTGTTCGCCGCCACCGACGAAGCGCGCATCCCCGATGGCGTCGCGAGCCAGTTGGCCGACATCTTCGCGGGCGACGTCGACGTGCGCCAACTGCGCAAGGGCGACCGCTTCGCCGTGGTCTACGAGACCTTCGAGGCCGACGGCCAGGCGCTGCGCAGCGGCCGCGTGCTCTCGGCCGAGTTCGAGAACAACGGCAAGATCCACCAGGCCGTGTGGTTCCAGCCGCCGGGCGCGGGCCAGAAGGGCAGCTACTACCGCCCGAACGGCGACAGCCTGCGCAAGGCCTACCTGGCGACGCCGGTGGAATTCACGCGCGTGTCGAGCGGCTTCGCGATGCGCATGCATCCGATCCTCAACAGCTGGCGCCAGCACAACGGCATCGACTACGCGGCGCCCACCGGCACCGCCGTGCGCACGGTCGGCGACGGCACGGTCGACTTCGCCGGCACGCAGAACGGCTACGGCAACATCGTCATCATCAACCACCGCAACAACCAGCAGACGGCCTATGCGCACCTGAGCCGCATCGACGTCAAGGCCGGCCAGAGCGTGAGCCAGGGCCAGACCGTCGGCGCCGTGGGCTCCACGGGCTGGGCCACCGGTCCGCACCTGCACTTCGAATTCCGGGTCAACGGCGTCTACCAGAACCCGACCTCGATCGCGCAGGAAGGCGGCGCCCCGATCACCGCCGCGATGCGCCCGGCCTTCGAGCGCATCGCCGTCGGCGCGCGCAACGAACTGGCCGCCGCGTTCTCGGTGGTGCAGGCCAGCGCGGACTGAGCGCCGCGCTCCTCCTCTCTATATAGAAGCGCCGGCGCATCCGGCAGCTCCCCCAGCTCCATGGCCACCGGCGATCTCTACATCGGACTGATGTCGGGCACCTCGCTCGATGGCGTGGACGGCGTGCTCGCCGACTTCTCCGACGGCGGGATCTCGGTCACCGGCTACGCCACCGCCCCCTTTCCGGTCGGCCTGCGCGGCGAGCTGATGGCCCTCAACACCCCGGGCGACAACGAACTGCACCGCGCGGCGCTCGCCGGCAACGGGCTGGCGCGCGTCTACGCGGGCGTGGTCGAGCAACTGCTGGCCGATGCCGGCCTCGAACCCGGCGCGGTGCGTGCCGTCGGCGTGCACGGCCAGACCGTGCGCCACCGGCCCGGCGAATTCGACGAGGTCGGCTACACGCTGCAGCTCAACAACCCCTCGCTGCTGGCCGAGCTCTGCGGCATCGACGTGGTGGCCGACTTCCGCAGCCGCGACCTCGCGGCCGGCGGCCAGGGCGCACCGCTGGTGCCGGCCTTCCACCGGGCGCTGTTCGCCGGGCCCGGCGAGCCGATCGCGGTGCTGAACCTCGGCGGCATCTCGAACCTGAGCCTGCTGCCGGCCAGCGACGCGCCCGAGGGCGCGGTGGTGCTGGGCTTCGACTGCGGCCCCGGCAATGCGCTGATGGACCACTGGTGCCAGCGCTACCACGGCCAGCCCTTCGACCTCGACGGCCAGTGGGCCGCGAGCGGCAAGGTGCTGCCCGAACTGCTCGCGCGGCTGCAGGGCGAGCCCTTCTTCGCCAAGGCCCCGCCCAAGAGCACGGGGCGCGACCTGTTCAATCCCGAATGGCTGGCCGCGCACGTGGGCACCGGCGCGGCCGACGCCCCGGTCGATGTGCAGGCGACGCTGGCCGAGCTGACGGCCAGCACCTGCGCGGCAGACCTCCTGCGCTACGGCAACGAGAGCAAGCTGCTGATCGTCTGCGGCGGCGGCGCGCTCAACGGCCACCTGCTGTCGCGGCTGCGCGCCCTGCTGCCGGGCATTGCCGTGGTGGCCTCGAACGAACGCGGCCTGCCGCCGCAGCAGGTCGAGGCGGCCGCCTTCGCCTGGCTGGCGCGCGCCACGGTGCGGCGCGAGAGCGGCAACCTCGCCAGCGTGACCGGCGCGCGCGGCGCGCGCGTGCTGGGCGCGATCTACCCGGCCTGACTCAGCCCTGGCCCGAGACCTCGGGCTGCGCGGGCCGTGGCGCCCGCACTTCCGCCGGCAGATGCCAGAAGATGAGCGCCGAAGCCACCGTGATCAGGCCCATGCTCGCAAAGGTCGCCTGGAAGGCATCGAGCGTGCGCACCGCGGTGTCGGTGCCGAAGATGCCGTTGTAGCCCGCCAGCACCGCGCCCGCGGCGGCCACGCCCATGCTCATCGCGAGCATCTGCACCATCGACAGCAGGCTGTTGCCGCTGCTGGCCATGCTGCCGTCGAGGTCCTTGAGGGTGATGGTGTTCATCGCGGTGAACTGCAGCGAATTGACCGCGCCGAAGAACAGCAGCTGCAGCACGTGCAGCGCGACGGGCTGGCCCGGCGCCGTGAGGCCGAAACTGGCCATCGCGAGCCCCACCAGCACCGTGTTGACCACCAGCACCTGGCGGTAGCCGTGGCGCGTGATCAGCGAGGTGGCAAAGCGCTTCATCGCCATGCCGGCCAGCGCCACCGGCAGCATCATCAGCCCCGCGCGGACCGGCGAATAGCCCATCGACACCTGCAGCAGCAGCGGCACCAGGAAGGGCATGCAGCTGCTGCCCAGGCGCGAGAACAGGTTGCCGAGCAGGCCGATGCTCAGGGTCGGCACCTTGAACAGCGAGGGCGCGAACAGCGGCTCGGGCGTGCGCGCCGCGCGCAGCCAGTAGGCCGCCACGCTCGCGAAGCCGAAGACCAGCACCACCATCACGCCGCCCTGGCGCAGGCCGAGCTCGGCCACGCCGTCGAGCGAGAGCGAGATCGCCACCATGCCGAAGGCCAGCAGGCCGTAGCCCACGCCATCGAAGCGCCGCAGCGCGGCACCGCGCAGGTCGGGCATGAAGCGCAGGGTGGCGATGCAGCCGGCCAGGCCCACCGGCACGTTGATCAGGAAGATCCAGTGCCACGAGGCGTACTGCACCAGCCAGCCGCCCAGCGTGGGCCCGAGCAGCGGGCCGATCAGGCCGGGAATGGCCACGAAGCTCATCGCCTGCAGGAATTCGCCGCGCGGCACGGTGCGCAGCAGCGCCAGCCGCCCCACCGGCAGCAGCAGCGCGCCGCCGAGCCCCTGCACCACGCGCGCGGCCACCAGCTGGCCCAGCCCGTGCGAGAGCGCGCACAGCACCGAGCCCAGCGCGAACAGCACGATGGCCGCGAAGAACACGCGCCGGGTGCCGAAGCGGTCGGCGATCCAGCCCGAGGCCGGGATCAGCATCGCCATCGTCAGTGCATAGGCCACCACCACCGACTGCATGCGCAGCGGGCTCTCGCCGAGGCTGGCCGCCATCGCCGGCAGCGCCGTGTTGATGATGGTGGCATCCAGCGTCTGCATGAAGAAGCCCACCGCCACGAGCCACAGCAGGCTCTTGCGGGCGGGGGCGACGGCGGTGTTGGCTACGGCGGTGTCGGGCGGCATGGGCGGGGATGGAGGCGCAAAGCAAAAAGCCGCCCGGAGGCGGCTTGGTGGGGGGATGGTGCGCTGCGGGCAGGCACCATCGGTCGGATCAGGCCGAGAAGCTGGAGCCGCAGCCGCAGGTGCTGGTGGCGTTCGGGTTCTTGATCACGAACTGGGCGCCCTGCAGGTCTTCCTTGTAGTCGATCTCGGCGCCGACCAGGTACTGGTAGCTCATGGCATCGATCAGCAGCGACACGCCGTTCTTGGTCATGGTCGTGTCGTCTTCGTTGGTGATCTCGTCGAAGGTGAAGCCGTACTGGAAGCCCGAGCAGCCGCCACCCTGGACGAACACGCGCAGCTTGAGGTCGGGATTGCCCTCTTCGGCGATCAGGTCGGCCACCTTGGCGGCCGCGCTGTCGGTGAAGACGATCGGTTCGGGCATCTGGGTCTGGATGTTTTCGGCAAGGGCGCTCATGAGGGGAAACTCCTGGAGAGGGGCCGGAACATGCGGCCAAGGGAGGGAATGCTACTGCAATGCGGGCTTTGGAGCCGGGGCTGCAGGCGGTGCACCCAATGCAAGTGGGGTCGCAACCACACGAGGGCAAGGCCGGCTCGAGCCGCGATGCCCATGAAAAAACCGCCCGAAGGCGGTTTTCTCGGCAGGCCGAAGGCTGGAGATCAGCGCTTCGAGAACTGCTTGCGGCGGCGTGCGGAGTGCAGACCGACCTTCTTACGTTCGACTTCACGCGCGTCGCGGGTGACGAAGCCGGCCTGGCTCAGCACCGGCTTGAGGCTCGCGTCGTAGTCGATCAGCGCGCGGGTGATGCCGTGGCGGGTTGCGCCGGCCTGACCCGATTCGCCACCGCCGTGCACGTTCACCATGACGTCGAAGGCTTCGAGGTTGTTCGTCAGCGCCAGCGGTTGCTTGGCGATCATGATCGAGGTCTCGCGGCCGAAGAACGCTTGGATGTCCTTGCCGTTGACCGTGATCTTGCCGGTGCCCTTCTTCAGGAACACGCGAGCGACGCTGGATTTGCGACGGCCGGTGCCGTTGTTCCATTCACCAATCATTCTCAAGGCTCCTTACAGTTCCAGCACTTTGGGCTGTTGGGCGGTGTGCGGATGCTCTGCACCACCGTACACCTTGAGTTTCTTGATCATGGCGTAGCCGAGCGGGCCCTTGGGCAGCATGCCCTTGACGGCCTTTTCCAGCGCGCGGCCGGGGTGCTTCGACTGCATGTCGCGGAAGTTCGTCGCCGTGATGCCGCCCGGGTAACCCGAGTGACGGTAGTACACCTTGTCGATGGACTTGGCGCCGGTGACGCGCAGCTGTGCTGCATTGATGATGACGATGAAGTCACCGGTATCGACGTGAGGCGTATAAATGGCCTTGTGCTTGCCGCGCAGACGGAGGGCAACTTCGCTGGCTACCCGTCCGAGGACCTTGTCGGTCGCGTCAATCACAAACCACTCGTGCTTCACGTCAGCGGGTTTTGCGCTGAACGTGGTCATGAGATTTCTCTTTTCAAAAGAGGGTTTGGCGGGCCCTTTTCCACGGTCGGTTTTCCTCTGGTGGGAATCTCTTAGGTGGTGGAAGTACTTCGCCGCGGGGCCACAAAAACGCTGCGAAGCCCGCGATTATACGAAGAATCGGGGTTGGCGGGCAATTTTCCGGCCGGACGCCTCCCGACGCCCGGTTCGCCTCAGCGCCAGACCCGCACCAGTTCCAGCGTTTCCCGGGCCATCCCCAGGTAGACGCGACGGTATTCGGCCTCGAAACGGACCACCCGCGCCATGTCCGGCGAGTAGTAGGCCGTCGCCTTGAAAGGCAGCGCCTGCGCCGGCCCATTGCCCACGGCGGCGAACATCCAGCCCTGGTAGGCGATCTGCTGCACGGTCAGGTCCGCCCCGTCGACGGTGAGGCGGCTGGTGCCGACCACCGAGGCATCGAGCTCGAAGCGCGCCTTCTCGCCGTTGGAGGCGGTGTATTCGCTGCGCCAGCGCATGCCCGGCGCGAGCGCCGGCCGACCCCACCCATCGGGCGGCGAGGCCGAGTCGAACAGCCCGCCGGCCGGCGAGGACACCGAGACGAGCTGGCCATCGGCCTTCTCGATCCTGGCCCCCTGGTTGAACAGGATGCGGTCGCCGTCGATGCGGTCGACGCGGTAGTGCACCGGCGTGCGGACCTGCGTGAAGCCGTCGATCAACGCGTATTCGAGCGAATTGCCCTGGCGGAGCGCGAGAGGGCCCTGGGGCTTCGCGGCCGCGAGAGCCGGCGACGACGCAGCAACGGGAGGCGTCGGCGCTGGCGCTGGAGGAGATGCCGGCAACGGCGCGGCAACGGGCGTCGCCGCCACGACCGCCGACTCCTCCTTGCGCTCGGCCGTGGCCGGCAGATTCGACCGCACCACGGTGCCCGCCGCCACGGTGTTGTCGCGGTGATCGCCACGGTCGTAGAGGCGGTCCTCGCCGAACACCAGCCGGACCCAGGTCGGGTAGGTGTAGGCCGCGCCGGTGCCCACGTCGACGGCCGCGCCCAGCACCCCGCCGAGCAGGATGTTGCCGGCCAGCCCGGCATTGGCGCGCGACACCGCCTGGCCCGTGGCCGCGGGCTGGCCGCTCAGCTCGCAACGCATCATCAGGTTGCCGCCCGAGCGGCGCACCAGGGCGCTCTGCCCCGACAGCACCGAAGCGCTGCCCTTGTCGTTCGACAGCCGGCAATCGGCCCCCACCAGGGTCTCTCCCTTCGCGGTGAAGGTCTCGACCTTCACCGGCTGCTCGGTGCCCTGGGTGACCGACGCGCACCCCGTCAAAATAGACAGCACGCCCGCACCCACGCACAAGCCCCAGAATCTCCACCCTGCTCCACGCATTTGCGCCCCTCTTGTTAATTAATGTTTCCGGCGCGCGAGTCTAGCGATGCCGCCGGATGCATGCCTCCACCTTTTAGGTACTTTTTCTCATGTTCAGCTACCGCCACGCCTTCCATGCCGGCAATCACGCCGACGTGCTCAAGCACATGGTGCTGATCGCCACGCTCGATCACATGCTCGAAAAGGAGACCGCCCTGACGGTGGTCGACACGCACGCGGGCGCGGGCCTGTACCGGCTCGATGGCGACTACGCGGGCACCAGCGGCGAGGCCGCCGAGGGCGTGCTGCGCCTGGTCGCCGACCCCAAGGCCGCGCCGGCCCCGGCGGCCGCCCCCGCGACGACGGCGGCCGCCAAGAAGGCGGCCAAGGAAGCCGAGGCTCCGCTGGCCGATGCGCTCGCGCGCTACCTCGAGGTGATCCACGACTTCAATGCCAAGGGCGGCGCCCGCGTCTATCCGGGCTCGCCGTTCATCGTGCAGCACCTGCTGCGCGACCACGACCGGCTCAAGCTGTTCGAGCTGCATCCCACCGACAGCCGCACGCTCACGGCCAACATCGCGCAGCTCGAGGCCGGACGCCAGATCGCGGTGCTGCACGAGGACGGCTTCGGCAGCGCGACCAAGTTCCTGCCGCCGCCCTCGCGGCGCGCGCTGGTGCTGATGGACCCGAGCTACGAGCTCAAGACCGACTACGGCCGGGTGCTCGATTTCGCGGCCGAGGCGCTCAAGCGCTTCGCCACCGGCACCTACGCGGTCTGGTACCCGATCATTCCGCGGCCCGAGGCGCACGACCTGCCGCGCCGCCTCAAGACGCTGGCCACCAAGGCCGGCAAGTCCTCGCTCAATGTCACGCTGACGGTCAAGTCGAGCAAGATCACGACCGCGCCCAGCGGCGAAACGCGCCGCCCGGGCCTGCCGGCCAGCGGCATGTTCCTGATCAACCCGCCCTATACGCTGAAGCCGCTGCTCGAGGCCGCGCTGCCGCAGCTGGTGCAGAAGCTGGGACAGGACCGCAACGCCGGCTTCACGGTCGAAGCCGCGGGCTGATCCGCGCGGCGGCCGTTCAGCGCCGCCGTACCGGCGCGCGCCGCACCGGCGCCTTGCGGGCCGCCGCGGGCTGGGCCTGCGGCCGCACCGGCGCCACGTCGAGCGACGGCGTGTCGGTCTCGCCCGGCTGCGCCAGTTCGCCATCGCAGCGCATGCCTTCGCGGTCGATGACGGTCAGCGCCACCTGCTTGATGCCCAGGCTCGCGAGCCCGATGCGGTCGGCCGCGGCGCGGCTCAGGTCGATCACGCGGCCCTGCGTGTAGGGGCCGCGGTCGTTCACGCGCACCAGCACTTCCTTGCCGTTGACGAGGCTGCGCACGCACACGCGTGTGTTGAAGGGCAGGGTCTTGTGCGCGGCCGTCAGGGCGCCCATGTCGAAGCGCTCGCCGCTGGCGGTGCGGCGCTGGTGGAACTGGATGCCGTACCACGAGGCCCCGCCGCGCTCGAAGATCTCGCCACGCGGTTCGTCGCCCGGCAGGCCGTCGGCGGGCAGTTCATCGGGCCCGGTCACCGCGAGGTCGTAGCGCACCGAGGGCACGTTCGAACGCGGCTCGGCGCCGGGCGGCACGGTCAACTGGCGCGGGATCGGCGACAGGCTCTCCTGCGCCACGGTGCCCGACGCCGCGCCGCCCTCGGTCGCCGGCGGCATGGCGCAGCCCGCGAGCGCGCAGGTGCAGGCCACGAGCGCGGCGCGAAGCCCCGCGCGCAGCGAGCCTGGCGCCCGCGCCGCCCCTCTCAATCCAGGCGCTCCAGGACAGCCAGCGTGGCCGCCGACTGGTTCATCGTGTAGAAGTGCAGCGCCGGCACGCCGCCCTCGCGCAGCCGCGCGCACAGGTCGGTCACGACATCGAGGCCGAAGGCCTTGATCGAGGCCGTGTCGTCGCCGAAGGCCTGCAGCCGCAGCCGGATCCAGCGCGGGATCTCGGCGCCGCAGGCGTCCGAGAAGCGCATCAGCTGCGTCGAGCTGGTGATCGGCATGATGCCGGGCACGATCGGCGTGTCGATGCCGAGCGCGCGCGCCTCGTCGACGAAGCGGAAGTAGGCGTCGGCGCTGAAGAAGTACTGCGTGATCGCCGAATCGGCGCCGGCCTTCACCTTGGCCGCGAAGGCCTGCAGGTCGGCCTCGGGCGAACGCGCCTGCGGATGCACCTCGGGATAGCAGGCCACCTCGATGTGGAAGTCACGGCCGGTCGCTTCGCGAATGAAGGCCACGAGGTCGCTCGCGTACTGGAACTCGCCGCCGGCGCCGTAGCCGCTGGGCAGGTCGCCGCGCAGCGCGACCAGGCGCTTCACGCCCATGGCCTTGAGCTCGGCGAGCTGCGCGCGCACCGTCTCGCGCGTGGCGCCGATGCACGAGAAATGGCTGGCCGCGTCCACGCCCTCGGACAGGATCTCCTGCACCGCGCCGAAGGTGCCCTGGTGGGTGGAGCCGCCCGCGCCGTAGGTGACCGAGCAGAACTCGGGCTTGCGCGCATAGAGCTGCTGGCGTGCCGCGCGCAGCTTGACCGCGCCTTCGGGCGTCTTGGTCGGGAAGAATTCGAAACTCAGCGGAAGGCGCACCTGCGTCTCCTTAGGAACCGCCCGCGCCCGTCGCGCGCACGGCGTGAATGAAAAACTCGCGGTTGCCGTCGCCGCCGGCGATCGGGCTGTCGAACCAGCGCAGCACGCGCAACTCGAGCGCGGCGCAGGCGTCGCGCAGGCGCTTCTCGACGATCTCGTACATCGCCGCGTCGCGCACGATGCCGCCCTTGCCGACCTGGCCCGGCTGCAGTTCGAACTGCGGCTTGACCAGCATCAGCAATTGGCCGTCGTCCGCGAGGAACTGCACCACGGCCGGCAGCACCAGCGTGAGCGAGATGAACGACAGGTCGCCGACGATCAGGTCGAAGCGCTCGGCGAAAGGCTCCTCGCCCTCTTCCTGCAGGTCGTCGGCCGAAAGCGCGCGCGCATTGACGCCTTCGATGGCAAGCACACGCGCGTCCTCGCGCAGCTTCGCATGCAGCTGCCCGTGGCCGACATCGACGCCCACCACCCGGGCGGCGCCGCGCTGCAGCAGGCAGTCGGTGAAACCGCCGGTCGACTGGCCCACGTCGAGGCACAGCTTGCCGGCGGCATCGACGCCGCTGGCCTCGAGCGCGCCTTCGAGCTTGAGCCCGCCGCGCGAGACATAGCGCGCCTCGGCCGCATCGTCGAGCTCGAGCTCGGCCGACTCGGGCACCTCGTCGCGGTTCTTCACGACCGAACGCCACGCATCGGTCGAGCCCGCATCGCGCCAGCGCATGCCGCCGGCGATGAGCCGCACGGCCTGCGAGCGCGAGGCGGCGAGGCCGCGTTCCACCAGCAACTGGTCGGCTCGCATGCGCGGCGATCAGTAGCGGTAGCTGTCCGGCTTGTAGGGGCCGTTCTTGCTCACGCCGATGTAGGCGGCCTGGGCGTCGGTCAGCTCGGTGAGCATGGCGCCGACCTTCTTCAGGTGCAGGCGCGCGACCTTCTCGTCGAGGTGCTTGGGCAGCACGTAGACCTTGCCGGCCTGGTAGGCGTCGGGCTTGGTGAACAGCTCGATCTGGGCGATGGTCTGGTTCGCGAACGACGACGACATCACGAAGCTCGGGTGGCCCGTGCCGCAGCCCAGGTTCACGAGGCGGCCCTTGGCCAGCAGGATGATCTTCTTGCCGTCGGGGAAGGTGATGTGGTCGACCTGCGGCTTGATCTCTTCCCATTCGTACTTCTCGATCGACGCGACGTCGATCTCGTTGTCGAAGTGGCCGATGTTGCAGACGATGGCCTGGTCCTTCATCTTCGCCATCGTGTCGTGCGTGATGACGTCCTTGTTGCCGGTGGTGGTCACGAAGATGTCGGCCTTGTCGGCCGCGTATTCCATCGTCACGACCTTGTAGCCTTCCATCGCGGCCTGCAGCGCGTTGATCGGGTCGATCTCGGTGACCCACACCTGCGCCGACAGCGCGCGCAGCGCCTGGGCCGAGCCCTTGCCCACGTCGCCGTAGCCGGCCACGCAGGCCACCTTGCCGGCGATCATCACGTCGGTCGCGCGCTTGATGCCGTCGACCAGCGATTCGCGGCAGCCGTAGAGGTTGTCGAACTTGCTCTTGGTGACCGAGTCGTTGACGTTGATGGCGCGGAACAGCAGCGTGCCCTTGGCGCTCATCTCGTTGAGGCGGTGCACGCCGGTGGTGGTTTCCTCGGTCACGCCGATGATCTCGGCCGACTTGCGCGTGTACCAGGTCGCATCGACGGCCAGCTTGGCCTTGATCGCGGCGAAGAGGATGCGCTCTTCCTCGCTGCCCGGGTTGGCGATCACGCCCAGGTCCTTCTCGGCGCGCTGGCCCAGGTGCATCAGCAGCGTGGCATCGCCGCCGTCGTCCAGGATCATGTTCGGGCCTTCGCCCTTCGAGTCCTTGGGACCGAAGTCGAAGATGGCGTGGGTGTAGTCCCAGTAGTCCTTGAGCGACTCGCCCTTGATCGCGAACACCGGCGTGCCCGACGCGGCGATCGCGGCGGCCGCGTGGTCCTGCGTCGAGAAGATGTTGCACGAGGCCCAGCGCACCTGCGCGCCGAGGGCCTGCAGCGTTTCGATCAGCACCGCAGTCTGGATCGTCATGTGCAGCGAGCCGGTGATGCGCGCGCCCTTGAGCGGCTGGCTCTTGGCGAATTCCTCGCGGATGGCCATCAGGCCGGGCATCTCGGTTTCGGCGATGCGGATTTCCTTGCGGCCCCAGGCAGCGAGGGAGAGGTCGGCGATCGCCTGGTCGGCGGACGAAACAGGGGTGGGCTTGAGAACAGCGCTCATGTGAAGTGAACTCCAGAACTGTGTTTGAACGAGGCCACTGCGTCGGGGGAAAAAGACTCACCGCGAGAACAGCGGATGAGCGTGGTTGCGATGGGTCCGAGCCTCACGCCTGGCGGCGCTGCAACGCTCCTCGGAAGCGGCGGATTGTAGACGTGCCGGACACGGGCGCCAACGGCCGGGGCTTCCCACATCACGGAACGCGAGGGCGCGCCAACACCCCGCGTCATGCAGGGCTCAGAGTCGAGGCGTACAACGCTGCCTGCATTCCTTTTCCGCGAAAGCCCCTCCGATGCGTTCATCCCGCCTTTCCCCTCCCTCGTCGTCCAGCGCGCGCCGCGCGCTCTGCACGGCGGCCCTGCTCGGCCTCGCCACTCTGCCGGGCCTGTCCTTCGCGCAGCAGGCGCAGGCCGCGCAACCCGTGGTGCGCGTGCGCGGCACGCTGGTCTACGCCGATGCGAGCAAGCTCGTCGTCAAGGACCGCGGCGGCGAGGTCGTGAGCCTCGCGCGGCCCGCGGACATGTCGCTGTCGGAGGTCTATCGCATCAAGCTGTCCGACATCAAGAAGGGCAGCTTCATCGGCACCGCCGCGATGCCGCAGGCCGACGGCTCGCAGAAGGCGCTCGAGGTGGTGGTGTTCCCCGAGGCCGCGCGCGGCACCGGCGAGGGCCACTATCCCTGGGACCTGCAACCGCAGAGCACCATGACCAACGCCACCGTGGCCGACCTCGCGGCCGCGCCGCGCTCGGTGCGCGGCGGGCAGCAGCTGCGCCTGTCCTACAAGGGCGGCGAGAAGACCGTGATCGTGCCGCGCGACGTGCCGGTCGTGACCTTCCGCGCCGGCACCGAGGCGCTGCTGGTGCCGGGCGCCAAGGTGCTGGTCAATGCGCAGGAGCGCAACGGCACGCCGACCGCGCTGCGCGTGGTGGCCGGCCGCGACGGCTTCACGCCGCCGATGTAAGCCGTTGCCGCTACCCGCCGGCGCTCCAGCGAGCGCCGGTGCCGCGGCGCACACCATCCCTTCGGGAAATCCCCCAGGCAAATCCGCGGCCGCGATCGCCGCGGCAGGGTCGTCGCGGCGTATCGTGGCGGCGGACCGCGCGCGTGCGCGGCCGGTCCCGCCACCATCTTGTCCAACGTCCTCAGGAGATTCCGCACCATGGCCACTGCCAAGAAAGCCGCCGCCAAGAAGACCACTGCCAGCAGCAGCAGCGGAAGCGCCGAGAGAAAGGCGGCCCCGAGCGCGGCCGACATGCTCAACCCGCTCAAGGGCATGGCCGAGCGGCTGCAGAACCTCAACATGACCGACGGCGCGAGCAAGCTGCTCGACAGCGGCCGCAAGGACCTGCAGGCGCTGATGCAGGCCAACGAGAAGTCGTTCCAGGGCCTGCAGACGGTGGTGCAGCGCCAGACCGAGATGATCAAGAGCGCGATCACCGACTGGCAGGCCGCCGCCAAGGACATCCCCGGCAAGGATCCGAAGGAAAGCCTCGCCAAGCTCGACGCGCTCGGCCGCCAGTCGTTCCAGCGCGCGGTCGACGACATCAAGGAACTCGCCAACCTCGCGGCCAAGTCGCAGGCCGATGCCTTCGAGGTGGTGCGCCAGCGCATCCAGTCGAACGTCGACGAGGTCACGAAGATGCTGCAGCGCAAGTAGCGCGCGGCCCAGGCGCCGCGCCGGCGCACGGCGCGGCCTTCCGACGACGAACCTCGGTGTGCGGCCATGACCCAGTCCTCCTCTCCCCTCGACCCCATGGCGATCTGGCGCGAGCTCACCGCGCAATGGGAAAAGAGCACCAACGCGTTCGCCAACGAGGCCATGGCCTCCGATCCGTTCCGACAGGGCATGCATGGCGGCATGAACGCCTCGCTGGGCGCGCAGAAGGCGCTCGGCGACCTGATGGCGCGGCTGCTCACGATGCTGAACCTGCCGACGCGCGCCGACCTGCAGGCGCTCTCCGAGCAGTTGCAGCACATCGACGACCACCTGGCGCGGATCTCGCGGCAGCTCGAGGACGGCGGTGCTGCGCCAGCGCCGGCGCCGCAGTCATCGGCGCCGAAGCGCACGAAGCAGCCGCCCTCGATGGCGGCCGCGCCACCCGCTCCCGCACCCTCACCCGCGAAGAAGGCAGCGGCCAAGGCCTCGAAGTCCCCGGCCCGCACCCGCCGCCCGCGCCCATGAGCACGCCCGCCGCCGAACTGCCGGTGCTGCCCGACCTGCGCGCCGAGATCGAGCGCACCATCCAGCGCAACATCAAGGGCCTGGATTTCCTGACCAGCGCCACGCCCGCGGTCGGGCTCACGCCCAAGGACGAGATCCATCGCCGCGGCACGCTGAGCCTCTACCACTACCGGCCGGTGGTCGACGAGATCTACCGCGTGCCGGTGCTGATCGTGATGGCCACCACCAACAAGGGCTACATCCTCGACCTCGCGCCGGGCCAGAGCATGGTCGAGCACCTGCTGCGGCAGGGCTACGACGTCTACATGATGGACTGGAACGCGCCGCGGCCGCAGGAGAAGCGGCTGCGCATCGAGGACTACGTGCTCGACTTCATCCCCGACTCGATCCGCCGCGTGCAGCAGCGCTCGGGCGAGGAGGACGTGAGCATCGTCGGCTACTGCATGGGCGGCGTGCTCTCCACGCTCTACGCGGCGCTGCATCCGGGCGGGCCGCTGAAGAACCTCGCGCTGTTCACTACGCCGATCGACTTCAGCCGCATGACGATGTTCCATGCCTGGTCGGACAAGCGCTACTTCGACGTCGACCGGCTGGTCGACAGCGTGGGCAACGTGCCGCCCGAGATGCTGTTCGCCTCCTTCGACATGCTGCGCCCCGCGGGCCGCGGCGCGGGCCTGGTGCAGCTGTGGGACAACATGGCGAACGACGAGTTCGTCAAGTCCTACCGCATGTTCGACCGCTGGGGCGCCGAGATGCTGCCGCTGGCGGGCGAGTACTTCCGCCAGACCGTGAAGGAACTGATGTGGGGCAACAAGCTGCTCAAGGGCGAGCTCTCGATCGGCGGACGGCCGGTGCGCCTCGCCGACATCGAGGTGCCGGTGCTGCATGCGCTCGCGCAGCACGACCACATCGTTCCCTATGAGGCGGGCGCGCCGCTGATCGCGGGCATCGGATCGGCGGACAAGGAGGAGGTGGTGCTCAAGGGCGGCCATGTGAGCCTGGCCGCGGGACCGAACGCGGTGCGACGGCTGTGGCCGAAGCTCGACGAATGGCTGGGAGTGCGATCCACATGACGAATGCCGCAGACACCTCGACGAACCCGGGTTCGACCCGGCTCTATCCGCGCACGCTGCCGCATGTCGACGGCGAGATCGCGCTGCGCCGCATGGACGCCGCCGATGCCGGCGCGGTGCTGGCCTTCGCGCAGGCGCTGCCCACGCACGACCTGCTGTTCCTGCCGCGCGACATCACGCAGCCCAAGGTGATGGACGCCTGGGTGCGGGCCATCGCGCGCGGCGACATCGACAGCGTGCTCGCGGTGCGCGACGACAAGGTGCTGGGCTGCGCGGCGGTGATCCGCGATCCGCATTCGTGGTCGCGCCACGTGGCCGAGCTGCGCGTGCTGGTCGAGCCTGCCCTGCGCGGCAGCGGCCTGGGCCAGCAGCTCGCGCAGGAAGGCTGCGCGCTCGCGATGGAACAGGGCCACGAGAAGGTGGTGGCGCAGATGACCGTGGACCAGCGCGGCGCGATCGCGGTGTTCCAGGCGCTGGGCTTCCGGCCCGAGGCACTGCTGAGCAAGCACGTGAAGGACCGCGAGGGCCGCGCGCACGACCTCGTGGTGCTGTGCCAGGACGTCGCGCAGGTCGAGGCGCAGATGCGGGCCTACGGGGTGACCGAGGCGTTCTGAGGCGGCGGGTCGAAGCGGCCTTGCGCGGCGAAGGCATCGAGCGCGCGCGCCATGCGTTGCGCCATCGCGAGATGGAAGGGGTCGTGGCCCGCGCCGGGCACGGTCTCGAAGCGGCTGGCGGGCAGCAGGCGCTGTACGGCTCGAGCGGCGGCCGGGCGACAAGTCCGGTCGAGCTCGCCGTGCAGGAACAGCACCGGATGGTCGCGCAGCATGTCGAGCGCGCCCCACCTCACCCCGTCGCCGTCCGCGAGCCAGCAGCGGTGCGCGAGGTAGTGCGCCATCACCCTGTAGCGATCGATCGCGCGCTGCAACGCATCGCCTTGTGGCTCCGGCGCAGCGCCGGACGGGCCGCCCTGCGCGTGCTCCCAGGCCAGCCAGGCGAGCGTCGCGCGCGATTGCAATGCGAGGTCATCGCCCGCGAACACGCGACACAACGCGGGCAACAACGGCGCGCCCTCGGCCAGCGAGACCGCGTCCGCCAGCCGCGACCATGCTTCGGGATAGCTCGCGCGCGCCCCCTCGAAGCTCCAATGCAACTCGGAGGCATTCGGCACGAACAGCCCGCGCAGCAGCAGTCCATCGACGGACGCCGGATGGCGCACCGCATAGGCCAGCGCCAGCGTCGCGCCCCACGAACCGCCGACCACCAGCCAGCGCGCGATGCCCAGGTGCCGCCGCAGCGCCTCGATGTCGGCGATCAGCAGCTCGGTGCAGTTGTGGCGCGTCTCGCCGCGCGGCGTGCTGCGTCCCGCGCCGCGCTGGTCGAAGGCGACCACGCGATAGCGCGCCGGATCGAAGCCGCGCGCGAGCGCGGGCGAGGCGCCCGACCCCGGCCCGCCATGCAGCACGAGCGCGGCGCGACCCTCGACGGCACCGGTGGTCTCCCAGTGCAGCCGATGGCCCTCGCCCACGTCGAGCCGGCCCGTGCCATCGCCTGTAGAACCAAGTGCCTCCAGCATGCGGCCGATGCTACGCCGTCGGACCATGCCCACGCCACGACGGGTGCCGCGACCACGCTGCGCGGCCTGCTCAAACTGGGTATGCTGTCCGCGGAGCGCGCTTTCGCCGCTTCCGAAGGCGCCCATCGGCCTTCGCCTGCGAATGGAATTCCTCAAGGAGACTTCATGACCTGGACCACCCCTCAAGCCACCGACTTCCGCTTCGGCTTCGAGATCACGATGTACGTGGCGGCGCGCTGAGCGCCACGCCCTTTCCGGCACGGCCCGCTTCGGCGGTCCGTGCCGGTTTCGCTTTCCCCTCCCCCTTCTCTCGCGCCGCGTCGCGGCGCTGCACCGCATGCACATCCGCGTCCTGGGCGCCGCCGCCGGTGGCGGCTTTCCGCAGTGGAACTGCAATTGCGCGAACTGCGCCGGCCTGCGCGCGGGCACCGTGCGCGCCCGCGCGCGCACGCAGTCGTCGATCTGCGCCAAGGGCGACGTGGGCGACGACTGGGTGCTGGTCAACGCCTCGCCCGACATCCTCGAACAGATCAAGGCCACGCCCGCGCTGCAGCCCGGGCGCGGCCCGCGCGACACCGGCATCGCGGGCGTGGTGCTGGTCGACGGGCAGGTCGACCATTCGACCGGCCTCTACATGCTGCGCGAGCGCGGCGCGCCGCTGCCGCTGTGGTGCACCGGGCCGGTCCACGAGGACCTCACGCAGGGCAACCCGATCCTGCGCGTGCTCTCGCATTTCTGCGGCGTCGCGCACCACGAGCTGCCGCTCGACGGCCGCGGCTTCGAGGTGCCGGGCGTGAGCGGCCTGGCGCTGCGCGCGCTCGCGCTGGTCGGCAAGGCCGCGCCCTACTCGCCGCACCGCGAGCATCCCGTGCCCGGCGACAACATCGGCCTCACGCTGACCGACACCGCGAGCGGCCGCAGCGCCTTCTATGCGCCGGGCCTCGGCGCGCACAGCCTCGAGGTCGATGCCGCGATGCGCGCGGCCGACTGCGTGATGGTCGACGGCACCTTCTGGCGCGACGACGAGATGATCGCGCTGGGCTTCAGCCGCAAGACCGGCCGCAGCATCGGCCACCTGCCGCAGTCGGGAGCGGGCGGCATGCTCGAATGGCTGGCCGACCTGCCCGCGCGCACGCGCAAGGTGCTGATCCACATCAACAACACCAACCCGATCCTCGACGAGGACTCGCCCGAGCGCGCCGAGCTCGACCGGCGCGGCATCGAGGTCGCCTTCGACGGCATGGAGATCGTGCTCTGAGCACGACGAACGAACAGCCAGGACCCAGGAGCCCATCATCGCCCTCATCGACATCTCCCTCGCGCCGCCACGCGCGCCCAGCGGCGAGCCGGCCTGGAGCCACGCCGAGTTCGAGGCGCAGCTGCGCGCCAGGGGCAAGGCCTATCACATCCACCATCCGTTCAACCGCATGCTCAACGAGGGCCGCGCCACGCCCGCGCAGGTGCGCGGCTGGGCCGCGAACCGTTTCTACTACCAGATCGCGATTCCCGTGAAGGACGCGGCGATCCTCTCCAACTGCCCCGAGCGCGAGGTGCGGCGCGGCTGGGTGCAGCGCATCGTCGACCACGACGGCAGCGGCGACGACCCCGGCGGCATCGAGGCCTGGATCGGCCTCGGCATCGCGACCGGCCTGGCGCGCGAGGAGATCGTCGACCTGCGCCACGTGACGCCCGCGATGCGCTTCGCGGTCGATGCCTACGTGAACTTCGCGCGCCGCGCGCCCTGGCAGGAGGCCGTGTGCTCCTCGCTGACCGAGCTGTTCGCGCCCGAGATCCACAAGCAGCGGCTGGCCGGCTGGCCCGAGCACTATCCGTGGATCGAGCCCGGCGGCCTGGCCTACTTCCGCAACCGCGTGAGCCAGGCGCGGCGCGACGTCGAACAGGGCCTGGCGCTCACGCTCGAACACTTCGCCACGCGCGCGCAGCAGGAGCGCGCGCTCGACATCCTGCAGTTCAAGCTCGACATCCTCTGGGCCATGAACGATGCGATGGCGCTGGCCTACGGCGTGACGCCGGCCGCCGAGGGAGCCGCGTCGTGAGCGCGCCCACGCTCGACAGCCGGCCCGGCATCGCCGACGGCTTTCGGCTGCAGTGGGAGCCCGCGCAGGACTGCCATGTGCTGCTCTACCCCGAGGGCATGGTCAAGCTCAACCAGAGCGCGGGCGAGATCCTCAAGCGCTGCGACGGCCAAAGCGACGTGCGCGCGATCGTGCTCGACCTCGAGGAATGCTTCGACACCACCGGCCTCGGCAAGGAGGTGCTGGCCTTCCTCGAGATCGCGCTCGCGCAGCGCTGGGTGGTGCTGAAGTGAGCGCGACGGCGGCACTGCCGGGTCCGCCGCTGTGGCTGCTGGCCGAGCTCACCTACCGCTGCCCGCTGCACTGCGCCTTCTGCTACAACCCGGTCGACTTCGCCGGCCATGCCGACGAGCTGCCCACCGAGGACTGGCTGCGCGTGCTGCGCGAGGCACGCGAACTGGGCGCGGTGCAATGCGGCTTCTCGGGCGGCGAACCGCTGCTGCGCGACGACCTCGAGGTGCTGGTGGCCGAGGCCCGGCGCCTGGGCTACTACACCAACCTGCTGACCTCGGGCGTGGGCCTGAGCGAGGCGCGCGCGGCGGCGCTCAAGGCCGCGGGCCTCGACCACGTGCAGCTCTCGTTCCAGGACTCCACGCGCGAGATGAACGACTTCCTCTCGCACACGAAGACCTTCGACCTCAAGCAGAAGGTGGCCGGCCTGATCAAGGCCAACGGCTGGCCGATGGTGCTCAACGTGGTGATCCACCGGCTCAACATCGACCACATCGACCGCATCGTGGAGATGGCCGAGGCCATGGGCGCCGAGTACCTCGAGCTCGCCAACACCCAGTACTACGCCTGGGCGCGCGAGAACCGCGCCCACCTGCTGCCCACGCGCGAGCAGATGCGCCAGGCCGAGGCCGCCACCGAGGCTTGGCGCCGCAAGCTCGACGGCCGCATGCGGATCTTCTTCGTGGCGCCCGACTACCACGAGGCCGCGCCCAAGAAGTGCGTGAACGGCTGGGGCAGCATGTTCATGACCGTCGCGCCCGACGGTACCGCGCTGCCCTGCCACACGGCGCGCATGCTGCCGGGCCTCGCGTTCCCGAACCTGCGCGAGACCAGCGTGCGCAGCGCCTGGCGCGATTCGGAGGGCTTCAACCGCTACCGCGGCACCGGCTGGATGAAGGAGCCCTGCAGCAGTTGCGAGCACAAGGAGCGCGACCTCGGCGGCTGCCGCTGCCAGGCCTACATGCTGGCGCACGATGCCGCGGCGGCCGACCCGGTGTGCGCCAAGAGCCCCGCGCACGGCGAGGTGCTGGAGGCCGTGCGCCGCGCCGACGCGGGCGAGCTGCCGGCGCAGCCGCTGGTGTTTCGCGATCCGAAGGCCTCGCGGCGCTTCGTCGCGGCCGACGACGCGCTGTCGCTGCCCCACGGGCACAACTGAGGGGCAGGGGTGCGGTCCGCGGGGTGACCTGCGACAATCGCCGGTTCGCCCGACCGACCCCTTCTACCTGGCCCTACCGTGTCTTTCGCCTCCGAAACCCGCCGCCGCCGCACCTTCGCGATCATTTCCCACCCCGACGCCGGCAAGACCACGCTGACCGAGAAGCTGCTGCTGTTCTCCGGCGCGATCCAGATCGCCGGCTCGGTGAAGGCGCGCAAGGCCTCGCGCCACGCGACCTCCGACTGGATGGAGATCGAGAAGCAGCGCGGCATCTCGGTGGCCTCGTCGGTGATGCAGATGCTGTATCGCGACCACGTGATCAACCTGCTCGACACGCCCGGCCACAAGGACTTCTCGGAAGACACCTACCGCGTGCTCACGGCGGTCGACTCGGCGCTGATGGTGATCGACGCGGCCAACGGCGTGGAAGCGCAGACGCGGCGCCTGATCGAGGTCTGCCGCCAGCGCGACACGCCGATCATCACCTTCGTCAACAAGATGGACCGGGAAGTGCGCGAGCCGCTCGACATCCTCGACGAGGTGGAGCGCGAGCTCGGCATGCCCTGCGTGCCGATGACCTGGCCCGTGGGCCAGGGCAAGAGCTTCCGCGGGATCATGAACCTGCGCACGCAGGCCATGACGGTGTTCGAGTCGGGCAGCGAACGCCTGCCGCAGGACTTCGAGACCATCCCCTTGAGCGAACGCGACACGCTCGCCGAGCGCTTCGGCACCGACTTCGAGACCGCCATGGACAGCATGGAGCTCGCCACCGGCGCCTCGCCCACCTGGGACCGCGAAGCCTTCCTGGCCGGCAAGCAGACGCCGGTGTTCTTCGGCTCGGGCGTGAACAACTTCGGCGTGATGGAAGTGCTCGACGCGCTGGTCGACCTCGCGCCCTCGCCGCAGTCGCGCACCAGCACCACGCTGGTCAATCGCCAGCCGGTGACGAAGGAGATCCAGCCCGAGGACAAGGACTTCGCGGGCGTGGTCTTCAAGGTGCAGGCCAACATGGACGCCAACCACCGCGACCGCATCGCCTTCGTGCGCATGGCCTCGGGCAAGTACACGCCGGGCATGAAGCTCAAGGTGCAGCGCACCGCCAAGGAACTGCGCCCCACCAGCGTCGTGACCTTCATGAGCCAGCGCCGCGAGGCGGTCGAGGAAGCCTATGCAGGCGACATCGTGGGCTTCACCACCCATGGCGGCGTGCAGCTCGGCGACACCATCACCGACGGCGCGAGCCTGCAGTTCACCGGCCTGCCCTTCTTCGCGCCCGAGCTGTTCATGACCGTGATCCTCAAGAACCCGCTGCGCACCAAGCAGCTGCAGCAGGGCCTGGCCCAGCTCGGCGAGGAGGGCGCGATCCAGGTGTTCCGTCCCGAGATCGGCGGCCCGATGCTGCTGGGCGCGGTCGGCCAGCTGCAGTTCGAAGTGGTGCAGCACCGGCTGAAGGCCGAGTACGACGCCGACGTGCGGCTCGAGGGCTGCCAGTACACCGGCGCGCGCTGGATCACGGCGGACACGCCGGCCGAGCTGCGCGAGTTCGTCAACGCCTATCCGCAGCGCATGGCCAAGGACGCGGCCGACACGCTGGCCTTCCTGTGCACCTCGCCCTACGACGTGCGGCTGGCGCAGGAACGCTTCCCGAAGATCCATTTCCACCCGCTGCGCGAACACGCGGGGCTGGCGCTGCAGAGCGCGGGATAACGCGGAAGCGGGCAGCCGGACGCAGAGGACGCGAAGGTTTCGCGAAGGACGCCAAAGAGAAACAAAAAGGTTTTCTTCGCGCCCATCGCGAAACCTTCGCGTTCTTCGCGTCCGGAAGTCCGAATTCAACTGCCCGTCGAGGCGTAGTGCCTCAAGCCGAGCCCCCACACGCGGAACGCCAGCGCGAGGAAGACGAAGCCCGCCAGCGGCGACACCCAGCCCACCCAGTGCGGCGCGCCGAGCGGATCGGGCCGCCCGAGGATCAGCAGCGCGGGGTAATAGGCCACGCAGGCCAGCGGCACCGCGAAGGTGAGCAGGCGCCGGAACCAGCGCGCGTAGAGCGCCAGCGGGTACTGCGCCGCCTGCACGCCGCCGTAGGTCAGCACGTTGGCGATCTCCAGGCTCTCGACGGTCCAGAAGGCCAGCGTGCCCTGCAGCACCAGGATGCCGAGGAACAGCGCCACGCCGCCGGCCAGCGCGAACAGCGCGACGGCCACGGCCTCGGGCGTCCAGGCGATGCCGGCCTGCGCGGTCGCGAAGCCGATCACCGCCAGCCCCTGCAGCAGCCGGCCCATGCGGCTGATGCGGAAGTCGTGGCCCATGAGCTGCAGCGCGAGCGGGCGCGGGCGCAGCAGCAGGCGGTCGAAGGCGCCGCTGCGCAGGAACTCGGTGCCCAGCACATCGAAGCCGCGGCCCAGAGCATCGGCCAGCGCGAACATGCAGTTGACCAGGCCGTAGAACAGCGCGACTTCGCCGAGGGTCCAGCCGCGCACCTCGCCGAAGCGGTGGAACATGGCCCAGACCGCGACCACCTCGATGCCGGTGACGAGGAACTGGCCCACCGTCAGCATCAGCGCCGAGGCCGGGTAGCGCGCCTGCGCGCCGACCGAGGCCTTCACCAGCCGCAGGAACAGCGCGATCGATCCCGGGGACCTGCTCATGTCGCGCTCATCCGCCCTGCACCTGCAGCCGGCGCATGGTGCGCACCAGCAGCCAGCGGCCGGTGACCACCAGCAGCGCGATCCAGAAGCATTGCAGCGCCAGGCCCAGCAACGCATCGATGCCGCGCAACTGGCCGAAGTACAGCCGCGCAGGAATGTCCATCAGCCCGGCCAGCGGCTGCACGAGCAGCGCGGTCTGCCAGGCATCGGGCAGCAGCGCGAGCGGCAGCAGGTTGCCCGACAGCACGATCACCAATGGCGCCGACAGCGCGTTGATGCCGCGCTCGTTGAGCGCCGACAGCGTCGCGACGTTGAGCAGCATCACCATCGCGGTCGACAGCGCCAGGCCCAGCCCCATCGACAAAGCGAAGGCCAGCGCTGCCGCCACGCCCACCGGCGGCTGCCAGGCCCAGGCACCGAGCCCCAGCAGCGGCAGCGCGACGGCGGCGAAGCCCAGCATCAGCGCCGCGCGCGGCAGCAGGCGCGCGGCGATCCAGCCCGCGCTGCGCGCATACCAGAGCGCATAGGCATCGACCGGGCGCAGCCGGTCGTAGGCCACCGAGCCGGTGCGCACCGACTGCGCCACCTCGGGATCGACCAGCCAGGGCATCAGCACCAGCAGGCCCTGTGCGAGCCAGGTGTAGGTGATGGCGTGCTCGAGCGACATCGGCGCCTGCGCGGCCGCCGAGGCACCGCCGTAGAAGGCCGCGAACACCATCACCTTGATGCCGCCCCACCAGCACTGCGTGCCGAAGCCCGCGAGCGCGGCGGTGCGGTACTGCAGCATCTGCAGGAAGCGCGAGGCGAAGGCCGCGGTGTAGGGGCGCGCGATCTCGCGCCATCCGTCCTTCATGCGTCGGCCGCTCCATGCATCGCATAGAAGCGCGCGATCACGGCCTCGATCGCCAGCCCCTCGAGCCGGATGTCCTCCACCGCATGCTCGGCCGCGATGCGCGCGATCAAGGCCGGCGCCGAGACGGCCGCGGGATCGAAGTCGAGCACCAGCGTGCGGCCGTCGCGCGCGTTCACGCGCACGCCGGGCCAGTGGGCGCCGAGGTCGTCGGGCAATTGCGCTTCCTGCGCGAAGTCGACCACCAGCCGGCGCTCGGCCAGCACCTGCGCGCGCAGCGCCTCGACCGGGCTGTCGGCCAGCACGCGGCCATGGCCGATCACGATCACGCGCCGCGCGAGCGCCTCGATGTCGTGCATGTCGTGCGTGGTCAAGAGCACCGTGGTGCCGCGCTCGCGGTTGGCGCGGCGCACGAAGTCGCGAACCGCGAGCTTCGAGGGCGCGTCGAGGCCGATGGTGGGCTCGTCGAGGAACAGGATCTCGGGCTCGTGCAGCAGCGCGGCCGCGATCTCGGCGCGCATGCGCTGGCCCAGCGAGAGCTGGCGCACCGGCTGGTCGAGCACGCGCTCGAGGCTCAGCAGCGCGACCAGCTCGTCTCGCGTGCGGCGGTAGCGTTCGCGATCGACGCGGTAGATGTCGCGCAGCAGGTCGAAGCCCTCACCCACCGGCAGGTCCCACCACAGCTGGGTGCGCTGGCCGAACACCACGCCGATGCGGCCCACGTGGCGCTCGCGGTCGGCGAAGGGATCGCGCCCGTCGATGCGCACGCTGCCGCCGTCGGGCCGCAGGATGCCCGAGAGGATCTTGATGGTGGTGGATTTGCCCGCGCCGTTGGGGCCGATGAAGCCCAGCAGCTCGCCGCGCTCGAGCGCGAAGGACACGCCCGCGAGCGCCTCGACCGTGCGATGGCGGCGGTGCAGCAGGCCGCGCACGGCACCGAGCACGCCGGGGTCGCGCTCGGCGATGCGGTAGGTCTTGAGGAGGCGGTCGACGACGATCTGGGACATGGGCGGGCCGCGCCGGTGCGGTCTGCGCGACCGGCCGGCGGGGGCGGGATGCTACACGAAAGCGCGGCGCGCGCGGCCACCGGTACGATCCGCGCTCCTGCCGTGCCTCGTCCGCCATGTCCTCCTCCACCGCGTCTTCTTCCCTCCCCGCCTCGCCCGACCGCCTGCTGCCGCTGGGCCAATGGCCCGCCGCCGCGCGCGCCACGCTCGCGGGCGTGTTCACCGACATCGACGACACGCTGACCACCGAGGGCGCGATCACCGCCGATGCGCTGGCCGCGCTTGGCGCGCTGCGCGCGGCGGGACTGCACGTGGTGGCGATCACCGGTCGGCCCGTGGGCTGGAGCGAGCCCTTCGTCAACACCTGGCCGGTCGATGCGATCGTGGCCGAGAACGGCGCGGTGGCGCTGCTGCCGCTGCCCGGCGGTGGCATCGCCAAGCGCTACCAGCAGGATGCGCCCACGCGTGCCGCCAACTACCGGCGCATGCAGGCGGTGCTCGCGCGCATCGAGGCGGAAATTCCGGGCGCCGGCCGCGCCACCGACTCGCCGGGCCGCGAGACCGACATCGCGATCGACCACAGCGAGTTCGTACGGCTCGGCGAGGCCACCATCGCGCGCGTGGTGGCGCTGATGCGCGGCGAAGGCATGCATGCCACCGTGAGCAGCATCCACGTCAACGGCTGGTACGGCGGCAACGACAAGCTCGAGGGCGCGCGCTGGATCGTGCGCGAACTCTGGGGGCGCCGGCTCGACGACGAGATCGCGCGCTGGGCCTACGTGGGCGATTCGACCAACGACCAGCTGATGTTCCGCAGCTTCGCGCACAGCATCGGCGTGGCGAACGTCGCGCGCTTCGTGCCGCAGCTGGAGTTCCTGCCGCACTACGTGACCCGCGGCGAGCGCGGCGCGGGTTTCAGCGAGGCGGTGGCAGCGATCCTCGCGGCGCGACCGAACTAAGGCGCGGCACGCCGGCGCAGCGGCGCCCATTGGTTCCAGGTGCCCACCGCCGCCACCAGCAGCAGCACGCCCGCGTAGCCCTCGACCGTCACCAACAGGCCCAGCGGCGCGACCAGGAAGCCCGCGAGCATCGCCGGCAGGCTGAAGGCCAGGTAGCTCACCACGAAGATCGCCGCGAACAGCTCGCCGCGTTCGTGCGACTGGGCCAGCGGCGCGAGCGTCTGCACCAGCGCCGAGAAGGCGCCGCCGAAGCCGATGCCGGCCACCGCCGTGCCAACGAAGAACAGCGCCAGCGAACGCGTGGCAAGCGCCGCCAGCAGCAGCACCAGCCCGAGCGCCAGGCTGGCCATGCCGAGGATCGCCGGGCGCGGCGCCGCGAAGCGGCCCAGCAGCGTGGGCGCCACGGCCCCCACGCCCGACAGCACCGCGATCGTGAGGCCGTTGACCACGCCGCTGTCGATGCCGAACACGTGGTGCATCAGCGAAGGCGCGAGCGACAGGAACAAGCCGCCGAGCGCCCACACCGCGATGAACACCGGCAGCCCGCGTGCGAACTCGGCGCGCGCCCGCACGGGGATCGACACCCGCGGCACCAGCGAGGCCAGCGCGCCGGCGCGCGGCGTCACGGTCTCGGGCATCCACAGCACCAGCGCCGCGCCGAATGCGAACACCAGCGCCAGCACGCCGAACACCCACGTCACCGGCTGCCCGGTCCAGCGCACCGCCATGCCCGTGAGCAGCGCGCCCAGCGCCAGCCCCGCGAGCGGCGACACGCTGGTGATCAGCGCACCCAGCCGCTTCTTCGCGGCCGGTGCTGCCTCGACCACGGCCGCGCTCAGCGCGCCGCTCGCGATGCCGGTCGCCACCCCCTGCACCACGCGCGCGAGGATCAGCCCGCCGATGTCGCCCGCCAGCAGGAACAGCCCCATCGCCACCGCCTGCAGCACCAGCGCCGCGAGCACCACCGGGCGGCGGCCGATGTGGTCGGACAGCGAGCCGGCCACCAGCAGCGAGATCAGGAGCGCGATGGCGTAGATCGCGAACGCCACCGTCAGCATCGAGGACGAGAAGCCCCAGGCATGCTGGAACACCACGAACAGCGGCGACGGCGCGGCCGCCGCGAAGAAGAAGGCGAACAGCACCGCCGCCAGCAGCGGGAAGGCCAGCGCGGCGGGCATGCGCCGCGGCGCCGCGCGGACGGGGGCGGCGGCGGTGCCGGGACGGCTTGCGAGGTCGGGGCATTGGGACACGGTGAACTCCTTGGCGCGAAACGGCTCTTAACGCACAAATCTTTGCGTTTGTGATTCTAGGCTTCTCCCGCTGTTAAAGCAAATATCTTTGCGTTAAAGTCGATTCACCATGAACACCGCCGTCCCGTCCGCCGCTCCCTCTTCTTCAGCCAAGCGCCCCGGCGGGCGCAGCGCGCAGGTGCAGGCGCAGGTGCGCGCCGCGCTCGAGGAACTGGTCGCAGAACAGGGCCGAGAGCGCGTCACCGTGCCGGCCGTGGCCGAGCGCGCGGGCGTCAGCGCCTCCAGCATCTACCGCCGCTGGGGCGATCTTTCCGGCCTGCTGGCCGAGACCGCCACCCACCGCCTCGACCCCGACCGCCCGCTGCCGGACACCGGCACGCTGCGCGCCGACCTCGCGGCCTGGGCGCGCGAACTGATCGAGCACCTGGCCAAGCCGTGCAACACCTCGCTGCTGAAGGCCGCGGCCGCGCTGGCCAACGGCGACGAGGACACCGACTGCCTGCGCAACCGCCGCCGCGAGGCGCTGGCCCTGGTCGAACAGGCCCGCGCGCGCGGCGAGGCCACGCCGACGGCCGAACAGGTGATCGATCACCTGATCGCGCCGATCGTGTTCAGGCTGGTGTTCGGGGGGGAGCCGGTGCGCGTGGAGCTGGGGGAGCGGTTGGTGGGGGAGTTGTTCGCGCTGGGCACACGCAAGGAGGACGGCGCGGCCCGCGCTAGCTAGCTAGCGGTCACCGATCTCACTTCTCCTTCGCCAACCCCAGCTTCTCGATCAGCACCTTCTCCCGCGCCACCGTGTCCTGCGCAAACTTCGTGTACTGCGCCGAGCTCATGTAGTCGGGCAGCATGTCGTAGCGCCCCAGCGCGGCGACGTAGCTCGGCTCCTCCATCGCCTGCTTGAAGGCGTCGTGCAGCTTCTTCACCACCTCGGGCGGCGTGCCCTTGGGCGCGCCGATGCCGAAGGGCGAGTTCTGCACGATGTCGTAGCCCAGCTCCTTGAGCGTGGGCGCATCGGGGAACTTGGCCAGGCGCTTCTCGCCCCAGGTGTTGAGCACGCGCAGCTTGCCGGCCTCGACCTGCGGCGCGAAGCCGGTGCTGTCGGCGGCGGCCATGAGCTGGCCGCTGACCACGGCGAGCATCAGGTCGGCGCTGCCCTTGTAGGGCACGTGCTGCAGCTCGATGCCGGCCTTCTGCGCGACCAGCTCGGTGGTCAGGTGCGGGCTGGTCAGGGTGCCGGTGGAGCCGTAGGTCAGCTTGCCGGGATTGGCCTTGGCATAGGCGACGAAGTCGGCCCAGGTCTTGAACGGGCTGTTCGCGGGCACGACGATGCCGAAGGCATAGCCGGTCACGTTGATGACGTAGTTGATGTCCTTGAGCGGATCCCAGTTGATCTTGGTGGTGTAGCCGAGGCGGAACACGCCGAGCGGGATCTGGGCGATGGTGTAGCCGTCGGCCTGCGAGGTCTGCAGCGCCTGCGCGGGCAGGGTGCCGCCGGCGCCGGGCTTGTTGTCGACGATCACGGGCTGGCCGAGGATGCGGCTCGCGTTGTCGGCGAGCTGGCGCATGGTGATGTCGGTGGGGCCGCCCGCGGGGAAGGCGATCACCAGCTTGACCGGCTTGGCCGGAAAGGCCTGCTGCGCGAAGGCGGCCAGAGGCGCGGCGAAACCGCAGGCGGCGAGCGCGGCGGCGCGGAGGAAGGTGTGGCGGCGGAGCATGGCGGCTGGGGTCCCGGCTGAATTTGAAAGAGCGCGATTGGGCCCCGCCGATCGGCACCAGACAACCGGGGCAGCCCTGATTTCCTCAAGGCCGCAAGGACATTCAGGCCTGCTCGAAGCCCTCGAGCACGTTCACCGCGTTGACGCCCACCTCGGCCACCGCATAGCCGCCCTCGAACACGAACACCGTCGGCAGGCCCGCGCGCGCGAGGTCCTCGCCCATGCGCAGGTAGTCGTCGCTGCGCAGCCTGAAGCCCGAGATCGGATCGCCCTCGAAGGTGTCGACGCCGAGCGAGACCACGAGCGCGCCGGCCTTCACCTCGGCGATGCGCGCGAGCGCGCTCGTCAGCGCCGCGCGCCAGCCCGCGAAGTCGGTGCCGCGCGGCAGCGGCAGGTTGTGGTTGAAGCCCAGCCCCGCGCCGGCGCCGCGCTCGTCGGCATGGCCGAGGTAGTAGGGATAGTCGGTGACGGGATCGGCATGCAGGCTCGCGAAATGCACGTCGTCGCGCGCATAGAAGATGGCCTGGGTGCCGTTGCCGTGGTGGTAGTCGACGTCGAGCACGGCCACGCGCCCGATGCCCGCGTCGCGCAGCGCCTGCGCGGCCACGGCGGCGTTGTTGAGGAAGCAGTAGCCGCCGAAGAAGTCGGCGCCCGCATGGTGGCCCGGCGGCCGGGTCAGCGCGAAGGCGGCGCGCTCGCCGCCGACGACGCGCTGCGCGGCCGTGAAGGCGCTGGCCGCGCCGTGGCGCGCGGCGGTCCAGCTGCCGGCCGTCAGCGGCGTGCCGGCATCGAAGCCGAACAGGCCCAGGCGCGCGGGGAAGCTCGCGGGCAGCACGTCGGTGCGCATGCCGCGCGTGGGCCAGTACGAGGGCAGCGCGTCGCGTTCGGCATTGGCGGGATCGAGCGCCACCCATTCGTCCCAGGCGCCGGCGATGAAGTCGAGGTAGCGCGGCGCATGCACCTTGGCGAGCAGTGCGTCGGGCAGCGCATCGGGCGCGAGCAGCGGGCCGAGCGCGCGGCGCTCGATCTCGGCCTTCACGTGGTCGGCGCGCGCCGGCACCTCGAAGCACGGCACGAGCTCGCCGCGGAACATCTCGACTTTGCCTTGGTGGAGTGCGTGCCGGTCGTTGTAGATGGTGAGCATGGAACGGGGTCGGCGGCGGGCGCCGTGGCTGGACAGCCGCCCATCATGCCGCACGCCGCAGCACGGCCCGGCGCCGGCCCGCGGCCGTGAGCCCGAACAGGTCCTTGGGATCGTCGAGCTCGGGCACCAGCGCGATCTGCCGGCCCACGCCGCGCTCGATGGCGAGCTGGTGGATGTAGCGCAGCGCGGTGTAGTCCTCGAGCGCGAAGCCGACCGAATCGAACACCGTGACCTGGTCCGGCCGCTCGCGGCCCGGCACCTCGCCGAGCAGCACCTTCCAGAGCTCGTGCACCGGGAAGTCGGCCGCCAGCTGCTGGATCTCGCCCTCGACGCGGGTCTGCGGCTCGTACTCCACGAACACGCGCGCGCCGCGCAGCACCCCGGGGTCGAGCTCGGTCTTGCCGGGCGAATCGCCGCCCACCGCGTTGATGTGCATGCCCGGTTCGATCATCCCGGGCTCGAGCACCGTCGCATGGCCCTGGTAGGCGGTGACGGTGGTCACGATGTCGGCGCCGCGCACCGCCTCGGCCACCGAATGCGCGCGCACGATCTCCATCGGCGAACAGGCCGAGAGATGGCGCACCAGCTTGTCGGTGGCATGCGGGTCGATGTCGAACACGCGCACCTCCTCGATGCCCAGCAGCGCATGGAAGGCCAGTGCCTGGAACTCGCTCTGCGAGCCGTTGCCGATCAGCGCCAGGCTGCGCGAACCGGGCCGCGCGAGCGCGCGCGCCGCCATGGCGGAGGTGGCGGCGGTGCGCAATGCCGTGGTGAGGGTGAGCTCGGACAGCAGCACCGGGTAGCCGGTGTCGACCTCGGCGAGCACGCCGAAGGCCATGACGGTGGGCAGCCCCACCGCGGTGTTGTGCGGATGGCCGTTGACGTACTTGAAGGCATAGGCGCCGTCGTCGGCCACCGGCATCAACTCGATCACGCCGAGGTGCGAATGGCTGGCCACGCGGGCCTTCTTGTCGAACTCGCGCCAGCGCAGGAAGTCGTCGCGCAGCGCATCGGCCAGGGCAGCGAGGAACTGCGGCACGCCGGTCTCATCGACCAGGCGGACCAGGCTGTGGACATCGATGAAGCGGGTCATGGCATGGCTCCTTGCGAGCCCCGGCCGGCGCCGCACCCGATCCGTTCCACCATGGCGGGTCCAGGATGAGCGCCTGCGCCAAGGGTTCGAATCCATTCTGCGCCGCGCGCGCGGCCGCGGCGAGGCCCGCGACCCCGACCGCGTCGAGCGCAGGGGCAAGCCCCCGCGCCCGACGGTTCGGGGCTACCGTCCGGCGTTGGTGCCGGCCGAAGAAGGGCTCAGCGCGCCAGCACCGGTGCCAGCGCCACGCCCGTGTGCGTGCCCAGCCGCACCACCTCCTCGGGCGCCGCCGCCCCCACCACGCGGCCGCCGCCGTTGCCGCCCTCGGGCCCGAGGTCGACGATCCAGTCGGCCTCGGCGATCAGGTCGAGGTCGTGCTCGATCACCACCACGCTGTGGCCGCCGTTCACCAGCCGGTGCAGCACGTGGATCAGCTTCTCGACGTCGGCCATGTGCAGGCCCACGGTCGGCTCGTCGAGCACGTAGAGCGTGTGCGGCGCCTTCTGGCCGCGGCGCGTGATGTCGTCGCGCACCTTGCTCAGTTCGGTCACCAGCTTGATGCGCTGCGCCTCGCCGCCCGACAGCGTGGGCGAGGGCTGGCCCAGCGTCAGGTAGCCGAGCCCCACGTCCTTGAGCAGCTGCAGCGGATGGCTGATGTTGGGCATGCTCGCGAAGAACTCGACCGCCTCGTCCACCTCCATCTGCAGCACGTCGCCGATGCTCTTGCCGCGCCAGCTCACGGCCAGCGTCTCGGGGTTGAAGCGCGCGCCGTGGCAGACCTCGCAGGGCACCTTCACGTCGGGCAGGAAGCTCATCTCGATGGTGCGCACGCCCGCGCCGTCGCAGGCCGGGCAGCGGCCCTCGCCGGTGTTGAAGCTGAAGCGCGCCGGGCCGTAGCCGCGCGCCTTGGCCTCGAGGGTGTCGGCGAACAGCTTGCGGATGGTGTCCCAGAAACCGATGTAGGTCGCGGGGCAGCTGCGCGGGGTCTTGCCGATCGGGGTCTGGTCGACCTCGAGCACGCGGTCCACGCTCTGGTAGCCCTCGACGCCCTTGCAGCCGGCCCAGGCCGGGCGCTTGCCCGCGGCATCGGCATCGCGGCCGGCCTTGGTGCTGCGCTGCTGCACCACTGCCTGCACGTTGGCCAGCAGCACGTCGCGCGCGAGCGTGGACTTGCCCGAGCCGCTCACGCCCGTGACCACCACCAGCCGCTGCAGCGGCACGGTGACCGTCACGTCCTGCAGGTTGTGCATGTCGGCGCCGCGCACCGTGAGCCACTGGCCGTTGTCGGGCGCCTTCGGGTCGGGCGAGGGAATGAGCCGGCGCGCCTGCAGCGGATGCTTGATGGCGTCGCGCAGGTAGCGGCCGGTCTGCGACTCGGCCGCCTGCTCGATGTCGGCCACCGCGCCCTGCGCCACCAGGCGGCCGCCGCGCTTGCCGGCGCTCGGGCCGATGTCGATGATGTGGTCGGCGCGGCGGATGGTGTCCTCGTCGTGCTCCACCACCACCAGCGTGTTGCCCTTGTCGCCGAGCTTGTGCAGCGCGTCGAGCAGGATGCGGTTGTCGCGCGCATGCAGGCCGATGGTCGGCTCGTCGAGCACGTAGCACACGCCCTGCAGGTTGCTGCCGAGCTGCGCCGCGAGCCGGATGCGCTGCGCCTCGCCGCCGGACAGCGTGGGCGCGCCACGGTCGAGCGTGAGATAGCCCAGGCCCACCTCCTCGAGGAACTCGAGCCGGCTCTTGATCTCGGGCACCAGGTCGCGCGCGATCTCGGCCTCGCGGCCCGCGAGCGAGAGGTTCTCGAACCAGGTGCGGATGTCGGTCACGCTCATGCGCGCGAGCTCGGTGATGCCGATGCCGCCCTCGCCCCAGCCCGGCGTGCCGGCATGCGCATGGACCGCGCCGCCGCCGAACAGCACCGCGCGCGCGGTGGGGTTGAGCCGCGTGCCCTTGCAGGTCGGGCAGGCCACGTCGCCCACGTCCTCGGCATCGGGCTCGGCGAAGGTCTGCTCGCGCCCCTTCTGGTCGTCGGCCATCACCGAGTCGTCGAAGATCTTGCGCTGTTCCTTGCTGAGCTTGACGCCGGTGCCCACGCAGTCGGGGCACCAGCCGTGCTTGCTGTTGTAGCTGAACAGGCGCGGGTCGAGCTCGGCGTAGCTGGTGCTGCAGACCGGGCAGGCACGCAGGGTCGAGAACACGCTGACGCGGCCGATGCCGGCCGCCGTCACGCCGGCCATCATGGCGGCGCGCAGTCCGTCCATCTCGCTGAGCACGTGCACCACGCCCTTGCCGTGCTCGAGCGCCTTCGTGAGCGCCTCGCGCAGCTGGTTCTCGTTCGTGGGCAGCACGTCGAGGCTGGCCACCGGCAGCTCGATGCTGTGCTCCTTGAAGCGGTCGATGCGCGGGAAGCCCGCGGTCGGCAGGAAGTCGCCATCGACACGCAGGTGCGTGAAGCCGCGCGGCCGCGCCCAGTCGGCCAGCTCGGTGTAGACGCCCTTGCGGTTGCTCACCAGCGGCGCGAGCAGGCCGATATGCTGGCCCTTGAAGTTGCGCATCAGCTGCGCCGCGATGCTGTCGGGCGTCTGCGGCTGCACGGCCGCGCCGTCCTTCACGCAGTGCTGCACGCCGAGCTTCACGAACAGCAGGCGCAGGAAGTGCCAGACCTCGGTGGTGGTGCCCACCGTGCTCTTGCGGCCGCCGCGCGACAGGCGCTGCTCGATCGCCACCGTCGGCGGAATGCCGTAGACGGCATCGACCTCGGGCCGGCCCGCGGGCTGCACGATGCTGCGCGCATAGGCGTTGAGCGATTCGAGATAGCGGCGCTGGCCTTCGTTGAACAGGATGTCGAAGGCCAGCGTGGACTTGCCCGAGCCGCTGACGCCCGTGACCACGCTGAACTTGCCGCGCGGGATGTTGACGCTGAGGTTCTTGAGGTTGTGCTCGCGCGCGTTCACGATCTCGACCGCGTCGGCGCCCGGCGCCTTCTTGGCCTGCGCGATGTAGCGCCGCGCCGCGCGCTCGGCCACCTTGTAGGCGCCCGGGCCGATCGCGAGTTCGTAGTCGGCCAGCGCGGCGCCCGTGAGCGAGGCGCGGTTCTCGCGCAGTTGCTCGGGCGTGCCCTCGGCCACCACCTGGCCGCCGCCCTCGCCGCCTTCGGGGCCGAGGTCGATGCACCAGTCGCTGGCGCGGATCACGTCGAGGTTGTGCTCGATCACGATCAGCGAATGGCCGGCGTCGAGCAGCTTGCGCAGCGCGCGCATGAGGCGCGCGATGTCGTCGAAGTGCAGGCCGGTGGTGGGCTCGTCGAACAGGAACAGCGTGCCCTTGCGCGCCACCGCCTGCTTGCTCGAGGTCGCGCCCTTCGCGGCCTCGGCCAGGAAACCCGCGAGCTTGAGGCGCTGCGCCTCGCCGCCCGACAGCGTGGGCACGGGCTGGCCCAGCTTCACGTAGTCGAGGCCCACGTCGGAGATCGGCTGCAAGACGCGCAGAACGTCGCGGTCGGCATCGAACAGCGCCGCGGCCTCGGCCACGGTCAGCTCGAGGATGTCGGCCACGTTGTAGCTCTTGCCGTGGCGCTCGATGCGCACCTCGAGGATCTCGGGCCGGTAGCGCTTGCCGTCGCAGTCGGGGCAGCGCAGGTAGACGTCCGAGAGGAACTGCATCTCGACGTGCTCGAAGCCCGAGCCGCCGCAGGTGGGGCAGCGGCCGTCGCCCGAGTTGAAGCTGAACTTGCTCGCGGTGTAGCCGCGCTGGCGCGAGATCGGCGCGGTGGCGAAGATCTCGCGGATCGCGTCCCAGGCACCGACGTAGCTCGCGGGGTTGGAACGCGCGGTCTTGCCGATCGGCGACTGGTCGACGAACACCACGTCGCCGAGGTGGTCGGCGCCGAGCAGGCGGTCGTGCGCGCCGGGCGTCTCGGTGGCCTTGCCGAAGTGGCGCATCAGCGCGGGCGCGAGCACGTCCTGCACCAGCGTCGACTTGCCCGAACCGCTGACGCCGGTCACGCAGACCAGGCGCGCGAGCGGGAACTCCACGCTGATGTCCTTGAGGTTGTGCTCGCGCACGCCCTCGAGGATGAGCCGGTGCGTGTTCTCGCTGACCAGCCGCTTGAAGCCCATGCCGATCTTCTTGCGCCCGCCCAGGTACTGGCCGGTCAGCGTGTCGGCATCGCGCAGCGCGTCGGTGCTGCCGTCGAACACGATCTGGCCGCCGCGCGCGCCGGGGCCCGGGCCCATGTCGATCACGCGGTCGGCCGCGAGCATCACGGCGGGGTCGTGCTCGACCACCACCAGCGTGTTGCCCGCGTCGCGCAGCCGCAGCATGGCCTCGGTGATGCGGTTCATGTCGCGCGGATGCAGCCCGATGCTGGGCTCGTCGAGCACGAACAGCGTGTTGACCAGCGAGGTGCCGAGCGCGGTCGTGAGGTTGATGCGCTGCACCTCGCCGCCGCTGAGCGTGCGGCTCTGGCGGTCGAGCGTGAGGTAGCCGATGCCGACGTCGTGCAGATAGCGCAGCCGGGTCGTGATCTCCTCGAACAGCAGCTTGAGCGCCTGGACCTCGCCGGCCGCGCTCGAGCGCTGCGCCTCGCCGGCCGTGGCGATGCCGCCGGCCGTCATGCGGTCGAACAGCTGGCGCAGCCGCTCGATCGGCAGCAGCATCAGGTCATGCAGGCACAGGCCCGGCAGCGCCTCGAGCTGCGCGCGCGTCCACTTCACGCCGATCGGCAGGAAGCGCTTCTCGGGCGGCAGCACCGCGTCGGCGTCTTCCTTGCTGCCGATGCGCCACAGCAGGCTTTCGAGCTTGAGCCGCGCGCCGGCGCAGGTGGGGCACGGCGTGTAGCTGCGGTACTTCGACAAGAGCACGCGGATGTGCATCTTGTAGGCCTTGCTCTCGAGGTAGCCGAAGAAGCGGCGGATGCCGTACCACTGCTTGTTCCAGTTGCCCTCCTTGTAGTTGGGCGTGCCCTCGATCACCCAGTGCTTCTGCTCGGCGGTCAGCTTGTTCCAGGGCGTGTCGCGCGGAATGCCGGCGGCCTCGGCGTGGCGCATGAGGTCGTCCTGCGCCTCCTTCCAGGCCGGGGTCTGGATGGTCTTGATCGCGCCCGCGCGCAGGGTGAGCTTGTCGTTCGGGATCACGAGGCCGAGGTCGACGCCGATCACGCGGCCGAAGCCGCGGCAGGTGTCGCAGGCGCCGACGGCCGAGTTGAACGAGAACATCGAGGGGATCGGGTCGCCGTAGCGGATGTCGCTCTCGGGGCAGTGCAGGCCCGTGGAGAACTTCCACACGTCGGTCACGGCGTTCTCCTCGGCCCCGGTCGCATGCACGGTCACGCGCCCGCTGCCGCGCTTGAGCGCGACCTCGATCGCCTCGACCACGCGCGAGCGCTCGGCGCTCGAGGCGCGGAAGCGGTCGGCCACCACGTCGAGCACCTTGCGCGGACCGGTGGGCGTGGCCACCTCGCGCTCGGCCTGCACGCGCGTGAAGCCGCTGGCCGACAGCCACTGCGTGACCTCGTCGGCCGTGGTGCTCGCGGGCAGCTCGACCGGGAAGGTCACGACCAGCCGCGGATCGCCCGCGGCCGCCGCGCGCTCGACGATCTGCGCATAGATGCTGTCGGGCGAGTCGTGGCGCACCGGCAGCGCGGTCTCGCGGTCGAACAGGTCGGCCGCGCGCGCATAGAGCAGCTTCAGGTGGTCGTTGAGCTCGGTCATCGTGCCGACCGTGGAGCGCGAGGAGCGCACCGGGTTGGTCTGGTCGATGGCGATCGCGGGCGGCACGCCCTCGACCTTGTCGACCGCCGGCTTGTCCATGCGGTCGAGGAACTGGCGGGCGTAGGCGGAGAAGGTTTCGACGTAGCGCCGCTGGCCCTCGGCGTACAGGGTGTCGAACACGAGGCTCGACTTGCCCGAGCCGCTGGGCCCGGTGACCACGGTCATCTCGCCGGTGCGGATGTCGAGGTCGAGATTCTGGAGGTTGTGCTGGCGTGCGCCACGGATGCGGATGGAGCCCTGTGTCATGAGTGCCTTGGGGGTGGGGCAAACATTCTAGGGAGTGGTCCATGACGCGCCGGTGCACCCCGCTGGAAGGACGGTGGCTGCGCAGGGGTTTGTCCGAATGGTGGTTTGAATACTTTTGGAAACAAATAAGGCGTTGGTTTGCAACGGTGGCAGCGCCATCGCAAAGAAGGGGACGACCGCACATGACGAACAAGCACGGCCGCCTGCGCGCGGCCCTGATCGCGCTCGGCGCGCTGGTCTGGCTGCCCGCGCAGGCGCAGATCCTGATCGGCCAGACCGCCGGCATGACCGGCCCGGTGGCCGCCAGCGTCAACGAGACCATCGGCGGCGCGCAGCTCGTGATCGATGCCGCCAATGCGCAGGGCGGCGTGCACGGCGAGAAGATCGAGGTGATCCGGCTCGACGACGGCTTCGACGTCAAGCGCGCGGGAGAGAACGGCCGCGCGCTGATCGAGGACCGGAAGGTGCTCGCGCTCTTCATGAGCCGCGGCACGCCGCATTCGCAGGCCATCATTCCCTGGCTCGACAAGCACGGCGTGGCGCTGATCGGGCCTTCCACCGGCGCGATGGTGCTGCACAAGCCGGTGCAGAGGAACGTGTTCAACGTGCGCGCCACCTACCAGCGCGAGGCCGAGAAGGCGGTGCAGCACCTGCTGACCATCGGCATGGTGCGCATCGCGGTCGTGCACGTGACCGACTCCTTCGGCGCCGATGCGCTCGAGGGCGCGATGACCGGCTTCGGCAAGGCCAAGGCCCAGCCCGCGGCCACCGTGCCGGCCGACCGCGACAAGCCCGACTACGCGGCCATCGTGCCCGCCATCGTCCAGGCCAAGGCGCAGGCGGTGCTGTGGATCGGCTCGGGCAGCGCGGTGGTCGACGGCATCAAGGCGCTGCGCGCGGCCGGCTCGGCGGCGCAGGTGGTCACGCTGTCGAACAACGCCTCCTCGGGCTTCATCAAGCAGCTCGGCGAGGCCAGCCGCGGCGTGGTGGTCACGCAGGTGTTCCCGAGCGAGCGTTCGATCAGCTACCCGATGGTGAAGGAGGCGATCGCGCTCGCGAAGGCCAAGGGCCAGAACGAGCTCTCGCCCGCGGCGCTCGAGGGCTTCGCCTCGGCCAAGGTGCTGGTGGAGGCGCTGCGGCGCGCAGGCCCCAAACCCACGCGCGCCCGCGTGGTGGCCGCGCTCGACGGCCTGCGCGACTACGACCTCGGCGGCCTCGAGATCAGCTACACGCCGCAGGACCACAGCGGCATCGATTTCGCCGACCTCTCGATCATCAGCGAGGGCCGCTTCAAGCGCTGAAGCGCCGCCTTTCCCTCTCGACGAAGCCGGGCCCAGCGCCCGGCTTTTTGCTTTTGCAAACAACGGTTTGACAGGGTTTGCACGAGGAATCGCATGTCACGTCTAGCTACACATAATTGCATTTGCTGACATGGACACGAATCTCGACGGGAAAGGTTTTGTCGATGAAGAAGAAGAAAAGGATCCCGCGCCTGCGCGCCGCCGCATTGCTGCTCGCACTCGCGGCGACCGGCGCCTCGGCCCAGATCGTGATCGGCCAGTCGGCCGACCTGTCGGGGCCGGTGGCGGCCAGCGTGAAGGAGACGATCATGGGCTCGCAGCTGGTCATCGACCAGGTCAATGCCCAGGGCGGCATCAACGGCGAGCAGATCGAGGTCATCCGCATGGACGACGGCCTCGATGCCAAGCGCTCGCTCGAGAACTCGCGCATCCTGATCGAGGACAAGAAGGTGGTCGCGCTGCTGCTCAACCGCGGCACGCCCAACACGCTCGCGGTGATCCCGCTGCTCGACAAGCACGGCGTGCCGCTGGTCGGCCCGTCGACCGGCGCGATGGCGCTGCACAAGCCGGTGCAGAAGAACATCTTCAACGTGCGCTCCACCTACCAGCGCGAGGCCGAGAAGGCGGTGGTGCACCTGCAGACCACGGGCATCCAGCGCATCGCGGTGGTGCAGGCCGACGACTCCTTCGGCAAGGACGGCCTCGAGGGCGCGAACCGCGGCTTCGAGAAGGCCAACCTCAAGCCGGTGGTGATCGCGCTGGCCGACCGCAACAAGCCCGACTTCGCGGCCATCGTGCCGAAGCTCGTCGAGGCCAATGCGCAGGCCGTGCTGTGGATCGGCTCGGGCACTTCGGTGTCCGACGGCGTGAAGGCGCTGCGCGCCGCGGGCTCGGCCGCGCAGGTGGTCACGCTGTCGAACAACGCGGCCTCGGGCTTCATCAAGGACCTCGGCAGCGCGAGCCGCGGCGTGATCATCACGCAGGTGTTCCCCTACGAGCGCTCGTTCGGCAATCCGCTGATCAAGGAGGCCCTGGCGCTCGCCAAGGCCAAGGGCCAGGAAGACCTGTCGCCCGCGCTGCTCGAAGGCTTCGTGGCGACCAAGGTGCTGGTGGAGGCGCTGCGCCGCACCGGGCCGAAGCCCACGCGCGCGCGGCTGCTGGCCACGCTCAATGCCTTCCAGTACGACCCGGGTGGCGGACTCGACATCTCGTTTTCGCCGACCGATCACACGGGCATCGAATACGTCGACCTCTCGATCGTGAGCGACGGCCGCTTCAAGCGCTAGGCAGCGCTTCGGAGATTTACTTCGGCGCGCTCGCGGCCGCAGCCGGTGCAGCAGGCGCCGGCTCGTGCACTTCCACGCCGTGCTTCTCGCCCGACATGTCGACCTTGTCGCCGGCCTTCGAGATCACGTACAGCGCGATGGCCGCGAAGATGGCGAAGCCGACTGCGATTTTCCACATGGGTTCTGTCTCCTGGGATGGGTAATGCGGGGTTCAAGAAAAAGGCCTCACGCCGAGGGTCGGCATGAAGCCTCTTTGTTGAACGGAGGACGCGTAGCGCCCTCCTTTCATCGGCGCCTTGGCGCTCAGTCGTGGGCGTAGATGTCCACGTCCTTCGTTTCGCGGATGAACAGCGTGCCGATCACCAGCGTGACGCCCGCGATGATGATCGGGTACCAGAGGCCGTTGTACATGTTGCCGGTCGAAGCCACGATGGCGAAGGCGGTGGTCGGCAGCAGGCCGCCGAACCAGCCGTTGCCGATGTGGTACGGCAGGCTCATCGAGGTGTAGCGGATGCGCGTGGGGAACAGCTCGACCAGCATCGCGGCGATCGGCCCGTAGACCATGGTCACCAGCAGCACCAGCCAGAACAGCAGCAGCACCGTCAGCAGCTTGTTCATCTTCGCGGGGTCGGCCTTGGCCGGGTAGCCCGCGATCTTCAGGTCTTCGGCCACGCCCTTCTTGAAGGCGGCGATCTCCTTGGCGGAGGCTTCGTCGAACTTGAGGTTCACGACGTTGCCGATCGGTGCTTCCACCGTCTTGTCGCCGATCTTCACGACGGCCTTCGAACCCGGCGCGCCGGCCACGTTCTCATAGCTCACCGAGTTCTGCACCAGGTAGCGCTTGGCGATGTCGCAGGAGCTGCGGAAGTCGATCTCGCGGGCCACCGGATTGCCCTGGAACGAGCAGGTCGCGGGGTCGGCGGTCACGGTCACGCCCGCGGTGGCCTGGGCCTTCGCGAGGTCGGGGTTGGCGGCCTCGGTCAGCATCTTGAAGACCGGGAAGTAGGTCACCACGGCCAGCAGGCAGCCGGCCATGATGATCGGCTTGCGGCCGATCTTGTCCGACAGCGTGCCGAAGATCACGAAGAACGGGGTGCCGAGCAGCAGCGCGGCGGCGATCATCAGGTTGGCGGTGGTCGCATCGACCTTGAGCTGCGCGGTCAGGAAGAAGAGCGCGTAGAACTGGCCCGAGTACCAGACCACGGCCTGGCCGGCGGTCAGGCCCACGAGTGCCAGGATCACGATCTTGAGGTTCTTCCACTCGCCGAAGGATTCGGCCAGCGGCGCCTTCGAGGTCTTGCCCTCGGCCTTCATGCGCTGGAACGCCGGCGATTCCGACAGCGACAGCCGGATCCACACCGAGATGCCCAGCAGCAGGATCGAGACCAGGAACGGAATGCGCCAGCCCCAGTCGTTGAACACCGCTTCGCCCAGGCCTTCGCGCACGCCCAGGATCACGATCAGGCTCAGGAACAGGCCGAGCGTGGCCGTGGTCTGGATCCACGAGGTGTAGGCACCGCGCTTGCCGTGCGGCGCGTGCTCGGCCACGTAGGTGGCGGCACCGCCGTACTCGCCGCCGAGCGCGAGGCCCTGCAGCATGCGCAGCGCGATCAGGATCACCGGCGCCGCGACGCCGATGGTCGCGTAGCTGGGCAGCAGGCCGACGATGAAGGTCGACAGGCCCATGATCAGGATCGTGACCAGGAAGGTGTACTTGCGCCCGATCATGTCGCCGAGCCGGCCGAACACGATGGCGCCGAACGGACGCACCAGGAAGCCGGCCGCGAAGGCCAGCAGCGCGAAGATGAAGGCCGCGCCCGCATCGAGGCCGCTGAAGAACTGCTTCGCGATGATCGCCGCGAGCGAACCGTAGAGGTAGAAGTCGTACCACTCGAACACGGTTCCCAGCGAAGAAGCGAAGATGACCTTCTTCTCCTCCGCCGACATGGGCCGGGGGGCCGGATGCGGCACTCCCCGTGAATCTAGTGTGGCTGCCATTGATCGTCTCCTGTGTATGCGTTCATGCGGCGCCCGAATTCGGGACCGTGGGGCATTCTTGGAGGCGCGACTGACCCGAGCCTTTCGCGAAACTGAACGGGCGCTTACGGATTAAGGTGAAACCCTCGACGCACGTTTCAGCCTGTAAGAAATGCAGCGTCGGTGCTGCGGATGCTCAGTTTTTGCTGCTGCGCAGCAGGGCCGGACGCTGGTCGGCCTCGGCCCATTGCGGGCCATCGAACCAGGCATCGCCCGCGAGGTAGGCGCGCAGCATCGCGAGGCCGTCGAAGCCCCAGAACAGCCGGCCGTCGACCGCATAGGCCGGCGTGCCGAACACGCCGAGCGCGATCGCGTCCGCGGTATTGCGCTGGAGCAGGGCCTTGCTCTCGTCGCTGCCGGCATCGCGACGCGGTTGCAGTTGCGCGGTGAGCGCGGCCAGCCGCGCGGGATCGGCCGCCTCGAGGCCGCCGCGCCAGACGTGGCGGAAGACGGTCTCGGCCACCAGCCGGCTCACGCGGCCGTCGTCGGAGGTGGAGAGCGCGAGCCGCAGGTGCGCGAGCGGGTTGTAGGGATGCGAGGCCGGCATCGCGATCTCGATGCCGTGCTGGTGGCCCAGCCACAGCACGTGGCGGTAGGTCCAGCCGCGCTTGGCGGGAATCTCGGCCGGCCCGAGCTGGCCGTGCGCCTTGAGCACCGCGCCCAGCAGCACCGGCCGGTAGTCCACGCTGTAGCTCAGGCCCTCGAGCGCCTGCGGCAGCTGCTCGAACGCGAGATAGGCATAGGGCGAGATGAAGTCCAGGTAGAAGTCGATGTGCTTCATGCGTCGATGTCTCCGATGGCCGGCGCGCGCCAGATGCCGGCCCGGGCCCGCCACTCTATCGCGCGCCAGACCTGCCGCCGCTCGTCGTCCTCCATGCGGCTCCAGCCCGCGATCTCGGGGATGGTGCGCAGGCAGCCCTCACAGAAGCCGCTGAGCCGGTCCATGCGGCACACCGAGCTGCAGGGCGAGGGCACCGGCTCGGCCCGCTCGCGCAGCTCGGCGGCGCGGTCGGCCAGGGCCTGTGCTTCGGCGACGTTCACGCCGCGGCCACCACCACGTCGGCCACCGGCGCGCCCGTGAGCGTCTCGAGGTCGTGCGGGCGCAGCTGGAACACCGCATGCGGATGGCCCGCGGCGGCCCAGATCTCCTCGAAGCGGAACAGCTCGCGGTCGATCAGCACCACCGGCTTCGTGACATGGCCCACGGGCGACACGCCGCCGATGGTGAAGCCGGTGCGCGCCTTCACGAAGTCGGCGTCGGCGCGGCCGGTCTTGCCGACGATCGCGTCGACCTTCTTCTCGTCGACGCGCCGGTCGCCCGAGGTGATGACCAGCACCGCGACCTCGTCGCTCTTGCGCCGGAAGATGATGCTCTTGGCGATCTGGCCGACCGCGATGCCGAGCGCGTCGGCCGCCTGCTGCGCGGTGCGGCAGGCGTCGTCGAGCATGCGCGGCGCATGCGGATGGCCGGCGTCCTGGAGCACGCGCGCGACGCGCTGGACACCGTCGGGAAGGGAATGGAGTTCGGAGCCGCACATGGCTTGGGTCTTCGGAGTTCGTGGGGGCGTGCGCCCCGCGTTGCAGGCACCCGAGCATACGAAAAAGCCCCGGGCGCCGGCGCCGCGGCCGCGCGGCCACCCTTTCGGGCACCGCACCAATGCGGACAGCGCCGCACCGCCGCCGCGCCACTTTGGGTGCGATTGCGGTGCGCGCACGGGCCGCCACCGCTCTTTTTCGGCGGCATGGATATTGCTCGACCCCATCGCGGACCTCCCGGCCTGGGTGGGTCCGCAGTGCCTCCGCTAACGACGGCGGGGTTCGAGCGAGCCGATGGCGATGAGCCACCGGATTCGTTTGTCCATCCGATTATTCGCATCCGTTCCGTCGCGGAGGCCCCCTGCCGCTGTCGCCCCGACAGCCCCGGTGGCCTGCATCCGAGGACCGGCTGCCCCCGCAGGACCTCACCATGAAAATCGCAGTCATCGGCCACGGCATGGTCGGCCACAAGTTCCTCGAGCAGCTCCACGCGCTCGGCATTCCCGGCGCGGAAGTCACCGTCCTGTGCGAGGAGCCGCGGCCGGCCTACGACCGGGTGCACCTGTCCGAGTTCTTCGCGGGCAAGACGGCCGAAGACCTCTCGCTGGTCGAGCCCGGCTTCTTCGAGCGCAGCGGCTTCACGCTGCGCCTGGCCGCGCGCGCGGTGGCGGTCGAGCGCCGCAACAACACCGTCACCACGGCCGACGGCGAGGTCGTGGCCTACGACAAGCTGGTGCTGGCCACCGGCTCCTTCCCCTTCGTGCCCGCGGTGCCGGGCCGCGACCGGCCCCACTGCTTCGTCTACCGCACCATCGAGGACCTCGAGGCGATGAAGGAATGCGGCGCGCGCTCGCGCAGCGGCGTGGTGGTGGGCGGCGGCCTGCTCGGCCTCGAATGCGCGAAGGCGCTGCGCGACATGGGCCTCGAGACCCACGTGGTGGAGTTCGCACCGCGGCTGATGGCGGTGCAGGTCGACGAGGGCGGCGGCCGCGCGCTGCGCGAGAGCATCGAGGCGCTGGGCCTGCACGTGCACACCGGCCGCAACACGGTGGAGATCGTCGACGGCGCCGCCGCGCGCCACCGCATGGTGTTCGCCGACGGCAGCTACCTCGAGACCGACATGATCGTGTTCTCGGCCGGCATCCGCCCGCGCGACGAACTCGCGCGCCAGTGCCTGCTGGCCGTGGGCCCGCGCGGCGGCGTGGCGGTCGACGACCACTGCCGCACCAGCGACCGCGACGTCTACGCGATCGGCGAATGCGCCTCGTGGAACGAACAGACCTTCGGCCTGGTCGCGCCCGGCTACGACATGGCGCGCGTGGCGGCGCGCCACATCGCGGGCGAGCAGGAAGCCGCCTTCACCGGCGCCGACATGAGCACCAAGCTCAAGCTGATGGGCGTGGACGTGGCGAGCATCGGCGACGCGCACGGCAGGACGCCGAAGTCGCGCGCCTACCAGTTCATCGACGAGCGCAAGAAGGTCTACAAGAAGATCGTCGTCAGCGAGGACGGCAAGCTGCTGCTCGGTGCCGTGCTGGTAGGCGATGCTGCCGAATACGGCACCCTGCTGCAGATGGCACTCAACGGCATCGCGCTGCCCGAGGATCCCGAGTTCCTGATCCTGCCCTCGAGCGACGGCAAGGCGAAGCCGGGCCTGGGCGTCGAGGCCCTGCCCGACAGCGCCCAGATCTGCTCGTGCAACGACGTCAGCAAGGGGCAGATCTGCGCGGCCGTGGGCCAGGGCGCCTGCACCCCGGCCGCGATGAAGGCCTGCACCAAGGCGGGCGCCACCTGCGGCGGCTGCGTGCCGCTGGTCACGCAGGTCATGAAGATGGAGATGGCCAGGCGCGGCATGGCGGTCGACAACCACCTCTGCGAGCACTTCCCCTACTCGCGCCAGGAGCTCTACCACCTGATCCGCGTGGGCGAGATCCGCAGCTTCGCCGACCTGCTCGCCAAGCACGGCAAGGGCCTGGGCTGCGACATCTGCAAGCCCGTGGCCGCGAGCATCTTCGCCTCGTGCTGGAACGAGTTCGTGCTCAAGAAGGACCTGGCCGCGCTGCAGGACAGCAACGACTACTTCCTCGGCAACATCCAGAAGGACGGCACCTACTCGGTGGTGCCGCGCATGCCGGGCGGCGAGGTCACGCCCGACGAGCTGATCGCGGTCGGCCAGGTGGCGAAGAAGTACGGCCTCTACACCAAGATCACCGGCGGCGCGCGCGTGGACATGTTCGGCGCGCGCGTCGAGCAGCTGCCCGCGATCTGGGAGGAACTGATCGCGGCCGGCTTCGAGTCGGGCCATGCCTACGGCAAGTCGCTGCGCACGGTGAAGAGCTGCGTCGGCTCGACCTGGTGCCGCTACGGCGTGGACGACAGCGTGGGCCTCGCGGTCGAGCTCGAGAACCGCTACAAGGGCCTGCGCGCCCCGCACAAGATCAAGTTCGGCGTCTCGGGCTGCACGCGCGAATGCGCCGAGGCGCAGGGCAAGGACGTGGGCGTGATCGCCACCGACAAGGGCTGGAACCTCTACGTCTGCGGCAACGGCGGCATGAAGCCGCGCCATGCCGAGCTGCTCGCGAGCGACCTGTCGAAGGCCGAGCTGATCCGCCTGATCGACCGCTTCCTGATGTTCTACGTGCGCACCGCCGACCGGCTGCAGCGCACCAGCACCTGGCGCGAGAGTCTCGAGGGCGGCCTCGACTACCTCAAGGGCGTGCTGCTGCAGGACACGCTGGGCCTCCACGCCGAGCTCGAGACCCAGATGCAGGCCGTGGTCGACACCTACCAGTGCGAGTGGAAGACCGCCGTCAACGACCCGGCCACGCGCCAGCGCTTCCGCTCCTTCGTCAACAGCGACAAACCCGACGAGCACATCGTGTTCGTGAGCGAGCGCGGCCAGAAGCGGCCCGCGCGCGCCGAGGAGCGCACCGAGGCCGCCGACGTCTCGATGGCCTGATGCACAACGAAAGAGGAAGAGCCCCATGACCCAGCAAGACCTGCACTGGACCGCCGTGTGCGCGGCCACCGACATCCTGCCCGACACCGGCGTGTGCGCGCTGGTCGAGGGCGTGCACGTGGCGATCTTCCGCGTCGGCCAGGAGGCCACGCTCTACGCCATCGACAACGTCGATCCGAAGGCCGGCGCCAGCGTGCTCTCGCGCGGGCTGGTCGGCAGCCTCGGCGACCGCGTCGTGGTCGCCTCGCCGCTCTACAAGAACCACTTCGACCTGCGCAGCGGCGAATGCCTCGAGGCGCCCGAGCACTCGGTGCGCGCGCATGCGGTGCGCGAGCACGAGGGCCGCGTGCTCGTCGCGCTGGCCTGAGCCGCGCTCCCCTTCCCCGGCATTCCACTTCTTCCCAAGGATCCCCATGGCCTACCTAGCCCCCGCCGAGTTCGTCACCAAGATGGTCGATGCCGGCGAATCCAAGCTGCTGATGTCCACGCGCGACACGCTGATCCGCTCGTACATGGCCGGCGCCATCCTCGCGCTGGCGGCGGCCTTCGCGGTCAGCATCACGGTCAACACCGGCAATGCGCTGGTCGGCGCGATGCTGTTCCCGGTCGGCTTCATCATGCTGTACCTGCTGGGTTTCGACCTGCTGACCGGCGTCTTCACGCTGGCGCCGCTCGCGGTGCTCGACAAGCGCCCCGGTGCCACCTGGGGCGGTGTGATGCGCAACTGGGGCCTGGTGTTCGTCGGCAACTTCGCGGGCGCGCTCACGGTCGCGGTGTTCATGGCGATCATCTTCACCTTCGGTTTCAGCGAGGCGCCCAACGCCATCGGCGAGCGGCTGGGCCACATCGGCGAGGGCCGCACGGTCGGCTACTCCGCGCACGGCGCGGCCGGCATGCTGACGCTGTTCATCCGCGGCGTGATGTGCAACTGGATGGTGTCGACCGGCGTGGTCGCGGCCATGATGTCGACCACCGTCTCGGGCAAGGCGATCGGCATGTGGATGCCCGTGATGATCTTCTTCTACATGGGCTTCGAACATTCGATCGTCAACATGTTCCTGTTCCCCACCGGCCTGATGCTCGGCGGCAAGTTCACGCTGATGGACTACCTGATCTGGAACGAGCTGCCCACCGTGATCGGCAACCTGGTCGGCGGCCTGAGCTTCGTCGGCCTCACGCTCTACGCCACGCACTACAAGACGGCGCCCAAGCGCGTCGCGGGCTGATCGCGCGCCCATGGCCGCCGGGCGCCCGCCGCGCGTCACGCTGGGCCAGCACTCGCTGGCCGGCGTCGGGTCGGCGGTCAACCAGGACTTCCATGGCGCGATGCTGCCCGAAGGGGCGCAGCGCGCCGCCAAGGGCATCGCGCTCGCGCTGGCCGACGGCATCGGCTCGAGCCGCGTGAGCCAGGTCGCGAGCGCGGCCGCCGTGCGCGGCTTCCTCGAGGACTACTACGCCACCTCCGACGCCTGGTCGGTGCGCCGCGCGGCGCAGCGCGTGCTGGGCGCCACCAACTCCTGGCTGCATGCGCAGACCATGCGCAGCGACGCGCGCTTCGACAAGGACAGCGGCTACGTCTGCACCTTCAGCGCGCTGATCCTCAAGGGCCGCGAGCTGCACCTGCTGCACGTGGGCGATGCACGCATCTACCGCGTGCACGCGAGCGCGCTCGAGCAGCTCACCGACGACCACCGCGTGCATGTCTCGTCGGTGGAGTCGTACCTGGGCCGCGCGCTGGGCGCGGGCCCCAACGTCGAGATCGACTACCGCTGCTGGGAGGCCGAGGCCTGCGAGGTCTACCTGCTCGCCACCGATGGCGCGCATGCGCACCTCGATGCCGCCGCCGTGAACGACGCACTGGTGCGCTGCGCCGGCGACCTCGACGCGGCCGCGCAGCGCCTGGTGCAGATCGCCCGCGCGCGCGGCGGCCAGGACGATGCCACCGTGCAGCTGCTGCGCATCGACGAACTGCCCGCGCCCGATGCGCCGGCGCTGCCGCTCGAGCGCGAAGGGCTCGCACTGCCGCCGGTGCTCGCGCCACGCGACCGCTTCGAGGGCTTCACGCTGGTACGCGAGATCCACCTGAGTTCGCGCAGCCATGTCTACCTCGCCACCGACGACGCCAGCGGCCGCCCCGCGGTGCTGAAGCTGCCCTCGGTGGACCTGCGCGAGGACGCTGCCTACCTCGACCGCTTCGTGCTCGAGGAATGGGTGGCGCGGCGCATCGACAGCCCGCACGTGCTCAAGGCCTGGCCGCTGGAGCGCGCGCGCGGCCACCTGTTCGTGGCGATGGAGTACGTGGAGGGCCAGACGCTCGCGCAGTGGATGGTCGACCACCCGCGGCCCTCGCTCGACAGCGTGCGCGCCATCGTCGCGCAGCTCGCGCGCGGCCTGCAGGCGATGCACGGCAAGGAGATGCTGCACCAGGACCTGCGGCCCGAGAACGCGATGATCGACCGCGCGGGCACGGTCAAGCTGATCGACCTGGCCGCCACCCACGTGGCCGGGCTCAACGACGGCGGCGGCGAGCCGCGCGCACTCGCGATCGAGGGCACGCCGCAGTACACCGCGCCCGAGTACTTCACGGGCCAGGGCGGCACGGCGCGCTCCGACCTGTTCTCGCTGGCCGTGATCGCCTACCGCATGCTGAGCGGCCAACTGCCCTACGGGCTGCAGGCTTCGCGCATCCGCGGCGCGGCCGATGCCCATCGCCTGCGCTATGTGCCGCTGCGCCAGTTCCGGCCCGAGCTGCCGGCCTGGGTCGACGCGGTGCTGCAGAAGGCGCTGCATCCGCAGCCCGCGAAGCGGCAGCAGGCGGTGTCGGAGTTCGCGCACGACCTGCAGTCACCGGGCGCCGAGTTCCTGCGCGCGCGAATGCCGGCGCTGATCGAGCGCCGGCCGGTGCTGTTCTGGCAATGCACCACGGTGCTGCTGGCCGTGGCGGTGGTGGTGCTGCTCGGTCTGCGCGCCTTCGGGCGCTGAAGACGCTCAGCCCGCGCGCTTGGTGCGGATCGCCTTCGAAGCGCGCGAGTTCGGCTCGCGGCCCAGCGCTTCGCTGATGTAGACGCCGGCGTCGATCAGCTTGTCGAGATCGATGCCGGTCTCGATGCCCATGCCGTGCAGCATGTAGACCACGTCCTCGGTCGCCACGTTGCCGGTCGCGCCCTTGGCATAGGGGCAGCCGCCGAGGCCGGCCGAGGACGACTGGAAGTTCCAAACGCCCAGCTCGAGCACCGCCAGCGTGTTGACCAGCGCCTGCCCGTAGGTGTCGTGGAAGTGGCCGGAGATGGCGTCGACGCCGAAGTGGGCCAGCGTGGCCTCCATCGCCGCCTGCACCTTGCGCGGCGTGCCCACGCCGATGGTGTCGGCCACGTCGACGCGCTGCACGCCGATGCCCTTCATCAGCTGCGCGAGGTAGCCGACCTTGGCCGGGGCGATCTCGCCTTCGTAGGGGCAGCCGACCGTGCACGACATCGCGCCGCGCACGCGGATGCCTTTTTCGAGCGCCGCGGCCACCACGGGCGCGAAGCGCTCGATGCTCTCGGCGATCGAGCAGTTGATGTTCTTCTGGCTGAAGGCCTCGCTGGCGGCGCCGAACACCACGATCTCGTCGGGCCATTCCGCGCGCGGCGCGGCGATGGCAGCCTCGAAGCCCTTGAGGTTGGGCGTGAGCACCGAGTAGCGCACGCCGGGCTTGCGCTTTATGCCGTGCATCACCTCGGCGTTGTCGGCCATCTGCGGCACCCACTTCGGGCTCACGAAGCTGGTGACCTCGATCTCCTCGAGGCCGGCGTCCTGCAGCCGGTGCACCAGGCCGATCTTGGTTTCGGCCGAAACCGGCTGCTTCTCGTTCTGCAGCCCGTCGCGCGGGCCGACGTCGACGATCTGGACGCGGGTGGGGAGTTTCATGGCTTGTCTCTGGTGTCGCGGGAGGATGGAAAAGCGGGATCCATTGTCCGGCAGATGGGCCCGGCCTGCCTGGTACACAAGGCGCGGAAGGTAGCAATGCGCGCCAGAGCGGTTGCAAATGGTGCCAGTCGTTGACTAGCCGTCGCTGCGCTCGAGCATGCTGGTGCGGAACGCCATCTTGCGCACGATGGCCGCGAAGGCGCGCGTGGGCGCCGCCTCGCGCGCCTTCGGCGCCCACAGCATGCCGGGCGTGCGCACCGGCGTCGGGCTCTCGAGCCGCACGGTCGCGAGCCCCGAGTTCGGCAGCACCGCGTTGGCCGAGACGATGGCCGCGAGCCGCGTCTTCGCCACCAGCCCCATGATCGGCGCCAGCGTGTTGATCTCGGCCACCACCTGCGGCTCGGCGCCGCAGGAACGGAAGCACTCGTCGAGCATCTGCCGCGTGGCGAAGCTTGCGGGCAGCAGCGCCATCGGCAGCCGGTGCAGCTCGACCATGCGCAGGCGCTTGCGCCGCGCCAGCGGATGGTCGTGCGCCACCACCAGCACCATCTCCTCGTTGTAGAGCGGCTCGAACTGCAGCGGCCCGGGCTGGGCCGGCCGGTAGGCGATGCCGAGGTCGAGCGTGCCCTGCTGCAGCCGCTGGCCGATCAGGTCGGCCGCGAGTTCGTCGACCCTCACGCGCACGCGCGGATAGCGCTGCTGGAAGCCCGCGATGCAGTCGGGAATGAAGCCGAGGTTGAAGGTGTGGGTCGAGCCGATGCGCAGTTCGCCGGCCGCCTCCTGCGGGTCCTCGCGCAGCGCGCCGAGGCCGCGGTCGATCTCCTGCAGCGCGCGCGTGGCGTGATGCAGGAAGGCCTCGCCGGCCTCGGTCAGCGCCACGCGCTTGCCGATGCGGTCGAACAGCGGCCGGCCCAGTTCCTCCTCGAGCTGCTTGATCTGGTGCGACAGCGTGGACTGCGTGACGTGCAGCCGCTCGGCCGCGCGCGTGAAGTTGAGCGAGCCGGCCAGGGCGCTGAAGTAGCGCAGGTGCCGCAGTTCCATGGAGGCCTTCCGTTGCGTCGAACGATCGATGCCATCGATGGTATCCATGCAAAACCATCATTGTTAAAAATCGGGCCGCCTGCATAGAGTTCGCTCCCATCCCGCGAGGGCATGACACGACACGACAGCAGGAGACACACGAGTGCACAAGGTCCTCAGCGGCATCAAGGTGCTGGAGCAAGGCACGTTCATCACGGGCCCGGCGGCCGGCATGTTCCTGGCCGACCTCGGCGCCGAGGTGGTCAAGGTGGAGCAGCCCGGCAGCGGCGATCCGTTCCGTTCGTTCCGCGGCGGGCTCTACAGCCCGCACTTCCAGACCTACAACCGCAACAAGCGCAGCGTCACGCTCAACCCCAAGCTGGTCGAGGACGCGGCGGTGTTCGACGAGCTGGTGAAGGACTCGGACGTCTACATCCAGAACTTCCGCCCCGGCGCGGCCGAGCGGCTGGGCGCGGGCGAGACGCGGCTGCGCGAACTCAATCCACGGCTGATCTACTGCGCCATCAGCGGCTTCGGCCAGACCGGCCCGGCCGCGGCGCGCCCGGCCTACGACACGGTGGCGCAGGCGGCCAGCGCCTTCCTCAAGCTGCTGGTGAACCCGGCCAATCCGCGCGTGGTGGGCCCGGCCGTGGCCGACGCGATGACCGGCTTCTACGCGGCCTACGGCGTGCTCGGCGCGCTGGTCGAGCGCGGGCGCACCGGCCAGGGCCGCAAGGTCGAGGTCTCGATGCTCGAGGCCATGTGCCACTTCAACCTCGACGCCTTCACGCACTACTTCTCCGAGAACGAGATCATGGGTCCGTTCAGCCGGCCCAGCGTCTCGCAGTCGTACGTGCTCGAGTGCGCCGACGGCCTGTGGATCGCGCTGCACATGTCCTCGCCCGAGAAGTTCTGGCAGGGCCTGGCCAACGCGATCGAGCGGCCCGACCTGTTCCAGGATGCGCGCTTCGCCACGCGCGAGGGCCGCATCGCGCACCAGAACGACCTGATCGCGCTGCTCGACGGCCTGTTCCGCGCGCGCACGCGCGCCGACTGGTGCGCGCGGCTCGAGGCCGAGGACGTGCCGCATGCGCCCATGTACGACACGCGCGAGGCCATGGAGGACCCGCAGGCGCGCCACCTGCAGCTCGAGGTCAGCGCACCGCATCCCGAGGGCGGCGACTGGCGCACCATCCGCTCGCCCGTGAGCTTCGACGGCGAGCGCGCGCTCGAGGTCACGGCGCCGCCGGTGCTGGGCGCCGACAACGCGGCGATCGTCGAACCCATACGCCGACGCCTGCAGCAGCGCTGACGCATTCCCACCCCAGAAGAAAAGAACGGAGACAAGCCCCATGACCCCATCGAACGCCGACGAACTGACCCGGGCCGCGCTGCAGCGCCTGGACGGCGCGGCCGACCCGCGCTTCGCGCGCATCATGCAGTCGCTGATCGAGCACCTGCACGCCTTCATCCGCGAGGTCGACCTGCAGCCCGACGAATGGATGGCGGGCATCGAGTTCCTCACCGCCGTCGGCCAGGCCTGCGACGACAAGCGCCAGGAGTTCATCCTGCTGTCGGACACGCTGGGCGCCTCGATGATGGTGGTGATGCTCGACCAGCTGCGCGCCGCCGCGCGCGCCGGCAGGAACGGCGAGGCGCTGCCCGCGACCGAGACCACCGAGGCCACCGTGCAGGGCCCCTACTACTGGGACGGCGCGCCCGAGCTGCCACTGGGCGCCGACATCGCGCCGGGCGTGTGCGGCGAACCGGCCTTCTACAGCGGCCGCGTCAGCGACACGCGCGGCGAGCCGCTCGCGAACGCGCTGCTCGACATCTGGTCGGGCGACGGCGAGGGCGTCTACGACATGCAGGTCGAGGGCGCGGGCATGGCGGCGCGCGCGCGCATCCGCACCGACGCCGAGGGCCGCTACTGGTTCTGGTCGATCAAGCCCTCGTACTACCCGGTGCCGGTCGACGGCCCGGTGGGCCGCATGCTCGACGGCATGGGCCGCCATCCGAACCGGCCCGGCCACATCCACATGAAGGTGGCGGCCGAGGGCCACGTGCCGGTGACCACGCACCTGTTCGTCGCGGGCAGCCCCTACATCGACTCCGATGCGGTGTTCGGCGTGCGGCCCAGCCTGCTGGTCGACTTCGAGGCCCATGCGCCGGGCCGCGCGCCCGACGGCCGCGCGCTCGAGCGGCCGTACTGGTCCGCGCACTACGACTTCCATCTGCAACCCGCCACCTCGAACGCCCTCCCATGAAAATCGGCAAATCCACCGTCCCGCGCACCGCCATCTGCACCTCGGACGAACACACCATCGTCGTGCGCGGCCAGGACCTCTGCCGCGACCTGATCGGCCGCGTCTCGTTCTCGGACTACTTCTTCCTGCTGCTCACCGGCCGCCGTCCCGACGCCGCCTGCAGCGCGGTGCTCGACGCCACGCTGGTGGCGATCGCCGAGCACGGCCTGGTGCCCAGCGTGCAGGCCAGCCGCATGACCTTCGCGGCCGCGCCCGATGCGCTGCAGGGCGCGGTGGCCGCGGGCATCCTGGGCTGCGGCTCGGTGATCCTCGGCGCCTCGGAGACCGCGGGCCGGCTGTTCGCCGGCGTGGCGGCGCGCGTCGACGCGGGCGAGGCGCTCGACGCCGTGGCGACCGACACCATCCGCGCGCTGAAGGAAGGCCGCCAGGCCATCCCCGGCTACGGCCATCCGCTGCACAAGGCCAACGATCCGCGCGTGGACCGGCTGATCGAGGTCGCGACCGAGGCCGGCGCCGACCTGCGCTACGTGCAGATCGCGCAGGCGCTCGAGCGCGCCATCCCCGCCATCGTGGGCCGCGAGCTGCGCATGAACGTCTCGGCCGCGATCCCGGCCGTGCTGCTGGGCGTGGGCTTCCCGGTGGCCTCGCTGCGCGGCGTGCCGATCCTCGCGCGCACCGCGGGACTGATCGCGCACCTGGCCGAGGAGGCCGAGACGCCGAGCGGCTTCGCGCTGTCCTACCAGGCCACGCGCGAGCTGCAGTACGAGGGCGAGCTGCCCGCCGGCTTCGGGAGCGCGGCATGAAGCGCCGCCTGCTGCTGGCCGGCGCGCTGCTGGCCACGGGCGCGGCGCTCGCGCAGGCACCGGGCGCGGCGCGGCCGCTGAAGATCGTCGTGCCCTTCGGTGCCGGCACCTCGACCGACATCGTCGGCCGCATCCTGGCCGATGCGCTGGGCCGCCAGCTCGGCACCGGCGCGATCGTCGAGAACAAGCCCGGCGCGGGCGGCGCCATCGGCAGCGAGCAGGTCGCGCGCGCCGGCACCGACGGGCAGACCCTGCTGCTGGGCACGGTGGGCACGCACGCCATCAACCCCTCGCTCTACAAGCGGCTGAGCTACCAGCCGCTGCGCGACTTCGTGCCGCTGGGCTTCATCGGCGCCACGCCCACGCTGCTGGTGGTGCCCGCCGGCTCGCCGTGGAAGCGCGTGGCCGACCTGGGCAACGCGAACGGCAACGTGAACTTCGCCTCGGCCGGCAACGGCACCTCGGGCCACCTGGCCGGCGAGCTGCTCAACGTGCGGCTCGGCAAGAGCTTCATGCACGTGCCCTACCGCGACGGCGCGCAGGCCATGACCGAGCTGATGGCCGGCAACGTGCAGTTCATGTTCTATCACCCGGCCGCGGTGCTGCCGCAGGTGCGCGCGGGCAAGCTGCGCGCGATCGGCGCCTCGGGCGCGAAGCGCAGCGCCGCCGCGCCCGAGGTGCCCACGCTGATGGAGCAGGGCGTGAAGGACTTCGACCTCGTCGCCTGGTTCATGTTGTACGCGCCCGCCGGCATGCCCGCTGCGCAGCGCGACCGGCTGCGCGAGGCCACGCGCCAGGTGCTGGCCCAGCCCGAGGTGCGCGAGAAGCTCGCGCAGCAAGGCATCGAGCAGGCCGAGATGAATGCCGACCAGCTCGACGCCTTCGCGCGCACCGAGATCGCCAAGTGGGGCGAGGCGGTGCAGCGCTCGGGCGCGCAGGTCGATTGATCGGTTCGATAGGAAGTTCGATAAAAAAGCGGGACCTCCCGCGACAGGAGACAGACATGCGTACCCGATTCCAATGGCTGGCCGGCCTCTTCCTGGCCCTGGCCTGCAGTCTCGCCCTGGCCCAGGGCACGGCCTGGCCCAACAAGCCGATCCGCATCGTGGTGGGCTTCGCGCCCGGCACGCCGCCGGACATCTTCGCGCGGCTCTACGGCGACTACATGGGCAAGCAGCTCGGCGTGCCGGTGGTGATCGACAACAAGCCGGGCACGGCCGGCAACCTCGCGTCCGACACCGTGGCCAAGGCGCCGCCCGACGGCTACACCTTCCTCTACAACCTCTCGACCGCGTTCACGATCAACCCCTACATCTACGCCAAGCTGCCCTTCGATCCGCAGAAGGACCTGGTGCCGGTCGCCACCACGATGCGGCAGGGACTGGTGCTGATCGCGAGCCCGAAGCTGCCCGCGAAGTCGATCAAGGAACTGCTGGCCGCCGCGAAAGCGAAGCCGGGCTCGATCTCGCATGCCTCCTACGGCGCGGGCAGCCCCTCGCACTTGATCGTGGAATGGCTCAAGGACGAGACCGGCACCGACATGCTGCACGTGCCCTACCGCGCGAGCCCGGTGGCCGACGTGATCGGCGGCCAGGTCGACACGGTGATGGAGCCGATCGCCACCGGCTATCCGCTGATCAGCAGCGGCCGCGTGCAGGCGCTGGCCTATTCGGGCCCGAGCCGGCATCCGGCCATGCCCGAGGTGCCCACGCTCGCCGAGGTGGTGCCGGGCCTCACGATGACCTCGTGGCACGGCCTGTGGGCGCCGGCCGCGACGCCGGCCGCGATCCAGCAGCGCTTCAACGCCGTGATGATCGAGGCCAGCAAGGACCCCGATCTCGCGAAGCGCATCCGCGAGCTCAACAGCGAGCCGCTGGGCCTCACGCAGGCCGAGATGGCCGCGGCGCTGCGGCGCGACGCGGAGATCTACAGCCGCATCGTGAAGGCGAAGAACATCCGCGTCGACTGAGCTCAGTAGGACTTCGGCAGCCCGAGCGCCTTCTCGGCGATGAAGTTCAGGATCATCTGCGGGCTCACGGGCGCGATGCGCGGGATGTAGCTCTCGCGCAGCAGCCGCTCGACGTGGTATTCCTTCGCGTAGCCCATGCCGCCGAGCGTGAGCACCGCGTTCTGGCAGGCGTCGTGCGCGGCCTCGGCCGCGAGGTACTTGGCGGCATTGGCCTCGATGCCGCAGGGCTCGCCCGCGTCGTAGAGCGTGGCGGCCTTGAGCATCATCAGGTCGGCCGCCTCGAGGTTGGCCCAGGCGCGCGCGAGCGGATGCGCCACGCCCTGGTTCTGGCCGATCGGCCGGCCGAACACCACGCGCTCCTGCGCGTACTGCGAGGCGATGCGCAGCGCCGCGCGGCCGATGCCGATGGCTTCCGCCGCGATCAGGATGCGCTCGGGATTGAGCCCGTGCAGGATGTACTCGAAGCCACGGCCCTCCTCGCCGATGCGGTCCTCCTCCGGCACCTCGAGCCCGTCGATGAACAGCATGTTCGAGTCGACCGCCGCGCGGCCCAGCTTGTGGATCTCGCGCACCTCGACCTTGCTGCGGTCGAGCGCGGTGTAGAACAGCGTGAGGCCCTGCGTGGGCTTCTTCACCTGCTCGAGCGGCGTGGTGCGCGCGAGGATCAGCATGCGGTCGGCCACCTGCGCGGTCGAGATCCAGATCTTGCGGCCGTGCAGCCGATAGCCGCCATCGGCCTGGCGCAGCGCCTGCGTCTTCAGCCGCGTGGTGTCGAGCCCCGCGTCGGGCTCGGTCACGGCGAAGCAGGCCTTCTCGCGGCCCGCGATCAGCGGCGGCAGGAAGCGCTGGCGCTGCGCCTCGCTGCCGAACACCACCACCGGGTTGAGGCCGAAGATGTTCATGTGCACCGACGACGCGCCCGACATGCCCGCACCCGAGGCACTGATGGCGCGCATCATCAGCGCCGCCTCGGTGATGCCCAGGCCCGCGCCGCCCTGCGCCTCGGGCATGGCGATGCCGAGCCAACCACTGTCGGCCACGGCGCGGTGGAATTCGTGCGGGAACTCGGCGCGGTCGTCGTGCTCGCGCCAGTACTCGGCGGGGAAGTCTTCGCACAGCCGTTCGATGGCCGCGACCAGCGAGCGCTGGTCGTCATTGAGGGAGAAATTCATTCGCTGTCCTTCGCAGGATCCGGTTGCAGGGTGACGCCGCGCGCGAGCAGCCCGGCGATCGCGTCCTCGGCATAGCCGGCCTCGCGCAGCAGCTCCACGCTCTGCTCGCCGATGCGCGGCGCCGGGCGGCGGATCGAGGCCGGCGTGGCGCCGTAGCGGCCGACCGGCGCGAGCGTGCGGATGCGGCCCTCGCTCGGATGGTCGAGCTCGGGGAAGAAGCCGACGGCGCGCAGGTGCGGATCGTCGAGCAGGCTCTCGGTGCTGTGCAGCCGCGCGACCGGGATGTCGGCCGCCTCGAGCAGCGCGATCCATTCCTCGCTGCCGCGCGTGGCCATCACCTCGGCCACGAACGCATAGACCGCGCCGATGTTCGCGGCGCGCGCGGTGTGGGTGCCGAACATCGGCGAGTCGCGCAGCTCGGGCCGGCCGATCAGCGCGAAGAAGGCCTGCCAGTGCTTGTCGTTGTAGATCAGCACGCCGAGGTGGCCGTCGGCCGTGGCGTAGGGCTTGCGGTGCGCGGCCAGCAGGCGCGCGTAGCCGGTGGGGCCCAGCGGCGGCTCGAAGCTGTGGCCGCCGAGGTGGTCGCCCATCACGAACTGCGAAAGCGCCTCGAACATCGGCACCTCGACCGCCTGGCCGCGCCCCGTGCGCTGCGCGTGCAGCACGGCCGCGAGCAACGCGATCGCGGCCTGCAGGCCCACCGCGCGGTCGGCCAGGGTCACGGGCGCGTAGCGCGGCTCGCCGCCGCTTTGCTGCGCGAACAGCGAGGCCACGCCGGCCGCGCCCTGGATCAGGTCGTCGTAGGCGGGCTTGCCGGCATAGGGACCGTCTTCTCCATAGCCGAAGGCGCCGAGGTAGACGATCTTCGGGTTGACCGCGGCCACCGCCTCGTAGCCCAGGCCGAGCCGCGCCATCGCCTGCGGCCGCGTGTTGTAGATCAGCGCGTCGCAGCCGGCCGCGAGCCGCAGGCAGGCTTCGCGGCCCTCGGGCTGCTTGAGGTCGAGCACGATCGAGCGCTTGTTGCGGTTGAGGTGCAGCGCCATCGCGCCCATGCCCGCATGGCGCATCGGACCGACGGCGCGCAGGTTGTCGCCGCCGGGCGGCTCGACCTTGATCACGTCGGCGCCGAGGTCGCCGAGGGTCTGCGTGGCATAGGGCCCCATCACCACCGCCGTGAGGTCGAGGATGCGGATGCCCTGCAGCGGGCCGGTGGCGGCGGGCGACTCGCTCATTCGGGCTGGATCCCCGCGGCCTGGATCAGCTTCTTCCACTTCGCGAGTTCCGCCACCGTGAACGCGCCCAGTTCCTCGGGCGTGCTGCCGAAGGCATCGAAGCCCAGCTTGCTCACGCGCTCGCGGAAGGCCGCGCCGTTGGCCATCGCCGCGAGCACCTTGTTGAGCTTCAGCACCACGTCGCGCGGCGTGCCGGCCGGCGCGAACACGCCGTTCCAGGAGGTGATGTCGAAGCCCTTGAGCTCGGGCGTGTCGGCCAGCGGCGGCAGCTCGGGAAAGAGCTGGGTGCGCTCCTGCGTGGTGACCGCGATCGCGCGCATCTTGCCGGCCTTCACCGTCGCCAGGCCGGCCGCGAGGTCGACCACCATCATCGACACCTGCCCGCCGATCAGGTCGGCGATGGCCGGCGGCGTGCTCTTGTAGGGCACGTGCAGCATCGGCACGCCGCTCATGCGCGAGAGCGTGGCGCCGCTCACGATGCCGGTGCTGTTGCCGCTCGCGTAGCTGAGCTTGCCCGGATGCGCGCGGCCCCAGGCCAGCAGCTCGGCCACGTTCTTCACGGGCAGCTCGTTGTTGACCACCAGCATGAACGGCAGGTTGCCCATGCGGCTCACGGGCGCGAAGTCCTTCACCGGGTCGTAGGGTAGCGACTTCATCAGGCTCGGGTTGGCCGAGTGCGTGGTGTTGGTGGTCATGAACAGCGTGTAGCCGTCGGGCGGCGCCTTGGCCACGAGTTCGGCCGCGATCACGCCGTTGGCGCCCGCGCGGTTGTCGACGATCACCGAGCCCTTGAGCGCCTCGCCGAGCATCTGCGCCGTGATGCGCGCCACCGCATCGGTGCCGCTGCCGGCCGCGAAGGGCACGATCAGCCTGATCGGCTGCTTCGGATAGCCGTCCTGCGCGAAGGCCCAGGGCGCGGCACCCACGAGGCCGGCGGCGGCGCCGATGGCAATGAAACGGCGGCGCTGCGCCACCGCGACTGTTTCTGTCGCGTTCTTCGTCTGCATGGTGGTTGTCTCCGGGTGGTTGTGGTCAGGGCCGGATCACGCGCTCCGGCGATTCCTCGTAGGGCGGGCTGTAGATCACCAGCACGCGCACCGGCTCGTCGCTCACCACCGTGAAGGTGTGCATCGCGTCGGCCGGAAAGAAACAGCTGTCGCCCGGGTGCAGCTCCTGCCGCTGGCCGCCGACCTCGGCCACCGCGCGGCCCTCGAGCAGGTAGCAGACCTGCTCGATGCCCGGGTGCGCATGCGGCAGCGCGCCCTTGCCCTTCTGGATGTGGCCCACCAGCACCTCGAGCTGCTTCGCGCCCACGGTCTCGGGGCCGATCAGCCGCTTGTTGAGCGTGCCCGTGTGGTTGGCGGGGTGGTAGCCCTCGATCTCGGCTTCGCGCACGAAATAGCGGGGGGCGGCGGCGGTCGTCATCGGGGGTTCTCCGTCTTGGGTTCGATCGCGAGGCAGGCCGAGCGCAGCATCGCGGCGATCTCCTCGATGCGCGCCTCCATGCGGTAGCGCGGGCCGGCGACCGAGATCGCATAGGCCTCGCCGCCGATGCGCAGCGGCCAGGCCAGGCCGATCAGGTCGGGAATGCTCTCGCCGAGGTTGCCGTACCAGCCGCGCGTGGCCGAGCGCTGCAGCTCGGCCTCGATCGCCTCGACCGTGGTCAGCGTGGCCTCGGTCAGCGGTGCCAGCGCCATGCCCTCGAGCAACAGGCGGCGCGCGTCGGGCGCCAGCGTGGACAGCAGCGCGCGGCCGATGGAGTTGGCGTAGGCCGGGCGCGTCTCGCCCGACTCGGCCGTGTAGCGGATGCTCTGCGGCGCGCTCAGCACCTCGAGGTAGACCACCTGGCCCGCGTCGCGGAACTTGCCGAACACCACCGTCTCGCGCGCCGCGTCGCGCAGCTCCTCGAGCGTGGCCTTCACGCGGTCGAGCACCGGGTCGTGGGCCGCGATGACCTGCGCCATCGCGAGCAGCCGGCCGGTCGGGTAGTAGCCCTGGCGCCGGCCGGTCTCGTACATGTAGCCCTGCTCCTCGAGCGTGCGGATCAGGCCCAGGCAGCTCGACACCGGCATGTCGAGCAGGCGCGCCATCTCCGAGAGCGCGAGCGGCTGCTTCTCGCGGGCGAAGAGCTCGACGATCTCGATCACCCGGAAGGCGGTTTTCACAGTCATGAAAAGATTTTCATACTTGTGAAAAACTATTGCTTCAGGGTTTCCCCTGCCCGCGGCGCATTCCGGCGGGCGACGGAAGGGCGTGGCTCGTCAGTAGCCGCGCACCGGATCGACCACGCCCGCGACCGGCAGCCCCTGCTCCATCGCGCGGATCTTCCCGGTGATCTGCGCGATCGATTCCTCGCGCAGCGTGCGCGCCGAGCCATGCGGCGTCACGACGATTCTTGGATGACGCCAGAAGGCATGGTCGGCCGGCAGCGGTTCGACCTGGAACACGTCGAGCGTGGCGCCCGCGAGCTGGCCGCCGTCGATCAGCGGGATCAGGTCGTCCTCGACCAGGTGCGCGCCGCGCGCGATGCTGATCAGGTAACCCTCGGGCCGCAGCTTGCCGAGCGTCTCGCGGTTGAGGATGCCGCGCGTGGCCTCGGTCAGCGGCAGCAGGTTGACCAGCACGCGCGTGGACGACAGGAACTCGTCGAACTGCGCCTCGCCGCTGAACACGCGCACGCCCTCGATCTGCTTGGGCGAGCGGCTCCAGCCCAGCACCGGGAACTCGAACTGCGCGACCGCCTTCGCGACCCGCTCGCCGAGCACGCCCAGGCCCATGATGCCGACCGGGAAGTCGCTGCGCGCCTTGGGCCGGCGGTAGCTCCACTTGCCTTCGCGTGCATCGGCCTCGTAGGCATCGAACTCGCGGAAGTGGCGGATCAGCGTGTGGCACACGTACTCGGCCATCTGCACCGACATGCCCGCGTCGTCGAGCCGCACGATGCGCGTGCCGGTTGGAATGCGGAGCTTGAGCAGCGCGTCGACGCCGGCGCCGATGTTGAAGATGCCGCGCAGCGCGGGCTGCTCGTCGATGAACTGCTGCGGCGGCGCCCACACGACCGCATGGTCGGCCTGCGGCGCGCCGGGGCGCCAGGCTTCGATCTCGGCGTCGGGCAGTTCGGCCTTCAGGCCTTCGATCCAGGGGTCGGGACGGTTGTCGGTGAGGTAGACGGTGATTCGCATGGAGCGAATCTTAGGGGCGCGCGGCGAACGCCGTGGTCGCCGAGGCGGCCCTCGTCACCACTCGCGCCATTCCTCGGTGATGTCCTCGCCCTCGGTCTCCAGGCCCGCATGGCTCGCGGCCGCGATGATCAGCTCGCACAGGTCCTCGCGCTGGTCGGTCTCGATCAGGCTGCCCTCGCTGTCCTCGTTGAGGCGGTTGAGCTGCAGCACCACGCGCTCGACGGCCGCGAGGATCGCGGCGTCGCGCTTCGCCTCCGAGGCCTCGTCGATCGCCGTCAGCGTCGCGAGGTACTCGTCGACGATCTCGGCGCAGCGGTCGACCTCGGCCTGCGTGTAGCCGGGATCGAATTCGGGATCGTGGTCCGGGTCCTCCTCGTCGTTGCGCATGTAGTCGACCATGCTCGCGAGGGTCTTGTCCTTCAGGGCCTGCAGTTCGGGTGTCATCGGTCTGTCGCTCCGTTCGTCTGAGAGGTCGTCGCACGAGCGCCGAGGGCGACAGTGCACGCCTTGTGTGCCCTTGCGCCATCTCCTATGCTCGATCGTTCAATCCGGAGACCCTACCCATGATCAAAGTCAGTGTGATGTACCCCTACACCGAAGGCGCCCGCTTCGACCACGACTACTACCGCGACAAGCACATGCCCCTGCTGAAGGCGCGCATGGGCGATGCCTGCAAGTCCTACACCATCGACAAGGGCCTGGCCGGCGGCGCGCCGGGCGCCAAGCCCACCTACGTCGGCATGTGCCACGTGTTCTGCGATTCCGTCGAGGCCTTCCAGGGCGCCTTCGGCCCGCATGCCAAGGAGATCCTCGGCGATGTGAGGAACTACACCGACATCGCGCCGGTGATGCAGATCAGCGAAGTGGTCGTCGGCTAAGAAGGACCTTGTCGCGCCGCCGCTTCAAAGCGGCGGACGCTCCAGCCGCACCCAGCGCTGGACCGAGGGCCGCTGCCATTGCGCGGCGGCATAGGCGGCCAGGCGCGGCGGCACGGCATCGCCGTTGAGCCGCAGGCGGTTCAGCATCAGGGCCGCATCGAGATCGGCCACGGACCACGCGCCGAACAGATGCTCGGCATCGGTCGGCAGCAGCGTCTCGATCACCTCGAAGAGCGTTGCCGCGGCCGAGCGTGCCGCCTCCGACAGCGGCGCCTGCGTGGGGCCGTAGAACAGCACCTCGGTCGAGCGCTCGACCCGGATCGGCATCAGGTCGCTGCGCAGCCAGGCCTGCAGCTGGCGCGCCCGCGCGCGGTCGCGCTGCGCCTTCGGATAGAGCGGCGTGCCCGGAAACAGCTCGTCGAGGTACTCGGTGATGGCCGACGACTCCGACAGCGCGAAGTCGCCATGGACCAGCGTGGGCACGCGCCGCGTCAGCGACAGGCGCGAGAAGCCGGCGGCCCGGTTCTCCCGCGCCGCCAGGTCCACGGTCGAGAGCTCGAAGGCCAGTCCCTTCTCGTGCAGCGCCACGAACACCGACAGGGCGTAGGGACTGGCGAACTGGGCGTCGACGTGGAGGTGCAGCAAGGCGGTCATCACGCGATCTTAGAAGCACGTCGGCGCAGCCACAGCCGGCGCACTCCCCACAGCACGGGCACCAGCAACAGCAGCCACGGCAGCACCGCCGCCACGAAGGTGATCAGGCTGCCCACGCTCTCGGCCAGCACGCGGCCCGCGTTGCGCAGGGCCTGCGTCATCGGGTTGTAGCTCTCGCCGCCGCCGACCAGCGCGCGCACGGTCGTGAACTGGATCTGGATGTGCTGCTTGCTGGTCTGCTGCTGCAGCACCTTGCGCTGCGTCGCCGAGGCATCGAGCTCGGCCTGAGTGTCGGCCAGCGTGCGCTGGATCTGCAGCAGGTCGGCCATGGTGCGCTTGGTGGTGGTGTCGCGCAGCATGACGCGCAGGCTGTCGCGGAACTCGGTGCGGTTCTTGATGCGCGCCTCGACGTCGATCACCTCGGCGGTCTTGTCCTCGCTGGTGGTGTTGTGCGCCACCACCTTCGCCACGCCTGAAAGGCCGGCCAGCAGCTTCTCGACGTCGGCCGGCTCCACGCGCATCTCGAGCGTGGCATTGCCGGCCTGCTGCGGCGTCTCGCGCAGCAGCGAGGACGACAGCAGCTCGCAGCGCAGGGTGCCGCAGAGGTCGCGCACCTTGCCCCAGGATTCGGCGAGCTGGTCGGGCGCGACCTCGACGTTGAGGTCCTGGCGGATCGCGAGATAGCGCTGCAGCGGCGCGCTCTCGCTCGCCTGCTTCTCGGCCTGCTGGTCGAGCGACATCGCGGCGGGCGCGGGCGGTGCCGGCTCGGCCATGCGCATGCGCCTGGACTCCATCGCGCCGCCGGCCGCGTAGCTGCCCGTGGGCCGGGCCGCGGCGGCATCGACTTCCGCGGCCCCGTCGCGCCGCTCGCAGGCGCTGAGCGTCAGGGCTGCGGCCAGCGCGAGCAGCAGCATGCGCGGACGGGCGCCGAGGCGCTGGAAGGGGGAGAACGAAGAGAGCTGCGGCTGGCGATGCGTCATGAAGAATCCTTCAAGGGAAGTGGGCATCGCGGTGATACGGCCTGTTGGCGGCGCCGGGGTTAAAACCGGCGCCGCCATCTGGTAACAGCTTGCAAGCCCCGTGACCGGGGCCGCTGATTCAGGCCGCTGCGGCCATGCGCAGCAACTCGTCGCCCTCGGCCACCTGCTCGCCGGGCGCGAACAGCAGCTCCTCGACCGTGCCGTCGGCCGGCGCGGCGATGGTGTGCTCCATCTTCATCGCCTCCATCACCGCCAGCGGCTGGCCGCGGCTGACCTTGTCGCCGGCCTTGACCGCGAAGGACACGACCTTGCCCGGCATCGGTGCCGTGAGGCGGCCGCCCTCGGCCTGCGTGTCGCCCGCATGGGCGAGGCGGTCGATGGCGGTGATGCGGGTCGCGCCGGCCGCGGCGAACACATGGGCCGTGGCGTCGTCGAGGTAGACGTCGAGAGTCTGGCGCTGGCCCGCGAACTCGAGCTCGATCTCGCCCGTGGGCAGGCGGCCGACGACCAGCGGACCGGCCACGCCGCCGGCCTCGAGCCACAGGCTGCCGTCGCGCTTGTAGGTCAGCAGCGCGCTCTGCTCGGCACCGCGGAATTCGAAGTCGAAGCGGCGCGTGTACTCGCCGAGCGCGCGCCAGCCGTCGCGGCGCGCGAAGGGATCGATGCTGCCGGCCGGCGCCGCGGCGAGCGCGGTGCGCGCCACGGCCGCGGCCGCCGCCAGCGGCAGGCCCAGGGTCTCGCGGTCGAACAGCACGGCGCGCTCGCGCTCGATCAGCGCGGTGTCGAGGTTGGCCTTCGAGAACGACTCGGTGGCCAGCACGCCGCGCAGGAACTGCACGTTGGTCGCCACGCCCACGATGTGGGTCTGCGCCAGCGCCGCGTCGAGCCGCGCGAGCGCCTCGTCGCGCGTGGCGCCATGCACGATCAGCTTGGCGATCATCGAGTCGTAGAAGGGCGAGATCTCGCCGCCCTCGCGCACGCCGTCGTCGATGCGCACGCGGCTGCGCTGGAAGGCCGTGGCCTGCGGCTTGCGGTAGATGCGCAGGGTGCCGGTGGCGGGCAGGAAGTTGTTGTCGGGGTTCTCGGCGCAGATGCGCGCCTCGATCGCATGGCCGTGGATCCGCAGCTCGGACTGCTGCGCGGGCAGCGTGCCGCCCGCGGCGACGCGCAGTTGCCATTCGACGAGGTCGAGGCCGGTGATGGCTTCGGTCACGGGATGCTCCACCTGCAGGCGGGTGTTCATCTCCATGAAGAAGAAGTTCATCTCGCCGCCGTCGCGCTGCTCCACGATGAACTCCACCGTGCCCGCGCCCACGTAGTCCACGGCGCGCGCCGCGGCCACCGCGGCCTCGCCCATCTGCTGGCGCATCGCCTCGGTCATGCCGGGCGCGGGCGCTTCCTCGAGCACCTTCTGGTGGCGCCGCTGCACCGAGCAGTCGCGCTCGAACAGGTAGACGTAGTTGCCGTGGCTGTCGCCGAAGACCTGGATCTCGATGTGGCGCGGGCGCTGAACGTATTTCTCGATCAGCACCGCGTCGTCGCCGAAGCTGTTGATGGCCTCGCGCTTGCACGAGGCCAGCGCGGCCTCGAAGTCGGCCGCCTTGTCGACCGCGCGCATGCCCTTGCCGCCACCGCCCGCGCTGGCCTTGATCAGCACCGGGTAGCCGATGCGGTCGGCCTCGCGCTGCAGCAGCGCCGGGTCCTGGTCGTGGCCGTGGTAGCCGGGCACCAGCGGCACGCCGGCCTTCTCCATCAGCTGCTTCGACTCGGCCTTCAGGCCCATGGCCTTGATCGCCGAGGGCGGCGGGCCGATGAAGACCAGGCCGGCATCGGCGCAGGCCTGCGCGAACTCCTCGTTCTCGCTGAGGAAGCCGTAGCCCGGATGCACCGCCTCGGCGCCCGTGGCCTTGGCGGCCTCGAGGATCTTCTCCCAGCGCAGGTAGCTGTCCTTCGGCGCGCTGCCGCCCAGGTGCACCGACTCGTCGCAGGCGCGCACGTGGTTGGCATGCGCGTCGGCATCGGAGTACACGGCGACCGTGCGGATCGCCATGCGGCGCGCGGTGGCAGCCACGCGGCAGGCGATCTCGCCACGGTTCGCAATCAGGATCTTCTTAAACATTGGACGAGTCTCCCGGAGGATTCTTTTTCAGTTGAAACGCGGGCACGACGCCCGGATCGGGCCGGCCGCTGAAGATGCGGGCGACGCGGGAGAACAGCGCCCTGAGGAAGCGCCAGCTCTTGCGGATCAGCCACACGCTCGCGACCAGCACGAGCACGAACAGCACGAGGAAGGCGAAGGGATGCGCCACGGCCAGCCACAGGCCCGCGGGCACCATGGTGTCCTCGACCAGCGAGGCGCCCACGTTCGAGAACGGCTCGGGCGAGGTGTTGATGGCCGCGCGCGTGGTGGCCTTGGCCGCATGCGCGGTGGCCGCGAAGCCGCCGCCGAGCAGCGCCGCCACCAGCGCCATCGCGCCATGGTCGACACCGAACACGCTGGCCGCGAGCGCCGCGCCGGCCGGAATGCGGATCGCGGTGTGGACCACGTCCCAGAGCGAATCGAGCCCCGGGATCTTGTCGGCGAAGAACTCGACGAACACCATGAAGCCGCTGGCCGCGATCACCACCGGATGCGCGAGCAGCTGCAGCCCGCCCGGCAGCGGCACCCAGCCGAGGTAGCCGACCAGGCCCGTGAGCAGCACCACCAGGTACAGCCGCACGCCGCTGGCCCAGCCGATGGCGGCGGCCAGGGCGAGCAGCTGGGGCATGTCGAGCGCGGTCATGGGATGAATGAGCCGGTCAGGACGACGCGCCCGCGAGCCAGGACGGCTTGCGCTTCTGCAGGAAGGCCTGCACGCCCTCGCGGCCCTCGTCGCTGGCGCGGATGTCGGCGATGCCCTCGACCGTCTTCGCGATCAGCGCGTCGTCGATCTCGCGGCCCGCCACGTCGGCCACCAGCTGCTTGCAGGCGCGCACGGCGGCCGGGCTCGCGCCGGTCAGCGCCTTCAGCAGCTCGTCGACCTTGGCATCGAGCGCATCGGCCGCGACCACCTCGTGCACGAAGCCGATGCGGTGCGCCTCGGCGGCGCCGAAGCGCTCGGCCGTGAGGAAGTAGCGCTGCGAGGCGCGCGTGCCCATGGCACGCAGCACGTAGGGGCTGATGGTGGCGGGCACCAGGCCGATCTTGACCTCGCTCAGGCAGTACCAGGCGCTGTCCACGCTCACGGCCATGTCGCAGGCCGCGACCAGCCCCATGCCGCCCGCGTAGACGTCGCCCTGCACGCGCGCGATGGTCGGCTTCGGGCACTCGGCGATGGTGCGCAGCATGGCGGCGAGCTTGCCGGCGTCGGCGATGTTCTCGTCGCGGCTGTAGTCGGCCATGCGGCGCATCCAGTTGAGGTTGGCACCGGCGCAGAAGGCCGGGCCGTTGGCGCCCAGCACGATGGCCTTGACCTGCGGTGCCGCGCCGGCCTCGGTGAAGGCGCGCGTCAGCTCGGCGATGACCACGTCGTCGAAGGCGTTGCGTGCCTCGGGCTGGTCGAGCCAGATGCGCGCGACGGCGCCGTCGATCGTGAGTTGCAGCTTGGTGAAGTCGCTCATGCCGCGTTCCTCCTCACATGCGGAAGATGCCGAACTTCGGCTCGGGGATCGGCGCGTTGCGCGCGGCCGCCAGGCCCAGCGCGAGCACGCGGCGCGTGTCTGCCGGATCGATGATGCCGTCGTCCCACAGCCGCGCGGTGGCGTAGTAGGGATGGCCCTGGTCCTCGTACTGCTGGCGGATCGGCGCCTTGAAGGCCTCTTCCTCGTCGGCGCTCCACTGGCCGCCCTTGGCCTCGATGCCGTCGCGCCGCACGGTCGCGAGCACGCTCGCGGCCTGCTCGCCGCCCATCACGCTGATGCGCGCGTTGGGCCACATCCAGAGGAAGCGCGGGCTGTAGGCCCGGCCGCACATGCCGTAGTTGCCGGCGCCGAAGCTGCCGCCGATGATGATGGTGAACTTCGGCACGTTGGCGGTGGCCACGGCCGTCACCATCTTGGCGCCGTGGCGCGCGATGCCCTCGTTCTCGTACTTGCGGCCCACCATGAAGCCGGTGATGTTCTGCAGGAACACCAGCGGCGTCTTGCGCTGGCAGCACAGCTCGATGAAGTGCGCGCCCTTCTGCGCCGATTCGGAGAACAGGATGCCGTTGTTGGCGACGATGCCCACCGGCATGCCTTCGATCTCGGCGAAGCCGCAGACCAGGGTGGCGCCGAAGCGGGCCTTGAACTCGTGGAACTCGCTGCCGTCGACCACGCGCGCGATGATCTCGCGCACGTCGAAGGGCTTGCGCGTGTCGGTGGGGATCACGCCGTAGAGCTCCTCGCGCGGGAACGCGGGCTCGCGCACCGCGGCCTTGGCCGGGCCCTCGGCCGCCTTCGCGTTGAGGTTGGCCACCGCCGAGCGCGCGAGCGCCAGCGCATGCAGGTCGTTCTGCGCCAGGTGGTCGGCCACGCCCGACAGCCGCGTGTGCACGTCGCCGCCGCCCAGGTCCTCGGCCGTCACCACCTCGCCGGTGGCCGCCTTCACCAGCGGCGGGCCGCCCAGGAAGATGGTGCCCTGGTTCTTCACGATGATCGATTCGTCGCTCATCGCCGGCACGTAGGCGCCGCCCGCGGTGCACGAGCCCATGACCACGGCGATCTGGCCGATGCCCTGGGCGCTCATGTTGGCCTGGTTGTAGAAGATGCGGCCGAAGTGCTCGCGGTCGGGGAACACCTCGTCCTGGTTCGGCAGGTTGGCGCCGCCCGAGTCGACCAGGTAGATGCACGGCAGCCGGTTCTGCTCGGCGATCTCCTGCGCGCGCAGGTGCTTCTTCACCGTCATCGGGTAGTAGGTGCCGCCCTTCACGGTGGCGTCGTTGCACACCACCATGCAGTCGACGCCGTTGACCCGGCCGATGCCCGCGATGATGCCGGCGCCGGGCGCGTCGCCCTTGTACATGCCGTGCGCGGCCAGCGGCGACAGCTCGAGGAAGGGCGTGCCCGGATCGAGCAGCTCGGCCACGCGCTCGCGCGGCAGCAGCTTGCCGCGCGCCGTGTGCTTGGCGCGCGCGGCCTCGCCGCCGCCTTGCGCAACCGCGGCGAACTGCGACTGCAGGTCGTCGACCAGCGCGCGCATGGCGGCGGCATTGGCCTGGAAGTCGGCCGAGCGGGCGTTGAGTTTGGTTTCGAGTTGGGTCATGGTGCAGTCAATGTCGGGAACGGGGCGCGCGGGGCCCGGTGTTCAGGCGGTGCGCGCTTCGTCGAGGCCGAGCTCGGCCTTCATCTCGTCGCGGATCTTGAACTTCTGGATCTTGCCGGTCACGGTCATCGGGAAGGCCGGCACGAAGCGGATGTACTTCGGCACCTTGTAGTGCGCGATCTGGCCCTTGCAGAACTCGCGCACCTCTTCCTCGGTGACGCTCTGGCCGGGCTTGGCGATGATCCAGGCGCAGAGCTCCTCGCCGTACTTGCGGTCGGGCAGGCCCACCACCTGCACGTCCTGCACCTTGGGATGGCGGTAGAGGAACTCCTCGATCTCGCGCGGGTAGATGTTCTCGCCGCCGCGGATCACCATGTCCTTGATGCGGCCCACGATGTTGACGTAGCCCTCGGCGTCCATGGTCGCGAGGTCGCCGGTATGCATCCAGTGCTCGGCATCGATGGCCTCGCGCGTCTTGGGCTCGTCGTCCCAGTAGCCGTGCATCACCGAGTAGCCGCGCGTGCAGAGCTCGCCCGACTGGCCCGGCGGCATGGTCCTGCCGGTCTCGGGGTCGACGATCTTCACCTCGAGGTGCGGCTGCACCGTGCCCACGGTCGACACGCGGCGGTCGAGCGGCGTGTCGGTGCTGCTCTGGCAGCTCACCGGGCTGGTCTCGGTCATGCCGTAGGCGATGGTGATCTGCTCGAGGTGCATCTCGCTGACCACGCGCTTCATCACCTCGATCGGGCACGGCGAGCCGGCCATGATGCCGGTGCGCAGGGTCGAGAGGTCGAACTCCTTGAAGCGCGGATGGTCGAGCTCGGCGATGAACATCGTGGGCACGCCATGCAGGCCGGTACACTTCTCGGCCTGCACCGTCTCGAGCACGGTCAGCGGATCGAAGCCGTCGTTCGGATAGACGATGGCCGAGCCGTGCGTGAGGCAGGCCAGGTTGCCGAGCACCATGCCGAAGCAGTGGTAGAGCGGCACCGGGATGCACAGCCGGTCGTCCGGCCCGAGCTTCATGCACTCGCCGATGAAGAAGCCGTTGTTGAGGATGTTGCGGTGCGTCAGCGTCGCGCCCTTGGGAAAGCCCGTGGTGCCGCTGGTGAACTGGATGTTGATCGGGTCGGTGGCCTTCAGCGTCCTCTGCACCGCGGCCACCTTCGGGTCGGCCGCGTCGCCGCTGGCCAGCAGCGCCGAGAAGCGCCGCATGCCGGGCACCTCGGCGCCCTCGCCGGCCTTGTCGATCCAGAAGGTGTGGGCCAGCTGCGGCAGCCGCTTCGGGCCGAGCTCCTGCAGCATGCCGAGGTAGTCGCTGGTCTTGAACTGCGCCATCGTCACCAGCGCCTTGCAGCCGACCTTGTTGAGCGCGTACTCGAGCTCGGCGGTGCGGTAGGCGGGATTGATGTTGACGAGGATCAGGCCGACCTTGGCGGTGGCGATCTGCATCAGCACCCACGGCGCGTTGTTGTGCGACCAGATGCCCACGCGGTCGCCCGGCGCGAGCCCCAGCTTCAGCAGCGCGCTGGCGAGTCGGTCCGACTCGGCCTGCAGTTCGCGGTAGCTGAAGCGCAGGCCTTCGTGGCGGCTCACGAGCGCCTCGCGATCGGGTTGCCGCTCGACCATGGCGTCGAAGAAGTCGCCGATGGTCTGTTCGATGAGGGGGACGTCGGTGGCGCCCTTGCCGTAGCTCTCGGTCAGTGCTGCAGTCATGTTGATGTCCTTGTCTCCTTGCCTTGCTCCTTCCCCCTCTGGGGGAAGGCCGGGATGGGGGCCTGCGGCGTCTTTTCAGGGAGGGGCTCATCGACCGCCGCAAGCCCCCACCCCGCCCTCCCCCAGAGGGGGAGGGAGAAAAACCGAACTATGCGGTCTCTGCGAACAGCTCGCGCCCGATCAGCATGCGCCGGATCTCGCTGGTGCCCGCGCCGATCTCGTAGAGCTTGGCGTCGCGCCACAGCCGTTCGACCGGGAATTCCTTGGTGTAGCCCACGCCGCCGAGCGCCTGGATCGCCTCGCCGGCCATCCAGGTCGCCTTCTCGGCCGAGTAGAGGATCGCGCCGGCCGCGTCCTTGCGGAAGGTGCGCGCATGGTCGTTGCGGTCGCAGGCCTTGCCCACGGCGTAGACGTAGGCGCGCGTGGCCTGCCAGGTCGAGTACATGTCGGCGATCTTGCCCTGCATGAGCTGGAACTCGCCGATGCTCTGGCCGAACTGCTTGCGCTCGTGGATGAAGGGCAGCACCGAATCCATGCAGGCGGCCATGATGCCCAGCGGGCCGCCCGAGAGCACGGCGCGCTCGTAGTCGAGGCCGCTCATCAGCACCTTCGCGCCCTGGCCCTCGCCGCCGAGCACGTTCTCCTCGGGCACCTCGCAGTTGTCGAAGAACAGCGGGAAGGTGTTGGAGCCGCGCATGCCGAGCTTGTCGAGCTTGGTGCCGGCCGAGAAGCCCTTGAAGCCCTTCTCGACGATGAAGGCGGTCATGCCGCGCGCGCCCATCTCGGGCTCGGTCTTGCCGTAGATCACCAGCGTGTCGGCGTCGCCGCCGTTGGTGATCCACATCTTGCCGCCGTTGAGCACGTAGTAGCCGTCCTTCTTCTCGGCCTTGAGCTTCATGCTGACCACGTCGGAGCCGGCATTGGGCTCGCTCATGGCCAGCGCGCCCACATGCTCGCCGCTCACCAGCTTGGGCAGGTATTTCTTCTTCTGCGCCTCGCTGCCGTTGCGGTGGATCTGGTTCACGCACAGGTTCGAGTGCGCGCCGTACGACAGGCCGACCGAGGCCGAGGCGCGCGACACCTCTTCCATCGCCACGATGTGGGCCAGGTAGCCGAGCTCGGTGCCGCCGTATTCCTCCTTCACGGTCATGCCGTGCAGGCCGAGGTCGCCGAGCTTCTTCCAGAGGTCGTGCGGGAACAGGTTCTCGCGGTCGATGTCGGCGGCGCGGGGCGCGATTTCATTCGCTGCGAAGTCCTGGATCGCGCTGCGCAGCGAGTCGATGGTCTCGCCCAGGTCGAAGTTCAGGCCGGGATCGTGCATGGGTGTTGTCTCCTCTGAAGGGGGCCGGCGCGTGGGGCTGCCCGCGCCACGACGCGCTGGAAAGGCGCCAGCTTACGCCTCGCGGCGCCGCAATTGGCGCCACAATGGTTGCAATTTGCGCCACGCCGGCTCCGCCTCGCCATGTCCTCCCCCTCCTTCCTCCGCCCCGCCCGCGCGGTCACGCCGATGGCCTTCGTGCGAGCCATCGTCAAGGGCTACGAGCGCTACGGCCAGGACCCGTCCGAGGCGCTCAAGGCGGCACAGATCACGCCGCGCGAGCTCGCGCGGCCCGGCGCACGCGTGACGGCGGCGCAGTTCGAGGCGCTGTCAGGCCACGCGATGCAGGAGCTCGACGACGAGGCGCTGGGCTGGTTCTCGCGCCGCCTGCCCTGGGGCAGCTACGGCATGCTGTGCCGCGCCTCGCTGACCTCGCCCGACCTCGGCGTGGCAATCAAGCGCTGGTGCCGCCACCACCGGCTGCTGACCGAGGACATCGGCCTCGCGCTCGAGGTGGCGGGCGGCGTGGCCACGCTGCGCATCGGCGAGAACCGGCCGCTCGACCCGGCCTTCCGCGAGTTCTGCCTCGTGACCAGCCTGCGCTTCATGCACGGCTACATGTGCTGGGCCATCGACTCGCGCATCTCGCTGCGGCAGGCCGGCTTTCCCTTTCCCGCGCCGGCGCACCGCGACGCCTACGCGGCGATGTTCACGCCCGAGGTGCGCTTCGACGCGGCGCGCGCGAGCATCGCCTTCGACGAGCGCTATCTCGCGCTGCCGCTGCAGCGCGACGAGCGCGCGCTGCGCACCATGCTCAAGCGCGCGCTGCCGCTCACGATCCTGCAGTACCGGCGCGACCGGCTGCTGGGCCAGCGCGTGCGCGAGCTGCTGCGTTCGCGCGCCGCCGAGACCACCACCGCCGAGGCGCTGGCCACGCTGCTCAACGTGTCGAGCCGCACCCTGCACCGCCAGCTGCAGGAGGAAGGCAGCTCGCTGCAGGCGCTCAAGAACGAGGTGCGACACGAGCTCGCGGTCGACCTGCTGCGGCGCACCCACCGGCCGATCAAGCAGGTCGCGCTGGCGGCGGGCTTTCGCAACGAGAAGAGCTTCTCGCGCGCTTTTCTACAATGGACGGGACTCGCACCCAGGGACTTCCGGCAGCAGGCCGCGACGCCAGCGCCCGGGACGTCACGCACCCGAGACCTCCCTCCATGAACGGTTACGCGCGGATTCGCAAGCTCCGGGTCTTCGGCGCCCGGGTCTACATCCACTGGTCCGCCCTCCTGGTCGGGGCCGGCCTGTTCCTGCTGTGCATCCGCACGCCGCTGCTCGCGGTCATCACCATCGTCTCCTACTTCGGCATCATCTTCCTGCACGAGGCCGGCCACGCGGGCTTCGCCCGCCGCATGGGCTACCGGCCGTTCGCGATCTACCTCGGCGTGATCCACGGCGTGTGCGACTATGAGGAGCCCTACAGCCACAAGGACGAGGCCATCGTGGCCTGGGGCGGCGTCGCGGCACAGATGATGGTGGCGCTGCCGCTGATCGCGCTGGCCGCCGCCACGCCGCTGGCGAGCGTGCGCGGGCTCGGGCCGGTGGTCGCCTTCCTCGGCTACTTCAACCTCGTGTTCGCGCTGCTCAACCTGGTGCCGGTGGCACCGCTCGACGGCGCCAAGGCCTGGGCGCTGATCCCGATCGCGCAGGCCGCGCGCCGCTCCGGCAAGCGCTGAGCCGCGGCGCTCACTGCGCCTCGATGCTGAGTTCGCGCATGCGCCGCGTGATGACGTCGAACTCGGCGCGGTAGGCGCTGGCGAACTGCTCGGGCGTGCTGTTCATGATCTCGAAGCCGCGGGCCACGAACTGCTGGCCGACCTCGGGCGCGCCCACCACCTCGCGCACCTCCTTCGCGAGCCGCTCCACGATGGGCTTCGGCGTGGCCGCGGGCGCCAGCAGGCCGATCCAGACGTTGCTGTCGTACAGCGGGTCGTCGAAGCCCAGCTCGTGCATCGTCGGCACCTGCGGCAGCGTGCTCGAGCGCTGGCGCCCGAGCACGGCCAGCGGCACGATCTTGCCGCCCGGCACGTGCTGCATCGCGCTCGCCACCGACGACAGGCCGATGTCGACCGTGCCCGACAGCAGGTCGGTGACCACCAGCCCCTCGCCGCGCTGCGGCACGTGCACCATGCCGCCGCCCAGGCTGCGGTTGAGGCTCTCGCCGGCCAGGTGGCCGAGGCCGCCGATGCCCCACGAGGCATAGCTGAGCTTGGCGCCGCCGGAGCCGGCCTTGGCCTTGAGGTCGGCGAGGCTGCGCAGGCCCGAGCCCGGATGGGTCGAGATCAGCGCCGGGCTGCGCACGATCTGCGTGATCGGCGCGAAGTCCTTGCGCGGGTCGTAGGCCAGCGTGCGGTAGAGCGCGGTGTTGTTGATCTGCGAGTCGGTGATCGTCATCAGCAGCGTGTAGCCGTCGGCCTTGGCGCGCGCCACCTCGGCGGCGCCGATGGCACCGGCCGCGCCCGCCTTGTTGTCGACCACCACCGGCTGGCCCAGCGCCTTCGACAGGCGCTCGCCGACGGTGCGCGCCACGTAGTCGGTGGCGCCGCCGGCCGGATAGGGCACGACGATGCGGATCGGCCGCGAGGGGTAGGCCTCCTGGGCGGCGGCGGGAACGGCGAAGGCCAGCGCGGCACAGGCGATCGAAAGCAGCTTGAGCATGGGTCTTGTCTCCTCGTGGGTTCTTGTGGGTTCCGGTGCGCAGTGTTTCAGCAGCTCGCGGCGCGCTCGGGCTGCGAGGGCACCTCGTTCCGCCGCTCGTCCTCGAGCGCCTGCGCCACCAGCCGGCGGAACTGCACCAGCGCCGAATCCATGGCCAGCGGCAGCATCGGCAGCAAGGGCGCGTGCTCGATGTTGCGGGCCTGCGCGGTGATCATGTCGCGGTCCTCGTTGAAGGCCACGATCAGGCTGTCGTAGAGCGTGCGCGTGAGCTGCTCGCCGCCGAGCGAGGGCCGGTGCGCCTGCTGGAAGAAGTAGTGGGTGCTGGTCTCGGTCTCGGGCGTCAGGGTCTGGCAGCTGTGCAGCTCGACGGCATGGCGCATGTCGCCCTCAGCGTCCTCCACGGGGCGCCCACCCGACTGCATCAGCAGCGTGCCCGGCAGCACGAAGTCGTAGACGAACCAGCGGTCGAAGCGCGCATCGGGCGCGAAGGGCCGAGCGCCGGCCCAGTGCGCGGGCGGCGGCACGTTCTCCACCCGGCGCGTCACGCGCAGGCCGCGCTCGATCTTCTCGATCTCGGGTCGCGCCTGCGCAATCGCGGTCGAGCCGCCGAGCGTCTTCTCGTGCACGTAGCTCAGGTGCGAGAAGTCCAGCAGGTTGTCGCAGATCAGCAGGTAGGGCGTGTCGTAGTGCAGGTAGCCCGGGATGTGGCGCCACTCGGGGTGGTCGCACGAGAAGTTGTCGGGCAGCAGCGCCGTGTCGGCGCGCTCGGCCTCGCCCATCCACACGAACACCCAGCGGTTGCGCACCGCCACCGGGTAGCTGCGCACCCGCGCGCGCGGCGGCACCGTCGCCATGCCCGGCACCTCGACGCAGAGGCCGCGCGCATCGAACTTGAGCCCGTGGTAGCCGCAGCGTACGCAGTCGCCCTCGCGCCGGCCCTTCGACAGCGGCGCGTGGCGATGGCAGCAGCGGTCCTCGAGCGCCACCACCTCGCCCTGCGCGGTGCGGTACAGCAGCAGCGGCTCGCCGATCACGGTGCGGTTGAACAGGCCCTCGGGGGGAATCTCGTGGTCCCAGGCGACCACGTACCAGCAGTTGCGGATGAACATGCGCGTTCTCGTCTCCATCGTGTGCGGCGGGATCGTGTGCCCGCCGCTGCCGCGATCGTGGAGCGAACGGCCAGGCGGCGCGTCCCCCGCGAAGGGGACGGCGAGGACTTCGATCAGCGAGGGAGGGTCAGGCCGCGAGCCGCACCAGCGCGGCGCGGTCGTGGATGCCGAGCTTGAGGTAGGCGCGCTTGCGCAGCGTGACCACGCTCGAGGGCGCGATGTCGAGGTCGGCCGCGATGCCGTCGGCCGTGAGCCCGCAGGCGATGCGCGCCGCCACGTCGAGCTCGCGCGCGCTCAGCGCGACCGCCAATGCCGCGATGCGCGCGCGGGCCAGCGCGATGCGGGTGTCCATGTCCGGCCCGACCCCGCCCGCGCCCACCAGGTTGCGGTGCACCTGCCGCAGCAGCGGCGACACCGCGAGCACGCGCTCGATCTCCTGCGGCGCGAAGCGACCCATGGCCTCGCTGCGGTAGAGGTTGATCGAGAACGCGGTGCGCGGCGCCGGCATGTAGAGCAGCGCCAGCCGCTCCGAGAGGTGCTCGCGCTCGTAGATCTGCTGGCGCCAGCCGGCATCGGGGATGTCGGGCGAGCGCATGTGCAGCACCGTCATCGCGGCCGACTCGCGGGTCTGCACGCGCATCTGCCGCGCGATGCGTGTGGCGTCGTCGAAGCGGTAGAAGTGGCGCCGGTACTGCGCGAAGCAGTCGCGCGTGACGTTGGGCGTGGCCGCGTGGAATGAGTGCCCCTCGATCTGCGCCGGTGCCTCGTCGCCATGCGACACCAGCGAGATGAACTCCACCGGCAGCAGCGCATTGAGGAAATGCAGCATCGCGCGCGCCGGCGCCGCGTCGCGCGGTGCATCGAGCAGCAGCGAGACCGCGCGCAGGTCGAGCACGGCCGACGACGGCCGGCCGAGGGCGGCATCGGAGACCTGCCAGGTGGATTGCGGCGGCGTCGGCTGCATGCCGGAATTGTGGCGGCCGGCGGCGCGGCGCGGAATGCCTGGCGCTCGGGATTAACCCGCGCCGGCCTTCAGGCGGCCGAGCACCTCGGGATTGACGACGTTGCTCGGCTGCCCGCGCGCGAAGGCCACGATCTGGTCGAACACGTCGGAGAACTGCAGCTCGTACTCCTCGCGCGTCACGTAGCCGATGTGCGGCGTGCAGACCAGGTTCGGCAGCTGCAGCAGCGGATCGGCGGGATCGACCAGCGGCTCGGTCTCGTAGACGTCGACCGCACCCATGCCGGGCCGGCCGGCCTGCAGCGCGGCCACCAGCGCACCGGGCTCGATCAGGCCGGCGCGGCTGGTGTTCACGAGGATCGCGTCGGGTTTCATGCGTGCGAGGTCCTCGCGCCGCACGATGCCGCGCGTGGCCGGCACCAGCCGCATGTGCAGCGAGATCGCATCGCAGTCGCCGAAGAAACTCTCTCGGTCCGGCGCGCATTCGCGGCCATCCGCGCGCGCCCGGGCCATCGATTCGGGCCGCGCCCACACGCGCACCTTCATGCCGAAGGCCTCGGCATAGCCCGCCACCGCCTGCCCGATGCGGCCATAGCCGTAGATCCCTAGCGTCTTGCCGCGCAGCGTGCTGCCCACGCCGGTCTGCCAGCCGCCGCGCTGCAGCGACGCCATCTGCTGCGGAATCCGCCGCGCCGCGCACAGCAGCAGCGCCCAGGTCAGTTCGGCCGCTGCGTAGGAAGGCGTGCCCGCATGCTGGTCCGACGACAGCACGATGCCCAGCCGCGTGCAGGCCTCGACGTCGATGTGCGGATAGACGCTGCGCTGGCTGATCAGCCGCAGCCGCGGCAGCCGCGGCAGCCGCTCGAGCACCGGCGCGCGCAGCGCGGTGCGCTCGCGGATCAGTACCACGGCATCGGCCTGCGACAGCCGCTGCACCAGTGCGTCGGGCTCGTCCACGTGGTCGTTCCACACCGTCACCTCGTGCCCGTCGAGCTTGGCGAAGCAGGGCAGCGTGCGCAGCGTGTCGAAGTAATCGTCCAGCACCGTGATGTTCATGGCCGCGGATTCTGTGCCCGCAACCCGGCTGCGTAAAATGAATTTATCTGGACCATTGCTGCAATCGCCTCATGAAAGTGGACATGCTCGGCCTGCAGGCATTCCTCGCCGTGGCGGAGCACGGCAGCTTCCATGCCGGCGCCGATTCGCTGCACATCACCTCCACCGCGCTGACGCGCCGGCTGCAGAACCTCGAGGCGGTGCTCGGCGTGCAGCTGGTGGAACGCACCACGCGCTCGCTGGCGCTCACGGTGATCGGCCAGAACTTCCTGCCGCAGGCGCGGCGGCTGCTCGCCGACATCTCCTCGGCCATGCTCGGCATCCGCGAGGCCGGCCAGGCCTCGCGCGGCAACGTGACCCTGGCCTGCGTGCCGACGGTCGGCGTGCAGTTCCTGCCCGCGGTGATCCAGGCCTACAGCGCCCTGTTCCCCGGCAACCGCATCAAGATCCTCGATCACTCGTCGGCCGGCGTGGCCGGCGCGATCCTGCAGCGCGAGGCCGAGTTCGGCATCAGCATCGCCGAGTCCTACGAGCCCGAGCTGGAGCGCATCCCGCTGCTGGAGGACCGCTTCGTGCTCGCCTGCCGCGACGACCATCCGCTGGCGCGCCGCCGCAGCATCGCCTGGTCGCAGCTCGAGGGCCACGCGCTGATCGTGCCGGGCCCGGGCAGCAGCAACCGCCCGCTGCTCGACGCGGCGCTGGCACCGAGCGGACTGAACCTGCCCTTCGTCTACGAGGTGCAGCGCAGCTCGACCGCCGTCGGGCTGGTGGCGCAGGGCGTGGGCGCCGCCGTGGTGCCGAAGCTGGCGGTGCAGGCCGGCACCTACCCGCGCATCGTGCTGATCGCGCTCGCGCAGCCCACGGTGCGGCGCAGCTTTGCGCTGCTGTCGCGCAAGGGCGCGGTGCTATCGCCCGCCGCGCAGGCGCTCTATCGACTGATCCTGTCGATGGCGAAGCCGGCGCGCGGCCGGCGCGTTCAGGCCGGCTGAGCGATCTTCGCGAGCGCCTCGGCGATCGAGGCGCTGTCGGTGGGCCGCACCAGCTTGGCCACTTCGCGGCCGTCGCGCATGAACACCAGCGTGGGCCACAGCTTCACGCCGAACGAGCGGCCCAGCGGACGCCCGCTGCCGTCCTCGACCTTGATGTGGCGCAGGCCCGGATGCTGCGCGAAGGCCGCGGCGATGTCCGGCTGCGCGGCCTTGCAGACGCCGCACCAGTTGGTGCCGAACTCGACCACCGCGGGGCCTTGCAGGGCGTCGATCTCGCTGCGTTCGGGCTGTTCGGTCTTGTACTCGGAGGTCATGCGCGGGGGCTCCTGGTGGGCATTGGATGGTGTGCAGCCGCCGCCGGCGGCCGGTCGTGATTCGATTCGAACAGAAAGCCGGCAGCCCTGCCGCCGGTGGGTGTTCGCTTCAGCCGATGGGCCGGTGCGCCGCGAGCAGTGCCGGCAGTTCGGCCATGTCGCTGAACACCTGCACCGCGCCGACGCTGCGCAGCGCCTCGGGCCCGCTGTGGCCCGACTCGCCCGTGCTGTAGCCGAACACCGTCGCGCCCGCCGCCACGCCCGCCATCGCGCCCGTGACCGTGTCCTCGACCACCGCGCAGCGCTTCGGATCCACGCCCAGCGCCGCCGCCGCCGCGAGGTACACGTCGGGCGCCGGCTTGGAGCGCGGCATCTCGTGCCCGCTGAAGATCCGCCCCGCGAAGCAGTCGAGGATGCCGACCTTCTCGAGCTGCAGCTCGACCTTGAAGCGATCCGCGCCCGAGGCGCAGGCGATACGCCCGTCGAGTTGCTCGAACAGCGCGCGCACCGCGGCGGGCGCATTCGGAATCGCCGTCAGGTCCCGCTCGAGCGCCTCGTTGCGGCGCTCACGGAAGCCGTGCAGCCATTCGGGCGTGAGGCGAAAGCCGGTCTTCGACTCGATCAGGTCGGCTTCGTCCTTCACCGCCTTGCCGGTGAAGATGCGCATCGATTCGTCGGTGGTGAGAGGCCAGCCCAGTTCGCCGAGCATCTCGGCAAGCACGCGGTTGGTGATGGGTTCGGAGTCGACGAGGACACCGTCGCAGTCGAAAAGGACCGCGGCGAAAGGAAAGGAAGACATGGGGAGATGGTACCGGCCGAGCAAAGCGAAGGCCCGGCCAGTCCCCAAAGGCCGAGCGAAGCGATGGCCCGCCCCACTCCCCTCTGGCTGTGCCGAGGAGCGCAGGGGAAAGCGGGATCAGGGCCGCAGCTGTCTGAGCGCAACGAAGTGCAGCGAGTTCTGCGGACCCCCGCTTTCCCCGAGCACCGCAGGTTGCCCGTAGCGAAGCGGAGGGACACAGACAGCGGGGTCGCCTTCTCTTTGGTTACTTTCTCTTGGCGAGACAAGAGAAAGTGACTCGCCCGCCGGGGCGAGACCCGGCCAACGACCTAACCAACAGGCGAGAAGGCGACAACAAGAAGCAGCCCGTCAGACAGCCCGAATAGGGATATACATCTCCCCCCCACCCGCCACAAACTCCTTCGACTTCTCCTCCATCCCCTTCTCCACAGCCAACGCCTCGGCCACCCCCTTCGCAGCCGCGTACTCCCGCACCTCCTGCGTGATCTTCATCGAGCAGAACTTCGGCCCGCACATCGAACAGAAGTGCGCCACCTTGCTCGAATCCTTCGGCAGCGTCTCGTCGTGGAATTCGCGCGCGGTAGCGGGATCGAGCCCGAGGTTGAACTGGTCCTGCCAGCGGAACTCGAAGCGCGCCTTGCTCAGCGCATCGTCGCGCGACCGCGCTCCCGGATGTCCCTTCGCCACGTCCGCCGCATGCGCGGCGATCTTGTAGGCAATGATTCCCTGCTTCACGTCGTCGCGATCGGGCAGCCCCAGGTGCTCCTTCGGCGTCACGTAGCACAGCATCGCGGTGCCGGCCCAGCCGATCATCGCCGCGCCGATCGCGCTCGCGATGTGGTCGTAGCCGGGCGCGATGTCGATCGTCAGCGGGCCCAGGGTGTAGAACGGCGCCTCGTGGCAGTGCTTGAGCTGCTCGTCCATGTTCGACTGGATCATGTGCATCGGCACGTGGCCCGGGCCTTCGATCATGGTCTGCACGTCGTGCTTCCAGGCGATCTGCGTGAGCTCGCCGAGGGTGCGCAGCTCGGCGAACTGCGCCTCGTCGTTGGCGTCGGCACCGCTGCCGGGGCGCAGGCCGTCGCCGAGCGAGAAGCTCACGTCGTAGGCCTTCATGATGTCGCAGATGTCCTCGAAGTGCGTATAGAGGAAGCTCTCCTTGTGATGCGCGATGCACCACTTCGCCATGATCGAGCCGCCGCGCGAGACGATGCCGGTCATGCGGTCGGCGGTCAGGTGGATGAACGGCAGCCGCAGGCCGGCGTGGATGGTGAAGTAGTCCACGCCCTGCTCGGCCTGCTCGATCAGCGTGTCGCGGTAGATCTCCCAGGTCAGGTCCTCGGCCACGCCGCCGACCTTCTCGAGCGCCTGGTAGATCGGCACGGTGCCGATGGGCACCGGGCTGTTGCGCACGATCCAGTCGCGCGTGGTGTGGATGTTCTTGCCGGTCGACAGGTCCATCACGTTGTCGGCGCCCCAGCGGATCGCCCACACCAGCTTCTCCACTTCCTCCTCGATGCTCGAGGTCACGGCCGAGTTGCCGATGTTGGCGTTGATCTTCACCTTGAAGTTGCGCCCGATCGCCATCGGTTCCACCTCGGGGTGGTTGATGTTGGCGGGAATGATCGCGCGGCCGCGCGCCACCTCGTCGCGCACGAACTCGGGCGTGATGATGCGCGGGATGCTCGCGCCCATCGGGTTGCCGGCCACGCGCTTCGCGCGCTCCTCGTTGGCGAGGTATTCGGCCATCCACTCGCGCTTGCCGTTCTCGCGCAGCGCCACGTACTCCATCTCGGGCGTGACGATGCCGCGGCGCGCGTAGTGCATCTGCGTGACGTTGGCGCCCGACTTCGCGCGGCGCGGCGTGCGCTGCAGCGCCGAGGCGCCGGCGCGCAGCTCGGCCAGGCGCTGGGCATCGCGGTCCTCGTTCTTCGCGCCGTCGTCGAGCGCATGGTGCGTGCGCCCCTCGTAGCTCTCGGTGTCGCCGCGTTCGGCGACCCAGGCACCGCGCACGTCGGGCAGGCCGCGGCGCACGTCGATCTCGACCTTCGGGTCGGTGTAGGGGCCCGAGGTGTCGTAGAGCGACACGGTCTCGCCGTTGGTGAGCTTCACGTCGCGCACCGGCACGAACAGGTCGGGCCTGCTGCCGGGGATGACGCACTTGTGCGACGCGGGGAAGGGCTCGCGCGTGAGCGAGAGCAGGGTGGTGAACTTGTCGGGGGCATTCATGCAGGGCACTCCTTGTGGATGGAAAGGGTGCTCCGCAATCGCTCGGTGGGCTGTGGGCGCCGTCTCGGGTGGAGGGACGGACCGAAGCCAGGGAGTGCAGCTCTTCTTACGCCGGTATGACCCGGATCAAGTTCGCGGGTCGGCAGCTTTGCCATCTCAGCACGCCACATGCGTGCACCCCGGAGCGGGGCCGATTGTGCGAGCGCCGGCCTTCGCCGTCAACCGCCCGCGTCAAGACGGCGCGCTTTCGCGCCGGGCTTCAGGCGCGCGCCTGCAGGTCGCCGTCGACGTAGTACCAGCGCGACAGGCCCTCGGCATCGGACTCGCGCACGAAGCGGCTGCGCTCGTGCAGCCGCGAGGCCGTGCCCGAGGCGCCGCGCTGGCGCGCGACGAACTCGACCTCGGCATGGTCGGCATCGCTCATCGAGCGGCCGCGCACGTCGAGCCCGAGCCAGCGCACGTCCGGCTCGAAGTCGAGCGAGGCCGGCCGCGTGCTCGCGTGCCAGGTGCCGAGCAGGTACTCGGCACGCTCGCGCACGAAGGCCGTATAGCGCGAACGCATCAGCGATTCGGCATCGGGCGCGGGGGTGTGCTCGAAGTCGTCGAGGTAGCGGCCGCAGCACATCGCGTAGGCGATGGGCTTGTCGCGGCGGTCGGTACGGCCGCAGGGGCAGGGTGCGGTGGAGGGATCGGGAACGCTGGGCATGGAGGCCCCTATTGGAACACCGTGCGGGCAGGGGCCTCCAGAGGGCAAGCCCTGGGGCCGTCGCGAGGGGGATCAGCGCGCCTCGGCCGGCCGCATGCTCTGCGCGATCGCCTCGCGCAGCGCCGGTGCGTCGGCCGGCTTGTAGATCAGCGCATAGCCCGCGCGCTCGACCTCGGCGCGGTTCGCGTGCGCGGTCTCGCCGGTGAGGATCACCACGTGGCGCGCCTTGCCCACCGCCTGCAGCGCCTGCGCGGCGGCCAGCCCCGAGAGCCCGCTGCCCAGGCGCAGGTCGCTGAGCATCAGGTCGAACACGCCGGCCTGCTGCAGCGCCTCGCGCGGATTGGCGGCCAGCGCCACCTCGTGGCCCCAGCCGCCGAGCAGCGAGCGCATGGCCTCGCGCACCGGCTGTTCGTCGTCGAGCACCAGGATGCGGATCGGCCCGCCGGTGGGGGGCGCTGCCTCCGGCGGCACCTCGGCAGGGGCCTCGCCCGGCAGCGGCGCCATCTGCTCGAGCACCAGCGAGAAGGTGCTGCCGCGCCCCGGCGCGCTGCGCAGCGCGATGCGCGCGCCCATCACCTGCGCCATGCTGGCCACCAGCGACAGCCCGAGGCCGAGCCCGCGGCTGCGGTCGCGCCCGGGGTTGTCGACCTGGAAGAACTCCTCGAACACCTGCTCGCTGTGCGCCGTGTCGATGCCCACGCCCGAATCGCGCACCTCGATGCGCCAGGCGGGTGCGGTGCCCGAGGGACCGCCGCGCGTGCGCCGCGCGCACACCAGCACCGTGCCGTGGGGCGTGTACTTGATCGCGTTGTCGACCAGGTTGCCGAGCAGCCGCGCGAGCATGCGCGCGTCGGCGCGCACCACCGCGGGCGTGGCGTGGATGCGCAGCACCAGCCCCTTGGCCTGCGCCAGCGCCGCGAAGCGCCCCTGCAGCGGCGCGAACAGCGTGGCCAGCCGCACCGGCTCGAAGCGCACCGGCGCCACGCCGCCGTCGAGCTGCGCGATGTCGAGCAGCGCGTCGATCGAGCCGCGCAGCGCATCGACGCTGTCGCGCATGAAGCGCAGGTTCTCGGCCGTGGGCGCGTGGCGCGTGTCGAGCGCGTCGACGAAGATCGCGAGCGCATGCATGGGCTGGCGCAGGTCGTGGTTGGCGGCCGCGAAGATGCGCGCGCGCTGCGCCGCGAGCTGCGCCACGTGCTCGAGCTGGCGCGCCAGCGCATCGGCCAGCCGCGCGTTCTCGAAGCCGTTCTCGATCGAGCCCACGATCAGCCGGTTCTGCTTGCGCGCGTAATGCAGCGCCGCCAGCAGCTGCGAGAGCGCGAGGCAGCCCATGATGACCGTCACGCTGCCGGGCTCGATCACCAGCCGCAGCGCGAGGCTCAGGAACACCGGCACGCTGAAGCACAGGGCCGCGAGCCACCACTGCGCGAGCGCCGCGATGATCACGCCGGTGACGCCGCTCACGAAGAAGTAAAGCAGCAGGATGTGCGCGAGATCGCCGCTCGGGAAGAACAGCCACGGTGCCAGCGCCCACACCACGCCCGGGAACAGCATGCGCAGCTCGAGGCGGCGGCGCGTGGCCCAGGCCGAGGCGGCATCGATCGCCTCCGGCGCGAGGCTGCGCAGGTGGCGATGCATGTGCCATTGCATGGCATGCACCAGCGCGGCCCACACCAGCGTGCCCTTGTGGCCGGTGAGCACGAGGAAGGTGATCCAGAACACCGCGGCGGTGACGGCGGCCGACAGCGGCGTGTCCATGGTGTCGACGATGTAGGCGCGCGCCAGGCTCTGGTCGACCAGCGGGTTCGGGTTGGGCGATTCGACCCAGTAGGCGCGCAGCCGCCGCAGCAGGCCGGCGGCCTGCGCGGACGAGCGCTCGGCGCTGGCGGGAGGCGTGGGCGGGGTCGGTGGCATGGCGGCTTCGCGGCCCATTCTGCCCGCGCCATGTGTCCGCCCATCGACCCGCGGGCATCCACCCTTGGCGTGCCGCTTGCTACCCGCTAACGTGGCGCCCCGGAGACCGGGGTGGACCACGAGCCGCCAACGCACACCATCGAGGAACAACGGCCATGTACCTGAGCGCTTCCGAACAGCAGGCCTTGCGCGGCGTGTTCACGCTGCTCGCGCGCGACGAGGAGGGCGGCGAGCGCGAGATCCGCGAGCGCCTCGGCCATGCGCTGCTCGGCCTGCTGCGGGCCGACCAGTTCGCCTCCTTCGTCTGGGACGCCGAGCGCGGCGGCTTCGGCTCGCGCGTGGCGATCAACATGGCGCCGGCCAACCTCGACACCTATGCGCAGTGGCACCAGCACCACGACCCGATCACCTTCGTGCTGCAGTCGCGCCGCCGCGCCACGCGCGTGACCGAGGTGATGCCGCAGCGCGAACTGATGCGCACGCCCTTCTTCAACGACTTCCTCGCGCGCGACGGCCTGCACTGGGGCCTGAACCTTCACACCTTCGACGGCGAGCGCGCGCTCGGCGACCTGCGCATCTGGCGCCGCAAGGAGCGCGGCGATTTCGGTACGCGCGAGACGCTGATGCTCGACCTGATCGAGCCCGCGTTCGCGGGCGCGCTGCTGCGGGCCCGGCAGCGCGCGCAGGCGCCCCGCGCCGCGGCGCAGGACATCGCCGCCTCGCCCTGGGCCAGCCTCAGCGCGCGCGAGCAGCAGGTGGCGCGCGCGGTGCGCGAAGGCCTCACCGACAAGGACATCGCGCGCCGCATGGCGGTGGGCGTGCCCACGGTGCGCACCTACCTGCGGCGCATCTTCGACAAGCTCGGCATCGAGCGCCGTTCGGCGCTCGCGGGCGTGTTGCCGCGCGACTGAATTACTTCGCCGCCGGCAGCCGTCCCAGCAAGGGCTCGATCGCCAGGCCCAGCGCCAGCAGGCGGCGGTCGCTGCCCGCCGGGCCGTCGAGCTCGAGCCCGATCGGCAGGCCGCTGGTCGCGCCCAGCGCCGAGGGCAGCTGCAGGCCCGGAATGCCGGCGTTGCTGCCGGGGTCGGTGTTCTGGATCAGCGCACCGAAGTTCTCGGGGCTGCTGGCCTCGGGCGCAGCCACCAGCGCCACCTGCGGCACGGTCGGGAACACCAGCGCGTCGAGCCGGTGCTTCGTGAAGGTATCGCGGTAGAGCTTCTGCAGCGCCGGCCGCGCCACGCGCATCGCGTGGTCGTAGGCCGGCCTGGCGTCGACCGTGCCGTTCGCGGCCGGCAGCTTGCGCGGCAGCACCAGGCCGTCGAAGGTGCCCTTGACGTCGGGGCTCGCGATGCCCGCGGCGAGCTGCTTGAGGTCGATGCCCGTGTCGTACTTCGCGAGGTAGGCCGCCATGTCGTCGTTCGCCTCGTAGAGCGCGACCGGGAAGCCCACCGCGCCGTTGAGCTCGGCGAGCTTCGGCATCTCGAGCTCGACCAGCGTGACGCCGGCCGCGCGCAGCTTGGCCAGCGCGGCATCGGTGGCGGCACGGGTGTCGGCATCGAGGTTGGCGAAGAAGGCCGGCACCACGCCGAGCCGCACGCGCTTCAGGTCGGCGGGACGCACCGCCGCGCCGCCCGCGATCGCGCGGTCGAGCAGCACCAGGTCGGCCACCGACAGCGCCATCGGGCCGGCGGTGTCGCGCGTGTGCGAGATCGGCGCGATGCCCTGCTGCGGATAGCGGCCCATCGAGGGCCGCAGCGACGCGCAGCCGTTGAAGGCGCAGGGAATGCGCACCGAGCCGCCGGTGTCGGTGCCCAGCGCGGCCGACACCATGCGCGCGCCGAGCGCCGCGCCGTTGCCCGACGAGGAGCCGCCCGCGATGCGGCGCGGGTCGTAGGCGTTGCGCACGCCGACCTCGGGGCCCGAGGGGAAGGCCGGGTTGTAGCCGGTGACGCCGAAGGCCAGCTCGTGCATGTGGGTCTTGCCCAGCACGATGGCGCCGGCCGCGCGCAGCTTCGCGACCACCGGCGCGTCGGCCGCCGGCACGAAGCCCTTGAGCGCGGGCGTGCCGGCGCTGGCGGGCAGGCCGCGCACCTGGATGTTGTCCTTGATCGCCACCGGCAGGCCGGCCAGCGGCTTGCAGGCCGCGCCGGGCTTGCGCGCGGCATCGGCGGCGCGCGCGGCCGCGAGCGCGCCCTGCTCGTCGAGCGTGATGAAGGCGTTGAGGTTTGCCTTGGCCCTGGCCTGCGCGACATAGGCCGTGACCAGCTGCTCGCTGGTCAGCCGGCCGGTGCAGAGTTCGCGCACCGCCTCGCTGGCGGTCAGGGTGGCGATGTCGGGCGCGGCCGGCTGCTGGGCCTGGGCACCCATGGCGAGCACGGCGAGCGCACACGCTGCAAGGCGCGCCGGGCGGCGCAAGGGGGCGGAAGAAGAACGGGTCATGGCGGCGGCCTCGATGAACGAACGGAAGACCGCCATCGTGCGCCGCCGCGCGGCGGCTGTCTGTCGTCGAAACCGATGACAAGGCGCGGGTGCGCGATCGGTGGCCCCTACTCGAACAGCACCCACTCGGGCCGCATGTTGAGGCGCACCGGCAGGATGCTCACGCCCAGGCCGCTGGTCACGTACATGCGCCGGCCGCGGTTCTCGATCCAGCCATAGGCCCAGGTGCGCGGCGCCGCGCCGGGCACGATCGGCGCGCCGTAGCCCGGCACCCAGACCTGGCCGCCATGGGTGTGGCCGGCCACGGTGAGCACCGGCGCGGGCGCGGCGAGGCGCGGCATCCCGGCCAGGCTCGCGGGGTCGTGCATCAGCACCAGCGTGGGAGCGCCGGCCGGCACGCGCGACAAGGCGCGATCGGGCCGCGAATGACCGGTGGAATGGTCGCCGATGCCCACCACCCAGAGCTCGCGCCCGGGCAGCGGCACGGCATCGTTCTCGAGCACCACGATGCCCTGCGCCGACAGTGCGTGCGTGATGCGCGCGCCGTCGTGCCACCAGTCGTGGTTGCCGAGCACCGCGTACACGCCCAGCGGCGCCTTCAGCCGCCCGAGCACCTCGGCCATGGTCTCGATCGGCAGCGGCTCGTCGCCGCCGTGGCCGGCCAGGAAGTCGCCGGGCAGCAGCACCAGGTCGGGCTGCGCGGCATTGATGGCGTCGACGATGCGGCGCGCGCGCTCCACGTCGGTCACGCGCCAGAGGCTGCGTTCGGTGATGTGCCAGTCGCTCGCGACCGCGATGCGCAGCCGCGGCTGCGCGCCCCAGGCGGCGCTGTCCAGCGTCTCGGTGCGCGCCGCGACCCAGCGCGGCTCGATCGCGAAGCTCCAGAGGCCGAGCGCGGCCAGCGCGAGCGCCGCGAAGGCGCGCCATCCGGGGCGGCGCATCAGCGCGGCCGGCTCACAGTGCCCGCTGGATCAGCAGCTTCTGGATGTCCGAGGTGCCTTCGTAGATCTGGCACACGCGCACGTCGCGGTAGATGCGCTCGAGCGGGAAGTCGTTCACGTAGCCGTAGCCGCCCAGGGTCTGGATCGCGGCGCTGCACACGCGCTCGGCCATCTCGCTGGCGAACAGCTTGGCCATCGCGGCCTCTTTGAGGCAGGGGCGACCGGCATCGCGCAGGCTCGCGGCATGCCAGATCAGCTGGCGCGCGGCCTCGAGCTGCGTCGCGCAGTCGGCGAGCCGGAAGCCCACGGCCTGCTGGTCGAAGATGGAACCGCCGAAGGCCTGGCGCTCCTTGGCATAGGCCACGGCCACGTCGAAGGCGCTGCGCGCCATGCCCACGCTCTGCGCGGCGATGCCGATGCGGCCGCCCTCGAGCGCGCCGAGCGCGATCTTGTAGCCCTCGCCCTCGGCGCCGATCAGGTTCTCCGCCGGGATGCGGCAGCCGTCGAAGTTGATCTGCGCGGTGTCGCTGCTGTGCTGGCCGAGCTTGTCCTCGAGCCGCGCCACCTGGTAGCCCGGCGCGTCGGTCGGCACGATGAAGGCGCTCATGCCGCGCTTGCCCGCGGCCTTGTCGGTGACCGCGATCACGATCGCCACCTGGCCGTTCTTGCCGCTGGTGATGAACTGCTTCACGCCGTCGATCACATAGCCGTCGGCGTCCTTGCGCGCGGTGGTGCGCAGGCTCGAGGCGTCGCTGCCGGCCTGCGGCTCGGTCAGGCAGAAGGCGCCGAGCATCCGCCCCTGCGCCAGCGGCTCGAGCCACTGCTTCTTCTGCTGCGCGTTGCCGTAGCGCATCAGGATCGCGTTGACGGGGCAGTTGGTCACGCTGATCGCGGTGCTGGTGCCGCCGTCGCCGGCCGCGATCTCCTCGAGCACCAGCGCGAGCGTGAGGTAGTCGAGGCCGGCGCCGCCGTGCTCCTCGGGCACGCAGATGCCGTAGGCACCGAGCGCCGCGAGGCCCTGGTGCACGTCCTTCGGAAAGCTGTGCTCGCGGTCCCACTTCGGCGCGTGGGGCCAGAGTTCGGCCTGCGCGAAATCGCGCACGGCGTCGCGGATGGCTTCCTGGTCGGTGCTCAGCAGCATGGCGTGTCTCCTTGTGTCGTTCTCGTCGCGTCGTCGTTACTTGCCCGAACCCAGGTCCATGATCAGGCGCGCGGCCATGTAGAGGCGGCGCGGGATCGCGCTGATGTCCACGTACTCGGCCTTGTCGCTGTGGTAGCCGAAGCCCGGCAGGCCCAGGCTCTCGATCACGGGCTTGCCCGACAGCGCCGCGTAGGCCGCGTCGGTACCGCCGCCGGTGCGCTCTTCCACGCCCAGCGTGCCGCCGGCTTCCTTGTAGTAGCCCACCGCCTTGTCGACCAGCTTCCTGCCGCCCTCGCCGGCATTGAAGGCCGGGCGGCCGCGCGTGACGATCACCTTCACGTCCGCATCGGGCAGCTTCTTCTGCTGCGCGCGCTCCTCGAGCGTCTTCATCGCGGCATCGAAGTCCTCGTTGCGCGCATAGCGCACGTCGGCGTTGAGCGTGGCGCTGGCCGGGATGATGTTCGAGACGTTGCCGGCCTTGGCGATGGTCCAGTTGAAGCGCAGGTTCTTCGACTTGTCGTCGATGCTCATGGTGCGCAGCACCAGGTCGGAGGCCTCGACCAGCGCGTTCACGCCGAGGTCGGGCGCCGCGCCCGCGTGCGAGGCCTTGCCCGTGATGTTGACCTGCACGTAGGCGATGCCCGAGGTGCCGAGCGAGAGCTTCTCGTCGCCGGCGCCGGTGGGCTCGAACGAGAGCACGTAGTCGGCCAGCTTGGCCTCTTCCTGGATCAGGTCGCGCGAGCCGAAGGAGCCTTTCTCCTCGTCGGTGTTGAACAGCACGGTGATGGTGCCGTAGTCGCGCACGCCGTAGTCCTTGAGCAGCTTGAGCGTGTGCAGGATCACGGCATTGCCGCCCTTGTCGTCGGCGATGCCCGGGCCGTAGGCCTTGTCGCCCTCGATGCGGAACGGCGCCTTGGCGAGCGTGCCCTTGAGGTAGACGGTGTCCATGTGCGACATCAGCAGCAGGTTCTTGCCGCCGCGGCCCTTGAGCTTGCCGACGATGTTGTCGCCCACCACCAGGCCGGCCGACTTGCTGCGCGTGACGGTGAAGCCCAGGTTCTTCAGCTCGCCCTCGAGGAAGTTGCCCGCCGCGGCGATGCCCTCGGCGTCGCCGGTGCCGGTCTCGATGTTGACCAGCTTCTCCAGCGTCTTGATGACGGCGGGCTGCTCGTCGGTGGCGGCCTGGAACAGCACGTTGTCGCGCTTCTGCGCCCAGGCGGCCGGCGCGAGCAGGGCGCCCGCGAGCACGGCGGCGATGACGTTGCGTGAATGAAAGGGACGCATGGGACCTCCTGCTTTTCTGCGATTCGTTCGGAAACTGGGAAAGGCCGCCGGCAGCCGCCGCCGGCCGGCCGCCCCTTTGGGAAGGGCGGAAGGCGGCGGGCGGCCCGGGCCGGCGGACGGGCGCCGTACCTTTTACAGCAGTTCGAGCGCCACGGCGGTGCCTTCGCCGCCGCCGATGCACAGCGTGGCCACGCCGCGCTTCCTGCCTTGCGCCTTCAGCGCGTGGATCAGCGTGACCATGATGCGCGCGCCGCTGGCGCCGATCGGGTGGCCCAGCGCGCAGGCGCCGCCGTGGATGTTGACGCGGTCGTGCGACACGTCGAGCTCGTGCATCAGCGCCATCGGCACCACCGCGAAGGCCTCGTTGACCTCCCAGAGGTCCACGTCCTTGACGCTCCAGCCGGTCTTCTTGAACAGCTTGGCCACGGCGCCCACCGGCGCGGTCGAGAACCACTCGGGTTGCTGCGCATGCGTGGCATGGCCGACGATGCGCGCGATCGGCTTCGCGCCGATCTTCTTCGCATGCGACTCGGTCATCATCACCAGCGCGGCCGCGCCGTCGTTGATCGACGAGCTCGAGGCGGCGGTGATGGTGCCGTTCTCCTTCTTGAACGCGGGCTTGAGCGTCGGGATCTTGTCGAGCTTGACCTTGCCCGGGCCTTCGTCGATGGCGATCAGCGTGTCGCCGCCGCGGCCCTTGACCGTGACCGGCACGATCTCGTCCTTGAACAGGCCGGTGTCGGTGGCCTTCTTGGCGCGTTCCACGCTGGCGATGGCGAAGGCGTCCTGCTGCTCGCGCGTGAACTTGTACTTGGCCGCGCAGTCCTCGCCGAAGGTGCCCATCGAGCGGCCCGGCTGGTAGGCGTCCTCGAGGCCGTCGAGCATCATGTGGTCGAAGATGCGGTCGTGGCCCATGCGGTAGCCGCCGCGGCCCTTGAGCATCAGGTAGGGCGCGTTGGTCATGCTCTCCATGCCGCCCGCCACCATCACGTCGTGCGTGCCGGCCAGCAGCAGGTCGTGCGCGAGCATCGCGGCCTTCATGGCCGAGCCGCACATCTTGCTGAGCGTGACCGCGCCGGCGCTGTCGGGCAGGCCGCCCTTGTAGGCCGCCTGGCGCGCGGGCGCCTGGCCCTGGCCCGCCATCAGGCAGTTGCCGAACAGCACCTCGCCCACGCTGTCGGGCGCGATGCCGGCACGCTCGACGGCAGCCTTGATCGCGGCGCCGCCGAGGTCGTGCGCCGCGAGGGAGGAGAAGTCGCCCTGGAAGCTGCCCATGGGGGTGCGGGCGGCGCCGACGATGACGATGGATTCGGACATGTGAGTGCTCCTTGATGCTGGAAAAAGAATGCGGGTCCGCGGATGCGAAGGCCCGTCAGGAATGTGCCGCCTGCTCCTCGTCGTGGAAGCGTTGCGACTCTTCGTACGGGAACACGTCCAGCATCTGGCCGGCCTGGATGCGTTCCTTGTGGTGTTGCCAGAAAGCGGCGTCGAGCAGGTCGGCGTGGTGCGCCATGAAGGCTTCGCGCACGTCCTTGTTGCCCAGCAGGAAGGGCTCGAAGGTCTCGGGGAACACGTCCTTCGGGCCGACCGAATACCAGACCTCGCCGCTCATCTCCTCTTCCTCGTTGCGCGGCGCGGGCACCTTGCGGAACTGGCAGTCGGTGATGTATTCGATCTCGTCGTAGTCGTAGAACACGACCTTGCCGCCGCGCGTGACGCCGAAGTTCTTCCACAGCATGTCGCCCGGGAAGATGTTGGCCGCCACCATGTCCTTGATCGCGTTGCCGTACTCGATCACCGCCTGCTCGAGCTGCTCCCTGGCGCGCCTGGCCTGCGCCGGGCTCTCGGGATGCGCGAGCATGTCGAAGGCCTCCTGCAGGTAGATGTTCAGCGGGATCATCCGGCGCTCGATGTAGACGTGCTTGAGCACCAGCTCCATCTCCCCGTTGCCGTCGCGGTCGCCGATCTCGAGCTGGCTGGGCGCGAACTTCCGGATTTCCTCGATCAGCGCGGGCTCGAAGCGGTCGAGCGGAAAACCCACGTCGCTGTACTCGAGCGTGTCGGCCATGCGGCCCACGCGGTCGTGCTGCTTCACGAGCATGTACTTGCCCTTGATCTGCTCGCGCGTGGTGTCCTTCGGCGGCGGATAGAAGTCCTTGATGACCTTGAACACGAACGGGAACGAGGGCAGGTCGAACACCAGCATCACCATGCCCTTGATGCCGGGCGCGATGCGGAAGCGGTCGCTCGAGTAGTTGAGGTGCGAGAGGAAGTCGCGGTAGAACAGCGTCTTGCCCTGCTTGGCCAGGCCCAGCGCGTTGTAGATCTCGGCGCGCGGCTTGCGCGGCATCAGCGAGCGCAGGAACTGCACGCAGGCCGAGGGCACCTCCATGTCGACCATGAAGTAGGCGCGCGCGAAGCTGAACAGCATCTGCAGGTCGTCCTCGCCGAACAGCACCGCGTCGACGTGGAAGCGGCCCTGGCCGTCGTGCAGGATCGGCAGCGCGAACGCCAGCTCGACGAAGCCGTTCATGATCTTGCCGACCACGTAGGCGCCCTTGTTGCGATAGAACAGCCCCGAGAGCACCTGCAGCTGGAAGTTGGCGCGCAGCTTGACCTGGTGGAAGCGCCCCTGCATCGCGCTCGCCACGCGCTCGGCATCGCGCCGCTTGTGGGCCCAGCTGCCGAGCAGCGCGAAGTCGTCGAGCATCTGCTCGATGGTGTCGGCCAGCGTGGCGGGCGACGGATAGTAGGGCCGGTAGGTGGGCGCGCCGCGCGGCTCGATGTACTCGGTGCTGATGGCCGGGCGCACGAAGATGAAGTCGTTCTGGAAGTACGCGCGGTGCAGGATCTTGGTGGTGACCGAGTTGAAGAAGCTCTCGGCCAGCTCGGGCTGGTGGTGGTCGACCAAGAGGCCGATGTAGTGCAGCTTGACCTGGTGCCAGACGTCCATCGGCTGCTCGCCGGCCTTGAACTCCTTCTCGAGCCGCGCCACCGCCTCGCTCACGCGCAGGTCGTAGAACTCGATGCGCTCGCGCTGCGCGCGCTGCTGGCCATGCCAGTCGGCGGTCTCGAAGCGGTGCTTGGCGCGCGACGACTCGGCCCGGAACAGCGTGTAGTGCCGGTTGAAGCCGTCCATCATCGCCTTCGCGATGTCGTAGGCCAGCGGGGAGTCGAGGCGCTGCGGGAACATGGACCGAAGCGGGCGCGGTCTCAGTCGGCCGCGGGGGTGGCGGGAGTGGTGGCGGTAGCGGGCGCGGGCGCCGCGGCGGGCTTGCCCGTGAGCCTGGTCACCAGCTCGCCGGGGCGGCTGTACTTGTGGCGCACGCGCTGTACCGCGGCCTTGTAGAGCGATTCGAGCGACTTGTCGCCTTCCACGCTCATGCCCAGGTCCTGCAGCAGGCCGTCGTGCACGCCGAAGGTCCAGCCGTGGATCGTGACCTTCTGGCCGCGGCTCCAGGCGTCGACCATCACCGTGCTGACGGCCACGTTGACCACCTGCTCGGCGACGTTGAGTTCGCACAGCGCGTCGGCGCGCACTTCTTCCGAGAAGCTGTCGAGCATCACGTGGTGGCGGTCGCGCACGTCCTGGATGTGGCGGATCCAGTTGTCGGCCAGGCCGATGCGGGTGCCGTTGAGCGCGGCCTTCACGCCCGCGCAGCCGTAGTGGCCCACCACCATGATGTGCTCGACCTTCAGGTGCTCGACCGCGAACTGGATCGCCGACAGCGCATTGAGGTCGGAGTGCACCACGATGTTGGCCACGTTGCGGTGCACGAACACCTCGCCGGGCTCGAGGCCGGTGATCTGGTTGGCCGGCACGCGGCTGTCGGAACAGCCGATCCACATGTAGCGCGGCGTCTGCTGCTTGACCAGGCTGGTGAAGAAACCAGGCCGGTCGCGTTCCATCTGCGCGGACCAGGCGCGGTTGTGGGCGAAGAGGTCGTCGAGGGATTCGGACATGCGGGGATTGTCGGTGAGGTGGAGGGGGATTCGGTGCGGCGGCGCCCGGCGCCGGGGGCTCTCTCAGGCGGTGGTTCGGGCCGGTCGCGGTGGCCTGGCCTTGGGCTTGCCGGCGGTTTCGGCCTTCTGCGCGCGCGCCAGTGCCGTCTGGCCCTTCTTTTCGTGAGCACGCACTTCCGCGATATTGGCCTGCAGCTCGGCGAGCTGGCCCTCGAGTTGCGCGCGGTGGGCGCCCAATATGCTGAGGAAGCGCTCGAGTTGCGGCACCGTGTCGCGCGGGCTGTCGTACATGTCGAGGATGTCCTTGGCCTCGGTCAGGCTCAGGCCCAGGCGCTTGGCGCGCAGCGTGAGCGTGAGCCGGGCCCGGTCGCGCGCGCTGTAGATGCGCTGCAGGCCGGCGCGCTCGGGCGTGAGCAGCCCCATGTCCTCGTAGAAGCGGATCGCCCGCGTTGTCAGGTCGAATTCCTTCGCGAGCTGGCTGATGGTGAAGGTTTGCGCTGGCATGAGGGCTTGTTCAGGGAACACGGGAGGCGCCGGAAAGGGGGCGTTGCGGGGGCGACAGCACATTTGCGCCGCGCTCTCTACAATGGTGCCCTCAACCCATGACGTTTACGTAAACGTCAATCCTACATGAATCTGCTCGAACGCGAACTCCACTACCCCCTCGGCGACACCCTGCCCGCCCCCGGCGAGGCCCTCGAAGTGGCGCCCGGCGTGCGCTGGATCCGGATGCGGCTGCCGTTCGCGCTCGACCACATCAACCTCTGGCTGCTGCGCGACAACTACCGCGGCGTCGAGGGCTGGACCGTGGTCGACTGCTGCATCTCGCGCGACGAGGCGCGGGCCCAGTGGGAGCAGATCTTCGAGACCCAGCTGCAGGGCCTGCCGATCGTGCGCGTGATCGTCACCCACATGCACCCCGACCACATCGGCCTGGCCGACTGGCTGTGCAAGCGCTGGAACGTGCCGCTGTGGATCAGCTCCACCGACTACCACGTGGCACGCGTGCTCTGCAGCAGCGGCGACACGCTGGCGGGCGGCGAGCATGCCGCGCGCTTCTTCAGCGCGCACGGCCTGGCCAACCCCGAGGCGCTCGACAAGATCCGCGGCCGCACCAACTACTACGCGAACATGGTGCCCTCGGTGCCCGAGAGCTTCGTGCGCATGCTCGACGGCGACAGCATCGACATCGGCGGCCATGCCTGGCGCTGCATCAGCGGCTATGGTCACGCGCCCGAGCACATCGCGCTGTACTGCGACGACCTCAAGCTGCTGCTGGGCGGCGACATGATGCTGCCGCGCATCTCGACCAACGTGAGCGTGTACGCGGGCGAGCCCGAGGCGAATGCGCTGCGGCTGTTCCTCGACAGCATCGAGCGCTTCAAGTCGCTGCCCGCCGACACCCTCGGCCTGCCCGCGCACGGCAAGCCCTTCACCGGCATCCATCGCCGCGTCGAGCAGCTGCAGGAGCACCACCGCGACCGCCTGGCCGAGCTGCTTGAGGTCGCGCTGGCGCGGCCGATCACGGCTTTCGAGGGGCTGCCGATCCTGTTCAAGCGCGAGCTCGACCTGCACCAGATGACCTTCGCGATGGGCGAGACCGTGGCGCACCTGCACCTGCTCTGGTATTCGGGGCAGGTGAAGCGCGAGCTGGGCGCGGACGGCATCTATCGCTTCGGCGCCCTGCACTGAAGCCGGCGCGGCGCGGCGGACGGCCGCGCATAGACTCGCGGGCATGAACATGTCGCACACGCTGGCCGATCTGCGCGCGGGCCGGCTGGCCGGCGCCACGCGGCTCGACCTGGGCTGCGGCCTCGAGGAATTCCCGCGCGAGATTTTCGAGCTGGCCGACACGCTCGAGGTGCTGAACCTCACGGGCAATGCGCTCGACCGCCTGCCCGACGACCTGGGCCGGCTGCACCGCCTGCGCGTGCTGTTCTGCTCCGACAACCGCTTCACGCGGCTGCCCGAATCGATCGGCGACTGCGCGAGTCTCGACATCGTGGGCTTCAAGGCCAACCGCATCGCCGAGGTGCCGGCCGCGTCGCTCGCGCCCTCGCTGCGCTGGCTGATCCTGACCGACAACGCGATCGAGCGCCTGCCCGACACGCTGGGTGACTGCGCGCGCATGCAGAAGCTGATGCTCGCGGGCAACCGCCTGAGCGCACTGCCCGAAACACTGGCCGGCTGCACGCGGCTCGAGCTGCTGCGCATCTCCGCCAACCGTTTCGCCACGCCGCCCGGCTGGTTGTGGTCGATGCCGCGCCTGTCGTGGCTGGCCGCCGCGGGCAATGCCTTCGACGCGCGCGACGAGGAGGCCGCGGCGATCGCGCCCGCGGTGCCGCGCATCGACTGGAGCGCGCTGCGGCTGGGTGCGCAGCTCGGCGAAGGGGCCTCGGGCGTGATCCACGAGGCGTTGCTGAACGCGCGGGAGCCGGTCGCGGTCAAGCTGTTCAAGGGAGCCGTCACCAGCGACGGCTGGCCACGCAGCGAGCTCGCGGCCAGCATCGCGGCCGGCGCCCATGCCACCCTGATCGGCGCGCAGGGCCGCATCGACGGCCATCCCGAGGGCACGCAGGGCCTGGTGATGGCGCGCGTGCCGGCCTCGTTCCGCACGCTCGCGGGGCCGCCGAGCCTGGCCTCGTGCACGCGCGACGTCTATGCCGAGGAGTCCCGCTGGTCCGCCGCCACCGCGCTGCGCATCGCGCGCGACATCGCGGCGGCGATGCGGCACCTGCATGCGCGCGGCCTGGTGCATGGCGATCTCTATGCGCACAACATCCTCTGGCATCCCGAGCAGGGCGCGCGGCTCGGCGACTTCGGCGCCGCCTGGTTCGCCGATGCGCTGCCCGCCGACGACGCGGCGCGCGCGCGGCAGCTGGAGGTGCGCGCCTTTGGCTGCCTGCTCGAGGAACTGGTCGCGCGCTGCGATGAAGCGCCGCTCGCGATGACGGCGCTGCGCGATCGCTGCCTGCGGCCCGAGGTGGCCGCGCGCCCCTCGGCCGCGGAGATCGCCGCGCTGCTCGACGAGGCCCTCGCATGAGCGCCGCGCCGGGCCGCCCCAAGCAAGCTCGCACCGCAGTGCGAAGCACGAAGGTGCTTCAATGAGCCGCGGCCGTCTCGCCCATCCGCCGCTGCCGATGCGCGACGGCGTGAGCGCGAGCTGCGTCGGCCTGCCGACCGAGGACCACTGGCCGACCATCGCCGATTTCCTGATCGCGCGCTTCACCGCCATCGCGCCCGAGGCCTGGATGCGGCGCATCCGCGACGGCGAGGTGGTCGACGAGCACGGCGTGCCCGTCACGCCCGAGCGCCGCTACCAGGCGCCGCTGCGCGTCTTCTACTACCGCGCGCTCGACACCGAGCCGGCGATCCCGTTCGAGGAGCAGGTGCTGTACCGCGACGCGCACCTGCTGGTGGTCGACAAGCCGCACTTCGTGCCCGTCACGCCCACCGGCAAGTACCTGCACCAGAGCCTGCTGGTGCGGCTCAAGCGCAAGCTCGGCATCGAGGCGCTGTCGCCGCTGCACCGCATCGACCGCAGCACCGCGGGCCTGCTGCTGTTCTCGCTGCGGCCCGAGACGCGCGGCGCCTACCAGACCATGTTCGCGCAGCGCACGGTGCACAAGGACTACGAGGCGATCGTGCCGCTGCCCGGCGGCGAGGCCGCCGCGGCCGCGCTGCCCTCGGTCTACCGCAGCCGGCTGGTCGACGACGCGCACTTCATGCAGGTGAAGGAGGCGCCCGGCGAACCGAACTCCGAGACCGGCATCGCGGTGCTGAAGGTCTTCGACGGCCTCGCGCATCTCGCGCTGTCGCCGGTCACGGGCCGGCGGCACCAGCTGCGCGTGCACTGCATGGCGCTGGGCATGCCGATCGTGAACGACCCCTTCTATCCGGTGCTGGCGCCGGTAGCCGCCGACGACTTCGAGCGGCCGCTGCAGCTGCTGGCGCGTTCCATCGCCTTCACCGATCCGGTGACCGGCGAGCCGCGCCGCTTCGACAGCCAGCTGCGCCTGCTGCTGGCGCCAAGGTGACGCCCGCGGCGCGGCGCCGGCACTAAGCTGCGGCCTCCGGCTGCCCCTGCCTTTCTTCCATCGGGCGGCCCCAGGCACACCAGGAGACGCCGCACATGGACACCACCCGACTCTTCTCGCTCCAGGGCCGCACCGCCCTCATCACCGGCGGCTCGCGCGGCATCGGCCGCATGATCGCCGAGGGCTACCTCGCGCAGGGCGCGCGCGTCTACATCTCGGCGCGCAAGGCCGAGGCCTGCGACCAGACCGCCCAGGAGCTGTCGGCTTTCGGGCATTGCGTGTCGCTGCCGGCCGACGTGTCGACGCTCGAAGGGGCGCAGGCGCTGGTCGCCGCGTTCGCGAAGCACGAGTCCTCGCTGGACATCCTGGTCAACAACGCCGGTGCCGCCTGGGGGGCGCCCTATGCGGAGTTTCCGGAGAGCGGGTGGGACAAGGTGGTCGACCTGAACCTCAAGACGCCGTTCTTCCTGACGCAGGCGTTGACGCCGTTGCTGAAGAAGGCGGCCGCGGGGGGCAACCACCTCGCGAAGGTGATCAACATCGCCTCGATCGACGGGATCTCGGTGAACCCGCAGGAGACCTACTCGTATGCGGCGAGCAAGGCGGGGCTGATCCAGCTCACGCGGCGCATGGCGCTGCGGCTGGCGCAGGACGGGATCGTGGTGAGTGCGATTGCGCCGGGGGCCTTTGCGTCGAGCATGAACAAGGATGCTCGGGACCATGGGGATGAGATCAAGGGGCGGATTCCGGCGGGGCGGATCGGGAAGCCCGAGGACATGGCGGGGGCGGCGATCTTTCTGGCTTCGAATGCGGGGGACTATGTGATGGGGTCTACGTTGGTGGTGGATGGGGGGGTGACGCACGCGCGCTGATTTCTTGCTGAGGCTGCTGGCTCTGGGCAGGTCGTCGGCCGGGTCTCGCCCGCCGGGGCGAGACCCGGCCAACGGCCTACGCAGAAAGAACAACTACCCCCACCGAGGCACAGCCTCATCCTTCAACTGCTGCCGCAACACATCGTAGTCAGGCACCACGCTCTCGACCGTCTCCCAGAACCGATGCGAGTGATCCATCACCCGCAGATGCGCCAACTCGTGCGCCACCACGTAGTCCACCACGGACAACCGAAAGTGGATCAACCGCCAGTTCAGCCGAATGGACCCATCCGCACTCGCACTCCCCCACCGCGTCGCCGCATTCGACAACGACAGCTTCGCCCACCGCACCCCCAGCAGCGGCGCAAAGTGATCGAGCCGCTCGATGAACAGCTTGCGTGCCTGCCGCATCAACCAGGCCTGCGCCGCATCGCGGATCTGCGCCGGCTCGGCGTTCTGCGCCACGGCCAGGCGCAGCAGCCGCGGACCGGTGCCGTCGCCCGCATCGAGCGCACCGCCCACGCCCTCGAAGCCATGCTTCGGATCGAGCCGCACCACCACCGGTTCGCCGAGGAAGGGAAAGCCCGCGCCGTCCTTCCAGTCGATGCGCGTGGCCTCGACGCGCGCGTGGCGCTGCTGGGTCTCGGCGAGCTTGCGCAGGATCCAGTCGCTCTTCTCGCGGACGGCGGCATCGACGTCGCGCAGCGCGACCCAGCGCGGCGCGCGCACCGACAGGCCTTCGGCGCCGACGACGAAACCGATGGTGCGGCGCTTGCCGCGCTTGAATTCGTAGGCGACGCGCGCCGCGCCCAGCATCAGCTCGCGCGAGGCCTGCGGATGCACGAAGCTCGCGGGCGTCAGGGTGTCGGCCAGCGGCACGGCCGGACGCGTGTCCTCGACCAGCGGCACCGTGGGGGTGGGCACGGCCACCACCGGCGACACCGCGAAGGGCAGCGCATCGGGCACGAGGCTGCCGGGCTGGCGCGTGCGTGGCCGCGCCGGGCCCGGGCTCTTGCGGCCGCGCGGCGCGGCGGGCGGTGGCGGCGCGGCCGCGGCGCCATCGCCGAACAGGTCCAGCGCCAGCTGCATCAGCTCCCGCATGCGTGGTTCCCGATGATGGACGACAAGGAAGGGACGACGGCCGAAGACGCGCGCGCCTTCAACCCGCCTTCTCGACCGTGGCGCTGCTGCCGGCCACGCCACCGGTGGCATCGGCATCGCGGTACGCCTCGGGATCGAGGCGATGCATCTCGGCCTCGATCCAGGCCTCGACCTCGCGCATCAGCTCGTCGGGCTTGCGGCCCGCGCTCGAGATCGGCACGCCGATCGACACGTCGACCACGCCGGCGCGCTTGACGAAGGCCTTGCGCGGCCAGACCTTGGCCGAGGTCACGGCGATCGGGATCACGGGCACGCCGGTCTCGCAGGCCAGGCGCGTGCCGCCGCTCTTGTAGGTGCCCTTCTGGCCGCGCGGAATGCGCGTGCCCTCGGGGAACATGATGATCCAGATGCCCTGCGCGAGCAGCTTGCGGCCCTGGCTCACCACCTTGTTGAAGGCCTGGGCGCGCTGGCTGCGGTCGATGTGGATCATGTCGAGCCGGCCCATGGCCCAGCCGAAGAAGGGCACGTAGAGCAGCTCCTTCTTGAACACGTAGGCCAGCGGATGCGGCATCAGCGTGGGCATCAGGAAGGTCTCGAGGGTGGACTGGTGCTTGACCAGCAGGATCGCGCCCGCAAGTTTGTCGGCCGGCAGGTTCTCCATGCCGCTCACGCGCAGCCGGATGCCCAGCAGCGCACGCGCGCCGCTGCCGACGGCCCAGGAGAGCCAGCGCGCCGCCATCCAGTAGAGCGGTATGCCGCGCATCCAGATCGAGCACACCAGCATGATGATCGCCCAGGGGACGACGGTGACGAACATCCACAGCGCGTGGAGAACGGAACGGAGCAACGCCATCAGAGAGCCACCTGCATGGATTCGGCGCGCGCCTCGCGCGCGAGCAAAAAGTCGACGAAAGCGGCGAGGTCTTCGTGCACCCTCGTGTCCGCCGGATATTCGGGAGGCAGCGGATCGAAGCCGCGGCAGGCCGCGCCCATGCCGGTCAGCAGCAGGTGCGGTTCGCAGCCGGCGGCCGCGCCGGCCTGCAGGTCGCGCAGGCTGTCGCCCGCGGTGGGCACGCCGGCCAGGTCGATGCCGAAGCGGTCGCCGATCTGCTGGAACAGGCCCGGCTTGGGCTTGCGGCATTCGCAGTCCTCGTCGGGGCTGTGCGGGCAATAGAACACCGCATCGACACGCCCGCCCACGGCCGCGAGCATCTTGTGCATCTTGGCGTGCATCGCATTGAGCGAGGCCATGTCGAACAGGCCGCGCCCCAGGCCCGACTGGTTCGAAGCGATCACCACGTGCCAGCCCGCATGGTTGAGCCGCGCCACGGCCTCGAGCGCACCGGGCAGCGGCGTCCACTCGGTGTCGCTCTTCACGAAGTCTTCGCGGTGCACGTTGATCGTGCCGTTGCGGTCGAGGATCACGAGTTTCATGGAGGTGTTCCTTCAGACTCCAGCTTGCGCCGCTTCGCCCAGGCGACCAGATGCGGCAGCGGATACTTCGCCGCATCCAGCATGCCGATGCGGTGCACCAGCGTATCGAGCGATACCAGGTCCTGCTTCAACAGCTCGCGAACGAAATCGGCGTCCTTCTCGCGACCGGCCACGCACTTGGAAACGACCAAGTCGTGCAGTTCCGGGCAGATGGCGGTGATCTCGCCGACGTAGTGCAGGCTGGCGCGACTCATCCAGTCGCCGGGCATGACGGCGGTCTCGGGCCCGACACCGTCGGCGAAATAACCGAAGGTCTCGTGAAAGCTCGAGTGCATGCCGATCGCCCCGTCGATCAGGTCGGCGCGCTCCGGATGCAGCGCGGGGTAGAGATCTATTTCGCGCGACACCAGCAGCGACTCGGGCGGTTGATCGAGCAGCAGCAGCACGGCCTGACTGCCGACGACCACAAAAGAACTTTCTTTCGAGATCGCCGCGGAAGCGCGCAACACGTGCTGCAGTTCTTCGAGCTTCATGGGGTCGCGGCCTGCTCGCGCGCCTGCTTGAGCAATGCCATTCGTTCGACCTGCGAGACGAGACCGCCGAGCGGCGACACGCTGCGCATGAGCTGTCCATGCTCGGACTCGACGAGCGCGGCATCTTCGAGCACGCCGACATCGCCGGCGAGAAGACGCTCCCACTCGTCCCACAGCACGTCGGAGCGCGTGGGACCCGACTGCTGACGCCAGCGTTCGAGGGTGCGGCGGGCCTGCTCGCGCAACGCGGGCTTCTGGCGCAGCACCGCCACCGCCCGCTGGTGCAGGGCGAGGGAGAACTGATCCAGTTGCTGTTGCCGGTTCATGCGCGATCGATTATCGAGTGACGGTCTTCAGACAGCCAGCCGCTCGAGCTGCGCCACGCGGTTCATCGCGGCATGCAGCGACATCAGGAGCCCCAGCCGGTTGAGCCGCAGGTCGGCCTGCTCGGCATTGACCATCACGCCGTCGAAGAAGGCGTCGACCGGTTCGCGCAGCGCGGCCAGGGTCTGCAGCGAGGCGGTGTAGTCGCCGGCATCGAACTGGGCGTTGGCGGCGGGCACCACCTGCGCCATGGCGGCATGCAGCGCCTTCTCGGCGGGCTCCTGCAGCAGCAGCTCGCTGACGTGGGCGTCGGCTTCGGGGGCCTTCTTGAGGATGTTGCCGATGCGCTTGTTGGCCGCGGCCAGCGCGGCGGCGGCGGGCAGCACGGCGAAGGCGCGCACGGCGGCGAGCAGTTGGGGCACCTGGCCCAGGCGCTGCGGGCGCGGGGCCAGCACGGCGTCGACTTCCTGCGCGCTGGCGCCCTGCTCGCGCAGGCTGCCGGCGAGACGGTCGAGGATGAAGTCCTGCAGCTCGACCGTGGCCTTGGAGGCATCGAAGCCAGCGATGTCCTTGAACTGCGCGGCGGCCTCGGCCAGCAGCGCGTCGAGGTCCAGCGGCAGGTTCTTCTCGATCAGCATGCGGATCGTGCCGAGCGCATGGCGGCGCAGCGCGAACGGATCGCGGTCGCCGGTGGGCAGGTTGCCGATGCCGAACATGCCGACCAGGGTCTCGAGCTTGTCGGCCAGCGCGACCACCAGGCCGACGCTGTTGCGCGGCAGTTCGTCGCCCGCGAAGCGCGGCTTGTAGTGGTCCTCGATGGCATCGGCCACGGCCGCGTCGAGGCCGTCGTGCTGCGCGTAGTAGCGGCCCATGATGCCCTGCAGCTCGGGGAACTCGCCGACCATGTCGGTCACGAGGTCGGCCTTGGCCAGTTGGGCGGCCTGCACGGCCTGGCGCGCCACCTCGGCATTGCCCAGCTGGTCGGCGATGGCGCGCGCGATGCGCATCACGCGCTCCACGCGTTCGCCCTGGGTGCCGAGCTTGTTGTGATAGACCACCTTGCCCAGCGACGCGACGCGCGAGGCCAGCGTCTTCTTGCGGTCCTGGTCGAAGAAGAACTTGGCGTCGGCCAGGCGCGGGCGCACCACGCGCTCGTTGCCGCCGATGACGGCGCTGGCATCGTCGGGGCTGATGTTGCTGACGACCAGGAACCGGTTCGTGAGCCTGCTCGAGGCGTCGAGCAGCGGGAAGTACTTCTGGTTCGCCTTCATCGTGAGGATCAGGCATTCCTGCGGCACCTCGAGGAACTCGCGCTCGAAGCTGCAGACCAGCACGTTGGGCCGTTCGACCAGCGCCGTGACCTCGTCGAGCAGCGCGTCGTCGTGGATCGGCACCGAGCCGCCGCCGACCTGGACCGCGGCCGCGGCGAGCTGGCGCGCGATCGCGGCGCGGCGCGCCTCGAAGCTCGCGATCACCGCGCCCTCGTCCTGCAGCTGCAGCGCATAGCTGTCGGCGTTGCGCAGCACCACGGGATCGACCGCGGCCTCGAAGCGGTGGCCATGCGTTTCGCGGCCGGCCTGGAGGCCCAGCGCCTCGACGGGCACCACGGCATCGCCATGCAGCGCGACCAGGCCGTGCGCGGGGCGCACGAAGCTCACGCTGGTCCACCCCGGCAGCTCGCAGCCGCTCTCGAGCTGGTAGCTCATGACCTTGGGGATCGGCAGCTTGGCGATGGCTTCGGCCAGTGCCTTCTGCAGGCCTTCGGCCAGCGTGGCGCCCTTGGCGGTGCTCTCGTAGAACAGGGCTTCGGCCTTGCCGTCCATGGCGCGCTTGAGGCCGGGCACGGCCGAGGCGTCGGCGCCGAGCGCGCCCAGGCGCTTGAGCAGCGCGGGCGTGGGCTGGCCCGAGGCATCGAGCCCCACGGCCACGGGCATCAGCTTCTGCGAGACGGCCTTGTCGGCGGCGCGCTCGGCCACGTGCGTGAGGTGCGCGGCCAGGCGGCGCGGCGAGGCGAAGGGCGTGAGCACCGAGCCGGCCTCGGCCAGGCCCTGGGCCACGAGCTGTTCGCGCAGCACGCCCGCGAAGGCCTCGCCGAGCTTCTTCAGCGCCTTCGGCGGCAGTTCTTCGACAAACAGTTCAACCAGCAGGGAGGTCTTGTTCATGGGGGTCGTCATCGCTCAGGCGGCCTTCTTCGGTGCGATCTGCGCGACCCATTCGCGCGGTGCCATCGGGAAGCCCAGCCGTTCCCGGCTGTCGTAGTAGCTCTGCGCCACGCTGCGCGCGAGGTTGCGGATGCGGCCGATGTAGGCCGCGCGTTCGGTCACGCTGATCGCGCCGCGCGCGTCGAGCAGGTTGAAGCTGTGCGCGGCCTTGAGCACCTGCTCGTAGGCCGGCAGCGCGAGCTGCTCGGCCATCAGGTGCCTGGCCTGCTTCTCGTGCGCGGCGAAGGCGGTGAACAGGAACTCGGCATCGGAGTGCTCGAAGTTGTAGGCCGACTGTTCGACCTCGTTCTGCTTGAACACGTCGCCGTAGCTGAGCTTGGCGCCACCGTGGCCTTCGGTCCACACCAGGTCGTACATGTTCTCCACGCCCTGCAGGTACATCGCCAGGCGCTCGAGGCCGTAGGTGATCTCGCCGGTGATCGGCTTGCAGTCGATGCCGCCGACCTGCTGGAAGTAGGTGAACTGCGTCACCTCCATGCCGTTGAGCCAGACCTCCCAGCCCAGGCCCCAGGCGCCGAGCGTGGGGTTCTCCCAGTCGTCCTCGACGAAGCGGATGTCGTTCTTCTTGAGGTCGAAGCCCAGCGCCTCGAGGCTGCCGAGGTAGAGCTCGAGGATGTTCGCGGGCGCGGGCTTGAGCACGACCTGGTACTGGTAGTAGTGCTGGCCGCGGTTGGGGTTCTCACCGTAGCGGCCGTCCTTGGGGCGGCGGCTGGGCTGCACGTAGGCGGCCTTCCAGGGCTCGGGGCCGAGCGCGCGCAGGAAGGTGGCGGTGTGCGAGGTGCCCGCGCCCACTTCCATGTCGTACGGTTGCAGCAGCGCGCAGCCCTTGTCGGCCCAGTACGACTGCAATTTGAGAATGATTTGCTGGAAGGTCAACATGAAGGGTGCCGGCCGGCGCGGCCGGGCGTTGGACGAAAGCGCGGCGGTGCGCCGCGAAAGCCCGCGATTTTACGGGCGGAGGGCAACTCTCCCACAGCGGGTCGGGAAGGCGCCTGCCACGCAGCGGACACGGGCCGTGCGATAAACCGGGGTCCGCGCGGGCCATCGGCGGGCCATCGTCTTCCGACGGCCGCGCGGCCGGCGCTTTTCATGCGGGCCGGGAACGCCCGCCCGCCACGCCGATCCGACGTCCCTCCCCCACGAGCCCCCAGCCCCACACGCCCCATGCCAGTGCCCGAGACCGGCCCGAACACCCCGCTCTTCATCGTGCTCAATGCCGCCTCCGGCAGCGAGGACGCCGTCCAGGCCCGCCAGGTCATCGAGGAAGGCTGCGCCGCGGCCGACCGCCGGCTGCGCATCTTCACGGTCGACCGCGGCAGCGCCGACGACGGCCCCGGCAGCCTGCGCGCGCTGGCGCGCGAGGCGGTGGAGCGCGCGCGCGCCGCCGGCGGCGTGGTGGTGGCCGCGGGCGGCGACGGCACGATCAATGCCGTGGCCCAGGCCACGCTGGGCAGCGGCTGCGCCTTCGGCGTGCTGCCGCAGGGCACCTTCAACTACTTCAGCCGGGCCCACGGCATTCCGCGCGACACCGCCCAGGCGCTCGAGGTGCTGCTGACCCATCCGCCGCGGCCGGTGCAGGTCGGGCTGCTCAACGACCGCGCCTTCCTGGTCAACGCCAGCCTGGGCCTGTACGCCCAGCTGCTCGAGGAGCGCGAGCACTACAAGTCGCGCTACGGGCGCAACCGCCTGATCGCGCTCGGCGCCGGCTTGCTGACCGTGCTGCGCGGCCACCGCACGCTCGACCTGCGCATGGGCTGGCGCGGCCAGGAGCGCGCGATCCGCACGCCCACGCTGTTCGTCGGCAACAACCCGCTGCAGCTGCTGCAGATCGGCATCGAGCATGCCGATGCGCCCGAGCAGGGGCAACTGGCCGCGGTGGCGCTCAAGCCGCATGGCCTGCTGTCGATGCCGGGGCTGCTGCTGCGCGGCGCGCTCGGGCGGCTCGGCGAGGCCGACGAGGTGCTGAGCTTTCCCTTCGAGTCGATGACGGTGCGCATCGGCCGCGCGGGCAGCCGCGGCCCGCGGCGCGTGAAGGTGGCGACCGACGGCGAGATCGGCTGGGCCGAGATGCCGCTGCTGTTCCGCGTCTCGCCCGAGCCGCTGTGGCTGGTGCGGCCCGACGTGGCGCCCGAGCTGGAGGCGGCCAAGCAATGAGCGTGTTGCTGCAGGTTTCCGACCCGCACTTCGGCACCGAGCAGCCGCCGGTGCTGGCGGCGCTCGAGCGGCTGGCGCGCGAACTCGCGCCCGAGCTGCTGGTGCTGTCGGGCGACATCACGCAGCGCGCCACGCGCGCGCAGTTCGCGGCCGCGCGCGCCTTCGTCGACCGGCTGGCGCCGCGGGCGCTGCTGGCGATTCCGGGCAACCATGACATCCCTCTGTTCCAGCTCGCGGCGCGCGCCTTCGCACCCTATGGCCGCTACAGCGAGGCCTTCGGCGGCGAACTCGAGCCGGTGATCGACACGCCCGGCTGGCTCGCGATCGGCGTCAAGACCACGCGCCGCTGGCGCCACGAGGACGGCGAGGTGTCGCACGCGCAGGTCGAGCGCGTGGCGCGTCGGCTGGCCGCGGCGGCGCCGTCGCAACTGCGCGTGGTGGTCACGCACCAACCGGTGGCGGTGACGCGGCGCGAGGACATCGGCAACCGGCTGCACGGCGGCGAGGCCGCGGTGGCGCGCTGGGCCGCGGCCGGCGCCGACCTGGTGCTCGGCGGCCACATCCACCTGCCCTTCGTGCTGCCGCTGCACGAGTGCTTCGTCGATTGCCCGCGGCCGATGTGGGCGGTGCAGGCGGGCACGGCCGTGTCGTGGCGCGTGCGCGCGGGGCATCCGAACTCGGTCAACGTGGTGCGGCGCGACGACGGCGCGCGCGCCTGCGCGGTCGAGCGCTGGGACTACGCGGCCGAGCGCCAGGCCTTCGTGCTCGCCGACGCCGTAAGGCTTTCGCTTGCCAGCGCAGCGGCGCCGCTTTAGGGTGCGCCGCATGTCATCGGCCGTCCCCGTCCCTTCCCTTCCTTCCACTCCCCTCCCGAACCCGCCCGCCCTCGTCGCGCATGCCGAACAGCTCGGCGCCCATGCGCTGGGCGGCTTCCTCTCGCTGCTGCTGGCCTCGGTGCTGATCGCCGGCCTGGCCTGCTGGATGGCGCAGCGCCGCCGGCTCGCGCTGGCCGCCGAGGAAGAGCCCGACGAACCGCGGCTGGTGCTCGCGCTGGTGCTCGGCTTCGCGGCGATCCTCGGCGCCTCGAGCCTGTTCGCCTGGATCGCCTCCAACCTCGGCGACGGCCGCACGCTGGGCCTGGCCGACCAGGCGCTGACCGATGCGATCGCGCAGCACATGCCGCACGGCGTGATCCTCGCGTTCAGCTGGCTCACGCGGCTCGGCGACTTCGCCACCTTGGCGCCGGTGGCGGTGCTGGTGGCGCTGCTGCTGTGGCACCGCTCCCATCGCGGCCTGGCGCTCGGCTGGTCGATGGCGCTGGTGGGGATCGTGCTGCTGAACCCGGCGCTCAAGCAGATCTTCGCGCGCGCCCGGCCGCTGCACGACCACGGCCTGGCGCACGAGACCAGCTACAGCTTCCCGAGCGGCCACAGCGCGGGCGCGATCGTGAGCTACGGCATGCTGGTCTATCTCGCGCTGCGCCTGCTGCCGCCGCGCTGGCACGTGGCGGCGGCGATGGCCGGCGCTGCCGCGATCGTCACCATCGCCTGCAGCCGGATCTTCCTGCAGGTGCACTTCGCGAGCGACGTGGTGGCGGGCCTGCTGACCGGGCTGGCCTGGCTGCTGGTGTGCGTGGGCGGGCTGGAGTTCGCGCGGCATCGCCAGCGGCGGCTCGCGCGCTGAACCGGCCGCGAAAGAAAAAGGGCCGCGCCCTTCCCTGCGGAAGGAGCGCGGCCCCGGGGACCGACGCGGATCGAGGGATCAGTATTCCCAGAAGATGCGCTGCAGTTCCTTGGTGTCGCTGGTCTTCGTCAGCGCGACCATCGCGAGGATGCGCGCCTTCTGCGGGCGCAGGTCGTGCGCCACCACCCAGTCGTACTTGTCGTCGGGCTGCTCGGCGTTGCGGATCACGAAGCCGTCGGGCACGCGCGAGCTGCGGATGACGACGATGCCGTCGGCGCGCACCTTCTGCAGGTTCGGCACGATGCGGTCGGCGACCGAGCCGTTGCCGGTGCCGCCATGGATCAGCGCCTTGATGCCGCTCTTGGCGAGCGCGTCGATGGCGGTCGAGGACACGCCCTCGTAGCCCATGGCGATCTCGACCGGCGGCAGCGCGTTGATCTGGTCGATGTCGAACTCCGAGTTCATGGTGTGGCGCTTCACGGGCGCGCGGAACCAGTAGTTCTTGCCCTCGACCACCATGCCCAGCGGGCCCCACTGGCTCGAGAAGGCGCTGGTCTTGATGTTCACGCTCTTGCTCACGTCGCGGCCGGTGTCGATGTTGTCGCCCATCGTCACCAGCACGCCCTTGCCCGCGGCGTCCTTGCTGCCGGCCACCGTCACGGCGTCGTACAGGTTGAGCGCGCCGTCGGCCGACAGCGCGGTGCCCGGGCGCATCGAGCCGACCACCACGATCGGCTTGGAGGTGTGCACGGTCAGGGTCAGGAAGTAGGCGGTTTCTTCGAGCGTGTCGGTGCCGTGCGTGATCACGATGCCGTCGACGTCGCTCTGCTTCGACAGCGCCGACACGCGCTTGGCGAGCGTGAGCAGGTTGTCGTTGGTGAGGCTCTCGGACGCGACCTGGAACACCTGTTCGCCGCGCACGTTGGCGACCTTGGAGAGCTCGGGCAGGCCCGCGATCAGCTTCTCGACACCGACCTTGGCGGCCGCGTAGGTGGCGCTGTTGACGGCCGAGGCGCCGGCGCCCGCGATGGTGCCGCCGGTGGCCAGGATCACCACGTTGGGGAGCGCCTGCTGCGCCTGCGCGAGCGCGCTGGCCGCCAGCATCGCGGCACCGGCCGCGAGGGCCCTGAAGCGAGGGGAAAGGTACATGGAGAACTCCTTGTGTTGAATGAATTTTTCGAGGCGGCGAGAAGATACATGAACCATGCCCGGCTGCCCGGCGCGGCCATGCCGGCATGGCATGCGGTCATGCGGCCGTGGGGACGCAGGCATTACCATCGACCGCGCGCACGCCGCGCCACTCCCTCGCCATGAACGCCGACTCCGCCGCCCTTCCCGTCTCGACCGCCCAGGAAATGCCCGCGCCCGACGGGCCGCTGTCGCGCGCGCGCCCGGGCCGCGAACGCATCATGGCGGCGATCCGCGCCGCGGCCATCGCGGAGTTCAGCCTGCATGGCCTGAAGGGCACCTCGACCCAGGCCATCGCGGCACGCGCCGGCCTCACCAAGCCGCAGCTGCACTACTACATCGTCGGCAAGGAAGAGCTGTACGAAGAACTGCTGATGCAGGTGCTGCATGCGTGGAAGGTGGTGTTCTCGTTCGAGGACGCGAGCGATCCGGCGACGGTGCTCGGCGACTACATCCGCAAGAAGCTCGACCATGCGATCGACAGCCCCGAGATGTCGCGCATCTTCACGCGCGAGATCCTCGACGGCGGCCGCAACCTCGACCGCTACTGGCCCAACGCGCGCGCCTGGACGCAGAAGAAGGTCGACATCATCAACGGCTGGATCGCGCGCGGCCAGATGCGCCCGCTCGATGCGCGCATCCTGCTGATGCACGTCTGGGCCATGACCCAGAGCTACGCCGACTACGCGATCCAGACCCGCGTGATGCTGGGCCTGCCGCCCGACGCGCCGATCGACCGCGAACCGATCGCGCGCGAGCTGGTGGCCTTCGTGCTGGCCGGCTGCGGCATCCGCGCCAGCTAGCCACCCGCGCCGCCCGGGCGCTTTCCTCCCCGCCAGAACCGCACCGGCCCCAATCCGGTGCGCCCGCGCTGGCACGTCGCTTGCTAAACCTGACCACTTGCTCTGATTAAGCGGTCAAACACCATGCGCGTGCTCGTCGTCTACTGCCATCCGGTCGAAACCAGCTTCCATGCCGCCCTGCACCAGGAGGTGCTGAAGAACCTGCGCGCGGCCGGCCACGAGGTCGACGACTGCGACCTCTATGCCGAGGGCTTCGATCCGGTGCTCTCGCGCGAGGAGCGGCTGGGCTACCACGAGGTGCCGGCCAACCAGCTGCCGCTCAAGCCCTACGTCGAGCGGCTGCAGTGGGCCGAGGGCATCGTGTTCTGCTTCCCGACCTGGTGCTTCGGCCTGCCGGCCATGCTCAAGGGCTACTTCGACCGGCTGTTCATGCCGGGCGTGGCCTTCGACATCAGCGACCCCGCCAACGTGAAGCCGATGCTCACGCACATCAAGCGCATCAGCGCCGTGGTCACCTACGGCCGCCCGCGCTGGGTGGCGATGTACATGGGCGACCCGCCGCGCAAGATCGTCACGCGCTACATGAAGCGGCTGACCGGCCATGGCGCCAAGGTCGACTACCACGCCCACTACCACATGAACGTGGCGACCGAGCCCCAGCTCAAGCGCTTCATGGCCAAGGTCGGCAACGCCATGGCGCGCTTCGCATGAGCGCGCCCGTGCTGCTCGACCGGGTGCGCCTGCCGCGCTGGCTGCTGCCGGCCGACTGGCCGCAGCGCGACGGCGTGCCGGCGCTCGCGCGGCTCGCGATCGAGGGCGGCCGCGTGCAGTCGCTGCGCCCCGCGGACGACGCTGCCGAAACGCCCGCCGCGGGCTGGGACCTCGGCGGCACGCTCGCGCTGCCGGGCTTCGTCGATGCCCACACGCACCTCGACAAGGTCTTCACGCTGCCGCGCATGAAGGCGGTGCAGCCGGGCCTGCTCGGCGCCATCGATGCGATGCTGGCCGACCGCGTGAACTGGACGCCCGCCGACGTGCGCGAACGCGCAGCACGCGGACTGCAATGGGCCTGGGAATGCGGCACCACGCACGTGCGCACGCATGTCGACTGGTGGGAGCCCGATGCCCTGCCGATGGCCTGGCCGGTGATGGCCGAGTTGGCGCAGGAATGGGCGGGCCGCGTGCGGCTCGAGCAGGTGAGCCTGATCAAGCTGCCGCTGTTCGAGGACGCGGCGCAGGCGCTGCGGCTCGCGAAGCAGGTGAAGGCCACCGGGCCGCACGCGCTGCTCGGCGGCTTCGTGCACTCCACCAACTGGAGCGAGAACGCGCTGCGCAACCTGCTGCGCTCGGCGCAGGCCTGCGAGCTCGACATCGACCTGCACGTGGACGAGGAGCTCAATGCCTCGGCCACGGGCCTGGCGGCCACCGCGCGCATCCTGGCCGAGATCGGCTACGAAGGCCGCGTGGTCTGCGGCCACGTCTGCGCGCTCGCGGAACAGCCCGAGGCGCAGGCGCTCGCCACGCTCGACGCCGTGGCGCGCGCGCCGATCACGGTGGTCTCGCTGCCCGCCACCAACCTGCTGCTGCAGGACGCCGTGAGCGGCCGCACGCCGCGCCGGCGCGGCATCACGCTGGTGAAGGAGGCGCGCGAGCGCGGCATCCCGCTGCTGTTCGCGAGCGACAACGTGCAGGACCCGTTCTGCCGGCTCGGCAGCTTCGACCCCGTGGAAGCACTGGGCACGGCCGCGCTGGTGGCGCAGCTCGACGAGCCGTTCGAGACCTGGTCGGAGGCGCTGTGCCGCGCCGACTGGCTGCGCCGCGACGCCAGCGTGCAACGCCCGACGCTCGTCGGCGCGCCCGCCGACCTCGTGCTCTTCGGCGCGGCCGACCGCTTCGGCTGGCCCTCGCGCAGCGCATCGCGCGTGGTGCTGCGCGCGGGCCGCGTCACGCACGGCGAGGTGCCCGCCGCCTGGTGCGAGCACCCGACCGCGCACGCCTGAGCCTCTTCAACGAACAGAACCACTCCAAGGACCGTCCCCATGCTCCACGGCTACATCCCTCCCCACCGCTTCCTGCCCTACCTGAGCTGGACCGAGATCGCCGCGCTGCCCGACCGCGAGAACACGGTCATCGTGCTGCCCTGCGGCGCGATCGAGCAGCACGGCCCGCACCTGCCGTGCTCGGTCGACAGCGTGATCAGCTCGGGCGTGATGGGCAAGGCGCTCGAGAAGCTGCCGGCCGAGGTGCGCGCCTTCGCGCTGCCCACCATCACCTACGGCAAGTCGGAAGAGCACCTGCACTTCCCCGGCACGATGACGCTGACCGGCACCACGCTGCTGTCGACCGTGACCGAGATCGGCGAGTCGGTCTACCGCGCGGGCTTTCGCAAGCTGCTGTTCGCCAACGGCCACGGCGGCCAGCCGCAGGTGCTCGAGATGGCGGCGCGCGAGCTGCGGCTGCGCCATGGCGACTTCGTGGTGGTGCCGCACGGCGTGTCGCGCCTGCCGAGCGCGGCCAGCAAGCAGGTCAGCGAGCAGGAGAAGAAGCTCGCGATGCATGCCGGCCATTCCGAGACCGCGCTGATGCTTGCGCTCGCGCCCGAGACGGTGCACATGGAGCGCGCGGTGGCCAATTTCCCGCCGCCGTTCCCGATCAAGCTGCTGTCGGCCGACGGCCGCCCGGCCTGCGCCTGGACCGCGCGCGACTTCGGACCCAGCGGCGTGATCGGCGACCCGACCACCGCCACGCGCGAGCAGGGCGAGGCGATCCTCGACACGCTGTCCGACAGCTGGGTGCAGGCGCTGACCGAGCTGCATGCGCTGCGCTGGGTGGTGCGCGAGGAAGCCACCTGGGAGCGCGGCCACCAGCAGGGCTTCGTGCAGCAGTCCTTCGCGCCGGCCTGAGCCTGCTTCTTGCATCGGCCCGTCTTTCCCCTTTTTCTTCACCCACGCCCTAGAGAGGTCCTCCCATGCGCTCCTTCGCACTGTCCCTGGCCGGCGCCGCCGCCATCGCCTTCCTCGCCGCGCCCGCGCAGGCCGAGGACAAGTTCACCTACATGACCAACTGGTACGCGCAGGCCGAGCACGGCGGCTTCTACCAGGCCGTGGCGCAGGGCATCTACAAGAAGTACGGCCTCGACGTGACCATCAAGATGGGCGGCCCGCAGGTCAACATCACGCAGATGATGGCGGCCGGCCAGGCCGACTGCATCATGGGCTCGAGCGACATCCAGATGATGCAGGTGCGCGAGGGCGGCGTGCCGGTGGTCAACGTGGCGGCCTTCTTCCAGAAGGACCCGCAGGTGCTGATCGCGCACGACGACGTGAAGGGCTTCGAGGACCTCAAGGGCAAGACGCTGCTGATCGGCGCGCAGGCCAACCGCGGCTACTGGCCCTGGCTCAAGGCCAAGTTCGGCCTCAAGGACGAGCAGACCCGGCCCTACACCTTCAACATCCAGCCCTTCGTGGCCGACAGGAACACGGCCCAGCAGGGCTACCTGACCTCCGAGCCCTACGCGATCCAGAAGGCCGGCGTGAAGAGCACCGTGCTGATGTTTAGCGACCACGGCTTCCCGGCCTATGCCACCACCGTCTCGTGCATGGAGAAGACGGTGAAGGAGCGCAGCAAGCAGGTCGCGGCCTTCGTCAAGGCCTCGGCCGAAGGCTGGAAGAGCTACCTCGCCGATCCCGCGCCCGCCAACGCGCTGATCAAGAAGGACAACCCCAACATGACCGACGACCAGCTCGCCTACAGCGTGGCCAAGCTCAAGGAGATGGGAATGATCACGGGCGGCGACGCGGCCAAGCTCGGCATCGGCGTGATGACCGACACGCGCGCCAAGGCCAGCTACGACTTCCTCGTGAGCGCCAAGCTGCTCGACCCGGCCAAGGTCGAGCTCGCGAAGACCTACACGACCGAGTTCGTGAAGGACGCCAAGGTATTGCCCTGATCGTCGCCACGCCATGAACCGCATCGACCCCCACACCCTCGCGCCGCCGACGGTGCCTGCCGTGCCCGCGGTGGAAGTGCTCTCGGCCGAGAAGACCTATCCCAACGGCACGCAGGCGCTGCTGCCGGTCGACCTGTCGATCGCCGAGGGCGAGTTCGTCACGCTGCTCGGCCCCTCGGGCTGCGGCAAGAGCACGCTGCTCAAGATGGTGGCGGGCATGCTCGAGCCCAGCGACGGCCGGCTGCTGGTGTGGCGCAAGCCGGTGGCGCAGCTGCATGACCGCCCGCACAAGCTGTCCTTCGTGTTCCAGTCGCCCACGCTGATGCCCTGGGCCAGCGTGCAGACCAACGTGCGGCTGCCGCTCGACCTGGCGGGCGTGCCGCGCAAGGAGGCCGATGCGCGCGTGATGGAGTCGCTGGCGCTGGTGGGCCTCGAGAAGTTCGCCAGCGCGCTGCCGCGCGCGCTCTCGGGCGGCATGCAGATGCGGGTGTCGATCGCGCGCGGGCTGGTCACGCAGCCCGACCTGCTGCTGATGGACGAGCCCTTCGGCGCGCTCGACGAGATCACGCGCCACAAGCTCGACGCCGACCTGCTCGAGCTCTGGCGCAAGAAGAAGCTCACGGTGATCTTCGTGACGCACTCGATCCACGAGGCGGTGTTCCTCTCGAGCCGCGTGGTGATGATGGCCGCGCGGCCGGGCCGCGTGGTCGAGCAGTTCCAGATCGACGAGCCCTATCCGCGCAGCGCCGACTTCATGGTCACGCCCGAATTCGCGCGCCATGCGAAGCGGCTGCAGGACAGCCTGCTGCGTGCCAGCCATGCCGACGAGGAGCACGCGCGATGAGCCGCACGCCGCTGCTGAGCCAGCCGCGCGTGCAGCGCGTGCTCTATCCGATGGCGATCGGCCTGCTGCTGATCGCGCTGTGGCAATGGATGGTGGTGGCGATGGAGCTGCCGCCCTACCTCGTGCCCTCGCCCTGGCTGATGCTGCAGACGCTGGTGACCGACTGGGCACCGCTGGGCAACGCGCTGCTGGTCACGCTCAAGATCACGGTGCTGTCCTTCGTGCTCGCCACGGTGGCGGGCGTGCTGATCTCGTTCCTGTTCGTGCAGAGCAAGCGCATCGAGACAGCGCTCTTTCCGTACGCGGTGCTGCTGCAGGTCACGCCGATCGTGGCGGTGGCGCCGCTGATCATCATCTGGGTCAAGAACCCGACGGCCGCGATGACCGTGTGCGCGGCGCTGGTGGCGCTGTTCCCGATCATCAGCAACACCACGCTGGGCCTGCGCAGCATCGACCCCGACCTGCAGAGCTACTTCAAGCTCAACCGCGCCACGCGCTGGCAGCAACTGGTGCGGCTGCGCATCCCGAGCGCGCTGCCCTACTTCTTCGGCGGCCTGCGCATCTCGAGCGGCCTCGCGCTGATCGGCGCGGTGGTGGCGGAGTTCGTGGCCGGCACCGGCGGCTCGGGCGCGGGACTGGCCTACCAGATCCTGCAGGCGGGCTTCCAGCTGAACATCCCGCGGATGTTCGCCGCGCTGCTGCTGATTTCCCTCACCGGCGTCGCGCTCTTCGTGCTGATGGCCTGGCTCACCAAGGTGGCGCTGGGCTCGTGGCATGCGAGCGAACTTTCCCAGGACTGATCCCGACATGAACGCACAAGAATCCTCCATCGGGCCGCTGCTGCTCGAACTCCCCGACCTCGACTGGATCACCGACGAGGGCCGCGTCGTGCGGTTGTCGCAGGACTTCTCCTGGTTCAGCCCGGTGCTCAAGCGCCAGCTCGAGGGCAAGCACGCCGACGTGGTGGTGCGCCCGCGCAGCGAGGACGAGATCCGCGCGGTGGTCGGCGCCTGCGCGCGCCACGGCGTGCCGATCACCGTGCGCGGCAGCGGCACCGGCAACTACGGCCAGACCACGCCGCTGGCCGGCGGCGTGGTGCTCGACATGACCGGCTACAACGCCTGCCTCTGGGTGCAGCCCGGCGTGGCGCGCGCGCAGGCCGGCATCCGCCTGGGCGAGCTCGAGAAGCAGACCAGGGCCAGCGGCCAGGAGATGCGCTGCGTGCCCTCGACCTACCGCAGCGCCACGCTCGGCGGCCTGTTCGGTGGCGGCTTCGGCGGCGTGGGCTCGATCAACTACGGGCCGCTGGGCGCGCCCGGCAACGTGCTCGGCATCCGCGCGATGACCATCGAGGCCGAACCCCAGGTGGTGGAGCTGCGCGGCGCCGAGGCGATGCGCATGCACCACCTGTGGGGCACCAACGGGCTGGTGCTCGAACTCGAGGTCGCGCTGGCGCCCGCGCATCCGTGGCTCGAGACGCTCGTGACCTTCTCCGATTTCGAGGGCGCGCTGAACTTCGCCGACCGGCTCGCGAACGCGCCGGGCATCGTGAAGCGCGAGGTGTCGTTCTATGCGGCGCCGATCTCCGACCACCTGGCGCAGCTCGCGGCGCACCTGCCCAAGGGCTGCCACACGGTGCTGTCGCTGGTGGCCGAGGCCAGCGAGCCGGCGCTGCTGCAACTGGTCGAGAGCTTCGGCGGCGCCGTGAGCTACCGCAAGACCGCGGCCGAGGTGCAGAAGAGCAACCGCACCCTGATGGAGTTCACCTGGAACCACACGACGCTGCACGCGCTCAAGGTCGACCCGACCCTGACCTACCTGCAGAGCGGCTTCGTGCCGGGGCGCCACGTGGCGCAGGTCATCGAGATGGAGAAGCTGCTCGGCGGCGAAGTGATGATGCACCTGGAGTTCATCCGCAACGTGGCGGGCCTGATGACCTGCAGCGGCCTGCAGCTGGTGCGCTTCAGCACCGAGGAACGGCTGCAGGAGATCATGCAGATCCACCGCGAGCACGAGGTGCACATCAACAACCCGCACGTGAACATCGTCGAGGACGGCAAGGCCGGCGGCCCGCTGCCGCCCGAGGTGATCGCGGTGAAGCGGCGCTTCGATCCGCTGGGCCTGCTGAACCCCGGCAAGCTGCGCGACTGGCCGGTGAAGCCGCGCGCGGCCGCGGTGGCGGCCTGAGTCAGGCCGCGCGGCGGCGCCGCACGAAGGCGACCGCGACGATCGCGCAGGCCAGGCCCCACAGCGGCCACAGCCCGAGGTGCGCGACCCAGCGCGCATAGGGCGTGAGGCCGGTGCGGCCCTCGACCGAGGCCTCGAGCACGCCGCGCGTGAGCCGCGGCAGCGCATGGGTCACGCGGCCCTCGGCGTCGATGACCACGGTGGCACCGGTGTTGGTGGCGCGGACCATCGGCCGCGCGAACTCGAGCGCGCGCATGCGCGAGATCGCGAGATGCTGGTCGATGGCGATCGAATCGCCGAACCAGGCGATGTTGCTGACGTTGAGCAGGATGGTCGGTGCCGTCGCCGCGTCGCGGAAGTTGGCGCCGATCTCGTCGCCGAACAAGTCCTCGTAGCAGATGTTCGGCGCGATGCGCTGGCCCTGCCAGGCGAGCGCGGGCTGCGCGAGGCCGCCGCTGCGGAAGTCGCCGAGCGGGATGCTCATCATGTCGATGAACCAGCGGAAGCCGAAGGGAATGAACTCGCCGAAGGGCACGAGGTGGTGCTTGCTGTAGGCGTAGGCCGAGGCGGCTCCGGGCCGGAACCCGAGCACGGTGTTGGTGTAGCCCTGGCGGTCGCCCAGCGGCAGGCCGACCACGGCCGCCTGGCTGCCGCTCGCATAGCGCGCCTGGATCGCCTCGAGGTAGCCCGTGGGCAGTTGCTGCGGCAGCAGCGGGATCGCGGTCTCGGGCGTGACCACCAGCGAGGCCCTGGCATCGCGCAGCTGTTCGCCGTACCAGCGCAGCGCGTTCTCGATGCCGCCGTTGGGGACGAACTTCTCGTCCTGCGCGATGTTGCCCTGCAGCAGCGCGACCTGCAGCGTGCCCGCGGCTTCGCCGCGCGAGGGCTGGGCCACGAGCGGAAAGCCGAACACGAGGGCGATCAGCAACGCGGCGCCCGCGAGCTCGGCGCGGGCCGCGGGCCGTGCCAGCGCGACCAGTGCGGCAGCCAGGGCCGCGACGGCGCCGATGCCGTAGACGCCGACCCACGGCGCCCAGCCCGAGAGCGGGCCCTCGACATGCGCATAGCCGCCCGCGCCCCAGGGAAAACCGGTGAACCAGCTGCCGCGCACCAGCTCGGCCAGCGTCCACAGCGCGGCAAAGACCAGTGCGCCGATGACCGTGCCGCGCGGACCGCGCCGCACGAACCAGGCACCGGCCAAGGCGTAGTACAGCCCGAGCGCGGCCGCGAGCGCGAGCACCGCGATCGCGGCCAGCGGCGCGGCGAGGCCGCCGTAGGTGTGCATCGAGATGAAGAGCCACCAGAAGGTGCCGCAGAGCCAGGCGGTGGAGAACAGCCAGGCATGCAGCCCGGCGCGGCGCCAGCCCGCGTGCTGATCGCGCAGGCGGCGCAGCCCGAAGGCGAGGACGCCGAGCGACACCAGCTGCAGCAGCCACATCGGCCGGCCCGAGCCGGGCAAGGCGATCGAGGCGGCCTGCCCCAGTCCGGCCAGCAGGAAGGCCAGCGCCAGCAGTGCGGCGCGCATCAGTCGGCCGCGTCGCCGCCGCGGGCCGGCGACACCTTGAACCAGCGCACCGCGCCGCCCTTGGTGTGCAGCACCACGAAGTCGAAGCCGCCGATCGCATGGTGCTCGCCGCGCTTGGGCACGTGGCCCATTTCGTGCGCGATCAGGCCGCCGATGGTGTCGAAGTCCTCGCTGAGCTGTTCCTCGTCGAACACGATGCCGAAGGCCTCGGCCACGCGCTCGATCGGCGTGTCGCCCGAGACGCGGTAGGTGTGGTCGGCCAGGCCGAAGATGTCGCCCTCGTCCTCGGCGATGTCGAACTCGTCCTCGATCTCGCCGACGATCTGCTCGAGCACGTCCTCGATGGTGATCAGGCCGGCCACGCGGCCGAACTCGTCGATGACGATCGCCAGGTGGTTGCGGTTGCCGCGGAATTCGCGCAGCAGGTCGTTGAGGCCCTTGCTCTCGGGCACGAAGGTCGCGGGCCGCAGCAGCGCGCGGATGTTCAGGCCCGGCGCGCGCTGCAGCTTGAGCAGGTCCTTCGCGAGCAGGATGCCGATGATGTTTTCCTTCTCGCCCTCGTACACCGGGAAGCGCGAGTGCGCGGTGTCGATGACCAGGTGCAGCAGCGCGTCGTAGGGCGCGTCGATGTTCACCAGGTCCATGCGCGGTGCCGCGACCATCACGTCGCCGGCCGTCATGTCGGCCATGCGCAGCACGCCTTCGAGCATCACGCGCGATTCGGCGCCGATCACCTGGTTGTCTTCGGCATCCGCCAGGGTTTCGATCAGCTCGTCGCGCGAGTCCGGACCGGGATGGATGAATTCGGCGAGCTTCTGGAGAAAGCCGCGCTTGTCTTCCCGTTCGACGGGTGCGCGTTCAGGGTGAGGTTCGGCCACTGCGGGAGGGCGTAGTTGGGGGGAGTGCAAGGATACCGGATTGCATGTGACAGGCTCTACCGGGTCCGCCTGGGGGTATGCAAGGAGCGTTCCCGGGCAGGGCCGGGCCGCCCGAGGACCTTATTGCGCCGACTTGCCGCGCGCGTCGCGCACGCCGCTGCGGACTTCCTGCAGGCTGGCCAGGAAGGCCCAGAACTGCTTCGCGCGCGTCTTGAGGTGGAAGTCGACCGCCGCGTAGTGCTCGAGCGCGATCTCGCTCATGCGGCTGTCGAAGGTGGCGCTCGGCAGCTGCAGGTGGGCTTCCGATTCGGAACCGCTGCGCACCACGGTGGCGCCGGCATTGCGCGCGATCTTGAGCATCGCGGCGTTCTCGCTCAACGCATGGATGAACAGCATGCCCACGCCTTCGTTGCGCGCCACGACCACGGCGCGCTCGAACAGCCGGGCGCCATAGCCGCGTCCGCGGGCATGGGCCGAGACGGAAACGCCGAATTCGGCGCAGTCGCTGTGCTGGTCGTCGGGCGCGAAGGCCAGGTGGGCCATCGCGATCAGCTCGAGCTTGCGGTTGTAGATGCCGAACAGTTCGTCGCGGTCGAAGTCGAGGCCGTCGACATAGCGCTGCACCTGCTCGTCGCCCGCGGCATAGCCGAAGCGCAGGTAGCGGTCGTGGGCGCTGAGCGCCAGCAGGTGGCGCGCGATGCGCTCGCGCTCGCGCGGGCCGATCGAGCGGATCGGCACCATGACGGGCTGCGGCGCGGCAACGGCGCGTGGTTGGGCCTCAACCATCGGCGCCTTCAGAAAAGAGCCGAGGCCGAGGGATGCCCTGAGGAGGTCCTTGGCGGTAAGCATGGCTTGAATGTAAGGGTTTTCCCTTAACCCACAAGCCCGGCGGGACACTTTCGTGACTCATTTGTGAATCAATACCCGAAAGCGTGTGCCCGGAGCAACTTTTTCGTGCCTAGACCGGCACGGCTGTGGTGGCTTTGACACGGTCCAGCACGAAACTGGTCTTGCAGTCCTGCACGCTCGGGTGCTTGAGCAGGGTGTCCATGATGAAGCGGCTGTAGTGGGCCATGTCGGCCACGACCACGCGCAGCAGGTAATCCATCTCGCCCGTGAGGGCGGCGCACTCGACGACTTCGGGCCAGGTCTGCACACTGGCGCGGAACAGGTCCATCGGGTTGCGCTTGTGGCTCTCGGTGTGCTTTTCGAGCCGCACGTTGAGATAGGCCGTGAGGCCCAGCCCGACGGCCTCGGGCTTGACCAGCGCCACGTAGCGGTCGATCACGCGCTGCTCCTCGAGCCGCTTGACCCGGCGCAGCACGGCGCTGGGCGAGAGGCTGACCTGCTCGGCGATCTGGTCGTAGGTGGCGCGGCCATCTGCTTGCAGCGTGCGCAGAATCAGCCGATCTATCTTGTCGAGTGCTTCCATAAGGAGATTTTTGCACTTTTCCTGCAATCGGTCCAAGAAACACGCCCGCAAACGCTGAAATCATGAGCGGCAGTCGACCTACATTGCTGCACTGGCCGAGCCGCCATCCTTTTACTTTCCCCTCGATCCCCACTTCTTCGGAGACTGCCATGAGCCACGCCGACGCGCCCGCCTTCACGCCCTGGGACAACCCCATGGGCACCGACGGCTTTGAATTCATCGAATACGCGGCACCCGATCCGGTCGCCATGGGCAAGGTCTTCGAGCGCATGGGCTTCACGGCCATCGCCAAGCATCGCCACAAGAACGTGCTGCTGTACCGCCAGGGCGAGATCAACTTCATCCTGAACGCCGAGCCCGATTCGTTCGCGCAGCGCTTCGCGCGCGAGCACGGCCCGAGCGTGTGCGCCATCGCCTTCCGCGTGCAGGACGCCAAGGCCGCCTACGAGCGCGCCACCTCGCTGGGTGCCTGGGGCTTTGCCGACAAGGCCGGCCCGGGCGAGCTGAACATCCCCGCCATCAAGGGCATCGGCGACAGCCTGATCTACCTGGTCGACCGCTGGCCCGGCAAGAACGGCGCGAAGCCCGGCGACATCGGCAACATCGGCTTCTACGACGTCGACTTCGAACCGCTGCCGGGCGTGGCCTCGCAGGACGCCCTGACCACCAAGGGCAACGGCCTGACCTACATCGACCACCTGACGCACAACGTCTACCGCGGCCGCATGAACACCTGGGCCGGCTTCTACGAGAAGCTGTTCAACTTCCGCGAGATCAAGTACTTCGACATCGAAGGCCAGGTCACCGGCGTGAAGAGCAAGGCCATGACCAGCCCCTGCGGCAAGATCCGCATCCCGATCAACGAAGAGGGCAAGGAACAGGCCGGCCAGATCCAGGAATACCTGGATATGTACAAGGGCGAGGGCATCCAGCACATCGCGATGGGCTCGGACGACCTCTACGAGACGGTCGACGCGCTGCGCGCCAAGGGCGTGACCCTGCTGGACACCATCGACACCTACTACGAGCTGGTCGACAAGCGCATCCCGGGCCACGGCGAGAGCGTGGAAGAGCTGCAGAAGCGCAAGATCCTGATCGACGGCAAGAAGGACGCGCTGCTGCTGCAGATCTTCAGCGAGAACCAGCTCGGCCCGATCTTCTTCGAGTTCATCCAGCGCAAGGGCGACGACGGCTTCGGCAACGGCAACTTCAAGGCGCTGTTCGAGAGCATCGAGCTCGACCAGATGCGCCGCGGCGTGCTGACCGCCGCAAAATAAGCGCTCCTTCCACCCTCCAGGAGCTCCGCATGCGCAACATCCTCTCGATCGGCCTGACCCCCCTCGCTGCGGCGGTCGTTCTTTCGGGATGCGCGGCGGGGCCGGGAGGCGCGCCGGCCGCCAGCGCCTCGGGCTCGCACCTCGACAGCGTGCAGAAGGCGGCCGTGCTGCGCCTCTGCACGCCGGGCGACTACCGCCCCTTCAGCTTCCAGAAGGCCGACGCCTCGTTCGAAGGCATCGACGTCGACCTGATGGCCGGCTTCAGCGCCAGCCTGGGCGCCAAGCCCGAGTGGATCAAGACCACCTGGGCCAACCTGCTGCCCGACCTCGCGGCCGGCAAGTGCGACATCGCCGTGGGCGGCGTGTCGGTGACCACCGACCGCCAGAAGCGGGCCTTCTTCAGCGCGCCCTACATGGTCAACGGCAAGACGCCGATCGCGCGCTGCGCCGACGTGGCCAAGTACCAGAGCGTGGCCGACATCGACAAGCCGGCCACGCGCGTCATCTTCAATCCGGGCGGCAGCAACGAACGCTTCGCCCGCACCAACTTCAAGCAGGCCCGGCTCACGCTGCATGGCGAAAACGTGACGATCTTCGACGAGATCCTCGCCAACCGCGCCGACGTGTTCGTGACCGAGTCGGCCGAGGCGATCGTGCAGCAGAAGCTCAAGCCGGGCCTGTGCGCGATCAATCCCGACAAGCCGCTGCAGTATGGCGAAATGGCCTGGATGCTGCCGCGCGACGATGTGGCCTTCAAGGCCTATGTCGACCAATGGCTGCACCTTCAGCAGGCCGGCGGCGACTTCCAGCGCGTCATGGACCGCTGGCTCAAGTAATCAACCGAAGCACCCATGGACACCCCTGCCACCGTCGTCACGCCCGCCGTCTACGGCGCCTCCGATCGCCCGCCGCGCGGCGACTATTCGCGCGGCGGCACGGTGCAGGCCGACTACACCTGCGCGCAGGACTGGGCCAGCTACACGGCGGCCGACCACGACACCTACAAGCGGCTCTACGAGCGCCAGGCCGCGCAGTTGCCGGGGCTGGCCTGCGATGCCTTCATCAAGGCGCTGCCGCTGTTGGGCGTGAAGGACCGCATCCCGCGCTTCGAGGAGCTCAACGAGCGGCTGCACAAGGCCACCGGCTGGGAGATCGTGGCGGTGCCGGGGCTGATTCCCGAGCTGCCCTTCTTCACGCTGCTCGCGAACCGCAAGTTTCCGGTCACCGACTGGATCCGCAAGCCCGAGGAGTTCAACTACATCGTCGAGCCCGATGTGTTCCACGACCTGTTCGGGCACGTGCCGATGCTGTTCGATCCGACCTTCGCGGACTACGTGCAGCGCTATGGCGCCGGCGGCATCAAGGCCCACGAACTCGATGCCGGCGAGAAGCTGGCGCGGCTGTACTGGTACACGGTGGAGTTCGGGCTGATCCGCCAGCCCGATGGACTGCGTGCCTATGGCGCCGGCATCCTGAGCTCGGTCGGCGAGCTGCAGCATGCGGTGCGCTCGAACGAGCCGCTGCGGCTGCCGCTCGACCTGCTGCGCACCATGCGCACGCTCTACAAGATCGACACCTACCAGGCCAACTACTTCGTCATCGACAGCTTCGCGCAGCTGTTCGACCTGACCGAGCCCGACTTCGCGCCGCTGTACCGGGCGCTGGAGACGGCGACCGACATTCCGGCCGGCGTGCTGCAGCCCGGCGAATCCGGCAAGGCCTGAGCTTCTTTTTCGGCAGCCGTGCCGAAGTGCGCGGCTCCCGTTCGCTCCATGCATCGATCGGCAGCTATCGCGCAGGCGACAGCCGATGCATTTACCTAGGACAAGCCCGCTGGTCGCTTGTCCTGTGCGGCTCCCACAATCCGCGCCAAAGGAGCTTGCATGCAGACATCCGCGCGACAGCACTATCCGGCCGGCGTACCGCACGAGATCGATCCCGAGCAGTACCGATCGCTTTCCCACATGTTCGATGAGGCTTTCGGCCGCTATGCCGACCGCCCGTTCTCGGTGTGCATGGAGCGCTGGATGTCGTACGGCGAGCTCGATGCGCAGTCGAAGGCACTCGGCGCCTGGCTGCAGTCGCGCGGGCTCGAGCCCGGCGCGCGGGTGGCGATCATGCTGCCGAACATCCCGCAGTTCGCGGTCACCATGTGTGCCGTGCTGCGCGCGGGCTACACCTGCGTGAACGTCAATCCGCTGTACACCGCGCGCGAGCTCGAGCATCAGCTCAAGGACTCGGGCGCGACGGCGATCGTGATCCTCGAGAACTTCGCCTCCACGCTCGAGCAGGTGATCGAGAAGACGCCCGTGAAGCACGTGGTCATCACGGCGATGGGCGACCTGCTCGGCGGCCTCTACGGCAGCTGGATCACGCTCGCGGTGCGGCATCTGAAGAAGATGGTGCCGCCGTTCAAGTTGCCGCTGAGCGATGGCCGCACGGTCACGCCGTTCTCGCAGGCGCTCGCCGAAGGGCGTGGCCGCACGCTGGCGGCCGACAAGAGCACGCTCGACTCGATCGCCTTCCTGCAGTACACGGGCGGCACGACCGGGCTGTCGAAGGGGGCGGTGCTCACGCATCGCAACATCGTGGCCGCCACCCTGCAGGCCGAGGCCTGGTTCACGCCGGCGCTCGCGCGCGCGGGCGACCTCGCGAAGGTCAACAGCATCGCTGCGCTGCCGCTGTATCACATCTTCGCGCTCACGCTGTGCCTGCTCGTGATCCGCCAGGGCTCGCACATGACGCTGGTGCCGAACCCGCGCGACTTCGACAAGTTCATCGCAGTGCTGAAGAAGCGACCCTTCCACATGCTGCCGGCGGTGAACACGCTGTTCAACGCGCTGTTGATGCATCCCGAGTTCAAGACCATCGACTTCTCGACGCTGTTCGTCTCGCAGGCCGGTGGCATGGCCGCTTCGGAGGGCACGGCGAAGCGCTGGTTCGAGGCCACCGGCTGCCCCATGATCGAAGGCTGGGGCATGAGCGAGACCTGCGCGATCGGCACCAACAACCCGGTGTCGAACACCAAGTTCACCGGCACCATCGGCCTGCCGTTGCCGAGCATCGAGATCGCGATCAAGGACGATGAAGGCAATTCGATGCCGATCGGCGAATCGGGCGAGCTCTGCATCAAGGGTCCGAACGTGATGAAGGGCTACTACAACCAGCCGGCCGAGACGGCGGCGGCCTTCACCGCCGACGGCTTCATGCGCACCGGCGACGTCGCCGTGATGCAGGAAGACGGCTACAGCCGCATCGTCGACCGCAAGAAGGACATGATCCTGGTCAGCGGCTTCAACGTGTTCCCGAACGAGCTCGAGAACGTGATCTCGCTGTGCCCCGGCGTGGTGGAATGCGCGGCCATCGGCGTGCCCGACGAGAAGCAGGGCGAGGCGATCAAGGTGTTCGTGGTGCGCCGCGACCCGAGCCTGACCGAGGAGGCTGTGCTGCAATACTGCAATGGACAACTCACCGGCTACAAGCGCCCACGGCACATCGAATTCCGCGATGCGCTGCCCAAGACCAACGTCGGCAAGATCCTGCGCCGCGAACTCCGCACCACCGCTTCCGCGGGCCATTGAATGAGCGCGGCGGCGGTCGCCGGGTTACCGGCGAATGTCGTCGTGCTCGAGCGAGGGTGGCTATCGTCCAACAACATTCTCGTGGTCGGCGCCGATGAGACGGCGCTGATCGATACCGGATATGTGGCGCACGCCGAGCAGACGGTGGCGCTGGTCGAGTCGGCATTGGACGGGCGGCCGCTGGACCGGGTGCTCAACACGCACCTGCACAGCGACCATTGCGGCGGGAATGCGGCGCTGCAGGCGCGCTATCCGGACCTTCGCATCGAGATCCCGCCGGGCGAGGCCGCGCTGGTGGAGCGCTGGGATGAAGAAGGGCTGAGCTTCAGGGCGACGGGGCAGAGCTGTCCGCGGTTTCACGTCTCCGGGTTACTGCAGCCCGGGACCGAACGCGATGTCGGTGGACTATGCTGGCAGATTCATGCGGCGCCCGGTCACGATTCGCATTCGGTCATTCTTTTCGAGCCTGTGTCGCGGACCTTGGCGTCGGCTGATGCGCTGTGGGAGAGCGGGTTCGGTATCGCGTTTCCGGAATTGAAGGGGGAACCGTCGTTCGGAGAGATGGCGGCCACCCTGGATCTGATCGAGCGCCTGGCGCCATTGATCGTGATTCCGGGGCACGGATCGATCTTCACGGACGTGGAAGCCGCGCTGAAGGTGGCGCGGCGACGGCTCCAGGGGCTGCAGCGGGATCCCGTCAAGCACGCGCGGCATGCGATCAAGGTGCTGATCAAGTTCAAGCTGCTGGAAAAGCAGCGGATGTCGCGTGGCGACTGGATGGCCTGGGTGCGCGAGACGCCTTATCTGGCCATGGTGTGCGCCCGGTTCTTCGAGGGCGTGTCGCTGGATGTCTTGGCGCAGGAGATCTTGGCCGAACTCGTCGCTGCGCGGGCTGCTGAAATCACGGAAGACGAGGTTCGGAACCTCTGAATTCTTGAAATGGTCGGGCCTGTCTACGGCGTCCCGATTTCATTCAAATAAAGCGCCGCCAATGATCCGGCAATAAAAAAGCGCCCTGTCGTGGACGGGGCGCTTTTTCGTTTCTGCAAAGAAAAAAGCCCCAACCGATTGGTTGGGGCTTTTTTGGCTGTAAGAGCCTGACGATGACCTACTTTCACACGGGAACCCGCACTATCATCGGCGCTGAGTCGTTTCACTGTCCTGTTCGGGATGGGAAGGAGTGGGACCAACTCGCTATGGTCATCAGGCATAAAGGGTTGTCTGGCTGATCACGCGATCAACCAAACGAATTCATAGAGTTTTGAATCAGCACGCGCGGTGGCGTTATTTGAATGTATTTTGAATGCGTCAACTTGGCATAACACCTTGATCTTCTGATCAAAGTTATAGGGTCAAGCCGCACGAGCAATTAGTATCAGTTAGCTTAACGCATTACTGCGCTTCCACACCTGACCTATCAACGTCCTGGTCTTGAACGACTCTTCAGGGGGCTCGAGGCCCCGGCAGATCTCATCTTGAAACGAGTTTCCCGCTTAGATGCTTTCAGCGGTTATCTCTTCCACACTTAGCTACTCGGCAATGCCACTGGCGTGACAACCGATACACCAGAGGTGTGTCCACTCCGGTCCTCTCGTACTAGGAGCAGGCTTCCTCAAATCTGCAGCGCCCACGGAAGATAGGGACCAAACTGTCTCACGACGTTTTAAACCCAGCTCACGTACCTCTTTAAATGGCGAACAGCCATACCCTTGGGACCGGCTACAGCCCCAGGATGAGATGAGCCGACATCGAGGTGCCAAACACCGCCGTCGATATGAACTCTTGGGCGGTATCAGCCTGTTATCCCCAGAGTACCTTTTATCCGTTGAGCGATGGCCCTTCCATACAGAACCACCGGATCACTATGTCCTGCTTTCGCATCTGCTCGACTTGTCAGTCTCGCAGTTAAGCACGCTTATGCCATTGCACTATCGTCACGATGTCCGACCGTAACTAGCGTACCTTCGAACTCCTCCGTTACGCTTTGGGAGGAGACCGCCCCAGTCAAACTGCCTACCATGCACTGTCCCCGATCCAGATAATGGACCTAGGTTAGAACCTCAAACACACCAGGGTGGTATTTCAACGTTGGCTCCACAAGATCTAGCGACCCTGCTTCAAAGCCTCCCACCTATCCTACACAGATCTGTTCAAAGTCCAATACAAAGCTACAGTAAAGGTTCATGGGGTCTTTCCGTCTTTCCGCGGGGAGATTGCATCATCACAAACATTTCAACTTCGCTGAGTCTCAGGAGGAGACAGTGTGGCCATCGTTACGCCATTCGTGCAGGTCGGAACTTACCCGACAAGGAATTTCGCTACCTTAGGACCGTTATAGTTACGGCCGCCGTTTACTGGGACTTCAATCAAGAGCTTGCACCCCATCATTTAATCTTCCAGCACCGGGCAGGCGTCACACCCTATACGTCCACTTTCGTGTTTGCAGAGTGCTGTGTTTTTAATAAACAGTCGCAGCCACCGATTTTTTGCAACCCATTCATGCTCCGTTGTTCACTTCACACTAATAGGGCACACCTTCTTCCGAAGTTACGGTGTCAATTTGCCGAGTTCCTTCTCCTGAGTTCTCTCAAGCGCCTTAGAATACTCATCTCGCGCACCAGTGTCGGTTTGCGGTACGGTCGTATACAGCTGAAGCTTAGTGGCTTTTCCTGGAACCTCGTTCAGTCACTTCGCGAGCAAGCTCGCTCGATCGTTGGCCTCGGTATATGTGCACCGGATTTGCCTAATGCACGCCTACATCCAACTAAACCGGGATATCCAACACCCGGATGACCTATTAAGATCCGTCCCCACATCGCACTGTATATCGGTACAGGAATATTGACCTGTTTCCCATCAGCTACGCATCTCTGCCTCGCCTTAGGGGCCGACTCACTCTACGCCGATGAACGTTGCGTAGAAAACCTTGCGCTTACGGCGAGGGGGCTTTTCACCCCCTTTAACGCTACTCATGTCAGCATTCGCACTTCTGATACCTCCAGCACGCTTTACAACGCACCTTCACAGGCTTACAGAACGCTCTCCTACCACTTGCAATAAATTGCAAATCCGCAGCTTCGGTAACTGGCTTAGCCCCGTTACATCTTCCGCGCAGGACGACTCGATCAGTGAGCTATTACGCTTTCTTTAAATGATGGCTGCTTCTAAGCCAACATCCTGACTGTTTTAGCCTTCCCACTTCGTTTCCCACTTAGCCAATTTTAGGGACCTTAGCTGGCGGTCTGGGTTGTTTCCCTCTTGAGTCCGGACGTTAGCACCCGGTGCTCTGTCTCCCAAGCTGTACTCTTCGGTATTCGGAGTTTGCCTTGGTTTGGTAAGTCGCCATGACCCCCTAGCCAAAACAGTGCTCTACCCCCGAAGGTAATACTTGAGGCACTACCTAAATAGTTTTCGGAGAGAACCAGCTATTTCCAAGTTTGTTTAGCCTTTCACCCCTATCCACAGCTCATCCGCTAGTTTTGCAACACTAGTCGGTTCGGACCTCCAGTACCTGTTACGGCACCTTCATCCTGGCCATGGATAGATCACTTGGTTTCGGGTCTACACCCAGCGACTGATCGCCCTATTCGGACTCGATTTCTCTACGGCTTCCCTATTCGGTTAACCTTGCCACTGAATGTAAGTCGCTGACCCATTATACAAAAGGTACGCAGTCACCCTTGCGGGCTCCTACTTTTTGTAAGCACGCGGTTTCAGGATCTATTTCACTCCCCTCCCGGGGTTCTTTTCGCCTTTCCCTCACGGTACTAGTTCACTATCGGTCGATGATGAGTATTTAGCCTTGGAGGATGGTCCCCCCATATTCAGACAGGATTACACGTGTCCCGCCCTACTTTTCGCTAGCTCAGTACCACACAAGTCTTTTAACGTACGGGGCTGTCACCCACTATGGCCGGCCTTTCCAAGCCGTTCTGATAAGTCTTGTGCTATCACTAGCAGGCTCTTCCGATTTCGCTCGCCACTACTTTCGGAATCTCGGTTGATGTCTTTTCCTCGAGCTACTGAGATGTTTCAGTTCACCCGGTTCGCCTCGCATAGCTATGTATTCACTATGCGATACCTTTCGGTGGGTTTCCCCATTCGGAAATCTCCGGATCAAAGCTAATTTGCCAGCTCCCCGAAGCTTATCGCAGGCTATCACGTCCTTCGTCGCCTATCATCGCCAAGGCATCCACCACGTGCTCTTATTCACTTGACCCTATAACTTTGACGTTTCTTCACAGAAACCAAAGTCAATCAAGGAATTGCCAGGTCTTTCACCTGGCGCGTTATGCCGTCTTCATAAATCGATTTGACTCGAAATTGAAGTTCATATTGACGCAATCAAAAATTCAAGTTGCTGACGGCACGGTGAGCCATGAAGCTCTTTCCGTCAGCAACGCTGATTCAACTCTATGAATTTTTAAAGAACAGCCGATTGATCAAGAGATCCTGATCAACAACAAAGAAGCCTCATGCTTTCGCAGGAAGCCGCTTTGGTGTTGAAACGTTCCGAGGGAACCGATTATTGGTTGTGGTGGAGGATGACGGGATCGAACCGACGACCCCCTGCTTGCAAAGCAGGTGCTCTCCCAGCTGAGCTAATCCCCCAAACTCTCACACACGAGATATCAGAAGATTTGGTGGGTCTAGTTGGGCTCGAACCAACGACCCCCGCCTTATCAAGACGGTGCTCTAACCAGCTGAGCTACAGACCCATTCGCCAATCATCTTCGAAATCGAAGACAACCGACTTCTTCCAACAACCGATAAGTGTGGGCGTTTAAATTAAATTGCTTGTTTCCAGAAAGGAGGTGATCCAGCCGCACCTTCCGATACGGCTACCTTGTTACGACTTCACCCCAGTCACGAACCCTGCCGTGGTAATCGCCCTCCTTGCGGTTAAGCTAACTACTTCTGGCAGAACCCGCTCCCATGGTGTGACGGGCGGTGTGTACAAGACCCGGGAACGTATTCACCGTGACATTCTGATCCACGATTACTAGCGATTCCGACTTCACGCAGTCGAGTTGCAGACTGCGATCCGGACTACGACTGGTTTTATGGGATTAGCTCCCCCTCGCGGGTTGGCAACCCTTTGTACCAGCCATTGTATGACGTGTGTAGCCCCACCTATAAGGGCCATGAGGACTTGACGTCATCCCCACCTTCCTCCGGTTTGTCACCGGCAGTCTCATTAGAGTGCCCAACCAAATGTAGCAACTAATGACAAGGGTTGCGCTCGTTGCGGGACTTAACCCAACATCTCACGACACGAGCTGACGACAGCCATGCAGCACCTGTGTTACGGTTCTCTTTCGAGCACTAAGCCATCTCTGGCGAATTCCGTACATGTCAAAGGTGGGTAAGGTTTTTCGCGTTGCATCGAATTAAACCACATCATCCACCGCTTGTGCGGGTCCCCGTCAATTCCTTTGAGTTTCAACCTTGCGGCCGTACTCCCCAGGCGGTCAACTTCACGCGTTAGCTTCGTTACTGAGAAAGTGAATTCCCAACAACCAGTTGACATCGTTTAGGGCGTGGACTACCAGGGTATCTAATCCTGTTTGCTCCCCACGCTTTCGTGCATGAGCGTCAGTACAGGTCCAGGGGATTGCCTTCGCCATCGGTGTTCCTCCGCATATCTACGCATTTCACTGCTACACGCGGAATTCCATCCCCCTCTACCGTACTCTAGCTATGCAGTCACAGATGCAGTTCCCAGGTTGAGCCCGGGGATTTCACAACTGTCTTACATAACCGCCTGCGCACGCTTTACGCCCAGTAATTCCGATTAACGCTTGCACCCTACGTATTACCGCGGCTGCTGGCACGTAGTTAGCCGGTGCTTATTCTTACGGTACCGTCATTAGCCCTCTTTATTAGAAAAGGCCGTTTCGTTCCGTACAAAAGCAGTTTACAACCCGAAGGCCTTCATCCTGCACGCGGCATGGCTGGATCAGGCTTGCGCCCATTGTCCAAAATTCCCCACTGCTGCCTCCCGTAGGAGTCTGGGCCGTGTCTCAGTCCCAGTGTGGCTGGTCGTCCTCTCAGACCAGCTACAGATCGAAGGCTTGGTGAGCCTTTACCTCACCAACTACCTAATCTGCCATCGGCCGCTCCATTCGCGCAAGGTCTTGCGATCCCCTGCTTTCATCCGTAGATCGTATGCGGTATTAGCACAGCTTTCGCTGCGTTATCCCCCACGATTGGGCACGTTCCGATGTATTACTCACCCGTTCGCCACTCGCCGCCAGGATTGCTCCCGCGCTGCCGTTCGACTTGCATGTGTAAGGCATGCCGCCAGCGTTCAATCTGAGCCAGGATCAAACTCTATAGTTCGATCTTGATTTGCGCCTGATCTCGCGATCAAGCAAAACTCACAAAAACGGAATTGAAGTGAACTTCACTTCTATTCTCATGAGCGTTTTAAGTCTTGCGACTTGTTCCGAAGAACTTACGCAATTACCTTCAAACGCCCACGCTTATCGGCTGTAATTTTTTAACGATCACCGAAGCAACTCATCGTTTACTTCGTCTTGCTCGCTGCGATCAGCGAAGCCTTGTAGTCTAACACGATTTTTAAAGAATCGTCAAACTTTTTTCAACCCCTTCACCTTCAAACCCCAGCAGAACAACTCTCGTCATCCGCCGCTGAAGCCGTCCAGCGAAGCCCTCGATTATGCACAGCTTTTTGAACTTGCGTCAACTTCGAGAGAAGTTTTTTCGACCTGCCTGCAACTCGCCCGAAGACTCGCTACCGACAGTGCTGACAACCTGCAGAGTGCCGGATGCTTCGCTCGTCTTGCTCGCACTTATGAGGTGCTCACATAAATAAGAAAGGCCCAACACACTGTGTTGGGCCTTTCCGGGCTGTAAGAGCCTGACGATGACCTACTTTCACACGGGAACCCGCACTATCATCGGCGCTGAGTCGTTTCACTGTCCTGTTCGGGATGGGAAGGAGTGGGACCAACTCGCTATGGTCATCAGGCATAAAGGGTTGTCTGGCTGATCACGTGATCAACCAAACGAATTCATAGAGTTTTGAATCAGCACGCGCGGTGGCGTTATTTGAATGTATTTTTGAATGCGTCAACTTGGCATAACACCTTGATCAGACTGATCAAAGTTATAGGGTCAAGCCGCACGAGCAATTAGTATCAGTTAGCTTAACGCATTACTGCGCTTCCACACCTGACCTATCAACGTCCTGGTCTTGAACGACTCTTCAGGGGGCTCGAGGCCCCGGCAGATCTCATCTTGAAACGAGTTTCCCGCTTAGATGCTTTCAGCGGTTATCTCTTCCACACTTAGCTACTCGGCAATGCCACTGGCGTGACAACCGATACACCAGAGGTGTGTCCACTCCGGTCCTCTCGTACTAGGAGCAGGCTTCCTCAAATCTGCAGCGCCCACGGAAGATAGGGACCAAACTGTCTCACGACGTTTTAAACCCAGCTCACGTACCTCTTTAAATGGCGAACAGCCATACCCTTGGGACCGGCTACAGCCCCAGGATGAGATGAGCCGACATCGAGGTGCCAAACACCGCCGTCGATATGAACTCTTGGGCGGTATCAGCCTGTTATCCCCAGAGTACCTTTTATCCGTTGAGCGATGGCCCTTCCATACAGAACCACCGGATCACTATGTCCTGCTTTCGCATCTGCTCGACTTGTCAGTCTCGCAGTTAAGCACGCTTATGCCATTGCACTATCGTCACGATGTCCGACCGTAACTAGCGTACCTTCGAACTCCTCCGTTACGCTTTGGGAGGAGACCGCCCCAGTCAAACTGCCTACCATGCACTGTCCCCGATCCAGATAATGGACCTAGGTTAGAACCTCAAACACACCAGGGTGGTATTTCAACGTTGGCTCCACAAGATCTAGCGACCCTGCTTCAAAGCCTCCCACCTATCCTACACAGATCTGTTCAAAGTCCAATACAAAGCTACAGTAAAGGTTCATGGGGTCTTTCCGTCTTTCCGCGGGGAGATTGCATCATCACAAACATTTCAACTTCGCTGAGTCTCAGGAGGAGACAGTGTGGCCATCGTTACGCCATTCGTGCAGGTCGGAACTTACCCGACAAGGAATTTCGCTACCTTAGGACCGTTATAGTTACGGCCGCCGTTTACTGGGACTTCAATCAAGAGCTTGCACCCCATCATTTAATCTTCCAGCACCGGGCAGGCGTCACACCCTATACGTCCACTTTCGTGTTTGCAGAGTGCTGTGTTTTTAATAAACAGTCGCAGCCACCGATTTTTTGCAACCCATTCATGCTCCGTTGTTCACTTCACACTAATAGGGCACACCTTCTTCCGAAGTTACGGTGTCAATTTGCCGAGTTCCTTCTCCTGAGTTCTCTCAAGCGCCTTAGAATACTCATCTCGCGCACCAGTGTCGGTTTGCGGTACGGTCGTATACAGCTGAAGCTTAGTGGCTTTTCCTGGAACCTCGTTCAGTCACTTCGCGAGCAAGCTCGCTCGATCGTTGGCCTCGGTATATGTGCACCGGATTTGCCTAATGCACGCCTACATCCAACTAAACCGGGATATCCAACACCCGGATGACCTATTAAGATCCGTCCCCACATCGCACTGTATATCGGTACAGGAATATTGACCTGTTTCCCATCAGCTACGCATCTCTGCCTCGCCTTAGGGGCCGACTCACTCTACGCCGATGAACGTTGCGTAGAAAACCTTGCGCTTACGGCGAGGGGGCTTTTCACCCCCTTTAACGCTACTCATGTCAGCATTCGCACTTCTGATACCTCCAGCACGCTTTACAACGCACCTTCACAGGCTTACAGAACGCTCTCCTACCACTTGCAATAAATTGCAAATCCGCAGCTTCGGTAACTGGCTTAGCCCCGTTACATCTTCCGCGCAGGACGACTCGATCAGTGAGCTATTACGCTTTCTTTAAATGATGGCTGCTTCTAAGCCAACATCCTGACTGTTTTAGCCTTCCCACTTCGTTTCCCACTTAGCCAATTTTAGGGACCTTAGCTGGCGGTCTGGGTTGTTTCCCTCTTGAGTCCGGACGTTAGCACCCGGTGCTCTGTCTCCCAAGCTGTACTCTTCGGTATTCGGAGTTTGCCTTGGTTTGGTAAGTCGCCATGACCCCCTAGCCAAAACAGTGCTCTACCCCCGAAGGTAATACTTGAGGCACTACCTAAATAGTTTTCGGAGAGAACCAGCTATTTCCAAGTTTGTTTAGCCTTTCACCCCTATCCACAGCTCATCCGCTAGTTTTGCAACACTAGTCGGTTCGGACCTCCAGTACCTGTTACGGCACCTTCATCCTGGCCATGGATAGATCACTTGGTTTCGGGTCTACACCCAGCGACTGATCGCCCTATTCGGACTCGATTTCTCTACGGCTTCCCTATTCGGTTAACCTTGCCACTGAATGTAAGTCGCTGACCCATTATACAAAAGGTACGCAGTCACCCTTGCGGGCTCCTACTTTTTGTAAGCACGCGGTTTCAGGATCTATTTCACTCCCCTCCCGGGGTTCTTTTCGCCTTTCCCTCACGGTACTAGTTCACTATCGGTCGATGATGAGTATTTAGCCTTGGAGGATGGTCCCCCCATATTCAGACAGGATTACACGTGTCCCGCCCTACTTTTCGCTAGCTCAGTACCACACAAGTCTTTTAACGTACGGGGCTGTCACCCACTATGGCCGGCCTTTCCAAGCCGTTCTGATAAGTCTTGTGCTATCACTAGCAGGCTCTTCCGATTTCGCTCGCCACTACTTTCGGAATCTCGGTTGATGTCTTTTCCTCGAGCTACTGAGATGTTTCAGTTCACCCGGTTCGCCTCGCATAGCTATGTATTCACTATGCGATACCTTTCGGTGGGTTTCCCCATTCGGAAATCTCCGGATCAAAGCTAATTTGCCAGCTCCCCGAAGCTTATCGCAGGCTATCACGTCCTTCGTCGCCTATCATCGCCAAGGCATCCACCACGTGCTCTTATTCACTTGACCCTATAACTTTGACGTTTCTTCACAGAAACCAAAGTCAATCAAGGAATTGCCAGGTCTTTCACCTGGCGCGTTATGCCGTCTTCATAAATCGATTTGACTCGAAATTGAAGTTCATATTGACGCAATCAAAAATTCAAGTTGCTGACGGCACGGTGAGCCATGAAGCTCTTTCCGTCAGCAACGCTGATTCAACTCTATGAATTTTTAAAGAACAGCCGATTGATCAAGAGATCCTGATCAACAACAAAGAAGCCTCATGCTTTCGCAGGAAGCCGCTTTGGTGTTGAAACGTTCCGAGGGAACCGATTATTGGTTGTGGTGGAGGATGACGGGATCGAACCGACGACCCCCTGCTTGCAAAGCAGGTGCTCTCCCAGCTGAGCTAATCCCCCAAACTCTCACACACGAGATATCAGAAGATTTGGTGGGTCTAGTTGGGCTCGAACCAACGACCCCCGCCTTATCAAGACGGTGCTCTAACCAGCTGAGCTACAGACCCATTCGCCAATCATCTTCGAAATCGAAGACAACCGACTTCTTCCAACAACCGATAAGTGTGGGCGTTTAAATTAAATTGCTTGTTTCCAGAAAGGAGGTGATCCAGCCGCACCTTCCGATACGGCTACCTTGTTACGACTTCACCCCAGTCACGAACCCTGCCGTGGTAATCGCCCTCCTTGCGGTTAAGCTAACTACTTCTGGCAGAACCCGCTCCCATGGTGTGACGGGCGGTGTGTACAAGACCCGGGAACGTATTCACCGTGACATTCTGATCCACGATTACTAGCGATTCCGACTTCACGCAGTCGAGTTGCAGACTGCGATCCGGACTACGACTGGTTTTATGGGATTAGCTCCCCCTCGCGGGTTGGCAACCCTTTGTACCAGCCATTGTATGACGTGTGTAGCCCCACCTATAAGGGCCATGAGGACTTGACGTCATCCCCACCTTCCTCCGGTTTGTCACCGGCAGTCTCATTAGAGTGCCCAACCAAATGTAGCAACTAATGACAAGGGTTGCGCTCGTTGCGGGACTTAACCCAACATCTCACGACACGAGCTGACGACAGCCATGCAGCACCTGTGTTACGGTTCTCTTTCGAGCACTAAGCCATCTCTGGCGAATTCCGTACATGTCAAAGGTGGGTAAGGTTTTTCGCGTTGCATCGAATTAAACCACATCATCCACCGCTTGTGCGGGTCCCCGTCAATTCCTTTGAGTTTCAACCTTGCGGCCGTACTCCCCAGGCGGTCAACTTCACGCGTTAGCTTCGTTACTGAGAAAGTGAATTCCCAACAACCAGTTGACATCGTTTAGGGCGTGGACTACCAGGGTATCTAATCCTGTTTGCTCCCCACGCTTTCGTGCATGAGCGTCAGTACAGGTCCAGGGGATTGCCTTCGCCATCGGTGTTCCTCCGCATATCTACGCATTTCACTGCTACACGCGGAATTCCATCCCCCTCTACCGTACTCTAGCTATGCAGTCACAGATGCAGTTCCCAGGTTGAGCCCGGGGATTTCACAACTGTCTTACATAACCGCCTGCGCACGCTTTACGCCCAGTAATTCCGATTAACGCTTGCACCCTACGTATTACCGCGGCTGCTGGCACGTAGTTAGCCGGTGCTTATTCTTACGGTACCGTCATTAGCCCTCTTTATTAGAAAAGGCCGTTTCGTTCCGTACAAAAGCAGTTTACAACCCGAAGGCCTTCATCCTGCACGCGGCATGGCTGGATCAGGCTTGCGCCCATTGTCCAAAATTCCCCACTGCTGCCTCCCGTAGGAGTCTGGGCCGTGTCTCAGTCCCAGTGTGGCTGGTCGTCCTCTCAGACCAGCTACAGATCGAAGGCTTGGTGAGCCTTTACCTCACCAACTACCTAATCTGCCATCGGCCGCTCCATTCGCGCAAGGTCTTGCGATCCCCTGCTTTCATCCGTAGATCGTATGCGGTATTAGCACAGCTTTCGCTGCGTTATCCCCCACGATTGGGCACGTTCCGATGTATTACTCACCCGTTCGCCACTCGCCGCCAGGATTGCTCCCGCGCTGCCGTTCGACTTGCATGTGTAAGGCATGCCGCCAGCGTTCAATCTGAGCCAGGATCAAACTCTATAGTTCGATCTTGATTTGCGCCTGATCTCGCGATCAAGCAAAACTCACAAAAACGGAATTGAAGTGAACTTCACTTCTATTCTCATGAGCGTTTTAAGTCTTGCGACTTGTTCCGAAGAACTTACGCAATTACCTTCAAACGCCCACGCTTATCGGCTGTAATTTTTTAACGATCACCGAAGCAACTCATCGTTTACTTCGTCTTGCTCGCCGCGATCAGCGAAGCCTTGTAGTCTAACACGATTTTTAAAGAATCGTCAAACTTTTTTCAACCCCTTCACCTTCAAACCCCAGCAGAACAACTCTCGCCATCCGCCGCTGAAGCCGTCCAGCGAAGCCCTCGATTATGCACAGCTTTTTGAACTTGCGTCAACTTCGAGAGAAGTTTTTTTCGACTGCTTTATCAACCTGCCCTCGGCTTTCGCCTCCGGGCCTGTCGACCTGATTTGCGTTGCCGCATCGTCAGCCGAGCCAGCGAGTATATGCCATTTATCCAGCCCTGCAAGAGCGCTGCCAACAAATCGACCGCCCGGCTTTCCTGCCTGCGGCAGCGCTACGCGCTGCCGCAGGCAGAACAGGCTCCTCGGATAATCCGCCCCACATGGCACTCATCACACTCCTCGACGCCCAATTGGCGTTCGGTCACGTCCCGCTGCTCGATCACACGGACTTCTCGCTCCTCGAATCGGAGCGCATCGGCCTGATCGGCCGCAATGGCGCGGGGAAATCCTCCCTGCTCAAGATACTGGGGGGACTGGAGAAGCCGGATGACGGCGCCCTCCAGTACCAGCAGCACCTGCGCGTCTCCTATGTGGCGCAGGAACCCGCCCTGGACATGGAGGCCGACGTGTTCACCGCCGCCAGCGCCGGGCTGTCCGAGGTGATCGCCGTGCGGGACCTCTACCTATCGGGCGCGGACGGCCTGGACCTGGACGCCCTCCAGTCCCAGATCGAGGCCTTCGATGCCTGGAACTGGGAGCAGCGCGTCGAAGAGACGCTGCATCGTCTCCATCTGGACCGCAATGCCCGCGTCGGCAACCTGTCGGGCGGCACCCGCAAGCGGGTGGCCCTGGCCCAGGCCCTGGTCGCGGCGCCCGACGTGCTCCTGCTCGACGAGCCCACCAACCACCTGGACCTCGATTCCATCGAGTGGCTTGAGCAGCTGCTGATCGACTTCAAGGGCAGCGTGGTCACCGTGACCCACGACCGCAGCTTCCTGAACCGCGTCGCCACCCGCATCGTGGAGCTCGATCGCGGCAAGCTCGGCTCCTACCCCGGCAACTTCGAACAATACCTGCTGCAGAAGGAAGAGCAGCTGGCCCAGGAAGCGGTGATCAACGCCAAGGCCGACAAGCTGCTGGCGCAGGAAGAGGTCTGGATCCGCAAGGGCGTCGAAGCCCGCCGCACCCGCAGCCAGAGCCGCATCGGCCGCCTCGAGGCGCTGCGCGCCAACCGCACCGCCCGCCGCGAGGTGCAGGGCAGCGTCAACATGGACGTGGCCACCGGCCAGGCCAGCGGCAAGATCGTGGCCGAGCTGACCGAAGCCTCCAAGTCCTTCGGCGAGAAGACCGTGATCCGCAACTTCAGCGGCACCATCCTGCGCGGCGACAAGATCGGCCTGCTCGGCCCCAACGGCGCGGGCAAGACCACGCTGCTCAAGCTGATCCTCGGCGAGCTCGAACCCGACAGCGGCAAGATCCGCCGCGGCACCAACCTCGAGGTCGCCTACTTCGACCAGATGCGCGACAAGCTCGACCTCGACGCCACGCTCGAGGACTTCATCAGCCCCGGCAGCGAATGGATCGAGATCGGCAGCCAGCGCAAGCACGTCAAGAGCTACCTGTCGGACTTCCTGTTCTCCCCCGCGCGCGCCAACTCCCCGGTGCGCTCCCTGAGCGGCGGCGAGCGCAACCGGCTGCTGCTGGCGCGCCTGTTCGCCCGCCCGGCCAACGTGCTGGTGCTCGACGAACCGACCAACGACCTCGACATCGACACGCTGGAGCTGCTCGAAGGCCTGCTGCAGGACTACGACGGCACGGTGTTCCTCGTGAGCCACGACCGCACCTTCCTCGACAACGTGGTCACCAGCACCATCGCCTACGAGGGCGACGGCCGCTGGCGCGAGTACGAGGGCAGCGTGCAGGACTGGCTGATCCAGTCCCGCCGCGCGCGCGAGATCGCCGAGCAGCGTCTGGCCGCGGCCGCCACGCCCGCCGTGGCGCCGCCCCCGCCCGCCGCCAGCGCGGCCAGCCCCGCGCGCCCGGCCGCACCGCCCGCCGGCGCGCCGCGCAAGAAGCTCAGCTACAAGGAACAGCGCGAGTTCGACGCCCTCCCCGCGCTGATCGAAGCGCTGGAAACCGAGCAGAAGCGCATCTCGGAAATCCTCGCGCTCGATGGCGGCGCGATCTACGCCAGCGATGCCTCGCGCGCCACCGAGCTGGCCGCGCGCCACAGCCGGATCGACGACGAACTGCTGACCGCGATGGAGCGGCAGGAAGAACTGGGCGCCAGCCGCTGAGTCCGCCTGCCGTCCGACGCCGGACGGCCGCGACCTCGGCTATACATGCGGCTCCCACCCAATCCAGACAACAGAAAGCGCCGGGGGAGTCCACCGCATGCCGTTCATTCCAGCGTACCTCGGTCGTTCGACGGCGGCGGCCCTGCTGCTCGTCCTCGGCGCCTGCGCCCAATTGCCCCAGAACGTGGACCGCCCGGTGTCCACCGCGCTGGCCGCCCCGGCCGGCACGGCCCTGGCCACGCTGGTCCAGGAGCGCCGCCGGGCCGATGCGGCGCGCTACGAATCGGGCTTCCTGCTGCTCGCGGGTCCGCAGGCGGCCTACGGCAGCCGGCTGGCGCTGATCGACGGGGCCCAGAAGACGCTGGACCTCCAGTACTACGCCATCCACGTCGATGCCAGCACCGGGCGCCTGGTGCGCGGCCTGCGCGCCGCGGCCGAGCGCGGCGTGCGGGTGCGCATCCTGCTCGACGACTTCCACAGCACCGGACGCGACGCGCTGGTGCTGGGCCTGGCCTTCGTGCCGAACATCGAGCTGCGGCTGTTCAACCCGCTCGCGGGCGCGCGCGGCTCGACCTTCAGCCGACTTCTGAATTCGGCCGGCGACGCCTCGCGCATCCAGCAGCGCATGCACAACAAGCTGTTCCTGGCCGACAACGTGCTGGGCGTGACCGGCGGGCGCAACCTCGGCGACGCCTACTTCGGCAATTCACTCAACGGCAACTTCATCGACGTCGACGTGCTCGCGGCCGGCCCGATCGTGCAGGACCTCTCGCGCAGCTTCGACAGCTACTGGAACAACGAGCGCGCCTACCCGGCGCAGTCGCTGGTCTCGCGCGAGGAGCTGCAGGCGATCCGCGACCGCGCGCGCCAGACCGACCAGGAGCTGGCCGAGGAATCGGCCCGCGCGCGCGACCCCGCCACCGCGAACTCCGGGGACCAGCCCAAGCCGCCCGACGGCGAGCCCCGCCCCGACGGTCCGCCCACCGCCGAGCAACGCGCGCGCGCCTGGGACGAGAAGCCGCTCGACCTGCGCAGCGCGCGCTTCGTCTGGGCACCGGCCGCGATGCTGGCCGACCAGCCCGGCAAGATCCCGGCCGACGTGCCCGGCGGCCCGGACGGTGCCCGCGCGCCCGGCCTGGTGGTGAGCCAGCCCGAGGACAAGGCCGGCGTGTCGCGCAGCGCGGCCGCGCTCACGGCCGACTCCGACCTCGCGGCCGGCAGCGAGACGGTGGTCGAGGGGCTGCTGCAGCTCATCGGCCAGGCCCGCTCCGATCTGCTGATCATCTCGCCCTACTTCGTGCCCGGCGCCGACATGAAGCAGGCCTTCGCCGCCGCCCGCGCGCGCGGCGTGCGCATCCGGGTGCTGACCAATTCGCTGGCCTCGAACGACGCGCCGGTGGCCCACGTGGGCTACGCGCGCCATCGCGAGGAGCTGCTGAAGATGGGCATCGGCCTGTACGAGCTGCGCAGCGAGCAGGCCGGCCTGGGCAGCGCCTTCGGTGGCTCCACCGGCTCGACCGGCGGCAGCAGCGTGACCGGCGAATCGCGCGCGATGCTGCATTCGAAGGTGCTGGTGATGGACGGCCGGCTGCTGGTGGTCGGCTCGATGAACCTCGACCTGCGCTCGCAGCTGCAGAACACCGAGATCGCGCTGTTGATCCGCAGCACCGAGCTGTCGCGCCTGGCGGCCGAGCAGATCGAGCGCGGGCTGCGCGAGCGCGCGTGGCATGTCGAACTCGTCGACGGTTCGCTGGTCTGGCACGCGCCCGAGGGCAGCGGCCTGCCCGACAGCCGGACCGAGCCCGATGCCAGCCTGAGCCTGCGCCTGCTGCTCAAGCTCTTCGGGCCGCTGGCGCCGGACCAACTGCTCTAGTCAGCCCGGCGCCGCGGAAGCGGCCTCAATGCTTGTGCTGATGCGCGGCCCCGCCCGCGTCGGCGCCGGCCGGCGCGCCCACGGGCAGCGTGACGTCGAGCGCGGTCTTCACGCCCTTCGCGTCCTCGAACTTCAGGGTCAGCGGCACGTTCGTGCCCTTGGCGACCGCGCCCTTCAGGTCCATCAGCATGACGTGGAAGCCGCCCGGCTTCAGTTCCACCGTCTGGCCGGCCGGCAGGTCGAGGCCGGCGCTCAGCTCGCGCATCTTCATGGTGTCGCCTTCCATCTTCATCTCGTGTACCTCGGCCACGCCGGCCGCGGGCGTGGAGATGCTCACGAGCTTGGTGCCCGTGGGCGAGGTCAGCTTCATGAAGGCGCCGGTGCCGCTCTGGCCCGGCACCGACTGACGCACCCAGCCGTCGCGCACGTCGACCGTGGCCACGCCCTGCGCCACCACGTCCAGCCTGGCGGCCGGGCGCTTCAGGCCCGCGGTGGAATTGCCCGAGGCCGGCACCTCGGCCCAGTCGGCGCTGCCCACGTCGCAGGTCTGCAGCACCTTGAACCACAGCGTGCCCGGCGTGGCCGGCGCCTTGCCGCGCACCACGAACTCGGCCTTCTCGGTGCCGGGCAGCGCGGCCTGCGCGTTCTCGGCGGTCCAGCGCACCTCGCCGCCGGCGCCCTTCTGCACATCGAGCTTCCAGCCCTTGCGCGCCTGCGCCTCGCTCAGCACGAAGCCCGGCGGCAGCTTCACCGCCAGACCGGTGGTGGCCTTGGCGCCTTCGCAGGCATGGCCGACGCGGAAGGCGGCGTCGTAGTCGCTGCCCACGGTGACGCCGCCGGGCGGCAGCGTGACATGGGCCAGCACGGCGGCGGCGCTGCCGGCCAGCAGGACGGCGGCGGCGACGGTGCGCAGGGTGAGGTGACGGTTCATGAGAGGTACTCCTTGAGGAAAGACGGTGAAGGACAGGGCAGGCGTCAGAGGTCGAACTTGAGTTCGCCCACGTAGGTGCGCTGCGGATAGGGGTGGAAGGCCCAGTACTTGTTGTTGTTCAGGTTGTCGATGCCGAAGGATGCGCTCCATTGGCGGTCGATGCGGTAGCGCACGCGCAGGTCGGCCACGAAGAACTTCGAGAAGCCCATGTAGGCGAAGCCGTTCGGGTCGCTGTTGTCGAGCGTGCCGTACTGCTTGCCGCTGTAGCGCATGCCCAGGGTGTAGCTCCAGTTGGCGTCGGGCCGGTAGGTGGCCAGCAGGGTGGCGCGCACCTTGGGCACGCGCGGCTGCTGCTGGCCGACGCTGGCCGGAAAGCCGCGGTTGGCTGTGATCTTCGAGTTCGCGAGCGTGAGGCTGCCGCCGAGGTCGAGGCCGCGGATGCCGACGTCGGTGGCGTTCAGCGCCACCTCGAGCCCGCGGGTGCGGATGGCATCGACGTTCTGCACCGTGCTCACGAGGTTGGTCAGCGCCTGGCTGTAGAGCGCGTCCTTCGTGCGCTCGAAGAACAGCGTGGTGCGCAGCACGCCGTCGAGCCCCCAGCCGTCGAGGCCGCGTTCGGCGCTGAGCTCGGTGGTCCACGAGCGCTCGGGCCGCAGGTTGGGGTCGGTGTTGACGATGCGGTTGCCGTCGATCGAGCCCTGGTAGAGCTCGCTCACGGTCGGCATGCGCACCGCGCGGCCGGTCGAGGCCTTGAACAGCCAGTCGGACGTGGCCTGCCAGGCGATCGCGGCCTTGGGCGAGTCGTAGCTGTTCCTGCGCGGCGCGAAGTCGAGCAGCCGGGTCGCGTTGCCGAGCTGGCCGCCCCAGGCCTCCCAGCGCTCGTGGCGCAGGCCCAGGGTGGTCTTCCAGTCGCGCGCGAAGCGCCAGGTGTCCTGCAGGTAGAGCGACTGCAGCCGGGTGTTGCCGTTGAAGGCCGAGAACGGCGTGATCGGCGGGCCGCCGATCCAGTCGAGGGTGTTGCCGACGCTGGTGCGCAGCTTGGCCGCGTCCTGCTGGAAGCCGAAGTCGACCACGTGCGCGCCCACGCCCTCGGCCGAGCCGGTGGGCCGCCAGGTGCCCGCGGCCTTGAAGGTACGCCAGCCGCTGCCGCCCATGTCGGTGGTGCGGCCCGGCCCGCCGAGGAAGGCGCCGGGCAGCGGCGTGGTCGGCGTGCGCGAGGTGTCGCTCGCGTAGTCGAACAGGCTGGCCGCCACCTCCCAGTCGAACACGCCGCCGCTGTGGCTCTTGACCGAGAGGCCGTGCATGTAGTGGGTGAGCCGGGTCTCGGTCGGCACCAGCGCGCCGCTCGGCGCGTCGAGGTTGTAGCTGCGCCCGGCGATGTTGACCCGCCCGCCGTAGACCGGCAGGCCCAGCGGATCGCGCAGCCAGGTGTCGACGCTGCCGTGCGTGGTGTTGTTCCAGGCGCCCAGCGTGTAGGTGGCGCGCACCGTGGGCGAGAAGTCGTAGGCCAGCTTGAGCTTGGCCTGTTCCTGCGTGGTGTCGTAGATCGTCGCGCCGCCGACCAGCCACCAGGGCTGGTTCGAGGGATTGAGCCCCAGCACCGCGCCGGTGACCGGGGTGCCCGCATTGCCGAGCGTGCCCGCGCTCAGCAAGCGGTTGCCGAACACCAGCGCCTGGCCCTTGCTCTGGGTGCGCGAGGCGCTGAGCCACCACGACCAGTCGCCGCTGCGGCTGCCCAGCGACAGGTCGAGCTGCTGGCCGGCCGGCGAGGAATGGCTGTTGTAGAGATCGAAGTTCGAGACGAAGCCGCTGAGCTTCACGTGGGCCTCGAACTTCTCGGGCATGCGCGTCACGTAGTCGACCACCGCGCCCACCGAGTTGCCGGGGTAGGCGGCAGAGAACGGCCCGTACAGCACGTCGACGCGCTCGATCTCCTCGGGCGAGACCATGCCCCAGCGCGGCGCGTAGGTGGCGCCGTTGCCCAGCGGGTTCGACAGCATGATGCCGTCGGCGTAGACCATCGAGCGCGCGCTGTTGCCGGTGCCCGAGGCGCGCGTGGCCAGCACCGCGTGGTTGAAGTCGCCGATGTAGCGCTTGCGCACGACCAGGCTCGGCAGGTACTTGAGTGCGTCCTCGCTGTCGGTGGCGTTCACCGTCTCGACGATCTGCGCGTGCGTCGTGCCTTCGATGGTGGTCGGGATCTGCGCCGGCAGCGAGGTCGGCCGGCCGCTGGTGACGGTAATGGCGCCGAGCGCGCGCTCGGAGCCGGGGGCCGCGTCAGCCGCCGGCGCCGGCGCGGTTTGCGCCCAGGCGGGCGCGCCGAGCGAGGCGCTCAGCGGGAATGCCATGGCGATCGCCACGGCGCGGGAATGCTTGTTCACAGGGAGGCTGCTCCACGAAACGCTGGCCAAAAAGGACCGGAGACGCCCGTCGAACGGGCGCATCCAGCCATGGACTCGAGGGTTTCAGGAGCGCGAAGGCGGTCCGCGCGCGGGCAGCGGCGCCGCGGTGGCCGCGGCCAGGCGCGCGGCGGGAATCGGCTGGAGCACGCGCCCCAGCGGCAGGGGAAGGTCGAGGGCGGCGACCGGCGGCGCCGGCGGCGGCGCGCCGGTCAGCACGCACAGCGGGCAGTCCATGTGCGAGACGCCCATTTCCTGCACGCCGTCCTCGGTATGGACCACCGCCTTGACGGCGCCGGCGCTCGAGCAGACCAGCTCGATCGCCTGCGGATGCACCAGCGGCGAAGCGATCGCCGCGCCCAGCGAGAGCGCGAACCACAGCAGCACCCAGCGGCCGGCGAGGCCGAGGAAGCGGGTGTGGCGGCGCATCAGGTGCATGGCGGGCGCGATTATCGGCGCGTTTTGGACGCGGCGGGCTTGGAGGACGCCTTCGCGGCCGGCTTGGCCGTCGACTTGGCCGGTGCCTTGGCCGCCGGTTTGGCGCCCTTCGGCGCCGCCTTGCCGCCCTTGGCCGGCGCCGCCGCACGCGCGCCCCCCTTGCCCCGGACCGGCGCGGCCTTGGCCGAGCGGCCGCCGCGCGTGGCACGCGCCGAGCGTACGGGCGGTGCCGCCGCAGCTTCGGCCTCGGGTTCCTCGGCCGTTGCGGGCAGCGTGCCGCGCTCGCCCGGCAGCACCTCGGACACCGTGAAGCCCTGCGCCGCCAGCAAGGTCGGCAGGCCCTGCGCGCCGATCATGTGCAGCGCGCCCACGGCCGCGAACACCCGCTGCCCGCCCTCGTGCATGCGCGTGATGCCGGCCGCCAGGATCGGGTTGCGGTCGTCGAGCAGCCGCTTCATCAGCCGTTGCTCGGCCGGCGTGCGCATGCAGTCGCACCATTCGGGGAAGCGCGAGAGCCGCGCGAGGTCGCCGCGCGCCCAGGCGTCGGCCAGTTCCTTGAGCTGGGTGCGCAGCTGGCCCGACTCGAGCTCGTCGAGCGCCGAATCGATCTGCGCCGCCTCCTCCTCCTCGGAGCCGCCGGTCAGCATCTCGAGCTGGGCCGCCGGGTTCTCGAGCGCGAACACCGGCTTGTTGGCGTTGCGCGCCCACACGGCCAGCATCTCGTCGATGCCGAAGTCGGGATAGAGGCCGTCGGCCCGCCCGGCCAGGCCGGTCAGCGCCGTCACCTGCAGGATCGGCTGCAGCGCCGCGTTGGCGCCCGGCGTCACGCAGGCGATCTCGTTCTGCCGCGCCAGCCGCTGCGCTCGCTCGCCGCTGAGCAGCCGCGCGACCAGCGCCGGGTCGGCCGGCTGGGTCAGCGGCTTCATCGCGGCGGGATCGCGCACGTCGATCTCGAGCGCCAGCGCGTCGCTCTGGCCGAGCGCGCGCTGCACGGTCGGGCCGGGGCGCAGCCAGGGCGCGCGCCCGAGGTGGATGGTGCCGTACAGCCACGAGGTGCGGCCGTCCTTCTCGATGCGCCACAGCAGGCCGCGGTCGGCGCCGCTGCGCTGGTCGCTCGAACTGCGCGAACGCTCGAGGCTGCCGATGGCCGAGGGCGGGCAGGCCGCCTGCGCCGCCACGCCGGCCAGCGCGCAGCAGGCGCCGACCAGGGCCGGCAACGCGCCGCGCGCCCAGGAGAAGGGGAAACGGAAGGAAGAGAGGAAAGATGAGGAGACCAGGCGCATGCGCCGTGCCGACCGATCGGACGGCTTGTCGATTTCGCGCCTCGGTGCAACCAGTGCCCGGAGTATCCGCAAGGCTCGCTCCATGAAGAAAGAAAGTCCGGCATTACAACAGCACCGCTGCCCATAATCCGGAACATGCAGAGCATCTTCCATCTCGCCTTCCACGTGCGCGACCTCGACACCGCACGCCGCTTCTATGGCGAGGCCCTCGGCTGCACCGAAGGCCGCAGCACCGACACCTGGGTCGATTTCGACTTTTTCGGCCACCAGATCTCGCTGCACCTGGGCGAACCCTTCGCCACCACGCGCACCGGCCGCGTCGGCGATGCGATGGTGCCGATGCCGCACTTCGGCATCGTGCTGGCGCTGCCCGACTGGCAGGCACTGGCCGCGCGGCTCGAGGCCGCCGGCACCGACTTCGTGCTCAAGCCCCAGGTCCGCTTCGAAGGCCAGCCGGGCGAGCAGTGGACCATGTTCTTCTGCGACCCCTTCGGCAACCCGATCGAGGCCAAGGGCTTCCGCTCGCTCGACGCGCTTTACGACAAGTGACCCACGCTCCGGTCCGGCCGGTCGATGTTCCGCGGCTCGCGGCGCGGCTGGCCCTGGCCGCGACGCTGGCCCTGCCGCTGCTGTTGGGCGCCACCGCCGCGCGCGCGGCGCAGGACTGCGAGCTCAACGGCCAGCCGATCAACCCCGCCAACGGCGGCGAGACCGCGCGCAAGACCGGCGTGCTGCGCTGCAAGGACCGCGGCAGCGGCCAGCTGCTGCGCGAGGAGCAGATCCAGAACGGCGTCTTCATGGGCCTGGTGCGCGTCTACGAGAACGGACGGCTCGCGAAGGAGCACACGCTCAACGCCAAGGGCAACATGCACGGCTTGGCGCGCGAGTTCGCGCCCGGCGGCCAGGTGCTGCGCGAGGCCACCTACGACGACGGCCAGGAGCGCGGCCTGGTGCGCAGCTTCTATCCGGGCGGCAAGCTGCGCCGCGCCAGCTTCTATCCCGACCAGGGCGGCGACCGGGCCTCGGCCGAGTTCACCGAGCGCGGCCAGCTCTCGGCGCTGCGCTGCGGCAACGCGCCGATGCTGGCGCCCGCGGCCGACGACGCGCGGCTGTGCGGCTTCGGCGGCGCGCCCTCGCAGGTCGAGCTGTTCGACGCGCGCGGCATCCTGCGCTCGCGCCAGTCCTACCTGGCCGGCAAGCGCGTGCGCACGCAGGATTTCTACGACAACGGCAAGCCCTCGCAGCTCGACGAGATCAACGGCAACCAGCGCACCGAGCGCCAGTTCTCGTCCGAGGGCGTGAAGCGCCGCGAGACCGTCTCGCTGCTGGGGGCGGCGCGCTCGGCGATCCGCCTGCGCGACCAGGAGTTCTCGGAGCGCGGCACGCTGGTGCGCGACCAGCGCTGGAACAGCGCCGGCGAGCCGATCGGCGACGACAGCTACTACCTCAACGGCCAGCCGCACACCAAGTCGGTCTACAGCGGCGCGGGCAATGCACGCACGGTGCTGGTCACCGAGTTCCACGACAACGGCCAGCGCGCCGCGCTGGGCCGCTACCTCGTGGGCGGGCGCGGCGCGCGGCAGCTGCCGCAGGGCACGCACCAGCGCTTCGACGAGAAGGGCACGCTGGTCGCCGAATCGAGCTTCGACGCGCGCGGCCGCGTCACGCGCGAGCGCAGCTGGGACGAGAACGGCGAGCTGGTGCGCGACGACGAGGTGTTCGAGGACGGCTCGCGCAGGGCCTACGCGCGCTGAGAGCCGCCCTCCGGGGCGCTCAGTCGAGCTTGATGCCTGCCTGCTTGATGATCGGGCCCCAGCGATTCGACTCCGCGCGCGACAGCGCCGCGAACTGCGCGGGCGTGCCGGGCATGGCTTCCATGCCGAAGTCCTCGAAGCGCTTCTGCACCTGCGGATTGCCGAAGGCGCGGTTGAGGTCGCCGTTGAGCTTGTTCACCACCGCCGCGGGCAGGCCGGCCGGGCCGAGCACGCCCTGGAACGCGAACACCTCGGAATTCGCCACGCCCACCTCGGCCAGCGTCGGCACGTCGGGCAGCAGCTTGCTGCGCGCGCCCGAGCCGATGGCCAGCACGCGCACCTTGTTGGCCTTCATGATCGACAGGCCCGAGGCCAGGTCGAGGAACATGCACGGCACCTGGCCGCCCATCACGTCGGCCATGGCCGGCGCCGCGCCGCGGTAGGGGATGTGGGTGATGAAGCTGCCGGTGCGCACCTTGAACATCTCCATCGCCAGGTGGTGCGGCGAGCCGTTGCCCGGCGAGGCGTAGTTGACCTTGCCCGGGTTGGCCTTCACGTAGGCCAGGAACTCCTTGAAGGTCTTGGCCGGGAAGTCCGGGTGCACCACCAGCGCCAGCGGGAACTTGCCGATCGCGCCGATGTAGCTGAAGTCCTTCTCGGGGTTGAAGGGCAGCTTGCCGAACAGGTGCTCGTTGAAGGCCAGCACCGCGTTGTCGGCCGACAGCACGGTGTAGCCGTCGGGCTTGCTCTTGGCGACCATGTCGGCGCCGATGTTGGTCGAGGCGCCGGGGCGGTTGTCGATCACGATCTGCTGGCCCAGCGTCTGGCGCATGGCCTCGGCCAGCGCGCGCGCGATCACGTCGGTGCCGCCGCCCGCGGGATAGGGCACCACCCAGCGGATCAGTTGCGAGGGATAGTCCTGCGCGCGGGCGAAGGGCGCGGCGGCCACGGCGGCGCCCGAGGCGAGCGTGGCAAGGAGGGTACGGCGGTCCATGAGGGTCATCTCCAGGTTGTCATTCGGTTGCGGACAGCGATGGTACGGGCAGCGCATGCAGCGCGTCGGCCAGCGCGGCGCGGCAGCGCGCCTCGTCGCCGACCTGCTCGAACAGCAGCAGCGCGAGCCGCGCGAGGAACAGCGATTCGCGCTCGGCGCCGGCCTCGCTGATGGCGTTCGCGCAGTCGGCGTAGAGGCGGTCGCGGGCCTCGGGGGCCAGGGTGGGACGTGCGGTGGTCATGCGGCGAGGGTCTCCAGTTGCACGGCGGCGGCCGCGCGTTCGAGCGCGCGCGGCAACGCGCCCGCGCTCAGGCGGCGCCAGCGCGCGGCCACGTGGCCGTCGGGGCGCAGCAGGTAGACCGCGCCCTCGCGCGCGCCGAGGGCCTCGAACACCCGCGCGTCGGCATGGGCATCGGCGGGACCGTCGGCCGCGATCGTGCACAGCGCGAACGGCAGGGGTCCCTGTTGCGCCCGTGCGATGTCGTCGGCCGGCAGTTCGACGGCGGCGCCGTGCGCGGGCCGTAGCACCAGCAGCGTGAAGCGCGCGCCGATCCGGTCGGTGAGATGGCCCTGCGCGAGCTGCTGCTCGGGCATCGCCTCGCCGGGCAGCGGGCCCGCGGGCAGCGCGTCGCCGTCCGCGCTCGACAGCGGCGAATCATCGTAGCGCACCGCCTGCGTCTGGCGCGGATTGATCAGTTGCGCGATGCCGCGGTGCGCGCCCGACAGCGACAACGCCGCCTCGCGCAGCAGGTCGAAGCCGCGCGAGGGCGGCGACATGAACTCGGTGCTGCGCATCGCGTTCTCGGCATTGACGTGGAACGCGGCGATGCGCTCGGCCGAGTAGCTGTCGAGCAGCGCGGCATCCGACAGGCCGCGCGCCACGAAGGCCAGCTTCCAGGCCAGGTTGTCGGCATCGTCGAAGCCCGAGTTGAGGCCGCGCACGCCGAAGATCGGCATCGCATGCGCCGCGTTGCCCGCGAACAGCACGCGGCCGTGGCGGTAGCTCGCGAGCGTCATCGCGCCGGCGCGGTAGACCGAGGTCCAGACCGTCTTCCACGGCAGGTGGCCCTCGCCGATGGCGTCGAGGTGGCGCTGCACGAACTCGGCCACGGCCGGCGGCTGCAGCGCCTCCTCGGTGCTCTGGCCGGCGCGCAGCTGGTAGTCGATGCGCCAGATGTCGTCGGGCTGCCGGTGCATCAGCACGGTCGAGCCCGGGTTCCACGGCGGGTCGAACCAGGCGCGGCGCTCGGTCGGGTGGCCGCTCTTGAGCTCGATGTCGATGATCACGTAGCGGCCTTCGTAGCCCGTGCCCTCGAGCGCCAAGCCCAGCGCCTTGCGCACGAAGCTCTGGCCGCCGTCGCAGGCCGCGAGCCACTGGCCGCGCAGCTGGTACTCGCCCTGCGCGTTGCGTGCCTCGAGCAGCACGCCCGCGTCGTCCTGCGAAAGGCCGGTGAGCTCGGTGCCCCAGCGGATGTCGATCAGCCCCGGCGCCGCGGCGTTGCGACGCTCGATCTCCTCGAGCAGATAGTGCTCGGCGTAGTACTGCTCGAGGTTGATCATCGGCGGCAGCTTCTGCCGCGCATCGTGCGGCATCTCGAAGCGGAACACCTCCTCGGTCTTGTAGAAGCTGCGCCCGCCGGTCCACGGCAGGCCCTTGGCCAGGAAGGCCGGCAGCGCGCCCAGGCGCGCCATGATCTCCAGGCTGCGGCGCGAGATGCAGGCCGCGCGGCTGCCGACGCAGACCGTGTCGTCGGCCTCGAGGATCACGCTGCGCACGCCATGGTTGGCGAGCCCCAGCGCGAGCGCCATGCCGACCGGGCCACCGCCCGCGATCACCACCGGATGGCTGCCGCCCGCCACGGCCTCGAAGCCGTCGGCCGCAAGCGCCGGCAGGCGCACCGGGTAGCGCGTGTAGTCGAAGGCGCCGACCGAGGGCGGCAGGCCGGCCGCTGCCGGCGGCAGCGGTCCGCCGGCGGCGTCGCCAGGGCGCGCGGCCGGCGCAACAGGCACGGGGTTCGAGAGAGCAACGGGGCGGTTCATGCCCGGGATTGTCCCGACGCGCCCGGCGCCGCATTGTCATAACTTCGTACGAAGTGTTTACCCGAATCCCCCGCCCTCTCCCCGCCCCATGAAACGCTGGCGCCTTCCCGCCGCGCCCGAGGCCACGCTGTCGGCCAGCGTGGTCGGCGACGTGCTCGCCGGCGTCGGCACGCCGCACCTCGCGGCCAGCTACCTCGCCGCGATGCAGCGCGTGATGCCCGTCACCTTCTGCACCGTGTTCGCGGTCGGCGCCAGCGGGCGCATCGAGACCGTGTCGGCCGCCAGCAGCTACGGCAGCACGGCCGAGCGCACGGCCGAGCGCTACGTCGCGCAGCGCTTCGACCTGCTCGATCCCAACATGGCCTGGCTGGCCGCGCGCAAGCTGCCGCGGCGCGCGCAGCTGTGGCTGGGCCACCAGCTCGGCGACGAGGTGGCCGATCCGGCCTACCGCGCCGCCTGCTATGGCGACGTCGGCATCCGCGAGCGCGCCTCGGTGCTGTTGCTGCTGCCCACGGGCCAGCGCGTGGCCGTGAGCTTCTACCGCAGCCTGGCGCAGCCCGAATTCGGCGCCGCCGACTTCGCCGTCATCGAACGCCACGCCACCTTGCTGGCCGATGCCACCACCGCCCACGGCCGCAGCGCCGTGGCCGCGCGCGAGGCCACGGCACCGGCGCTGGCTTCGCGGCTGCTCACGCTGAGCCTGCGCGAGCGCGAGGTCATCGGCCACCTGATGGCCGGGCGCACCGCGAAGGAGGCGGCGCGCGAGATCGGCGTCGAGCTCACGACCGTGCGCACCCACCAGTACCGGGCGTTCCGGCGGCTGGGGATACGGTCGCAGAGGGAATTGCTGCGCGGCTGGCCCGCGGCGCAGTGAGCGGGGCTCAGTCCTCGGAGGCCTGCGCCTCGGCCGCGTCGTCGGGCACCGCCACCGGCGCGGGCTTCGCGGCCTCGTCCGCCGCCGCCTTCGCGCGCCCGCCCGGCGCCACGATCTCCTGGTCGATCGCGCCGAACATCGAGCGGCCGTCGAGCCCCTTCATCTCGATGCGGATGGTGTCGCCGTAGCGCATGAACTCGGTCGAGGGCGCGCCGTCCTGGATGGTCTCGATGCAGCGCTTCTCGGCGATGCACGAATAGCCGCGCGGCCATTCCATGCGGCCGTTCTTTTCCACGCCCTTGTTGCTCACGGTGCCGCTGCCGACGATGCTGCCGGCGCGCACGTTGCGCGTCTTGGCGACGTGGGCGATGAGCTGGCCGAAGTGGAAGGTCATCTCGGGACCGGCCTCGCACAGGCCGACCTTGCGGCCGTTCCAGTTGCTCTGCAGCGCGAGGTGCACGCGGCCGCCGGCCCAGGCCTCGCCGAGCTCGTCGAGGGTCACGGCCACGGGGCTGAAGGCGGTGGCGGGCTTGCTCTGGAAGAAGCCGAAGCCCTTGGCGAGCTCGGCCGGGATCAGGTTGCGCAGGCTGACGTCGTTGGCCAGCATCACGAGGCGGATGCCGTCGAGCGCCTGCTCGGGCGTGGCGCCCATCTTCACGTCGCCGGTGACGACCGCGATCTCGGCCTCGAAATCGATGCCCATGGCCTCGCTGGGCACGACCACGTCGTCGGTCGGGCCGATGAAGTCGTCGCTGCCGCCCTGGTACATCAGCGGGTCCTGGTAGAAGCTCTCGGGCACCTCGGCATTGCGCGCCTTGCGCACCAGCTCGACGTGGTTGAGGTAGGCCGAGCCGTCGGCCCACTGGTAGGCGCGCGGCAGCGGCGCCATGCACTGGGCGGGATCGAAGGGAAAGGCGTGGCGCGCGCGGCCGGCGTTGAGCGCGGCGTACAGGTCCTGCAGCTGCGGCGCCATGAAACCCCAGTCGTCGAGCACCTGCTGCAGGCGATGGGCGATGCCGGTGGCGTAGTGGGCGAGCGTGAGGTCGCGCGACACGACGACGAGCTGGCCGTCGCGGGAGCCGTCCTTGAGGGTGGCGAGTTTCATGGTGCGGTGCTGGGAAAAAGGCGACGGGGCGCCGCGCCGGGCCGCGCGCCGCTCCCCTAAACTGGTTGGACGGGCGGCAGTGTACCGAGGTGGCTTCGATGAACCTCGGCGGCGACGCCCACTCCACCTTCCATGTCGACGACCGTCGCCCCGCCGTCCTCCGCCCTGGCGCCCTCCCCGGCGCCCTGGCGGCCTTCGTGGCGGGCGCTGGCGCTGCTGGTCCTGCTGGTGGCGCTCGCGCACATGGCGCTGCTGGGCCTCGCGCCGGCCGGGCTCGGGGCCGAGCCGGTGTCGCCGATCACCAAGTTCAGCACGCGCACGATCGTGATCGCGCCGCCGGTGGCCGAAACGCCCGCGGCGGCGCCACCACCGGCCGCGACGGCCCCGCCCGCGGCGACCAAGCCGCTGCGGCCGCGCGCGGTGCATGCGCCGCGGCCCAAGCCCGATCCGGTCCCCGCGGCGGCCGCGCCCTCGCCCGACCCCGCGCCCGAGGCCACGGCGCCCAAGGATCCCGAATCGCCCGATCTGGTGGCGCAGGCTGCTCCCGATTCAGGAGCGGCACCCACGCCCGAACCGCCCGCCAGCGCGGCCGCCGCCCCATCGGCCACGCCGGCCAGCGCCCCCGCCGCCGGCACCGGCGAAGCGACCACCACGATGGCCGGCACTCAGTCGCTGCGGATTCCGGGCTCGGTCACGCTGGATTTCGAGGCCACGGGCCAGATCGGTGCCTCGCCGCAGCGCGGCGTGTTCGGCGAGCTGGTGTGGCTGCACGACGGCACCCGCTACGACGGCCGGCTCACGCTCAAGGCCGTCTTCTTCACCTTGCTGAATTGGCGCAGCACCGGCCAGATCGGCCTGTCGGGCCTGGAGCCCGAGCGCTATTCCGAGAGCCGCAAGGCCGAGGTGGCCTCGCATTTCGCGCGCGACCGCGGCGAGGTGGTGTTCAGCAACAACGCGCCGCCCGTGCCGCTCCAGCCCGGCGCCCAGGACCGCATGAGCGTCATGATGCAGCTCGGCGGCCTGCTGGCGGCCAGCCCCGAGCGCTACCCGGCCGGCACCCGGATCGCGATCCAGACCGTGGGCGCGCGCGACGCCGATGTCTGGGTGTTCGTGGTCGGCGACGAGGAGAAGCTGAGCCTGCCGGCCGGCGAGTACCTGGCACGCAAGCTCACGCGCGATCCGCGCAAGCCTTTCGACCGCAAAGTCGAACTCTGGCTGGCCCCGGCCTACGGCTACCTGCCGGTGCGGATCCGCCAGACCGAGCCGAACGGCGACTTCGCCGACGCCCAATTGCGCAAACCCCTACCCGCCGCACCGGCCGGTTGATGCGAAAAACCACGCATCCAAACGTTTTAATGGCAACACGACAACCCATCTTGAAACTGGCGCGTTGATTGCTATGTAACCCTCATGAACGCCCTCGACATCCTCACAGGCCCCGCCATGAACATGCTTTACGACTCGGATTCCTTCGTCGTCGTGCACGTGCAGCCGAACGAAGGCGAAGTTCCGGCCGAACCCAACGTGCCGGTGCTCGAGCGCCACGGTTTCGAGATCGTCGACAAGCGCTCCGGCAAGGAGCTCTACCTCGACGGTTCCTGGGCCGAGCTGTTCCGCCAGCAGATCGCGGCCTGGCAGCTCAACACCCCGACCCAGGAAGAGGTCGAGGACACGCTCGAGGGCTACGCCGAGCTGGCGCAGACGCCGCTGCTGGTGCACTGAGCCGAGCCCGAGCCCCGTGCTACAAGAAACGAAGCGCCCCGCGGGGCGCTTTTTCTTTGGGGCGCGACGAACGGCCGCCGCCGGGCCGCCCCAAGGCGGCCGCGCCTCCCCCTCGGGGGGGTGGAGTTACAGGAGCGAAGCGAGTGAAAAGCCGGGGGCTAACGATAGATCCAGCGGAACATCGGCCCGACCAGCAGCAGCACCGCCACCAGCCGGCAGACCTGGAACGCCGTCACCACCGGCACGCCGAGCTGCAGCACCTTGGCCGTGATCGACATCTCGGCGATGCCGCCCGGCGAGGTGCCGAGGATCATGGTCGCCGGATGCAGCCCGGTGGCCCAGGCCAGCAGCCAGGCCACGCCGGCGCACACCACGAGCATGGCCAGCGTGCCGAGCGTCACCGAGCCGAGCCAGCGCGGCGCGGTGTGCAGGAACTCGCGGCTGAAGCGCACGCCCAGGCTGACGGCGATCACCAGCTGCGCGGCATTCGACATCCAGCCCGGCACCGCCGACAGCGACAGCCCGGCGACCGTGAAGCCCATCGCGACCAGCAACGCGCCCATGAACCAGGGGTTGGTGCGGCCCAGCGCGCGCATCGCCAAACCGCCCGCGCCGGTGGCCACGGCCAGCAGCGCGAGGCCGCCGGGGTTCACCTCGCGCGCGCTCGGCGGGCTGATCTCCAGGCCGTGCAGCCCGCTCCACTGCATCGCGAACGGGATCGTCACCGTCACGATCAGCACGCGCAGGCTGTGGGCCGCGGCCACCAGGTCGGTGCGCGCGCCCTGGGCCTCGGCCAGCAAGGTCATCTCCGAGGCGCCGCCGATCGCGCCCGCGAAGTAAGTCGTGGCTCTCATGGAACGCTCCGGCACTTGAGGCATGCGCTGTGCATGCAGGCCGTAGAGCCAGCGTCCGAAGCCCCAGCCCAGCAGCAGCGCCCAGGCGATCGCGAGCACGATCGCCCACCAGACGCTGGCCACCAGCGCGACCACGTGCGGCGTGAAGTACAGGCCCAGCGCGGTGCCGATGGTCCACTGCCCGGCATTGCGCAGCGGCACGTGGCTGGCCATGGGCGCGCCCGCGATCGAGGCCAGCGACACCGCCAGCAGCGGGCCGATCATCCAGGGCAGCGGGGTGTGGAGCGCGAGGCAGATCTGGGCCGCCACGAAGGCGAGCAGCAGCGTGGCCAGCACGCGGACCGGGAAGGAAAGGGACACGCGGAACGGACGGACAGGCGGTAGGGGCAAAGGACGGCAGCGCGCGCGGCGCCGTTGCGTAGTATGGCGCGATGTCTTTCGCGCACCGGCCCGTCTCCTCCCTCCTGCTTGCTCTTCTCGGCAGCACCCTCATCGCCGGCTGCGCGGGCTGGCCCGGCGGCGCCGAGGCGCCCGACGCCCCCATCGCACGCCGCGTCGAGGCCCTGCTGCCCACCGACGCCCTGCTGCTCGGCGAGCAGCACGACGCCCCCGAGCACCATGCGATCGAGCGCGAGACGGTCGAGGCGCTGGCCGCGCGCGGCCGGCTCGCCGCGCTGGCGCTCGAGATGGCCGAGGAAGGCAACGGCACCGCCCACCTGCCGGCCGCGGCCACCGAAGCCCAGGTGCGCACCGCGCTGAGCTGGAACGACAAGGCCTGGCCCTGGGCCGACTACGGTCCGGCCGTGATGGCCGCGGTGCGCGCCGGCGTGCCGGTGGTCGGCGCCAACCTGCCGCGCGCGCGCATGAAGGACGCGATGGCCGACGTCTCGCTCGACGTGCAGCTCAACGGCGAGGCCTACACCGCGCAGCAGGACGCCGTGCGCGAGGGCCACTGCAAGCTGCTGCCCGAATCGCAGATCGTGCCCATGACCCGGATCCAGGTCGGCCGCGACCGCGCCATGGCGCAGGCCATCGTCAAGGCGCGCCAGCCGGGCCGCACCGTGCTGCTGATCGCGGGCGCGGGCCACGTCGACCGCCAGCTCGGCGTGGCGCAGCACCTGCCGAACGAGGTCTCGTTCAAGGCCGTGCGCCTGCTCGCCGCGCCCGCCGGTGCCGACGCGGCATCGGCCGGCTACGACCGCACCTGGCGCACGCCGCCGCTGCCCGAGAAGGACTACTGCGCGGAACTCCGCAAGTCGATGGGCCCGGCGAAGAAGTCCTGAGCGACCCGGACGTGCGAAGGCCGCGGCAGGACAGGCGTCCGGCCGCGGCCTTCGTCTTTCTTCATGCGGCGGGCCCGCCGGCCCGCGCCCGCCTCAGCGCGACAGGATCGACGAGGTCGCCGAGTTGCCGGTGGCCGAGGCCGTGACCTGGTTGCCCGTGGTGCGCAAGGTGCTGCTGCCCACCGGTCCCACCACGCCGACGCCGAAGTTCACCGTCGTCACCGTGGCCGACACCGCGCCGCTGTTGACCTGGTAGTTGCCGACCGCCGCGCTCGCCGTGCCGGTGTTCAGCGCGGTCTGCGTCACGCGGTTGGTCGCGCTGTTGCCGAAGGCCTGCGCGCTCAGCGTGTTGCCGTAGACACCGACGCTGCCGTTGAGCGTGCCCGGGCCGGTCGCGTTGAGCGCCACCTGGTAGCTGGTGTTCGTGCTGGACGCGTTCACCGGCCCGCTGTTGGTCTGGCTGTTGAGCACGCCCACGCTGGCGCCGAGGTTGAGCGCCAGCGGCGAGGCCACGAAGCCCACGCTGCCGCTCGGGGCCGCGCCGCCGTAGCTGCCGCCCGCGCTCGAGTCGACCAGGTTGGTGGCCGCGTTGCCGCGCGCCAGCGCCGAGGTGGTGTTGCCGTTGAGGGCCACGCTGCCCGCGTTGAGCGGATCGGTGCCCGCGATCGTCACGCCCGCGGCCGTGACGGCCGACGAGGTCACCACCGCGCTGCTGGTCTGCGCGTTCGACACGCCCACGCTCGCGCCCTGCGTCGCGTCGCCCGCCACCGTGGCGGTGTTGATCGCGCGGTTCGCCGAGGCCTCGGCCAGCGTGCTGTTGTTCGAGATCGTCACCGCGCCGTTGAACAGCCCCGCCGTGTTCGGCACCAGCCGGTCGTCGTTGTAGATCGCGGTGCTGGCGCTGCTGGTGACCGAGGTCGATGCGGCCTGGCGGTTCGCCACCAGGTGGTCGCCCGTGGCCGCCTGCCCGCCCGCCGCCGTTTCCGACAGCGTCACGGCACCCGTGGTCGCCGCCGGCTGCAGGTTGGCGGCCTTCACGTCGAGCGTGTTGGTCGCGTCGTTCATCACGCCCAGCGCCGTGTTGGTGTTGCCCGAGATCCGCACCGACGAGCCCGAGGATGCCGCCGGCGCGAACAGCTCGGAGTTCGAGCTGGCCGCGACCGCCGCCTGGCCGACCTGCGTCGACTGGACCACCGCGCGCGCATCGACGTTGGCGCCCGAGAGCGTCATGCCGTTGACCGTGGTGTTCGAGGCGGCGCGCGCGCTCTGCCGGTTGTCGGACACGCTCAGCGTCGCGCCCTGCACCGCGGCGGTACCGGTGGTGTCGATGCCGATGCTGCCGGTGGCGATCGCGCCCACCGGGCCGGCGCCCACCTGCACGTTGACCAGCGCATGGTCGGCGCTCGCGAGCACCGCCGAGCCCGCGGCCGCGGTCCCCGCGGAGCCCGCCAGGCCGGTGGCGATGGCGCCACCCTTCACCTCGATGCTGTTGGTCGAGGCATTGCCGGTGGCGGCCGCGCCGGTGGTGTTGCCCTCGAGCGTGGCGCTGCTGTCGATCAGCGCGGTGGTGCCGTTCAGGGTCAGCCGGGTCGTGTTGTTGGCGACCCCGCCCACGGCGGCGCTGCTGGCCTGCGAGTTCAGCAGGCCGGTGGTGGCGCCCTGCGACGCACCGCCCGTGAGCGACACCGCATTGCCCGCGCGGTTGCCCGCGGCCTCGGCCAGCGTCTGGTTGCCCGACATCGCGACCGCGCTGTCGACCACGCCCGGGCCGCCCGGCACGGCGCGGTCGTCGTTGTAGATCGCGCTGTCGGCGGTCGCGCTGGCCGAGGTGGCGGCCGACTGGCGGTTCATCAGCGCATGGATGGCGGCCGTGCCCCCGTCGCCCGGCCCCGCGGCCTGCAGCACCAGGGTGGGCAGGATCGCGCTCGCCGTGGTGTCGGCCGCGACGGCGATGCGGCTGGTCGCGTCGTTGACCACGGCCAGCGCGCTGTTGGCGTTGCCCGAGATCGTCACCGACGCGCTCGACACCGAGGCCGGCGCGAAGGCCTGCACGAAGGAACGCGCCTCCACCGCCGCCAGGCTGGCCTGGCCCGACTGCAGCGCCGAGGTGGCCGAGACGCTGCCGGCCGCCAGCGCGATGTCGTTGCTGGCGCTGTTGGCCACCGCCTTCGCGCTCTGGGCGTTGTTCGACACGCTGAGCGTGCTGCCGTTGACCCCCGTGCCAGGCGCGGTGTCGATGCCGAAGGCACCAGCCGCCTTGGACGAGATCGTCGCGGTGCTCAGCATCAGCTGCGCGTTCGACAGCGCATGGTCGCCGAGCGCGCCGGTCAGCACCGCGGCGTTGGCCGCCGCGGCCACCGGCAGCACGCCGCCCGTGTCGATGGTGTTGCCCTTCACGTCGATGCCGTTGACGGCGGTGTTGCCGGTGGCGGCGCCGCGCACCGCGTTGCCGTCCACCGAGAGCTGCGAGTCGACGATGCCCTTGCCGCTGACCGCGAGCTGCACCCCGGCCTGGTCGGTCAGCGCGCCGCCCTCGAGTCCGAGCTCGGAGGTGGTCTTGGCGGTGGTGACCTGCAGGTTCTGCACCGCCGTGGTGGTGGCGATGCCGGCCGCACCGAGCCGCACGCCGTTGACCGCGCTGTTGCTGGTCGCGGCGGCCGCGGTGGTGTTGTTGTCGGCATCGATCTTCGAATTGCCGACGCCGAAGGCGATCTGCGTCAGCACCTCGGGCCCGCCGCTGCGCGTGGCCGCCACCGTGCCCTGGCCCGACTGCGCGTTCTGCACGCTGAACGAGGCATCGGTGGTCGCGACCCCGCCGGTGACGGTGGCGCCCGAGAGCACGAGGCCCGCCGTGTCGATCGAGGTGGCCGTCACGTCCACCGTGTTGCCGGTGGCGCGGCTGCCGTAGGCCAGGGCCTGGGTGGTGTTGCCGCTGCTCGAGACCGAGGCGTCCTGCAGGCCGCCGCCGACCACCGTGCGCACCACGTTGCCGCCGACCGTGTTGGCCTCGACCTTGGTGTTGGCACCGGCCACCGACTGCACGTTGGTCACGTTGGCCACCGAGGCGAAGTCGCTCGAAGCGATCTGGTTGGCCGCGAGCTTCAGGCCGTTGGCCGCGTCGTTGCCGTAGCTCGCGGCGACGAAGGCGTTGCGGTCGTTGCCGAGGCTGGCCGACGCCACGTCGCCGCTCACCGAGGCCGCGAACGAATTCACGCCGCTGGCCGTGGTGCCCACCGTCGACTGGATCGACTGGCTGCCGAGGATGGCGTAGGAGGCATTGACCGCCGGCTGCGTGGCCAGGCTGTTGTCGAAGGGCAGGTTGTTGCCGAGGTTGGCCGTGATGGTCGAGGCGACGTCCGTGGACGGGTTCACCGTGACGTTGCCGGCCTGCACGCCCAGCGTGCTGGTGGCCGAGTTGCCGTAGGCGATCGCGCGCTGCAGGTTGTCGCTGACCGCGGCCGAGCCGCCCGAGAGATTGCCGAACACGGCGACGCGGGCCTCGGGCACGCTGAGCACCGCGCCGACCGAGGAGGTGGCATCGTTCATCTGCACGCTGGCAATGCCGGCGCCGGTGCCGACCGCATTGCCCTTGATCGACAGGTCGCTGGTGGCGCCGCTGCCGACCGCCACCGCCTCCTGGCGATTGCCGGTGAGCGACAGCGCGCTGTCGGCCACCGTGGCCGGTCCGTTCGCGACCAGCCAGACCTTGGAGCCGCCGTTGATCGCCGTGACCAGGCTGCCGTTGTAGTTGCCCTGCAGGTTGGTCAGCGTGACGGCGCCGGTGGCCGACACGCGGCCGTCGGCGCTGGTGCCGCCACCGAGCGCCACCGCATCGCTGCCGAGCGCGACGGTGTTGGCGTCGAGTGCCAGGCCCTGGTTGATCTGGTTGCCGCGCGCCGCGACCGCCGCGCTGTTGTTCGCCACGGTCACGGTGCTGGCATTCGTCTGGCCGGTGGCATCGCCGGTCTGCACCGCGATGACGGTGCCGTTGGCGACGGCCGACACCGTCGACTCGGTGTTGGCCTGCTGGTTCGAGATGCCCGCCGTGGCCGTGAAGCTGGCCGCGGTGGTGCCGGGCAGGATCGCGCTCGAGGCGATGTTGCCGGTGGCCGCGGCGCTCACGCTGTTGTCCTTGAGCGTGACGCTGCCGCCGTCGATGGACTGCACGCCCGCGAGCACCTGGCCGTTGATGGTCTGTGCCAGCACGCTGGAGCGCAGGTTGCCCTGGCTGTTGAGCACGGCCAGGTCGGCATCGAGGGTGGTGGTGACGGCGGTGCCGCCATGCACGCTGGCGTTGACCGGCGTGAGGGGCGGGGTCGCGGCGACCACCGACACGCCGTTCATCACGATGCGGTTGCCCGCGCTGCCGGCGGTGGCCGAGAGCGCCTCGTTGCCGGTGGCGGCGCTGGAGATGGTGTTGCCCTGCACCGAGAGCGAGCCGCGCAGTTCGTTGACCTGGCCCGCCGGCGCGCCGGTGACCAGCGCCTGCACGGTCGAGTTGGTGTTGTCGGCCGCATGCGTGACCGCCGCGAGGATGCCGTTGCCGTTGGCCTGCAGGTTCGACACCACCGCCGAGCCCGCGAAGCTCGGCGCCGCGCCGGACTGGATCTCGGCCGCGCTGCTCGCGCTGTTGCCCCGCAGCGTGGCCGACAGCGTGTTGCGGTCGAGCGTGGCGCCCGCGACCACGATGTTGCCCGGCAGCGTCGAGGTCAGCGCCAGGTCGATCCTGTTGTTGGCCAGGCCCGCGCCCGAGGCCGGGCCGGTGCCCAGCTGCAGCGAGGTCACGACGATGTTGCCCTGCGCGTCGAACAGCGGCGTGCCGCCCGGGTAGGTCAGCGCCGCGCCGCCGGTGATGCCGACGGCGCCGGCCATCGCGCCGCCGGTCACCAGCGAGCTGCCCTTGTTGATCACGGTCGAGGCCGAGATCGTGTTGTCGGTGGCGGCCGCGCTGCCGCTCGTGAAGTTGTTGAGCTCGACCGCGAGCCTGCTGTTGGCGACGCCGGCGGCGATCGATCCGCTGTTGGTGGCCACGCCCAGCGAGGCCGCGTTGTCGACCGGCGTGGAGGCCGGGCTGCCCGAGGCGGGCTGGATCGCGTTCGCGAAGTCGTTGCCGGCGGCGCTGGCGCCGATCAGGTTGCCGGTGGTGCTGGCCGCGATCGGGTTCGGATTGGCCGGCGTGCCGCTGACCGTGGTGCCGCCGACGGCGCCCGTGATCCCCGCCGTCACGCCGTTGGTGTTGGAGGGCTGCGAGTTCGCCGTCGACGCCCCCGACACCGAGCCGTTGAGCGTGTTGCTCACGGTGGTGTCGGCCGCCTGCGCGGCGCCGGCGGCGAGCAGCGCGACCGCGACCGCGGAACCGATGCGGCTGAGACTGGTGGCGGGCCTGCGGGCGCCCCGATTGCGGATCTTGCGAGCTTTCATGGCGTGACTCCTGGTGTGAAGACGTTGTGGACGAAAGGGACGGACGAACGCAGGGGAACCGGGCCGCCCTCGCAGGCGCGCACGGTTCGCGGGAACGGGGGTGTCAGCTGCCGCGGCCGGGAGCGGCGGCGGGATCGGGGCTGGCGGCGGCCGCGGGGCCGCTCGCGCTGACGGTCTCGGCCGCCTGGGGCACGGCGGCGGTGTCGGCGGCGCCGGCCGGGGCGACCGCGCTGTCGCCCGTCGGTGCCGGCGCGGGCGCGACGGAGGCGCTGGGCGTGGGCGCGATCGTGGCGGCGCCCTGCGGCGCGGCGGGCGCCGGCCCGTTGCCCACCACTGGCGCGCCGATGCGCAGCTTCGCGATCTCCTGCAGCCCGGGGCCGTCGCGGTGGATCGAGGTGTCGGCCGCGTCGGGCCGCCACAGCACCGTGATCGCGCCCGGCGGAATGCCGCGGTTGGCCAGCGCCGAGGTCACGGCGGCGATGCGCTGGTCGATCAGCTCGTCGCGCTTGCGCGCATCCCAGTTCTCGGTGTCGCGCGCCACCAGCACGATGTCGGTGGCGCCCTTCTTCGCGGCGCCCGCGACCTGGTCGATCTGCGCCAGCGCGCTGCCGCCGAGCGTGGTGGCGCCGAAGTCGAAGGCCACCTGCAGCGCCGCGCCGGTCAGCCGCGCGCCGCCCGTGCCCGCGGCATTGACGGCCACGCCCGGGCTCGCCTGCACCACCGGCGGCGCCGCACCGCCGGCCGCGCCGGCCTCGGCCGGGTTCTGCACCTTGCGCAGCTGCTCGGCCGGCACCAGCGGGATCTGCTCGCCGCCGCCGGGGCGCAGGGTCATGCAGGGCCGGTGGTCGACCTGCGTGACCGCGGCCATCAGCCGCACCACGCCCTCCTCGAGCGCGGCGCGCACGCCCATCTGCACCGGCTCCTGGCCCTTGGCGCCGATGTCGACGTCGTAGAGCCGGCTGCCGAAGAAGCGGAACACGTTGAGCCCGACCTCGTAGCCGTTGAACTGCTTGGTGAGGCTCACCGTGCGCACCACCATCAGCGAGCGCGTGTCGACGATGCGCAGGTCCACGCCGACCGACTGGGTGAAGGTGCGCGCCTTCACGCCGACCTGGTTCACCGCCACCTCGGCACCGCCCGAGTTGATGTTGTAGTTGAGCTCGGTGATGCCGCCGACGATGAAGTAGTCGGACTTGTTGATCGTGCCGCCGAAGTACGGCAGCCACGGCACCACCTGCGCGCCGCCGCCCGGCCCGCCGCCGAGCTGGTGCGTGCGGCCGTCGCCGAGCTGGCGCCGGTCGGCGTAGGCCAGCTCGCGCTCGGCGATCACCGGGTCGAAGCGCTCGGCGATGCGCACCGCGCCGCCGAGCTTGCCGAGCGCCGAATAGACCATCAGCGCGCCGCCCTGCGTGATCGCGTTGCCCTCGTTGATGCTGTACTTGCCGGTGTAGTCCTTCACGTCGCCCACGCCGATCACCACCTCGGGCCGGCGCGTGGCCGCGATGTGGTCGGCGAAGCAGGCCAGCACCGGCTCCATCGGCGTGACGTTGTCGCGCACCGAGGGGCCGAGCACCACCGGCGCCTCGTTGGGTGCGAAGCGCTGCTGCGGCGCCGAGGTGCAGCCGGCCAGCACCAGCGCGCCGGCCAGCGGCGCCGCGAGAAAGACCGCCCGGCGGGCGTGGGGCGAGATGCTGTGCATGGCGCCCCCGTTCAGTTGAGCACGCCGAAGGCGCAGGCGGCGCTGCCGTTCACCCCCGCCGTCTGCGCGCCGGTGTTGCCCTGGGCCGAGTTCAGCGCCTGCCAGGCTGCGCCCTGCACCTGCGTGCTGGTGCCGCCGACGACCGCCGAGCCCACCGTGCCCGCGTTGGCCTGGTTGGTGCCCACCACCGCGGCGCCGAGCGTGCCGACCGCGCTGTTGCTGTCGTTGCCCGTGGCGCCCGAGCGCGCACCGGCATTCGCGGGCGAGTTGGCGACCGTGCTGTTGTTGCCGTCGTTGCCGGTCGAGGTCGCCGAGACGTTGCAGTTGTACTGGCGCCCGACCGTGGTGTTGTAGACCGGCGCCGCGTAGTAGCCGCTCTTCTGCTTGCGGATCATGTCCTGCACCGCGGCCTGGTTGACCTTGTCGGTGCTGGTCTGGAACTGCCAGGCGGCGTTCTCGCCGACGTTGTTGGCCTGCGCGCGCGGCGCCGCCACCAGGAGCAGCGCCACCACCAGGGCCACGTGCACCGTGGCGGCCCAGGGCGCACCACGGCGACGATCGGAGCACCGGGATACGGCGGCACGGGATGCACGAGGCATGGCAGCTCCTTTCAGGAGGAAGAGCACTTAAACGAAAAGTGCTACTTCTTTGTAAAGAGGATGCTATGGATCGGGCAGGTGGGCTGGCTATTCCGGAAACCAGTAGTACCTATGAGTACAAACCAGCGGTGATTACTGGATGGCCGGACAGTGCGGCCGCCCCGATCCTGTGCGCAGCACAAGGGGCCGACCGGGGCTCGCGCCCCCGTGGCGGGGGCGCGTCCGCGGCCCGTTGCGGGCCGCGGTGGGGCCTGCGATCAGGCGTGCGCCTTGATCGCGTCCGCCAGCGTGTTCACCAGCGTGTCGATGTGCGACTTCTCGACGATGTACGGCGGCGCGATCACCAGCACGTCGCCCGCGGGGCGCACCAGGGCGCCCTTGTGGAAGCAGTCGAGGAAGATGTCGTAGGCCCGCTTGCCGGGCGCGCCCGCGATCGGCGCCAGTTCGACCGCCGCGGCCAGGCCGAGGCTGCGGATGCCGATCACGTTGGGCAGGCCCTTGAAGGTGCTGTGGAAGGCGTCGCCCAGCAGCTTGCCCATCTCGCCGGCGCGCGGGAACAGGCTTTCCTTCTCGAACAGTTCGAGCGTGGCGATCGCCGCCGCGCAGGCCACCGGGTGGCCCGAGTAGGTGTAGCCGTGGAAGAACTCGACCACGTGCTCGGGCGCGTCGGTCTTCATCATCGCGTCGTAGAGCTTGTCGCGGCAGATCACGCCGCCCAGCGGGATCACGCCGTTGGTCACGCACTTGGCGAAGTTCAGCATGTCGGGCACCACGCCGAAGTAGTCCGACGCGAAGTTGGTGCCCATGCGGCCGAAGCCGGTGATGACCTCGTCGAAGATCAGCAGGATGCCGTGCTTGTCGCAGATCTCGCGCAGGCGCTTAAGGTAGCCCTGCGGCGGCAGGTACCAGCCGGCCGAACCGGCCACCGGCTCGACGATGATCGCGGCCACGTTGCTCGGGTCGTGCAGCGGCAGGATGCGGGTCTCGAGCTCGACCAGCGGGTCCTCGGCCCACACCGGTTCCTGGTTGTGGATGTAGGCGTTGTTGACCGGGTCGTGGATGAAGCGCATGTGGTCCACGCGCGGCAGGAAGGCCGAGCCGAACACCTTGCGGTTGCCCGGGATGCCGCCCACCGACATGCCGCCGAAGCCCACGCCGTGGTAGCCGCGCTCGCGGCCGATGAAGACGTTGCGGTGGCCCTCGCCGCGCGCGCGGTGGTAGGCCAGCGCCACCTTCATCGAGGTGTCGGCGGCCTCGCTGCCGGAATTGCAGAACAGCACCTTGTTGAGGTCGCCGGGGGCCAGCGCGGCGATCATCTCGGCCGCGCGGAAGGCCTTGTCGTTGCTGATCTGGAAGGCGGTGGCGTAGTCGAGCGTGTCGAGCTGCTGCTTGATCGCCTCGTTGATCGGCTTGCGGTTGTGGCCCGCGCCCACGCACCACAGCGACGAGATGCCGTCGATCACCTTGCGGCCGTCGTGGGTGGTGAACTCCATCCCGTCGGCCGCCACGAAGACCCGCGGGTCCTTCTTGAAATGGCGGTTCGGGGTGAAGGGCAACCACTGGTTGTCCATGTTGAAGTCCTGGTAGGCCATGCGCGTGCTCCTGTGTGTCTCGTCGGAATGTGGAAGGTCCCGCCGCCGAACGGCCGGCACCCCGGGAAAAGGGACGCGGCGGACGGGGAGAACGGCATTCTGGCACCCCTGCGACAATCACGCCCCTGACCATGACCACCACCCCTGCCTACATCCTCACCCTCTCCTGCCCCGACCGTACGGGCATCGTGCATGCCGTCTCGGGCTTCCTGCTGGAGCGCGGCGGCAACATCGAAGAGGCCGCCCAGTACAACGACCACGACACGGGCCTGTTCTTCATGCGCGTGCGCTTCGCCTGCGCCGAGCACGGCGAGGCCGCGCTGCGCGAGCAGCTCGCCGCCTTCGCCCAGGGCTTCGGCATGACCTTGCAATTGCAGGCCGCCGCCCAGCCGATGAAGACGGTGATCCTGGTCAGCAAGGAAGGCCACTGCCTCAACGACCTGCTGTTCCGCTGGAAGAGCGGCCTGCTGGCCATCGACGTGCGCGCGATCGTCTCGAACCACCGCGACTTCTACCAGCTGGCGGCGAGCTACAACGTGCCCTTCCACCACATCCCGGTGACGGCCGCGACCAAGGCGCAGGCCGAGGCGAAGCAGCTCGAGATCATCGAGGCCGAGGGCGCCGAGCTCGTGGTGCTGGCGCGCTACATGCAGATCCTCAGCAACGGCCTGTGCCAGAGCCTGGCCGGCCGCGCGATCAACATCCACCACTCGTTCCTGCCGAGCTTCAAGGGCGCCAAGCCCTACTACCAGGCGCACGACCGCGGCGTGAAGCTGATCGGCGCCACCGCCCACTACGTGACGGCCGACCTCGACGAGGGCCCGATCATCGAGCAGGACGTGGCGCGCGCCGACCACACCGACACCGTCGAGGACCTCACGGCCCGCGGCCGCGACACCGAGAGCCAGGTGCTGGCGCGCGCGGTGAAGTGGCACAGCGAGCACCGCGTGCTGCTCAACGGGCACCGCACCGTCGTGTTCCGCTGAGCGAGCGCTCGCACAGCCTCTCGAAAAAAAGCCCCCGGCGCGGCCAGTGCAGGCCATGCCGGGGGCTTTTTTCATTCAGGCCGCGCGCGTCAGTTGCGGTTCGGGTTGTTCGGGCGGCGGTCGTAGCGGTTGGGCACGCCGTCGCCGTCGCGGTCCCAGCGGCCGGCGCTGTAGGCCCAGCGGCCACCTTCCTGGCGCCATTCGGGCGCGCGGTAGGCATAGCCCGGGCGGGCCCGCACCCAGACGCCGTTGGTCCAGACATGGCGGCCGCCGCGCCACTCGTAGTGGCCCGGTGCCCAGACATAGCCGCGGCGCGGCGGCGGCACCCGCTCGTAGCGCGGCGGCGGAGGCGGCACCTGGATCATGACCACCGGCTGCGCCTGGGCGGCCGTCGGCAGCGTGAGCGCGCCCACCGAGAACAGCGAGGTGGCGGCGACGGAAAAAGCGATGGCTGCGAGTCTTTTCATGGCAAGGCTCCATGAGTTGTTGGAGGAGCCTTCATGCTGCCGGTGCCTTGTGAAGCGCCTGTAAGCGCCGCGCGAAATCTTGTGTAGAGCTGTGTCGCCGCGCCCGGCGCGCCGCCTGCAGGCGGTGGCCGACGCGCGTAGGCCTATTCCCGCAATTCCTGCAGATCGACCGCGCCGGCCATCGCCGCGAGGCCCGCGGCATTGGGATGCAGGTGGTCGCCGCTGTCGTAGGCCGGCAGCAGTGCCAGCGGCTGCGCCGGGTTGCGCACCGCGGCGTCGAAATCGACCACCGCGTCCACGTCCTGCCGGCCGCGGATCCAGCGGTTGACCGCACCACGCAGCGCCTCGGTGTGCTCGTTCCAGTACGACGAGCCGCCGAACGGCGGGATCGTGCCCAGCAGCACCTTCAGGCCCTTCTCGCGCGCCTGCCGCACCAGCTGCTGCAGCCCGGCCTGCAACTGTTCGGGCGTCGGGATCTCGCTCGCCGGCACCACCTGCCCGGGCGCGCCGATGAAGGCGGTGCGGCCGATGTCGTTGGTGCCCATCAGCACGATCACGTGCGTGACGCCGCTCTGGCCCAGCACGTCGGCGCCGAAGCGCGCGAGGCCGCTCTGCCCCGCGCCGCCGTAGAGCAGCCGGTTGCCGCCGATGCCGACGTTGAGCACCGCCACCTCGCGCGCGGCGCCCGGGCCCGGGCTCTTGCGCAGCAGCGTGGCCAGTTGCTGCGGGTACGAATTGCCACCGCCGTCGCCGTCGAGCCCGCCCGCGGTGATCGAATCGCCGAAGGCCACCACCGTGCGGATGGCGCGCGCGGCCCAGACGTCCACGCCCGTCACGAAGGCATTGACCGGCACCCGCTGCGCATCGGGCAGGCGCGGCGCCGACACCGCGTTGCCGTTCGACATCCAGGTCGCGTTGCTCGGCTGCAGGTGCACCGTCGACAGCGGCGTGGAACGCTCGAAGTAGCTGCTGACCACCAGCGTCTGGCCGGCCTCGACCGCGAAGTCGATGCCGTCGCTCCAGGCATCGGCGCCCGGTGCGATCGTGATGCCCGGGCGGCCCTCGAAGCGCAAGGGCTGCAGCGAGGCCGGCGAGATCGCGCCGCCACCCGTGCCGCGCGCCACGCTCGCGGCGCCCACGGCCAGTGGCGCGGTGCCGAAGCGGTTGGAGAAGCGCACGCGCAGACGCGACCCGCCCACGCTGGGCTGCAGCTGCTGGCGCAGCGTGAGGCCGGGGAAGGCGCGGTCCTCGGGCGCCACCGGCGGCGGCGTGCCCAGCGGCGAGAGCTGGCGGAAATCCAGCGGCGCGGCGGCCCAGCTGCCGACCCACTGCTCACCGGCGATCGGGGCAGCGGGCGCACCCGAGGGGGTCGCGGCGTGCGCGACGGCGGCGAACAGCGCCAGGCACAGCATGCCCGTCGCCAGCCTGGCGCCGATCCCGGCGAATCGATATGAAACCAGCGTCATGCCCCTCGCGCAAAAGCGCCAAAGTGTACGGAGCCACCGTGTCACTTCGCGCGGCAGGGTCTGCCGCCTGGTTACCAGGTGTCTACGTAGGGCGCCGGCGCCTCGTGGGGACGCGTGGCCGAGGCCAGCCCGCGCACCAGCCAGTCGCGCGTCTGCGCGGGATCGATCACGGCGTCGATCTCCAGCGTCTGCGCCATGTGGATCGCCTCGCCGTTCTCGTACTGCTGCGCCACCAGCTGCTTGAACAGCGCATCGCGCTCGGCCCCTTCGGCCGCCGCGGCGAGCTCCTTGCGGAAGCCCAGCCGCACCGCGCCCTCGAGTCCCATCGCGCCGAACTCGCCCGTGGGCCAGGCCACGGTGAACACCGGCGCGTCGAAGCCGCCGGCCGTCATCGCCTGCGCGCCCAGGCCGTAGCCCTTGCGCAGCACCACCGCGAAGAAGGGCACGCGCAGGTGCGAGGCCACCATGAACATGCGGCAGACATGGCGCACTTGCGCCTGCGCCTCGATCTCGGGGCCGACCATGAAGCCCGGCGTGTCGCACAGCGAGACGATCGGCAGGCCGTGCGCATTGCACAGCTGCATGAAGCGCGCCGACTTGTCGGCCGCCTCCACGTCGATCGCGCCGCCCAGGTGGTGCGGGTTGTTGGCCATCAGGCCCACGGGCTTGCCCTCGATGCGCGCGAGCGCGGTCACGATGCCCGCGCCGAAGCCCGCGCGCAGCTCGAGCAGCGAGCCGGTGTCGGCCACGCCGCGCATCGCGGCGCGCACGTCGTACACGCGCAGCCGGTTCTCGGGCACCACGTGGCGCAAGGCGCGCGGGTCGGCGCACTGCCAGTCGGCGACCGGGCCCTGGAAGTACGACAGGTACTGCTTCGCGGCCGCGACCGCCGCGGCCTCGTCCTCCACCAGGATGTCGATCACGCCGTTGCGCGACTGCACGCTGCTCGGCCCGATCTGCTCGGGCGCGAAGCTGCCGAGGCCGCCGCCCTCGATCATCGCGGGGCCGCTCATGCCGATGTTGCTGCCCTTCGTCGCGATGATCACGTCGGCGCAGCCCAGCAAGGCCGCGTTCCCCGCGAAGCAGCGGCCATGCACGATGCCGACCACCGGCACCTTGCCCGAGAGCGCGGCGAACTGGCTGAAGGTGTGGTTGTTGAGGCCCGCGACGATCGGCATGTCCGTGTCGCCGGGCCGCCCGCCGCCGCCCTCGGCGAACAGCACCACCGGCAGCCGCAGCTGGTGCGCCACCGCGAGCAGCCGGTCGGTCTTGTGGTGGTTGCGCATGCCCTGCGTGCCGGCCAGCACCGTGTAGTCGTAGGCGAGCACGGCGCAGCGCGACTTCTCGGGGCCGAACTGCCTCGCGTTGATGCTGCCAATGCCGGTCACCATGCCGTCGGCCGGCGTGTTCGCGACCAGGTCCTCGAGCGTGCGGCGGCGCGTCTGCGCCGCGATGGCGAGCGCGCCGTACTCGATGAAGTTGCCGGGATCGGCCGCGCTGTCGCAGAGGTCGGCGATGTTCTCGCGCGCGGTGCGTCCGCCCTGCGCATGGCGCTTGTCGACGGCGGCCCGGCGGTTCTCGTCGAGCGTGAACGCATGGCGGTCGATGACCTTCCTCAGGTCGGGCCGGATCGCATCGAGGTCGTGCGCGGCGCGCGCCTCGGTGTCCACGGCCTGCGCGTCGACCGCCTCCAGCCGCAGCAGCGACTGGCCCTCGACCAGGTAGTCGCCGGGCTCGGCCAGCAGTGCCACCACGCGGCCCGCGGTGGGCGCGTGCAGCAGGTGTTCCATCTTCATGGCCTCGAGCACGCCGAGCTGCGCGCCCGCGGGCAGCACGTCGCCGACCGCGACCTCGAACTGCACCAGCTTCGCGGGCATCGGGGCCTTGACCGTGAGGCCATCGTCGGCTTCATCGATCGTGGAGGCCGCGGCTTGCGCGACGACTGGCGTTGTCTCCTTCGCGCGCTTCTCGAGCGACGCCGCGGCCGCCAGCAGATCGCCCAGGTGCGCCTCGACGAAGCGCGTGTGCACGGCCTGGGTCGCGAACTCGGGCCGCGCGGCGATCGCGCGCAGCAGCGGCAGGTTGGTGGCGATGCCCTCGATGCGGCACTCGTCGAGCGCACGCAGCGAGCGGCGCAGCGCATCGGCGAAGCGCGCCGAGGGCGCATGCACGATCAGCTTGGCCAGCAGCGTGTCGTAGTGCGGCGAGGGCGCGAGGCCCGCATAACCATGCGTGTCGACGCGCACGCCGGGCCCGGCGGGCAACTCGAAGCGCGCGAGCGTGCCACCCGAGGGCCGCGCCTGGCCCTGCGCATCGAGGGTCTCGGCATTGATGCGCCACTGCAGCGCGAAGCCGCGCTGCGCCGCGGTGCGGCCGGCCTCGATGCCGAGCGCGACCAGCGATTCGCCGGCCGCCACCGCGATCTGCAGCTGCACCAGGTCGAGCCCGGTCACGGCCTCGGTCACCGTGTGCTCGACCTGCAGCCGCGGATTGGCCTCGATGAAAACGTAGGGCAGCGTGGCCGAGGCCGCGTCGACCAGGAACTCGAAGGTGCCGAGCCCGCGATAGCCCACGGCCCGGGCCATGCGCAGCGCGGCCTGCGTGAGCTGCGCGCGCAGCGCCTCGGGCAGAGAGGGACTGGGCGCGATCTCCACCAGCTTCTGGAAGCGCCGCTGCAAGGTGCACTCGCGCTCGCCGAGGCTGGCCACGGCCTGGCCGTCGCCGAGCACCTGCACCTCGATGTGGCGCGCATCGCGCATCAGCCGCTCGACGTACACGCCCTCGATGCCGAAGGCCGCGCGCGCTTCCGACATGCAGCGCGCATGCGCCTCGGCCAGTTCGCCCGCCTCGTGCACCGCGCGCATGCCGCGCCCGCCGCCGCCGCCGATGGCCTTGACCATCACGCCCGCGCCCTGCGCCTGCTGCTCGGCGAAGAAGGCCTGCGCCTGCGCGAGCGTCACCGCGCCCGCGCTGCCGGGCATCACGGGCACCTCGCAGCGCGTGGCCAGTTCGCGCGCGCGCGCCTTGTCGCCGAACAGCGCGAGCTGCTCGGGCGTGGGCCCGATGAAGACCAGGCCCGCATCGGCGCAGGCCTGCGCGAAGTCGGCGCGCTCGCTGAGGAAGCCGTAGCCCGGATGCACCGCGTCGCAGCCCTTCGCCTTCGCGGCCGCGATCAGCGCGCCGATGTCGAGGTAGGCCTCGGGCCCGGTCGCGTCGAGCGCGAGCGCCACGTCGGCCAGCTGCACGTGGAGGGCCGAGCCGTCGTCGCGCGCATGCACGGCCACGCTGGCGATGCCGAGGTCGCGCAGGGCGCGCACCAGGCGCACGGCGATCTCGCCGCGGTTGGCAATCAGGACTTTGGAAAACACGCGGGGTCTTTCAGTTCTTGTCTTTGAGCAGCCGGCGCAGCACCTTGCCGGCGCCGGTGGTGGGCAATGCATCGATGAAGCTCACGGAGCGCGGCGCCTTGTAGCTCGCCATGTTCTCGCGCGACCAGGCGATCAGCGCCTCGGCCGCGATCCCGGCGCCGGGCTTGCGCACCACGAAGGCCTTGACCACCTCGCCCTTCTCGGGATCGGGCTGCGCGATCACGGCGGCCTGCGCCACCGCCGGATGCTTGATCAGGATGGTCTCGACCTCCTCGGGGAACACGCTGTAGCCCGAGACCTTGATCATCTCCTTGAAGCGGCCGATGAAGGTCAGGTAGCCATCGGCATCGAGCTTGCCCATGTCGCCCGTGTGCACCCAGCCATCGCGCAGCGTGGCGGCCGTGGCCTCGGGTTTGTTCCAGTAGCCCTTGAAGGAGCCCGGGCTGGTCAGCACGATCTCGCCGACCTCGCCGGTGGGCATGTCGGCTTGCGTTTCCGTGTCGACGATGCGGATCGTCACGCCCGGCACCGCCACGCCCTGCGTGCCCCAGCGCGGCGCATGGCGCGGCGTGTAGGTGTCGCAGGTGTGGGTTTCGCTCAGGCCGTAGGCGGCCTCGAAGGAGGTGCAGTTCGGCGCATGCGAACGCCACTGCGCGGCCAACGGCTCGGTGAAGGCGATGCCGAAGCTGGTGACCGGGTTCATGCGCAGGCTCGCGAGATCGAAGCCCGCGATGTCGGGCAGCTGCATGCAGGCCACGTTCATCGGCGCGATGCTGTACCACCAGCTCACCTCGTGGCGCGCGATCGCCTGCAGCGCCGCGCGAGGATCGAAGCGGTGCAGCAGCACCGAGGCCGCGCCCGTGAGCACCGGCACGTTGACGCCCATCAGCATGCCGGCGATGTGATACAGCGGCGCGATCGACAGCAGCACGTCGTCGGGCCCGACGCCATTGCAGTCGGCAGCGGCGCGGGTCTTGAACAGCGCGTTGCCGTAGCTGAGCATCGCGCCCTTGGGCAGGCCGGTGGTGCCAGAGGTGTAGGTCATCAGCGCGACGTCGTCCATGTCGATGGCCACCGGCCGCGGCCGCGCATCGGCGTTCATGACGGCGAGGAAGTCCTCGCAGCCCGCGGGCACCGTGCGTGGGGCGTTGCACTCTGCGGCGAGCTCGGCCGGCAGGTCGAGCGCGCGCGTCTCAGGCAGCAGGTCGGCGTAGTGCACGACGAACACATGCGCGAGCGCGCTTCCGGGCTTCACCTTCTCGACCACCGGCAGCAGCGGCGCGGCCGCGACGATCACGCGCGCCTTCAGGTCGTTGACCTGGTAGGCAAGCTCGTGCTCCTTGTTGAGCGGGCCGCTGGGGCAGACGATGGCGCCGATCTTCTGGATGCCGAAGTGCGCCACCAGGTACTGCGGGCAGTTGTTGAGGAACAGCACCACCGGCTCGCCCTTGACCACGCCCAGGGCCTGCAGCCGCGCGGCGAAGGCGTCGCTCGCGCGGTCGAGTTCGCGCCAGCTCATCGCATGGCCGTACCAGTGGCAGGCCGGATGCTCGCCGCGCTCGCGCGCATGGGCGCGCAGGTAGTCGTGCAGCGGTTGTTGCGCGCGCGGCGGGAGCGCGCGCAGCAAGGGTTCGTCGGTTGTCTCCATGGCGTCACTTTCTCAGGGTTATCGATAGCCGCTCGCGCCTGGCGGGCGCTTGCCATCGCCGGATGGTGCACGAACAATCCTACCCATGGGTATAACTTCCGCGACACGGCACAAACCCTCTGGGCGCAAGGCGCGCGCGGAGCAGGACGATCCCCCACGCGTGCCAGGCATGCAGGGCATGCACGAGGCGCATGCGACGGAGGCCGCGGCCCTCACGGCGCGCCCCGACCTGCCGCAGGGCACCGGCCGCCAGCGCACCGCCACGCAGGGCACCGACCTGCAGCGCGAGCGCATCCTGCAGGCCGCCACGCAGCTGTTCGCGGCGCAGGGCTACGCCAACACCACCATGGCGCAGATCGTGCGCGCGCTCGGTGTCACGAAGCCCTTCGTCTACTACTACTTCCGCGACAAGCAGGAGATCTTCGAGACCATCTCCTGGCGCCCCGCGGTCGACTGCTTCACCGCGCTCGACTTCGCGGCCGACGATCCGCGCCGCGCGAGCGAGAAGGTGCTCGAGGGCATCGAGCGGCTGATCCGCGCCACCGTGGCGCATCACCCGGCCGCCTTCTTCCCCTACCGCGAACCGCAGGTCTACCGGCCCGAGTACCTGGCCGCGCAGAAGAAGCTCGCGCACCACTTCTACGACCTGCTGTGCCCGCTGCTCGAACAGGCGCGGCACGACGGCGACCTCGATTTCGACGAGACCAAGATCACCGCGCTCGCGGCCTGCAGCCTGCCGGGCTTCCTCTACAGCTGGTACCGCCCGGGCGGACGGCTCTCGCCCGACGAAGTGGTGGCCGAGCTCACGAAGCTCGCGAGCCGCGTGATCGGGCTGCGCACCGGCCACTGACCACCCATCCCAGGAGACACACCATGAAGTTCCACCCGGCGCCCCTGGCGCGGATCGCGCTCGCCTGCCTGATCGCCACCGGTGCCGCCGGCACCGCGCAGGCCCAGCAGACCTACAAGCTCGCCTACATCGACCCGCTCTCGGGCCCCTTCTCCAACGTCGGCGAGCTGATGCTGATGCACACGCAGTACGCGATCGAGGAGATCAACGCCAGGGGCGGCGTGCTCGGCGGCACGAAGCTGCAGCTGCTGCAGTTCGACAGCAAGCTCTCGGCGCAGGAGAGCCAGAGCGCGCTGCAGGCCGCGATCGACCAGGGCGCCAAGGCCATCGTGACCGGCGGCTCGGGCTCCTCGGTGGTGACGGCGCTGGTGCAGGCGGTGGCGCGCTGGAACCAGCGCAATCCGGGCAAGGAGCTACTGGTGCTCAACCACTCGTCGATCGATCCCGAGATGACCGGCAAGGCCTGCAGCTTCTGGCATTTCCAGACCGAGGCCAACACGGCGATGAAGATGAAGGCGCTGGCCAACTACATCAAGAAGACGCCCGAGGTGAAGAAGGTCTACCTGCTGAACCAGGACTATGCGCACGGCAAGCAGTGGGCCAGCTACGGCCGCCAGCTCGTGGGCCTGGCGCGGCCCGACATCCAGTTCGTGGGCGAGGCGCTGCATCCGATCGGCCGGGTCAAGGACTTCTCGCCCTACATCGCCAACATCAAGCAGAGCGGCGCCGACTCGGTCATCACCGGCAACTGGGGGCAGGACATGACGCTGCTGCTCAAGGCCGCGGGCGATGCCGGCTACGACCTGCGCTACTTCAACCACAGCGCGGGCTCGGTGCCGGGCACGGTCACGGCGGTGTCGCAGGCGAAGCTGGGCCAACTGACCTGGGTCGCCGAATGGCATCCGGGCCAGGCCGGCACGCCGAAGGTCGATGCGCTGGCCAAGGCCTACAAGGCCAAGACCGGCAAGGACTTCCTCGCGCCGCGCATCGACATGACGCCGCGCCTGCTCGCGGCCGCGATCGAGAAGGCCGCGAGCACCGACACCGTGAAGGTGGCGCGCGCGCTCGAGGACCTGAGCTACGACTCGGTGGTCGGCCCGGTGCGCATGCGCGGCGAGGACCACCAGCTGCTGCTACCGCAGGTGGTCAACACCATCGCGCCGGTCGACGGCAAGGCCGTGAAGCTGGGTTGGGAAGGCACGAACTACGGCTTCCGCACCGACGCGGTCTACAGCGGCAACGAGCTCGCGCAAGGCACCGACTGCAAGATGGTCCGCCCTTGAACGCTCAGCCGATGCGCGCGATGGGCGTGCCCGCCACCACCGGCGCCGCGCCCGCGGCCAGCCGCGCGAGCCGGCCCGCGCGGTGGGCCACGACCTGCACTTCCATCTTCATCGCTTCCATCACCGCGATCGGGTCGCCCTGCGCGACCAGCGCGCCCTCGTCCACGGTCCACGCCTGAAGCGTGCCCGTGATGGGCGCGGCCACGGCGGCGGGGTCGGTGGCCTCCTCGGGTTGCGACGATGACGACGACGGTGCGGCCGGCGCATCGCCGATGCCGCGCAGCAGCGCCTGCGGCAGGCCCAGCGTCACGCGCCGGCCGTCGATCTCCACCGCCGTGCGCAGCAGCGCGGCATCGCGCACGGGCTCGGCGCGCACGGCCGCGGCCAGCGGCTGCGCGAAGTCGGTCTCGATCCAGCGCGTGTGGACCTTGAAACCGTCCTCGGCCACGAAGTCGGGCGCCTCGACCACGGCGCGGTGGAACGGCAGCACCGAGGCCACGCCCTCGATGCGGAACTCGCGCAGCGCGCGGCGCGCGCGCGCCATTGCCTGGGCGCGCGTGGCGCCGGTGACGACCAGCTTGGCCATCAGCGAATCGAAGCTGCCCGGCACGCTCGAGCCCGAGGCCACGCCGGTGTCGACGCGCACGCCGGGGCCCGACGGCGGCTCGAACAGGCGCACCGGCCCGGGCGTGGGCAGGAAGCCGCGGCCCGGGTCCTCGGCGTTGATGCGGAACTCGAAGGCATGGCCGCGCGGCGCGGGCGTCTCGCTGACCGACAGCGGCAGCCCGTCGGCGATGCGCAGCTGCTCGACCACGAGGTCGATGCCGGTCGTTTCCTCGGTCACCGGATGCTCGACCTGCAGCCGCGTGTTGACCTCGAGGAAGGAGATCGCGCCCGTGGGCCCGAGCAGGAACTCGACCGTGCCGGCGCCGACATAGCCGGCGCGCGCGCAGATGTCGTGCGCGGCGCGGTGGATGCGCTCGCGCTGCGCCTCGCTGAGGAAGGGCGCGGGCGCCTCCTCCACCAGCTTCTGGTTGCGCCGCTGCAGCGAGCAGTCGCGCGTGCCGAGCACCACCACGCGGCCGTGCGTGTCGGCGATCACCTGCGCCTCGACATGGCGCGGCCGGTCGAGGAACTGCTCGACGAAGCACTCGCCGCGGCCGAAGGCGGTGACGGCCTCGCGCACCGCCGATTCGTAGAGCTCGGCCACCTCGTCGAGCCGCCACGCGACCTTGAGGCCGCGGCCGCCGCCGCCGAAGGCCGCCTTGATCGCGATCGGCAGGCCGTGCGCCTCGGCGAAGGCCAGCACCTCCTGAGCGTCGCGCACCGGCGCCGGCGTGCCGGCCACCAGCGGCGCGCCGACCTCGAGCGCGATGCGGCGTGCCTGCACCTTGTCGCCCAGTGCCTCGATGGCCGAAGGCGGCGGGCCGATCCAGCACAGGCCGGCGTCGATCACGGCGCGCGCGAAGGCCGCGCTCTCCGAGAGGAAGCCGTAGCCCGGATGCACCGCGTCGGCGCCGCTGCGCGCGGCCGCAGCCAGCAGCTTGTCGATGGCCAGGTAGGTGTCGGCCGGGCGCGTGCCCTCGAGCGCATGGGCCTCGTCGGCCGCGCGCGTGTGCAGCGCGTCGAAATCGGCGTCGGCGTAGACGGCCACCGAGCGCACGCCGTAGTCGGCGCAGGCGCGCGCGATGCGCACGGCGATCTCGCCGCGGTTGGCGATCAGGACTTTCTTCATGGCGTGTCGGAGGAAGGAGCGGGAAGGCAGTGCGCATCGAAAGCACGCACCGGGTTGAAACGCAGGCGCGCGCCGACCGGGATCTGGCCGGCGCGATCGAGATGGTGGGTAGCGACGGCGCCGATCACCGGGTAGCCGCCGGTCAGCGGATGGTCGGCGAGGAACAGCACGGGCTGCCCGCTCGGCGGCACCTGGATCGCGCCGAGCGCGGTGCCTTCGCTGGGCAGCTCGGCGGTGTCGAGGCGCGCCAGCGGTGTCTCGCCCGCGAGCCGCAGGCCGACGCGGTTGGACTGCGGCGTGACGGTCCAGCGCTGGCTCGCGAGCAGCGCGACCGCCTCGGGCGTGAACCAGTCGGTGCGCGGGCCCAGCACCACGTCGAGCACCACGTCCTCGTGCAGCGTCGGCGGCGCGGGCGGCGCCGCATCGGGCAGGCCGACGATGGCACCGCGCGCCACCGGCCGCAGCGCCAGCCGGTCGCCGGCGGCGATCGGCCGCGGGCCGATGTGCGCCAGCGTGTCGGTGGCGACGCTGCCGAGCACGGGCGCCACCTCGAAGCCGCCGCGCACCGCGAGGTAGCTGCGCAGGCCCGCGCGCGGTTCGCCGACCGTGAGGCTGTCGCCATCGGCCAGCGCGATCGCCTCGCCCACGGGCACCGTCCAGCGCGCGCCGCTGGCGCCGCGCAATTGCAGCGGCACGTCGGCACCGGCGAAGGCCAGCACCGCATCGCCGCGGCAGCTGAAGCGGAAGCCCGCGCCGACGATCTCGATGCAGGCCGCGTCGCTGGCATTGCCCACGAGGCGGTTGGCCGCGCGCAGCGCGCCGCGGTCCATCGCGCCCGAGGCCGAGACGCCCTGGCCCGCGAGCCCGTGGCGGCCCAGGTCCTGGAACAGCGCCTGCAGGCCGGTGGCATGGATCTCGAGGGCGGGCCCTTCGTGCATGGCCGATGGCGCCGGGGCAGGAACGGGTGGCGCGATGGCTGGCGCGGCCTGCCCCGAGACATCGACGAAGCGCACCGTGTAGCCCGGCTGCAGCAGCGCGGGCTGCGCGCGGCCCAGGTCCCACATCGGCGTGGCGGTCACGCCGATGATCTGCCAGCCGCCGGGGCTGGCCTGCGGGTAGACGCCGCTGAAGCGCCCCGCGAGCGCGACCGCGCCGGCCGGGATGCGGGTGCGCGGCGTGGCGCGGCGCGGCACGTCGAGGCTCGGGTGGCCGCCGCTCAGGTAGGCGAAGCCCGGCGCGAAGCCGGTGAAGGCCACGGTGTAATCGTGGCCGGTGTGGCGGCGGATCACCTCCTCGCGCGCGAGGCCCAGGTGCCGCGCGACCTCGTCGAGGTCCTCGCCGTCGTAGTCGACCGGGATCTCGATGCGCCGGCCCGCGCGCTCGACCGTGCCGTCGAGGCGGCGCGCGCCGATGCGCCGCACGAGCGCCTCGTGCGTGACCGCGCCGGGGCGGAAGCGGACCAGGATCGTGCGCGCGGCCGGCACCAGCTCCTCGATGCCCTCGATCGGCTCGGCCTGCAGCGAGGCCAGCAGCGCGAGCGTCTGCGCGAGGTCGTCGAGCTCGACCAGCAACGCGTCGAGGTTGACCGGCAGGAAACGCATCATCGCGGCGCTCCCGCCGGCCCGTCGTCCTCGCGCGCGAAGGCCCGCACCGCGACGCCCGCATGCTCGAAGGCGGCGCGCACCTCGCGCGCCATCGCCACCGCGCCGGGGCTGTCGCCATGCACGCAGACCGAATCGGCCTGCAGGCGCAGCGTGCTGCCGTCGATGGCCTCGACCTCGCCGTGCGTGGCCAGCCGCAGCATGCGCTGCGCCACCGCCCGCGCGTCGTGCAGCACCGCGCCCGGCTCGCTGCGCGGCACCAGCGTGCCGTCGGCGCGGTAGGCGCGGTCCGCATAGGCCTCGGAGACGGTGCGCAGCCCGCTCGCGCGCGCCCAGCCGAGCAGCGGCGAACCGGCGAGGCCGACCAGCCAGAGCCGGTCGTCGATCGCGCGGATGGCGGCGATCACGTCGCGCGCCTGCCGCTCGTCGTGCGCGATGGCGTTGTAGAGCGCGCCGTGCGGCTTGACGTAGCGCACCGAGGTGCCCGCGGCGCGGGCCAGGCCCTGCAGCGCGCCGATCTGGTAGATCACGTCGGCCACGAGCTCGGCGCTGCCCATCGCCATCGCGCGGCGGCCGAAGCCCGCGAGGTCGGGATAGGACACATGGGCGCCGACCGCCACGTCATGGGCCTTGGCATGGCGCAGCGTCTCGAGGATGCCGGCCGCGTCGCCGGCGTGGAAGCCGCAGGCCACGTTGGCGCTGCTCACGATGCCGAGCATCGCCGCGTCGTCGCCCATGCGCCAGGCGCCGAAGCTCTCGCCCAGGTCGCTGTTGAGATCCAGCGCGCTCATTGGAATACCTTCGTGCTTCGCACTGCGGTGCGAGCTTGCTTGGGGCGGCCCGGCGCGGCGCTCACGCTGCGGTGCCCGACAGAAGGGCACGCCGGGCCGGGCGCGGGAGGGAGGGCTTCGGAAGGCGCATGAAGAACATGGGATCGACTCGAATCTGGCCGTTTTGTTGGAACGAAGTTTATTTGATTGTTGAACAATTCAATCAATCGGTTGAGCAATATGCATGCCGACTCACAGGGGCAAACCCTGATTTCATGCACCGGGCACCGCGGTGCGAGGAACGGAATCTGCTACAACCCCTCACCCCTGAAATCCCCCATCCGCATGACCTCCGCCGCTTCCGAACCGCTGACTCCCCCTGCCCAGGCCTTGAGCGAGCGCATGGCCGAAGCCTTGCGGCAGAAGATCACGCAGGGCGAGTTCATGCCCGGCGAACGCCTGTCCGAGCAGTCGCTGAGCGAGAGCCTCGGCATCTCGCGCAACACGCTGCGCGAGGTGTTCCGCATGCTCGCCAAGGACGGCCTCGTGAAGCACGCGCCGAACCGTGGCGTATTCGTGGTCATCCCGAGCATCGCGTCGATCATCGACATCTACCGCGTGCGCCGCCTGATCGAGTGCCAGGCGCTCGCGCAGGCCTACCCGCGCCATCCCGCGAAGAAGAAGATGCGCGAGGCGGTCGAGACCGCGAAGACCTGCCGCGACGGCGGCGACTGGCTCGGCGTAGGCACGGCGAACATGGCCTTCCACATGGCCGTGGTCGAACTCGCCGACAGCGAGCGGCTCAACCAGCTCTTCGGTTCGGTGCTGGCCGAACTGCGACTGGCCTTCGGCCTGCTGCGCGACGCCGAGTTCCTGCATGCGCCCTACGTCGAGATGAACACCAGCATCCTGGAGCTCGCGGAGGCCGGCGAATTCGCCCGCGCCGCCGCGGCGCTCAACGACTACCTGGTGCATTCCGAACGCATCGTGCTCGCGGTGTACGCGCGGCACATCAACGACTCGGGCTGGAGCGTCTAGGTCCGACGCGCGCCGCGCCACGAAGCGCGGCGCGGCTCTGTCGAGCTCAGCCCGGGAGGCGGATCTTGCAGTTCGGGTCCTCGTAGGGGCCCGATTGCTTGGTCCACTTGTCGGCGGGCATGTCGGGCTCGCAGACGGTCTTGCCCGTGCTGTTGTTCTTCCAGAGGTAGTACTCGCTGGGCTGCGCCATGGCGAGGCCGGCCAGCAGCAGCGAGGCGGCGGCGAGGGTGAGCTTGAGTTTCATGGTGATGCTTTCGTGTGTTCGTGAAGATAAGCGAATGCCGTGCCCCGTCACTTGAGGTTGTTGCCGATCACCACCAGCAGCTTCTTCGTCTGCGCGACGATCGCCGTGCGGTAGGCCTCGAAACGGGCGTCGGTCATGGCGTTGTCGTCGGGCACCCCGCCGGTGGCGGCGGTGAAGAAGTTCGTCATCACCGGCACGTGGATGTGGCCCGCCGGGATGTCGAGCTTGAAGGTATCGCGCAGCAGCGTGTTGCGGTAGGCGCTCTCGTTCGACAGGTAGTTGCCGCCGCCGCCGGACTGCGCGCAGGCGGTGGCCGGCGGGGCCTTCACCAGCGAGGGGTCGGGCATGGCGTTCATCACGCCGTTCGAAGCCACGGAGGTACCCGCCTCGTTGTCGCAGTCCGCGAAGTACGCGTAGTTGGTGTGCCAGGTCACGTCGAAGCCGTCGGCGCCCTCGCTCGTGGCACCCGGCGGACGCGCAACGCCGGCGCCCGTCTTGCCGGTCACCATCGCGGCGATCGGCAGCGACGAGGTGGTGAACTGCGGCGGTGCTTCCTTGAGCCAGGCGCTGATGGCGTCGTAGCCCAGCCAGCGGGACTGCGGGTTGGTGTCGCAGCCCGAGCCCGGCATCGAGATCGGCGCGGTGTTCGGCACGGTGATGGTGCCGATCGGCAGCACGTACTTCGGCAGCCTGTTGCCGACCGGGCAATAGATGATGCCGTCGTTGCCCGCCGAGGGACCGTGGTAGCGGGCGTTCCACTGCTCGAGGTTGAAGACGTTGGCGCTGCCCTGGCTCATGGTGATCGAGGCATCGACGCGCTTCGGCCCGGCCTTGAACCACGGACCCAGCGTGTCCTCCTGCATGCCCGCGTGGAACGGGTCGTAGCTCACCGGCAGCACGTAGCTCTCCACGTGCAGCACGCTGCCGTCGTCGAGCGTGATCTCGCGGCCGTCCATCTCGAGCGCGGTGGCGCCCGAGGGGTTGCCGTTGCGCAGGCCGGTGTTGGGCGTGCCCAGCGCGCCGAGCGTGAAGGTATCGAAGCCGCTCACGATCATGCGGCGGTACTTGCCGCCGCTCGGCGCATTGCCTTCGGGCAGTTCGATGTCGTACTGGCCGCGCGAGGCGCGCTCGAACTCCCACTGCAGCGAGGCCTTCTGCGCATCCGAGAGCGCGAACTCGGGTGCCCACTGGCGCAGCACCTTGGTCATCTGCACGCGGGCCCAGTACAGCATCCGGTCGTCGCTGTTGGGCAACTGGCTGCCCGCGGGCGAAGCACGACGCCCCTGCACCCGGTCGACGGCCGCGCGCCACAGGGCCGCGCCCTCCGACTTGACGAGCGTCACCGCGGCGTCGTAGCCGGCGACGCTGGTGCGGCCATCGCTGCCGCACAGCTTGGCCGAGAAGTTCGGCGCGAACTGGTCGAACCCCGTGTCCTTCACGATGCGGTCGGCCAGCGGCCGCTCGTCGATGCCCACCACCGAGGCGGTGCTGTAGGGCAGCGGCGTCGCGAGCCTGCGCTCTTCGTAGGCGAGCTTGGCACTGGCATCCCAGCTGCATTTGGCCATGGTGTTGGGGGGCGGATTGCCCGTGCCGGGCGGAACGATGGAGACGACGCTGTCCCCTCCTCCACCACCACCGCAGGCGGCAACCACTGCCGCGACGAGGACCGACATGGCCGAAAGCTTCATTCTTTGACGATTCAACATGCTTCGATTTCCTTGTGAGTTGTCGGAAGCCGCGGTGCAACGCGCACGCCGGCGGCTTCCCTGATCGCTTCTCGCTGGGGACGTCGTGGGTTTTTCGTTCGCAATCCCTCCGGTCTGGTCGCGCCGCTTCCTGCGGTCCTCGCGGACCGCGGGCGGCACTGGAAACAGACTCCCTGGGCCTCTGGTGTTGCTCGTTCTGGATCTCTAGGGGCGAGCGCACCCCTCCGCCTCATGGCGGTTGTTCGTCGATCGGTGGTGGCGCGGTGTGCGCGGGTGGGAGCGGCGCTACCGCTCCACGCCCATGAAGACGTCGGGCAGGATCGTCACGATGCTCGGGAACAAGGTGACCAGCGCGATGCACAGCACGAGACAGAAGAAGAACGGGATCGCCGCCTTGGCGATCACGTTGCTGTCCTTGCCCGTCATGTTCTGCAGCACGAAGAGGTTGAAGCCAACCGGTGGCGTGACCTCGGCGATCTCGACCAGCAGCACGACGAAGATGCCGAACCACACGAGGTCGAAGCCCGCTTTCTGGATCATCGGCAGCACCACCGCGCTGGTCAGCACGATCATCGAGATGCCGTCGAGCGCCGTGCCGAGCACGAGGTAGACGAGCACCAGCACGCTGATCAGCGCATAGGGCGACAGGTGCATGCCGTCGACCCATTCGGCCAGCTCGCGCGGGATGCCCGTGAAGGCCATGGTCTTGGTGAGGAAGGCCGCGCCCGCGAGGATGAACATGATCATGCAGCTGGTGCGCGTGGCGCCCATGATCCCGTCGCTGAAGTTCTTCCAGGTCAGGCTGCGGCCCCAGGCCGCGATCGCGAGCGAACCCAGCACGCCGAAGGCCGCGCATTCGGTGGCCGTGGCCCAGCCCGCGACCAGCACCCAGACGATGAACACGATCAGCAGCGCGCAGGGGATCAGGTTGCCCGAGAGCCGGATCTTCTCGATGAAGGTGGTCGGCGGATCGGCCGGCGGCACCTTGTCGGGATTGCGCAGGCTCCACCAGCCGATGTAGCCCGAGAACAGCAGCATCAGCAGGAAGCCCGGCAGGAAGCCGGCCAGGAAGATGCGGATGATCGAGACGTCGGCCGCGACCGCGTAGACCACCATGGTGATCGAGGGCGGGATCAGGATGCCGAGCGTGCCGGCCGTGGCGAGCGAGCCGATGGCGAGCTTCTCGTTGTAGCCGCGGCGCTTGAGCTCGGGCAGCGCGACCTTGGCGATGGTGGCGCAGGTCGCGGCCGAGGAGCCCGAGACCGAGCCGAACACGCCGCAGCCGAGGATGGTGGTGTGCATCAGCCGGCCCGGCACGTTGTTGAGCCAGGGCCGCAGGCCGTCGAACATCTGCTCGCTGAGCTTGGTGCGGAACAGGATCTCGCCCATCCAGATGAACAGCGGCAAGGCCGCGAGCTCCCAGCTCGCATTGCTTTCCCAGAAGGCCGAGAACAGGTTCTTGCCGGGCAGCGTGTTGGTGAAGAAGGCCTGGCCGATCCAGCCGACGATGGCCAGCGTCATCGCGATCCAGACGCCGCCCGCGAGCAGCACCACCATGATGACGAGCAGCAGCGCACCGATGAGGAGTGTTTCGATCATGGGAGGCTCAGACTTCGGAAGAAAAATCGCCGGCGGCGTGTCGTTCCTCGACCGCGCGCTGGTAGCTGGGTTTGTGGCCGCGCAGCACGCCGACCAGTTCGTCGACCATGGCGATCAGAAGCAGCCAGCAGCCGATGGCGAAGGTCGATTGCGGAATCCAGATCGGGATCACGACCAGGCCCGTGGCCATCTCGGCGAACTCGTAGCTCTCGTAAGTGAAGCTCGTGGCCCAGTAGGTGAGGTAGGCCACCGACACCGCCGCGATCAGCAGGCAGGTGACGTCGAGCGCGCGGCGCATCTTCTCGGGCACGGCCTCGAGCAGCAGCGTGACGCGCACGAAGTCGCCGTGGCGAAACGCATGGGCCATCGCGAAGAAAGCCGCAGCCGCGCACAGCCACGCCACCACGTCGTTGAGCCCGCTCACGTGCCAGTTCATCTGCCGGCCCACGCCGGCCACGATCATCAGCACGAAGATCAGGAACACGCAAAACGCACCGAGGGCGCCTGCACCGTCGTACAGGCGATCGAGGAAGCGGCGCACGATCAGTTCTTCTTGTAGGCGTCGACGATCGCGGCGCCGTCGGCACCGGCGGCCTTGAGCCAGTCGGCCTGCATGATGCCGCCGACCTGGCGCATGTCGGTGTCGAGCTTGGCCGAGGGCTGGTGGATCTTCATGCCGCGCTCGGCCAGCAGGCGCTTGTACTCGTCGTTCTTCTCGATCGCGACCTTCCAGCCGCGGGCTTCCGCATCGGCCGCGGCCTTGGTGACGGCGGCCTTGGTGGTGGCATCGAGCGCGTCGAAGGACTTGGCGTTGACGAGGATCGCGTTCTTCGGGATCCAGGCCTTGGTGTCGTAGAAGTTCTTCAGGCTCTCGTAGGTCTTGGTGTCGTAGCCGGTGGAGGCGGAGCTCATGTAGCTCTCGATCACGCCGGTGGCCATGGCCGCACTGAGCTCGGCCTGCTGGATCTGCACCGGCTGCGCGCCGATCAGTTCGGCGATCTTGGCGGTGGCGGGGCTGTAGGCACGCCACTTGATGCCGCGCAGGTCGGCCACCGAGGCGACTTCCTTCTTCGAGTAGATGCCCTGCGGCGCCCACGGCACCACGAACAGCACCTTGATGCCTTGCGCGGCGAGCAGCTTCTCCATCGCGGGCTTGGAAGCGTCGTAGAGCTTCTTCGCCTCGGGGTAGGTGGTGGCCAGGAAGGGCACGCCGTCGAGCGCGTAGATCGGGTTCTCGTTGGCGAAGTTGGCCAGCAGGATCTCGCCGGCCTGCGCCTGGCTGCTCTGCACCGCGCGCTTGATCTCGGGCGCCTTGAACAGCGAGGCGTTCGCATGCACGGTGATCTTGAGCTTGCCGCCGGTGGCGGCCTCCACGTCCTTGGCGAACAGGGCGATGTTCTCGGTGTGGTAGTTGTTGGCCGGGTAGGCCGTGGGCAGGTCCCACTTGGTCTGGGCCAGCGCGGAGGCAGCCAGGCAGGAGAGCGCGAGAGCGGCGAAGGATGGACGGAACATGAACGGGACTCCTCGAGAAAGTGACGTGACCGGTGATGGGCGGAAGGCGAAACGGCGGGTCCAGGCCAGTCCCCCGGCCTGCTCCCCACAATGCAAGGCCCATGCCAAATAAATGAACAACTTCGGCATCGGTTTCTGGCCTTTTGAATTTATTGTTGAACAATTCTCGTGCGTATGCCCAACAATGAGGCGTGATGAAAACCCGAATACGTGCGGGTTACTTGCCTCGCCATGCCGCGGCCGGCGCCAGCCTGCGCCCTGACATTTGCTAAGGGAAACCCCGTCCTGCCGCCGGGGGAGCCGCTTCGATACTCCAGTGGTCGTTCCCCCTCGGCGCGCCCCGCGGCCGTCTCCCGCAGAAGCACAACATCCAGACCATGGCAGGCAAGAACTCGCTCCACCCGATCCCCCATCCCGCCAAGAAGCCCTTCGTGGGCAACCTGCTGTCGATCGGCTCCGACTCCCCGGTGCTGGACATGTGGAAGATCGCCCAGGAGCTCGGCGGCATCTACTGGCTGGACATGCCGGGCATGCCGGTGATCGTGGTGTCGTCGCCCGCGCTGGTCGACGAACTCTGCGAGGAGGCGCGCTTCGACAAGAGCACGCGCGGCGCGCTGCGCCGGCTGCGCGCCGCCTCGCACGGCCTGTTCACCTCCGACACCCACGAGGAGACCTGGTCGAAGCCGCACAACATCCTCTTGGCCAACTTCAGCCAGCGAGCGATGCAGGCCTACCACCCCATGATGCTGGACATCGCGGGGCAGCTCGTGACCAAGTGGGAGCGGCTGAACTTCGACGAGGAGGTCGACGTGGTGCGCGACATGACCGCGCTCACGCTCGACACCATCGGCCTGTGCGGCTTCGGCTACCGCTTCAACTCCTTCTACCGCGAGGGCTTCCATCCCTTCGTCGACGCGATGGTGCGCACGCTCGAGACGGTGCAGAACCGGCGCGGCCTGCCGCTCGAGGAGCTGATGCTCAAGAAGGAGCTCGCGCAGCAGCGCAAGGACATCCGCTACATGCACAAGATGGTGGAGGACATCATCGAGGAGCGGCGCGCGAGCGGCGCCGACATCGCGACCAAGCCCGACCTGCTGAGCTACATGATCGCGGGCGTGGACAAGAAGAGCGGCGAGCAGCTCACCGACAAGATGATCCGCGACGAGTGCATCGAATTCCTCATCGCGGGCCACGAGACCACCAGCGGCCTGCTCTCGTTCGCCATCTACTTCCTGCTGAAGAACCCCGAGGCGCTGGCCAAGGCGCAGGCCGAGGTCGACAACGTGTTCGGGCCCGACACCTCGCTCAAGCCCACCTACGCGCAGGTCAACCGGCTGCAATACGTGATGCAGGTGCTCAAGGAGTCGCTGCGCATGTTCCCGACCGCGCCCGCGATCTCGATGCGCGCGAAGGAAGACACCCAGATCGGCGGCCAGTACACGATCAAGAAGAACAACATGGTCATCATGCATGCGCTGGCGCTGCATCGCGACCAGGGCATCTGGGGCGAGAACGCCGACCAGTTCGATCCCGACAACTTCAGCCGCGAGGCCGAGCGCGAGCGCCCGGTCAACGCCTTCAAGCCCTTCGGCAACGGCCAGCGCGCCTGCATCGGGCGCCAGTTCGCGCTGCAGGAGGCGGTGCTGACCTTGGGCATGATCCTGCAGCGCTTCACCCTGGTGGACCACACCGGCTACAAGCTCAAGATCAAGGAAGCGCTGACCATCAAGCCCGAGGGCTTCAGGATCAAGGCGCTGCTGCGCGACCCCGCGACGCGCCCGCGCGGCAACATCAACGACGCGGCGGCCGCGCCGGTGCAGCCCGTGCAGCCGGCGGCGCGCAAGCCGCAGGCCGCGCGCCACGGCACCTCGCTGCTGGTGCTGCAGGGCTCCAACCTCGGCACCGCCGAGGACCTGGCGCGCCAGCTCGCCGAGGCCGGCGAGGCGCGCGGCTTCTCGACCCAGCTGGCTTCGCTCGACGACTACGCCGAGCGGCTGCCGGCCAACGGCGCGGTGGCCATCGTCTGCGCCTCGTACAACGGCGTGGCGCCCGACAATGCGGCCGAGTTCCACCGCTGGCTCGACAAGGCCGACGACGCGCTCAACGGCGTGCGCTTCAGCGTGTTCGGCTGCGGCAACACCGACTGGGCCGCCACCTACCAGGCGGTGCCGCGGCGCATCGACGAGCGGCTCGAGGCGCTGGGCGCCACGCGCGTGCATCCGCGCGGCGAGGGCGATGCGCGCGAGGACATGGACGGCGCCTTCCAGGACTGGAGCGACGCGCTGTGGCCCGAGCTGGTGAAGGCCTTCGACATCAAGACCGGCGCCGACACGCCCGCGCAGAGCGAACCGCTCTACACGCTCGAGGAGCTGCCGCCGCCGCAGAACAACGCCATCGTCGACGCGCTGGGCGCGGTGGCGCTGCGCGTGATCGAGAACCGCGAGCTGCAGCACGCCGGCGGCGAGGCCGGCCGCTCCACGCGCCACGTCGAACTGATGCTGCCCGAGGGCCTGGTCTACCGCGCCGGCGACCACCTGAGCGTGGTGCCGCGCAACAGCCCGAAGCAGGTCGAGCGCGCGATGGCGCGCTTCGGCTTCGACCGCACGGCCCATGTGCGGCTGCATGCGATCGCGGGCCGCAAGCCGGCGCTGCCGGTCGAGCAGGTGATCGCGGTCGACCGCCTGCTGGGCGACTACGTCGAGCTGCAGGACGTGGCCACGCGCAAGCAGATCGCCACGCTCGCGGCCTACACCGAATGCCCGTTCACCAAGCCGAAGCTGGTGGCGCTGTCGGGCAGCGACGAGGCCTCGCAGGCGGCCTACAAGGCCGAGGTGCTGCACAAGCGCAAGTCGCTGCTCGACCTGCTCGAGGAGCACCGCGCCTGCCAGGTGCCGTTCGCCGTGTTCCTCGAGATGCTGTCGCCGCTGTCGCCGCGCTACTACTCGATCTCCTCCTCGCCCACGATGACGCCCGGCAAGTGCAGCGTGACGGTGGGCGTGGTCAGCGGCCCGGCCAAGTCGGGCCTCGGCACCTTCGAGGGCGTGTGCTCCAACTTCCTGGCGCGCGCCGAGGCCGGCGACACGGTGCACGGCGTGGTGCGCGAGACCACGGCCGAGGGCTTCCGCCTGCCCGAGGACGCGCAGCGCCCGCTGATCATGATCGGCCCCGGCACCGGGCTGGCGCCGTTCCGCGGCTTCCTGCAGGAGCGCGCGGCGCAGGCCGAGGCCGGCACCGCGCTCGGCGAAGCGCTGCTGTTCTTCGGCTGCCGCCATCCCGAGCAGGACTTCATCTACGCCGAGGAGCTCAAGGCCTGGTCGCACCGCGGCCTGATGAAGCTGCACACCGCCTTCTCGCGCGCGGGCGAGCGCAAGGTCTACGTGCAGGACCTGATCCGCGAACAGGCGGCGCAGGTGTGGGCGCTGCTCGAAGCCGGCGCCGTGGTCTACGTCTGCGGCGACGGCTCGCGCATGGAGCCCGACGTGCGGCGCGCGCTGTCCGACATCGCGCGTGAGCACGGCCAGGACAGCGCCGCCTGGATGGACCGGATGATCGCGGACCAGCGCTACGTGCTCGACGTCTGGGCCGGCAGCTGACGCGCCCGTCGCCGCGCGAAGAAAGTTGGAGCAATTGGACTAACTTTCCGCCGGTTCTGGTTTTTCACGCCTAGACCCTCCCGCCGAAGATCGGCCTCTCGCGAGATCCACGGGATCCGCGATCCGATCAACAACCGGGAGGCATGGCGAATGCTCAGGGCAGACGAACCGCTGCGCGCGGCGGTGATGGACGGCGATGCCGTCCGGGGAGCGGCGCTCGCGCAGCGCATGGCACGGCGCGGCTACGGCGCGATGCCGTTCCACGGCGCCACCGGCCTGCTCAAGGCGCTGCAGGGCGGCTGGCGCTTCGACCTGCTGTTGCTCCATCCCGAACATGAAACGGCCTGGGCCGACCTCTCGGCCGCCTGCCGGCTGCAGCGCATGCCGATGCTGCTGCTCGCCGAGGACTCGGCCTGGCGCACGCCGCCCGCCGTCGAGGCGCTGTGCCATGGCCACGGCCTGGTCGACTTCGCGCCGCTGCCGCTGGCCGACCACGAACTCGAATGGCGCCTGCGCGCCCTGCTGTCGCGCTCGCGCACGCCGGCGCGGCCGAGCGCCGAAGCGCAGGAACTGGTCTGCGGCGACTACCGCCTGCTCGCGCACGAGCGGCTGGTGCTGCGGCGCGGGCGCGAGGTGCGCCTGGATCCGCGCGAGTTCGACCTCGCGCTGATGCTGTTCCGCCACCTCGGCCAGTTGCTGACGCGCGAGTTCCTCTGGATCGCGCTGTGGAAGCGGCCGCCGCACGAGGGCGCCCGCGCGCTCAACATCGCCGCGGCCAGCGTGCGCAAGAAGCTGGCGCTGCAGGAGGATGGCGGGCTGGTGCTGCGCGCCGCCTACGGGCGCGGCTACATGCTGCAGGAAGTGCGCTCGCAGGCGGAGTTCGCCTGCGAGCCGGCCGGCTACGCCGAGGCCTGAAGGCTCCGGCGGCGGACCTCAGTTCTGGCGATCGGGATCGGGATAGACCAGCGGCCCCAGCAAGCCGCGGTTGAAGGGCTTCCAGCCGCCCTCGGGCTGCGACAGCCGGTCGGCCAGCGCATAGAGCACCGCGGGGTGCGCACCCAGGCCCAGGTGGCTCGCGATGACCTCGATGTTCTCGGACTTCGGCCCGGTCTTCTCGATGCTGCAGCGCCAGGCCACGACGCCGTCGGTGCGGCTGAAGATCGAGGTGGTGGGCACCGAGGGCGTGGGCTGCACGAACTTCATGCGGCGCGGGTCGTGCGAGCTCTGGCCGCTCACGCCTTCGTAGACGCGCCAGGCATTGGTGGCACGCGGGCTGCCCGAGAACGGACTGCCCAGCGTGACCACGCTGCGCACCACACCGGGATGGGCCGACGCCAGCAGCCGCGCATACACGCCGCCCAGGCTCCAGCCGACCAGGCTGACCTTCTGCCCGCTGTCGTCGTGCAGCTTGTGCAGCAGCTCGACCATGCCGTCCTCCACGCCTTCGCGCGGACCGAAGTTGCGGCCCAGGCCCCAGCCGTGCGCGTCGTAGCCGCGGCTCGCGAGGTAGCGGCGCAGCACCAGCGTGGAGGCATCGCCGGCCACCAGGCCCGGCAGCACCAGCACCGGATGGCCATCGCCGCGCGGCGTGAGCTGCAGCAGCGGCCACATGGCGAGGCCCGCGCCGGTTTCCCAGAGCGCGCGGCCTTCGGCCAGCAGCAGCAGGCGCGAAGGCGGCGAGATGTGTTCACGGGTGGCGGTGGTCATGAGCGGGTCCTTTCTTGCGTGTCTCTGCGCTTCTGTTGGTTCTTCGTTGCCAGTCTCGGGTTCCGCCGCGAGGCCCCCCGTCGGACGGTGTCGTCTGTTATCCGAGGTATTTCGCCCTCAGGTAATCGAGGTAAGCCCTCGATTCGCCCGAAACATAAGGAGAAACCAGGGTCAGCGTGTAAAAAGCCGCCAATCCCGGATCGGCCTGCGCCAGCGCGTCGCGGCCCGGCACCAGCCGTTCGAACGACAGCCAGCAGGTGGTGGTGAACACCATCTGCAGCGCCAGGATGCGCGCCTGCTCGGCGCTCGTTTCGATCACGCCCGAGGCCACCAGCCCTTCGCACAGCGACTGGGCCGCCAGCAGGTTCTGCGCGGTCAGGGCCTGCGCGCGCTGGCCCAGCACCGGGTACTCGCTCGCGAGGAAGGCCATGTCGCGGTAGATGAAGCGGTACTCGTTGATCGCCTCGAAGCGCAGGTGCAACGCGAGCCACAGGTCGTCGATGGCCGCGATGCCGGCCGAGGAGCCGTTGAGCGATTCGAGCCGCTGTTCGAAGCGCCGGAACAGCCACTCCACGATCAGCTGCTTGGCCTTGAAGTGGTAGTGCAGGTTGCCCGGGCTCATGCCGAGCTCGGCCGCGATCTTGTGGGTGGACACCGCCGCGAGCCCCTGCGCGTTGAACAGCGCGAGGCTGGTCAGCAGGATGCGGTCGCGCGTGGTGTTGGAGCCGGCCACTGGCGGTTCTGCGGGTCGTGCGGGAATCGATCAGCGCTTGCCGCCGCGCGCGGCCTGCTCGAGGCGGTCGAGCCGCTCGGCGAGCGCCGCGATCTGCGACTGCAGCGCCTGCACCTCCTCGGCCGTGGGCATGCCCAGGCGCTGCAGCGCGGTGGCCACGCGCTGGTCGAACACGTCCTCGAACTTGCGGATGCCGAAGCTGTCGAGGCCCGGGAAGCCGCGCGTCAGCACGGCCTTGGCGCCGCTCGCTTCCTCGCCGCCCTTGCCGCCGATGCCCAGCAGGCCCTCGATCACGTTGGTGACGCTGGCCTGCCGCTTGGCGACGTCGTTGCGCACGGTGTCGAGCGCCTTGAGGCCGGCGCGCAGCAGGCCTTCGCCGGAGGACGCGGGCTTGGTGCCCGTACCCGCCGTGCCTGCCTTGGCCTTGGCGGCGCTGCGCTTGCGCGGCGCCGCGGCCTTCTTCGTGGCGGTCCTGGCGCCGGCGGTCTTCTTCGCGGGCGTCGCCTTCTTCTTCAGTTCTGCGGGTTCATCGCGGCGGGTCGCCATGCATCGCTCCAGGGGAACTCGGTACCTCGGAAGGTACCGCAAAAGAAAAAGGCGCCCGAAGGCGCCTGCGGAACTCAGGCCGCCTTGCGGGCGGCAGCGCGGCGAACCGGCTTCTTGACCGCGGCGGCCTTGGCCTTCACGGTGCGCACGGGCTTGGCTTCCTCGCTGCCCGCGACGCGGACTTCGATCTGCCTGGCACCGGCGGCGATGCGGTCGGCGATCTGCACCGACACGGTCGCGAAGGGCTGGTTCACGGCCGACAGGGCGTTGATCACGGAGGTGGCGACCGGCGACTCGACCTGGGCCACGCGGTTGGCAACCGATTCGATGCCGCTGGTGGTGCCGGTGGCGACACGGTCCATCACCGAGACGATGCGGCCGGTGTCGATCTCGAGGCGGTTGGCCAGGAAGCCATTGACCTTGGCTTGCGCGCCGATCAGGTTGGCCTTGATCTTGTCGTTCACCAGCGGCAGCTCGCGCTGGCCAAGGAAGTCGCTGTAGCGCGAGGCGGCGCCGTCGAGCAGGCGCTGCACGCCGGTGCGGTAGGCACCGACCAGGGTCTTGCCGGCGTCGTTGTACTGGCCGATGACGTGGACGGCGGCGGAAGCGATGGAGGTTTGCGAGGTGGACATGGGTTGTTCCTGGAAGTTGATCGGTCGCGGGATTCGCGATGGGTTGATCTTCTTCCCAAGGGCCTAGGCCTGGAAAACTAGAAGCGTCGGAAAACTAGTCCAACTGCCCCAATTTTCCGGGCCCGGGCGATCCTCAAGCTGCAGCGGCCGCGGCGCGTGGCGCGCTCTTGCGCGCGGGGGCCTTTCGGGCGGGGGGCTTGGCGGCGGGCTTCGGGGCGGCCTTGGCGGGGGTCTTCGCAGCCGTCTTGATCGCTGCCTTCTTCGCGGGCGCCTTCCTGGCCACCGGTGCCGGCGTCTTCTTCGCCGCGGCCTTGCGCGCCGGGGCCTTCTTTGCGGCAGCCTTGGCCGCGGGCTCCGCGTCGGCGGGCGCCTCGACGACGGCCGCGGGCTTTGGCGCCGGCGCACCGGCCACCGACGGATGCTTCTGCGTCAGCTCCATCAGCAGCTTGTGCTCGGCCAGCAGGTAGTCGCCGATCTCGGTGATGTCGGGCACGGCGCGGCGGCAGGCGATCAGGCCGTAGTCCATGCGGCCGTTGTAGCTCTGCACCGTGACGTTGAGCGCGGTGCCGTGGCTCGCGATCGACACCGGGTAGTAGCAGGTGACCAGCGCGCCCGCGAAGTACATCGGGAACGGCGCGCCCGCCACGTTGGAGATCGCCACGTTGGCGGCCGGCGGCAGCATGTTGACCAGGCCCGAGCGGCCCACCATCGAGGCGATGCCCGACACCAGCCAGGGCGCGGCGAAGGTCGGGAAGTCGTCGAGGATCACGGCCTTGAAGCGGTTCATGGTCGACTTCGAGGAGGTCGACGAGGCATTGATGGCCTTGAGCCGCTGCAGTGGATCGGTGATGTCGGTGGCCAGGCTCACGAGGATCATGCTGGCCTGGTTGTTGGCCGTGTCGTCGCCGGCCTCGCGCAGGCTCACGGGCACGCCCGCCACCAGCGGCTTGGCCGGCAGCTCGTTGTTGTCGGCCAGGTAGTGGCGCAGCGCGCCGGCCACGGTGGCCATCACCACGTCGTTGAGCGACACGCCGAAGTGCTTGGCGATGTACTTGGTCTCGGCCAACGAGATGGTGCGGCCCGCGAAGGTGCGCTGGTTGGTGATCGAGACGTTGAGCGAGGTGCGCGGCGCGAAGAGATTGAACTTCTTCGGTGCCGTGGTCGTGAGCTTCTCGGCCGCCTTCTCGTCGGGCTTGGCCAGCCCGCTGATGGCGCGCACGATGGCTGGCGCCATCTTGAACAGCTTGACGTACTGCTGTGCCGTGTTGCGCAGCGCGGCGCTCGCGAGCTCTGCCATGCCGAGCTGGTAGCCGCTGCCGCGCGGGCGCGAGCGCGGCGGCTTCACCACGCGGCCCGTGGCCTCGAGGTCGAAGATGGCCTTGCCCACTTCCACGCCGGCCTGCCCGTCGATGCCCGCATGGTGCACCTTGGTGTAGAGCGCGACCTGGCCGCTCTTCAAGCCGTCGATGATATAGAACTCCCACATCGGCCGGCTGCGGTCGATCAGCGAGGAATGCAGCCGCGCGACGTACTGCTGCAGCTGGCGGTTGGTGCCGGGCCGCGGCAGCGAGATGTGGCGCACGTGGTAGTCGAGGTCGATGTCGTCGTCCTCCACCCACACCGGGTTCGTCATGTCGAAGGGCATCAGCGCGAGCTTGCGCGTGAACACGTCGGCCAGGTGGATGCGGCTGGCCATGAACTGCTTGGCGTCCTCGTAGAAGTCGCCCTTGTAGCCCTTGGGCAGGTCGAGCACGTTGAGCGAGCCCACGTGCATCGGCATCTCCGGTGTTTCCAGATGCAGGAAGGTGGCATCGAGACCGCTCAGGTGTTTCATGTGTTGTGTCTCCTAGGTCGTGGAATGCCGTCGCATTCGGCTTCGGCAGGATACCGTGCGGCCGCTGCGCCGGGGGGCCGCGCCTTTCAGTGTTTCCACCGGGGAGCGCACCCGGGTTTGCACCGAGCGATGTTCTGGGACCGGCCGCGGGTAATGCGAAAGTCCATGGATCGATGTCCGTCATGGTGCGTTCGTACACTGTGTCCATGACCTCTTCCCCCCGCCCGCAAGCGCAAGACCAAGACCCCTTCCTCTGGCTCGAGGACATCGACGGCACGCAGTCCCTCGACTGGGCCAAGGCCCGCAACGCCGAGACGGTGCAGCGCCATGCGCAGTCGGCGCGCTTCAAGCAGATCGAGCAGGGCCTGCTCGAGGTGCTCGACTCCGACGACCGCATCCCGATGGTCTACAAGGTCGACACCCTCTACTACAACTTCTGGCGCGACAAGGCCCATCCCAAGGGCCTGTGGCGCCGCACCACGCTTGAGGAATACCGCAAGCCGCAGCCGGCCTGGGAGACGGTGCTCGACCTCGACGCGCTGGCCGCGGCCGAGGGCGAGAACTGGGTCTGGCACGGTGCCGACTGGCTCTACCCCGGCTATGGCCGCTGCCTGCTGTCGCTCTCGCGCGGCGGCGCCGATGCCGACGTGGTGCGCGAGTTCGACCCGGTGCGCAAGGCCTTCGTCGAGGGTGGCTTCGCGCTGCCCGAGGCCAAGAACACGGTGGCCTGGAAGGACATCGACCACCTCTACGTGGCGACCGACTTCGGCCCGGGCTCGATGACCACCTCGAGCTATCCGCGCATCGTGAAGGAGTGGAAGCGCGGCACGCCGCTGGCCGAGGCCGTCACGGTCTACGAGGCCGACACCGAGGACCTCTCGGCCTCGGGCTGGCGCGATGCCACACCGGGCTTCGAGCGCGACTTCGTCTCGCGCGCCATCGACTTCTACGACAGCGAGACCTGGGTGCGCGCGGCCGACGGCACGCTCGCCAAGATCGAGGTGCCCGACGATGCGGTGACCGACATCACGCGCGAATGGCTGCTGATCGAGCCGCGCAGCGACTGGGAGGTGGGCGGCGCCAGCTACAAGGCCGGCTCGCTGCTGGCCGCGAACTTCGACGACTACATGGCCGGTGCGCGCGAACTCACGCTGTTGTTCGAGCCCACCGACACCAGCGCGCTCGACAGCCATTCATGGACGCGCCATCACCTGATCGTGAACGCGATGCACGACGTGGTGAACCGCATCGAGGTGCTCACGCCGCCGGCCGACGGCAAGGGCCCGTGGCAACGCGAGAGCCTGGGCGGCGCGCCCGCGCTGTCGACCATCGCGGCCGGTGCCATCGACGAGGACGAGAGCGACGACTACTTCCTCACCGTGAGCGGCTTCCTGCAGCCGACCACGCTCTACATCGGCACCCTGGGCCAGGGCGAGGCCGAGCCGCTCAAGCACAGCCCGGGCTTCTTCGATGCCTCGCGCTACACGGTCAGCCAGCACTTCGCGCGCTCGCGGGACGGCACGCGCGTGCCCTACTTCGAGATCGCGCCCAGGGACCTGGTAGCCAACGGCCGCAACCCGACCCTGCAGTACGCCTACGGAGGCTTCGAGATCTCGCTCACGCCCAGCTACAGCGGTGGCATCGGCCGCGCCTGGCTCGAGCAGGGCGGCGTGTACGTGGTGGCCAACATCCGCGGCGGCGGCGAGTACGGCCCGCGCTGGCACCAGGCTGCGCTGCAGCAGAACCGCCTGCGCAGCAGCGAGGACTTCGCCGCGGTATCGGAGGACCTGATCGCGCGCGGCATCACCTCGCCCGCACACCTGGGCGCCATGGGCGGCAGCAACGGCGGCCTGCTGATGGGCAACATGCTCACGCGCCATCCGGCGCTTTACGGCGCGATCGTGAGCGAGGTGGCGCTGCTCGACATGCGCCGCTACACGCAGCTGTCGGCCGGCGCCTCGTGGATCGCCGAGTACGGCGACCCCGAAGTGCCCGAGGAGTGGGAATGGATCCGCCACTTCTCCCCCTACGAGAACGCGAAACCCGACGCCAAGTACCCGCCCTCGCTGTTCACCACCTCGACGCGCGACGACCGCGTGGGCCCGGTGCATGCGCGCAAGATGCATGCGAAGCTGGCCGCGCAGGGCCACGACACGGCCTTCTACGAGAACCTCGAGGGCGGCCACAGCGCGGCCTCGGACAACAAGCAGTCCGCCTTCATGGACGCGCTGGGCTACGCCTACCTGTGGGACCACATCGGCTGAGCGGCGGCGCGCGTCAGCCGCTGTCGCGCAGCGGCTCGCCCAGGCCGTAGGGCCGTTCGTCGCGCCACGGGGGCAGGCGCCGCTCGCGGCGGTCCAGCCGCTCGCGCAGCTCGGCGCAGGTCATCGGCCGGCCCGTGCCGTAGCGGCCATCCCGGCAGGGATCGCTGCGCCAGCGTTCGGAGCGGCGCAACGCTTCCTCGCGGTCGAGCTGGCGCAACAGCTCGCCGCAGCTCATCGCGCGGCCCTGGCTGTAGCGGCCATCGTGGCAGGGGTCGTGGACGGGCGGCGGCGCGTCGAAACCCGACACCACCTCGGCCGCCGCGACCGACGCGAGCATCAGCGACAGCGCCAGGACGATCGCCTCCGGCAGCAGGGTGGTCTGGACATGAAGGACATGCATGCGGTGCTCCTTGGCAGATGACCCGCGACCGCGGGCCTGACGCCAGCATCGACCGCCAACATGGAGCCAGCATTGCGTCGCGCGGGGCGCGCGCACGCAACACTCGCGCAATCCAGCCTCCCTACAGTGCGGCACGCCGGAGCTCCGGCGCCGCCCTGAAAGGAACACGCGCGTGCGCATCCTGCTGCTGGAAGACGAACCCGAAATGGCCTCGGTGCTGCTCACCGCGCTGCACCGGCGCGGCATCCTGGTCGACCATGCCGCGACGCTGGCCGACGGCGCGCGCCATGTCGAGGCCACGCCCTACGACGCGCTGGTGCTCGACCGCCGGCTGCCCGACGGCGACGGCCTCGCGCTGGTGGCGCGGCTGCGCGCCGCCGGCGATCCGGTGCCGGTGCTGATGCTCACGGCACGCGATGCGCTCGACGAGCGCGTGCGCGGCCTCGACGCGGGCGCCGACGACTACCTGGGCAAGCCCTTCGCGGTCGAGGAACTGCTGGCGCGGCTGCGCGCGCTGCTGCGGCGCCCGGCCGAGACCCGGCAGGAGCTGCTGCAGGTCGCGCGGCTGTGCTTCGACCTCGCGCACCGCGAAGCCAGCGTGGCGGGGCACCGCATGGAGCTGCCGCGGCGCGAACTGCTGGCGCTGGAGCTGCTGATGCGCCGCAGCGGCCGCACCGTGCTGCGCGAGGCGCTGGAACGCGCGGTGTTCGGCTTCGACGTCGAGATCCAGTCGAACGCGCTGGACACCCACGTCTCGCGGCTGCGCAGGAAGCTCGCGGACACCGGCGCCGGCGTGGAGATCTGCGGCATCCGCGGCGTGGGCTACCTGCTGCGGGCCGCGCCATGAGCACAGCGACGAACGCAGCGCCCTCCTCGCCCTCCTCGCCCTCCTCGCTCAAGCGCCGCCTGGTCCGCCGGCTGGTGCTGCTGCAGGCGGCGATCCAGCTGCTGGTGATCGGCGCCCTGGTGGCCACCGGGCACCTGATCAACTTCAGCTCGCCCGAGAACACCGTCGAGATACTGCAGGAGGCGGTGATGCGCGGGGCCGATGGCCGCCTCGCGATGCGCGCGACGCCGCGGCTCGCCACGCTGCGCGAGGCGCAGCCGCCGCTGTGGTTCTCGGTGCGCGATCGCCAGGGCGGCCGGCTGGTCGAGGGCCGCATCCCGGACGAGTTCGCCGACATCGGCGCCACGCTCGACGGCGTGGGGCAGGCCCGGCTGGGCTGGAACATGGGCGATCCGCCGCGGCAGTCGGCGCGCATGCGCTGGGTCGACTCCGCCGCCGGCCCGGTGCAGATCCTCACCGGCGCCGACAGCCCGATCACCTGGCGCAACCTCGGCCTGTCGCTGCTGCTGGTGCTGCTCGAGGTGGTGCTGCCGATCCTGGCGATCACCGTGGCGGCCACGCTGCTGGCCAGCCACGTGGTGGTGCGGCGCACGCTCTCGGGTTTGCACGCCATCGTGGCGCGCGCCGGCCAGATCGATGCCGAGCAGCGCGGCGTGCGCCTGCCGCTGGCCGAGGTGCCGGCCGAAGTGGCGACGCTGGTGGGCGCCTTCAACGACGCCCTGCAACGGCTGGACGACGGCCATGCGCGGCAGGAGCGCTTCCTGGCCGACGCAGCGCACGAGCTGCGCACGCCGATCGCGATCCTCCACACGCGCATCGAGAACCTGACCGAGGGCGCCGAACGCACGCGGCTGCTGGCCGATGCCGCGCGGCTGTCGGTGCTGGCGGGACAGCTGCTCGACCTGCAGCGCATGAAGGCCCAGGGCACGGGACGCCAGCGCATCGACCTGGTGGCGATGGCGCGCGAGGTGGTGGCCGAGATGGCGCCGCTGGCGCTCGCCGCGGGCTACGAGGTCTCGTTCGAGCCGCTGGCCGCGCGCGTGGAGATCGAGGGCGACCGCGACGCGATCGCACGCGCGCTGGCCAACCTGGTGCGCAACGCGATCGAGCACGCGGGCGGCATGGGGGCCGTGACGGTGCGGGTGATGCCGCCGGGCGACATCGAGGTCATCGACGACGGCCCCGGCATCCCGGCCGCGCTGCGCGAACAGATCTTCAAGCCCTTCCACCGCGGGCATGCGACCGGGCCCGGCGCCGGGCTCGGCCTGAGCCTGGTGCAGGAGATCGCGCGCCTGCATGGCGGCGAGGTCACGGTGCACGATGCGCCGGGCGGCGGCGCGCTGTTCCGGCTGCGGCTGCGCCCCGGGCGAAGCGGCGAGGCGCCGGCATGAAGGCCGCGCGCCGCTGGCTGCCGTGGCTGCTGTGGCCGGCGCTCTACGCCGCGGGCCTGCTGGCCGCGGCGGCGGCCTTCGCGAGCGCGGCACCGCTGGCCTGGTTCAACGCGGCCTACCTCTCGCTCGCGCTGGCGATCGCGCTGCTCGAGCGCTGGCTGCCGCACGAGCCGCGCTGGCTCGCGGACGACGGCCAGACGCCCTGCGACCTGGCCCACACGCTGCTGACCAAAGGCACGGCCCAGGTCGTGGCCGCGCTCGCGGCGAGCCTGCCGCTGGCCGGCGCGATGGCACTGCGGCCCTCGGCGCATGACACGGCCTGGCCCGTGCACTGGCCGCTGGCCGCGCAGGTGGTGCTCGCGCTCGCGGTGGTGGAACTGGGCCTCTACATCGCGCACCGCGGCGCGCACGAATGGCCGCCGCTGTGGCGCTTCCATGCGCTGCACCACGGCGTGCGGCGGCTGTGGGTGGCGAACACCGGCCGCTTCCACGTGGTCGACAGCGCCTTCAAGGCCCTGCTCGGGCAACTGCCGCTGTACCTGCTGGGCGCGCCGCTCGCGGTGTTCCTGTGGGTGGGCGCGGTGACGGCCGTCACCGGCCTGCTGACCCACTGCAACATCGAGCTGCGCACCGGCTGGCTGGACCGCGTCTTCAGCACGCCGGCGCTGCACCGCTGGCACCACTCGCGCTCGCCGGCCGAGGGCAACCGCAACTACGGCGAGAACCTGGTGCTCTGGGACCTGCTGTTCGGCACCTGGTACCGCCCGGCGCGGCGGCCGCCGGCGGACATCGGCATCGACGGCGAGATCGCGGCCGGCTTCCTGGCGCAACTGGCGCAGCCCTTCACCGCGTCGGGCACGCGGCGGATCATGGGCCTGTCACCGGTTCCTCGGCACAATGGTCCGCCGAGCCCCCCGGATGCCGGGGACCGGATCGGCAGGACATGAAGGCCCACGCATGAACCTCACCCTCGAACTGATCGGCGCTCCCACCGACGTCGGCGCCAGCGTGCGCGGCGCGGGCATGGGCCCCGACGCGCTGCGCGTGGCGGGGCTGGCGGAGGCGCTGGTGCGCCAGGGCTTCGCGCTGGTCGACCGCGGCAACCTCGCGGGCCCGGCCACGCCCTGGGCGCCGCCGGCCAACGGGCTGCGCCATCTCGACGAGGTGATCGCCTGGAACCGCGCCGTGTACGCGGCGGTCGACGAGGTGCTGGGCGCGGGCCACGTGCCGCTGATGCTGGGCGGCGACCACTGCCTGGCGATCGGCTCGATCAGCGCCGTGGCCTGGCATGCGCGCAAGCGCGGCCGCAAGCTGCGCGTGCTGTGGCTCGACGCGCACTCCGACGTCAACACCGAGACCACCAGCCCCAGCGGCAACCTGCACGGCATGCCGGTGTCGTGCCTGCTGGGCCACGGGCCCGCGGTGCTGACCGGCTGGAGCGGCGAGCGCGCGGCGCTGCCGCCCGAGGCGATCCGCTTCATCGGCATCCGCAGCGTCGATGCCGACGAGAAGGAGGCGATCCGCACGCTGGGCCTCAACGTGTTCGACATGCGCCACATCGACGAGCACGGCATGCGCACCACCATGACAGAGGCGCTGCAGGACGTGGACGAGGACACGCACCTGCACGTGAGCTTCGACCTCGACTGCCTCGACCCCAACATCGCGCCCGGCGTGGGCACCGGCGTGCGCGGCGGACCGACCTACCGTGAGATGCAGCTGTGCATGGAGATGATTGCCGACACCGGCCGGCTCGGCTCGGTCGACGTGGTCGAGCTCAATCCCGCGCTCGACGTGCGCAACCAGACGGCCGAGATCGCGGTGGAACTGATCGAGAGCCTGTTCGGCAAATCGACGCTGGTGCGTTAGGCCGCAACGCGCGTGGCCTGCAGCGCGCGCACATCCTCGAGCAGCAGCGCGAGCGGCGCCGCCAGCAGCGGCCGGGCCGCATCGTCGCGCGACGCATGGCGCGCCGCGAGCCGCTCGAGCACCGACAGATCGGGCGCCATGGCCTTGCCTTCGAGCGCGTCCGCCAGCGCGGCGAGCGCGCCGGCCGAGGCGCGCGCGGCCTTCGCGGTCTCGTCGTGAGAGGCCGGCGGCTGCTGCCCGATCGCGCGGCCGAGCAGCGCCACGTCCTGCATCAGGCGTGCCATGGTGCGCGCGCGCTGCCGGTGCGCGTCCTTCGGCGCGCCGACCGTGCGGTGGCGCCAGGGCCAGCGCGATTCGAGGTCGGCACCGCCCGCCAGCACCGTGAGCCGCGCGAGCGCGGCGCGGGCACGCTCGCCGTCGCCCTCGGTCGCATCGCCCGCGGCCAGCGCCAGCAACCGCTTCGCCATGCCGCGCAGCAGCGCCGCGCAGCCCGCGTCGAAGCGCGCGCCGGCCCGGTACTCGGCCGTCACCAGCGCCATCGCGAGCGCCACGCCCACGCCGATGCCCATCTGCGCCATGCGCAGCAGCGCCACCTGCAGCGCCGAATGGCCCGGCAGGCTGCCGGCCGAGAGGATGATCAGCGCCGCCACCGGCGCGCTGCGCAGCCCCGGCACGGCGGCGCCAACGAAGGCCAGCAGCAGCACGATCGCGAGCGCGTCGGCCTGCATCGGCACGCCATGGTGCGCGAGCCACACGCCCGCGAGCCCGGCCAGCGCGCCCGCGAAGGTGCCGCGCACGCGGTCCCAGCCGGCCTCGAGCGTGGAACCGGCGCTCGGCCGCATCACGATCAGCACGCTCATCACGGCCCAGAAGCTCTCGGGCAGCCCGATCCCGCGCGACACGCTCCAGGCGATGGCGACCGCCGCCGCGAGCTGCGCGCCCGCGCGCCAGCGGCCGGGCTCGCGCAGGAAGGCCAGCCGGTCCGCGAACGGGAGGGTGGCCATGCCGTCAGCCGCGGTTGGGCGAGGTCGGCACCGGGAAGGTGGTGGCCGGGGCCGGGGACGGGGCCGGGGTGGCGGCGGGTGCCGGCGGCGCGGGCTCGGGCAGGTCCTCGGGCTCTTCCGCGCCCGGCTCCTGCCCTTCGAGGAAACGGTCGAGCAGCGCGAAGAAGCGGTCGTAGAAGCGCTCGTCGGTCAGCGTCTGGCTCGCCACCTTGACCATCGCGTCGTCGCTGCCCGTCAGCGGCAGCGACAGCGAGCCGAAGGCGCCCACGCCCAGGCTCGCCGAGTTGTTGACCTTCTTGAGGCCGTAGCGGTCCTGCAGCGCGGTCGCGAAAGCCACCGTGCTCTTCGGCCTGGCGCCCTTGCCGCCCCGGCCGCCCTCGGCCGCGCAGACCACGCGGAACTCGACCTCGACGTGCACCTCGGCCGCCGGCTGGAAGCTCTTGCGGCCGGTCACCAGGTCGGCATTGGCGGCCGTGACCATGTAGCCCTGGCTCAGCAGCGCGCGGCGCGCGGCCTCGCAGGTCTGGGCCTCGGTGGCCTCGTAGCTGCGCGTGTGGGTGGTGGTGGAGTCGAATTCCTCGGTGTCGTAGGCGACGCGGCGCGCACTGCTGCCGCAGCCCGCGAGCACCAGCGCCGACAGCAGCACCGGCAGGAGGACGAAGGAGCGGGAGCGAAGGGGCATCGAAGGCAGGGTCGGCATGGCGTGGCGGATGCTAACCGGCGGACGGCCGGCCTGCCTTCGAGCGCGATGAGGGCCGCGCGTTCCCTCGGCGATCCCCCGGATCAGGCGCCGGTCAGGAAAGCACGACGACGTGGTGCGCCCGCGCGCGCGTGGCCGCGATCAGCCGCGCGTTCGGCGCATCGGTCTGCGCCACCCACGCGCGCGCAGCCTCGGCGCTGCGGCCGAACTGCTCGTGCCGGCGCACCAGCCGCGCCTCGCGCAACGCGTCGTCGATGTCCACGTACCAGACCTCGTCGAGCAGCGCGGCCGCGCCGGCCCAGGGCCCGGTGTCGTGCAGCAGGTAGTTGCCCTCGGTGATCACGAGCTGCGTTTCCGGCAGCACCGCGATCGCGCCCGCCACCGGCTCCTCGATCTCGCGCCGGAACTCGGGCGCATAGACGATGTCGCCACCGGGCCGCTGCGCGCGCAGCCGCTGCAGCAGCGCCACGTAGCCGGCGCTGTCGAAGGTGTCGGGCGCGCCCTTGCGGTCGGCGCGGCCGAGCCGGCGCAGCTCGACGTTGGCGAGGTGGAAACCGTCCATCGGCACCACCTGCGCGCGCTCGGCGCCGAGCGCGTCGCGCAGCAGCGCCGCGAGCGTGGACTTGCCGGCGCCGGGGGCGCCGACCAGGCCGAGCAGCTTGCGCTGGCCGCCGGCAAGGAGTTTCTGGATGCGCGCGTTCTCGACGGAGCCAAGTGTGTTCACGAAATGAGCCTCGGGGGAGATGCCATTCAGGCAGGATGTCTCGGTGGTTTCGCCACCCCGCCGACGATAGCGCACCGCCCGTCGCACGCCGCCGATGCCCGCCGAATTCAGGCCGGATTCATCGGGCGATGGATCTGAAGGTGAGGCTGATCCGCTCGCCGACGCCTTGGACCTTGGGGATCGCGTGCAGCCAGTCCTGCTGGACGGCGTCCGACATGTACAGCAGCGATCCGTGCGGCAGCGGGAAGTCGTGCCGGACGCTGCTGTCGGCCTTGCTGCGGTAGACGATCGAACGCTCGCTGCCCACCGACACGATGGCCACGCCCGTGCCCGGGGAAAGAACCTCGGTGTCGTCGGAGTGGAAGCCCATCGACGAAGCGCCGTCGGGATAGTGGTTCAGCAGGCAGTTGTTCGGACGGAACCCCAGCCTCGCCTCGATCCGCTCGCAGAGATCGTCGAGCACGGACGGCAACGGCACTGCCTCGTAGCTGATCTGCGAATAGTCGTACGGCACGCCGAAGCTGGCCGTCTTGCGCGCCTTCATGCGCTCGTCCCACGTCACCGCGGCCTGGAGCCACCCGAGCAGGGCATCGGGCGACGCGACGAACGCGGGGTCGAGGTAGATCGGCGGACGGTTCATGAGCCCGCAGGATACAGACGCCGAGGCCGGCAACGGCCTCGGAACGACAGGCGTCGCTCAGGGGTACAGACCGCGCTCCTGCCGCGCCATCAGGATCCGCTCGCAAGCCACCGCGTAGGTCGCGGTGCGCAACGTGATCTTGTGCTTGTCGGCCGTGTCCCAGATCTGGTTGAGTGCGTTCATCATGATGCGGTCGAGGCGCACGTTGATCTCGTCCTCGTCCCAGAAGAAGGACGAGAAGTCCTGCACCCATTCGAAGTAGCTGACGGTCACGCCGCCGGCATTGCAGATCACGTCGGGCACCACCAGCACGCCGCGCTCGGCGAGGATGTCGTCGGCCTGCGGCACGGTGGGGCCGTTGGCGCCTTCGAGCACCAGCTTGGCGGTGGTCTTCTTCGCGCGATCGGCCGTGAGCTGGCCTTCGAGCGCGGCGGGGATCAGGATGTCGCAGGCGATGTCCCAGAAGTCCTCGTTCGGCACGATGTCGCCGCCGGCCTTGAAGCCGACCACGCCGTCGGTGCGCGAGATCGGCACCAGCTTCGCGAGGTCGAGACCCTTGTCGTTGACGATGGTGCCGGTGTGGTCCTGCACCGCGACGATCTTGGCGCCCGCTTCGGCGAACAGCTCGGCCGCGACCGAGCCCACGTTGCCGAAGCCCTGCACCGCGATGCGCGCGCCGCGCAGGTCGAGGCCGAGGCGGCGCGCGGCTTCGCGGCCGGTGACGAACACGCCGCGGCCGGTGGCCTTGACGCGGCCCAGCGAGCCGCCCAGGTGCAGCGGCTTGCCGGTGACGACGCCGGTGGCGGTGCCGCCGACGTTCATCGAGTAGGTGTCCATCATCCACGCCATGATCTGGGCGTTGGTGTTGACGTCGGGCGCGGGGATGTCGGTGTGCGGGCCGATGATGATGCCGATCTCGCTGGTGTAGCGGCGCGTGACCTTCTCGAGCTCCTGCAGCGAGAGCTTCTTCGGGTCGACGCGGATGCCGCCCTTGGCGCCGCCGTACGGCAGGTTGACGGCGGCCGTCTTGATGGTCATCCAGGCCGACAGGGCCATCACTTCCTCGAGCGTGACGTCGGGGTGGAAGCGCACGCCGCCCTTGCCCGGTCCGCGGCTCATGTTGTGCTGCACGCGGTAGCCCTCGAAGTGGGCGATGGTGCCGTCGTCCATCTCGATCGGCACGTCGACGATCAGCGCGCGCTTGGGGCGCTTGAGGGTTTCGACCCAGCGCGCGAGCGGGCCCAGGTAGGGCACCACGCGATCGACCTGCGACAGGTACGTGCCCCAGGGGCTGTTGGCCGTCGGCGTGACGAAGGAGAGTTTTTCGCTCATGAGAGTCCCTTGGTTGGAATGATGGGCGAACGATAGTCCCGTCTCGCGCGCCGCGCCATGGCTTATGCATGCCGCGACAGGCGGTTATGCAAGAGTCGCTTGACGCCCCCGCGCGGGGCTTTTTTGCGGCGGCGCGGCAGATGACGAAATCGTCATCGACGGGTTATCGATCGCCGGTTTGCCCTCCCTAGAGTCGGTGGCAAGGAAAGACGAAGACCACGAGGCCCACCGGCCCGCTTCGCTCCCACCGGGTTCAACCACCACGTCCCACCACTGAAAGGAACGACGACATGAAGACCTCGCAACACCGCACCGTCCGCACCACCCGCCTGCTGGGCACCGCCGCCTTCGCCGCGCTGCTGGCCGCCACCGCCGCGCCGAGCTTCGCGGGCAACTACGCCGAGGGCGATCCGCGCCCCGCGTCGTTCAGCTCGTCGACGACGCGCGAAGCCGTGACGGCCGAAGCGCGCCAATGGCTCAAGACCGCGCCCACGCAGGGCTACACCGACGGCACGCCGCAGCAGCAGGTGGCCACGGTGTCGGCCAACAGCCGCGCCGCGGTGGCCGCCGACACGCGGCTGTGGATGCAGTCGGGCCTGGCCGCGAAGCAGTCGGGCGAAGCGGGTGCCGACCCGACCCGCGCGGGCTATCGCCAGGCGCAGGCCGAATACACGCGGCTGCGCGCCAGCCCGGCCTACGGCGCGCTGATCGAGCAGCTCGATCGCCAGGCCGCCGCGCACGGCCAGAGCACGGTGCGCTGAGGTCGCGCGGTGGCGTGGCGCGACGGCGCTACGCCACCGTGCTCAGCAGCGCCGCATTGCCGCCCGCGGCCGTCGTGTTGACCGTCACGGTCTGCTCGGCACAGAAGCGCGGCAGGTAGTTCGGCCCGCCCGCCTTGGGCCCGGTGCCGCTGAGCCCTTCGCCGCCGAAGGGCTGCACGCCGACCACCGCGCCGATGATGTTGCGGTTGACGTAGACATTGCCCACGTGGGCGCGCACGGCCAGCGCCTGGGCGCGCGAATCGATGCGCGTCTGGATGCCGAGCGTGAGGCCGTAGCCGAGCGCGTTGATGCGCTCGATCACCTCGGCCGGATCGCTCAGCGCGCCCGAGCCCCAGCGCACGATCTGCAGCACGGGGCCGAAGATCTCGCTGCGCACGTCCTCGATGGCACCCACTTCATAGGCCGCCGGCGCGATCAGGGTGGACGACGCGTCGTCCGTTGCCGTGGGCGCCAGCACGCGCTTCGCTTCGCGGTCCAGCCGCACCAGGTGGCGGCGGATGTTGTCGGCCGCCTCGCGGTCGATCACCGGGCCGACGTCGGTCGCGAGCAGCGCGGGATCGCCGGCCGACAGCTCGGCCGCCGCGCCGCGGATCATCTCGATCACGCCGTCGGCGATGCCCTCGTGCAGCACCAGAAGCCGCAGCGCCGAGCAGCGCTGGCCGGCCGAGCGGAAGGCGCTCTGCACGACGGCATCGGCCACCTGCTCGGGCAGCGCGCTCGAGTCGACCAGCATCGCGTTGATGCCGCCGGTCTCGGCGATCAGCGGAACGATCGGACCGTCCTTGCCCGCCAGCGCGCGATGGATGATCTTCGCCACCTGCGTCGAGCCGGTGAACGCCACGCCGGCCACGCCGGGCGCGGCCACCAGCGCGGCGCCCACGGTCTCGCCGGGGCCGTGCAGCAGCTGCAGCGCGTCGGCCGGAATGCCCGCGGCCTGCAGAAGCGCGACCGCTTCGCGCGCGATGGCCGGCGTCTGCTCGGCGGGCTTGGCCAGCACGGTGTTGCCGGTGGCGAGCGCGGCCGCGACCTGGCCCGTGAAGATGGCCAGCGGGAAGTTCCACGGGCTGATGCAGACCCAGGGCCCGCGCGCGGTGAGCCGCAGCTCGTTGCGCTCGCCGGTCGGGCCGGGCAGCAGCACGGGCTGCATCAGGCGCTCGGCCTCGTCGGCGTAGTAACGCAGGAAGTCGATCGCCTCGCGCACCTCGGACACCGCGTCGCCCCAGGTCTTGAAGGCCTCCTTGACGAGCAGCGCGCACAGGCGCGGCAGTTGCGCCTGGAAGGCATCGGCCGCGCGGCGCAGCGCGGCGGCGCGCGTTGCCACCGGCGTGTTGCGCCAGGCGCGGAAGGCCGTCGCGCTCGTGGCCACGGCGCGCGCGGCGCTCGCGGGATCGGCCTCGGGCACGACCGGCACCGCGGTCGCGGCCAGCGCCGCGAACAGCGGCGCGCGCATGGCGTCGACCGTGAGGTCGAGCCCGTCGCTGTTGCGCCGCGCGGGCGCCGGGCCGTAGAGCAGCGGCGGCAGCGGCAGTTGCGGGCTCTCGCGTTCCAGCCACAGCGGCGAGACCAGCAGCGTGGCGATGGGCACGCCGGGGTCGCCGAGCTGGTTGACGAAGGAGGAGTTGGCGCCGTTCTCGAGCAGGCGGCGCACCAGGTAGGCCAGCAGGTCCTTGTGGCGGCCGACCGGCGCATACACGCGCACCGAGGCGCCGGTGTGCTTCATGACCTCGCGGTAGACGCCCTCGCCCATGCCGTGCAGCCGCTGCAGCTCGAACGGCGCGCCCTGCCGCTGCGCCATCTGCAGGATGGCCGCGATGGTGCCCGCGTTGTGGGTGGCGAACTGCGGATAGATCGCGTCGGGCGCGGCCAGCAGCGCCTGCGCGCAGGCCAGGTAGCTGACGTCGCTGTGGTGCTTGTGGGTGAACACGGGGTAGTGCGGCAGGCCGAGTTCCTGCGCGCGCTTGATCTCGGCGTCCCAGTAGGCGCCCTTGACCAGCCGGCACATCAGCCGCAGGCCGTAGCGGCGCGCGATCGCGGTGACGTGTTCGATCAGCTCGAGCGCGCGCGTCTGGTAGGCCTGCAGCGCGAGGCCGAAACCGCGCCATTGCGGATGCTCGGCCGCGACACGGGTCGCGAGCGCGTCGAACACGTCGAGCGAGAGCTCGAGCCGGTCGACCTCCTCGGCGTCGATGGTGAGGTTGATGTTGGCCGCGGCCGCGCGCTCGCACAGCAGCCACACGCGCGGCACCAGCTCGCGCAGCACGCGGTCGCGCTGCGCGTCCTCGTAGCGCGGATGCAGCGCGCTGAGCTTGATCGAGATGCCGTCGTTGCGCTCGGGCGCGGCGGTGGGATCGGCGCCCTGGGCGATCGCGGCGATGGCGCGGGTGTAGCTCTCGAGGTAGCGCAGCGCGTCCTCGTCGGTGCGCGCGCCCTCGCCGAGCATGTCGTAGCTGAAGCACAGGGCGGACTGCTTGCGGTGGGCGGCACGGGCCTCGTCCATCGCCTCGGCGATGGTCTGGCCCAGCACGAACTGCCGGCCCAGCAGTTGCACCGCGCGCAGCGTGGCGGCGACCACGGTGCGCGCGCCGAGCCGGGCCATCAGGCCGGGCGGATGGTCGGCCTCGGGCAGGAAGCGCTTCGACATCGCGATCGCGGCCGACGACAGGCGCGACAGCGTGGAATCGGCCGCGCCCTCGAAATCGGCGCGGCCGAGCTGGTCGGCCGTGAGCGCGATGGCGGTCTCGGCATCGGGCACGCGCAGCAGCGCCTCGGCCAGCCGCATCAGCGCGAGGCCCTCGGCGCTCGAGATCGGGTATTCGCGCAGCAGGCTCTCCATGGCCCAGAACGGCGGCGGATGGTCGCGCACCGCCTGCACCCAGGGCGTGGCAACGGTCGAGGCCGCGGTCCAGTCGAGCGCGCCCTCGAGCAGGGCGAGTCGATGGGCGACGACCTCGGTCTCGGGTCGGTAGGGGTCGGGCAGGCGCATGTCTTCTCCTTGGTTGGATTGGCTATGGTCCATGCCTTGATGACGAATCTTTCACCAAAATTCGACAGCATTTCCGGATAATTCACCAGAACCCTTGCCATCCCACTTCCATGACCGACCTGGACCGCGTCGATCTCCGGCTGCTGAAGATTCTTCAGGAAGACGGCCGCATCACCAACCTCAAGCTGGCCGAGGCGGTGGCGCTGTCGCCGACGGCGGTGCTCGCGCGCGTGCAGCGGCTCACGCGCGAAGGCTTCATCCAGGGCTACGAGGCGCGCCTCGACGCCGAGCGGCTGGGCCGCGGCTTCACGGTCTTCGTCGAGGTGCTGCTGGACCGCACCACGCCCAACGTGTTCGACCAGTTCAAGGCCGCGGTGCAGGTGCGCGAGGAGATCGTCGAATGCCACATGGTGGCCGGCGGCTTCGACTACCTGCTGAAGACGCGCATGGCCGACATGGCGGCCTACCGCGACTTCGCGGGCACGGTGCTGTGGCAGTTGCCGGGCGTGCGCGAGACGCGCACCTATGCCGTGATGGAGGAAGTGAAGAGCAGCGCGCGGATCCCGCTCGGGATCTGAGCCTTGCCGCTCAGGCCGCCTTCTTCGGGCGGCCGCCGAAGATCGCCGTGCCGATGCGCACCATCGTGCTGCCCGCGCTGACCGCCGCCTCGAGGTCGGCGCTCATGCCCAGCGACAGGGTGTCGAGCGCGATGCCGGCGCCGCGGATTTCATCGAACAGCGCCTTCGCGCGCAGGAACAGCGCGCGCTGGGCCTCGAAATCGGGTGCCGGTTCGGGGATCGCCATGAGCCCGCGCAGCACCAGCTGTGGCAACGCCGCCACAGCGCGCGCCAGCGGCAGCGCCTCCTCGGGCGTCACGCCGGACTTGTTGGCGCCGCCGTCGACGTTGACCTGCAGGCAGACCTGCAGCGGCGGCAGATGGGCCGGGCGCTGGGCCGAGAGCCGCTCGGCGATCTTGAGCCGGTCGATGCTGTGCACCCAGTCGAACTGCTCGGCCACGGGCCGCGTCTTGTTGCTCTGCAGGGGGCCGATGCAGTGCCATTCGAGGCCGGCGCGCAGGTCGGCCAGCGCGGCGATCTTGTCCAGGCCTTCCTGTACGTAGTTCTCGCCGAAGGCCGACTGGCCGGCCGCCTGCGCCTCGCGCACCGCCTCGGGCCCGAAGGTCTTCGATACCGCCAGCAGCCGCACCGCGCCGGGGTCGCGGCCGGCGTCGGCGCAGGCCTTCGCGATCCGCTGCCGCACGTGCTGGAGGTCGTCGCCAATCATCGTCATAATCGTCCAAATTCGTATCAAAACGTCACCGAAACCCGATCGAGGAGCCCCGTGGACATCACCCAACTGCTCGCGTTCAGCGTCAAGAACAAGGCTTCCGACCTGCATCTGTCGGCCGGCCTGCCGCCGATGATCCGCGTTCACGGCGATGTGCGCCGCATCAATGTCGATGCGCTGGACCACAAGGCGGTGCACGCCATGGTCTACGACATCATGAGCGACACCCACCGCAAGCACTACGAAGAATTTCTGGAGGTCGACTTCTCGTTCGAGATCGACGGCCTGGCGCGCTTCCGGGTCAACGCCTTCAATCAGGCGCGCGGGGCGGCCGCGGTGTTCCGGACCATCCCCTCGAAGATCCTCACGCTCGAGCAGCTGAATGCACCCAAGATTTTCGGCGAACTCGCGCTCAAGCCGCGCGGCCTGGTGCTGGTGACCGGCCCCACGGGCTCGGGCAAGTCGACCACGCTGGCCGCGATGGTCAACTACCTCAACGAGAACGAGTACGGCCACATCCTCACGGTGGAGGACCCGATCGAGTTCGTGCACGAGTCGAAGAAGTGCCTGATCAACCAGCGCGAGGTCGGGCCGATGACGCTGTCGTTCGCGAACGCGCTGCGCTCGGCGCTGCGCGAGGACCCCGACGCGATCCTGGTCGGCGAAATGCGCGACCTCGAGACCATCCGCCTCGCGATGACCGCGGCCGAGACCGGCCACCTGGTGTTCGGCACGCTGCACACCTCGTCGGCCGCCAAGACCATCGACCGGATCATCGACGTGTTCCCGGGCGAGGAGAAGGAGATGATCCGCGCCATGCTGTCGGAGTCGCTGCAGGCGGTGATCTCGCAGACCCTGTGCAAGACCAAGGACGGCCTGGGCCGCGTGGCGGCGCACGAGATCATGCTGGGCACTCCGGCCATCCGCAACCTGATCCGCGAGGCCAAGGTGGCGCAGATGTACTCCACCATCCAGACCGGCCAGGGCCAGGGCATGCAGACGCTGGACCAGAACCTCACGGATCTGGTGCGGCGCAATACGATCTCCGCCGCGGAAGCCCGCAGCAAAGCGAAGATCCCCGAAAACTTCCCCGGCTGACCCCAGCCCTCCGGAGCCCCTCATGGAACGCGATCAAGCCAGCCAGTTCATCAACGACCTGCTCAAGCTCATGGTGAGCCGCAACGGCAGCGACCTGTTCATCACGGCCGACTTCCCGCCCGCGATCAAGGTCGACGGCAAGGTCACCAAGGTCTCGCAGCAGGCGTTGGGTGCGCAGCACACGCTGGCGCTCACGCGCTCGGTGATGAACGACCGCCAGACGGCCGAGTTCGAGCGCACCAAGGAGTGCAACTTCGCGATCTCGCCGACCGGCATCGGCCGCTTCCGCGTCAACGCCTTCGTGCAGCAGGGCAAGGTCGGCATGGTGCTGCGGACCATCCCGGCCAAGCTGCCGACCATCGACGACCTGGGCATGCCGCAGGTGCTCAAGGACGTGTCGATGACCAAGCGCGGCCTGTGCATCCTGGTGGGCGCCACCGGCTCGGGCAAGTCGACCACGCTGGCCGCGATGATCGACTGGCGCAACGAGAACTCCTTCGGCCACATCGTCACGGTGGAGGACCCGGTGGAGTTCGTGCATCCGCACAAGAACTGCGTGGTGACGCAGCGCGAGGTGGGCATCGACACCGACAGCTGGGAGGCGGCGCTCAAGAACACGCTGCGCCAGGCGCCCGACGTGATCCTGATGGGCGAGATCCGCGACCGCGAGACCATGGAGCACGCCGTGGCCTTCGCCGAGACCGGCCACCTGTGCATGGCCACGCTGCACGCCAACAGCGCCAACCAGGCGCTCGACCGGATCATCAACTTCTTTCCCGAGGAGCGCCGCGCCCAGCTCTTGATGGACCTGTCGCTGAACCTGCGCTCGCTGGTTTCGCAGCGCCTGGTGCCGACCGAGGACGGCCTGGGCCGCGTGGCGGCGGTCGAGATCCTGCTGAACACGCCGCTGATCTCCGACCTGATCTTCAAGGGCGAGGTCGGCGAGATCAAGGAGATCATGAAGAAGAGCCGCAACCTCGGCATGCAGACCTTCGACCAGGCGCTGTTCGACCTGTTCGAGGGCCACGCGATCAGCTTCGAGGATGCGCTGCGCAATGCCGACTCGGCCAACGACCTGCGGCTGCAGATCAAGCTCAACAGCCAGCGCGCGCGCAGCACCGACCTGGCCGCGGGCACGGAGCACTTCGCGATCGTCTGAATTCGGGAGCGGACAGCCGAACGCAGAAGGAAGACCAAAGAGCGCAGAAGTCGCAGAAAAGAATTTTTAGAATTCTTCCTGCCTTCTTCTGCGACTTTCGCGAGACCTTCGCGCCCTCTGCGTTCGGCTGTCCGCTTCCGCTTTGGTCAGTCGATCTGCCGCTGCCAGGCGGCGAACACGCCCGCCGCGAGCGCGACCACGGCGATCGCCGTGAAGCCGTCGAGCGAGGCCATGAAGGTGGCCTGCTGCTCGAGCGTGCGCCACAGGGTGCCGAGCGCCATCGCATGCGCCTCGCCGGCCGCATGGCCGAGCGCCGCGAAATTGCGCGTCAGCGCCTCGAGCGCCTGCATGAAGCCCGCGTTGCCGGCGTTGGCCGATTCGGCGAGCCGGGTTTCGTGCAGCGCGAGCCGGTGCTGCTGCAGCGCGATCACGCTCGAGGTGGCGAAGGAGATCGCGAGCTGCCTCACCAGGTTCTTGAGCCGGTAGCCGTGCGCGAAGTCCTCGGCCGCGAAGGGCCGGAAGGTGAGGTTCGCGACCGGCAGCACCACGAACAGCATCAGCAGGCCGCGCAGCAGCAGCGGCCCGACCAGCGCCTCGCGCCCCGACTGCGGCGTGACGCGCGCGAGCCAGGCGGAAGCCAGCGCGGCGATCGCGAAGCCCGCGACGATCAGCCACTTCTTGTGCGCGAGGCGCGCCGAGTAGCGCAGGTAGACGAACACCAGCAGCCCGGTGGCGAGCGACATCGCGCCCGTGAAGTAGCCGGTGTTGCCCACGCTGAAGCCGAGCCCGCCTTCCATCAGCCGCGGCAGCAGGTAGCTGAAGCCGGTCGACAGGTAGTAGTAGACGACGTAGAGCGCGAGCCCGACGCGAAAGCCCGGCTGCCGCAGCGCATGCAGCCGCACCAGGGGCGCGGGATGGTGCCACTGGTGCCAGCCGAACCAGGCGAGCCCCGCGAGGCCGGCCAGCGCCAGCCCCACGAGCGCGGGCGAACCGGTGAACAGCTCGAAGTGGGTGCGCGTGAGCACCACCTGCAGCGCCGCCTGCGCCAGCGCGAACACCAGGTAGGGCGCATGGTGCGGCGCGGTACGCTCGTGCGGCTCGACGTCGCCGAGGTCGGGCAGCGCCCACAGCACCAGCAGGCCGATCAGCACCGCCGCCGGCACGGTGCAGCCGAACAGCCAGCGCCAGTCGAAGTTCGAGACCAGGAAGGCACCGGCCACCGGCGCCAGCGCGCCGCCGAAGACGATCAGCACCATGAAGGCCTTGAGCGCCTTGGCGCGGCGCTCGGCCGGCAGGCCGATCTGGATCAGGATGCGGCAGGCGCCGAGCATCGGCCCCACGAAGTAGCCCTGCACGCCGCGCGCCAGCGCGAGCTGGGTGGAACTGTCGGACCAGGCGGCGCCGAGGCCGCCCGCGGCGAAGGCGAACATGCACAGCGCGAGGTAGCGCCGGTAGCCGAGCCGCTCGATCCACGCATGCTGCTGCAGGATGCCGAGCACCGCGCCCAGCGCGTAGGCGCTCGAGGCCCACACCAGTTCGTCGGGCGAGGCGTTGACGCCGCCCGCGATGTAGCTCGCGAAGAACGCGAACAGCGCGTTGTCGAAGTAGTCGACCGCCGTGACCAGCCCGATCGCCCAGGGCATCCACGCCACGGCCGAGAGGCCGCGCGGTTGCCGGGCGAGGGCCGGTGCGTTCATGACGCCGGGCGCTCCGCGCGCCGCTGCGCGAGGGCCTCCTCCACCGGTTCGCCGGCCAGGCGGCGTTCGACGTAGTCGAGGTCGCGGCGCAACTGGGCCTGCAGGGCCGCGGCTTCCTTGAGCTCGCGGCGCACCTGGGCCACGCGCGCATCGAGCGTGGCGAGCTGCGCGCCCAGCGTCTCGCGCAGCGACTTGAGCGAGGCATTCGACAGCCGCGGCCGGCCGCCCTCGGCCGGCGCCTCCATCGGCTGGCGCAGCATCTCGGTGATGGTGGTGAGCGAGAAGCCCAGCGAGCGCATGCGCAGCACGCGCGCGAGCCGCTCGAGGTCGGCCGGTTCGTAGAGCCGGTAGCGGCCCTCGCTGCGCACCGGCACCACGATGCCCAGTTCCTCGTAGTACTTGAGCGTGCGCGGCGTCACGCCGAGCTGCGCCGCGGCATCGCGAACGGTGAGGGACTTGGGCGGGGGGGCCGGGGAGCTCATGGGGCGATTCTACTCCAACGTGTACGTTCACGTACAGGTTTGCACCGGCACGGCCATGTCCCCCAGGGTGCAGGCTGTCGCCGAATGGCTTTAAGCTCGGGCCCATGAGCAGCATCAACCCCCGCACCTACGAATCCACTCCCGCGCAGACGGTGGCCTTCCTGGGCCTCGGCGTCATGGGCGGGCCGATGGCCGGCCACCTGGCCAAGGCCGGCCACAGCGTCACGGTCTACAACCGCACCGAGGCCAAGGCCCGGGCCTGGGTCGACGAGTTCGGCGCCCCCGGCCGCCACGCGGCCACGCCGCGCGAAGCGGTGGCCGGCGCCACCCTCGTGTTCTGCTGCGTCGGCAACGACGACGACCTGCGCTCGGTGGTGCTCGGCGACGACGGCGCCTTCGCCGGCATGGCGAAGGGCGCGGTCTTCGTCGACCACACGACCGCCTCGGCCGACGTGGCGCGCGAGCTCTCCAAGGCCGCGCTCGAGCGCGGCCTGCAGTTCATCGATGCGCCGGTGTCGGGCGGCCAGGCCGGCGCCCAGAACGGCGCGCTCACCGTGATGTGCGGCGGCGACGCGGCCGCCTTCGATCGCATCAAGCCGGTGGCCGCGGCCTTCGCGCGCGCGGTCACGCTGCTCGGCGAGAGCGGCGCGGGCCAGCTCGCGAAGATGGTCAACCAGATCGCGATCGCGGGCCTGGTGCAGGGCCTGTCGGAAGCCATCGCCTTCGGCCAGCGCGCGGGGCTCGACATGCAGGCGGTGCTCGAGGTCATCGGCAAGGGCGCCGCCCAGAGCTGGCAGATGGACAACCGCGGCAAGACCATGATCGAGGGCAAGTTCGACTTCGGCTTCGCGGTCGACTGGATGCGCAAGGACCTGGGCCTGGTGCTCGACGAGGCCAAGCGCAACGGCGCGCGCGTGCCCGTGACCGCGCTGGTCGACCAGTTCTATGCCGACGTGCAGCAGTCGGGCGGCCAGCGCTGGGACACCTCGAGCCTGATCACGCGGCTGAAGTGACGACGTACACCCCGTGAATGACAAAGGCCCCTGAACGGGGCCTTTCTTCTTGGGGCACCGATACGCTTCAGCGGATCGGGCTGGTCGTCACGCCACCGGCCGGCGCGGGCGCCGGTGCCGACGAAGACGGCAGCGGCTCCATCGGCGGCAGCGGCACGCGCGACGAGGTGCCGGGCTGCGGCTGCGAGGCCGGCACCACGGGCGCGGGCGCGGAAACCCCGGTGCCGCCGCGCTGCGCGCCGGTCAGGTCGGCCTCGCTCACGATCTCGACCACGCGCACCACCTTCTGCACGCCGGTCACGCTGCGCACCACCTCGGTCGCGCGATCGGTCTCGCGGCGCGTGGCGATGCCCATCAGGTAGACCGTGCCGCGCTCGGTCACGACCTTGAAGGAGTTGGCGAAGATGTCCTTGGCGTCGAGCAGCGAGGCCTTGACCTTGCCGGTGACGTAGAGGTCGTTGGAGCGGTCCTGGAAGGTGCTCGGCGTGCCCAGCGTGAGTTCGTTGACCACAGAGCGCACGTTCTCGGCGCCGCGCACCACGTCCTCGACGCGGCGGCGATCGGCCTCGTTGCCCACCGCGCCGGTCAAGAGCACCTGGCGGTTGTAGCTGGTCACGCTGACGTACATCTGGTCGTTGGCGATGTCGCGCACGCGGGCCGCGGCGCGCAGCTCGATGCCCTGGTCGTCGAGCTGGGCGCCCGAGCTGCGGCGATCGGTCGCCACCATGCCCACGCCCACCGCCGCCGCGCCGCCGACCACCAGCGGCACGCAGGCCGAGAGGCCCGCGACCAATGCCGCGCCCGAGGCGAGTGCGAGAACGAGGCGGTGCATGGCGCGAGGCGTCGAGGCGGTCTTCTGCATGTGTGATTTCCCTGGAATGGAGGTGCGAGATGGGCGCTGCCGCGAGGCCCTGGCCCGGGTTCGCGGCGAGTTTAGCCCAGCGGATTTGCCGCTCCGTTACGGCTTGTTGGTAGAAATGAAGACGGCCGCGGAGTTCCCGAGGAACGCCGCGGCCCGCGCCGGATGCGGCCGCCGCCGCTTCTTCAGTTCGTCTTCAGCTCAGGGCTTCGCGAGCGACAGCAGGAACACCTGCTGCGTCGGATCGCGCTGCAGCCGCTGCGCATTGCGCGTGCTGGCGAACGCCACCTGGCCGCCCGCGGTCACGGGCCAGGTGTTGTTGCCGCGGGCCATCAGCAGGGTGCCGGGCTCCCAGCCGCTGTCGGGGCGGAACACCGCGGTCATCACGCGCCAGCGCCAGTCGGCCGAGCGCGAGTCGTACCAGACCGCGCGCACCGCGCCGTCGGCATCGACGCCCAGGCGCGGCCGCTCGCTCATGGTCTTGTCGTCGGCGCCGACCACCACCGGCGCCGCGAAGGACTTGCCGCCGTCGCCCGAGACCGCGGCGCGCACCGAGAGGTTGCGCCCGCTCGCGGCGAGCTCCTTGCTCTCCCAGACCGCGACCAGCTCGCCCTTGGCGCCGAACGCGATCTGCGGATGGCGGTCGGCGCGGTCCGAGGTGCCGATCTCGGCCGGCTTCGCGGCCCAGGCGCCACCGGCTTCGCGCACCAGCACCTGCACCTGCCAGTCGTCGGGCGTGGTGCCCTCGCCGTAGCTCGCGGCGCCGGTCCAAAGCGGATCCTTGTCGCTGCGGTCGTCCTGCCACGCCACGGCGACGCGGCCGTCGGCCGCCACCGCCACCGAGGGCAGCACCGAGGCCGGATAGCGCGGGGTGCGCGTGTCGCTGGCGATGCCCGGATCGGTCACCTTGCCGGCGGCCGACAGGTTGCGCGGCTGGACGTCGGTGCCGATCTCCTGCGCCATGATGTCGAAGGCCTGATGGGCCGCGATCTCCTGCCATGCGAGCACGGGCTTGCCGCCGGCCGACAGCGCGATCGCCGGATGCTCGGCGCGTCCCTCGACCGCGCGCACGGTCACGGTGGCGTCCCAGTTGGCGCCGCCGTCGGCCGAATGCCGCAGCTTGATCTCGGGCCGGTGCGGCACCTGCACCGCGTCCTCCTCCCAGGCCACCCAGACCTCGTTGCCGCGCGCGGCCACGCGCGGAAAGCGCGCCTGGCCCTGGCCGCTGAGCGTGCGGCCCGCGTCGCGCCACACGCCCTTGGCATCGCGCTGGCGATAGACCACGGTGCTGCTCGAGGCGCCATGCAGCTCGGCCACGAAGTGCAGCGCGCCGTCGGCGACCGCGATGTCGGGGAAGCCCGCGAAGCCGCCGCGCGCACCCGCCACGCGCAGCGCGCCGTCCTCGGTGCCGGCATCGGCGGGAATCGGCGTCGCGGGCTTGGCCTCGACCGGCGCGGGCGAGACGAAGATCGGCGACACGGTGGCCTTGACCTCGTCGACCGACACCGGCGCCCAGGGCTGCGGCGTGCTCATGCCGCGCACCTCGGCGCGGTACCAGTCGGGCTTGTCGCCGGCCGCGATGTCGACGATGAAGCTCTCGGCATCGGTCTTGGGCTTGAAGCTCTTGAGCGGGCCGGCGCTCTTGCCGGGCGCGCGGTAGACGAACACGTCCAGGCCCGCGGCGCGGCGCACGTCGATGCGCAGGTGGCCGGCGGTGCCGGCCGGCACGAACACCTCGTCGCCGCCGATCGCGGTGTAGCCGCCGCCGCGCAGGTCGGTGGCGATCGAGACGAAGGGGCCGTTCGGGTCGTACGAGAGGCTGGTGTGGCCGCGCTGCAGCGCCTGCACGATGGCGCGCTCGTTGTAGGCCCTGGACAGCAGTTGCGTGGCCGGCATGCCGGGATTCGAGATCGGATAGACCGTGCCCTCGCCGTCCCACAGCTCGCGCATGTGGCTGTCGCTCGCGCCCGCGATGCCGAAGCGGAAGCCCGTGTTCCACAGCTTCTCGGCATAGGCGTCGGCCAGCACGGTCTCGGGGCTCGGCGTGCCGTTCCAGGTCTCGACCAGGTCCACGCCCTGCACGTTGGCATAGGCATTGAACGAGCCGTCGGCATTGGTCTCGCCGTCGTTGGGATGCGCCACGGTCCAGTTCGCACCCTGGCTGTGCGCGTCCCAGATCGACTGCTGCAGGTGCGTGAAGGGCTGGCGGTCGGCGCGCGCGGCGCCCTGCACGATCGAGTCGACGCCGCCCTGCACCGTCGCGTGCGGGCTGCCGTTGGCCTCCTCGCCGCGCACCAGCAGCAGCGAGGGCGACTCCCAGTTCCAGTCGTAGTGCTGGTCGTAGGTGCGGTGGTCGGTCAGCGGCATGAACTCCAGGCCCATGCGCGTGCCCTGCCCGATCTGGTCGGCGACGCCGGTGTTGCCCGGCCCCTTGTCGTCGTTGAGCTGGCGCGCCGCACTGCCGTCGGACGAGTGGTCGTCGTGCACGTGCGTGTCGCCCTTGAGCCAGGTGCCGGCGGGGATCGACGGCGCGGCCTGCGTGAACTTCGCGGCGATGCGCTGCGCGGCCTTCACGGTCACGACGCAGCGCGTGTCGCCGCTCTCGCACGAGGTGCCCTGCCAGCCCGCGAACACGAAGCCGTGCGCGGGCGTGGCGTTGAGCGTGACGGTGCTGCCTTCGGCGTAGTCGGCGCTGGCGCCGGTGCAGCTGCCGGGGCCGCAGGCCAGCCTGGCATCGAGCGATTCGACGTCGCCGCTGCCCTCGACCGCGAGCGACAGCGCGAAGCTCGCGGGCTGCGCGCCGCCGTCCTGGCCGTTGTCGCCTTGCGCGGGGCCGCCGCCCGAGGGCGGCGCGAAGCCGAAGAAGCCGCCGCCGCCACCGCTGCCGCCACCGCAGGCACTCAGTGCCAGCACGCAGACGGCGCTCAGGGTGGCCAGCGCGGCGCGTGGCGTGCGGCGCGTGGAAGGGGCCGATGACAGCCTGCCGCGGACCGCGGGCAGGGAGGGGAAGTTCGGGAGTTTCATGGGGGGCGGCGCGCCGGAGAGTTGAGGAGCGAGCGCGCTCGGCCGCGATGCTAGGAAGCCGCCATGTCAATCACGTGAACTTTGTTCAACACATTTATGAAATCGTTCTGAGAAAAACTCAGACCCCGGCGCAGCGAAACGCATGCCCCCCCGCGCGCCGGGGAGCGTCATGCGTGAAGGGTTCAGCTCGACGGCGACAGCACGTCGCTGTCCGGATCGCCGAGCAGCTGCGCGTCCACGCCGTCGCACAGGCAATGCAGCGCGAGCAGGTGGATCTCGTGGATGCGCGCGCCGCGCTCGTGCGGCACGCTGATCTGCACGTCGGTCTCGCGCAGCGCGCGGCCGATCACGCCGCCGGTGCCGGGCGCGGCCGAGGCGCCCGCGTTGGCATTGCCGAGCAGCGCCACCACGGTCATGTCGCGCTCGTGCGCGGCATGCACCGCCGCGAGCACCGGGGCCGACTGGCCGCTGACGCTGAGCGCGAGCAGCACGTCGCCGGCCTGGCCGAGCGCGCGCACCTGGCGCGCGAAGCGGTCGCCGTCGACGGCATTCGCGCCGTCGGCCGCGGGGTCGGTGCTGTCGCCGGGCAGCGCGATGGCCGCGAGCTCGGGCCGCTCGCGCTCGAAGCGGCCGACGAACTGCGAGGCGAACTGCGTGGCCAGCAGGCCCGACACGCCCGACCCGCAGGCCAGCACCTTGCCGCCGCTGGTCACGCACGCCAGGATCGCCTGCATCGCCTGCGAAATGGGTTTGCTCAGAATCGGGCCGGCCTGGTACTTGAGGTCGGCGCTGTCGATGAAGTGCTGCTGAATCCGTTGCTCGAGCATGGGGCGGGATGATAACTGCGGGGATGCAGCGAAAGACCCCGCGCTGTGATCCGCCCTACACCTTCATGCATCGCGCGCCGGTGCGCGGGCCGCTCACAAGGTGTGAAGAAACCGTAGCGAGCGCCCCGAGGTCGCGCCGAGGACCGCAGCCGTACTCACGTACGGTGAGGACCACAGGTGCGAGATCGGGGCGCGCAGCAGGTTTATTCACACCTTGTCAGCCCGCGTCGAAAGCCGCGCGCAACCACGTGATGCGCTCCTCGACCAGCACCACGTCGAAGCGGCACGGCGGCGGCTCGCGCAAACGGGCGAGATAGTGGCGCGCCGCGAACACGATGCGCCGCTGCTTGGCCGCCGTGATGCTGCCGGCCGCGCCGCCATGGCCGGTGGAACTGCGCTGGCGCACCTCGACGAACACCAGCGTGCGGTCGCGCGGATCGCGCATGATCAGGTCGATCTCGCCGCCGCCGCGGCCCGGCGTCCGATAATTGCGCGCGACCAGCTGCAGCCCCGCGCGCTCCAGGTGCGCCAATGCGGCGTCCTCGGCCGCGTCGCCGCGGCCCTTGGTCGTGACGGCCGACGCCGTCGTCGTGGTCTTCATGACCGCTCCCTGTTCCCGTTTGTTCTTGTGTCGACGTCCCTCGGAGAAAAGCGCTTGGCCTCACTCGCACCCGCCTCTTTCGGTGCCGCCCTCGGGGCCGCGCGCGACGCCGCCGGTGCGCAGCATTATCCGCAGGGCACCCTCTACGTGGTCGCCACGCCGATCGGCAACCTGGCCGACATCACCTTGCGCGCGCTGCACGTGCTGCAGCTGGTCGACGCCGTCGCCTGCGAGGACACGCGCCACACGCAGAGCCTGCTGCGCGCCTACGGCATCGACCGCCCCGGCGCGCAATTGCTCGCGCTGCACCAGCACAACGAGGCCGAGGCCGCGCAGGCCGTGGTCGCGCGGCTCGCGCAGGGCGAGCGCATCGCCTACGTCAGCGACGCCGGCACGCCGGGCGTGAGCGACCCCGGCGCACGGCTGGTGGCCGCGGTGCATGCCGCCGGCCTGCGCGCGCTGCCGCTGCCGGGCGCGAGCAGCGTCACCACGCTGGTCGGCGCGGCCGGGCTGGTGTCCGATGGCAGCGGCGACAGCGCGAGCAGCGCCTTCGTGTTCGCGGGCTTCCTGCCGAGCAAGGCCGGCGAGCGCGACAGCGCCGTGCAGGCGCTCGCGCAAGAACCGCGCGCCGTGGTGCTGCTCGAGGCCCCGCACCGCATCGAGCCGCTGGCGCGCGCGCTGGCCGTGCTCGGCGAGCGCCGCGTCACCGTGGGCCGCGAGCTCACGAAGCAGTTCGAGGAGATCGCGACGCTGGCGGCCAGCGCCCTGTCCGGCTGGTTCGCGGCCGAGCGCGACCGCACGCGCGGCGAGTTCGCGCTGGTGCTGCACCCGGTGGCGGTGGCGGCCGACGACGGCGCCGAGGGCGAGCGCGTGCTGCGCCTGCTGCTGGCCGAACTGCCGGTGAAGACCGCCGTGAAGCTCGCGGCCGAGATCACGGGCGCGCCGCGCAACACGCTCTACGACGCGGCGCTGCGGATCCGCAACGCATCGGACGAAGACGCCGACTAAGCGCGCTTCTTGAACAGCGCCGAGGCCCCGCTCGCCGTGGCCACCTCGGCCGCCGCCTGCATCAGCGTGGGCCCGAGCGTCTCCATGCGCTGCGCCGTCAGCCGCACCGCGGGACCGGCGATGGTGATGACGCCGATGGCCGGGCCGGACGGGCCGAAGACCGGTGCCGCCATCGCGGTCATGCCGGGCGCGAACACCTCGTTGATCAGGCTGAAGCCGCGCTGGCGCGCCGCCTTCACGTAGACCATCACGGCCTTGAGCGTGGTCGGCGCCTTGGGGCCGAAGTCCTCGGGCTTGCCCAGGCCCTTCTTCGCGACCAGCGCCATCGCGTCGTCCTCGGGCAGGGTCGAGAGCCAGGCATGGCCGGCCGCGCTGCACGACAGCGCCACCGACAGGCCCATGTCCGGGTCGTAGCGCAGACCGTGGGTCGCACCCTGCGCCTTGGCCACGAAGGTGAGCTCGTCGCCGTCGACCACCGCGAGGCGCACCAGCTCGCCCGAGGCCTTGGCGAGCTGGTCGAGCAGCGGCTGCGCGACGTCGACCACGCCCGAGTTGCTGAGGAACGAGAGGCCGATCGACACCAGCTTGATGGTCAGCACGTAGTGGCCGTCGCGCTGCTCCTGCCGCACATAGCCGTAGCGGATCAGCTCCGTCAGCAGGCGGTGCGAGGCGCTCAGCGGGATCTGCAGATCGCCCGCCAGCAGGGACAGGGGCACGCCCTCGGGATGGGACGCCAGATATTCCAGCACCCTGAAGCTGCGTCCCAGCATTTCGCTCATGTCAGTACTCCCGGTTCATGTCGCGGACCGATGGCGACAGCCGAACTCTATCAGATGAAGGGAAGGGATTTCCATAGTGGAAAGATTTTCCGATTCGCCACAGAATTCCTCCCATCGCATCGGCCATGCCGTCTTCCGTCCTTCCCTGGAGCCCACCCGTGAAACTTCTTCGCACCTTCGCCCTCGCCAGCCTCTGCATCGGCCTCGCCGCGCCCGCCCTGGCGCAGCAGGAGCGCACCATCCGCTTCGGCCACCTCAACAACACCGACCATCCGGTGAGCCTGGGCGTGAAGCGCTTCGCCGAGCTGCTCGCGGCCAAGAGCGGCGGCAAGATGAAGGTGCAGGAGTACCCGGCCAACCAGCTCGGCAACGAGATGCAGCAGCAGTCGGCGCTTCAGGGCGGCGTGCAGCAGATGTCGGCGCCCGCGACCACCTCGCTCGCGGGCATCGTCAAGGAGTTCGGCCTGGTCGACTTCCCGTTCGCGGTCGCCAGCTTCGAGCAGGCCGACCAGCTGCTCGACGGACCGCTGGGCCAGGCGCTGATCGCCAAGCTGCCCGAGAAGGGCCTGGTGGCGCTCGGCTACTGGGACCTGGGCTTTCGCAACGTGACCAACAGCAAGCACCCGATCACCAGGGCCGAGGACCTGCAGGGCCTGAAGATCCGCGTGATCCCGAACCCGGTGTTCCTCGACACCTTCAAGGCCTTCAAGGCCAACCCGGTGCCGATGCCCTTCGCCGAGCTCTACGGCGCGCTCGAGTCGAAGGCGGTCGACGGCCAGGAGAACCCGTTCGCCGTGATCCTGTCGAACAAGTTCTACGAGGTGCAGAAGTTCGTGAGCGCCACCAACCACGTGTACGCGGCCAACATCGTGCTCGTGAGCAAGAAGTTCTGGGACCAGCTCTCGCCGACCGAGCAGAAGTGGATGCGCGAGGCCGCCGACGAGGCGCGCGGCTACCAGCGCCAGGCCAGCCGCACCGCGGCGCAGAAGGCCGTGGGCGAGCTGCAGGCCAAGGGCGCGCAGTTCAACGAGGTGGCGCCGAAGGAGCAGGTGCGCATGCGCGAGATCGCGCAGCCGGTGATCGACAAGTTCGCGGCCCAGTACGACCCGGCCATCGTCAAGCTCTACAACGACGAGCTCGCGCGCATCCGCGGCGCCAAGCAGTGAGCGCACCGCAACCGCGAGCATCCATCATGAAGTTCCTCGTCCTGCACGGTCCCAATCTCAACCTCTTCGGCCGCCGCGAGCCGCACATCTACGGCCGCACCACCCTGGCCGAGATCGACGCGCGCATCGACAAGCTCGCGCACGAGCTCGACATCACGGTGGCGACGATCCAGTCGAACCACGAAGGCGCGCTGGTCGACTTCCTGCACCAGCACATCGACGAGGCACAGGGCGCGCTGGTCAACCCCGCGGGCCTCACGCAGCACGGCGTGCCGCTGCACGACGCGATCAAGGCCATGCCGTTCCCGACCATCGAGGTCCACATGTCGAACATCGCGGCGCGCGAGGCCTGGCGCGCGCACTCGATCATCTCGCCGGCGGTGCGCGGCACAGTGCAGGGGCTCGGGCCGCAGTCCTATCTCGCGGCGCTGCGCGCGCTGGTCGAGATCGTGCGCGACGGCAAGCAGTGAGCCCGCGCGTGCGCCCAGTGCGCCCCGTGCACGGCGCACGCCCACCGACTGGATTGAAGAGGACGACATGAATCGATGGATCGATCGCGCCTGCCGCGTGGTGGAGGCGCTGATCGCGACCTTCCTGGCCGTGATGGTGGTGCTGGTGTTCGGCAACGTGGTGCTGCGCTACGGCCTCAACTCGGGCATCACCGTGTCCGAGGAGGTCTCGCGCTGGCTGTTCATCTGGATCACCTTCCTGGGTGCGCTGGTGGCGCTGCGCGAGCATGCCCATCTCGGCGTGGACATGGTGGTCGGCCGGCTGCCGCCGCTGGGGCGCAAGCTGTGCCTGGGCGCGAGCCACCTGCTGATGCTCTACATCCTGTGGCTGCTGTTCCAGGGCAGCCTGGCACAGACGCGGATCAACTGGGACGTGGAGGCGCCGGTCACGGGCGCCTCGATGGCCGTGGTCTATGCCTCGGGCCTGGTGTTCTCGGTGCTGGCGGCGGCGCTGCTGCTGATCGAGTTGCTGCGCCTGCTCACGGGCCAACTGGCCGACGACCAGCTGGTGGCGATCCAGGAATCGGAAGAAGCCGCCGCGCTCGCGCAGGTGCTCGAGGCCGAACGGGAGCGCCGCGCATGACGATCGCCGTCTTCCTCGGATCGCTGCTGCTGGCCATGGCACTCGGCATGCCGATCGCCTTCGCGCTGCTGGCCAGCGGCGTGGCGCTGATGTGGCAGCTCGACCTGTTCGATGCCCAGATCCTGGCGCAGAACCTGATCGGCGGCGCCGACAGCTTCCCGCTGCTGGCCGTGCCCTTCTTCATGCTCGCGGGCGAGATCATGAACGCGGGCGGCCTGTCGCGCCGCATCGTCGCGCTGGCGCTCGCGCTGGTGGGCCACGTGCGCGGCGGCCTGGGCTACGTGACGATCATGGCGGGCTGCCTGCTGTCGGCGCTGTCGGGCTCGGCCGTGGCCGACGCGGCGGCGCTGACCGCGCTGCTGCTGCCGATGATGGTCTCGGCCGGCCACGACCGCGCCCGCGCGGGCGGGCTGATCGCGGCCACCGGCGTCATCGGCCCGGTGATCCCGCCGAGCATCGGGCTCGTGATCTTCGGCGTGGCGGCCAACGTCTCGATCTCCAAGCTCTTCCTCGCGGCGATCGTGCCCGGCCTGCTGATCGGCGGCGCGCTGTGGGTGACCTGGGCCTGGCTGGTGCGGCACGAGAAGATCGAGCCGCCGCCGCGCCAGTCGGGCCGCCAGATCGTCGCGGCCGCGCGCGAGGCCGGCTGGGCGCTGCTGCTGCCGGTGATCATCCTGGTGGGCCTGCGCATGGGCGTGTTCACGCCCACCGAGGCGGCCGTGGTGGCCGCCGTCTACGCGCTCTTCGTGGCCACCGTGGTCTACCGCGAGCTGCGCTTTCCCGATCTCTACAAGATCTTCGTGAGCGCCGCCAAGACCAGCGCGGTCGTGATGTTCCTGATCGCCGCCGCGATGGTCAGCGCCTGGCTGATCACGGTGGCCGACCTGCCCGCCAAGGTGGTTGCGCTGCTCGAGCCCTTCATGGGCAACAAGATCGTGCTGATGATCGCGATCATGCTGCTGGTGATGGCGGTGGGCACGGCGATGGACATGACGCCGACCATCCTGATCCTCACGCCGGTGCTGATGCCGGTGGTGGTGGCGGCCGGCATCGACCCCGTCTACTTCGGCGTGATGTTCATCATCAACAACTCGATCGGGCTGATCACGCCGCCGGTGGGCGTGGTGCTCAACGTGGTGGCGGGCGTGGGCCGCATGCGCATGGACGAGGTCACGCGCGGCGTGCTGCCCTTCATGGTGGCGGAGTTCGCGATCATGTTCCTCATGGTGCTGTTCCCGCAGCTGGTGACGGTGCCCGCCAAATGGTTCGGCGGCTGATGCGCGCGCCCGCCCTCCTCCCTGCGCGCTGCCGGCTGCGCGCGCTCTGTGCCGCGCTCGCGCTGCTCGCCCCGCTGGCGGCGTCGGCACAGGATCCGGCGCGCGACGTGCTGCCCGAGCAGCTGCAGCCGCGCGCCTTCGTCGGGCCGACCGGCCTGGTGCGGCTGGGCCCGCGCGTGCTGTTCTCGGCCTTCCACGTGGCCACCGGGCAGGAGCTCTGGAGCAGCGACGGCACCACTGCCGGCACCGTGCTGCTGAAGGACATCCGCCCCGGCTTTCGCGGCGCCTTCCCGAGCTGGCAGACGCGCTTCGGCGCGCATGTCTACTTCACCGCCACCGACGGCGAACACGGCCTCGAGCTGTGGCGCAGCGACGGCACCGCGCGCGGCACGCAGCGCGTGACCGACCTGAACCCCGGCGAGGCCGACGCCATGCCGGCCGAACTGACGGCCTGGCGCGATGCGCTGTACTTCGTCGCCAACGACGGCCGCCACGGCTTCCAGCTCTGGAAGACCGGCGGCGATGCGCGCAGCACGCAACGCGTGTCCTCGGTCGACGCGGGGCCGGGCGCGGTGGTGCGCCAGCTCACCCCGGCCGGCCCGCGGCTGTTCTTCACCGCCACCAGCCGCGCGCACGGCCACGAGCTCTGGGTCAGCGAGGGCACGCCCCAGAGCACGCGGCTGGTGAAGGACATCCGCCCCGGCGCGGAGGACGGCAACCTCGAGAACCTCGTGGCGATCGGCGACCGGCTCTGGTTCACCGCGAGCGACGGCCGGCATGGCATCGAGCTCTGGACCAGCGACGGCAGCGAGGCCGGCACGCGCATGGTCAAGGACATCCGGCCCGGCGAGGGCGCGTCGCGGCCCGCGCATCTCACGGCCGTGGGCGGCACGCTCTACTTCGCGGCCGAGGACGGCACGCATGGCATCGAGCTCTGGCGCAGCGACGGCACCGAGGCCGGCACGCGGCTGGTGAAGGACCTGCGGCCCGGCGCCGCGAGCTCGGTGCCCGGCCCGCTCGCGGCCTTCGGCGGCCGGCTCTACTTCGCCGCCACCGACGGCGAGACGGGCGCCGAACTCTGGACCAGCGATGGCAGCGCCGCCGGCACCCGGCGCGTGAAGGACCTGGGGCCGGGACCCGGCAGCGGCTCGCCCGCACGTTTCGCGCAGGCCGGCGGCCGGCTGTGGTTCTCGGCGAACGACGGCGTGCACGGTGTGGAGCCCTGGTCCACCGACGGCAGCGCGGCCGGCACGCGGCTCGCGGCCGATGTCGCGCCCGGACCGCGCCATGCGATGCCGCTGGGCTTCGTCGCGCTCGGCGACGCGGTGCTGTTCGTGGCCGACGACGGCCTCGGCAACGAGCGCCTGTGGTCGCGCAGCACGAAGGGCGACGCGCGCCGCGCCACGCTGATCGGCGATCCGCTGCGCGAGCGGCTGCGCTGAACCGCGCCGTCTCGTCGGCCCCTTTCCTGCGCCAACGAAAAAGGCCCCGGTTCGCACCGGGGCCTTCGTTCGTTGCGCCGCGCTCAGCGCGCGGCGATGTACATCGTGATCTCGAAACCGAACCGCAGGTCCACGAACGCGGGCTTGCTCCAGGTCATCGCTTTGCTCCTTTCTAGGTGGGGGGAAATGAGGAAGAGGAACGCCCGCAGGCTCAGTACACGACGATCTTGCCGGTCGGTCGCGCGCTGTGGCAGTCGTTGTAGAAGTACTCGCCGGGCGTGTCGAAGCGGTGCTGCGCCGACTGGCCCGGTGCGAGCTTGAAGTCGAAGCGGCCCTCGAAGAACTGCGTGGCGCAGTGCTGGTTGGCATTGCCGGCGGGGTTGGTGAAGGTCACGGTGGTGTTCGCGGGCACGCGCATCCAGGTCGGCGTCATCGCGTTGACCGCGGTGCTCTCGCTGGCGCCGGGCGCGTTGGCCGCGGTCTGCACGCGCGCGAGGAACACGGTGTTGGGCGTGGGCAGCGCCGCGCCTTCCACCGGCTGGCCCGACACCGGCCGGCGCACCTCGGGCGGCTTCGGCGTGGCCGCCGGCGCCACCGTGCCGCCGACCTTGAAGGCCCAGAGGTAGTCGCCGCGCGGCGCCGAGTCGCCGTAGGGAATGCTGGTGCCGCCCGCATAGACCGCGATGTACTGCTCGCCGTCGACCTCGTAGGCCACCGGGCTCGCGGCGATGGCCGCGCCGGTCTGGAAGCGCCACAGCTCGCTGCCGTCGCCCGCGTCGAGCGCGAGCAGGTTGCCGTCGGGCTGGCCGATGAACAGCAGGTCGGCGGCCGTGCTCAGGATGCCGTTGCCGTGCGCCAGCGAATAGGGCATGAGCTTCTTCCACTTGACCAGGTTGGTGCTCGGGTCGACGGCCACCACCGCGCCCGTCATGTAGGTGCCCGGCGGGCGCAGGCCGTTGCTCGACTCGGTCAGCGAGTGCGCGGCCGAGACGTAGCCCATGCCGGTGTAGACCAGGCCGGTGCGCGGGCTGAAGGACTGGTGGTTCCAGTTGGCGCCGCCGCCGTGGCCCGGGATCGACAGCAGCGGCACGTCCCAGTGCGCGTCGTAGAGGCAGCCCTTGAGGTAGTTGGGCACGGCGCGGTTCGGGTCGCCGGGGATCGCGGTGCCCAGCGGCTGGTCGACGATGCAGGTCTCGGTCCAGGCGCCCTGGCGCGGGAAGGGCTGGGTCGGCCAGCTCGCCTGCCGGGCGTCCTGCTTGACCGGCATCTCGTCGATGCCCAGCGGCGCGCTGCCGTCCTTGCGGTCGAGGATGTAGTACATGCCGGTCTTGCTGCCGTAGATCACGACCTTGCGCTCCTGGCCCGCGATCCTCACGTTGGCCAGCACGGGCGACATCACGTTGTCCATGTCCCAGATGTCGTGGTGCACCGACTGGAAGTGCCACTTGTACTCGCCGGTCTTGAGGTCGAGCGCGACGATCGAGTTGGCGAACAGGTTCAGGCCCGGCCGCGTGGAGCCGTTCTGCGAGGAGCCGCCGCGCACGTTGCCGAAGGTCCAGTAGACGAGCCCCAGCTCGGGATCGACCGCGGGGTGGATCCACGGCGTGGCACCGGTGCGGTCCGACTCGGGCGCGCCGCCCCAGGTGTCGTAGCCGCGCTCGCCCGCGCGCGGCACGCCCCAGAAGGTGGAGAGCACCTTGCCGGTGGCCGCGTCGGCCGAGAAGGCGGCGCCACGGTTGCCGTCGTTGGTGCCCACGTAGAGGCGCTTGTCGTGATAGACCAGCGCCACCTTCTGCACCGCGCCCTGGTAGTCGGCGTCGGTGGCGCTGCTCGGGTACTGCTTGATCCAGACCGGCTTGCCGGTGTTCGTGTCGAGCGCCACCAGCCGGTTGCCCGTGGCCACGGTGTAGACCAGGCCCAGGTCCTTCGCGACCGCCGCGCCGCGGCGCGTGATCGCGCCGTAGGGCGTGGTCCATTTCCACTTGGTGACGCCGGTCTTGCCGTCGACCGCGATCAGGTTGCCGAGCGCCGATTCGATGTAGATCACGCCGTCGACCACCACCGTGGTGCTCTGGCTGTTGCCGGTGCTGGTGCCGCCCTCGATGCGGTTGAGCCAGGCACCGCCGAGCTGGCCGACGCGCGCCTTGTCGATCTTCGCGAGGCTCGAGTAGTTCTGGTTGCCGAGGTTGCCGCCCACCTTGGGGAAGTCGCGGTCGCCCGCGGTGCAGCAGTCGGCCAGTTCGGCGGCCGAGGGGCCGGCCGCGGGCGGTGCCGGTGGCGGGGCCGGCGGATTGGGTGCCGGCGGGGGCGCCGAGAACCAGGGAAAGGCGCCGCCGCCCGAGTCGCCGCCGCCGCAGCCGGAAAGCAGCAGGGGCGCGCCGATCGCGCCGCAGGCGAGCAGCGTCGCTGCCAGTGATGTGAGTCGCATGGTGAAGATCTCCGCTCCGAAGGAAGGGTTGTCCGCGATGGAAAGAGGAAGGCGGCACGCAGCACCGCGCGCACGGCGCCGGGGCGCCGTGCGGGCCACGAGGCCGGTGGGGTCGGGTCAGGTGCAGAAGGGCGTCAGGCCCATGGCCGACTTCACGCCCTGCACCACCAGCTTCTGGAACTGGTCCGCGCCGGGCCCGGTCGAGCTGGCGCTGAACGAGTGGTCGTTGTGGCCCAGCGTGCTGAGCCAGGCGCGGCCGCCGTCGTAGTACTGGCACCAGGCCACGGGATGGAAGTCCGCATGGCCCGGATGCGGCGGCGAGGTCAGCGGCTTGAGCGTGGAGGTGTCGACCTTGGCGAGGAACTTCACGTTGGTCGGGAAGGGCGCGAGGTTGTACCACTCGTCCTGGAAGGTGAAGCGCTTGGGCAGGTCCACGGTGGAGGGATCGTCGGCAATGATCTCGACGTCGCCCGAGCGGTTGGGCCCGTGGTTGTAGAAGTTGGCGTTGCCCAGCAGGCCTTCGTAGTAGGGCCAGTTGTATTCGGCGCCGAAGGCGTTGTGCAGCCCGACGAAGCCGCCGCCGCGGCGCATGTAGTTGCGCAGCGCCGTGCGCGCGGCGTCGTTGCTGGTCGCGACCGAGCCGTTCCACAGCGTGTCGCGGTTCGAGCTCGCGAAGATCACGGCCTTGTAGTTGTTGATGCGGCTGCCGAGCACCGCCACGTCCTCGGTCCAGTCGGCCGTGATGCCCGCGTCCTTGAGCATGCGCACCAGGCCGGCCTGCATCACGTTGTCGGGGTTCATGACCGGGTTGAGGCCCGTGCCCATCGGCGTGCCGAGGTTGGCATGGCGCGGCCCGGCGGTGCGCGAGTAGATCAGCACGCGGTCGGGCGTGGTGGCGAAGGCGCCCCAGTCGTTGTAGCACTTGGGGTCGGTGCCGCGGCAGACGTTGTAGTAGGTGTCGAAGCTGGTGTCGGGCGCCTCGGCCACGGGATCGGTGGGACGGTCGTCCACCGGTTCTTCGGGCGCCGCGGGCGGCGGCGCCACCGCGACCGGCACGAAGCCGGCACCGCCGCCGCTGCCACCGCCACAGGCGGTCAGGACCAGGGCGAGCACCGCGCTCGACACGAGGCCGAGGGTCAGGGAATGAGCTGATTTCAACGAAGTCTCCTACTTGTAGTCGTGGCCGGGGCCGCGCGGACGCGCCCTGCCGGGATGGCTCGGCTGCTTCCGGTGGCCGGGGAAGCAGCCGACGAAGCACCAAGGAATGCCGGCCTCAGACGGGAAAGCGGCGCCCTGCCTCGACCGGATGCAGCAAGCCGTCCTCCCTCGGCGAACGAAGGAAGCTGCGGTTGCGACGGCGGAAGAGGCGCGCGAAAGACGCGCGGGGACGCGGGCGAACGCTCAGGACGGCGCGTTCGGCACGCGCCGCAGATCGGACACGGACAACGGGCGAGGCAGTGGCACGGATCGTCTCCAGGGCAGGGAGTCAGGGCCGGAGGGCCCGACTGCGGGGAATCATAAGCAGAACTGGAAAATATTTCCAGTATAGAAATTCATTCCTATCTCCATGCTTACCCTCCTCTGCCCGGGTGGCTCGGGATGGTTGCGAGCCCGCGGCGGCGTTTCCGCATCCCCGCAGCGCGGATGCCTGGCGTGGGCCGGTCGGTCTCCCGATGTCCTCGGCCGCGAATTCGATCGTGGCTCGATCCAAGTAATTTCTTTTGGGAATGCAAATCGGATTTTAAAGAGCCGGATTTACCGCCTGCCACCAGCACCACCGATATCCAATGCAATTCGGACAGGCAGCGGAATTCAATCCCCAAGGAATCAATTCGAACCAGTAAGAAGACCGTCAGCCAATTGCCAAAGACTCCCGACCTCCAAAAAGGCCGCTTTTCGAATTCGAAAAAAGCGGCCCGCCGTATTGATCGGTAGCAAAAGGAGGCAAATCGTGAAATCTCTCAGGAATATTCTGGTCCGCGCGGCCGCATGCCTGATCCTTGCAGGATGCGGCGGCGGTGATACGAGCTTCGTCCCGATGCCCATCGCCGTGGCGCCGAATGGCGGCGATACCCGCGACCCCTGGCCGGGAACCGGCACGACGACCGATCCGGCGGTTCCGGAAACTGCAGCCGAAACAGGATTCGACGTCTTCCTGCTCGCCGGCCAATCGAACATGGTCGGCTGGGACAGGAATTTCGATCCGGTGCTGGATGCACCGGATCCGCGCATCCAGCAATTGGGCTTCTGGAACAACCACAGGAATTTCGTCATTCCCGCACTCGATCCGCTCGACCATCCGCAACGCGACAACGGAGTGGGCCTGGCCATGCAGTTTTCCAGGGCCTATCTCGAGACCCTTCCCAAGGGCCGCGGCATCCTGCTGGTGCCGTCGGCTTTCGGCGGCACCGGCTTTTACCAACAGCGCTGGAATCCCGGAAACGACCTGTTCGAACAAGCCGTGGAACGGGCCAATGCGGCCATGGCCACGCATCCGAACAACAGGTTCGCGGGCATCCTCTGGCATCAGGGGGAAGACGATGTCCGCTTCTGGGGCTCGCAGCCGGCCCGCTATGCGGCGGCGCTCGACGCGGCCATCTACGGGTTCCGGGCTCGCATCGCCGGGGCCGCTTCGGCGCCGATGATCCTGGGCAAGTTCACCGACAGCTGGGGACTGGTCGACACCACCTTCAACGCGGCCGGCGAAACGACGGCGGCCAAGGCGAACATCATGCAGGCCATCGACGAGACGCCGCGGCGCGTTCCGTTCACCGCCGTGGCCTCGTCCACCGGCCTGGCCTCTCCTCCCGGCGACCCCATCCACTTCAGCGCGGCGGGCCAACGGGAACACGGGCGGCGCTACTTCGCCCAACTGCCGCCGGCCCTGGCCAATGCCCCGACGGCCTTCACGCTGCCCGCGGCACCGACGGCCTTGAGCACCACCGCGGGAGCCACCTGGATCGAGTTGCGCTGGACCGCGCCCGCCCTGTCGGGCCGCAATGCCATCACGGGCTACCGGATCGCCCACCGCCTGTCCGGCGAGGCCGCCTGGACCGACACGGGATTCGCCACCAGCCTGGCAACCTCCATCACGCTGAGCGGCTTGAAACCCGACGCGAGCTACTCGGTGCGCATCGCCGCCGTGGGCCAGGCCGGCCTGGGCACCGCGGCCCAGCTGGATGCCGTGGCCACCTTGCCGGCGCAGACGGTCGGCGTGCCGCCGGCGGCTTTCGAATACACCTTCGAGGCCGGCAACCTGGCGAACACCGGCTCGCTGGGCGCCGCGATGAACGGCACGGCCGCCGGCAAGGGCGTCGGCTTCGTGGACGACGCCGTGCGCGGCAAGGTCATGCGGCTGTCGCAGGACACGGGCACGCCGGGATGGGTCACGGTGCCGCGCGCGATCAACGCCACGGCCTATACCAAGTCGGTGTGGGTGAAGTTCAGCAGCTACGCGGGCGCCCAGAACCTCGTGTCGAGCGACAACCAGGGACGGGCCGCCGGCCAGCACGCCTTCTTCCTGCCCCAGGGCAGGACGGTGTCGGCCGGCGGACATGGCCAGGGATTCGAGCTGGTGGCGGACCCGCTCGGTCCCCCCGCACTCGGCAACTGGTACCAGTTCGTCGCCACCTATGACGCGGCTGCCTCCGGCGGCATGCTGCGGCTCTACAGGAACGGCGTGAAGGTGTCGGAAAAGACGGGGGTCGCCGCCCTGCGCGACTCCGCCGGCGTCTTCACGATCGGCGCCTTCATGAACGCCAACGGGCTGGACGACGGCTTGCTCGACAACGTGCGCGTCTACGACAGCGCGCTCGACGCCGGCACCATCAGCGATGTCTACGCGAAGGAACGCCGCCCCTGAGCGGCAGCGCCCGGCAAGAAAAAAGGCCGGCTCCCTGGAGAGCCGGCCTTTGCCTTGGAAGGGATGACCCTTCGGATCAGAACGGAATGTCGTCGTCCATGTCGTCGAAGCCCGACGACGACTTGGCCGGTGCCTGGCGCGGTGCGGGCGCCGGTGCGCGCGGCGCGGCGGCCGGAGCACGTGCCGGTGCGGGGGCGTAGCCGCCACCACCACCGCCGCCGCCATTGCCCTGCGAGTAGCCGCCGTCGTCGTAGCCGCCGCCCGACGGGGCGCCCTGGCCCTGGCGGCTGCCGAGCATCTGCATCTGGTCGACGCGGATGTCGGTGGCGTACTTCTCGACGCCGTCCTTGTCGGTGTACTTGCGCGTGCGGATCTGGCCTTCGACGTAGATCTGCGAGCCCTTGCGCAGGTACTGCGCGGCGATTTCCGCCAGGCGGCCGTTGAACACGAGACGGTGCCACTCGGTGGCTTCGCGCATCTCGCCGCTTTGCTTGTCCTTCCACTTGTCGGTGGTCGCGAGGGTCGCGTTGCAGACCTGGTCGCCGCTCGGGAAGGTACGGGTTTCGGGATCGCGGCCGAGATTGCCGACGAGGATGACTTTGTTGACCGATGCCATGTGCGCTGCCCCTGATGAATGAGTAAGAGGAGGTTTGAAGGAAAAAGAAGGACACGCATTGTGCCCGATGGGCCGGGCGACGCGGCCTCCGCTGGCACGGCGGCCGGATACCGCGCGGCAGAATGGCGGGCTGGACCGATGAATCACGAGCCCGACTTCCTGCAGAACCTGCGCGCCGAGTTTTCGGGCTGGCGCCTGTGGATCGACCGCGCCATCGTGCTCGGCTACGCGGTGCTCGCGGGCCTGTTCGTGGTCGGTTTCACGCACGCAGCCGAATGGGCCTTCGCGCTGTTCGAGGGCCTGTTCCGGCGCCATCCCTGGGCCGTGCTGCTGTGGACGCCGGCGCTCACGGCCGCCATCGTCTGGGCCACGCGGCGCTGGTTCCCGGGCGCGGCGGGCTCGGGCATCCCGCAGATCAAGGCCGCGCTCGATCCCGATCTGCCCTCGGAGCGGCGCGGCCTGTTCGCCTCGCTGCGGCTGACGCTGGCCAAGATCGGGCTCGGCGCCGCGGGCTTCGCGGCCGGCCTGTCGGTGGGGCGCGAAGGGCCGTCGGTGCAGGTGGCGGCCGGCGTGATGCAGCACGCGAAACGCTGGCTGTCGCCCGGCAGCACCATCGACATGCGCGCGCTGCTGGTGGCCGGCGGCGCGGCCGGCATCGCGGCCGCGTTCAACGCGCCGCTCGCGGGCGTGGTGTTCGCCATCGAGGAGCTGTCGGGCCGGCTCGAGGCACGCGCCAGCGGCGTGATCATCACCGGCATCGTGCTCGCCGGCCTGGTGGCGGTGTCGGCCTTCGGCAACCTCAGCTATTTCGGCGTGATCCGCGTGCCGCACCTGGACTGGAGCCTGCTCGGCCCGGGCCTGGCGGTGGCGCTGCTCAGCGGCGTGGCGGGCGGGCTGTTCGCGCGCCTGCTGATCGCCTCGCTGACCGGCGCGCCGCAGCGCCTGAACCACTGGCGCCGGCGCTATCCGGTGCGCTTCGCGGCCGCCTGCGGGCTGGCCGTGGCCGTCATCGGCCTGGCCACGGGCGGCGTCACCTACGGCGCGGGCTCGGAGGCGGTCAAGCGGATGCTGCATGGCGAGGCCCCGCTCTCGCCGCTCTACACGCTGCTGAAGTTCATCGCCACCTGGCTCACGGCCTGGAGCGGCGCACCGGGCGGCATCTTCGCGCCCTCGCTGTCGATCGGCGCCGGCATCGGCGACGCCATCGCGCGGCTCGCGAGCCCCGAGTTCGGGCCGGCGCTGATCGCGCTCGGCATGGCCGGCTTCCTGGCCGCGGTCACGCAGGCGCCGCTGACGGCCTTCATCATCGTGATGGAGATGGTCGACGGCCACGCCATGGTGCTGAGCCTGATGGCCTCGGCCATGCTCGCGAGCCTGGTCTCGCGCATGATCAGCCGGCCGCTGTACGAGACGCTGGCCGAGCACATGGTGGGCGTGGCCACCGGGCGGCTCGCGGCGCAGCCGCAGGAGCCCGTCGCCCGCGAAGAACCGCCCCGCTCGCCATGACATCCCGGGCGGTCTATCATGTCCGGTTGCCCTCGGACGATCGCCCCTTGAATTCAAAAGCCACCGAAGACACTGCGCAAGCAGAAGCTGAACGCGAAAGCGAGCGCGACGCCCAACGCGAAGCGTACCTGGGCGCCGTGCTGGCCCAGCAGCGCATCAGCATCCGCGGCGCGCGCACCCACAACCTCAAGAACGTCGACCTCGACATCCCGCGCAACAAGCTGGTGGTGATCACCGGCCTGTCGGGCTCGGGCAAGTCGAGCCTGGCCTTCGACACGCTCTATGCCGAGGGCCAGCGGCGCTACGTCGAGAGCCTGTCGGCCTATGCGCGGCAGTTCCTGCAGCTGATGGACAAGCCCGACGTCGACGTGATCGAGGGCCTGTCGCCCGCGATCAGCATCGAGCAGAAGGCCACCAGCCACAACCCGCGCTCCACCGTGGGCACGGTGACCGAGATCCACGACTACCTGCGCCTGCTCTATGCGCGCGCCGGCACGCCCTTCTGCCCCGACCACCACCTGCCGCTGCAGGCGCAGACCGTCTCGCAGATGGTCGATGCGACCCTGGGCCTGGGCGAGGAACCGCGGCTGATGATCCTCGCGCCGGTGGCGCGCGAGAAGAAGGGCGAGTTCGTCGAGCTGTTCGCCGAGATGCAGGCCGCGGGCTACATCCGCTTTCGCGTCGATGGCCAGACCTACGAATACAACGACCTGCCCAAGCTCAAGAAGACCGAGAAGCACGACATCGACGTGGTGATCGACCGGCTGCGCGCACGCCCCGACATGCAGCAGCGCCTGGCCGAGAGCTTCGAGGCCGCGCTGCGCCTGGCCGAGGGCCGCGCGCTGGTGCTCGAGCTCGGCGGCGAGGGCCAGCCCGACCGCGAGCACCTGTTCAACGCCAAGTTCTCCTGCCCGATCTGCCACTACTCGCTGGCCGAGCTCGAGCCGCGGCTGTTCTCGTTCAACTCGCCCGTGGGCGCCTGCCCGAGCTGCGACGGCCTGGGCCACAGCGAGGTGTTCGACGCGGCGCGCGTGGTGGCCTTCCCCTCGCTGTCGCTGGCCAGCGGCGCGATCAAGGGCTGGGACCGCCGCAACGGCTACTACTTCAGCATGATCGAGAGCGTCGCGAAGCACTACAAGTTCGACGTCGACGCGCCCTTCGAATCGCTGCCGGCCTCGGTGCAGCAGGTGCTGCTGCACGGCTCCGCTGGCGAGGAGATCAAGTTCAACTACACCATGGAGTCGGGCAACTTCGCGGGCAAGAAGCTCACGAAGAAGCATCCCTTCGAGGGGATCATCCCGAACATGGCGCGGCGCTACCGCGAGACCGATTCGGTGATGGTGCGCGAGGATCTCGCGCGCTACCGCAGCTTCCAGCCCTGCCCCGAATGCGGCGGCTCGCGGCTGCGGCGTGAGGCGCGCAACGTGTTCCTGGTCGACGAGTCGGCACGCCCGGCCGATGGCGGCGAGCCGCCGCGCATGGCGATCTTCGAACTGAGCCGCCTGACCCTGCGCGACAGCCTCTCGTGGTTCCAGCGCCTGCAGCTGCGCGGCGCCAAGGCCGAGATCGCCGACAAGGTGGTGCGCGAGATCGGCCTGCGCCTCAAGTTCCTCAACGACGTGGGCCTCAACTACCTGAGCCTGGACCGCAGCGCCGAGACGCTGTCGGGCGGCGAGGCGCAGCGCATCCGCCTCGCCTCGCAGATCGGCTCGGGCCTGACCGGCGTGATGTACGTGCTCGACGAGCCCAGCATCGGCCTGCACCAGCGCGACAACGACCGCCTGATCGGCACGCTCAAGCATCTGCGCGACATCGGCAACAGCGTGATCGTGGTCGAGCACGACGAGGACATGATCCACGCCGCCGACCACGTGATCGACATGGGCCCGGGCGCCGGCGTGCACGGCGGCCGCGTGATGGCGCAGGGCAGCTTCGCGCAGGTGGCGGCCAACCCCGAATCGCTGACCGGCCAGTACCTGTCGGGCGCGAAGAAGATCGAGGTGCCGAAGCGCCGCACGCCGTGGCTGCCGGTGGTGAAGAAGGAAGTGCCCGCCGAGCCGCGCAAGGCCTCGCGCTTTCCGCAGAGCCCCGCGGCCGAGCGCCGCGCCGCGCGCGAGGCCGCGCACCTCGCCTCGCAAACCGCGCTGCAGGAGATCCGCGTGGTCGGCGCCAGCGGCAACAACCTCAAGAACGTGAGCGTGGCCTTTCCGGTCGGCCTGCTGACCTGCGTCACCGGCGTCTCGGGCTCGGGCAAGTCCACGCTGGTCAACGACACGCTCTACAGCGCGGTCGCGCGCACGCTCTACCGCGCCCACGAGGAGCCCGCGCCGCACGAGGCGGTCGAAGGCATCGAGTACTTCGACAAGGTCATCAACGTCGACCAGAGCCCGATCGGCCGCACGCCGCGCAGCAACCCGGCCACCTACACGGGCCTGTTCACGCCGATCCGCGAGCTGATGGCCGAGACCAACACTGCGCGCGAGCGCGGCTACGGGCCGGGCCGCTTCAGCTTCAACGTGGCGGGCGGGCGCTGCGAGGCCTGCCAGGGCGACGGCGTGGTGAAGGTCGAGATGCACTTCCTGCCCGACGTCTACGTGCCCTGCGAGGTCTGCCACGGCCAGCGCTACAACCGCGAGACGCTCGAGGTCCAGTACAAGGGCCGCAACATCGCGCAGATCCTCGACATGACGGTCGAGGTCGCGCACGAGTTCCTCAAAGCCGTGCCGACCATCGAGCGCAAGCTGCGCACCCTGCTCGACGTGGGCCTCAGCTACATCAAGCTCGGCCAGTCGGCCACCACGCTGTCGGGCGGCGAGGCGCAGCGCGTGAAGCTCGCGCTCGAGCTCAGCAAGCGCGACACCGGGCGCACGCTCTACATCCTCGACGAGCCGACCACCGGCCTGCACTTCGCCGACATCGAGCTGCTGCTCAAGGTGCTGCACCAGCTGCGCGACGCGGGCAACACCATCGTCGTGATCGAGCACAACCTCGACGTCATCAAGACCGCCGACTGGCTGATCGACATGGGCCCCGAGGGCGGTGCCGGCGGCGGCACGGTGGTGGGCGCGGGCACGCCCGAGGACCTGGCGGCGAACGAGGCGAGCCATACGGGGCATTACCTCAAGCGGCTGCTGCCGACCTGAAGGCGGGGCGCGCGGGCCCCTCCGCCTGCACGAAGCGCCGCGGCGCGCCACAATCGCGGCCCATGCCTTCCTTCACCCCGCGCCAGTTCGTCATCCTCGTCCTGCTGACCCTCGCCTGGGGCCTCAACTGGCCGGTGATGAAGCTCGGCGTGGCGGACTATCCGCCGCTGGCCTTCCGCGCGATCTCGATCTGGCTCGGGCTGCCGGTGCTGGGCCTGGCGCTGGCGTGGATGAAGGTGCCGTTCCGCGTGCCGCGCGGCGCCTGGCCCGAGCTGCTGTGGCTGGCCGCCACCAACATGTTCGTCTGGCACGCCTGCATCATCCTCGCGGTGAAGGCGCTGTCGGGCGGGCGCGCGGCCATCCTCGGCTACACCATGCCGGTGTTCTCGGCCGTGATCGGCGCGCTGCTGTTCTCGGCCGCGCTCTCGCGCCGCGCCTGGACCGGCGTGGGCGCCTGCGCGATCGGCGTGGGCCTGCTGCTGTGGCACGAGCTCACCGACCTCGCGGGCCGGCCCGGCTATGTCGCGCTCGCGCTGGTGGCCGCGGCCACCTGGGCGCTGGGCACGCAGCTGCTGCGCCACACGCGCATCGGGCTGCCGACGCTCACGCTCTCGTTCTGGATGACGGCGCTCACCGCGGTGGTGATGACGGTGCTGTCTGCGCTGTTCGAGCGCGACCAGTGGCGCTGGCCCGGCAGCGTGACCTGGGGCGCGATCCTCTACAACGCGGTGCTGATCTTCGGCTTCGCGCACGCGGCGTGGTTCTATCTCGCGCGCGGGCTGCCGCCCGTGGCCTCCACGCTCAGCGTGATGTTCATCCCGGTGCTCGGCGTGTTCAGCGGCGCCGTGTGGCTCGGCGAGGCGGTGCACTGGCAGGACTGGGTGGCGGTGGCGCTGATGATGGTGGCGATCGCCTCGGTGCTGTGGCCCTCGCGCGCCGCGCGGAGCTGAGCCGCCGCCGCGCGCGCATGACTCGCGAGGTCATGGACCCGGTGCAGTCGATGCGGGACAGTACGTCCAAGCATCAACCACTGGAGAAAGCACCATGAACGGCTTCAACATCCTCCCCCTCGCGGTCGCCCTGCTGATCGGCATCGCGGCACTGGGCTCGTGCATCGGCATCGCGCTGGTGGGGCAGAAGTTCCTCGAAGGAACGACGCGCCAGCCCGAGATGGTCGACACGCTGCAGACCAAGTTCTTCCTGGTCGCGGGCGTGACCGACGGGGCCTTCATCATCGCCACCGGCATCGGCCTGTGGTTCGCGACCGCCAGCCCCTTCGGCTGATCGACGCGAAAGAAGCGGCGCACCACGCAGGCGCCACGCCCTCTTCGAGGGCATCGCAGGCGGCATCGATCCGGATCGATGCCGCTTCTTTTTTTGGGGACATCGGGGCCGCGCACGTGCCGGCCACTGGCACCATTCGTGCTAGCACCGTTGACACCGAATTGTTTACGGCTAAAGTATTTAGCTATCAACGGTTCGACGCCGTTTCACCCCCATCCCTGCCGGAGAATCCGATGAGCCAACCGTCCCCGAAATCGTCCGCGCTGCCGCGCACCCTGCTTTCGCTGCTGCTGTGCGGCGCCGCGGCCTCGGCCATGGCCGCGCCGGTCAAGGTCGGCCTGGCGCTCGACATCTCGGGCCCGTTCGCGGCGCTGGGCGCCGAGGCGCGCGACGGCTTCGCGCTCGGCATCAAGCAGCTGGGCGGCAAGCTCGGCGGGCAGGAGGTGGAGTTCGTGCAGGCCGACATGGCCGGCAGCCCCGACCAGGCCAAGCAGCTGGTCGACCGCATGATCCAGCGCGACAAGATCGACATCTTCAGCGGCCCGATCGGCTCCAACGTGGCGCTGGCCGTCGGCCCGACGCTGTTCAACGCCAAGGTACCCTACCTCTCGGCCAATGCCGGCCCGAGCCAGTTCGCGGGCGCGCAGTGCAATGCCTATTTCTTCGGCACCGCCTACCAGAACGACCAGTTCCACGAGGCCGCCGGCAAGTTCGCGCAGGACCGCGCCTTCAAGAAGATCGTGCTGATCGCGCCCAACTATCCCGCGGGCAAGGACGCGCTCGGCGGCTTCAAGCGCCAGTTCAAGGGCCAGGTGGCCGACGAGCTCTACACCAAGCTCGGCCAGATCGACTACGCGGCCGAGCTCGCGCAGCTGCGCGCCTCCAAGCCCGACTCGATCTACTTCTTCCTGCCCGGCGCGATGGGCATCAACTTCATCAAGCAGTTCGTGGGTGCGGGCCTGTCGAAGGACATCACGCTGGTCACCAGCGGCTTCTCGGCCGACGAGGACGTGATCGGCGCCGTGGGCGAGCCGATGCTGGGCCTGTTCAACACCTCGCACTGGGCGCACGACCTCGACAACGCCGCCAACAAGGCCTTCGTGGCCGCGTTCCGCAAGGAGTACAACGGCCGCTACCCGTCGGTCTACGCCGCGCAGGCCTACGACGCCATCCTCGCGATGGACGCCGCCGTGAAGCAGGCCGGCGGCAACGCGCAGAACCGCGAAGCCGTGATCGCGGCGCTCAAGAAGGCCAACTACGCCTCGACGCGCGGCACCTTCAAGTACGCGAACAACCACTACCCGATCGAGAACTTCTACCTGCGCGTGATCGGCAAGGATGCGCAGGGCAAGGTCACGAACAAGCTGATCAACACCGTCTTGACCAACTACGGCGACAGCTACGCCGACAAGTGCCCGATGAAGTAAGCGGCGCCCGCGCCATTCGGATTCCCGAACTTCCGGACGCAGAGGACGCGAAGAATCCGCGAAGGACGCGAAAGAGACAGGGGAAAACTTTCGAGGTTTTCTTTTGCGTCCTTCGCGAAACCTTCGCGCCCTTCGCGTACGGCTGCCCGCATTCCACTCTCATCCAATGACCCCCATCCTCGTTCTCGAGCAGCTGCTCAACGGCCTCGGCTACGGCCTGATGCTGTTCCTGCTGGCCGCGGGCCTCACGCTGGTGTTCGGCATCATGGACGTGCTGAACCTCGCACACGGTTCGCTGTTCATGGCCGGCGCCTACGTCGCGGCCGAGGCGCACACGCGCACCGGCTCGTTCGCCGCGGCCATCGTCATCGCGGTGGCGGTCACCGTGGTGGTGGCGCTGCTGCTCGAGGTGCTGCTGATGCGCCGCCTCTACACGCGCGACCACCTCGCGCAGGTGCTCGCGACCTTCGGCGTGATCCTGGTGGCCGACGACCTGGTCAAGATGATCTGGGGCCCGTCGCCGGTGATGGCGCCGACGCCCGCCGCGCTCTCGGGCCCGGTCGAACTGATGGACGGCCTGCCCTATCCCTCGTACCGGCTGGTGATCCTGGTCGGCGGCATGCTGGTCGCGCTGGCGCTCTACCTGCTCGTGAACCACACGCGCATCGGCATGCGGGTGCGCGCGGGCGCCTCCGACCGGCCGATGGCCGAGCTGATGGGCGTGCGCGTGGGCCGCATCTTCAACGGCGTGTTCCTGCTCGGCGCGGCACTCGCCGCGCTGGCCGGCGCGCTGATGGGCCCGATCGTCGCGGTGCAGGTCGGCATGGGCGAACAGATCCTGATCCCGGCGCTGGTGGTGCTGGTGATCGGCGGCATCGGCTCGGTGCGCGGCGCCTTCGTGGCCGCGCTGCTGGTGGGCATCGTCGACACCATCGGCCGCGCCTTCGTGCCGATGCTGCTGCGCGCCACGCTGCCGCCGGCCACCGCGGCCGACCTCGGCCCGCTGGTGGCCGAGGTCGCGATGTATGCGCTGATGGTGGCAGTCCTTCTCTTCAGGCCCTCGGGCCTCTTCTCGGCACGCGCATGAAAACCCGTCACCTCGGCCTCGGGCTGCTCCTGCTGCTGCTCGCGGCCTTTCCCCTGATCGCACCGCTGTTCGGCTTCGAGTTCTACATCGGCTTCGTGCGCCGCGTGCTGATCGTCGCGCTGGCCGCGGCCAGCCTCAACTTCATCCTCGGCTTCGGCGGCATGGTCGCGCTCGGCCATGCGGGCTTCATCGGCGTGGGTGCCTACACGGTGGTGGCGCTCAGCGATGCCGGCACGACCTCGGCCTGGGTGCTGTGGCCCGCGGCCGTGGTGGCGGCCGGCCTGGCCGCCGCGCTGATCGGCACGGTGGCGCTGCGCACGCGCGGGGTCTACTTCATCATGACCACGCTGGCCTTCGCGCAGATGCTGTATTTCGTCGCGGTCTCGCTGCGCAAGTACGGCGGCGACGACGGCTACACGCTGATGAGCCGCCCCACCCTGCTGCCGGGCCTCGACCTCGGCAACGAGAGCAACTTCTACTGGGTGGTGCTGGCGCTGGTGGCGCTCGCGCTGTGGTGGCTGCAGCGCGCCACGCAGTCGCGCTTCGGCCATGCGCTGATGGGCATCCGCGACAACGAGACGCGCATGCGCGCGCTCGGCTACCCGGTGTTCCGGCTGCAGCTCGCGGCCTTCGCGATCGCGGGCGCCATCGCCGGCCTGGCGGGCGCGCTGCTCGCGGGCGGCAACGGCTTCGTGAGCCCGGCCACCATGCACTGGACGCAGTCGGCCACGCTGCTGGTGATGGTGGTGATCGGCGGCCTCGGCCGCAGCTGGGGCGGGCCGGTGGGCGCCGCCGTGTGGCTGCTGCTCGAGGAGGCGCTCAAGCAGCACACCGAACACTGGCACCTGCCGCTGGGCCTGCTGCTGATCGCCGTCGCCCTGTGGGCGCCCAAGGGACTGGCCGCGCTGTCGCGCCGCCGCGCACCGCTCGCAAAGGCCACGCCATGAGCCTGTTCAGGATCGAAGGACTGGTCAAGCGCTTCGGCGGCCTGCTGGCGACCGACCATGTGAGCCTCACGGTGGAGCGCGGCGAAGTGCATGCGCTGATCGGCCCCAACGGCGCGGGCAAGACCACGCTGGTGAACCTCATCACCGGCCTGCTCAAGGCCGATGCGGGCCGCATCCTGCTCGACGAGAAGGACATCACCGGCTTCAAGGACCACCAGCGCGTGGCCGCGGGCATGTCGCGCTGCTTCCAGGTCACGCGCGTGTTCGCCAAGGACACGGTGCACGACAACCTGATGCTGGCCGCGCAGGCGCACGCGGGCAGCAGCCTGCGCTTCCTCGCGCCGCGCTCGCGCGAGAAGGACCTGGCCGACCGCGCCGCCGCGCTGGCCGAGCGCGTGGGCCTGGCGCGCGAGCGCGACCGCATCGCCGGCACGCTGCCGCACGGCGCGCAGCGCGCGCTCGACGTGGCGCTGGCGCTCGCGGCCGAACCCAAGCTGCTGCTGCTCGACGAGCCGATGGCCGGCATGGGCCCCGACGAGTCGGCGCGCATGGTCGACCTGATCGAGTCGCTGCGCGCCTCGATGGCGATCCTCCTGATCGAGCACGACATGGATGCCGTGTTCCGCCTCGCCAGCCGGCTCACGGTGCTGGTGCAGGGGCGCGTGCTGATGAGCGGCACGGCCGACGAGGTGCGCGGGCATCCCGACGTGCAGGCGGTCTACCTGGGCACCGAAGCGGAAGGTCACGCATGAGTTCGACGACATTGCTCGAGGCGCAGGCCATCGAGGCCGGTTATGGCGCGAGCCAGGTGCTGTTCGGCATCGACCTGCGCATCGGCGCGGGCGAGGTGCTCGCGCTGCTGGGCCGCAACGGCATGGGCAAGAGCACCCTGCTCAAGGTCATCACCGGCATGCTCGCGCCGATGCGCGGCGAGCTGCGCTTCGGCGGCGCGGCCATCGGCGGCCACAAGCCCGACGCCATCGCGCGCCGCGGCGTGGCCATCGTGCCCGAGGGCCGGCACGTGTTCCCCAACCTCAGTGTGGACGAGCACCTGCGCGCCTTCGCGCGCCCGCGCCCCGGCAGCGCGCCGCGCTGGACCGTCGAGGCACTCTACGGCCTGTTCCCGCGCCTCGCGGAGCGCAAGGCCAACGCGGGCAACCAGCTCTCGGGCGGCGAGCAGCAGATGCTGGCGATCGCGCGCGCGCTGTCCACGCATCCGCGCCTCTTGATCCTCGACGAGGCCACCGAAGGTCTGGCACCCGTGATCCGCGAGGAGATCTGGCACTGCATCGCCACGCTCAAGTCCGAGGGCGAGGCGATCCTGGTGGTCGACAAGTACGTGCAGCGCCTGCTGCCGCTGGCCGACCGGCACGTGATCCTCGAGCGCGGGCGCGTGGTGTGGCAGGGCGACTCGGCCGCGCTCGATGCCGACCGCTCGCTGTGGACGCGCTACCTGGGCGTGTAGGCGGCGTTCATCCGCGCGGACGGCAGGCCAGGAAGCTGGCCCAGCGTACGTCCTCGCGGCCGATCCACTGCCGCTCCCAACCCAGCTGCAGCCCGGCCGCCGCGAGCTGCGCGGCGAACCGATCCCGGTCCCAATACACGGTCTGGTAGTCGCCGTTGGTCTCGCCCTCGCCGATGCGCATGCCCGCGAGGAAGACGCCACCGGGCGCGAGCGCGTCGAACACCTTGCGCAGCACCGGCGCGATCTGCGCGCGATCGACATGGATCAGCACGGCCATCGCGAGGATGGCGTCGTAGGGCCCGCCCAGCGGGTCGGTGACGACATTGAGCAGCGCGCCCTGCCTGCCGCGCTCAGCCTGCAGGTCGAGAAAGGCCTGCGTGGCATCGGTGCGCCGCACGCTCGCGCCCAGGGACTCGACGAAGTCGGCATCGCGCCCCGTGCCCGAGCCGACCTCGAGCACGCTGCCGCCCGCGGGCATGCACGCCACCATGCGGCGCAGCGCGTCCTCGATCTCGGGCGGCGGATGGTCCGCCACGATCGCGTCGTAGTCGCGCGCGGACGCCTCGTAGGACTGGAGGGTTCGCTGCATGCTGTCGAGCACCGGGGCGGGGATGTCCATGGGAGCCTTTCCGGTCCATCGGGCGCCGACGGAACGCACAAAGGCTAGGCCCAAGGCCGTGCCTTGCTCACGGGGCAATCACTTAGAACCCCTGCATGACACCGGGCACGCGCTGCACCGGCCGCAGGGTGCGCAAGGCCAGCGCCAGCACCACCGCGGCGCACGCCGCGATGCCCGCCACCATCGGCAGCGGCGTGCCGTCTGCAAACGGCGCGACCAGCGCCACCATCACCGCGCCGCCCGCGAAGTTCATCGTGCCGATCAGCGCCGAGGCCGTGCCCGCGAGCGCGGCATGGCCTTCCATCGCGAGCACGAAGGCCCCGGGCACGATCAGGCCGTTGAGGCCGAAGCCGATCATCAGCAGCGCCACCAGCACGGAGAGCCGGTCCATGCCCGCGAGGGTGAGCACCAGCAGCAGCCCGATGGTGGCGGCCTGCGCGATCACCGCCGTGCGCAGCACGCGCCGGATGCCGAAGCGCGCCACCAGCCGGCCGTTGGCCTGCGACAGCGCGAGCAGCGACACGGCATTGAGCGCGAACAGCACCGCGTACATGCGCGGCGAGACGCCGAAATGCGTGCTCATCACGAAGGGCGAGTTGGCCACGTAGACGAAGAAGCTCGAGACGGTGAACGAGGCCATGAAGGCCAGCGCCATGAAGTGGCGGTCGCGCAGCAGCACGCCGTAGCCGGCCATGGCGCTGCGGAAGTTGCTAGACAGCCGCGCGGTGGCGGGCCGGGTCTCGGGCAACAGGGCCAGCAGCATCGCGAGGCCCGCGAGCCCGACGGCGGCAACGGCGACGAACACGGCGCGCCAGCCCAGGCTCTCGGCCACGAGGCTGCCGGCCAGCGGCGCGAGGATCGGCGACACGCTGTAGACCATCAGCAGCAGCGACATCATCCGCGCCGCCTCGGGCCCGGTGTACAGGTCGCGCACCACGGCGCGCGGCGTGACCATGCAGGCGCAGGCGCCGAGCCCCTGCACGAAGCGCAACGCGACCAGCACGCCCGCGTCGGGCGCGAAGGCGCAGCCGATGCTGGCGAGCATGAACAGCACGAGGCCCGCGACCATCGGCCGGCGGCGGCCGAACATGTCCGACAGCGGGCCCGCGACCAGCTGGCCGGCGCCGACCGCGATGAAGAAGGCCATCAGGCTGGCCTGCATCGCATGCGGATCGGCGCCCAGCGCGCGCCCGATGGCGGGCAGCGCGGGCAGGTACATGTCGATGGCGAAGGGGCCGATGGTGGTGAGCAGGCCCAGCACGACGGCGTGACGGAAAACTGGAGCGTTCGAGGAGGACATGCACCGATGGTCGCGCGTCGGGCTGAATGATTGAATAATCATCAGCACGCATTTCCTATTCATTCGTACAGAATCATGGATCCCTTGTCCGACGTGCTCGCCATGCTCACGGTGAGCAGCACGCTCTCGTCGCGCTTCGAGGCGCGCGGCCGCTGGGCCTTCCGCTACGGGCACTACGCCTCGCACATCAAGCTGGGCTGCGTGCTCGAGGGGCGCTTCCGCATCGAGGTCGAGGGCACGGCCGCGCCGGTGATGCTGGAGGCCGGCGACTTCTTCCTGCTGACCAACGGCCTGCCCTTCTCGGCCGCGAGCGATCCGCCCGGGCCGCTGCAGGACGGCACGCGCCTGAGCCGGGAGCAGCGCGGCCCCGACGGGGTGCTGCGCCACGACGGGCTGGACGCGAGCGACGCGACGCGCGTGGTGCTCGCGAGCGGGCGCTTCGCGCTCTCGGGCGAGGCCGGCGAACTGCTGCTGCGCCACCTGCCGCCGCTGATCCACCTGCGCGCGAGCGATCCGGGCGCGCGGCCGCTCGTGGGCCTGCTCGACCTGATGGGCTGGGAGACGGCCGAGCTGCGCCCGGGTTCGACCCTGGCGCGCACCAACCTCGCGGCGCTGGTGCTGGTGCAGGCGCTGCGCGTGCACCTCGCGAACGCGCCGCAGCCCGAGGGCTGGCTCGGCGCGATGACCGATGCGCGCATCGGCACCGCGCTGTCGCGCATGCATGCCGACATCGCGCAGCCCTGGACGGTGGAGCGACTGGCGCAGACGGCCAGCATGTCGCGCACGGCCTTCGCGCTGCGCTTCAAGGCGCTGACGGGCTCGACGCCGCTCGACTATCTCGGCGGCTGGCGCATGACGGTGGCGCGCCACGCGCTGCGGCACGGCGACGAGGGCATCGCGCGCATCGCCGAGCGCGTGGGCTACCAGTCGGAGACGGCCTTCAGCGCGGCCTTCCGGCGCGCGGTGGGCGAGAGCCCGGGGCGCTTTCGCAGCCAGGTGCGCGCCGAAGCGGCCGCAGCAGTCTGAGCCGCTTCACTCGGGCGCCGCGTCGAGGCGCAGCACGAGGTCGCGGCTGGCCTGGTTCATGCCGCTCACGTCGACCGCGCTGCCATGCTTGCGCAGCCGCTCGACCACCTTGCGCAGCGCCGCCACGGCGGTCACGTCCCAGAAGTGCGCCTGCGAGACGTCGATGCGCACCGGCGCGCCGTCGATCTCGCGCACGTCGAAGGCATCGACCAGCATGTCGGCCGAGGCGAAGAAGACCTGGCCGCTCACGGCGAAGCGCCAGGCGCCCTCGTCGTCCTGCCGCCCCTGCACCCGCAGCAGCCGCGCCACCTTGAAGGTGAAGAAGACGCCGCTGAGCAGCACGCCGATGCCCACGCCCGCGGCCAGGTTGTCGGTGGCGACGGTGACGGCCACGGTGGCGAGCATCACGACACTCGACAGGCGTGGATGCCGCACCAGCGTGCGCAGCGAACCCCAGTCGAAGGTCGAGGCCGAGACCATCACCATGATCGCGACCAGCGCCGCCACCGGCACCTGCGACACCCAGGGCTTGAGCAGCACCATGAGGATCAGCAGGAAGGCGCCCGCGAACAGGGTCGAGAGCCGGCCGCGGCCGCCGTAGCGCACGTTGCTCACGGTCTGGCCGATCATTCCGCAGCCCGCGATGCCGCCGAAGCAGCTGGCCGCCACGTTCGCGAGGCCGAGGCCGCCGCACTCGCGGTTCTTCGAGCTCGGGGTGTCGGTGAGCTCGTCGACCACGCTCGCGGTCATCATCGATTCGAGCAGGCCGACCATCGCGATCGCGAAGGCGGGCAAGGCGATGATGCGCAGGGTCTCGAGGGTCAGCGGCACGGCGGGCAGCGCGAACATGGGCAAGGCATCGGGCAACTGGCCGAGGTCGGCCACGGTCTTGAGCGGCAGGCCCAGCCACTGGCCCGCGAGCGTGACCACCACGATGCACACCAGCGGCGACGGCACGGCGGTGGTGAGGCGCGGCAGCAGGTAGATGACCGCGAGCCCGAGGCCGACCATCGCCCAGGTGGCGGCATTGGCGCCGATGAAGTGCGGCATCTGCGCCGCGAAGATCAGGATCGCGAGGGCGTTGACGAAGCCGGTGCGCACCGACGACGACACGAAGCGCATCAGCACGCCGAGGCGCAGCAGCCCGAAGACGATCTGCATCGCGCCCGCGAGCAGGCCGGCCGCGAGCAGGTAGGCCAGGCCGTGCGCATGCACCAGCGGCGCGGCCACCAGCGCCACCGACCCGGCCGCGGCCGAGACCATGGCGGGGCGCCCGCCGGTGAAGGCGATGACGATGCCGATGACGAAGGAGGCGAACAGGCCCACCGCGGGATCGACGCCGGCGACGAAGGAAAAGGCGATGACCTCGGGAATGAGCGCGAAGGTGGCGACGGCGCCGGCCATCAGTTCGCGCGGAATGCTCGGGCACCACTCGGTGCGCAGGCGGCTGTAGCGGGAGGACATGGAGAAAACGGAAAGCAGCCCGCGTGCCGGCAAGGCATCGCGGGACGTTGGAAGGCATCGCGCCGGCTGGCGGCGCAAGGGAGAAAGCGGCGGGCGCTGCCGCCGCGCTTCATTCAATGCGCCAAGCTCAAGGGGGAGTCAGCCGCGAGCAGCCCGATTGCCGGGACTGGCTGTCGCGCGCGATGCGAGCGAGCGCATAGCAGGAGGCGCGCCGGCGGGCGTGCCGGCCGAAGAGGACGAGGTCCGCGCGAAGCGTGTTCGGGTGGCGGAACGTCCTCGGGCACATGGGCGCCGATTGTAGGCAGCGCCCATGACGGCCTCAGACGGAGCGCGTGATGCCCCCGTCGACGCGCAGGTTCTGGCCGGTGATGTAGCCCGCGCCGTCGGAAGCGAGAAAGCCGATGGTGGCGGCGATCTCGTCGCTGCGGCCATAACGTCCCATGGGAATGCGTTCGCGGAACACTTCCTTCTCGGGCAGGCTGTCGATGAAGCCGGGCAGCACGTTGTTCATGCGCACGTTGTGCTTTGCATACTGGTCAGCGAAGAGCTTGGTGAAGGCGGCGAGGCCGGCACGGAACACGCCCGAGGTCGGGAACACGGGATCGGGCTCGAAGGCGGCGAAGGTCGAGATGTTGATGATGGCGCCGCCACCCTGCTTGACCATGTGCGGCGTGACGAGCCGGCTGGGGCGCACGGCGCTCAGCAGGTAGACGTCCATGCCGCGGTGCCAGTCTTCGTCGGTGATTTCCAGAATGGGCGCGCGCGGGCCGTGGCCGGCGCTGTTGACGAGCACGTCGATGCGGCCCCACTCGGCGATCACGCGGTCGACGAGTTGCTTGAGGTCATCGTTCGATTGGTTGGAGCCGGTCACGCCAATGCCGCCCAGTTCCTTCGCGAGGGCCTCGCCCTTGCCCGAGGAGGAGAGGATGGCGACACGGAAACCGTCCTGCGCGAGCTTGCGGGCCGCGGCGGCGCCCATGCCGCTGCCGCCTGCCGTGACGATGGCTACCTTTTTTTGCTCAGAAGACATTCGGGGTCCTTGGTTTCTTGCGGAGGGTGGCATTTAGCCAAGGAATCGTCGGCCTTGCCAGGCTGGGCGTTTTTGTTCGGGGCGCGTGCACAGGACAGCGGGTACTTCCCTCCGCGAATGTCCCCCGCCTTCGGCTCCTCCTTTATTTCGCTGCGGGAAGCACCCACTGCCCTGTGCACGGGAGGCGCAGTGGTGGTGCCGGCCGCACAACGACCGTCGCGTCCAGGCTCACGCCGATGGGGTACTCCCCGCAGCGAAATCAAGGAGGAGGCCGAAGGCCGGGGGACATTCGCGGAGGGGAGTACCCCATCGGCGTGAGCCCACCCCCACCCACAAAAACTCAAGCCGTAGGCAACGTAGCCTGCATCGAAGCCCGCCGATTGAACGCATCGAACCACTCAGCGCTGCGAGGCGCCTGAGCACGCCAATCCACATCCGGAAACCGGAAGTCCATGTACCCCAGCGCACAGCCGAAGGCGATGGTCCCGATGTCCACACGTTCGCCGAATCCGGCCGCTTCCTTCTCGAGCCATTCGAGCCCGGTGCGCACCTTCGCGAGCTGGCCGTCGGTCCAGTCGGCCCAGCGGAATTCCTGCGGACGCAGCACGTTCTCGTAGCGCGCGAGCAGCGCGGCGGCGGTCATGCCGTCGGCCAGCGAGAGTTCGGTGAGACGGGCCCAGCGCTCCTTGCCCGAGGCGGGAAACAGCGTGCCGCCCTGCTGGTCGTTGAGGTACTCGCAGATCACGCGGCTGTCGAACAGCGCCTGGCCATCGTCGGTGAGGAAGGTAGGCACCTGGCCCAGCGGGTTGGTCGGCAGGATGGTCGCGTCGCGCTTCACCGGGCCGGCCGCGCTCGGCAGGCGCTCGATGCGCTCGGCGATGCCGAGCTCGTGCGCGACGACCATGCATTTGCGCACGAAGGGGGAAGCGGGGGAATAGAAGATCTTCATGATGGGTGTGAAGTGTGTGGGGTCAGGCGTGTTCGTCATGGCCATGGGCCAGGTGCATGCCGGCGGCCCAGCCGAAGGTCAGGGCCGGTCCGAGCGTGATGCCGGGCGCAGGATACTCGCCTCCCATCACCGAATGCATGTCGTTGCCGGCCACGTAGAGGCCCGCGATCGGCGTGCCGCGCGCATCGAGCACGCGCGCATGGCCATCGGCGCGCACGCCCAGGGCCGTGCCGATGTCGCCGGGATAGACCTTGACCGCATAGAACGGTGCCTTCGCGACCGGCGCCACGCAGGCATTGGGCTGGTGCTCGGGGTCGCCGAGGTAGCGGTTGTAGGCCGTGCTGCCCTTGCCGAAGGCCGGGTCCTCGCCGCGCGCGGCCGGTGGGTTGAAGGCGGCCACGGTGCGCGCGAGGCCGTCGGGGTCGACATCGGCCTGGCGTGCCAGCGCCTCGAGCGTGTCGGCGCGGTACAGGTAGCCGGCGCGCACCAGGTGCTCGCGCGAGCGCCCGCCCGGCAACGCGAGGCCCAGGCCCCACTTCTCCATGAAGTCGCTGTCGCACACCAGCAGCGCCGGAATGCTCGTGCCGGCCTCGTTGGCCTGGTACATGCCGCGCACGAACTCGTGGTACGAGCTAGCCTCGTTGACGAAGCGCTCGCCGCGCGCATCGACCGCGATCAGCCCGGGCTTGGCGCGGTCCCACACCAGGTGCGGATAGCGCAGCACGCTGCCGTCGGGGCGCTCCATCATCGACACCGGTGCCCACAGCGCCGGGCCCGTGTGGCCGGTGCCGAGCACGCCACCGGCCTGCCGCGCCATCGCGATGCCCTCGCCGACATTGCCCTGCGGCGACATCGAGTAGGGCCCGGTCGGTGCGGGATAGTGCTCCGCGCGCATCTGCGCATTCCACGGAAAGCCGCCGGTCGCGACCACCACGCCGCGCCGCGCCTGCAGCACGATCTCGCGGCCATCGCGCTTCACGCGCACGCCGGTCACCGCACCGCCCGCATCCTGCTCGATAGCCAGCGCGGGCGTCTCGAGCCAGAACGGGATCTTCTCCTTCAGCAGCCCGTGGAACAGCCGCCCCGCGAGCGCATTGCCCAGCAGCAGCCGCGTGCCGCGGTGGTGGCCGCCCAGGCGGTCGGCGAAGTAGCGCAGCACCAGCTTCATGCCGTGCTTCCACGACGCGAACGAGCGCGTGACCGCGAGCAGGTGCTTCACGTCGGTCATGTTGACCATCATCCCGCCGAGCACGCAGAACTCGGGCAGCGGATCGCGCAGGGCGCGGAAGTGCGGGCCGAGCAGCCGGCCGTCGAACTCGATGGGGTCGAGCGAACGACCGCCCATCGCGGCGCCCTCGCGGTCGGGGTGGTAGTCGGGCGAGTAGGTGCGCGCGGCGAGCTGCACGTCGGTGCGCTCGCGCAGGTAGCGCAGCGCGCGCGGCCCGGCCTCGAGGAAGGCATGGCGCAGCGCCTCGTCGCCGGCCGCGCCCACCGTGTTGCGCAGGTAGGTCAGCGCCTTCTCGGGCGTGTCGGGATGGCCCGCGGCCTCGGCCTGGTCGTTGAGCGGCACCCACACCGCGCCGCCCGAGATCGCGGTCGAGCCGCCGATGCGGTCGGTCTTCTCGATCACCAGCACGTCGAGGCCTTCGAGCTTCGCCGTCAGCGCGGCCGCGAGCCCGCCCGCGCCGCTGCCGATCACGACCACGTCGTAGCCGGTCTTCTCCTGGGACTGCGCCATCACGCCCCCGAGCCGCCGAGCGACTTGCCGCCGTCGACGAACAGCACCTGGCCCGTGACGAAGCCGGTCGCCGGCGAGGTGAAGAAGGCCACCGCCTGCGCGATGTCCTCGGGCCGGCCGGCCGCGCCCGTGGGCTGCAGCGCGAGCTGCGCGGCGCGGCGCTCGGGCGTGAGCGCGCGCAGCAGCGGCGTGTCGATCAGGCCCGGCGCGATCGCGTTCACCAGGATGCCGCGCGGCGCGAGCTCCATCGCGCTGGCGCGCGTGTAGCCCACCAGCGCGGCCTTCGAGGCCACGTAGTGCGGATGGTTCTTCGCGCCCAGGTAGGCGCGCGAGGCGATGTTGACGATGCGCGCGCCGTCGGCCATCTTGCGCGCGGCCTCCTGCGTGAGCGTGGCCACCGCGAGCAGGTTCACCTCGTACATGCGGCGGAAGTCGGCCGAACTCACGTCCATGAAGGCGCGCTCGTCGAAGATGCCGGCGTTGTTCACCAGCGCGGCGAGCGGCGGCAGCGACTGCACCATCGCGCGCACCGCGGCCTCGTCGGTCAGGTCGATGGCGCGGTAGTCGACGTCGAGGCCGGCGGCGCGCAGCACCTGGGTCTCGCGCTCGGCCAACTCGCCGTTGTAGTCGGCCATCACCACGCGCCAGCCGTCGCGCGCCAGGCGCTCGACGATCGCGCGACCCATGCCGCTGGCGCCGCCGGTCACCAGGACCAGCGGCTTGTTGTCATCACTGCTGTTGTTCATCGTTGTTCCGTCGAAGCGCGGCGCTCAGGCCGCGAGGTAGCCGCCGTCGACCGGCAGCACCACGCCATTGACGTAGCTGGCCATCGAGGAGGCGAGGAAGACCACCGGCCCGGCGATCTCGTCGGCCTCGCCGTGGCGCTTGGTGAGCACGCGGCTCATGTACCAGTCGGTGCCGTGCTCGGTCTCGCGCTGGCCGGCCGTCATGTCGGTCACCATGAGTCCGGGCGCCACCGCGTTCACGCGCACGCCCCAGGGCGCGAGGTCGCGCGCCAGCACCTGCGTGAGCGAACGCACACCGCCCTTGGCCACCACGTAGCCGGCCGAGGAGATGCCCGCGCCGAAGGCCACGATCGACGACAGGTTGACGATGCTGCCGTGCGTGCGCTTGAGCGCGGGCACGAAGGCCTGCGTGACGTTGAACACGCCCTGCAGGTTGACCGACAGCACGCGGTCCCAGGCCTCGCGCGCGCCGGGCTCGTCGAACTTCGAGCGCGCGGAGATGCCGGCGTTGTTCACCAGCACGTCGATGTCGCCGTGTGCCGCGGCGATGCGCGCGGCGAGCGCGTCGACCGCTGCCGCGTCGCTGACGTCGACGCTGTCGGCATCGGCACGACCGCCCGCGGCGCGGATCGAGGCCGCCACCCGTTGCGCGGGCTCGAGGTCGCGGTCGACCACCAGCACGTGCGCGCCTTCGGCCGCCATGCGGCGCGCGATGGCCTCGCCGAGGCCGCGCGCGGCGCCCGTGACGAGCGAGAGCTTGTCCTTCAGAAGCATGGGAATTCCTTTGCGAAAGCGGCGCCGTTCAGACGCCGAGGTAGGCGCGGCGCACGGCCTCGTCGTTGGCCAGCTGCGCGGCGGGGCCGTGCAGCGAGATCTCGCCGTTCTCGAGGATGTAGCCGTAGCTCGACACCGCGAGCGCGAGCTGCACGTTCTGCTCGACCAGCAGGATGGTGATCTTCTGTTCGCGGTGCAGCCGCTCGATGATCTCGAACATCTGCTCCACCAGCAGCGGCGACAGGCCCATCGAGGGCTCGTCGAACAGCATCACGCGCGGGCGCGCCATCACGGCACGGCCGATCGCGAGCATCTGCTGCTCGCCGCCCGACAGCGTCGCCGCCATCTGGCCCTGGCGCTCCTTGAGGCGGGGAAACATCGCATACACGGCCTCGAGGTCGTTGCGGATGCCCGCGCGGTCGCGCCGCAGGTAGGCGCCCAGGTCGAGGTTCTCGCGCACGCTCATGTCGCGGAACACCTGCCGGCCCTCGGGCACCTGCACGATGCCGCGCTGGACCAGCGCGTCGGAGCCCAGCCGGTCGATGCGCTCGCCGGCCAGCCGCACCTCGCCCTCGGTGCAGTCGACGATGTTCGAGATGCAGTTGAGCGTGGTGGTCTTGCCCGCGCCGTTGCTGCCGAGCAGCGCGACGATCTCGCCCTCGGGCACGTCGACCGAGACATGGCTCAGCGCCTGGATGCGGCCGTAGGCGGCCGAGATGGCGCGCAACGACAACAGCGATTCAGCCATGCGCGGCCCCCTTTGCACTTCCCTTGCCCAGATAGGCCTCGATCACGCGCGCGTCGCTGCCGATCTGCGCGGGCGTGCCCTCGGCGATCTTCTCGCCGAAGGCCATGACGGTGATGCGGTCCGAGATCGACATCACGAGCTGCATCACGTGCTCGACCAGCAGCACCGTGATGCCGTCGCGCGCCACCAGCTCCTTGAGCAGCCGGTCCAGGCTCTCGATCTCGCGGTTGCGCAGGCCGGCCGCGGGCTCGTCGAGCAGCAGCAGCTTCGGCTTGATGGCCAGCGCGCGCGCCAGCTCGAGCAGCTTCTGGCGGCCGAAGTCGAGGTCGCGCGCGGGCTGGTGGCGCTCGTCGGCCAGGCCCACGCGCTCGAGCAGGTGCAGCGCGAAGTCCTCGGTCTCGCGGTCGGGGCGGCGCAGCAGCCGGCCCAGCGTGCCGGTGCCGCGCGCATGGGTGCCGAGCAGCACGTTCTCGAGCACCGAGAGTTCGGCGAACAGCTCGAGGTTCTGGAAGGTGCGCGCGATGCCCAGCGAGGCCATGCGGTAGGGCGACACGCGCGTGAGTTCGCGGCCCTCGAAGACGACACTGCCGCTGCTGGGTGTGTAGAAGCGCGAGATGCAGTTGAAGGTGGTCGACTTGCCGGCGCCGTTGGGCCCGATCAGCGCATGGATGCGGCCCTGCTCGACCTGGAACGACAGGCCGTTGACCGCCTTGAGGCCGCCGAACACCACGCTGATGTCGCGCACGTCGAGGAAAGCACTCGTGATCATCGCGCGCCTCCCGCCGGGGCCGCGCGGCGCGTGGCCTTGCGTGCCGCGAACAGCGAGGCCATGCCCTTGGGCAGGAACATCATGAACAGCATCAGGATGCCGCCGTAGATGATCTCCTGGTAGGACGGTGCCTGGCGCAGCAGTTCCGAGGCCAGGCCGAACACGATGGCGCCCGCCACCGCGCCGCGCACCGAGCCCAGTCCGCCGACCACCACCATGGTGAGGATCAGGATGGTGGTCTGGAAGCCCAGGCTCTCGGGATGGATGAAGGAGGTGAACAGCGTGTACATGCCGCCGGCCACGCCCGCGAAGGCGGCCGACAGCACGAAGGCCGTGACCTTGACCGCGCGCGTGTTCACGCCCATCGCGATCGCCGCCACGTCGCTCTCGCGCACCGCGCGGAACGACGAGCCCAGCCGCGAGCGCGACAGCGCCACCGTGAGCCACAGCATCAGCGCCGCGATCGCGACCACGAAGGGATAGGCCTGCAGGTCGTTCATCAGCCGCAGGCCGCCGAGCGCGGCCGGCTTCATCTGCAGGCCGTTCGAGCCGTTGGTCACTTGCTCCCAGTTGAGGAACACCCATTGCATCGCCTCGCCGAAGGCGAAGGTGGCGAGCGCCAGGTAGATGTCGCGCATGCGCAGCGCCAGCAGGCCGATGACCCAGCCCAGCGCGGCCGCGAGCAGCGCACCCGCGAGGATCGACACCACGAACGGCGGCTGCCACTGGTTGTTGATGAGCCCGGCCGTGTAGATGCCGATGCCGAAGAAGGCCGCGTGCGAGAGCGCGAACTGGCCGGTCTCGCCGATCACCAGGTGCATGCCGAGCGCGAGCACGCTGAACACCATCAGCAGGTTGACCACGTAGAGCACGTAGCCGCTGGCCGCGAAGGGCAGCACCGCGAGCACCGCGGCCATGGCAAGCAGCACGCCGCGATCCCACCAGGGAGAAGTGGTCTGCATGCTCATACCTTCTTCACCTGCGGCTTGCCGCCGAACAGGCCCTGCGGCCGCACCAGCAGCACCACCATGATCGCGACGAAGGGCGCGACCACGATGGCGTTGGACGAGACGAACAGCCCCACCAGGTTCTCGACGATGCCGATGACGAAGCCGCCGACCACCGCGCCCGGCAGGCTGGTGAAGCCGCCGACGATGGCGGCCGCGTAGGCCAGGATCGCGATGTGGCCGATGTCGGGCGTGATCAGGATCTTGGGCGTGATCAGCAGCGCCGCGATGGCCGAGAGCAGCCCGGTCAGGGCCCAGATCTTCATGCGGATGGTGCCCAGCTTCACGCCCACGATCTGCGCGCCGCGCGGATTCATGCCGACCGCGCGCATGGCCTGGCCGGTGCGGGTGCGCGTGAACATCAGGTACAGCAGCACCATCACCACCACGGCGGTGCCGAAGATCGCGAGGTCGAGCAGCGTGAGCGAGGCCTGGCCGATGGTGATCGGGTCCTGCGGCACCAGCGAGGGCAGCGAGCGCGGCGTGTCGCCCAGCCCGGTCTTGCGCACCAGGCCCTTGAGCAGGTAGGCGAAGCCCAGCGTGGCGATCACGAGCTGCACGCCGACGCCGCGCGAGGCGGTCACGCGCTGCATCACCACGCGCTGGAACAGCGCGGCCACGAGCGCCGTGACCGCGAGGCTCGCGAGCACCGCGCCCCAGTAGGGCCAGCCCCACACCACCAGCGGGAACAGCGCGAGGTAGCCGCCGGCCATGAAGATCTCGCCCTGCGAGAAGTTCGGCACGTCGGTGGTCTTGAAGACCATGACGATCGCCACCGCGAGCAGCGCGTAGACGCTGCCGGTGACGATGCCGGACAGCACGCCCTGCTGCACGAACAGCCAGATGTCGGAAAGGCTCATGAGATCGCAGCCGTCCTCAGGGCTTGTACTTCCACACGCTCTTGTAGCTGCCGGGCACGAGCGTCATGTTGGTTGCGTCGAACTTGATGTAGATGGCCGCCTCCTGCGCCGCCCGGTCGTCGGGACCGAACTCGATCGGGCCGGCCATCACGCCGGAGTCGAACTTCATGGTCGACAGCGCCGTCAGCACCTTCTCGCGCGTGGGGCTGGGGCCGGCCGCCTTCAGCGCATTGACCACCGCCATGGCCGAGGGAATGCCGTAGGGCATGTAGGTCTGCGGGTAGCCGGGCTTGGCCGCCAGCTCGGGGTAGGCGGCCTTGTACATGTCGTAGACCCACTTGAGCTTGGGACCGCCGGGCACGTCGGCCAGCACTTCCTGGATGTAGACGTTCTTGAAGGCGTCCTTGTTGCCCACGTTCTCCACCAGCTGCTTGAGGTCGGCGGTGGAGTTCACGGCCAGCACGATCGGCTTGTTGAAGCCGAGCTCGAAGGCGCGCTTGACGATCAGGCTCACGGGCCGCGCGTAGGTGGTGAGCAGCAGCACGTCGGGGTTGGCGGCCTTGATCTTGAGCATCGGCGCCGTGACGTCGGTGATGTTCGGGTTGACCGACTGCACCTGCAGGTCGACGCCGCCGAGCGCCTTGGCCTGCGCCTGGGCCGACTCGAGGTTCCAGCCGCCGTAGGCGTCGTCGTGGTTGATGTAGCCGATCTTCTTCGCCTTCAGGTGCTCGCTCGCGAACTGCACCATCGAGCCGCCGACCGCATGCTGCGAGATCGAGAACGCGCCGTAGATGTACTTGGAAGGCGGGTACAGCGCGCCGTCGCCCGAGGCGTTGAGCATCACCAGCGGGATCTTCGCGCGCTCGACGTATTCGCGCGCGCCGACCACGGCGGCCGAGCAGGAGCCGCCGTTGAGCAGGAACACCTGGTCCTGCTCGGTGAGCTTCTTGACCGCGGCCAGCAGGTCGTTGGCGTTGCAGCGGTCGTCCTCCACCACGAGCTCGATCTTGCGGCCGTTCACGCCGCCTTCCTTGTTGATCTTGTCGTAGTACATCTTCGCGGCGTTGATGACGTCGAAGCCGTAGTTCATCGACGCACCCGACATCGGCGAGAACATGCCGATCTTGATGGTCTTGTCGGTCAGGCCGGGCTCGGCCTGCGCGGCGGCGGTGCCCGCCAGGGCGCACAGCGCGGCGCCGAATGCCAGGGCGAGAAAATTCTTCTTCATGACGTGTCTCCGTTGGTATGGGTGAGTGAAAGGCGCCGCCCGGTCGCTGGCGCCGGGCGTTACTGCATGCGGTAGCCACCGTTGACGTCGATCACGTTGCCCGTGATGTACGCCGCCTGCTCCGACACCAGGTAGTCGACCGCGCCGGCCACGTCGTCCACCGTGCCGATGCGCCCGAGCGGGATGTTGGCGGCCGCGGCCGTCAGCGCGCCGCTGCTCTGCACGGTGCCGCGCAGCATCTCGGTGTCGATCAGGCCCGGCGCGACCGAGTTGACGGTCACGCCCAGGTGCGCCGACTCGCGCGCCATGGCCTTGGTCAGGCCCAGCACCGCGGCCTTGGCGCCGATGTAGGTGGCGCTCGAGCGGTAGCCGCCGAGCTGCGCGGCCACCGAGCCGAAGGTGACGATGCGCCCGTGCGCCACCGGCCGAGCCTCGCGCCGGCGCAGGTAGGCGCGGCCGCAGAGGAACACGCCGCGCGCGTTCACGGCGAAGGTGCGCTCCCAGTCCTCGAGCGAGGTGTCCTTGATCGGCGAGCGCTCGCCGCCGGGCATCAGCAGCAGGCCGGCCACGCAGACCACCACGCCGACCGGGCCGATGCCGGCCTCGATGTCCTCGAAGGCGGCCTCGACCGCGGCCTCGTCGCTCACGTCGAACTGGCGTGCATGGTGGCCCGCGCCGAGCGAGGCGGCCACCGCACGCGCGTTGTCGCCGTCGATGTCGGCCACGACGACGCGCAGGCCGCTGGCCGCGAGGCGCCGGCACACGGCCTCGCCGATGCCGCGGCCGCCGCCGGTCACGAGGGCCAGCCGGCCGGGGGCTTGTGCATGATGTTCCGCCATGGGATGCGAGGTCTCCGAAGCCGCGTCGGATGCGGCGTGAAAGTGAATCGAGGACCGCATTGTGTATACATGCTCATCTTTGGACGCCCTCGTTTTCCCTTATTCGACGACTATTGAACCAGTTTCCACGGCATCATGTATACCTGACATGGACACACTCTCCCAACAAGTCACCGAGACGCTGCGCACCTGGATCCTGCACGGACGGCTCACGCCGGGCACGCGGGTGGAGGAGGTGCCGATCGCCGAAACCCTCAAGGTGTCGCGCACGCCGGTGCGCGCCGCGCTCGCCGCGCTGGCGATGGAAGGGCTGATCGATCACCAGCCGAAGAAGGGCTACCTGGTGCGCGCCTTCGCGCTCGAGGACATCCTGGCCGCCTACGAGGTGCGCTCGGTGCTCGAGGGCCTGGCCTGCCGGCGCTTCGCGGCGCTCGGCGTGGACGACGCGACCGCCGCGCTGCTGCGCGACTGCCTGCGCACCGGCGACGAGATCCTGGCCAAGGGACGGCTGCTGCTCGACGACCTCGCGCCCTACCAGCAGATGAACGTGACGCTGCACAACACGCTGATGCAGGGCGCGCGCAATCCGTGGGTGGTGCGCTTCGGCGCGCAGGCGCAGGCCGTGCCCTTCGCCTCCGACCGCATCATGCTGTGGCACGACCACGGCGTGATCCTGCGTTCGCACGACGACCACCACCGCATCGTGCAGGCCGTGATCGACGGCGACGCGGCGCGCGCCGAGCAGCTGATGCGCGAGCACGTGTACTACGCGGGCATCCTGCTGCGCGACAACTACCAGCGCGTGCTCGACGAGCGCGCGGGCAGCGCGGTCGCGCAGGACCCGCCGCTGGCCTTGAGCAACGGCGCCTAGGAGGCGCCCTGCGCGGCTACTTCTTCAGCGCCCGGATGCGCAGCATGCCTTCCTGCGCCGTCGAGGCCACGAGCCGGCCGTCGCGCGTGTAGATGCTGCCGCGGCACAGGCCGCGCGCGCCGCTCGCGCTCGGCGAATCGAGCACGTAGAGCAGCCAGTCGTCGAAGCGGAAATCGCGGTGGAACCACATCGCGTGATCGAGGCTCGCGGGCCGCACCTGGCCGGTCATGAAGCTCAGGCCGTGCGGCAGCATGGCGGCGCGCAGCAGGCCGTGGTCGGAGGCGTAGGCCAGCAGCGCGCGGTGCACCATCGGGTCGTCGGGCAGCGGCGCGATCGCGCGCATCCAGATCGCGCTGTCGGACGCGGGCCGCGGCACCGGCGCGAGCAGGTCGTCGGGCTGGACCCGGCGGTACTCGATGCCGTGCGGCTCGATCGCCTTGCTGCGCCAGGGCTCGGGCAGCCGGTCGCCGAGCGCGATGCGCTGGTCGAGCTCGCTGACCAGGCCCTCGGGGCCGGCCACCTCGGGCATGTCGATCTGGTGCTCGACGCCGTCGTCCACGGTCTGGAACGAGGCCGACATCTCGAAGATGATGCGCTCCTGCTGGCGTGCCACCACGTGGCGGGTGGTGAAGCTGCGGCCGTCGCGCACGCGGTCCACGCTGTACTCGATGGGCGCATGCTCGCCCGGCAGCAGGAAGTAGGCGTGCATCGAATGCACGGGCCGGTCGGCGCCGACCGTGAGGTTGGCCGCCATCAGCGACTGTCCCAGCACCTGGCCGCCGAACACGGCCGGCGTGCCGATGTCCTCGCTCTGCGCCAGGAAGCGGTCGCCGCCCTGGGGTTCGAGCTGCATGAGGGCGACGAGTTCGTCGACGAGGCGGGCGGCGGTGGCGGGATCGGGGGTCATCGGGAGCGGCTGGACGAAAAGAGAGAGCCGCAAACGATAGCAAACATGGGGCCAGGGGGCTGTCGCGCGCGCTTCGCGCGCCCCCTGCGCGCACTTCGCGCGCCCCCTGCCCCCCGCTGCTGCCCCTCAACGGTCCAGGTCGACCCCGTCCGCCGCCAGCTTCGCCTGCAGCGCCGCCACGTCCACGTCGGCGAACGCGCCGCTGCCGAGCGTGGCCGCCGCCGTGCCCGCGGCCTGCCCCATCACGAAGCAGCCGCCGCTGGCGCGCGCGGCCGACTGGCCCTCGTGCGTCATCGAGGCGCAGCGGCCGGCCACCAGCAGGTTGGCGACCGTGCGCGGCACCAGCATGCGCCAGGGCAGGTGGTTGTAGGCGTTGTCGGCATCGCGCGGGAAGGCCCACTCGATGCGGCCATCGGCATGCATCTCCATCGGCCAGGCATTGAGGCCGATGGCGTCGTCGAACCTGGCCGACGACAGGATGTCCTCGCGCTCGAGCGCGTACAGGCCCTGGATGCGCCGCGTCTCGCGGATGCCGACCTGCGGCGCGATCTCGACGATGGCCGACTGCGCGAAGCCCGGCACCTCGGCCTTGAGAAAGCGGAAGTACTCGGCGATCTGGCGCCGGCCCTCGAGCTCGCCCTCGGTGAGTTCGCGCGCGTCGACGCCGTTCATCGCGCGGCCTTCGGAATTGCGGATCTGCGTGACGTTGGCACGCCATTCGCGCGGGTCCTTGTTGGGGCGCAGGATCGCGCCCTCGCGCGGGAAGCGGTAGGCGCCGGGCTTGCTCGCCTCGGCGCGCGCCATGAAGTCGTTGATGGCCTTGAACTCGCCCACCGCCTCGAGCGCGGCCGGCGCGTCGACCTGGCCGATGCGGAACATGGTGGTCGGGAACAGGCCGCTGCCGTGGCCGTCGCCGACCTCGAAGGGCACGCCCGCGAAGGCCGCCACGTCGGCGTCGCCGCTGGCGTCGACGAAGGCATTGGCGCGGATCGCCTGCCGGCCCGACTTGGTCTCGACCACCAGCGCGGCGATGCGCTCGCCGTCGTGGATCACCGAGGCCGCGAGCGCATGGAACAGCAGCTTCACGCCGGCCGCCTCGAGCAACTGGTCGGCCGCGAGCTTGTAGGCCGAGGTGTCGTACGAGCGCACGCGGATGCGCCCGCCCATGCCGTCCTGCGGATCGTTCATGCCGTTGAGCGCGACGATGCGCTCGACCAGTTCGTCGACCACGCCGCGCACCAGCTGCGTCATCTGGCCGCGGCGCTTGCCGTACAGGCCCGCGAAGTTGGTGACGCCGCCCGCCGTGCCCATGCCGCCGAGGAAGCCGTAGCGCTCCACCAGCAGGGTGCTGGCGCCGTGGCGCGCAGCGCTCACGGCGGCGGCGATGCCGGCGGGACCGCCGCCGACCACCACCACGTCGTAGCTGCCGAAGACCGGCAGCGAACGCGACGGCTCGGCCATCGTCATTGCAGCCGTCATTGGAGAGTGATGCCCTTGGTCGAGATGATCTTGGTCATGATCGCGGCCTCGTCGTTGACGCGCGCGCGCATGCCGTCGGGCGAGGTGCCCACGGCCTGCCAGCCCTGCTCGAACAGCTTCTGGCGCACCTCGGGCTGCTTCATCACCACCTCGAGTTCGCGCCCGATGCGCGCCTGCGCGGTCTTCGAGAGGTTGGACGGGCCCAGCAGCGCCACCCACACCTCGAGATTGAAGTCGCGCACGCCGGCATTGGCCAGCGGCGGCACCTCGGGCACCAGCGCGCTGCGGCCGGCGGTCAGGCCGATGGCCTTGAGCTTGCCGGCCTTGATCTGCGGCATCGCCACGCCGGGCGGGATCAGGCCCATCTGGATCTGGTCGCCGAGCATGCCGGTGATGACCTGCGGATTGCCCTGGTAGGGCACGTGCTCGGGGTTGAAGCCCGGTACGCGGCTCTTGAGCAGCTCCATGCCCAGGTGGCCGACCGAGCCGATGCCCACCGAGCCGTAGTTCCACTTGTTGCCCGCCTTGCGGCCGGCGTCGAAGAAGGCCTCGCCCGAGGGCAGGTTGTTCTGCGCCACCAGCACCAGCGGCGCGGTCGCGATCAGCGAGAGGTAGGTGAAGTCCTTGACCGGGTCGTAGGGCAGCTTCGGATAGAGCAGCTTCGACGAGGTCAGGTTGCCGTTGATGACGATGCCCAGCGTGTGGTCGTCGCTGGCCTTGGCCACCGTGTCGGCCGCGATGTTGCCCGAGGCACCGGGCTTGTTGTCGACCACGATCGGCTGGCCCAGCGCCTTCGACAGCGGCTCGGCGATGGTGCGCGCGGCGATGTCGGGCGTGGAGCCGCCCGGGAAGCCGACGAGCAGGCGGATGGGCTTGGTGGGCCAGGCGGGCGCCTGCGCGCTCGCGGCCAGCGGCAGCGTGGCGGCGGCGAGGCCGCAGGCGATCAGGAGGGCTCTCTTGGTGGCTTGCATGAAGAGGAATTGTCAAAAAGTGTCAAAACAGGCGGGCAGCTTAACTGCCCCAAGCAAGGCACGGGCCGCTATTCGAGGCTGATGTTGCCCCTGCGCACCAGCTCGCCGTAGACCTTGGACTTGGCCTCGGCCTGGCGCTCGATCTCCTCGGGCGACCAGGCCAGCGGCTCGAAGGCGAAGGTGTCGAAACGGGCGCGGATCTCGGGGTCGGCGATGACCTTCGCCACGTCGGCGTTGATCTTCGCCTTGATGGCCGCCGGCACGCCCTTGGGCGCGAGCAGCGAGACGAAGGAATTGACCTCCAGCCCGGCCGGGCCGCCGGCCTCGGCCATGGTCGGCACATCGGGCATCTGCGGGATGCGCTTGGGCGCGGCCACCGCGATGTAGCGCAGCTTGCCGGCCTTGTAGATGCCCTGGCTCGAGGGAATGCTCGCGAAGGCCCATGGCACTTCGCCGGTGCCCACGTTCGAATACAGCTGCGAGACCTCGCGGTAGGGCGCGTGGCGCATGCGGATGCCGGTCAGCGCCTCGAGCTGCTGCGCGCCCAGGTGGCCCGGGCTGCCCACGCCCCAGGAGCCGTAGACGATGGCGTCGGGATCGGCCTTGGCCGCGGCGATCAGGTCGGCCATGGTCTTCCACTTGGAGTCGCTGCCCACGGCCACGAAGAAGGGCGTGCGGAACAGCGAGGCCACCGGGTCGAAGTGCTGCAAGGTCACGAAGTTGCGCGACTTGTACAGGTGCGGCAGCGCCGCCACGTGCTCGCTGTCGAGCTGCAGCAGGGTGTAGCCGTCGGGCGCGGCGCGCCGGGCCTGGTCGATGGCGATGAAGCCGCCGCCGCCGGGCCGGTTGTCGATCAGCACGCGCTGGTTCCACAGCCGCGAGAGCTTGTCGGAGACCAGCCGCAGCACCGCGTCGGGGCCGCTGCCGGCCGCGAAGGGCGTGACCAGCGTCACGGGCTTGTTCGGATAGTCGCCGGCCTGGGCCGCCGCGCCGCCGGCCATGGCCAGCGAGGTCAGGGCGAGAAGGCCGGTCAGCAGTGCGCGCGGGAAGTTCATGGTCGTTTGTCTCCGTGGGCCTGGGGCCTCGATGGTTGTGGATCTTGAAGGCGTCGGGTGTCAGTGCGGCGAAAGCGCGGCGGCCTCGGCGCGTGCCGATCGGCGCAGCGCCTCGGGCGCGTCATCCAGGCAGCGCTCGGGCCGCCAGGCATAGAGCCACTCGACCGCATCGTAGAAGCGCTCGGGCGTGCGGCCGGTCCAGAGACTGTTGCGCACCAGGCGCTCCACGCCCCTGGCATGGTAGAGCCGCCCCATCTCGCGCACCGACAGCACCACGCGCGCCGTGCGCGCCACGCGCGCCGCCTCGTAGAGCCGGAAGGCGGCCGGCAGGTCGAAGTCGCAGGCCTTCACGGCCTCGCCGAGCGTCACCGCGTCCTCGAGCGCCATGCAGGCGCCCTGCGCCAGGTACTGCATCATCGGATGCGCGGCATCGCCCAGCAGCGTGGCCGCGCCCTCGCTCCAGCGCTCGACCGGATCGCGGTCGGCGGTGCTCCAGCGGCGCCACGAGGTCGGGCGATCGAGCAGCTGGCGCGGGCGCGCATGCACGCCCTCGAAGTACGACAGCACCTCTTCCTTGCTGCCGTCGGTCACGCCCCATTCCTCGCGCTCGCGGCTGTGGAAGGTGACGACCAGGTTGTATTGCTCGCCATGGCGCAACGGGTAGTGCACCAGGTGGCAGTTCGGGCCGGCCCAGACCACGGGCGCGTTCCAGCGCAGGTCCGCCGGCATGTCGGCCGCCGGCACCACCGCGCGGTAGACCACGTGGCCCGAGACGCGCGGTGCGTCGCCGATCAGCGCCGCGCGCACCACCGACTTCACGCCGTCGCAGCCGACGATGGCATCGGCCTGGAAGCGCCGGCCGTCGCGCGTGACAGCCACCACGCCCTGCCCCCGAGTGTCGAGGGTCTCGACCTGCGCCGAGGTATGGAAACGGATCAGCGGATGCTGCTTCACGGCCTCGTGGATCGCGCCGTGCAGGTCGGCGCGATGGCTCACGGCATAGGGGTTGCGAAAGCGCGCGCGGAAGGCCTCGCCGACCGGCACCGAAGCCACTTCCGAGCAGTCGACCGCATCCATCATCACCAGCCGGTCGGTGAACACCGAGCCCCGGCGCACCGCCTCGCCCACGCCCAGCGCGTCGAGCGCGGCGAAGGCATTGGGGCCGAGCTGCAGGCCGGCGCCGATCTCGCCGATGGCGGCGCTCTGCTCGAGCAGGTCGATCGACACGCCCAGGCGCGCGAGCGCCAGCGCGGCGGCCATGCCGCCGATGCCGCCGCCGACCAGCAGCACGGTGGGGGAAGGGGTCGGGCTCATGCGCGGCTCGCTCAGTCGATGCGCACGCTCAGCGACGGCAGCCGCTCGATGCTGACCTTGATCGTCTGGCCGGGCTTCACCGCGCCCACGCCTTCGGGCGTGCCGGTGAAGATCAGGTCGCCGGGCTGCAGCGCGAACAGGGTCGACAGGTTGGCGATCACTTCGTTGACCGACCAGATCAGGTGCGTGATGTCGCTCTTCTGGCGCACCTCGCCGTCGACCTCGAGGCGGATCTCGCCGGCATCGATCTCGCCCACCTCGGCCAGCGTGCGCAGCGGCGCGATCGGCGCCGAGAAGTCGAAGGCCTTGCCGATCTCCCACGGCCGGCCCTGCTCGCGCATCTTCATCTGCAGGTCGCGGCGGGTCATGTCGAGGCCGACGGCATAGCCGTGGATGTGGCTCGCGGCCTGTTCCACCGGGATGTCGCGGCCGCCCTTGCCGATGGCGACCACCAGCTCGGCCTCGTAGTGGTAGTTGGCGGTCAGCGCCGGATAGGGAATGGCGCCGGTCGCGCCCTCGGCCACCGGCACCACCGAGGCGTCGTCGTTGGGCTTGCAGAAGAAGAACGGCGGCTCGCGGTCGGGATCGAAGCCCATCTCGCGCGCATGGGCCGCGTAGTTGCGGCCCACGCAGTAGACGCGGCGCACGGGGAACTGCTTGTCGCTGCCGACGATGGGCAGGCCGACGATGGAAGGGGGCGTGAAGACGAAGGACATGAGGGCTCCTGCCGCGTGGGGCGGCAACGGTCGAGGGAAAGGAAAAAAACGAAAGGGCCGGGGCTCAGGCGTTCTCGAGGAAGGCTTCGCGCAGGATTCCCATGGCCTGCTGCACGGGCCGGTCCGAGAAGCTGAAGAGCACGCAGTCGCCGTTGGGCGCGTGCAGCGTGAGCGGCGCCCACGAGGGCACGACGAAGGTGTCGCGCGGCCCGAACTCGAAGCGCTGGCCCGCGATCTCGGCGCTGCCATGGCCTTCGACCACGCTGTAGACGCTGCCGTCGGTCGCGCGGTGCGTCTTGCCCGCGAAGCCCTTCGGCAGCAGCTGCAGATTGGTCGAGATGGTCGGCATCGGCGAGCCGCCCGTCAGCGGGTTGATGTAGCGCAGCTTGTGGCCCAGCCACGCATCGGGCGCTTCCTGCTTCTGCAACTGCGCGAGCGCCTCGCGGCTGCGCGCATAGGGGTAGTTGAAGATCGGCGAGGTGGCCGACACGTGGTCGTGCCGCACCGGCACCATGTTGTGGCCGAAGCGCGCAAGGCTGTGGCCCTCGGGCCGCGCCACGTGCTGCACCTTGGCGTCGTCGTTCTCGGCGAAGCCGGCGTCGAAGAAGCGCAGCATCGGGATGTCGAGGCCGTCGAGCCAGACCACCGGCTCCACCACGCCTTCGATGCCCTCGTTGCCATGGTCGTGCCAGGCCCACGAGGGCGTGATGATGAAGTCGCCCGGGTACATGGTGGTGCGCTCGCCGCCCACCGTGGTGTAGGCCCCCTGGCCGTCGACGATGAAGCGCAGCGCCGACTGCACGTGGCGGTGCGAGGGCGCCACCTCGCCCGGCATGATCAGCTGCAGCCCGGCATAGATCGACTGCGTGATCGAGGAGTTGCCGGGCAGCGCCGGGTTCTCGAGCACCAGCACGCGGCGCACGGCCTCCTCGGCCGTGATCAGGTCGGCCGACTCCATCAGCAGCGGGCGGATCTCGTCGTAGCGCCACAGCGCGGGCACGCAGGGCGTCTGCGGCTCGCGCGGCACCAGCGCATGCAGCGATTCCCACAGCGGCGTGAGGTGCAGCGGGCGGATGCGGTCGTAGTAGTCGCGGCGCTCATCCGCATTGGAAGGCGCGGCGCGGGCGGTGGAGGGGTTCATGGCGTGTCTCTCGCGGTGCATGGCGCGGCGGCGACTTGGGGCGCCGGCCTGGTTAGAACTTCCGAATCAATGGGATCATCCGCCCGCACTACTATTGGCGCAATGGGGGACCGGCGATAGCTCCGATCCTGTTTTTCGATAATGGTGGCCCGCGGGCCGCAGACCACGAGGGCCGCGCCCATGGCACAACTCGATCTGGAATGGCTCTTGGTGTTCGACGAGGTCTACAAGACCGCCAACGTCTCGAGCGCCGCCGAGCGGCTCGGCATCTCGCAGTCGGCCGCGAGCACGGCGCTCGCCAGGCTGCGCACCCACTTCGGCGACAAGCTGTTCGTGCGCACCTCGCGCGGCATGGAACCCACGCCCTATGCGCGCCAGACCCAGCCGCTGGTGCTCGACATCCTCGACCGCCTCAACCGCGCCAAGGGCGGCCGCGCGGTGTTCGACCCCGCCACGGCCGAGCGCAGCTTCCGCATCTGCATGACCGACATCAGCGAGGTGGTGCTGCTGCCGGGCCTGCTCGACCACCTGCGGCAGGTGGCGCCGGGCGTGCGCATCGAGACCGAGATCATCTCGACCGAGAGCGGCCGCCGGCTCGAGGACGGCGCGGTCGACCTCGCGGTGGGCTTCATGCCGCAGCTCGAGGCCGGCTTCTACCAGCAGACGCTGTTCATGCAGAACTTCGTCTGCCTGGCGGCGCGCAACCATCCGCGCGTGGGCGCCCGGCTGACGCGCAAGCGCTTCGAGGCCGAGGCGCACGCGGTGGTGGCCTCCTCGGGCACCGGCCATGCGATCGTCGACAAGACCATCGCGCGGCTCGGGCTGCGGCGCCACGTGGTGACGCGGCTGTCGAGCTTCCTCAGCGTGGCGCGGATCGTGGCCCACACCGAGCTGCTGGTGGTGGTGCCGCGCATCCTCGGCCAGGTGCTGGCCACGCAGGAGCCGGTGCAGCTGCTCGAGCCGCCGTTCGAGCTGCCCTCGTACGCGGTCAAGCAGCACTGGCACGAGCGCTTCCATGCCGACGCCGGCAATGCCTGGCTGCGGCGCACGCTGGCGCAGCTGTTCAACGAAGGCGAGGCGGCGGGCCCGGCCTGAGCCGGTGGCATGGAGCTTGCGGCCCGGCGGGCATGCCTGGACGACGGGCGGCGGCCGAACCGTCATGCGCGCCCTCGCATAATCGCCTCCCCCACGTCCCGGCCCCCACGGCCCCTTCCCGAAAGCACAAAGGCACAGCATGTCTTCCATCACCCTGCGATTCCTCGCCGAGCCCAACACCGTCAACTTCGGCGGCAAGGTCCACGGCGGCACGGTCATGAAGTGGATCGACGAGGCCGGCTACGCCTGCGCCACGAGCTGGGCCAAGCGCTACTGCGTCACCGCCTTCATCGGCAGCATCCGCTTCCACCGCCCGATCATGATCGGCGACCTGGTCGAGGTCGAGGCGCGCATGGCCTACACCGGCAAGACCAGCATGAACATCTCGGTCGAGGTGCGCAGCGGCGACATGAAGGGCGGCGCGATGGAGAAGACCACCGAGTGCCTGATCGTCTTCGTCTCGGTCGACTCGCACGGCCGGCCGCTGCCGGTCGAGGCCTACGTGCCGGGCACGCCGGGCGAGATGGCGCTGGCCGAGCGCGCGCGGGCGCACCTCGACGCGAGCCGCGCGGCCTCGGGCAACCCCTGAGCGGTCCGCAAAGACCTGAATAGGCAAAAGGCTCTAACCGCGCGCGGCCGGCGCGGCTAGAGTTCGGCGGTTTCCGGCAGACCGCCCCTCCCCGCTTCCCCCTTCATTCGGACCGCACATGGCCACCCAGGACGACGACCGCTTCGACAAGACCTCCGACCGCATCAAGGATTCCGCGCAGCAGATCTGGCTGGCCGGCCTCGGCGCCTTCGCCAAGATGCAGCAGGAGGGCAGCAAGGCCTTCGAGTCGCTGGTCAAGGACGGCGCGGGCATGCAGAAGCGCACCCAGCAGGCGGCCGAGGAAACCCTGTCGCAGGCCCAGGCCCGCATGGCCGGCTTCGCGAACGAGTTCGGCACCAAGGCCGCGGGCCAGTGGGGCAAGCTCGAGAACATCTTCGAGGAACGCGTGGCGCGCGCGCTCGACAAGCTCGGCATGCCGCCGCCGGCCGAGGTGGCCGCGCTGCAGGCGCGCGTGACGGCGCTCGAGGCCGAGCTGGCCGCCCTGCGCGGCGCGGCCGGCACCGCGAAACCCGCCGCCAGTCCGGCGCGCGGTGCGCGCGCCGCGCGCCACGCCAAGTCGGTCGAGACACCGGCACGCAAGGCCACGGTGCGGCGCAACAAATCGAGCGGCGCCGAATAAAGCGGCTTTCCGGCCTCGAAGCGGCCGATTCCGGCGCCGAATGCGCGCCGAGGCGCTGCCAGGCGCATCGCGCATGCGGCACTGCACAAACGCAGTGCCCCGCAAATCAATGTCCCCTGCGCGCTTCGCGCGGCGTTCCTGCGCTAGAGTGTTTCCAAGAGACAACCCGGGAGCACCGACATGGCCAGGAAAGCGCCACGCCGCACTGCACAACGCATTCTCGAAGCCGCGCTGGACCTGTTCAACCGCTTCGGGGAGCCGAACGTCTCCACCACGCTCGTGGCCGGCGAGCTCAACATCAGTCCCGGCAACCTCTACTACCACTACCCGGCCAAGGAAGAGCTGATCAACAAGCTCTACGAGGGCTACGAGACCGAGCTCGGCGAGCTGCTCCATGCGAGCGAGGGCATCCACGACGTGGAGGACGCCTGGTTCTTCATGCACAGCCTGTTCGAGCTGATCTGGCGCCACCGCTTCCTCTACCGCGACCTCAACGACCTGCTGAGCAAGAACCGGCACCTCGAGACCCAGTTCCAGCTCGTGCTCAAGCACAAGGTGCGCGCGATGCGCCAGCTGATCGCCGGCCTGGGCCGCGCCGGCCACCTCGAGATCGACGCGCAGGAGGTCGACACGCTGGCGCAGAGCATGGTGGTGGTGCTGACCTACTGGCTCAGCTACGAGTACGTGCGCAACCCGCGCCAGGCGCTCGAGCCGGCCCATGCGCAGGCCGCGCTGCTGCGCGGCGCCCGCCACACCCTGCACCAGCTCGCGCCCTATCTCGGCGCCGAGCAACGGCGCCATTTGCTGACACTGGGCCAGGCCTACGGCGGCGAAGATGCCGCCAGCAGCCCTTCCGCCTCGTCCCCTGCCGATATGGCCGCCTGAACCATGTCCCCCCACGATTTCAAACCGCTCCCGCTGATGTCGACCGCGACGGCCGGCGGTACGCCCGGCACCGCCGGTTCCAGCCCCTGGGCGCCGCTGCCCTACGCCGACGTGCCGCGCTTCGATGCGCGCAGCCTGATCGCGCACTGGGCGCGCTTGCATGCCGGCCACGAGATGCCGGCGCCCGAGCACAACGAGGCCCTGGCCGAGGGCTGGGCGCTCTATCACAGCGGCGAGTTCGAACGCGCCGCGGCCATCGGCCTGCTGCACGGCGCCGAGGGCCTGGCGCTGGCCAACCAGGCGACCGCGATCTATGCCAACTACCTCGAGCCGCGCGAAGCCGTGCGGCTCGCGATGTTCCGCCAGGTGGTGGAACGCGCCGGCGCGCAGGTCGCGGCCGAGCCCGACGATTGCCAGGCGCTGTACTGGCAGGCCTATGCGATGGGCCGCTACAGCCAGGGCATCAGCGTGGCGCGCGCGCTCGCGCAGGGCCTGGGCACGCGGCTCAAGGAGGCGCTCGAACGCGTGATCGCGCTCAAGCCGCGCCATGCCGACGCCCACGTCGCGCTCGCCGCCTTCCATGCCGAGGTGATCGACAAGGTCGGCGCGCTGGTCGGCCGCATGACCTACGGCGTGCGCGCCGAGACTGCCGTCGAGCTGTTCGAGCACGGCATCGCGCTGCATCCGCATTCGGCCAGCGCGCTGATGGAATACGCGCGCGCGCTGCTGATGCTGCATGGCGACGCGCGCATGGCCGAGGCCACGCGGCTCTACGAGAAGGCCGCGGCGCTCAAGCCGGCCGACGCGAAGGAGCGGCTGGACGTGGAGCTCGCGCGCGCCGGCCTGTCCGAATAGGCCGCCGCCACGGCGGGGGATCCAGTCGGCGCGCGGCTGCGTACTGACCGGATGACCCGCCTTCCACACACCCCTCCCGAACGCGCCCCCGCGGCGCGCCCCAGGCACCCGCTCGGCTGGCTGGCCCTGTGCGCGTGCGCCGCGCTCACGGCCTGCGCGACGCCGGCACCGACGATCGCGCCGGTGCCGGCGGTCGACATCGCGCGCTTCATGGGCGACTGGTACGTGATCGCGCACATCCCGACCTTGCCGGAGAAGAACGCGTTCAACGCCGTCGAGTCCTACGCGCAGCGGCCCGATGGCCGCATCCAGACCGACTTCCGCTACCGCGACGGCAGCTTCGACGCGCCGGTCGAGACCCTGCATCCCGTGGGCACCGTGCGGCCCGGCACCGGCAACGCGGTCTGGGGCATGCAGTTCATCTGGCCGATCCAGGCCGAGTACGTGATCGCCGACGTGTCGCCCGACTACCGGAGCACCATCGTCGCGCGCAGCCAGCGCGACTACGTCTGGCTGATGGCGCGCACGCCCGAGCTGGCGCCCGAGGCCTACGCGCAGGCGCTGCGAAAGATCGAGGCCCTGGGCTACGACATGGCGAAGCTGCGCCGGGTGCCGCAGCGCTGGCCGGAACGCTGAGCCGGCCGCCGGCACGCGGGGCACGCGGGGTTCGCGGGGGCTGGGCACAATCGCGGGCATGCACAGTCCGCTCGTCTCCGGGATCGCCTACAGCGTGCGCAGCTACGCGGGCGAATACGCCGGCCACGACCATGCGCACGCGCAGATCATGTTCGCGCTGGACGGCCGCATGGAGCTGGAGATCGGCGGCCGCGCCGCCTTCACCGACACCTCCTGCGGAATGATCATTCCGGCCGGCGTGGCCCACACCTTCATGTCGCCGCGCGGCGTGCGCATGGTGGTCATCGACACGCCCCCCGCCACGGGCGTCGACCGCATCCGGCGCTTCGCGGTCACGGCGGCCTGCAGGAACGACGTCGACCCGGCCCGGGCCGCGCAGCACCTGGCGCACGTGCTCGAGGCGCCCTCCATCCTCGCGCGCCGCAGCATCGACCTGGCACGGCTCGACACCGCCCTCGGCGGCGCGCTGCACGAGCCCTGGAACACCGCGCGCATGGCCGCCCTGTTCTTCCTGAGCCCGCAGCGCTTCCATGCGCGGCTGCTCGAACTGACGGGGCTGTCGCCGCAGGCCTACCTGCGCGCGCGCCGGCTCGACGCCGCCCAGCGCCTGCTGCGCGGCGGCCTGCCGCTCGAAGCGACGGCCCTGCGCACGGGCTACCGCTCGGCCAGCGCCCTCGGCTTCGCGCTGCGACGCGACCGCCAGTCGGGCGCCCGACACGCGCGCGCGGGCTGACGAGGTCGAGAGTCTCTCGACAGTTGCCGCGGCCGCGGCGCTGGAGGATGCGCGCATGACAAAGCACGCTTCCCTCACCGGCGCCGGCATGGTGCTTGCCGCCGCCGCGCTCTGGGGCACGACCGGCACCGCCCAGAGCTTCGCGCCCCTGGACACGTCGCCCTTCTGGATCGGCACGCTGCGCATGGCGATCGCCACGCTGTTCTTCGCGGCCTTCATCGGCTGGCGACGGCAGCGCGGCGAGCCCGTCGCGCTGTCGATGGCGCCGGCCACATGGCGCTGGGTGCTGCTCGCGGGCCTGTGCATGGCCGGGTACAACCTGAGCTTCTTCGCGGGCGTCAGGGCCACGGGCGTGGCCATCGGCACCGCGATCGCCGTGGGCAGCGGGCCGGCCTGGGCCGGATTGCTGCAGGCGCTCGTGTCTCGCACGCCACCCGCGCCGGCCTGGTGGGCGGGCACCCTGCTCGCGATCGGCGGTGGCGGCCTGATGGTGATGTCGGGATCGGGCGCAGGCTCGCGCGTCGACCTCGCCGGCCTGGCGCTGTGCCTGGGCTCGGGGCTCTGCTACGCCATCTACACGCTGGTCAGCCAGCGCCTGGTGCGCCGGTCGCCGCCGGCGACGGTCACGCTGTGGCTCTTCGCGACGGCCTCCGTGGCGGCCATGCCGGCCGCGCTGCTGATCTCCGGCCCCTTCTCGACCACGCCCGCGGGCTGGGTCCTCGTGGCCTACCTGGGCCTGGTGTCGACCGGCATCGCCTACCTGCTGTTCAGCCATGCGCTGCGGCACATCTCCGGCGCCTCGGGCGTCACGCTGGCACTGGCCGAGCCCGTCACGGCCTTCGGGCTCGCCCTGGTCGTCCTGCACGAGCGCCCGGGCCCCTGGGCCTTCGCGGGGCTCGCGATGGTGCTGGCCGGCCTGCTGATCGTGGTGTGGACCGAAGCGCGCCGGGCCCGGTGACACCGCCCCGCGCCCGCGCCCGACCTTGGCCAAGGCCCGACGGGCGCAAAAAAAAGCGCGCCCGCAGGCGCGCCCTCCCCGGTCAAGGCCGCCCGCTCAGGGCAGCTGGGTCCAGTTCTGGTTGTTGCCCCCGTTGCAGGTCCAGGTGATCAGCGCCGTGTCCTGCGTGGTGGATCCGTTCGGGACGTCGAGGCAGGATCCGGAGGCGCGGTTGCGCAGGGTCGAGCCGACCACCGTCCACTGCGTCGCATTGCCGGCCGTGCAGGCCAGTTGCACCACGGCGGCATTGGTGGTCGCGTTGCCGCTCTGCGCCAGGCACAGGCCGCTGTGCTGCGCCACGAACTGCACGTAGCCGCCGCTGCTGGTCACGGTGAACTTCTCGTTGGCGTCGTTGCCGCAGGGCCACTGCACCGCGGTGGCGCCGCTGGCGGTCGACACGCCCTTGATGTTCACGCACAGGTTGCTGGCGTCGGAGCGGATGCGCGCGACCAGCGGCGGCGCAGTGTCGAGCGAGCGCACGTACTCGCGCAGCGCCACCACGTCGGCCGGCGGCAGGCCGTTGGCGTTGCCGTGGCCGCTGTCGAGCACCGCCTGCAGCGAGGCGGCCTGGCCGTTGTGGAAGAACGAGGTCACGCTCCAGGTGCCCGACAGCGTCGGCGTGTCGAAGCCCACGCCCGCCAGCGGCTGGTTGCCGCCCTTGCCAGACGAGAGCTGGATCGTGCCCACGTCGTGCCGCTGGCCGTCGCGGAAGGTGCCGCCGGTGTGGCAGGTCGCGCACTGCGCGGTGTTGAACACCGTCTGGCCGCGCGCGGCCTCCACGCTGAGGTTGCCGTCGGCCGTGCGCGCCGGGCTGCGCATGAACTTGTCGAGCGACGAGAGGTAGGCCGCGAGGTCGTCGAGCTGCGCGTTGCGTCCGGCCTTGGGCGTGCCCAGCGGATTGGAGGTGGCCGCGTAGTCGGCATTGCTCAGGAAGCCGGTGCCGCCGAACTCGTTGCGGATGTCGTTCTCGAAGTCCTGCACCTCGTCGAAGTTGGCGCTCCAGTGCAGCCGGCCATGGCTCGTGCCGCGCCGCCCCTGCAGGCTGATGGTGCGGCGCAGGCCCTCGCCGCGCTGGGTGAAGTCCCACACCATGCCGTCGTCGCCGCCATCGGCATGACAGCTCGCGCACGAGATGTAGTTGTCCTTGCTCATGCGCCGGTCGGCGGCGTTGTAGAACACCTGCTTGCCGCGCAGCGCGGCCGCGGCCAGCGGCTCGGTCGCCACGGTCTGCACGTTGCGCACGAAGACCGCCGCGTTGCTCTCCGAGGCCAGCACCGCCGCCACGTCGTGCACCGACACCGAGCGCGCGAGGAAGTTGTTGACGAACAGGCGCTTGCGCGCGGCGTCGAGGAACAGGCCGTGCGGCGCGCTGCTGGTGTCGATCTCGCCGCGCACCGAGCGCGTGTAGGGATCGACGATCGCCACCCGGTTGCCTTCCATCTGCGCCACGAAGATGTAGTCGCCCGCGGGCGAGAACAGCGCGGCGCGCGCCGGCGCGCGGTCGTCGAAGTCGATCTGTTCGCCGGCCACGTGGGCCGCCGACTGCAGGTCGACCTGCGACAGGATCGAGCGCACGGTCTGGTCGTGCACCAGGTCGCGGCCGTCGCGGAAGCGGCCGCGCACGATGTTGTCCTTCTTCGAGGGCAGGATGGCGCGCTTGCCGTCGGGCGAGATCACGACCTGGCTCAGGTAGTTGGCCACGCCGCGCGCGCCGGCCTCGGTGTCGACGGTGGTGGTGTCCACCGGCAGCGCGATGGTCGACAGCGCGCTCATCGAGGCCAGGTTGACCTTGTAGAGCTCGCCGCCGGTCATCTTCGACTTGAAGCGCGTGACGTAGGCGATCTGGGCGTCGCCCGTGACCGCGATGCCGCGCACCGTGCCGTCGAGCGGCAGGGTGGCCGTGACCGCCCCGGTGGAGGGATTGAAGCTCACGAGGCGCGACTTGCTCTCCAGCGTCAGCAGGCCCTTGGCGCCGTCGGGCGTGAAGACCACGCCGTAGGGACCGCTGCCGTAGTCGAAGGGCACGGTGACCGAGACGCTGCCGTCGGCGGCGTTGAGCGCGACCAGCTTGTCCTCGCCCTGCACCGCGACCCAGACCCGGCCGTCGGGGCCGAGCGCCAGCGTCTTGGCCTCGCTGCCCACCGACACCTCCCACAGCTTGGCCAGGCTCTGGGCGTCGATCGCCGCCACCGTGCCGCTGTCGGGATTGACCGCGTAGACCCGGTTCGCGTCGCCCGCGATGTTGCCGGTGTGCCGCGGCGCGCTCGCGGTGACGGGCGCGATGATGGTCACGTTGTAGGTGTAGTAGGTCTCGCGGCCCGCGCTGTCCTTCACCGTCAGGGTCACGGTGTAGTGGCCGGGCGTGGTGTAGGTGTAGCTGTAGCCGGCCTGGCTCGAGAAGGCCGTGACGGTGCCGTTGCCGAAGTTCCAGCGGAACTGCGCGCCGCCGCTGCCGAGCGTGGACGGGTTGAAGTTCAGCGTGCCGTTGACCACCTTGGGCCCGCTGCCGATGCCGGGGTCGCCGATGACCGCCTGGCCGCGCAGGGTCGCGACCTCGGCGTCGCCGAGCACGCGGTTGAACACCCGCACGTCGGCCAGCGTGCCCTTGAAGAAGTCGGCATTGCCCTGGATCTGGCCCAGCCACTGGAACTTGTTCGCGAGGCCCTTCACGCCGGTGAGGCCGCTCGAGCTGGTCTTGGCGCCGTCGATGTACATGGTCTGCGCGCCCGAGCCCGCGTCGCGCGTGAGCACCACGTGGTGCCAGTTGCCGTCGTTGACCGGCGAGGTCGAGCGCGTGCCCGGGTTGTTGGTGGCCGCGTTGGCCACCGACAGGTTGAGCCGGCCGGTGTTGTCGAGCCAGCCCCAGAACACGTCGTCGGCGCCGCCCGACTGGTCGCGCCCGAAGATGCCGGGCGCGGTCCAGGCGTTGGCGCTGCCGTTCTGCGTGGTCTTCATGTAGAAGCTCAGCGAGGCGGTGCCGCCCAGCACGGTGGCCACGCTGTCGTTCTTGAGCTGCACGCCGCCCGCGCGGTTCGCGAAGTTCAGGCCGATGCTCTCGAAGGCGTCGCCACTGGCGGGCGTGCCGTCGTTGTTCGAGATCGGGTCGCTGAGCTTGCCGTTGAGCGCCCAGTGGTAGCTCAGGCCCACCTCGGCCGCGTTGCCGGTGTTGAAGGTGGACTTGAAGTCGGCGCCGATGGCGTTGCCCGCATAGTCCTTCACGCCGTTGGCCGGCAGGAACACCTCGTAGCTGGTGCCCGGCTGCAGCGGCTGCGTGGGATGGAAGTTGACGATGCCGAGCTGCACGCTGTAGGTGCCGGCCAGCGTGTTGCCGCCCACGGGCCGCACGATGAAGGTGTTGGCGTTGACGCTCTCGGGCCGGATGTTGTCGGTCATGCCCAGGCCGATGCGCGAGGTCAGCGCCTGCTGCTTCGCGCCGTTGGCGGGGGAGACCTGCTTGACCTCGGGCCGGGTGGTGTCGGGGTCGACCTGGTGCACGACGAATCCGCTGCCCGAGCCGTGGTCGTTGCCCACGAACACGAGGTTGCCGAACATCGCGACCTGGCCGTTGTCCGAATGCGAGAAGTTCGGATCGTCCTCGCGCAGGATGCTGCCGCGGCCCACCTCCACGTGATTGAGCGGATTGCTCACGTCGACCTTGTGGATGCGCGTCTGCGCGCCCTGGATCACGTAGTGGTCCTGCGTGGCGCAGTACAGCTGCTCGTCGATGACCAGGCGGTTGTCCTCGGCCACGAATTTCGAGCGGTCGCTCAGGTCGTAGCTGTACATCTTCGCGCCGCTGTTGCGGGTGGAGACATGCAGGTTCCGGCCGTCGAAGCAGGTCGCATAGTAGAACGGCGTGGTGCCCACGATGGAGTCGAGCACCTTGGGATTGAGCGGATCGGAGATATCGAGGCTCGCGAAGCCGCCGTTGCTCTCCATCGCGGTCAGCACCATGTGGTTGCCCATCGTGAAGATCGGGCCGATGCGAAAGCCGCCGAGTTCGCCGGTGGACACCGGGTTGGACTTGCCGGCGCCGCGGTTGGCGAGCACGGCGTTCGCGGGGTCGGCGGCATCGACGATGAACATGCCCCGGCCCGCCGAAGCCACGTACAGGTAGGGCGCCTGCCACCAGAGCTGCCAGGCGACGTTCTCGTAGTCGCCGGCGTTGACGCCGGGCAGCGCCAGCTTCTTCACCTGCTTGATGTCGTTGACGTCGGTGAAATCCCAGAACTCCACGCCGTTGATGCTGGGCAGCACCACGTAGGTCTTGTCGCCGATCCGCGCGGTGCCGAAGGAGTGCGTCTCGCGGAACTCGCTGGTGCGCCCCTCGGGCTCGTAGATCTTCTTGACCAGCCGGAGCTGGCGCGGGTTCGACACGTCGTACAGCAGGAAGCCGCCCGGGCCGAGGCCGCTGTCGGGGGCGAAGGACGTGAGGAAATAGCCGTTGACCATGATGCCGGCGTTCATGCCGTAGTCCTTGCGGCCCGGGTAGGTGGCGGGCACCTCGCGCGACTCGTTGGCGTTGCTGTGCGCGGGGTCGAGCGGATGCGCCGGGCTGGTGATCACCGACACCGGCTTGAACAGTTCCTCCGAGGTGTAGGTGAGGTTGCCCAGCCCCGGCCCCTGCAGCGGGAGGGGATCGGCGACGGCCTCGGACACCGCGGTCGCCATGTTGCCGAGGGTCGTCATCGGACTGACCCCGGTGATCGCCGCGTGCGTCAACAGGGTGACGAACGGCACCATCAATGCCATCAGGTAATACCGGATCTTCATCGTTTGCCTCCAAGTGTTGTTGGAAGTTCGCAGGGGAATCTGCTGACTCGTTCTTCTCTGGCTCGAATCACGACATGCGCGCGCAGCGCGCACCCCGGCGGGCGACGGGCGTCGCCTGCCGTGACGAAAAAACCTGTTCGCCGGAAGCCGCGCGAAAGCCGCGCTATCGGCTTCGCGCCGCGCCGCCCGATTCGTAGAGGGCCCAGGCCGCTTCCGCGCTGGCGCCCTCGTGGATCATCGCCATCAGCGCGCTCACCACCGCAAACGGGTTGGCGTGCTGGTAAACGTTGCGCCCGTAGACCATGCCCACCGCGCCCTGGTCGAGCAGCACGCGCGAGCGCGCGAACACCTGCTGCAGGTCCTCGCGGCCGCCGCCGCGCACCAGCACCGGGCAGCGCGCGGCCTGCACCACGCGGTGGAAGTCCTTGGGGTCGCTGGTCGGGTCGGCCTTGACGATGTCGGCGCCCATCTCGCGCGCGAGCCGCACCAGGGTCACGATCTTCTCGGCGTCGCCGTCGACCATGTAGCCGCCGCGGCCCGCGCCGTGCGCCTGCATCACCAGCGGCTCGATCATCAGCGGCATGCCGTAGCGGTCGCAGTCGGCGCGCACGCGCGCGATGTTCTGCACGCACTGGCGGAACAGCTCGGGCTCGTCGGGCAGCATGAACAGGTTGACGACCACGCAGGCCGCGTCCATCTGCACCGCGGGCAGCACCGGGTCCTGCTCGTTCTGCAGCACGGCCCACATCGAGCGGTGGCGCGTGGCGTTGTAGGGATTGCCCATGTCCAGCCGCATCACCAGCGCCGGCCGCTCACGGCCCGGGCGCAGCTGCAGCAGGTCGGCCTGGCCGTAGTTGAGCTGGATCGCATCGGGCGCCGCGGCCACCAGGCGGTCGATGACGCCCGGCATGTCCTCGAGCCCGTCGAGGAAGCTGGGCTCGTTGCACACGCCGTGATCGAGCGCGATGTCCAGGCCGCGACCGGCCTTCAGCAGGCGGGCGATGCGGACCTCTTTGCCTTTCGACATACGAAAGAACTCCTTGAAGGTGGAAGATGGTTCGAGGGGGCGGGACGCGTCTCAGCCGAGCGCGCCCAGGTGCCGCTTCGCGGCGGTGTCGATCTGCAGCAGCGCGTCGGCGCCGAGCGCGAGCGTGCCGGCCGCGGCGTTCTGTATCGCCTGCTGCCGGTTGCGCGCGCCGCACAGCGACAGCGAGACGGCGCCGTGCTCGAGCGTCCAGGCGATCATCATTTCGGAGAACGAGCAGCCCAGCGCGGCGCGCAGCGGTTCGAGGTCGGCGAAGAAGGCCGCGAGCCGCGCGCGGTTGTCGGCGCTGAAGCGCGGATTGCTCGCGCGCTGGTCGTCGCCCGTGAAGGCGCGCGCGGGATCGATCGGCCCCGCGAGCAGGCCCAGCGCGAGCGAGGAATAACCCATCACCGCCACGCCGTGCTCCTTGCACAGCGGCACCAGCGTGGCCTCGATCTCGCGGTCGATCAGGCTGTAGCGCTCCTGCGCCGCATCGACCGGCCCATGGCGCAGGTACTCGGCGAGCGTGGCGGCATCGACGTTGCTCACGCCGATCGCGCGGATCTTGCCCTGCTTCTTCAGGTCGAGCAGCGCGCCCATGGTCTCGGCCACCGGCGTGGTGGCGTCCTGCCAGTGCGTGATGTAGAGGTCGATGTAGTCGGTCTGCAGGTTCGCGAGGCTCTGCTCCACTTCGTATGCGATCGCATCGCGGCCGAGGTAGCGGTAGACGGGGTGGCCGTCCTCCTCGAAGAAGTGCGTGCCCTTCTGCGTATGCCACACCAGGCCGCACTTGGTGGCGATCACGGCCTCGTGGCGCCGGCCCTTGAGGGCGGTGCCCACCAGCCGCTCGGAGCGGCCCAGGCCGTAGGCCGGCGCGGTGTCGATCAGCGTCACGCCCGCGTCGAGCGAGGCCTGGATCGCCAGCGTCGCGCCCGCGTTGTCGCCGCCGCCCCACATCCATCCGCCCATGGCCCAGGTTCCCAGGCCGATCGCCGAGCAGCGTATGCCCGACGGTCCCAGCGTCGTCGTCTTCATCTCTTGGTCTTCCTCACGTTGAGCAGGTGGTCGATGGTCACGGCCACGAGCAGGATCAGTCCCTTGATCACGTCCTGCCAGTAGGGCGAGACGTCGAGCAGGATCAGCGAGCTCGTCACCACCGACAGCAGCGCCAGGCCGAGCACCGCGCCGAGCACGGTGCCCGAGCCGCCCTTGAGGCTGGCGCCGCCGATCACGGCGGCGGCGATCACGTTGAGTTCCATGCCCATGCCGAAGGTGGGCGTGGCGGCGCCGAAGCGCGCGGTGTAGATCACGCCGGCCAGGCCAGCCGAGGCCGAGCACAGCACCGTGACCCAGAACTTCACGCGGCCCACGCGGATGCCCGAATAGAGCGCGGCCTTCTCGTTGCTGCCGACGTAGAACACCTTGCGCAGCAGCGTGGCGCGGCGCAGCACGAAGTCGCTGATGGCGACGATCGCGACGAAGATCAGGATCACGGCCGGGATGCCGAACAGCGTGCCCTGGCCGATGAACTTGAACTCGGCCGGCAGCGAGAACAGCGACTGCGGCGTGCCCTGCGTGAAGGCCAGGCACAGGCCGCGCACGATCACCATGAAGGCCAGCGAGGCGATGAAGTGGTTCAGCCCGATGCGCGTGACGCAGCCGCCGATCATCGCGCCGATCATCGCGCTGGCGCCGATCGCCATCGCGCTCGCGAGCCAGGGGTCGACGCCCATGAGGAACAGCTTGCCGGTGATCACCATCGCGAGGCACACCACCGAGCCCACCGAGAGGTCGATGCCGCCCACGATCAGCAGGATGGTCATGCCGACCACCACGATGCCCTCGATCGAGAACGACAGCAGCATCGCGCGGATGTTCTCCCAGGTGAGGAAGTACGGCGACGCGAAGCTCATGCCCACGCACAGCACCGCGATGATCAGCAGCAGGCCGGCCTCGCGCATGCTGCCGAGTCGGAAGGGAAGGTTCACGGCGTCTCCTTTGGCCCCCGCCGCCGTGCCGGTGCCGGCGGTGCTCGCGGGGTTGGTGCCGTCTATTCTGAATTGGTAGCTCACTGCATCTCCTGTTCGCCCAGTCCCGAGGCCAGCCGCAGCAGGCCCTCTTCCGTCATCTCGGCCGTGCCGAGCTCGCCGGCCAGCCGACCTTCGCGGATCACCAGCGCGCGGTCGCACAGGCCGATGATTTCCGGCAGTTCCGACGAGATCACGATCACCCCCACGCCCTGGTTCGCGAGCGCGCGCAGGATGTGGTGGATCTCGGATTTCGCGCCCACGTCGACGCCGCGCGTGGGCTCGTCCATCAGCAGCACCGACGGCTTGGTGGCCAGCAGCTTGGCGATCGCCACCTTCTGCTGGTTGCCGCCCGACAGGCTCGCGACCTCGATCGCCACGCCGTCGGACTTGAGGTTGAGCTGCGCGCCGAGGTCCTGCGCCAGCTTGCGCTCGGCCGCGCGTTCCATCAGGCCGAAGCGCGAGCTCACGCGCCGCAGCGCCATCGCGCAGACGTTCTGCGCGATCGGCAGGTCGAGGAACACGCCCGCGGCCTTGCGGTCCTCGCTGAGGTAGGCGATGCCGTGGCGCAGCGCGTCGGCGTACTTGCGGATCGCGAGCGTCTTGCCGCCGAGCCGCACGCTGCCGCGCCGCGCGGGCCGCAGCCCGCAGACGGTTTCGGCGAGTTCGCTGCGCCCGGCGCCCATGAGGCCCGCGATGCCGAGGATCTCGCCGCGCCTGAGCGCGAAGGAGATGCCCTGCACGCGCTCGCCATCGGCGATGTCGTCGACCTGCAGCAGCGTCTCGGGCGCCTCGGGCAGCGTGGCGCGCGGCGGGTAGTAGTTGCCGAGGTCGCGGCCCACCATGCGGCGCACCAGCTCGTCGGGCGTGGTGCCCGCGAGCGCGCCGCAGTGCACGTTGCGCCCGTCGCGCAGCACGGTGGCGCGGTCGCAGTTGGCGAAGATCTCGGCCATGCGGTGGCTGATGTAGATGATGCCGATGCCCTGTGCCTTGAGGTCGTGCAGCACGCGGAACAGCGCGGCCGACTCGAGCTCGGTGAGCGCGGCCGTGGGCTCGTCGAGGATCAGCACCTTGCAGTCGAGCGTGAGCGCCTTGGCGATCTCCACCAGCTGCTGGCTCGAGATGCCGAGCTCGTCGACGCGCGCGGCCGGGTCGATGTCCTGGCCGAGCCGGCGCAGCACCTTGGCGGCGCGCGCGTTGAGGCCGCCGTAGTCCATGAAGGCGCGGCCGCCCGCGTTGATCTCGGGCATGAAGATGTTCTCGGCGACGGTGGCGTCGCCGCACAGCGCGATCTCCTGGTGCACCAGGCCGATGCCCAGCCGCATGGCATGGGCCGGGCCGTCGATGCGCACATCCAGCCCGTCGAGCGCGATCGTGCCCTCGTCGGGCTGGTGGATGCCGTCGATGATGTTCATCAGCGTCGACTTGCCGGCGCCGTTCTCGCCGCACAGGGCGTGGATCTCGCCGGCACGCAGCGAGAAGTCCACGCCCGCGAGCGCGCGCGAAGCGCCGAAGCGCTTGCTGATGCCGCGCAGCGAGAGCAGCGGCTTCGGGTCGTCGCTCACTCGCCGATTCCCTTGGTGCCGCGGCGCGCCAGGTACTTGTCCCAGTAGAAGTCGTCGGCGTTGGCCTTGCTCACCACCGACAGGCCGTTGTCGAGGAAGGGCACCGACATCGGGTTGGTGCCGTTGCGCTTGGCGTCGTTCATCGGGTCGATGAGCTGCGGGTTCTTGGCCAGGAACAGCATCATCATCCCCATGTAGCCCTGCATGCCCTGGTTGGGATTGATGGCGCCGAACACGTCGCCGGCCTTGATCATGTCGAGGATCTTGGCGTTGACGTCGCAGCACATCACGCGGATGTTCTTCTTCGATTCGATCTTGGCCTGCGCCGCGCCGAGCGCCGAGTTGGCCTCGGGCATGAACAGCGCGCCCAGGTTCGGGTTGGCCTGCGCCAGGCTCAGCACCGCCTGGTAGGCCTTGCTCGGGTCCTGGTTGCTGGCCGCGCGGCCCGCGAGCTTCATGCCCGGGTGCTTGGTCTTCATGCGGTTGACGAAGGCGGCGATGCGGCGGTCGTGGTTGTCCTGGCCCGGGTTCTCGAGCACCGCGTACTCGCCCTTGCCGCCGAGCGCGGCGGCGATCGCGTCGGCCGCCTGCGTGCCCTCGCGGTCGTTGTCGGAGGTGATGAACGAGGCGCGCTTGGAGTTCGGCGAGTCGGCCGCGAAGGTCACGACCGGGATGCCCGCCGCCACGGCGCGGTTGATCGGCTCGATGAACGGGTCGGGGTTCATCGGGTGCAGCAGGATGCCCGCGGGCTTGCGCGCGAGTTCCTGCTCGAAGGACGCGAGCTGCTTGTTCACGTCGTACTCGGGCGTGCCGGTGTAGCGGGTGCGCACGCCCAGCGTGCGGCCCAGCTGTTTCATCATTTCGTAGACCGGAAACCAGTACTCGACGCCCGAGACCATCACGTTCATCACGTAGACGTCGTTCGGGTTGCCGCGCAGGCCGGTGGCCGCCGGTGCGGCGGGCTGCTGGGCGAAGGCGCTGGAGCCGGCCAGGCCCAGGCCGGTGGTGGCTGTGGCGGCCGCCGCGGACTTCAGGAAATCTCTTCTCACTTCTGTCTCCTCGTGTTGCTCAGACCTGGCAGATGGGCCGCCTTGGAGGGTGGCTTTGGATCTCTAGTCGTCATGCATGTTGTCATGACAGGTCAGAATGTATGCGGCTCGTTTTGGCTGGAATACTAGGGGAAACGCTACTGCGATCCGAACCAAATTGCCCGAAGCTGTTATGACATGACAACGAACATCTACCTGGGTATAGACATGGGGTCGAGCAGCCTGAAGGCGCTCGCGCTCGATGCCGACAGCGGGCGCACGGTGGCGCTGGCGCGCGCCGCGCTGCCGCACGACCGGCGCCCCGGCGGCGGTTGCGAAGTGGCCGAGGCGGCGATCCATGCGGCGCTGGGCCGCGTGCTCGGCGCCATCGCGGGCCAGCTCGGCCCGCTGGCCGCCGCGGTGCGCGCCATCGGCTGCACCGGCCACGGCGCCGGCCTCTATGCGCTCGACGCGGCCGGCCGGCTGGTCGGCGGCAGCGCGGTCGCCTCCACCGACCAGCGCGCCACCGCGCGTGCGCTGAAGCTCGCACGGAGCCACGGCGCCGCGCTGTTCGACGACGTGGGCTGCGGGCCCTGGCCCGGACAGCCGACGCTGATCGCGGCCGAGCTGTTCGGCCACGACGCGGTGCAGCGCGGCGAACTGCAGCGCCTGCTGTTCGCCAAGGACTACCTGGGCTTCCTGCTGACCGGCGAGACCGCCACCGACCTCAGCGACGCGAGCACCGCCGGGCTGGTCTCGCTGGCCAGCGGCCGCTGGTCGCAGCAGGCCTTCGACGCCGCGGGCCTGTCGGACCTGTCGCCGCGCACGCTCGGGCGCATCGTGCCCAGCGGCGAGGTGTACGGCCGGCTGCTGCCCGCGCAGGCCGCGGCCTGCGGCCTGCCCGCGGGCGTGCCGGTGGCGATGGGCGCGATCGACCTGCTGGCCTCGATGACTGCGATCCGCGCCGAGGCGCGCGGCCATGCGGTGGCGGTATTCGGCACCTGGAGCGTGAACGCCGCGATCGGCCCGGCCACGCCCGCGGGCGCGCCCAAGCCGCCGGTGGCCGCGGTGGTGAACTTCGGGCCGGCCGAGCGCCGGCTCTACATGGAGAACAGCCCCTCGTCGATGGCCAACATCGCCTGGGCCGCCGAGGCGCTGGGCTTCGGCAGCGAGCAGGCCGTGATCGATGCCGCCATGGGCTCGCCGCTGGGCGCGCACGGCGTGCGCTTCCTGCCCTTCGTCAACGGCGGCAGCGCGCCGCCGGGCGCGAGCGCGGGCTTCGTCGGTCTGCGCAGCCACCATGGCCGCGCCGACATGGCGCGCGCGGTGGTCGACGCGGTGGTGGCGCTGCATGCGCGCCACCTGGGCCGGCTCGCGGCCCACGGCCTGCTGCCCGAAGCGCTCACGATGCTCGGCGGCGGCGCGCGCGACGCGCGGCTGGCGCGGCTGCTGGCCGGCTTCCTCGGCCGGCCGGTCGCGCGCTGCGGCGACGACGAGACCGGCGCGCGCGGCGCCGCGCTCTATGCCGCCATCTCGCAGGGCCTCGATCTCGACGCGCCCGCCAACGCCCACCTGCTCGCGCCCTGCGAGACCCTCGCGCCCGAAGCGGGCGACATCCCGGCCTGCGCCGATTTCCTGGCCGGCTTCGATGCGCTGCTCGACAGCCTCGCACCGGCCTTCACCCTGACCACCGGCACCACCCGCATGCCGGATTCCGCACGATGAGCGCCTGGCAACTGCCCTTCACCCGTCCCGCCTCGCTCGCCGGACGCCATTTCTCCACCGTCATCGTCGGCGCCGGCATCAACGGCGTGGGCGTGTTCCGCGATCTCTCGCTGCAGCGCGTGGACTGCCTGATCGTCGACAAGGGCGACTTCGGCGCCGGCGCCAGCAGCGCGCCCTCGCGCATGATCCACGGCGGCCTGCGCTACCTCGAGAACGGCAGCTTCTCGCTGGTGGCCGAGGCCACGCGCGAACGCAACCTGCTGCTGCGCAACGCGCCGCACCTGGTGAAGCCGCTGAAGACGGTGGTACCGCTCGCGAGCCTGTTCGGCGGCATGCTGGGCAGCGCGCTGCGCTTCCTCGGCCGGCCGGCCTCGCCGCGCACGCGCGGCCTGCTCGCGGTGGCGCTGGGGCTGCGTCTCTACGACCTGCTGGGCCGGCGCCAGCGCGTGATGCCGGGCCACCGCATCGACCGCGTGCCGCCGCGCGACCGCCAGCTGTTCCGCGCGGCGATCCGCTGGACCGCCACCTTCTTCGACGCCTGGATCAGCCATCCCGAATGGCTGATCCTCGAGCTGATCGCCGATGCCTGCCGCGACCAGCCGCGCTCCACCGCGGTCAACCACTGCCGCGTGATGGGCTGCGCCGGCAACATCCTCACCCTGCGCGACGAGATCACGGGCGAGCTGGTGCGCGTGACGGCCGACACGGTGGTCAATGCCAGCGGCGCCTGGCTCGACCGCAGCACCGCGGTGCTCGGCGGCAGCGGCCCGCGCGTGATGGGCACCAAGGGCTCGCACCTGGTGCTCGACCATCCCGCGCTGCGCGACGCGCTCGACGGCCGCATGGCCTACTTCGAGGCGATGGACGGGCGCGTGTGCATCGTCTATCCCTTCCTCGACCGCGTGCTGGTCGGCTCGACCGACATCCCGGTGGAAGACCCCGACCAGATCGCCACCGAGCCCGAGGAGGTCGACTACCTGCTCGAGGTGCTGCGCGAGGTGTTCCCGAACCTCGCCTTCGACCCGGCCGACGTGGTCTACACCTATGTCGGCGTGCGGCCGCTGGCGCGCTCCGATGCCGACAAGCCGGGCCAGATCTCGCGCGACCACTCGGTGGCCATCGATCCGCCCAACGCCACGCGCGACATCCCGATCGTCTGCCTGGTGGGCGGCAAGTGGACCACCTTCCGCGCGCTGGCCGAGGAGGCCACCGACGCGGTGCTGCGCCACCTCGGCCGCGCGCGCACCGCCTCCACCGACATGCTGCCGATCGGCGGCGGCGCCGAATTCCCGGCCGACGCGGCCGCCACCGAGCGCCTGCTCGAGCGCCTGATGGCCACCGGCGCGAGCCGCCGCCGCGCCCAGGCGCTGTTCGCGCGCTACGGCGCCAAGGCGCTGCCGCTGGCGCAGCGGCTCGCGGCCTCGGGCGACGTGCCGCTGCGGCATGCGCCCGACCACTCGGTGGCCGAGATCGGCTACCTGTGCCTCGAGACCGGCGTGATCCACCTGTCGGACCTGGTGGTGCGCCGCACCCTGCTGGCGATCCGCGGCCAGGTCACCGACGCCGCGCTGGCCGAGATCGCCGGCATCGCGGCCGAGGCCCTGGGCTGGGATGCGCAGCGCCAGCGCGAGGAGCTCCATGCCTGCGCCACCGCGCTGCGCGAACGCCACGGCGTGCGCCTGCAGACCGCCGCCCCGGCAGCGGATTCCCCTTTGGATGCATCATTGATGGCCTCGAAGCCCGTCCTCACGTGAACAGCCCGACCTTGACCGCGCCCGCCCTCGACCGGAATTCCGAATCGCCCCTGTGGGCCCAGTTTCGCGACGCCGTCCGCCTGCAGATCCTGCAGGGCGAACTGCCGATCGGCGCCAAGCTGCCGTCCGAGGCCGAACTCGGCGACCAGTACGGCATCTCGCGCATCGTGGTGCGCGAGGCGCTGGCCGACCTGGTGCGCAACGGCCTCATCTACAAGATCAAGGGCCGCGGCGCCTTCGTCGCGGCGCGCGAGCGCGACGAGGACTTCGTCTCCACCGTGCTGGGCTTCTCCGACGAGATGGAGCGCAAGGGCCGCTCGGTGCGCACCCAGATCCTGACCCAGGAGCTGCGCCTGCCCACCGCGCTCGAGGCCGGCGCGCTCGGCCTGACCGAGGACACGCAGGTGGTGGCGCTCAAGCGCCTGCGCAGCGTGGACGGCGAACTGCGCCTCTTGGTCGAGACCGTGGTGCCGGCCGATATGGCGCCGGGCCTGCACCGCATCCGGCTCGAGGACCGCTCGCTCTACGACGTGCTGCGCCGCCAGTACGGCCTGCGCCTGGTGCGCGCCGAGCGCTGGATCGACGCCGTGCTGCCCGACGCCCGGACCTGCGAGCTGCTGAACCTGCCCGCGCCCGAGCCGCTGCTGCGCATCGAATCGATCGCCTACGGGCTCAACGGAAGGCCGCTCGAGCACTACCGCGCGCTGCATCGCTGCAAGTCGAGCCGGCTGCACGTGCAGACCACGACCTGAGGCCCTTCACGCGGCGCGGACTCGAACGCGGGTGACTGTCGGGTCAGTAAGATGCCCGATTCTTTCCACCCACTTCCGCATCCCCCGCCATGTCCGACCTCGACGAACGCTTCCAGACCGCCCAGGCCAATTCCAAGCTGCTGGCCGAGCGCCCCGACAACCCCACGCTGCTGAAGATCTACGGCCTGTTCAAGCAGGCGACCGAGGGCGACAACACGGCCAAGAAGCCCAGCTTCAGCGACATCGTCGCGCGCGCCAAGTGGGACGCCTGGACCTCGCGCAAGGGCCTGAGCGGCGACGAGGCGAAGGAACAGTACATCGCGCTGATCGAGTCGCTGCGCGGCTGAGCGCCGCCTTCCCTCACGCCCCGCCGATGATCCCGCGCTCGCGCAGCGCCGCGATCTGGCCGGCGGTCAATCCGATCTCCTCGAGCACCGCGTCGGTGTCCGCGCCCAGCGCGGGCGCGTTCAGGCGGTGCGCGGCCGGCGTGCGCGAGAGCTTGGGCACGAAGCCCGGCACCGACAGCTCGCTGCCGTCGTCCATGCGCAGCCGCTGCAGCATGCCGCGCGCCGCGTAGTGCGGGTCGGCCGCGATGTCGGCGATGGTGTAGATGCGCCCCGCCGGCACGTGCGCGGCATCGAGCGCGGCCAGCACCTCGTCGACGGTGCGGCTGGCGGCCCAGTCGCCGATGGCGGCGTCGAGCAGTTCCACCTGCGCCACGCGGCCGGTGTTGTTCGCCAGGGAGGGATCGGCCGCCAGATCGGGCCGGCCGATGCAGCCCATGAGGCGGCGGAAGATGCTGTCGCCATTGCCCGCGACGATGGCATAGCCGCCGTCGGCGCAGCGGTAGGCATTGGTCGGCGCGATGCCCGGCAGCGCGCTGCCCGCGGCCTCGCGCACCGCGCCGAAGGCGCCGTACTCGGGTAGCAGGCTCTCCATGCAGTTGAAGACGGCCTCGTAGAGCGCCACGTCGACCACCTGGCCCAGGCCCTTCGGATGCTCGGTGCTCACGGTGGCATGGCGATGCTGCAGCGCCATCAGCACGCCGACCACGCCATGCAGCGAGGCCAGCGTGTCGCCGATCGACACGCCCACGCGCACCGGCACGCGGCCCGGCTCGCCCGTGAGGTGGCGCAGCCCGCCCATGGCCTCGGCCACCACGCCGAAGCCGGGCCGGTCGCGGTAGGGCCCGGTCTGGCCGTAGCCGCTGATGCGCAGCATCACGAGCGCGGGATTGGCCGCCAGCAGCGCATCGGGGCCCAGGCCCCAGCCCTCCATCGCGCCGGGGCGGAAGTTCTCGATCAGCACGTCGGCCTCGGCCGCGAGCTGGCGCACGATGGCCTGCGCCTCGGCCTCGCGCAGGTCGAGCGCCAGCGAGCGCTTGTTGCGCGACTGCACCTGCCACCAGACCGAGGTGCCGTCCTTCATCAGCCGCCAGCTGCGCAGCGGATCGCCCGCGCCCGGCGGCTCGATCTTGACCACCTCGGCACCGAAGTCGGCCAGCGTGCGGGCCGCGAAGGGGCCGGCGATCAGCTGGCCGAGCTCGATGACCTTGAGGCCGGCGAGCGGGCCGGCGGCGGGAGCGGAGGAGGAAGCGGTGGATGTCGTCATGGCCTGCGAGTGTGCCGCGCGCCGTCGCGAGCGTTCCGCGAGGCTTCGGGGCGGGAAAACACCTATGAATTCTTGACGCCGGCACGGCGCGGTCGCGCCCGCCCTTCCGCGCCGCAGCAATCCCGGCCCGCCCGGGCCGTTTCCCTCGGGGAGAAAGCCCTTTGCTGCGCCGCAGCGCGGGCCGCGATGCGCGCCACCCGCCCTCGCCCCCGCATCAAAAAAGTATCGATTCGAGCCGCCATCTCTGGTTGTTGGCATCGGGAGCGATTCGTACAGTCCGCCCCAGCTGTCACGCATCCCGAAGAACCGCCCAGCGGCAGAGACAAGGAAACCGAGCCCCATGCAACCCGATCTGGAAATCGTCGAAGTCCGCGGTGACGAATCGTTCGCCTGCTGGGCCCACGGCTATCCCTACCGCACCGTGCGCTGGCACTTCCATCCGGAGTACGAGATCCAGCTCATCGTCGAGACCCAGGGCGTGTACTTCGTGGGCGACCACGTCGGCCACTTCGAGCCCGGCAACCTCGTGATGATGGGTCCCGACCTGCCGCACAACTGGATCAGCGACGTGCCCGCAGGCCAGAGCGTGGAGCGGCGCGGCATCGTGATCCAGTTCCCGGCCGGCCTGGTGCAGCGCATGGCCGCGAGCTTCCCCGAGTTCGCGCGCATCGCGCCGCTGATCGCCGAGTCGGGCGCGGGCCTGCTGTTCTCGGCCGAGACCGCGGCGGCCGCCAAGCCGCTGATGGAGGCGCTGCTCGAGGCGCGCGGGCTGCGCCGCGTGATCCTGCTCTTGTCGCTGCTCGAGCTGCTGGCCGCGAGCCAGGACCGCCAGCGGCTCGCGAGCCCGGCCTTCAAGCCCGATCCCAAGGCCTTCATGTCGCACGCCATCAACAACGTGCTGGCCCACATCGCGGCCAACCTCGGCGACGAGCTGCGCGAGCCGATGCTGGCCGAGCTGGTGGGCCAGAGCCCGAGCGCCTTCTCGCGCGCCTTCCGCAAGCACACGGGCCAGTCCTTCGTGCGCTACGTGAACCGGCTGCGCATCAGCCGCGCCTGCGAGCTGCTGACCAGCAGCGAGAAGCCGGTGCTCGACGTCTGCATGGACGTGGGCTTCAACAACGTGTCGAACTTCAACCGGCAGTTCCTGCTGCACAAGCGCATGCCGCCGACCAAGTTCCGCAACTTCCACCGCATGCAGGCGGCGCAGGCCGCGCACCTGCGCGGCGCCAGCCCGCCGTAGGCGGCCCGCCCCCCGTTTCCCGCATCGCCATCGGCGCGGGCCCGTTCGGGCACCGCGCGGGGCGAAGCCTTGCCCGCGTCCTTTCCACCGTCATCACCCAAGGAGACATGCCATGAAGAAGAACATCCTCGCCACCGCCACCCTCGCCGCGCTGCTGTGCGCCGCCTCCGCCGCGCAGGCCCAGGCGCCGAAGCAGCCGCTGCGCATCGGCATGAGCTTCCAGGAGCTCAACAACCCCTACTTCGTGACCATGAAGCAGGCGCTCGAGGAAGCGGCCGCGAGCATCGGCGCCAGCGTGGTCGCGACCGACGCGCGCCACGACGTGGCCAAGCAGATCGGCGACGTGGAGGACATGATCCAGAAGAAGGTCGACATCCTGCTCTTGAACCCGACCGACTCCACCGGCGTGCAGTCGGCGGTGCGCTCGGCCAAGAAGGCCGGGCTGGTGGTGGTGGCGGTCGATGCCAACGCGCAGGGCCCGGTCGACTCCTTCGTCGGCTCGAAGAACACCGACGCGGGCCGGCTGGCCTGCGAGCACCTCGCCAAGGCCATCGGCGAGAAGGGCGACGTGGCGATCCTCGATGGCATTCCGGTGGTGCCGATCCTCGAGCGCGTGAAGGGCTGCCGCGAGGCGCTCGCGAAGTACCCGGGCATCAAGGTGGTGAGCACGCAGAACGGCAAGCAGGAACGCGCCACCGCGCTCACCGTGACCGAGAACATCCTGCAGGCCAACAAGGACCTCAAGGGCATGTTCAGCGTCAACGACGGCGGCGCGATGGGCGCGCTCGCGGCCATCGAGGCCAGCGGCAAGGACGTGAAGCTCACCAGCGTCGACGGCGCGCCCGAGGCCATCAAGGCGATGCAGAAGCCGGGCTCGAAGTTCATCGCCACCACCGCGCAGTACCCGCGCGACCAGATCCGGCTGGCGATCGGCATCGCGCTCGCGAAGAAGTGGGGCGCCAACGTGCCGGCGACGGTGCCGGTCGACGTGAAGCTGATCGACGCCGAAGGCGCCAAGAGCTTCAGCTGGTAAGGCGCGGACGGACCCTGGCCGTGACCATGAACGACACCGCCGAGATGCTGCGGCTGGAGGGCGTCTCGAAGCGCTTTCCCGGCGTGCAGGCGCTCTCGGGCATCGACCTCTCGATCCGCAAGGGCGAGGTGCATGCGCTGCTCGGCGAGAACGGCGCGGGCAAGTCGACGCTGATGAAGATCCTCTGCGGCATCCACCAGGCCGACGAGGGCCGCATCTACATCGACGGCAGCGAGCGCCGCTTCGCGGGCTATGCCGACGCCATCGCTGCGGGCGTGGGGATCATCTTCCAGGAGTTCAGCCTGATCCCGCACCTGGACGCGGCCGAGAACATCTTCCTGGGCCGCTACCCCACGCGCCGCTTCGGCCTGATCGACAAGGCCGCGATGCGGCGCGCGGCGCAGCAGCTGTTCGACGAGCTCGGCGTGCGCATCGACCTGCGCGTGCCGGTGTGCCGGCTCTCGGTGGCGCAGCAGCAGTTCGTGGAGATCGGCAAGGCGCTGTCGCTGAAGGCGCGCCTGCTGGTGCTCGACGAGCCGACCGCCACGCTGACGCCGAACGAGGCGGACCACCTGTTCCGGATCATGCGTTCGCTGCGCGACCGGGGCGTGGCGATGATCTTCATCTCGCACCACCTCGACGAGATCTTCGAGGTCTGCGACCGCATCAGCGTGCTGCGCGACGGCGCCAACGCGGGCCATGCGGAGGTCGGCGCGACCGACATCGACGCGCTGGTCGAGATGATGGTGGGCCGGCGCATCGAACAGAGCTTTCCGCCCAAGCCGCAGCCGGCACCGCATGCAGCCGGCGCGCGCAAGCTGCTCGAGGTGCCCGCGATCCAGCTCGCGAAGGGCGGGCCGGTCAATGCCTTCGAACTGCATGCGGGCGAGATCCTCGGCTTCGCGGGCCTGGTCGGCTCGGGCCGCACCGAGCTCGCGCTCGGCATGATGGGCGCCGACCGCGCGCACCGCAAGACGGTGCTGCGCAACGGCACGCCCGTGCGGCTCGACGATCCCACGCAGGCGCTGGCGCACGGCATCGGCCTTTTGCCCGAGAGCCGCAAGGTGCAGGGGCTGATCACCGACTTCACGATCCGCTTCAACATCACGCTCAACAACCTGGGCCGGCACCGCCGCGCGGGCCTGGTGCGCGAGGGCGCCGAGAAGCGCGAGGCCGCCGAGCTCGCGCGCCGCGTGGGCGTGAAGGCGCCGGACCTCGAGACCCGCGTGGCCACGCTCTCGGGCGGCAACCAGCAGAAGGTGGTGATCGCGCGCTGGCTCGGCCACTCCTGCGAGGTGCTGATCTTCGACGAGCCCACGCGCGGCATCGACGTCGGCGCCAAGGCCGAGATCTACGCCCTCATGCGCGAGCTCACGCGCCAGGGCAAGGCGGTGCTGATGATCTCGAGCGAGCTGCCCGAGATCGTCGGCATGTGCGACCGCGTCGCGGTGTTCTCGGGCGGGTCCATCGTGGCCACGCTCGAGGGCGCCTCCATCCACTCCGGCGACATCATGCGCCACGCAACCACAGGGGGTTCGCCATGAACGCCACCGCCAGCCATCCCGCGCCGCCCGCTCCCGCCGGCGGATTCCTCACCGAGCTGCGCCGCTCCACGGCCTTCCTGCCGATGGTCGGACTGGTCGCGATCTCGGTCTTCATGATCGTCGCGACCGACAACTTCCTGTCCTGGGGCAACCTGCAGAACATCGCGCTGCAGTCCTCGATCAACGCCATCATCGCGGTCGGCATGACCGCGGCCATCCTCACCGGCGGCATCGATCTCTCGGTGGGCGCGGTGGTGGCGCTGTCGGGCACCTTGGCCTCGGGGCTGATGGTGCAGTTCGGGCTGCCGCCGCTGCTCGCGGTGCCGCTGGGCCTGGCCGTGGGCGCGGTCATCGGCCTGTTCAACGGCTACTGCGTGGCCTACCTGCGCATGCCGCCGATCATCGTGACCCTGGCCACCATGGGCATCGCGCGCGGCATCGCGCTGATCTACACCGGCGGCTACCCGATCGATGGCCTGCCCGAGTCCTTCGCCTTCCTCGGCGGCGGCACGCTCGCGGGCATCAAGGTGCCGATCCTGCTCATGCTCGCCACCTACCTCGCGGCCTACGTGCTGCTGAGCATGGCGCCCTTCGGCCGCTACGTCTACGCCATCGGCGGCAACGAGGAAGCGACGCGGCTGTCGGGCGTGCGGGTGGCGCGCTACAAGCTGCTGGTGTATGCGCTCAGTGGCTTCACGGCCGCGGTCGCCGGCATCGTGCAGGCCTCGCGCGTGACCAGCGGCCAGCCCGGCGTGGGCGTGGGCTTCGAGCTCGACGCCATCGCCGCCGTGGTGATGGGCGGCACCTCGATCGCCGGCGGCCGCGGCGCGATCGTCGGCACCCTCGTCGGCGCGCTGCTGCTGGGCGTGCTCAACAACGGGCTCAACATGATCGGCGTCTCGCCGTACCTGCAACTGATCATCAAGGGCGGCATCGTGCTGCTCGCGATCTTCATCAGCCGCGAAGCAAAAAGATGAGCTCGCCCCCAGGCTTCGCGCACTTCGTGTCGCTTCTCCCACCCCCTGCCGGGGGCAACACCAGCGGCCCGGCAAAGCCGGTTCCGCGGTGTTCCGCGAAAGAACCGCAATCCTTCTGACCAGAAAGAACCATGAGCTACCAGAAACTCCAGCCCGGTACGTCGGGCGCCATCTCGCAACTCGCTTCCATGCAGGCCGTCGTCTGCCACGGCCCCAAGGACTACCGCCTCGAGACCGTCGAGGTGCCCGCCATCGGCGCCAACGAACTGCTGATCTCGATCGCGGCCTGCGGCATCTGCGCCTCCGACTGCAAGTGCCATTCGGGCGCGAAGATGTTCTGGGGCGGCGACGGCCAGCCCTCGTGGGTCAAGGCGCCGGTGATCCCGGGCCATGAATTCTTCGGCTACGTCGAGGCGCTCGGCGAAGGCGCGGCCGAGCACTTCGGCGTGAGCAAGGGCGACCGCGTGATCGCCGAGCAGATCGTGCCCTGCGGCAAGTGCCGCTTCTGCACCTCGGGCAAGTACTGGATGTGCGAGGTGCACAACATCTTCGGCTTCCAGCGCATCGTGGCCGACGGCGGCATGGCCGACTACATGCGGCTGCCGCCGACCGCGCGCGTGCACAGGATCCCCGACGGCATCTCGCTCGAGGACGCGGCCATCATCGAGCCGCTGTCGTGCGCGATCCATACCGTGAACCGCGGCGACATCCAGCTCGACGACGTGGTGGTGATCGCGGGCGCCGGCCCGCTCGGCCTGATGATGACGCAGGTGGCGGCGCTCAAGACGCCCAGGCAGCTGATCGTGATCGACCTCGTGCCCGAACGCCTCGCGCTCGCGAAGCAGTACGGCGCCGACGTCGTCATCAACCCGAAGACGGAGAACGCCGACGCCATCGTCAAGGGCCTGACCGAAGGCTATGGCTGCGACGTCTACATCGAGACCACGGGCGCGCCGATCGGCGTGACGCAGGGCCTGGAGATGATCCGCAAGCTCGGCCGCTTCGTCGAGTTCAGCGTCTTCGGTTCGGAGACCAGCGCCGACTGGTCGATCATCGGCGACCGCAAGGAGCTCGACGTGCGCGGCGCCCACCTCGGGCCCTACTGCTACCCGATCGCCATCGACCTGCTGGCGCGCGGCCTCGTGACCTCGAAGGGCATCGTCACGCACGACTTCCCGCTGACCGAATGGGAGCGCGCCTTCGCGCTCGCCAACTCGCTCGACTCGATCAAGGTGCTGCTCAAGCCGCAGCCGCGGACCGCCCCATGAAGTACGTGATCGGCGTCGACATCGGCACGCAGAGCACCAAGTGCCTGCTGGTCGGCATCGACGGGCGCGTGCGCGCGCAGGCCGGCGTGGCCTACCAGCCCGAGACGCCGAAGCCGCTGTGGGCGCAGCAGGACTGCGCCGTGTGGTTCGATGCCGTGTGCGAGAGCGTGCGCGCCTGCGTCGCGAAGAGCGGCGTCGCGCCCGCCGACATCGCCGCGATGTGCGTGAGCAGCCTCTATGGCGGCGCCGGCATCCCGGTCGACGAGGCCATGCAGCCGCTGCACCCCTGCCTGATCTGGATGGACCGGCGCGCCACCGCACAGGTCGATGCGGTGAACGCGACGGTCGACGTCCAGAAGCTGCAGGCGATCACGGGCAACGGCGTGGACAGCTACTACGGCTACACCAAGATGCTGTGGATCCGCGAGCACCGGCCCGAGGTGTGGAACAGGACGCGCTGGTTCCTGCCGCCCAACAGCTACGTCAACTGGCGCCTCACCGGCGAGCTCGCGGTCGACCACAGCTCGGCCGGCAACATCGGCGGCGTGTACGACGCGGCGCGGCGCGGCTGGTCCCACGAGGCGCTCGGCATGCTGGGCATTCCGGCGCGCATGATGCCGCCGCGGCTGGTCGAATCGAGCGACGTGGTCGGCGGCCTGAAGGCCGAATGGGCCGCGCGGCTCGGCCTCGCCGAAGGCATGCCCCTGATGGGCGGCGGCGTGGATGCCGCGGTGGCCACCTTCTGCGCGGGCGTGACCGGCAGCGGCGACCACGTCGCGATGATCGGCACCAGCATGTGCTGGGGCTTCGTGAGCCCGAGCGTGGATGCGCGCCACCGGCTCATCGGCATGCCGCACGTGTACCGCGGCGCGGACCGCAGCTACGTGTTCGGCGGCGCGATCGCCGCGGGCGCGGCCGTCACCTGGTTCCGCGAGACCTTCTGCCAGGCCGAGCTGGCCGAGGCCGCGCGCACCGGCGAGGACGCGCATGCGCTGATCGAGCGCCAGGCCGTCGACGTGCCGCCCGGCGCGCAGGGCCTGGTGTTCCTGCCCTACCTGATGGGCGAGCGCAGCCCGATCTGGGATGCGCAGGCCAAGGGCGCCTTCATCGGCCTCTCGCTCGCGCACGGCCGCGCCCACCTCTACCGCGCCGTGCTCGAGGGCGTGAGCTTCGCGCTGCAGCACAACATCGAGGCCGGACGCCAAAGCGGCCAGCCGCTGGACCCGCGCCTGATCGTGGTCGGCGGCGCGGCCCACTCCGACCTCTGGATGCAGATCGTCGCCGACATCACCGGCTACCCCGTGTTCACCATCGAGGAAGAGGTCGAGGCCGCCCTCGGCGCGGCAATGCTCGCGGCGCTGGGCGCCGGGCTGGTCGATGCGGCGACGGCCGAGCGAGGCTGGGTCACGCTGGTGGAACGCGCAAGGCCCGAGCCCCAGGCGCAGGCCGTCTACCGCGAGCGCTTCGAGATCTACAAGTCCCTCTACCCCGCATTGCGCGATGCGATGCACCGGCTCCAATGAACGCACGACGACAGCACCGGCTGCACCACGACGACGCCTCCCGTGCACAGGGAAGCGGGTGCTTCCCGCAGCGAAATCAAGGACGAGGCCGAAGGCCGGGGGACATTCGCGGAGGGAAGTACCCGCTGTCCTGTGCACGCCCCCCGAACAAGAGCCACCCGACATGACCCTCACCTTCGATTTCAGCAACCGCAAAGCCCTGGTCACCGGCGCCAGCAGCGGCATCGGCCACGCCGTGGCCACGCGGCTCGCGCGCTCGGGCGCCGCCGTGACGGCCGTGGGCCGCAACGCCGAGGCACTTCACGAACTGGCAGCGCAGGCAGGCTGCACACCGCGAGTGCTCGACGTGGCCGACCCCCAAGCCCTCGACCAGGCATTCGCCGAGTTCCCCGCCTTCGACCTCGTGGTGAACTGCGCCGGCATCGCGCTGCTCGAACCGGCGCTCGAACTGCAGGCCCGGAGCTTCGATACCGTCATGGCCGTCAATGCGCGTGCCGCCGCGCTGGTCGCCGCGCGCTGCGGCAAGGCAATGGCCGCGGCCGGCGTGCGCGGCAGCATCGTCAATGTCTCGAGCCAGGCCGCGCTGGTCGCACTCGATGCGCACCTCTGCTACTGCGCCTCGAAGGCCGCGCTCGATGCGATCACGCGCTCGCTGTGCCTCGAGCTCGGGCCGCACGGCATCCGCGTCAACAGCGTCAATCCCACGGTCACGCTCACGCCCATGGCCGAGCAGGCCTGGGCCGATCCGGCCAAGAGCGCGGCCGCCATCGCGGGCATTCCGCTCGGCCGCTTCGCGCGCGTGGAGGAAGTGGTCGCGCCGATCCTCTTCCTGCTGAGCGAGGGCGCGTCGATGATCAGCGGCGCGGCGCTGCCCGTGGACGGCGGCTACACCATCGCCTGAAACGGCGGCGCTTCAGGCGAAGCGGTTGCCGCCCTCGGCCGGCCCCAGCAGCGCATCGAGGTTGCGGCTGATCTTCTGCTCGATCATTTCGCTGAAGCTGCTGAAGAGGAATCCCAGCGTCGCATCGAAGGTGAGGGTCTGGGCCGTCACCTCGACCGTGCCGTCGATGCCGGCGCGCGTGAAGGTCGCCACGTCGCGCTCCTCGCCCTCGGTGTAGACGCAATCGAGCCCGAACTCCTGCTCGGCCTGCCGCACCCACTTGCGTGCCACCTGGCGTGCGCGGGCGATGCCCAGGGTGTGTTGGCGTTCGATATGGATGTCAGGCACCGTCGTGTTCTCCGTTGTTGTCGTGGCCGCGGCCGCGCCGCGTCTGCAGGATGCCGCTGGCCGTGGCGAGCGCCTGGCGGCGCTCCTCCATGGTCGGCAACCGGCCGATGCGGCGGACCTCAGTGTAAAAGCGCGGCCAGCTCCTGCCCTCGCGTTCGAACAGCGCCTCGAAACTCGGCACCAGGTCGTCGTAGGCGCCCTGCGCGCCGAAGGCCGCGTTGTTGGCGCGCGCCACCCAGCCGTCGTAGGCATGCTGGCGCGGGCCGGCCCAGCCCTCGCGCAGCGCCGCGTAGCGGGCGCGGAAGTCGTCCATCGCGGCCTGCTTCATCGCGGCCACGGCCTTCCAGTCCTGGGCCTTGGCCTCGGGCGATTCGTAGACGCGCGTGAGCGCGCGCCGGGTGTCGAGCGCGAGCGCGCGGAACTGCTGGCGCTGGGCGTCGAACTGCGCGTACTCGCGGCGCGCCGGCTCGCCGGCCTCGCGCTGCAGCCACAGCGCGCCGCCGATGCGCTCGACCGCCGTCGCATAGGACTCGTTGAACACCGTGTCGCCCGCCACGTAGAGCACCTGGTGCGCGAGCTCGTGGAACACCAGCCGCGCGAGCTCGCCCTCGGGGTAGCCGATGAAGGTCGACAGCAGCGGATCGCCGCCGGCCCAGTTCATCCAGCCCAGCGTGGAGTAAGCGGGCACCGGGTAGACCGAGACCTCGAGGTCCTGCCGCTTCTGCGCCTCGGCCTCGGCCTTGGCCGCCTCCTCGCTGTAGTAGCCGCGGTAGCCCACGCAGCCCGCCACGGGGAAGCACCAGCTCTTGAGCGTGAGCGAATACGGCGGCGCCGCCACCACGTTCCACACCGCGGCCGCGCGGTGCAGGTCGGCGTAGGCGGTGTAGCTGGGGTTGTCGGGCAGGCCCAGCTCGTCGCTCGCGAAGCGGCGGATGCGCTGCGTGAGCTCGAGCTTGGCCTTGAGGGCCGCGGGCACCGCGGGATCGGCCAGCCAGTCGGGCACCGGCTTGGCGGCGCGCATGATGCCGATGTGGCCGCTGGCCGACTGCCAGTAGTAGCGCAGGTCGGCGCAGCCGCCGAGCAGCAGCGCGCCGGCCAGCACCGCGATGGAGGCGGCCCTCACGCCGTCGCCGCCTGCGTGCCGGCCACGCGCTCGACCTCGACCAGGCAGTCGTAGAAGGTCGGGCCGCGGCCGATGTCGGTCAGGCGCTGGCTCGTGAGCTGGTTGACGTTGGTGCCGTCCATGCCGAGCTTGCGCCACCAGATGCCCATGCCGTTGACCACGCCGGGGCGCGCGCGGCGCGAGACCTCGGCGCGGCAGCGGTGCTCGCCGCGGCCGTTGAACACGCGCACCAGCGCGCCGTCCTCGATGCCGCGCACGGCCGCGTCGTCGGCGTGGATCTCGAGCAGCGGCTCGACCTCGATCGCGCGCAGGCTGGTCACGTTGACGAAGGTGGAGTTGAGGAAGTTGCGCGCCGGCGGCGAGATCATCGCGAGCGGGAATTCGGTGGAGCTGCCCGCCGGCTCCCAGTTGGGCACGTGGTCGGGCAGGCCGTCCATGCCCATGGCCGCCAGGCGCGCGCTGTAGAACTCGCAGCGGCCCGAGGGCGTGGGGAAGCGGCCCTCGGCGAACGGCGCCTCGGCCAGCTTCACGCTGGTGAAGCCCTGCGCCAGCAGCTGCGCGAAGTCGATGCTCCCCTCGGCGAAGGCGGTGCGGCACAGCGACTCGTCGCTCTCGGCGAAGCAGGGCTCGTCGAAGCCCATCCGGCGCGCCAGCTCGCGGAACACCCAGGCATTGCTGCGCGCCTCGCCGCGCGGTGCCACGGCCGGGCGGTTCAGCAGCACGTCGGTGTGGCCGTAGCTGCAGTGGATGTCCCAGTGCTCGAGCTGCGTGGTGGCCGGCAGCAGGTAGTCGGCGTAGTCGGCGGTGTCGGTGCGGAACTGCTCGAGCACCACGGTGAACAGGTCCTCGCGCGCGAAGCCCGCCGCCACCTTGGCCGATTCGGGCGCCACCGCCACCGGGTTGCTGTTGTAGACCACGATCGCCTGGACCGGCTTCGCGGTGTCGAGCAGCGCGTCGCCGATGGTGCTCATGTTGATGGTGCGCGGCCGGCGGCCCGCCAGCAGGTCGGGTCGCTGCAGCGCGGCGCGGTCGACCGGGTAATGGCCCGAGCTGCTCAGCAGCAGCCCGCCCGCGCGATCGCGCCAGGCGCCCACCAGTGCCGGCAGGCAGGCGACGGCGCGCGCCGCGTTGCCGCCGCCGCGCACGCGCTGCATGCCGTAGTTCAGGCGGATCGCGGCCGGCTTCGTGGTGCCATAGGCCCGGGCCAGCGCCACGATCTGTTCCTCGGGCACGCCGCACACGCGTGCCGCGCGCGCGGGCGGCCATTGCAGCGCGCGCTCGCGCAGCTGCTCCCAGCCCAGCGTGTGGTTCGCGATGTAGTCGTGGTCGAGCCAGTCGTGCACGATCAGCTCGTGCATCAGCGCCAATGCCAGCGCGGCATCGGTGCCCGGCAGCAGCGCGATGTGCTCGTCGCACTTGTCGGCGGTCTCGGTGCGGCGCGGGTCGATGCACACCAGCCGCGCACCGGCGCGCCGGGCCGCCTGGGCATGGCGCCAGAAGTGCAGGTTGCTCGCGATCGAGTTGCTGCCCCAGATCAGGATCAGCTTCGCCTCGGCGAAGAACTCGATGCGCATGCCGACCTTGCCGCCCAGCGTGTGGACCATGGCCTCGCCGCCGGCCATCGAGCAGATGGTGCGGTCGAGCAGGCTGGCGCCGAGCTTGTGGAAGAAGCGCCGGTCCATCGATTCGCCCTGCACCAGGCCCATCGTGCCCGCATAGCTGTAGGGGAGAATGCTGTCGGGATCGGCCTGCAATGACCGAAGATGCGCGGCGATGCCGTCGAGTGCGGCCTCCCAGCTCACCGGCTCGAAGCGGCCGCTGCCCTTGGGGCCGACGCGCTTGAGCGGCTGGACCAGCCGTTCGGCATGGTCGTTGCGTTCGATGTAGCGGGACACCTTGGTGCACAGCACGCCGCCCGTGTGCGAATGGGCCGGATTTCCCTGCAGCTTGACCGCCACCCCGTCCTTGACGGTGGTGACGAGCGCGCAGGTGTCCGGGCAGTCGTGGGGGCAGGCGCCGAGCACCGTGGCGGCAGCGGCAGGCGAGGAGTCGTGGGGGGTGTCGTTCGAGGCGTGGGCCATCGGGCGAGTCTAAAGTTTTTGGCGTTTTCAGGGCATGCGGCGGGTTCGGCGCATGACGTATGGCAGGAGGGGGTTTTCGCAATGATGAATCGCAGGCATTTCTCGATGGCGGCCGGTGCCGCCGCGCTCGGCGGTTTCGCCGCCGTCGCCCGGGCCCAGGGCGACGGCCCGATCGTGCTCGGCCAGTCGGCGCCGTTCACCGGCCCGGCGGCGCAGCTGGGCATCCAGTTCCACCAGGGCGCCAAGGTGTTCCTCGACGCCTACAACGCCCAGTCCGGCCGCCGCGCGGTGCAGATCAAGACGCTCGACGACGGCTACGAGCCCGAGCGCTGCGCCGCCAACACGCAGAAGCTGATCGACGAGGACGTGTTCGCGCTGTTCGGCTACATCGGCACGCCCACCAGCCTGGCGGCGCTGCCGCTGGCGGTGAAGGACAAGGTGCCGTTCGTGGCGCCCTTCACCGGCGCGATGGCGCTGCGCGAGCCCTTCCACAAGAACGTGTTCCACCTGCGCGCCTCGTACAACGACGAGACCGCGCTGATGGTCAGGCAGCTCACCCACCTGGGCCTGAAGAAGATCGCGGTGTTCCACCAGAACGACGCCTACGGCAAGGCCGGCCTCGACGGCGTGACGCTGGCGCTGGCCGAGCAGCAGCTCAAGCCGATCGCGCAGGCCACGGTGGAGCGCAACTCGGCCGAGGTGGCGCCGGCCGTGAAGACGCTGCTGGCGGCGCGGCCCGACGCGGTGGTCCAGGTCGGCGCCTACAAGGCCTGCGCGGCCTTCATCCGCGAGGCGCGCAAGGCCGGCTTCGGCGGCACCTTCTTCAACCTCTCGTTCGTCGGCACCCAGGCGCTGTCGGACGAGCTCGGCAAGGAGGCCGCGGGCGTGCTCGTGACCCAGGTCGTGCCCTCGCCCTACAGCCAGGCCAACGCGATCGCGCGCGAGTTCACCGAGGCGGTGCGCAAGGCCGGCAACGGCGCCAGCGCCAATTTCTCGAGCCTCGAGGGCTATCTCGCGGCCAAGGTGCTGGTCGAGGGCCTGCGCAAGGCGCCCGGCAAGCTGTCGCGCGAAGGGCTGATCACCGGCCTCGAGAGCATCGACCGGCTGCAGCTCGGCGGCTTCGAGGTCTCGTTCTCGGCGAAGAACCACGTGGGCTCGAAGTTCGTCGAGCTCTCGATGCTCACGGGCGACGGCAAGGTGCGGACCTGAAGCGGTCCGCCCGGTTCGAGCGGCTCAGCGCCCGCTGAGCCCGTCGGCGGCCTGGAACATGGCCTGCCGCGCCTGGCTCACGATCTGGCCGCGCCAGGCATCGGTGTCGGTGTAGAAGGCCTCGAGCGTGCGCCGGCGGATCGCATCCGACAGGTCGGCCGGCGCCTCGGGATGGCGATGCAGCCAGTGGTCGCCGCGCAGCGCGGTCAGCACGTCGAGCACCGGCACGGTGCCGTACTCCATCGCGATGCCGGTGTACTCGGCCTGCGGGCATTCGTCGTAGACGGCATCCCACATCAGGCCGCGCAGCAGCGCCGAGGTCGAGGAGCCGTCGTAGATCGAGGTGACCGGCGCCGCGTCGGCCTGGCCGGCACCGTTGCCCCACCAGGCGTTGGCGCGCTCGTAGGCGATCTTGTCGTCGCGGCAGGCGAAGATGCGCTCGCCGATGCCGTTCGGGCCCAGGCCGGTGTGCAGGTCGATCCAGGCCAGCCGACGCGTGCGCCGCGTATGGCGGCGCAGCACGGCGCGGATCATCCGGTGGCTCCAGGTCGGGGCCTTGCCGCCGAAGAACAGGCCGTCCTCGAACTGGTACTGGCCGCCGCTCACCGCGGTCTGGTAGGCACCGATGCCGTTCTTCTCGATCCAGGCATCGACCGCGGCCTGGTTCTCGGCCGTGGGCGGCCAGGTGTCGGGCACGAGCAGCGCATGCAGTTCGGCATAGGCGGCATTGACCGGCAGCGGCTGCGTGAAGTCGACGAAGTTGCGGTTCAGGTCGACGTTCTCCTGCGTCACGCGGCGGCCGAACGAGAAGCCGTGCGGATTGAGCGCATGCACGTAGAGCACCGCCACGCCGGCCGAGCGCGCCTTCTCGCACCACTCGGCGTCGTGCAGCGCGAACACCTGAACGCCGCTGCCGCAGTGGCCTTCCACGCCGTGGCAGCCGCTGCTGAGGATCAGCAGCCGGTCGGCGTCGGGCGCGCCGTCGAAGGCCACGTCGCACGAGAGTTCCTCGCCGTCGCGCCCGCGCATCGGCAGCAGATGGGGTTCCACGGTCAGGCCCGCGCTCAGGCAGGCCTGCAGGAATTTCTGGCGCGCCTGCGCATAGCGCGGCGCGAAAGCCTCGCCGATGCCGATCATTTCCGAGCGGCGCCGGTGGCGAGGTACTGCTCGGCGATCTGCACCCAGCAGGTGGCGCCTAGCGGGATCAGGTCGTCGTTGAAGTCGTAGCTGGCGTTGTGCAGCGTGCACGGGCCCTCGCCGTGGTGCACGTCGCGGTGCGCGCCGTCGCCGTTGCCGATGAAGGCATAGGCGCCGGGCTTGGCCTGCAGCATGAAGGCGAAGTCTTCCGAGGTCATGGCGGCTTCCTGCTTGAGCACGTTCTCGGGGCCGACGATGCCGCCCATCACGCGGCGCGCGAAGTCGGCCTCGGCCTCGGTGTTGATGGTGGGCGGGTAGTAGCGCTCGAAGCGGAACTCGCAGGTGGCGTCGTGCGCCGCGCAGATGTGGTCGCAGATCTGCTTCATGCGCGCCTCGATCATGTCGAGCACCTCGAGCGAGAAGGTGCGCACCGTGCCCGACAGCTCGCAGTTGTCGGGGATCACGTTGTTGGTTTCGCCGGCATGGATGGTGGTGACCGAGATCACGGCCGAGTCGGTCGGCTTCATCTTGCGCGTGAGGATGGTCTGGAAGGCCTGCACGATCTCGCAGGCGATCGGCACCGGGTCGATGCCGGTCTGCGGCAGCGCCGCATGGCCGCCCTTGCCCACCACGTTGACGTAGAACTTGTTGCCCGAGGCCATCACCGGGCCCGGGCTCACCGCGAACTGGCCGGCCTTCATGCCCGGCCAGTTGTGCATGCCGAACACGGCGTCCATCGGGAACTGCTCGAACAGCCCCTCCTTGATCATCTCGCGCGCGCCGCCGCCGCCCTCCTCGGCCGGCTGGAAGATCAGGTAGACCGTGCCGTCGAAGTTGCGGTGCTTCGCCAGATGCTGCGCCGCGGCAAGCAGCATCGCCGTGTGGCCGTCATGGCCGCAGGCGTGCATCTTGCCGTGGTGCTTGCTCGCATGCGCGAAGGTGTTGAGCTCGGTGACCGGCAGCGCATCCATGTCGGCACGCAGGCCGACCGCGCGGTTGCTGGTGCCGTTCTTGACGATGCCCACCACGCCGGTCGTGCCGAGGCCGCGGTGGATCGGGATGCCCCATTCGGTGAGCTTGCCCGCGACCACGTCGGCGGTGCGGACTTCTTCGAAGCAGAGTTCGGGGTGGGCGTGGAGGTCACGTCGGACGGCGGCGATGCCGGCCGCCTGCGTGACGAGCGAATCGATGAGTTTCATGGCTTGCTCTCAAAACGCCAGTCTATCCACTAAGGCATTTCCGGGCACGTCGGAAAACACCGATCCACGGGCTTCAGGGGCCGTCGTGCCAGAAGCCGCGGTGCGGCGCGGCCGCCTCGTCCTCGAGCAGCGGCCCGATCACTTCGATGCGGCGCTGGCCGCGCACGAAGACCTTGCGGCAGGGCAGCGAAAAGGTCGGGTTTTCCGGATGGTCGCCCGTGAGGCCGAGCAGTGCGTGCTCCGACAGCGCATAGACCACGCGGCCGATGTTGGTCCAGTAGATCGCGCCGGCGCACATGCAGCAGGGCTCGGCGCTGGTGTAGAGCGTGCAGCGCGCGAGCGCTTCGGGCGTGAGCAGCCGCGCCGCCTGCGCGGCCGCGACCAGCTCGGCATGCTGCGTGGGATCGCCCTCGGGCGGCATCGAGTTGTTGCCGGCCGTGACGACGACCTCGCCATGCTCGTTCGCCACCAGCGCGGCGAAGGGATGGCGGCCGCGGGCCTTCGATTCCTCGGACAGCGCGATCGTCATGCGCAGCAGTTCGAGGTCGCGTGGGGACAGGGAGGGAGCTGTGTTCATGTCGGTGGAATTCATTGTGAAGGTCTGGGATCAGTGCGTCGCGGCCGCCGGTGCTTCCTGCTCGGCGGCACCGCGGTTGAGCAGCAGGTTCAGCAGCACCGCCGTGATCGCGGCCAGGAAGATGCCGCTCTCGAGCACCAGCTTGAGCGGCCCGGCGGCCTGCGCGAACAGCGCCGGGAACGACATCGGCAGCACGCCCACGCTGACCGACACCGCCACCACTATCGCGTTGCGCGTGCCCTCGAAGCGCACGCGCGAGAGTTCCTGGATGCCCGCCACCGTGGTCATGCCGAACATCACGATCGCGCAGCCGCCGAGCACCGGCCGCGGCACCGAGGCGATCAGGGCACCGAGCTTGGGAAACAGGCCCATCAGCACCATGATCGCGCCGGCCGATGCCACCACGTAGCGGCTCTTGATGCCCGACAGCGCGATCAGCCCGGTGTTCTGCGTGAAGGCGTTGTACGGAAAGCTGTTGAAGACGCCGCCGATCATGGTCGACAGCCCGTCGGCGCGGAAGGCGTTGCCGAGCGTGGCCGGCGTCGCGGGGCGGCCGACGATCTGGCCGATGGCCAGGCAGTTGCCGGTGGTCTCGGCCATGATGACCATCATCGCGAGCGTCATGATCAGGATCGGTGCCAGCCCGAACGCGGGCAGGCCGAAGGCGAAGGGCGCGCTGAATTCGAACCATGCCGCGTGGCCCACCTGCGCGAAATCGGTGAGCCCGAAAACCGCAGCAATCGCCGTGCCCGCCACCAGCCCGAGCAGCACCGCGAGGTTGCCGACGAAGCCGCCGAAGCGCGCATAGATGCCCAGCGTGATGGCGACGGTGGCCAGGCCCAGCAGCAGGTTCGGCGCGCTGCCGAAGTCCGGCGCGTCGGGGTTGCCGCCGCCGAGCCAGATCGCGGCGGCCGGCATCAGCGAGATGCCGATCACGGTGATCAGGCTGCCGATCACCACCGGCGGGAAGAAACGCAGCAGCCGGCTGATGGCCGGTGCCAGCAGCACCGTGATCGCGCCACCCGCGATGACGGCGCCGAACACGTGCGGCAGGCCGTACTCCTTGCCGATCATGATCATCGGCGCCAGCGCGATGAACGAGCAGGCCTGCACCAGCGGCAGCCGCGCGCCGAACCTCCAGAAGCCCAGGGTCTGGATCAGGGTGGCGATGCCCGAGGTCAGCAGGTTGGCGTTGATCAGGGTCACGACCTGCGCGGGCGTGAGGCCGAGCGCACCGCCCAGGATCAGCGGCACCGCCACCGCGCCCGCGTAGAGCACCAGCACGTGCTGCAGGCCGTAGCTGGCCATCTGCTGCGGGGGCAGCACTTCGTCCACGGGGTGGACGCCGGAAGAAAGGGTCATCGAAAAGTCTCCGCGTTGGTGTTGTGGGTCGGGTCGCGGCCGGATGATCGATTTCCTCCGTCATGGGTCAAAGTTAATATCGATCGTTTTTTTCGATGGAAGACGGACCGTGCGCTATTCGCTGGACCAGCTCGAGACCTTGGCCGCCGTGGCGCGCGCCGGCTCCTTTTCGGCGGCGGCACGCCAGCTCGGCAAGACCCAGTCGACCGTGAGCGCGGCCATCGGCAACCTCGAGGTCGACCTCGGCGTGGCGCTGTTCGACCGCGCGACCAAGATCCCCGCGCTGACCGAGGCCGGCCGCCGCCTGCTGCGCGAAGCCCACGGCGTGCTCGACCGCTGCCTCGCGCTCGAGGGCCATGCCCAAAGCCTCGCCGACGCGGTCGAGGCCAGCCTCACGCTGGCGATCGAGATTCCCTACAACGTGCTGATGCCGGTGTTCTCGGCCTTCGCCGAGCGCTTCCCGCATGTCGACCTCGAGGTGCGGCATCCGCTGCACGGCGACGTCAGCGTGCTGGTGCGCCAGGGCGAGGCGCAGCTGGGCATCGGCTTCGCGCAGCCCGGCTATGCGCGCGAGCTGGCGTTCGTGCAGATGGGCAAGCTGGTGATGGCGCACGTCGCGGCGCGCACGCATCCGCTCGCGGCCCTGCCCACGGTGAGCTTCGGCGAGTTGCACCGGCACCGCCGGCTCGCCTTCAGCGCGCACAGCGAGCGGCTGCCCACCACCGAATACCTCGACGCCACGCGCTGCTGGCGCGCCGAGAGCTACCTCGCGCTGCTCGAGATGACGCACGCGGGCCTGGGCTGGGCCACGCTGCCGCGCCTGCTGGTGCGGCGCGAACTGGCCGCGGGCGAGCTGGTCGAGCTGCAGCTCGAGGCCTACCCGCACACCGACTGGCTGCTGGGCGTCGACCTGCTGTGGAACAAGGCGCGCCCGCTGGGCCAGGCGGGCGGCTGGCTGCGCGACGAACTCGCGCGCCTCAAGGTGTCGGAGACCGACAGCGGCGGCCATCCGACCGCCTTCTGAACGACCTCAGCGGCCGATGCTCTTCAGGTACTCGGCGCGCGCGGCCAGCGCGGTGTCGGTGAAGTCGGTGAACACGCCGTCCACGCCGAGCTGGTAGTAGAGGCGGTACTCGTTCCTGCCGTCCTTCTTGTAGTCGGACGCGAGGCGGCGCGACTCGTCGCGGAAGGTGAAGGGGTGCACGAACAGGCCGGCCTTGTGGGCGTCGGCGATCAGCGTGGTCGGCGCCATCGAGGTGGCGTCGGCATCGTTGACCTTGCCGTCCTTGTCGACGTCGACCGGCTTGCCGTCGGGGCCGATGGTGCCCTTGATGCTCACGATGTAGCGCTTCCACGGCCCGATGCCGTCGGCATAGGTCTTGATCTCGGCCAGGCCCGCGGGCGTGACCATGACGTCGAAGTTGCGCTTGTCGCCGGCCTTGGTCCATTCGTAGGGGCGGTCCACCGGCACGGCATAGGTCATGGCGCCGGTCTTGAGGTCGATGCCGTCGCCGTCGATCAGCTGGATGATCTTCGTGTTCAGGCCCTTGCTCTTCATGTACTTGAGGCTGCCGGGCTCGAAGGACTGCACGTAGATCGGCGCGGTCTTGCTGTTCCAGCCGGCCGCGTTGATCGCGGCGATGACCTTGTCCTCCATCGGCATCCCGAGGTCGCGGAAGTAGGTCGGGTTCTTGGTCTCGGGATAGATCGCGATGGTGCGGCCGGTCTCCTTCGACTTGGCCTTCGCGAAATCGATGATCTCCTGGAAGGTCACGACCTTGAACTTGCCGTTGAACTCCTGCGGCCGCTCGGCATCGGTCGAGATGCCGCCCAGGGTCTTGATCTCGGCCAGCGTGAAGTCGTTGCTGAACCAGCCGGTCTGGGTCTCGCCGTCGACCTTGATGGTCTTCTTGCGCGCGGCGAAGCGCGGGTGCCTGGCCACGTCGGTGCTGATCGCGAGGTTGGGATCGTGGCGCGCGATCAGCACGCCGTCCTTGGTCGACACCAGGTCCATCTCGATCACGTCGGCGCCCAGTTCGATGGCGCGCGCATAGGCCTCGAGCGTCTGCTCGGGCAGGTAGCCCGAGGCGCCGCGGTGCGCGATGACCAGCGGCGGCTTGCCGTCGAGCGTGAGCAGCTTGCCCGGACCGCCGGAACCGATGGTGCCGCAGGCGGCGAGGACCAGGGTGGCGGTGGCGAGGGCCGTGGCGTTGAAAACGATCCGAACAGTGCGCATGATCCTGTTTCTCCGTCCAAAAGGAAGGCGCAGGGTATCCGCTTCGTGTGACGACCTCGACCGCCGTGCACGCGCCGCGCCGAGTTCCGGGAGAATGTGTTGCATGTCCCACACGCTTTCCCCCCAAAGCCTCGCGCTGGCCCAGGCCCTGGTGCGCATGAACACCATCAGCGCCAACAGCAACCTCCAGCTGATCGACTTCGCGCAGGCCCATCTCGCCGCCCTCGGCGTGAAGAGCCGCATCACCTACAACGCCGAACGCACCAAGGCCAACCTGTTCGCCACGCTGGGCGAAGGCAAGCCGGCCGGCGTGATCGTCTCGGGCCACACCGACACGGTGCCCTGGGACGGCCAGGACTGGAGCGTCGACCCGCTCTCGGCCACGGTGCGCGACGGGCGCCTGTACGGCCGCGGCTCGGCCGACATGAAGAGCTTCATCGCGGTGGCGCTGGCCAATGCGCACCGCTTCCTCGAGAGCGAGGCCCCCTTCGCGGTGCACTTCGCGTTCAGCTACGAGGAGGAGATCGGCTGCTTCGGCGTGAAGGAGCTGATCGCCGACATGCGCGACGCGGGCATCAAGCCGCTGGCCTGCATCGTGGGCGAACCCACGAGCATGGTGCCGGCCATCGCCCACAAGGGCGTGTACCGCTACAAGTGCTGCGTGCGCGGCAAGGAGGCGCACTCCTCGCTCACGCCGAAGTCGGTCAACGCCATCGAGATGGCCGCGCGCGTGATCGGCAAGGTGCGCGACATGGCCGAGGGCTTCGAGCGCGACGAGCCGCGCTACGAGGGCTTCGACGTGCCCTTCAGCACCGCCAGCGTGGGCCAGTTCCACGGCGGCATCGCCGACAACGTGGTGCCGCGCGACGCCGAGTTCCGCTACGAGTTCCGCGACCTGCCGACGGCCGACGCGAAGCGCATGCAGCAGGAGGTGCTGGCCTATGCGGGCTCGCTCGAGCCGGCGATGAAGAAGGTCGCGCCCGACGCCGGCTTCAGCTTCGACACCATCTGCGAGATCCCGAGCTTCCTCGGCAGCGCCAACGACGCCATCACCAAGCTCGCGCAGCGCCTGGCGGGCGAGGAGCGCACCACGCTGGTGGCCTTCGGCACCGAGGCGGGCCTGTTCAAGAACGCCGGCATCCCCACCGTGGTGTGCGGCCCCGGCAGCATCGAGCAGGCGCACCAGCCCGACGAGTACGTGAGCCTCGACCAGCTCGCGCGCTGCGAGCTGTTCATGCACCGCCTGGCGTCCTCGCCGGCCATCGGCTGAACAGGCTGCGTTGACGACCCCGGCCCCCGACGGCGACGACGCGCTGCGGCGCATGAAGCGCGTGGCGCTGGGCCTGCTGTGCGCCGCCGCGGCGCTCTACGCGGTCGCCACGGTGCTGCACGACCGGCACCCGGTCTTCGGCTACCTCGCGGCCTTCGCCGAGGCCGCGATGGTCGGCGCCATCGCCGACTGGTTCGCGGTGGTGGCGCTGTTCCGCCATCCGCTGGGGCTGCCGATCCCGCACACCGCGATCATCCCGAGCAACAAGGACCGCATCGGCGCCAAGCTCGCGGGCTTCATCTGCAACAACTTCCTGAGCACCGCACAGGTGCTCGCGAAGCTGCGCGAGTTCGATCCGGCCGGCCGCATGGCCGAGTGGCTCGCGCGGCCGGCCAGCGGCGAGCGGCTCGGCGAATGGGGCGTGGCGGCCACGCGCTACGGGCTCTCGGCCTTCGACGACGCGCGCGTGCGCGACTTCATCGGCAAGGCCGCCGCGGCCGGGCTCGAGAAGATCGACCTGTCGCAGCTCATGGGCCAGACGCTGGGCGCGCTGACCGCGGGCGGGCGCCACCAGGCGCTGCTCGACGGGGTGCTCGAACAGATCGCGGGCGTGCTCGACGGCGAGGAGGTGCAGGCGCACATCACGGAGGCGATTGCGCGCGAGATCAAGACGCTGCGCTTCGTGGGCCTGGACCAGGTGGCGGCGCGCCTGGCCACGCGCAAGATCGTGGCGGCCGTGGCCCACACCATCGCCGAGCTCGCGGCCGAGCCCGCGCATCCGATGCGGCGGCGCTTCGACCATTTCGTCGACGACTTCATCGTGCGGCTGCAGCACGACCCCGAGTTCCATGCGCGCGGCGAGCGCATCCGCGCCGAGCTGATCGCGCACCCGGCGCTGGGCGACTACCTGCACGGGCTGTGGGGCGAGCTGCTGGCCTGGCTGCACGAGGACCTCGGCCGCGGCGATTCGACGATCCGCCGGCGCATCGCGTCGATGGCGGCCGCGCTCGGCCAGCGGTTGCAGGGCGACGAGGCGATCCGGCGCTGGATCAACGAGCAGATCGAGGCCGCGGCGCCGCTCGCGATCGAGCGCTACCGCGAGGACATCCGGCGCTACATCGTGGAGCGCGTGGCGCAGTGGAACACCGAGGAGATGACGGCCGAGCTCGAGCGCAACATCGGGCGCGACCTGCAGTTCATCCGCGTCAACGGCACGCTGGTGGGCGGGCTCGTGGGGCTGCTCATCCACGCGGCGACGCAGCTGCTGCGCGCCTGAGCGGCGAGCTTCAGAAGGTGTGAAGGAACCGTCGCGAGCGCCCCGAGGTCGCGTCGAGGACCGGAGCCGTACTGACGTACGGCGAGGACCGCAGATGCGAGATCGGGGCGCGCAGCAGGTTCATTCACACCTTCTCAGCCGGCGCGCTGCTGCGCGATCACCAGCAGCCCGTCCATGATCAGGCTCTCGACCAGCTCGAAGTGGCCGTTCATCACGGGCGCCATCTTCCAGCCCGCGCCGCCGGTCATGTAGCAGGCCGGCTCGGCGCCGCAGTGCGAGCGCACGTGCTGCACCATGCGCTCGACCGCGCCGGCGATGGCGTAGGTGCCGCCGCTGGTCAGCGCGTCGCTGGTGTTGGTGGGGAATTCGCGCACCTCGCCGGTGGGCACGTGCAGGCCCGCGGTGCCCGACTCGAGCGCGCGCAGCATGATGCCGTGGCCCGGCAGGATCAGGCCGCCGAGGAACTTGCCGTCGGCATCGACGGCCTCGACCGTGACCGCGGTACCGATCAGCACCACCACCATGGGCCGCGGCGCGCCTTCGCGCAGCATGCGGTGGCGCGCGCCGATCATCGCGACCCAGCGGTCGGCGCCGAGGCGCGTGGGATGGTCGTAACCGTTGACGATGCCGGCCTCGGCAAGGCTGGGCATGACCCAGCGCGGCGGACAGTCGAAGCGCTCGACCACCTGCTCCTCGGCGCGGCGGCGCAGCGCATCGCCGGCGACGACGCAGCCGAGCATGCTGGAAGGCGATGGAAGATCGGCCCAGGGGCCGTCGGCGAGCCGCTCGATGTGATCGAGGAACTCGGCACCCTGCGCCAGCAGGGCGGCGCCGGGGCGAGCCGCATCGTAGAGCGCCCACTTGAGGCGCGTGTTGCCGATGTCGATCGCGAGAAAGGGAGCGGTGGCTGCGGACATGCGCGGCATTATTGCGACTTTGTGACTATTCCTGCTGTCGCGGTGTTGTCGGTCGCGGTCGGGGACTACGCGGGGGCACCCCGGCGCGCCGCTACATTCGCGAATTCCATCGACCACCGACCAAGGAGAGAACCATGGGATTGTTGAGTTTCATCAAGGAAGCGGGCGAGAAGCTGTTCGGCGGCTCGTCGGCCCAGGCGGCCGAACCCGATGCCAACGACAAGGCCGCGGCCGCCATCAAGACCTACATCGAGACGCAGAACCTCGGCCTCACGAACCTCGCCGTGACCTATGTCGCGAGCACCGGCATCGTGACGCTCGCGGGCAATGCACCCTCGCAGGAAGCCAGCGAAAAAGCCTCGCTCGCGGCCGGCAACGTGGCCAACGTGACGAGCGTGGAGAACAACCTGGTCGCTCCCGCGGCACCGCCCGCGCAGTACCACGACGTGGTCAAGGGCGACACGCTGTCGGCCATCTCCAAGAAGTACTACGGCGACGCCAACAAGTACAACGCGATCTTCGAGGCGAACAAGCCGATGCTGTCGCATCCGGACAAGATCTATCCGGGGCAGAAGCTGCGGATTCCTCCGTTGAACTGACACCCCGCTTCGTTTTTGTGGGCCCTTCGATTTTTCGAGGGGCTTTTTTTTGGGGGCTTTCGACGGTTGGGGGCGCGTGCACAGGGCATCGGGTACTTCCCTCCGCGAATGTCCCCCGCCCTTCGGGCTCCTCCTTTATTTCGCTGCGGGAAGCACCCGATACCCTGTGCACGGGGACGCAGCGGTGGTGCCGCCCGCACAACAACCGTTGCGTCCAGGCTCACGTCGATGGGGTACTCCCCGCAGCGAAATAAAGGAGGAGCCGAAGGCGGGGGACATTCGCGGAGGGGAGTACCCCATCGGCGTGAGCCCGCCCCGAAAGTCAGTCAGTTCTGCTTCCAGGGCAACCCACGCTTGCGCCACCCCCCAACGAGACCCCGGTGCCCGTTCTCGTCCGGATTCCCCTCGAACCCCTCGAGGATGTTGTAAGCCTCCACCCCCAGCTCCGTCGCCCGCTTCGCGGCCGCGATCGAACGCACACCGCTGCGGCACAACAGCACCACCTTCTTCCCACCCTCGCCAGCCGCGCGCACGCCCTCGTCGAAGCCCGGGTTCAGCGCCATCCCCGGCCATTGCTTCCACGCCAGCGGTACCGCGCCCGGCACGAAGCCAACCCACTCGCGCTCGGCATCGGTGCGCACGTCGACCAGCACGGCCTCGCCGCTGGCCATCCATTGCGCCGCCTGCTCGGGCGTCACGTCGCCGGCATAGCCTTTTTCACCCACGGGTTCGGTCATCTTTTGCATTCCTTCCAATTCGATCGATGGCAAGAGGGTTCCCACGAAGCGGCGGCCATCTTTACCGGTTCCCGGTGGCCGTCGGATGGTGAAATTTTTCACCGGTTCGTGAAAACCCTGTTTGTCGTGTTTTGCTGCGCGCCAAAGATGGCGGCTTGGGCCTGTCAACCATAACTCCAAGACGGCGGCCTGGGATTTCCCCAGTCAGACCTATGGAGAGAGACAACATGACAGACAGCAAATCGACCCGCCGTCGCAGCCTGCTCAAGGGCGCCGCGGTGGCCGCAGGCGCCATGTCGGCGCCGATGGTCGCCATGGCCCAGACCACCACCCTGCGCTTCCAGAGCACCTGGCCGGCCAAGGACATCTTCCACGAGTACGCGCAGGACTACGCGAAGAAGGTCAACGACATGGCCGGCAGCCGCCTCAAGATCGAGGTGCTGCCCGCGGGCTCGGTGGTGCCGGCCTTCCAGCTGCTCGACGCCGTCGCCAAGGGCACGCTCGACGGTGGCCACGGCGTGGTCGCCTACTGGTACGGCAAGAACTCCGCGCTCGCGCTCTGGGGTTCGGGCCCCGGCTACGGCATGGACGCCAACATGATCCTGGCCTGGCACACCTACGGCGGCGGCAAGGCGCTGATGGACGAGATCTACAAGAGCCTCAACCTCGACGTCGCCTCGTACCTCTACGGCCCGATGCCCACGCAGCCGCTGGGCTGGTTCAAGAAGCCGGTGTCCAAGGCCGAGGACATGAAGGGCCTGAAGTTCCGCACCGTGGGCCTCGCGGTCGACGTGTTCACCGACATGGGCGCGGCCGTGAACCCGCTGCCCGGCGGCGAGATCGTGCCCGCGCTCGACCGCGGCCTGATCGACGCGGCCGAGTTCAACAACGCCTCGAGCGACCGCGTGCTGGGCTTCCCCGACGTGGCCAAGAACTGCATGCTGCAGAGCTTCCACCAGTGCGGCGAGCAGTTCGAGGTGCTGTGGAACGGCGCCAAGCTGCGCGCGCTGCCGCCCGAGCTCAAGGCCGTGATCGAGTACGCGACGCAGGCCGCGAGCGCCGACATGAGCTGGAAGGCGATCGACCGCAACTCCAAGGACTACGAGGAGCTCAAGAAGAGCGGCATCAAGTTCTACAAGACGCCCGACTCGGTGCTGCGCGCGCAGCTCGCCTCGTGGGACAAGACCATCGCGAAGAAGTCGGCCGAGAACCCGCTGTTCAAGAAGGTGCTCGATTCGCAGCGCGCCTTCGCCGAGCGTGCGGGCCAGTGGCAGAACGACTACTCGGTCGATTTCAAGATGGCCTACAACCATTATTTCGGACGGCAGGCGAAGAAGACCTGAAATAGGTCCACCCCCAGCCTCGCCCACTTCGTGTGGCTCGGACACCCCCTCAAGGGGGCGCACCCAGCGGCCCGGCAAAGCCGGTTCCGCGGGTGCCTCCGAACAGGCCGCGCTGTCGCGGGCCCTTGGAAGCCCCCGGCATTGCGACCGGTGCCCTCTTCTCATTTCTGATTTCGCCCGGCGCGGGCCGCGCACGACACGCGCAGCGCCTGGCGAGGAGTTCGTCCCGATGCAATCCTTCCTGTTGGCGGTCGACCGGTTCTCGACGTGGATCGGCAAGACTTTCGCCTGGTGTGCCCTGCTGCTCACGCTGCTGATCAGCTGGGAGGTGTTCTCGCGCTACGTACTCAACCGGCCGCATGCCTGGGTGCTCGACGCGCAGATCATGCTCTACGGCGCCATGTTCATGACCGCCGGGGCCTACACGCTCTCGAAGAACGGCCACGTGCGCGGCGACGTGCTCTACGGCTTCTTCATGCCGCGCACGCAGGCACTGGTCGACCTGGTGCTCTACATCGTCTTCTTCCTGCCCGGCATCATCGCGCTGACCTGGGCCGGCTGGATCTACGCGAGCGAGGCGCTCGCGATCCGCGAGCAGACCTTCTCGGCCGAGCCGCTGCCGTTGTATCCGTTCAAGTTCGTCATCCCGCTCGCGGGCTTCACGCTGCTCCTGCAGGGCATCGTCGAGATCATCCGCTGCGTGCAGTGCATCCGCGACGGCGCCTGGCCCTCGCGCGAGGAGGACGTCGAGGAGGTCGACGTCGAGAAGCTCAAGGAGATGGTGCACGTGAAGGACGCCGACATCGCCGCGCTCGACCGCGTGGTGATCGCCAACGAGGCACGGGAGGGCGCGCGATGAAGATCCGCCGCGAACTCTGGTTCGGCCTCACCTTCATGGCGCTGATCGTGATCGGCGGCGCCACCGTGCTGCTGCGCGCCGAGACCATCACCAACGGCCACCTGGGCCTGCTGATGCTGTCGCTCGTGGTGGTGGCGATCATGCTGGGCTTTCCCACCGCCTTCACGCTGATGGGCATGGGCATGCTCTTCACCTTCCTGGCCTACGACCGCGACTGGCACCGCACGCTCGACCTGATGGTGCAGTCGGCCTACAAGACCATGGCCAACGACGTGCTGATCGCCGTGCCGCTGTTCGTCTTCATGGGCTACCTGGTCGAGCGCGCCAACCTGATCGAGTCGCTGTTCAAGAGCCTGCACCTCGCGCTCGCGCGGCTGCCGGGCGCGCTCGCGGTCGCCACGCTCGTGACCTGCACCATCTTCGCGACCGCCACCGGCATCGTCGGCGCGGTGGTCACGCTGATGGGCCTGCTGGCGCTGCCCGCGATGCTGCGCGGCGGCTACAGCGTGCCGCTGGCCGCGGGCGCGATCACCGCGGGCGGCTGCCTGGGCATCCTGCTGCCGCCCTCGGTGCTGCTGATCGTCTACGGCGCCACGGCCGGCGTGTCGGTGGTGCAGCTCTACGCGGGCGCCTTCTTCCCGGGCCTGATGCTGTCGGGCCTCTACGTGCTCTACGTGATCCTGATCGCGAAGCTCAAGCCGCAGTGGGCGCCGCCGCTGTCGGCCGCCGAGCGCGTGGTGCCGCTGCCGCCGCTGACGCAGCGGCTCGCGAGCAGCCCGACGGCGCATGCGCTGGTCGGCCTGCTCAAGGGCAAGCGCAACGGCGAGGTGCCGTTCTCGCACGTGCTCAAGCAGCTCGGCATCGTGGCGCTGCCCGCCGTCATCTACGCGCTGCTCGCGCTGTCGAGCTACAAGGCCGTGACCACGGTCGAGGCCGAGGCGCGCTACGACATCGAGGAGATCGGTGCCTCGCGCGGCAGCAGCAGCGGCAGCAGTTCGGGCGGCTTGCAGGAACCGCCGGCCGAAGGTGGCCTGCAGGAGCCGCCGAGCGAGGGCGGGCTGCAGGAACCGCCGAGCGAGGAGCCCGCGGCCGGCGCCGTCGCCGAACCGCCGGGCGCCGAAGCACCGCCGGCGGCGCCCGCGCCCGCCGCCGCAGAGACCGCGCAGACCACACCGGCCGGCGCCAGCACCAGGCCGCCGCCCACCTGGTGGGTCGCGACCTTCTCGGTGCTCGGCGCGATCACGGCGCTGTTCTACCTGTTCCTGAGCTTCGCGCGGCTCGAGATCTTCAAGATGCTGCTGGCCTCCTTCTTCCCGCTGCTGCTTCTGATCCTCTCGGTGCTGGGCTCGATCGTGCTGGGCCTGGCCACGCCCACCGAGGCCGCGGCCATGGGCGCACTCGGCGGCATGCTGCTGGCGGCGGCCTACCGGCGGCTCAACTTCACGGTGCTCAAGGAGTCGGTGTTCCTCACCGCCAAGACCTCGGCGATGGTGTGCTGGCTGTTCGTGGGCTCGGCCATCTTCTCGGCCGCCTTCGCGCTGCTCGGCGGCCAGGCGCTGGTCGAGGAATGGGTGCTGGGCATGAACCTCACCAAGGTGCAGTTCCTGCTGCTGAGCCAGGTGATCATCTTCCTGCTCGGCTGGCCGCTCGAGTGGACCGAGATCATCGTGATCTTCATGCCGATCTTCATCCCGCTGCTCGACAACTTCGGCGTCGATCCGCTGTTCTTCGGCCTGCTGGTGGCGCTGAACCTGCAGACCGCCTTCCTGTCGCCGCCGGTGGCGATGGCGGCCTTCTACCTCAAGGGCGTGAGCCCGCCGCATGTCACGCTGAACCAGATCTTCCTCGGCATGCTGCCCTTCATGGGCATCCAGGTCCTCGCGATCTTCCTGCTCTACATGTGGCCGCAGATCGGCCTGTGGCTGCCGCAGCTGCTCTACAAGTGAGGAAGACGACGGCGGAGGGGAAACGCATGGCGGCGGCCGACCACCGACCGCCGCCATGCGCGCGGTCTCACTCGCCCTCGATCTTCGCGGCCTCGACCACCTTGCCCCAGCGCAGGTACTCGGCCTTGCTGTAGTCGGCGAGCTTCTGCGGGTTCATGTAGTCGGCCGTGGCGCCGAGCTCGGCGGCCTTCTGCTGGAAGGCCGGCGTGGCCACCACCTTGGCGATCTCGGCACTGAGCCTGTCGATCACGGGCTGCGGCGTCCTGGCGGGTGCGAACACCGCGAACCACGAGGTCGCGTCGAGGTTCGGCAGCCCGACCTCGGCCGCGGTCGGCACGCTCGGCAGCGAGGCCACGCGCGCCTTGCCGGTGACGGCCACCGCGCGCAGCTTGCCCGACTGGATGAAGGGCATGAACGGCGGCGGCGTGCCGAAGGTCATGTCGACCTGCGCGCCCAGCAGGTCCTGCAGCGCCGGGCCGGTGCCCTTGTAGGGGATGTGCGTGAGCTGGATGCCGGCCTGCTGCTCGAGCATGGCGCCGGTCACGTGCTGCAGCGAGCCCGGGCCCGAGGAGGCATAGGTCAGCTTGCCCGGGTTGGCCTTGGCATAGGCGATCAGCTCGGCCATGGTCTTCACCGGCAGGCCCTCGCGCACCACCACCACCTGCGGCGCGCTCAGCACGTTGGCCACGGCGCGGAAGTCCTCGGGCACCCACTGCGCCTTCTGCTTCGTGACGTGGGGCGAGATCACGTGGTAGCCCGAGTACTGCATCAGCAGCGTGTGGCCGTCGGCCTCGGCGCGCTTGACCGCCACCGCCGCGATCACGCCGCTGGCGCCGCCGCGGTTGTCGACCACCACCGGCTGGCCCAGCGCCTTGCCCAGCGGGTCGGCGAGCATGCGCCCGGCGATGTCGGTGGTGCCGCCGGCGGCCGTGGGCACCAGCATCGTGATCGGCTTGGAGGGATAGGTCTGGGCCAGGGCCGGGCCGGCGAGCAGCGCGGCCGCGGCCAGCGCGGCGATGAAGCGAAGGGGTTGCATGCGAATGTCTCCTGGTCTTGTGAAATGAAAGGGAAGCGAAGCGGTCTCAGTGCGCGCGCGCGGCCTCGCGCGCCAGCGCGCGTTCGCGCGTGGCCTCGAAGTCCGCGGGCGGCGCATGCAGGTCGAGCCGGCGGCCGGCCTTCACGATCTGGCTCGGGATGTCGTGGCCGATCAGCGCCGGCAGCCGGCGCGCGGCATCGATCACGCGCGCGAGGTCGACGCCGGTGTCCCAGCCCGAGAGCTCGAGCGCATGCACGATCTCCTCGCTGCAGACATTGCCGGTGGCGCCCGGCGCATAGGGGCAGCCGCCGATGCCGCCGATCGACGCATCGAAGCGGCGCGCGCCGGCGTCGATGCCGGCCAGCACGTTGGCCAGCCCCATGCCGCGCGTGTTGTGGAAGTGCAGCGTGAGCTCGGTGCCGGGCCAGCGCTGCAGGAAGGCGCGCGCGAGCCCGTGCACCTGGCCGGGCCAGGCCATGCCCGTGGTGTCGCACAGGGTGACGCCGCCGGCGCCGAGCTCCTCGACGAAGCGCTCGCACCAGCCGAGCACGCCGGCCTCGGCCACGTCGCCCTCGATCGGGCAGCCGAAGCTGCACGACAGCGAGACGTTGACCGCCACGCCGGCCTGGCGCGCGAGCGCGGCCACCTCCGCCAGCGCGCGGAACGACTGCTCGCGCATCATGCGCAGGTTGGCGAGGTTGTGGCTCTCGCTGGCCGACATCACGAGGTTCATCTCGTCCACGCGCGCATCGATGGCGCGCTCGGCGCCGCGCACGTTGGGCACCAGCGCGGTGTAGGCCACGCCGTCCACGCGCTCGATCTCGCGCAGCACCACCTCGGCGTCGCGCAGCGCGGGAATGGCCTGCGGCGAGACGAAGGCCGAGACCTCGATCTTCGCCATGCCGGCGCGCGAGAGCGCGTTGCACAGCGCGATCTTGTCCTCGGTCGGCACGAAGGCCGCCTCGACCTGCAGGCCGTCGCGCAAGCCCACCTCGCACATCCGCACGCGGCGATCGCCGTCGAATGTTCTTCCGTTCCAGACCGCGTCGTTCATGCAACCACCTTCCTGCCGCGCAAGGCGGCGATGTCTTCCGATGTGAATCCGATCTCGCCGAGCACCGCGTCGGTGTCGTCGCCCAGCCGCGGCGCCGAGGAGCGCACCGTGCCCGGCGTGCCCATGAGCTTGGGCACCACGCCGGGCACCTCGATCTCGTGGCCGTCGCGCGTGGCCTGGCGCAGCAGCATCTCGCGCGCGCGGTAGTGCGGGTCCTCGGCGATGTCCTTCGCGGTGTAGACCTTGCCCGCGGGCACGCGCGCCGCGCCGAGGACTTCGAGCACCGTCGCCACCGATTGCGGCAGCGTCCAGGCCTCGATCGCCTGGTCGATCTCGGCCACGCGCGCCACGCGGCCCGCGTTGTTCGCGAGCGCGGGATCGGCACCGAGGTCGTCGCGGCCGATGCTCTGCATGAGCCGGCGGAAGATGCTGTCGCCGTTGCCCGCGATCAGCACGTAGCCGTCGGCGCAGCGGTAGGCGTTCGAGGGCGCGATGCCCGGCAGCGCGCTGCCCGCGGCCTCGCGCACCGCGCCGAAGGCGCTGTACTCGGGCACCAGGCTCTCCATCACGTTGAACACCGCCTCGTTGAGCGCCACGTCGATGACCTGGCCCTGGCCGCCGTTGACCTTGCGGTGGTAGAGCGCGGTCAGCACGCCGATGGTGCCGTGCAGCGCGGCCAGCGTGTCGCCGATCGAGATGCCGCAGCGCACCGGCACCCGGCCCGGCTCGCCCGTGAGGTGGCGCAGGCCGCCCATGGCCTCGCCGATGGCGCCGAAGCCCGGCAGGTCGCGGTAGGGGCCGGTCTGGCCGTAGCCCGAGATGCGCAACATCACCAGGCCCGGGTTGCGCTCGCGCAGCACCTCGTAGCCCATGCCCCAGCCCTCGAGCGTGCCGGGGCGGAAGTTCTCGATCAGCACGTCGGCCTCGGCGATCAGCCGGCGCGCGATCTGCTGGCCCTCCTCGCTGCGCAGGTCGAGCGCCAGCGAGCGCTTGTTGCGCGACTGCACCTGCCACCAGACCGAGGTGCCGTCCTGCAGCAGGCGCCAGTTGCGCAGCGGGTCGCCGCTGCCGGGCGGCTCGATCTTGATCACGTCGGCGCCGAACTCGCCGAGCGTCTTGCCGGCGAAGGGGCCGGCGATCAGCTGGCCCATCTCGATGACGCGCAGGCCTTGCAGCGCGCCGGGACTCAGGGGAAGGTTCATGGCTTGGGGGCTTTCTCGGCGAAGGCGACGGCGGACGCATGCAGCGCGCCGCTCGCGGGGGAACGTGAAGCGGCCGACGGGCGCGGCTCGCGCCGGCGCAGCGATTCGGGCAGCGCGAAGGCCAGCAGCGCGGCGCACAGCAGCGCCAGCGCGCCGATGACGTAGAGCGCGGGCGTGGTGCTGCCGCTCAGGTCCTTGATGCGGCCCACCATCACCGGGCTCACGATGCCGCCGAGCTGGCCCAGCGTGTTGATCAGCGCGATGCCGCCGGCCGCGGCCGCGCCGCTCACCAGCTTGGGCGGCAGCGCCCAGAAGGCCGGGATCGAGGCGATCACGCCCGCGCCCATCACGGCCAGCGCGAGCACCAGCAGGTCGGTGTGGTGGTCGAACAGGCCGGCCGCGAAGAAGCCGATGGCCGCGAGCAGCAGCAGCGCGATCACGAAACGGCGGCGCTCGCCGCTGCGGTCCGACAGCCGCCCGACCACCACCATCGCGATCGCGCCGCACAGGTAGGGCACGGCCGTCAGCAGGCCGATCGCCGTGGGATCGGTGCTGCCCGAGGCGCGGATCAGGTGCGGGGCCCAGAAGTTGAGGCCATAGGACGCGACCTGGATCAGGAAATAGATCAGCCCGAGCATGAGGAAGCCCGGCGTCTTCAGCGCGTCGAGCAGCGAGCCGTGGGCACCTGCAGCGCCACCCTGCTCGGCGATGCGCTGCGACAGCCGCGTGCGCTCGTCGGGCGTGAGCCAGTGCGCGTCGGCGATGCGGTCGTCGAGCCGCACGAACACCAGCAGGCCGAGTGCGATGCACGGCAGCCCGCCGACCAGGAACAGCCAGTGCCAGCCGGCCATGCCGAGCAGGCCATCGAAGTGCGCGAGCACCAGGCCCGCGGCGGGCGCGCCGAACAGGCCCGCGAAGGCCGAGGCCAGGAACAGCATCGAGGTGACGCGGCCGCGGTGCGCGGCGGGGAACCACAGCGTGAGGTAGAACAGCACGCCGGGTGCGAAGCCCGCTTCCATCGCGCCGATCACGAAGCGCAGCGCATAGAACTGCCACTCGGTCTGCACGAACATCATGAGCGCGGTGGCCACGCCCCACGAGACCATGATGCGCGCGATCCAGCGCCGCGCGCCGACCTTGTAGAGCATCAGGTTGCTCGGCACCTCGAACAGCACGTAGCCGACCACGAACAGCCCGGCGCCGAAGCCGTAGGCGGTGTCGCTCAGGCCCAGGTCGCTCTGCAGCGCGAACTTGGCGAAGCTGATGTTGATGCGGTCGAAGAAGGCGAAGAGATAGCACACCATGATGAGCGGCATGATTCGCCACGCGACCTTGCGCACGATGGCGCCGTCGTCGTCGAGGAGGGAAGTGGGGGTAGCCATGGGAGCCTTTGTCTGCGCGGCTCGCCAGCACGACGCCGCATTCGTTGCCCGGATTCTGGGCAGCGCGGCCGCGCGGGAGAACGACAAAGGCGCGCACGCAGCTTTCGCGGAACGCGAAAGCGCCCGAGGGTTAACCCTGGCAGAGGTGGTCGATCAGGGTGCGCACGTGGCGCGGCACCACGCCGGCGTCGCGCAGGCCGATCAGCAGCCGGCGCTCGGCCCAGGCGTCGTCGAGCGCGATCTCGCGCAGGCCCATCGAGCGCAGGTGCGGCTGGATCGCCGCGTGCGGCAGCACGGCCACGCCCATGCCGGCCGCCACCATCTGGCACACGGCATCGAAGCTGCGCACCTGGATGCGCAGCCGCAGCCGCCGGCCCAGCGCCTCGGCCGCGGCCTGCAGCCGCTGCGCGAGCGAGGTCTCGGCCGGCAGGCTCACGAAGTCGTACTCGGTCGCCTCCTCGAGCCGCACGCTGCGCCGGCGCGCCAGCGGATGGCCGCGCGGCACCACCATCACCAGCCGGTCGACGCGGTAGTTGACGAGGTGCAGCCCGAGGCTCGGCGTGCCCTCCGCGAAGATGCCCGCGTCGGCGCGGCCGTCGAGCACCGCGAGCACGATCTCGCTGCTGTTGCGTTCCTCGAGCTCGATGCGGATGCCGGGATTGGCCGCCACGAAGCCCGACAGCCCGCGCGGCAGGAACTGCGTGACGGCCGAGGTGTTGACCCACAGCCGCACCACCCCGAGCACGCCCGAGGCGTAGTCGGACAGGTCGGCCGCGAGCTGGTCGACGTCGTCGAGGATGCGCTGCGCATGGCGGTGCAGCGCATCGCCCGCGACCGTGAGCGTGACGCCGCGCGAATGGCGCTCGAGCAGCGGCGTGCCCACGGCCGCCTCGAGGTCCGAGATGCGCTTGCTGGCCGCGCCCACCGCGAGGTGCGCGAGCTCGGCGCCCTTGCTGATGCTGCCGGTGCGCACCACCAGGTTGAACAGCGACAGCGAGACCAGGTCGAGGCGGTGCAGGTTCATGGCGCCGGTCCTGGCTTCAGCGGCGGCGCTCGACGTACGGCCGCGCCTGCAGCAGCACGATGCGCTCGCCCACGGTGGCCCATTCGATGTCCTGGTCGACGCCGCCGAAGCCGCGCTTGACCGCCGCGCCCACGTTCGCGAGCCGCACCACGAGTTCGTCGGTCAGCACGCTGCGACCGGCCTCCAGCGGCACCTCCTTCACGCCGCCGTCCTTGTCGAGCTGCAGCGCGCTGTCCTCGGCCGAGCGGCTCAGCACCTGGATCGCCTTCGACCAGCTCGAGTACATGAGCTGCTCGGCCACGCGCCGCCCCTCGACCACGCGGATGCCGATGCCGCGCTTGGCCGAGATGTAGGTGACGTGCGGATGGCCGGCGTCGAAGGGGTCGCGCGTGATCATCACGCCCGCGCTGGTGGCGTCGATCGCGGTCTGCACGAACACGCCCATCAGCACCGACTCGGCACCGAAGCCCGCGGCGCCGCGCGCTTCCCAGGCCTCGGCATTGAACACCGAGGCCCAGACCTTCTTCACCGCGAGCTCGAGCGCGTCGCCGCTCTTCACGTTGGGCACGGTGGTGTAGAGGCCGGCGCCGCTGAAGCCCGGCAGGTCCTCGGAGTTGGACGAGCTGCGCACGAACACGCCGCCGCCGCCGAGCTGCGACTGCCAGGCCGCGCGCCACGCGGCCGCGGTGGCGGGATCGACCGGCCACTGCACGATCTCGGCGCGCAGCGCCTCGAGCGCGCGCTGGCGCACCAGCGGATCGGCCGCGAAGCCCGGCGCCTGCTGCATGCGCGCGATGCGCTCGGCCAGGCCGTTGGCGCGCATGAAGCGGTCGTAGTGCGCGAACGGGATGCAGAAGCCGTCGGGCACGCTGGTCGACGGGATGCGCGCGGCCTGCAGCGCGCCGAGGTTGGCCGCCTTCACGCCGCACTGCGCGCTGCTGCGAGCGCGCAGCGAGGCCAGCGGCAGCAGCCGCGCCTCGCGCAGGTCGGGCCGCACGGCCGCGGCACCGCCCGGCGCGGCGCTGCCGCGGCCCATGGCGGCCGTGCGCGCGGCGCGCGTGGGCAGTGCCGCGATCTCCTCGGGCGTGAGCGGGCGCACCTGGTAGCCCGAGGCCGCGACCTTGAGCGCCACCCACTGGCCCGCATGCGCGCGCAGCGCCTCGGCCGCGTCGCGCACGTAGGCATTGGGAATGCCCCAGCCCTTGGCCAGCAGGTTGACGTGCGACAGCGCCGTGGACGGCCGCTCGGTCAGCACGCCCGCCACCGGCGGCAACGCGATCGGCACCTGGCGCAGCACCGCGATGTCCTCGGGCAGCAGCGCGTTGACCGCGCCCTCGTCCTCGACGATGCGCACCCGGCCGCTGGCCGTGCCGAGGTTCATCGGCAGGTAGGGCTGCTCGCGGATCAGCGCCTCCTGCGTCACGAAGTCGACGCCGGCCTCGCGTGCCACGCGTTCGTGCAGCGTGGAGTTGGTCTTGAACTTCACGGGCGCGAAGAAGCTGGCCTTCACCGCGCGGTCGGCCTCGCGCAGCAGCGGCGCGGTGAGGCGGTCGCCTTCCCAGAATTCATAGCCGAAGCCCGCGACGTTCTGCTGCCAGCTCAGCGTGCCGAACAGGAAGCGGCGGTCGGGCACGAGGTAGTTGCGGTCGATCTCGCGCTTGCCCGCGTGGGGCGCCAGGCCGGTGTCGCGCACGAAGCGCACATGGAGCTGCCAGCGCGGCGTGTCGAGGTAGTACACGCGCGGCGCCGGCTTCGCGCGCCGGTCGATCACGAACAGCACATGCGGCAGCGCCATCGGCGTGCCGGCGTCGTAGGTGCGCGCGAGCGCGTCGAAGTCGGCGCGGCTGGCGAGCGCGGGCAGCGACGAGGCGCCGCCGGCGGAGCGCACGGGCGAGGCCGGCTCCTCCACGCGCTTCTGCGCGTCGTAGAACGAGGGCTTGCGCGCGAGCTGCGCATCGGCGGGCAGGGGTGCGAGAACGGACAGGCACGACACGAGCAGCGCAAGCCGGCGCGCAACCGCGCCGCGTGGAAGGTGCCTGGGGTCGTTCTTCATGCGCTTGTCTCTGTCCTTCGTTGCCGACGAGCGCGGATTCTCGCTCCACCGCCGCCGGCGCGCGCGGCGGCTCGCGGCGCGTTCCAAGCCCCGTGCCCGGCAGCGGTCATCGGCGAGGGCTACAGTGCGCTCGCAAAGGAGAGCCTTGTTCCATGTCCACCCCCTACGACTTCGATCTCTTCGTCATCGGCGGCGGCAGCGGCGGCGTGCGCGCCGCGCGCATGGCCGCGCAGACCGGTGCCCGCGTCGGCCTGGCCGAGGCCGCCGAGCTCGGCGGCACCTGCGTCAACGTCGGCTGCATTCCCAAGAAGCTCTACAGCTACGCGGCCGGCTATGCCGAATCCTTCGAGGAAGCGGCGGGCTACGGCTGGCAGCTGCCCGGCGAACCGGTGTTCGACTGGTCGCACCTGAAGTCGCAGCGCGCCACGGAGATCTCGCGGCTCAACGGCATCTACGCCTCGCTGCTCAAGAACTCGGGCGTCACGCTGGTCACGGGCTGGGCCCAGCTCGCCGATGCCCACACGGTGGAGGTCGACGGCAAGCACTACACCGCGCGCCACCTGCTGGTGGCCACCGGCGGCACGCCCTTCGTGCCCGACATCCCGGGCCGCGAGCACATCGTGACCTCCGATGCGATGTTCGACCTCGACCCGTTCCCGCGCCGCCTGCTGGTGGTGGGCGGCGGCTACATCGCCTGCGAGTTCGCCTCGATCTTCAACGGTCTCGACGCGAAGGTCACGCTGCTGCACCGCCGCGCGCACCTGCTGACCGGCTTCGACGACGACGTGCGGCAGTTCCTCGCCAACGAGATGGGCAAGGCCGGCGTCGACGTGCGCCTGAACTGCGAAGTGGCTTCGGTCACGCGCACCGCCGACGGCCTGGTGGCCACGCTCGCGCGCGGCCAGCAGATCGAGGCCGACACGGTGCTGTTCGCCACCGGCCGCGTGCCCAACACGCAGGGCCTGGGCCTCGAGGCCGCGGGCGTGGCGCTCGACGAGCGCGGCGCGATCGCGGTCGATGCGCACTACCGCAGCTCGGTGCCTTCGATCTATGCGGTGGGCGACGTCTCCACGCGCGTGCAGCTCACGCCGGTGGCGCTGGCCGAGGCGATGGTGGTGGTCGACGAACTGTTCGGCAAGGGCAAGCGCCGGCTCGACTACGAGTTCATTCCCACCGCCGTGTTCACGCATCCGAACATCGGCACCTGCGGCTACGGCGAGCTCGACGCGCGCGCGAAGTTCGGCCAGGTCACGGTGTTCTCGAGCGAGTTCAAGTCGCTGCGCCACACGCTCTCGGGCCGCAGCGAGCGCACCTTCATGAAGCTGGTGGTCGACACCAAGAGCGACCGCGTGGTGGGCCTGCACATGGTGGGCGCCGACGCGGGCGAGGTGGTGCAGGGCTTCGCGGTCGCGATGCGCGCGGGCGCCACCAAGGCGATGTTCGACAGCACGGTGGGCATCCACCCCACTGCTGCCGAGGAGTTCGTGACGATGCGCGAGCCGATGCCGGGCTGAGGCCCGGTTCAGGCCTGCGCCGGCTTGTCCTCGAGCAGCCGCACCAGCGCCCACAGCAGCCGGTTGGCCGGCACCGGCACGCCCAGCGCCTCGCCGCGGCGCAGCACGAAGCCGTTGAGATGGTCGATCTCGCTGCGCTTGCCGCGCGCGAGGTCCTGCGCGGTCGAGGAGAACTGCGCGGGCATGGTGCGCGCGATGCCCGCCACCGCGACATCGATGTCGCCCGGGATCGTCACGCCCTCGGCCTGCGCGACCGCGAGGCATTCGGCCACCACGTCGCGCAGCACGCCGGGCACGCCCTCGTTGCGCACCAGCACGCCGTAGGGCAGTTGCGTGATCGCCGACAGCGCGTTGTAGGCGCAGTTGAGCACCAGCTTGGCCCACAGCGCGCCGCGCACGTTGCCGGAGATCTCGGTCGGCACGCCGGCCGCGCGCAGCGCCTGCGCCACTTTCTCGCCGCGGGCCGAGGGCGCGATCACGAGTTCGCCGCGGCCGTTGTGCTTGACGTGCCCCGGCCCCGCCATGCCGGTCGCGACATAGACCACGGCCGCGGCCACCTCGTGGGACCGCAGCACCGAGCGCGCGCGCTCGTCGTTGTCCACGCCGTTCTGCAGGGTGAGCACCAGCGCGCCGGGCGCCAGATGCGGCGCGATCTGCGCGGCGGCGGCCTCGGTGTCGGTCGACTTGACGCAGAACAGCACGAGGTCGGCGCCCCGCACTGCATCGGGCTCGGTGCTCGCGGCCATGGGCACGTGTTCGTCGAAGGTCTGGGCCTCGAGGCGCAGGCCGCGCGCCCGCACGGCCTCCACGTGCGCGGGCCGGCCGATCAGCACCACCTCGTGGCCCGCGCGCGCCAGCATGGCGCCGTAATAGCAGCCGACCGCGCCGGCGCCCATGACTGCGACTTTCATCGATGCATCGTCCTTGTCGTGATGAGGGATGGCGAGCGTAACCACTCGCGCGTTTTCATGCCTCGGCCTCCACGCCGCGCGACTTCTGGCCCTCGTCGAGCAGCCAGGCGCGAAAGGCCGCGAAGGCCGGCAGGTCGAGCCGGTCGGGCCGGTAGCAGAGGTAGTGGCCCTGGTTCACGCCGACCGGCGTGCCGCAGGGACTCAGCAGCGAGCCCTCGGCGAACTCCTCCTGCACCAGCAGCTTCGGCACCAGGCCGATGCCAAGGCCGTTGAGCGCGGCCTGGATCAGCGCCGAGTACTGCGCGAAGCGCGGGCCGGCCACGGTCTGCACCTCGGGCACGCCGTGCTGCGCGGCCCATTGGCGCCAGGCGGTAGGCGCGCCCTCGTGGTGCAGCAGCGTGTGGCCGAGGATGTCGGCCGGCTGCGCGATGCGGTGCCGCCCCTCGACCAGCGAGCGCGCCACGATCAGCACGAACTCGCGGCCCGCGATGTATTCGGACACCACGCCAGGCCAGCCGTCGGGGCCGTAGCGGATCGCCGCGTCGACGCCGGCCGGGATGCCGTCGCTGGGCTCGAGATGGCGGCTGAAGCTCAGCATGACGTGGCGGCTCTTCTGGCTGAAGGCCGGCAGCCGCGGGATCAGCCACTTGGTGAGGAAGGTGGGCACGCTCGCGAGCGTGAGCAGGCCGGCGCCGGCATCGCCCGAGCGCGCCTCGAAGGTGGCGGTCTCGATCGCGCGCAGGCCGCCGGCGATCTTCTGCCAGTAGACGCGGCCCTGCGGCGTGAGCTGCACGCCGCGCCCGTTCTTCTGCAGCAGGGCGCGGCCGAGGAAGGCCTCGAGCCCCGCGATCTGCTTGCTGACCGCGCTCACGGTGATGCACAGGGCGCCGGCCGCGAGCGTCAGGCTCTCGTGGCGCGCCACCGCGTCGAAGGCCAGCAGCTCCTGGATGGTGGGGCAGTCGCGCTTCATGCATGGCTCCGGTTGATGAAAGTTCGGTGAAAAACAGTTGCCAACAGCTCAAGTGTCGTCATCCAACTTTCACCCATGAATACCAAGGCGCTTCCTAGAATTCAGGCCGATGCGGCGGAAGACCCGGCGCAGACAGTAGCGCATCCGGAAAGTATGCCGGCCGCGCGTGACACGGAGACACACCCTTGGTTCGCGGCATCTCGCTCCTCTACGGCCTGTACCTGCTGCTGCCCATCGCCCTGCTGCTGGTCGGCAGCGTGGGCGGCAACTGGACCAACACGCTGCTGCCCACGGGCCTGACCGGGCAGTGGTATGTCGACCTCTGGCTCGACACCTCGTTTCGCAAGGCCTTCGTGAGCAGCTTGGTGGTGGCGCTCTCGGCCTGCGCGATCAACACCGTGCTGGCGCTGCCGCTGGCCTATGCGCTGTACCACGGCGCGCGCCGCGGCGGCAGCCTGGCGGCACGCATCGTGAGTGCCACGCCGGTGGCGGTGCCGGCGATCACGCTGGCCTTCGGCTACATGATCGTGTTCAACACCGACCTCGCGCCCTGGCTGGGCTCGATGCCGCTTCTGATCGCGGCGCACGCGATCCTCACGCTGCCCTACCTCACGAACACGCTGCTGACCGACCTGCGCCACCTCGACCTGGACCGGCTCGAGCAGGCCGCGGCCACGCTCGGCGCCTCGGGCTGGCAGCAGTTCAGCGGCATCGTGCTGCCGAGCCTGCGCCAGAGCCTGATCAGCGGGCTGGTGATGGTGGCGGCGATCTCGGTCGGCGAGTTCGGCGTGTCGAACCTGCTCACCAGCTTCCAGAACCGCACCTACCCGGTGGTGCTGCTGCAGGCCTTCTACGGCGCCACGGGCTTCGCCTGCGCGGCCACGGTCATCCTCCTGGTGCTGGCGAGCGCGTCGGCGCTTCTTTCCTCCTCCCTGGTGAAGCAACGCGCCGTCACGCCATGAGCCTCCTCCTCGACACGGTCAGCTACAACTACCCCGGCAGCACGCACGGGCTGCACGAGGTCTCGCTCGACGTGCGCACCGGCGAGCTGGTCGCGGTGATCGGGCCCAGCGGCTCGGGCAAGTCGACCCTGCTCAAGCTGGTGTCGGGCCTCGAGACCGGCCACACGGGCCGCATCGCGCTCGACGGCGAGGACATGTCGCGCACGCCGGTGCACCGGCGCCACATCGGCATGGTGTTCCAGAGCTATGCGCTGTTCCCGCACCTGAGCGTGCTCGACAACGTGGCCTACGGCCTCAAGCTGCGCAAGGTGGCGACCGCCGAGCGCCGCCAGCGCGCGCAGGCCTTGCTCGACACCGTGGGCCTGGGCGAGTACGCGCAGCGCGCCGTCGCGCAGCTCTCGGGCGGGCAGCAGCAGCGCGTGGCGCTGGCGCGCGCGCTCGCGATCGACCCGCGCGCGCTGCTGCTCGACGAGCCGCTGTCGGCGCTCGATGCCAGCGTGCGCGGCCACCTGCGCGACCAGATCCGCGCGATCCAGCAGCGCTTCGGCGCCACCACCTTGCTGGTCACGCACGACCAGGAAGAGGCGCTCGCCATGGCCGACCGCGTGGCGATGCTCAAGGATGGGCGGCTGCTGCAGATCGCCACGCCGCGCGAGATCTACGAGCAGCCCGCGAGCCGCGCGGTGGCCGAGTTCGTCGGGCTCTCGACGATCCTGCCGGCCAGGGTGGCGGGCCTCAACAAGCTGGACCTGGGCTTCGCCCAGCTCGCGGCGCCCACCGGCATGCGCGCGCCCGGCACCGCGCTGCACGTGCTGGTGCGGCCCGAGCACATCGCGGCCGATCCCGCGCCCGGCGCGCCGAACCGCATCGCGGGCCGCTGCGGCGCGCAGCGCTACCTGGGCTCGCTGACGCGCTACGACTTCGAGGTGCCGGGCGCGCCCAGGCCCTTTCTCGCCGAATCGGCGCGGCCGGCCACGGAGGCGATCGCGATCGCGCCCGAACACCTTCGCCTGCTCGACCACTGAATCATCTACTCCCGAGGAGTCACTCATGCAACGCAGACATCTGATCCAGGCCGCCGGCGCCCTGCCCGTGCTGGCGCTCGCGCGCACCGCCTTCGCCTTCGACGGCCCCGAGCTCTACGCGGGCGAGAAGGCGCTCTACGCCGAGGCGCAGAAGGAAGGCCTGTGCGTCTCCTTCGACACCGGCCCCGAATGGGCCAACTGGAAGTCGCTGTTCCGTGACTTCAAGAAGCGCTATCCCGAGATCGAGCTGACCTACAACGACATCGGCTCGGCCGCCACCGTGGTCGCGCTGGAAAAAACGAAGCGCCGCCCGCAGGCCGACACCGCCTACTACTTCGCGGCCTCGGCCGTCGATGCCGCGAAGAAGGACGTGGTCGCACCGTTCAAGCCCGTCAACTTCGACAAGCTGCCGGCCGTGTTCCGCGAGGCCGAGGGCCGCTGGTTCACCATCCACACGCTCAACATCGCGTTCCTCGTGAACAAGAAGCTGGTGAAGAACGTGCCCACCGGCTGGGCCGACCTGCTCAAGCCCGAGTTCAAGAGCACGGTGGTCTACCTCGACCCGCGCTCCACCGGCATCGGCCAGGTGCTGACCTTCGCCGCGGCCTATGCCAACGGCGGCGGCGTCGACAACGTGCAGCCCGGCACCGACTACCTCGGCAAGCTGCATGCGGCCGGCAACGTGCTGCGCGTGGAAGGCACCACGCCGTACGCCAAGTTCCTCAAGGGCGAGATCCCGGTCTGGATCAGCTACGAGAACGACGGCCTCAAGGCCAAGCATGTCGACGGCATGGGCGACGCGGTCGAGGTCGTGATCCCGAAGGAGGCCAGCGTGGCCGCGCCCTATGCGATCAGCCTGGTGAAGAACGGCCCGAACCCGAACGCCGGCAAGCTGTGGCTCAACTTCATCATGAGCGAGGCCGGCCAGTCGCTGTTCGCGCAGGGCTTCGTGCGGCCCGCAGTGCCGGGCACGCCGCTGTCCGCCGACGTCGCGGCCAAGATGCCGGCCGCGCCGCAGATCAAGCCGCTCGACGTGGTGAAGGCCTCGGAGCGCAAGGCCGAGCTCGACAAGCTCTGGGCCCAGGCCGCGCTGGGGAAGTAGGCGCTTCGTGATGAGACGCTTCGGTGCCTGGCCCGCCTGGGCCTTCATGGCGCTGTTCTTCGCGGTGCCGCTGGCGGCGCTGCTGCCCGAGGCCTTCGCCGAGCGCGGCAGCGCCTTCGGCCGGCTGGTGGGCAACCCGCTGTTCTTCGGCGCGCTGCGCAACACGCTGGCGCTCGGGCTGGCGGCGGGCGCGGTGTCGGCGCTGGTCGGCACCTGCATCGCGATCGAGCTCGCGCGCCAGCCGGCCGCGCGGCGCCAGTGGCTGATGACCCTGCTGGGCCTGCCGCTGGCCTTCTCGGGGCTGGTGATCGCCTACGGCTTCATCCTGGCCTTCGGCCGCGCGGGCTTCGTGACCCAGCTCATGGCCGGGCTCGGCGCCGATCCTGCCGTGCTCGGCAGCTGGATCTACAGCGTGTCGGGCCTGGGCTTCGCCTATGCCTACTACCTGATCCCGCGCGTGGCGCTGTCGCTGTACCCGGTGTTCGCCAACCTCGACCCGCGCCCGGCGCAGGCCGCGCGCACGCTCGGCGCCTCGCGCGCACGGGCCTTCTGGGACACGGTGCTGCCCGAGGTCGCGCCCTCGGTGCTGTCGAACGCCTGCATGGTGGCCGCGATCGCGATGGGCACCTACGGCACGGCGCTGGCGCTGGTGGGCACGCAGCTCAACATCCTGCCGCTGATGCTGCTGGCGCAGGTGGGCGACGGCGGTTCCGATTTCGCGGTGGCGGCGGCCCTGTCGCTGGTGCTGATGGTGGTGTGTGTGATCGTGATGGGAGTGGGCGATGTGCTTACGCGAAGGCGCGAACGCGGTGCAGTGGTCGGCGCCGGTCATTGAGGCGCTCGCGCGCCTCGGGCAACGGCAGCGCGGGCCCGATCGCCATCGCCAGCCGGTGGCGATCATCGGCCCCGGCGATGGCGGCCCGGCCGAGTGCGAGGCCGCCTATGCGGTGGCGCATGCGCTGGCCGGCGCGGGCATGGCGGTGGTGTGCGGCGGGCGCGGCGGCGTGATGGCCGCGGCCTCGCGCGGCGCCGCCGAGGCCGGCGGCATCGCCGTGGGCATCCTGCCCGAGGACGACGACCGCAACGCCAACGAATGGCTCAGCGTGGCCATCCCCACCGGCATGGGCGAGCTGCGCAACGGCATCGTCGCGCGCAGCGGCCTGTGCCTGGTCGCCATCGGCGGCAACATGGGCACGCTGTCGGAAATGGCGATGGGCCTCAAGTGGGGCAAGCCGGTGTTCGTGATGCACGGCGACGTCGAGCTGCCGGGCGCGGTGCCCGCGACGGATGCGGACGACATGCTCGCGAAGGTGCTGGGCTGCCTGCTGGCCTGAAGGGCGAGCCGGCCGGAAGCGTTTCGAAAGCGGTCACGACGGCATTGCACAATGCCGCCATGCCCTACATGCCCCCCTTCGTCGCACCCGCCCGCTTCACCGACGCCGCCGCCGCGCTCGACCAGGTGAAGGCCATCTACCAGGGCGGACTCGCCCATCTGCGCGAATCGATGCTGCGCTTCGTGGACGGCGACGAACTGCCGGGCCGCGTGCGCGCCTGCTATCCCTTCGTGCGGGTCCACACCCACACGGTGGCGCGCCACACGCCGCCGGCCAATGCCGGCCTGAGCTACGGCTTCGTGGCCGGACCGGGACGCTACGAGACCACGCTGACGCGGCCCGATCTCTATGCGCGCTACTACCTCGACCAGTTCCGGCTGCTGCTCGAGAACCACCAGGTCGAGCTCGAGGTGGGCACCAGCACGCAGCCGATCCCGATCCATTTCTCGTTCGCCGAGAACGACCACATCGAGGGCACGATGAGCCCCGAGCGGCGCGCGCTGATGCGCGACGTGTTCGACCTGCCCGACCTCGGCGCGATGGACGACGGCATCGCCAACGGCACCTTCGAGGCGCTGCCCGGCGAGGCGCAGCCGCTGGCGCTGTTCACGGGCGCGCGCGTCGACTACTCGCTGCACCGGCTGCGCCACTACACGGGCACCCTGCCCGACTGGTTCCAGAACTTCGTGCTGTTCACCAACTACCAGTTCTACATCGACGAGTTCGTGCGCCTGGGCCACGAGGCGATGGCCGACGAGAACAGCGAGTACATCGCCTTCATCGAGCCCGGCAACGTGGTGACGCGCCGGCGCGGGCTCTCGGCCGGCGCCAGCGCCACCTTCGGCCACCTGCTCGACGGCAGCCAGGGCACGGCGCCGCCGCGGCTGCCGCAGATGCCGGCCTACCACCTGGTGCGCGAGGACTACAGCGGCATCACGATGGTCAACATCGGCGTCGGCCCGGCCAACGCCAAGACCATCACCGACCACATCGCGGTGCTGCGCCCGCACGCCTGGATGATGCTGGGCCACTGCGCGGGCCTGCGCAACACGCAGCAGCTCGGCGACTACGTGCTGGCCCACGCCTACGTGCGCGAGGACCACGTGCTCGACGAGGAGCTGCCGCTGTGGGTGCCGATCCCGGCGCTGTCGGAGATCCAGCTCGCGCTCGAGCAGGCGGTGGCCGACGTCACGAAGTGCGAGGGCCCCGAGCTCAAGAAGATCATGCGCACCGGCACGGTGGCGAGCACCGACAACCGCAACTGGGAGCTGCTGCCCGGCAACCAGCCGCAGCGCCGCTTCAGCCAGAGCCGTGCGGTGGCGCTCGACATGGAGAGCGCGACCATCGCGGCCAACGGCTTCCGTTTCCGCGTGCCCTACGGCACCCTGCTGTGCGTCAGCGACAAGCCGCTGCACGGCGAGATCAAGCTGCCCGGCATGGCCAACCACTTCTACCGCGAGCGCGTGGAGCAGCACCTGCGCATCGGCATGCGGGCGATCGAGATCCTGCGCCAGGAAGGCTCGACCCGGCTGCACAGCCGCAAGCTGCGCAGCTTCGCGGAAGTGGCGTTCCAGTAAGGCCTGGCCCGCCAAAAGCGTGACTTAGTTCCCCATTTGGCGGGACTGGAGGCCCATTCCCCGGGTTTTCCCCTGGGTGCCTGTCACCGACACGACAGGCGCTGTGCGTCATCATTTGTTTACCTTTTTAGACAATCGGAAACAAACATGCCGCACCCGACCGCCCTGCCGCCTTCGCCCGGACGCCGGCGCTTCCATGCCTGGCTGGGCGCGATGGCCGTGCTGGGAACGGGGGCCGCGCGCGCGGCCGAGCCGCAGCTGACCGCGAAGCTGCGCATCGTGATCCCCGCCAACGAGGGCGGCGGCTGGGACCAGACCGGCCGCGCGCTCGGCGCCGCGATGCTGGCCTCGGGCGCGGTGGGCGACGTGGTCTACGAGAACATCGGCGGCAAGGGCGGCACTATCGGGCTCGCGAAGTACGTCGAGAAGTATGACGCCGACCCCGACGCGATCCTGATGAGCGGCATGGTGATGGTCGGCGCGGTGGCGCTGCAGAAGCCGGCCGTGACGCTGGCCCAGGTGGCGCCGGTGGCGCGCCTCACGAGCGACTACGAGGTGGTGGCGGTGCGCGCCGATTCGCCGATCAGGACGCCCAAGGACCTGATCGCCCAGCTGCGCGCCGACGCCGCCAAGACGGTGATCGCCGGCGGTTCGGCCGGCGGCGTGGACCACATGTACGCCGGCATGCTGGCGCGCGTGGCGGGCAACACCGCGGCGTTGGTCTACCAGCCGCACCCGGGCGGCGCGCAGGTGGTGGAGTCGCTCGAGTCGGGCAAGTCGGTGGCCGGCATCTCGGGCTACAGCGAATTCAGCGAGGCCCTCGCGAGCGGCAAGCTGCGCGCCATCGGCGTGTCGGCCAGGCGGCCCTTCCTCGGCATCCCCTCGGTGCGCGAACAGGGCGTGGACGCCGACCTCGCCAACTGGCGCGGCGTGCTCACCGGCAGGAAGGTGACACCCGAGCGACGCGCCGTGCTGCTCGAAGCGGTGCGCCGCGCGACCGTGGCCGACCTCTGGCAGAAGACCATCCGGAAGAACAACTGGGACGCCTACTGGATGGCGGGCAAGGACTTCGAGGGCTTCCTCGAGCTCGACACCGCGATGGCGGGCCCGCTGATCTACCTGCTCAAGCTCAAGGCCTGATTCGAGGCCCGATCAGGCACCGGCGAACAGCTCGGGCATCTCGCGCACGGCCTTGGGCGTGAGCGCGAGCGCGCGGCCGTCGAGCTCCTGGCGCACCCAGCCGCGCTTCAGCGAAAGCTGCAGCCACGCGGCGCCGAGCGCGCCGCCCAGGTGCGGCCGGCGCTCGCTCCAGTCGAGGCAGGCGCAGGCGAAGCGGCGGCGCGAACGCCGCACCGCATCGACCTCCACGCCCAGGCTCTCGAGCGCGACCGCGCCCTCGGCCGTGAGTTCGTAGGAGCCGCTCGCGAGGCCGCTGAGCCAGCCCTGCGCATGCAGCCGGTCGTGCAGCGCGACGCCCGCCGTGCCGGCCATGTGGTCGTAGCAGGTGCGCGCGCTGCGCAGCCGGCTCGGCGTGCTGGGCTTGAACCCGGCCACGCGCGGCGCGCCGGCCACCACCATCAGGCCTTCGAGCGCGGCCGCCACGTCGTCGTCGGCGAGCCGGAAGTAGCGGTGCTTGCCCTGCACCAGCAGCGCGACCAGCCGCTCCTCCCTGAGCCGCGCGAGGTGCGCGCTCGCGGTCGAGGGCGCGACCTCGGCCACGGTCGCGAGCTCGGTGGCGGTGCGCGCATGGCCGTCCATCAGGCAGCTGAGCATGCGGGCGCGCGCGGGCTCGGCGATGGCGCCGGCGAGGCGGGCGAGCTGGAGGTCCGGGTTCGCGGAGGCGGCGGTGTTCATGCGGCGATCCTAAGGCGCCATGCCATCCCACACTTCGGCCGCGAGCGAAGTGTGGCGGACACGCGCGGCGCAGACTTCGGCCATGAGCACGCCGCACCCCACCCTCGAGACGATGGCCCCGACCGCCCCGACCGACCCCGTCAAGGCCGTCGTGCATCCCGATCCCTATCCCTACTACGCCACCCTGCGCGACGGCCCGCCGCTGGCCTGGAACGCCACGCTGCGCCTGTGGGTCGCGAGCCGCGCCGAGGTCATCGAGACGCTGCTGCAGGCCCACGGCGCGCTGCGCGTGCGGCCGGCCGCCGAGCCGGTGCCGCGCGTCATCGTCGGCCAGCCCTCGGGCGAGGTCTTCGGCCACCTGGTGCGCATGAACGAAGGCGCGGCGCACCAGGCGCACCGGCCCGCGCTGCAGCGCGCGCTCGCGGGCCTCGACCTGCAGGGCGCGCATGCCACCGCGCTCGAAGCGGCCACGGGCACGCGCGCGCTGCCGTTGTCGGACGCGCTGTTCTCGATCCCGCTGCGCGCGGTGGCGCGGCTGCTGGGCTTCGGCGATGCGGCGCTGCCGCAGGTCGACGGCTGGATGCGCGACTTCGTGGCCTGCCTGTCGCCGCTGTCGAGCGAAGCGCAACTGCGTGCGGCGAGCGTTGCGGCGGCCGCGCTGATGACGCGCTTCGAGGCCCTGGTGGCCGACGGACCGGCCGCGCGCGGCACGCTGCTCGCGGCGGTGCGCGAGGTCGAGCCCGCGGGCACGCCACCCTCGCGCGCGCTGCTCGCGAACCTCGTCGGCCTGCTGTCGCAGACCTGCGATGCCACGGCCGGCCTGCTCGGCAACGGGCTGATCGCCTGGCGGCGCGAACCGGCCGCGCGCGAGGCCGCGGCCACGCGCGATGGCCTGCAGATGGTGGTGCAGGAGACCGCGCGCCACGACCCTTCCGTGCACAACACGCGGCGCTTCGTGGCCGAGCGGGTGGACATCGCGGGCACGACGCTGGCCGCGGGCGATGCCGTGCTGCTGGTGCTGGCGGCCGCGAACCGCGACCCGGCCTTCAATCCCGAGCCCGATCGCTTCCAGCCGCTGCGCGCGCGCCGCCGCATGCTGGGCTTCGGGCATGGCCTGCATGCGTGCCCGGGGCAGGCGCTGGCCTGCACGCTCGCGGCGGCCGGGCTCGAGGCCTTGCTGCGCGAGCGCCGCGCCGAGGTCGAGCGGCTGCTCGAGCGCGGCTGGCGCTATCGGCCTTCGGTCAACGGGCGCATTCCCTCGTTCGATTGAGACCCAACCATTCACGCTGAGCCTGTCGAAGCGCCGCGCGAGGCTTCGACTGGCTCAGCCCGAACGGGTGTTGATCCGCTCAGGCCGTTGCCTCGACCCACTGCCCCATGCGCTCCAGGAACGGCGACAGCTGTGCCGCGCCCCAGCGCAGCGGCAGCGCGCCGGGCCGGCGCAGCACCTGCTGCACGCGCAGCCGCAGCAGCCGCTCGGCGCCCTCGAAGGACGCGAGCTCGGGTCCGTCGATCACGATCTCGGCCGTGGCCGCGACATGCAGCATCTCGCCGCTGTCGAAGTCGACGAACAACAGGCCCGCGCGCGGATAGGCCAGCAGGTTGCCGAAGGTGTTGAAGAAGCGGTTGCCCGTGAAGTCGGGCACCGTCAGCACGCCGCCGCCGATGTCGTCCACGCGCACGAAGCCGGGCCGGCCGCCGCGGTGCGAGACGTCGACGCCGCGCGCGCTGACATCGACCTCGTCGCCCTCGATGGCCGCGCTCGCGGGATGGGCGCTGGCGATGAACAGCGTATCGGCGCGCCGGATCAGCGCGCGTGCCGCGTCGTCGAGGCCATCGAGCCATTGCGCCGCCGCGGGCGCCGAGGCCGGCGGCCGGTAGGCGGGCTCGCGCGCCTGGATGTACTTCGGGCAGTTGCCGAAGCTCTGCTGCACCTCGAGCGTGAAGCCCGCCGCGTCGAGCGCCTCGACCGTGCCGTTCATGCGGTTGCGCCGCCGCGTGTGCGGCTGGATGCCGAGCAGCCCGAGCGTCGCGCCGTCGCGCAGCGAGGCCGCGAGCGGATCGCCGGCATCGGGCAGCGCATCGATGCGCAGGTGCGTCGGGTCGGGCGAATGCGCGAAGCCGGCCGGCGCGGCCAGCATGCTGGCCCAGGGCTGGCCCTGCGCGTCGATGCTGCCGGTGACCAGGAAGGGCAGCAGCGCGAAGAAGTCGCGGTGCTGGTCGGGCATGAAGTCGCGGATCACGCGCGAGCCGGCCGCGGCCATGACCTCGCGCGAGCCGGCCTGCAGCTGCATCGCGCGTTCGCCGGCGTGGAAGGGAACATCGATCATGGCGGACCTCCGCGAGTTTCTTCAGTGAGGGCGGGCGCGATCAGGCGGCCAGCGCGACGGGCGAGCGCACCATCGGCACGAAGCCCGGCAGCGCCTCGACGCGCGCGAGCCATTGCCGCACGTGGGGATAGGGATCGAGCGACACGCCGCCCTCGGGCGCATGGGCCACGTAGGCGTAGTTCGCGATGTCGGCCAGCGTGGCCGACTCGCCCACCAGGAAGGGCCGGGCCGCGAGGTGCTGCTCCATCACCTCGAACAGCGCATGGGCGCGCTTGCGCACCTCGCTCGGATCGTCGGGCCGGCCGAACAGCGCGAACACGCGCGCGGCCGCCGGCCCGAAGGCGAGCTGGCCCGCCGCCACCGAGAACCAGCGCTGCACCTGCGCCGCGCCGAAGGCATCGCGCGGCATCCAGCGGCCGGGATCGGCCGCATAGCGCTCGTTGAGGTAGACCAGGATCGCGTTCGAATCGGCGAGCGTGAGTTCGCCGTCCTCGATCACCGGCACCTGGCCGAAGGCGTTGCGCGCCAGGAACTCGGGCGTGCGGTTGGCGCGGGTGCGCATGTCGATCTCGATCGCCTCGAAGGGCAGGCCCAGCAGCGACAGGAACAGGCGCACGCGGTGCACGTGGCCCGAGATCGGCGTGCCGTAGAGCTTGATGAACTGGGCCGGTTGGCGGGAAGCGGTCATGGTCGGAATCCTCGAAGTGGTGGCGTCGGAATGGATTCTTCTCTCTTGCGTCGATCGAAGGAATACACGTCATCGGATTTGACTGCTGCGTTTTTCGGATTAATCCGATCTAATCGCCCGATGGATCGCTTCAAGGCCATGCAGACCTTCGTGCAGATTGCCGACCAGGGCAGCCTGACCCGCGCCGCCGAGGCGCTCGGCACCTCGCTGCCCGCGGTGGTGCGCGCGCTCGCCGCGCTCGAGGCGCACCTGGGCGTGCGGCTGTTCCACCGCACCACGCGGCGGCTGTCGCTGACCGAGGAAGGCAGCCACTACCTGCCCGCCGCGCGCGAGGTGCTGCTGGCAGCCGACGCCGCCGACCTCGCGCTGCAGGCCGAGGCGCGCGAGCCCGAGGGCCGGCTCACGATCACCGCGCCGGTGCTGTTCGGCCACATGTACGTGGCGCCCGCGATCACGCGCTTCATGCAGCGCCACGAACGCGTGCGCTGCAGCGTGCTGCTGTACGACCGCACGGTGAACCTGCTCGAGGAAGGCATCGACGTGGGCATCCGCATCGGCAGCCTGGAAGACTCCTCGCTGGTCGCGCAGACGCTCGGCAGCATCCGCCGCGTGGTGGCCGTGAGCCCCGCCTACCTGAAGCGCCACGGCACGCCGCGCCACCCACGCGACCTGGCCGGCGCGCCCGCGGTGCGCGGCCGGCTCGATGCGCCCGCGCAATGGAGTTTCCACGAAGGCAGCCGCACGATCCATGTCGCGACCGTCACGCGGCTCGAGTTCAACCACCTCGCGCCGGCCGTCGAGGCCTGCGCCGCGGGCATGGGCTTCGGCACCTTCTTCTCCTACCAGGTGCTGCCGCTGGTGGCGCAGGGCCGGCTCGCGCTGGTGCTCGAGGACTTCGAGCCGCCGCCGCGGCCGGTCAGCGTGATCTATCCGAACGCGCGGCTGCTGCCGGCGCGCACGCGCGCCTTCATCGACTGGATGAAGGACGAGTTCACCGGGCTGCGGATGTAGCTCGGGGGCTCAGGGCGCCTCGGGCGGCAGCGGCCGGCCGTCGCACAGCCGCTCGGCGTCGTTGACCATGCCGCGCACCGCTTCCTCGAGGCCGAGGTTCAGCACCGCCATGAACTCGCCGTTGGCGCTGGCCCAGTTGGCGCGCGTGCCCATGCCGTGGTACTGGCGCGAGACGGTGGCGCCGCCCGGCAGCCGGTAGTCGACCTTGATCGCCACGTGCGACACCAGGTTGAGGTCGACCGACCAGGCATGCGCGAGCCGCAGCGAGACCTCGGCGCCGAGCTGGCGGCGCGCCAGGCCCGCGGCCGGCGGCACGGCCGCGAGCGTGTCGAAGCCGTAGCGGCGCGTGGCCAGCAGCGCGTCGCGCACCCAGGGCACGGCATCGCCGCCGCGCAGCGACTCCACGCGGCGCGGCGTGGCATGCACCGTCGGCAGCATGCGCGTGAGGTTGCCCATGTGGCTCTTGTTGCGGCGGATGTCGTCGACGCGCGCGAGGAACAAGGTGCAGCGCTGCGCGATGCGGAACGCCAGCACCGGCGCCTCGTCGGGCCGCTGCCCGGGCTCGGGCGAGGACTCGAAGACCATGCTCAGCGGCTCGTTCTCGTCGACCGCGTGCGCCAACGGCGTCAGCGCGCCGGCCAGCAGCACGAGCACGGCGGCGCGATGGAAGCGAAGGCGCGTCATGGCACGGTGCTCCGGATCGAATACAGCGCCTTGTCCTCGTCGCGGAACAGCACGCGCGGCGGACCGGCCTGCGTGTCCTCGATGCCCTGGCCGCCGATCACGACCCAGGTGCCGTTGACGTTGAAGCGCCCGGTCTTCACCGGCCCCGAGCGCGCGCCCGCGATGTCGAGCGCGAACAGGCGCATCGTCTGCATCACCGAGTCGCGCATCACGGCGCGCAGCGCCTGCCCATCGTTGGCGACCAGCCGCCGCACCACCGTGGGCCGCGTGCCGCCGCCGATCGGCGACTGGTAGATCGCGCCCGCGCGGTAGACCGGCTCGCTGCCGCCGTCCTGCCACAGCAGCGCGGTGGTGCGCGTGGTGAAGGCGCCGAGCCCCGGCTCGAGCGCGTACTGCAGCAGCAGCACGAGATAGGCGGGCCCGTTGCGCGTGGCCGCGATGCGCGCCTCGTGCTGCGCCTTGGGCGGCATCGCGGGCAGCACCTGCGCCGAGGCGATGCGCAGCGGCGGATAGAGGCCGGTGGCACCGATCTCGCCGAGCGCGATGCCGGCCTCGGTGCGGTAGTCGTAGTCGAGCAGCGGCCCGACCGTGGCGCCGACCTCGGCGCTCATCTCCTTCTGCCGCGCCTGCTGCACCGAGGAGTCGATCAGCGCGCCGATCATGCCGCCGCCGAGCGCCGCGGCCGCACCGGGCGGCTGGGCCGAGAACATGAAGCTCTCCTGCGCGACCACCACGCGCACGTCGACCTCGGGCAGCTTCGCGCGCTCCGCCGCGCCGATCGAACGATGGAAGGGCGCGCAGGCCGCGAGCAGCGCGATGCACAGCACGAGCAGCAGCGCGCGCCAGGGCCGCGACGCGGTCGCTGCCGTCATAGGCCGCGGACCCGGAAGAAGAAGGAAGTGCACGGCCTGTGGCTTGTCTGCATGGAAGGTCGGACGAAAGAATGCGTGGACGGACTGCGGCCAGGGCCGGCAAAGCCGCGATTGTGTCTCGCTCGCGCGCGCCATGGGCTCGCGGTGAACCCTGGTCCCCCGACGGACGGCGCCGCGCGCGGGCCTGCGTCAGAATCGTCGCGTTCCGCGGTCCTCCCTGTCTTCCTCTTTCTGGTCCCGCCCGTGTACTCCTCCTCCCAAGCTGCCTCCCCTCCCTCGCCGGCCGCCGCGCCCGCCGCGCCGCTCTTTCGCGTGGCGAACCTGCGCAAGCGCTACGGCGACACCACGGTGGTCGACGATCTCTCGTTCGACATCGCGCCCGGCGAATGCCTGGGCGTGATCGGCCCGAACGGCGCCGGCAAGACCACCACCATCCGCATGTGCCTGGGCCTCACCGCGCCCGACGGCGGCAGCATCGAGGCGCTGGGCCTGCAGATGCCGCGCGACGCGCTCGCGATCAAGGCGCAGCTCGGCGTGGTGTCGCAGTTCGACACCCTCGACCCCGACTTCAGCTGCGCCGAGAACCTCGTGGTCTACGGCCGCTACTTCGGCTTCGCGAAGAAGCAGGTGCGCGAGCGCGTGCCGCAGCTGCTCGAGTTCGCGGCGCTCTCGCACAAGGCCGATGCCAAGCCCGGCGAGCTCTCGGGCGGCATGCGGCGCCGGCTCTCGCTGGCGCGCGCGCTGGTCAACGACCCCAAGCTGCTGCTGCTCGACGAGCCCACCACCGGCCTCGACCCGCAGGCGCGCCACCTGATGTGGGAGCGCCTGCAGGTGCTGCTGCAGCAGGGCAAGTCGATCCTGCTGACCACCCATTTCATGGACGAGGCCGAGCGCCTGTGCTCGCGCCTGCTGGTGCTCGACCACGGCCGCAAGATCGCCGAGGGCCGCCCGCGCGACCTGATCGCCGAGCACCTCGAGCCCGACGTGGTCGAGGTCTACGGCAACGGCGCGCTCGCGCTGGCGAACGTCGACGCACTGCGCGCCCTGGCCGCGCGCGTGGAGGTCAGCGGCGAGACGGTGTTCTTCTACACGCAGGACGCGCGCCGCCTGCTCGAGGCGCTGTCGCAGCACCCGGGCCTGCGCACCTTCCACCGGCCCGCGAATCTCGAGGACCTGTTCCTCAAGCTCACGGGGCGGCAGATTCGCGAGGACGGCTGACGCCTGTGACGCGCCACGCCACGAGAACATCAGAGACCCCCACCGATCGCATCGCATGACCACCCCGACCCTCGCCACCGAGCCCTCCTCCTCTTCTTCACCACCTTCGCCTTCCGCGTGGCGGCCGCCGCAGCTGTCGATGCGCTGGTGGCCCGTGTTCCTGCGCAACCTGCTGGTGTGGCGCAAGCTCGCGATCCCGAGCCTGATCGGCAACATCGCCGAGCCGCTGATCTGGCTCGTGGCCTTCGGCTACGGCATGGGCGCGCTGGTGGGGCAGGTGAGCGTGGGCGAGACGAAGGTGCCCTACATCCTGTTCCTGGCGAGCGGCTCGATCTGCATGAGCGCGATGAACGCGGCCTCGTTCGAGGCGCTGTATTCGGCCTTCTCGCGCATGCACGTGCAGAAGACCTGGGACGGGATCATGAACGCGCCGGTGGGGCTCGACGACATCGTGCTGGCGGAGATGCTGTGGGCGGCGTTCAAGTCGATCTTCACGGTGACGGCGATCCTGTTCGTGATGCTGGGGCTGGGGATCAGCCACAGTCCGAAGCTGTTCGTGGCGTGGCTGGTGCTGGCTGGGGCGGGGGTCACGTTTTCATCGATCGCGCTGATCTTCAATGCGATGGCGAAGGGGTATGACTTCTTCACCTACTACTTCACCTTGTTCATGACGCCGATGATGTTCTTGAGTGGGGTGTTCTTTCCGCTCGAGCAACTGCCTGGGGCTGTGCAGGTGGTGGCTGGGTGGTTGCCGTTGGCTAATGCTGTGGCGTTGGTTCGGCCTTTGTTCATGGATCAGTGGCCTGTGGGGTGGGGGCGGCATGCTTGTGTGCTGGTTGTGTATGCGGGGGTGGCGTTTTGGGTGGCGTTGGCTTTGACTCGGAAGAGGTTCAGGGCTTGATTGGCGTTGATCTTTTTGCCTAGGGCTTGCTTTTGGTTAGGCCGTCGGCCGGGTCCCGCCCCGGCGGGCGGCTCACTTTCTTTGTCTCGCTGTATGGACCGGGCACATGGTGGACAGGTGTGCGAGGACATGGTGGACACCATCGGGCGTATCGCCCGATCGGAAGACGACCATGCCCTGGAGCACCCGAGACACCATGAGCCTGAGAGAAGAGTTCGTTGCCCTGGCACGCCAGGAAGGTGCCAACCGGCGTGAGCTGTGCCGGCGCTTCGGCATCAGCCCGCAGACCGGCTACAAATGGCTCGCACGCAGTGCCACGCTGGGTGCCGCCGGCCTGGGCGATGCCAGTCGCCGCCCACACAACAGTCCCGGCGAGACCTCGCCCGAGCTTCAACAATCCATCGTTTCGCTGCGCCAGCAGCACCCTGCATGGGGCGCACGCAAGCTCGCACGGCGCCTGAGTGACCTCGGACAGGGTTGCCTGGCTCCGAGCACCGTCAACTCCATCCTCAAGCGCCACGGCCTCATCAGCGCCCAGGCCAGCAGTGCGGCCACCGCCTGGCAGCGCTTCGAGCACGAGGCGCCCAACAGCCTCTGGCAGATCGACTTCAAGGGCTACGTGTCCACCGCAGCGGGGCCCTGCCATCCGCTGACGCTGCTGGACGACCACTCCCGTTACAACCTGGCCCTGCGCGCCTGTGCCCGCCAGCAAACGGCCAGCGTGAAGGAGCAGTTGCAGGACGTCTTCTCCCGCTACGGTCTGCCGGTGCGCATCAATGCGGACAACGGCGCACCCTGGGGCAGTCCGCGCGAGCCGGGCCAGCTCAGCGAACTCGCGCTGTGGCTCATCCGCCTGGGCGTGCGGGTGAGCTTCAGCAGCCCTTATCACCCGCAGACCAACGGCAAGGACGAGCGCTTCCATCGCAGCCTGAAGGCGGAGTTGCTGGTCGGGCGCAGCTTCCAGGATCTGGCGCAGGCGCAGCAGCAGTTCGATCGCTGGAGGCGTATCTACAACCATGAGCGCCCGCATCAGGCGCTGGGCATGAACACCCCGGCGAGCCGGTACCGCGCCAGCGAGAGGGCCTATCCGAGGACGCTGCCACCGCTCGAGTACGGCCCGAACGACACGGTGGTGAAGGTCGGCTGGCTGGGGGAGGTGCGCTTCAAGAGCAAGCGCTTCAAGGTGTCCGCAGCACTCAAGGACCACGAGATCGCGCTGCGCGCGCAGCCCGGGCGAGAGGGCTGCTACGACGTCTACTTCGTGCACCACAAGCTGCGCGAGATCGACCTGCGCGAGGCCTGAACCACCATGCAGAATGTGTCCACCATGTCCTCGCACATGTGTCACCCATGTCTCCGGTCCATACATCTCGCCAAAGAAAGTAAGCAAAGAAAGGCGACCCCGCTGTCTGTGTCCCTCCGCTTCGCTACGGGCAACCTGCGGTGCTCGGAGAAAGCGGGGGTCCGCAGAACTCGCTCCACTTCGTTGCGCTCAGACAGCTGCGGCCCTTATCCCGCTTTCTCCTGCGCTCCTCGGCACAGCCAGAGGGGATTAGGGTCAACGCGCCGTGGCGCGTCCTTGTGTGTGGGGTGTGTGCGAGCGCGTAAGCCTTGGGTCTTCCACCCCGGCCGAGCAACGCGAAGGCCCGTTGGGTCTTGGTGGCCGAGCGCAGCGACGGCCCGAACCACCCCTCTGGCTGCGCCGAGGAGCGCAGCGTTTCGCGGATAAGGGCTCGCAGCTGTTTGAGCGAAGCGAGTTCTGCGAGACCCCGCGAAACGCGAGCACCGCAGGTTGCCCGTAGCGAAGCGGAGGGTCGCAGACAGTGGGTCGCCTTTTCTTTGGTTACTTTCTTTTGGCGAAGCAAAAGAAAGTGACTCGCCCGCCGGGGCGAGACCCGGCCAACGGCCTAACCACAAGAGACAGCACCTTAAGAAAACCCAAACCCCTGTCTCACCAGCGACCAATTCCCCCTCCACATTCCCTAGACTCCCCCGCGCGCCTCAAACAACGCCGAACAAAGAGAAGAGAGAAGGAGACCCCGTGCCCACCTGCCCCCTGTTCCGTCGCTTCGCGATCGCCACCACGGCCGTCTGGCTCGCCGCCTGCAGCACGACAACAACGACAACGAGCCAACCGTCAACGCCCCCAGCAGTCGCACAGACACCAGAGCCGGCACCCGTACCGTCCCCACCCCTCATCACCACAAGACCCACAGCCTGGCACCCCCCAGAACCCCTGGTCCCCCCCTCCTCCTTCTCCGGCGTCCACGGCCTCGCCATCGACCAGAAGGGCCGCCTGCTAGCAGGCTCGGTCCTGGGAAACACCCTCTGGGAAGTCGACAGAAAAACAGGTGCAGCCAAGATCCTGATCGACGCCCCCGAAGGCCAATCCGACGACATCGCCATCGGCCCCCAAGGCGAGATGGCCTGGACCAACTACCTCATGGGCATGCTGCGCTACCGCGAGAACGACACCGCCCCCATGCGCGTCCTCGCCAAGGACCTGCCCGGCCTCAACTCGCTGGCCTTCGACCCGCGCAACGGCAAGCTCTACGCCTCGCAGGTGTTCCTCGGCGACGCGCTGTGGGAGATCGACCGCGCGGGCCAGAAGCCGCCGCGGCTGATCCGCAAGGACATGGGCGGCTTCAACGGCTTCGAGGTCGGGCCCGACGGCATGCTCTACGGGCCACTGTGGTTCAAGAACCAGGTGGTGAAGATCGATCCGGCCGACGGGCGCATCACGCCGATCGCCGACGGCTTCCAGATCCCGGCCGCGGCCAACCTCGACGGCAAGGGCAACCTCTGGGTGGTCGACGCGCGCAGCGGCGAGCTCGTGAAGGTCGAGCTCGCCACCGGCCGCAAGACGGTCGCGAAGCAGCTCAAGCCCTCGCTCGACAACCTCGCGATCGCGCCCGAAGGCACGATCTACATCTCGAACATGGCCGACAACGAGGTCATGGCCTTCGAGCCCGCCACCGGCGAGCTGCGCACGCTCACCGGCGGCAAGCTCGCGGTGCCGGCCGGCATGAAGCTCGACGGCAACGACCTCTGGGTCGCCGACGTGTTCGGCTTTCGGCGGGTGGACGTGCGCAACGGCGAGGTGCGCGACGTGTTCCGCATGCAGCGCGAACCCGAGCTCGAGTACCCGTTCGCGGTCGGGCTCTCGGCGCGGCTGTTCGCGCTGAGCTCGTGGTTCACGGGCACGGTGCAGCTGGTCGACCGGCAGACGCTGAAGACGGTGGAGACGATCCATGGCCTGAAGGCGCCGTTCGATGCGATCCCGATGCCCGACGGCAGCGTGATCTACGCCGAGATCGCCACCGGCAGCATCACGCGCGCGAGCGGCGCGAAGTTCGCCGAGCGGCAGGTGATCGCGAGCGGGCTCAACGGGCCGGTGCAGATGGTGATCGGCCGCGACGGCGCGCTCTACGTCACCGAGGCGGCCGGCAAGCTGCTGCGCATCCCGCTCGACGCCAGCGCGCCGCTGCGCACCATCGCCGACAAGCTCGCGCTGCCCGAGGGCCTGGCGCAGACGCCCTGGGGCAGCTTCGTGGTGGCCGAGAGCGCGGCGCGGCGGCTGGTGGAGATCGACCCGGCCGATGGCTCGCGCCGCACCATCGCCGAGAACCTGCCGATCGGGCTGGCGCCCGGGCCCGGACTGCCGCCGCCCTACGTGGTGACCGGCGTGGCGGTCGGGCCCGACGGCACGGTCTACATGGCGGCGGACCGGAACAACGCGATATACCGGATCCGGCCTCAGCGCTGAAAAATTAAGAGAAAAGTAATCTAAACAGAATTGTAAAAAACCAGTTTACTTTTAAAAACAAACATTACAAACTCGCCCGGAACGGTCCGGTACCACCGATTTCCGGGGGCGAGCGGTGCCGTTTTGCTGTCGAAAGGACAACCATGACACCGCTCGTCGCAGGCCAGCTGCTGTCGCCCGAATACTCGCTGGGGCTGGTGGCACTGTCGTACTTCATTTCCTTCGCCGGCTCGCTGACCGCGCTGATCTGCGCCGGGCGCATGGTCGGCGCCGACGGCCGCCCGAACCTCGCGGCCGTGGCCTGTGCGGCGGTGGCGCTCGGCGGCATCGGCATCTGGTCGATGCACTTCATCGGCATGCTGGCGTACCGGCTGCCAATCTCGATCGCCTACAACATGCCGCTGACCGTGGTCTCGCTGGTGGCCGCGATCCTGATCTCGGGCATCGCGCTCTACCTCGCGGGCGGGCGCCGCAAGTTCAGCCGCGCTGGCTGGCTCGCGGGCAGCCTGCTGGCGGGCCTGGGCGTGTGCGTGATGCACTACATGGGCATGTTCGCGATGAACATGCGCGCGTCGATGCAGTTCGACCCGATGGCGGTCGGGCTGTCGGTGCTGATCGCCATCAGCGCCGCCGCCGCCGCGCTGTGGCTGGCCTTCAACGTGCGCAAGCTGAGCCTGCAGATCGGCGCCGCGGCCGTGATGGGCCTGGCGGTCTGCACCATGCACTACGTGGGCATGAGCGCGGCCACCATGGTCTGCACCGCCGCCGCCCCGGTCGATGCGCTCGCCATCGGCGGCAGCTACATGGGCCTCACGGTGTTCGGCACGGCCGGCGCGGTGCTGATCTTCATCTACTGGGTGCTCACCGGCAACAGCATCGAGTCGCCGATCTCGGCCGCCTCGAACGCGCGGCCGGCACCGGCCACCGCGCGCCGCGCGCGCACCAGCTAGTTGGCGCAAGCCCCACGGCCGGGGCGCGCCTAGAGTTCCTGCGATCGGGGCCGGGAGCGCCCCGCCCGCTGGGACACCATGCACTACACGCACGAACACCTCGAGATCCAGAAGACCCTGCGCCGCTTCATCGACGAGGAGATCAATCCGCACGTCGACGAGTGGGAGGCGGCCGAGACCTTCCCCGCGCACGAGGTCTTCAAGAAGCTCGGCAACCTCGGCCTGCTGGGCCTCAACAAGCCCGAGGCCTACGGCGGCGCCGGCCTCGACTACTCGTACGCGATGGCGCTGGCCGAGGCGCTGGGCCACGTGAGCTGCGGCGGCGTGCCGATGGCGATCGGCGTGCAGACCGACATGTGCACCCCCGCGCTCGCGCGCTTCGGCAGCGACGAACTGCGCCGCGAGTTCCTCGCGCCGGCGATCGCGGGCGATACCGTGGGCTGCATCGGCGTGTCCGAACCGGGCGCGGGCAGCGACGTGGCGGGGCTCAAGAGCCATGCGCGCAAGGATGGCGACGACTACCTCATCAGCGGCCAGAAGATGTGGATCACCAACAGCCTGCAGGCCGACTGGATGTGCATGCTGGTCAACACCGGCGACGGCCCGGTGCACCGCAACAAGTCGCTGGTGATCGTGCCGATGGACAGCCCCGGCATCGAGAAGGCGAAGAAGATCCGCAAGATCGGCATGCACTCGAGCGACACCGGCCTGATCTACTTCGACAACGTGCGCGTGCCGCAGCGCTACCGCATCGGCGAGGAAGGCCAGGGCTTCGTCTACCAGATGCAGCAGTTCCAGGAAGAGCGGCTGTGGTGCGCGGCCAGCTCGCTCGAGCCGATGGACGACTGCATCGCGCAGACCATCGAATGGGCCCAGCAGCGCAAGCTTTTCGGCGGCACGCTGGCCGACCAGCAGTGGGTGCAGTTCAAGCTGGCCGAGCTCAAGACCGAGGTCGAGGCGCTGCGCGCGCTGACCTACCGCGCCTGCGACCTGCACGTGCAGGGCCAGGACGTGACCGAGCTGGCCTCGATGGCCAAGCTCAAGACCGGCCGGCTCACGCGCGAGGTGGCCGACACCTGCCTGCAGTTCTGGGGCGGCATGGGCTTCACGCTCGAGAACCGCGTCTCGCGGCTGTACCGCGACGGCCGCCTGGCCTCGATCGGCGGCGGCGCCGACGAGGTGATGCTCGGCATCCTCGCGAAGACCATGGGCATCGCGAAGCGGCCGCCGCGCGACTGAAGCCGGAGCGCCGCCAGCGGAAAACTGTTCTCCAGCGGCGACGCGGTCTTTCGCGCCGCGCCTGCATACCATCGTCCGCACGCCGCGGGCTCCTTCCCTGCCCCGCGGCAGCTGGAGCCCTCGCGTGATCTTCGTCTTCCACCTGCTCGACAAACCCGGCTCGGCCGCCCTGCGCGAAGAGATCCGGCCCGCCCACAAGGCCTACCTCGGCGCGGTCGCCGAGCGCATCGCCTTCGCCGGCCCGCTGCTCGCGGACGATGGGCAGGCCATGCTCGGCAGCCTGCTCGCGATCGACTTCGACCACCGCGAGGCCGCCGAACGGTGGCTGGCCGGCGAGCCCTTCACGCGCGCCGGCGTCTACGAGACGCGCTCGGTACTGCCGTTCCGCAACCTCTGGCCGCAGAAGGCCGGCTTCCCCGCGCCATGAATGGCACGGCACCCGCGGCCATGTTCAAGCACATCGTGATGTGGGACCTGCGCGCCGACACGCCCGAGCAGAAGGCGCGCGCCACGCAGTTCGTGAAGCAGCAGTTCGAGTCGCTGCGCGGCCAGGTCCCGGGCCTGCTGCGCATCGAGGTCGGCGTCGACTCGAGCCGCGTTGCCTATGCCTGCGACGTGGTGCTCTATTCGGAGTTCGACAGCCAGGCTTCGCTCGACGGCTATGCCACGCATCCGGCGCACCTGCGCGTGCGCGAGGCGCTGGGCGATCTGCGGATCGCGCGGCACCAGGTGGATTTCGCGGCCGCCCCCAGCTGACAGCGGCGCCTCGGCGCTATGCCTGCTCGGCCGCCGACTCCCTGCGCGCCAGCGCCATGCAGAAGCCGCGCACGATCTGCAGCGCGGGCGCCTCGGTGCGGCCCTCGAGCGTGACGAAGGCGAACTGCGCATCGAGCCCGGCCTGCGGCGCCACGGCCAACTCGACCAGTTCGCCGCCGTCGCGCAGCGCGCGCGTGACCGCGAGCACGCCGAGGAAGATCGCGTCGGTGTTGCGCACGGCTTCCACCAGCACGCCGATCTCTTCCGAGGACACCTGCAACCAGCGCTGCGGACTGGCCTCGCTGCCGTAGCGCTCGACCAGGCGGCGCGCGACGTCGTCGCTCACGCGCGTGGAGATCAGCGGAAAGCGCGCGAGCTCGGCGAAGGCCAGCGCGCCCGCCTCGCGCAGGCGCCTTGCCAGCGGATGGCCGCGCCGGCAGACGAAGCCAGAACGCAGGGTGGGCAGCACCTCGATGCGCAGGTCCTCGCTCGGCGAGAGCGCGCGGTAGGTGATCAGCAGCGCATCGATGGCACGCGCGCGCAGCGCCGCGAGCTGCTGCTCGGGCCCGCCGCCATGCAGCTCGAGGCCGACGCGCGGGTAGTCGCGCAGCATGTGGATCAGCAGCGGCGCCGAGAACAGCGCGCCCGGCGCGGCGCCCAGGCCCAGCCGCAACTGGCCCGCCTGCCCGTCGCTCAACAGCGCCGCGGCCCGGCGCAGCTCCTGCGCCTCGCTCGAGATGCGCCGCGCACGCGCCAGCACCATCGCGCCGAAGGGCGTGAGCTCGTTGCGCTTGCCGATGCGGTCGACGAGCGGCATGCCGAGCTCCTGCTCGAGCATCTGGATGCTGCGGCTGAGCGCGGGCTGCGTGAGGTGCACCTTCTCGGAGGCGCGGCTGAAGGAGCCGGTTTCGGCGAGCGCGAGCAAATGCTCGAGTTGCTGCAGGTTCATGGCGTGCCGATCATGAGTCCAGATCATGATAAGCAGAAAAACAATGCATTGGACAGATAGCGGGGCGATTTCTAGCATCCGTCGCGTACTGCTTTCGACCCAAGGAATCGCCCCATGCACGGCTTCTCGCAACGCTTCTCCCGACTGTCGCCCGGGCTGTCCCGCCGCCGCGGCGCCCTGGCGCTCGCCGCGGCCCTCGCCGGTCTTGCGGCCGTGGGCTCCGGCGCCTGGGCGCAGCCCGCGGCCTTTCCCTCGAAGCTGGTCACCTTGATGGTGCCGTACCCGGCCGGCGCGGCCAGCGACTTCACGGCGCGCGCGCTCGCCGAGCCGGTGGCCAAGGCGCTGGGTGGGCAGGTGATCGTCGAGAACCTCGGCGGCGCGGCCGGCGCCATCGCCGCCAACAAGGTGCTCGCGGCACCGGCCGACGGCCACTCCCTGTTCCAGGGCTCGCCCAGCGAGCTGATCCTCTCGGGCATGGTCAACAGGAGCGTGCGCTACCGCCCCGAGGACTTCCAGCTGGTGGCGCCGGTCGCGATCTCGCCGCTGGTGGTGGTGGTCAACGACAAGCTGCCCGCGCGCACGCTCGACGAGCTGGTGGCGCTGGCGCGCACCCGCGGCAAGGACGCGCCGCTGAGCTACGGCTCGACCGGCCCGGGCACGCTCTACCACCTGCTGGGCGAGCTGTTCGCCAAGCGCGCCGGCGCGAACGCCACGCACGTGCCCTACAAGGGCGGCGCGCCGCTGCTGCAGGACCTGCTCGGCGGCCAGATCGACTTCGCCTTCATGCCCTACCAGGCCTTCTATGCCGACTACGCGCGCCAGGGCAAGCTGCGCGTGATCGGCGCGCTCTCGGGCGGCCGCCTGCCGGCGCCGTTCGAGGACGTGCCCTCGAGCGCGGACTCGGTGTCGATGAAGGGCTTCGACTTCAGCATCTGGACCGCCTACGCGGTGAAGAAGGGCACGCCGCAACCGGTGGCCGAGCGGCTCAATGCCGCGATCGAGAGCGGGCTCGCCAATGCCCATGCGCGCGCCCAGCTCGAGGCGCAGGCCAAGACGATCTTCCAGCCGATGAGCCTGGAGGCGGCCGAGAAGTTCTACCGCGCGGAGATCGCGCGCTACCGCGAGCTGGTGCGCACCGTGGGCTACGAGTCGCCCTGAGCGCTGCTGCTTCCTTTTTCTTCCCCCACCCACCGAGAGAGGCCGCTCGCCGGCCCGAAGGAGACCCATGACCACCCTCGATCGAAGGGCGCCTCGTCGCGCCCTGCCGCTGGCCCTGGCCGCGATCCTGTGCACCGCCCTCGCGGCCTGCGGCGGCGGAGGCGGCGGTGCCGCGAACTTCGCGCTGCCACCGGTCGCCACGCCCGCGCCGCCACCGCCGGCCGCGCCCGATCCCGCGCTCGCCAGCACCACCGAAGGCCCGGTCGCGGGCCAGCGCCAGGACGGGCTGGTCGCCTTCCTCGGCATTCCCTATGCACGCCCGCCGGTCGGCGACCTGCGCTGGGCGCCGCCACGGCCGCCCGCCGCGCACGACGCGACGCTGCAGGCCCAGGCCTTCGGCACCGCCTGCCTGCAGGCGCCCGAGACCAATGTCGACGGCCGCTCGGCCGAGGACTGCCTCTATCTCAATGTCTGGAAGCCCGCGGACGCGAAGCCCGGCGACCGGCTGCCGGTGCTGGTCTACATCCACGGCGGCGCCTTCGTGCTCGGCTCGGGCTCGCAGGCCTCGGGTACGCTCGCGGCGCGCGGCGGCGTCGTGGTGGTGAGCTTCAACTACCGGCTCGGCGCGCTCGGCTACCTCGCCAACCGCTCGCTGCGCGCGCTCAACCGCGACGGCAGCCTCGGCAACTTCGCGCTGATGGACCAGATCGCCGCGCTCGAATGGGTGCAGCGCAACATCGCTTCGTTCGGCGGCGACGCGGGCAAGGTCACGATCTGGGGCACCTCGGCCGGCGCCACGCAGAGCTTCTCGCTGCTGCAGTCGCCGAAGGCCCGGGGCCTGTTCCACCGCGCCGTGATGCAGAGCGGCGGTGGCGGCGAGTACTCGAACCAGGGCATGGACACGGCGCTGGGCATCGGCGATGCCGCGGTCGCCAGGCTGGGCTGCGCCGGCAAGGCCGACGACGCCGCCACCGTCGCCTGCCTGCGCGGCCTGCCGGCCTCGGCGCTGCTGGCCGTGGGCGGCAGCAAGTGGCGGCCCACGGTCGACGCGCAGGTGCTCACGCAGGTGCCGGCGCGCGCCTTCGAGAGCGGCAACTTCAACCAGGTGCCGGTGATGATCGGCGGCGTGTACGACGAGGGCACCCTGTTCGTCGACACCAGGCTCGGCGCCGACGTCTACCCGTTCTACCTGCGCGGCCTCGCGCCCGCGGGCTTCGACACCACGGCCATCGAGGCGGCCTACCCGCTCTCGCGCTTCGCGGTGCCGGCGCAGGGCGTCGCGCGCGCCATCGGCGACGGCATGTACGCCTGCGGCAACAGCGCGCGACGCGGCGCGCTCTCGGCCTGGGTGCCGGTCTACGGCTGGGAGTTCACCGACCCGGTGCTGTCCTTCCCCGCCAAGCCCTCGGCCTTCTACTACGGCAGTGCGCACGGCATGGACAGCTTCTATTTCGGCGACATGGCCGACCAGCTCGCGGGCTATCCGTACCTCGATGCCGCCGACACCACGGCCGCGGGCGGCGATGCCGTCGTGGCCACGCAGCGCCGAGCGCTCGCCGCGCAGATGAGCACCTACCTGCTCAACTTCGTGCGCAGCGGCGATCCGAACCAGGGCACGCCGGTCGCCACGCCCTGGCCGCGCTTCGCCTCCCCGGCCGACCCGGCGCTGATCGCCTTCGGCTATCCCGCGATCGGCGTCACGCGCGGCGACTTCGAGCGCACGCACCGCTGCGACACGCTGTGGGGACCGGGCGTGTTCCCGCCGATCTACTGATGAACACCACCATGCATTCCACAGACTCCCCTTCCGCGGACGCCGGCGCGCAGGCCGTCATCGACCACCTCGCGGCGCGCCAGCAGCCCATCGTGGCCTGGCTCGAGGACTTCCTGCGCATTCCGAGCGTGAGCGCCGACCCGGCCTTCGCGCCCGGCATGGACACGGCGCGCCGCTTCCTGCTCGAGCGGCTGCGCGCCATCGGCCTGCACGAGGTGCAGCTGCTCGACGGCGGCGGCGAGCCCGCGGTGTACGGCGAATGGAACGGCGCGCCCGGCCGGCCCACCCTGATGGTCTACGGCCACTACGACGTGCAGCCCGCCGACCCGCTCGCGCTGTGGCGCACGCCGCCGTTCGAGCCGGCCACGGTCGACGGCCGGCTCTATGCGCGCGGCAGCTCCGACGTGAAGGGCTCGACCACCATCGCGCTCGAGACCATCGCCGCCTTCCTCGCGGTGCGCGGCGGCTGCCCGGTCAACATCAAGGTCTTCCTCGAGGGCGAGGAGGAGACCGGCAGCCCCTCGCTGCGCCGCCTGGTCGAGCGCCACCGCGCGCTGCTGCGGGCCGATGCGGTGCTGTCGGCCGACGGCGGCCGCGCGAGCGCCGAGGTGCCGACGATCAACACCGGCGCGCGCGGCAATGCGCAGCTCGAGGTGCGCCTGCGCAGCGCGCACAAGGACCTGCACTCGGGCCGCTACGGCGGCGGCGTGCGCAACGCGCTGCACGAGATGGCGCGGCTCATCGCCTCGCTGCACCATGCCGACGGCGGCGTGGCGGTCGAGGGCTTCCATGCCGGCGCGCAGCCGCCGACGCCGCGGCAGCGCGCCGACACCGCGGCCTTTCCCTACGACGAGGCCGCCTTCTTCGCGGACGTGGGCGGCAACGACCACGGCGAGCCCGGCTACAGCGCGCGCGAGCGCATCACGCTGCGCCCCGCGCTCGACGTCAACGGCCTGTGGGGCGGCTACACCGGCGAGGGCGGCAAGACCATCGTGCCCTGCGAGGCCGGCGCCAAGCTGACCGCGCGCGTGGTCGCGGGCCAGGATCCGGGCGCCGTCATCCGCGCCGTGCTGCGCCACCTGCAGGCGCACTGCCCGCCGGGCTGCACGCTCGAGACCGTCGCGCTGCACGAGGGCTCGCCGGCCTCCACCCTCGCGCCCGCGCATCCGCTGGTGCGCGCGGCCGAGGCCGTGCTCGAGCGCGAGAGCGGCCGCCGGCCGATCCATGTGCGCCTGGGCGCGAGCGTGCCGGTCACCGCGCTGTTCAAGGAGACGCTGGGCATCGACACGCTGATGTTCGGCTTCAACCTGCCCGACGAGGACGTGCACGCGCCGAACGAGTTCTTCCGGCTGGCGTCGATCCAGCAGGGCACGCGCGCGTGGACGCTGCTGCTGGCGGAACTGGCGTCGTACCCGCCGGCACGGTTCCACGGGCACTGAGCGCGCGGGCTCGGCATTCCGCCGGCGGCTTGCCCGCGCGGTGAGCGGCACGGCACCCGCGGCCCCGTTCGAGCACATCGTGATGGCGGCTACCATCGCGCAGCGTCTGCCCGACCTGCCGTCTCCGCCCCTCCTTGCCCATGAAGCTGCTTGCCGCCCGCGTCTGCGCATTCGTCCTGGGAGCCGCCGCGTCCCTCGGCGTCGCCGCCGCCGATCTCGACGCCGGCGTGCGCGCCTACCGGGCCCGGGACTTCGATGCCGCCGTGGCCCAACTGCAACCGCTGGCGGAGCTCGGCGACCCGGATGCGGCCTTCTACCTGGGCAGCATCCATGCCCGCGACGACAGCCGCCATCAGGACGACTACATGGCCTACAAGCTGCTGTCGCGCGCGGCACGCGCCGGCCGGGTCGATGCCAGCGACGCACTGATCCTGATGCGCGCCAAGGGCAAGGTCAGCCTCGTGTTCGAAGGCTATGCGCTACGCCCCGCGGACAAGGCCGGGCTGGAGCCGCTTCGGCAGGCCGCGCTCGAAGGCCGCTTCGACACGCTCGGCACGGAGAACCTGACGCGGCTCGCGGTCGCCTACTGCGAGCACATGGGATTGGCCGAGGGAAGCGGTCCCCAGAGAACCGTCGATCGCAACGAGAACGTGCACGACTGGCTGCAGCGGGCGGCGGAGGCCGGGGAGCCGCGTGCGCAGTTCCTGCTCGGCATGCTGTATGCCGGTGGCCAACCTTGCCATGGCGTGTCGGTGAAGATCGATCGTGCCCTCGGTCTGTCGTGGTGGCGCAAGGCTGCCGCCCAAGGCCTGCTGCAGGCCCAGCGAACGATCGCCGCCTTCGTCGTGCGCGCGCGGGATGGCATCCCGGCCGATCCGAAGGAAGGCATGGAATGGCTGCGCCAGGCGGCGGCTCGCGACGATGCGCCCGCCATGGCGTGGCTGAGCATCTATCACGACAAGGGCTACGGAGTGCCCAGGGATGCGGCGCAAGCCATGCGCTGGTTCCGGAAGGCAGCCGATCTCGACGACGTCACCGCGCTCGACAACCTGGGCGACATGCTGTCGGCGGGCCAGGATGTCCCGGCGGATCCGGTCGAGGCGCATGCCCTGTACCGGCGCGCCGCGGACCTGGGGGACCCTTATGCGCAGCGCCGTCTGGCCGAGATCTACACCCAGGGCGCCGGCGTGGAAAAGAGCGCGGAACGCGCGCTGCAGTGGCGCACCGCCTCCGCGCGCGGCGGCGACCCGGTGTCGCAGACGATCCTGGGCCAGATGTACCTGTTCGGACGCGATGCGCCGCGCGATCCCAAGGCGGCACTGGACTGGCTGCGCGAAGGAGCGAGCCGCGGCCAGCCGCAAGGCCTGCTTCTGCTGGGCAGCGTGCTGGAGGCGGCGCCGGATGGCCTGGCGAAAGCCTGGGCGCTCTACACGCTGTCCGACCGCGCGGGCGAGCCCCGGGCAGCCCCGCGGCGAAACACGATCCAGGCCCGGATGTCGGCCGACGAACTGGCGCGCGGCGAGCGCCTGGCGGCCGACTGGCGCATGGACGCACGCCAGCCCGGCGACTGGAATTGGCGGGCTCTCTCCCTCACGGCGACATCGCCGGAGGACAGTTTCTAGAGCTGGACAGCCACCACGCCTCGTGGCCGCGCTGCGTGCCAGGCTTCAGTGATCCTTCCCGGGTGACGGCGAAGCCTTCGCCGCTTCCGCGGCCAGCGCCGCGCGCAGCTTGTCCTTCTTGCTCGGCCGCGTGCCCTTGATCCCGCCCGTGCCGCTCGCGTCGACCAGCGGCGGCGCGACCTCGGTGGGCTCGAAGCCCTCGATGCGCTCGCGCGGCACGCGCCGGTCCTGGCGCTTCTCGATCAGGCGGAAATGCGCCTCGGAGGCCGGCGTCACGAAGCTGATCGCCAGGCCGCTCTCGCCCGCGCGGCCGGTACGGCCGATGCGGTGCACGTAGTCGGTGGGCGAACGCGGCAGGTCGTAGTTGACGACCACCGGCAGCCGCGCGATGTCGAGGCCGCGCGCGGCCAGGTCGGTGGCCACCACCACGTCCCAGCGGCTCTGCTTGAACTGGTCGAGGATGTCGGTGCGCGCGCCCTGCGAGATGTCGCCGTGGAAGGGCACGGCATAGATGCCGTGGCGGTAGAGCTTCTCGGCCACGGTCTGGGCGGCATGCTGGGTGGCGACGAAGACCAGCACGCGGCCCCAGGCCTCGCCGTGCTGCTCGAGCAGGTGGCGCAAAAGCTGGGTGCGGCGGGTGCTGTCGACCTCGATCGCGCGCTGCACGATGTCGGGCGCGGTGCCGGGCTCGCCCTGCACGTCGATCGTTTCCGGGTCGCGCAGCATGCGGTCGGCCAGCGCCTGGATGGCCTGCGGGAAGGTGGCCGAGAACAGCAGGTTCTGCCGCTTCGCCGGCAGCTGCGCGAGGATGCGGCCCAGCTCCTCGGCGAAGCCCAGGTCGAACAGGCGGTCGGCCTCGTCGAGCACCAGCGTGGCGATCGCGTCGAGCCGCAGCGCGTTGTGCTCGACCAGGTCGAGCAGCCGGCCCGGCGTGGCGACGATCAGGTCGGCGCCGCCGCGCAGGCCCATGAGCTGCGGATTGATCGACACGCCGCCGAACACCACCGCGATGCGCAACCGGTCGGGCAGTGCGCGCGCCAGGTCGCGCAGGGTCTCGCCGACCTGGGCCGCGAGCTCGCGCGTGGGCACCAGCACCAGCGCGCGAAGCCGGCGCTCACCCCCGGCCGAGTCGGCGGCCAGCCGGTGCAGCAGCGGCAGCGAGAATGCCGCGGTCTTGCCCGAACCGGTCTGGGCCGAGCCGCGCAGGTCGCGCCCCTGCAGAATCGCGGGAATGGCCGCGGCCTGGATCGCGGTCGGCTCGGCGTAGCCGCGTTCGGCGGCGGCGCGCACGAGCGCCGGGGCCAGCCCCAGCGATGCGAAGGACGGGGTGGGCGCAGCGGTCAAGCGGCGGTCTCCCCACGGAAGAAGGCGGGCGGCAGGTGCATCGGAAAGGCTCGTCTGGGCTGGTAGAAAAGAGATCGGGAACGAAGAGAACGCAAGAACATGGCAACCCACAAGGACAACCCGGCGGCCACCCGGCTGGTGTATTCGACCGAGGCCGGCGGCCGCATGTGCCCCGATTGCGGCGAACCGCTGGCGCAATGCCGCTGCAAGGACCTCGCCGAGCAGGCGCGGCTGCGCGCCGCCGATGGCATTGTGCGTGTGTCGCACGAGACCGCGGGCAGAAAAGGCAAGGGCGTGACCGTGGTGAAGGGCGTGGCGCTCGACGCGGCGGCCCTGCTTTCGCTCGGCAAGCAGCTCAAGGCGGCCTGCGGCACCGGCGGCACGGTGAAGGACGGCACGATCGAGATCCAGGGCGACCACCGCGAACAGGTGATCGCCACGCTCACCAAGCTGGGCCACACGGTCAAGCGCGCGGGAGGCCGCTGATGAAGCCCGAGGACCTCGAGCGCCTGGTCACGCTGGCGATGCCCTTCGGCAAATACAAGGGAACGCTGATCGCCGACCTGCCGGGCAACTACCTGACCTGGTTCGCGCGCGAGGGTTTTCCCCCGGGAGAGATCGGCCGGCTGCTCGCCTTGATGCATGAAATAGACCACAACGGGCTCTCCGGGCTGCTCAAACCGTTGCGAAACCGCCCGTCGGGATCAGAGGTTTCCCGATGAATGTGCAATTAAAAGCTTGATTTCCCGGCCAAACCGGGATAATCGCCGCTACGTGTCAGTGAGCCATCGGCTCCCGTGCACGTTATCCGGTGATCGGTCAGTTTCGCGCACAGCGCCTTTGTTTGTTGTGATTCTGGGACTCCATCGCTTTTTCTGTTATTTGGTTTTTTTGAGTTGAGGAGTCCCTTTCATGGGCAAGAAACTTTACGTGGGCAATCTCGCCTACTCGATCCGTGACAACGACCTGGAGCAAGCTTTCGGCGCCTACGGTGCCATCGTCAGCGCCAAGGTCATGATGGAACGTGACACCGGCCGCTCCAAGGGCTTCGGCTTCGTGGAAATGGGTACCGACGCCGAGGCGCAAGCCGCGATCGCCGGCCTGAACGGCCAACCGGTCCAGGGCCGTGCCCTGACCGTGAACGAAGCCCGTCCGATGGAAGCCCGCCCGCCCCGTAGCGGTGGCGGCGGCTACGGTGGTGGCGGCGGCGGTTACGGCGGTGGTGGCGGCGGCGGCGGTTACGGCGGCGGCGGCGGTGGTCGCAGCGGCGGTGGCGGCGGCTACGGCGGCGGCGGTGGTGGCCGCAGCGGTGGCGGCTACGGCGGCGGCGGTGGCAGCGACGACGGCTACGGCCGCGGCGGCTACTAAGCCCTCGCACCCCATCGAATGGCGGCCCTGCCGCCTTTCACTGAAAAAGCTCCTTCGGGAGCTTTTTTCGTTTCTGCGCCACCCCCGTCTCGGGGCCGCGCGGGCTTACCCGTAGTAAGCGCTACGCATTAGTCCCTACCGGTCAGGTCAGCCAGCGGTCAGCCGCCGGAAACGACCCTCATCCCTCCAAAACAGAGGGTCGAGAGACATGAAAATCAAGAGCCAGGCCGACTTCTTTTCAGGAGTCATGTTCACGGCCGTGGGCGGCGCCTTCGCCATCGGCGCCACCGCATACAACATCGGCGACGGGGCCCGCATGGGTCCCGGTTACTTCCCGCTCATGCTGGGCATCCTGCTCGCGCTGCTCGGGCTGGGGATCATGTTCCAGGCCATGGTGGTCGAGACCACCGACGGCGATCCGATCGGCAAATGGGCCTGGAAGCCGCTGGCCTACGTGCTGGGCGCCAACCTCGCGTTCGGCGTGCTGCTGGGCGGCCTGCCGAGCATCGGCCTGCCGGCCATGGGAATGATCATCGCGATCTACGCGCTCACCATCATCTCGAGCATGGCGGGCGAACACTTCAACCTGCGCGACGTGCTGGTGCTCGCCACCATCCTCGCGGCGGGCAGCTACGTGGCCTTCATCTGGGCGCTCAAGCTCCAGATCCAGGTCTGGCCCACCTTCATCGCCGGTTGAGGAGCACACCGCCATGGAACTGTTCCACAACCTCGCGACCGGCTTCGGCGTCGCCTTCACCTTCACCAACCTGCTGTACTGCCTGGTCGGCTGCATCCTGGGCACGCTGATCGGCGTGCTGCCCGGCATCGGCCCGGTCGCCACCATCGCGATGCTGCTGCCCGCGACCTACGCGCTGCCCCCTGTCTCGGCCCTGATCATGCTGGCCGGCATCTACTACGGCGCCCAGTACGGCGGCTCCACCACCGCCATCCTGGTCAACCTGCCCGGGGAGTCGTCCTCGGTCGTGACCTGCATCGACGGCTACCAGATGGCAAGGCAGGGCCGCGCGGGCCCGGCGCTCGCGGCCGCGGGCCTGGGCTCGTTCTTCGCGGGCTGCGTGGGCACGCTGATCCTGGCCGCCTTCGCGCCGCCGCTGACCGAGCTGGCCTTCAAGTTCGGCCCGGCCGAGTACTTCTCGCTGATGGTGCTGGGCCTGATCGGCGCCGTGGTGCTGGCCTCGGGTTCGCTGCTCAAGGCGGTGGCGATGATCGTGCTGGGCCTGCTGCTGGGCATCGTCGGCACCGACGTGAACTCGGGCGTGGCGCGCTTCAGCTTCGACATCCCCGAACTGACCGACGGCATCGGCTTCGTGGTGATCGCCATGGGCGTGTTCGGCTACGGCGAAATCATCGGCAACCTCTCGCAGCCCGACGACGAGCGCGAGGTCTTCACGCACAAGGTCAAGGGCCTTTGGCCCACCAAGGACGACTTCAAGCGCATGACGCCCGCGGTGCTGCGCGGCACGGCCCTCGGTTCGGCCCTGGGCATCCTGCCGGGCGGCGGCGCGCTGCTGGCGGCCTTCGCGGCCTATGCGCTCGAGAAGAAGATCAAGATGCGCCCGGGCGAAGTGCCCTTCGGCAAGGGCAACATCCGCGGCGTGGCCTCGCCCGAGTCGGCCAACAACGCCGGCGCGCAGACCTCCTTCATCCCGCTGCTGACGCTGGGCATTCCGCCCAACGCCGTGATGGCGCTGATGGTGGGCGCGATGACGATCCACAACATCCAGCCGGGCCCGCAGGTGATGACCAGCAACCCCGAGCTGTTCTGGGGCCTGATCGCCTCGATGTGGATCGGCAACGCGATGCTGATCATCCTGAACCTGCCGCTGATCGGCATGTGGATCAAGCTGCTGACGGTGCCCTACAAGTTCCTGTTCCCGGCGATCGTGCTGTTCTGCGCCATCGGCGTGTACTCGACCAACAACAACACCTTCGACGTCTGGATGGTCGCGATCTTCGGCTTCGTCGGCTACCTGTTCCTCAAGCTGCGCACCGAGCCGGCCCCGCTGCTGCTGGGCTTCATCCTCGGGCCGATGATGGAAGAGAACCTGCGGCGCGCGCTGCTGCTGTCGCGCGGCGCCTGGAGCGTGTTCGTCACGCGGCCGCTGTCGGCCGGCCTGCTGGTGGCCGCGGCGCTGCTGCTGGGCATCGTGCTGCTGCCTGCGGTGAAGTCCAAGCGCGAGGAAGCCTTCGTCGAGGATTGAGCGCCCCGCGCATCCCATGAAAGAAAAGGCCCCGGTTTGTCCCGGGGCCTTTTCTATTGGAGGAAGGCGTCGTACGCGGTCTTGAGGATCAGCGCGCTGACCACGACCATGAACACGATCCGCACGAAGCCCGCACCGTGCCTGAGCGCCACGCGCGTGCCTATCAGGCTGCCGGCCACGTTGGCGACCGCCATCGCCAGCCCGTAGTGCCACCAGACATGGCCCTTGAGCGCGAGCAGCAGCAGCGCCGCGCCGTTGGTGAGCACGTTGATGACCTTGGCCGAGGCCGAGGCGTTGAGGAAGTCGTAGCCCATCCAGCGCACGAACAGGAACACCAGGAAGCTGCCGGTGCCGGGACCGAAGAAGCCGTCGTAGACGCCGATGCCCAGGCCGATGCCGCAGGCGGCGAGCGTCTCGGCGCGGCCGGTGAAGCGCGGCGCGTGATGGCGGCCCATGTCCTTGCGCGCCAGGGTATAGAGCAGCACCGCCAGCAGGATCGCGGGCAGCGCGCGGCGCAGGAAATCGCCCGGAAACTGGGTGACGCCCCAGGCGCCGGCCAGCGCGCCGCAGAAACCGGCCAGCGCGGCCGGCCACAGCGCGCCCCAGCGCATCTGCACGCGCTGGCTGAACTGCGCCGCCGAAGCGGCCGTGCCCCAGATCGACGCGCTCTTGTTGGTGCCCAGCAACGTGGCCGGTGGCGCGCCGGGAAAGGCCGCGAACAGCGCCGGCACCAGGATCAGTCCACCCCCACCCACGATCGCATCCACGAACCCCGCGAGCAGCGAGGCCGCGGTCATCAGCCACATTTCCATGGCCGCGATTGTCGCACCGGAATCGCTATCAAAAGAGTAGCTATACACAGAGCTACCGCCGGCCGTTCCGCCGCTTTTCACGACAAGGATTCGGGGCACCGATGCGACAGCGACAGGCAAAAAAAAAGCGCCGACCAGCGGCGCTTTTCAATCTGTGAACCAGGCTCTCGAATGTAGCCTTTTGGATGATTGTTCTTGTCGATCGGGAATTTGTCTCCTCGGCCCTCGGCAGCACGAGCAGGGCCCGTTCGCGAGTGGCTGGACTTTAGGGGGTGCACCGCCGCAGTGCATTGGGAATTACCCGCTTTGCCTTACTTTCGCGCACGGCGTAGCAAACCAAAGTGTTTCATGCGGTTAACGATGGTGGCACGACTTGTGCACAGAGTCCGGACCACCACTCCAAGAAGAGACCGCCGCCATGGCCCTGGTACCGCAAGCCTCCATCAGCGCCGCGGACACCGCGTGGATGATGACCTCCACGGTGCTGGTGCTGCTGATGACGCTGCCGGGCATCGCCCTCTTCTATGCCGGCATGGTGCGGCGCAAGAACGTGCTCGCCACCATGGCCTGCGTGGTCGCCATCGCCGCGGTGGTGTCGCTGACCTGGTTCGCGCTCGGCTACTCGCTGGCCTTCACGCCCGGCTGGCCCTGGCTCGGCGGCACCGGGCGCTTCTGGTTCGCGGGCTTCGATTACCTGAAGGACGCCGGCACGCTGACCGTGAGCCACGTGGCGCCCAACGTGCCCGAGACGGTCTACGCGATGTTCCAGCTGAGCTTCGCGATCATCACCACCGCGCTGGTGCTCGGCGCCTTCGTCGAGCGCATGCGTTTCTCGGCCGTGCTGTGGTTCGCGCTGCTGTGGAGCGTGCTGGTCTATGCGCCGATCGCGCACTGGGTCTGGGAGCCCGGCGGCTGGCTCGCGCAGATGGGCGCGCTCGACTTCGCGGGCGGCTCGGTAGTGCACGTCAACGCGGGCGTGGCGGGGCTGGTCTGCGCCTATGCGCTGGGCCCGCGCCGCGGCTATGGCCGCGAGCCCTTCGAGCCCTACAACCTGGCCTTCACCATGACCGGCGCCAGCCTGCTGTGGGTGGGCTGGTTCGGCTTCAATGCGGGCTCGGCGGTGGCGGCCGACGGGCGCGCGGGCCTCGCGATGCTGGTCACGCACGTGGCGGCCGCCGCGGGCGCCGCGAGCTGGATGATCGCCGAGTGGACGGTGCGCCGCAGCCCCTCGCTGCTGGGCCTGTGCTCGGGCCTGGTCGCGGGGCTGGTGGCGATCACGCCGGCCGCGGGCTTCGTCACGCCGCCCTCGGCGCTGGCCATCGGCGCCATCGCCGGCCTGGCCTGCTACTGGGGCGCCACCGGCCTCAAGCGCCTGCTGGGCGCGGACGATTCGCTCGACGTGTTCGGCGTGCACGGCATCGGCGGCATCGTGGGCGCGCTGCTCACGGGCGTGTTCGCCGACAAGGCCATCTCGGGCGCCAGCGGCAACGTGCTGACGCAGGCGATCGCGGTCGGCGGCGTGGCGGTCTACAGCGCGGCCGGCACCGCGATCGTGCTGTTCCTGGTGCGCGTGCTGGTGGGGCTGCGCGTCGATCCCGACAGCGAGGTGCAGGGGCTCGACCTGGCCCAGCACCGCGAACACATCGGAGGCTGAACCGCGATGGATGGCCACGTCCTGTCCGAGAGCGAGCGCATCGCGCTCGCGGCGCGCCTGCACGTGGCCCTGCGCCGCAAGCACGGCCGCGTGACCGACACCGAGTGGATGGCCGTCAATGCCGAGTACGCCACCGAGATGGTGCGCTTCGCGCGCGCGCATGCGGCCGAGACCCACGACGACGAGCTCGCGGCCATCGCGCTGCGGCTCGAGCAGGCGATGGAGCCGCTGGCGCGCGCCGCGCGGCTCGAGGCCGCGGCGCGGCTGCCCGACGGCAGCGGGCGGCAGCCGCCGCCCAAATACATCGGCGGACTGCGCTAGGCGCTCTTCGCGAGCGCCGTGTCGCGGATCGCCTGCAGCGTGGTCGACGGCGTGATCGCCTCCGGATCGAGCACGCAGTGCAGGATCGCAGGCTTGCCGCTGGCCCGCGCGCGCGCCAGCGCGGGGCCGAACTCGGCGGTGCTCGTGACGCGCTCGCCGTGGCCGCCGAACACCTCGGCATAGCCGCGGAAGTCGGGGTTCTTCAGCTGCGTGGCGCTGATGCGGCCCGGGTAGTGGCGCTCCTGGTGCATGCGGATGGTGCCGTACATGGCGTTGTCGAGCAGCACCACGAGGATCGGCAACCCGTACTGCACCGCGGTCGCGAACTCCTGGCCGTGCATCAGGAAGTCGCCGTCGCCCGCGAACACCACCACCTCGCGCTGCGGCCACAGCCGCTTCGCGCCGACGCCGGCCGGCAGGCCGTAGCCCATCGAGCCGCTGGTGGGCGCGAGCTGGCTCGCGAAGGCGCGGAACGGCCAGAAGCGGTGCACCCAGGTCGCGAAGTTGCCCGCGCCGTTGCAGAAGATGGTGTCGTGCGGCAGCACCTCGCGCAGGTGCTGCATCACCTCGCCCATCTGCAGCGGGCCCGGCACGCGGATCGGCGCCGGATCGCTCCAGCGCAGGAACTCCTCGCGCGCCTCGGCAGTGCGCGACTTCCAGGCCGGCGCCTGCGCCGGCCTCAGCCCGGCCACCGCCTCGGCGAAGGCACGCGGCGTGGCATGGATGCCCAGCGCGGGCCGGTAGAGCTTGCCGAGCTCGTCGGCATCGGCATGCACGTGCACCAGCGCCTGCGCGGGCTGCGGAATGGCCAGCAGCTCGTAGCCCTGCGACGGCACCTCCGACAGCCGGCCGCCGACCAGCAGCACCAGGTCGGCCTCGCGGATGCGCTGCAGCATGCGCGGATTGGCGCCCAGCCCCAGGTCGCCCGCGTAGCAGGGATGCTCGGCCGACAGCAGCATCTGGCGCCGGAACGAGCAGTACACGGGCAGCGAGTGGGCCTCGACGAATTGCGCGAACTGCTGCGTGGCCTCGGCCGACCAGCGGCTGCCGCCGAGCACCACCACCGGCCGCTCGGCCTGCGCGAGGCGCTGCTGCAGCTCGGCGATCTGCGCCGCGCCCGGATGGGTCTCGGTCACGGCGTAGGGCAGCGCATCGGCCACCGCGGCGGCCTCGGTCAGCATGTCCTCGGGCAGCGCGATCACCACCGGGCCGGGCCGGCCCGAGGTCGCCACGTGGAAGGCGCGCGACACCAGCTCGGGCACGCGCGCGGGGTCGTCGATCTGCACCACCCACTTGGCCATGGTGCCGAACACCGCGCCGTAGTCGAGCTCCTGGAAGGCCTCGCGCCCCAGCGCCTCGCGCGCCACCTGGCCCACGAACAGCAGCAGCGGCGTCGAGTCCTGGTGCGCGATGTGCACGCCGGCCGAGGCATTGGTCGCGCCCGGTCCGCGCGTGACGAAGCAGACGCCGGGCCGGCCTGTGAGCTTGCCCTGGGCCTCGGCCATCATGGTGGCGCCGCCTTCCTGGCGGCAGACGGTGACGGCGATCGAGGCGTCATGCAGCGCATCGAGCACCGCGAGGAAGCTTTCGCCGGGAACGCAGAACAGCTGCTCGACGCCGTGCAGGACGAGCTGGTCGACCAGGAGCTGGCCGCCGGTGCGGGAGGTGGGGGTCACGAGAGGGCTCCGATGCGAGGGAGAAGAAGAAAGAAGGACGGAATCATTCGAGCGCCGCGCAGGCCGCCGCGATGCGCGCGCAGGCCTCCTCGAGCTGCGCCATCGAGGTCGCGTACGAGATGCGGAAATAAGGCGCCAGCCCGAACACGCTGCCCGGCACCACCGCCACCTCGAAGTCCTCGAGCAGGTAGCGGCAGAAGTCCGCGTCGCTGGCCAGCAGCGCGCCGCGGCGCGTGCGCCGGCCCAGCAGGCCCTCGCAGCGCGCGAAGGTATAGAACGCGCCCTCGGGCCGCGGGCAATGCAGGCCGTCGATGCGGTTGAGCGCGGCCACCACGAAGTCGCGCCGGCGCTGGAAGTCGTCGCGCCGCTCGGCCACGATGCCCTGCGGCCCGGTCAGCGCCTCGATCGCCGCGGCCTGGCTCACCGACGAGGGGCACGAGGTGGTCTGGCTCTGCACCACGGCCATCGCCGCGATCAGCGCGCGCGGCCCGGCGCCGTAGCCCACGCGCCAGCCGGTCATCGCATAGGCCTTCGACACGCCGTTGATCGTCAGCGTGCGTTCGCGCAGCCGCGGCTCCACCGCCGCCGGCGTGGCGAAGGCCAGGCCGTCGTAGAGGATGTGCTCGTAGATGTCGTCGGCCAGCACCCACACGCGCGGATGCCGCAGCAGCACCTCGCACAGCGGCTTCAGCTGATCGGCGCCGTAGGCCGCGCCGCTCGGGTTCGAGGGCGAGTTCAGGAACAGCCAGCGCGTGCGCGGCGTGATCGCCGCCTCGAGCTGCGCGGCCTCGAGCCGGAAGCCCTGCGCGTCGCCGCAGGGCACGCCGACCGGCACGCCGCCGCAGATGCGCACGATATCGGCGTACGAGGTCCAGTAGGGCGCGGGCAGGATCACCTCGTCGCCCGGATCCAGGCTCGCCATCAGCGCGTTGAAGATCACCTGCTTGGCGCCCGCGCTCACGCTGATCTCGTCGAGGCCGAAGTCCAGCGCGTTGTCGCGCCTGAACTTGAGCTGCACCGCCGCCTTCATCGCCGGGCTGCCGTCGAGCACCGTGTAGCGCGTGTCGCCGCGCCCGATGGCGCGCACCGCGGCCTCACGCACGTTGTCGGGCGTGTCGAAGTCGGGCTCGCCCGCGCCCAGCACGATCACCGGGCGGCCCGCACGCTTGAGCGCGTTGGCATGGTCGGTGATGCGCAGGATCTCCGACACGCCGAGTGCGCGCACGCGCTGCGCCGGCTCGAAGTTCGAGGAGGAGGACGAAGAGGCGGCGGAAGCGGGACTCACTTGGCGTAGCTCTCCAGCGGCTTGTCGTTGGGCTCGAGCACCAGCTGCTTGAGCATCGCGCTCATCGGCAGGTTCAGGCTGGTGTTCTTCGGCGGGATCGGCGCCACGAACCACCTGGTGTAGATGCGCTCGAGCTCGCCGCTCTTCATGAGGCGGCGCAGCGCGCCGTCGACCGCCGCCTTGAAGGCCGGGTCGTCCTTGCGGAACAGCAGCGCGATCGGCTCCGAGCCCAGCGGCTCGCCGACGATGCGGTAGGCCGTCGGGTTCTTCGAGTTCGCGATGATCCCGGCCAGCAGGTTGTCGTCGAGCACGAAGGCATCGGCGCGGCCCGACTCCATCAGCAGGAAGCTCTCGAGGTGGTCCTTGCCGAGCATGGTGTTGATGCTCACGTTGTTGCTGCGCTCGCGCTTGCGCAGCAGCTGCACCGCCGTCGTGCCGGTGGAGGCCGACACGGTGCGGCCCGCGAGCTGGTCGAGCGTGGTGATGCCCGAGTCGACGCGCGTGGCCATGCGCACCTCGCTCACGTAGGTGGTGAGCGCGAAGGCCACCTGCTGCTGGCGCGCGAGGTTGTTGGTGGTGGGGCCGCAGCCGATGTCGAGCGTGCCGTTCTGCACCAGCGGGATGGTGTTCTGCGCGGTGACCGCCATGTACTCGAGCTTCGCGGCCGGCACGATGTCCTTGAGCACGCGCTCGCACAGCTCCACGTGGTAGCCCACGTACTTCTCGCCCGCGCCCAGCATGTAGGCCATGGGCGGCGAGGCCTCGCGCACGCCGAGCACCGCCTTGCCGCTGGCGGCGATCTTCTCGAGCGTGCCCGCGGGCGCCGGTTGCTGCGCGCCGGCCGTGGCGGCCAGGGACAGCAGCAGCGTGGCGGCCGCGGCCTTGAGCGGGTGCAGGGATGGAATGAAGTTCATGTCGTCGTCTCCTCGTCGTTGTGGTGATGGATGGTCAGGCAAGCGCGCAGGCATCCGCCCGCGGCGACGCTCATGCGCCGCCGCGGCCAAAGCCTGCGTCACGGGAAATCAGTCGCCGATATCGAAGGTCACGCCCTGTGCGAGAGGCAGTGCCGTCGAATAGTTGATGGTGTTGGTCGCGCGGCGCATGTAGGCCTTCCAGCTGTCGGAGCCGGCCTCGCGGCCGCCACCGGTTTCCTTCTCGCCGCCGAAGGCACCGCCGATCTCGGCGCCGCTCGGGCCGATGTTGACGTTGGCGATGCCGCAGTCGGAGCCGGCGCACGAGAGGAAGCGCTCGGCCTCGCGCATGTCGAGCGTGAAGATCGACGACGACAGGCCCGCGCCCACCGCGTTGTGCTGCTCGATCGCCTCGTCGAGCGAGGCATAGCGCACCACGTAGAGGATCGGCGCGAAGGTCTCGCGCAGCACCGCGCCGACATGCGCCTTGAGCTCGACCAGCGCCGGGCGCGCGTAGTAGGCCTCGGCACCGCCGATACCGTCGACGCGGCCGCCGCCATGCACGATCGCGCCGGCATCGCGGCTCTCGTCGAGCGCCTTCTGCATGCCCTCGAAGGCCGCGCGGTCGATCAGCGGACCGACCAGCGTGCCGGCCTCGCGCGGATCGCCGACCTTCACGCCGCCATACACCTTGATCAGGCGCGGCACCAGCTTGTCGTACACGCTCTCGTGCACGAACAGCCGGCGCAGCGTGGTGCAGCGCTGGCCCGCCGTGCCCATGGCCGCGAAGGCGATCGCGCGCAAGGTGAGGTCGAGGTCGGCCGAGGGCGTGACGATGGCCGCGTTGTTGCCGCCGAGTTCGAGGATGGCGCGCGCGAAGCGGGCCGCGAGTTTGGGACCGACCTGGCGGCCCATCGCGGTGGAACCGGTGGCCGACAGCACCGCCACGCGGTGGTCGTCGACCAGCAGCTCGCCGATGTCGCGCTGGCCCAGCAGCAGGCCGAGCAGACCTTCGGGCGCGTCGGCGCCGAAGCGCTCGATGGCGCGCGCCGCGATCGCATGCACCGCGAGCGCGGTCAGCGGCGTCTTCTCGGACGGCTTCCACACCACCGGGTCGCCGCACACCAGCGCCAGCGCCGCGTTCCACGACCACACCGCGACCGGGAAGTTGAAGGCCGAGATCACGCCACACACGCCCAGCGGATGCCAGGTTTCCATCATCCGGTGCTCGGCGCGCTCGGTGGCCAGCGTGAGGCCGTAGAGCTGGCGCGACAGGCCGACCGCGAAGTCGCAGATGTCGATCATTTCCTGCACCTCGCCCGCGCCCTCGGACGGCACCTTGCCGGCCTCGAGCGTGACCAGCCGGCCGAGGTCGCGCTTGGCCGCGCGCAGTTCCTCGCCGAGCAGCCGCACCAGTTCGCCGCGCCGCGGCGCCGGCACCGCGCGCCAGGCCTTGAAGGCGGCATGCGCGCGCGCGATGGTCTCGGTGGCCGCGGTCGGCGTGGTCTGCGCGACCTGCGCGATCACCTCGCCCGTGAGCGGCGAGCGCACCGTCAGCTCGCCGCCGACGTGGGACTCGCGCGGCACGCCCAGGCGCTGGAGCAGTTGTTCGACTTCGGAGGGCAGGGAAACGGAGGTGTGGACTTCGGACATGGGCGCGCTCCGCGGGGGAGTCGGGAAGAAAGAAGAAGGAAGGCGACCGGGGTCGGGGGAACCGCGCCAATATCTGCGAAGTGGGCGGGGTTGGCTAGTGAAAATATGGAAGGACTTGATGCGTTTGGGGAAGGAAGTGGCGCGGCCGAACGCCCCGCGGCGCGTTCGACGGACCGGCCCCACGCGTTACAGTGCGCCCGCCGTCCGTTCCGCCAGGGGACGCACGCCACCACCAACGACACACGACATGCCCGGGAGGAACACCTTGAATCTGGCTCGCTTCGCTTTTCTCATCGTTTCGGCCGCGACCCTGGTGGGTTGCGGCAATCTGCAGGGTCTTCAGGTCGCGTCGGTGCCTTCGGCGCTCGCGAGCCGCCCGATCGAGGTGAGCACCACGCCGCCGGCCAAGGAGGCGATCGCGCCACGCGGCCATGCGCTGGAAAAGCAGGGCCTCTACGTGCTGCAGACGGGCGGCGGCAGCGCCGTGACGGCCCTGCTCTTCGGCCCGGTGGGCATGGTGGCGAACGCCGCGAGCATCGGGGCGCAGACCCGCGAACTCGGGGAGGCGGCCAGCAGATCCAGCCTGCTGCAACTGAATCCGCTCGACGAGATGTCGACGGCCTGGAAGGCATTGCCGGCGCTGAGTCCGAATGCCGCGGCGGCCGATGGCAGCGCGCTGAAGATCGCGCCCTACCTGATGCTGTACGTCGACGACGACCGGAAGAATCTCTTCACCGTGGTCGGTCTGCGCGCGGAAGCGGCATCGACGGCGGGCGTGAAGGCCTGGAACGGCAACTACAACTTCGCGCTCGAGCGCAGCCTGCCCGTGGATCGGCTGAGCACGGCGTCCGCCGGCGCGGAGTTCGAGGCCTACAGGTCGGAAATCCAGGAAGCCTACCGGCAACTGCGCGCGGAACTGCTCGTGGACCTGAGCCCCGCCGCCTCGACCCGGCACGCGACGGTCGCCTCCGTCAAGGCGCCGATCCTCCGGTCCACCCTGATGGGCTTCGCGGGCTTCACGTCCGGCGACGCGGACATCGCGCCCGGCGGACGGCTCGTCATGCGCGTGAACATGGACAACTATGGTCCCGCCATGGACAAGTCGGTGCCCTACGTGCTGTGGATATTCCCGAGCGCGACGCAGTACACCTTCGACCTCGGACCGGAGCCACGCAAGGCGCGCCAATAGGCACACGGCCTTCGGTTCGATGACCCCCTTCACGCACCGGATCCCGCTCGGGCTCACGATGCTGCGCGCGCTGCTCGCGCCCGTGGTCGTGATCGCGGCCCTGGCCTTTCCGCACCGGCTGCTGTTCGGCGCCTGCCTCGTGCTGGCCTTTCTCTCGGACGTGTTCGACGGCATCATCGCGCGCCGGCTGAACATCGCCACCGCCAACCTGCGCCGCCTCGACAGCCTCGCGGATTCGCTGTTCTATGCGGGCGCCACGGCGGCGGCCTGGCTGCTGTACCCGCAGGTCTTTCGCGACCACGCGGTGGCGCTGCTCGCATTGCTCGCGCTCGAAATCGCCCGCTATGCCTTCGATCTCGCCAAGTTCGGGCGCGAGGCCAGCTATCACATGTGGTCGTCCAAGGCCTGGGGCCTGTTCCTGTTCGCGGGCTTCCTCTCGCTGCTGGGCTTCGGCGAGACGGGCGTGCCGGTGGCGCTGGCGATCTACGTCGGCATCGCGGCCGACCTCGAGGGGCTGGCGATCTCCTGCGTGCTGAAGGCGTGGAAGGCCGACGTGCCCTCGATCGTGCACGCGCTGCGGCTGCGCGCCGCGCACGATCGCCGATCTTCGGCACCCTGACCGCCCGCCGCGGCGTCAGCCCGGCCCCGCCGCCTCCGGCATCGGAATCCTCTGCCCCGCCGGCGACCCCGCCAGGCTCTGCGCCGGCCGGCGCAGCGAGGCATCGAAGGGATTGATCCTCGGCCCGATCGCCACCGCCTCGCGCTGCAGCAGGTCGACCACGGTCGGCAGCCGGTCGGCGTTGAGGCGGTCGGCGATGGTGCCCACGCTCAGCGCGGCCACGGCGCGGCCCTCGCGGTCGAGGATGGGCACGGCCACGCCGGCCATGCCCTCGAGCAGGCCGGTGTTGCGGCCCGCGAAGCCGCTCTGGCGCACGCGCTCGATCTCGGTGCGCAGGTAGACCTCGTCGTAGACGCCGTACTCGCGCACGCGCGAGAGGTTGAAGCGGATCACCTCCTCGCGCTCGCCCTCGGGCAGGAAGGCCAGGATCGCGAGCGCGCCCTGCCCCACGCCGAGCGCGATGCGCCCGCCGATGTCGCCGGTGAACGAGCGGATCGGGAACGGGCCCTCGCTGCGGTCGAGGCACACGGCATCGAAGCCGCTGCGCACCAGCAGGAAGATGCTGTCGCCCAGGCTCGCGCACAGGCGCAGCAGCGCGGGCCGGCACAGGGTGCGCAGGTCGCCGGGATTGCCGGCGTTGGCCGCGAGCGCGAAGAACTCGATGCTCAGCCGGTACAGCTTGCTGCGCTCGTCCTGCTCGACCACGCCCTCGGCCATCAGCGACTGCAGCAGGCGGTGCGTGGTGGCCTGCGTGAGGCCGACGGCGCGCGCGATCTGGGTGACGCGGCCGCCCTCGGCCTGCACCACGCCGAGCGCCCGGATCACCGAAAAGATGCGCGGCACGCCGCCGCTGGCCGCGGTTGTGGTTTCCATGTCCCGTTTCCTTGGAATACGTCGATCTTGCTCGGGCCATCATATTCCATTGAACGGAATAAATTGAAGAAATATTCTGATTAATGGAATACCCGTGGCGGTCTGGCGCGATCGTTGCAATAGAGTGAATCGAAAGCACTCACGCATTCACGGCCCCGGCGCAGGCGCGCCGGCCGTGGATTCCGATCTCCGACGAAAGGCGTTCCATGTCATTCCTGCGGCTCAGCGACGTGTCCAAGTCCTATGGCAGCACCCGCGCGGTGACGGCCATGAACCTCACTGTCGAGAAGGGCGAGTTCGTCTCGCTGCTCGGTCCCTCGGGCTGCGGCAAGACCACCACGCTGCAGATGATCGCGGGCTTCGAGGCCGTGACCAGCGGCCGCATCGAGCTCGCGGGCCAGGACATCACGCATGCCAAGGCCAACACGCGCGGCCTGGGCATCGTGTTCCAGAGCTATGCGCTGTTTCCGCACATGACGGTGGCCGACAACGTGAGCTTCGGCCTCGAGATGCGCAAGATGCCGAAGGCCGAGCGCCGCGAGCGCGTGCAGCAGGCGCTGGCGCTGGTGCACCTCGAGGCGCATGCCACGCGCTATCCGCGCGAGCTCTCGGGCGGCCAGCGGCAGCGCGTGGCGCTGGCGCGCGCGCTGGTGATCGAGCCGCCGGTGCTGCTGCTCGACGAGCCGCTGTCGAACCTCGACGCCAAGCTGCGCGAGGAGATGCAGTTCGAGCTGCGCCAGATCCAGCGCAAGGTCGGCACCACCACGGTGATGGTCACGCACGACCAGAGCGAGGCGATGTCGATCAGCGACCGCGTGGTGGTGATGGAAGGCGGCCGCGCGACGCAGATCGACCATCCGCACCGCGTCTACGAGCATCCGAGCACGCGCTTCATCTCGACCTTCGTGGGCAAGGCCAACCTGCTGCCGGGCCGGGTCACGGCCTGCGGCACGGGCAGCTGCAACGTGGCGGTCGGGCCGCTCGCGGTCGAAGTTGGCGAAGGCGGCTACGACAGCGGCGCCGCCGTGCTGATGAGCGTGCGCCCCGAGAAGCTGCAGCTGGTGCCCGCGGGCAGCGGCCGGCTCGACGGCACGGTGCGGGAGCGCTTCTTCCTCGGCAGCCAGTGGCTCTACCGGCTCGCCACGCCGGCCGGCGAACTCATGGTGCTGAGCCCCAACGACGGCCGCGCCGCGCTCGACGAAGGCGACGCGGCCGGCATCGACTGGCCCGCGCACTGCACGCGGCTGCTGCGCGACGACGAGGCGGTGGCGGCATGAGCGGGACTTCTCGCAAGGCCACGCCCTGGTGGCTCTCGGGCCCCGCGCTGGCGCTGTTCATCGCGCTGCTCGTGGTGCCGCTGCTGCTCACGGCCGTGCTGTCCTTCAACGTCTACGACCCGGCCAGCGGCCCGCGCACCGGCGAGTTCACGCTCGCGCACTACGCGCAGGTGTTCGGCGACGACTACTACCACGGCATCTTCTGGCGCACCTTCTGGATCTCGGCGCTGGTCACGCTGATCTGCGTGCTGATCGGCGCGCCCGAGGCCTATGTGCTGAGCCGCATGCGCAACCCCTGGCGCTCGGTGCTGCTGCTGGTGGTGCTGGCGCCGCTGCTGGTGTCGGTGGTGGTGCGCGCCTTCGGCTGGAGCATGCTGCTGGGCCCCGAGGGCGCGGTCAACGCGCTGCTGCAACTGGTGGGCATCGGCCCGGTGAAGATCCTCTACACCAGCGCGGCCGTGGTGATCGCGCTGGTGCACGTGATGCTGCCCTTCATGGTGATCCCGGTCTGGACCTCGCTGCAGAAGCTCGATCCCGGCGTGGAGAACGCGGCCCTCTCGCTCAATGCCACGCCCTTCACCACCCTGCGCCGCATCGTGCTGCCGCAGGTGATGCCCGGCATCCTCTCGGGCAGCCTGATCGTGTTCGGCCTCGCGGCGAGCTCGTTCGCGATTCCCGGCCTGCTCGGCGGGCGCCGCCTCAAGATGGTCGCGACCGTGGTCTACGACGAGTACCTGAGCGAGCTCAACTGGCCGCTGGGCGCGGCGGTGGCGCTCACGCTGCTGGTCGCCAACCTCGTGGTGATGCTGAGCTACAACCGGCTCGTGGAAGGCCGCTACAAGAAGGCGCTGGGGTGATCGCATGAGCAGGAACGGCCCCATCGCCCTCGCGTTCAACGCGCTCGTCATCGCCTTCATGCTGGCGCCGCTGCTGGTGGTCTGCATCGTCGCGTTCACGCCCGAGAACACGCTGACCATCCCGACCACGCACTTCTCGCTGCGCTGGTTCGAGGCGGTGTTCGCGCATCCCGACTTCGTGCAGTCGTTCTGGAACAGCCTGTGGCTAGCGCTGAGCGCGGCCACCATCGCGACGCTGCTCGCGGTGCCGGCCGGCATGGCGATCACGCGCTACGACTTCCCGGGCCGCGACTTCCTCAACGGCCTGTTCCTGTCGCCGCTGATCATTCCGCATCTGGTGCTCGGCGTCGCGCTGCTGCGGCTGTTCGCGCTGGTGGGCGGCACCGGCAGCTTCGGCTGGCTGGTGATGGCGCATGCGCTGATCGTCACGCCCTACACGCTGCGGCTGGTGGTGGCGGCGCTGGTCGGCTTCGACCGCAGCGCCGAGCAGGCGGCGCTCTCGCTGGGTGCGAGCCAGGCCACGGTGTTCCGCCGCATCACGCTGCCGATGATCCTGCCGGGCGTCACCGGCGGCTGGATGCTGGCCTTCATCAACAGCTTCGACGAAGTGACGATGTCGATCTTCGTCACCTCGCCGAGCACGGTGACGCTGCCGGTGCGCATGTACATGTACGCCACCGAATCGATCGACCCGCTGATGGCCGCGGTGTCGGCGCTGATGGTGGCGGTGACGGCCGTCGCGATGGTGGTGCTCGACCGACTCTATGGCCTGGACCGCGTGCTGGTGGGACGCAAGTAGATGGCGACCCACGCATTGCTGCACCGCGTGGCCGAGACCGGCCGCGCCACGGTGCCCTTCACGCTCGACGGCGCGCCCGCGTCGGCGCTGGCCGGCGACACGGTGCTGACCGCCGTGCTCACGCAGGCCGCCCAGCTGCGCCGCAACGAGTTCAGCGACGCGCCGCGCGCGGGCTTCTGCATGATGGGCGCCTGCCAGGACTGCTGGATCGCGACCGCCGAGGGCGAACGGCTGCGCGCCTGCTCCACCTTCATCGCGCCGGGCATGGCGCTGGTCACCGGCCGGGGCGAGGCATGACGACGACGCCACACCCTCCCGTGATCGTCGGCGCCGGACCGGCCGGCGTGCGCGCCGCACAGGCACTGGTCGCGCATGGCCTGCGCCCGGTCGTGATCGACGAGGCCGCGCGCGCCGGCGGACAGATCTACCGCCGCCCGCCCGCCAACTTCGTCGAACGCGCGGCGGCCACGCTCTACGGCTTCGAGGCCGCGCGCGCGAACGCGGTGCACGCAGCCTTCGACGGCCTGCGCGATCGCATCGACCACCGGCCCGACAGCCTGGTGTGGAACGCGCAGGGCGGCGTGCTCGACGTGCTGCACGGCCCGACGCGCAGCACCGCGCGCGTGCCGCATGGCCCGCTGATCGTGGCCACCGGCGCCACCGACCGCGTGCTGCCGCTGCCGGGCTGGACCCTGCCCGGCGTCTACACGCTCGGCGGCGCGCAGGTGGCGCTCAAGTTCCAGGGCTGTGCCATCGGGCAGCGCGTGGTGTTCCTGGGCACGGGGCCGCTGCTCTATCTGGTGGCCTACCAGTATGCGAAGGCCGGCGCGCAGGTCGCGGCCGTGCTCGACACCGCGCGACTCGCGGACCAGCTCGCGGCCACGCCCGCGATGCTGCGGCAGCCCGCGGTGTTCGCGAAGGGCGTCTACTTCGTCGCCTGGCTGCGCGCGCATGGCGTGCCGCTGCACGGCGGCGTGCGACCGCTGCGCGTGACTGGCGACGATGCCGCGAGCCGCGTCACCGGTGTCGCCTGGCACGACGGGCGCGAGGAGCGCCGCATCGATTGCGATGCCGTCGGCTTCGGCTATGCGCTGCGTTCCGAGACCCAACTGGCCGACCTGCTGGGCTGCCGCTTCGAATTCGCGCCGATGCATCGCGCCCACCTGCCGGTACGCGACGCGGCGGGCCGCTCGAGCGTGGCGGGCGTGTACCTCGCGGGCGATGGCGCCGGCATCATGGGCGCCGACGCGGCCGAGTGGGCCGGCGAACGCGCGGCGCTCGCGCTGCTCGCGGACCAGGGCGTGGCGGTCGATGGCGCGCGCGCCGCGATGCTCGAGAAGAAGCTCGACCAGCTGACGGGCTTTCGCCGCGGGCTCGAACGCGCGTTTCCGCTGCCGCACGACTGGGCCGCCCACGCACCCGACGAGCTCGTCGTCTGCCGCTGCGAGAACGTCACGGCCGGCACGCTGCGCCAGACCGTCGCGGTCAACGGCACCGACGAGCTCAACCGTCTCAAGGCGCTGTCGCGCGTGGGCATGGGCCGCTGCCAGGGCCGCATGTGCGGCGTGGCCGCGGCCGAGATCCTCGCGCACGCGACCGGCCAGCCGCTCGCGCAGGTCGGCCGGCTGCGCGGGCAGGCACCGGTCAAGCCGATACCGATCCGGCTCGTCACGCAGGGCCCCGCCGAGGGAGCGCGCACATGAGCACCACCCGCACCTTGCGCTGCGACATGGCGATCGTCGGCGGCGGCATCGTGGGTTCGTCGGCCGCGCTCGCGCTGCGGCGCATGGGCCTGGACGTGGTGCTGCTCGAGCGCGACCTCTGCGGCTCGCGCTCCAGCGGCGTCAACTACGGCGGCGTGCGGCGCCAGGGCCGGCCCTTGAGCCAGCTGCCGCTGGCGCAGCGCGCGCACCGCATCTGGGGCCGGCTCGGCGAACTGATCGGCACCGAGGGCGAGTACCAGCGCTCGGGCCATTTCAAGATCGGCCGCAGCGAGGACGACATGGCCGCGCTCGAGCGCTACCGCGCGAGCGTGCGCGACGCCGGCTTCGACCTCGGGCTCGAGCTGGTGACGGGCGCGCGGCTGCGCGAGCACTGCCCCTGGCTCGGCGCGCGCGCGCTCGGCGGCTCGCTGTGCATCGAGGATGGGCAGGCCAATCCGCGGCTGGTGTCGCCGGCCTTCGCGCTCGCGGCGCGCCATGCGGGCGCGCGGGTGCTCGAGCGCCACCGCGTCGACGAGGTCGCGCACGACGGCACGCTGTTCCGGCTGCGCGCCACCCATGCCGAAGGCACGCTCGAGGTGCGCTCGCCGGTGCTGCTGAACTGCGCGGGCGCCTGGTCGGGTCCGATCGCCACCCACTTCGGCGAGGCCGTGCCGCTGCAGTCGGGCCATCCCGCGATGGCGGTGACCGAGCCCCTGCCCTTCTTCATGGACTGGAGCCTCGGCGTCGAGGGCGGCGGCATCTACTGCCGCCAGGTCGCGCGCGGCAACCTGGTGCTCGGCGGCGGCGCCGGCATCGGCCTCGATGCCGAGCGCGCGCGTTCCGAGCGCGACGCCATCGCCACGCTGTCGGCGCAGGCGATCGAGCTGCTGCCGCGGCTCGCGCATGCGCATTTCATCCGCACCTGGAGCGGCACCGAGGGCTACCTGCCCGACCGCCAGCCGGTGCTGGGGCCGAGCCGCACCACGCCCGGCCTGTTCCACGGCTTCGGCTTCGCGGGCGCGGGCTTCCAGATCGGCCCGGCCGCGGGCGAGGTGCTGGCCGAGCTGGCGTGCGACGGCCGCAGCACCACGCCGATCGAGGCCTTCGCGATCGAGCGCTTCTTTCCCGACGCGAAGGCCGCGCGGCCCGCCGAAGCCGCCGCATCGGCCTCGCACTGAACACGACAAGAGCAACCCACCGCAACCGCAGATCCACCCTCGACACTGAACGGAGAGTCCCACCATGGCACGACGCGACCGCACTTCCTTTTTCCTCACCTTCGCCGCCACCGCTGTGGCCGCCCTCGCGGGCTTCGGCGGCGCGGTCCACGCGCAGACGAAGACGCTCTACATCGGCATGAACGGCGGCACGATGGAGAAGGCGTACACGCAATACGTCTTCCCGGCCTTCGAGAAGCTCTACGGCGCGAAGGTGGTGGTGGTGCCCGGCACCTCCTCCGACATCCTCGCCAAGGCCCAGGCCAACAAGGACCGGCCGCAGATGCACGTGATGTTCCTCGACGACGGCATCATGGTGCGCGCCATCGGCATGGGCCTGTGCCAGAAGCAGAAGCCCAATCCCTCGCTGGCCGAGATCTACCCGGCCGCGCGCTTCAAGGACGACATGGCCAGCGGCGTGAGCCTGGGCATGACCGGCCTGGCCTACAACGCGAAGATGTTCAAGGAGAAGGGCTGGGCCGCGCCCACCTCGTGGATGGACCTGGCCGATCCGAAGTTCAAGGGCAAGGTGGTGTTCCAGTCGATGTCGTCCTCGTCCTTCGGGCTGCACGGCTTCCTGATGTTCAACCGCATCCAGGGCGGCAACGACAAGAACGTGGAGCCCGGCTTCAAGGCCTGGCCGACCACCATCGGCCCGAACGTGCTCGAGTACATCCCGAGCTCGGCCAAGCTCTCGGAGATGGTGCAGACCGGCGAGGCCGCGATCTTCCCGCTCACGCCGACGGCCGTGGCCGCGCTCAAGGTCAAGGGCATTCCGGTGGAATACGCGCCGCCCAAGGAAGGCGCGGTGGTGCTGATGGTGGGCCAGTGCGTGATCGCCAACAACAGCGAGCCCGAGCTGTCGCAGAAGCTCGCCGAGTTCCTGCTGAGCCCGCTCGCGCAGGCCAACGTGCTGCAGTACGGCGCCCAGATCCCGACCAACCCCAAGGCGCCGGCCGTGGGCGAGGGCGCGACGCAGGTGGCCGAGATCAACCAGTGGATGAAGACCGCGGTCACCATCGACTGGGAGAGCATCAACGCCAACCGGCCGGCCTGGAACGCGCGCTGGAACAAGTCGATCGAGAAGTGACCGCGCTGGCGAGGGTGCTCAGCGCGTTCGGCGCAGCAGCACCGGCAGGCACAGCAGGTAGAGCACCGCGCCGGCCAGCCACACGATGCCCGGGAAGCGCGCGCGGAACGCGAAGTACAGCGGGCTGATCAGCAGCGGGCCGAACACCGAGGCCAGGCTGGCGATGCTCGCGAGCACGCCCTGCAGCCGCCCCTGCTGGGCCTCGCCCACGCGCGCCGACAGCGTGGACTGCAGCGCGGGCGCGCAGATGCCGCCCAGGCACAGGAAGGGCAGCAGCGCCAGCACCATCCAGCCGTGCGAGGCGAAGGCGATCAGCGCATAGCCGGTGCCGTCGGCGATGGTGCCGACCGCGATCGCCGTGCGCTCGCCCCAGCGCTCGACCAGCGGCCCGGCGACGAAGCCCTGCACCAGCGCCTGCAGCAGGCCGAAGACCGCGAGCGAGATGCCGACCATGCTGGCGTTCCAGGCGTAGCGGTCTTCGCCGTAGAGCACCCAGGTCGTGCCCGCGACCTCGCCCACCAGCACCAGCACGAGGAACACGCCGAGCACCGGCAGCAGCGCCGGAAAGCTCGCGGCCCAGCGCAGCGGCGCGAGCGGATGCAGCACGCCGCGGTCGAAGGGCTGCGAGGCGAGCGCCGGCGGCCGCGATTCGCGCAGCACCAGCAGGCCGACCAGGAAGGTCAGGCCGTTGAGCACGGCCGCCGCGATGAAGGGCAGGCGCACGCCGTGGTCGCCGAGCACGCCGCCGAGCGCCGGCCCGGCGATGAAGCCCAGACCGAAGCAGGCGCCCATGCGGCCGAACCAGCGCGCGCGCTGGTGCTCGGGCGTGAGGTCGGCGATGGCGGCCGAGGCCACGGCCATGCTCGCGCCCGTCATGCCGGCGATCGCGCGGCCCACGAACAGCAGCCACAGCGAGGGCGCGAAGGCCATGAACAGCGCGTCGATCGCCGCGCCCAGCACCGAGATCAGCAGCACCGGCCGGCGGCCGAAACGGTCGCTGAGCGCGCCGAGCACGGGCGCGCAGAGGAACTGCATCAGCGCGTAGAGCGAGAGGAAGGCGCCGAAGTGCCAGCCGAGCTCGCCGCTGTGGCCGACCTCGCGCAGCAGGCTCGGCACGATCGGCATGACCAGGCTGATGCCGATGGCATCGAGCGTGACGATCGCGAGGATCACCGCCTGCGCGTGGCGGTTTCCGGCGAATGGGAGGGAAATGGAGGACATGGTTAATTTATCTTTGATAAGGAATTATCATCGATAAATTCCGGGCCGTGAAGTACCCTCGCGGATCGACACCGGCAAGCACGACAACTGAATGAAACTGGACCGCGACGTGATCCTCCAGGCGGCGCTCGCGCTGCTCGACGAGGTCGGCATGGACAAGCTCAGCACCCGGCTCCTGGCCGAGCGGCTCGGCGTGCAGCAGCCCGCCCTCTACTGGCACTTCAAGAACAAGCGCGCGCTGCTCGACGCGATGAACGGCGAGATCCTGCGCCGCAGCCACCACCGCAAGCTGCCGCTGCCCGACGAGTCGTGGGAGAGCTTCCTGCGCGAGAACGCGCGCAGCTTCCGGCGCGCGCTGCTGGCGCGGCGCGACGGCGCGCGCCTGCATGCGGGCTCCGAGCCCGACCCGGGCGACCTCGACATGGTGGAGGCCCAGCTCGCGGCCGTGGTGCGCCTGGGCGTGCCGCCCGCGCAGGCGATGACCCTGCTGATCGCGCTGGGCCGCTACACCGTGGGCTGCGTGCTCGAGCAGCAGGCGACGCCGGCCGACGCGGCGATGCAGCAGCAGACGCTCGATGCCGCCGCGGCCTCGCGGCCGCTGCTGGCGGAGGCGTTCGCGACCTACCGCGCGGCGGGGCCCGATGCGCTGTTCGAGATCGGCGTGGACCTGATGCTCGAAGGCGCGAAGGTGCGGCTGGCGGCCCAGGCCCCGCAGGCGAGGCGCCGCGCGGCCGCCGAGGGCGCGCCGCCGCGGCGCGGCCCGGCGCCGCGGCGCTGAGGCCGGTTCAGCGCGCCTCGGCGCGGATCCAGCCCGCGGCCTTCTCGGCCATCATCAAGGTGGGGCTGTTGGTGTTGCCGCTCGTGATCGTGGGCATCGCGCCCGCATCGACCACGCGCAGCCCCTGCACGCCGCGCACGCGCAGCCGCGCATCGAGCACCGCCATTGGATCGTTGTCGGCGCCCATCTTGGTGGTGCCCACCGGATGGAAGATGGTGGTCGCGATGTCGCCGGCCAGGCGCGCGAGGTCCTCGTCGCTCTGGTACTGCACGCCGGGCTTCCATTCCTGCGGCTTGTACTTGGCGAGCGCGGGCTGCTCGGCGATGCGGCGCGTCACGCGCAGCGAGTCGGCCGCCACCTTGCGGTCGGCGTCGGTGCTCAGGTAGTTGGGCGCGATCGCGGGCGCGTCCTCGAAGCGCTTCGAGCGGATGCGCACCGTGCCGCGGCTGGTCGGGTTGAGGTTGCACACGCTCGCGGTGAAGGCCGGGAACGCGTGCAGCGGCTCGCCGAAGGCATCGAGCGACAGCGGCTGCACGTGGTACTGGATGTTGGGCCACTCGCGGTCGGGCGAGCTGCGCGTGAAGGCGCCGAGCTGCGAGGGCGCCATGCTCATCGGGCCGCTGCGGCTCAGCAGGTACTCGAGGCCGATGCGCGCCTTGCCGACCAGCGACGAGGCCAGCACGTTGAGCGTGGGCGCGCCGTCGATCTTGTAGACCGCGCGGATCTGCAGGTGGTCCTGCAGGTTGGCGCCGACGCCGGGCGCGTCGACCACCACCTCGATGCCGTGCTGGCGCAGCAGCTCGGCCGGGCCGATGCCCGAGAGCTGCAGGATCTGCGGCGAGCCGATGCTGCCCGCGCTCAGGATCACCTCGCGCGTGGCGTGCGCCGTCACCATCTCGTGGCCGTTCCAGATCCGGGCGCCGGTGCAGCGCTGCGTGCCGTCGGCCAGCCGCTCGATCACCAGCTTCGAGACCTGCGCGCCGGTCCAGAGCTCGAAGTTGGGCCGGCCGTAGCAGGTGGGCCGCAGGAAGGCCTTGGCCGTGTTCCAGCGCCAGCCGTTCTTCTGGTTGACCTGGAAGTAGCCCACGCCCTCGTTGCTGCCGCGGTTGAAGTCGGTGGTGTGCGGCACGCCGGCCTCGACCGCGGCGGCCGCGAAGGCGTCGAGGATGTCCCAGCGCAGCCGCTGCTTCTCGACCCGCCACTCGCCGCCCGCGCCGTGCATCTCGTCGGCGCCGAGGTAGAAGTCCTCGTGCTTCTTGAAGGCCGGCAGCACGTTCTGCCAGCGCCAGTCCTCGTCGCCGGTGAGCGCGGCCCACTGCTCGTAGTCGCGCGACTGGCCGCGCATGTAGATCATGCCGTTGATGCTCGAGCAGCCGCCCAGCGTCTTGCCGCGCGGATAGCGCAGCACGCGCCCGTTGAGGCCGGCGTCGGGCTCGGTGCTGTAGAGCCAGTCGGTGCGCGGATTGCCGATGCAGTAGAGGTAGCCCACCGGGATGTGGATCCAGTGGTAGTCGTCCTTGCGACCGGCCTCGACCAGCAGCACGCGCTTGTCCTTGTCGGCGCTGAGCCGGTTCGCGAGCAGCGCGCCGGCGGTGCCGGCGCCGATGACGATGTAGTCGAAGGTGGTGTCGTTGCTCAATGGGCTTGTCTCCGTCATCGATATTTTCCGTACTCATGGGTCGGCGCTAAGCCGCTGCGCCTGATTTGGCCCAATCCACGCCCGGAATGCCAATGAAATCGAATCAGATGGCGTATAAATCCGATTTATATGACTGCCGCCGCGATGGACTTGCAAATTCTGCGCGCCTTCGTGCTGGCCGCGCGCGAAGGCAGCGTCTCGCGCGCCGCCGCCAGGCTGCACCTCACGCAGCCCGCCGTGAGCCTGCAGCTCAAGCGCCTGGCGGAAGACACCGGCCTGCAGCTGTTCACGCGCACGCCGCACGGGCTGGCGCTCACGGCCGATGGCGCGGCGCTGCTGCCGCAGGCCGAGCGCGTGCTGGCCGCGGTGGGCGACCTGCAGCAGGCGGCGCGCAACCTGCAGTCGACGGTGCGCGGTGCGCTGCGCATCGGCACCATCCTCGATCCCGAATTCACGCGCCTGGGCATGTTCCTGCGCGAGCTGGTCGAGTCGGCGCCGCAGATCGAGACCGAGCTGCGCCACGGCATGAGCGGCACGGTGCTCTCGCAGGTGCTGCGCGGCGAGCTCGACGTGGGCTTCCATCTCGATGCGGAGGGCGATGCGGCCGGCGGCGATGCCGCGCTGGCCGCGCGCACCCTCACGCGCTTCACCTACCGCGTGGTGGCGCCGGCCGGCTGGGGGCCGCAGGTGACGGGGCGCGACTGGAAGGCGCTGGCGGCGCTGCCCTGGCTCGCGACGCCGCCCGAATCGGCGCACCACCGGCTGCTCGAGCGCGTGTTCGGACCGCTGGGGCTGGCGCCGCGCCGCGTGGCGCTGGTCGACCAGGAGGCCTCGATGCTCGACCTGCTGAAGTCGGGCGTGGGCCTGAGCCTGCTGCGCGACTCGATCGCGATCCGCGAGAGCCAGGCCCACGGGCTGGTGCTGGCCGACCGGGTGCAGCTCGACTGCGCGCTGCGCTTCGTGTCGCTGGCGGCGCGGCGCAACGAGCCGGTGATCGCGAGTGCCTGGGACGCGCTGACGCGCGCCTGGACCTGAGAAGGTATGAATGACCCTGCTGCGCGCCCCGAACGGTTTCACGAAAAGTTAAGAAAGGCCTCAGGAAAAACGGCGTGCTTCCCTACGTAATCGAGGGTTCGGTCGCACATGACGCCCCAGGGCCTACGGTTACGATGCGCGCTGCATTTTGAAACCTTTGGTTCGTCCCGCTCGCCCTTCCTCCTCCTCTTCCCACCCGCTCCCCCGGACCATGCCCTCCACCACGCCGCCTGCCGACAGCCCCGCTGCAGCCGACGTCGCCGCGAGACCCCGCATCGAGTCGCGCGAACAGGACGGCCGGCGCTGGATCGTGGCGAGCGGCCGCTGGACCACGCTGGCGATGTCCTCGGCCTCCGACTGGCAGGCGCTTGCGAAGAGCCTGGACGCGCTGCCGAAGCAGGACGACGCGGCCTGGGACCTGCGCCCGATCGCGCAGCTCGACCACATCGGCGCGCAGCTGCTGTGGGAGCGCTGGCACCACGACTGGCCGGCCACGCTCGAGATGGCGCCGCAGCACAAGGCGGTGCTCGACCAGGTGGCGCAGTACACCGTCGGCACGCCCGAGGAACCGCCGAAGACGCTGGTCGAACGGCTGCGCGACTTCTCGCACAACGGCCCGCGCGCGATGGGCGTGACGCGCGACTTCGTCGGCCTGATCGGCCAGCTCACGATCGACGTCGGCAGGCTGCTGGCGGCACCGCACCGCGGGCCCTGGCGCGACTTCTCGGGCCATCTCTACCAGTTCGGCGCGACGGCGCTGCACATCACGGCGCTGGTCGGGCTGCTGATCGGCGTGGTGCTGGCCTACCTGATCTCGCAGCAGCTGCGCCAGTACGGCGCCGAGACCTTCGTGGTCAACATCCTCGGCCTGTCGCTGGTGCGCGAGCTCGGGCCGGTGCTGGCGGCGGTGCTGATCGCGGGCCGCTCGGGTTCGGCGATCACGGCGCAGATCGGCGTGATGCGCGTGACCGAGGAGCTCGACGCGATGCGCGTGATGGGCATCCCGCACGGCTTCCGGCTGGTGATGCCGCGCGTGCTGGCGCTCGCCATCGCGATGCCGCTGATCAGCCTGTGGACCTCGATGGCGGCGCTCCTGGGCGGCATGCTCGCGGCCGACGCGGCGCTGGACATCTCGCCGGCCTATTTCCTCTCGGCGCTGCCGCGCGCGGTGCCGATCGCCAACCTCTGGCTGGCCACCGCCAAGTCGGCGGTGTTCGGCATCCTGATCGCGCTGATCGGCTGCTACTTCGGCATGAAGGTCAAGCCCAACACCGAGAGCCTGGGGCGCGGCACCACCTCGTCGGTCGTGACCTCGATCACCGCGGTGATCCTGGTCGACGCGCTGTTCGCCGTGCTGTTCAAGGGCATCGGGTTCCGCGGATGAACACGCAGGCCACGCCCTCCCCCGCCGCGTCCGAGACCGTGGTCGATATCCGCCGGCTGTGGACCGTGTTCAAGAACACCGATGGCGAGCAGGTGGTGCACCGCGACCTCGACCTGCGCATCGCGCGCGGCGAGGTGCTGTCGCTGGTCGGCGGCTCGGGCACCGGCAAGACGGTGCTGCTGCGCCAGATCCTCGGGCTCGAGAAGCCCTCGAAGGGCACGGTCGAGGTGCTGGGCCAGGCGCCCGGCGAACTCAGCGCGGCGGGCGCGGCCAACGTCGGCATGCTGTTCCAGCACGGCGCGCTGTTCTCGGCCTTCAGCGTGCTCGAGAACATCGCCTTTCCGCTGCGCGAACTCAAGCTCCTGCCCGACGAGCTGATCCGCAACGCGGCGCTGGTCAAGCTGCAGATGGTGGGCCTGGAGCCGCGCCACGCGAACCGCAGCCCGGCCGACCTGTCGGGCGGCATGATCAAGCGCGTGGCGCTGGCGCGCGCGCTGATCATGGACCCGCCGCTGCTGCTGCTCGACGAACCCACGGCCGGCCTCGATCCCGAGGCCTCCGACAGCTTCTGCGACCTGCTGCGCGGGCTGCACCGCGAGCTCGGCCTCACGGTGGTGATGGTCACGCACGACCTCGACACGCTGTTCGACCTGAGCACCCGCATCGCGGTGCTGGCCGACCAGAAGGTCATCGCCAGCGGCACCGCGCGCGAGGTGATCGCCTACCCGCATCCCTTCATCCACGAGTACTTTCTCGGTGGGCGCGGCCAACGCGCCCTGGAGGCGCTGCACGACCGACCCGCCCCCGAACGACATGCGCCGCGGCCCGAGGCCGGCGGCGCCGAAAGGTAGTCCATGGAAAACAAAGCCCATGCCCTCGCCGCCGGTGCCTTCGTGCTCGGCCTGCTCGCCGTGCTCGTCGGGCTGGTGGTCTGGTTCACGCGCGACAACACCGTGCGCAACATCTACGAGCTCTCCACGCGCGACGCGGTCAGCGGCCTGCAGCCGCAGGCGATGGTGCGCTACCGCGGCATCGCGGTCGGCAAGGTGACGCTGATCGACTTCGACCCCAAGGTGAAGGGCAACGTGCGCGTGCGCATCACGGTCGACGAGCGCGTGCCGCTGACCACCTCGAGCTTCGCCACGCTGAGCTACCAGGGCGTGACCGGCCTGGCCTTCATCGCGCTGGACGACAAGGGCGAATCGAACGTGGCGCTCAAGCCCGACAACGGCGATCCGCCGCGCATCCCGCTCAAGCCCTCGATGCTGGCCCAGCTGCAGGACCGCGGCGAGGCGATCATCAACCAGGTCGAGGAAGTGACCAAGCGCGCCAACCGCCTGCTCAACGACGACAACCAGAAGCGCGTGGCCGATGCGCTCGAGAACATCGCGGCCGCGACCTCGAGCGCCAACCAACTGATGCTGCGCCTCGACGGCACCGTGAAGACCGGCGTCGCCCCCGTGCTGCAGCGGCTGCCCGACACGCTCGACTCGGTGAAGAAGGCCGCGGGCGACGTCTCGCGCGTGGCGAACAACTTCAACGGCACCGTGACCCGGCTCAATGCGCCCGACGGCCCGGTGCAGCGCCTGGGCGACGGCACCAAGGCGCTGGCGCAGGCGGTCGATTCCTTCAACGCCGCCACGCTGCCGCGCGTGAACCGCGTGGCCGACGACACCTCGCACGCGGTGCGCCGGCTGGGCCGCGCGGCCGACAGCATCAACGACAACCCGCAATCGCTGCTGTTCGGCAACGGCGGCGCGGCGGCCGGACCGGGCGAGCCGGGCTTTTCGCCGCCGCCCGCTTCGGGCAACGGCGCCAAGCCCTGAGGCCCCGGCATCCACGATGGCAGGACAACGACCATGAAGAACGCCACGCATCCCCTTCTCGCTCTCTGCCTTGGCCTCGCGCTGCTGCTGGCCGGCTGCGGCGCGCTGCCCGACAAGCCCCAGCGCGCCACGCTCTACGACTTCGGTCCCGGACCGATGGCGGCGCAGCAGGCGAGCAGTGCGCCGGCGGCGCAGGCCATGATCGCGCTGCCCGAGATCGAGGCCAATCCGCGGCTCGACGGCACGCAGATCCTCTACCGGCTCGGCTATGCCGACGCCAACGAACTCAAGCCCTACGGCCAGTCGCGCTGGAGCCTGTCGCCCGCGCAGCTGCTGCGCCAGCGGCTGCGCGACACGCTGGCCGAGCGCCGCACCGTGCTGGGCCCCGAGGAGAGCGCGACCATCGCGCGCGCCGAGGGCCGCGTGCCCGATACGCTGCGCCTGTCGCTCGACGAGTTCAGCCACTACTTCGATTCGCCCGGCGCGAGCGTGGGCCTGGTGCGGCTGCGCGTCACGCTCGTGCGCAGCGGCACCGGCGGCGACCGCGTGATGGGCCAGAAGCTGATCACCGTGCGCCGGCCCGCGCCGAGCGCCGACGCACCGGGCGGCGTGAAGGCGCTGGCCGCGGCCAGCGACGCGGCGATCGCCGAGATCGTGCAGTGGGTGGACGAGCAGCAACAGCAGCAGCCGCGGTAGTAAGCTGCCGCCAGCCGCGGCACCCCGCATCGGCCCACGGACGGAGACACGCACCATGAACGCCACCCGCATCGTCGGCATCATCCTGATCGTCGCCGGCATCGCCGGGCTGGGCCTCGGCGGCTTCAGCTTCACGCGCGAGACCCATCAGGCCAAGCTCGGGCCGATCGAGCTGTCGGTGAAAGAGAAGCAGACCGTGAACTTCCCGGCCTGGGCCGGTGTCGCGGCGATCGTGGTGGGCGGGGTGCTGGTGCTGTTCGGCGGCCGCAAGGGCTGAACGGCCTCGCGGCCTCAGCCCCCGCGCGGCGCGGCCAGCTTCTCCTTCACCGCCTGCACCATGCGGTCGCCCAGCACCAGTTGCCCCTGCATCGAGATGTGGGTGTCGTTGGGCATGTAGAAGTCGCGCATCGCGGTCTTCTGCTGCTGCGCGAACGCGAACAGGTCGGGACCGAGCCCGGCGTCGCCGAAGGCCTTCACGAAGTCCCGCGAATGCGCGGGCTTGAGGTAGGTGGTGGTCTTGTCGGGCACCATCATCCAGAGGATCGGCACCGTGCCGCGCGCCTGGCCGAAGGCCTGCAGCTGCGCCGCGTGCGCGGCCGTGAGTTCGCGGCTGGCCTCGTCCTGGGCCAGGAACAGCGCCATCTCGCAGCGCCGGTTGCTGAACAGCGCGCAGCCGTCGGCCACGGCGCGCGCATGCGTCTGCTGGTCGCAGCCGCTGCGCTTCTTGCCGGCGATGGCCGCGCGCGTGCAGCGCTGCGTGAGGAAGCCGGCGTAGATCTGGCCCTCCCAGTTGAGCGCGAAGCCCGGCACGTGGTCGAGCGGCGGCGACGGCACCTCGGGCTTGGCGACCAGCGGCTTCTTCATCTGCCGGCAGTCCCGCGAGCGCTCGAGGCGGAAATCGACGATCCGCTCCACGCTCTCGATGATCACCAGCTTGCCGCGAAAGCCGCCGGCTTCGAGCCAGTGGTCGAAGTCGTCGCACAGCGTCTCGTCGATGTCCTGCCAGTAGGTGGTGGCGACGCTGTAGCCGGCCTTGGCGAGCTGCGACTGCCAGCGGTGCGTGGCCGAGAAGCTGTCGCCGATGACCAGGATGTCGGCCTGTGCGACCGGCGCGCCGCGCAGCAGCGCCGGGTCGACCCGCGGCGGGTCGATGCGCCAGCCGAAGTCATGGTCGGAGATGCGCCCGATGCGCGCGAGGTCGCCATAGGGCGCGGGCGTGAAGAGGGTCTGCAGCAGCAGCCCGACGAACACGGCGTAGCCGATGCCGAAGATCCAGAGCCACAGCCTGGCGAAGGAAGAGTTCATTGTCATGGCGCGGTCTCCCCGCGCATCTCGGCCTGGAAGCCATAGGAGTTGGAAAAGACGAGGTCGATGCCCTCGGCGCCATCTTCGCGCAGCCGCAGCAGGTAGCGGGTGCGCAGCGGTTCGCCGAGGATGCGTGCCTCCACGTCGAAGCTGCTCGCATCGCTCCAGCGGCCCCGGGTGGCGACCACCGGCATCGGGCCGCCCGCGGGGCTGGTGCGGAACAGGCCGTCGAGGCCGATCGGCGCGGTGAAGCGCTCGTCGGCGCCGCCGGGGCGGCGCGCGGCGGTCACGACCTCGTAGCGCGGGTTCGCGGGATCGAGCTCGAGCCGCAGGCTGCGCAGCCCGATCGGATTGGTGCCGAAGCGCCAGGTGCGGCCCGCGAGGCGCTGCGCCGCGTCGGGCACCGGGCCGACCTCGGAGGGCTTCTCGGCCGTGGCCTTCGCCACCGCGGCCTCGAGCGCGGCCTGGGCCGCGGCATCGTCGGCGACGGCGCCGCCGGCCTTGACCGACCGCAGGATGCGCTCGATCAAGAGCGGCACCGGCGCCGCGCGTGTGCTCGTGAACACCGCCACCGCGTCGGCCTCGGGCAGCACCACGATGCCCTGGCCGTTGTGGCCCATGGCCATGTAGACGCGGCGCGCGGGCAGGGTCCACCAGCCGTTGGCATAGAAGAAGCCCGGCGTGCCGAGGTCCTTCATCTCGACCGTGGCCGCGAGGTTCTTCGCGACCCAGGCGGCCGGCACGAGCTGGCGGTCTTCCCAGCGGCCGCCGCGCAGGTAGAGCTGGCCGATCTTCGCCATGTCGCGCGGCTGCAGCGCCAGGCCGAAGCCGCCGACGGGCACGCCCTGCGGGTCCTGGCGCCAGCGCAGGTCGGCGATGCCCAGCGGCTTGAACAGGCGCTCGGTGGCATAGGCCTGCAGGTCGCCGCCGGTGCGCCGCGCGAGCAGGGCCGACAGCAGCTGCGAGTTGCCGCTGTTGTAGTTGAAGCCGGCGCCGGGCGCCTGCGCCATCGGGCGGCCGCGCACGTAGGCGGCCCAGTCGCGCGCACGCTCCATCTCGATCAGCGAGACCGGCTTGCCGCGGTCGTTGAGCGGCTCGGTCCAGTCGATGCCCGATGTCATGTCGAGCAGGTGCGCGACCGTGACCGCGCCGCGCTGGGGATCGGTGGCGTTGTCGAACACCGGGTCGTCGAGGCGCAGCCGGCCGTCCTCGATCGCGATGCCCGCGAGCGTGCCGACCACGGCCTTGGTGACCGAGTTGACCGCGTGGCGCAGGCCGGGGCGGAACGGCGCGTAGTAGGCCTCCACCACGATGCGGCCGTGGCGCACCACCAGCAGGCTGTCGAGCTGGTGGGTGGCGCCGAGCTCGACCAGCCGCGCGAGCTCGGCCGGGTCCATGCCCTGCGAGGCGGGCGTGGCGACGGTCCAGCCGGCGGTGGGCCAGGGGCCGTCGTCGGCCGCGGCGGCACCGCCGGCGAAGGCGAGGGAGACGGACAGCGAGAGGGCCTGGAGGCCCGCGGCCATGGCGTGCGAGGCGTTCATCGGCGGCTCGCCCCCAGCCGTTGCGACACCGCGTCGGCGCAGCCCTTGAGCGCGGTGCCGATGGCGCCGTCCCAGGTCGTGTCGAAGATGCCGGCCGGGCCGATGGCGGTGATCGCGAGCACGATCGCGCCCGTGTGGTCGAACACCGGCGCGGCCATGGCGCTCACGCCCTCGATCACCTCGCCGTCGGAACGGCTGATGCCGTGCGCGCGCACCTCCTGCAGCTGGCGCTCGAAATCGGCCCACGAGGGCAGCGGCTGCACCGGCGGCATGCCGGCCGGCGGCGCGGGCTCGGCCTTGCGCTGCTTCTGGCGCAGGCGCTCGGCCTCGAGCAGTTCGCGCACGCGCTCGGCATCGAGGTAGGCCGCGAACACCCGGCCCGAGGCCGTGTTGGTCAGCGAGAACACCGTGCCATGGCGCATGTTGACGTGCACCGGCGAGGGCGATTCGGCCGTGCGCACGATGGTCGCGCCGCGCGCGCCCCAGACCGCCAGCGCGATGGTGTGGCCGGTCTGCTGCGCGAGCTGGGCGATGGCCGGGGTGGCGATGTGCACCGGGTCGGCCTGCTGCAGGCTGATCAGGCCCAGTTGCAGCGCCAGCGGGCCGAGCAGATAGTGGCCGCTCGCGCGGTCCTGCTCGATCAGCCCCAGCCGGCCGAAGCTCACCATGTAGGGATGGGCCTTGGCGGGCGTCATGTCGGCCTCGCGCGCCAGGTCCTTGAGCGCCATCGGCCGGCCGTGGTGCACCAGCGCGCGCAGCAGCTGGCCGCCGACCTCGATGCTCTGGATGCCGCGCTGGGCGCGGTCGGCGTCAGGTTGTGCTTCGTTCATGGAGTGGGGATTAGACATGAAGCGATTCGCGGCTTACACTCGTGCAAATTCGTTAACTGCAAATTCGTTCGCCCTAAACGAATTTCAACCACCCGCCACCCCACCCCCCAAACACTCCACCGGAGACACACGATGAGCCAAGCCAAGAAATTCGCCAGCCAGGCCGACATGGAAGAGAAGAAGGTCACCTTCAGCCAGATCTCGGAACACGCCTAGGCCTACACCGCCGAGGGCGACCCGAACACCGGCATCGTGATCGGCGACGACTGCGTGCTGGTGGCCGACACCCAGGCCACGCCCGCGATGGCGGCCGACGTGGTGCGCCGCATCCGCGAAGTGACCGACAAGCCGATCAAGTACGTGGTGCTCACGCACTACCACGCGGTGCGCGTGCTGGGCGCGGCCGGCTACGGTGCCGAGCACATCCTGGCCAGCCAGGACACGCGCGACCTGATCGTCGAGCGCGGCGAGCAGGACAAGGCCAGCGAGATCGGCCGCTTCCCGCGCCTGTTCCAGAACGTCGAGACCGTGCCGCCGGGCCTGACCTGGCCCACCATGACCTTCACCGGCAAGATGACCCTGTGGCTCGGCAAGCTCGAGGTGCAGCTGCTGCAGCTCGGCCGCGGCCACACCAAGGGCGACACCGTGGTCTGGCTGCCGCAGGAACGCGCGCTGCTCTCGGGCGACCTGGTCGAGTTCGGCGCCACGCCGTACGCGGGCGACGCCTACTTCAAGGACTGGCCGCAGACGCTGGACAACGTCGCCGCCCTCAAGCCCGCCGCGCTGGTGCCGGGCCGCGGCGCCGCGCTGACCACGCCCGAGGCCGTGGCCGAGGGCCTGACGGGCACGCGCGACTTCATCGCCGACGTCTACGCCAGCGTGCAGGAAGGCGTGAAGGCCGGGCGCGACCTGAACGCGGTCTACAAGGACACCTACGAGAAGCTCAAGCCCAAGTACAGCCAGTGGGTGATCTTCGACCACTGCATGCCCTTCGACGTGAGCCGCGCCTACGACGAGGCCTCGGGCCACGTCGACCCGCGCGTGTGGACGGCCGAGCGCGACGTGGAGATGTGGAAGGCGCTCGAAGGCTGAGACGGGCGCTCCCTCCCCGCCGAGGGAGCGGCAGGACAGAAGAGACGGAGACAACGGACGTGAACGCACTCGCCACCGAAGCCGCGCAGGTCGACTACCAGAGCCTGCGCTTCGACTACCGCCGCCACCCCGACCAGGACGCGGCCCCGCCCGCGCGCCACCCGGTGGTGGTGGTCGGCGCCGGCCCCGTGGGCCTGGCGCTGGCCATCGACCTCGCGCTGCGCCAGGTGCCGGTGGTGCTGCTCGACAACGACAACACGCTGTCGACCGGATCGCGCGCGATCTGCTTCGCCAAGCGCACGCTCGAGGTCTTCGACCGGCTGGGCTGCGGCGACCGCATGGTCGACAAGGGCGTGTCGTGGAACATCGGCAAGGTCTACTTCCACGACGAGCAGGTCTACCGCTTCGACCTGCTGCCCGAGCCCGGCCACGAGCGCCCGGCCTTCATCAACCTGCAGCAGTACTACGTCGAGGGCTACCTGGCCGAACGCGCGGCCCAGCTGCCGCTGATCGACATCCGCTGGAACAACAAGGTCACCGGCATCGCGCAGGACGCAGATGGCGCGACGCTGACCGTGGAGACGCCCGAGGGCGAGTACCGCCTGGCCGCCGACTACGTGAGCGCCTGCGACGGCTCGCGCTCGAACCTGCGCCAGCTGCTGGGCCAGGAATCGAAGGGCCGCGTGTTCCGCGACCGCTTCCTGATCGCCGACATCACGATGGACGCGCAACTGCCGACCGAGCGCCGCTTCTGGTTCGACCCGCCCTTCCATCCGGGCCAGAGCGTGCTGCTGCACAAGCAGGCCGACGGCATGTGGCGCATCGACTTCCAGCTCGGCTGGGAGGCCGACCCGGTGGAGGAGCGCAAGCCCGAGCGCATCGTGCCGCGCGTGCGCGCGCTGCTCGACAGCATCGGCCACGCGGGCGTGCAGTTCGAGATCGGCTGGGCCAGCGTCTACACCTTCGCCTGCCAGCGCATGGACAGCTTCCGCCACGGCCGCGTGCTGTTCGCGGGCGACTCGGCGCACGGCGTGTCGCCGTTCGGCGCGCGCGGCGCCAACTCGGGCGTGCAGGACGCCGACAACCTGGCCTGGAAGCTGGCCGCCGTGGTGCGCGGCGAGGCGCCCGATGCGCTGCTCGACAGCTATGCCGGCGAGCGCGAGTACGCGGCCGACGAGAACATCCGCAACTCAACCCGCGCCACCGACTTCATCACGCCCAAGAGCGAGGTCAGCCGGCTGTTCCGCGACGCGGTGCTGGCGCTGACGCGGCAGCACGCCTTCGCGCGCACGCTGGTCAACAGCGGCCGGCTGTCGGTGCCCTCGGTGCTGCGCGGTTCGCCGCTCAACACGCCCGACGCACACGGCGACGGCTTCGCGGGCGCGATGGTGCCGGGCGCGGCCGCGGCCGACGCGCCGGTGGCGCTCGCCGAGGGCGGCAGCGGCTGGCTGCTGCGCGAGCTCGGCCGCACGCACGGCTTCACGGCGCTGGTGTTCGGCGATGCCGACGACGCGGCGGTCGCGCAGAGCCTGCGCGCCATCGACGCCGCGGGCCTGCCGCTACGCACGGTGCGCGTGCCCGCGGGCGCGGCGAGCGAACTGGCCGTGCGGCGCTACGATGCGCGGCCCGGCACCGTCTACCTGCTGCGTCCCGACCAACATGTGAGCGCGCGCTGGCGCGCACCGTCGCCCGCACAGATCCGCGCGGCCTTCGACCGCGCGCTGGCCCGCGCCTGAGACGACACGCAGCGAGACATTGCCCATGACCGCATCCACCCCCACGCTGATCACCGACGCGCACCTCGAGGCGCCCGACGATTTCTACGAAGCGCTGATCGAGGCGCACCAGGGCCTGAGCACCGAGGAGAGCCATGCGTACAACGCGCGCCTCGTGCTGCTGCTGGCCAACCACATCGGCTCGCTGCCCGTGCTGCGCGAAGCGCTCGCGGCCGCGAAATGAACACCATCCAGTGAGGACACCATGACCGCCGCAACTCCCGCCACCGAGCGCCGCTACCAGAGCGGCTTCGGCAACGAATACGCGTCCGAGGCCGTGCCCGGCGCGCTGCCGCAGGGCCGCAACAACCCGCAGCGCGGGCCCTTCGACCTCTACACCGAGCTGCTCTCGGGCACCGCCTTCACCGCGCCGCGCCACGAGAACCGCCGCACCTGGCTCTACCGCCGCCAGCCCTCGGTGGTGTCGGGCCGCTACCAGCCCTATGCGCAGGCGCACTGGACCACCGGCGCCGACCGCGAGATCGCGCTGCCGCCCGAGCCGCTGCGCTGGCATCCGCAGCCGCTGGACGGCGCGGGGGAACATGACTTCGTCGACGGCATGCACACCATCGCGGCCAACGGCGATGCCGAGTCGCAGGTCGGCATCGGCTCGCTGATGTACCTGGCGGGCCGCTCGATGGACAAGCGCGCCTTCGTCAACGCCGACGGCGAGATGCTGGTGGTGCCGCAGCAGGGCCGGCTGGTCATCACCACCGAGCTCGGCGTGCTCGAGGTGAAGCCCGGCGAGATCGCGCTGCTGCCGCGCGGCATGGCCTTCAAGGTGGCGCTGCCCGACGGTCTCTCGCGCGGCTACGTCTGCGAGAACTACGGCGCGCACTTCCGCCTGCCCGAGCTCGGCCCGATCGGCTCGAACGGCCTGGCCAACGCGCGCGACTTCCAGGCGCCGGTGGCGGCCTTCGAAGCGGAAGACGGCGGCTACGAGATCGTCAAGAAGTTCGGCGGCCGCTTCTGGCACGCGCCGATGAAGCAGACGCCCTTCAACGTGGTCGCCTGGCACGGCAACCTCGCGCCCGTGAAGTACGACACCGCGCACTTCATGGTGATCGGCTCGATCAGCTTCGACCATCCCGATCCCTCGATCTTCACCGTGCTGACCTCGCCCAGCGACACGCCCGGCACCGCCAACTGCGACTTCGTGATCTTCCCGCCGCGCTGGATGGTGATGGAGAACACCTTCCGTCCGCCGTGGTTCCACCGCAACCTGATGAGCGAGTTCATGGGCCTGGTGCTCGGCGAGTACGACGCCAAGCCCGGCGGCTTCAAGCCCGGCGGCGCGAGCCTGCACAACAGCATGGTGCCGCACGGCCCCGACGAGGAAGCCTTCGACAAGGCCACCCACGCCGACCTCAAGCCGCACAAGCTCGACAACACGCTGGCCTTCATGTTCGAGAGCCGCTACCGTTTCATCCCCACCCGCTTCGCGCTGCAGAGCCAGGCGCTCGACACCGACTACGCCGACTGCTGGGCCGGCCTCAAGGACCAGTTCAAGCCATGAGCCCCGTCTTCGCCCTGACGCGCCGCGCCGCGGTCCTCGCGCTGCTCGCCGCGCCTTTGTTCTCGCAGGCCGCGGACTTCCCCGCCAAGCCGATCCGCTTCATCGTGCCCTACACCCCGGGCGGCACCACCGACCTGGTGGCGCGCACCGTGGGCCAGAAGGTGTCGGAGAAGCTGGGCCAGCCGGTGCTGATCGACAACCGCGGCGGCGCGGGCGGCAACATCGGCATGGACGCCGTGGCCAAGGCCGCGCCCGACGGCTACACCATCGGCTTCGGCGCCATCTCGACCAATGCGCTGAACCCGCACATCTACAAGTCGATGGCCTTCGATCCGCGCAAGGACTTCACCGCCATCAGCCTGCTGGGCACCTCGACCATCGTGCTCGAAGTGCCGGCGGCCTCGCCGATCAAGTCGGTGGCCGACCTGATCGCGGCCGCGAAGAAGACCCCCGGCATGCCCTACGCCACCGCGGGCGCGGGCACCTCGATGAACCTGGCCGGCGTGATGTTCGCGCAGATGACCGGCACCGAGCTGACCCACGTGGCCTACAAGGGCAGCGGCCCGGCCATCACCGACATGCTGGGCAACAACATCGGCCTGATGTTCGACAACCTGCCGGCCTCGCTGCCGCACATCCAGGCCGGCAAGCTGCGCGCGCTGGCCGTCGCCGGGCCCACGCGCTCGCCCTCGCTGCCCGAGGTGCCGACCATCGCCGAGGCCGGCCTCAAGGGCTATGCGCTCGAGCCCTGGTTCGGCGTCTACGGCCCCGCCAACCTGCCGGCGCCGATCGTGAAGGCGCTCAACGAGGCCTTCGTGGAGGCGCTCGCGCAGCCCGACGTGAAGGCCAAGCTGGCGCAGGCCGGCTTCTCGCCGCGCGGCTCGAGCGCGCAGGAACTGGCCACGCTCACGCAGACCGAGTACCAGCGGCTCGGCGAGGTGGCGAAGAAGGCCGGCATGACGGCCGAGTGAACCGAACACCGCAACGAAAGACACATCCATGACCACCGCACTGAACGCCACCCACGACCCGAAGCTGCGCAGCTGGGTTGCCTCGGCCAATGAAGCCGGCAGCGACTTCCCGATCCAGAACCTGCCCTTCGGCCGCTTCCGCGCCGCCGGCAGCACCGAGGCCTTCCGCATCGGCGTCGCCATCGGCGACCAGGTGCTCGACCTGCGCGCCGCCGGCCTGGTCGACAGCGACGACATGAACGCGCTGATGGCCGCGGGCACCAAGGAGCGCCAGGCGCTGCGCGCCGCGCTCTCGGCCGGCCTCGCCGAAGGCAGCGACAAGCAGGCCGCCTGGACGAAGGCGCTCGTCGCGCAGGCGCAGGCCGAGATGACCGTGCCCTGCCGCATCGGCGACTACACCGACTTCTACACCGGCATCCACCATGCGACCACCATCGGCAAGCTGTTCCGTCCCGACCAGCCGCTGATGCCCAACTACAAGTGGGTGCCGATCGGCTACCACGGCCGCGCCTCGTCGATCGGCGTGAGCGGCCAGGTCTTCAAGCGCCCGCAGGGCCAGACCAAGGCCCCCGATGCCGCCGAGCCCAGCTTCGGCCCGTCGAAGCGCCTGGACTACGAACTCGAGCTCGGCTTCCTCATCGGCCGCGGCAATGCGCTCGGCGAGCCGATCGCCATCGGCGAGGCCGAGGAGCACCTGTTCGGCGTGACGCTGCTCAACGACTGGTCGGCGCGCGACCTGCAGGCCTGGGAGTACCAGCCGCTCGGCCCCTTCCTCGCGAAGAACTTCGCGAGCACGCTGTCGCCGTGGATCGTGACCATGGAAGCGCTCGCGCCCTTCCGCGCGAAGTTCGAGCGGCCCGAGGGCGATCCGCAGCCGCTGCCCTATCTCGACGCGCCGTCGAACCGCGCCGCCGGCGCGCTCGACATCACGCTCGAGGTGCTGCTGCAGACCGCGAAGATGCGCGAAGCCGGCGAGGCGCCGGTGCGCCTCACGCTCGGCAACACCACCGAGGCCGCCTACTGGACCGCGGCGCAGCTGGTGACGCACCACACGGTGAACGGCTGCAACCTGCAGCCCGGCGACCTGCTGGGCTCGGGCACGCTCTCGGGCCCGAAGCCCGACCAGGCCGGTTCGCTGATGGAGCTCACGCTCGGCGGCAAGCAGGCGGTGACCTTGCCCAACGGAGAGAAGCGCACCTTCCTCGAGAACGGCGACACGCTGGTGATGCGCGGCTGGTGCGAGCGCGCGGGCGCGGTGCGCATCGGGCTCGGCGAGGTCAGCGGCACGGTGGTCTGACGCCACACCGGCGTTCGCCATCCGCAAGGCGATGAAGGCGGTGGAGGCGGCAACGCCTTCACCGCCTTTTTCACGTCAGGGCCTCAGGGCTTCGGCGCGATCACGAGCGCGAGGCCATCGGGATTGCGCGGGTCGGACACCGGCACCGGCGCATTGCCCACCACCTGGATCGCCTGGATGTTCTGGCCGCCGGCCAGTCCGTCCTGCATGGTCCAGCCGCGTGCGCGCAGGTTGTCGGCCGTGGCCGCGGGGAAGCGCTCGGCCTCGTAGTAGATGACGTTGTCGGGCAGCAGCTGGTGGTGGAAGCGCGGTTGCGCCTGAGCCTGGTCGAGCGGCAACTTGTAGTCGAGCACGTTGACCAGCACCTGGTAGACCGCCGTGAAGATGCGCGAGCCGCCGGGCGTGCCGAGCACCAGCGCGAGCTTGCCGTCCTTCACCGCGATGGTCGGGCTCATCGACGACAGCGGGCGCTTGTTGGGCTGGATCGAGTTGACGTCGCCGCCGACCACGCCGAACTGGTTCGGCACGCCGGGCTTGGCGGAGAAGTCGTCCATCTCGTTGTTGAGCAGGAAGCCCGCGCCCTCGACCACGATGCCGCTGCCGAAGCCGCCGTTGAGCGTGTAGGTGATGGCCAGTGCGTTGCCCCACTTGTCGACCACCGAGAAGTGCGTGGTCTGCGGCTTCTCGCCGGTGCTGACCGGCGGCACGGGGTCGGTGCCGAGGCCGGGCTTCACCTTGGCCAGCGGCGTCGGCGTGGCGGGGTTGGCCTCGGCCGCGCGGCCCTTCAGGTAGTCGTCGGCCAGCAGCTTGAGCATCGGCACCTGGTAGAAGTCCGAGTCGCCGAGGTACTGCGCGCGGTCCGCGAACACGCGCTTCTCCATCTCCGCCGTCAGGTGCACGTACTGCGCCGAGTTGAGCGGTGCCTTGGCGAACTGCGGCTCGAGGTCCTTCTTCATCTTGAGCAGCTGCCCGATGCCGAAGCCACCCGAGCTCGGCGGCGGCGCGGTGTAGACCGTGTGGCCGTTCCAGTCGATGGAGACGGGCTCGCGCCACACCGCCTGGTAGTTCTTCAGGTCGTTCTTGCTGATGAGGCCGCCGGTGCGTCCCATCTCGGCCACCAGCAGGTCGGCCGTCTTGCCGGTGTAGAACTCGCTGCCGCCGTTGTCGCTGATGCGCTGCAGCGTGTCGGCCAGCTCGGACTGCTTGAACAGCTGCCCTTTGATCATCTTGCCGCCGAAGTACTTGTTGAAGTTCGAGCGGCTGTTGACGGTGGTCATCTCGGCCGTCGAGTACGCGACGAAGCCATTGCGCGCATAGGCGATGGCCGGTGCCAGCACCTGCGCCCAACTCAGCTTGCCGAAGCGCTGGTGCGCGGTCCACATGCCCGCGACCGAGCCCGGCACGCCCGCGGCCAGCGAGCCGTCGAGGCTCAGGCCCGGGATCACGTCGCCGTTCTTGTCGAGGTACATGGTGGGCGTGGCCGCGCCCGGTGCCTTCTCGCGGAAGTCGAGGAAGTAGGGCTTGCCGTTCATCCAGGTCGTCATGAAGCCGCCGCCGCCGAGGTTGCCCGCCTCGGGCAGGGTCACGGCGAGGGCGAAGGCCGTGGCGACACCGGCATCGACGGCATTGCCGCCCGCGTCGAGGATCTGCTTGGCGGCGGCCGCGCCGAACTGGTCGGGCGATGCGACCGCCCCGGCGTTGAGCGTGGTGCTCTCGGCCGGAGGCGACGCGGGAGGAACGATGGGTGCGAAGGCAGTGCCCGATCCACCACCGCCGCAAGCGGAAATACCGATGGTGGCGAACAGGATCAGGGAATGAAATGCGCGGCGCGACGTGGCGTGCGTGAAGGGCACTGTGAGTCTCCTCAAGTTGTGAATCTCTGGCATGCTCGCCAGGCTTTTTGGGGGTGCGCACTCCCGGGGGCGGACTGTAGTGCCCGGTCCAGCCAGCGTCTAACGAAAGATTTTCGAGTTACCTATTCCGGATCCTCATGGAGACAAGAAAGCTGGCGCACCTGATCGAATTGGCGATGACCGGCTCCTTCAGCCGCGCGGCCGCCAACCTGCATCTCACGCAATCGGCACTGAGCAAGAGCATCCAGTCGCTCGAGATGGAACTCGGCGCGCCGCTGATCGAGCGGCTCGGGCGGCGCTGCACGACCACCGCCGCGGGTTCGCTGGTGGTCGAGCGCGCGCGCCGGCTGCTGGTCGATGTCGACAACCTCTCGGTCGGCGTGCGGGACGAGGCCGTGCTCGAAGGCACGCTGCGCGTGGGCTTCGGCGCCGGTCCCGGCGCCTGCATGAGCGCGGACTTCATCACCCACGTGCTCGAGACGCATCCGCGCATGAAGCTGCTGGTGCGCCGCGGCACGGCGCGCTTCCTCATGAGCGCCTTGCGCGACCGCTCGATCGACGCGATCCTCATCGACGCGCGCTCGCTGGTGCTGTCCGACGAGCTCGTGGTCGAGCGCATGGGCGGCCTCGCGGGCGGCGCCATCTGCCGCGTCGGCCATCCGCTGGCCACGCGCGCGGCGGTCACGATGCAGGACCTGCTGCAGTTCCCGATCCTCAGCACCGACGTGTCGGACGAGGTGGCCACGCTGACGAAGGAGCACTACGGCCTGACCGACGACGTGCGCCACTCGACCACCGTGGAGTCGGAGGAACTCGAGCCCCTGATCGCCGCGACGGCGCGCTCCGACGCGATCTTCTTCGGCGCGCTGGCGGCCGCCGGCGAGCAGATCGCCGCGGGCCGGTTGCGGCGCATCACGGTCGAGTCGCAGCTCGAGGTGTCGATCCCGGTCGCGCTCGTGCGCCTGGCCAGCAAGGGCGAACAGAAGCTGGTGCAGGTGGTGCGCGATTTCGCGGCCCACTGGTTCGAAGCGCGGGAGGCCCCATGACGCCGTCTTCATCACGCATCGCGAAGCGCGTGCTGACGAGCGCGCTGGCCGGTCTCACCTTCGGCGCGCTCGCGCAGGAGCAGACCATCCGCATCGGCCTGGTCGCGCCCATGAGCGGCGCGCTGGCCGTCTCGGGCAAGGCCAACCAGAAGGGCGGGCAACTGGCCGTGGACGAACTCAATCGGCAGCAGTTGCGCATCGGCGGGCAGCGCGCGCGCTTCGAGCTGATGGCCGAGGACGATGCGGGCGACCCGAAGCAGGGCACGGCGGCCGCGCAGAAACTCGTGGACGCCAAGGTCAACGGCGTGGTCGGCCACCAGACCTCGGGCTCGGCCATTCCCGCCTCGCGGCTCTACAGCGAGGCGGGCATTCCGCAGGTCTCGCCTTCGGTCACGGCGCCCAAGTACACCGACCAGGGCTTCAAGACCACCTTCCGCATCGTTGCGGGCGACGCCAGCATCGGCGACGCCATCGCCACCCATGCGGTGCGGCAGTTGCGCATGAAGCGCTTCGCGATCGTCGACGACCGCAGTTCCTACGGCCACGGCATCGCCGAGGAGTTCGCCAAGGCCGCCGTGCGCGCGGGCGGCACCATCGTCGGCCGCGAGCACGCGAGCGACAAGAGCAGCGACTTCTCGGCCATCCTCACGGCGATCAAGGCGCAGCAGCCCGATGCGATCTTCATCGGCGGCATGTACGCGATGGCCGGCCCGATGCTGCGCCAGATGAAGCAGCTCGGCCTCGGCGCCAGCGTGCTCGGCGGCGACGGCATCTGCGACAACGAACTGCTGCGCCTGGCCGGTGGCGCGGCGCGCGACGACCAGGTGTTCTGCGCGGCCTCGGGCGAGATCGAGGACGACCGCGAAGGCCGGCTGCGCGACTTCAGGAAGGCCTACCGCCAGCGCTTCGACATGGACCCGGAGCTGGTCTCGCTCTATTCCTACGATGCGGTGAAGGTGCTCGCGGATGCGATGCGCCGCGCCGATTCCGCGAACCCCGAGACCTACCTGCCCTTCCTGGCGCGCACGCGCGACTACGCCGGGCTCACGGGCAGGATCTCCTTCGATGCCAAGGGCGACCTGCTGCATCCGCAGCTGGCGCTCTACACCTTCAGGCGCGGCGTGCGCGCGCACCTGGCGACGATCCAGATGCCCTGAGCGGGTGGGCTCAACGCACCTTGAACACGGCCTGGTCGGCCTGCAGGCTGTAGGGCGCCACGCGCGCCTTGTACGCCAGCAGGCTCTGGATCACGCGGCGCGCATCGGCGTCGGCGCGCGCGCTGGCATCGAGCTCCACGCGCGTGGCCTCGCGCAGGGCCTCGACGACGGCCGGCGGCAGCGCCTCGATGCGCGTGCCGCGCGCCTCGAGTTCGCGCATCGCCACCGCGTTGCGGTCGTTGGCGCGCGCGATCGAGCGCAGCGCCGCGGCCTGCGCCGACTGCCGCACGATCTGCTGCAGGTCGGCCGGGAGCGCGAGGAACTTCGCGCGGCCGATGAACAGGTGCATCGCCACGTCGGGCTCGTGCCAGGGCGCGACGTAGTGCGGCGCATAGCGCGCGAGCGGCAGCGTCGCGTCGATCGCGGGGCCGACCACGTCGGCCGCGTCGATGCGGCCCTCGGCGAAGGCCGGCACGATCTGCCCCAGCGGCAGGTTCACCGGAACCGCGCCCACGCGCGCCAGCACGCGACCCGGAAAGCCCGCGATGCGCACGCGCACGCCGCGCAGGTCCTCGGGCGTGCGCAGCGGCTTCGCGAACCAGCCGCCCATCTGGATGCCGGTGTGGCCCGCCGTCAGCGGCAGCACGTCCAGCGGCGCCAGCACCGCCTCGAACAGCGCCTGGCCACCGCCCTCGTTGAGCCAGCCTTCCTGCTCGACCGGCAAGAGGCCGAAGGGCACGGCGGTGAAGAAGTCGATCGCGGGTACTTCGGCGGCGTAGTACTGCGCCGTGGTGTGCACGAGGTCGAACTCGCCGCCGCGCAGCGCCTGCAGCAGGCCCGCGGGCTTGCCATGGCGCGCGGGATCGATGGTCTCGATGCGCAGGCGCCCGCCCGAGGCGGCGTTCACGGTGTCGGCGAAATCGAGCGCGGCTTCGTGCAGCAGCGGCAGGCTGGTGGGCCACGAGGTGCCCATGCGCCACACGATGGGCTGCGTGCCCGGTGGCGCGGCGGCCGGTGCCGCGCAGCCGGCGAGCGACAGCGCGAGCGCGCACGGCAGCAGGAGCGCGGCCAAGCCGCGGCGCAGGAGAGCGAAGTTCCCGGGCATGGCCGTCACTCCGCAACGATGCGTTTGTCCGCGGCCAGCTTGCTCCAGCGCGCGATCTCGGCCTTCAGGTAGTCCTGCGCCTGGGCCGGCGTGCCGCCCGCGACGTCGGTGCCCAGCGCCGCGAGCTTGTCGCGCACCTCGGGCGACTGCAGCGTGCGGTTCATCGCATCGGCGAGCGCATCGACCACCGGCTTGGGCAGGCCGGCCGGGCCCATCAGCATGTACCAGGCGCCGATCTCGTAGTCGGGCACGCCGGCCTCGATCACCGTCGGCACCTCGGGCAGGCTGGCCGCGCGCTGGCGCGAGGTGACGGCGAGCGCGCGCAGCTTGCCGGCCTTCACCTGCTGCAGCACGGTGGGCACGGTGTCGAAGTTCACGTCGACCTGGCCCGCGATCAGGTCGGCCAGCGCCGCGCCGCTGCCCTTGTAGGGCACGTGCGTCATGGTGGTCCGCGTGGCCTGCTGGAACAGCTCGGCCGCGAAGTGCTGCTGCGTGCCCGCGCCCGAGGAGGCGTAGTTGATGCCGCCCGGCTTGGTCTTCGCGAAGGCGATGAATTCCTGCAGCGTCTTCACGGGCAGGCTCGCGGGCACGGTCACCACCTGCGGCACGCTGCCGATCAGCGTGATGGCGGTGAAGTCGCGCGCCGCCGCGTAGGGCAGCTTCGGCATGATCGCCGGCACCATCGCGTTCGAGCTCACGTGGCCCAGCAGCAGCGTGTAGCCGTCGGGCCGCGCGCGTGCCGCGGCGGCGGTCGCGATGGTGCCGCTGGCGCCGGCGCGGTTCTCGACGATCACCGGCTGCTTCAGCAGCTCGGACAGGCGCGGCGCGACCTGGCGCGCGATCAGGTCGGTGCCGCCGCCGGGCGCGAAGCCCACCAGCAGCGTGACCGGCTTGGCCGGCCAGTGCTCCTCGGCCGCCGCGGGCAGCAGCCCGAGCAGCGCCCAGGCTGCGAGCGCGGCGCCGGCCGCGCGCATGCGTTGTCTCGTCGTCATGCTTGTCTCCTTCGTTCTGTGCGTCTGTGCGCGCGCGCCGGACTCAGTGGAATTCCGTCAGGCTGCCGAAGCCCGGGAACTGGTCCTTGATGCCCATCCTGCGCAGCGCCGACCAATAGATCACCGGGCCCGAGGCGAAGACCGGCTTCCTGAGCCACTTCTCGGCATCGTTGGCCACGCGCGCATAGGCCAGGTTGGTGCCCAGCTGCAGGATCGCGTCGGGCTTGGCGGCCTCGCAGCGCAGGGTGGCCTCGGCGAGCTGCTCGTAGGTCTGCGAGGCGACGTGGATGATGCTCTTGCACTTGAGTCCCTCGACGTGCACCACCTCGAAGCCGCGCGACGTGAAGTAGCTGATGGCGTTGGTCTCGATCACCGGGTAGTAGGGCGTGAGCAGCGCGATGCGCTTCGCGCCGCAGAGCTTGAAGGCCTGCTCGGCCGACTGCGCGCCCATGGTCACCGGCACGCCCGAGAGCTTCTCGAGGTGCTCGAGCAGCGCGAAGCTGCCCTTCTCGCCGCCCATGTAGCTCTGCGAGGACATGCCGAGCACGAGGTGGTCGATCAGCGCTTCCTTCAGGCGGCGCACCGAGTCGTCGAGGTTGGCCGTGACGTTGCGCATGATCACCGACCAGTCCTCGTCCTGCGCGATCTTCTGGTTCGGCACGTAGTAGCGGTCGATGGCGTTGATCACGCCGCGCGGGCGCATGTCCATCATCTCGTTCTCGACGTTCACGTTCGGTCCCGGCGTCATCACGCCGATCACGCCGCGCGGGCCGAGGGCGTTGGTGTAGCGATCGGTGTCATGGGTCGAGCCTGCGATTTCGACGATGCCTTGCTGGAATGCATTCATAAATTGCCTTTTGAAGCTGGATTGGGAGAGTTTCGGGGGTTCAATTGCTGCAAATGAATGCGTTCAATGTAGCGGAGGCCAGCCGGCTCGGTCAACACTTTGAATTCAAATAGCCGAAAATTCTCTCTTTCGAGGGCTCTTATCGGCGAATTAATCGAAAAATGAATTCATAATTGCCCATGGCCAAAGAATTCGTTCACAACGATCTGCTCGGAAACCTGCGCGAGGTGTTCGTGCAGGGCGAGTTCCCGCCGGGCAGCAAGGTGCCCGAAGCCCTGCTGTGCGAGCGCTTCGGCATCTCGCGCACGCCGTTGCGCGAGGCGCTCAAGGTGCTGGCCGCCGAAGGCCACGTCGAGTTGCTGCCCAACCGCGGCGCGCGCGTGCGCGAGCTGTCGCTCGAGGAGGTGGAGGGGCTGTTCGCGGTGGCCGGCGCGCTCGAGGCGCTGGCCGGCGAGCAGGCGGCCGCGCGCGTCACCGACGCGCAGCTCGCGGAGATCACCGCGCTGCACGAGCGCATGCGCAGCGCCTTCGCGGCGCGCGACATGGCGAGCTACTACGCGCTGAACCGCGGCATCCACGAGACCATCGTGCAGGCCACGCGCAACCCGGTGCTGCTCGACCAGTACGCGCTGATCAACGCGCGCATCCGGCGCATCCGCTTCAACTCGCCGATGACGCCCGAGATCTGGTCGCGCGCGATGGCGGAACACGAGGGCATGCTCAACGCGCTGGCGCGGCGCGACGCGGCCTCGCTGTCGGGCATCCTCAAGACGCACCTGAAGCACAAGTGCGAGGCGATCCTCGAGGGGATGAAGGCCACCGCGGAGGCGACCGCGGCGCAGGCTGCGAGTGGATCGCGGCGCAAGGCGGCCTGAACGCGCAGCACCGCCTCCCCGGGGAAAGCCCCCTGCCCCCAGTCCGTCACGCTTGATACGATTTTTCCGCAAACGCCCATTCCACAGGCGTCGGAGACAAGATGGACCTGGACATCCCCAGCGGCGCCGCCGAGGCGCTGTACCGCACCATGGTGCGCATCCGCGCGTTCGAGAACGCGGCCGAGACGGCCAGCCAGGGCGGCGTGAGCGCCTATGGGCAGCAGGCCGGCGGCGCGGCCAAGGTGCGCGGGCCGCTGCACCTGTCGACCGGGCAGGAAGCGGTGCCGGCCGGCGTCTGCGCGCACCTGCGCACGAGCGACTACCTCACGTCCACCCACCGCGGCCACGGCCACACGCTGGCCAAGGGCGCCGACCTCGCACGCATGATGTGCGAGCTGTTCGGCAAGGCCACGGGCTTCAACGGCGGCAAGGGCGGCTCGATGCACATCGCCGATTTCTCGGTCGGCATGCTGGGCGCCAATGGCGTGGTGGCGGCCGGGCTGCCGATCGCGGTGGGCGCGGCGCATGCGCAGAAGGTGCTGGGCCAGGGCGACGCCCTCACGGTCTGCTTCTTCGGCGACGGCGCGATCAACCGCGGACCCTTCCTCGAGGCGCTGAACTGGGCCCGCGTGTACGAGCTGCCGGTGCTGTTCGTCTGCGAGGACAACCGCTGGAGCGCGACCACCGCGAGCGGCCCGATGACCGCGGGCGAAGGCGCCTCGGCGCGTGCCGAATCGCTGGGCATCGCGGCCACGCAGGTCGACGGCAACGACGTGTTCGCGGTGCACGCGGCCGCGGCGCGGCTGGTGGCCGAGGTGCGCAGCGGCGGCGGACCGCGATTGCTGCATGCGCTGACCTACCGCGTGAAGGGCCACGTGTCGGTCGACCTCGCGGCCTACCGCGATCCGGCCGAACTGGCGGCGGCGCTCGAGACCGATCCGCTGGCCCGCGCGCGCGGCCGGCTGCTGGAAGCCGGGCTCGAGGCGGCGGCGCTCGATGCGATCGAGAACGCGGCCACGGCCGAGGTCGAGGCCGCCCTGGCCACCGCCGACGCGGCACCCTGGCCCGAGGCCGGCGCCGCCTTCACCGACGTGCAGACCACGGGAGCCGGGCAATGGCACTGAACGCAGCGAACACCGTGGAAGAACTCAGCTATGCCGAAGCCGCCGTGCGCGCCATCGCGCGCGAGATGGAGGCCGATGCGCGCGTGGTCGTGCTCGGCGAGGACGTGGGCCGCGGCGGCATCTTCGGCCAGTACAAGGGGCTGCAGCAGCGCTTCGGCGAGCGGCGCGTGATCGACACGCCGATCAGCGAGGCCGCGATCATGGGCGCGGGCGTGGGCATGGCGCTCGCGGGCCTGCGGCCGGTGGTCGAGATGCGCGTGGTCGACTTCGCGCTGTGCGGCATGGACGAACTGGTGAACCAGGCCGCCAAGAACCGCTTCATGTTCGGCGGCCAGGGCCGCGTGCCGCTGGTGGCGCGCATGCCGGGCGGCATCTGGGACGCCTCGGCGGCGCAGCATTCGCAGTCGCTCGAGGCCTGGTTCGCGCACCTGCCCGGCGTGGTGGTGGTGAGCCCGTCGACGCCGCAGGACAATCACTCGCTGCTGCGCGCGGCGCTGCAGTGCGGCGACCCGGTGGTCTACATCGAGCACAAGACGCTGTGGGGGGCGCGCGGCCCGGTCGACGAGACGCTGGCGGTGCCGCTGGGCAAGGCGGCGCGCCTGCGCCAGGGCGACGCGCTCACGATGGTGAGCTGGAGCCGGCAGGCGCAGGTCTGCGCCGAGGCCTGCGAGCGGCTCGCGGCCGAGGGCATCGCGGTCGACCTGATCGACCTGCGCACGCTGTGGCCCTGGGACCGCGAGACGGTGTTCGAATCGTGCGTGCGCACCGGCCGGCTGCTGGTGGCGCACGAGGCGGTGCAGGCCGCGGGCTTCGGCGCCGAGATCGCGGCCAGCGCGGCCGAGGCCACGGGCTGCCGCATCGCGCGGCTCGGTGCGCCGCGCATCCCGGTCGGCTATGCGCCGGTGCTCGAGGCGCAGTCGCGCGTGGGCGTGGACGCCATCGTCGCGGCGGCGAAGAAGCTGGCGGGCTGACACGCGCCCCGCGCACCCATGGACCCGCTGTTCTTCAAGCTGGTGCGCGTGGTCAACCTGACGGCGCGGCCCTTCCACGAACGCGTGGGCCGCGAGCACCAGCTCACGCTCAACGAGTGGCGCACGATGGCGGTGCTGGGCGCGCAGCCCGGGCTCACCGCCTCGCAGGTGGCCGACCAGACGGGTCTCGACAAGATGGCGGTGAGCCGCGCTCTGGCCGGCCTGAAGCGCCACCGGCGCGTGCAGTGCCGCGAGGATCCGACCGACCAGCGCCGCAGCCGGCTGCACCTCACGGCCGCCGGCAAGGCGCTGCACGAGACGGTGGGCGCGCTCGGGCGCGAGCGCGAGGCCGCGCTGTTCGCCGGCATCGACGCCGCGGAACTGGCACGGCTGGGCGCGACGCTGGACCGGCTCACCGAGGCCGTGCAGCGCGCCGACTGAGGGCCCGGCTCAGGCCGCGAAACCGCCGTCGATGTTGAGCCCCGCGCCGGTCACGAACGCGGCCTCGGGGCTCGCGAGGTAGGCCACCATGCCCGCGATCTCGTCGGCGTGGCCGTGGCGGTCGAGCGCCATGAAGCTGTGCATGGTCGCGGCCATCGGGCCGTTGGCCGGGTTCATGTCGGTATCGACCGGGCCGGGCTGCACGTTGTTGACCGTGATGCCGCGCGGGCCGAGGTCGCGCGCCAGGCCCTGCACCAGGCCGGTGAGCGCCGACTTGCTCATGGCGTAGATGCTGCCGCCCGCGAAGGGCATGCGCTCGGCGTTGGTGCTGCCGATGTTGACGATGCGCCCGCCGCTGCCCATGTGCGCCAGCGCGGCCTGGATGGCGACGAACACGGCGCGCACGTTGACGGCGATGGTGCGGTCGAAATCGGCCAGCGTGAGCTGGTCGACCGGGCCCAGGTGCAGCACGCCGGCGCTGTTGACCAGGATGTCGATGCGGCCGCCGAAGTGGCGCGCCGCCTGGTCGATGCCGGCCTTGAGCGCCTCGGCATCGGCGCTGTCGATCTGCAGCGCGAGCGCGCGGCCGCCCTCGGCCTCGAGGCTGCGCGCGAGTTCCTCGGCGACGGCCTGCGAGCTGCTGTAGCTGAAGGCCACGGCGGCGCCGTCGCGCGCCAGGCGGCGCACGATGGCCGCGCCGATGCCGCGCGAGCCGCCGGTGACGAAGGCGACCTTGCCGGCGAGGACGGGGGTCGGGGAGGTGGTGGTGGAGGTCATGGTTTTTTCCTGGTGAGTGGTGTTGGAAGGCCTCCAGTCTCTGCCTTCGATTGCGTTTGCGGTAGCCATCAATCGGTCCCATCAAATTCAACCATTGGTTGAAAATGGCGCGATGGAACCGCTCAACCATCTCGCTTCCTTCGTGCAGAGCGCCGAGGGCGGCAGCTTCTCGGCCGCCGCGCGCCGCCTCGGGCTCACGCCGGCCGCGGTCAGCAAGAACGTGGCGCGGCTGGAGGCGCGGCTCGGCGTGCGGCTGTTCCAGCGCAGCACGCGCCGGCTCACGCTGACCGAGGGCGGCGAGCGCTTCCTGGCGCAGATCGGCGGCGCGCTCGCGACCCTGCAGGAGGCGGTCGCCGGCATCGACAAGGACGACGGCCAGCCCTCGGGCACGCTCAAGGTCAGCATGGGCCAGGCCTTCGGCCGCACCCACGTGCTGCCGATGATGGGCGACTTCCTCGCGCGCTACCCGGCGATCGTGCCGGACTGGCATTTCGACAACCTGCAGGCCGACCTCGTCGGCGAGGGCTTCGACGCGGCCATCGGCGGCGGCTTCGAGCTGTCGGCCGGGCTGGTGGCGCGCGAGCTGGCGCGCATTCACGTGGTGGCGGTGGCAGCGCCGGCCTACATGGCGCAGCGGCGGATGCCGCGCCATCCGTCGGAGCTGGCGGCGCTCGACGCGCTGGTGCGCCGCTCCTCGCCCACGGGCCGGCTGCGCAGCTGGACGCTGCGGCATGCGCGCGGCGCGGCGAAGGAGGCGGAGGTCACGGTCGAGCTGCCGCGCCCGCGCGCGATCTTCAACGACCCCGAGGCCATCGCGCAGGCGGCGCTGATGGGGCTGGGCGTGGCGATGCTGCCGATGCCCTTCGTGGAACAGGGACTGCGCGACGGCAGCCTGCTGCGGCTGCTGCCCGAGTGGCACCACGACGCGGGCGCGGTCTGGCTCTACTACCCGAGCAAGAAGCTGCTGCCGCCGAAGACGCGGGCCTTCGTCGACTTCGTGCTCGAGCGGTTCCGTGAGGAGCGGTTTGCGCAGCGCATGCAGGTGGGCTGAGCGCCGCGCCGGGCCGCCCCAAGCAAGCTCGCACCGCAGTGCGAAGCACGAAGGTGCTCCATTGAGCCGCGCCCGGGGTTTTCACCCGCGACGGGCACGGCACGCGCCTGTACAAAGGCGCGCATGACTTCTTCTCACTTTCACTTCCCGTTCCGGCGTGCGCTGCTCGCCGCCTCGGTCGCCGCCGCCGCGACGCTGCTCGCCGCCCCCTCGTGGGCGCAAGGCACCTGGCCCACCAAGCCGGTGCGCATCGTCGTGCCCTTCGCCGCGGGCGGCACCACCGACATCCTCGCGCGCGCGATCGCGCCCGAGCTCTCCAAGGCCTTCGGCCAGCAGTTCATCGTCGACAACCGCGCGGGCGCGGGCGGCAACCTGGGCGCGGAGATCGTCGCGCGCGCGCCGAACGACGGCTACACGCTGCTGATGGGCACGGTGGGCACGCACGGCATCAACCGCGCGCTCTATCCGAAGCTGCCCTTCGACCCGATCAAGGACTTCGCGCCGATCACCATGGTGGCCGCCGTGCCGAACGTGATGGAGATGAACGCCGAGAAGGCCAAGACGCTCGGCATCCACAACGTGCAGGACTTCATCAAGTACAGCAAGGCCAACCCCGGCAAGTTCAACATGGCCTCGAGCGGCAGCGGCACCTCGATCCATCTCGCGGGCGAGCTGTTCAAGAGCATGACGGGCACCTTCATGGCCCACATCCCCTACAAGGGCTCGGGCCCGGCCCTGCTCGACATGGTGGCCGGCAACGCCGACGTGATGTTCGACAACCTGCCCTCGTCGATGGCGCAGATCAAGGCCGGCAAGCTCACGGCACTGGCCGTGACCAGCGCGCAGCGCTCGCCCGCGCTGCCCGACGTGCCGACGGTGGAAGAGGCCGGCGGCCCGACGCTCAAGGGCTTCGAGGCCAGCTCGTGGTTCGGGCTGCTGGCGCCGGCGGGCACCTCGCCCGAGATCGTCAACCGCATCCAGCAGGAAGTCGCCAAGTCGCTCGGCACGGCGGCGATCAAGGAGAAGATGCTGGCGCAGGGCGCGATCCCGAGCGGCAACACGCCGGCCGACTTCACGAAGCTCATCGCGAGCGAGCACGTGAAGTGGGCGAAGGTGGTGAAGGATTCGGGCGCGAAGGTGGACTGAGGGAGTCCCGCCGAGTGAAGATTCAGCGCCCGTCCGTCGCGGACTGGCGCCGGACACCGGCCGCCGCGCGGCCGGTTGTCCGACCCGGACTCAGGTGGTCCAGGTCACGTCCTTGTTTTCGGCCAGCGATTCCTTGAGCATGTGCAGCAGCGGCGTGGCGCGCTGATGCAGCGCCACATGCTGTTTTTCGGCGTCGTGGGTGTGGTCCTCGACCGCGAATTCGTCATGGTTGTGGGTGTTGCTCTTCTCGCGTGCGAGCGCGGCCTCGATGGCCGAGATCGCCCCGGGAATCTGCTCGACCGTGATGATTCCTTGCGCGGAAGGCGACTTGCCGACGATGTCGAACAACTGGCGCGCGTGCGTCTCGAGCATCACGAAATCCGACGAGGCCCTGGACTGGAAACGATAGAGCATGGGGGTGTCCCTTTCACTTGTAGAGATGATCACGCGTGAAAGGGTACACCGATTGCGCACCGCGCAAAGTGCCGTGATCGACCTTGCCGTCGGGCTTGGTCGAGACCATCTGGTACAGGCCGATCCAGCCCTGCTCGAAGCTCATGGCCGAGCCCGCGAGGTAGAGCCGGTAGGCGCGCAGGATGCGCTCGGCGTTGGCGTGCTGGCGCTCGCTGCCGCCGTTGCGCAGCACGGCGCGCGCGGTCTCGAGCTGCGCCTCGAGCGCGTCGGACCAGGCCCACAGCGTGCGCGCGTAGTGCGGCCGCAGGCTCTCGACGTCGACGATCTCCAGGCCGGCGGCCGCGGTCTCGCGCAGCACGTGCGTGACGTGCAGCAGCTCGCCGCCCGGGAAGATGTACTTCTCGATGAAGTCGCCCATGCCGTTGCCGAGTTGGCGGTAGTTGAGCTGGCCCGAGGTGATGCCGTGGTTCATCAGCAGGCCGCCGGGTGCCAGCAATGAATGGATCTTGGCGAAGTAGGTCGGCATGTTGGCCGCGCCCACGTGCTCGAACATGCCCACCGAGGAGATCTTGTCGAACGGCCGCTCGGCCGACAGCTCGCGGTAGTCGCGCAGCTCGACGCGCACGCGGCCCGTGAGGCCCTTCTCCTCGATCAGGCGCTGCACGTGCGCATGCTGGTTGCGCGACAGCGTGATGCCGGTGGCGTCGACGCCGTAGTGCTCGGCCGCCCACAGCAGCAGGCCGCCCCAGCCCGAGCCGACGTCGAGGTAGCGCTCGCCGGGCTTGAGCATCAGCTTGCGGCAGATGTGGTCGAGCTTGGCTTCCTGCGCCTGCGCCAGCGTGAGGTCGGGCGTTGCGTAGTAGGCGCACGAGTAGACCCGGCGCGGGTCGAGCCACAGCGCGTAGAAGTCGTCGGAGACGTCGTAGTGGAACTCGATCTGGGCGGCGTCCTTGCGCAGCGAGTGCGAGCCGCGCGACTTGGCCAGGTGCTGCAGGCGGCTCCACCATCCGGTGTCGGTCTCGGCCGGGTTGCCGGGCAGCAGCCCGACGGTGGCGTCGATCAGGTCGCGCATCGCGCCCTCGATCTGCACCTTGCCCTCGACGTAGGCCTCGCCGATCGCGCCTACCTGTCGGCCTGCGAGCTTGGCCAGGGCGGACCATTCCGAGAAAGCCAGCGTGACACGCGAACCGGCTGCCGCCACCCGTCGCCCATCGGGCAATTGCAGTGCCACGGGCACGGGAAGCGAAGCCAGCTGCGACTCGATCTTGGGTATCAAGCTTTGCATGGGCCGCATGGTATTGATTTTTCGAGCTTCTTGCATGCGGTTGCATCGGGCGGCCCGGATCGCATCGCGGGGACGCCGGCCGGCGCCAGCGCCGGCGGGCCCGATGTGCTTCGGGAAAATCCGTTTGACACCAGATTGTTTATGTCTAAACTATTCAACCATGAACAGCATCGCCCACGCCCCGTCCATGGACCTCCAACGCATCCTGTGCATCGGCGGCGGGCCCGCCGGCCTGTACTTCGCGCTGCTGATGAAGGCGCGCAACCCGGCCCTGCAGATCACGGTGGTGGAGCGCAACCGGCCCTTCGACACCTTCGGCTGGGGCGTGGTGCTCAGCGACCAGACGCTCGCGAACCTGCGCGCGGCCGACGCCGAGTCCGCCGCGCTGATCGGCGACGACTTCCACCACTGGGACGACATCCAGGTCTTCTTCAAGGGCCGCCAGGTGCGCTCGGGCGGCCACGGCTTCTGCGGCATCGGCCGCAAACGGCTGCTCAACATCCTGCAGGAGCGCTGTCTCGCGCTCGGCGTCGAGCTGGTGTTCGAGACCGACGTGACCGACGACCAGGCGCTGGCCGCGAAGTACGAGGCCGACCTGGTGATCGCGAGCGACGGCCTCAACAGCCGCATCCGCCAGCGCTATGCCGACGTGTTCCAGCCCGACATCGACCTGCGCCAGTGCCGCTTCGTCTGGCTCGGCACGCACCAGACCTTCGACGCCTTCACCTTCGCCTTCGAACAGACCGAGCATGGCTGGTTCCAGGCCCACGCCTACCAGTTCGACAAGGACACCTCGACCTTCATCGTCGAGACGCCCGAGGCCGTGTGGCAGGCCCACGGCCTCGACAGGATGGAGCAGCCCGAGGCGATCGCCTTCTGCGAGAAGCTGTTCGCGAAGTACCTCGGCGGCCACACGCTGATCAGCAACGCCACGCACCTGCGCGGCTCGGCCAACTGGATCCGCTTCCCGCGCGTGGTGTGCGAGCACTGGACGCACCGCGTCGATGTCGGCGGCCGCTCGGTGCCCGTGGTGCTGATGGGCGACGCCGCGCACACGGCGCACTTCTCGATCGGCTCGGGCACCAAGCTCGCGCTCGAAGACGCGATCGACCTGGCCAACGAATTCGCGGCCGGCGGCAGCACCGACCAGGTGCTCGAGCAGTACGAGGCGCGCCGCAGCGTCGAGGTGCTCAAGATCCAGAACGCCGCGCGCAACTCCACCGAATGGTTCGAGAACGTGCCGCGCTACACCGGCATGGAGATCGAGCAGTTCGCCTATTCGCTGCTCACGCGCTCGCAGCGCATCAGCCACGAGAACCTGCGGCTGCGCGACACGAAGTGGCTCGGCGGCTACGAGCAGTGGCTGGCCGGCGGCAAGGCCGTCGCGCCGATGCTGATGCCGCTCAAGGTGCGCGGCCTCGAGCTCAAGAACCGCATCCTGGTGTCGCCGATGGCGACCTACAGCGCGGTCGACGGCGTGCCGCAGGACTTCCTGCTGGTGCACCTGGGCGCGCGCGCGCTCGGCGGCGCGGCGATGGTGTTCGTCGAGATGACCAGCCCCACGCCCGAAGGCCGCATCACGCCCGGCTGCACCGGCCTCTACAACGACGAGCAGCAGGCCGCGTTCAAGCGCATCGTCGATTTCGTGCACACGCAGTCGAGCGCGAAGATCGCGATGCAGCTCGGCCACAGCGGCCCCAAGGGCTCGACGCAGGTGGGCTGGGAAGGCACCGACGAGCCGCTGCCCAGCGGCAACTGGCCGCTGCTGGCCGCCAGCGCGCTGCCCTACGGCGAGCAGAACCAGCTGCCGGCCGCGATCACGCGCGCCGAGATGGACACGCTGCGCGAGCAGTTCGTGGCATCGACGCGCCGCGCGGCCGAGGCCGGCTTCGACTGGCTCGAGCTGCACTGCGCGCACGGCTACCTGCTGTCGGCCTTCATCAGCCCGCTGACCAACCTGCGCGAGGACGAGTACGGCGGCAGCCTCGAGAACCGCTGCCGCTATCCGCTCGAGGTGTTCCGCGCGATGCGCGCCGCCTGGCCGGCGGACAAGCCGATGAGCGTGCGCATCTCGGCCCACGACTGGGCACCGGGCGGCAACACCGATGCCGACGCGGTGGCGATCGCGCGCTTCTTCAAGGACGCGGGCGCCGACTTCATCGACGTCTCCTCGGGCCAGACCACGCGCGCCGCCAAGCCGGTCTACGGCCGCATGTACCAGACGCCGTTCGCCGACCGCATCCGCAACGAGGTCGGCATCTCGACCATCGCCGTGGGCGCGATCACCGAGGCCGACCAGGCCAACAGCATCATCGCGGCCGGCCGCGCCGACCTCTGCGCGATCGCGCGGCCGCACCTGGCCGACCCGGCCTGGACGCTGCACGAGGCCGCCAAGCTGCAGAGCCGCGCCGTCGAGTGGCCAAAGCAGTACCTGAGCGGGCGCGACCAGATGTACCGCGAGATCGCCAAGCAGCAGCAGATGGCGGCCGCCGCCACCGCCGCGATGGCCGCGGCACAGAGCGAAGAAACGCACTGATCGCCGGCAGCACCCCATGGACCTCGAAGCCCGCGCCCACGCCGAGCATCCCGAAGCGCTGCGGCTGTGGCTGCGCCTTCTGACCTGCACGCAGCTGATCGAGAAGGAAGTGCGCAACGGGCTGCGCGCGCAGTTCACCACCACGCTGCCGCGCTTCGACCTGATGTCGCAGCTCGAGCGCTCGCCCGAGGGGCTGAAGATGAACGAGCTGTCGCGCCGGATGATGGTGACCGGCGGCAACGTGACCGGCATCACCGACCAGCTCGTGACCGAGGGCCTGGTCGAGCGCGTCGACGTCGAGGGCGATCGCCGCGCCTGGCGCGTGCGGCTCACGCCGCGCGGCCGCAAGCTGTTCCACGAGATGGCGCAGCAGCACGAGGACTGGATCGTCGGGGCCTTCGCTGGCCTCACGGGCAAGGAGATCGCGCAGCTCCACAAGCTGCTCGGCAAGGTCAAGCAACACTCACAGAGCCAGACACTGGCGGAGGCCGAATGAAGCATTACATCGGTGCGGGAAATCCCATGCACGCGCAATTCGAAGCGAAGGCGGCCTATGCCGCGAAGCACTTCGCCTGGCACTACGACAACGGCGTGGGCACCATCACGCTGAACCGTCCCGAGCGCAAGAACCCGCTGACATTCGACTCGTACGCCGAGCTGCGCGACCTGTTCCGCGCGCTCAACTACGCGAGCGACGTGAAGGTGATCGTGGTCACGGGCGCGGGCGGCAACTTCTGCTCGGGCGGCGACGTGCACGAGATCATCGGCCCGCTGACCGGCATGCGCATGCCCGAGCTGCTCGAGTTCACGCGCATGACGGGCGACCTGGTGAAGGCGATCCGCGCCTGCCCACAGCCGATCGTCGGCGCGATCGACGGCGTGTGCGCCGGCGCCGGCGCGATGATCGCGCTGGCCTGCGATCTGCGCTACGGCTCGCCCGCCACGCGCACCGCCTTCCTGTTCACGCGCGTCGGCCTGGCCGGCGCGGACATGGGCGCCTGCGCGCTGCTGCCGCGCGTGATCGGCCAGGGCCGCGCTTCCGAGCTGCTGTTCACGGGCCGCGCGATGACCGCGCAGGAAGGCCATGCCTGGGGCTTCTTCAACGCGCTGCACGAGAGCGACGCGCTGCTCGAGGCCGCGACCAAGATGGCGCGCGAGCTGGCCGAGGGCCCGAGCTTCGCGCACGGCATGACCAAGACCATGCTGGCGCAGGAATGGTCGATGACCATCGACCAGGCGATCGAGGCCGAGGCGCAGGCGCAGGCGATCTGCATGCAGACCGAGGACTTCCGCCGCGCCTACGAGGCCTTCGCGGCCAAGCGCAAGCCGGTGTTCGGCGGGGACTGAGGCCATGGCGAAGATCCCGGCTCCTCCTTCCACCGCGCACCTGGCGCTGCCCTTCTTCGACGAGGCGCACCGCGCCCTCGCGAGCGACCTGCTGCCCTGGTGCGCCGCGCAGGAGGTCGACGAACGCGACGACCGCGCGGCCTGCCGCGAATGGGTGCGCCGCCTCGGCGACGGCGGCTGGCTGCGCTACGCGGTGCCCGGCAGCGCCGGCGGCGCGCTCGAACGCCTCGATTCGCGCGCGCTGGTGCTGCTGCGCGAAACCCTCGGCTACCACTCGCCGCTGGCCGACTTCGCGTTCGCGATGCAGGGCCTGGGCAGCGGCGCGATCACGCTCGCGGGCACGCCCGAGCAGCAGTCGCGCTACCTCGGCGCGGTCGGCAAGGGCGAGAAGATCGCGGCCTTCGCGCTGAGCGAGCCCGAGGCCGGCTCCGACGTGGCCGCCATGGCCATGCGCGCCGAACCCACGGCCGACGGCTGGCGCCTGAACGGCAGCAAGACCTGGATCAGCAACGGCGGCATCGCCGACTTCTACTGCGTGTTCGCCAAGACCGATCCCGCGGGCGGCACGCGCGGCATCACGGTGTTCATCGTCGATGCGACCACGCCCGGCCTCGACACCTCCGAGCACATCGACGTGATGGCGCCGCATCCGCTGGCCACCCTGCGTTTCGACGACTGCGTGGTGCCGCGCGGCGCCCAGCTCGGCGAACTGAACGGCGGCTTCAAGCTCGCGATGCGCACGCTCGACATCTTCCGCGCCTCGGTGGCCGGTGCCGCGCTCGGCATGGGCCGGCGCGCGCTGGCCGAGGCGATCTCGCATGCGAAGAACCGCCGCATGTTCGGCCAGACGCTGGCCGACTTCCAGCTCACGCAGGCCAAGCTCGGCGAGATGGCGGCGCTGATCGACGGCGCGGCGCTGCTGACCTACCGCGCGGCCTGGATGCGCGACGAGGCCGAGCAGCGCGGCGGCGCGCCGGTGGGCGACGTGTCGGCCGCGGCCGCGATGGCCAAGATGGCCGCGACCGAGAACGCCAGCCGCGTCATCGACATGGCGCTGCAGATGCATGGCGGCCTCGGCGTCAAGGTCGGCACCAAGATCGAGGCCCTCTACCGCGACATCCGTTCGCTGCGCATCTACGAGGGCGCGACGGAAGTGCAGCAACTGATCATCGGCAAATCCGTACTGCGGGGATGAACACCGTGACCGCTCCATCCGCCCAAGTCGACCGCTTCGTGCACGACCGGCTGCCGCCGGCGGCGCAGCTGCCGGTCTTCCGCTACGACCGGCCCGAACTGCAACTGCCCGACCAGCTCAACCTGGTCGAGGAGCTGCTCGACAAGGCGCCCGCCAAGGGCTTCGGCGACCGGCCGCTGCTGCGCTCGCCGCAAGGCACGCTCAGCTATTCGCAGGCCGCCATCCAGGTCAACCGCATCGCGCAGGTGCTGACCGAGGACCTGGGCCTGGTGCCCGGCAACCGCGTGCTGCTGCGCGGCGGCAACTCGGTGGCCATGGCGCTGGCCTGGCTCGCGGTGGTGAAGGCCGGACTGATCGCCGTCGCGACCATGCCGCTGCTGCGCGCCAAGGAGCTCGGCGACATCATCGAGAAGTCGCAGCCGGTGGCCGCGCTGTGCGACGGCCGGCTGCTCGACGAGCTGGTGGCCGCGCAGCAGGCGCACCCGGTGCTCGCCGACATCATCGCCTTCAACCAGCCCGATGCGCCCGATTCGCTGTCGGCGCGCGCGGCCGCCAAGAGCGGCATCTTCGAGGCCTGCCCCACGGCGGCCGACGACATCGCGCTGCTGGCCTTCACCTCGGGCACCACGGGCAAGCCGAAGGCGCCCGTGACCACGCACCGCGACGTGCTCGCCATGTGCGAGACCTGGCCGCGCCACGTGCTGCAGGCGCGGCCCGACGACGTGGTGGTGGGCTCGCCGCCGCTGGCCTTCACCTTCGGGCTCGGCGGGCTGCTGGTGTTTCCGATGTACGCGGGCGCCTCGATCTACTTCCCCGACGCGCCCTTCACGCCCGAAGGCCTGGTGAAGCTGATCAACGAGGTCGGCGCGACCATCTGCTACACCGCCCCGACCTTCTACCGCCAGATGGCGCCGTTCGTGAAGCAGCACGGCGCGCCCACGCTGCGCATCAGCGTGAGCGCGGGCGAGGCCCTGCCCGATGCCACGCGCCAGCTCTGGAAGGAGGCCACCGGCCTCGAGATGCTCGACGGCATCGGCGGCACCGAAGTGTTCCACATCTACATCTCGGCCGCGGGCGACGAGGTGCGCCGCGGCGCCGTCGGCAAGGCCGTGCCGGGCTTCATCGCCAAGGTGGTCGATGCCGAGGGCAACGAGGTGCCGCGCGGCACGGTCGGCAAGCTGGCGCTGCAGGGCCCGGTGGGCTGCCGCTATCTCGACGACGCGCGCCAGGCCGACTACGTGAAGAACGGCTGGAACTATCCGGGCGATTCCTTCGTCCAGGACGACGACGGCTATTTCTTCTACCAGGCGCGCGCCGACGACATGATCATCACCGCCGGCTACAACGTCGGCGGCCCCGAGGTCGAGGACGCGCTGCTCAAGCATCCGGCCGTGGCCGAATGCGGCGTGATCGGCAAGCCCGATGCCGACCGCGGCATGATCGTCAAGGCCTTCTGCGTGCTCAAGCCCGGACAGACCGGCGATGCCGGCCTCGTGAAGGCGCTGCAGGACCACGTGAAGGCCACGATCGCGCCGTTCAAGTACCCGCGCGAGATCGAGTTCGTGTCCGTGCTGCCACGCACCGAAACCGGCAAGCTGCAACGCTTCAAACTGAGACAAACCGAAGACAACAGGTCCACCACATCATGATCAAACTCTTGCAGCCTCCGGGCTGGTTGCCCCCCAAGGGCTATGCGAATGGCGTCGCGGCGCGCGGCACCATGGTGTTCGTCGGCGGACAGATCGGCTGGAATGCCCAGCAGCAGTTCGAGTCGGACGACTTCATCGACCAGTGCGGCCTGGCGCTGCGCAACATCGTCGAGGTGCTGCGCGAGGCCGGTGCCGGTCCCGAGCACATGGTGCGCATGACCTGGTACGTGGTCGACCGCGACGAGTACAGCCGCCGGCTCGCCGAGCTCGGCCCGGTGTACCGCGATGCGATGGGCCGCAACTTCCCGGCCATGACCTGCGTGCAGGTCGCGGCGCTGGTGGAGCCGCGCGCGAAGATCGAGATCGAGGTCACGGCGGTCGTGCCGGACTGAAGGCAGAGGCAGGCGCCTCCAGCAACGACAAAGCCCTCTTGCGAGGGCTTTTCTTTTGGACGCGTGCTTCGCGTTGTTGCAACGCGCTTGCGAATCCTGAGCAGGAAAAGAAAAAGGGTCTTTCGTTTCCGAAAGACCCTTATCAATTTGGTTGCGCGAGCAAGATTTGAACTTGCGACCTTTGGGTTATGAGCCCAACGAGCTACCAGGCTGCTCCATCGCGCGGCAAGAGATAAATTATAGCACTTATTCGGCGGCGTTCTGGTCGGCCGCAGAAACTTCGCTCACTTCAGGGCGATCGACGAGTTCGACCAGCGCCATCGGCGCGTTGTCGCCCACGCGGAAACCCATCTTCAGGATGCGGGTGTAGCCACCGGGACGCGCGGCGAAGCGCGGGCCCAGTTCGCCGAACAGCTTCACGACGGAGTCGCGGCTGCGCAGGCGGTCGAAGGCCAGGCGCTTGTTGGCGACGGTGGGCTTCTTGGCGAGCGTGATCATTGGCTCGATGACGCGGCGCAGTTCCTTGGCCTTGGGGACCGTGGTCTTGATGACTTCGTGCTCGATGAGCGAGTTCATCATGTTCTGCAGCATCGCGAGGCGGTGCGAGCTGGTGCGGTTGAGTTTGCGGAGTCCGTGTCCGTGACGCATGGTGCTTTCCTTTGCTTTTTGAAGAACGGGCAGCCGTGTCAGGTACTGCCCGGTGCACTGGCCCTTTTCAGAGGGCCGTTAAAAAAATCAACGCTTGTCGAGGCCGGCCGGCGGCCAGCTTTCGAGCTTCATACCCAGGGTCAGGCCGCGCGAGGCGAGCACTTCCTTGATTTCGTTGAGCGACTTGCGACCCAGGTTCGGGGTCTTGAGCAGCTCGTTCTCGGTACGCTGGATCAGGTCGCCGATGTAGTAGATGTTTTCGGCCTTCAGGCAGTTGGCCGAACGCACGGTGAGCTCGAGCTCGTCGACCGGGCGCAGCAGGATCGGGTCGAACTGCTGTGCGCTGCGCGGTGCCGGTGCATCGAACGCGGCCAGTTCGCCGCCTTCGAGCTGCGCGAACACGGCGAGCTGCTCGACCAGGATCTTGGCCGAGGCGCGCACGGCGTCTTCGGCGGTGATCGCGCCGTTGGTCTCGATTTCGACCAGCAGCTTGTCGAGGTCGGTGCGCTGCTCGACGCGGGCGCTTTCGACGGTATAGCTCACGCGCTTCACGGGCGAGAACGAAGCATCGAGAACGATGCGGCCGATCGACTTGGTCGGCTCGTCGGCATAGCGGCGCATCGTGCCGGGCACGTAGCCGCGGCCCTTCTCGACCTTGATCTGCATGTCGAGCTTGCCGCCTTGCGACAGGTGAGCGATCACGTGGTCGGGATTGATGATCTCGACGTCGTGCGGGGTCTGGATGTCCGAGGCCAGGACCGGGCCTTCGCCGTCCTTGCGCAGGCTCAGCGTGACTTCATCGCGGTTGTGGAGCTTGAACACCACGCCCTTGAGGTTCAGCAGGATGTTGACGACGTCTTCCTGCACGCCATCGATCGACGAGTACTCGTGCAGAACGCCGGCGATCGTGACTTCGGTGGCCGAATAACCGACCATGGACGACAGCAGCACGCGACGCAGCGCGTTGCCGAGCGTGTGGCCGTAGCCGCGCTCGAAAGGCTCGAGCGTCACCTTGGCCTTGTTGGCCGCGAGTTGCTCGACCTGGATGGTCTTGGGTTTCAGCAGGGTGGTTTGCATGCAGACTTCCTCTCAATACCCCCGGCTCGTTACACCGGTAAGGCTGGTGAAGCGCCTGGCCCGCAGCGCGAGTGCGGCACGAACCAGGAACGTGAACAACAAAAACAGGACTCCCGCCGCCGCTTGCGCGGTGCGGGAGTGGAAATCAACGCGAATACAGTTCGACGATCAGCGATTCGTTGATGTCCGCAGCGAACTCGTCGCGGTCCGGGACCTTCTTGAAGGTGCCTTCGGCCTTGTCGGCGTTGACGTCGACCCAGCCGGGGATACCGACTTGCTGGGCGAGTTGCAGTGCTTCGACGACGCGGTTCTGCTTCTTCGACTTCTCGCGCACGGCGATCACGTCGCCGGTCTTCACCAGGTACGACGGGATGTTGACCGACTGGCCGTTCACCGTGATCGCCTTGTGCGACACGAGCTGGCGCGCTTCGGCGCGGGTCGAGCCGAAGCCCATGCGGTAGACGACGTTGTCCAGGCGCGACTCGAGCAGGAACAGCAGGTTGGCGCCGGTGTTGCCACGGCGACGATCGGCTTCTTCGAAGTAGCGGCGGAACTGCTTCTCGAGCACGCCGTACATGCGCTTGACCTTCTGCTTCTCACGCAGCTGCAGACCGTAGTCCGAGGTGCGCTGACCCGAGGTACGGCCGTGCTGGCCGGGCTTGGAGTCGAACTTGGCCTTGTCCTGGATCGAGCGGCGGGCGCTCTTCAGGAACAGGTCGGTGCCTTCGCGGCGGGAAAGTTTGGCCTTGGGGCCGAGGTAGCGTGCCACGTCTTTTCCTTTGTTTGCTGCCGCAGTCGCCTGCGGGAGCCATCGACAACAGAGTGCCGATGGCGGTGGGCTTAGTTAAAAAACAAATGCGCAGCCGCTTTGAAACGGCTGCGCCTGAGGGGGCTGACGCTCAGATGCGACGACGCTTCTGGGGACGGCAGCCGTTGTGCGGAACGGGCGTCACGTCGGCAATGGAATTGATCCGGATGCCGAGCGCAGCCAGTGCGCGCACCGACGATTCGCGACCGGGGCCGGGGCCCTTGATCTCGACGTCGAGGTTCTTGATGCCTTGTTCGACAGCAGCACGGCCGGCCACTTCGGAAGCGACCTGCGCGGCGAACGGGGTCGACTTGCGCGAGCCCTTGAAGCCCTGGCCACCCGACGAAGCCCACGACAGGGCGTTGCCCTGGCGATCGGTGATCGTGATGATGGTGTTGTTGAACGAGGCGTGCACGTGAGCGATGCCGTCCGCAACGTTCTTGCGAACCTTCTTGCGAACGCGCTGTGCGGCGTTGTTGGCAGGAGCTTTAGCCATGCTGTTTCAATCCTTACTTCTTCAGGGACTGCGCAGCCTTGCGCGGACCCTTGCGGGTGCGGGCATTGGTGCGCGTGCGCTGGCCGCGCATCGGCAGGCCGCGACGATGACGGAAGCCGCGGTAGCAGCCGATGTCCATCAAGCGCTTGATGTTCATCGTCGTCTCGCGGCGCAGGTCGCCTTCGATCGTGAACAAGGCGATCTGGTCGCGGATCTTTTCGAGATCGGCGTCCGTCAGATCCTTGATCTTCTTCGAATATTCGATGCCGCTCGCTTCGCAGATTTGACGGGCGCGGGTGCGACCGATACCGAAGATGGCGGTCAGGCCGATCTCAGCGTGCTTGTGCGGCGGAATGTTGATGCCAGCAATACGTGCCATGTGCGTCCTCTAATACTCTTTGATCAACCCTGGCGCTGCTTGTGGCGCGGGTCGGTACAGATCACGCGCACCACACCCTTGCGGCGGATGATCTTGCAATTACGGCAGATGGTTTTGACCGAAGCCGAAACTCTCATTTCATTCTCCTAAAACTCTGTTCAACCCGGCGGGCCAGTGCCCTGTGCCTTACGAAGTCTTGAAATTGGCCTTCTTCAGCAGCGACTCGTACTGCTGGGACATCATGTAGTTTTGGACCTGGGCCATGAAGTCCATCGTGACGACCACGATGATCAACAGGGAGGTACCGCCGAAATAGAACGGAACGTTGTATTTCAGGATCAGGAACTCGGGCAGCAGGCAGACGAAGGTGATGTACACCGCGCCGGCCAACGTCAGGCGAACCAGAATCTTGTCGATGTAGCGCGCCGTCTGGTCACCCGGGCGGATGCCCGGAATGAACGCACCGCTCTTCTTCAGGTTGTCGGCGGTCTCGCGGCTGTTGAACACGAGGGCCGTATAGAAGAAGCAGAAGAACACGATCGCGGCGGCATACAGCAGCACGTAGATCGGCTCGCCCGGGCGCAGCGCGCTGGCCACATCCTTGATCCAGCGGAACCCGCCTTCGCCGGTGCTGAACCAGCCCACCACCGTTGCCGGCAGCAGAATGATCGAGGACGCGAAGATCGGCGGAATCACACCGGCCATGTTCAGCTTCAGCGGCAGGTGCGACGACTGACCGCCATACACCTTGTTGCCGACCTGGCGCCGCGCATAGTTCACGAGGATCTTGCGTTGGCCGCGTTCGACGAACACCACGAAGTAGGTGACCAGCACCACCACCGCGACGATGAACAGCGCGATGATCACGTTCATGGCGCCGGTACGAACCAGCTCCAGCAGACCGCCGATGGCGTTCGGCAGACCGGCGGCGATACCCGCGAAGATCAGGATCGAGATGCCGTTGCCCAGGCCGCGTTCGGTGATCTGCTCGCCGAGCCACATCAGGAACATCGAACCTGCCGTCAGGCTCACCATGGCGGTGATCCGGAAGCCGAAGCCGGGCGAGATCACCAGGCCAGCCGACGACTCGAGCGCCACTGCGATGCTGAACGACTGGAACAGCGCCAGACCCAGTGCACCGTAACGGGTGTACTGCGTGATCTTGCGGCGACCGGCCTCGCCTTCCTTCTTCAATTGCTCGAAGCTCGGAAGCACGTAGGTCATCAGCTGCATGATGATCGACGCCGAGATGTACGGCATGATCCCCAGCGCAAACACCGTGAAACGCGACAGCGCGCCACCCGAGAACATGTTGAACAGGCTCAGGATGCCGCCCTGCTGCCCCTGGAACAACGCCGCGAGCTGGTCGGGGTTGATGCCGGGCACGGGAATGTGCGCGCCGATCCGGTAGACCACGAGCGCGAGCAGCAAGAAGACCAGCCGGCGACGCAGGTCACCGAACTTGCCCGTCTTTGCGATCGTTGCCGCGTTAGTTGCCACGAGGAGCTTCTTTCAGTCCGAAGGTCTGTCGATCAGGCGACGCTGCCGCCCGCCGCTTCGATCGCGGCCTTGGCACCAGCGGTGGCACCGACGCCCGTCAGCTTGACGGCCTTGGTGAGTTCGCCGGTCTTGATGATCTTCACCACCTTGGCGAGCTGGCCCACGAGGCCGGCTTGCTTCAGGGCGAGCACATCGACTTCGGCCAGGCCGAGCTGCTCGAGAGCAGCCAGCGTGACTTCGGCGTTGAACTTGAGCGTCTGCGACTTGAAGCCACGCTTCGGCAGGCGACGCTGCAGCGGCATTTGACCGCCTTCGAAGCCGACCTTGTGGAAACCGCCTGCGCGCGACTTCTGGCCCTTGTGACCGCGACCCGCGGTCTTGCCGATGCCGGAGCCGATACCGCGGCCAACGCGGCGCTTGGCGTGCTTGGCGCCATCCGCCGGCTTGATGCCATTGAGTTCCATATCAGTCTCTCTTACAGAACTTTGACCAGATAACTGATCTTGTTGATCATGCCGCGCACCGCGGGGGTGTCCTGCAGTTCGCTCACGCTGTTGAGCTTGCGCAGGCCCAGGCCACGAACGGTGGCACGGTGCGATTCCTTGGTGCCGATCGGGCTCTTGACCAATTGCACCTTCAGGGTTTGTTGTTGCGTCGTCATTTGAATGCTTCCTTCAGCCTTGCAAGAGCTCGCGCTCAGGCGAAGATTTCTTCGACGGTCAGGCCGCGCTTGGCAGCCACTGCGGACGCGGTCGTCGAATTCTTCAACCCGTCGAGCGTGGCGCGAACCATGTTGTAGGGATTCGACGAACCATGGCTCTTGGCCACGATGTCGGTGATGCCCAAGACTTCGAACACGGCGCGCATCGGGCCGCCGGCGATGATGCCGGTACCCTTGGGGGCCGGGTACATCACGACCGTGGAGGCGCCGTGGTGGCCCTGCACCTGGTGGTGCAGCGTGCCGTTCTTGATCGGAGCCTTGAACAGATTGCGACGGGCTTCTTCCATCGCCTTCTGCACGGCAGCGGGCACTTCCTTCGACTTGCCCTTGCCCATGCCGACGCGGCCATCGCCGTCACCGACCACGGTGAGTGCTGCGAAACCGAGGATACGACCACCCTTCACCACCTTGGTGACGCGGTTGATCGCGATCATCTTCTCGCGAAGACCGTCCTCGGGGCCTTCGTTCTGCGTTCTTGCCTGAATCTTTGCCATTTTGAATCTCGTGTCCGGTTAGAACTGCAGGCCGGCTTCGCGGGCGGCATCGGCCAGCGCCTTGACGCGGCCGTGGTACGCAAAACCTGCGCGGTCGAAGGCAACCTTCTCGACGCCGGCGGCCTTCGCCTTTTCGGCGATGCGCTTGCCGATGGCGGTGGCTGCAGCGGTGTTGCCGCCCTTGCCCGAGCCGCCGAGCGCGGTGCGCACTTCGGCTTCGGCGGTGGAGGCCGTGGCCAGCACCTTCGAGCCGTCGCCGGAGATGACGGTCGCGTAGATGTGCAGGTTGGTACGGTTCACCGTGAGGCGAGCCACACCCTGCGTCGCGATGCGGATGCGGGTCTGGCGCGAACGGCGGAGACGCTGTGCTTTTTTGGTCAACATCATTTTGCTGCCCCTTACTTCTTCTTGGTCTCTTTGATCACGATCTTCTCGTCCGCATAACGGATACCCTTGCCCTTGTAGGGCTCGGGCGGACGAACGGCACGGATCTCAGCGGCCACTTGGCCGACACGCTGGCGGTCGGCACCCTTGATCACGATTTCGGTCGGAGTCGCGGTGGCCACCGTGATGCCTTGCGGCATGTCGATGTTGACCGGGTGCGAGTAACCGACTTGCAGGTTCAACTTGGAACCCTGGGCGGCGGCCTTGTAGCCCACGCCAACCAGGTTGAGCTTCTTCTCGAAGCCCTTGGTCACGCCGACCACCATGTTGTTCACGAGCTGACGAATCGTGCCGCTCATCGCGTTGGCTTCACGCGAATCGTTGGCCGGCTCGAAGCTCAGCTTGCCGTCCTTGCTGACGACGTTGACCAGTGCGTTGCGCGCGAGGCTGAGCGAACCGCCCGTGCCCTTGACGCTGATCTGGTCTTCCTTGATCGACACATCCACGCCTTGGGGGATGGCGACCGGCGATTTTCCTACTCGGGACATTTCAGTGTTCTCCTCGATGTCTCGGTCAGGCGACGTAGCACAGCACTTCGCCACCGACACCGGAGGCGCGTGCCTTGCGGTCGGTCATCACGCCCTGGGGGGTCGTGACGATCGCAACGCCGAGGCCGTTCTGGACTTGCGGAATGGCAGTGCTGGACTTGTAGACGCGCAGGCCGGGGCGGCTCACGCGCTCGATGCGCTCGATGACCGGGCGACCAGCGTAGTACTTCAGCGAAATTTCGAGTTCGCTCTTGCCGGCTTCGGTCTTGACCTGGAAGCCGTCGATGTAGCCCTCGTCCTTCAGGACCTGCGCGATCGCGATCTTCACCTTGGAAGACGGGACCGACACAGTGGGCTTCGCCACCATCTGCGCGTTGCGGATACGCGTCAGCAGGTCGGCAATGGGATCACTCATGCTCATGTTGTTTGCTCCTGCCTGGCTTACCAGCTGGCCTTGATGACACCGGGGATGTCACCGTTGAAGGCCAGTTCGCGGATCTTGGCGCGGGCCAGACCGAATTGACGGAAGGTGCCGCGCGGACGACCGGTGATTTCGCAACGGTTGCGTTGACGCGTGGGGTTCGCGTTGCGCGGGAGCTTTTGCAGTGCCAGGCGGGCGGCTGCGCGCTCTTCTTCGGTCTTCTTGAGGTCGTTCGAGGCGGCCTTCAGTTCGGCGTGCTTGGCGGCGAACTTGGCAACCAGCTTGTCGCGCTTGAGTTCGCGCTGGATCAAAGATGCTTTAGCCACGAATCACCTCAGTTCTTGAACGGGAAACGGAAGCCGGCGAGCAGCGCCTTGGCTTCTTCATCGGTCTTGGCCGTCGTCGTGATGCTGATGTTCAGACCACGCAGGGCGTCGACCTTGTCGTACTCGATCTCGGGGAAAATGATCTGCTCTTTCACACCGATGTTGTAGTTGCCGCGACCGTCGAAGGCACGACCCGAGATACCGCGGAAGTCGCGAACGCGGGGCAGAGCCACCGTCACGAAGCGGTCCAGAAATTCGTACATCTGGACGCCGCGCAGCGTGACCATGCAGCCGATGGGTTGGTTCTCGCGGATCTTGAAACCGGCGATGGCCTTCTTCGACTTGGTGACCACGGGCTTCTGGCCGGCGATCTTGGTCAGGTCGGCGACGGCGTTATCGAGGACCTTCTTGTCGGCGACAGCTTCACCCACGCCCATGTTGAGCGTGATCTTGGTGAGGCGCGGGACCTGCATCGGCGAGACATAACCGAACTTCTCGGTCAGGTCCTTGGCGATCTTTTCGCGATAGTGTTGTTGGAGACGTGCCATCTGAGTACCTCTTAGGCGATCTTGATTTCTTCGCCGCTGGACTTGAAGACACGCACTGCGACGCGCTTGCCTTCGGCATCCTGGCTCACCTTGATGCCCACGCGATCGGCCTTGCCGGTCGCGGCATTGAAGATCGCCACGTTGGATTGGTGAATCGGCATGGCCTTCTCGACGATGCCACCGGTCGTGCCCTTGAGCGGGTTCGGCTTGGTGTGCTTCTTGACGAGGTTGATGCCTTCGACGAGCACGTGCGAGTCGTCCTTGCGCAGCGTCACGACGCCGCGCTTGCCCTTGTCGCGGCCGGCCAACACGATGACCTGGTCGCCTTTGCGAATCTTGTTCATGGCGTTGTTGTCCTTAGAGAACTTCGGGTGCCAGCGACACGATCTTCATGAACTTCTCGGTGCGCAGTTCGCGCGTCACCGGTCCGAAGATGCGGGTGCCGATCGGCTCCAGCTTGGCGTTGAGCAGCACGGCGGCATTGCCGTCGAACTTGACGAGCGAGCCGTCGCTGCGACGGATGCCCTTGGCGGTGCGCACGACCACTGCGCTGTAGATCTCGCCCTTCTTGACGCGACCACGCGGAGCGGCTTCCTTGATGCTGACCTTGATGACGTCGCCCACGCTGGCATAACGCCGCTTGGAGCCACCGAGCACCTTGATACACAGGACGGACTTCGCGCCTGTGTTGTCGGCCACTTCGAGCCGGGATTCAGTTTGGATCATTTCTTGATATTCCCAACTTGTACCAATGCGCGGCCCGGAGGGATTCGCGTGTCTCGCATCGGTCAGTCTTGGGCCCGCCGTCCGCGCCTCGAACCACTCGAAGCGCTTCCCGTTTGGGCTGAAATCTTCGCCTTTTTGAAGCGAAGCCCGCGATTGTGGCACCCGCCTGCTTCGATGTCAACTGCCTTCTTTGCGCCGCCCGCCAAGACACTAGACTCTGGCCCCGTGCGCCCTCCTGCCCCCACCCCCTCGTTCTCGACCACCCGCCGCCTCGTGCTGGGTGGCCTCGCGGGGGCGGCCGGCGCCCTGGCGCTGGGCGTCGCCGGCTGCGGCGCCCCGGCGGCCGCGCCCGAAGCCCCGGCGCCCGTCCGGCTGCGCCGCCTCGCGGAAGCGCGCTGGCCGCACCGGCTCTCCATCGGCGGCACGCCGGCGGGCGGGCTCTCGGGCATCGACTTCGACGCCCGCGCAGGTGAGTACCTGCTCCTGAGCGACGACCGGTCGGACCTGGCGCCCGTGCGCTTCTATATGGCGCGCTGGCCCGCGCCCTGGAGCGCGGCGCCCGAAGCCACCGGTGTCGTCGAACTGCAACGCCCGGGCGGCGGCCCCTGGCCTTCGCGCCGGCAGGCCATCGCCGGCCTGCCGGTGCCCGACCCCGAATCGCTGCGCCTGCGCCCCGACACCGGCACCCTGCTGTGGAGCAGCGAGGGCGACCTCGCGCGCGGCTTCGGCCCCGCGCTCTACGAATCGGCGCGCGACGGCCGTTTCCTGCGCGAATTCGCGCTGCCCGCCCTGTTCCAGGCCGACACGGCCCAGCGCCGCGGCCCGCGCGACAACCTCGCCTTCGAGGGCCTCGCGCTGGTGCCCGATGGCCGCACGGCCTGGCTGGCGATGGAGAACGCGCTGATCCAGGACGGCCCCGTGCCCACGGTCGACGCCGCCGGCGGCCCCTGCCGCTTCACGCGCATCGACCTGGCCAGCGGCCGGGCGACCGGCCAGCTCGCCTATGTGCCCGACGCCATCCCCCTGCGTCCGCTGCTGCCGGGCACCTATGCCGACAACGGCGTGAGCGAGGTGCTGATGATCGACGCGCACCGCATGCTGGTGCTCGAGCGCGCCTACGCCGCGGGCACCGGGAATTCGCTGCGCCTCTATGAAATAGACACCCGCGGCGGCAGCGACGTGCTGGGCCTGGAGGCGCTGGCCCCTGGCAACCACCGGCCGGTCGCCAAGACCCTGGTCGCCGATTTCTCCCGGCTCGGGGCCGACAACGGCCTCTCGCGCCTCGACAACAGCGAGGGCATGTGCTGGGGCCCGCCGCTGCCCGGTGGCGGGCGGACGCTGATGATCGTCAGCGACGACAATTTCAACCCGCTGCAGATCACGCAGTTCGCCGCCTTCGAATTCCTCGACCGACCATGACCATCGCCGCCACCTTCCTGCCCCGCAACGCCCCCGCGCCGCTGCCGCCCATCGCCTTCATCGGCGGCGGCAACATGGCCAGCGCCATCATCGGCGGGCTGATCCAGCAAGGCACGCCCGCCACCTCCTTCGAGGTGGTCGAGCCCTTCGAGGAGGCGCGCGCCAGGCTGGCCAACACCTTCGGCATCGCGGCCCAGCCGGAGGCCGGCGCGGCGCTGTCGCGCTGCGCGGTGGTGGTCTGGGCGGTCAAGCCCCAGACCTTCGCCGAGGCCACGCGCCCGGTGCGCCCCTTCGCCGAAAACGCCCTGCACCTGAGCGTGGCCGCGGGCATCCCGTCCGACAGCATCGCCCGCTGGCTCGGTACCGAGCGCGTGGTGCGGGCCATGCCGAACACGCCGGCGCTGGTCGGCCAGGGCATGACGGGCCTGTTCGCGCGTGCCGGCGCCGACGGCGCCGACCGCGCGCTGGTCGGCCAGTTGCTGACGCCCACCGGCGAGCTGATCTGGGTCGACGAAGAACCCGCGCTCGACGCGGTGACCGCGATGTCGGGCTCGGGCCCGGCCTACGTGTTCTATTTCATCGAGGCCATGACCGAGGCCGGCATCGAGATGGGCCTCACGCCCGACCAGGCGCAGCGCCTGGCGATCGGCACCTTCACCGGCGCCTCGGCGCTGGCCGACAGCGCGCACGAGCCGCCCGCGGTGCTGCGCGAGCGCGTGACCTCCAAGGGCGGCACCACCTATGCGGCGATCAGCGCGCTGCAGCAGGCCGACGTCAAGGGACAGTTCAAGACCGCGATCCGCGCGGCGCAGAAGCGCGCGGCCGAGCTCGGCGAGGAATTCGGCCGCGGTTGAGGGCCCTCAGGCCGGCGGCGCGTCGAAGGTGCCCGCCAGCGCGCGCGGGCCGAGGAAGAACAGCCAGTCGGCCGCCAGCGTGACGGTGCCGTCCTCCAGCTCGAGCTGCAGCGCTTCCTTCAGCAGGAAGCTGTCGCCGGGCTTGGGCGTGACCTCCGCGATGCGCACGCGCGCCCGGAAGCGCGCGCCCACCGGCATCGGCCGCACGAAGCGCAGGCGGTCGAAGCCGTAGTTCAGCGCATGGTTGGTGTCGAAGGGCAGCAGGCTGCGCATCGCCTCGCCGCTGAGCTTGATCAGGTGCGAGACCTGGAAGAAGCCCTGAACGATGGCGCCGCCGTAGCCGGCCTCGCGCGCGGCGCGCTCCGGATCGAGATGGATCCACTCGCCCTCGCCGTCGCCCGAGAGCTCGGCATAGCGCGCCACCATGCCCTGCGTGATGCGATGCCATTCCGAATGGGCCTCCTGCCCGATCCGGCCGCGCAGTTGCGCCAGCGTGGCCTCGGCGTCGGGCGTGGGCTGCATGCGGTCTCGCCTCCGGGCCGGGCCGTGGATCAGCGCAAGCCGTAGCCGGCCACCACGCCGGCGAAGACCGCGAAGCCCAGCCAGTGGTTGAGCCGGAAGGCCTGGAAGCAGCCTTCGCGCGTGCGCTCGCGGATCAGCCGCCAGTGCCAGGCCGCCTGCCCCGCCGCGATCGCGATCGCGAGGTAGAACACGGCGCCGAGCCCGCGGCTCGCGCCGGCCCAGGTCCACACCGCGAGGAAGACCGCATAGCTCGCCATCACCGCCGCCACGTCGTAGCGGCCGAAGGTGATGGCCGAGGTCTTCATGCCGATCTTGAGGTCGTCGTCGCGGTCGACCATCGCGTACTCGGTGTCGTAGGCCAGCACCCAGAACAGGTTGCCCGCCAGCAGCCACCACGCGAAGGCCGGCACGGTCGCCTGCACGGCCGCGAAGGCCATCGGAATGCCGAAGCTGAACGCGATGCCGAGCACCGCCTGCGGGATCGACACGAAGCGCTTCGCATAGGGATAGACCAGCGTGACCGCGAGCGCGGCGAACGACCAGTACACCGTGACCCGGTTGGTCGTGAGCACCAGGCCGAAGGCCACCAGCGCGAGCACCGCGCCGAACAGCAGCGCCTCGCGCACCGAGATCTCGCCGCTGGTCACGGGCCGCTGCGCGGTGCGCTTCACGTGGCGGTCGAAGTCGCGGTCGGCCACGTCGTTGACGCAGCAGCCCGCGCTGCGCATCAGGATCGTGCCGAGCACGAACACCGCGATCAGGTGCCAGCCCGGCCAGCCGTCGGCCGCGAACCAGAGCGCGCCGAGGCTGGGCCACAGCAGCAGCAGCCAGCCCGCGGGACGGTTCCAGCGGATCAGGTCGAGGTACACGGCAAAACGCCCGCGGCGCGGCGCGGGCGTGAGGCCGTGAGGGGCGGGATGGGTGGTCAATCCTCGAGCAGCGAACGCAGCATCCAGGCGGTCTGGTCGTGCACCGTGCAGCGCGCGGTCAGCATGTCGGCCGTCGGATCGTCGCCGGCTTCCTCGGCCACGGGGATGAATTCGCGCGCGATGCGCGACACGGTCTCGTGGCCCTTCACGAGGATGCGCACCATCTCCATCGCCTTGGGAGGGTCCTGCGGCACGTCGGGCACGGTGGCGATCTTGCTGAACTCGGCGTACGAGCCCGGCGCGTAGTGGCCCAGTGCGCGGATGCGCTCGGCGATCACGTCGGTCGAGTTCCACAGCTCGGTGTATTGCGCCATGAACATCGCGTGCAGCGAGTTGAAGTGCGGGCCCGTCACGTTCCAGTGGAAGTTGTGGGTGGTGAGGTAGAGCGTGTAGGTGTCGGCGAGCACGCGGCTCAGGCCTTCGGCGATGGCCGCGCGGTCCTGGCGCTCGATGCCGATGTTGATGATCGGCGCATTGCGGCTGCCGGACTCCTGCGCGACCACCGCGCCGCCCTTCTTGGGCACCTTGCCGGCGGAGGAGGCGGGAGAGGGCTTGGTTTTCTTGGGAGCTTTGGCCATGGCAAAAGGTCTTTCTTCAAGTTGGGAATGACACCGGAATTCTCGAAGCCGACGCGCGGCTTCGCAACAGCGTCACTCTATCTCAGCGTTCGATATTCCAGGCTTGCAACGGCGTAGGCCGAGGTCGCGAATTCGCCCTCTCCCGCGGCCGCCACGGCTCAGGACAGCCGCTTCACGCCCGGCAGTTCGCAGGCATAGATCGCGTTGCGCAGCGCCGCGATCGCCTCGTAGCGCGTGAAGGTGCGCCGCCATGCGAGCACCACGCGGCGCGTGGGCGGATCGCGGTCCTGCGCATCGCGTACCGGCAGGTAGCGCACCATCTGTTCCGATTCCTTGCGGCCCTTGCCCCTGGGCTTGAGCGCCTCGGCCGGCACCGACAGTCGCGGCACCAGCGTCACGCCCATGCCCGAGGCCACCATGTGCTTGATGGTCTCGAGCGACGAGCCCTCGAAGCTCTTGCGGATGCCCTCGGCATTGCTCGAGAAGCGCGCGAACTCGGGGCAGACCTCGAGCACGTGGTCGCGAAAGCAGTGGCCCGTGCCCAGCAGCAGCATGGTCTCGCTCTGCAGCTCTTCCGAGGTGATCGACTCGCGGTCGGCGAACTTGTGCTTGACCGGCAGCGCCGCCACGAAGGGCTCGTCGTACAGCGGCGCCATCGCGAGGCCGGTGTCGGGAAAGGGCTCGGCCATGATCGCGCAGTCGATCTCGCCGGCGCGCAGCATCTCGAGCAGCTTGACGGTGAAGTTCTCCTGCAGCACCAGCGGCATCTGCGGCGTGCGCGAGATCACCTGGCGCACGAGGTCGGGCAGCAGGTAGGGCCCGATGGTGTAGATCACGCCGAGGTTCAGCGGCCCGGCCAGCGGGTCCTTGCCGCGCTTGGCGATCTCCTTGATGCTGGCCGCCTGGTCGAGCACGCTCTGGGCCTGCTGCACGATCTGCTCGCCGAGCGGCGTGACCGTGACTTCGCCGGCGCTGCGCTCGAAGAGCTTGACTTCGAGTTCGTCCTCGAGCTTCTTGATGGCCACCGAGAGCGTGGGCTGGGACACGTAGCAGGCTTCGGCCGCCTTGCCGAAGTGGCGCTCCCTGGCCACGGCAACGATGTATTTGAGTTCGGTGAGGGTCATAGCTTGCGTCAATTATGCGCAAGGCACCGTGACCGCTCGCGGTCAGGGGTCGGGCGCCGCCGGAGCGGCACGCGTCAGGACTCCCCGGGCGTCCAGTCCGGGCTGTAGCCACCGAGCGTGGGGTGGTACATCTCGTCGCCCGTGTGCTGCGTGAACTCGACGTTGAGCCGGTCCTCGCGCAGGCCCAGCAGCTCGATGCAGTGAGCGCACAGCGCCTTGGCGAGCGCCATGCGCAGCTCGGGCGGGCGGCCCTGGCGGATGTCCAGCATCATCAGCGAGACCGGCACCGGCGGGCCCTCCGGGTCGGGAATGCGCCAGAGCCCGCCCTCGCCGAGCTCGCGCACCGCGACGCTGATGCGACGGATGTCCACCGACATCATCTCGGCGTAGGTGCGGCTCATGCGCTCGGCCAGGCGCTGCTTGAGCTCGCTCGGGTAGTGGTCGTTGACGTCCAGTTGAAGATACGGCATGCGGGGCTCCTGAAAAGAAGAGAAGAGGCCTCAGCGCGCCAGACCATAGCGCGCGGCCGGGACGGCGTTGGCGAACTTCGGCGCCAGCGCGCGGCGATCGGCTTCCCACTGCGTCCACCGCTCGCCCTCGTGCAGGCCCGGAATGGTCACGCGCTCGCCCGCGTCGAGGCCCGCCAGCGCGGCGTCCACCAGGTCCGCGGCCGACATGGTGCTGGCCGATTCCTTCTGCGGCGCATAGCCCGCGACGTCCCAGAACTCGGTGGCCGTGGCGCCCGGCATCACGGTCTGGATGCGCACGCCCTTGTCGCCCAGGTCGCGCTGCAGCGTGTGGCCGAAGCCGATGACATAGGACTTCGACGCGCTGTAGACGCCGTTGAGCATCTCGACCGCGACGCCGACCACCGAGGCGATGTTGACAATCGTGCCGGCCTTGCGCCGCACGAACGCGGGCGCCACGGCATAGCTCAGGCGCGTGAGCGCCGTGACGTTGAGCGCGATCATGTGCTCCATGGTGTCGACATCGTCCGCGAGGATGGACGCGACCGAGCCGATGCCGGCGTTGTTGACGAGCATCGTGAGGGACTCGTCGGTGCGCAGCACTTCCTCGACGCGCGAGCGCGCCGCCGGGTCGGTCAGGTCGGCGACGAGGGTCGTAATCCTGCGTCCGGTGGCGGCACGCAGTTCGTCCGCCAGCGTTCGCAGCCGCTCGCCGTTGCGGGCCACCAGGATCAGGTCGTGGCCGCGCCGGGCCAGGCGGTCGGCGTAGATGGCGCCGATGCCGGTGGAGGCGCCCGTGATCAGCGCGGTGCCTGGGGAGGTCGTGGAAGCGGTCATGGAATTCACCTTGGAAGAGAGCGGGCCGACGGGCTGCCGGCGCCTGTGGGTCATCGTAAAAATGACGCCACATTTCCTCAATGTCGTAGATGCAAGGTTTTCGGACACGGCCCGGCAGCACCGCGCAAAGCGCCGCAGAATGGCGCGCTTGCACGACATGCAAGGTTTCAGGTCACTCGAGGAGCGCGAAATGCACAGCGTCGGATTGCTCGTCTACCCCGGCTTCCAGTCCCTGGCCCTGGCGGTGGCCACGGCCTTCGAATACGCCAACCTGATGAATGGCGCGGCCGCCTATGACTTCGCCGTGGTGTCCGAACCCGGCGGCGCGGTGGCCTCGTCGCAGGGCTTCGCGGTGCAGACCGAGGCCTGGGGCGAGCGCACGTTCGACACCCTGATCGTGGCGGGCGACAACGAATGCCGCCTGCCGCCGCGCAGCCTGATCGAGCGCGTCCGAACGTCGGCCGCGCGCTCGCGACGCATGGCCTCGATCTGCACCGGCGCCTTCGTGCTGGCCGAGGCCGGACTGCTCGACGGCCGCAAGGCCACCACCCACTGGCTGCATGCGCGCGCCTTCAGGGAGCGCTATCCGCGCGTGCAGATGGAGGAGGACCGCATCTTCGTCATCGACGGGCCGGTCTGGACCTCGGCCGGCATGAGCGCGGGCCTCGATCTCGCGCTCGCGGTGATCGAGAAGGACCTCGGGCGCAAGCTGGCGCTGACGATCGCGCGCAAGCTGGTCATCTACCAGCGCCGGGGCGGCGGCCAGTCGCAGTTCTCGACCCTGCTCGAGCTCGATGCCAAGTCCGACCGCGTGCAGACGGCCCTGGCCTACGCCAGGGAGAACCTCGCCGCCGACCTGTCGGTGGAGGTGCTGGCCAACGCGGCGCACCTGAGCCCGCGCCAGTTCAGCCGCGTGTTCCGCGAGGAGACCGGGCAGTCGCCGGCCAAGGCGATCGAGCGGCTGCGCGTGGAGGCCGCGCGCCTGATGATGGAAACCAGCCGCCACCCGATCGAGGTGATCGCGCGCGAGACCGGGTTCGGCGACCGCGAGCGCATGCGGCAGGCGTTCCTGCGTGCCTTCGGGCAGCCGCCGCAGGCGATCCAGCGCATCTCGGCCAACGCCGAGCTGGTGTAGCCGGCGCCGCGTCGAGGCAACCTCGCCGCGGCGATGCGCGGCTCACGCCGGCCGCGCGCCATGCCAGCGACGGTAGCGGCGCGTCAGGCGCTGCATGCGCAGCTGGTCGAGCAGCAGGGTCAGGAACGGCGAATGCCGCGGCACCCCGGTGCGGCCCGGGCGCAGGGTGCGCAGGCGGCGCTTCACCAGCGCCATGCGCGCCATCGCGCCCATCACCTGATCCTTCCATTCGACCTTCGGCGCGGGCGCCACCGCGTCCTCGCCCGCGCGCCAACGCGCCGGCAGGTCGGGCGCGACGGCCAGGGCCGTGGCCATGCCCACCACCGCGACGCCGCCGGCCAGCACCTGTTCGGCCACCACGCGGCGCACGATGCCGCCCGTGGTCATCACGGGCATCCGGGCCACGGCGGCGAGCTCGCGCGCGAACTCGAGGAAATAGGCCTCGCGCGCCAGGGTGCGCCCGTCGGCCGTGCGGCCCTGCATCGCCGGACTCTCGTAGCTGCCGCCGGACAGTTCGACCAAGTCAATCGAGAGTGCGTTGAGCCACAGGATGACCTGCTTCGCATCGCTTTGCGAGAAGCCGCCGCGCTGGAAATCGGCCGAGTTGAGTTTCACGGCCACGCAGAAGTCGCGCCCCACGCGGCCGCGCACGGCACGCAGCACGTCGAGCAGGAAGCGCGCGCGGTTCTCGAGGCTGCCGCCCCAGGCATCGGTGCGCCGGTTGGTCAGCGGCGACAGGAACTGCGACAGCAGGTAGCCGTGCGCCGCATGGATCTGCACGCCCGTGAAGCCCGCGCGCTCGGCCGCCTGCGCCGTCGCGGCGAAGCGTTCGACGGTTTCCGCGATCTCGGCCTCGCTCATGGCCTGGGGCTGCACGAAAAGCTTGCTGTGCTTGCCGAGGTCGAGCGCCACCGACGACGGTGCCCAGGCCAGGCCGCCCATGCTCGCGCGGACCTGGCGGCCCGGATGGTTGATCTGCATCCAGACCTGCGCGCCACCGCTGCGCGCGGCCGTCGCCCATTCGGCAAAGCGCTCGAGCGGCGTGCCGGTCTCGAGCACGACGCCGCCCGGGCCGGTGAGCGCGCGGCCATCGATCATCACGTTGCCCGTGATGACCAGGCCCGCGCCGCCCCGGGCCCAGACGCGGTAGAGATCGTGCAGCGCCGCGCCCGGCAACTGCCCGTCCTCGGCCATGTTTTCCTCCATCGCGGCCTTGGCCAGTCGGTTGGGCAGGAAGCTGCCATTGGGCAGGGTCAGCGGCTGGAAGAGCGGCGAGGCATTCACGGTGAAGCGCCATGGGAGGAGTGAGGGAAAGCCGATGCTAAGATTCAAGCCAGCTTCAAGGTCAAGCCCCATGAAAATCGGCGAATTGGCACAGAAGACCGGCATGGCAGCCTCGGCCATCCGCTTCTACGAACAGAGCGGCCTGCTGCCCGCGGCCGAGCGCCGCGCCAACGGCTACCGCGACTACGACGATGCTGCACTGAAGCGGCTGCAACTGATCCAGATCGCGCAGAACCTCGGCTTCTCGCTCGACAGCCTGCGCGGCGCGTTCGCGGACTGCGCGGTGTTCTCGAAGGACGACCTGATCGAGCGGCTCGACGGCCGCGTGCACGAGATCGACCGGCTGATCGCGGGCCTGCGCGCCCAGCGCCAGGACCTGACCGCGATGCGAAGCACCTTGCACGCGCACTGGGCCCAGGGTGAATGCATGGACCCGGCCGCGCTGGCCGAGGGCATGTCGACGCCCCGCGGCAAGGCGGCGCCGCCGGCGCGCCCGCCGAAGGCCGCGAGAAGGTAGCGCCGCCTCAGCGCCGGTAGGGCCGCACCACCTCGAGGTCCGACGCGATCACCGCGCGCACCTGGTCCGCGAAGGCGCTCACCAGCCGCGAATCCGGCGCATCGGGTGGCAGCAGCAACGCGAGCCGCACCGGGATCGCGGGCACGAAGGCGCGCACCGCGAGCTCGAGGTTGCGCCGCTCCTCGAGCGCCGCCAGCGGGTTGAGCACGCTGACGCCCAGGCCCGCGGCGACCAGCGCGCAGACCGAGGCACCGAGGTCCGACTCCAGCACCGTGCGCGTGCGGGCGCCCGCGGCCGCCAGCACGCGGTCGATGCGTTCGCGCGGCGCGCTGCCGAGCGGGAACGAGACGAAGGCCTCGCCCTCGAGGTCGGCCGCCGCGACCTGCTTGCGCTTCGCGAGCCGGTGCCCGATCGGCAGCACGGCCACGCAGTCCATGGTCAGCAGGGTCTGGACCTGCATGCCCGGCACGTCGTCGCCGTAGAGGATGGCCAGGCCGAGCTCGCACAGGCCCGAGCTGACCCAGGTGTTGACGGTGGCGGCGGCGCCCGAGTGGATGGTGAGCAGGGTCTCGGGATGCTCGGCCTTGAACTGCGCGACGGCCTTGCTCAGCAGCCCGCCCGCGATCCGCGGCATGGCGGCCACCGCGAGCCGGTCGCCGCCGAAGGAGCGGATGTTCGAGGCCGCGCCCTCCAGGCCCTCGAGCCCGACGAAGGCCTTCTCCACGTCCTGGAAGAAACGCTTGCCGTCGAGCGAGGGCAGGAGGCGCGTGCCGCGGCGCTCGAACAGCAGGAAGCCGACGATGGCCTCGAGCTGCGACACCAGCCGGCTGACCTGGGGCTGCGAGGTGTGGAGCCGGCGCGAGGCCTCGGTCATCGAGCCCGTCTGCATGACGATGCGGAAGGCCTCGATGTGCTTGAGCGTCATGCGGCGGGTCGTCATATCAAAATTGTATGACGCACCCTCTACAAGGAATTTTGCGTATCCAGGCGGCGCGCGAATACTCGCCGCCATGACTGGCACCGACGCGACCGCACCCTCCGATCCTCCCGGCGTGGACCTGCGCAGCGACACCGTCACGCGGCCCACGCCCGCGATGTACGAGCGCATGCGCAGCGCGCCGCTGGGCGACGACGGCCTCGACGGCGACCCGACCGCGCGCGAACTCGAGGCGCTGGTGGCGCGCACGCTCGACAAGGAGGCGGGCCTCTACGTGCCCACGGCCACCATGGGCAACCTGCTGGCCGTGCTCGCGCAGACCGAGCGCCAGGGCCAGGTGCTGCTCGAGGCCACGGCCCACATGTTCCTGACCGAGCGCGGCGGCGCCACGCTCGCGGGCCTGGCCTACCTCGGCATCGCGGGCACGGCCGGCGCCATGGACCTCGACGAACTCGAGCGCACCCTGCGCCGCCCCGGCGGCCTGCGCACCGAGCTCGTCGGCATGGAGACCTCGCACGCGAACGCGGGCGGCGCCGTGCCGCCGCTCGAGCACATGCGCGCGGTGATGGAGGCCGCGCGGGGCGCGGGCGCGCGCGTGCACCTCGACGGCGCGCGGCTGTTCAACGCGGCGGTCGCGCTCGAGGTGGCGCCCGCCGCCATCGCGGGCTGCGCCGACAGCGTGGCCGTCTGCCTCTCGAAGGGCCTGAGCGCGCCGGCCGGCGCGGTGCTGGTCGGCACCGCCGCGACGATCGAACGCGCGCGCCGGCTGCGCAAGGTGCTCGGCGGCACGCAGCGCCAGGTCGGCGTGGTCGCGGCGGCCGGGCTCGAGGCCATCGAGACCATGGCGGGCCGGCTCGCCGACGACCACCGCCAGGCGCGGCGGCTGGCCGAGGGCCTGGGCGCAGTCCGGCCCGGCGCGCTGCGCACCAACACGCCCGCCACCAACATCGTGCTCGCCGACCTGCCCGCGAACGGCCCCGACAGCGCGGCATGGACCCGCGCGCTGCGCGAGCACGGCGTGCTGGTGCGCGCCTGGGGCAGCCATCGGCTGCGCCTCGTGACGCACCGCCACGTCGACACCGCCGGCGTCGACGCCGCCATCGCCGGCTTCCGCCGCGCCGCCGACGCCCTGCTCCGCTGAGCCGCCCCATTCCAGGAGATCCACCATGCCCACCCTGTCCCGCCGCGACTTCGTCGCCACCACCCTCTCGGCCGCGGCCCTGTCGCTCGGCCGCCCCGCCTTCGCCAATGACTACCCCAGCCGCCCGATCCGGCTGGTCGTGCCCTATGCGCCCGGTGGCGGCTCCGACGTGGTCGGGCGCCTGGTGGCGCAGAAGCTGACCGAATCCAGCGGCTGGAACGTCATCGTCGACAACAAGGCCGGCGCCTCCGCCATGATCGGCACCGACGCCGTGGCCAAGAGCGCGGCCGACGGCTACACGCTGCTGATCGCCGATGCCGCGCACGCCACCAACGCGGCGGTGCAGCCGCGGCTGCCCTTCGATTCGACCAAGGACTTCGCGCCGCTCACGCTGATCGGCTCCTCGCCGCAACTGCTGGTGGCGCATCCGTCGTTCCCGGCCAACTCGCTCAAGGAACTGCTGGCGCTGCCGCGCGAGCAGGTGCGCCAGTACGGCGTCGGCACGCCGGGCCAGGGCTCGGCGCCGCACCTGCTCTACGAGCTGCTCAAGCTCAAGACCGGGATGGAGCTGGTGCACGTGCCCTACAAGGGCGGCGCGCTGGCGCTGACCGATGCCATCGGCGGCCAGGTGCCGATGGTGATCAACTCGGTGCCGGCCTGCATGCCGCACATCGAGGCGAAGCGGCTCAAGGTGCTCGCCATCGCGAGCACGGCGCGCGATCCCAAGCTGCCGCAGGTGCAGACCTTCGCCGAGAGCGCGCCCGGCATCGTCGGCAGCGTCTGGTACGGCCTCATGGTGCCCGCGAAGACGCCCGCCGACGTGCAGCAGCGCCTGAACGCCGCGCTCGCCAAGGTGCTCGACCTGCCCGAGGTCAAGGCCCGGCTGGCCGATGCCTTCATCGACCCGATGCCACGCGGCAGCCAGGCCTTCGCGAAGCACCTGAACGACGAGATCGCGCGCTGGCAGGCGGTGGTGAAGCAGACGGGGTTCACGCTCAACAGCTAGCAGCATGCAACGTACTGTGCGGCTTGCGCCCCACGGATACACAGGCATACGCAGCACGCGCGGCAGCGGTGGCGGGCGTCGAAGAATCGACGCATCGATTCTTCCACCGCCTCTTTCTCACCCGAAGGAACCGCCATGCGCATCCCCGCCGCACCGCTCGCCATCGCCGCCGCCATCGCCGCCTCAGTGGCTTTCGTCACCCTCGCCGCGCCGCCCGGCGGCGGCGACATCCCCACCGCGCAGGCCGCGCCCGCGCCGGCCTTCACCCACATCGACACCTGGCTCAACTCGCCGCCGCTGGACATGGCCGCGCTGCGCGGCAAGGTGGTGCTGGTCGACTTCTGGACCTACACCTGCATCAACTGCCTGAACCACCTGCCCTACGTCAAGGACTGGGACGCGAAGTACAAGGACCAGGGGCTGGTCGTGGTCGGCGTGCACACGCCCGAGTTCGCCTACGAGAAGTCGACTCAGAACGTGAAGGACGCGATCCAGCGCCTGCAGATCCGCCACGCGGTGGCGCAGGACAACAGCTACGGCACCTGGAAGGCCTTCCGCAACCAGTACTGGCCGGCCGTCTACCTGATCGACAAGCAGGGCCGCATCGTCTATTCGCACTTCGGCGAGGGCAGCTACGGCACCACCGAGAAGAAGATCCAGGCGCTGCTGGCCGAACCCGCACCGGCGTCCTGAGATGAAGAAGCTCTGGTTCGCCCTGCTGTTCCTCGCGGGCGGCTTCGCGCATGAAGTCCGCCAGCCGACCAACTGCCAATGCATCTCGACCCGTTCGGCGACGGGTCCTTCGAAGCGAAAAAACGCCTAGTCCCGCGCCTCGACCGCCGCGGCCAGCACATAGCCTTCGCTGCGCACCGTCTTCAGGTAGCGCGGCTCGCGCGCATCGTCGCGCAGGCGCTGGCGCAGCCGGCTCACCAGCAGGTCGATCGAGCGCTCGAACAGCTCGGCCTCGCGGCCCTGGGTCAGGCTCAGCAGCTGGTCGCGGCTCAGCACCTTCTGCGGATGGTCGAGGAACACGCGCAGCAGCCGGTACTCGGCGCCGCTGAGCGCGACCATGGTGCCGCTCTCGTCGAGCAGGTGGCGCTCCACCGTGTCGACCTGCCATTCGCCGAACACCAGCTTGCGCGCGGCCTCGGCCGAGCCCATGTTGGGCGGCAACATGCGGGTGCGGCGCATCACCGAGCGGATGCGCGCGAGCAGCTCGCGCGCCGAGAAGGGCTTGGCCAGGTAGTCGTCGGCGCCCATCTCCAGGCCCAGGATGCGGTCGGCCTCCTCGCTGCGCGCGGTCAGCATCAGGATCGGCGTGGCCTTGTACTTGCCGGTGCGCAGGTCGCGGCACAGGGTCAGGCCGTCCTCGCCCGGCAGCATCAGGTCGAGGATGATCAGGTCGAAGGGCCCCGAGTCCTCGAGCGCCGCGCGCATGTGGCGCCCGGTCGGCACCGCCACCACGCGCAGGCCGTTCTTCACCAGGTAGGTGCTCAGCAGTTCGCGGATCTCCCGGTCGTCGTCGACGATGAGGATGTGGTCGGAGGGCCTGGTGTTCATGGCGCGGTCTCGGGGTTGTCGTGCAGCGCAATGTAGCCGCCGGCCGGCGCGCGCCAGCGGCTTTTGTATGCCCAAGTATCCGGCGCGGCAAGGTGCCACATGCCGTTGCACTAGCGGCTGGCCGCAGCCTGGGACGTGAAACGTACTGTGTGCGTTTTTCGCGCGGATACACAGGCATACGCAAGGCGCGCCGCGGGGGTGGTCGCGGCCCAAGAATCCGTTCCGTTCGACGAACAACCCCTTCTTCACCCATCCAAGGAACCACCATGAGCCAGATCGACAAGGTCCTCTACACCGGCAAGACCCACACCACCTCCGGCGGCCGCGACGGCAGCGCGCGCAGCAGCGACGGCCGGCTCGACATCCAGCTGTCCTCGCCCGGTTCCGCCGGCCAGGGCACCAACCCCGAACAGCTGTTCGCGGCCGGCTGGTCGGCCTGCTTCATCGGCGCGATGGGCCTGGCCGCCGCGAAGCAAAAGATCGCGTTGCCGGCCGACCTGAGCGTGAACGCCGAGGTCGACCTCGGCACCGGCACGGGCGGCTACTTCCTGCAGGCCCGGCTCGACGTGAGCATCCCGGGCCTGGACCGCGAGGTGGCCCAGGGCCTGGTCGATGCGGCGCACCAGACCTGCCCGTACTCGAAGGCCACGCGCGGCAACATCGACGTCACCCTCCGCCTGGTCTGAGCCGCGGCGCGCCGGCCGACGCCGGCGCCTTCGTCCACCCGTCTATAAAGGCGTCCATGTCCACCCCCGCCAGCCCCGCCGCCAGCCAGGCCGCCCCCGTCCGCCGCGGGCTGCGCCGGCTGGTCCCGCGCTCGCTGTTCGCGCGCGTCACGCTGATCATCGTGGTCGGCCTCGCGATCGCGCAGGCCCTGACCTTCGGCGCGATCAACTACGAGCGCGGCCTCGCGATGCGCGAGCTGATGATGATCGGCATCGAGCGCGACATCGCGAGCTCGGTGGCACTGCTCGACCGCCTGCCGGCCGACGAGCGCGCGGACTGGCTGGCGCGGCTGGAGCGGCGCAACTACCACTTCACGCTCGGCGGCGAAGCCGGTGGCAACGAACCGGCCTCGGCCTCGCTGCGCCAGTTCGGCGAGGCCATCATGGAGGCCATGCGCCCGTTCGAGATCGTGAAGATCGGCGAGGTGGGCAACCCCGTCGGCGGCCTGGAGATCCAGGTGCGGCTGCACGACGGCTCGGCGCTGATCGTGCATGCGCGCCGGGTCGACATGCCGATGTCGCCCTGGCTGGTGTGGGGCCTCGCGGTGCAGTTGCTGGTGCTGGCGCTGTGCGCCTGGGCCGCGGTGCGGCTGGTCACGCGGCCGCTGGCGCAGCTGGCGAGCGCGGCCGACGAGCTCGGGCCCGACCTCAAGGGCCGGCCGCTCGACGAGCACGGCCCGAGCGAGGTGGCCCATGCCGCGCGCGCCTTCAATGCGATGCAGCAGCGCATCTCGGGCTACATGTCGGAGCGCGTCGAGATCCTGGCCGCGATCTCGCACGACCTGCAGACGCCGATCACGCGCATGCGGCTGCGCACCGAGCTGATGGACGCCACGCCCGACCGCGACAAGTTCCGCCAGGACCTCGACGCGATGAAGTCGCTGGTGCGCGAGGGCGTGACCTATGCGCGCACGCTGCACGGCGCGACCGAGCCGCCGCTGCGCGTGGATGCCGATGCGCTGGTGCAAAGCATGCTCGCCGACTACGAGGACGCGGGCCAACCGGTGCGGCTCGAGGGCCGTGCCGGCACGCCGATCGTGACCCGGCCCAACGCGCTGCGCCGCATCCTCGCCAACCTGATCGACAACGCGCTCAAGTTCGGCACCGAGGTCAGCGTGCGCGTGCAGCCCGAGGCCGCGGGCGGCCAGTTGCGCATCGCGGTGGTCGACAACGGCCCGGGCATCCCGGCCGACGAGCTCGACGCGGTGCTCAAGCCCTTCTACCGCGTCGAGAGCTCGCGCAACCGAGACACCGGCGGCACCGGCCTGGGCCTGGCGATCGCCCAGCAGCTCGCGACCGCGATGGGCGCGCAGCTGCGGCTGGCCAACCGGCCCGAGGGCGGGCTCGAGGCCAGCCTGCTGCTGGGCACGCGCCCCGCGCCGGGCGACTGAGCGCACACGACCCACCACGGCGACACCCGACGGCGGCCCCGCGACGCGAGGCTGCGCGGGATGCGCACGCCCCATCCCATCGATTCATCCACGACCCAACCAGGAGCGCCACCATGCTCGTTCTCATCGTTGCCTACCTCGGCGGGGTGCTCACCATCCTGAGCCCCTGCATCCTGCCGGTGCTGCCCTTCGTGTTCGCGCGCGCCGACCGCCCGTTCCGCTCGCACGGCCTGCCGATGCTCGCGGGCATGGCGCTGGCCTTCGCGGCCGTCGCCACCCTCGCGGCCGTGGGCGGCGGCTGGGTGGTGGCGCTCAACGAGTGGGGGCGCTACGCGGCGATCGCGCTGCTCGCGCTGTTCGGCCTCACGCTGCTGCTGCCCGCGCTGGCCGACCGGCTGAGCCGGCCGCTGGTGGCGCTCGGCTTGCGGCTGGCCGACGCGCCGACCGGTGGCTCGGTGTTCTCGCCGCTGCTGCTGGGCGTGGGCACGGGCCTGCTGTGGGCACCCTGCGCGGGCCCGATCCTGGGCTTGATCCTGACCGGCGCCGCGCTCAACGGCGCCAGCGCCGGCACCTCGCTGCTGCTGCTGGCCTACGCGGCCGGCGCCTGCACCTCGCTGGCGGCCGCGCTGCTGTTCGGCCACCGGATGTTCGCGCGCATGAAGGCCTCGCTGCGCACCGGCGAATGGCTGCGCCGCGCGGCCGGCGCCGCGGTGCTCGCGGGCGTGGGCGCGATCGCGCTCGGGCTGGACACCGGCCTGCTGAGCCGGCTCTCGGGCGGCGGCACCACCGCGCTCGAACAGGCGCTGCTCGACCGCCTCGGCCCGCCGAAGCCCGCCGTGCCGCAGTCCGCGCGCCAGGACCGCGGCGGCCTGATGCTGACCAGCGCCGAAGCGCCCCTGCCCGCCCCCGCCTTCACGCCGCGCCCCCTGCGCGACCAGGGCCCGTTCCCCGCGCTGGCCAGCGCGACCGAATGGATCAACTCGCCGCCGCTCACGCCCGAGGCGCTGCGCGGCAAGGTGGTGCTGGTCGACTTCTGGACCTACTCCTGCATCAACTGCCTGCGCACCCTGCCCTACCTGCGCGCCTGGGCCGAGAAGTACAAGGACGCCGGCCTCGTGGTGGTGGGCGTGCACACGCCCGAGTTCGCGTTCGAGAAGCGCCCGGCCAACGTGCGCCGCGCGGTCAAGGACCTCGAGATCGGCTTCCCGGTCGCGGTCGACAGCGACTACGCGATCTGGCGCGCCTTCGGCAACCAGGCCTGGCCGGCCTTCTACTTCGTCGACGCGCAGGGGCGCATCCGCCACCACCTGTTCGGCGAGGGCCAGTACGCGAAGTCCGAGCAGGTGATCCAGCAGCTGCTGGCCGAGGCCGGGCCGTCGCGCGTGGCCGCGGGGCTGGTCGCGCCGCAGGGCCTGGGCACGCAGGCCGCGCCCGGCACCGAGCCCGTGCGCTCGGGCGAGACCTACATCGGCCAGGAACGCGCCGAGGGCTTCGCCTCGCCGGGCGGGCTGGTCGCGGGCCGCACCCATGCCTACCAGGCACCCGCCGCGCTGCGCATCAACCAGTGGGCACTGGCGGGCGACTGGGCGGTCGATGCCGAGCGCGCAGTGCTCGCGCGCCCGGGCGGGCGCATCGCCTACCGCTTCCAGGCGCGCGACCTGCACCTGGTGCTCGGCCCCGCGGCCGATGGCAAGCCGGTGCGCTTCCGCGTGCGCATCGACGGCCAGCCGCCGCTGGCCGACCACGGCTTCGACACCGACGCGCAAGGGCAGGGCACGGTCGACGCGCAGCGGCTCTACCAGCTGGTGCGCCAGCAGCAGGGCGCGCGCGAGCGGCTGTTCGAGATCGAGTTCCTCGACCCCGGCGCGCAGGCCTATGCCTTCACCTTCGGCTGAAGCCGGCGCGGTGCTTCAGAACGGGTAGTGCCGCGGCGCGGTCTGCACCGTGAGCCAGCGCAGCTCGGTGAAGGCCTCCACGCCGGCCTTGCCGCCGAAGCGGCCGTAGCCCGAGGCCTTCACGCCGCCGAAGGGCATCTGCGCCTCGTCGTGCACCGTGGGGCCGTTGACGTGGCAGATGCCGGCCTCGATGCGGCGCGCCACGTTCCAGGCGCGCGCGATGTCGCGGCCGAACACGGCCGACGAGAGGCCGAAGGCGTTGTCGTTGGCGGTGGCGATCGCGGCCTCGGTATCGGCCACGCGCACGATGGCCTTGAGCGGACCGAAGGTCTCCTCGCCGTAGACGCGCATCGCGGGCGTCACGCGGTCGAGCACGGTGGCCGGCATCAGCGTGTTCTCGGCGCGGCCGCCGCAGACCAGCACCGCGCCCTGGGCCAGCGCGTCGTCGATCAGCGCGTTGCAGCGCTCCACGGTCGCCATGTCGACCACCGAGCCCAGCACCACCGGGCCCTCGCGCGGGTCGCCCAGCGGCAGGCTCTTCGCGCGCGCCGCGAACCTGGCGACGAACTCGTCGGCGATGCGCGCGTCGAGCACGATGCGCTCGGTCGACATGCAGATCTGGCCCGAGTTGGCGAAGGCGCCGAACACGGCGGCATCGACCGCGGCGTCGATGTCGGCATCGTCGAGCACCACGAAGGGCGCCTTGCCGCCGAGCTCGAGCACGGCGGGCTTGATGTGGCGCGCGCAGGTCTGCGCGATCAACCGGCCCACGCGCGTGGAGCCGGTGAAGTTGACGCGGCGCACCGCCGGGTGGGCGACGATCGCGTCGACCACCTCGGCCGCGTCGGCCGGCGCGTTGGTCACGAAGTTCACCGTGCCCGGCGGCAGGCCGGCGTCGTGCAGCGCATCGACGATCAGCGCATGGGTCTGCGGGCACAGCTCCGAGCCCTTGAACACCACGGTGTTGCCGCAGGCCAGCGGCGTGGCGAGCGCGCGCACGCCGAGGATCACGGGCGCGTTCCACGGCGCGATGCCGAGCACCACGCCGGCCGCCTGGCGCACGCCCATCGCGAGGCTGCCGGGCACGTCGGAAGGAATCACCTCGCCGCCGATCTGGGTGGTGAGCGCGGCCGCCTCGGTCAGCAGCCCGGCCGCGAGGTGCACGTTGAAACCGGCCCACAGCGCCGAGGCGCCGGTCTCGCGCGCCATCGCCTGCACGAAGTCGTCGTGGCGCGCCTCGATCGCCTGCGCGGCCTTCAGCAGCAGCGCGCGCCGTTCGCCGGGGCCGGTCTGCGACCAGGCGTCGAACGCTCGTTGCGCGGCCTCGACCGCGGCGACGGCATCGCGCGCGGTGGCGGCGGGGGCGCGCGTGGCGACGGCGCCATCGAGCGGGTTGCGGCGCTCGAAGACGGCGCCGCCTTCGGCCGGACGGCGTTCGCCGCCGATGCGCATGAGGATGTCGGTCATGAGGAGGTCCTTGGCTGGAAGAAAGAAGGTTCAGGCGACGCCGAGGTAGGCCTGGCGCACCGCGTCGGAATCGAGCAGCGCGCGGGCCTCGCCCGCGGCCACGATGCGGCCGCGCTCGAGCACGTAGCCGCGGTCGGCGGCCTGCAGCGCCTTGCGCACGTTCTGCTCGACCATCAGCACGGTCACGCCCTGGTCGGCGATGCGGCGCACGATGGCCAGCAGCTCGTCGACCATGCGCGGCGCGAGGCCCAGCGAGGGCTCGTCGAGCATCAGCAGACGCGGCCCGCTCATCATGGCGCGCGCCACCGCCACCATCTGCTGCTCGCCGCCGCTCATGGTGCCGGCCAGTTGCCTCGCGCGTTCGCGCAGCCGCGGGAAGTCGTCGAAGGCGCGCGCCAGCCGCTCGGCGCGCAGCGCGGCGGGCACCAGCCAGCCGCCGAGCTCGAGGTTCTCGGTCACGGTCATCTGCGCGAACAGCTGGCGGCCCTCGGCCACCAGCGCCATGCCGCGGCGCACGCAGGCGGTGGCATCGCCCGCGGGCAGCGCCACGCCGTCGAGCAGCGCCTCGCCGCGGCGCGGCAGCAGGCCGGCCAGCGCCTTCAGCAGCGTGGTCTTGCCGGCGCCGTTGGGGCCCAGCACCACGGTCACGCCGGGCACGGCTTCGAGATCGAGCCCCTGCACCACCTCGAAGCCGTGGTAGCCGGCGCGCAGGCCGCGCACGGCGAGGCGGCTGCCGTCGTTCGATGCGGCGCTCATGACGTGGCCTCCATCTCGTCGCCCAGGTAGGCCTCGATCACCTCCGCGTTGCGCACCACCTCGGCGGGCGTGCCGTCGGCGATCTTGCGGCCCTGGTGCAGCACCAGCACGCGCTCGACGTACTTCAGCAAGGTGGTCACCGCATGCTCGATCCACACCACGGTGAGGCCGTGCGCGTCGCGCAGCCGGCGGATGCGCTGCGCCATGGCCTCGACCTCGGCCTCGGTGAGCCCGGCCGCGACCTCGTCGAGCAGCAGCACGCGCGGCCGCGTGCCGAGCGCCATGCCGATCTCGAGCAGCCGCTGCTGCGAGGGCGTGACCTCGGCCGCGAGCCGGTCGGCGAACGCGCCCAGGCCCAGCATGTCGAGGATCTCCCGCACGCTCGCGAGGCCCGGCAGCGGCGCGCGGTGCCGGCCCGCGAACTGCATGCCGAAGCGCACGTTGTCTTCGAGGCTCATGCCGGCCATCACGCGCGGTGTCTGGAAAGTGCGCGCGATGCCGTGCGCGGCGAAGCGGTGCGGGCCGCGGCGCGTGAGGTCGATGCCGCCCTCCACCAGCAGTTGGCCGCCGGTGGGCATCACCACGCCCGAGATGGCGTTGAAGAAGGTGGTCTTGCCCGCGCCGTTGGGACCGATGATGCCGACCAGCTCGCCGGCATGCAGCGCAACGCTGACCGCGTCGACGGCGGTGAGGCCGCCGAAGCGCACGCTGACCTCGCGCGCCTCGAGCAGCAGGGGTCGCGCGGCCTCAGACATGGCGCGCTCCCTTCGCCTTGCGCCGCCACAGCGACGCCAGCCCCTCGGGCAGGTACATCACGCACAGGATCAGCAGCAGCCCCAGCACCATCATGTAGCCGTAGGGCAGTTGCAGCCGCAGGGTCTCGGACAGCACGCTGAACACCACGGCCGCGAGCACCGGCCCGCCGATGCTGGCGGCGCCGCCGATCATCGCGATCAGCACGGTCTGGAAGCCGATGAAGGGGCTGAAGACGGCGGCCGGCTCGATGTAGGTCCAGCGCACCGCCATCGCCGCGCCGACCGCGCCCGCGAAGGCCGCGGTGAGCGCGAAGCCGGCGATCTTCACGCGCCGCGTGTCCACGCCCAGGGTCTGGGCGCGCTGCTCGTCGGCGCCGATGCCCGCGAGCGCGAGGCCGAAGCGGCTGCGCTTCACGGCCATCGCGGTGGCGATCGCGAGCACGGCGATCGCGAGCACCGTGAGGTAGACGGTTTCGTTGGACGGCACCTCGGTCAGCACCCGGCCCACCGTGCCCGAGACCTGCTTCTCGACGAAGGTCAGCGCATGCCGGATCAGCTCGGTCATGCCGAAGGTCAGCACCGCGAAGTAGGTGCCGCGCAGGTGCAGCACGGCCGCGCCCATCAGCAACGCGACCGCGCTCGCGATGGCGGCACCGCCGAGGATCACCAGCGGCCAGGGCAGCACGTCGAGCAGCACGGCGCTGGCATAGGCGCCGAGGCCGAAGAAGGCCGAGGTGGCGAGCGACAGGTAGCGCGTGGCGCCGCAGAACAGCGACCAGCTCGTGGCCAGCGCGATGTACATCAGGCAGCCCAGCGCCACCGAGCTCAGGAACTCGCTGGCGATCCAGGGCACGCAGGCGGCGAGCGCGGCGGCGGTGCCGAGCAGCAGCCACGGCCGCGCGGAAGAAGAGGACAGGGAACTCATCGCGAGAACAATCCGTTGGGCCGCCAGATCAGCACGCCGATGAACACGGCGTACGACAGCAGCATCTTGAGCGAGGGGCTGGTGAAGTACATGCCCAGCGCCTCGACCACGCCGAGCAGCAGGCCGCCGACCAGGCTGCCGGCGATGCTGCCGAAGCCGCCGAGCGTGATGACGATCAGCGCGGTCACGGTGTAGGGCTCGCCCATCGAGGGCGAGATCTCGTAGGTCATCGACAGCAGCGCGCCGGCCACGCCCGAGAGGCCGAGGCCGATGCCGAACATCAGCGGATGCAGCCGCCGGGTGTTGATGCCGACCAGTTGCGCGCCGGTGGGCGACTGCATCAGCGCGCGCACCGCCTTGCCCAGCAGGGTGCGCTTGAGCAGCGCCACCAGCACCAGGCTCAGCGCGAGCGCGACGCCGAACAGCACCAGCTTGTTGGCCGTGAAGCGCATCGCGCCGAGCTGCACCGGCTCGGCCAGGTAGTCGTAGCCGCGCAGGTCGCCGCCCCACACCAGCAACGCGGTGTTCTGCACCAGGAACATCAGGCCGAAGCCCACCATCAGGCTGCGCGCCTCGAACACCTCGACGCTGGGCGCGCGCGCCGCCACCTGGCGAAAGCACAGCCAGTGCACCGCCATGCCCAGCGCCATCAGCAGCGCGAAGGCCACCGGCACGAACAACAGCGGCGAGATGCCCAGCGCGGTGTGGGCCCACCAGGTCAGGAAGGCGCCGAGCATCAGGAACTCGCCGTGCGAGATGTTCATGATGCGCATCAGCCCGTACTGCAGGTTCAGGCCGATGGCCACCAGCGCGTAGATGCCGCCCGAGATCAGTCCGCCGGCCAGCAGCTCGGCCCATCCTCCGAAGGACATGCGGCTACTTCCAGGCCGGCTTGGGCGCGAGCTGCGCGGTGGCGCGGTCCTTCGGCCACACGACCTCGAACTCGCCGCCCTGCCATTGCGCGACGGTGCCGGGCACCGAGGCGTTCTCGCTGCCCTCGAAGCGGATCGGCCCGAGGATGGTCCTGAACTCGGTCTTCGCGATGTGCTCGCGCAGCGCCTTGCGGTCCAGCCCCACGCTGGCCACCGCCTGCTGCAGGATCTCGAGTCCGGCCCAGGCATGGCCGCTGGCCCAGCGGTCGGGCTCCTTGCCGAACTTCTTCGTGTGGGCGTCGAAGTAGGCCTTGGCGCCGGGGCTGGTCTTGCCGTTCCACGAGCCCATGCCGATCACGCCCTCGGTGTTGGCGGCCATCACGTTCTTGTAGAGCTGGAAAGCGGTGCCGACCGAGGCATAGAAGAACTTCGGATTGAAGCCCACCTCGCGCGCCTGGCGGCTCGCGAGGATGGTGTCGGGCGGATAGGTGATGCCGATGAAGGCATCGGGGTTCAGGTCCTTGATGCCGCGCAGCACCGGCGCCAGGTCCTTCACGCCGAGCGGATAGCTCTTGCGCTCCACCACCTGGATCTGCGTCTTCTTGAGCGCGTTGTTGAGCGCCGCGAAGTTCTCGAGGCCGAACAGGTCGTCCATGTAGACGATGGCCACGGTCTTCGCGCCCTGGGCCACCAGCAGGTCGACCAGCGCGCCCATCATCTTGTCGGGCTGCTGCAGCAGCGAGAAGAAGTAGGGCAGCCGCATGTCGATGAGCTTGCGCGACAGCGCGGTGGGCGCGAGCAGCGGATAGCCGAAGCGGTTGGCCAGCGGCGCGACCGCGAAGTTGGCGCCCGAGCCCCAGGGCGGCAGCACCAGGTCGACCTTGTCGCTGCCCATGAGCTTCTCGAAGGTGCGCACGCAGGTCTCGGTCTCGCTGCGGTCGTCGTAGCCGATCAGTTCGATCGGGCGCTTCGCGCCGCCCTTCACCGCGAGACCGCCGGCCGCGTTGACCTGCTCGGCCCACAGCAGGTAGTTGGGCTCCTGGCTCACCTGCGCGCCCGCGGCCCAGGGACCGGTGCGGGCGATGGCATAGCCGATGCGCACAGGCGCGCCCTGCTGGGCGAACAGGCGCGGCGCCATGGCGGCGGCGCCGAGCGCGGCGGCGCCCTGGATCCAGCGGCGGCGAGGGGTGTGGAACACGGCGGTCTCCTTCGATGTTCGGGTCGTGCGGCGCCCGGTGCGGGCCCTGCCGGCATCGTAGGAACGGCCCCGCGCGCTCGCTGTGCCGGCGGTGCACAAAGCGCTTGTCCCAGCGTGCAGCCGGCTAGTGGTTAACCCGCAAGGCGAGGCGGCGCCCGCGCGGCCCACAATGGGCGCCCCATCCACCCCCCAATGCCTCCCGCCGCGCCATGACCGCATCGCAGTTGCTGTCGACCGACGAAGTGCCGCCGCGCGAGCGCGGCCCGGCGTGGTGCGAGTGGGTGTACCGCCACTTCGGCGGCCTGGGCTCCGACCTCTACGGCGACGAGGTGCCGTTCGACGGCCACCTGGCGGCCTCGCGCGCGGGCGACGTGATCCTCACGCGGCTCGAGGCCAACCGCCACCGGGTACTGCGCACCGCGCAGATGGCGCGCCTGAGCGACGCGGCCTACCTGAAGATCGTGGCGCCCTGGCAGGGCTCGGCCGAGGTGGTGCAGAAGGGCCGCGCGGCGGCGGTGCGCTCGGGCGGCTGGACGCTCTACGACACCACGCTCGACTACACGGTGGCCAACCCCGAGCGCAGCGACCACCTGATCGTGATGCTGCCCAAGGAACAGCTGGCCCTGCCCTCGCTGCCGCTCGCGCAGCTGGTGGCGCGGCGCGTCGGCGGCACCAGCGGCATCTCGCGCGTGGCGCTCGAGACCATGCGCAGCACCTACCAGGAGCTGCCCTCGATGAGCGAGGCGGCCGCGCGCGGCGCGGGCGAGCTGCTGATCCAGCTGGTGCGGCTGTCGCTGATGGAGCTGGCCGGCCAGCACACGCAGCAGACCCAGCGCGAGGCGCTGGCCGACCGCATCCGCCATCACGTGGCGCAGAACCTGCACGACCCGGCCTTGTCGGTCGAGGGCATCGCGCAGGCGCTGCGCTGCAGCAAGCGGCTGCTGCACGGCGCCTTCGCCGATGGCGAGGACACGCTCGCGGGCTACATCCAGCAGCAGCGGCTGGCCGCCAGCATCCGCGCGCTGCGCGACCCGGCACGCGTGGCCGAGCCCGTGACCGCCATCGCGCTCGCGGCCGGCTTCGTGAACCTCTCGCACTTCAGCCGCGTGTTCCGCGCCCACACGGGCCTGAGCCCGAGCGATTTCCGGCGCCAGGCACTCGGCTGAAGCCGGCGGTCCGCGGCGCTGCGGATAATGGTCGCCTCCCCCGTCCCCCCACCGCAGACGCCATGACCCTGTCCGCCTACCTGCTGTTCCTGCCGGCCTGCTTCGCCATCAACATGGCGTTCGGCCCCAACAACCTGCTCTCGGTGAGCAACGGCGCGCGCTACGGCATCGCGCAGGCCGTGACCGCCGCGGCCGGCCGCCTGGTCGCCTTCGCGCTGATGATCGCGATCGCCGGCCTGGGCATGGGCGCGGTGCTGGTCGCGTCCGAGCTGGCCTTCGACATCGTCAAGTGGATCGGCGCCGCCTACCTCGTGTGGATCGGCATCCGGCTGCTGCGCGCGCCCGCGCCCGAACTGGCGCAGCAGGCGCGCGAGCTCGCGGGCCCGCCGCCGATGCGCGTGCTGGTGCGGCAGGAGTTCACCGTCGCCGCGGGCAACCCGAAGGCGATCCTGGTGTTCACCGCCTTCTTCCCGCAGTTCGTGGTGCCGGGCGCGTACGCATCGAGCTACCTGCTGCTGGGCCTGACCTTCCTGGTCTTCGAGGTGGTGGCGATCGCGCTCTATGCGCTGCTCGGCGCGCGCATGCGCCGGCTGGCCGGCGGCAGCCGCGCGATGCGCTGGTTCAACCGCGTGAGCGGCAGCATGATGATCGGCTTCGGCTGCCTGCTGGCGTTGACGCGGCGGCCGAGCTGATCGACGCCCGCCCTCTTTTCCAGCTTCAAGCCTTCAGGTACTCGGCCTTGGTGCCGAGCCAGCGGTCGATGTGCCGCCGCGCCAGCTCGGGATGCTGCTCGAGCATGCGCGGCGCGAGCTCGCGCGCCCAGTCGAGCAGCAAGGTGTCGGTCGTGAGGTCGGCGAAGCGCAGCAGCGGCGCGCCCGACTGGCGCGCGCCGAGGAACTCGCCGGGCCCGCGGATCTCGAGGTCGCGGCGCGCGATCTCGAAGCCGTCGCCGGTCTCGGCCATCGCGCGCAGCCGCGCGCGCGCCGCCTCGCCGACGCGGCCGCTGTCGCCGGGCGCATAGAGCAGCACGCAGGCCGAGGCTGCCGCGCCGCGGCCCACGCGACCGCGCAGCTGGTGCAGCTGCGACAGGCCGAAGCGCTCGGCATGCTCGATCACCATCAGCGAGGCGTTGGGCACGTCCACGCCGACCTCGATCACGGTGGTGCTCACCAGCACGTGCATCTGGTTGGCGGTAAAGGCCGCCATCACCGCCTGCTTCTCGGCCGTGGGCATGCGCGAATGCAGCAGGCCGACGTTGACCTGCGGCCCGAGCAGGTCGGCCAGCTCGTCGCGCGTGGCGGTGGCGTTGCGCAGGTCGACCGCCTCGCTCTCCTCGATCAGCGGGCAGACCCAGTAGACCTGCCGGCCCTGCTCGATCTGCGACTGGATGCGCGCGATCACCTCGTCGCGCCGGTGCTCGGCCACCAGCCGGGTGACGATCGGCGTGCGGCCCGGCGGCAGCTCGTCGAGCGTGGAGACGTCGAGGTCGGCGTAGTAGCTCATCGCGAGCGTGCGCGGGATCGGCGTGGCGCTCATCATCAGCAGGTGCGGCTCGAGCTCGTCGCGCGCCTTGCCGCGCAGCGCCAGCCGCTGCGCCACGCCGAAGCGGTGCTGCTCGTCGATGATCGCCAGCGCGAGGTTGTGGAAGCGCACCTTCTCGGAGATCACGGCATGGGTGCCGATCACCAGCGCGGCCTCGCCGCTCTCGACCGCCGCGCCCATGGCGTCGCGCTCCTTCTTCTTCTGGCTGCCGGTGAGCCAGGCCACGCGCAGGCCGCGCTCGGCCAGCAGCGGATCGAGCCAGCCGACCAGCTTGCCGAAATGCTGGGCCGCGAGGATCTCGGTCGGCGCCATCAGCGCGCACTGGAAACCCGCGTCGATGCAGCGCGCCGCCGCGAGCGCGGCCACCACCGTCTTGCCCGAACCCACGTCGCCCTGCAGCAGCCGGTGCATCGGCAGCTCGCGCCCGAGGTCGCGCGCGATCTCCTCGCCCACGCGCGCCTGCGCGCCGGTCAGGCCGAAGGGCAGCACGGCCAGCAGCGCGTCGTGCAGCGAGCCCTTGCCGCCGACGGGCGCGGCCGCCATGTCGAGCATCGGCGCGCGCTGCGCCGCGCGCTCCATGCGCGCCTGCATCTGCGACAGCTGCTGCGCCAGCAGCTCCTCGGCCTTGATGCGCTGCCAGGCCGGGTGGCTGTGGTCCTCGAGCGTGGCCATCGCCACGTCGGGCGTCGGGTAGTGCAGGAAGCTCAGCGAGGCGCGCAGGTCCCAGGCGCCGCGCAGGCCGATCTGCACCGGGATGGTCTCGTCGAGCACCGCGCGCGCGAGGCCCGAGCGCACCTCGCGCCGCAGCACCGGCTGCGCGAGGCCGGCCACGGTCGGGTAGACCGGCGTGAGCGCCTCGGGCAGCGCGGTGCCCGCGGCCTTGACCGTGGGATGCATCATCTGCCGCCCGACGAAGCCGCCGCGCACCTCGCCGCGCACGCGCACCCGCGCGCCCACCGCGAGCTGCTTCTGCTGCGAGGGATAGAAGTTGAAGAAGCGCAGCTGGCAGGTCTCGCCGCCGTCGTCGATGGTCACGATGAGCTGGCGCCGCGGCCGGTAGGCCACCTCGGCCTCGGTCACCACGCCCTCGATCTGCGCGGTGTCGCCGTCGCGCGTGTCGGCCAGCCGCACCACGCGGGTCTCGTCCTCGTAGCGCATCGGCAGGTAGAGCGCGAAGTCGATGTCGCGCACCAGGCCGAGCTTGCGCAGCGCGCGCTGCACCACGCTGAGGCCGCTGCCCGGTGGCCCGGCCGGGGCCGCGGGCGTGGCGGGTGCAGGCGTGGCGGCGCCCGGTGCGCTCGGCGCGGCCGCGGGTGTGGAGGCTTTCTTCTTGGCGGGCACGGACAGGTCTTCTAGCGTGGACGGCAAAGGTCCGTCAAGGCGCTGCGCGCATCGGGAAACATGAACTGGAAGCCGCCGCGCAGCAGCCGCGCGGGCACCACGCGCTGGCCTTCGAGCAGCAGGTCGGCCTGCTCGCCGAGCAGCAGCTTCACGGGCGCCGCGGGCGTGGGCATCCAGCAGGGGCGGTGCAGCACGCTGGCCGCGACGCGCGTGAAGTCGTGCTGGCTCAGCGCCTGCGGCGCGGTCACGTTGAAGGCCTGCGCGGCCAGCATGCCACCTTCGCGTTCGATCCGGCTCCAGGCATGCGCGAGCGCGCGCACCAGGTCGTGCACATGCACCCACGACAGCCACTGCCGCCCGCTGCCCAGCCGCCCGCCGACACCGAGCCGCACCGGCAGCAGCAGTTGCGGCAGCGAGCCCTGGTGGCCCAGCACGAAGCCGAAGCGCATGCAGGCCACCTGCACGCCCAGCGCGACCGCGGCCTGCGCCGCCTGCTCCCAGCGCTGGCACAGGCGCGACATGAAGATGTCCTGCGGCGGCGCCTCCTCGTCGAGCGCGGTGGCATCGCCCTGCGGCTGCACGCCGTAGTAGCCGATGGCCGAGCCCGACAGCAGCAGCCAGGGCTTGCGCGGGCGCCCGGCCATCCATTCGACCAGCTGCCGCGTCAGGCCCTCGCGGCTGGCCAGCAGCTGGCGCTGGCGCCGCTCGCTCCAGCGCGCGCCGAGGATGCGCGCGCCCGCGAGGTTGACCACCACCTCGATCTCCTCGGCCGCGGGCAGCTCGGCCAGCGACTGCACGCAGCGCACCGCGCCGCCGAAGTTCCAGGCCGCCGCGCGCGCGTCGCGCGTCCACACCGTGACCGCATGGCCGTCGGCCAGCAGGTGGCGCACGAGGATCTGGCCGATGAAGCCGGTGCCGCCCGTGACCAGCACGCGCCGCGGCCGCGCGCCGAAGCGCACCGGCGCCTCGGTCTCGCGCACCCGCGCCTGGCGCCGGCGCCGCAGCAGCGCGCGCGCCGCGAAGGCATCGCGCAGCCCCGACACGCCCACCCCCACGCCGCACAGCGCGAGGAAGGCGCCGAGCCAGCCCTGCGGCTGCCAGGCGAGCGCGGTCGGCTCGGCGGCCCAGCCGACGGCCGCCAGCGCCAGCAGCGCGATGAAGGCGCCCGCGTTGATCGCCAGCACCGTGTGCGTGACGCGCTCGGTGGCCGGCAGCAGGCGGCTGCGGTCCTCGACCACGAAGTCCCACAGCGTGAGCACGATCTCGACGCCGAACACCGCGAGCAGCACCCAGGCCCAGGCGCCATGCCAGGCCCAGGACGAGAGGCCGATGAACAGCAGGCAGTAGATCGACGAGCGCGTGGCGTGGATCGCGAGCTCGCGCCCGGCCGAGGCGCGCCGCGGCAGCGCCTCGGTGCCCTCGTGGTGATAGAGCGTGTCGAAGGCGCCGAGCGCGCCCTGGGCCGCCATCAGCTGCAGCGCCAGCAGGTGCGTGTCGATCATGCGGGGGCGGACACTTCCTCGAACACGCCGACCTGGGTGAAGGTGGTGCCCATCAGCGGGTGGCGGATCTCGATGCGGATGTTGAAGCGCTCGGGCGTCTCGTTGTGGTGCCAGAGGAAGGTCTTGCCGGGCGTGAGCAGGCCCGGCAGCGGGATGCGCCAGCCGAGCAGCTGCCAGAAATAGCCGTCGCTCTGGAAATGCAGGCTGCCGTTCTCCACGCTGAGCACCAGCTTCATGCCCAGCCCCATGCCGACGTACTCGAGCACCTCGCCGCGTTCGCTCTCGCGCATGAAGCTGGTGAACTGGATCGGCCGGCGCCCGTGCAGCCGGTAGATGCGCTGCTTGTAGATCGCGGGGTCGCCGGGCTTCGCGTAGACCTGGATCTCGACCGGGAAGTCGGCGTCGCTGTAGGGGATCAGCGCGCCCTGGATCAGCGGCTGCGTGAGGTGGCCCAGCAGCCGGCCGAAGCGCGAGCAGCGCAGCTCGCTGAGCCGGCCGCTGTAGTGCAGCGCCTTGCCGGGCGAGGGGTTCTTGTCGAAGCGGCGGCGGATGTCGGCATGCAGGCCCTGCCAGGCGGCGCCGAGGATCTTCTTGAAGAGCTCGCCCTCGGAGGGTCCGGGCGCGGACCCGGCCTCCTGCGAAACGCGCGCTGCATGTGTATCGACCATGCGGCGATTCTGCCTCGCCGGCCCTCGCCCGACCCCGCGGCGGCGCCCGGTTTTCGCGCCATGGGACAATCGCCGCCTCGCTCTCCGAACGGCCCCTCGCGGCCCCCCTCTTGGAACGGGCCCGTCCGGCCCTCAAGCATCATGCGCGCCTTCACGCTCTCCGATTTCGATTTCGCCCTGCCGCCCGAGCTGGTGGCGCAACACCCGGCCACCGAACGCACCGCCTCCCGCCTGCTCGACGGCACCGGCCCCGCCCCGGCCGACCGCATCTTCCGCGACCTGCCCTCGCTGTTGCGCGAGGGCGACCTGCTGGTCTTCAACGACACCCGCGTCGTCAAGGCGCGCCTGTTCGGCGAGAAGCCGACCGGCGGCAAGCTCGAGCTGCTGGTCGAGCGCGTGCTGCAGGGGCAGGAGGTGGTGGCCCACATGAAGGTCAGCAAGAAGCCGCCCGTGGGCACCACGCTGCAGATGGTCGGCGGCTTCCGCGCCACCCTGCTCGGCCGCTGGCCCGAGGAGGACGGCGCGCTGTTCCGCTTCGCCTTCGAGAGCGACACGGGCGAGAACCCCTACCTGCTGATGGAGCGCTGCGGCCACGTGCCGCTGCCGCCCTACATCACGCACGACGACTCGGCCGAGGACGAGCGCCGCTACCAGACCGTGTTCGCGCGCGTGCCCGGCGCCGTGGCCGCGCCCACCGCCGCGCTGCACTTCGACGAGGGCCTGCTGGCCGCGCTCGAAGCACGCGGCGTGCAGCGCGCCAACGTCACGCTGCACGTGGGCGCCGGCACCTTCCAGCCGGTGAAGACCGAGAACATCGCCGAGCACACCATGCACGCCGAGCGCTACGAGGTGCCCGAGGCCACGCAGCGCGCCATCGCCGAATGCAAGGCGCGCGGCGGCCGCATCGTGGCCGTGGGCACGACCACCGTGCGCACGCTCGAGTCGTGGGCGAAGAGCGGCGAGGCCGCGGGCGACACCCGTATCTTCATCACGCCGGGCTTCGCCTTCGCGCATGTCGACCTGCTGGTCACCAACTTCCACCTGCCCAAGAGCACGCTGATGATGCTGGTCTCGGCCCTCGCGGGTTACGAGCGGGTGATGGCGCTCTATGCGCACGCCATCGCGCAGCGCTACCGCTTCTTCAGCTATGGCGACGCGATGCTGCTCGCGCGCCAACCGAGAACAGAGGACTGACCCCCATGCTGAACTTCGAACTCCTCAAGACCGACCCCGACAGCCACGCGCGCCGCGCCACGCTCACGCTCAACCACGGCGTGGTGCAGACGCCGATCTTCATGCCCGTGGGCACCTACGGCACCGTCAAGGGCGTGATGCCGCGCAGCCTCGACGAGATGGGCGCGCAGATCATCCTGGGCAACACCTTCCACCTGTGGATGCGCCCGGGCCTGGACGTGATGCAGAGCTTCGGCGGGCTGCACCAGTTCGAGAAGTGGAACAAGCCGATCCTCACCGACTCGGGCGGCTTCCAGGTCTGGTCGCTGGGCGCGATGCGCAAGATCAGCGAGGAGGGCGTGAAGTTCGCGTCGCCGGTCAACGGCGACAAGCTGTTCCTCACGCCCGAGGTCTCGATGCAGATCCAGACCATCCTCAACAGCGACATCGTGATGCAGTTCGACGAGTGCACGCCCTACGACACCAAGGGCCACATCACGACCGAGGCCGAGGCACGCATCTCGATGGAACTGAGCCTGCGCTGGGCCAAGCGCTGCCAGACGGAGTTCGAGCGGTTGCAGAACCCGAACGCGCTGTTCGGCATCGTGCAGGGCGGCATGTTCGAGAACCTGCGCGAGGAATCGCTGGCGGCGCTGGTCGAGCTGGACTTCCCGGGCTACGCCATCGGCGGCGTGAGCGTGGGCGAGCCCAAGGAGGAGATGCTGCACATCATGGGCCACACGCCGCACCGGCTGCCGGCGAACAAGCCGCGCTACCTGATGGGCGTGGGCACGCCCGAGGACCTGGTGCAGGGCGTGGCCGACGGCGTCGACATGTTCGACTGCGTGATGCCCACGCGCAATGCGCGCAACGGCACGCTGTTCACGCGCTTCGGCGACCTCAAGATGCGCAACGCGCGCCACAAGAGCGACCCGCAGCCCATCGATCCCAGCTGCACCTGCCATGCCTGCGCGGGCAGCTCGGGCGTGAGCTGGAACGACGGCGGGCGCGAGGGCTTCAGCCGCGCCTACCTGCATCACCTCGACCGCTGCGGCGAGATGCTCGGGCCGATGCTCACGACCATCCACAACCTGCACTACTACCTGAACCTGATGCGCGAGATCCGCGAGGCGCTCGATGCGGGAACGTTCACGGCATTCCGCGCGCGCTTCAAGTCCGAACGCGCGCGCGGGGTCTAGCCGGCGGCCTTGCCCGCGGCGGTGGCCTCGGGCACCTCCACCAGCCGGCCGCTGCGCACGTCGTAGATGTAGCCGTAGATCGGGATCGTCCTCGGCACCAGCGGGTGCTGGCGGATGCGCTCCACGTCCTCCTGCACGCTGCGCGCGTTGTGCGTGAAGGTGTGCCACTTGATGTAGCGCCCGGCCGACGAGCCCGGGCCGCGGCCGGTGTCGTGCCAGCCCGTGGCATCGACGCTCGCGGTCTCCAGGCTCTGCTCGAGCAGGCCCGAGATGACGTCGTCGGTGAACAGCTCCATGCCGCAGTCGCTGTGGTGCACCACGAAGAACTCGCGCGTGCCCAGCAGCTTGTACGAGATGACCAGCGAGCGAATGGCGTCGTCGGTGGCGCGGCCGCCGGCATTGCGGATCACGTGCGCGTCGCCCTCGGCAAGCCCCGCATAGCCCGCGGGGTCGAGGCGCGCATCCATGCAGGTGAGCACCGCGAAGCGGCGCGCGGGCAGCAGCGCCAGCTTCGATTTCTCGCCGAACCCGGCGGCATATCGCTCGTTGGCTTCGAGCACTTCTTGCAGGACGGACATCGGCGGACTCCATGGCTCACACGCACCCATCGGCGTCGGGCCATTCTGGGCAGCGCCGCGGCCAGCCACAACGACCGAGTTGGCATGTGCTTATCGCGAAACTGGCGCTGCGCGCGCGAGCCCGGCAATCCGCGCTAACCTTCCCGCCTCAACGCTGTCGTCTTCCTTTTTCATGACCACTGCATCCACCCCCTCGCCCTACACCGCGCGCTATCCCTCGCTCGCCGAGCGCACCGTCTTCATCTCGGGCGGCGCGAGCGGCATCGGCGAAGCGCTGGTGCGGGCCTTCCATGCGCAGGGCGCGAAGGTCGGCTTCTGCGACCTCGACGTCGCCGCGGGCCAGGCGCTCGCGGGCCAGCTGCGCGGCGAGCATCCCGCGCTGTTCCTGCCCTGCGACGTGACCGACACGGCCGCGCTGGGCGCCACCATCGACGCGGTGCGCTCACGCTTCGGGCCGGTGGGCGTGCTGCTCAACAACGCGGCCAACGACCGCCGCCACGAGATGGCCGACGTCACCGACGAGGACTTCGACCGGCTGGTGGCCGTGAACCTCAAGCACCAGTTCTTCGCCGCGCAGGCGGTGGCACCCGACATGCGCGCGCTGGGCGGCGGCTCGATCGTCAACTTCGGCTCGGTCAGCTGGATGATGAAGGGCCGCGGCTACCCGGTCTACCAGGCCTGCAAGGCGGCGGTGCGCGGCCTCACGCGCTCGCTGGCGCGCGATCTGGGCAAGCAGAACATCCGCGTCAACACGATCGTGCCGGGCTGGGTGATGACCGAGCGTCAGCGGCGGCTGTGGGTCAAGCCCGAGTCGGGCGCGGAGATCGACGCGGCCCAGTGCCTGCCGGGCCGCGTGATGGGCGAGGACATCGCGGCGATGGCGCTGTTCCTGGGTGCCGACGATTCGCGCATGTGCACGGCGCAGGACTACGTGGTGGACGCGGGCTGGACCTGAGCGCCAGCGCGCACCGCCAAAAGAAAAAGCCCGGCACTGCCGGGCTTTTTTTGCTGGACGCGGGCCGCGCGCGGATCAGTCGCGCAGTTCGGCCGGCACCTTGCCGCCGTTGGCGGCCAGCTTGGTCATGACCTGGCGGTGCAGCCAGATGTTCATCTTGGCGCTGTCGCTGGTGTCGGCGCCGTAGCTCAGTTCGGCCGCGAGCTGCTTGCGCGCATCGAGGCTGCTGTCCAGGCCCAGCAGCTTCATCAGGTCGACGATGGAGGTGCGCCAGTTGAGCTGCTTCGCGCCCGGCATGCCGTCGAGCAGGGCCTCGACGTCGACCACCGTGATGGCCGGCGGCGGTGCGGCGGCGGCCGGTGCGCCCGCGGGGGCCGGCGCGGCGGGGGCAGCGGGTGCTGCGGCCGGCGGTTGCGCGGCCTGCGCGGACGGGAAGATCTTGGAAAGGATGCTGCCGAAGATGCTCATTGCGCGTACTCCTTCGAGGTGAGGCATGGAACGGACCGGGGCTGCGGCCGCGAACGCGGCGCAGCGGGCGGTTGTAGCACGCCCGCGTGACCGCCCTCCTCAGGTCGCGGGTTGCGGCGGGGTCCGGGGCGTGAAGGATTTCGCGTCCGCCTCCGACGATGTGGCCGAGGCACCGCACGCATGGCAGAAGCGCGAGAAGGCACTCTTGCGCGTCTCGCAGACCTCGCAGTGGTCGTGCAGGCCGATGCCGCAGTGCGGGCAGAAGTCGATCGCCGTGTTCTTCAGGTCCACCGGCCGCTCGCAGCCGGGGCACACGCCCTTGTCGAGCCGCGCCAGCGCGGTGTCGTAGCTCAGCTCCTCGCGGCGCACCTGGTCGGGCTGCTGCTCGGCCAGCTTCTGGCGCGCGAGGTAGTTGTTGAGCGCGACGATCGCGTAGCGCCCCACCAGCACCGTGAGCACGATGCCCACCACGTAGCGCACGTAGCCGCCGTAGCTCGGCAGGTAGGGCACGAGCTCGACGAAGAAGGCGAACAGCGCGAACAGGATGAAACCCCAGACGAAGGGCCACCAGGTGCTCTTGCGCTTCTTCACGAACAGCCAGCCCGCCACCACCAGCAGCGGCAGCGTGAGCGCGAGCCGGTAGGCGAACACGCGCAGCTCGATGCGGCGGTACTCGGCGTCGAGCTTGACCTGCGCGTCGCGCTCCAGCTCGGCCAGCGTGGTGCGCGCGCGCTGCTCGGCCTGGCGCGCATCGAGCATGACCTGCTGCTGCGCGTTGACCTGGCGCTGCACCGCCTCCTCCTTCTGCTTGATGGCATCGAGCGCCTTGGTGCGCGCGATCAGCTCGGGGTCCTGGTCGGGCTGCGCGGTGGCGCGGCGGGTGGCGATCCAGTTGCCGAAGGTCTCGCGCGCATTGGCGCCGGCCTGCTGCGCGGCCTGCAGCTGCAGCCGGATCTGGTCGAGGTCGCGCGAGGCCTGCAGCTCGGCCGCCTCCGAGGCCTTGACGGTGGCGCGCAGCGGATCGGCCGCGCGGTGGTCGATGAAGTCCTCGATGGTGCGCACGCGCTCGACCTGCGGCAGGTCGCCCACGATGGTGCTGCCCAGCCCGATCAGGAAGCCTGCGAACACCAGCGCCACCAGCCAGAGGCCGCGGCGGAACCATTTCTCGGAGAGGCGCAGGGATTTGCTCATGTCGTCGTTCCTTCCATTCTTCTCGTGCGGGCCGCGCTCACAGCTTGAACGCCACCGGCGCCGCGCCCAGGCCCGCGCGCTGCAGCCATTCGAACACCGAATCGACGGTCACGGTCTCGATGCGGTCCGAGAAGCGCTTGTCGTTGGGATGGTCATCGAAGGCGATGTTGGCCGAGCCGATGCGCCCGCCCAGGCGGGTCAGCGGGCCGAGCTTCAGCGTGGTGGGCTCGTAGCCCTTGAACTGCAGCCAGGCCTGCGCCTGCGAGCGGTTGACGATGGTGGCGGGCTCCATCGCGGCGGCCAGCGTCTCGAGCGCCCACTGGTTCGACTGCTGGTACTTCTGGCCCCAGGCGTAGCTGACGATGCTGTAGGGCGCGGCATGCAGCCGCACCAGGCGCGGCGTCGGCTCCTTGAGCGCGGCCAGCAGCTGCGCCTGCACCTGCGGCGTGGGCACGACCCAGGCGGCCTCGTAGCGCCAGAGGTCGTCGAGGAAGAACTCGCCGAGCCCCTGGCGGTAGACGGCCGCCACTGCGGTGCCGCACTGGTTGAGCTTGTGCACCACGCGCCATGGGCCGGCATCGGTCTTGTAGGCCAGGCCGAAGTGCGAATAGCGCAGGCCGTACTTGCTCAGGTCCTGGCCGGCACGCGCCAGCACGACGACGCGCGCGCCGCTGGCGTCGAGCTGCTGCGAGGTGCGCTCGGCCAGCTCCATGCCCTTGGCGATCAGCGCGGCGCCGGGCTTGACCTGCTCGCACGAGCGGCCGGCCTGCGCCTGCAGCGGCAGGGCCGCCGCGGTCAGCAGGGCCAGCGCCATGACGACGGCGGCGCGTTTCACGACAGCCTCTCGTTGGCCAGCAGCGCGCGGCCGATGGCGTTGGGCACGAAGGCCAGCACCTCGCCCGCGGCCGAGAGCACGACGCCGGTGCCGATCACGCTGACGACGATGGCGGTGCCGACCGCGGTCGAGGCGCCCTGCGCCACGCGGCCCGCCACCTTGACGCTGGCGCGCGCGCCGTCGGCGGCGCGTTCGAGCACGTAGACCGTGCCGTCGGCCGAGGCCTCGACGGCGACCACGGTCAGGATCGAGCCGCCGACCGAGAGCGCGGCCGGCACTTCGCTGGCCTTGGCGGCCGAGGCGCCGGCCGCACCGACCGCGGAGGCGCCGACCAGCACCGAGGCCACGGGCAGCATCGACAGCGCGACGGAGGCATCGCTCTGGGCGCGGGCCACGGGCGCCGCGAGCGCGGCGAAGGCGGTGCAGGCGGCCACGAGGACGGTGGCCAGGGACTTGCGGGCGAAAGCGGTGTTCATGATCGGGCTCCTTGCGTGGGGGGTGCGGGCGGTCATTCGGCGGCGGCCGGGGTCTGGGCGGCTTCGACGCGGGCGGCGTGGCGGCCTTGCAGGCGGGCTTCGGCGAGGTCGGCCTCGTGGCGGTCGCGCAGGGTCTTGGCCAGCGTGAAGGCCGAGCTGATCAGGAACAGCCAGCTCACGCCCAGGAAGGCCTTGTAGGTGTCGTTGACCTCCATGCGCAGCAGGCCCCAGCCGGTCAGCAGCATCGCGACGAAGAAGCCGCCCCAGACGACCAGCTTCCACATCGGCAGGTCGCGGCCGGCGGCATGCTGGTTGTCGCGCACGAACTTCGACAGCACGAAGGCGGTGCTCAGGCAGAACACATAGCCCATCACCATGAAGGCCCGGTCCAGTGCCTCGCCCGGCAGCCAGCTCAGGCCGGTCGCGCAGAGGAAGACGGCGATCGCGAAGGACGCCCAGACCTGGAACTGCCAAGCCCGCGTGTCGCGCTGGACCGGGGCGGTGGTGATGGTGTTGGCTATATGGGTTTGCATGAGTGCCTCGCGGCGTAGTGAAGGTGGGCGGATGATGGTCCGCCCCCGCGCCGCGGGACTCGAATGATTCGACCGGTTCAGCGTTTCGGCTCCGGCGGTATCTCCAACGGATACTTTTCGGGCATCCCGCCCCCAAAGAAAAAGCCGCCCGAAGGCGGCCCGGTCCGTGCGTTGCGCCCGGCCTCAGGGATGGAGCAGCCCGCCCACGCGCTGCTGCAGCAGCTCGGGCCGCACCTCGGCCGGCGCCACCGCGGCGCCGACGTTGAGGCCCACGCGGCTGAAGAAGCCGCGGCGGAAGGGCTTGACCATCGCCACCGGTTCGCCGCCGCGCAGCTCGATGCGGCTGAAGAACGAGCCCCAGAGGTTGGTCAGCGCCATCGGGATCACGGGCGGCTCCAGGCCCTCGGCGCGCGCGCTGTCCACGATCTTCATCACGCCGCCCTTGAAGGGCTGCAGCGCGCCGTCGCGCGTGATCGCGCCCTCGGGGAAGATGGCCAGCAGGTCGCCCTCGCGCAGCACGCCAAGCGCCTTGGCGAAGGCCGCCTCGTAGGCCGCCGGGTCCTCCTTCTGCGGCGCGATCGGGATCGCCTTGGCGAGCTTGAACAGCCAGCCGAGCACCGGCACCTTGAAGATGCGGTGGTCCATGATGAAGCGGATCGGCCGCGGGCTCGCGGCCATCAGCAGCACCGCGTCGATGAAGCTCACGTGGTTGCACACCAGCACGGCCGGGCCCTCGACGGGGATGTGCTCGTCGCCCTTGATGTCGAAGCGGTAGACGAAGCGCGACAGCACCCAGGCCACGAAGCGCAGCAGGTACTCGGGCACCAGCATGAAGATGTAGAAGGCCACCACCGCGTTGGCGATGCCGGTGAACAGGAAGATCTGCGGGATGGTGAAGCCCGCGCCCAGCAGCGCGCCGGCGATGACCGAGCTGCCGATCATGAAGAGGGCGTTGAGGATGTTGTTGGCCGCGATGATGCGCGCGCGGTGCGTGGGCTGGCTGCGCAGCTGGATCAGCGCGTACATCGGCACGCTGTAGAGGCCCGCGAACAGCGACAGCAGCGCCAGGTCGGCCATCACGCGCCAGTGCGCGCTCTGGCGCAGGAAGGCGCCGAGCCCCATCTCGGGCACCGCGGGCAGGCCGCGGGCGGCGAAGTACAGGTCGATCGCGAACACGCTCATGCCGATGGCGCCCAGCGGCACCAGCCCGATCTCGACCTGGCGCCGGCTCAGCGTCTCGCACAGCAGCGAGCCGACGCCGATGCCGATCGAGAACACCACCAGCAGCAGCGAGGCGACCTGCTCGTTGCCGTGCAGCACCTCCTTGGCGAAGCTCGGGAACTGGCTCAGGAACACGGCGCCGAAGAACCACATCCACGAGATGCCGAGCAGCGAGCGGAACACCACGATGTTCTCGTGCGCCAGCTGGAGATTGCGCCAGGTCTCGCTGACCGGGTTCCAGTTGACGACCAGGCTCGGGTCGGTGGCCGGCGCCGGCGGGATCGCCTGGGCCACGGCGCGTCCGATCAGGGCCACCGCCACGCAGGCGATCGCCACGCTCAGGTGGCCGATCTGCGGCACCGCCACCAGCAGGCCGCCGGCCACCTGGCCCAGCAGGATCGCGACGAAGGTGCCCATCTCGACCATGCCGTTGCCGCCCGTGAGCTCGCGCGCGTCGAGCACCTGCGGCAGGTAGGCGAACTTGACCGGGCCGAACAGGGTGGAGTGCAGGCCCATGAGGAACACGCAGCCCAGCAGGACGACCGCGTCGGCGCGCACGAAGCCCCAGGCCGCGATCAGCATGATCGCGATCTCGAGGTTCTTGACGAAGCGGATCATCTTCGTCTTGTCGAACTTGTCGGTGAGCTGGCCCGCGGTGGCCGAGAACAGCAGGAACGGCAGGATGAACAGCGCGCCGATCACCAGCCCCGCCATCGAGGGCTGCATCCAGCTCAGCTGCAGCTGGTAGGTCACCATCACGGTGAAGGCGAACTTGAACAGGTTGTCGTTCGCCGCGCCCGCGAACTGGGTCCAGAAGAAGGGCGCGAAGCGCCGCTGGCCGAGCAGCGCGAACTGGTTGGCGTGCGCGTTCGCCTCGTGCGGGGCGGCGGGGGACGAGGGCGCGGCAGCGGCGGGCGTTGTCATTCGGAAGCTTCTCCTCTTGGCGGCTCCGCGCGGCCCCCGGCGGGGAACGCTCGCGGGGCCGGGGGCTGTCGTCAGGCCGTCAGGGCGGCCGCGCCGGGATTGTGCCGCAGGGCCGCGGCGCGCCAGCCGCGGTCGAGCCGCTGGAGCGCGGTGAGCACCGGCAGCGCGGCCATGGCGGCGCACAGGTGCTTGAGCGTGTGGCCCGAGATCACGCCCTGCGTGGCCTCGTAGATCGGGTGGTCGGCCAGCTCGAAGGCCTTGGCCAGCACGTAGGCCGCGATCACCCAGCCCAGGCGCAGGCCGACGGCGCCGGTGATCGGCCGCGACAGCGCCAGCGTGAGGACCAGCGCCATGCCGCCGAACTGCACCAGCGCCCAGGGCAGCACGTTGCCGGTCTCCTGCGCGATCTCGGCCGACAGCAGGCCGGTGGTGAGCACGAACCAGGCGGCCGGCCAGCCGGCGCGCTGGCTCACGCGCTCGCAGACCGCCATCCCGATCAGGCCGGCGAAGGCGACCGCCATGCCGGCACGGTCGGCGGCCAGCCGCGGCGCGTCGGGCGCCAGGTGATAGAAGGCCGAGCCGGCGGCGGTGGCGATCAGGCCGGCGAAGAACAGCCAGGCGCAGTCGAGCGTGTTGTCGGGCGGATCGCTGGCCGGCGGCGCGAGCGGGAAGCCGGACAGCGCCTCGTGGTGCGCGCGGTCGATGCGGTTGAGCCAGTACAGGCCCCAGCAGCCCATGAGCAGGAAGGGCAGGTTGCTCAGCACGTCCATGGCGTTGGGCAGGCCGTGCCAGGCGCGGGTGTCGGCGAAGACCAGGGCGATCGCGACCTCGGCGGCCGGCAGCACCGGACCGACGATGCCGATCAGGAGCAGCAGGCCCAGGAAGAAGGCCAGGCCACGTTCGCGGCGTGTCAGGGAGTGGAGGAGCATGTCTGTTCTCGAAGTTGGGTGATGGCGGGATGGCCGATCGGTTGGCGGGCGGAATTTAGTTGCCAGCCTCTCCCCAGGCATCGAGAATCGATACGAGGCACTATTTCACACCCATCGGTATCTCCAACCGATACCCAACCGGAACCCTGCCACCTTCATGAGCACCACCGTCGATCTCGTCCAAGCCCTCAAGAACGAACTCAAGAGCGCCCGCATGACCTACGCCGACCTGGCGCGTTCGCTCGACATGGCCGAGTCCAGCGTCAAGCGGATGCTGGCCAAGAGCGACATGCCGCTGTCGCGCGTGGACGCCATCTGCCGCGCGCTGAAGATCGATTTCGCCGAGCTGGCGCGGCGCGTGGCCGACGCCCAGCCGCTGCTCAAGGAACTGACGCACGAGCAGGAGAAGGCCGTGGTCAAGGACAAGAAGCTGCTGCTGGTGGCGATCAGCGTGCTGAGCCAGTGGACGCTGGAGCAGATCGTGACGGCCTACCGGATCAGCGAGGCCGAGTGCATCGGCTTCCTGGCCCAGCTCGACCGGATCGGGATCATCGAGCTGCGGCCGCTGAACCGGTATCGCCTGAAGCTCGCCAAGACCTTCCGCTGGCGCCCGCACGGGCCGGTGATGGAGTTCTTCCGCGAGAACGTGGTGCTCGACTACTACCGCGGCGGCTTCGACGGCCCGGCCGAGGGCCTGCTGCTGGTGCACGGCTCGATCAGCCGTTCGCTGGCGCCGGCCTTCCTCGAGCGGCTGCAGCGCGTGGCGCAGGACTTCGCGCAGCAGCACCAGACCGACCAGAAGCTGTCGCCCAAGGACCGCGAGGGCTACACGCTGCTGCTGGGGATGCGCAACTGGGAGTTCGAGCTGTTCACGCGGCTGCGGCGGGCCTGAGCCCGGGCCGGGGTCAGGCCTTGGCGGCTTCGAGCGTGTCGCGCGTGGTCCGCGCCGCGGCGCGCGCGGCCTCCGCGAAATCGTCGCCCGACGAGGCATAGATGATCGCGCGCGAGGAGTTCACGACGATCGGCGCGTCGGCGCGCCAGCCGGCGCGCACGGTGGCAACCGCGTCGCCGCCCTGGGCGCCGACGCCCGGGATCAGCAGCGGCACCGTCGGCGCCAGCGCGCGCACGCGCTCGATCTCGGCCGGGTAGGTGGCGCCGACCACGAGGCCGAGCTGGCCGTTGAGGTTCCACGGCCCCTGCGCCAGCCGCGCCACGTGCTCGTAGAGGAAGGGCTGGCCCTCGACGCTCGCCAGCCGCTGGCCCTGCAGGTCGGACCCGCCGGGGTTGCTGGTGCGGCACAGCAGGAAGGCGCCCTTGCCGTGGTGGCGCAGGTAGGGCTCGACCGAGTCGAAGCCCATGAAGGGCGAGAGCGTGACCGCGTCGGCGCCGTAGCGCTCGAAGGCCTCGATCGCGTACTGCTCGGCCGTGGAGCCGATGTCGCCGCGCTTGGCGTCGAGGATGGTCGGCACCTGGGGCGCGTTGCGGCGCATGTGCTCCATGAGCTGCTCGAGCTGGTCCTCGGCGCGATGGGCCGCGAAGTAGGCGATCTGCGGCTTGAAGGCGATGGCGAGGTCGGCCGTGGCGTCGACGATGCGGGCGCAGAAGTCGTAGATGCGGCGCGCGTCGCCCTTGAACTGCCCCGGGAACTTCGCCGGCTCCGGGTCGAGCCCCACGCAGAGCAACGAACCGTTTGTTTGCTGCGCGGCGGCAAGCTTGTCGAGGAAAGTCATGGGGGCGATTTTAAAGGGGCCCCCCGACGGCCCCCGGCCCGGCCTCGCCCAGGTTCAGCCCGCCTCGGGCTGCTGCGCGGCCGCCAGGCACAGGTCGGCCCAGGCGCGGCCCTTGTCGACCGGATTGCGCAGCAGGTAGGCCGGGTGGTAGGTGGCGACCACCGGCACGCCCTGGAGCTGCGCCGCCTGGCCGACCCGCCCGCGCAGCTTGCCCAGCGGTTCGCCGCTCTGCATCAGGCCCTGCGCGGCCAGCGGGCCCATGGCCAGCACCAGCCGGGGCGCGAGCGCCGCGGCATGTTCGGCGAAGGCTTCGTCGAGCGGCCGCGGGCCGCCGGGCTGGCCCGAGGCCACGCCGCGGTGCAGGCGCATCAGGTGCACCGGCGTGCCGCCCTCGTGCAGCTTGAGCGCGCGCAGCATGTTGTCGAGCAGCCGGCCGGCATCGCCCGCGAAGGGCTCGCCGTGGCGGCCATCGACCTCGGGCGGCATGTCGGCCAGCACCAGCCAGCCGCCCTGCGGCGCGACGCCCTCGGCGGCATCGGCATAGAGGCGGCACGGAGCCTCGACCAGCACGGCCGCGCCGTGGCCGGCGGGAACCGGCGCCGGGCGCGGCGGCGGCGCGGCCACGGGCGCCCGCGCGGCGGCCGGGGCGCGCTGCGCGACCGGTTCGGGTTCGGGCGCGGCGTCGTAACGGGTGTCGTAGCGGGCGTCCGGCGGCGGCATGTCGACGGGCTCGGCCTCGTCCTCCACCACCGGCGCGGGCGCCACGGCCACCGGGACCTCGGCCGCCTCGGGCACCGGCCACCAGACCTTCACGCCCATCTCGTCGAGCATCGCGCGCTGGCGCGCATCGAGCCGCAGGGTCTGCACGGCGGCGTTCATCGCAAGGCTCCCCAGGCACTGCCGGTTTCGTTGAGGCGCATGCTCATGACGATCGCATCCTCGCGGCCGCCCTCGGCGCCCGGGTAGTAGCCCTTGCGCACGCCGACCGTGCGATAGCCCTGGCGCAGGTAGATGTCGAGCGCGCGCCGGTTGCTCTGGCGCACCTCGAGCCACAGCCACTGGGCGCCCTGGGCACGCGACCAGCCGGTCAGCGCCTCGAGCATCAGCGGCGCCCAGCCCTGGCGCTGGAAGGCCGGCGCCACGGTGATGTTGAGCAGGTGCACCTCGTCGACGCCCTTCATGGCCACGAAGTAGCCGATCAGCATCTCGCCGAGGCTGGTGACCGGCGAGAGGCGCGCCGCCTCGATGCCGGTGCCGGCGACCGGCGCCAGCAGGCACTGGCAGTGGTAGCCGACGGCGATCGAGTCGGTGAAGTTGGCGCGCGTCCAGGGATGGCTGTAGGCGGTCTGCTCGACGGCGCAGACGGCGTCGAGCCGCTCGATGGTGAGCGGCTCGAGGCGGGCTTCCACGGGTTGCGGGAGGGCGCTCATGCGGTCGCGGGCGGTGTGTTGTGGTGGGCGGCGGCCGCCTTGATGGCGGCACGCTCCTCGGTGGTTTGCGCCACTTTATCGCGAACGTAGAGCGGCCAGGCCTGCGCGGCGGGCACGGTGCGGCCTGCCGCCAACAGCGCGGGGGCCAGGCGCAGCAGGGCGGCGGCCGTGGGCAGCACCGCGTGGCGCACGGCCGCGGCCGGCAGGCGTTCGCCGTAGGCGGCGAAGGCATTGCCGGCCAGCGCCCAGCCGGCGGGCACCGCGAGCGATTCGGGCGCCATCAGCAGCGGCCCCTCGGCGCCGACGGCGGGCTCGCCGAGCGGGCCATGGGCCTCGAAGTCGTAGCGCGCGGCGTAGATCTCCTCCATGCGCGCGTCGAGCAGCGCCACCGTGCGCTGCGCGCCGAAGGCATGGCGCGCCTCCTCGGCCACGGCCAGCAGGGTGTCGACCGGCAGCAGCGGCACGCCCGAGCCGAGCGCCAGGCCCTGCGCCACCGCGCAGGCGGTGCGCAGTCCGGTGAACGAGCCCGGGCCGCGGCCGAAGGCGATGGCATCGAGCTGCGCCAGCGCGAGGCCGGCCTCGGCCAGCAGCTGCTGGATCAGCGGGATCAGCGTGGCCGAGGACTGGGCGCCGCCCGCGCCCTCGTGCGTCCACACGCGCTCGCCGCGGCGCACCGCGATCGACAGCTGCTCGGTGCTGGTGTCGAAGGCCAACACATCAGGCATCGCGACGCCCTCCCGCCACGGCGGCCACGGCCGGCACCAGGCCGGCGGCGCGCGCGGGCGCCGGCTTCTGCACGCCGAACAGGATGCCGGCGGTCACCAGCAGCAGGCCGGCGATCAGGTTCCAGTAGAGCGGCTCGTCGAGCCACAGCACCGCGCCCAGCGCCGACAGGCCGGGCACCAGCGCCGTGATCATGGTGGTGCGCACCGGGCCGAAGTGCTGGACCATCTTCGTGAAGGTGATGCCCGACACCACGACCGAGCCGATGCCCTGGAACAGCATCTGGAACGCCAGCTCGCCCCAGGGCGCGCTGCCGATGCGGCTCGCGACCCAGCCGCCGGCCACCAGCAGGCTGTAGACCGGCACGTAGCTCAGCAGCGCGAACACGGTGATGGCGATGGTGGCGCGCACGGCATCGAGGCCGTGGCGGCGCACCACGATGCTGTAGCAGGCCCAGCAGAAGGCCGCGGCCATGAACAGCAGGTCGCCCTTCCAGACCTCGCCGCCCTCGAAGGCATGCAGCAGGCTGCGCCCGCCCACCAGCAGGTCGCCCGCGACGATCAGCGCCAGCCCGAGCGCGCGCAGCGGCGTGATGCGGTCGCGCAGCACCAGCGCGGCCAGCAGGGTGGTCCACAGCGGCAGGCTGCCGGGCAGCAGCACCGAGGCATGGCTGGCCGGCGCGAAGAAGAAGCCGCAGTAGGCGCACACGGCATAGGCGACGCCGCCGAACACGCCGGCCATGGCCGTGACGCGCAGCGACAGCGGCGACAGGCCGAAGAAGGAGGCGGCCGCCTGCGCGCCGCCCGCGCGGGCGCGCATCACGAGCCATGCGCCCCAGGGCACCAGCATCAGGCTGGCGCCGCAGATGCGCGCGAAGGCGATGTCGAACGGGGACAGCGAGCGGCCGGCCGAGGCGCGCGCGATGACGATGAAGGCGGTCCACACCAGCACGGTGATCACGGCCGCGCCGATGCCGACGGTGCGGGGGGAGAGACGGGCAGGGGGAGACATCGGGGGCGCGGCGGGCATCCCCGGGATTATCGAGGGGCCCCGCGGACTGCGCCCGGCGGGGGCGAATCGCGGCCTGCGGCGGGGTCAGCCAGGCGCGGCATCGCCGCGCACGATCGCGAGGCCGGCCCGGCGCAGCGGCGCCAGCGCCTTCTCGGGCGCCTCGGGCGACACCAGCAGCCGCGCGGCCGCGCGCACCGGATTCACGACCCAGGCCGAGGCCGCGCCCAGCTTCTCGGACGAGGCCAGCACCACGGTCTCGGCGGCCGCGGCCATCAGCGCGCGCTTGATCTCGGCCTCCTCGCTATCGCCGGTGGTCAGGCCGGCCTCGGCATGCACGCCGGTGACGCCCAGGAAGAAGAGGTCGGCATGCACGCGCGAGATCGCGTCCATCGCGGCCGCGCCCACCGCCACCATCGAATGCCGGAACAGCCGCCCGCCGATCAGCAGCAGCTCGAGCTGCGCATGACCCGCGAGCTCGGCCGCCACCAGCGGGCAGTGGGTGACGACGGTGGCGCGCAGGTCGCGGGGCAGGTGGCGCGCGAGCTGCACGGCGGTGGTGCCGCCGTCGACGAACACCACCTGGCCCGGGCGCACCATGCGCGCCGCGGCGCGGCCGATGGCCACCTTCTCCCCGGGTGCGATGCGCTGGCGGCCCGCGAGGTCGGCCTCGGCCGGCGCCAGCGGCAGCGCGCCGCCGTGCACCCGCTGCAGCCGGCCCTCGGCCGCGAGCTCGCGCAGGTCGCGCCGGATCGTGTCTTCCGACAGGCCCAGCGCCTCGCTGAGCGGCTTGGCGACCACCTGGCCGTCGCGCGCCAGGACCGAGAGGATGTGTTGCTTGCGCTGCCGGGTGAGCATGGGCCGATGGTAGCGGCGGCTTCACGCGATTGCACGAATTTTCTTGTTATTGCACGAATTCGCACCTATGCTCGCCGCCATGACCCTGCAAGACCGCGTCCGGGTGCACGAAGTCACCCTTCTGTCCGACAACTGGTACACGCTGAAGACCACGGCCTTCGACTGGCGCCGCAACGACGGCAGCTGGCAGCGCATGCACCGCGAGACCTACGACCGCGGCAACGGCGCCACCCTGCTGGCCTACAACCGCGCGCGGCGCACGGTGCTGCTGACGCGGCAGTTCCGCTACCCGGCCTTCGTCAACGGCTGGGACGACCTGCTGATCGAGGCCGCCGCCGGCCTGCTCGACAACGCGGCGCCCGAGGAACGCATCCGCGCCGAGGTCGAGGAGGAACTCGGCTACCGGCTGGGCGCGGTGCAGAAGGTCTTCGAATGCTTCATGAGCCCGGGCTCGGTGACCGAGAAGCTGCATTTCTTCGTCGCCGAGTACGAGCCCTCGATGCGCGTGGGCGCGGGTGGCGGGCTGGCCGAGGAGGGCGAGGACATCGAGGTGCTCGAGTTCGGGATCGACGAGGCGCTGGCCATGGTGGCCGACGGCCGCATTGCGGACGCGAAGACGATCCTGCTGCTGTACCACGCGCGGCTGCATCTTTTCGCGCCGGGATAATGGGCCGCATGCCCGCTGTCACCGTCGCACGCCTTCCCTTTCCCCGTCCTTCCCGCGCGCTCTGCGCCATCGCGCTGTGCCTGGCCGCCGGCGCCCACGCCCAGCAGCCGCAGCCGCTGCCGGCCGAGGTCGATGCCGCGCTGGCGCGCGCCAAGCTGCCGCGCGACGCCGTGACCATGCTGGTCGCCGATGCCGACGGCCTGCGCCCGCCGCGGCTGGCCTGGCGCACGCAGGTGCCGGTGAATCCCGCCTCGATCATGAAGCTGGTGACCACCTACGCCGCGCTCGATCTGCTGGGCGCGGCCTACACCTGGAACACGCCGGTCTACGTCGAGGGCAGCATCGCCAACGGCGTGCTCAACGGCAACCTCTACATCAAGGGCCAGGGCGATCCCAAGCTGGTGATCGAGCGCATGTGGCTGCTGCTGCGCCATGTGCAGGGCCTGGGCATCACGAGCGTGAGCGGCGACATCGTGATCGACCGCAGTGCCTTCGAGAACACGGTCGAGAACGACCCGGCCGCCTTCGACGGCGAGCCGCTGCGCCCCTACAACGCCTCGCCCGATGCGCTGCTGCTGAACTTCAAGTCGGTCAACATGACCTTCGTGCCCGACCGCGGCGGCCAGTTCGCGCGCGTGAGCTACGAGCCGCCGCTCGCGGCCGTGGCGATGCCGCAGACGGTGCCGCTTTCGCCCGGCGAGTGCGGCGACTGGCGCACGGCGCTGCGCGCCGACTACGGCGATCCGAACCGCATCCGCTTCAACGGCGGCTTTCCCGCCGCCTGCGGCGAGAAGAGCTGGGCCGTGGCCTATGCCGATCCGCGCAGCTACGCGCTGCGCGCCATCGGCGGCCTGTGGGCCGAGATGGGCGGGCGCGTGGGCGGCCAGATGCGCGAGGGCCGCGTGCCCGCGGGGCTCAAGCCGGCGTTCGAGTTCGCCTCGCCACCGCTGCCCGAGGTGATCCGCGACATCAACAAGTACAGCAACAACGTGATGGCGCAGCAGGTGTTCCTGACCCTCGGCCTCACGCAGAAGAACCGCGGCACCTTCGAGGCCTCGCGCGGCGCGCTGGTCCAGTGGTGGCGCGAGCGCATCGGCACCGGCGAGGCGCCGCCGGTGTTCGAGAACGGCTCGGGCCTGTCGCGCGACGAGCGCATCAGCGCGGCCGCGCTCGGCAAGATGCTGCAGGTGGCCTGGCGCTCGCCGGTGATGCCCGAGCTCGTGGGCTCGCTGCCCGCGCTCGGCGTGGACGGCACCCTGCGCAAGCGCACGCTGCGCTCGGGCGGCGCCGCGCACCTGAAGACCGGCACCCTGCGCGACGCCTCGGGCATCGCCGGCTACGTGCATGGCGCGAGCGGCCGGCGCTACGTGCTGGTGGCGATCGCCAACGCCGAGAACGCGGGCGCGGCGCGCGCGGCCTTCGACGCGCTGGTCGACTGGACCGCGCAGGACAACTGAAGGCCGCGGATCGCGGCCTGTACTGAAAACGTTGTGTAGGCCGCCACCGCTTGCGCGCCGCAGCGGCGCTGACAGAATCGAACGCCCGTTCGCCCGCCGAGCCGGGCCACGGTGCGCCTCGCGCACCCCCATCGATTCAGGAGACAAAGACGTGCAAAGACCCGTGCCGCCCGCAAGGCCATCCGCTTCTTCCCGCCACCTGTTTGCCGTCGCCCTCGCGGGCGCGGCGCTGCTGCTCTCGGCCTGCGGAGGCGGCGGCGGTGGTGGCGGCATCGGCATCTTTCCGCCGACCACGCCGCCCGAGGACACCGGCCGCGGCTCGGTGGTGACCAACCCGCCCGAGCGTGTGCTGAGCCTGTCGGCCGGCGACTTCCGCGCGCTGCTGCAGCTCGACGACAAGGGCAAGGCACTGTTGCAGGTGTCGGGCCAGCCCAAGTGCGGCATCGACACGCGCTACCTCGAATACCGCACCGTCGGCGGCAAGGGCGAGGCCACCAACGCCACGGCCGCCATCATGGTGCCGCGCGGCGGCGACGCGGCCTGCAGCGGCCCGCGCCCGATCGTGCTGTACGCCCACGGCACCAATGCCGCGCGCGACTACAACATCGCCAAGTGGGCCGACCTGAACCAGCCCGCCGCCGGCGAAGGCGTGGTGGTCGCGGCCATGCTGGCGGCGCAGGGTTTCATCGTGGTGGCGCCCAACTACGCGGGCTACGACAAGTCGACGCTGCCCTACCACCCCTACCTCAACGGCGACCAGCAGGGCAAGGACATGGTCGATGCGCTGACCGCGGCGCGCAAGACCTTCGCCAACATCGACGCCGCGGACGCAGGCTCGCTGTTCGTCACCGGCTATTCGCAGGGCGGCTACGTGGCACTGGCCGCGCACCGCGAACTGCAGGCCACGGGCAAGACGGTGACGGCCTCGGCGCCACTGTCGGCACCCTCGGCCATCAGCCTGCTGGTGGACTACAACTTCAAGGGCTGGCCGGCGCTCGGCAGCACGCTGTTCGTGCCGCTGCTGTCGACCAGCTGGCAGCAGCAGTTCGGCGACGTCTACGGCAGCACCAGCGACATCTACGAGGCGCAGTACGCAACCGGCATCGACACCCTGCTGCCGAGCCTCACGCCCACCAGCACGCTGATCGCGCAGGGCAAGCTGCCGCAGCTCGCGCTGTACCCGGCCGGCGCCACGCCCGGTCCGGTCGATCCCGCGCTGTCGATCTTCTACGGCGCCGGCAACCTGGTGCGCCAGAGCTACCTGACGCGCGCCTCCAACGACATCGACGGCAGCCGCTGCCCGGGCAACGCGCTGCCGGCCACCGCGAACTCGCTGAACTCGGCCACTCCGCTCGACTGCGCGCCCACGCTGGGCTTCCGCAAGGCGGCGCGCGCCAACGACCTGCGCAACTGGGTGCCGGCCAAGCCGGTGCTGATGTGCGGCGGCGCGCAGGACCCGACCGTCAACTTCCTGAGCACGCGCGCCACCGCCGGCTACTTCCGCGCCAAGGGCATGTCCGCGCAGCAGCTGACCGTGGTCGACCTCGAGGACAGCGCGACCACCGACGCCTACTCGGCCGCGCGCGCCGGCTTCGCGCAGGCCAAGGACGTGCTCAAGCAGGGCACCGAGGGCAGCGACGCCGACAAGGCGCGCGCCGTGATGCTGGCCTACCACGGCACGCTGGCACCGCCGTTCTGCCTGGCGGCGGCACGCGGCTTCTTCCAGGGCGTGCTGGCGGCGGGGGGCTGAGGTTTGGAGGCTGCCGGGATCGGGCAGCCGAACGCAGAGGTCGCGAAGGTTTCGCAGAGGTCGCAGAAGGAACAGCCAAGATGGGATGTTTCTTCTGCGACCTCTGCGCGCTTTGGTCTTCCTTCTGCGTTCTGCTGCCCGATCCCGATGTCAGGCCGCGGCCGCCCGCTGCAGGCGGTCGCGCACGCCCTCCCACTCGGGCGTGTCGGGCGGCGTCTCGACCCAGATCAGCTTGACGCCCTGGGCGTCGAACTCGCGCAGCACCGCGAACAGCTGCTGCGCGCTGGCGGCCGCGTCGTCGGGCATGCGCCGCTGCACGACGCGCTGCGAGCGGCTGCGCACGGCGCTGCGGGTCCAGATCGCGATGTGGGCGGCATTGGCGCCGAGCACGTCGAGGCCGGTCTGGATCGCCTTGGCGTCCATCAGCCGCACCTTGGCGTCGGGCGCGTAGTGCGCCTCGAGCGTGCCCGAGGCGCGCGGGTCGGGCATGGCCATGAGTTCGCGGTCGCGCAGGCGTTCGCCGCAGGCGGCCTCGATCTGCGCGCGCGTGATCAGCCCGGGGCGCAGCAGCACCGGCGCGCCGCGGCTGCAGTCGACGATGGTCGACTCGATGCCGACCTCGCAGGCGCCGCCGTCGATCACCGGCACGGTGTCGCCGAATTCGCCGAACACGTGCTGCGCGGTGGTCGGGCTCACGCGGCCGAAGCGGTTGGCGCTCGGGCCCGCGAGACCGGGCACGCCCTGCTCGGCGCAGGCCTCGAGCAGCGCCTGCGCCACCGGATGCGAGGGGCAGCGCAGGCCGATGGTGTCCTGCCCGCCCGCGGCGGCGGCGCCCACGCCGGGCTGGCGCGTGACGATCAGGGTCAGCGGTCCGGGCCAGAAGGCCTGCACCAGCTTCTGCGCGAACGGCGGCAGCGGCTGGGCGAAGCGCGACAGCGCCTCGGTGCCCTTGGTGCCGGCGGCCACGTGCACGATCAGCGGATGGTCGGCCGGCCGGCCCTTGGCCTGGAAGATGCCGGCCACGGCCGCGTCGTTGCTGGCGTCGGCACCGAGGCCGTAGACGGTCTCGGTGGGAAAGGCCACCAGCCCGCCGGCGCGCAGGATGCGCGCCGCCTCGGCGATGGCTGCGGGCGATTGGCCGTCGAGGATCATGCGGCCTTCATGCCACCGGCGGCAGGCCGAGCAGCAGCGCGACCTGCGAGGCGATGGCGCGCACCTGGTCGGCGTCGGCACCGGTGAAGGTCAGGTGGCCCATCTTGCGGCCGCGGCGCGGCTCGATCTTGCCGTACAGGTGCAGGTGGGCGCCGGGCAGCGCGAGCACCTCGCTCCAACGCGGCGAGACCGGCGTGTCGTCGCCGGCCGAGAACCACAGGTCGCCCAGCAGGTTCAGCATGACGGCCGGGCTGTGCTGGCGCGGCATGGCCAGCGGCAGGCCGGCCAGGGTGCGCACCTGCAGCTCGAACTGCGACACGTCGCAGGCTTCCATGGTGTAGTGGCCGCTGTTGTGCGGGCGCGGCGCCATCTCGTTGACCACCAGCGAGCCGTCGGCCAGCACGAAGAACTCGACGCACAACACGCCGACGTAGCCGAGGCCGTTGGCGATGTTCTTCGCCCCGGTGATCGCGGCCTGGGCCACGGTCTTGGGCATGTTCTGCGGATGCACCTCGGTCACGGCCAGGATGCCGTCGCGGTGCAGGTTGCGCTGGGGCGGGAAGTGCACCACCTGGCCGTCGCGGCCGCGCGCCACGATCACCGAGCATTCGAAGTCCAGCGGCAGCAGCTGCTCGAGCACGCAGGGCGCGCAGCCCGTGGCCTGCCAGGCATCGACCAGCTCGGCGCGCGTGCGCACGCGCTGCTGGCCCTTGCCGTCGTAGCCCAGGCGCGCGGTCTTCAGGATGCCGGGCAGGAGCCGGTCTTCCACCGCCGCGAGCTGGGCCGCGGTCTCGATCGCCGCGTAGGGCGCACAGGCCACGCCGCAGCGGCCGAAATGGGCCTTCTCGGCGATCCGGTCCTGCGCGATCGCGATCGCCGGGGCGGCGGGCGCCACCGGCCGCGCCACCGCGAGATGCTCGAGCGAGGGCGCGGGCACGTTCTCGAACTCGGTGGTCACGGCGTCGGCCAGGCCGGCCAGCCGCGCGAGGCCGTCGACGTCGCCGTAGTCGGTGTGGATGTGGTGGTGGCTGACCCGGCCGGCCGGGCTGTCGGCGTCGGGGTCGAGCACCGCGGTGAAGTAGCCCATGCGCTGGGCGGCATGCACGAACATGCGGCCGAGCTGGCCGCCGCCGAGCACGCCGAGCGTGGCGCCCGGAAGGATCGGCAGGTCGCCGTTGTTGCTGCTCACAGGGCACCTCCGCCTTGCGGCGAGAAAGGAGAAACCGGGGCCGGTTCCACGGGCGGCAGCGCCATCGCCTCGGCCGCGGCGGTCTGGGCCGCGCGGAAGGCATCGAGCTTCGCGCGCAGGCCGGGGTCGTTGACCGCCAGCATCGAGACCGCGAACAGCGCCGCGTTGGCCGCGCCGGCGTTGCCGATGGCGAAGGTGGCGACCGGCACGCCCTTGGGCATCTGCACGATGCTGTAGAGGGAATCGACGCCCTGCAGGTGCCGGCTGGCGACCGGCACGCCGAGCACCGGCACCGTGGTCTTGGAGGCCAGCATGCCCGGCAGGTGGGCCGCGCCCCCCGCGCCGGCGATGATCGCCGCGAGGCCGCGCCCGGCGGCGCTTTCGGCGTACGCGAAGAGCGTATCGGGCATGCGGTGGGCGGAGACCACCTTCGCTTCGTGACGGATGCCGAATTGCTGGAGAATCTCGACCGCGTTGCGCATCGTCTCCCAATCGGAGTTGGAGCCCATCACCACACCGACCTGAATGGTTTCGTTCATGGTTTCAATTTTACGTTTCACCCCCAGTTGTTCCCGATGATCGACATCACTCTCGAAAATTTCCAGGACGAGCTGATCGAAGCCTCCCTCGCCCGGCCGGTGCTGCTGGACATCTGGGCCGAATGGTGCGGCCCCTGCAAACAGCTCGGGCCGGTGCTCGAAAAGCTCGAGGTGGAGTACGCCGGGCGCTTCACGCTGGCCAAGCTCGACGCCGACAAGGTGCCGCAGATCTCCTCGCAGCTGTCCGAGATGTTCGGCGTGCGCAGCATCCCGTTCTGCGTGATGTTCAAGGACGGCCAGCCGGTCGACGGCTTCGTCGGCGCCATCCCCGCCGAGAAGATCCGCGAGTTCCTCGACAAGCACGTGCCGGGTGCCGACGAGGCCGAGGCGGCCGCCGAGGAAGAAGCGGCGCAGGAGGCGCTGGCCGAGGGCGACACCGAGGGTGCGCTCGAGAAGCTGCAGCACGCGGTGGCCACCGACCCGGCCAACGACGATGCCCGCTTCGACTACGTGAAGCTGCTGCTGCAGCTCGGCCGTTCCGACGACGCCAAGGTGGCGTTCGCGCCGGTGATCGCCAAGGCCGCGGCGGTGCGCCGCTTCGAGGCGCTGCAGCGCTGGATGGACGCCATCGATTTCGCCGCCCCGCCCACGGGTGCGGCACCGGCCGTGGCCGAGCTCGACGCGAAGATCGCCGCCAACAAGCGCGACTTCCAGGCCCGCTTCGACCGCGCCCGCCTGCTGGTCGCGGAGCAGCAGTGGACCGCCGCGATGGACGAGCTGCTCGAGATCCTGATGCGCGACAAGGCCTGGAGCGAGGAACTCGCGCGCAAGACCTACGTGGCGATCCTCGAGCTGATCGAGCCGCCCAAGGTGAAGGTGGCCGACGGCCAGATCCCGCCCGACGATCCGACCGTGGCGACCTACCGCCGCCGGCTCAGCAGCGTGGTGCTGAGCTGAAGCGATCCAGTGAAAAAGCGCATTTCGATGCGCAATTCAACCAAAAAGCGACTTCTCAGTCGCTTTTTTATTTGCCCACCGCTCCCTGGATAGCTACGATCACTACTCTTTTTCCATGAAAAGATCGTTGCAATGATCAACTTGATCCAGGAACTCGAACAGGCGCGCAAGGCCGCCGGCCTGAGCCAGGAGGCGCTGGCCACGCGCGCGGGCCTGTCGCGCATGACGGTGCAGCGCATCGAGAGCGGCCAGATCGACCCGCGGCTGTCGACCCTGCTCGAGATGGCGCGCGTACTGGGGCTCGACCTGATGCCGGTGCCCGCGGCGCTGCGCCCCACGCTCGAGGACTTCGTGCGCGCGGGCGGCCGGCTGCTCGGCCAGCCGGCCGGCATCGAGGCACCGCCTTCGATCGCGCAGAGCCTGGAGACCGGGCGCGGCCCGCGCTGAGCGCCACGCCACCGTGAGCGATGCCGCCTTCACCACCAGCATCCGCTACCTGCGGATGTACCTGCACGCCCCGGGCGGCGATGCCTCGCGGCGGCGCGCCATCGGCTGGCTCTCGCAGTACGGCGACATCCTGCGCGTGTCCTTCGATGCCGGCTATGTCGACGACCCGGCGCGCCCCACGCTGTCGCTGGCCTACCGCGGCGCCGACGAGGCCGCCACGCGCGCCATCCTGGGCTCGGCGCGCGACGCGCGGGTGTCGCGCGGCGACGGCCACTGGCCCGGCTATTTCCAGAACCTGCTGCCCGAGGGCCACAACCGCGAGCGCCTCGCGCAGCAGCGCGGCTGCCGCGCCGACGACGAGTTCGAACTGCTGGCCGCCGCCGGGCACGACCTGATGGGCGCGATCGAGGTCGAGCCGGTGCCCCGGGCCGAGGGCATTCCCGACACGGTGCGGCACTGGCACACCGCGCTCGGGCTCGACGTGCTCGAGCCCGGCTTCGTCGAGATGCCGGTGGAGGACGCGGCCGCCATCCCCGGCGTGGTGACCAAGTTCTCGGCCGTGCAGGACGGCCGGCGCTACGTGGTGCGGCGCCACGGCGCGGCCGGCTCCTTCATCCTCAAGCTGCCGACCGTGCGCCATCCGGACCTGGTCGCCAACGAGATCGCCGGTTACCGCCTGTGCGGCGCGGTCGGCCTGGACTGCGCCGAGGCCAGCGTGATCGGCCGCGCCGACGCCGACCTGCCCGAGCAGCTGCCGTTCGAGCAGATCCTCGCGGTGCGCCGCTTCGACCGCACGCCCGACGGCGGGCGCATCCACATGGAGGAGTTCGCGCAGGTGCTGCAGTACGAGCCACGCCAGAAGTACGGTCGCGGCCTCGCGATCGACGGGCCCGCGATGCTGCGCGTGCTCGACCGGCTGTCGCCGAACCCCGTGGCCGACGTGCGCGAATGCGTGCGGCGCATCGTCGCCTTCATCCTGCTGGGCAACAGCGACGCGCACCTGAAGAACTGGGCGCTGCGCTACCCCGACGGCGTGGCGCCGGTGCTCGCGCCGCTCTACGACCCGGTCTGCGTGGCCGCCTTCTTCGAGCAGGTGCCCGGCGGCGACTACGCGGTCAACCGCGCCATCGACGCCAAGCTGCGCGCCTTCGGCTGGACCGCGCTCGAGGCGCTGCTGCGCGACGCCGGGCTGCTGCGTCCCGCGCGGCTGCTGGCGATCGCGCGCGACACGGTGCGCCAGGCGCGCGCCGAGTGGCCGGCGCTGCTGGCCGACGACGCCACGCCGCCGGCCGTGCGGCGCTGCGTGCAGGCACGGCTCGACGGCGGCGTGGCGCTCGCGGCCGACCTGCCGCGCTGAGCGCGCGGGGCCCAAACACCCACTGGCCCCCGGCGTTGGCGAGCCACGCCGGCTCGCATACGATGACGCCGATTTCACCTTGTTGCAGATTCGTCAAAAGGACAGACCGGCCATGCGCTCCTCCGCCCGCCCTGCCGCCCTCCGCGTGCTTCCCGCCCTCGCCGCCACCGCGCTCGCGGCACTGCTGACCGCCTGCGGCAGCGGCATCAACCTCGACGAGCCGATCGAAGGCCCGGTGTGGCGCCTGGCGCAGCTGGGCGAGGAGGCGATCGCGCCGGGCAGCGACGCGCAGCTGCAGTTCGACCGCGCCAACGCCCGCGTCACCGGTTCGGGCGGCTGCAACCGCATCACGGGCTCGTACACGCGCACCGGCAGCGCCCTGCGCATCGGCCAGATCGCCGCCACCCGCATGGCCTGCGCCGACCCGGTGCGCGGCGCGACCGAGGCGCAGTTCCTCGCGGTGCTGCAGGGCACGACCAGCTACCGGCTGGCGCCCGGACGGCTGACCTTGCTCGACGCGGGCGGGCGCACGGTGGCGACGCTGAGTTCGGGTCGCTGAAAAGGAAAAGGGCCGGAGAACCGGCCCTTTGATACGAAACCCCGGCCCGCTCAGGCCGTCAGCCGCTCCAGCGCCTCGCGGTACTTGGCGGCGGTCTTCTCGATCACCTCGGCCGGCAGGCGCGGCGCCGGCGGCGTCTTGTCCCAGGGCTTGCCGTTGATCTTGGTGGCCTCGAGCCAGTCGCGCACGAACTGCTTGTCGTAGCTCGGCGGGTTGGTGCCGGCGGCCAGCGCGGCCTCGTAGCCCTCGACCGGCCAGTAGCGCGAGCTGTCGGGCGTGAGCACCTCGTCCATCAGCACCAGCGTGCCGGCCTCGTCGAGGCCGAACTCGAACTTGGTGTCGGCAATGATCATGCCCTTGGTCAGCGCGATCTGGGCCGCGGTCTCGTAGATCGCGATGCTGGTCTCGCGGATCTGCTGCGCGAGCTTGGGGCCGACGATCTCGACCACGCGCTCGTAGCTGATGTTCTCGTCGTGCTCGCCGGCGGCGGCCTTGGCCGCGGGCGTGAAGATCGGGCGCGGCAGCTTGCTCGCGTTGGTCAGGCCCTCGGGCAGCGGCACGCCGCAGACCGCGCGCGATTCCTGGTATTCCTTCCAGCCGCTGCCGGCCAGGTAGCCGCGCACCACGGCCTCGACCGGGATCGGCTTCAGGCGCTTGACCAGCATCGAGCGGCCCGTGACCTGGGCGACTTCCTCGGGCTTGACCACGCTCTCGGGCGCGTCGCCGGTCAGGTGATTGGGGCAGAGCTGGCCGAGCCGGTCGAACCACCACAGCGCCATCTGCGTGAGGATCTCGCCCTTGCCGGGGATCGGCTCGCCCATGATCACGTCGAAGGCGCTGAGCCGGTCGCTCGCGACCATCAGGATGCGGTCCTCGCCGACCGCGTAGTTGTCGCGCACCTTCCCGCGCGCAAGCAGGGGCAGGCTCTGGATGGAGGAGGTGTGGACGGTGGTCATGGGCAGGGACGGCGAACGGTGAAAAACGGGGGACGGTGAAGCGGATTGTGCGCGCAGAAAAAAGCCACCGCGAGCGGTGGCCGGCGAATCACGGCAAGCGGCTCAGACCACTTCTTGCGCGAGCTCGCCCTTGGTGTACTTGGCGGCGACGACCTGCAGCGATTCGCCCTTGATCTTGGGCGCCTGGCCTTCGCAGCCGAACTCGATGTAGCGCTGCTTGCAGATCTGCTTGGCGGCTTCGCGCGCGGGCTTGAGCCACTCGCGGGCATCGAACTTCTCGGGATTCTCGGCCAGGAACTTGCGCACCGCGCCGGTCATCGCGAGGCGGATGTCGGTGTCGATGTTGATCTTGCGCACGCCGTACTTGATGGCTTCCTGGATTTCCTCGACCGGCACGCCGTAGGTTTCCTTCATGTTGCCGCCGTACTGGCGAATGATCTCGAGCAGGTCCTGCGGCACCGACGACGAACCGTGCATCACCAGGTGGGTGTTGGGCAGGCGGGCGTGGATTTCCTTCACGCGCGAGATCGACAGGATGTCGCCGGTGGGCTTGCGGGTGAACTTGTAGGCGCCGTGGCTGGTGCCGATCGCGATGGCCAGCGCGTCGAGCTGCGTGGCCTTGACGAACTGGGCGGCTTCCTCGGGGTCGGTCAGCAGGGCCGAGTGGTCGAGCACGCCCTCGGCGCCGATGCCGTCTTCCTCGCCGGCCATGCCGGTCTCGAGCGAGCCCAGGCAACCCAGTTCGCCCTCGACGGTGACGCCGACCTTGTGGGCCAACTGCACCACCTTGCGCGTCACGTCGACGTTGTAGTCGAACGAAGCCGGCGTCTTGCCGTCCTCGTGCAGCGAGCCGTCCATCATCACGGACGAGAAGCCGAGGTCGATGGCGCCCTGGCAGATGGCCGGGCTCTGGCCGTGGTCCTGGTGCATCACCAGCGGGATCTGCGGATAGGCCTCGATGGCGGCCTGGATCAGGTGCTTGATGAAGGCTTCGCCGGCGTACTTGCGGGCGCCCGCGCTGGCCTGGAGGATCACGGGCGCCCCGACTTCCTTGGCGGCTTCCATCACGGCCTGGACCTGTTCGAGGTTGTTGACGTTGAAGGCCGGAATGCCGTAGCCGTTGGCGGCTGCATGGTCCAGCAGTTCGCGCATCGAGACGAGTGCCATGGGGAAATACCTCGCGGGAAATAGGGTGAGAAGACGGGGAGAAGACGAGAGAAAACTGCCGCGATTCTACCGAGGGCCCTTGTGGGACGGGACTGACGGCAACCCGAGGAAATCGACCACGGGCGGCAGCACCGGTCCGCCGAGCCACTGGATGGGCTTGCCGAAGGCGCCCATCAGCGTGACGTGGCTCAGGTTGTCGAACACCCGCACCTCGACCGGCACGCCCGCGGCGCGCAGCGCGGCCGCCATCGGCAGGGTGTTGCGCTCGGGATAGACCAGGTTGTCCTTGGCCGCGGCCATCAGCAGCGTGCGCGGCGCGCCCGGCGTGACGTGGGCGAGCGGCTGCGAGTCGGCAGGCGTGCGCGGCCAGTCGAAGGCGACGCGGGTCTGCGGATCGCCGATGGGCAGGAAGTCGTAGGGCCCGGCCAGCCCGATCCAGCCCGCGAGCTGGCGCGGACTGGCGCCGAGCTCGCCGAGCCAGCGGCCGTCGAGCGCGACCATGGCCGCGTTGTAGCCGCCCGAGCTGTGGCCCATCACATAGACCTGCTTCGGGTCGGCCCCGAGCTGGGCCGCGTTGTCGAGCGCCCATTTCACCGCCAGCGCGCTGTCGCGCACGAACACGGGGTAGGTGTGGCGCGGCGAGAGGCCGTAGTCGGGCACCACCACCACCGCACCGCGCGCGGCCAGCGCCTCGCCGAGGAAGCGGTAGCTCGCGCGGTCGCCGGTGCTCCAGGTGCCGCCGAAGAAGAACACCACCAGCGGCCGCCGGCCGCGCGCGGGCGCGGTGTCGGGCAATGGCTGGTAGACGTCGAGCTGCTGGCGCGGCGCGGGTCCGTAGGCGATGTCGCCCTGGAACTGGTAGGTGTCGGTGGGCACCAGGCCGTTGAGCAGCTTGATCGGCGAGCAGGCCGCGAGCGCGGTGGCCGCGGCGACGCCCAGGGCGGTGGACAGGGCACGGCGGCGCCGGCGAAGCGACGCAAGGACGGGAAAGGTCATCGAAGGGGTACGCGCGGGAAGGGACGCCGGTTTCGCGGCGCGGCGAAGCGCCGATTGCAGCGCATGGCGCGCGCGCCGCGTGTCAGAGAGGCAGCTGTGTGGTCGACAGCACCTGCTTGAGCACCACGAAGGTCCGGATCTGCCGCACGCCCGGCAGGTAGAGCAGCTGCTCGGCATGCAGCCGGTTGAAGCTGTCGTTGTCGCGCGTGCGCACGAGCATGAAGTAGTCGAACTCGCCCGTGACCACGTGGCACTCGAGGCAGCCCGAGACCTTCTGCGCGGCCTTCTCGAAGTCGGCGAAGGAGTCTGGCGTGGAGCGGTCGAGCACCACGCCGATCATCACCAGCATGCCCATGTCGAGCGCCTGCGCGTCGAGCAGCGCGACCACGCCCTTGATCAGGCCCGAGGCCTTGAGCCGTTCGACGCGGCGCAGGCAGGCCGGCGCGCTGAGGCTGACCTTGGCAGCCAGCGCGACGTTGGACATCGAGGCGTCGCGCTGCAGCGCGCGCAGGATCGCGCGGTCGGTGCGATCGAGCGCGGCGGCCGCCGAAACGGCGGGCGCGGGGGCCTGCTGCGGCTTGGCGGAACGCGCAGGCGAGGAACGCAATTTTGTTGTGCTCATGGCTGCTTTGGCGCATCAAATAGCTTCTATCCCCGCATCTTGATTTCTTTTGGTTTGCGAGGCCACCGAATTTTGCAACCCTGTTGCTCGGCCTTCTTCCTACCATCGGCTTCATCGCCCTTCCCCTGTGCTTCACCCTGGAGTCTTGCCGATGAACCTGAAGAAATTCCCCCGCCACGTGCTGACCTTCGGCCCGACGCCGATCCATCCGCTCAAGCGCCTGAGCGCCCACCTCGGCGGCAAGGTCGAGCTCTATGCGAAGCGCGAGGACTGCAACAGCGGCCTCGCCTTCGGCGGCAACAAGACGCGCAAGCTCGAGTACCTGATCCCCGAGGCGCTCGAGGGCGGCTACGACACGCTGGTGTCGATCGGCGGCATCCAGTCGAACCAGACCCGGCAGGTGGCCGCGGTGGCCGCGCACCTGGGCCTGAAGTGCGTGCTGGTGCAGGAGAACTGGGTCAACTACTCCGACGCGGTGTACGACCGCGTGGGCAACATCGAGATGTCGCGCATCCTCGGCGCCGACGTGCGGCTCGACGCGGCCGGCTTCGACATCGGCATCCGCAAGAGCTGGGAGGACGCGATGGACAGCGTGCGCCAGGCCGGCGGCAAGCCGTTCCCGATTCCGGCGGGCTGCTCCGAGCATCCGCTGGGCGGGCTGGGCTTCGTGGGCTTCGCCGAGGAAGTGCGCCAGCAGGAGGCCGAGCTCGGCTTCAAGTTCGACTACATCGTGGTCTGCTCGGTCACGGGCAGCACGCAGGCCGGCATGGTGGCGGGCTTCGCGGCCGACGGCCGGGCCGATCGCGTGATCGGCATCGATGCCTCGGCCAAGCCGCAGCAGACCTTCGAGCAGATCCTGCGCATCGCGCGCAACACGGCCGAGCTGATCGAGCTGGGCCGCGAGATCACCGAGCGCGACGTGGTGCTCGACCGCCGCTTCGGCGGCCCCGAGTACGGCCTGCCGAACGAGGGCACGCTGGAGGCGATCCGCCTGAGCGCGCGCTTCGAGGGCATGCTGACCGACCCGGTGTACGAGGGCAAGTCGATGCACGGGATGATCGAGAAGGTGCGCCTGGGCGAATTCCCGGCCGGCTCGAAGGTGCTGTACGCGCACCTGGGCGGCGTGCCGGCGCTCAACGCCTACAGCTTCCTGTTCCGCAACGGCTGACCGGAGGCCGGCGCCAGGAAGAAAGGCCGGCATGCGCCGGCCTTTGTCTTTGTCAGCGCGCGGATCAGCTTGCGCGGCAGATCTTCAGCATGTTGGTGCCGCCCGGCGCGCCCATCGGCTCGCCGCAGGTGATCGCGTAGACGTCGCCGCTCTGCACGATGCCGCGCTTCTTCAGATGCGCCTCGGCCTGCTCGAGCGCGGTGTCGCGGTCGCTCTCCGAATCCATCAGCAGCGGGCGCACGTTGCGGTAGAGCGCCATCTTGCGCTGCGTCGCCAGGCGCGAGGTCAGCGCGTACATCGGGATGTGGGCGCGGTGGCGGCTCATCCACAGCGGGGTCGAGCCCGACTCGGTCAGCGCGACGATGGCCTTGGCGCCCAGGTGGTGCGCGGTGAACAGCGCGCCCATGGCGATCGACTGGTCGATGCGCGCATAAGACTGGCCGCTGAAGTCGGCATCGAGCTGCTTGTCTTCGGCGGCCTCGGCGGCTTCGCAGATGCGGCTCATCTCCTGCACGGTCTCGAGCGGGTAGCGGCCCGAGGCGGTCTCGGCCGAGAGCATCACGGCGTCGGTGCCGTCGAGCACCGCGTTCGCCACGTCGCTGACCTCGGCGCGCGTGGGCACGGGGTTGGTGATCATCGACTCCATCATCTGGGTCGCGGTGATCGCCACCTTGTCCATCTCGCGCGCCATGCGGATCATCCTCTTCTGCAGCGCCGGCACCGCGGCATTGCCGACCTCGACCGCGAGGTCGCCGCGCGCGACCATGATGCCGTCGCTGGCGCGCAGGATCTCCTCGAGCCGGGGGATCGCCTCGGCGCGTTCGATCTTCGCGATCAGCCCGGGCTTGTGGCCGTATTCGGCGGCCGCCACGTTGCACAGCTGGCGCGCCATTTCCATGTCGGTCGCGTTCTTCGGGAAGCTCACGGCCACGTAGTCGGCCTGGAAGCTCATCGCGGTCTTGATGTCCTCCATGTCCTTGGCCGTGAGCGCGGGCGCCGTGAGGCCGCCGCCCTGCTTGTTGATGCCCTTGTTGTTCGAGAGCTCGCCGCCGAGCTTGACGGTGGTGTGCACCGCCTCGCCGCGCACGGCATCGACCACCAGCACGATCAGGCCGTCGTTGAGCAGCAGCCGGTCGCCGGCGCGCACGTCGCGCGGCAGGTCCTTGTAGTCGAGACCCACGGCATCGATGTCGCCCGGTTCGGTGCGCGAGGCGTCGAGCACGAACTTCGCACCCGGCTCGAGCCAGATCTTGCCCTGCGCGAACTTGCCCACGCGGATCTTCGGGCCCTGCAGGTCGGCCATGATCGCGACCTCGCGGCCGGCCTTGCGCGCCGCCTCGCGGACCATGGTGGCGCGGTCGATGTGGTCCTGCGCCGTCCCGTGGCTGAAGTTGAGCCGGACCACGCTCACCTTGTGGATGATCATCTGCTCGAGCAGCTCGGGCGTGCTCGACGCGGGGCCGAGCGTGGCGACGATCTTGGTGGCGTGGCGGGGAAGGCGGTCGGTGCTCATGGATCTATCTCCGTTTTTGTATCCGCTACTGTATACAATTTATGTGTCGCGTGGAAGACAACACGCGGATCGATGGAATCCGCGCGATCCTTCCGCGCTCTCAGCCCGCGGCGCGCTTGGCCAGGATCTCGAAGGCCGGCAGGGTCTTGCCCTCCAGCACCTCGAGGAAGGCGCCGCCGCCGGTCGAGATGTAGCCCACGTCCTTCTCGATGCCGTACTTGGCGATCGCCGCGAGGGTGTCGCCGCCGCCGGCGATCGAGAACGCGCTGCTCTCGGCGATCGCCTGGGCGATGGCCTCGGTGCCGCCCGCGAAGGCGTCGAACTCGAACACGCCCACCGGGCCGTTCCAGACGATGGTGCCGGCCTCGCGCAGCTGCGCGGCCAGTTGCGCGGCCGTCTTCGGGCCGATGTCGAGGATCAGGTCGTCGTCGGCCACCTCGCTGGCCGCCTTGACGGTGGCGGGCGCGTCGGGCGCGAAGGTCTTGGCCGTGACCACGTCGACCGGGATCGGCACGTCGGCGCCGCGCGCACGCATCGATTCGATCACCGACTTCGCCTGGTCGACCAGGTCGGGCTCGGCCAGCGACTTGCCGATCTTCAGGCCGGCCGCGAGCAGGAAGGTGTTGGCGATGCCGCCGCCGACGATCAGCTGGTCGACGTTGGCCGACAGGCTCTGCAGGATCGTGAGCTTGGTGCTGACCTTGGAGCCCGCGACGATCGCCACCAGCGGGCGCTTGGGCTGGGCCAGGGCCTTGGTGATGGCGTCGATCTCGGCCGCCAGCAGCGGGCCGGCGCTCGCCACCTTGGCGAACTGCGCGATGCCGTAGGTGGTGGCCTCGGCGCGGTGCGCGGTGCCGAAGGCGTCGTTGACGTAGATGTCGGTCAGCGCGGCGAGCTTGCGCGCGAGCGCCTCGTCGTTCTTCTTCTCGCCCTTGTTGAGGCGGCAGTTCTCGAGCAGCACGACCTGGCCCGGCTTCACGTCGACGCCGTCGACCCAGTTCGCGACCAGCGGCACCTCGCGGCCCAGCAGCTCGCCCAGGCGCTTCGCGACCGGCGCCAGCGAATCCTCGGGCTTGAACTCGCCCTCGGTCGGGCGGCCCAGGTGCGAGGTGACCATCACCGCGGCACCGGCATCGAGGGCCAGCTGGATGCAGGGCACCGAGGCGCGGATGCGGGTGTCCTCGGTGATGCGGCCGGCATCGTCCTGCGGCACGTTGAGGTCGGCACGGATGAAGACGCGCTGGCCGGCGGCTTTGCCCTGGGCGCAGAGGTCGGTGAATCGAAGAACGTTCATGGTCTGGATGGGATGGATACGGGTCGCCCCGCATTGTAGGTAGGGCCTCACTGCGCGACTGTGCGTCTCGTGACGCCGGCCGATGCTTTTCAGGCGTCGCTTCGCTCGCTCGCGAAGCGCTCCAGAATCTGCACGAAGCTGGCCGCCGCGGGCGACAGCGAACGCCGCGCCGCGCCGTAGACGCAGACCTCGCGGTGGAAGTCGGGCGCCTCCAGCCGCACCATGCGCAGCCCGTGCGCCTGCACCAGCGGCGCCGAATAGGTCGGGCACACGGTCAGCCCGAGCCCCGAGGCCACCATGCCGAGCGCGGTCGTCATGTACGACACCTCCTGGGTGCCGGGGCGCTGCATCCAGGCGCGCTCGGCGCTCGCGAGCTCGGGCAGCACGCGCTGGCGGAAGTCGCGCGTGGGCGCGATGAAGGTGTAGGGCGCGAGCTCGGCCCAGCGCACCTTGCGCCGCCCCTCGAAGGCATGGCCGGGCGGGCAGATCAGCCAGTGGCGGTCGCGCAGCAGCGTGCGGCGCTCGATCAGCGCCGGGTCGACCTCGAGGTCCTGCCCCACGGCCAGCTCGACCTCGCCCGCGAGGATGCCGTCGAGCAGGTGCTCGGGCAGGGTGTCGGCCAGCCGCACCTCCACGTCGGGGTATTGCGCGCGGTACACGGCGATCACGCGCGGCATCAGGGTGCAGGCCATGAGCTGCGGCGCGGCCAGCCGCAGCAGGCCCTTCTTCTTGTCGCGCAGCTCGGTCACGCCGGCCACCGCGCCCGCGAGGTCGCCGAGCAGCCGGTGCACCGAGGGCAGGAATTCGCGCCCGGCCTCGGACAGCAGCACGCGCCGCGTGTGGCGGTCGAGCAGCTGCACGCCCATCTCGCGCTCGAGCTCGCGCACCAGGACGCTGAGCGCCGACTGGGTCAGGTGCAGCTGCTGGGCCGCGGCGGTGAAGCTGCCGGTCTCGGCGACGGCGGCGAAGGCGCGCAACTGGCGCAAGGTCAGATTCATATGGCTATTTCATCAATCGATGAATTAATTTCGATTGCATCATAGGTCCAGCCATCGCCCAATAGCGGCTCGGACGGCCCCGATGGCCGTCCCGGAGACAAGCCCGATGCCGACCCCATCCGCCGCGCCCCCGATCCGGGGCCTGCACCATTTCGCCTGGCGCTGCCGCGACAGCGAGGAAACCCGCCGCTTCTACGAGGACCTGCTCGGCCTGCCGCTGGTGCACGTGATCAAGAGCGACCACGTGCCGAGCACCGGCGAGTACTGCCCCTACGTCCACATCTTCTTCCGGATGCGCGACGGCTCGTTCATCGCCTTCTTCGACCTCGGCGACGACATCGCCGCACTGCCCTCGCCCAACACGCCCTCGTGGGTCAACCACATCGCGCTGCGCGTGGACGGCGTGCCCGACCTGCTGGCCGCCAAGGCCCGGCTCGAGGCCGCGGGCGTCGAGGTGCTGGGCATCACCGACCACCACATCATCGAGTCGATCTACTTCTTCGACCCCAACGGCATCCGCGTGGAACTGACCACGCCGACCGTGCCGCAGGCCGAGATGGACGCGCACGCGCTGCGCGCCCATGCCGACCTCGACGCCTGGACCGCGCGCAAGGCGCAGCTGCTGGCCGCGAAAGGCACGGCCGATGCCTGAACTGCAACTCGCCGTCATCGACGTCAAGCCGGGCGCGGCGCTCGAGAGCCAGTCGGGCCTGCAGATGCTGCGCCCGCGCATCTACGGCGCCTACCGCGCGCCCGCGGGGCCGAAGCGCATCGCGGCGATCGTGATGCATCCCACCAGCAACTTCATGGGCCACTACCTGATCGCGCCGCTGGCCGAGCGCGGCATCTGCTGCATGGGGCTCAACTCGCGCTACGTCGGCAACGACACGGTGCTGCTGATGGAACGCGCGATCCAGGACCTGGGCGCCGGCGTGCAGTACCTGCGCGCGGCCGGCTACGAGAAGGTGTTCCTGGTCGGCAACTCGGGCGGCGCCGCGCTCGCGGCCTTCTACCAGGCGCAGGCCGAGCGGCTCACGGCCACGCACTTCCCCGACGGCGACCCCACCCACCTGCATCCCGGCGACCTGCCGCCGGTGGACGGCATCGCGCTGTGCGCCGCGCACCTGGGCCGCACGCGGCTGATGCGCGACTGGATCGATCCCTCGGTCACCGACGAGCACGACCCGCTGTCGGTGGACCCCGAACTCGACATGTACGACGCGCGCCACCGCGTGCCCTACGACGCCGGTTTCCTCGCGCGCTTCTCGGCCGCGCAGCAGGCGCGGCTCGCGCGCATCGAGCAATGGTGCCTCGACCGCCTCGCGCTGCTGCGCGGGACCGGGGGCGCGCCGCGCGACCAGACCTTCATCGTCTACCGCACCCATGCCGATCCGCGCTGCGTCGACCTCTCGCTCGATCCCAACGACCGCCTGCCCGGCAGCGTCTGGGGCGATGCGCGCCAGGTCAACTACTCGGCCAACGCGATGGGCCGCACCACCTCGCTCACGGCCTTCCTGTCGCAGTGGTCCTCGCGCTCGCAGGCCGACGGCCCCACCAACCTCGCGCGCACCACGGTGCCCAAGCTGCTGCTGACCTACACCGGCGACCAGTCGACCTTCCCGAGCACGCGCGATGCCTGGCTGGCCGCGGGCGGCGCGCGCATCCGCAACGTCGACATCGTCGGCGGCAACCACTACCTCGCGGGCCAGCCGGAGCTGGTGCCGCAGGCCGCCGACGCGATCGCCGAGTTCGCGCATTCGCTCTAGTCACGCAGGCAAGCCATGGAAGAACAATTCGCTTTCGCGCCCGCCTACGAACTGCCGAGCTGGCCCTTCGTGCCGACGCCCGAGCTGGCCAGCGGCCAGGTGGTGCGCCACCCGCTCGTGATCGTCGGCGCCGGCCCCTCGGGCCTCACGCTGGCCTGCGACCTCGCCCAGCGCGGCGTGCGCGCCGTGCTGCTCGACGAGGACGACACCGTCGGCGTGCGCGGCGCCTCCTCGCGCGGCATCTGCTATGCGCAGAAGAGCCTGGAGATCTTCGAGCGCCTGGGCATCTTCGAGCGCATCGCGGCCAAGGGCATCACCTGGTCCTTCGGGCGCACCTTCTCGGGCGAGCAGGAGGTCTACAACTTCAACCTGCAGACGGCGAGCGTCTCGCGGCAGCCTCCCTTCATCAACCTGCAGCAGTTCTACATCGAGTGGTTCCTGGTCGAGCGCATCCTCGAGCTCGGCCTGACCGACCTGCGCTGGAAAAGCCGCGTGACGCGCGTCGAACCGATCGCCGACGGCGTGCGCCTCGAGGTCGAGACGCCCGCGGGCCGCTACACGATCGAGGCCGACCGGCTGATCGACGCCACCGGCGCCAACAGCGCGATCCGCACCGGGCTCGGCATCGAGGCCCATGCCTCGCGCAGCACCGACCGCTGGTGCATCAGCGACGTGCGCTTTCGCAAGCCGCTGCCGACCGAGCGCTGGACCTGGGTCGACGCGCCCTTCAACGAGGGCCGCGGCGTCTGGCAGCACCTGATGGCCGACGGCGTCTGGCGCATCGACTACCAGATGCCCGAGGACTGCGACACCGCCTACATCAGCCGGCCCGAGGTGGCGGGCGCGCGGCTGCGCGAGCAGCTCGGGCCGGGCGTGGAGTTCGAGTTCGTCTGGATCGGCCCCTACGGCTACCGCGACCACCTGCTCGAGCGCTTCCGCCATGGCCGCGTGTTCTTCATCGGCGATGCCGCGCACGTGGTGAGTCCCTTCGGCGCGCGCGGCGGCAACAGCGGCATCCAGGACGCGGCCAACCTCGGCTGGAAGCTCGCGCTGGTGGCGCGGGGCCAGGCCGGCGACGCGCTGCTCGACAGCTACGACGCCGAGCGCCAGCCGGCCGCGCGCGAGAACCTGCAGGTCACGAGCCGCTCGGCGCGCTTCCTCGCGCCGCGCTCGCCGGCCGAGCACACGCTGCGCCGCGCGGTCGTCGCTCTGGCCGCGCGCTTTCCGTTCGCGCGCGCCCTGGTGAACACCGGGCGCATGTCGGTCGCCAACGACTACCCCGCCGCGCCGCAACTGCCCGCGGGCGGCCGCACGGTGCAGAACCTGCCGCTGCGCCGGGCCGACGGCCGCGAGACCACGCTGATGCAGCTGCTGGCCGAGGACACGCGCTGCATCGGCCTGTGGTTCGCGCCGACGGCGGATGCGGCACGGGCCGCGCTCGATGCGACGGCGGGACTGCCGCTGCGCCTGCTCGCGGTCGGTGGCACCGACCACGGCCTGCCCGCGCTGCAGCCCGACGACCGGCTCGCGGCCCATGTCGGCGCGGGCGAGCCCGGCAGCTTCGTGCTGGTGCGCCCCGATGCCTACCGCGCGCGCGTGCTCGCGCAGGCCACGCCCGAAGCCATCGCCGAAGCCGTCCGCACCGCCCTGGCCCTCCCCCTCGATCCCGCGCCATGAACACCGAACTCCGCATCCCCGATCCCGACGGCTTCTATGCCGCGCTGCTGGCCGCGCACGAAGGTCGCAGCGAGGCGCAGAGCGCCGACCTCAACGCCCGCCTCGTGCTGCTGCTGGCCAACCAGTGCGCCGACCAGGCGGTGCTGCTGGCCTGCATCAACGCGGCCGCCGAAGAAGAACACTCCACGATCCCCCACCCCGCATGACCGCCAACGTTTCCTTCGCCTCCGCCTCCGACACCCGCGAGCAGAAGCCGCAGCTGCGCGAGCTCGCGCCAGGCGCCTTCGGCTACATCAGCGACTTCGATCCCAACTGCGGCTTCGTGGTCGGCGACGAGCAGGTGGTGCTGATCGACACCCGCCCCACGCCGCGCATGGCGCGCGACTTCCTCGCGGCCATCCGCACGGTGACCGACAAGCCGATCCGGACCATCGTGCTGACCCACTATCACGCGGTGCGCGTGATGGGCGCGAGCGCCTTCGACGAGGTCGAGCAGATCGTCGCGAGCGCGGGCACGCTCGACTGGATCCGCACGCGCGGCCAGGCCGACTTCGATTCGGAGGTGGGCCGCTTCCCGCGCCTGTTCGCGGGCCTCGAGGAGATCCCGGGCCTGACCTGGCCCACCCTGAGCTTCCAGAACGAGATGAGTCTGTGGCTCGGCCCGCGCCCCGGCATCGGCCGCGAGCTGCGGCTGATGGCGCTGGGCCGCGGCCATTCGAGCGGCGACACCGTCGCCTGGCTGCCCGATTGCGGCCTGCTGTTCTCGGGCGACGTGGTCGAGAACCACTGCGGCGTGTACGCGGGCGACGCCTACATCGGCGACTGGGCCGGCACGCTCGACGCGGTGCGCGCGCTGCGCCCGCGCGTGCTGGTGCCGGGCCGCGGCGCGGTGCTGCAGGACGAGGCCGCCTGCGCCGAGGCGATCGACCTGACGAAGGCCTTCCTCTCGACCCTGCTCGACAGCGTGCGCGCCGGCATCGCCGCGGGCGAGGCGCTCAAGGGCTGCTTCGCGCGCGCCGAGGCCGCGATGAAGCCGCGCTTCGGCCAGTGGCCGGTGTTCCAGCACGTGCTGCCCTTCGACGTCTCGCGCGCCTACGACGAGCTGCGCGGCATCGAGCACCCGGTGGTGTGGACCGCCGAGCGCGACCGCGAACTCTGGCAGACGCTGCACGCGTAGGCCGCCGCGCGCGGCGCGCGATCTTCCCGCGACGAGGAAGGCGCGCGCCGCCGCACCGATTTCCCTGAAGAAAACCACCCCGGAGACAAACCGATGAAGCGCTTCCTGCCCCTGATCGCCCCCGTGCTCGCCGCCTTCGCGCTGGCCGGCGCCAGCCTCGCGTCGGCCCAGAGCGGGCCCTATCCGAACCAGCCGATCAAGTGGCTGGTGCCCTATGCCGCGGGCGGCGGCACCGACAACATCGCGCGCCAGCTCGCCGATGCGATGCAGCCCTCGCTGGGCCAGCCGGTGGTGATCGACAACCGACCGGGCGCCTCCACCAACATCGCGGTCGGCCTGCTGATGCAGTCGAAGCCCGACGGCTACACGATCATGCAGGCCGAGAACGCGGCGCTGCTGTTCAACGAGCACATGTTCGCCAAGCTGCCCTACAAGCCCGCGAGCGACTTCACCTACATCGGCGCCATCGGCCGCATTCCGCTGGCGCTGGTGGTGCGGCCCGACTTCCAGGCCAAGACCCTCAAGGACTTCGTCGCCTACGTGAAGGCCAACGGCGACAAGACCAACTACGCCTCGCCGGGCATCGGCACGCCGCACCACATGGCGATGGAGCTGTTCAAGCAGAAGGCCGGCCTGTCGATCACGCACGTGGCCTACAAGGGCGGCGCGCCGGCGCTGCAGGACATCATGGGCGGCCAGGTGCCGATGATGATGCTCGACCTCACGGCCGCGCTGCCCTACCTCAAGACCGGCAAGCTGCGCGCGCTGGCGATCGCGCTGCCGCAGCGCGCCAAGGGCCTGCCCGAGGTGCCGACCTTCGCCGAGCTCGGCTATCCGGAGGTCAACGCCTTCGCCTTCCACGGCCTGATCGGCCCGGCCGGCATGCCGCCCGAGGTGGTGAACCGGCTCAACGCCGAGCTGCACAAGGCGCTGCAGACGCCGCGCATCCAGCAGGTGTTCAGCGAGTTCGGCTTCGAGGCGCTGCCCGGTACGCCGAAGGAGTTCCAGGAGATGGCGCGTTCGCAGAGCGCGTACTGGGGCCAGGTCATCAAGACCTCGGGCGTGCAACTCGACTGAGCACCCTTTTCATCCGACCGTTTCCGCTTTCACTCATGTCCAACGAACCATCCCCTGCTTCGACCGCGCGCGAGCGCGTCGGCTTCATCGGCCTCGGCGTCATGGGCGCGCCCATGGCCGGCCACCTCGCGCGCGCCGGCCACGCGGTCTCGGTCTACGACCTCGCGCCCGGCGCGGCGCAGCGGCTCGCCGAATCGCAGCCCGGCATCACGGCGCGCGCCAGCCTGCGCGAGGTGGCCGCGCACAGCGACGTCATCGTGACCATGCTGCCCAACGGCCGCGTGGTGCGCGAGGTGGTGTTCGCCGACGACGGCCTGCTCGCGGGCTGGGCGCGCGGCGGCCTGCTGCTCGACACCTCCTCGGCCGAACCGTGGATCACGCGCGAGACCGCCGCGCGGCTGGCCGAGCACGGCATCGCGATGGTCGACGCGCCGGTCTCGGGCGCGGCCTGGGGCGCGCAGGCGGCCGAGCTGGTGTTCATGGTCGGCGGCGCGCCGGACGACGTGGCGCGCGCGCGGCCGCTGCTCGATGCGATGGGCCGCGCGGTGTTCCACCTGGGCGCGCTCGGCGCCGGCCACACCATGAAGTGCCTCAACAACCTGATCACCGCCGTCACGCTCACGGCCACGGCCGAGGGGCTGGCGATCGGCACCCGCGCCGGGCTCGATCCGGCCGTGATGACCGACGTGCTCAACGAGGCCACGGGCGGCTCGTGGATCACGCGCACGCACATCCACCAGCGCGTGATCAGCCGCAGCTTCGACGATCCGTTCAAGCTCGAGCTGATGCTCAAGGACATGGGCATCGCGGTCGACCTGGCACGCGAGCTCGGCATGCCGGCGCCGATCAGCGAGGAGGGCCGCCGGCTGTGGCAGCAGGCCGATGCGGCGCGCGGGCCCGGCGTGAGCGTGAGCGAGCTGGTGCGCTGGGTCGAGACCGAGGCCGGCACCGAGATCCGCTCGGCTACCAGCCCCAGATGAGGTGCAGCGGCAGGTACACCGCCATGCCGGCCAGCATGGTGCCGAGCACGCCGCGGCGCCAGTAGTAATAGGCCGCGCCGACCACGGTGGCGTAGATGCGCGCGTCGTGCAGCGAGGTGATCAGGTGGCCCTGCGTCATCACGATCTCGGGCGCGATCACGCCGGCCAGCGCGGCGGCCGGCGCGTAGTGCAGCGCGCGGTGCGCCCACTCGGGCAGGCCCCAGGGCCGGTCGAGGATGAAGAAGAAGCAGCGCGTGAGCACGGTGACACCGGCCAGGCCGACGATCACGGCGAGCGTCCAGAAGTCGGTCTCGCCCTTCACTTGTCGTCCTCCGCCTCGGGGTCGAGGCCGAACTGCTTCTCGAGCCAGAAGCACAGCAGCACCGCCACGCCGATGGCGACCACGATGTTGAGCTTGAGCGGCAGCGCATAGGCCGCCACCGCCGTGGCGCCCGCGATCAGCGCCGCGAGGATGCGCAGCCGCGTCGTCGCCATCGAGCAGACGATCGCCACCAGGCTCAGCACGCCCGCGAAGCCCAGGCCCCAGCTCTGCGGGATCAGGTTGGCCAGCGCGATGCCCAACAGGCTCATGCCCATCCAGGCGCACCAGGTCACGGCGTAGTTGCCCGTGAGGTAGGCCTCCTGCGCGAGCCGTTCCTCGTCGGTGACCGGCGGCGCCGGGTACTGCTTCGTGAATAGCGCATAGCTCATGTCGGCCGTGAGGTAGCCGTGCAGCATGCGGCGCCAGCGCGGCATGTGCATCAGGTAGGGCCGCAGGTGCAGGCTGAAGACCACGAAGCGCAGGTTGACGCAGAAGCCGGTCGCCAGGATCACCCAGGCCGGCGCGCCCGCGAACAGCAGCGGGATGGCCGCGAGCTGCGAGCTGCCCGCGTAGACCAGCAGGGTCATCGCCACGGCCTCGAGCACGCTCATGTTCGACTTGACCATGGCCACGCCGGTCATCAGGCCCCAAGCGCCGATGCCCAGCGCCACGGGGGTCATGTCGCGCACGCCCACGCGGAACTGCGGGCGGCGCCGGATGGCGGCCGACAGGAACATCAGGCGCTCACCCGAACACCTGGCCGGTCTTCAGGTCGAAGCCGCGCAGGAAATCGGCGACGCCCAGGCGCTTGCCGCCCGGACGCTGGAGCTCGGTGACGGTCACGATCGCATCGGCGGCCGCCACCGCGATGCCGTCGCCGGTCACCGCGAGGATGGTGCCGGGCGCGTCGGAGACCGGGCCGGCCACGGCATGCGCAGCCCAGAGCTTGATGGTCTCGTTCTCGAGCGGGCTGTTGGCGCCGGGGAAGGGATCGAAGGCGCGGATGCGGCGCACGATCTCGGCGGCGGGCCGCTGCCAGTCGATCAGCGCTTCCTGCTTCTCGACCTTGTTGGCGTAGCTCACGCCCTCGGCCGGCTGCGGCGTGCGCACGAGACGGCCCTCGGCGGCACCGGCCAGCGCCTCGACGATCATGCGGCCGCCGAGCGCGGCCAGCCGGTCGTGCAGGCGGGCGGTGTTGTCCTCGCCGATCTCGAGCGCCTCGACCGACAGCATGTCGCCGGTGTCGAGGCCGGCGTCCATCTGCATGATCGTGATGCCGGTGCGCGCGTCGCCGGCCTCGATGGCGCGGTGGATCGGCGCGGCGCCGCGCCAGCGCGGCAGCAGGCTGGCGTGGATGTTGAGGCACCCCAGGCGCGGCAGGTCGAGCACCCATTGCGGCAGGATCAGGCCGTAGGCCGCGACCACCATCACGTCGGCACCAGCCGCCAACAGGGCCTCGCGCGCGGCGGCGGCCTCATCGGGGTATTTGCCGTCCAGGCGCAGGCTGCGCGGCTGCGCCACGGGCCAGCCATGGGCCAGCGCGCATTGCTTGACCGGCGAGGCCTGCAGCTTCATGCCGCGGCCGGCCGGGCGGTCGGGCTGGGTCAGCACCAGCGCCACGTCGTGGCCGGCGGCCGCGATGGCCTCCAGCGCGACGCGCGCGAACTCGGGCGTGCCCGCGAAAACGACGCGCAGCGGGTTCACCGGCGCAGCCGATCGAAGTCGAGGTCGTCGCCCGTGTGGTAGCGCCGCACCACGCCGGCGGGGTCGATGTAGATGTGGAGCAGGCGGCGCTCGTTCACCGACTTGTAGCGCCAGGTCCAGACATTGCCGTCGAAGGAGGTCACGCGGCGGATCTCATAGGGGCGGCCGTAGAAGGCCATGACGTCGTTCTGGCGCCACTTGTCGACCTGGATGTCGTGGTCGAAGCGGCGCTCGTCGAGCACCTGGGTCACCGAGACCACCTTGCCGGCGGCATCGAGGTCGATGTCTGTGACCTCGAAGCCGGCCGGCGTGCGCGAGTACTGCAGCCGCTCGCCGCCGCCGTTCAGCGGATAGCGGCCCGTGGGCTCGCCCAGGCGCTGCAGGGTTTCGGCGGCCGAGGTGCCGGGGACGATGCGGGTGGGTTCGCTGGCGCAGCCGGCGAGCACCAGCAGGACGACGGCGCAAAGAAGGGGCAGGCGGGTCAAGGCACCAACGGCCATCGGTCAGGCCCTGCCTTCGCGCACGTCCTCGCGCTGCTGCTTGAGCAGCTTGTTCTTGATGCGGTTGCGCTTGAGCGGCGACAGGTATTCGACGAAGACCTTGCCCAGCAGGTGATCGAGCTCGTGCTGGATGCACACGGCCAGCAGGCCGTCGGCCTCGATGCTGCGCAGTTCGCCGTCGAGGTCGAGCGCCTGCACCTTGACCGCGGTCGAGCGCTCGACGCCGTCGTAGATGCCGGGCACCGAGAGGCAGCCTTCCTCGTTGATGACCTTCTCGTCGCTGGCCCAGGTGATCTCGGGGTTGATCAGCACCAGCGGCTGGTCGCGCTCTTCGGAGACGTCGATGACCACGATCCGTTCGTGCACGTTGACCTGGGTCGCGGCCAGACCGATGCCATTGGCGTCGTACATGGTCTCGAGCATGTCGGCGACCAGGGTCTTGATGCGCGCGTCCACGCCCTGCACGGGCTTGGCCACCGTGTGCAGGCGCTTGTCCGGGTAACTCAGAATGATTCGTTTGGCCATGAAATCGGGGGGAAGTTGTGGCTATTTTCGCCAATTCGGCGGCCGCGGGCCGCGCGTTTGCCGGATAAACGTTGCCCTTCCGGGGGCTTGGCGCCAGAATTCGTAGCAAATTGTGAGATTCGTATGCGCCACGATACGTCGTGCGCTCACCCATCCAGACATGAAAAAGCTCCCAACCCCGGCCCGCCGCACGAACCTCTCCGCCTCCCTGGCAGTCCTCGCGGTCGTTGCGGCAGGTGGCGTCGGCACCACGGCGGCCTGGGCGCAGAATTATCCGATCACCGCCCAGCAACGCGCCACGGCCCAGCAGACCGCCCAGGCCGGCGTGCCGCTGAGCGAGCTGGCACCCAACGCGCCCGACGAGTACACGGTCAAGCCCGGCGACACCCTCTGGGCCATCTCGCGCCTGTACCTGCTGCGGCCCTGGCGCTGGCCCGAGCTCTGGGGCATGAACATCAACGAGATCGCGAACCCGCACCGCATCTACCCGGGCCAGGTGCTCTACCTCGACAAGAGCGGCGGCCGCGCCCGCCTCACCACGCGCCGCGGCGCCGGCGGCGAGGGCGGCACCATCAAGCTGACGCCGCGCACCCGTTTCGACTCGCTGTCCGGCATGGCGCTGCCCACGCTCAACCCGAGCCTGATCGAGCCCTTCCTCAGCGAGCCGATCGTGGTCGACGAGAACACGCTGCAGGCCGCGCCGCGCATCGTGGCCGGCAACGACAGCCGCGTGCTGCTGTCGCGCGGCGACCGCGCCTATGCGCGCGGCGAGAAGGATTCGCCCCTGGTCGAGGTGCCGGGCCCGCTGCAGCACTACCGCGTGTTCCGCAATGCCACGCCGCTGAAGGACCCCGGCACCGGCGAGATCCTCGGCTACGAGGCCCAGTACCTGGGCAAGGTCCGGCTGCAGCGCGGCGAATCGACCACGGTCGAGACCAAGGACGACAAGGACTACATCACGGTCGTGCCCGCCACCGTCGACGTGATCGCGGCGCGCGAGGAAATCCGCGCCGGCGACCGCCTGCTGCCCGAGCCGCCGCGCCAGCTGCTGAGCTACGCGCCGCGCGCGCCCTCCACGCAGGTCGAGGGCCGCATCGTGTCGGTCTACGGCAACGCGGTGCAGTTCGCGGCGCAGAACCAGGTGGTGGCCATCAACAAGGGCACGCGCGACGGCATCGACAGCGGCCACGTGCTGGCGATCCTCAAGAACGGCGAGACCATCCTCGACCGCACCGGCGAGAAGAAGGAAACCATCAAGCTGCCGAACGAACGCATCGGCCTGCTGATGGTGTTCCGCCCCTTCGAGAAGGTCTCGTACGCGCTGGTGCTCGAAATCAACGACACCCCGCGCGCCGGCGACTTCATCGTCAACCCCTGACCCACCCGGTTCCCGCGTGGACCGCGCAGAACTCGCGGGCTGGCTGCGGCTGTCGATGACGCCGGGCATCGGCGACGGCGCCGCCCGTCGCCTGCTGGCCGCGTTCGGCCTGCCCGCAGACATATTCGCCCAGACCGAGGCCGCGCTGCAGCAGGTCGTGAGCGAGGCCCAGGCCGCGGCGCTGCGCCAGATGCCGCCCAACCTGCAGGCGCTGATCGACCAGACCCAGCTATGGCTGCGCCAGCGCGAGGACGGCGAGGGCGCGGTGGTGCGCCGCATCGTCACGCTCGGCGATGCCGGCTATCCGCGCTCGCTGCTCGAGACCGCCGACCCGCCGCTGATGCTGCACGTGCTGGGTGCCGAAGCCTTCGACCTGACCCAGCTCGACCACAGCCTCGCCGTGGTCGGCAGCCGCAACCCCACGCCGCAGGGCGCCTCGAACGCGCGCGCCTTCGGACGCGCGCTCGGCGAGGCCGGCCTGCCCGTGATCTCGGGCCTGGCGCTCGGCGTGGACGGCGCCGCGCACCAGGGCGCGCTCGATGCGGCCGATGCCGCGGGCGCGGGGCCGCGGCTCGCCACGGTGGCGGTGGTCGGCACCGGGCTCGACCGCGTCTATCCGGCGCGGCACCGCGAGCTCGCGCAGCGCATCACGCAGCAGGGCCTGATCGTGAGCGAGTTCCTGCTCGGCACGCCGCCGCTCACGCAGAACTTTCCGAAGCGCAACCGGCTGATCGCGGGACTCGCGCGCGGCACGCTGGTGGTCGAGGCCGCGCTCGCCTCGGGCTCGCTGATCACGGCGCGGCTCACCTCCGAGCAGGGCAAGGACGTGTTCGCGATCCCCGGCTCGATCCACTCGCCGCAGTCGCGCGGCTGCCATGCGCTGATCCGCCAGGGCGCGAAGCTGGTCGAGTCGGTGGCCGACATCCTCGAGGAATTGCAGCCGCTCGCGCAGCAGCCATCGCCGGACGCCTTCAGGCCGTGGACCGGCGGCACGGACCACGGAGATCCGTTGCTCGAGGCGCTGGGTTTCGATCCGGTGAGTCTCGATGCACTCGGTGCGCGCACCGGCTGGGGCGCCGCGGCGCTGCAGGCCCGCATGCTCGAGCTCGAACTCGAGGGCCAGGTCGCGCGCCTGCCGGGCGGGCTGTTCCAGCGCATGGGCGCGGCCTGAGCGCACGAACGCACACCACCCGCCACCGTCGCGCACAGCCTCGCGAGCGGCCATCGGTATTTACGCCGATCCTTGCATTTGCACCACGCGTCGCGCCGCATCCATCGTCGTGGGCTATATTGGGCCCATGTTCGAAGTGCTCGTGTTTGTCTACGAAAACTACTGGCGCAGCGATGCCTGCCCTGAACCCGAACAATTGAGCCGCAAGCTCAGCGCCCACGGCTTCGAGGCCGAGGAGATACGCGATGCCTTGCAATGGCTCGATGGCCTGAGCCTCGCCACGCAAGGCGTGCAGCTCACGCGCAACGACGAGGAGGGCCGCAGCGTCACCGTCGCGTTGCGCAGCAGTGCCGAGGCCACGCGGCCGCAGTCGCCCGATTCGATGCGCGTGTATTCGCAGGCCGAGCAGGAGCACCTGGGCGCCGAATGCCTGGGCTTCATCCAGTTCCTCGAAGGCTCGAACGTGCTGCCCTGCGACATGCGCGAGATCGTCGTCGAACGCGCGATGGCCGCGCCCGGCGCGCCGGTGGCGCTCGACGAGCTCAAGATCATCGTGCTGATGGTGCACTGGAGCACCGGCATCGAGCCCGATGCGCTGGTGCTCGACGAGCTCTGCGAGAACCACGAAGGCCGGCTCGCGCACTGAGCCCTTCGCGAGACGGCCTCTCGCTAGTTCAACAGCCGCTCGGGATTCGCATCGAGCTTCGCGAGCGCCTCGCGCGTGGCGCGCACCGTCAGCGTCTCTTCCTCGGCCGGCACCAGCAGGCCCGCCTGCAGGTAGGACGCGAGCCGCCCGGCCTGGATCAGGAAGCTGCGCCCGTCGGCCGAGGCGAACAGGTGCAGCTGCTTGCGGTCGCTGCGCCAGACGAACTGGACCTGGCTCACGCGGTCGTTGTGGTCGAGCATGAACCAGGTGCCCACCTGCAGCTCGTTGGCCCAGGCCAGCATGTCCTCGGTCGCGCGCGCGCCCGCCGTGTCGGCCACGACCTCGATGGTGCTCGCATCCACGCCCAGCAGCAGCTCGATGTTGGTGGCGTCGAGCGGCAGGTCGGCGTCGCCGCCGCTGTCGCTCACGAAGTCCTCGAGGTGCGCCAGCCGCTCGGCCATGGCCTCGATCTTGGCCTGCGGAATGGCCTCGGTCTTGAGCATGAAGGCATCGGAGAGCGTCGCACCGATGGTCTTGATGTAGGCCTCCTGCGGCTCGCCGACGATGCCCAGCAGCGCCATGCCCTGGCGCAGGCGCTGCAGCAGCTGCGGCAGGTCCTGGATCACGCGCGCGCGGTCGGTGCGGCTGGGCTTGGCGCTCGCGGCCCACACCAGTTCCGAAGCCGCGCGCTTGAGCGTCACGGTCTGCTCGTCCTGGCCGCCGTAGCGCAGCGCGGCGATCGCCAGCACCTCGGCCCAGACCTTGAACAGGAACTCGCGGATCTCGTCGCGCACCGGCATGTCGTTGAGCATCTTGCGCAGCTCGATGGTGTACTGGATCGCCATCGTCTCCTTCTGCTCGACCTGCTGCGCCACGCTCATCACGCGCTGCGCGGTGTCGCTCTGCGTGAGGTAGCGGTTGAGGAAGGCGACGAATTCGTCGAACACCAGCTTGAAGACGCGCTGCCCGGTCTCGGGGTACTGCTCGATCACCTGCACCACGCGCTTGATCTCGTTCTCGAGCGCGCTGCCCGAGATCGCGGCCGCGTCGAAGCCCATCACGCACGAGCCCATGCGGTCGATCAGCATGCGCGCGGGATGCTGCAAGGTGCCGAAGAACTCGGGCTCGGCGATGGCCACGCGCAGCACCGGCATCTGCAGCCGCGCGAACCACACGCGCGCCGAGAACGGAATGCGCTCCTCGGCCAGGATGGCCTGGAACATCAGCGCCACGATCTCGACCGTGGCCTTGTCGGCGGTGGTCGGCGCGCGCTTCTTGAGTTCGGTGCTGCGGCGGCGCAGGTCGACCGCGCTCTGCTGGATCATCGTGGCCTGCTCGCCCGCGGCTTCCAGGTATTGGGTGGCAGCCGCGCGGTAGGCGGCCTCGGCGTCGGCGATGGCGCCCGCGAAGGTGCGCGAGAAGGGCCGTGGCGCGCCGAAGTCGACGCCGCCGGCGCTGCCGCGGCCGTCGACGCCGATCGACGAGGCCGGCTGCGTGCTGTTGCCGGTGTCGCCGCCGATGCGGCCGGTGACGAAGCGCTTGAGGTTCAGCAGCGCGGTCTGGGCGCGCTGGCGTGCCGTGGCCAGCGGCGAACTGCCGGCGGGCGCACCGCCGCCGCCGCGCTGGAATGTGCCGGGCATGGAGGCCGCCGACGGCATCGCGCCGCCCGGCGCTGCATGGCCGCCGGCTTGCCAAACGCCCGATGCGCCCGGCGCGCCCGGGCCGGTCGCGCCGCCCGAGGCCGCGCCGCCGGTGCGCCGCACGAAGCTCTTGAGATCGATCTCGGGCATCACGCCGTGGGCGACCAGGTGGGTGTTGGCGTCCTCGTAGGCCTTGGCGACCACGTCGACCAGCTGCGCCTGCACCGTGTCCTGCACGCGGGTCCAGAGCTGGCGGCTCAGACCGGCGGCCAGCCATTGCTCGACCAGCAGCTTGGCCAGGGTCTCGGGCTTGAGCACGTCCTTGCCGTCGAGCTCGCTCGTGCCCTCGAGGTGCTGGATGCGCAGCCGCAGGTCGCTGAGCTCGAAGCTCGCGCGGTCGTGGATCATCTGCGCCAGGCGCGAGGAGAGGATGTTGCTTTCCACCACCTCGTCGCCGATCAGCTCGAGCCGCAGCATCTGCGTGTGCGAGGTCGAGGTGTGGAAGCCGCTGGCGCCGCTCTCGCCGAGCGCCTTGCGCCAGCCGGTCTGAGCGAGCGACACCCATTGCGAGGCATTGCCCTGGAACGCCACGAAGTCGTCGCGGTGCTCCTGCATGGCGCGCGCGCTGCCGACCTCGGAGGCCAGCTGGGTCAGGCGGTCGCGGATGGCACGGGCCAGCGGAACGATGGCGCCTTCCGTCGCCAGCACGAAACGCTCACGCGTCTCGCGCGCGAGCTGCAGGGACGAGGCTGATCGCGCAATGCTCATTGAGGAAGATCAGGGGGCAGGTACCGGTTTCACCCGACAGACGCGAGCTTGCATCGGGAAGCGCATCCGCACAAGGGTGCGCTTCCTGTCGCGTTGCATGGGCGCCTCGCGGCGAGGGACGGGCCCGACTTTACCTTGCCCAGCGGATGCCGCAGGGGCGCCGCTTCAGACCACCGCGCCGGCGTTCGGATCGTCCGGATCGCCGTCGCGCTTGACCGGGCCCTTGATCAGGTCCTCGCGCTTGATGCCGAGCCACATGGCGATCGCCGCCGCCACGAAGCACGACGAGTAGATGCCGAAGCAGATGCCGATGGTGAGTGCCAGCGCGAAGTAGTGCAGCGTCGGGCCGCCGAAGAAGAACATCGACAGCACCACGAGCTGCGTGGAGCCGTGGGTGATGATGGTCCGGCTGATGGTCGAGGTGATCGCGTTGTCGATGATCTCGGTGGTCGTCATCTTCCGGTAGCGCCGGAAGTTCTCGCGGATCCGGTCGAAGATCACGACCGATTCGTTCACCGAGTAGCCCAGCACCGCCAGCACCGCCGCCAGCACCGCGAGCGAGAACTCCCACTGGAAGAAGGCGAAGAAGCCCAGGATGATCACCACGTCGTGCAGGTTGGCCAGCACGGTGGCGAGCGCGAACTTCCACTCGAAGCGGAACGCCAGGTAGATCATGATCCCGACCACCACCATGCCCAGCGCCTTCAGGCCGTTGGTGGTGAGCTCCTCGCCCACCTGCGGGCCGACGAACTCGATGCCGCGCTGCGTGGCGGAAGGGTCGATGGCCTTGAGCGCGGCCATCACCGGCACGCTCTGCTGCTCGGCGCTCATGCCCTGGCGCGCCGGCAGGCGGATCTGCACGTCGCGCGAGCTGCCGTAGTTCTGCACCAGCACTTCCTGGTAGCCGAGCTTGCTCACGGCGTCGCGGATCTTGCCGACGTCGGCGGGCTGCGAATAGGCCACCTCCATCACGGTGCCGCCGGTGAACTCGACCGACAGGTGCAGGCCGCGGTGCATCAGGAAGAACACCGCCAGCGCGAAGGTCGCGAAGGAGATGATGTTCAGCACCAGGGCATGGCGCATGAACGGAATGGTGCGGTGGATGCGGAAGAACTCCATGGCCTTCTTTCCTTACTTGGCTTCGGCCACGGACGTACCGTCGGCGGTATCGGTCTTGGGGCGCCAGACGGTGCCGATCGACACGCTCTTGAGCTTCTTCTTGCCGCCGTACCAGAAGTTCACGATGCCGCGCGAGAAGAACACGGCCGAGAACATCGAGGTCACGATGCCCAGGCAGTGCACCACCGCGAAGCCGCGCACCGGGCCGGAGCCGAAGGCCAGCAGCGCGATGCCCGCGATCAGCGTGGTCACGTTGGAGTCGAGGATGGTGCCCCAGGCGCGGTCGTAGCCGGCGTGGATGGCCGCCTGCGGCGAGGCGCCGTTGCGCAGCTCCTCGCGCACGCGCTCGTTGATCAGCACGTTGGAGTCGATCGCCACGCCGATCGCGAGCGCCATGGCCGCGATGCCGGGCAGCGTGAGCGTGGCCTGGATCATCGACAGCAGCGCCACCAGCAGCAGCAGGTTGACCGCCAGCGCGATCGACGAGAACAGGCCGAACAGCGCGTAGTACACGCACATGAAGACCATGATCGCCAGGAAGCCGTACATCACGGACTTGATGCCCTTGTCGATGTTGTCGGCGCCCAGCGTCGGGCCGATGGTGCGTTCCTGGATGATTTCCATCGGCGCGGCCAGCGAGCCGGCGCGCAGCAGCAGCGCGAGGTCGTTGGCCTCGGTCACGCTCATCGAGCCCGAGACCTGGAAGCGGTTGCCGAGTTCGCCGTTGATCGAGGGAGCCGTGAGCACTTCGCCCTTGCCCTTCTCGAAGATCATCATCGCCATGCGCTTCTTGTAGTTCTCGCGGCTGACGTCGCGCATGATGTTGCCGCCCTTGGCGTCCATCGTCAGGTCGACCTTGGGCTGGTTGCTCTGCTGGTCGAAGCCGGGCTGCGCGTCGGTGAGGTTCTCGCCGGTGACCAGCACCTGCTTCTTGACGATCACCGGGCGGCCCGCGCGGTCGAAGAACTTCTCGGAGCCGAAGGGCACCGGCCCGCCGCTGAGCTCGGCCGCGCGGCCTTCGGACGATTCGTCGACCAGGCGCATCTCGAGGGTGGCGGTGCGGCCGAGGATTTCCTTGGCCTTGGCCGTGTCCTGCACGCCCGGCAGCTGCACGACGATGCGGTCGATGCCCTGCTGCTGGATCACGGGTTCGGCCACGCCGAGTTCGTTGATCCGGTTGTGCAGCGTGGTGATGTTCTGCTTGAGCGCGGCGTCCTGCAGGCGGCGCGCGGCCTCGGGCTTGATGGTGGCGACGAGGCGCCAGTTGCTGCCGTCCGGACCGTCGGTGGTCGTGAGGTCGGGGAACTGGTCCTGGATCAGCTGCTTGGCCTTTTCCAGCGCCGCGGCGTCGCGGAAGGTCACCTCGACGGCCTGGCCGTTGCGGCTCACCTGGGTGCCGCGGATGTCCTTCGAGCGGAAGTTGGTGCGCAGGTCGCTCGCGAAGGATTCGGCCTTCTTGTCGATGGCGCCCTTCATGTCGACCTGCAGCAGGAAGTCGACGCCGCCGCGCAGGTCGAGCCCCAGGTACATCGGGAAGGCATGCAGCGCCGTGAGCCACTTGGGCGAGCGCGACACCAGGTTCAGCGCCACCGTGTAGGGCGGGTCGGCGGCGTCGGGCACCAGCGCATGCTGGATCAGGTCGCGCGCCTTGAGCTGCTCGTCGGGGCTGCCGAAGCGAGCGCGCAGCGAGCCGCCATCGAGCGTGATCAGATCGGGCACGAGGTCGCCCGCCTTCAGGGCCTCCTCGACGCGGGTCTGGGTGGCGCTGTCGACCTTGACGGTCGACTTGGCCGACGAGACCTGCACCGCAGGTGCCTCGCCGAAGAAATTGGGCAGGGCATAGATCAGCCCCACGAGCAGCACGATCACGATGATCGCGTACTTCCAGACCGGGTAACGGTTCATGAGATCGCGCTTTTCAGAGACGGCAGGAACGGGACACGGCGTGACTTGAGGTCCGGGGCAACGAAGCGCAAGACCGGGCCACGCTTTTCTTTCTTATTTGACGGCGCCCTTGGGCAGCACCTGCACCACCGCGCTGCGCTGCACCTTGATCTCGACGCCGTTGGCGATCTCGAGGCCCAGGTACTGGTCGCCGACCGAGGTGATCTTGCCGAGCACGCCGCCGGCGGTGGCGACTTCATCGCCCTTGACCAGCGCCTCGATCATCGCGCGGGCTTCCTTCTGGCGCTTCATCTGCGGGCGGATCATGACGAAATACAGCACCACGAACATGAGCACCAGGGGGAGCATGCTGCCCAGCGAGGACAACATGTCGCCACCTCCGGCAGCGGGAGCGGCGGTCTGGGCGAAAGCGGTAGAAATGAACAAGGAAGTCTCCAACAGAGGGAAGAGGTAATGACTCCGGCGCGAGCCGCGCTCGGGGTTCGGCGGCACCAGGGCCTTCGCACCAGGGCCTTCGAACGGGCCAAGGGTCAACGGGCACGGGCCGCGAATCGAAGCCAGGCGGGGGCTTGGCCGCCGCACAGCACCGGGCATTGTATTCGTGGCGAAGCGCCGCTCCGCGCGCTTATCCGGCGCGGGGCGGTGGGCATTCGGTGTTTGGGAGGCGCTCCTGGATTGCTATGTTTTGAATAGCATCGATCCTAAGCGGTGCCCGTGACAGCACGGTTTCGGCGCCAGGCCCACAGGCCCGGCGCCGGCGCGGCCGGGCCAGCGCTCAGGCCGCCGCGCGTTCGGCGCGGGGCTGGCGCCACTTGGCCAGCAGCTCGTTCCAGCGCAGGCGCGCGGCCTCGAGATTGCGTTCCTTCACGTGGCCATAGCCGCGGATCTGCTCGGGCAGCGCCGCGATCTCGAGCGCCAGCGCATGGTTGTCGGCGCGCAGCGCGCCGATCACCTCGTCGATGCTCGCGCGGTACTCGCCGATCAGCGCGCGCTCGGTCTTGCGCTCCTCGGTGCGGCCGAACAGGTCGAAGGCGGTGCCGCGCAGGCCCTTGAGCTTGGCCAGCAGCCTGAAGCCCGTCAGCATCGAGGGGCCGAACTTCTGCTTCAGCAGCTGGCCCTTGGCGTTCTTCTTCGCGATCAGCGGCGGCGCGAGGTGGTAGTTGAGCTTGAAGTCGCCCTCGAACATGCCCTCGATGCGCTCGAGGAAGGCGCGGTCGGTGTGCAGCCGCGCGACCTCGTACTCGTCCTTGTAGGCCATGAGCTTGAACAGGTAGCGCGCCACCGTCTCGGTCAGCGCGCTCTTGCCGGTCAGGCTGCTCTCGGCCTGCTGCACCTTGGCGACGAAGCGGCGGTACTCGTCGGCATAGGCCGCGTTCTGGTAGCCGGTCAGGAACTCGACGCGGCGCGCCACCAGGCTGTCGACGCTCTCGCGCTTCTTGAACTCGATCACCTGGCCGGGACGCACGCGCTTTTGCAGCTCGTCGGGCCGCACGGCGGCCTGGCGGCCCCATTCGAAGGCGGCCTTGTTGTTCTCGATCGCCACGGCATTGAGCTCGATCGCGCGCATCAGCGACTCGTGCGCCAGCGGGATCCAGCCCTTCTGCCAGGCGTAGCCCAGGATCATCGGGTTGACGTAGATGGTGTCGCCCATCAGCGCGGTCGCGGCCGCGTCGGCATCGAAGGCGCCCACGCCCTCGGCTCCCACGGCGCGCGCGATCTCGGCGGCACAGGCGTCCTCGGGGTTCTGCCAGTTGGCGTTGCGCACGAAGGCGGCCGTGGGCGCGCTGTGCGTGTTGAGCGCCACGTGGGTGCGGCCCTCGCGCATGCGCGCCATGGTCTCGCCGTTCACCGACACCAGCGGGTCGCAGGCCAGGATCAGGTCGGCCGCCGCCGTGCCCACGCGGGTGGTGCGGATGTCGCCCTGGGTGTCGCCGATCAGCACGTGGCTCCAGGTGGCGCCGCCCTTCTGCGCCAGGCCGGCCGCGTCCTGCGTCACGATGCCCTTGGCCTCGATGTGCGCGGCCATGCCCAGCAGCTGGCCGATGGTGATCACGCCGGTGCCGCCGACGCCGGCCACCACCACGCCCCAGACCTTGCCGCCGGCCAGCGACGGGATCGCGGGCTCGGGCAGCAGGCCGAACTCGGCCGGCGTGGCCGCCTTGTTCTTCGCCTTCTTCTTGAGCTGGCCGCCCTCGACGCTGACGAAGCTCGGGCAGAAGCCCTTGAGGCAGCTCATGTCCTTGTTGCAGGTGCTCTGGTTGATCGTGCGCTTGCGGCCGAACTCGGTCTCCAGCGGCTCCACGCTCAGGCAGTTGCTCTGCACGCCGCAGTCGCCGCAGCCTTCGCAGACCAGCTCGTTGATGACCACGCGCTTGGCCGGATCGACGGCCGTGCCCCGCTTGCGGCGGCGGCGCTTCTCGGTGGCGCAGGTCTGGTCGTAGATGATGGCCGTGGTGCCCGGCATCGCGCGGAACTCGCGCTGGATCTCGTCGAGCAGGTCGCGGTGCTTGACCTGCACGTGGTCGCCCGGAATGCTGACGCCCTCGTACTTCTCGGGCTCGTCGGTCACGATCACGACCTTCTTGGCACCCTCGGCATGCAGGCTCTCGGCGATCTGCAGCACCGAGTGGCCCTCGGGGCGCTCGCCCACGGTCTGGCCGCCGGTCATCGCGACCGCGTCGTTGTAGAGGATCTTGTAGGTGATGTTCACGCCGGCCGCGATGCTCTGGCGGATCGCCAGCAGGCCGCTGTGGAAGTAGGTGCCGTCGCCGAGGTTGGCGAAGATGTGCTGGTCGGTCGTGAACGGCTGCTGGCCCACCCATGGCACGCCCTCGCCGCCCATCTGCGTGAAGCCGATGGTGGAGCGGTCCATCCAGGTCGCCATGAAGTGGCAGCCGATGCCGCCCATGGCGCGCGAGCCCTCGGGCACCACGGTGCTGGTGTTGTGCGGGCAGCCCGAGCAGAACCAGGGCTGGCGCGCGTCCTTCACGCCCTCGGCCTGGATCACCTGCATCGAGCGCTCCTTGGCCTCGAGGATCGCGAGCTGCGCGTCGATGCGCGCCGCCATGTCGGAGCCGGCGGGCAGCAGGCCCGTCTTCTTGAGGCGCCCGGCGATGGCCTTGGCGATCAGCGCCGGGTTCAGGTCGGCATTGGCGCGCAGCAGCGTGTGGGCGGTCGGGTTGGGCATCGACCATTCGCCGCCCGAGTAGCCCTCGGCCGCGTGCACCTCGCCCTCGTCGAACTTGCCGACCACGTTGGGCCGCACGTCGGAGCGCCAGTTGTAGAGCTCTTCCTTGAGCTGGTATTCGATGACCTGGCGCTTCTCCTCGACCACCAGGATCTCCTGCAGGCCGGTCGCGAACTCGCGCGTGAGCTGCGCCTCGAGCGGCCACACCACGCCCACCTTGTGCAGCCGGATGCCGAGCTGGCGGCAGGCCGCGTCGTCCAGGCCCAGGTCGATCAGGGCCTGGCGGGTGTCGTTGTAGGCCTTGCCGCTGGCCATGATGCCGAAGCGGTCGTTCGGGCCCTCGATCACGTTGTGGTTGAGACGGTTGGCGCGGATGTAGGCCAGCGCGGCATACCACTTGTAGTGCATGAGCCGGGCTTCCTGCTCCAGCGCATGGTCGGGCCAGCGGATGTGCAGGCCACCGGGCGGCATCTCGAAGTCGGTCGGGATCACGATGTCGACGCGCTCGGGGTCGATCATGGCCGTGGCGCTCGACTCGACGATCTCCTGGATCGTCTTCATGCCCGACCACACGCCCGAGAAGCGGCTCAGCGCGAAGGCGTGGATGCCGAGGTCGAGGATTTCCTGCACGTTGGCCGGGAAGAACACCGGCGTGCCGCAGGCCTTGAAGATGTGATCGCTCTGGTGCGCCGCGGTCGAGCTCTTGGAGATGTGGTCGTCGCCGGCCACCGCGATCACGCCGCCCCAGGCGGTGGTGCCCGCCATGTTGGCGTGCTTGAAGACGTCGGAGCAGCGGTCCACGCCCGGGCCCTTGCCGTACCAGATGCCGAAGACGCCGTCGAACTTGTTGGTGCCCTGTGGCGAGAAGCCCAGCTGCTGGGTGCCCCACAGCGCGGTGGCCGCGAGTTCCTCGTTCACGCCGGGCTGGAAGACGATGTTCTGTTCCTTGAGGAACTTGCTGGCCTTCCACAGCGCCTGGTCGTAGCCGCCGAGCGGCGAGCCGCGGTAGCCGCTGATGAAGCCGGCGGTGTCCTTGCCGACCTGCTTGTCGCGCAGGCGCTGCAGCATCGGCAGCTTGACCAGGGCCTGGACCCCGCTCATGAATGCGCGCCCGTAGTCGAGGCTGTATTTGTCGTCGAGCGTGACGGTTTCTAGCGCGCGGCGGATGTGCTCGGGCAGCGGGGCGTTCATACGGTACTCCCTTCGCAAACATGCTCGCCGCCAAATCCAGTGCGTCCGCCTACGCCGTCCGCGCCGTACTTGTGCCTTCGGCGCAACCCGCGTTGCGGGTTGTCGTCGAGCGTGACGGTCTCTAGCGCGCGGCGGATGTGCTCGGGCAGCGGGGCATTCATGTCTGTCGTCTCCGTGGTGGCAGGGCCTTGTGGGCCTGGCTGATAGGTGCGGGTCTGTGCCCGGTCGGGCGCGAGCCCATGATCACGCAAAGTGTATGCCGGGGTCCGCGACAGGTGTTTGCTTTCCATGCCCCCAAAAAGCCACTTCCAGAAAGAAGATTGCTTAATATCGAGGCTTATGGAAAGTATTGACAAGTTCGACCTTGCCATCCTGCAAGAACTGCAGACCGACGGCCGCCTCACCAACGCCGAGCTTGCGCAGCGCGTGGGCCTGTCGGCCGCGCCCTGCTGGCGCCGCGTGCGCGCGCTGGAGGAGGCCGGCTTCATCAAGGGCTACCGCGCCGAGATCGACCGGCACAAGATCGGGCTGGGCGTGCTCGCTTTCGTGCGCGTCGACACCGAGCGCGTCACCAACGAAGCGACCCGCAAGCTCGAGGACGCCATCCGCAAGATGCCCGAGGTCGTGGCCTGCCACTACATCAGCGGCACCGGCACCTTCGAGCTGCAGGTGGTGGCGCGCGACCTCGACGGTTTCTCCGCCTTCGCGCGGCAGCACCTGATGAACCTGCCGAACGTGAAGGACCTGCACACCAGCTTCTCGCTCGGCGAGGTCAAGGCGAGCAGCGCGCTGCCGCTGGGGCACCTGGCGAAGTAGCGGCCGCGAGTGCCCGACGGGACCGGCGCCGATGGGCGACGGAACCCGCCGCCCGCCAGCCTAAAATCCTCGCCCACCCCAACCGCCACCCGGCGCACCCGAGGACTCCGCATGACCCCCACCCGCCGCGCCCTGGCGCTTGGCTTTGCCGCCGCCGTGCTGGCTTTCGGCGCCCTGGCACCCGCCCAGGCGCAGAACCGCGAACTGACCGTGGCCTCCAGCGCCACCTATGCGCCGTTCGCGTTCGAGAACAAGGACAAGCAGATCGTCGGCTTCGACATCGACATCATCAACGCCATCGCGAAGCAGCAGGGCCTGAAGATCAAGATCGTGAACACGCCGTTCACCGGCATCTTCGGCGCGCTCAACAACGGCGACGTCGACCTGGTGATCTCGGGCGTGACGATCAACGAGAAGCGCAAGCAGAGCTACGACTTCACGCCGCCCTACTTCGCGGCGCGCCAGCTGATCGCGCTGCCGAAGAACAGCACGGTCGCCTCGCTCAAGGACCTCACGGGCAAGAAGATCGCGGTGGTGAGCGCCTCGACGGCCGACGACATCGCGTCGCGCGAGTTCGGCAAGACCAGCCCGAACATCCGCCGCTTCGAGAGCACGCCGCTGATCATCTCCGAGCTGGCCGGCGGTGGCGTCGACGCGGCGATGGGCGACAACGGCGTGATCGCCTACCGCGTGTCGCAGAACCCCGATCTGAAGACCGTCGACGACAAGTCCTTCCCCGAGGAAGGCTTCGGCATCGTGGTGAAGAAGGGCGACAAGGCGCTGCTCGACAAGCTCTCGGCCGGCCTGGCGGCGATCCGCGCCGATGGCAGCTACGTGACGATCTACAAGAAGTGGTTCAACAAGGACCCGAACGTGCGCTGAGCCGCACGGCCCCCGTTTTGCTCCCACGGCCGCGCTTCGCGGCCGTTTCGTTTTTCTTTTCGTTCGTTTCTCTGCATTGAAGGAAGCCGCCATGGAACAACCGGTGTTGCTGTTCGGATGGTTCCGCTGGGACATCCTGGTCGAATACAAGGACCTGTTCTGGCAGGGCGCCTGGATGACCTTGCGCATGACGGTGGTCTGCGTGCTGCTGGGCGCGAGCTGGGGCCTGTGCCTGGCGCTGGCGCGGCTCGCGCAGCCGCGGCATGCGCCCTGGACCTGGGTGGCGCGCTTCTTCCTGCGCTGGCCGGCCACGGTGTACGTGAGCTTCTTCCGCGGCACGCCGCTGTTCGTGCAGATCCTGCTGATCCACTTCGCGGTGATGCCGGTGTTCATCCACCCCACGTCCGGCCTGCTGATCGACGGCGAGCTCGCGCGCACGCTCAAGCAGGAGCACGGCGCGCTGATCTCGGGGGTGGTGGCGCTCACGCTCAATTCCGCGGCCTACATCTCCGAGGTGTTCCGCGCGGGCATCCAGTCGATCTCGCGCGGCCAGTTCGACGCCGGCCGCTCGCTGGGCTTCAACCCGGCGCAGGTGATGCGCTACGTGGTGCTGCCGCAGGCCTTCCGCCGCATGCTGCCGCCGCTGGGCAACAACGCGATCGCGCTGCTGAAGGACACCTCCCTGGTCTCGGCCATCGGCCTGGCCGAGCTGGCCTACGCGGCGCGCACGGTGGCCGGCGCCTATGCGCGCTACTGGGAGCCCTACCTCGCGATCTCGGTGATCTACTGGGTGATGACGCTGGTGCTGACCACGCTGCTGCGCCGGCTCGAGCACCGGCTCGCGCGCAGCGACCGCGGCTGACCACGAACTGACCGGCCGGGGCCTCGCGGCGACAATAGCCCCACATGCCCCCGATATCGCCCGAAGAGACGCCCATCCCGCCCGCGCGGCCGAAGCCGCCCAAGCTCGCCGCGCTCGAGCCGCTGAAGCTGCCGGTGTTCCGCATGCTGTGGAGCACCTGGCTGATCGCCAACATCTGCATGTGGATGAACGACGTGGCGGCGGCGTGGATGATGACCTCGCTGACCACCTCGCCGATCTGGGTCGCGCTGGTGCAGTCGGCCTCCACGCTGCCGGTGTTCCTGCTCGGCCTGCCCAGCGGCGCGCTGGCCGACATCCTCGACCGCCGGCGCTGGCTGATGGCCACGCAGTTCTGGCTCGCGGGCACGGCGATCGTGCTGTGCGCCGCGATCGCGCTCGACATGATGACCGCGCCGCTGCTGCTGGCGCTGACCTTCGCCAACGGCATCGGGCTGGCGCTGCGCTGGCCGGTGTTCTCGGCCATCGTGCCCGAGCTGGTGCCGCGCCCGCAGCTGCCCGCCGCGCTCGGGCTCAACGGCATCGCGATGAACGCCTCGCGCATCATCGGCCCGCTCACGGCCGGCATGCTGATCGCGAGCGCGGGCAGCGTCTGGGTGTTCGCGCTCAACGCGGTGCTGTCGGTGGCCTCGGGCTTCGTGGTGCTGCGCTGGCGCCGCGAGCACACGCCCAATCCGCTGGGCCGCGAGCGGCTGATCAGCGCGATGCGCGTGGGCGTGCAGTTCGTCTGGCAGTCGCAGCGCATGCGCGCGGTGCTCAGCCGCATCACGATCTTCTTCTTCCATTCGACGGCGCTGCTGGCGCTGCTGCCGCTGCTGGCACGCAACCTCCAGGGCGGCGGCGCGGGCACCTTCACCCTGCTGCTGGCGGCCATGGGCTCGGGCGCGATCGTGGCGGTGCTGTTCCTGCCGCGGCTGCGCCAGGCGCTGGGGCGCGACCAGCTGGTGCTGCGCGGCACCGCGCTGCAGTCGGCCGCCACGGCGGTGATGGCCTTCGCGCCCAACGCCTGGGTCGCGGTGCCGGCGATGTTCTTCGGCGGCATGGCCTGGATCACGGTGGCCAATTCGCTCTCGGTGTCGGCCCAGCTCGCGCTGCCCGACTGGGTGCGCGCGCGCGGCATGTCGACCTACCAGATGGCGATCATGGGCGCGAGCGCGATCGGTGCCGCGCTGTGGGGCCAGGTCGCCACGGTCACCGACCTGCAGGTGAGCCTGGTCGTGGCCTCGGTCACCGGCACGCTGCTGATGCTGGCCGCGCTGCGCTGGGTCACCGACGTCTCTGGCGAGGACGACACCACGCCCGCCAAGGCCGGCTGGGCCTCGGGGCCGCCGACCGAGGCGCCGCAGGAGAACGGCCGCGTGGTGATCAACGTCGAATTCATCATCGACCCGGCGCGCGCCGCGGCCTTCCACCTGGTGATGCAGCAGACGCGCCGCGCGCGGCTGAGCCAGGGCGCGATCGGCTGGGAGCTGCTGCACGACATCGGCGAGCCGGGCCGCTACGTCGAGCAGATCGTCGACGAGAGCTGGACCGAGCACCTGCGCCGCTTCAACCGCGCGACCGCCGCCGACATGGCGCTGCGCGAGCGCCGGCTGGCCTTCCACCTGGGCGAATCGCCGCCGGTGGTCACGCGCTACGTCGTGCGCCGCTGATCCACGGAGCTCCCAAGCCATGAAGACGACCCAGGTCGCCACGCTGTTCTGCTGCCTGTTCCTCATCGGCTCGGCCGAGGTGGTGGCCGGCCCGATGATGGGCGCGATGAGCGCCGACCTCGGCGTGCGCTCGAGCGCCATCGCCTACCTGCCGGCCGCCTACGGGCTCGCCTACGGCGCCTTCGCGCTGATCGCGGGGCCGCTGTCGGACCGCTGGGGCCGCCGGCGGCCGCTGCAGGCCGGGCTGCTGGGCTTCGCGCTGCTGAGCGCGGCACTGCCGAGCGCGCCGAGCCTGACGGTGGCGATCGTGCTGTCGGCGCTGGCCGGGCTGTGCGCGGGTCTGATCCAGCCCAATGCGCTGTCGCTGGTGGCCGACGAATCGCCGCCCGAGCAGATCGGCCGCCGGCTCAGCCATGTCTTCGTCGGCCTGATGCTGGCCTTCGTGCTCACGCCGGTGGTCGCCGGCTGGCTGAGCGACACCGCGGGCTGGCGCTCGGCCTACTACACGCTCGCGGCGATGGCCGCGCTGGCCTTTCTCGCGGTGACGCGCACCTTCGTGCAGCGCGTGCCCGCGGCCGCGTCGCACGCGGGCTTCCTCGCCACGCACGCGCAGGCGCTGCGCACGCCCGGCGTGCGGCGGCGGCTCGCGGTCAGCTACCTCTGGCTCGGCTGGGTGGCGGGCTTCGGCGCCGTGGTGGCCGAGGTGGCGGCGCGCAAGCTGGTGCTGTCGTCGACCGACACCGGCCTGATCGCCGGCCTGTTCGGCCTGGCCGTGATCGCCGGCAACCTGGCCAGCGGCCGGCTGCAGCGCGCGCTCGGCGAAGCCGCGCTGCCGCTGGCGGCGCTGGCCGCGGCGGCGGGCCTGCTGGGTCTGGCACTGCCGGTGGGCTCGACCACGCAGCTGGTGCTGCTCGGCCTGCCCTGGGCCTTCGGCTACGGCTGCGCGGGACCGCTGCACCATGCGCGGCTCAGTGCGCTGTCGCAGCGCTACCGCGGCACCATCAACTCGTACCACGCGAGCCTGCTCAACCTCGGCATCTTCTCGGTCTCGTTCCTGCTCGGCAGCGTGGTGCCGCGCTTCCCCGTGGAGGTGTTCTGCGCGCTGGCCGGCGGCGTGACGCTGGTCGGCGCCTGCCTGCTGCTGCCGTGGCCGTGGCGCAAGGCCGGGGTGGCGACGACCTGAGCGCGACGACCTGAGCGCGACGACCCGAGCGCGGGGCGGCAGCCCGAGGAAAACCCTGACGCGACTTTTTTTGACCATTCGGATAATTTAGGTCATCATCCGCGCCGTCGCCACGAACGAGGACCACCCCGATGAACCCGGTCACCCTGCGCAGCCGCTTCTGGTCGGACCTGACCAGCGAAGAGTTCTCCCGCCTCGACCGCGAACGGCTGATCGCCGTGCTGCCGGTGGGCGCCACCGAGCAGCACGGTCCGCACCTGCCGATGTCGACCGACACCGCCACCATCGACGGCATGGTGCGCGCCACGCTCCCCCACCTGCCCGACGACCTGCCCGTGCTGTTCCTGCCCACGGTGCCCTACGGCAAGAGCAACGAGCACTCGCGCTACCCGGGCACGCTCACGGTCTCGGCCAGCACGCTGATCGCGATGTGGACCGACATCGGCGCCTGCGTGGCGCGCGCCGGCGTGCGCAAGCTGGTGCTCTACAACAGCCACGGCGGCCAGATGAGCGTGATGGACATCGTGGCGCGCGACCTGCGCGAAGCGCACGGGATGATGGTGGTGGCCGCCAACTGGTACACGCTGGGCCTGCCCGAGGGCCTGTTCACCGCGCACGAGGGCAAGCACGGCATCCACGCCGGCGACCTCGAGAGCTCGGTGATGCTGCACCTCACGCCCGACTACGTGCGCGCCGACCAGTTCCGCAACTTCCACTCGATGACCGAGGACCTCGCGGCCGAGAACAAGTACCTCTCGATCACGCCCAGCGGCAAGCTCGGCTGGCAGATGCACGACATCAACCCGATGGGCGCGGCCGGCGACGCCACCCGCGCCACCGCCGAGAAGGGCGCCGCGGTGCTCGACCACGTGGGCCGGCGCTTCGTCGACCTGCTGCACGAGATCGACCGCTTCCCGCTGTCGCGCCTCGCCAACGAGCCCGCCTGGCGCTAGGCTGGCGCCCCTCTCCGCCACGCCCTCCGGAACACCCCATGGAAAGCACCACGCCATCCACCCCCGATGCCGAAGCGCCGCTGGTCCGGCTGCGCAACGTCGGCAAGCGCTTCGCCAACGGAACGCTCGCGCTGCAGGGCATGTCGCTCGACATCGGCGCGCACGACTTCATCAGCTTCCTCGGCCCCTCGGGCTGCGGCAAGAGCACGGCGCTGCGGCTGATCGCGGGCCTCACGCGCGCTAGCAGCGGCGAGATGGCCTGGACCGGCGGCGCCGCGGCGCGCACCGACCGCGACCTGGGTTTCGTGTTCCAGGAACCCACGCTGATGCCCTGGGCCAAGGTGTTCGACAACGTCTGGCTGCCGCTCAAGCTCGCGGGCATGAAGCGCGACGCCGCCGCGCCCGTGGTGCAGCAGGTGCTCGAGATGGTCGGGCTCTCGCGCTTCGCCGACGTCTATCCACGCGAGCTCTCGGGCGGCATGAAGATGCGGGTGTCGATCGCGCGCGCACTGGTCACGCACCCGCGCCTGCTGCTGATGGACGAGCCCTTCGCCGCGCTCGACGAGATGACGCGCATCAAGCTCAACAACGACCTGCTCGCGATCTGGCGCGAGCACCGCTTCTCGGTGGTGTTCGTCACGCACAGCGTCTACGAGTCGGTCTACCTCTCGAACCGCATCGTGGTGATGGCCGCGCGCCCGGGCCGCGTGATCGACGAGATCCGCATCGACGAGCCCTATCCGCGCGGCGAGGCCTTCCGCACCTCGAGCCGCTACAACGCGCACTGCACCGCGGTGTCCCAATCCCTGCATGGAGCCCTGCATGGCGTCGACATCGATCACTGAGACCGCGGTCCCCGCCGTGCACGAGGACGATCTCGCCACGCCCTCGGCCGACGCCCAGCGCGCCCACGAGGACCGGCAGCGCCGGCGCGAATCGCTGCTGCGCATCGTGGTGCCCGCGGTGGTGGTCGGCGCGCTGCTGCTGCTGTGGGAATGGACCGTGCGCGCCAACAACATCCCGCACTACATCCTGCCCGCGCCCTCGCTGATCCTGAAGACGCTGTTCGACAACTGGGACACGCTGTCGAGCGCGCTGTGGTTCACCGTGCGGCTCACGCTGCTCGCGCTGGCCGCGGCCATCGTCGGCGGCGTGCTGCTGGCGATCGCCTTCGCGCTGTTCAAGTGGGTGGAGATCGGGCTGTTCCCGATCGCCGTGATCCTGCAGGTCACGCCGATCATCGCGATCGCGCCGCTGATCCTGATCTACGTCTCGAGCACCACCGCGGCACTGCTGCTGTGCGCCTGGATCGTGGCCTTTTTCCCGATCCTGTCGAACACGGTGGTGGGCCTCAAGAGCGCCGACAGCAACCTGCGCGACCTGTTCCAGCTCTACAAGGCCTCGCCCTGGCAGACCTTCCGCTACCTGCTCGCGCCCAGCGCGCTGCCCTACTTCATGGCGGGCCTGAAGATCGCGGGCGGCCTGAGCCTGATCGGCGCGGTGGTGGCCGAGTTCACCGCGGGCACGGCCGGCAAGGAAACCGGGCTGGCCTCGCGCATCCTCGAGTCGAGCTTCCGCACCGAGATCCCGATGATGTTCGCGGCGCTGCTGCTGGTGTCGCTGCTCGGGATCGTGATCTTCATCGTCTTCGCCGCGCTCTCGCGCCTGGTGCTGGGCCACTGGCATGAAAGCGAAATGCGCCGTGAACGCTAGGACCTCGCTCGCCCCGGCCGTCGACTGGGACGCGGTGCACTGCGACCTCGCGGGCCTGAACCTGGTCACCGCGCCGGGCCAGCGCAAGCAGCTGTCGAAGGACTTCTTCTGGTACAGCCCGATCCTCACGGCGCAGCTCTCGGGCTGCGTGGCCGAGCTGGTCGTGAAGGTCGGCACCGAGGACGACGTGCGCCAAGTCTGCGCCACCGCCGCCAAGTGGAAGCTGCCGCTCACGGTGCGCGCGGGCGGCACCGGCAACTACGGCCAGTGCGTGCCGCTCGAGGGCGGCCTGGTGATGGACGTGACGCAGCTGTGCCGCGTGCTCGACATCGGCGACGGCCGCATGCGGGTGGAGGCCGGCGCGCGCATGCACGACATCGACCTGGCCGCGCGCGAGACCGGCCAGGCGCTGCGCATGTGGCCCTCGACCTGGCACGTGGCCAGCATCGGCGGCTTCATCGCGGGCGGCTTCGGCGGCATCGGCTCGTTCCGCCACGGCATCCTGCGCGACCCCGGCAACCTGCTGCGCGCGCGCGTGATGACGGTGGAGCGCGAGCCGCGCGTGATCGAGCTGGCGGGCGACGAGATCCAGCAGGTGCACCATGCCTACGGCACCAACGGCGTGATCCTCGACGTGGAGGTGGCGCTGAGCCCGGCCGTCGACTGGGTGCACTGCACGGTGCTGTTCGAGCGCTACCGCGCGGCGCTGGACTTCGGCATCGCGGCCAGCACGCCCGATCTCGACCTGTTCCTGCTGTCGACCGTGGAGGCGCGCTTCTCGCCCTACTACACGGCGATGGGCGAGCACTTTCCCGCCGACCGGCATGCGGTCTTCACGATGGTGGCGCCCGCGTCGATGGAAGACTTCCGCGCGCTCGCCGCCGCGCACGGCGGCCACATCGCGCTGGCCGGCACCGAGGCCGAGCTGCTCGCGGCCGGCCTGCCGCCGGCCTACGAATGCGCGTTCAACCACACGACGCTGCAGGCGCTCAAGATGGACCGCGGCTGGACCTACCTGCAGGTGGCCTATGCGCAGCCCTTCGATCCCGCGGTGGTCGAGCGCCACCTCGAGATCTTCGGCGACGAGGTGCTGCAGCACCAGGACTTCGCGCGCGCGGGCGGCGAGGCCGGCACCTTCGGCATCCTGCTGGTGCGCTGGACCGGCGAGGCGCGCCAGTACGAGCTGATCCGCGAGATCGAGTCGCAGGGCGGCTGCAAGATCTTCAACCCGCACGTGGTGACCATCGAGGACGGCGGCATGAAGACCATCGACACGCAGCAGATCGAGTTCAAGAAGCGCAGCGACCCGATGGGGCTGATGAACCCCGGCAAGACGCGCGGCTGGACGCCCGACATGGCCACCGAGGGCTGAAAAGATTTAGGCTTCGCGTCCCGTCCTTTTCCAAGAAACCTCCACAGGAGCACGTCCCCATGCGCATCCCCGCTTTCCGCATCCGCCCGCTCGGCAGCCTGGCCCTCGGCCTGGCGCTGACCGCCGCCGCCTTCGCCGCGCAGGCGCAGGAGAAGGTCGTGTTCGCCACCAACTGGAAGGCGCAGGCCGGCCATGGCGGCTTCTACCAGGCGCTGGTGGACGGCACCTACAAGAAGTACGGCCTCGACGTCGAGATCCAGCAGGGCGGCCCGATGGTCAACAACCGGCCGATGCTGCCGGCCGGCAAGATCGATTTCCTGATGACCGGCAACCTGCTGCAGTCCTTCGACAACGTGAAGAACGGCGTGCCCACGGTGGTGGTCGCGGCCTTCTTCCAGAAGGACCCGCAGGCCATGTTCGCGCATCCGGGCCAGGGCTTCGACACCTTCAAGGACATGACCAAGGCGCCCGTGGCCTTCATCGGCAAGGACGGCCAGTTCAGCTTCTGGCAGTGGATGAAGTCGGAGCACGGCTTCAAGGATTCGCAGCTCAAGCCCTACACCTTCAACGTGGGCCCGTTCCTGGCCGACAAGAAGTCGATCCAGCAGGGCTACGCGATCTCCGAGCCGCTGTCGATCAAGGCCCAGGCCGGCTTCGACCCGGTGGTGCAGCTGCTGGCCGACAACGGCTTCTCGACCTACTCGACCACCATCGAGACGCGCGCCGACCTGGTGAAGACCAAGCCCGAGACGGTGCGCAAGTTCGTCGAGGCCTCGATCATCGGCTGGAACAACTACCTCTACGGCGACAACAAGGCCGCCAACGAGCTGATCGCCAAGACCAACCCCGACTCGCCCGTGGCCGCGCTGCAGGGCTCGATCGAGCTCATGAAGAAGATGGGCATCGTCGACAGCGGCGAGTCGCTGACCAAGGGCATCGGCGCGATGGACGAGGCGCGCGTGAAGGACTTCTACGACAAGATGGTCAAGGCCGGCCTCTACAAGCCCGGCGAGGTCGACCTGTCGAAGGTGGTCACGACCCAGTTCGTCAACAAGGGCGTGGGCCTGGACGTGCGCAAGAAGCTCACGGGCAAGTAAGCCGCGACCAAGGATCCGATCCACGACCACACCGATTTCTCCGCGGGCCGCGCGGTGCTTGCGCCGGGGTCAGATGCCGGCGCCTGGGATGCCATAAGGCACCGTGCGGCTCTTCATTCGCTGGGCTCTGACCCCGTATTGCCGCCTAGGACCTGTTAACGCTATGCAAGGGGTCGCGTTGCCCCGCAAAGGGGCTGGATGCAAGGCGCCCGCGCGCAGCAAGGCTGGCGCCTTGCAAGCGCGGGCAACGCCGCAGACGGCCCCTTTGCGGGGCAACCCGGAGGGAAGCTCGCCAGAGCCCGCCCCTCGGCGTTGCGCTCCTAGCGTGTGCGGACGCACACGCGTCGTCGCGCGCCTTGATGGGCGGGCTCTGGCGAGCTTCGCGACCCCTTGCATAGCGTTAACAGGTCCTATCGGCGAACCGGCCCTCTCATGAAAACGCTCGTCGTTCATTGCCATCCGAACCCTGACAGCTTCAACCACGCGCTCTACCGCACGGCGCTCGCCGCCCTCGAACCCCGCCACCAGGTCCGGGCCATCGACCTGTACGCCGAGGGCTTCGACCCGACGCTGACCCGCGAGGAACGCATCGCGTACCTCGACAACACCCAATTGATCCGCGAACGCGTGCAACCCCACGTCGAAGCGCTGCTGTGGGCCGAGCACCTGGTGTTCGTCTATCCCACCTGGTTCCACGGACCGCCCTCGATGCTCAAGGGCTGGCTGGAACGGGTGTGGCTGCCCGGCGTGGCCTTCCTGCCGGCCGAGCGCAAGGGCCAGGCCGCGCGCTCGGGCATGCGCCACATCCAGCGCCTCACGGTGGTCACCACGGGCGGCTCGCCGCGCTGGTTCGTGATGATCATCGGCGACCCCGGGCGGCGGCTGTTCACGCGCGCGCTGCGCGCCCTGTTCGCCTGGCGCTGCAAGGTGACCTGGCTGCAGCTGCACGACATGAACGCCGTGACCGCGCTCGACCGCACGCGCTTCATCGAGCGCGTGGCGCGCAAGCTGCAGACGCTGTGACCACGACCCCAACGATCCGGGAGAAAACACCATGAGCCTCGAACGCACGCTCACCGTCCGCGTGACGCGCATCGCGCGCCAGACGCCCGAAATCCTGGCCTTCGAACTGGCCCATCCCTGGGGCCGCGCGCTGCCCGGCTACGAGGCCGGCGCGCACATCGACGTGCACATGCCCGGCGGCTTCTCGCGCCAGTACTCGCTGGCGCGCGCGCCCTCGGCGGGCGCCGTCTCGTCCTACCTGATCGGCGTGAAGCGCGAGGCCGCGAGCCGCGGCGGCTCGGCCTCGATGCACGAGCGCGTGCGCGAAGGCGACCTGCTGCCGATCAGCACGCCGCGCAACACCTTCCCGCTGCAGGCGCAGGCGCGCCATCACCTGCTGCTGGCCGGCGGCATCGGCATGACGCCGCTGCTGGCGATGGCGCAGGCGCTGGCCGCGCGCGGCGAGGGCTTCACGCTGTGCGTGTTCGCGCGCGCCGAGGAGCACCTGGCCTTCGCCGAGGCGCTGCGCGATCCGGCGCTGGCGCCGCACGTGCGGCTGCACCTCGACCAGGGCGACGCCTCGCAGCGCATCGACCTGCGCGCGCTGCTGGCAGCGCATGCCGGCGCCGCGCATCTCTACGTCTGCGGCCCCGGCGGCTTCATGCAGGCGGTGCGCGACGCGGCCGCCGCCGCGCAGTGGCCCGAGGACGCGATCCACGCCGAGTACTTCGCCGCGCCCACCGATGCCGCCGCCACCGCGGGCCAGCCCTTCGTGTTGCGGCTCGCGCAGCGCGGCATCGCGGTGCCGGTGGCGGCCGACCAGACCGCGGTCGACGCATTGCACGAGGTCGGCATCGACATTCCGGTGTCCTGCGAGCAGGGGCTGTGCGGCACCTGCGTGGTCGGTGCCGAAGGCGAGGGTGCCGAGCACCGCGACTTCTGCCTCACGGGCAGCGAGCGGCGCCACAAGGTGGCGCTGTGCTGCTCGCGCGCCAAGGGGGCCGAGCTGGTGGTGCAGCTCTGAGACCGCGCATGGCCAGGACCACCGCCGTCGACACCGCCGAGGACGCCGAGGGCCCCGCCACGCGCGGGCGCTCGCGCAAGTACGCGCAGGTGCTCGGCGTGATCAACCAGGCCGCGATCGAGGTGTTCGCGAGCGAGGGCCTGGCCGGCGCCTCGACGCAGGCGATCGCCGACAAGGCCGGGCTCTCGAAGGCGCAGCTGCACTACTACATCGACAGCAAGGAGGCGCTGTACCGGCAGATCCTGCAGGACATCCTCACCGACTGGATCGTGGTCTTCGGCTTCGACGACGAGGCCCTGGGCCCGCGCAAGGTGCTCGGCGACCTGATCCGCCGCAAGATGGCGTTCTCGTTCGAGCACCCGCTGCGCTCGCGCATCTTCACGGCCGAGATGCTGCGCGGCGCGCCGGTGCTCAACAGCCTGATGGACACGAGCAAGCAGCGCACCGACCAGGCGGCCGCCGTGATCCGCAACTGGATGGACCAGGGCCTGATGGACGAGGCCGACCCGATGCTGGTGCTGTTCCACATCTGGGCCGTGACGCAGTTCTATGCCGACCACGCGACGCAGGCCGCGTACTTCCGCAACACCGCGCAGCACGGCGACGCGCAGGACCGCGACTACCTGGTCGAGCAGGTGACGGCGTTCCTGTTCAAGGGCGCGGGCGTCAGGTAGCGCGCACCGGCAGGTACATGGTGGCCTCGACCTCCACCAGCACCTCGTCGCCCGGCAGGAAGCGCGACACCTCCACCACCGTGCTGACCGGCGGCTCGCCCGGATAGAACAAACCGCGCACGCGGTTGTAGAAGGCGTAGTGCGGCAGGTGGCGGAAGTACTGCACCAGCTTCACCACGTCCTCCATGGTGCCGCCGTGCTCGGCCGCGATCTGGCGGATGCGCTCGAGCACGAACCAGCTCTGCGCCACGATCGGCGCCTCGAACACGTCGACCGACATCTGGCCGGTGGCGTAGCCCAGGCCCTGCAGCGCGCTGCGCCCGGCCTCGGGAATGGCGTCGTAGCCGGCGACCGCGCGGCGCGTGGCCGGGTCGACGGCGACCACGCCGCTCATGTAGACGAAATCGCCGACGCGCTTGGCGGCGGCATAGTTGGCCATCGGCTTGCCCATGCTCATGCGGTGTGCTCCAGGATCCGGCCCGCGCGGATGACGCTGCGGCGGCGGCCGCGCGGGTCGATGAGTTCGTGTTCGTCGGTGGCGGCCAGCACCACCAGGTCGGCCGGACAACCCGCGGCGATGCGACCGTCCCAGGCCAGCCCGAGCGCCTGCGCCGGCGCGAGCGTGATGCTGTCGATCCAGTCGAGCGCCGGCGCGAGGTGCGCCACCTGCACGCCGAGGCCGAAGGTCTCGACGAGGTCGTAGCTGCCGTAGGGATAGAAGGCGTCCTGCACGTTGTCCGTCGCCAGGCTCGCACGCAAGCCGCGTGCCGCCGCCTCGCGGATGCGCGTGATGCCACGCGGCACCGGCGTGCGGTCCCAGGCGCCCTGCAGGTAGAGGTTGGTGGTGGGCAGCGCGACCAGGTGCAGGCCCGCGCCCGCGCACAGCGCCAGGGTTTCGTGCGCCACGGCATCGTCCTGCACCGAGAGCGAGCAGGCATGGCCGCAGACCACGCGGCCCGCGAAGCCGCGCGCACGCACCAGCTGCGCGATGGCGCGCAGGCCGCTGGCGTCGGCATCGAGGCCCTCGTCGACATGGAAGTCGAGCGACAGCCCGTGCTTGTGCGCGAGCTCGAACACGCGGTCGAGCTTGGGCAGCAGGGCCTCGTTGCGGTAGACGAAGGCACCCAGCGCGCCGCCCGCGCGCGCCACCTCGCGCGCGATGCGCTCGCCGGCCTCGGCATCGGCGAACAGGTCGAGCGGGGTGAGCGAGACGAACTGCAGCTCGACGCGGCCGCGCCAGGCTTCGCGCAGCGATTCGAACACCGCGAGCGAGACCGGCGCCTCGGGCTGCACCCAGTCGAGGTGGGTGCGCAGCGCGCGCGTGCCGCTGCGCCAGGCGTCCTCGAGCGCGCGTTCCATGCGCGGGCGCAGCGATTCGGCGGTCCAGCCGGCGCGGTGGCCGTTCATGCGCTCGATGGCCGCGAACAGGTTGCCCTGCGCCGCGCCCACTTCCTGCACGGTGTAGTTCTTGTCGATGTGCGCATGCGCGTCGACGCAGGCGCTCAGCACGATGCCGCGCGCCGAATCCTGCCGCGCGCTCGGCGCGACCGAGGCCACGCGATCGCCGTCCAGCACCAGGTCGAACAGCTCGGCCTCCGACGCGAAGCCGCGCAGCGGCTTCGGGATGCGCAGTGCCTCGAGCTTCACTGCGCCTCTCGCCACGCGCGCAGCCAGCCCAGCCCGGCCGAAGTGCCGCCGGGCTCGCTGCCGCGCCGCGGCCGGTATTCGCAGCCGACCCAGCCCTGCCAGCCGGTCTGCGCCGACACCTCGTCGATCACCTGGAACAGGTAGGGATAGTTCTGCTCGCCGATGTCGGGCTCGTGCCGCTCGGGCACGCCGGCGATCTGGATGTGGCCGACGCGGCCGGTGGGCAGGTACTGGCGCAGCTTCATGGCGACGTCGCCCTCGACGATCTGGCAGTGGTAGAGGTCCATCTGCACCTTGAGGTTCGGCGCGCCAATGCCCTCGACGATGGCATGCGCATGGTCCTGTCGGTTGAGGAAGAAGCGCGGGATGTCGCGCGTGTTGATCGGCTCGATCAGCACGTCGCGCCCGGCCTTCGCGGCCTCCTCGGCGGCCCAGCGCAGGTTGTCGACGTACACCTGCTGCACGGCATCGGCCGTGAGGCCCTCGGGCACCAGCCCGGCCATGACGTGGATGCGCGGGCAGTCGAGCGCGACCGCGTAGTCGATGGCCTTGGCAATGCCTTCGCGGAACTCGGCATCGCGCCCCGGCAGGCAGGCCAGGCCGCGTTCGCCGCCCTCCCAATTGCCGGGCGGGCCGTTGAAGAGCACCTGCTGCAGGCCGTTGTGCTGGAGGCGCGCGACGATATCTTCCTTGGAGAAGGCATAGGGGAACAGGTACTCGACGGCCTCGAAGCCGTCCTTCGCGGCGGCATCGAAGCGATCGAGGAAATCCAGCTCGGGATAGAGCATCGAGAGGTTGGCGGCGAAGCGTGGCATGGCGTGTCTCTTGTAGGTTCTGGCGATTGTGGTCTCGAACGGATTCACCAGCGAGCACCGAAGGTCGCGCGCAGTTCGGCGATCTGTTCGGGCGACAGCGGTGCGGGTGGCGTGGCATGGTCGCGCGTCATGAGGTGGAGCCTGGCGGTCTCCTCGAGTTCCTCGAGCACGGCCATCGCGGCGGCGGGGGTGTCGTGCCACACGTTGGGGCCGAGGCGGTCGAGCATCACGGCGCGGATGGGCACGCCGGCCGCGCCGCGCTGCGCGATGACCTGGGCGACCTCGGCCGCCGCTTCGGGCGCGCCCGGGCGGTGGTAGTGGATGCGCGGCACGTGGCCGACCTTCATCACGAAATAGGGCGTGAGGGCGGGCAGCAGTTCGTCGCTGGTTCCGCTCAAGGTGAGTGCGACGCAGTGGCTGCTGTGGGTGTGGATCACGCAGGCGGTATCGGCATCGAAAGCTCTCGCTGCTTCGTAGATGCGCATGTGCAGCGCGATGGTCTTGCTGGCACGGTCGCCACTGATCTGCTGGCCCTGCGCATCGAGCCTCGCGAGCCGCGCGGGGTCGAGGAAGCCCAGGCAGGCATCGGTGGGGGTGATGAGGAAGCCACCGTCTTCCAGGCGCACGCTGATGTTGCCGGCCGTGGCGTGGACGTAGCCGCGGTCGAACAGGCTTTTTGCTGTGCGGCAGATTTCTTCTCTTGCTTTTGTTTCGGTCATTTTTGGCTTCTTGTTCGGGGTGCGTGCACAGGGCATCGGGTACTTCCCTCCGCGAATGTCCCCCGCCCTCCGGGCTCCTCCTTTATTTCGCTGCGGGAAGCACCCGATACCCTGTGCACGGGAGGCGCTGCGGTGGTGCCGGCGGTTCAACAACGATTGCGTCCAGGCTCACGTCGATGGGGTACTCCCCGTAGCGAAATAAAGGAGGAGCCGAAGGCGGGGGACATTCGCGGAGGGGAGTACCCCATCGGCGTGAGCCCGCCCCCACCCCATCAATCATCCAAGCACCGCAAACGCTTTGGTAAAGAAATCATCCCCCCCGAAGTTCCCCGACTTCAATGCGATATGCACCCCAGTGTCAGGCGCCAACGAGGAACGCGCATGACACCAAGGCACCCCCGGATCGATCTGCGGCCCGATCTGCAATTGCGCGATGCCGAGCGCCTGCACGCAAGCCCCGGAGGTCTCGCCGCCCGCCACCACGAGCTGGCGCACACCACGCTCGACCAGCCCGCGCGCGATCGCGGCGATGGTGCGCTCGACCATCGCGCCGGCCTCTTCCACGCCGAGCTGGCCTTGTACCGACTTCACGGCACCGGCTTCGGCCGTGGAGTAGACGAGCACCGGGCCCTTGTCGATCAGCGGCGCGGCCCAGGCCAGCGTCTCGGCCGCGACGTCGATGCCGGCCGCGATGCGCAGCGGATCGATGGCCAATGCGGCGCCGCCACGGCCGATGAAGTCGAGCACCTGCCGGTTGGTGGCGAGCGAGCAGCTGCCCGACACCACTGCCGTGCGGCCGCCGGCCTTCGGCAACGCGCTGGCCTGCGAGGAGGGTGCGAGCCCGAAGTTGGCGGGCAGGCCGATGGCCACGCCCGAGCCCGCGGTGACCAGCGGCAGCTTCGCGAGCGCCGGGCCCATGCGCAGCAGGTCGTCGTTGGACACCGCGTCGACGATCGCGATCGATACGCCCTCGGCCTTCAGCTGCGCGATGCGCGCCTCGATCGCTTCCGCGCCGCGCGCCACCACCGCGTGGTCGATCAGCCCCACCTTGCGCCGGCACTGCGCCTGCAGCACCCGCACCAGGTTCGGGTCGGTCATCGGCGTCAGCGGATGGTTCTGCATGCCGCTCTCGTTGAGCAGCACCTCGCCCGCGAACAGGTAGCCCTTGAACACCGTGCGCTTGTTGTCGGGAAAGGCCGGCGTGGCGATCGTGAAGTCGCTGCCCAGCGCCTCCATCAGCGCCTCGGTCACCGGGCCGATGTTGCCCTGCGGCGTGCTGTCGAAGGTCGAGCAGTACTTGAAGTAGATCTGTTGCGCGCCCTGCGCCTGCAGCCAGCGCAGCGCCTCGAGCGACTGCGCGATGGCCTCGGCCGGCGCGATGGTGCGCGACTTGAGCGCGACCACCACCGCATCCACCTCGGCGGCCAGCGGGCCCTCGGGCACACCGATCGTCTGCACCACGCGCATGCCCGCGCGCACCAGGTTGTTGGCGAGGTCGGTGGCGCCGGTGAAATCGTCGGCGATGCAGCCGAGCAGCAGCTTCGCCATCGCTCAGCCCTTCGCCGCGAGCTTGACCGCCTGCGGGTTCTCGCGCACGTAGTCGCGCAGGATCGCGTCGAAGCTGGCATCGGCCTTCAGGCCCAGCGCCTCGGCACGCGCCGCATGCACGCGGCTGGGCCAGCTCGTGACGATCTTCGCGATCGCCGCGTCGGGTTCCCAGTCGATCAGGCTCGTTGCCTCGGTGCCCGCGATGCGCTCGAGCGCCTGCGCCATCTCGCGCACGGTGGTGGTCAGCGCGGGCAGGTTGACCGCGGTGCGTGCACCCCACTCGGCGCCGCTGGCCGTGGCCGCGCGCACGATGCCCGCGATGGTGTTGCCGGGCGAGGCCAGCGCCACCGGCGTGTCGGGCGCGACCGGGCAGCGCGCGCGCTCGCCGGCCAGCGGTTCGCGCAGCATGCCGCTGAGGAAGCTCGAGGCCGCGCCGTTGGGCCGGCCCGGGCGCACCGATACCGTCATCAGCCGCACGTTGCGACCCTGCACGAAGCCCTTGCGCGTGAAGTCGGCCACCAGTTGCTCGCCGACGAACTTCTGGATGCCGTAGCTGTTCTGCGGCGTGGGCAGCGTCGTGTCCTCGATCAGGGCCGGCAGCCGCTGCTCGGGCGAATCGCCGAACACCGCGACCGAGCTCGAGAACACGAACACCGGCGCATGGCCGGCGCGGCGCGCGGCTTCGAGCAGCGCGCGCGTGGTGTCGAGGTTGCTGCGCATGCCGAGGTCGAAGTCGGCCTCGCATTCGCCGCTGACGGCGGCCGCCAAGTGGAACACGAGCTGGCTGCCCGCGATCGGCAGCGTGCCGCTGTGCGCCTGCTCGAGCAGGTCGCCCTGCAGGAACTGCACGCGCGCGTCGGCCGCGAGGTCGGCCGGCGGCGCCACGCGGTCGGCCAGCACGATGCGTTCGATGGGCTTCGGCGCGGCGCCGGCCAGTGCCAGCGGTCCGTGGGCGAGCAGCGTGCGCGCGAGGCGCGCGCCGAGGAAGCCGCAGCCGCCGGTGATGAGGATGTTCATGGTCGTCTTGTCTCGGTGGTCGTTCGCAAGTGGGTCAGAGGGCCGGCAGGAAGCGCAGCAGCGCATCGGCCACCGCGTCGGGCGCCTCGCGCTGCGGGAAGTGGCCCACGCCGTCCAGCAGCTCGCGGCGGTAGGGGCCGCTGAAGAAGCGCTCCTTGCCCGCCGAGCTGTCCGGATGATTGCACGCATCGGCCGCGCCGTGCAGCACCAGCGTGGGCACCGACAGCACGGGCGCGGGATCGAGCGCCGCGTCGTCGGCCGCGTAATGCGGATCGCCGGGCGCGTAGCCCCAGCGATGGCGGTACGAATGCACCACCACGCGGGCCCAGTCCTCGCCCTCGAAGGCGGCGGCGGTGGTGTCGAACTCGGCCTCGTCGTACCAGCCGGGCGGGCCCCAGGTGCGCCACATCATGCGCGTGAAGGCGAGGCGGTCGTCGTGCACCGTGCGCTCGCCGCGCGGCGTGGCCATGTACCAGTGGTACCAGTAGTTGCGCGCCTGCTCGAGCGGCATCGGCTGGCCCGGCGCGTTGGTGCCGTAGCCCACCGACAGCAGCGCCAGCGCGCTCGCCACGCCGGGGCGCAGCCCGCAGGCATTGGCCACTGCGCGGGCGCCCCAGTCGTGGCCGACCAGCGCGGGGCACTCGAGCCCCAGCGCATCGATGAAGTCGAGCAGGTCGCGGCCCAGCGCCGAGAGCTGGCCGCTGCGCGGCGTGTCCGCATGCAGGAAGCGCGTGGGCGCGAAGCCGCGCAGCGCGGGCAGCAGCACGCGCCAGCCGGCGGCGGCCAGGCGCGCGGCCACGCCATGCCAGCCGCGCGGGCTGTCGGGCCAGCCGTGCACCAGCACCACGGTGGCGGCGCCCGTGGCGTTCCATTCCTCGTAGCCGATGCGCAGCAGCGGCGTGTCGACGGTCCTGTGTTCGCTCACGAGGCATTTCCTTTCGCGGCCGGCAGCTCGATGCCCGGGAAGATCTTGATCACCGCGCTGTCGTCCTCGCGCGCATGGCCCGCGGTCGAGGCCTGCATGAACATCTGGTGCGCGGTGGACGACAGCGGCAGCGGAAACTTGCTGGCGCGCGCCACGTCGAGCACCAGGCCCAGGTCCTTCACGAAGATGTCGACCGCCGACAGCGGCGTGTAGTCGCCCGCGAGCACGTGCGCCATGCGGTTCTCGAACATCCAGCTGTTGCCCGCGCTGTGGGTGATGACCTCGTAGAGCGCGGCCGGGTCCACGCCCTCGCGCAGGCCCAGCGCCATGGCCTCGGCCGCGGCCGCGATGTGCACGCCGGCCAGCAGCTGGTTGATGACCTTCACCTTGCTGCCCGCGCCCGCGCTGTCGCCGAGCCGGTAGACCTTGGCGGCCATCGCGTCGAGCACGCCGCCGGCCTTGTCGTAGGCCGCGGGCGTGCCGGCGGTCATCATCGTCATCTGGCCGCTCGCGGCCTTGGCGGCGCCGCCCGAGATCGGCGCGTCGAGGTAGAGCAGGCCGAGCGTCGCGAGCCGCGCCTCGAGCGCCACCGACCAGTTGGGGTCGACCGTGGAGCACATCACGAACAGGCTGCCGGGCTTCATCGAGGCCGCGCAGCCCGGCGTGCCGCCGTCGCCGAACAGCACCGCCTCGGTCTGCTGCGCGTTCACGACGACCGAGATCACGATGTCGCTGGCGGCACCGAGCGCGGCCAGCGTGTCGCAGGCCGTGCCGCCGTCGCGCGCGAAGGCCTGCGCGACCTCGCGGCGCAGGTCGAACACGTGCGGCGCATGGCCCGCGCGGCGCAGCGACTGCGCCATGCCGGCGCCCATGGCGCCGAGGCCCACGAGGCCGACGACGGGAGGGGAGGAAGTGGTCATGGAAGGAAGGAGTTGGGTGATTTGTCAGGTCATCATACAAATTTGAGATGACTTTGTCTCGCACCGAATTCCAGCCCGCCCCTCAGGAGGCCTTCTTGCGCCGCCCCTTGCTGGCGGCGCCGCTCTCCTGCAGCCCCTCGACCAGCGGCCGCGCGAGCTGCGCGCCCTCCTGCTGCCAGAAGGCCGGGTCGGCCTGCTCGATGCGGCGGATCGCGTTGTCCATGTGGGTCTTGGCGGCCTCGCGCGCGCGCAGCGCATCGCCGGCCTCGATCGCCTCGACGATGCGCGCGTGTTCCTGCGCCACCTCGCGCGCGAAGTCGGCGCGGCGCGCCTCGTTGGCGCGCGTGACGCGGGTGGCGCCGTGCAGGAACTGTCGCAGGTACTGCAGGGTGCCGATCAGGAACGGGTTGCGCGCGGCCTCGGCGATGGCGCGGTGGAAGCGCACGTCCTCCTCGGCGCCGTTGCCGCCCACGGCCACGGCCGCATGCAGCGCCGCGATCGCGTCTCGGATGCGGCGCACGTCCTCGGCCGTGCGGCGCTCGGCCGCCAGCGCCGCCACCTCGGCCTCGAGCGCGCGGCGCAATTCGACCATCTGGATCACCGCCTCGCGCGAGGCCACGTGCGGCATCTCGAAGCGCAACGGCTCGACCCCGGCCGCGCGCACATACACGCCGCTGCCCTGGCGCGAGTCGACCAGCCCGAGCGACTTGAGCCGCGACACCGCCTCGCGCACCACGGTACGGCTGACGCCGAACTGCTCGGCCAGCGCGGACTCGGTCGGCAGCCGGTCGCCCTCGGACAAGCGCCCACTGCGCACCTCGGCCGCCAGCGCATCGGCCACCTGGTCGGCCAGGCGGACGGCGGGGGCGAGCGATTGGAAGCGGGCGGTCATGAATGGGCTGCGACTCTAACGCAGGCCCGCCGGCGGGATGCCATCGCATGTGGATGAAGGCAAGCGCGCAGTTCGGCGCATTTCCCGCGGGCATTTCCTGCGCGTCGAGTGGCGCCGTGGGGCCCGCTCGCTATGCTGCCGCTCGTGATTCCGACCTTCAATCATTCGCACGTGCTGCCGCCGTTCGAGGGCGAGCGGTTGAGTGGCGCGCACAGCTCGCCTTACTTGGTGTCGGCCTGCGAGATGGTGCAGCGCTTCGCGATCGGCACGGCGCGATGCACCATCCTCGACGGCCTGTTGCGCTATCGCGCCGAACTCCGCGGCATCGGGTTCGTCGAAGGCTTTCAGTGGCTCGATGGCAGTTTCGTCGAGGATATCGAGGCACGCGAAGGTCGCCCACCTCGGGACATCGACGTCGTGAGCTTCGCCTACCCGCCGCAGGGAATGAGCAAGACGGAGATCAATCGGATAATGGACGAGCGCCCCGATCTCTTCGATCACGAGCGCTGCAAGCAGGGGTTTCACTGCGACACCAGCATCATCAACCTGACCACCTCACCGGAGCGGTTGGTGCAGCAGACGCGCTATTGGTATGGTTTGTTTTCTCATCGCCGCGGCGATGCCCTGTGGAAAGGCATGCTGCAGTTGCCCATGGATTCCGACGATCACTCCGCCCGTGTGATGCTCGATCGACTCATGCAACAAGGAGAACCGAATGCTGGCTCAACTTGAGAAGCAATTCCTGCAGGCTGACCTGGCGCAGGTTCGTCAGTTGCTGGCGGACGGGCAGGCGCACGACGATCCGATCGCGGTGCATCAATATGCCCAGCGCGTCGCGCGCCTCGAAAAGGAACTGACCGAATTGTCGGAAGCAGGCACGAACGCGCCCGTCGGCGTGGCCTTGTTCTTCGGGGGGCGCCCGGTCGTGGGCTCGAATGGCATCAAGGCGTCGTTCGGGACGCAGGCCATCGGCAAGTTTCAGAAGCTCGTGAGTCAGCGCTATGCGGCCGCCGAGACAGGTCCGCTCTCTTCGCGTGGCCGCGTGCCGATGAGCGACGACACCCAGTTGCTGGTCACCGACGTCGTACGCGGCTCGTTCGGTTTCGTGCTGCAGGGCAGCGAACCCGCCAGCAGCGATGCACCGCTCAAGGACGCCGTGGATCACGTGGCCGATACCCTGTCCCGCATGGCGGCGGCGGACGACGCCCTGTTCGACGAAGCCTCGGCGGACGTGGACAACCGCCAGCTCGGAACCTTGCAGGAGTTCTTCAAGCTGCTCGACGACGAGGGCGCCAGTCTTCGCCTCGTGGAAGGCGAGCGGGACTTCGAACTCTCGACGCAAGCCGTTCGACGCGCACGCCAACGCGCCGAGGCGATGACCATCGAAGACCGCGTCGAGGTGCTCGAAGGCGAGGTCATCGGCTGGGCCGAGTATTCGTCGCGCTTCGAGCTGCGCCTGCATGGCGATCGGAGCGTGGTGGTCGGCACGGTGACGCGTGCCGCCATGGAGCACTCGCTGCAAGAGGGGCTGGCGCCTCTGCATCGGCATGTCCGCGCCAGAGTCAAGGTGCGCGAAGCACGGCTGCGCAACCGCACGCCGCGCAAGACATTCGCCTTGCAGGCGCTCGAAGTCATCGCGCCGCCCGCGGACTGGCCCGCGCGACCGGTCCAACAAGCGTTCTAGGCCCGCTCCACCACCGGCCGCGCGTTGAGCCACAGCAGCGTCAACGCAAACGCCAGCAGCGGCAGCATCGCGAGGTTGATCGCGATCCAGCCCACGCCCGCGAGCAGCGCGCCCGAGCCGAAGGACATCAGCACGGCCGTGGTGCCGTTGCTGAGTTCCATCAGCGCCTGCGCGGGTCCGCGCTCGTGCTCGGCGTGCGCTTCGGCCAGCAGCGTGGTGCCGGCGATCAGCATCAGGTTCCAGCCCAGGCCCAGCAGCAGCGAGCTCGCGAGGAAGTGCGCGAAGTCCTGGCCCGAGAGCGCGACCGCGGCGCTGGTCGCGAGGATCGCCGAGCCCAGCATCGCGACGCGGCGGCTGCCCCAGCGGTCGACCAGCGCGCCGGCGAAGAAGGCCGGCGCGAACATGCCGAGCACATGCCACTGGATCACCTGCGCGGCCGCGGCGGCGGAGAAGCCGCAGAAGTCCATCGCGAGCGGGGTCGCGTTCATCGCCAGCACCATGAGGCCGTGGCCGATGGCGGTCATGAGGATGGCGGCGCGCAGCATCGGCCGCGCGAGCAGCGCGCGCATCTGGGCCCAGCCGCGCGCCACGGCCGGCGGCGCCGCGCCCTCGCGCAAGCGCGACATGGCGACCACGCCGCACAGCGCGAGCACCGCGATCGCGAGGTAGGCGCCCGCGAAGGGCACGGGCAGCGCATTGCGCGTCCAGACCGCGATGGCGGGCGCAAACACCGCCGCGCAGACGCCGCCGCCGACCACCAGCGCGGCGGCGCGGCCCTTGTGGCGCGGCTCGACGGCCTCGAGCGCGGCATAGCGGTAGAAGCCGGCCGAGGCCTGGTAGCCGCCGATGCAGGCGGCGCCGAAGCAGAACACCGCGAAGCTGCCGAGCCCCAGGCCCGTGGCGCAGACCAGCCCGCCCACCACGCCGAGCAGCGCGCCGCCCATCAGGCCGCGGCGGCGGCCGCGTCGCTGCATGAACATCGACAGCGGCGACACGGCCGCGAGGTTGCCGAGCACCAGCAGCGCGAGCGGCAGGGTGGCCAGCGCGGGCCAGGGCGCGAGCCGCAGGCCCGCGACCGAGGTCAACGTGATGCCGATGATCGAGCACGACCAGTAGAGCGCCTGGCCGAGGAACAGCAGCCGGATCGCGGGGTTGCGCAGCAGCTGCATCGTTCAGCCCCCGGCGCGCGGCGCGCCTGCGCCGAAGCGCTCGGCAAAGGCCTGCGGACTCACGGCCAGGTGCTTGTGGAAGCTGCGCCGCAGCGTCTCGGGATGGCCGAAGCCGCACAGCCGCGCCACGGTCGACACCGAGGTCTGCGCATGGGCCAGCAAAGCCGAGGCGGCCTCGACGCGCACGCGCTCGACGTAGTGGCCGGGCGTCATGCCGAGCTCGCGCCGGAACACGCGGCTCAGGGTGCGCGGCGGCATGCAGGCGCGCTCGGCCAGCACCTCGAGCGAGAGGTCGCCCGCGAGCTGGCCCGGGATCCATTCGAGCAGCGACGACAGCCGCGGCGCATGCGTGGCCTCGGGCGCGAGGAAGCGGCTGAACTGCGCCTGCCCGCCGGGCCGGCGCAGGAACATCACGAGCCGGCGCGCCACCGCCAGCGCGATCGCGCGGCCGAGGTCGTGCTCGACCAGCGCCAGCGCGAGGTCGATGCCGGTGGTGACGCCGGCCGAGGTGAAGACATGGCCGTCGCCCTCGCGCCCGCTCGGGTCGTAGGTATGGAGCCGGTCGGCCGCCACCTCGACCGCGGGATGGCGCGTGCGCAGCGCCTCGACGCTGTCCCAGTGGGTGGTGGCGAGGCGGCCGTCGAGCAGGCCGGCCTGCGCGAGGATCAGCGCGCCCGAGCAGACCGAGCCGAGCCGGCGCACGCGCGGCTCTGCGCGCTGGAGCCAGGCCAGCAGCGGCGCGTTGCGCAACTGGGCTTCGGCGCCCCAGCCGCCGGGCACGAGCACGGTGTCGAAGCGCGCCGGGTCCTGGTCCTCGCGCGCGGCCTCGGCCAGCAGCGAGAAGCCGGCCGAGCAGGCCACCGGTCCGGCCGCGTCGGCCAGCAGGTGCAACGAATAGCCGGCCGGTCGGCCCTGGCGCTGCAACTCGACATTGGCCGAGGCGAACACCTGCAGCGGACCGGTGACGTCCAGCACCTGGACATCGGGATAGATCGTGCAGGCGATGGCGCGCGGCGTTTGCATGCGGGCAGTGTCGTGCGCGCGGCGATTGGCCGCAACGACAACGACCCCACGGATCCGGCCACTTTCGGCGTGGCCGGCCGGTGCGGCGGGTCAGCCCAGCGCGTGCCGCGCGGCCTTCGCGATGCTCTGCGCGTCGACGCCGAAGAAGCCGCGCAGGGCAGCGCGCGTGTCGCTGCGCCCGAAGCCGTCGGTGCCCAGCGTGAGGTAGCGGCGGCCCGCGGGCAGGAAGGCGCGGATGCTCTCGGGCACGGCGCGCACGTAGTCGGTGGCGGCCACGATCGGCGCCTTGCCCTGGCCGAGCTGGCGCGCGACGAAGGACTCGCCCGCCTCCTCGCCCGCGATGGCCCGCTGCTCGCAGGCCAGGCCGTCGCGCGCGAGCTCGCTCCAGCTCGTGACGCTGAACACCTCGGCCTCGATGCCCTCGTCGGCCAGCAGTTGCGCGGCCTTCACCACCTCGGTGAGGATCGCGCCCGAGCCCATCAGCGTGACCTTCTTCTTCGCCTTGCCCGCGGCCGGCGCGTAGGTGCCGAAGCGGTAGCAGCCGCGCAGGATGTCGGCCTCGGCGCCCGCGGGCACGTCGGGCTGCGCGTAGTTCTCGTTCATCAGCGTGACGTAATAGAACACGTCCTGCTGCTCGACCATCATCTCGCGGATGCCCGCGTCGACGATCACCGCCATCTCGCCCGCGTAGGCCGGGTCGTAGGCCTTGCAGTTGGGAATGGTCGCGGCCACGAGGTGGCTGCTGCCGTCCTGGTGCTGCAGCCCCTCGCCGCCGAGCGTGGTGCGCCCCGAGGTGGCGCCGAGCAGGAAGCCGCGCGCGCGCTGGTCGGCCGCGGCCCAGATCGCGTCGCCCACGCGCTGGAAGCCGAACATCGAGTAGTAGATGTAGAACGGCAGCATCGCCAGGCCGTGCACGCTGTAGCTGGTGGCCGCGGCGGTCCAGCTCGCGATGGCGCCGGCCTCGCTGATGCCTTCCTCGAGGATCTGGCCGTCGGTGGCCTCGCGGTAGCTGAGCACCGAGCCGATGTCCTCGGGCGCGTAGCGCTGGCCCACGCTCGAATAGATGCCGACCTGCTTGAACAGGTTCGCCATGCCGAAGGTGCGCGCCTCGTCGGCCACGATCGGCACGATGCGCGGGCCCAGCGCCTTGTCCTTGAGCAGGTTGCCCAGCAGGCGCACGAAGGCCATGGTGGTGCTCATCTCCTTGCCGGCGGCCGCGACCGCGAACTGCGCGTAGTTCGCGATCTCGGGCTTGGCCACCGGCTCGCAGGCAGTTTCGCGGCGCGGCATGGCGCCGCCGAGCGCCTCGCGGTGCTGGCGCAGGTAGCGCATCTCGGCGCTGTCCTCGGCCGGGCGGTAGAAATCCATCGCGGCCGCCTGCGCGTCGCTCAGCGGCAGGTCGAAGCGGTCGCGGAACTCGATCAGGTCGACCTCGCCCATCTTCTTGTGCGAGTGCGTGGTCATCTTGCCCTGGGCCGCGCTGCCCATGCCGTAGCCCTTCTTGGTGTGGGCCAGGATCACGGTGGGCCGGCCCTTGTGGGCGGCGGCCGCGGCATAGGCGGCATGGATCTTCACGAGGTCGTGGCCGCCGCGCTTGAGGCGGTCGATCTGCTCGTCGGTCATGCCCTCGGCCAGGCGCGCGAGCTCGGGGTTCTGGCCGAAGAAGTTGTCGCGGTTGAAGCGCCCGTCCTTGGCCGCGAAGGTCTGCATCTGGCCGTCGACGGTGGCGGCGAAGGCGCGCGCCAGCGCGCCGCTGGTGTCGCGCGCGAACAGGCCGTCCCAGTCGCTGCCCCAGACCAGCTTGATCACGTTCCAGCCGGCGCCCGCGAACAGCTTCTCGAGCTCGTCGATGATGCGGCCGTTGCCGCGCACTGGGCCGTCGAGCCGCTGCAGGTTGCAGTTGACCACCCACACGAGGTTGTCGAGCTTCTCGCGCGCGGCCAGGGTCAGCGCGCTCATCGATTCGGGCTCGTCCATCTCGCCGTCGCCGAACACGCCCCAGACCTTGCGGCCCTCGCAGTTCAGCAGGTTGCGGTGGGAGAGGTAGCGCATGAAGCGCGCGTGGTAGATCGAGCTGATCGGGCCGATGCCCATCGAGCCGGTGGGGAACTGCCAGAAGTCCGGCATCAGGTAGGGATGCGGGTAGCTGCACAGGCCGCGCGCGCCGCTGCCGTCGACGAAGGCCGGCGCGGTGAGTTCCTGGCGGTAGTGCGCGAGGTCGTCTTCGCTCAGTCGCCCCTCGAGGTAGGCGCGCGCATAGACGCCCGGCGCGCTGTGCGGCTGGAAGAACACGAGGTCGCCGCCATGGGCCGCGCTGCGCGCATGGAAGAAATGGTTGAAGCCGGTCTCGAACAGGTCGGCCGCGCTCGCATAGCTCGCGATGTGGCCGCCGAGCTCGCCATAGGCCTGGTTGGCCTTGGCCACCATCGCGAGCGCGTTCCAGCGCATCAGCGAGGCCAGCTTCTCCTCGACCGCGAGGTCGCCCGGGAACGGCGGCTGGTCCTCGGCCGCGATGGTGTTGACGTACGGCGTCGACAGCTCCGGCTGCCAGCCGATGCGCTGCTGGCGCGCGAGTCGCGCGAGTTCGTCGAGCATCTGGCGCGCGCGCTGCGGCCCGTGGACCTGCGCCAGCGCGAGGAAGGACTCGCGCCATTCGGCGGTCTCGGCGGGATCGGGGTCGTGCGACAGCGCTGCCTCGTCGAGCAGCAGGGCACGGATCTGGTCGGCGGAAATCGGGGCGTTCATGTCGGCACTTTAAGCCGCCATGAAAAGAATTGGCTACTGCTGCAGCCCGCAGCTTGACGGCTCACCAGCATAAAATTCCGCCAATCCTTCAGATCACGGCATTTCATGCAACTCGACGCGATCGACCTGCGCATCCTCGACGAACTGCAGCGCGACGGCGCGCTGTCGAACGTGGAACTCGCGCGCCGCGTGCACCTGTCGCCCTCGCCCTGCCTCGCGCGCGTGAAGCTGCTCGAGACCGAGGGCGTGATCGACCGCTACGTGGCGCTCGCGAGCGCCAAGGCGCTGGGCCTCGGCCTCAACGTGTTCATCTCGATCAGCCTCACGACGCAGAGCAAGCAGTCGCTGGCCGATTTCGAGCAGCGCATCGCCGAGCACGACGAGGTGATGGAGTGCTACCTGATGACCGGCGACAGCGACTACCTGATCCGCATCGCGGTGGCGGACATGGCGGCGCTCGAGAAATTCATCCTCGAGCAGCTCACGCCGATCCCGGGGATCGAGAAGATCCGCTCGAGCTTTGCGCTCAAGCAGGTGCGATACAAAACGGCGCTGCCGTTGCCGACAGCGCCGTCCTGAGTCGGTCTGCAAGCCGGGTGGAGCACCCGGCTTCGGACCTTGCTTACTTCGAAAGCTTCAGCTGGATCGGGTCGGCCGTGAGGTAGCCGACGGCCGCAGCGTAGCGTTCCTTGTAGTTCGCGCGCACGTACGGATCGAGCGTGGCCTGGACCTTCGAGTGGATGCCGCCCCAGTCGCCCGGGTGCTGGAAGTTGCTCATGATGTAGGTCCAGCCGTTGATCTCGTCCACGGCATGCAGGCCGGTCGACTCGCCACCCGCGGGGATCGACATGATGCGCGACAGCTTCTTGGTGTCGACGTTGTACGCCCACAGGAAGTTGTTGACGTGGCTGCTGCTGTCCTCGCCGATGAACAGCGTGCGCATCTTCTCGGAGAACTTCAGGTTGTCGGGGTTGCCGATGATGTCCGGGTTCGAGGTGTTGCCCAGCGTGTCGGACGCGATGTCCTCGCCCACGATCAGCGCGCGGGTCTGGGTCGGCACCCATTCGCTGGCGATCGCGGCGCCGTCGCCGTCCTTCTGGCCGCCCGCGAGGTTGTGGGCCATCACGCCCCCCGCGCTGAGCTTCTTCGGCAGCGCGATGTTGGTGGCGGCGGTCCAGCCCTTGCCGCCGCTGACCATCGAGTCCTGGATGTTCTGCAGTGCCGAGTAGGCGACCTTGTCCTTGATGTTGACGGTCGTGCCTTCCATCTTGGTGAAGGCCATGCTCGCGCCCTTGAGGTTGGCGTAGCGGTGGGTCTCGAGGAAGGCGGCAGCCTTCTCCATGCCCGGCTTCAGGCGGACCCAGTTGGCGGCACCGTCGCAGAACATCTTGGTGTAGCTCGCGTCGGACGGGTCGGTGTAGACCACGTCCATGATGTCGCTGGCCTTGAGCGTGTTGGCCAGGGCTTCGATCTCGGCGCTGGTGGCGTGGCCGAGCTTGATCCACGACATCTTCGTGGCGGCGGCGGCCGGGTCGATCGAGTAACCCGCGTCGTACTTGGCGACGTAGAGCGTGCCGGCCGAGAGGTCCTTCTCCTTGTCGGCCACGAACATGAAGAAGCCGCCATTGGTGTAGTCGTCGCCCATGATGGCGGTGCGCATGTCGGGCATGACCTGGATCAGCTCGTGCGAGATGCGACCCAGGCAGTAGTGCTTCTTCACGCTGCCGGTGCCGTCGGCATTGACGGTGATCTCGGGCAGGTGGCCGTAGTGGTAGGGGTTGGCCGTGGTCTCGTCGCCGAACACGTTCTTGCTGTAGGCCTTGAACTGCCCGTTGGTCGAGGCGGTGACGGCATCGGGTTCGTACTCTTCGCTCGAGAGGTGCGTGCCCCAGGGCGAGAGGCTCGCGCCGCAGGTGATCCACAGGCCGTGCGCGCTCGACATGTCGACGTTGTGGTACTTCACCAGGCTGAGCTTGCCGGTGGTCTGGTCCTGGTCGAGCGTGAGCACCGCGATCGGCGAGGGCAGCGTGCCGTAGGTGCTGTTGCCGGCGAGGTCGCGCGTGGTGTATTCGAACTGGACCACGGCGAACACCGGCTTGCCCTTGACGCCGTCGACCTTGGCATTGGGCACGGTCAGCAGCGAGGTGCCGTCGGGGCTGTCGGAGTAGAACTGGCGCGTGTTGACCGGCACCGACTTGTCGAGGATCGGCTGGTTCTTGATGTCGTAGTAGCCGCCGGCCAGGACCTTGCCGCCCTTGCCGTCCGGCACGAGGTCGCCGGTCAGGAAGAAGGGCTGGTAGGCGAGGCGGTACTCGGTCGAGCTGCCGTTGTCGAACGAGATCTTCAGCGTGGAACCGACCGTGGTGGTAGCCATGGCCGCGGGATCGGCCAGCGTGGGTGCGGCCATGCCGGTGAATTCGGCGGACTTGAACTGCGCGGCCGGGGCCGGCGCGGGTGCCGGGGGAACGATGGGCAGGAAGCCGTTGCCGCCTCCGCCGCCACCGCAGGCGGTCAGGAAGGCAACGCCGCCGAGCGGCAGCATCGGTGCTGCGCTCAGCAGCTTGAGGGCGTGGCGGCGCGAGGCGCCGGACTGCGCCTTGGTGGAATCGGACATGGATTTCTCCCGAGTTGTCGTGGGGTGTCGTGGGCGACCGTGCAGCCTCTGTTTCTCTCCGCTGCCGGTCAGCCGTGAACCTTAGTTAACTACTGTGACGACGACGTGCATCGCACATGACAAGGCCGTGACACAGCGCACGCGGATGTGACGACATCCGCGTGTCACTCCCACTCGGGAGCCCCATTCGCGGACCGGCAAGGCCGGTCCGCGGTACGGGGTTTCAGAGGCCGATCAGGCCGCCGTCGTCCTTCGTGATCACCAGCGTGGCCGAGCGCGGGCGGGCATTGCCGCCCTGTGGCCAGTGGCTGCCGAACTGGGTCGGATCGGAGATGCCCGTGCGGGCCGTGGTTTCGCCCGGATGCTGGATGTTCACGAACAGCGCGCGGCCATCACCCGACTCGGCGATGCCGGTCAGCTCGCAGTCTTTCGGGCCCACCAGGAAGCGGCGCAAACCGTCGGTGCCGGGGGCCTTGCCCACGAAGGTGTTCTGCGTTTGGGTGGTCGTGCCGTCGGTGTTGGTGATCACCTTCGCACCGCCGTCGCCGAGCTTGCCCGGCAGCGCGGCCAGCAGCATGCAGTTGGTGACGTCGGTGTAGGCACCGTCGTCGGTCTGCAGCCACAGCAGGCCCGGGGCGGCGTGGCTGAACCACATGCCGTCGGGGCTCGAGAAGTCGTTGTCGGCCGAGAGCTGCGACACGTTGACATCGGCCGCGGCAGTGGAGCGCGCGCCGAACAGGTAGACGTCCCACTTGAAGCTCAGCGCGGCCGGGTCGGCGTTGTCGTCCGCGAAACGCACGATGTGGCCGTTCGGATTGCCCGTCTGGTTCGTCTTGCCGTCCTTGATGTCGTTGTAGAAGCGCGGATTCGCGCCATTGGTCTGGCCGATGGGTCGCGAGCTGGCATTGGTGTTGGTCAGCGTCACATAGACGTCGCCGTTCTTCGGGTTCACGGCGGTCCACTCGGGCCGGTCCATCTTGGTCGCGCCGGCGGAATCGGCGGCCAGGCGGGCATTGATCACCACGTCGGCCGCATCGGCGAAGGCGTAGTTGGTGTTGCTCGAGGTGATGCCGTTGACGCCGAGCTTGAGCTCGAGCCACTTGCCGGTGCCGTCGGCATCGAAGCGCGCCACGTAGAGGCGGCCGTCGTCCATGTACTTGTCGCCGGCGGCCATGCCGCCACCGATGTCGGCCGCGTCCCAGTTCTTGGTCGAGACGAACTTGTAGATGTACTCGTTGCGCGAGTCGTCGCCCATGTACCAGACCAGCGGCTTGCCAACGACGACCGGGCCGAGGCAGGCACCTTCGTGGCCAAAGCGGCCGAGCGCGGTGCGCTTCTTCGGCGTGCTCGAGGGATTGAACGGATCGATCTCGACCACCCAGCCATAGGTGTTGTGGCCGTTGCGGTAGTCGGCGGTGGCGCTGGCGCCGAGCACCTCGGTGTTCCAGCGGCCGTACTGGTTGTCGGCGGTGTCGGGCGTGACGGTGGCCCAGAGTTCGCGGCCGGTGCCGGAGACGCCGTAGCGAGCGAAGGACGCTTTTTCCTTCGTACTGCGGTTGGGGTTGTCGGTGGCCACGATGCGGCGGAAGTAGCCAGCCCAGTTCTCCTCGCAGGTCAGGTACGTGCCCCACGGCGTGGTGCCGTTGGCGCAGTTGTTGAGCGTGCCGCGGGTCTTGCTGCCGTCGGTCGAGAACTTGGTCTTCAGGTAGTCGGTCTTGGCGGCCGGGCCCGAGAAAGCCATCTCGGTCAGCGTATGGATGCGGCGGTTGAAGCTCGAGTCCTGCTTGTAGCTCCAGGTGTTGCCGGTCTTGTTGACCTCGATCACGCTCACGCCGTGCAGATAGAACTCGCGCAGCACCTCGCCGGGCACGTTGCGTTGGCCGTCGATCAGCGACGCGCTCGTTGCGCTGCTGTAGACCGGGTTGAGCGCCGTCGGGCCCGTGGGATGCAGGAACAGCGGCGTGATCGCTTCATGGTTCATCACCAGCAGGCCGCGCGTCGCATTGGCCGCGTCCCACTTGTTCGAGCCGTTCATGCCGAAGAAGGTCATGCCGTCGTGGTGGTCGCCGGCGCGGCGGTCGTAGGTGGCCGGATCGTCGGTGCCGTCGTTCTTGTACGCGGCCACGCCGGCGGCGATCGGGTCGCCCAGGCGGTAGAGCACGCTGGCGGTGTAGCCGGCGGGCACGGTGACCACGTCGGCCAGGCTCTTGGCCACGGGGTTGAAGTTGAGCTTCAGCGGTGCCGGGGGCGCGGGCGGCGGGGGTGCTGGCGCGGGCGGGGGCGGGACGATGGGCAGGAACCCACCGCTGCTGCCACCACCGCCGCAGGCCTGCAGCAGCGCGGTGCCGGCGGTGCCGACGCCCAGGCCGAACAGATGGCGGCGGCTCAGGCGCGAAGCGATCAGGTCGTTGAACGACGGGTTCTTGCTGGGATTGGTGCCGACGTCGTCGAGATCGTACGAAGGGTCGTCGCGGGTAGGTGCGGTCATGCGCGCTGTCTTTCTCGTGGGTTGGAAAAGTAACCAGCCCGCGAAGTTAGGTAGAACGAATGACAGTTCCGTGAATTGGTCAGCTTCCGTTCAGGTTCATTCGACCTGTGTTTTTGTGGTTGTCACGATGCCGCCATGCGACGGCTCCCGGCATCCAGATGCGGACGAAAAAAAGGGGGCTTCGAGCCCCCGATGAATGGACGAGCATCGAGCCCCGCGCGGAGTCAAGGCGGCGGCAGCTGCTTCGGCCACAGCGCCCACAGGCGCAGCGACTGGTTCATGCTCGCCGCGAAGCGCCCGGCATCGGCGCCGGTGCCCGCGAAGTAGTCGGCGCGCACCGCGCCGACGATGGCGCTGCCGGTGTCCTGCGCCACCACCAGCTTCTGCAGCTGCGCGGACGGGCCGGCCGAGGCCAGCCACACCGGCGTGCCGTAGGGAATGCTCTCGCGGTCGACCGCGATCGAGCGGCCCGCGGTCAGCGGCACGCCCTGGGCGCCGCGCGGGCCGAAGGCGGCGTCGACCTCGTTCAGGTCCTCCTCGCGGAAGAACACGTAGCGCGGGTTGCTCCACAGCAGCTGCGACACGCGCTGCGGGTTCTGCGCCACCCAGGCCTTGGTGTCGTCGGGCCAGCGGCTGACCCGGCTCACGCCCTGCGACATCAGCCACTGCTGCACGCTGCGGTAGGGCTGCTCGTTGGTGCCGGCGAAGGCCATGCGCACGGTGCGCTGCGAGCCGTCGGCCTCGGTCAGGCGCAGCCGGCCCGAGCCCTGGATGTGCAGCATCAGCGCGTCGATGGGGTCGGCCATCCAGGCGATCTCGCGGCCGCGCAGCGCGGCCTGGGCCTCGGGCAGGGTCTCGATCTCCTGGCGCGTGTACCAGGGACGGCGCGGCACGAAGCCCGCGGGCACCTGGTAGAGCGGCACGTTGAACTGCGCGGTCGGCACGCGCGAGGCCTCGTACACCGGCTCGTAGTAGCTGGTGAGCTTGCCCTCGCTCGAACCGGCGAGCGACTCGACGCGGTAGGGCTGCAGCCGCTGGGTCATCCACTGGCGCTGCTCGTCGAGGGTCGCGATCGCGAGCTGGCGCACCTCGCGGCACAGCGGCGCGAAGGCGGCGTTGGGCCGCGAGCAGTTCGCCACCAGCGCGATCCAGGCCTCGTGCAGCGGGTCCTCGCCGAAGCCCGGCAGCTCGGCCCAGCCCACGGGCACCCAGCGGCTCTTGGGATGGGCCATCGATCCGGTGAGGGGGCCGAGGTCGCGCGGCGGCTGCACGACGGGGGGGCGGGCGGGGGTGTCGGGCACGCGCGGCCCGACGGAGCAGCCGGCCAGCGTTGCTACGATCGCGAGCCCAACCAGCCACTGGAGTCCATTTCTCATGGGTTTGATTTTGCTTGAAGCCCTCGCGGCCGGACTCCTGTTCATCGGCATCGTCTGGTGGACCATGTTCTCGGGCCGCAAGAAGGGCGAGCTGCACGAGGAGGACGAGCCCAAGACGGGGGACGCGAAGGACGAACAAGACCCGCCGCCGCGAACGTGAATTCGTCGTGCAGTCCCGGGTCGACGCGCGCTGTCGGAGAACACCGCATCGGCTATTACTTTGGTAGCAACCCATCGAGCAATCACGGGCCCTATCACGGCTTCCGGTGTTTCGGCGCGGCCTCGGAAGCCGTACCATCGCAGCCGCCGCAAGGCTAAGCTGTGCCCGCTTTGAATCAACCTCGAAAGGGATCGCCATGAAGAAACTCGTACTCGCCACCACCTCGCTCGCCATCGTTCTCGCGGGCTGCGCAGGCGGCGGCATGTCCGACACGCAGCGCAACACCGCCATCGGCGCGGGCGCTGGCGCCCTGGGCGGCGCCGTCATCGGCTCGGCCACCGGCGGCAACCGCGGGGCGATCGGCACCGGTGCCGTGGTCGGCGCGGCGGCCGGCGCGCTCGGCGGCTACCTGTGGTCGCAGCGCATGGAAGCGCAGAAGCGCCAGATGGAAGCCGCCACGCAGGGCACCGGCGTGGCCGTCACGCAAACCCCCAACAACGAGCTCAAGCTCGCGATCCCGAGCGACGTCTCCTTCGACGTGGGCCGCTCGAACATCAAGCCCAACTTCGCGCCGGTGCTCGACCAGTTCGCCAACGGCCTGCGCAACAACCCGGCCGCCGAGGTGCGCATCATCGGCCACACCGACAGCACCGGCTCCGACGCGATCAACAACCCGCTGTCGGTCGACCGTGCCGCGAGCACGCGCGATTACCTGGTGGCGCGCGGCGTGAACGCGGCCATCTTCCGCATCGAAGGCCGCGGCTCGCACGAGCCGGTCGCCGACAACAACAGCGACGCGGGCCGGGCGCAGAACCGCCGCGTCGAGATCTACGTCGGCGAGCGCGGACCGCGCGGCTGATCCCCGGTCGGCCGCCAAGGCGGCCGATCACCCGCAGGGAAGGCAGGCGTGCCGGACCACCGGCACCCACATCCACGTCTTGTCCAATGGTTCACCCGAGGGAATATTCATGAGGAAGCTCGTTGTTTCGAGCGCGGCCGCGGCCGTGCTGTTGTTCGTCGCCGGTTGCGCTTCGCAGTCGTCCACGCCACCGGCCGACGGGGCCGCGCCCGCCGCCAAGACCGAGGCCCCCGCCGGCAACAGCTGGACCGCGCGGCTGGCCACGTTGAAGACCGACCTGGAAACCGCCACCAAGGGCACCGGCGTGGTGATCGAGCAGACGGCCGACAACCAGCTGCACCTCGTGATCCCGAACGAGCTGTCGTTCGACACCGGCCGCGCCAACGTGAAGCGCAACCTGGCACAGGTGCTCGACAAGGTCGCCGACGGCCTGAAGAGCGCCACCGCCGCCAGCGTGCGCGTGATCGGCCACACCGACAACACCGGCAGCGAGGAAGGCAACGAGCGCCTCTCGGTGAGCCGCGCCGACAGCGTGCGCAACCACCTGGTGGGCCGCGGCGTGTCGACCACCGCCATCACCACCGACGGCCGCGGCTCGCGCGAGCCGGTGGCCGACAACGGCACGGTGGCAGGCCGCGCGCAGAACCGCCGCGTCGAACTGTTCGTGGCCGAGAAGGCCTGAGCACCGGCCCGGTCGTCGAATCGCCAGCCCTCCCCACGTGGAGGGCTTTTTTACGCGCGGCTCAGAGCCCGCGCAGCTTGTTGGCGAGCTCGACCGCCGACTTCACTTCCATCTTGTCGAACACGCGCGCGCGATGGACCTCCACCGTGCGCACGCTGATCGCGAGCTGGTCGGCGATCAGCTTGTTCGGCAGCCCCTCGATCACCAGCCGCATCACGTCGCGCTCGCGCTCGGTGAGCTCGGCGATGCGGTCGGACAGCCCGCGGCGCGCGCGCCGCGCCTCGAGCGCGTCCTGCGAGAGCAGCAGCGCCTGCTCGATGCGGTCGACCAGCGCGTTGTCGGAGAAGGGCTTCTCGCAGAAGTCGAAGGCGCCGCGCTTGACCGCATCGACCGCGGTCGGCACGTCGGCATGGCCGGTCAGGAAGATCACGGGCAGGGCCGTGAGCAGGCCGCGCTCGACCAGCCGGTCGAACAGCACCAGCCCGCTGGTGCCGGGCATGCGCACGTCGAGCAGCAGGCACAGCGGCTGCTCGGGCAGCGGGCCTTCGGCCAGGCGCTGCTCGAAGGCCTCGGCGCTGCCGTAGTGCTCGCTCGCGAGCCGGCGCGAACGCAGCAGCCAGGCCAGCGCCTCGCGCACACTGGCGTCGTCGTCGACGATGAAGATCAGGCCATCGATCAGCGGTTGCATATCGGTCGGGAAGGAAATCGAAAGGGTGGCGGGGGCGACGGCCTCAGGCCGCGGCCGGGAGGGTAAACCGGAACACGGTGCCGCGCGGCCGATTGGGCTCGAACATCAGCGCGCCGCCATGCTGCTCGACCACGGTGCGGCACAGGCTCAGGCCCAGCCCCATGCCGTCGGCGCGGGTGGTGAAGAAAGGCGTGAACAGGCGCGCGGCGACCTCCTCGCCGATGCCGCTGCCGAGGTCGGCCACCGAGAACTCGAGCCAGCGCCGCGCGTCGTCGACGCCGCTGCCGCCGACCGCCACCGCGCGCGCCACGCGCAGCCGCAGCACGCGGTTGCCGATGTTGTCGGCCGTGTCCATGGCCTGCATCGCATTGCGCGCGAGGTTCAGCAGCACCTGCTCGACCAGCGTGCGGTCGCACATCGCGGCCGGCAGCCGGTCCTCGAGCACCACCTCGATGATCACGCCGAGCTTGCGCGCCTGCAGCCGCACCAGCGGCAGCACGGCATCGATCAACGCCTGCGGCGCGACCGCCTCGCGCGTGCGGTCGCGCCGCCGCACGAAGTCGTGCACGCTGCGGATCACCTGCCCCGCGCGGTCGGCCTGCTCGGCGATGCGGCGCACCGCCATCGCCACCTCGCCCTGCTCGCCGCGCGCGTCGGGGCCGAGCATGTTGAGCGAGCCGGTGGCGTAGCTGGCGATCGCGGCCAGCGGCTGCGTGAGCTCGTGGCTCAGCAGCGAAGCCATCTCGCCCACGGTGGCCAGCCGCGCGCTGGCCTGCAGCCGCTCCTGGCTGGCACGCGACAGCTCCTCGATGCGGCGCTGCTCGCTGACGTCGATGAAGGCGCTCATCCAGCCGGTCTGCACGCGCTGCGCGTTGAGCAGCGGCGCCTCGAAGATCAGCACCGGGAAGCGGGTGCCGTCCTTGCGCATGAAGACCGACTCGAAACCTTCGCGCGGCGGCATGCCGCCGGCCAGCCGGCGCGCCTGGCGCTGCTGGTACTCGTGCGCGAGCTCGGTCGGCCAGTAGGGCGCGTCGTTGGCCTCGCGCGCCATCAGCTCCTCGGCGCTGAAGCCCACCATCTCGCAGAAGGCCGGGTTGACGTAGGTGATGCGGCCCTGCAGGTCGCGCGCGCGCAGGCCGGTGATGACCGAGTCCTCCATCGCCTTGCGGAAGGCCAGCGAATCGGCGAGGTCGCGCTCGGCGCGCAGGCGCCGCCGCGTGTCGCGCGCCAGCAGCACCAGCACCGACACCAGCGCGATCGAGATCGCCGTGACCAGCGCGGTCAGCACGTTCGGGAACAGGTCGGGCGCGGAGCGCCAGCCGTCCACGCGCAGCATCAGCGCGGCGCCGGGCAGGTCGATCAGCTGCTGCGAGGTGAACACGCGCGTGCCGACGCGGCGCGCGGTGCCGATGGCCACGAGGCGCGTGCCGTCGGTCTCGGTGAAGGCCACCTCCTGGCCGCGCGTGAGCGTGGGGCCGACCAGTTCGGCCAGCGTGTCGCGCAGCGAGTAGCTGGCCACCAGGAAGCCGCCGCCGGTGTCCATCGGCACGCACAGCTCCATCACCTCCATGCCGCCACCGCCGCCCAGCGGCACGTAGTGGCTCGGCGAATAGGCCGGCGTGCCGAGCTTGCGCGCGGCGGCGCAGGCCAGCGAGACATCGGACTGCTCGGCCGTGCGGCTCGCGGGATCGAGCACATGCAGCCGGTAGGGCGTGTCGACCGCGTCGAGCGTGCGCAGCCGCGCGTCGCGCCACTCGAGCCGCAGCCATTCGCGGTGCTCGCGCAGCAGCGCGGCCGCCGCCTCGGGCCAGTGCGAGCGGTCGGGGCCGGGCGCCTGCGTGGCGCGCAGGCTCTGGGCATTGCGCTGCAAGCCGCTGCGCAGGTCGGTCACGGCGTCGGCGGTGTCGCGGTCGAGCGCGGCCTGCACCTGCTCGACCTCGTGCTTGCCCGCGAGCCAGACCACGGTGACCAGCAGCGCCAGCACCAGGATCGCGAGCAGCAGCCAGAGGAACCAGCGCTGCCACAGCGAGCGCAGCCGCGCGAAGCCGACGACGAGGCGGCGGTAGGGCGGCACCGGCAGCGGTGGCGGCGCATAGGCCGGCTCCGGCGGCGCGAGATCGGACGCATCCACCGCCATCGCGCCCGGCCCTAAAGGATGCGGTGCGACAGCGCGGGCAGCTGCGTGCGCGCGCGCTCGACCTGCGCGGTGTCGATGTCGAACAGCACCACGCCCTCCTCGCTGGCCTGCTGCGCCACCACCGTGCCCCAGGGATCGACGATCAGCGACTGGCCCCAGGTGCGGCGGCCGTTCTCGTGCGTGCCGCCCTGCGCGGGCGCGACCACCCAGGCCAGGTTCTCGATGGCGCGCGCGCGCAGCAGCACCTCCCAGTGCGCGGCGCCCGTGGTGTGGGTGAAGGCGCTGGGCACCAGCAGCAGGTCGGCGCCCTGGCGCGAGAGCGCGCGGTAGAGCTCGGGAAAGCGCAGGTCGTAGCACACGCTCAGGCCGATGCGCCAGGCATGGCCGTCGCGCGAGGGCAGCTCGAACAGCACCGGCTCGGCGCCCGGCGCGATCACGCGGCGCTCGTCGAAGCGCTCGCGGCCGTTGTCGAAGAAGAACAGGTGGATCTTGTCGTAGCGCGCCACGCACTTGCCCTCGGGCGAGAAGGCCAGCGAGCTGTTGAAGACGTGGTCGGCATCGGTGCTCTCGATCGGCAGCGTGCCGCCGACGATCCACAGGCCGAACTCGCGCGCCGCGTCGGCCAGGAAGCCCTGCACCGTGCCCGCGCCGGCGGTCTCGCGCAGGCCCAGCTTGTCGGTGTCGCGCGCGCCCATCATGCAGAAGTACTCGGGCAGCACCGCGAGCTCGGCGCCCTCGGCGGCGGCGCGCGCCAGCAGGTCGTGCGCGCGCGCCAGGTTGGCTTCGCGGGCGATGGCCGACACCATCTGGATGGCTGCGACTTTCATTGCGTGGTCTCCGGTCTCCTGCCTTCGCCCGCGGCCGGCAGCCCCGGGATGCCCGGCAGGCTGGGAAGCGCCGGCAGGTGCGGCAGGTTGTTCGAAATGTTGGGCAGCAGCGGACGCGCCACCTTCGCTATTTTGGGGTCGGCCCAGGTGCCCTCGATCTGGAACTCCTGCGTGGCCGCGCTCGACAGCGGCTTGCTCAGCACCCACTGCGCGAGGAAGGTGCCCAGGCCGATGGCCGGATTGATCGCGGTCGCGACCAGCGCGGCGGTGCCGGCGTTGATCTCGGGCACCACCACCACGCGCAGGTTCTGCGTCTCGTGGACGATGTCGGCCGAGCCGTCCATCAGCGCGGCGGCGTTCACGCCCTTCATCTGCAGGTTGTTGGTGCTCGCGGTGCCGTTCGCGATCTTCGCGTCGCCGCGGATGAAGTCGAAGGCGAAGCCCTGGCTGAACACGTCGCGGAAGTCGAGCGTGAGCCGGCGCGGCAGCGCCTGCAGGCTCAGCACGCCGAGCAGCTTGGCCAGGCCCGGGTCGGCCTTGAGGAACTGGCCCGATTCGACGTTCACGCCGAGCTGGCCGCCCAGGCTCGGGTAGTCGATGGAGAACGGCGAGCCGCGCCAGTCGACGTTGCCCTCGAGCCGACCGTTGCCGCGCCGCAGCACGCCAGGCATGCCGAAGCGCCCGAGCAGGCTGCCGGCATCGTTGATGTCGAGCCGGAAGGTCATGGCGGTGCGGCGCTGCTCGGCGCGGCCGCCGCCGCCCGAACCCGGGACCGCGGCCCAGGTGCCCTTGGCAGCGAAGCTGGCCTCGGGCATGGTGAAGCTCAGCCGGTTGAGCAGCCATTCGCGGCCCACGCCGCCGCGGTTGACCGCATCGATCTCGGCCCGGCCCAGGCGCTTGCCGAGCAGCTCGAAGTCGTCGACCACGATGTCGAGCGCGGGCAGGGTGCTGGGCTGCTCGTCGAGCAGGGCCTCGACCTGGGTCGCCTCGGTCGGCGCGATCTTCAGCCGCGCCAGCCGCGCATAGAGCCGGCCGGCCTGGGTGTGGCGGTACTCGGCATAGCCGCTGAGCTCGGTGGCGTCGATGTTGGCGCGCCACAGCGCGCCGTCGCGCGTGCCGCCGAGCACCACCTCGTGCAGGGTGCGGCCCGCCACGCTGAGCTGCTGCGCGCGCACCGCGATGCGCGTGGGCAGGTAGGGCGAGGCCTCGTCGCCGGCCGCGGCCTGCATGTCGGCCGGGCCGGTGCCGGCGGCTTCGCCGAAGGCCGCCTGCCAGGCCGCCATGTCGAGCCGCGCGAGGTTGATGTTGGCGAGCACGCCGCGCTCGGGCACGCTCGCGGTCTCGTTGGCCGCGAGGCCGACCGCGATGGCGCCGCGCAGCACGCGCGGCTCGCTGCCCGAGATGTCGCGCACGTACTGCACCGAGCCGACGCGGCCGATCTCCAGGCCGATCTGGTCCTGCGTGGCGACGCTGGCCGCGCCCGCGCTGCCCGCCGTGCCGGCGCGCGCCTCGCGCTGCACGATCTTCTTCTCGATGCGCAGCGGCATCTGCTCCTCGGCGCTCTTCGCGAGCGGCGCCGGCAGCTGCAGCGCCAGGCCCTGCAGGCTGCTGGCGACCGAGAACTCGGAGGCGCCCTCGCGCATCGAGAAGCTCGCGGTGTAGGGCGCGCTGCCGGTGGCCTTCTTCGCCAGCCGCGCGAGCCAGTCGACCTCGCGCGCGGCGCGCATGCCGTCGGCGCTGACGTTGCCCTGCGCGCGGATCGCGAGCTCATGGCTCGCGGCCGGGCCGGTGTAGCGGCCGCGGCCGTCGATGCGCACGTCGCCGCCGAGCAGCCGGGCCTGCACGCCGGCCAGCGCGAAGCCGGTCTCGGTGAAGTTCAGCGTGCCCTTGGTCTGGGTCAGCAGCGGCGCCTCGGGCACCGGCTGCACCTCGTTGTTGTCGCCGAAGGCCACGCTGGCCTGCACCTTCGCCTTGTCCATGGCCTCGAGCGGCAGCTCGAGGTGCAGCTTGTAGTCGGCCACGCCGTTGGCGCGCACGCCGCGCAGGAACTCGCCGGCATCGCCGGCCAGCGGCGCGCCCACGCGCAGCAGCTCGCCCAGCGGCCCGCGCGCCTGCGCGTCGACCTTGAGCAGCGCGGCGTGGTGCGACATGTCGGCGATCTGGGCCTCGGCCTTCGACACCTCGATGGCGGTGGCACCCGCGAGCCGGCCGCGCGCGTTGCGCACCTGCATGCCGGCGCGCTCGAAGATCAGCTCGCCCGACAGGCCGGTGATCGCGGGCCACTGGGCCACGCTGGGCGCGGCGGGCGGGGCGACGGTCGGCGGGGTGGGCGCGGCGGCGACGCGGGCGGCAGCGGTGCCGCGCGCCGTGGCCTGCACGGCGGCGGGCGCCGGCGTGGCGGCCGCGGGCACATGCGGCGGCGCATAGGCGTAGTACACGTCCTGCACCTTGGCCGCGATGCGGAACTCGCCGAGCCGCGGGTCCATGAAGGGCATGTCGTGCAGGTCGCCGCGCACGCGGAAGTCGACGCTGCTCGCGACGCCCTTGGTGACCGCGTCGCGCACGTAGTCGCGCGTGTGCTGCGGGATGTCGAGCGGCAGGTAGCGAAAGACCCGCGTGCCGTCGGCCCGGGTCAGCTTGCCGCGCAGGTCGAGCACGCCGGGAAAGCGCGCCTTGCTGCTCGAGGTGGCCGGGTCGCTGGTGCGCCAACTGGCCTCGGCATCGCCCTCGGCATCGACGTTGGCGAAGCGCAGCTTCGACACCTGCAGCTGCGTGTTGCCGTTGTCGATCTTCCATTGCAGCTGGGCCGAGAGCCGGTCGACCGGGATCGCGGGCTCCTCGAACACGCCGGGGAATTCGAGCCCGCCCTGCGCGATCGCGAGCGTGGCGCTGCCGCCCGCGTGGGTGGCGTCGAATTCGAGCGTGGCGCCGCTGAGGCCGGGGGAGCCCGGATGCACGCGCGGGGGGACGGCCGCGGTGGCCGTGGTGCTCGCCGAAGGTGCGGAAGGCGTCGGGGCGGGCGACTTGGCGGCGGGCGTGGCGGGCGCGGCAGCAGGGGTCTCGGCCGGCGCCGCGCCGGCCTGCGAGGCGATGCGCAGCCCGCTGACACGCCCCTTGGCCTGGTAGCGGTCGGGCGCGCCCAGCGAGCCCTGCCAGTTCAGATCGATGCGCTCGACCAGCCCGCGCGGGCCGTAGGCATCGAGCACGCGGTGGGTGGCGTCTCCGAGCGGCAGCCGGTCGGCGATGAGCGCCAGCGCCGCGAGGTCGAGGCGGTCGGCGCGCAGCGCGCCGTGCTCGGGCGTGCGGCCCTTGGCGGGCGTGTGCTGCAGCCAGAGGTTGCCGCCGGGCCAGCGCAGGCCGTCGGCGGTGTCGAACTGCAGCGCAGTGGTCGAGAACTCCATCGTGTCGACCGTGAGCCGGCCCGCGAGCCGGCCCGTGACCGCGCGCAGCACCAGCGGCTGCAGCCCCTTGCCGAGCGAGGCATCGACCCGGTCGAGGCCGAGGTCGGCGGCGGCGCCGACGATCTGGCCATCGTCCACGTCGGCCCACAGCCGCAGCGCGCCGTTTCCCTCGCGGATGCGCGCATCGATCGATACGTAGCGCCCGAGCCGGGTCACGTCGATGTAGGGCAGGTCGGCGTAGATCTGACCGTCCCAGGTCTGCCAGCGGCCGGTGCGCACCGACAGCAGCGGCTGGCGGAACTGGCCGCGCAGCGTGAAGCGCTCGCCCCAGCCGGCCGGTGGCGTGGCGTCGAGCCGCAGGCCATGGCGGCGGCCGCCGTTGCGCGCCACGAAGCGCACGTCGGTCAGCATCAGCGGCTCGGCCTGGCGCTGCTCGTCGGTCCAGCGCACCGTGCCGCCTTCGATCACCAGTTCGCGCTGCGCGAAAAACCAGTCGGCGGCGCGGGTTTCTCCGGTCGTATCGGTCGACATGTGCAGGCCCGCGACATGGAGTTTTCCCTGAGCGTCGCGGCGCACGTCGAGCGCCGGGCCCTCGATGTAGAGCTGCTCGAAATTGAAGCGCCACAGCGAGCGCGGCGAGACGCTGGCCACCACGCGCACGAGGCGCAGCGCCTCGCGCTGCTGCGCGTCCTGCAGCACCACGTCGCGCAACTCGAAGGCGGGGAACAGGCTGCCCGAGCGGGCCGTGATCGAACCGATGCGCACCGGCACCCCGATCGCCTTGCTGGCCTGCGCCTCCAGCGCACCACGGTAATCGCCGATTCGCGGCACAATCCACGCGTGCAGGACCACGACTGCCAGGGCCAGGAGAAGCCACGCAGCCACGAGAAGACCCAGGAGCCAGCGCGCCGTCACAGCGGTGATCTTGAGCAGACGTGAAGGGGAAGACACCGTGTCGTTCATTGAGGATCGCGCTGTGCCGGGAATTATGACCGCCACCATCGGGACGGGTTCCGCCGCAACCAGCACCAGTTTGAATCAGTTGTCAGCTACAGCATCGACGAACCCCGACGCGGACAAGCCCGCCTTGTCCTCCTATTCGCGCTTCGTGCAGCGCTTGCGCCGCCGCTATGCGGGCGAACTCGCGCTGCTGCCCGAGGGCGAGCCGCGCCGCGCATCGATGACGCAGGCCTACGAGGCACTGCGCGCGCGCGGCGACGGCGTGGGCGACGCCCTGCGCATCGTGCGGCAGCTGGTGATGGAACGCCTTGTCACACTCGATTGCGACCGCCAGGCGCCGCTGGCCGTGGTGACCACCGCGGTCACCGAGCTCGCCGAGTTCGCGCTCGACACCGCCTGCCGCGAGGCCTGCGCCGAGCTCGACGCGGCGCATGGCGCGCCGCTGGGCGCCGACGGCCAGCGCTCGCAGCTGTGGATCGTGGGCATGGGCAAGCTCGGCGCGCGCGAGCTCAACGTGTCGAGCGACATCGACCTCATCTACCTCTACGACCAGGACGGCGACACCGCTGGCGACCCGCAGGGCCGCGGCAAGCTCGCGAACCAGGAGTACTTCGCACGCGCCGTGAAGCGCATCTACGCGCTGGTGGGCGACACCACCGAGCACGGCTTCGTGTTCCGCGTCGACCTGGCGCTGCGGCCCAACGGCAACTCGGGGCCGCCCGTGGTCTCGCTCGATGCGCTGGAGGAGTATTTCCAGGTGCAGGGCCGCGAATGGGAGCGCTTCGCCTGGATGAAGAGCCGCGTGGTCGCGCCCACCGAGGTGGTCGCGCAGGGCCAGGCCCAGGGCCTGCGCGGCGCGGTGCTGCCTTTCGTGTTCCGCCGCTACCTCGACTACAGCGTGTTCGATTCGCTGCGCGTGCTGCACCGCCAGATCCGCGAGCAGTCGGCGCGCCGCAGCGCGGGCCGACCCGAACGCGCGAATGACGTGAAGCTGTCGCGCGGCGGCATCCGCGAGATCGAATTCACCGTGCAACTGCTGCAGGTGGTACGCGGCGGCCAGTTCCCCGAGCTGCGCACCCGGCCCACGCTCGATGCGCTGCAGCGGCTCGCGCGCGCCGGCCTGATGCCGCAGGAAACCGCCGACGCGCTGGCCGCGGCCTACGAGTTCCTGCGCCAGGTCGAGCACCGCATCCAGTACCTGGACGACCAGCAGACCCATGCGCTGCCCGTGGCCGACGAGGACCTGCGCTGGATCGCGCAGACGCTCGGCTATGCCGACTGCTGCCCGTTCCTGGCCCAGCTCGACACCCACCGCGAATTCGTCGCGCAGGAGTTCGACAAGCTGCTGGGCGGCGACAAGCCCTGCAACGGCAAGTGCAACGGCGCGCGCAAGGCCGCCGCGCCGGCCGAGCTGTCGGACCTGCTCGACGAGCTGCCGCCGGCCTTCGCCGAGCGCATCAAGGACTGGTGCGAGACGCCGCGCATGATGGCGCTGCGCGATGAAACGCGCGCGCGGCTGCGCCAGCTGGTGCAGCGCACCGGCCAGTGGCTGCGCGAGCCCGACGGCGACAGCCAGGGCCAGACCAACCACCCTGTCGAGGCCGCGCTGCGCTGGGCCGACTGGATCGAGCCGCTGCTGCGCCGCGAGAGCTATTTGGCGCTGCTGGTCGAACGGCCCGCGGTGCAGGAACGCCTGCTGCGGCTGCTGGGCTCGGCGCGCTGGCCGGCACGCTACCTGATGCAGCACCCGGGCGTGATCGACGAACTGGCCAGCGACGAGATGCTGTCGGGCCGCTTCGTGGCCGCCGAGTTCGAGCGCGAGCTCGAGGCGCGCCATGCCTCGCTGAGCCGCACCGGCGAGGCCGACGAGGAGCGCCTGCTGAACCTGCTGCGCCACGCGCACCATGCCGAGGTGTTCCGCACCCTGGCGCGCGACGTGGACGGCCGCATCACCGTCGAGCAGGTGGCCGACGACCTCAGCGCGCTGGCCGACACCACGCTGCGCGTGACCGCCCGCTGGTGCTGGCCGCACGTGCGCAACCGGCACCGCGAGGTGGCGCAGTTCGCGATCATCGGCTACGGCAAGCTGGGCGGCAAAGAACTGGGCTACGGCAGCGACCTCGACATCGTGTTCGTCTACGACGACGACGACGAGCGCGCCGGCGAGGTCTATGCGGCCTACGTGCGCAAGCTCATCAACTGGCTCACGGTGAAGACGCGCGAGGGCGACCTGTTCGAGATCGACACCGCGCTGCGGCCCAACGGCAATTCGGGCCTGTTGACCACCAGCTTCCAGGCCTACGAGAAGTACCAGCTCGGCCGCGGCAGCAACACCGCCTGGACCTGGGAACACCAGGCCATGACGCGCGCGCGCTTCGTGCTCGGCAGCGAGGACCACGGCGCCGAGCTCGGCGCGCGCTTCGACCAGGTGCGCGAGGCCGTGCTGGTGGCGCCGCGCAACCGCGAGGCGCTGAAGGCCGAGATCATCGCGATGCGCGACAAGCTGCGCGGCGCGCGGCCCGTGAAGGCCGACCGCTTCGACGTCAAGCACAGCCCCGGCGGCATGGTCGATGCCGAGTTCGCGGTGCAGTTCCTGGTGCTGTCGGCCTCGAGCGAGCATCCCGAACTGATCCCCAACCTCGGCAACATCGCGCTGTTGATCCGCGCGGAGGACGCCGGCCTGCTGCCCGCGGGCGTGGGCCGCAACGCGGCCGCCGCCTACCGCGAGCTGCGGCGCGTGCAGCATCGCGCACGCCTCAACGAGGAGCCGACGCAGGTGACGCCACCCGCGCTGGCCGCGCAGCGCGAAGCGATGCTGGCGCTGTGGAGGGCCGTGTTTGGTTGAGGCGCGCGGCGCCCGCCGACCCAGCGCGGCCTGCGCCGCCTGTGCGGTGGCTGTCGCCGTCCTGCTCGCGGGCTGCGCGAGCGGGCCGCGCAGCGGCGGCGGCGGTGGCCGCGACGGCCCGGGCGCCAGTCCGCCCTCCAACCTCGAGCGCGTGCCCGACGCCGAGCCCCGCATCGAGCCGATCCGCGGCAGCGGCGGCACCAGCAAGCCCTACACCGTGCTCGGCCGCGGCTACACGCCGATCACGGATGACCGGCCCTTCCGCGAATCGGGCCTGGCCTCCTGGTACGGACGCAAGTTCCACGCGGGCTCGACGGCCAGCGGCGAGCCCTACGACATGTACGCGATGACGGCGGCCCACAAGACGCTGCCGCTGCCGAGCTACGTGCGCGTGCGCAACCCGGCCAACGGCCGCGAGGCGATCGTGCGCGTGAACGACCGCGGGCCCTTCGTCGACGGCCGCGTCATCGACCTGAGCTACACGGCCGCGCTCAAGCTCGACCTGCTGCGCGGCGTGGCGCCGGTGGAGATCGAGCGCATCACGAACGAGGACATCCGCACCGGCGCCTGGCGGCGCGGGTCGGACACGATGCTGGCGGCGGCGCCTGTCTACACGGCACCCGCGCCCGCACCCGCACCCGCGGCACCGGTCTACGTGCCGCCGCCGCCGATGCCGGCCCGCGCGGCCGCCGCACCGGTGGCCGTGCCCTCGGCCTGGGTCTCGACGGTGGGAACGAACGCGCCCGAGGCTTCGACGATGCCGGTGGCGCCGCCCGCCGCGGCCGGGCCCGCACCCGGCGCCGACGACGAGGTCGAGCCGCCGCCGGGACCGCGCCCGCCCATGGTGGTGAATGCCCTGCCGCCGCTGGCACCGGCCGCGGCCGCGCCGCCGAGCGGGCCGACGCCCGCGGCGGTGGCCGCCGCCGCCGCGGCCTCGCTGGCCGGGCCCGACACGCCGTCGGCCGGCTTCTGGGTCCAGCTCGGCGCCTTCCGCGAACGCGGCGGCGCCGAGACCCTGCGCGCCCAGGCCGCGCGCGGCCTGCCTGCGCTCGCGCCGCAACTGCGCGTGTTCAGCGAGGCCGGCACGCACCGGCTGCAGGCCGGGCCCTTCGCCTCGCGCGGCGAAGCCGGCGAGGCGGTGTCGCAGGTGCGCGAGAGCCTGCGCATCTCGCCGATGGTGGTCGAGCGGCGCTAGGAGCGTCCGGCCGCCGCGCTCACAAGGTGCGAAGAAACCGTAGCGAGCGCCCCGAGGTCGCGCCGAGGACCGGAGCCGTACCTCGTACGGTGAGGACCGCCGCTGCGATCGGGGCGCGCAGCAGGTTTATTCACCCCTTGTCATTCGAGCGGCTTGACCGGCGCGGGCACGTGCATCGCGACGTTCATGCGGTTCCACGAATTGATCTGCGCCACCGCGACCGTGAGCTCGGCGATCTCGAGGTCGCTGAAGGCGGCCTTCAGCGCCTCGTACTCGGCATCGCGCGCATCGTGGCGGTCGGCCATGCGCGTGAGCGACTCGGCCCAGGCCAGCGCGGCGCGCTCGCGCGCGTCGTAGAAGCTCATCTCGCGCCAGGTCGCGAGGCTGTTGATGCGCTGCCAGCCTTCGCCCTCCTTGCGCAGGTCGCGCACGTGCATGTCGAGGCAGTAGGCGCAGCCGTTGATCTGCGAGACGCGGGCGAACACGAGGTCGACCAGCTTCTTCTCGAGCGTGGTGTCGGCGATGGCGGTGTTGACCGACAGCAGGGCCTCGAAGGCCTTGGGCACGGTCTTGAACCAGTTGAGGCGGGGGGTGGTGTTCATGGCGATGTTCTCCAGTGGTTGACGATGAAATCGGGATACACACTGAAGACGCGCCGGCCCGCCGGCCTGTGACACGAAGTCGGAAAAAAATCAGCGCGCGAAGGCCGCGGCGATGCGCGCGAGCTTGTCGGGATTGCGCTGCGCGCGCACGCGCGCGATGCGGTCGCCGTCGAACTCGAAGGTCTGGGCCGACTCGAGCACGCCGCCGATGAAGCGCAGCAGGCCCGGCTCGCCGTTGAGGTCGACCAGCTCGGTGCGCACGCTGCGTTCCGGCTCGCCGAGCGCGTGGCGCCGCTGCACGGCGAAGTAGAGCTGCGCGATGCGGCGCGCGCCGACCAGCCCGTGCGTGAAGGTCTGGACCTTGCCGCCGCCGTCGCCGACCAGTTCGGCCTCCTCGGTGAAGAAGGCCTCGAGCTCGCGCACGCTGCCCTTGGCCGAGGCCTCGGCGAAACTGCGCAGCAGCCGCATCTGGGTCTCGCGCGACACGCGATAGCGCGGCCGCCCTTCCTGCACCTGGGTCTTGGCGCGGTGCACGAGCTGGCGGCAGGCGGCCTCGCTCTTGCCGAGCATGCGCGCGATCTCGTCGTAGTCGGTGTCGAACACCTCGCGCAGCAGGAAGGCCGCGCGCGCCTCGGGCGCCAGCCGCTCGAGCACGGTCAGGAAGGCCACCGAGACGTCGTCGGCGCGCGCCAGCACTTCCTCGGGCGTGGCCGGCGACTCGGTGAGCATGGGCTCGGGCATCCAGTGGCCGCTGTAGTGCTCGCGCTGCACCTTGGCCGCGCGCAGCCGGTCGATCGACAGCCGGGTCACGACCGTGACCAGCCAGGCCTCGGTGCTGTCGAGCGCCTCGGTGGCGGTTTCGTGCCAGCGCAGCCAGGCGTCCTGCACGACCTCCTCGGCCTCGGCCACGGAACCGAGCATGCGGTAGGCGATGCCCTGCAGGCGCGGGCGGTGGCGGTCGAAGGCGAGAGTGGCGGCGTCCATGAAGGCAAGACGGCTGGCGTTGCCGGTTTGTGACGCGGGGCCTCGAAAAAAAAATCGCCCCGGCGTGCGGGGCGATTTTCTGCTGTCTTTGCTTGCTTACGCGCCCTGGTATTCGGGCTTGGGGCCGAGGCTGGCCGCCAGTTCCTTGCGGTAGCGGTTCAGTTCCTGGACCGTCTTGAAGCTGCGGTTCATCAGCAGGCTCAGGTTGTGCAGGATGCGCTCGCCGACCTTGGTTTCCCAGACGGCGTCGAACTTGATCTGCTTGTCGAGCCAGTGCTCGAGCCAGTCCGGATCGGGCATGCGGCTCTGGATCGTGTCGTTCGGGAACAGCGCCTTGTTCACGTGCAGGTTGGTCGGGTGCAGCGCCTGGGCGGTGCGCCGGGCGCTCGCCATCAGCACGCCGACCTTCGTGAAGGCCGAACGGGCCTCGTCGCCGAACTTCTCGAGCGCGCGCTTCATGTAGCGCAGGTAGGCGCCGCCGTGGCGGGCCTCGTCCTGGCTCAGCGTGGTGTAGATGTGCTTGATGACCGGCTCGGTATGCCACTGGGCGGCACGGCGGTACCAGTGGTTGAGGCGGATCTCGCCGCAGAAATGCAGCATCAGGGTTTCGAGCGGGGGCGCCGGGTCGAAGTCGAAGCGCACCTCGTGCAGCTCGGCCTCGGTGGGGGCGTGCTGGGGGCTGAAGCGCTTCAGGTACTCCATGAGCACCAGCGAGTGCTTCTGCTCCTCGAAGAACCAGATCGACATGAAAGCGGAAAAATCGCTATCGTGGCGGTTGTCGCGCAGGAACATCTCGGTGGCCGGCAGCGCCGCCCACTCCGTGATGGCGTTCATCTTGATGGTTTGCGCCTGCTCTTCGGACAGCAGCGAAGCGTCGAACGACTGCCACGGGATGTCCTTGTCCATGTCCCAGCGGACGGATTCGAGCTGTCTGAAGAGTTCCGGATAGAGCATCTATATCTTTCTAAGGCCGCCGATTTTAAACGGCACGTTTGGCGCATCCATGACAGGCGCGCGATGATGCGAATACGTGCGCCGTCGCGGCACGGATGCGCCCCCCTTTTTGTGAACCAGGAGCCCGCCATGCGAACCCCCACCCCATTGTCGGTCCCGATGCTCCGTACGTCGGCAATGGCCCTGATGGCCGGCCTGTTGACTGCAACAGCACCGGCCTTCGCCCAGCAACCCGCGGCACCGGCCGCCGAACCCCAGGCGGCAGCGGGCTGTCCCGCCATACTGCAACACACCTTCCCGCGGCTGCAGGACGAAAAACCACAGTCCCTGTGCCAGTACTCGGGCAAGGTGGTGCTGGTGGTCAACACGGCCAGCTTCTGCGGCTTCACGCCGCAGTACAAGGGTCTGGAAGCGCTCGACACCAAGTACCGCGGGCGCGGGCTGGTGGTGCTCGGCTTCCCGTCGAACGATTTCGCCCAGGAATCGGCCTCGAACAAGGAGATCGCCGACTTCTGCGAAAGCACCTTCGGCGTGAAATTCCCGATGTTCGGCAAGTCCTCGGTGCGCGGCTCGGACGCCAACCCGCTGTTCAAGCAGCTGGCCCAGGCCTCGGGCACGACGCCGAAATGGAACTTCTACAAGTACCTGATCGGCCGCGACGGCAAGGTGGTGCAGGCCTGGTCGAGCATGACGGCGCCCGATGAGAACGCCTTCATCGCGATCATCGAGAAGCAGTTGGCGGCCAATCCGGGCTGATGCCGGCAGGTTCGCACCAGCGATCGAATTCGAAACTGATCAGTTCACACGAAGACGTATCGGTAATATTATTTACCGATGCGTCAATCAGATTGTGAACGGATCGTCACAAATGCTTACCACTGCGGTGGGAACCGTGCGGCAAAGTCCTCGCTCATAACTCGCGTGGGCAGTGAATGCCCCACGGTTTTCATGTTGCGAGGTCTTCCGGGCGCTTGCCGTCTGGTCGAAATCCCGAGGCGATTCTTCTCCTCCTCCCTCCCTCCCTCCTTCGCGTCGGGGCGCCTCGCAGCATTTTTGTCTTCCAGCCAACCCGGGGCGGTGCCATGAGGCCGCCGGCCCGGGTCGCCATCGTCGGCGCCGGCATCTCGGGACTGGCCGCAGCCCACGCGCTGCACGATTCGGCCCGCATCACCCTCTTCGAAGCCAGTGACTACTTCGGTGGCCACGCCCACACGGCCACGGTCTCGCTGCCGACATCGCCCGGTTCGGGCGAACGCGTCGCGCACGGCGTCGACACGGGTTTCCTGGTCTACAACGACCGCACCTACCCCGAGTTGATCCGCCTGTTCGCCGACCTGGGCGTGGCGACCGCCGACTCGGACATGTCGTTCTCGGTCCAGGCCACGCGGCCCGGCGGCGGCCGGCTCGAGTGGAGCGGCAGCAGCCTCGCGACCGTGTTCGCGCAGCGCCGCAACCTCGTCGATCCGCGCTTCCTGGGCATGCTGGCCGACCTGATGCGCTTCAACCGGCTGACCACGCGCATCGCGCTCGCCGGCACCGAGGGCGAACTGGCGCAGCCGCTCGGCGAGTTCCTCGATGCGCACCGCTTCGGCCCGGCCTTCCGCGACTGGTATTTCCTGCCGATGATGGCCTGCATCTGGAGCTGCCCGACCGCGCAGATGCTGGCCTTCCCGGTCGCGACCATGATCCGCTTCTGCCACAACCACGGCCTGATCCAGATCGCCAACCGGCCGCAGTGGCGCACCGTGCGCGGCGGCTCGCAACGCTACGTCGAGAAGATCGTCGCGGGCCTGTCCGATGCGCGCCTGAACACGCCGGTGCGGCGCATCGAACGCAACGCCGACGGCGTGCGGATCGCCACCGACGCCGGCACCGAGGCCTTCGACCACCTGGTGCTCGCCACCCATTCCGACCAGGCCCTGGCGCTGCTGGCCGAGCCCAGCCCCGACGAGGCCGCGGTGCTCGGCGCCATCCGCTACCAGCCGAATCACGCGGTGCTGCACACCGACGCCTCGGTGCTGCCCGAGCGGTCTTCCGCCTGGGCCGCCTGGAACTACCAGCGCGCGGACGGCGCGCGGGAATCGGGCGGCGTCTGCCTGCACTACCTGCTCAACAAGCTGCAGCCGCTGCCCTGGTCGCAACCGGTGATCGTTTCGCTGAATCCGGTTCGCGAGATCGCGCGTAGTGAGGTCATGGCCGAATACGACTACGCCCACCCGGTGCTCGATCTCGAAGCGATCGATGCCCAGTCGCGGGTGCCCGCGCTGCAGGGACAGCGCCGCACCTGGTTCGCGGGCGCCTGGATGGGCTACGGCTTCCACGAGGACGGCCTGAAGGCAGGCCTGGCCGCGGCCCGCGGCCTGCAGGCGCAGCTGGCGACCGGGAAAGCCGCCCCATGACCACGGCGGGGCCGTTGCCGCTGATCGGCTTCGGCGAGGTCCGGCATGCACGGCTGCGCCCGGCCCGCAACGCCTTCGCCTACGCCACCTTCTTTCTCATGCTGCCGATGCGCGCCCTGCGCCGCGACGGCAGCCCGGCGCTCGCGTTCAACCGCCGCGGCGCGCTGTCCTTCCACGACGTCGACCATGGCGACGGCCGCGCGCCCGATGCCGGCGGCGCGCTCGCCTGGCTCGACGAACTGCTGGCCGCCCACGGCATCGACGACGCCGACGGCGAGGCCTGGCTGCACTGCTACCCACGGGTGTTCGGCTACACCTTCAAGCCTGTCAGCTTCTGGTACTGCCACGACCGCGCGGGTGCGCTGCGCGCGATCGTGGTCGAGGTCAACAACACCTTCGGCGAACGCCACTGCTACCTGCTCGACCGGCCGGCCTTCGGCCCCGAGCTGCGCGCGACCAAGGCCTTCCACGTCTCGCCGTTCTGCCGCATCGACGGCAGCTACCGCTTCCGCTTCTTCACCGACGCCGAACGCACGCGCACCCTGGTGCGCATCGACCACGACGACGCCGACGGCCCGCTGCTGCAGACCAGCGTCGGTGGCGAACTCCAGGCGCTCGACGCGGCCAGCCTGCGGCGCGCGCTCTGGCGCTACCCCGCCATGACGCTGGGCCTGATCGCCCGCATCCACTGGCAGGCCGCGCGGCTGTGGCTCAAGCGCGTGCCCTTCGTCCACAAGCCGGCCCCGCCGCTTCATTCCGTGTCGCGCGGCGAGCCGCGCCAGCCGCAGGCGAATCCATGACCCCGACGACGACCACTGCCGACTCGCCCGCCTCGGGCTTCCACCTGCCGCAGGACGCGCCGCGCGCGGCCCGCAGCGTGCTGCGCCTGCTGCAGCGCCTGGCGCACGGCTCGCTGACCGTGCGACTGCCCGACGATTCGGTGCGGCACTTCGGCGCCGCGCCGGGCGAGGGCCCGACCGCCTCGCTCACGCTGCGCAACTGGACCGTCTGCAGCGCCGCGCTGAAGTCGGGCGACATCGGTTTCGCCGAGAGCTACATCGCGGGCGACTGGACCACGCCGAACCTGGTCGAGCTGCTGCGCGTGTTCGTGGCGAACCGGCGCGCGATCGAGAACGTGTTCTACGGCAGCTGGACCGGCCGCCTGCTCTACCGCCTGCGCCACCTGCTGCTGAACCGCAACAGCAAGACCGGCAGCGCACGCAACATCCAGGCGCATTACGACCTGGGCAATGCCTTCTACGAACTCTGGCTCGACGAGACGATGAACTACTCGTCGGCCTGGTTCGAGGGCGACCTGACGCGGCCGATGCCCGAGGCGCAGCACGCCAAGGTGCGGCGCGCGCTCGCCATGGCGGGCGTGCGGCCCGGCGACCGGGTGCTCGAGATCGGCTGCGGCTGGGGCGCGCTGGCCGAGAAGGCCGCGACCGAATTCGGCGCCGCCGTCACCGGCGTGACGCTCTCGCACGAGCAGCTCGCCCACGCGCGCCAGCGCACCGAGGGCCTGCCGGTCGACCTGCGGCTGCAGGACTATCGCGACATCGGCCGGACCACCGGCGACGCGCCCTTCGATGCGATCTGCTCGATCGAGATGGTGGAGGCCGTGGGCCGCGAATACTGGCCGACCTACTTCGCGAGCGTGAGCCGGCTGCTCAAGCCGGGCGGGCGCGCCTGCATCCAGAGCATCGTTATCGACGACGGGCTGTTCGAGCGCTACGTGGACGCCACCGACTTCATCCAGCAGTACATCTTCCCGGGCGGCTGCCTGCCCTGCCCGCGCGAGTTCCGGCGCGCCGCCGAGGCCGCGGGCCTCGAGGTGGTCGACGAATTCGCCTTCGGCGCCGACTACGCCGAGACCCTGCGGCGCTGGCGCGAGCGCTTCCTGGCGCAGCGCGCCCAGGTGCTGCAGCTCGGTTTCGACGAGCGCTTCATGCGGATCTGGGAGTTCTACCTGGCCTACTGCGAGGCCGCCTTCGCCGAGCGCAGCATCGACGTGGTGCAGTACACGCTGCGCAAGCCCTGAGGCCGGGCCGACGGCAAAAAAGCGCCTTTCGGCGCTTTTTTCATGGGCGAAAGCCGTTCAGCGGCTCAGGGCTGGGTGTCGATGAAGCTCGGGCGCTGCATCAGCTTGTCGTAGAGCTTCGCGAGGTTCGCGTGCTCGGCGCGCCACTCGATCTCGGGGAAGCGCAGGTTCAGCCAGCCCAGGGTGCAGCCCACCGCGATGTCCGACAGGCTCAGGTGGATGCCGCTGCAGAAGGGCTTGTCGCCCAGGCCCTTGGCCATGGCGGCCACGCCGGCCTCGACCTTGGCGCGCTGGCGGTCGATCCAGGCCTCGCTGCGCTCGCCGTCGGCGCGGCCGGACCAGGTGCGCTCCAGGCGCCAGAGCACGCCGGCGTCCATCACGCCGTCGGCCAGGGCCTCCCAGGTCTTGACCTCGGCGCGCTCGCGGCTCTGCTGGGGAATCAGCTTGCCGACCGGCGACAGGGTGTCGATGTATTCGACGATCACGCGCGAGTCGAACATCGCCTCGCCGCCTTCCATGATCAGGCACGGCACCTTGCCCAGGGGGTTCGAATTGGCGATGGTCGTGTCGGGCGACCAGACGTCCTCGATCACGAACTGGTAGTCGAGCCGCTTCTCGGCCAGCACCACGCGCACCTTGCGCACATAGGGACTGGCGGCGGATCCGATCAGTTTCATGAAGGCTCTCTCCCTCGACATTGATAACGTTTGTTCATAATCATTTTAGGGGAACGCCAAAGCCCGGCTTTCGGTGTACCGGGTTCGTCCCCGGGCGGCCCGCCTAAAATTCGGGCATGAGCTTCTCCACCGTCTCCGCCCTTTCCCCCCTGGACGGCCGTTACGCGGCCAAACTCGCGGCCCTGCGCCCCCTGATGAGCGAGCAGGGCTACATGCACCGGCGCGTGCAGGTCGAAGTGGCGTGGTTCATCGCGCTGTCGGACTGCGGCTTCGCCGAATTCAAGCCCCTGACCGGCGGCGCCCGCAAGTACCTGATGGGCCTGGTCTCGCACTTCTCCGAGGCCGACGCGCTGGCCATCAAGGAGATCGAGAAGACCACCAACCACGACGTGAAGGCGGTCGAATACTGGATCAAGTCCAAGTTCGAGGCCCGCCCCGAGCTGCTGGCCGCGGCCGAGTTCGTGCACTTCGCCTGCACCAGCGAGGACATCAACAACACCAGCCACGCCCTGCAGATCCAGGCCTCGCGCGACACCGTGCTGCTGCCCGCGATCGACGGCCTGATCGCCAAGCTGCGCGAGATGGCGCACCAGTTCGCCGACGTGTCGATGCTCTCGCGCACCCACGGCCAGACCGCCAGCCCGACCACGGTCGGCAAGGAGATCGCCAACGTGGCGGTGCGGCTGTCGAAGGCGCGCGCGCAGATCGCCTCGGTGCAGCTCCTGGGCAAGATGAACGGCGCGGTCGGCAACTACAACGCCCACCTCGCGGCCTGGCCCGACTTCGACTGGGAGGCTTTCAGCCGCAAGGTCGTCGAAACCCCGGCGCCGCTGGGCCTGGGCCTGAGCTTCCAGCCCTACAGCATCCAGATCGAGCCCCACGACTACATGGCCGAGCTGTTCGATGCCGTGGCGCGCGCCAACACCATCCTGGTCGACTTCTCGCGCGACGTCTGGGGCTACGTGAGCCTGGGCTACTTCAAGCAGCGGCTCAAGAAGGGCGAGATCGGCTCCTCGACCATGCCGCACAAGGTCAACCCGATCGACTTCGAGAACGCCGAGGGCAACCTGGGCCTGGCCAACGCACTGCTGCGCCACCTGAGCGAGAAGCTGCCGATCAGCCGCTGGCAGCGCGACCTGACCGACAGCACGGTGCTGCGCAACATCGGCGTGGCCTTCGGCTACGCGACCCTGGCCTATGCGAGCCTGGCCACCGGCCTGGGCAAGCTCGAGCTCAACCGCGACGCGCTCGCGGCCGACCTCGACGCCTCGTGGGAAGTGCTGGCCGAGCCGATCCAGACCGTGATGCGCCGCTTCGGCGTGCAGGGCGCCTACGAGCAGCTCAAGGAAGTGACGCGCGGCCAGACCGTGACGGCCGAGGCGCTGCATGGCCTGATCCGTTCGCTCGCGATTCCCGAAGAGGAAAAAGCCCGCCTGCTGGCCATGACACCGGCCAGCTACGTGGGCAAGGCGGCCGAACTCGCCGGTAGAATCTGACGCCCTGTGCATCGATGCACCAACCTCTTTTCTAAGCGGTTGGTTCGCTCGCTGAGGCCGCCTGAAGCCGTCCGAGGGCGGCCGATTCGTTTCGATCGCCCTTTCCGGTTTCCTTCCAATTTCCTAGCCAACGCACGCCGCATGCCGGCCGTGCGCCAGCCAGCAACACTTCCGTGCGGGACGCCTCGGCGTCCCCGTTGTCCATGCTGCGCGCTTCCCTGCGACGTCTCTGGCTCAAGATCCACCGCTGGGTCGGCCTCACGCTCGGCCCGATCCTCGCCGTCACCGCCCTGCTCGGCGCGGCACTGGTCGTGGGCCAACCGCTCGACCGCCAGGCCCATCCTGAACTCTTCGTCGCGCGCACGGCCGGCGACGCCACCGCGACGCGGCTGCCGCTGGAACCGCTGCGCCAGCGCCTGCTGGCCGAGTTCGGCCCCGACACCAACCTGACCCTGCGCCCGCCGCGCCAGCCCGGCGACAGCTATTGGGTGCTGGTGCGCGGCAGCTGGGACGGCACGGTCTACCTCGACCCCTTCACCGGTGCCGAACAGGGCCGGCGCGGCACCCAGGAAGGTGCCTACAACCTGATCTACAAGATCCACAACAGCCTGCTGCTCGACAGCACCGGCAAGGGCATCCTGGCCTTCGTCGCGCTGTCCTACCTGGTGCTGCTGGTGACGGGCCTGGTGCTGTGGTGGCCGACGCGCTGGCCGCCCTCGCTGCGCATCGTGCTGAACCGCGGCCTGCTGCGCGGGCTGTTCGACCTGCACCGCACGGGCGGCGCGGTGCTCGGCCTGCTGATCGCGGTGTCGGTCGCCACGGGCGCCTACATGGCCTGGCGACCGCTGGGCGATTTCATCTCCGCCGCCATGGGGCAGAAGCCGGTCAAGCCGCCGACGATCGCCAAGGGCTCGGCGCACGGCCCGCGCCTGCCGCTGGACGAGCTCGTGGCGCGCGCGCAGCAGGTCCATCCGGGCCAGCCGATCGGCTACGTGGCGGTGCCCGGCAAGGCCGACCGGCCCGTGCGCGTTCGCTTCAAGCTGCCCGACGACCCGCATCCCAACGGCATCAGCTCGGCCTGGCTCCACCCGGTCACGGGCGAGGTGCTGGCCGCGCGCAAGTGGCAGGAGCTCGATGCCGGCAACGGCTCGGTGGCGGTGATCTTCCCGCTGCACACCGGCGAGCTCGGCGGCGTGGTCCACGAGATCGTGACCGCGCTGCTGGGCCTCGCGCTCGGTGGCCTGGGCTTCAGCGGCATCTGGCTCTGGTGGCGGCGCCGCCGCACGGCCGCCGAGGCGGCCAGGCGCAGCGCCGCGGTCGCGCGCCCCTCGTCCTGAGCCCCACGCCAGGCGATTCGACGACGGCGCGACGACGCCGGCCTGCCCGAACGACGCGCCCCACGCCCGCCCGTTCCTTCTTCAATTTCAAAAACCCGAGGAGTTCCCGTGTCCCCCTTCCAACGCACCGCCATCGCGATGGCCCTGCTTCCCCTGAGCCTGCCCGGCTTCGCCGCCGAGGGCGATGCGCCCGCGGGCGCCGACGGCAAGGCGCTCGAGGCCATCACCGTCACCGGTGACTGGCTCGGCAGCCCGACCGAGAAGAAGGTCGTCGAGCATCCCGGCGCGCGGACCATCGTCGAGCAGCGCCAGATCCGCGAGAGCGGCTCGTCGAGCGTGCGCGACGTGCTGCGCCAGATCCCCGGCGTGCAGGTACAGGAGAGCAACGGCACCGGCGGCAGCGACATCTCGCTGAACGTCGGCGTGCGCGGCCTGACCTCGCGCCTGTCGCCGCGCTCCACCATCCTGATGGACGGCGTGCCGCTGGCCTACGCGCCCTACGGCCAGCCGCAGCTGTCGCTGGCGCCGCTGTCGCTGGGCAACATCGAGACCGTGGACGTGGTGCGCGGCGCGGGCTCGGTGCGCTTCGGACCGCAGAACGTGGGCGGCATCATCAACTTCGTGACGCGCTCGATCCCCGAGAAGTTCGCCGCCGAGGCCAGCATCGGCGTGGAGAGCGCGGGCCATGGCGGCGGCACCAAGTCGACGCCCAGCGTGTTCGTCGGCGGCACCAACGACAAGGGCCTGGGCCTGGCGCTGCTGTACTCGGGCACGCACGGCGAAGGCTTCCGCCAGAGCAACGACAAGACGAACATCGACGACGTGATGCTCAAGGGCAGCTACCGTTTCTCGAAGACCGACGACATCGCGGTGGCGCTGCACCACTTCGAAGGCCAGGGCCGCATGCCGGGCGGCCTGACGACGGCGCAGTACGCGCTGAACCCGTTCCAGTCGGACCGTCCCTTCGACGAGTTCACCGGACGGCGCACCGACGGCTCGCTGCGCTACACGCACAACGACGGCATCAACAAGTTCGAGCTGCTGACCTACTACACCGACTCGTTCCGCGGCAGCCACCTCGAGCAGGAAGGCACGGGCAGCAGCGCCAACCAGCGCCGCCTGACCGCCGCGCCACGCGAGTACCACACCTTCGCGATCGAGCCGCGCTACTCGCGCCTGATCGACTCGGGCAGCGTGGTGCAGGAAGTCAGCGTGGGCTACCGCTACCTCAAGGAGGCCAGCTCCGAGGTGGCCACGCGCAGCAGCTACTACCGCCCGCGCCTCGGCTTCGACGCCAGCACGCTGGCCCAGCCGGCCTACCAGACCAGCGCCGGCGGCACCACCGCCAACGCCTTCTACATCGACGACCGCATCGACTTCGGCAACTGGACCGTGACGCCCGGCGTGCGCTACGAGGCGATCCGCTCGCACAACGACGTGGTGGGCCTGACCAACGGCCGCATCACCAGCGTGATCGCGCCGAAGATCGATTCCAACGAATGGCTGCCGACCGTGTCGGTGATGTACCGCATGAACGAGCGCTGGTCGCTGTTCGCGAACGCCGGCGTGTCCTTCGGGCCGCAGCAGTACGCGCAGCTCGCCCAGTCCACCGATGGCCTGCATCCCGAGAAGGCGAAGACCTATGAGATCGGCACGCACTACAAGGGCGAGGCCTGGAGCTCGGAGCTCACGCTGTTCAACATCAACTTCGACAAGGAACTGCAGCTCGCTCGCTCGATCACCGGCGACGTCGGCCAGTGGACCGACCTGGGCGCCACGCGCCACCGCGGCCTGGAGTCGGCGCTGCGCTACGAGCTCGGCGACCTGAGCCCGGCCCTCAAGGGGCTGTCGGTGTCGGCGACCTACACCTACACGCAGGCGATCCAGAAGGCCGGCGCCTTCGCGGGCCGCGACCTGCCGTTCTACTCGCGCCAGGTGGCCACGCTGGGCGCGCGCTACGAGCGCGGCCCGTGGACCTTCAACGCCGATGTGTACGCGCAGTCGAAGCAGCGCTCGCCGGGCTCGCCCGACACCAATGCGCGCTACGTCACGCTCGAGGACAGCACCGGCCGCCTGGGCAACATCCCCGGCTACGCGGTGATGAACGTGCGCGCGGGCTACGACTTCGGCCCGACGATGCGCAACCTCAAGCTGGCCGTGGGCGTGAAGAACCTGTTCGACCGCCGCTACTTCAACCGCTCGGTGGACAACAACGGCGGCAAGTACGTGGGCCAGCCGCGCACCGTGTACCTGCAGGCCTCGGTCGCCTACTGATCGGCCGGCGGGCATCTCCCGGGGCCGGCGCCGGCCCGGGAGCGCGCGCATACACTCGCGCACCCATGGCGCTCAAATCCACCATCTTCAAGGCCAACCTCGCGGTGGCCGACATCGACCACGGCTACTACGCCGACCACGCGCTCACGCTGGCGCGCCATCCGAGCGAGACCGACGAGCGGATGATGATCCGCCTGGTCGCGCTGGCGCTCAACGCACACCAGCTGCAGGACATCTGCAAGGGCGACGGCACGCTGGCCTTCGGCGCCGGCCTGTCGAACGTGGACGAACCCGATGTCTGGCTGCGCGACTTCACGGGTCAGACCCGGCTGTGGATCGAGGTCGGCCAGCCCGAGGACAAGCCGGTCATCAAGGCCTGCGGCAAGGCCGACCAGGTGATCGTCTACTGCTTCAACCACGCGGCCGAGATCTGGTGGCGCGGCATCGAGAACAAGCTCTCGCGGCCGCAGAACCTGCGCGTCTACCGCGTGCCCACCGCCGCCTCGCAGGCGCTCGCGGCGCTGGCACAGCGCTCGATGCAGCTGCAGGCGACGATCCAGGAGAACACGCTGACGCTCGGCGATGGCGCGAACAGCGTCGACATCGAGCTGCTGCGCTGGAAATAACGCAGGGGCTTCAGGGCGGCATCATCTCGCCGCACTGCCAGCACTGCTCGAAGCCGCCCTCGATCCGCTCGCCGCAGACGCACTGCCAGCTGCGCTGCGGCCGATGCTGCAGCGCATGCAGCAGCCGCTGGGCGAGCTCGAACTGGCTTTCGTCGTCGATCCAGATCTCGGGCAGGCACTGGTCGGGCGGCAGCTGGCCGGCCGCCGCGCCCAGGTATTCGCGCTGCACCGTCGCGGCCACGCCGTCCTCGCGCAGCGCGTGCACCCACAGCGTCGCGATGGCGAGGTTGGGCGCTTGCGCGAGGCGACGCATGGGGCCGGCCGCTCAGTTCGCGTCTTCGGGCCCGGTGGGCACGGCGGGATCGTCCGGCTCGTCGGGCCACTTCGGCGGCTCGGCCTCGCGCGCGCGCTCGGCATAGCGGTTGAAGCGCCAGGCCGAATCCTCCATGGTGATGCGGCGCCAGGTGACGCGCTTCTCGGCCGGCGTCATCGCGGGCCAGTGCTGCACCTCGTCGAAGCTGCGCCCGCAGCCCTTGCACTGGTCGTCGCCCTGGCTGGTGGAGCAGATCGCGATGCAGGGGGTGTCGGGCGTGCTCTGGTACCAGTCCAGCCAGGCGGCCCAGGCCTTGGCCGGGAAGCCGACCTCGTCGACCTCGTCCTCGTGGTGGTAGACCATGAGCGCATAGACCTCGGCCAGCGCGCGCAGCTCGGGCGCGAGCGTGACGCCATCGGGCGAGGGGCTCTTCTCGCGCCAGTGATTGATGGCGGCCTCGATGTCGGTGATGTGGATGGCGGCCATGAACGCAGAAAGATCGGCAGGGCGGGCGATCATAGTCCGCCAATGTCCCGAGACCGCCGAAGGTTATCTTTGCTACCAAACCTGTAGCAATAGACCTTGCTGCGATGCAGGTTTTGAGCGCCTTCCTTTTGAAGGCTTGAAACTTTCGGTTGCCAGCGCGCGAGCGCCGATGCTCTAATCGCGCCCACGAAGGGGAGTAGCTCCCGGCCGTCGCACCCACGACGGACATCGCCAGGTCGTCAATACGAAGCACAACACTTCCGGCCTGTCGGGCATTGCGCATGTCGGCGAACGGCCGTGCGCATGCCGAGCCAGACCTTCGATTTGAACCTGTGCAGGTTTGGTCGAAGCGTCGTTGGATCCCCCGGTGTCACCCGGTTTCATTTCCTCGCTTCGATCAGCCCGCCCGGGATGAATCGAAACGCATCGCATGTGCCATGCCCGCGGCCACCACGCAACGGTGGGGCGGGACGGTCACAAGACACAGAGGAAACTATGGAACAGTTCATGACCCCGGAATTCTGGGTCGCCGTCGGTCAGATCATCATGATCGACATCCTTCTTGGCGGCGACAACGCCGTCGTGATCGCGCTGGCCTGCCGCAAGCTGCCGCCGGCCCAGCGCACGCAGGGCATCCTGTGGGGCACCGCCGGCGCCATCCTGCTGCGCGTGATCCTGATCTTCTTCGCGCTGACCCTGCTGGCCATTCCGTTCCTGAAGCTCGTGGGCGCGATCCTGCTGCTGTGGATCGGCGTCAAGCTGCTGGCGCCCGAGCATGACGACGCGCACGGCAACATCGCCGGCAGCGACAGGCTCTGGGGTGCCGTCAAGACCGTGATCATTGCCGACCTCGTGATGAGCGTCGACAACGTGATCGCCATCGCGGGTGCCGCCCAAGGCGCCGGCGAAGGCCACCAGATGCCGCTCGTGATCTTCGGCCTGCTCGTGAGCATCCCGATCATCGTCTGGGGCAGCCAGCTCGTGATCAAGCTGATGGACCGCTTCCCGATGATCATCACGCTCGGCGGCATGCTGCTGGGCTGGATCGCCGGCACCATGGCCGTGTCCGACCCCGCCGTGGTCAACCCCGCCGCCTGGACCTGGGTGCCGAAGCTGCCGCAGACCGATGTCGTGAAGTACGCCTCCGGCATCATCGGCGCACTGCTCGTGCTGGCCATCGGCAAGTGGGTGGCTGCACGCCAGGCTCGCGCCAAGGCATCGACGCCGGCCACCGCGAGCTGAGCCCGCTGCCCGTCCCACGAAAGTCCCCTATCCATTTCGACCCGTCTCTGCCACTCTAACTACCTGAAGGAGCACCCTATGGAAAAGATCATTCTTTACGTCGACGACGCCGTCTACGCCTGCGAACAGTTCGCCGAACTGGCGCCGGACGCCGACACCGTCGTGGCGCGTCACTGGGTGCTCGTGGCCTGCGCGCCGCGCATGACGCATCGCATCAGCAAGTGGGTGAGCCACAGCGCACGCGAGAACTGGCGTGCGAAGTGGTTCAGCAAGCTGCAGGCGCAGCTGCTGCCGCTGCTGGAGCGCAATGGGGGGCAGGTCACGGCCGTGCTGGCCAAGGGTCCGCTGACCGAACTCACGCAGCAGCTCAAGCGCGAGCACATGGCCGTCCACGTGGTCGACGCCCGCCGTCCCAAGGTCGGCGTGGACCTCGAGCCGGTCACGCCCGAGCAGAAGCCGGCCGGCCAGCAAGGCTGGGCCTTTCCCGGTGCCGTGATGGGCATGGGCGCGCTGCTGGTGTTGGCGAACGAACTGGCCGAGTAAGAGGACCGCGGCGTCAGCGCCGCGCCTTCCCGCTCAGACGACGGCTCCTTCGGGAGCCGTTTTTTTTGTGCCATGCCGATGGGCATCGCAGTGCCGACGCCCCGTCCCACGCGGGTTCGCGGGCATGTCCGTCTCGCCGCCGCCCCGGCGCTGCGGTATCCTGGGCCGCATGCGCATCCTCCTCAAATGGCTGCTCAGCGCGGTGGCGCTGCTCGCGGTGGCCTACCTCTACAGCGGCGTCCAGGTCAGCAGTTTCGGCTCGGCGCTGATCGCGGCCGTGGTCATCGGCCTGCTCAACATGATCGTGCGCCCGGTGCTGGTGGTGCTCACGCTGCCGGTCACCATCGTCACGCTCGGGCTGTTCCTGTTCGTGATCAATGCGCTGATGTTCTGGGCCGCGTCCGGCCTGCTGGCGGGCTTCCACGTCAACGGCTTCCTCGCCGCGCTGGTGGGTTCGCTGCTCTACTCGGTGCTCAGCCTGCTGATCGAGAGCGCGCTCGGCGGGCTGCTGACGCGCCGCTGATCCGCCACCCCTGGCTCAACGCAGCGCCGGCTCCTCGGCCTGCCGCTTCACCAGCACCTCGATCTCGCGCGCGCGGGTGTCGATGATCGACGCCTCGAAGTGGTCGATCGGCACCGCGCCCGGTCGGCCGCTCTGGCTCTGGCGGATCAGTTCCTGCGCCGCCTTGAAACGGTCGCGCGCGGCCGGGTAGTCGAGGATCGCCACGTTCGACTCGGCGTCCGCGCGCACCGCATGCAGCGTGTCGTTCTGCGCGCCGTAGAGATTGGCCAGCGTGCGCCAGGCCGTGGCATCGCGCGGATTCGCCGCCACCCAGTCGCGCAGCACCGGGATCATCGGCGCGGGTTGGCGGCTCGCCACCGCGACATCGGCCGCCAGCAGCATCTCGGGCCGCGACTTGGCCTTGCCGTCGAGCAGCGAGGCCGCCTTGGCCACGCCAGCGCCGCCGGCCGCCAGTTCGATCTCGGCCTGCAGCCAGCGCGCCTGACGCGCGGCCGGAACGTCTTCCGCCGTGCGCTCGACCAGCCGCTGCGCCAGCGCGCGCGCCGCCTTGTAATCGCGCAACTCCTTGGCCGACAGCGCCGCCGCGTAGAGCGTGCCCGCCTGCTGGGCCGGCGTGCTCTTGGCGAACTCGCCGGCCGAGGCCGCGTCGACCCATTGCCGCAGCACGTCGACGCCGGGGCGCGTCAGCACGCGCGCGCGCGAGGAGACCATCGCATGGTCCATCAGCAGCACCGGCGGCGGCACCGTGTCCATGCGGAACTGGAAGCGGCCCTGCATGTCGGAGATGCGCTCGGTCGTCAGCGGATGGCTGCGCAGATAGGGGAAGGAGCCGTTGTCGTTGAGCCGCGAGGCGTACTGCAGCTTCTCGAACATCGTGGCCGCGCCCTGCGGCGCGAAGCCGGCCTGCGTCATCACGCCGAAGCCCACGCGGTCGGCCTCGCGCTCCATGTCGCGCGAGAAATTCAGCTGGTTCTGCATGAACGCCGCCTGGCTGCCCAGGACCATCGCCTGGCCCGCGTCGCCGCCGCTGCGGCTCTTGCCCGCAGCGATCATGCCGAGGATCAGGCCCGCGAGCATCAGCGGGAACTGCTTGTTCTGCTTGTCCATCATGCGGGCGATGTGCCGCTGCGTGACGTGCGACAGCTCGTGCCCGAGCACCGTGGCGAGTTCGTCGCGGCTGCCCACCGCCGCCACCAGCCCGAGGTTGAGCCCGAGGTAGCCGCCCGGCAACGCGAAGGCGTTGATGTTGCGATCGCGCCCCAGCATCACCACCCAGGCATAGCGCTCGTCGAGTTCGGGCGTGAGTTCGCCGCGCACCCGCGCCGCCGCCAGCAGGCGCTGCCAGATCTCCTGCACGTAGTCGGCGATCACCGGGTCGTCGATGTAGTCGGTGTCGCGGTAGAGCTCGCGCGCGATCTGGTCGCCCAGGTGGCGCTCGGCGGTCGCCGTCATCTCGCCGCCGTCGCCGAGCCCCGGCAGCAATTGCGCGCGCGCCAGCGGCGGCATCAGCACCTGGGACGCTATTAAAACGCTAGCGCAAACCGTCCGCAGGGTGGGGACGAAGGGTCGTTTCTTGCGAGGGGGTGGGGTCCAGCGTGGCATGGCTTGTCCAGAACTCGGGCTCGTATGATGCACCTCCCTCTTGAACGTTCACCATGAGCTCACTCACCCATTTCGACGCCCAGGGCCAGGCCCACATGGTCGACGTCGCCGCCAAGCCCGCCACCCATCGCGTGGCCGTGGCCACCGGCCGCATCGAGATGCGGCCCGAGACCCTGGCGCTGATCGCCTCGGGTAGCGCGAAGAAGGGCGACGTGCTCGGCATCGCGCGCATCGCCGGCATCCAGGCCGCCAAGAAGACCAGCGACCTGATCCCGCTGTGCCATCCGCTGGCCATCACCCGGTTGGCGGTCGACCTCGCGCTGTCGGATGCCGGCGACGCGACGTCGCATGTGCAATGCACCGCCACGGTCGAGACCGTTGGGCCGACCGGCGTCGAGATGGAGGCGCTGACCGCCGTGCAGATCGCGCTCCTGACCGTGTACGACATGTGCAAGGCGGTGGACCGGGGGATGACCGTCACCGGGGTGCATGTGGTGGAGAAGCATGGCGGGAAGTCGGGGAGCTGGACTGCCGCGCCAGCGGCCTAGGGAGCCGGCACCGCCTCGACGGGGTTCTGCTGGAGCCAGCGCGCGTAGTCGCGCGGGAAGGCCGCCCTGAAGCGCTCGGCGATCAGGCGCGCTTCGTCCTCGCGGCCCGAGAGCTCGGCGCTCTCGATCAGCTTGACGATCACGCGCGGCTCCGGCGAGAAATGCAGCGTCCGCTCGGCGAGCGCATGCATCCGCGCCGCGTTCTCGTGCGTGACCGGCGTCAGCGTCAATTCGGCGAAATCGACCTGGCGCGCGAACAGCCAGGAATCCCGGACCTTGGCGAGCGTGTCGTCCTGCCAGGGCGGCAGGCGTTCGTCGCGCGGCAGGTAGATCTGGCTGATGCGGGTGTAGTCCCAGGCGGCGTAGACGACGAACGAGAGCAGGGCGAGGCTCGCCAAGGCCGAGAGCTTTCGGCCGTCGGGGAGCCATGCCTTTGTCTTCTTCGATGGCGGCGACGCTCGATCGCCGCTGGCGCGCGCGGGCCACAGCATGCCCAGGCACAGGCCGAAGACCAGCTGGAAGGGGCCGTACCACAGCGGGTACTCGAGCAGGCTGTGCACGAGGATGACGGCCAGCAGGCCCCAGGCCATGAGCCGGTTCGGGTCGCGCTCGCGCCAGGGGCGGGCGGAGATCACCAGCCAGAGGAAGCCGCCGCAGATCAACACGGCGGCGGGGATGCCGAGTTCGACTGCGAGATGCAGGGGGAGGTTGTGGGCGTTGTCGAGGAGCACCGGGAAACGCGGGCCCGGGTAGACGGCCATGAAGTGTGCGTAGCTCAGCTCGCCCCAGCCCCAACCCGTGAACGGGCGCTCGGCGATCAGGGAGAGAACGTTGTGCCAGAGGGTGAGACGGCTTTCGTTGCCGAGGGCGGTGGGTTGGAGGCGTTGGACCAGGGCGCCGGCTGAGGCGGTAGCCTTGCCGCTGCTGCCGATGGCTGCGAGGCGAGGGAGCAGCCAGTTCAGGGCGAAATAGAGAGGGAGCATTGCCAGTAGCGCCGAGGCTGGGGGCAGGTGATTGATTGGCGACGCTCGACGACGCTCCTGCCATGCCATCCAGGCCACCGCGCCGGCAATCAGCGCGAGTTGGAGCAAGCCCGTGCGGGAGCCCGAAGCGGCGTTCGCGGCGATCAGCAGCACCATCGCCGCCGCCAGGCCGATCCGCATGCGCCGCGAGTCACTGGTCGCATACACCCACAGAGACGCAACCATCGCCAGGCCGATGAGCGTGGCGAACTGGTTGCGCTGGCGCAGCGTGCCCCAGGCACGGCCTGGCCCAGGAGAGGTGATCCAGGGGAAGATGAATTCGGCGAGGTCGTAGTACTGGAGCAGGCCGAGGACAGCGTTGAGGGCGCCCGCAACGAGCAGGCCCCAGACTGTTGCGCGCGCGATGGCGTTGCGTCCGCCGCTCGACGCGACCAGCATGAAAAGCGCGGCGCACATCCCGGCGCAGAGCAGTTGCCAGAGGTTGGCGGACGGGCCTGCGACCAGCGGACAGAGAAGCGACAGCGCGACGAGGTTCGCGCAGAGGGTGGAGCGGTCGATGAAGGCAGCGCTGGATGTCATTCCCGCGCCGATTGTTACCCCTAATCCGCTCCGAAGCGTCGAGTTACCCTTGGAGCGGGCTCAGCGCCAACACAGCGCCGCGGTGCCCGGCGTGCCGGCCGCGATGTCCTTGACGCCCTTGTCGTCCAAGGTGAAATCGCCGCACTTGCCATCAGCTTGCTGCACACCACTGCGTTGCGCTTTCAACGTAAAACTACTGCCGTCCGCTGCGGTATTCGTGCTCAATGCGTAGTAGCCATGTTCCGATGCGCTTCCATTTCCATAGGGGAGTTTGAGCTTAGACACGTCATCGGTGTATCGACCGTTCTGCGCCCGGAATCGCTCCTGCCGCGCCGCAGCGTCGTTGAGCAGGTTTTGGCCTTCAACGCGACGGGAACGCATCACGTACTCCGTATACGACGGATAGGCAATCGCCGCCAGGATGGCGACGATCGCCACGGTGATCATCAACTCGATCAGCGTGAACCCCTTTTCAGCATTGCGCACTGCGTTCTCCTTGCATCTTGCTTCCGGGCTCGCGACGCGCAAGGGCAGCGGCCTTGAGCCGGCCCCCGTCCTCGCGCGTCGCGGGGCCTAATCCATCAATTCGGCGGCTGCCTGCGCCAGCTCTGGCGGCCGAACTGCAGGCCGTGGTTGACCTGCTTCCCGCCGCCGCCCGGATCGAAGGTGTACCCCCCGCGTATGGTCTGCTTGCCAGCCCCGGTTTCGATGCCGTTGGGCTGGCGACCGCCCACGTAGTCGGAGTTGTTGAAAACCCCGTCGCCGTTCATGTCGAACACGATGTACTTGGTGCTGCCCCCACCGTTCGGATCGACAGCATAGAGCGTGCCCCCCATGCCGGCCGCGCACGGGTCGTCATTGGTCCGCACCGACGACAGGAACAGTCCATTGCCATACAGCGTCATGTCGTAGACGACCTTCTCCCCGTTGCGCGGCAGATCCAGTACCCAGCCCCACTTCAGGACGTCCTGGTCTCTCGTGCCGCTGGCATTGGTCGCATACCACTGCACGGTGTTGTTGCTCAGCCCGAAGCTACCGGAATCGGCGACCAGTTCTGTGAACGTCTGACTCTGCAGGTTACTTCGACCCTTGTCCGCCGTCGGCAAGGCCGAGGGCGGGGCCACGCCGCTGTAACGATCCCAGATGCCGTACACGGTCTGCTTCTGCGTGCTGCTCTTGTCGCTGGCCGTGAGCAGGCGACCGGTACCGAAGATCACGAGATCGCCCTTGCCCGTGGGGTGCCGCACCACATACGGTGCCGCCGTGATTGCCTGGCGTTTGTCGCTCGCATCCTTGGCCGTGAAGAACTTCGCCACTGTCCATGCCGAGATGTCGCCGCTCCTCATGTCGAAGCGCCAGACATTGCCTGCCAGATCGCCAGCGTAGCCCACGTCCACCTTGCCGTCGCGATTGCTGTCCACCGCAGAGACACGCGACAGGCCGTTGCCCAGAGGCAGCGAGGCCGTCAACTCATCGGCCGTCATGCCGCCATCCATGTCGAAGCGACGCAGTATGGTGCCGTTAGATATATCCAGCACGAACAGGCTGGCACCGCCGCCGCCCGCGGTGCTGTTGCCTGCCTGATAGCCGCCAGGCACGAGCGCGACCCACTTTCCCTTGCCGGTCGCGGGATCGTTGAGGCGCGCAATGGTCGGCTGCGGCAGCGAATAGCCCATGTTCTGCCGCTCGGTATCGTTGTTGGATCCGTTGAACTCCCACAGCAACTGAGGTGACGTGGGATTGGTGACGTCCAGCGCGAAGACTCCTCTGCCGCCCGCACCCAGGCTGCCGATCAACACTTTGTGCCACGCTCCGCCGAAGAACACGTCAGAAGCCACGGGCGTACCGTCGACGTAGTAGCGATGAGGCGTGCCGTCCTTCTTGCCGTAATCGGGCGCGGTGAGCGTATTCAGAGTGTCGCGCACGGCCGTGGGAACGAAGGCGAACTCCTCCTCCCCGGTCGCGGCGCGGAAGGCATGGAACATGCCGTCATTGGCGCCCACGTAGATCATTTCGGGCTGGCTGGCCTGGCCGGTGGTGAAAGCCGTGTAATCACTGCCAGTGCCTTCGAGCACATCAGCGGCCGCGGCCCGGTAGAGCGCGCCCTTCACGCGCAGCGGCGAGGAATTCACGATATCGCCCAGCAGATTGAAGGTCGTGGTGCTATTGGGCAAGTACTTGCGAACGCGCAGCGTGTTGTTCTCGCCGCGGAAGAAGGCAATGCGCTGCGCGGCCTTGCCGTCGGATTGCCCGGTGCTGCTGGCAGGATCCTTGTTGAGCGCGGTGATCCATGCCGCGTCGGCCGTCTGGGCGCTGATGTCGGTGAAGGTGAAGGGCCGCAGCGTCGGCGTGGTGGTACCGGAGGCGGCATACAGAATCTTGCGTGCCGCCAAGGAGGTGGACGAGCGCGTGGACAGCTTCTCCGCCGCGCTCCACTGCCGCTCGTAGTTCAAGGCGCCGGAAGCGTTCTCGGTGAGCCGTTCGCGGATCACGTCGCCGACCCAGCCATCGGCCTCGAAGCGCGTGCGATAGAGGTCGGCACCCGCGGCGATCGTGCCATTGGGAGCATCCACGGACACGGCCGTCACCGAATTGGTGTTCTGCACGATGTCGTTGAAGGCCTTGGTCATCTGCGCCTTCAGGGTCGTCGCGTTGGTGACCAGGAAGTAGTTGTCCGGATCGCCCGTGACCGATTCGGGAGCGCGCCCCGGCATCCCGTACTTGGCGGCGTACCACAACGGGCCCTTGAGGAAGCTGCCCGAAGTCGTGCTGTCACTCGGCGTGAAGGTACGGCTGGCCGTGAGCGGCAGATTGGCGCATGCAGCATCGGAAGAATTGTTGGCGCAATAGCCGGGGGCTTTGCCGGGAGGCGTGTTGAGCGCGTAGTAGACCGAGTTCGTGTCTTTGTCGCGTACCTCCAGGTACATGCCGTCCGCAGTAGTGCCCGAAATCACGTAGCCCATGTGCTGGCCGATGCTGCCCGCCGCGTACTCCGACACCATGTCGACCTTCACGGTGCCGTCCGCCTGCTTGGAAACGGTGTAGCGCGAGATCGCATCCATGTCATGGTCGGCGCCCTGCTCCACGTCCTCGTAGTTGATGCGGAACTCCGCATAGGGCCGCCCGCCGTTGACGGTCGCGTCCTGGTCCGCCGCGCCAGTGTTGGCAATGCGGTCCACGTAATAGTCCACGATCTGGTCGGTCGGAGCGAAGGTCGCGGGATTGATGCTGGAGCCGGTCACCGACTTGGCGAACGGAGAGATCGTCACGTACTTGTCGCCGCCCACCGGAAAGCGGATTTCAGGCAGCGGTGAGGCGATCGCCACCGAATAGGTCATCAGGCGGTTCTTTTCCGTCGCCACGCCAAAGACGGAGTTCGTGGCTGCGTAGCGCGCCACCCCCGCGGAGTAGTAGCTACCCTCCTTGCTGGGCTCCTGCGGCGACAGGCCGCGCGCCCAGGAAAGGTCGGCGATGGTCTTCACCGAAGGCGCGCCGTTCGCGTTGGACGCATTCGACTGTCCGATGAAGAAGTTCTTGCCGTTGATGCCTTCAGCAGTGCCGATGGCCTGCACCTCGTTCGCGACATTGAAGTTGGTCAGCGCGTTCGCATTGACGTCGACGGTCGAGAAGCGGCTGCCCGGGATCTTGGTGTCGTAGGAAGGGTTGATGTCGCTGACGACCGTCATCACGGGCTTGGCGCAACGCTGGTAGCCGCCGCCATTGGGTTTGGCCGCGTAGGGCGAGATCCAGGCGGGCTTCGACAGGTTCAACGGACTCGCGCTGTCCTTGGCACCGCTGCCGTAGTCGTAAACGGCGTGCGCGCCGGACGCCCCACCGAAGTAGCGCAGCGTCTCGAACATCATCTCGCCCACCGGATTGCCCCACATTGCGCAGATCGAAGGATCCGTCTTGGCGCTGATGGGGCCGTCGGTGATCCACCCGCAATTGTCGTAGGTGCTGCCATTGAAGCCGATCAGGCGCAGGCGGTCGATGTTGGTCACGACGCCTGCGACCTCGGTCTTGTACTGGCCCGTCTGCGGATTCACCTCGTCGGCGAAGCTGCTCACATTGCGCCGCAGAATGCCGCCCGCGATGTTCTTCTGGTACGAGCCCGTGAGCAGGCCGAAGTACATCTTGTTGTTCTCGCCGAAGTCGTGCAGCAGGCCGGTGGGCTTGAAGATAGCGGTTCCGCCACTGTTCGGGTAGGACTTGCAACTGGCCTCGCGCAGGGCCGCATTGGTGCTGGAACAGGCTTCCACCCGAACCTTGTAGGTCGTGATGGCGCTGGCGGGCCATGTGGCCTTCAGGGCCAGGCCCCAGTTGTCGTCCCCTGAGCCTTCCACGTGCCGAAACTTGACGGCCTTCCAGCCCGCCGAGCTGAAGTTGTACTGCTGGGAATGGTTCTGCAGCATGTCCTGGCCACGATTGCTGCCATGACCGCCATACCAGCTCGCGCTGTTGGTCAGGGTGTTGTCCGGGGCGGTCGCACCGTCTCCGAAAGTCACGTCCACCGCGTCGTCGCCATCGACGCCGAAGGTGTATGCCCCTGCCGCGGGAATGTAAATCTCCCCCGTGATCAGGGTCTGATAGTTCTCGTGCGTGCAACTGTTGGTTCCGGCGAAGGGATTGTTGTTGCCGCCCGTGATGTTGATCGCGGCAATGGAACCCGTCCCGCACTTCCGGCTGTCAGGCGTATTGCTGCTGTTGAATGCGGTGTTCATCTGGTTCACGTCCCCCGGCATCGACGCCCCGGATGTCCTTCTCCATGTCGTGATGGTCAGATTGCGGAACGAGGTGCTGGGCACCATGTCGAATGACGAACCGGCGCTCGCGGCGCACGCCACCCCGCCGGAACAAAGGTCCTGCCCCGCCGTGCCTTCCTTGGAGACCCAGTCCCAGATCTGAAACTTCGAATCGTTGAGGACCCGCAGTCGCGGGATCGCGTTGTCGTCGCTCTCCCCCAGGGTCGTCACTGCGAAGAGATGACGGGTCCCGCGCGCCGGCTGGGTCAGCGGCGCGTAGTCGCTGATGTTGTAGACCGTACCGTCGCGTGCGGGATCGTAGGATTTGCCCCATGAATGCGCGTCCCGCGGTACGTAGGCTCCCTGCAGAACGGTGCTGGTGGCGGTGTCGACCACACGCGTGCCGCCATAGAGCACCCGGCGGATGGCGTCCATGCGTGATGTGGCCAGATAGTTGAGGAAGTCACCGCTCCAGGTGGTTCCGTTGCAGATCTTGCTCTTGACGCCGGTGGCGGCCGCGGATGGCGTGAACTTGTCGGTGCTGTACTGATAGCAGACGTTGTTGTTGAAATACCCGTAGTAGTCGATCTGGTTGGGCTTGTAGCCCACGTCGATCACGCCGTCGCCGTTGAGGTCGGACGCATCGTTGTAGGCTTCGTAGTAGAGCTTGTGGTCACGCCCCATCACGAGCATGTTGAGCGGCGGGTTGCTCTCGCTCACGAACAGCGGCGTCTGCGCCAGGCCCGTGTCGCCGGCATCCTGCGCGGTGGCGAGGTGCTGGCCGAACAGCATGGCAGCGCCCGCGGTCAACAGGCCAACGGTGTGGAAAACGCGAAAGGGCGAGCGATTGGTACGGGTGGAACGAGCCATCACAGCCCTCCTCGACGTTTATTTGATGAACAGGTTGACCGTGGAGCGCAGGCAATAAGCATCCGGCCCACAGGCCTGCACGGAGGTACTGGCAGTGGCCTGGGCATTGAGTTCGTAGAACTCGGTGCAGCCGGTGGTCGCGGACTCGAGCGCCGACGTCGCGCTTGATCCCTCGGGGCAAACCGTGGAGACATAGCGCGGATACCAGAAGCCGTAAGGATTCGCGAACCCGTCGGCCGCCTTCTTGACAGTGAACGAGGTGTTCAGGCCCAGCGTGTCGGTGCGCGCCTCCTCGACATAGCAAGGCTTGGCAACATCGACGGGATTCGTCGTGCCACTGACGCACCTGGACAGTGATATTCCGTACTTCTGGATGATGCGCTCGCCTTCGCGCAGCGCGCCGTCCGCCGTTTCCTGCAGACGCTGGCTTTCGAGCATGTTGCCGGCGATGCGCGACTCCAGCGTGATGGTGCGCATGCCGACCACGGCAAGGACCAGCACCAGCAGCACCATGATCATGGCGACGAACAGCGCGGCCCCGCGCTGGCGCTTCCGTGGCGAAGTGAGCAGGAAGTGACGTGGTGCGCTCATGGCATCAGGTTTCTCAACGTGAGGGAGCCGCTGGCAAGCTGATAGAGCTGGCCCTTGCTGGTGTCGCAGTTGGCGGCGGTACCGCCCACGCTTTCCCAGCTGGCGCAGGCGGAAGAGTCCATGCCCCCCGTCAGCTTCTCGGCGGTGCTCGCCAGCAGGATCGCGTAGCGCAGCGAGCGGATGACGTCATCGCTCGCCAGCAAGCCGGTCTTGTATTCCTCGACACGTCGCTCGGCGAACGAATCGCTGCCCTTGCCGACACCGAACTCGAAATGCACTCCGCGCACGCCGTCTGCCACTTCCTGCTTGTCCGTGGACTGGCTGCCAGCCTGGCAAACGAGCTTGCCGCCATCGAGAAAGAATTTTTCGGCGAACATCCCCGCGCCCAGGGCCGGCGCGGGCGGCGCTTCATAGGCCTTGAGACCGGCTATGCCGGCGGCCGAACCCGCGCAGTCCTTCTCGTTGTTGTCGCGCGGCTGATAGCGGATGCACAAGGTACTTGCATCGACTGCATACATGGCTTGCCCCACCGCGAACTGGCAGCCATTGGCCAGCGCGGCCGCATCGGCCGGAAATGCTTCGTCCATCGGCTGCGTCGGGTCGCGCCGATATCCCGCCTTGGTGAATTCACTGTCCAGCGTTCCGAGCGCGTAGCGGCTGTTGCCGAGGTTCTCGCTCTGACCGGTGCGGAAACCGAAGTTGCGCAAGCCTTCGACGTAGATCGTGGTGGCGATCAGCACGATGATGAGGCCCACGGCCATCGCCACCATGACCTCCACCAGCGAAAGCCCACGCTCAGCCCCTCGAGGGCGATGGATGGCGCGGCCACGCGCCTGCGTACATGTGCGTGCCATGGCCTCAGAGCCTCGACCGCAACGTGTAAGAGCAAAACTCATTGTCGGTTCCATCCAGACATTGACCCTTCTTGGCCGGCCAGGCCACAGTGACCGAGATCACGCCGGTGCCCGAGGTCAAGCCGACAACGAAATTGCTTGTGATGAGGGCATTCGGCAACTCGGGCATGAGTTGCTTGGCGCGCGCACCCCAGCAGCCCAACCGCTTGGCGGGTTCCGCCGCCAGCGGCTTGCAGTCCGCCGCCGTGACGGCCGCCAGTTCGGTCCCGCCCGCTTTCAGGTAACCGCCGAGATCTGCCTTCGGCGTTCCGGTGACGTCCAGCACCGTGAGCGTGTCGCCGCGCATCGTCTCCATCAATTCGGAAGCGATCATGGCCGCCATCTGTCGTCGTTCGGTGTCGGCGGTAAAACCGATGGCGCGCACATGCATGCCGGCCGCGCCGAGCAGCCCGATGCTGACCAGAAGGACGGCAACGAGAACCTCGATGAGGCTCAGGCCGGCCTGGCGAGACCGCGATGGGGAAGGGGGGGCGCGCATGAACAGGTCCGTGAAGAAAGTGTCGACAAGCTCAGGGGCAGCTCTGCCCGGCCGCCACGTTTTGCAATCGAACCAGGCCCGTACCGATCACGCTGAGGCACTGCACGCGCGAGGCGCCAGTGGCGGAGATCGATACCTTGTACGGGGCGCTGCCCGAGGCGGGCTTAGCCTGACCCTCGACCGAGAACACCACACCATTGGTAGAAGCCGCAGTAATGCTGACGGCATCCGACACCGAAGCCTCGCGCAGTACCTTTGTGCTGTCCTTGGCTTGCCATTGCTGGCCGGTGCTCAACGAGACGGTGACTGGCGTGCGTTTGTAAACAGCCTCGGCGCGGGCGAACTGGAGCAGGGTTTGAAGTTCTTGGGCAGCGGATTTCACTCGCTGATTGGCAATCGCGCCGTTGAATGAAGGCATTGCGAGCGCGGCCAAGATAGCGACCAAGGCAACAACAACCATGGCTTCGACCAGAGTGAAGCCTTTCAGTTTTTTTGGCGGACACGCACATGCGCTAGTCGAGCTGCTAAGAAACCATTGGTCCACGATACTTGGCGCAAATGATGAATGTTTCTGATGGTAACGTTTGTAGCCTCTAGGTTGTGCATCAAGGTTGCCGTTCAAACCCTGTATGCAACCGTTTGTCCAAAATACCAAGTTCGCTGACTCTCTAAATCGAATCGAGCAACGGCAGGCGAGGAAGACGTAGACCTGAGAAGAGTTGTGCGAAACCTCTGTGTAAGTCTTCAATAGATTTTCTGGGACAGGCACAGCGGCTGACGATGACGCTCAACCTAGCACTGATACCCAGGCTCGCGTAACCACCTCAAATCAGCCACACCCCCGAGAAAAATCCGTTGATTTTTTCCACGCGGTTCGAAATCTACGTCTAGTAGCTTCAAAACGAAAAAGCCGCCAAAAGGCGGCTTTAGGAGCGCAATAATGTTAGACGCCGGGGCATTCTTTCGGTGCCAACTTGTTGACAACGGTCGTCGCGCAAGTCCAGGCACCAGGATTAGTAGCCGCGTCATCTGCAGCACGAGTCCAAGTGATTGTCTTGGTGTTTACCAGCGAGCCCCCGATCATGGTGCAGCTGATACTTGCAACACCCTTATTCGCCACAACAAAAGCCGGCGTGATGGCCGAACAACGGGAGGTTGCGCTTTGCAGACCAATATCCGCAGCGTTGGACACGGCCGAGCCTTCGGTAATTTTTGTTTCCATATTGACCTTGCCGGGGGTGATTTCTGCAAGGGAGGCCGCAACCTGCGACTTCGCGGTGTAGTCTTGATAAGCGGGCAAGGCAACAGCCGCCAAAATACCAATGATCGCCACAACGATCATCAATTCGATAAGAGTAAAGCCTGCCTGCGCGCGGCGGGCGATCGTACGACGGTTCATTTCACTAACTCCAGGTTGGTTGGGTTGGTTGTCACTCCCGGGAGTCCTCCCCCCGGAGCGAAGAACCTTCCGCAGCATCCGTGCCACCCGTTTTGACGCTCCGTCAGCGACCTAACGCGTCACCCCTGACCACATTGGCGTTACTGCATGTGACAGAAGATGTATCAAGATGCGACACATGGTGACAAATTTGTCATGCCATCCGTGCCGCCGCGGCGGGGCTCAGAAGGTCAGGATGCCGTCCGCCTTGAGCCAGCGGATGTCCCGCTGCGCCAACCCCGGCACCTGCCGGCCGGCCAGCGATTCGATCTGGCTCATGATCTCCTCGGTTTCGGCCGGCTTGGTGTGGGTGATGTAGATCGGGTAGTCCTTGCCGGGCTCGATGTGGGCCAGCTCGTCGGCCAGCATGGTGGGCGACAGGTGCAGGCTGCGTTCGGCCAGGGCCTGCTCGCGGTTGCTGAACGCCGTCTCGATGACGAGCATCGCGACCTCCAGCGCGTTGACGCGGTCCCAGAACGGCGCGTTGCGCTCGGTGTCGCCGCTGAAGACCCAGTGGGCACCGCCGTCGGCACGGCTCACGGCGAAGCCGCAGGCGGGCACGGTGTGCACGGCCGGCAGCACCTCGATGCGCTTGGGCGTGGCGCTGCCGAGCAGCAGGGTCTGGCCGACGGCGATGTCGTGGAAGGTGACGAAGGGCGCCTCGGGACTCGGGATGCTCTCGAAATCGGGCCAGATGATGTTGTTGAACACATGGGCGCGCAGCGCCTCGATGGTGGCGCGCAGCGCATGCACGCGCAGCGGTCGGGTGCGGCGGCCACCGACGGCGTCGAGCATCAGGGGCAGGGCGGCGATGTGGTCGAGATGGCAGTGCGTGAGCACCATGTCGTCGACGCCGGCCATTTCTTCGAGGGTGAGATCGCCGACGCCGGTACCGGCATCGACGAGCAGGTCGGTATCGACCAGGAAGGAGGTGGTGCGGCAGTCTTTGGCGATGGCGCCCGAGCAACCCAGCACACGAACCTGCATTGTGAGAGACCCCTTGTCTGTGTCTGTCATTTGGTTTCGAACCGGGTCGCACCGTCCCACGACGGGTCGTGGGGACGCAACGCCATCGAGGCTAATCTCTGCGCGTAGAGCTGGTAAAGGACTTTTTTGGCATCGGCCACGAGGAGGGGGTCCAGCAAGTTTCGGCCCAAGGCCCAGTCCTGGCGCCGGTAGGCGGCCAGCACCTCGGCCCAGCGTTCGAGCCGATGGGCTTCGCGCACGGCGACGACGTCGGCTTCGTCCAGGGCGACGGCCAGCGGCGTGAACACGGCGACGGCCTGGGCCCGGCCCTTGACGAACACGCTGTCGAGCTCCTGCCAGACATAGGCCGGCGCGAACTCGCGCGTGCCGCCGCTGGCGACGATCTCGACGCCGTAGTGGCCGCTGAGGCCCTCGAGGCGCGAGGCCAGGTTGACCGCGTCGCCGACCACGGTGTAGCTGCGCCGCGCGGCCGATCCCATGTCGCCCACGCTCATGACGCCGCTGTTGAGGCCGATGCCGATGCTGATCTCGGGCCGGCCGATGGAGCGGTGGATGCGGTTGAGGTCCTGCACGGCCTCGGCCATGTCGAGCGCCGCGCTGACGGCGAGGCTGGCGTGGTCGGGCGTCTCGAGCGGCGCGCCCCAGAAGGCCATGACGCAATCGCCCATGTACTTGTCGACGGTGCCGCGGTGCGCGGTGATGACGTCGGTGAGGCGGCTGAACACGGTGTTGAGGAAGGCCTGCAGCTCGGCCGGCGACATCTGTTCCGAGAAGCGCGTGAAGTCGCGCATGTCGCAGAACATGACGGTCATGGTCTTGCTCTCGGCGCGCATGCTGTAGTGACCGGGGCGCTCCAGCATCTCGTCGACGAGCTGCGGCGGCACGTAGGTGCCGAAGAGCTGCACGAGACCGCGGCGCGCGCGCGATTCGACCAGGTAGCCCCAGCTCATGTTGAGCAGGAAGGCGAGCGCGACCATGGCCAGCGTCGAGGCCAGCGGCAGCACCAGGCCGTGGGCGACGTAGAGCCAGGTGTTGAGCCCGACCAGCAGCGCGGCCACGGCCAGCATGAAGGCCACGGCGCGCAGCGCGGGCAGCAGCGACAGGCCGATGGCCAGCGCGATGCCGGCGATGAACACGGTCAGCACCTCGTAGCCGGGCGCGTAGTCGGGCACGGCGAGCAGGCGGTCGTCGAGCAGCGCCGAGACGATGTTGGCATGCACCTCGACGCCGGCGAAGGAAGGTGCCGCGGGCGTGGCGCGCAGATCCTGCAGGCCGGGCGCGGTGGCGCCGACGAGCACGATCTTGTCCTTCAGCTCCTCGGGCGCGAGCCGACCCTCGAGCACGTCGGCGGCCGCCACGTAGCGGAACGAGCCGCCGCGGCTTCCGCCCGGGCCGCGGAACGGCACCTGCACGCTGGCGTTGCGATCGACCGGTACGCGCAGCTCGCCGATGCGCAGCGACTCGAGTTGCGCGACCGGACTGTCGGGCACCAGTGCGGGCACCACCGGCGGCGAACCGTTGGCGAGCCGGTAGACGGCCAGCGCGAGCGACTCGTAGTAGCCGGGCCGGGCCTGGTCGCCGTCGTAGCGCGCGATCAGCGGCACGCTGCGGATCACGCCGTCATCGCTCTCGCCGACCAGGGTGTTGAGGAAGCCCCCGCTGGGCGCGGCCTGCGCGAGCACCGGCAGGCTGGCGCCGAAGCCGTTCCAGTGCGTGGTGTAGCCCTCCTTCGCGGGCAGCGCGTCGGCGGGCCACAGCGGCGTGGCGGGCAAGGCGCCGCGGGCGCGCGGCGTCTCGGCCTGCGTGAAGTAGTAGCCGAGCGCCACGGGCCGACCGGCGAGCGTGCGCGCCAGCACGGCATCGTTGTCGAGCGAGGGCGCGAGTTTCTCGACCTCGCCGGCGAGCCCCGGGATGCCGCGCAGCGGGCCGTCCGCCAGCTCGCGCAGGCGGTCGATGCCCGAGCTGCGGTCGGGCTCGACGAACATGACGTCGAAGCCCACGACCTTGGCCTGCTGGTGCGACAGCAGCTCGGTCGCGAGCCGCGCCACCTTGTCGCGCGGCCACGGCCATTGCCCCTGGCGCGCGAGGCTCGCGTCGTCGACGTCGACGATCACGATGCGCGGATCGAAGGTGCCCGGCATGGTGGCGCGCAGGCGCACGTCGTAGATCAGGTGGTCGAGGCGCTCGAGCATGCCGGCATGCCAGAGCCCGGTGGCATGCGCCAGCGCCAGCAGCACGGGCAGCAAGGTGACGGCGATGCGCGCCCAGTGGCGCCGCAATGCACTCATGATCGACCGGAACCGGGATCGGAATCGGGGCCGGTTCGCCGACGGAAGACCCGCGGCTCAGACCCGCGCGAACTGCAGGCGCAGGGTGCCGAGCTCGAGCAGGTCGCGCTCGTGCAGCGCGACGGCCTCGACACCCAGCGGCTCGCCGTTGAGCAGGACGGCGCCCATGACGCTCGCCGCCACGTAGCCCTGGCGGCGGCGCGTGACGACCGCGACGGCAACGCCGGGCTTGCCGACGGTGGTGACGACCTTCTGCAGCGGCAGGTCGTGCCCGGCGTTCTCGCCGGCCAGCACGCGCAGCACCGGCACGCCGAGCTCGACCAGCGCGCCCGATTCGGTGGGCGCGGCGGACAGCGGAATGGGGGCGGAAGACTCGGTGCCGACGACGACCTGGACCGGCGTGCCGGCCGCGGGCGCGGCGCTGCGCGCGCGGTAGTGGATGCGGCAGCCGCCGACCTCGATGACATCGTTGTCCTTGAGCGTCCGCTTCTGCACGGCCACTGCATTGACGTAGGTGCCGTTGGTGCTGTTGAGGTCTTCAATTTGGACATCGCCACCGCGCAGGGTCAGAACGGCATGCTCGCCGCTCACCGCGAGATTGTCGACCACGATGTCGTTGTAGGCGCGCCGCCCGAGGGTGGTACGGTCCTTCGCGAGCGTCACTTCCCGAATGACGACACCATCGATCGAGATACTCATTCTCGGCACTGCCGACTCCCTGATTGCAATTGTCGCGGGGCCGACGACGACGCGGCGGATGCATCCGCCGCCCCATCGCCTGCGTCAGGCCGCCGCGCGTGGCAGGCTGGCCCGGGCCAGGATGACAGAAATGTTATCCCGTCCGCCATTTTCGTTGGCGATGTTTGCCAAAAGTGATACCTTGGACTCAATACCACCGTCTTGTCTCGTCAGAAGCGTGAAAAGCTGGGCGTCTGGGACCATTTCGCTGAGCCCGTCGGAGCACAGCATATAGAGGTCGTCGGGCCTGGCCGTGTGTTCATGCATTTCCAGCAAGACTTGGGCCTCGACGCCGACGGCGCGGGTCACGAGGTTGCGGTTGGGCGAGGACAGCGCTTCCTCGGCCGTGATGGCGCCGGCATCGAGCTGCTGCTGGCGCAGCGAATGGTCGCGCGTGAGTTGCTCGAGCTTGTCGTTGCGCAGCCGGTAGCAGCGCGAGTCGCCGATGTGGCCCACCATCACGCGGTGCGGCCCGAAGGCGGCCAGGACCAGCGTGGTCCCCATGCCCTGCAGGTTGGGATTGGTCAGGCTGCCGTCGAGGATGGCGGCATTGGCCTCGTCGGTCGCGGCCTGCAGCGCGCGCCGCACGACGCGGGCCGGCGCCTGCGGACCGGCCTGCACGTACCAGCGCCGGAAGTTCGCATGCACCAGCGACACCGCCATCGCGCTGGCGACCTCGCCGCCCTTGTAGCCGCCCATGCCGTCGGCCAGCACCGCCAGCCCGAGCACGGGATCGACATGGACCGCGTCCTCGTTGTGGGCGCGCACGCGGCCGACGTCGGTCAGCGCCGCGAACTCCCACGAGAGCGGGGGACGGGTCGAGAAGAGGGAAGTGCCGACACCTACCATGGTCGCAAGTGTCGGCGAAGCGGCAGCCCGGTGGTGGCTTCCGCCGTCAGTGCTGCGCCGCGGCCGCGTGGGCACGCCGCTGGAGCAGCTTGCCCACCGCCACCACGAACAGCGCACCGGCCGCGGCAGCGGCGTAGTGCAGCCAGGGGTTGGCCGCCAGCACCTCGCGCAGCGACACGTCGCTCACGATGGTCTCGCCGCCGACCCAGCCGATCAGCGCCGCGCCCAGCATCACGATGATGGGGAAGCGCTCCATCAGCTTGATCATCAGCGTGCTGCCGAAGATCACGAGCGGGATGCTGATCGCCAGGCCCAGCACCAGCAGCACCATGCTGCCCTGCGCGGCGGCCGCCACGGCGATCACGTTGTCCAGGCTCATCACGAGGTCGGCCAGAAGGATGGTGCGCACGGCCGCCATCATGCTGCCGTACTCCTTGGAGTCGCCGTCGCCCTCGTCTTCCTCGCCGAGCAGTTGCAGGCCGATCCACAGCAGCAGCAGGCCACCGACGATCTGCAGGTACGGCAGCGCCAGCAGCTTGGCCGCCACCACCGTCAGCACGATCCGCAACACGACGGCCGCGCCGGAGCCGAAGAGCACCGCTTTTTTCTGCTGCTCGGGCGGCAGCGAACGCGCCGCCATGGCGATCACCACGGCGTTGTCGCCCGACAGGATGATGTTGATCCAGACGATCTTGATCAGGCCGATCCAGAAGTCCGTGCTTTGAAGAAGTTCCATGTCTCTGATCCCGCTTTGTTTTTGTGAAAAAAACGCCCGCAATCGGATTGCGGGCGTCTTGTTCTTTCTTGCGCGTGTGAGGTCTCTTTACGGACCTTGCTGGGCGCGAACGCCGTGGCTTACAGCTTGCCCTTGAGCAGCTTGGCCAGTTCCGAGAAGTTGCGCGTCACGGTGAAGCCGCACTCTTCCATGATGGAGAGCTTGGCCTCGGCCGTGTCGGCACCGCCCGAGATCAGCGCGCCGGCATGGCCCATGCGCTTGCCGGGAGGCGCGGTCACGCCGGCGATGAAGCCGACCACCGGCTTCTTCATGTTGTCCTTGCACCAGCGGGCGGCGTCGGCTTCGTCGGGACCGCCGATTTCGCCGATCATGATCACGGCGTCGGTTTCGGGGTCGTCGTTGAAGGCCTTCATCACGTCGATGTGCTTGAGGCCGTTGATCGGGTCGCCGCCGATGCCGACTGCCGACGATTGGCCCAGGCCGATCTCGGTCAGTTGCGCCACGGCTTCATAGGTCAGCGTGCCCGAGCGGCTCACGACGCCGATGCGGCCCTTGCGGTGGATGTGGCCGGGCATGATGCCGATCTTGATCTCGTCGGGCGTGATCAGGCCGGGGCAGTTCGGGCCGAGCAGCAGCGTCTTCTTGCCGCCGGCGGCTTCCTTGGCCTTCATCTTGTTGCGCACTTCGAGCATGTCGCGAACGGGGATGCCCTCGGTGATGCAGATCGCCATGTCCAGGTCGGCCTCGACGGCTTCCCAGATCGCGGCCGCGGCGCCTGCCGGCGGCACGTAGATCACCGACACGGTGGCGCCGGTCTGCGTGGCGGCTTCCTTCACCGAACCGAAGATCGGGATGTTGAAGATCGACTCGCCGGCCTTCTTCGGGTTCACACCGGCCACGAAGGCGTTCTTGCCGTTCGCGTATTCCTGGCACTTCTCGGTGTGGAACTGGCCCGTTTTGCCGGTGATGCCTTGGGTGATGACTTTGGTGTCTTTGTTGATGTAGATCGACATGACTCTGTTCCTTAGGCCTTCTTGACTGCTGCCACGACCTTCTGGGCCGCGTCCGCCATGGTGTCGGCGCTGATGATCGGCAGGCCCGAGTCGGCCAGCAGCTTCTTGCCTTCGGCTTCGTTGGTGCCCTTCATGCGCACGACCAGCGGCACTTGCAGGTTCACGGCCTTGCAGGCCGCGATCACGCCGGTGGCGATGGTGTCGCACTTCATGATGCCGCCGAAGATGTTGACGAGGATGGCCTCGACATTCTTGTTCTTCAGCATGATCTTGAAGGCTTCGGTGACCTTCTCGGGGGTGGCGCCGCCGCCCACGTCGAGGAAGTTGGCCGGCTCGCCGCCGAACAGCTTGATGGTGTCCATCGTGGCCATCGCGAGGCCTGCACCGTTCACCAGGCAGCCGATGTTGCCGTCGAGCGAGATGTAGGCGAGGTCGAACTTCGAGGCTTCGACTTCGGCCGGGTCTTCCTCGTCGAGGTCGCGCAGCGCGACGATCTCGGGGTGGCGGAACAGCGCGTTGCTGTCGAAGTTGAACTTGGCGTCCAGGGCGATGATGTTGCCCTTGCCGTCACGGTTGAGCGGGTTGATCTCGACCAGCGAGGCGTCCGTCTCCATGTAGCAGGTGTAGAGCTTCTTGAAGATGTCGACGGCTTGCGCGGTCGAATCGGCCGGGATGCCGATGCCGTCGGCGATCTGCTTGGCCTGCTCGTCGGTCAGGCCGGCTTGCGGGTCGGCGAACACCGTGATGATCTTCTCGGGCGAGGAGTGGGCCACTTCCTCGATGTCCATGCCGCCTTCGCTCGAAGCGATGAAGGCCACCTTCTGGGTGGCGCGGTCGGTCACGGCCGAAACGTAGTATTCCTTCTGGATGTCGGCGCCGTCTTCGATGTAGAGGCGGCGGACCTTCTGGCCTTCGGGGCCGGTCTGGTGCGTCTTGAGCTGCATGCCGAGGATCTCGCCGGCCAGCTTCTTCACGTCCTCGATGGTCTTGGCGACCTTCACGCCGCCGCCCTTGCCACGGCCACCCGCGTGGATCTGGGCCTTGACCACCCAGACCGGGCCGCCCAGCTTCTGGGCGGCTTCGACCGCCTCCTGGACCGTGTAGGCCGGAATGCCGCGCGGCACCGGCACGCCGAACTTGGCAAGGATTTCCTTGCCTTGGTACTCGTGAATCTTCATGAGGGATGTCTCTCGGAAGGAAGAGGTTGAATAAACGGGAGATCTAGGCAGGCTGGTGTTGGCTCTGTTGTCCACAGGCGACGGCAGCCTGACGGCTGGGGGCGGCGGACAATCGCGGACTGTATCATGGTGCGCCGCATCAATACTGACGGGCGTGTGCGGTCAATACGTACTTTCTTCTAGCCCGTCCTCTTCCGCCCCCTTTCCTCCAGCCCTTCCATCAGGCAACCCCACCATGGCCAAGGTTTTCATCGATGGCGAAGCCGGCACCACCGGCCTCCAGATCCGCGAGCGGCTGCAAGACATGCCGCAGGTCGAGCTCGTGAGCATCGCGCCCGAGCTGCGAAAAGACGTCAATGCCAAGCGCGACCTCATGGCCGGCGTCGACCTCGTCGTGCTGTGCCTGCACGACGACGCGGCACGCGAATCGGTCGCGCTGATCGACCAGTTGCCCGGCAAGAAGCCCAAGATCATCGACGCCTCGACCGCGCACCGCGTGGCGCCGGGCTGGGTGTTCGGTTTTCCCGAACTGGTGGCGGGCCACTGGCAGGCCGTGGCCCAGGCCGACCGCGTGGGCAACCCCGGCTGCTACGCCACCGGCGCGATCGCCATGGTTCGTCCGCTGGTCGACGCGGGCCTGCTGCCCGCCGACTTCCCGATCGCGCTGCCCTCGGTCAGCGGCTACTCGGGCGGCGGCCGGACCATGATCGAGGCCTACGAGAAGGGCGAGGCGCCGCTGTTCGAAACCTACGCGCTGGGCCTCACGCACAAGCACATCCCCGAGATCATGAAGTACACCGGCCTCACGCGGCGCCCGGTGTTCATCCCCTCGGTCGGCAACTTCAAGCAGGGCATGCTGGTCCAGCTGCCGCTGCACCTCGACCTGCTGCCCGGCAAGCCGAAGGCCGGCGACCTGCACGAGGCGCTGGCCGCGCACTACGCGAAGAGCAACACGCCCGAGCAGTTCGTGAAGGTGCTGCCGCCCACCGCGGACGGCAAGCTCGACGCGCTGGCGCTCAACGACACCAACCAGCTCGAGATCCGCGTGTTCCCGAACGAGGACCATCGCCATGCCGTGGTGATCGCGCGCCTGGACAACCTCGGCAAGGGCGCGAGCGGCGCCGCGGTGCAGAACCTCAAGCTGATGCTGTCGCTCTGAGGCGCGGCCTCCACCATTCGAAAGGCGCCGGCTCCCCGGCGCCTTTTTCGTTTCAGCCCACCAGCCAGAGCCCCGTGCCGAGCAGCGCCGCATGCAGCGCGAGCACGATGTAGAACGGCTTGCGCGAGGGCGTCGACATCTCCTGCAGCGTCTCGTGGATGCGCCGCGTGATCAGCGCGCGCAAGGCCGGGTCCTGCGTCGCGACGGGCCCGCCCTGCACCGTGGGAAGCGGTGCCGGCTCGCCTTGCGCGGCGCGGCCCTGCTGCCATTCGGCCAGCAGCTCGTTGAGCGGCAGCCGGTTGACCACGAAGGCGATCACCGCCCGCACCGCCTTGCCTTCGCCGAGCACCGGCGCGAGCTGCGCGCTCAGTGCATCGACCGAGAGCCAGTCGCTCACGCGCTGCAGCGCCCCGTGGGTGCGCGGCATCGATTCGATACGCCCGGCGATGGCATCGCCCAGGCGCTGCGCCACGGCCTCGCCGCGCGCGGCCACCAGGTGCTGCATCGCGCGCGTGCGGCCCTGCGACACGCCGAGCAGCACGTAGACGCCGATGAAGAGCCCCAGCAGCAGGCCCACCAGCAGCGGCGGCGAGGCCAGCAGCGCCAGCACCGCGCCGGCGCCGCCCGCGCGTGCGCCGGGAATGCCGGGGCCGCTCAACCGGCTCAGGTAATAGACGAAGGCGCCGCCACCGAGCACCACGCCGAAGAAGACGCCCTTCGCGACCGAACCGACGAAGGCGGCGCCGGCGCGGGCGCCTGTGCGCACCAGTGAAGGGGATCCGGTGGGTTCCGAAGACATCTGCGACTCCTCCTCTTTGTATGAAGCCGCGGATCATGCCATCGGCCCGTCGCGGGCTTGGCCGCTCGGGCGCTCAGTCGGCCGGCGCCTCGAGCAGCGCCTGCAGCGCGCGCAGGTCGCGCGCGATCCACTCGGCGTCGTGCGCGAAGGCCGCGTCGTCCATGTGCGGCTGGCGCAGCAACGTGAACTGCAGCTCGCAGGCGCCGGGCGCCACGCCGATGACACGGAACGGCACGTAGACCTCGGGCACGCCCTCGGGCGCCACCCAGTGGTCGAGCACGCCGAGCTCGTTGGCCGGCGCGAAGCGCAGCACCGCGCGGCCACCGGGCGTGGTCGCCAGCCAGCGATCGCCGTCGCGCGTCAGCGCGCCGTCGGCCAGGCCGCTGGCCCAGTCGGGCAGGCGCGCGGGATCGGCCGCCAGTGCATAGGCCGCGCGCCAGCCGCAGGCCACGCGCTGCGTGATCACGCGAGACGGTTCATTCGAGCTCATCGATATCGCTCCTCAGCACCTTGGCCGCCACCGCGGCCGAAAAGCCCCGCGCCATCAGGAAGCGGGCCTGCCGGGCGCGCTCCTTGGGATCGGCGGGCGGGGCGTCGAAGCGGCGGCGCCAGAGCGCGGCCGCGCGTTCGAGCTCGCTGCCCTGCAGCCCGGCCACCGCCTGCGAGATGGCCTCGGCGCCGATGCCCTTGGCCTGCAGTTCCTGCCGCACGCGCGCCGCGCCGAGCCGGCCCGCGCGCTGGTGCAGCACCGAGGCGACCACGCGCTCCTCGCTGATGAAGTCCTTGGCCGCGAGCTCGTCGAGCGCGGCCTTGAGCGTGCCCGGCTCTTCCTCGTAGCGCGCCAGCTTGCGCTCGAGTTCGCTGCGGGAATGCTCGCGCTGGCTCAGCAGGCGCAGCGCGCGGCCTTTCAGGGAAGGAGCATCGAATGCCATCGGAAATGCGGAAGCGGAAAAAGAAAGCGGGGCGGCCGAAGGCGCCCCGCTCGCAGGCATCGGCTGGTTATTCGGTCGCGCCGGCCGCGTCCGCCGCCAGCAGCGGGATGCCCAGCGATTCGCGCACCTTGTTCTCGATCTCGCGCGACAGCTCGGGGTTCTCGCGCAGGAACTCGCGCGCGTTGTCGCGGCCCTGGCCGATCTTCTCGCCGTTGTAGGCGTACCAGGCACCCGACTTGTCGATGATCTTGGCGGTCACGCCCATGTCGATGATCTCGCCCTCGCGGCTGATGCCCTCGCCGAACAGGATGTCGAACTCGGCCGTCTTGAACGGGGGCGAGACCTTGTTCTTCACCACCTTGACCTTGGTTTCGTTGCCGATGGCCTCGTCGCCCTTCTTGATGGTGCCGATGCGGCGGATGTCCAGGCGCACCGAGGCGTAGAACTTCAGCGCGTTGCCGCCGGTGGTGGTTTCGGGCGAACCGAACATCACGCCGATCTTCATGCGGATCTGGTTGATGAAGATGACCATGCAGTTGGTCTTCTTGATCGTGGCCGTGAGCTTGCGCAGCGCCTGGCTCATCAGGCGGGCCTGCAGGCCGGGCAGCGAGTCGCCCATTTCGCCTTCGATTTCGGCCTTGGGCGTGAGCGCGGCGACCGAGTCGATGACGATCAGGTCGACGGCGCCCGAGCGCACCAGCGAGTCGACGATCTCGAGCGCCTGCTCGCCGGTGTCGGGCTGGCTGATCAGCAGGTCGGACAGGTTCACGCCGAGCTTCTGGGCGTACTGCACGTCGAGCGCGTGCTCGGCGTCGACGAAGGCGCAGGTGCCGGCCTGCTTCTGCATGGCGGCGATGACCTGCAGCGTGAGCGTGGTCTTGCCCGAGGATTCCGGGCCGTAGATCTCGACCACCCGGCCGCGCGGCAGGCCGCCGACGCCCAGGGCGATGTCGAGGCCCAGCGAGCCGGTGGAGACCACCTGGATGTCCTCGAGCGCCTCGCCTTCGCCGAGCCGCATGATCGTGCCCTTGCCGAACTGCTTTTCGATCTGGGCCAGCGCGGCCTGGAGGGCCTTGGCCTTTTCGGTGTTGGCGCCTGCGATGCTCGAGCCCTTGACGACTGCGTCCATGTGAAAAACTCCTTGAAGATCAACGGGTTGTGTACTGTCGGATCCATCTGCTTTTAACTACAGCCTGGATGCTTGAACAGTAGTGTAGGGGCGGATGGACTCGAGTAAACCCATTTTTTGGTCAGTTTGCTTTACCATTTGGCGCCGTGAGCGACACCCCCTTCCCCCTCGATCCCGATGCCTGGCGCCAGACCCACCTGGGCCGGCTGCTCGGCCATGCGATGCGTCGCTTCGACGAGCGCGTGCTCGCGCTGATGGCGCACGACGTCGACGTGCCGCTGGCGCTGTCCAACCTCGCGGCGCGCGCGCAGGTGAGCGCGGCCCACGTCCACATCACGCGCCACCTCGCACGCGAGGGCTCGCGCCTGACCGAGCTCGCCGAGCGTGCCGGCATGACCAAGCAGGCCATGGGCGCGCTGGTCGACCAGTGCGAGGCCTGGGGGCTGGTCACGCGCGGGCCCGATCCGCTCGATGCGCGCGCGCGGCGCGTGCTGTTCACGGCCGACGGCCTGGCCTGGCTCGAGGCCTTCCGCCAGGCGGTGACGCAGGCCGAGCGCGAGTTCCGCGCCAGCGTGGGCGACGATGTCGCCACCGTGGTAACCATCGGTCTGGAAGCCTATACGGCGGGCTAGACTCCCCCCGAGCGGAGACAACGTGCAACGGCGCCGCCCACGGCGCGAACCGGGCTGGAGGTGGCTATGCGGATACTGATTGCCGAAGACGACAAGGTGCTGGCCGATGCACTGCTGCGCAGCCTGCGCACCTCGGGCGCCGCCGTCGATCACGTGGCCAACGGCTCCGAGGCCGACACCGCGCTCATGACGCACAGCGAGTTCGACCTGCTGATCCTCGACCTCGGCCTGCCCAGCCTGCACGGCATCGAGATCCTCAAGCGGCTGCGCGCGCGCGGCTCGCAGCTGCCGGTGCTGGTGCTCACCGCGGCCGACAGCGTGGAGGAGCGCGTCAAGGGGCTGGACAACGGCGCCGACGACTACATGGCCAAGCCCTTCAGCCTGCAGGAGCTCGAGGCGCGCGTGCGCGCCCTCACGCGCCGCGGCATGGGCACCACCAGCAACGCGATCAAGCACGGCCCGCTGATCTACGACCAGGCCGGCCGCGTCGCCACGCTCGACGGCAAGATGGTCGAGCTGTCGGCGCGCGAGCTGGGCCTGCTGGAGGTGCTGCTGCAGCGCGCGGGCCGGCTGGTCAGCAAGGACCAGCTGGTGGAGCGCCTGTGCGAATGGGGCGAGGAAGTGAGCCTCAACGCGATCGAGGTCTACATCCACCGCCTGCGCAAGAAGATCGAGAAGGGCCCGGTGCGCATCGCCACCGTGCGCGGGCTCGGCTACTGCCTCGAAAAGATCCAGTGACGCGCGTGCGGCCGCCGGGCGCGGCGGGTCCGGTCCGATGAAACTCTTCCAGCGCGCGCAGCGCTCCCTGTTCGGCGAGATCCTCGACTGGATGCTCACGCCGCTGCTGCTGCTGGTGCCGGTCAGCATCGGCGTGACCTGGCTGGTGGCGCAGGGCATCGCGAGCGCTTCCTTCGACCGCGTGCTCACGCACAACATCGAGACGCTGGCGCGCACGGTCTCGCTGCAGAAGGACAGCCCGCGCTTCGTGCTGCCGCAGCCGACGCGCGAGATCCTGCGCGGCGACGACACCGACCGCGTGTACTACCAGGTGCTCGACAGCCACGGCACGCTGCTCAGCGGCGAGCACGACGTGCCGCACCCCAGCCTCGACGAGCCGCCGACCATCGGCCAGGTCCAGCTGCGCGACGGCGAGATGAACGGCAAGTCGGTGCGCGTGGCCTGGATCTGGCTGGCCGGCGACGCGCCCGATGCGCCGCCCGCGCTGCTGCAGGTGGCCGAGACGCGCCAGAAGCAGTCGCTGCTGGCGGCCGACATCATCAAGGGCGTGCTGCTGCCGCAGTTCGCGATCCTGCCGCTCGCGGTGCTGCTGATCTGGCTGGCGCTGGTGCGCGGCATCAAGCCGCTGTCGGTGGTGGAGGCGCGCATCCGCGAACGCCGCCCCGGCGACCTGAGCCCGCTCGACGAGTCCTCGGTGCCGCTCGAGGTGGTGCCGCTGGTGTCCTCGGTCAACGAGCTGCTCGACAAGCTCAACGATTCCATCGACACGCAGAAGCGCTTCCTGGCCGACGCGGCGCACCAGCTCAAGACGCCGCTCGCGGGCCTGCGCATGCAGGCCGACCTGGCGCAGCGCGAGAACGCCAATGCCGACGAGCTCAAGCAGTCGCTCAAGCAGATCGGCCGCGCCAGCGTGCGCGCCACCCACACGGTGAACCAGCTGCTGTCGCTGGCGCGCGCCGAGGGCAACAGCGCCGGCGCCCATCGCCAGCCCTGCGACCTGGCGCGGCTCACGATCGAGGTGGTGCGCGAAGCGGTGCCGCGCGCGATCGAGAAGCGCATCGACCTCGGCTACGACGGCCTCGATCCCGGCTCGCGCGGCGTGGTGCTCGAGGGCAACCCGACCCTGCTCAAGGAGCTGGTGCGCAACCTGGTCGACAACGCCATCAACTACACGCCCTCGCGACCCGAACGCACCGGCGTGATCACCGCGCGGGTGCTGGCCGATCCCTTCGGCCGGGTGCTGCTGCTGCAGGTGGAGGACAACGGGCCGGGCATTTCGGAGGCCGACCGCGAGCTCGTGTTCGAGCCCTTCTACCGCGTGCTGGGCAACGAGGCCGACGGCTCGGGCCTGGGGCTGCCGATCGTGCGCGAGATCGCGAACCAGCACCATGCGCAGGTGACGCTCGAGGACGCGCATCCCGAGCGGCAGCCGCCGGGCGCGCGCTTCACGGTGCGCTTCGAGAGCGCGCCGGCCTGAGCGGCCGGCTCATCGGGCGCTGGGACCCGAGGCACCGGCCTTCGGCGGCTCGGCGCGGATCTGCAGATATTCGGGATGGATCTGCCGCGTGAGGCGCTGCGGATCGCGCTCGTCGAGCCCCGCCGGCGCGAGCCCGAAGCCCGCGAGGTCGCCGCGCGACCACAGCCAGTAGCCGCCGTTGAGGACCAGCAGGGCGATCACGACCAGGCGCAGCGGCATCGCGGCGTCCGGTTTCAGAGGGCCATGCCGCGCGGCCGCACGCTGACCTCGTCGCTGACGATGGCCTGCAGGCCCTCGGCCGTGCGCACCTGCAGCTCGCCGGTCCACGAGACGCCCTCGCACAGACCCGTGCGGCCGTCGCTCAGCACCACCTCGCGCCCGCGCAGCACGTCGCGCGCCGCGAAGCGCTCGGCGAACGGCGCGAAGCCGCGCGCGCCGAACGCGAGCACGTCGCGCACCAGCGGCGGGATCAGCTCGGCCAGCACCGCGGGCGAAGTGGCGTCGGGACGCCACTGGCGCACCCAGGCCGGTGGCGTGCGCATGCCCTCGGCATCGCGCGCGCCGATGTTCACGCCGATGCCGATGACCACGTAGCGCGGCGACGATGCGACGCCGGCGGCACCGCCGGCATGCGGCAGCGCGGTCTCGATCAGGATGCCCACGAGCTTGCGCTCGTCGACCCAGAGGTCGTTGGGCCACTTGAGCCCGAGCTTCGCCGCGCCCGTGGGATCGAGGTTCTCGGCCAGGCTGACGCCGACCGCGAGCGAGAGCCCCGACCAGTCGGCCGGTGCGAGCGGCAGGCCCAGCGAGAAGGTCAGCGACGGCGCGACATCGTCGCCGGGCTGCTGCGCGCTCTGCCAGGGCCGGCCGAGCCGGCCGCGGCCCGCGGTCTGGCGCTCGGCGACCAGCAGCACGGGCTCGGTCCGCCCGGCGCGTGCGCGCCGCATGAGTTCGGTGTTGGTGGAATCGATCTCGCCGACCACCTCGGCCGCGAAGCCCGGCAGCAGGGGGGCGAGCGCCGCGGCGATCCGCTCCTCGTGCCACTGCAGGGCGCAGCCGCCGGCGGCCATGCTCAGAGCCCGCCGTTGCCGGCCGCGGCGGGGGCCGCCTCGGCGACCGTCTCGGTCTTCTTCGCCTTGGCCGGCTTGTCGGCCTTCGGCGCCTTGTCCTTCTTCTTGCCGTCCTTCTTGTCCGCCTTCTTTTCCGACTTCTTCTCGGCTTTCTTTTCGGACTTTTTCTCGGCCTTCTTGTCAGCCTTCTTCTCGGCCTTCTCCTTCTCGGCCTTCTTCGCTTCCTTCTTCTTCGCCTTCTTCTTTTTCTTCTTGTCCTCTTCCTCGTCGTCCTTCGGCGTGAGCAGCGTGCCGCGGCATTGCTCGGAGCCGCAGTAGCACGGGAACTCGGACAGCAGCTTCTCGGTGTACGGCTCGTCGATGATCAGGCCGTAGTCGTAGTTGAGCTCCTCGCCGGCCGCGATGTTGCGCAGCGCCTTGATGTAGACGCGCCCATCGACCTCGTCGGCCTCGCAGTTGGGCTCGCACGAGTGGTTGATCCAGCGGGCCGCATTGCCGTCGACGTTGCCGTCGATCACGCGTCCGTCATCGATATGGAAGTAGAAAGTGTGATTCGGCTGGGCCGGATCGTGCGGATGGCGGCGCAGTGCCTCCTTCCACGTGATGATCTCGCCCTTGTACTCGATGATCCGCTCGCCTTCGGCCAGGTCCTGGACGGCGAACACGCCGTTGCCATGGACGGAGGAACGCCGCGTCTGAATTCGGCGGGCGTTGGAAAGTGGGGATTTGGAAGGCATCGCCGAAGTCTGTTAGTTTGAATATGCACACATGCGCGTGCGCGTGTGCGCACGCGAGAAGCCGCCGAGTATAGAGAGAGCCCATGGCACTGCGCGCATGGCCCGCGAGCCGGCTTGGCGAAACAGTTGAGAGAGCACAGATGACGAAGACATTGGTTATTGCAGAAAAACCGTCGGTGGCGCAGGACATCGTGCGTGCGCTCACGCCGGTGGCCGGCAAGTTCGACAAACACGACGAGCACTTCGAGAACGACCAGTACGTCGTGACCAGCGCCGTCGGCCACCTGGTGGAAATCCAGGCGCCCGAGGAGTTCGACGTCAAGCGCGGCAAGTGGAGCTTCGCCAACCTGCCGGTGATCCCGCCGCACTTCGACCTCAAGCCGGTGGACAAGACCAAGACCCGCCTCAACGCGGTGGTCAAGCAGGCCAAGCGCAAGGACGTGACCCAGCTCGTGAACGCCTGCGACGCGGGCCGCGAGGGCGAACTGATCTTCCGCCTGATCGAGCAGTACGCCGGCGGCAAGACGGGCCTGAACAAGCCGGTGCGGCGGCTGTGGCTGCAGTCGATGACGCCGCAGGCGATCCGCGACGGCTTCGACTCGCTGCGCACCGAGAAGCAGATGCAGGGCCTGGCCGACGCCGCGCGCTCGCGCTCCGAGGCCGACTGGCTCGTGGGCATCAACGGCACGCGCGCGATGACGGCCTTCAACTCGCGCGACGGCGGCTTCTTCCTCACCACCGTGGGCCGGGTGCAGACGCCCACGCTGTCGGTGGTGGTCGAGCGCGAGGAGCAGATCCGCAAGTTCGTCTCGCGCGACTACTGGGAAGTGCACGCCAGCTTTCTCGCGGAAGCCGGCCACTATCCGGGCAAGTGGTTCGACCCGGCCTGGAAGAAGGCCAACGCGCCGCTGCTGCCCAGCGGCGAGCCCGACCCCGAGCAGCGCGCCGACCGGATCTGGAACGAGCGCGACGCGCTCGCCATCGCGCAGGCCGCGCGCGGCAAGCCCGCCAGCGTCACCGAGGAGAGCAAGCCCACGACCCAGGCCTCGCCGCAGCTGTTCGACCTGACCTCGCTGCAGCGCGAGGCCAACAGCCGCTTCGGCTTCTCGGCCAAGACCACGCTGGCGCTGGCCCAGAGCCTGTACGAACGCCACAAGGCGCTGACCTACCCGCGGACCGACTCGCGCGCCCTGCCCGAGGACTACCTGCCGGTGGTCAAGCAGACCATGGGCATGCTCGCCACCAGCGGCATGCGCCACCTCGCGCCGTTCGCGCAGCAGGCGATCGATCAGAACTACGTGAAGCCGAGCAAGCGCATCTTCGACAACGCGAAGGTGTCGGATCACTTCGCGATCATCCCGACCCTGCAGGCGCCCAGCGGCCTGTCGGAAGCCGAGCAGCGCCTCTACGACTTCGTGGTGCGCCGCTTCCTGTCGGTGTTCTTCCCGAGCGCCGAATACCAGGTCACGACCCGCATCAGCACGGTGGCGCAAGCTGGCAAGAACTACGCCTTCCGCTCCGACGGCAAGGTGCTGGTCAAGCCGGGCTGGCTCGCGATCTACGGCAAGGAAGCCGTCAGCGACGACGACGAGAAGGACGGCAAGAACCTGGTGCCGGTGAAGCCCGGCGAGATGGTGCTGGCCGAGACCGTCGACACCAAGGGCCTGAAGACGCGCCCGCCGGCGCGCTACTCCGAAGCCACGCTGCTCGGCGCCATGGAAGGCGCGGGCAAGACCATCGACGACGAGGAACTGCGCGAGGCCATGCAGGAGAAGGGCCTGGGCACGCCAGCCACGCGCGCGGCCACCATCGAAGGCCTGATCGCCGAGAAGTACATGCTGCGCGAGGGCCGCGAGCTGATCCCGACCGCCAAGGCGTTCCAGCTCATGACGCTGCTGCGCGGCCTCGGCGTGGAGGAACTCTCCAAGGCCGAGCTCACCGGCGAGTGGGAATACAAGCTCGCGCAGATGGAGAAGGGCTCGCTGAGCCGCGACGCCTTCATGCGCGAGATAGCGGCGATGACCGAGCACATCGTCAAGAAGGCCAAGGAGTACGACCGCGACACCGTGCCCGGCGACTACACGACGCTGGCCACGCCCTGCCCCAACTGCGGCGGCGTGGTGAAGGAGAACTACCGCCGCTACGGCTGCACCGGCAAGAGCGGCACGGGCGAGGACGCCTGCGGCTTCTCGTTCGGCAAGTCGCCGGCCGGGCGCACCTTCGAGGTCGCCGAGGCCGAGGCGCTCTTGCGCGACAAGCACATCGGCCCGCTCGAGGGCTTCCGCTCCAAGGCCGGCTGGCCCTTCACCTCCGAGATCGTGCTCAAGTACGACGAGGAGGCGAAGAACTGGAAGCTCGAGTTCGACTTCGGCGACGACAAGAACGAGGACAGCGGCGAGATCGTCGACTTCAGCGAACAGGACACGGTCGGCCCCTGCCCGATCTGCGGCGCGCCCGTGTTCGAGCACGGCAGCAACTACATCTGCGAGAAGTCGGTGCCCACCAACGCCCAGCCCACGCCGAGCTGCACCTTCAAGACCGGCAAGATCATCCTGCAGCAGCCGGTGGAGCGCGCGCAGATGGAGAAGCTGCTGGCCACCGGCAAGACCGACCTGCTCGACAAGTTCGTCTCGATGCGCACGCGCCGCGCCTTCAAGGCCTTCCTGACCTGGAACGCGGAAGAAGGCAAGGTGACCTTCGAGTTCGCGCCGCGCGAGGGCGGCAGCAAGTTCCCGCCGCGCAAGACCTTCGGCAAGGCCGCGCCGGCCGGCAAGACCGCCGCCGCCAAGAAGGTGGCGGCGAAGAAGGCGCCCGCGGCCAAGAAGGCACCGGCCGAGAAGAAGGCGCCGCGCAAGACCGGCGCCGGCCTCAAGCCCAGCGACGCGCTCGCCGCGGTGATCGGCAACGAGCCGGTGGCGCGCACCGAGGTGGTCAAGAAGCTCTGGGACTACATCAAGGCCAACGGCCTGCAGGACGCGAAGGACAAGCGCTCGATCAATGCCGACGCCAAGCTCAAGCCGGTGTTCGGCAAGGACCAGGTGACGATGTTCGAGCTCGCGGGCATCGTGGGCAAGCACCTCACGGCGCTCTGAGCCATGCGGCGCAGAAGCTTCGCAGGCACGGCCGCCGGCCTCGCGCTGGCGCTGCTTTCCGCCTGGGTTCCGGCCCAGGCCGCCGACTGGCCCGACAAGCCCGTCAAGCTGGTGGTGCCCTTCCCGCCCGGGCAGGCCACCGACATCTTCGCGCGCGCGCTCGCCGAGCAGCTCGGCCGGCGGCTGGGCCAGCCGGTGATCGTCGACAACAAGGCCGGTGCCGGCAGCAACATCGGCACCGAGTTCGTGGTGCGTTCCGCGCCCGACGGCTACACGCTGGTGGTGGCCGGCAGCGCGATGGCGGTCAACCAGACGCTGTACGCCAAGCCCGGCTTCGACCCGCGCAAGGACCTCGTGGGCATCTCGCTGATCGCCAAGGTGCCGCTGGTGTTCCTCGCCACGCCAGAGAGCGGCATCCGTACGCTGGGCGAGCTCACGGCGCGCGCCAAGGCCGAGCCCGGCCGGCTCAGCTACGCGAGCGCCGGCATCGGCGGCACGCAGCATCTGTCGGGCGAGATGTACAAGTCGGCGGCGCATGTGTTCGTCACGCACATTCCGTACCGGGGCAGCGGGCCCGCGCAGGCCGACTTCCTCGGCAACCAGGTGCCGCTGATGATCGATTCGGTGACCGCCGCGCTGCCGCACATCAAGGCCGGCAAGGCGATCCCGCTGGCCGTGACCTCGGCCACGCGTTCCTCGCAGCTGCCCGAGGTGCCCACCGTGCGCGAGAGCGGCGTGGCCGGCACGCGCGACTTCGAGGCCGTGGGCTGGCTCGGCCTGATGGCGCCGCGCGGCACGCCGCCCGAGGTGCTGGCGCGCCTGAACCGCGAGGTGACCGAGATCCTGAAGAGCGAGCAGATGGCGCGCTTCATGCGCGAGCGCGGCTCGGAGCCGGCGCCCACGACCGGGCCCGAGTTCGACCGCTTCGTCGCGAGCGAGATCGGGCTCTGGGGCGCGGCCGTCAAGGCCTCGGGCGCGAAGCCCGAATAGGCTGCGGCGCGATCAGGCCGGCGTGAAGTCGGTCGACAGCGACAGCGATTCCCACGCGCTCAGTTCCTCCTGCAGCGCGGCCAGCTTCTCGCGCACCGCCTTCACCGCGTCGCTGCCCAGCAGCAGGTGCGCGGGCGGCGTCGGCGCTTCGACGATGCGCAGCATGGCGCGCGCCGCCTTCACCGGATCGCCCGCCTGCTTGCCGCTGCGCGCCAGCCGCGCCTCGCGCACCGGGCCCAGCACCGGTGCGTAGTCGGCGATGGTCTGCGGCGCGCGCACCATCGAGCGGCCGGCCCAGTCGGTGCGAAAGCCGCCCGGCTCCACGGCCGTGACGCGGATGCCGAAGCTCGCGACCTCCTTGCCGAGCGCCTCCGAGAGACCCTCGAGCGCGAACTTGCTGCCGTGGTAGATGCCGAGCCCCGGGAAGGTGACGATGCCCCCCATCGAGGTGATGTTGAGGATGTGGCCGCGGCGGCGCGCACGCATGAAGGGCAGCACGGCCTTGGCGACGGCCACCGCGCCGAACACGTTGACCTCGAACTGCCGGCGCACCTCGTCGAGCGAGGATTCCTCGAGCGTGCCTTCATGGCCGTAGCCGGCGTTGTTGACCAGCACGTCGATGGCGCCGACGCCGGCCTCGACCTCGGCCACCACGCGCTCGACCTCGTCGTGGCGCGTCACGTCGAGCAGGCGGCCGAAGGAACGGCCGGGCTGCAGCGCGTCGAAGGCGGCGCGCGCGGCCTCGTCGCGCAGGGTGCCGACCACGCGGTGGCCGGCGGCCAGCGCCTCCTGCGCGAGCGCGCGGCCGAAGCCGGTGCTCACGCCGGTGATGAACCAGGTGCGCTGCGGTGAAGAAAGAGCGGATGTCATGGCGGTGTCCTCTGGGTGTCGTGTGCCCTGAATGTGCGCCCGGTTTCCGCCTTTGATAAGCCGCCCGGCGAGCGAAGCGGCTTGCAGTTTTTCTTCAAGATCGCGCGCGGCGGGAACCCGGCGTGCCGCGGCGGCACCAACGACAAGACCCCGCGCGCGGGGTCTTGTTACATGCGCGCCATGACGCGCGGCCTATAGTCGTTCGATCCACCCCTGGGGACAGATTCCATGAAGTCATTGATTGCCACCGCCTTCGCCCTTGCCATGGGCTTCTCGCTCGCGGGCTGTGCCTCGTCCTCGCGCACCGCCGATGCCGGCAGCACCGCCTCGTCGGGCAGCGGCGTGACGGTGTTCGGCACCGTCGACGCCGGCGTCAGCGGCTACTCGACCAAGTCCGAGCGCCGCTGAACCGGCGCGGCGCTCAGCGGCGGCGCCGCAGCAACGCCTGCTGCAGCACGCGCGCCGCGCGGTCGCGGATCTTGCCGGGCGCGCCGCGCAGCGTGGTCTTGGGCGCCACCTTGGCGGTGGCGCAGGCCCACAGGAAGTCGTGCAGGATCGGCGTGTCGTCCACGGTCTCGGTGCTGCCGTACTTGTGGAATTCGGGGTGCCACTGCGTGGCCGCGATGTAGCTGCGGCCGCGCTCGGGCCGGCGGCGGATCGCCTCGGCCACCCGGTCGGGCAGGCTCCAGGCCTCGACCTCGAAACCGGGCGCGAGGTCCTTCACGCCCTGGTGGTGGATGCTGTTGACGCGCGCGGTCTGCACCTCGGGATAGAGCTTCGCGAGCCGCGTGCCCGGCACGATCCCGATCTGGTGGAAGTTCTGGTCGTAGGTCACCGGGTCGCGGTGGCGCAGCGTCTCGGGATGGCCGTGCTGCTCCTCGATGTCCTGGTAGAGCGTGCCGCCGAAGGCCACGTTGATGAGCTGCAGCCCGCGGCACACGCCGAAGATCGGCTTGCCGGCCTGCTCGAAGGCCTCGACCAGCGCGAGGTCGTAGAGGTCGCGGATGCGGTCGCCGATCCAGGCGTCCTTGAGCGGCACCTCGCCATAGCTGCCGGGCCAGACGTCGGCCCCGCCGTGCATCACCACGCCATCGAGCCACTCGGCATAGTGCGACAGCTTGGTGTCGCCGCGCGCGGTCTCGCCCGTGGGGCAGGGCACCATCACCACCATCGCGCCGGCCGACATCAGCCAGTGGGCGATCGACTGCTCGACGTACTGCAGGGTCTTGTTGGTGAACAGCGAGCGCGCCGGATCGGCGTGCGAGAAGCAGGCGGACAAACCGATCTTGAGTCGGGCGGAGACGGGCTGGGGCATCTCGTTGGGTTCCCTGTGAGCGAAATTCATTCTGCGCCCACCGAACTTCGGTCGTGTGTCAGCCGAACCCGCGAAGTATCCTGTCGAGCCCACAAGGAGACACCGCATGCAGACGATCAAGGGGCCCGCCATCTTCCTGGCCCAGTTCGCGGGCGATACCGCGCCCTTCAACTCGCTCGACGCGATCGCCGGCTGGGCCGCGGGCCTGGGCTACAAGGGCGTGCAGATCCCGAGCTGGGACGCGCGGCTGATCGACCTCAAGAAGGCCGCCGAGAGCAGGACCTACTGCGGGGAGATCCAGGGCACGCTCGCCGCGCACGGCCTCTCGATCACCGAGCTCTCGACCCATCTGCAGGGCCAGCTCGTCGCGGTGCACCCGGCCTACGACGCGGGCTTCGACGGCTTCGCGGCGCCCGAGGTGCGCGGCAATCCGGCGGCGCGCCAGCAATGGGCGGTGCAGCAGCTGCACTACGCGGCGAAGGCCTCGGCCAACCTCGGCCTCACGGCGCACGCGACCTTCTCGGGCGCGCTGGCCTGGCCCTACCTGTACTCGTGGCCGCCGCGCCCGCCGGGACTGATCGAGGAGGCCTTCGACGAGCTCGCGCGCCGCTGGCGCCCGATCCTCGATGCCTTCGACGCCGCGGGCGTGGACGTGGGCTACGAGATCCATCCGGGCGAGGACCTGCACGACGGCGTGAGCTACGAGATGTTCCTCGAGCGCGTGAACAACCATCCGCGCGCCTGCCTGCTCTACGACCCGAGCCACTTCGTGCTGCAGCAGCTCGACTACCTGGCCTACATCGACCACTTCCACGAGCGCATCAAGATCTTTCACGTGAAGGACGCCGAGTTCAACCCGACCGGCAAGCAGGGCGTGTACGGCGGCTTCCAGAAATGGATCGACCGCGCCGGGCGCTTCCGCTCGCTGGGCGACGGGCAGGTCGACTTCAAGGCCATCTTCTCGAAGATGGCGCAGTACGACTTCCCGGGCTGGGCGGTGCTCGAGTGGGAGTGCTGCATCAAGCACCCCGAGGACGGCGCGCGCGAGGGCGCGAAGTTCATCGCCGACCACATCATCCGCGTGGCCGACCGGGCCTTCGACGACTTCGCGGCCGGCGGCGTGGACGTGGCGGCCAACCGGCGCGTGCTCGGCCTCGACTGACGCAGCCGCTCAGCGGTGCAGCGGGCAGCCGTTGCGCTCGCTGCGAAATTCCGACGAGGCCGCATAGGCCGCCTTGCGCGCGCGCATCACCCCGCCCAGCGGCCGGTGCGCCGCGAGCGCCTGCCAGGGGCTGAAGGCCATGCCGTCGTCCATCTCGCGCGACAGCTCCTCGCTCCAGCCCGCTTGCGGCGGCGCCAGCACGCGCGCGACCGTCACGTAAGGGCTGAGTTCCTGCGGCCATTCGACCGAGGCATCCTCGACCGGCATGCGCTCGAGGTCGACGCACAGCTGGGCCCGCAGCTCCCACTCGCCGCCGTGCGTGCGCAGGAAGTCCATCACCGCCTCGCGCGTGCCGTCGGGCTTGCCGTCCAGATGCAGTTCGGCCTTCTCGAGCGCCACGAGCGCCTCGGACACCGGCGCGAGCTGCAGCTTGGCGATGTGATCGCCGAAGCGGATCGGCACCTGCGTGAAGAAGGTGGCGCCCAGCGGATGGGTCAGCGGATGCGCGCCCAGCGCGACCAGCTTCGCGCTCGAGCCGCCCGCGACCTCGATCAGCTTCTCGATGCTCTGCAGCACGCCCGACAGCAGCAACTTGCCGGTCGGCACGCGGTCGGTGGTGGCCGCGAGCAGCTTGAGGCTGCGCAGGAAGCCGTGCGCGTCGGGCGCGACGAACACCGGGCCGTCGACGAACAGGAAGTCCTGCGTGGTGTGGTCCTCGGAGCCCTCGACGCGCTCGCCCTCGACATCGAACACCTTGAGCGCCATGCCGCGCGGCAGCGAGATGCGGTCGTCGAGCACCTCGGCCGGCGGCGTCGACAGCCGCATCGCCGCGCGATGGCGCCCCGGCCTGGCGAACAGGCCCTGTGCGTACTCGGGCGGCAGGGCCTCGGGCACGACGAGTTCGGCTTGCAGCAGGCCGTGGCTCTTGGCGTGCACGGCGCGCATGGCGTGGCCGGTGTGCTCGGCCACGGTCTGCGCCATCTCGCGCAGCGTCGCCACCAGCTCGATCTGGGTCTGGGCCTCGTCCTCGCGCTCGGTCTCCACGGAGGGATCGAAGCGCACCGGAGTGCGGGCATGCGTGGCGGTGTCGTTCATGGTCGAGGCTCCTTTGGCATCCTGGGTCGGGTCATTGAGCGTGGCGCCCCCGGCGCGCGGTGTAGGCCGTCGGCTCCCGTGACTGCGCTCGACCGCCTGCACGCAGGCTGCGTCAGCCGGCGCGCGCGAGCTGCGCCACGCGCCGGATCGCGTCGTCGATGCGCACGGCCTCGATCAGCCCGTAGCCGAAGGCCAGGCCCTCGGGCACGTCGGCCGCGTGCGGATCGAGCGCATAGCGCGACAGCGGCGCCAGCGCGATGCCGGCCTCGGCCGCGCGCCGGGCCAGCAGGTCGGCGCGCAGCGGCGCATGCAGCCGGGCCGACAGATGCAGGCCGGCCTGCGAGGGAATGGCCTCGAACAGATCCGCGCCGTGGCGCACCAGCGCCTCGAGCAGCGCGCGGCGGCGCTCGCCGTAGACCTTGCGCATCTTGCGGATGTGGCGCGCCAGGTGGCCCTCGGCGATGAAGTCGGCCAGCGCGTCCTGGCCCAGCACCGGGCTGTGCCAGTCGGCCAGCTCGCGCATGCGCACCAGCGCCGCGCGCGCCCATGGCGGCGCCACCACGAAGCCCAGGCGCAGCGCGGGAAAGAGGCTCTTCGAGAAGGTGCCCACGTAGCAGACCGAGTCGGCGCGGTCCAGCGTCTGCAGCGCGTCGAGCGGGCGGCCGGCGAAGCGGAATTCGCTGTCGTAGTCGTCCTCGATCACCACCGCTTGGCGCTCGCGCGCGAAGGCCAGCAGCGCGGCGCGCCGCGGCGTCGACATGGCGACGCCGGTGGGGAACTGGTGCGAGGGCGTCACGCAGACCACGCGCGCCTCGGCCGGCAGCCGGTCGACGCACAGGCCCTCGGCGTCGGTGGGCACGGGCACCACCTTCGCGCCGGCGGCCGCCAGGGCCTCGCGCAGCGAGGGATAGGACAGTTGCTCGACCGCCACCACCGTGCGCCCCGGCACGACGAGGACGCGCGCGAGCAGCCCGAAGGCCTGCTGCGCGCCGGCGGTGACGACGATGTCGTTGGCGCCGCAGCCGACCGCGCGCGTGAAGGACACGTGGCGCGCGATCGCCTCGCGCAGCGCCGGCTGGCCGCGCGGATCGGCGTACTGCGCCGCTTCGCCGCCGCCGCGCGCGATGCGGCGCAGCGCGCGGTCGGACAGCCGGCGCCAGATGTCGAAGGGCAGCGCGCTCGCATCGGGCAGGCCGACGCGGAAATCGTCGCGCGCCGGGCGCTGCTGCAGCGTGGGCGGCAGGCCGGCGCCGGGCACGCGCGGCGGGGCCAGGCGTGGATCGCGGCGGGGCGTGCCGGCCTCGGTGAGCGCGGCGGTGCGTGGCGACCGGCCGCGGCGCGAGGCTGGCAGGGTGTCGGCCACGTAGGTGCCGGCCCCGGGACGGGCGACCAGGTAGCCCTCGCTGAGCAGCAGGTCGTAGGCCGCCAGCATGGTGTTGCGCGACACGCCCAGGCGCTGCGCGAGCGCGCGCGTGGCGGGCAGGCGGGCGCCGGGCCGCAGCCGGCCGTCGAGGATGGCGGCATGCAGCTGCCGGTGCAGCTCGCGCAGCAGTTCGCGCGAGCCGGCCGCGGGCAGCTGCAGGGACAGCTCGAAAAGTGGCTCCATGGAATTTGCCGATTGTGGTTCTTTTGAGGAACCAATCGCAAGCCTACGCTGGCGCCCTTGGAATGCTCGATGGAGAACCGCCATGCACCACGATCCCGCCCCCTCTTCCACCGCTCCCGCCACGCCGGAACGCCTGCCGCTGAGCCTCGCCTGGCTCGCGCTCGGCGCCTTCGCGATCGGCACCGAGAGCTTCATCGTCGCGGGCCTGCTGCCGGTGCTCGCGGCCGACCTGCGGATCAGCCCCACGCACGCGGGCCAGCTCGTGCTGCTGTTCGCGCTCAGCTATGCGATCGGCTCGCCGCTGATGGCCGCGGCCTGCGCGCGCTTCGGCCGCCGGCCGCTGCTGGTCGCGAGCCTCGCGGCCTTCAGTGGCCTCACGCTGCTGGCGTCGATGGCGCAGGGCTTCGGCCAGCTCGCGCTGGCCCGGCTGGCGCTGGGCCTGGTGGCGGGCGTGTTCGTACCGACCGCGAGCGCGGTGGCGGCTTCGCTGGTGTCGCCCGCGCTGCGCGGCCGGGCGCTGGCGATCGTCACCGGCGGCGGCACGCTGGCGGTGGCGCTCGGTGTGCCGCTCGGCGCCTGGATCGCGGGCTGGGGCGGCTGGCGCACGGCCTACCTGCTGATCGCCGCGCTGGGCCTGGTCGCGACCTTGGGACTGGCGGCCGGGCTGCCGCGCCGGCTCGCGGCGGCGGCGCCCGCCGTATCGGGCGGCGCCGCCTTCGCCGTGCTGCGTGCGCCGGGCGTGCTGGCCGGGCTCGGCGTCAGCGTGCTCTGGACCACGGGCGGCTTCAGCTTCTACACCTACATCGCGCTGTTCCTCTCGCGCACGGTCGGCATCGGCCCCGAAGGCATCGGCGCGGTGTTCGTCGCCATCGGCGTGGCGGCGGCGCTCGGCACCGCGGCCGGCGGCTGGGCCACCGACCGCTTCGGCGCCGACCGGGTGGCGCGCGGCTTCGCGCTGCTGCTGGTGGCGATCCTCGGCGGGCTGTCGCTCGCGGCCCAGGCGCTGCCCGGCGGCCTGGCGCTGCCGGCCGTGGTGGGCCTGGCGGCGCTGTGGGGTTTCGCGGGCTGGGGCTTCGGGCCGGCGCAGGCGGTGCGGCTGATCCGGCTGGCGCCCGAGCGCGCGCCGATGACGCTGTCGCTCAACGCCTCGGCGATCTACCTCGGGATCGCGGCCGGTTCGCTGTTCGGCGGCGTGGCGATCGCGTGGTTCGGCGTGAGCGCCGTCGGCTGGGTGGGCGCGGCCTGCCAGCTGGCCGGCGTGCTGCTGCTGGCCCATGGCCGCCGGCGCGGCGGCGGCACGGTCGCGCGGGTCGGGGAGCCCGCGGCGGCCTGAGGGCTTTCAGCTACTCTTTTGATAGCAATATCGGCCGATTTGTCGCGCGTTCGCGCCAGTCCCGGCCGAAACCTGAGCAACAGTCATGCCAGTCCGGTTACAATGCCGGGTTCGTTTCGATACTACGACGAAGTCTTTTCTCGTCACCCCACCGGTTGGCCGATTGGCACCGAGGCCCCCTGAACCCGATTTGAAATCCCCGGGTTCCGCACCTCCCCCGCCAGGCACGCCGGTTTTTGCCGTGTGTTGGAGCGCCAGTTCCGGCGCCCATGATTGCCACCACGGTCTTCGTTCATGTTGAAGCGAGCAGAGCGCGTCCCCGCTGCGCCGTGTGTGTCGGCCGGCCGTCGCGCCTGAAACCAAACACGACGGATTTCATTCATATCCAACAGACAACGAAGATTCGAGGTAAAGCATGCCGAAGGAAGAACTGATCGAAATGAACGGCGCAGTGACCGAAGTCCTGCCCGATTCGCGCTACCGCGTCACGCTCGACAACGGTCACCAGCTGATCGCCTACAGCGGCGGCAAGATGCGCAAGCACCACATCCGCATCCTGGCGGGCGACAAGGTGTCGCTGGAACTCTCGCCCTACGACCTGACCAAGGGCCGCATCACGTTCCGTCACCTGGAACGCCGCGGTCCTCCGCCGTCGGGTCCCGGCGGCAACAACGGCGCCCAGCGCCGCTGAACGAGCGGCACGCGCCGACCGTCGCAGCCCCCGAGGGCCTTGCAGCACTGTCGCCCCGGCGGCGGGCTGCAAGGCCCTGATTTTTTTACTCCCCACGTCTTTCCACCGTCTCTCACGCCTCCGCCGGGCTTGCTGGCGGCCACGCCATGACCACCACCTCCCCCGACGATTTCGCCACCCTGTCGCTCGCGCCGCAGATGCTGGCCAACCTGGCGCAGCTCGGCTACGCGCGCATGACGCCGATCCAGGCCGCGAGCCTGCCGAGCGCGCTGCTCGGCAAGGACCTGATCGCCCAGGCCAAGACCGGCAGCGGCAAGACCGCCGCCTTCGCGCTGGCGCTGCTGGCCAACCTCAATCCGCGCCGCTTCGCGGTGCAGGCGATGGTGCTGTGCCCGACGCGCGAGCTGGCCGACCAGGTCACGACCGAGATCCGCCGGCTGGCGCGCGCGGAAGAGAACATCAAGGTGGTCACGCTGTGCGGCGGCGTCGCGCTGCGCGGGCAGACCGCGAGCCTGGAGCACGGCGCCCACGTGGTGGTGGGCACGCCGGGGCGGATCATGGACCACCTCGAGCGCGAGAACCTCGCGCTCGACGCGCTCAACACGCTGGTGCTCGACGAGGCCGACCGCATGCTCGACATGGGCTTCTTCGACGACATCGTGACCGTGGCGCGCCAGTGCCCGAAGGAGCGCCAGACGCTGCTGTTCTCGGCCACCTACCCCGAAGGCATCGCCAAGCTCGCGCAGCAGTTCATGAAGGACCCGCAGCAGATCGCGGTGCAGGCCCAGCACACGGGCAGCGCGATCCGCCAGCGCTGGTACCAGATCAAGGACGGCGAACGGCTGCACACGGTGAGCCGGCTGCTCGACCACTTCCGCCCGGCCAGCACGCTGGCCTTCTGCAACACCAAGCAGCAGTGCCGCGACCTGGTCGACGTGCTGCAGGCGCAGGGCTTCAGCGCGCTCGCGCTGTTCGGCGAACTCGAGCAGCGCGAACGCGACCAGGTGCTGGTGCAGTTCGCCAACCGCAGCTGCTCGGTGCTGGTGGCCACCGACGTGGCGGCGCGCGGCCTGGACATCGCGCAGCTCGAGGCGGTGATCAACGTCGACGTGACGCCCGATGCCGAGGTGCACGTGCACCGCATCGGCCGCACCGGCCGCGTCGGCCAGCAGGGCGGCGCCGAGGGCCTGGCGCTGAACCTCGCGAGCATGGACGAGATGGGCTTCGTCGGAAAGATCGAGCAGTTGCAGGGCCGCGAATCCGAATGGCACGAACTGGCCGAGCTCACGCCCGGCAAGGGCGCGCCGCTCGCGCCGCCGATGGCCACGCTGCAGATCGTGGGCGGGCGCAAGGAGAAGATCCGCGCCGGCGACGTGCTGGGCGCGCTGACCGGCGACTGCGGCTATGCGAAGGAGCAGGTCGGCAAGATCAACGTCAACGAGTACTCGACCTACGTCGCGGTCGAGCGCGGCATCGCCGCCGAGGCAGCGCGCAAGCTCAACGACGGCCGCATCAAGGGCAAGAGCGTCAAGGTCCGGCTGCTGGATCTCTGAGGTCGCCCGCGAGCGCCGCGGCACCGCCGGCCGCCGAGGTCGGCGCGACCGGTGCGTCGAGCACCGGCACCGCGTCTTCGGGCGGCACCGGCGCGATGTCCTCGCGCAGCGCCAGCCGGTTCGCGAGCCGGAACGCCACCGTCACCGCGAGCACGCCGAAGATCGAGGCGCCCACCGCCTGCCCGATCAGCACGCCGGCCGCGCCGTACTGCGCGCCCCACCAGACGAAGGGCACCGTGCCCACGGTCGCGCGGCCCCAGTTGAAGACCGTCGACAGCAGCGGATGGCCGAGGTTGTTGAACGAGGCATTGGCCACGAACAGGCCGCCCGCGAAGAAGAAGCTGGCCGCGAGCCAGCTGCAGAACAGCGCGATCAGCTCGGCCGAGATGCCGTCGGCCGAGAAGGCCCGGATCAGGACGTCCTGCCCCAGCGCCAGCACCGCCCAGGCCACCGCCACCGACACGCCCATGACCAGCAGGCTGTCGCGCAGCCCCTGGCGCACGCGCCGGTACTGCCCGGCGCCGAGGTTCTGCGCCAGGATCGGCCCGACCGCGCCGCTCAGCGCATAGACCAGCCCGAAGGCCACCGGGCTCACGCGGTCGATGGTGGCGGCGCCGGCCACGGCCGCGGGCCCGAACTGCGCGATGGTGTGGGTGACGAAGGCGGCGCTCACCGGCGTCGCGAGATTGGTCAGCACCGCCGGCCCGGCCACCGCGGCCATCGCGCGGGCGTCGGCGCCCAGTTGCTTCGGCTCGAAGCGGCCCAGCATGCGGTGCCGCACCGCCACGCCGTGCAGCCCGACCGCGGCCAGCGCCAGCCGCGAGAACACGGCGCTCACGGCCGCGCCGTCGAGCCCCATGCCGAAGCCGAAGATCAGGATCGGGTCGAGCACCGCGGTGACGAAGGCACCGACCAGGGTGACCATCATGGCGCGCCGCGCGTCGCCGACCGCGCGCAGCAGCGCCGAGCAGGCCATGCCGATCCCGAGCAGCGGCATCGTGTGCACCGTGATCGCGAGGTAGCGCTGCGCGAAGCGCGCGGTCTCGCCCTCGGCGCCCAGCGCATGCACGGCCGGGCCGAGGAAGAAGGCGGTGCCGCTGCCGGCCACCAGCGAGATCGCCGCCATCAGCACCAGGCTCGCGGTGGCGATGCGGCGCGCATCGTGCGCGCGGCCCGCGCCCACGGTGCGCGAGACCACGGCGGCGATGCCGATCATCAGCCCGATGCACAGCGAGGTGTGGAAGAAGCCGACCACGCCCGCGAAACCCACGGCCGCGGCGATGGCCTTCTCGCCGAGCAGCGAGATGTAGAACAGGTTGATCAGGTCGACCGCGAACACCGCGATCAGGCCGATGGCGCCGGTGCCCGCCATCACGCAGACATGGCGCAACAGCGAGCCCGTGACGAACCTCGGCCGGGCCATGTCTCCCCCCATTGCGCTTTCTGGCATGCAAAATCCTCGCTGTGGCCTAATTACGCCTTCGAACTTCACTTTTACCCGAGCTTTCCATGCCCAAGAAAATCCGTACCGAAGCCGACCGTCTCGCCAGCCCGAAGCCCGTGCCCCTGCCCGGCTTCACCCTGCCGCGCAACGGTGGCGGCCAGAAGGTCAGCCTCGAGCGCGGCACCGCGACGCGCAGCAAGAAGAACCCCGGCAAGCGCGCCAAGAAGGGCGGCTGATCCGGCCTTCGCCGCCACGGCCCGCCGGGCCGGTGGTGCGAAACCCCGACAAACGCGCCCGCGGGCGCGTTTCGTCGTTGAGGGGCCCCTGCCAGGGGCTATAACCCTTCGATGTCCGACGACAACCAGATCCTGATCCCGCCCTCGTTCTTCGCCGTCTACACCGACGCGCGGCAGCGGCTGCGCGAACCCATCGGCGTGGTGCGCGAGCGCTACGAGATCTGCGAGGACCTGGCCAGCCACCTGGTGGGCCATGCGCAGATCCAGCACCACACCGAGGTGCCGGTCGAGAGCGAGATCCTGGCGCGCATCCGCGCCGGCTTGGCGGTGCCCGAGGCGGGCCTGCAGCCGGCCGAGGCCGACTGGGTGGTGCAGCGGCTGGCCGAGCTGCTGGGCTGGCCCGGGCCCGAACCGGTGCCGTCCGGGGACTGAGCCCCCGCGCCGCCGCCATGCTGCTCCAGGTCGGCGAACTCGCGCGGCGCACCGGGCTCACGGTGCGCACGCTCCATCACTACGACGCCATCGGCCTGCTCGCGCCGTCGGCGCGCTCGGAGGCCGGCTACCGGCTCTACGGCCCCGACGACATCGCGCGGCTGCACGCGATTCAGGCGCTGCGGCTGCTCGGGCTGCCGCTGGCCGAGATCGGCGGGCTGCTGGGCGCGGGCGGCGAATCGCTGCCCGCGATCGTCGCGCGCCAGATCGCCGCGCTCGACCGGCAGATCGCGCAGGCCACCACGCTGCGCGAGCGGCTCGCGCTGCTCGAACAGCGGCTGGCCGAGGGCGGCCGGCCCGACACCGGCGACTGGCTCGCGACGCTCGAGCAGATGAGCACCTACGGCCGCTACTTCAGCCCGGAGGAGATCCGCGCGCTGATGGCGAACTGGAAGGCCGTGGCCGACCAGTGGCCGCCGCTGATCGCCGAGGTGAGCGAGCGCATGGCGCGCGGCGTGCCGGCCGATGCGCTCGAGCTGCAGCCGCTGGCCGCGCGCTGGATGACGCTGATGGGCCAGTGGATGGACGGCAACTACGACCTGATCGAGCGCTGGGGCGAGATGTACCGCAGCGAGCCGGTGGCGCGGCGCGACGACGGTCCCTCGGCCGCGCTGATCGGCTACATCGAAGAGGCCATCGGCCTGCGCATGGCCGCGCTGCTGCGCCACCTGGACGCCGAGGACTTCGCGCGCCTGGGCACGCCGCCCGACGCGGCCTGGCGCCGGCTCTCGGGCGAACTCGAGGCCCTGCAGGCCCAGGGCGCGACGCCCGGCGATCCGGCCGTGCAGGCGATCGCGCGCGAGTGGGCCGCGCTGTTCGATGCCTTCTGCGACCACGACCCGGGCATCGCGGGCCGGCTGATGCAGGCCATGGCCACCGAGCCCGTGCTGCAGGCCGCGGCGGTGACCGCGCCGCCGGTGCGCGAGCTGCTGCTGCGCGCCATGGCAACGCTGCGCGCGGCCTGAAAAACCCGCTCGTCCCCGCTTGACCCTGACGTTGCGTGAGGCCCAACAGTGGCCGCATGAACAACGCCAACACCCCTCCTTCCACCCCGCAACGTCTGCACGCGCTCGACAACCTGCGCGCCCTCATGATGTGGCTGGGCATCGTGCTGCACGTGGCCCTCAACCACCTCACCGTCGCCTCGCCGCTGCCCTGGCGCGACCCGCAGACCTCGCGCGTCGCCGACCTGCTGCTGCTGTTCATCCACGGCTTCCGCATGCCGGTGTTCTTCGTGCTCGCGGGTTTCTTCGTCGCGCTGCTGATCGAGCGGCGCGGCGCCGGCGGCATGCTGCGCAACCGCGCGCTGCGGCTCGCCCTGCCCTTCGCGCTGTTCTGGCCGCCGCTGTTCGTGCTGACCACGCTGCTCGCGATGGTCTACATCCACCTCACGGTGCGCGGCGTGCCGGGACTCGATGCGGCGCTGGCGCCGCCGCGCCCGCCGGGCGGCTCGCCGTTCAACACGCTGCACCTGTGGTTCATCTACCAGCTGTTCTGGTTCTGCGTGCTGGCCTCGGCCGGCGCGAAGCTGGGCCGCTTCGTGCCGGCGCGGCTGCGCGCGGGCTTCGGGCACGGCTTCGCGCTGCTGGCACGCCAGCCCTGGGGCGTCCTGGTGCTGGCGCTGCCGCTGGCCGTGGCCGGGTCCTTCCATCCCACGGGCCTGGCGCCGCAGAGCGGCTCCTTCCTGCCGCCCTGGGGCGAGTGGGTGCACAGCGGCCTGTTCTTCATGTTCGGCCTGTGCCTGCACGGGCGGCAGGACCTGCTCGCCCGCTTCGCCGCGCGCTGCCAGGTCCTGGCACTCGCGGGCCTGGCCTTCTTCGGCGCGACGCTCGTGCTGCTGGGCGCCGCGCGCGGCACGACGCCCTTGCCGCATGCCGCGTTCTGGATCGCCTTCGCCTACGGCACCGCCGGCTGGCTCTGGAGCCTGGCGCTGATCGGGGCCTTCGTGCGCTGGCTGCCGCGGCGCAACGGCGTGCTCGACTACCTCTCGCGCAGCTCCTACTGGGTCTACCTGGTCCACATGCTCGGCACCGTCGGCTTCGGCGTCCTGCTGTTCCATGCGCCGCTCGGAGCGCTCACGAAGATGGGCCTCAACATCGCGGCCACTTCGATCATGGCGCTCGCGAGCTACGAGCTGCTGGCGCGCCGCACGCCCATCGGCCGGCTGCTCAACGGTCAGCGCGAGGCGAAGCGCTCGAGCAGGAAGTCGACGAAGGCGCGCGTCTTCGCGGCCAGGTGACGCGAGGGATAGACGGCATAGACCGGCGTGCGGTCGGCCTCCCAGTCCTCCAGCACCGCCTCGAGCCGGCCCGCGGCCAGTTCCTGCGCGACGTAGATGCGCGGGATCAGGCTCAGGCCGAAGCCCGCGAGCAGCGCGTCGCGCACCGCGAGGCTGGAGCTGACCTTGTAGCGCCCGTCGACCGGCACCGCCACGCTGCGACCGGCGCGCCGGAAGGTCCACTTGTGGGCATGGCCCGAGAGCGTGAACTGCACGCAGTCGAAGGCCTTCAGGTCCTCGGGCCGCGCGGGCCGGCCACGGGCGGCGAAGTAGGCCGGCGCGCCGCACAGCACGTGGGTCATGGTCGTGAGCTCGCGTGCCACCAGGCTCGAGTCCTCGAGCCGGTCGCTGCCGCGAATCGCGAGGTCGTATCCGCCGCCGATCAGGTCGGTGCGCGCGTCCTGCAGGTCGAGTTCGAGCCGCAGGTTCGGATGACGGTCCATGAAGGCCGGGATGCCGGGCGAGATGCAGGTCAGCGCGAAGGTCAGCGGCGCGCTGACCCGCAGCACGCCCGACGGGCTGCTGCCCATGGGCGCGAGCGCGGCGTCGGCCTCGCTCAGGTCGTCGAGGATGCGCGAGAGCCGCTGGTGGTAGGCCGCGCCGGCCTCGGTGAGGCTCATGCTGCGCGTGGTGCGGTTGATGAGCCGCACCTTCAGGTGCGCCTCGAGCTCGGCGATGTTCTTGCTGACCGCGGCGGCCGACAGGCCGAGCTGTCGCGCCGCGCCCGCGAAGCTGCCGCTGGTGGCGGCGGTGCGGAAGACCTGGAGGGCGGTGAGATGGTCCATGATCCACAACCATTGGTAATGAATCAATTCATTATTCAGACATTCACAACCAGCGGTCAATTGAATAGATTCAAGCCTCCATGACCGACACCACCGACCGCAGCGCCCGCCCTCCCGCCCGGGGCGCCGACATCCTGCTGACCGCCGCCGCGCCCGCGATCTGGGGCAGCACCTACATCGTCACCACCGAGCTGCTGCCCGCGAACTACCCGCTCACGGTGGCGATGCTGCGCGCGCTGCCCGCGGGCCTGCTGCTGCTGGCCATCGTGCGGCAGTTGCCCGAGCGCGCCTGGTGGGGCCGCATCCTGGTGCTGGGCGCGCTCAATTTCTCGCTGCTGTGGGCGATGCTGTTCATCGCGGCCTACCGGCTGCCGGGCGGGGTGGCGGCCACGATCACCTCGCTGCAGCCGCTGATGGTGGTGTTCCTCGCGAGCGCGCTGCTCGGCACGCGGGTGCGCGCGCTGTCGGTGGTGGCGGCCGCCGTGGGCTTCGGCGGCGTGGCGCTGCTGGTGCTCACGCCGCAGGCCAGGCTCGACGCGGTGGGCATCGCGGCGGCGCTCGCGGGTGCGGTGTCGATGGCCTTCGGGACGGTGCTGGCGCGGCGCTGGCAGCCGCCGGTCTCGGCGCTGACCTTCACCGCCTGGCAGCTCACCGCGGGCGGCCTGCTGCTGCTGCCGGTGGCGCTGTGGCTCGAACCGGCGCTGCCCCCGCTCACGGCCACCAACTGGCTGGGCTTCGGCTGGCTAGGCCTGGTGGGCGCCGCGCTGACCTACATCCTGTGGTTCCGCGGCGTGGCCCGGCTGGAGCCGGCCGCCATCGCCTCGCTGGCCTTCCTGAGCCCGGTGACGGCCGTGATCCTCGGCTGGGTGCTGCTGGGCCAGCGGCTGTCGCCGCTGCAGGTGGCGGGCATCGCGATCGTGATCGCGAGCATCTGGCTGAGCCAGCATGCGCAGCGCGGCGCGCTGCCCACGGCGGCGCGGCCCGCGACGCGCTGAAGTTTCAGGCCGCCGTGGCCTGCTTCAACAGGCTCAGGTAGCCGGGCTGCACCTCCATGCGCGCGGTCGTGCCACCGCGCTGCAGCAGCCGGTGCGCCTGCGGCAGGCTCCAGCACGGCAGGCTGGTGAACATGTGGTGCTCGCAGTGGTAGTTGACCCAGTAGGGCGCGATGAAGATGCGCTCGGGCAGGTTGGCATGCGTGGTGCGCGCCTGGCGCAGCGGATCGGCCTCGTTCTGCGCCACCAGCGCATGCTCGGCGATGTTGCGCACCCGGCTCACGAGCGGCAGCCAGGTCGCCATGGGCAGCAGCCACATCAGGGCCCAGGCCCACCAGTAGCCGGCCAGCGCGAAGGCCAGCAGCCCGAGGCCGTTGGCGAGAAAGAAGCGGCGGTCCTTCGCGAGTTCGCGGCCGAACGCCTTCAGCGCCGATTCGCCCGGTGCGCGCCGGCGGATGCCTTCGGCGATATGGCCGAAGCGCTGCTTGTAGAAGGTCTGGCCGCTGAGGTCGCGCACGACCTTGCGCCACATCGAGGCGCGCGAGATCGGGAACGGCGCCGACAGCACGAGGTCGGGGTCCTCGGTCTGCTGCACGAAGCGGTGGTGCTGCAGGTGGTAGGGCCGGTAGTCGCGCAGGGTGGACGAGCACAGCCAGTGGCCGACCCAGTCGTTGACGCGCCGGTTGCGGTGCAGCCCCGCATGGGCCGCGTCGTGCATCAGGATGAACAGGCCGAGCTGGCGCGCGCCGACGATCGGCACCATCAGCGGAATGGTCCATGGCCAGACGATGCCCACCAGCATCGCGAGGCCGATGACGCCCCAGCAGTGCGCGACCAGCCACAGCCCCTTCCACGACGAGCGCGCGGTCAGCGCCTGCCATTCGTCGGTGCTGAAGAAATCCTCGGGACGGGCTCGGGGTGCGGCGGCCATCGGGCCAGTATGCGCCGCGGGTGCGCGCGATGCACGCGGAATTCCCCGGGGCCGGCTGGCGAGAATCGGCGCTCCTCGACCTGACGGACCGCCCACCATGCCCCTCGTGACCATCCGCCTCGCGCGCCGTGAAATACCGGCCACGCGCGAACAGAAAGCCGCGCTGATCGCCGGCGCCACCCGGCTGCTGCAGGAGGTGCTCGGCAAGCGCCCCGAGGACGTGACGGTGCTGATCGACGAGATCGACCCCGACAACTGGGGCCAGGGCGGCGAGAGCGCGACGGTGCTGCGGCAGCAGCGCCAGGGCGCAGCCTCCTAGCGGTCGATGATCTTGCGCGCGAAGCGCTCGAGGTAGTCCATCAGCCGGTCGGCGCCCGCGGTGGCGGCGGCTTCGTCGCCGGTGGCGATGCCCTGCGCCAGTTCGAGGTGGGCGTTGGCGCCTTCGACGATCTCGCCCTGGTGCTGGTAGGCGTACCAGAAGCGGCGGCACTGCACGATCAGCGGCGTGACGGCCTTGACGGCCGAGTCGTTGTGGCTGGCCTGGTGGTTCACCAGGTCGAGCGCATGGTCGGCGCGCATGTAGCCGTCGAGGTCGCCGCGCGCGGCCGCCTCCACCATCTGCTCGGCGCAGCGCACGATCTCCTTGCGCTGCGGCGCGGTGGCGCGGCGCGCGGAGCAGGTGGCGATCAGCTGCTCGAGCACGCGGCGCGTCTGCACCACGTCGAGGTGGTCGGCGAGGTCGATGGTCGACACCAGCAGACCGCGGCGCGCCTGCTGCACGACGAGGCCGATCGACACCATGCGCATCAGCGCCTCGCGCACCGGCGTGCGGCCCAGGCCGGTGCGCTCGGCCAGCTCGGCCTCGACGATCTGGCTGCCGGGCTCGAGCTGCAGCGTGGACAGCAGGGTCTCGATGGCGTCGTAGGCCATGTCGGCGGCGCGGCGCTTCGGGGCGGACGCGGGGGCAGGGACGGGGATCGGAGCAGCCATGGATGTTCGGGGACGCGGATCTGCGTAGTGTGGATCAGTCCGGGTCGCGCGCGCCCAGGCCGGCCAGCGTCGCGATGCGCACGGGCGACAGCGGCGGCCGCGGCGCGGGCGGCGTCCAGCCGAACAGGAACTGCGCGGCATCGCCGCACACGCGCCCCTGGCACGGCCCCATGCCGCAGCGCTGGTGCAGCTTGGCGTCGGTCCAGCCGCCGCAGCCGGCGAGCGCCGCGAGGGGCACGTCCTCGCAGCGGCACACCAGCGTGTCGGGCCAGGCCAGCGCGCGGATCGCGGGGCCGGGCGCGAAGCTGCGGTGCAGGCGCGTGGCGAAGGCGTTCCAGCGCGCGCGCTCGGCGTATTGCAACCGTGCGGCCTTTTCGTCGCCGACGGCCGCATGGCCCGCGATGGCGCCCTGCGCGAGCGCGCGTTCGCTGCCGCCGAAGCCCGTGCATTCGCCGGCCGCGTAGACGCCGTCCAGGCTGGTGGCCTGCCGCTCGTCGACGGCCAGCGCGAGCGTGTCGCTGTCGCCGAAGGGCGCGAGCGCGCAGCCGAGCATCTGGCCGAGCTGGGTGTTGGGCACGAGGCCGAAACCGCAGGCCAGGCGCTCGCAGGCCATCTCCCGCATGCGGCCGCCCTGGTTCAGGCGCACCGATTCGAGCCGTGTCGTGCCCAGTGCTTCGACCACGTGCGAGCCGGTGCGGTAGGTCGCATCGGCCAGCGTCAGCGCCTGCACTGCCTTGCCGGGCCAGCGCGCGAGCCCCAGCGCGAAGCCCGCGACCGAACCGAAGGCCGCCTGCTCGGCGATGCGCAGCACCTTCGCGCCGGCCTGGCGCGCGGTGGCCGCGGCTGCCAGCAGCAGCGGGCCGGTGCCGGCGACGACGATGCGCTCGCCCGCCACCGGCAGGCCGGCCTTGATCAGCGCCTGCAGGCCGCCCGCGCCGGTCACGCCCGGCAGGGTCCAGCCCGGAAAGGGCAGCAGGCGTTCGCGCGCGCCGGTGCACAGCACGAGCCTGCCCCAGCGCAGGCGCCAGGCGCGCTCTGCCTCCTCGAGCAGCAGCTCGCGCGGCGCGCTGTCGGCCACCACGCGCGTGCCGCTGCGCACGCGCACGTTGGCGCGGGCGGCCAGCGCCTCGCGCAGCCGGCGCGCGGCCGGCGGCAAAGTGGCGCCGGGGCCATCGCGCCAGATCTGCCCGCCGGGCACGGGGTTGTCGTCGATCACGACGATGGCCGCGCCGCTGGGCGCGGCCGCCAGCGCGGCGGCCATGCCCGCGGGACCGGCGCCGACGATCAGCAGGTCGCAGTGTTCGAGGCCGACGGCGTCGGTGCTCATCGCAGGGTCTCCACGCGCATGCCTTCGCCGCAGACGGTCTGGCAGGCGAGGCGGCGGCGGCCGTCGATGGCGACGCGGCATTCCTGGCAGATGCCCATGCCGCAGAAGGGCGCGCGCGGTTGGCCCGTGACGGAGACGCGCGCGACGCCCATGGCCGGCGTCGTGTCGGCGATGCGCAGCGCGGCGGCGACCGAGCTGCCGGCCGCGACGCGCACCTCACGGCCGTCGACCTGCAACAAGACCTGCGGCGCGGCGTTCATGCCACTTTCTCCAGCAGCCGCCCGGGCGCGAAGGGCCGCGCATCGAACGGCGGCGCGGTGCCCGTCATCAGCGCCACCAGCAGTTCGGCGCTGCCCGGTGCGGTGGTCACGCCCAGGCCTTCGTGGCCGAGCGCGAGCCACAACTTCTCGCGCCACGGATGCGCGCCCAGCAGCGGCAGGCCGTCGGGCGTGGCGGCGCGCAGGCCGGTCCAGCTGCGGATGGCGTTGAGTTCGCCGAGGCCCGGCAGGTAGTCGATCGCGCGCCGCAGCATGCGCGCGAGCATCGCGGGCTCGACCGCAGGATCGGTGGTGTCGAACTGCCGCGAGGAGCCGACCAGCAGCTGCCCCGTGGGCCGCGGTTGCACGTTGAAGGCAACCGAGTCGCCCTCGGCATGGTGCGCGCTGGTGACGTAGCCGAGCTCGACCAGTTGGTGCCGCACGGTGCCCGGATAGCGGTCGGTGATCAGCAGGTGGCCTTTCTTGGGCCGCAGCGGCAGTTCGGGGCACAGCGCGGCCGCCTCGAGGCCGGCGGCGAGCACGACCTGCGCGGCGCGGCGCCGGCCGCCGTCGGCCAGAAGCAGCGTGCCGTCGTCCTCGATGGCCTCGACCTGGGCCTGCTCGAATTCGATCGCGGCGCCCGCATCCGCGAGCAGCCAGCGCGCCGCGTTCGGCGCATAGAGGATGCCGTCGCCCGGCACCTCGAGCGCGCCCGCGAGGCCGGCGCGCAATGCGGGTTCGGCCGCGGCCAATGCCTTCGCGTCGAGCAGCCGGCTCGCGATGCCCAGCGCGGCGAGCCGCTCGCGCTTGCGTTCGGCCTCGGCCATCTCCGCGTCGTCGGCGGCGATCCAGAGCGTGCCGCAGGCACTGTGCGCGCAGTCGGCCGGCATGCGCGGCGCGAGCGCGCGCCACAGGTCGATCGAGCGGCTGCTGAGTTCGAGCTCGGCGCGGTTGTCGTCCATCGCCACGAGATGGCCCATGCCGGCGCCGGTGGCGCCGCCCCGGCGCGCATCGATCACGCGCACGCGACGGCCTGCGCGCGCGAGCGCATGCGCGCAGGCGGCGCCGACGATGCCGGCGCCGATGACGATCGCGTCCGCATCGGCCATCTGCAGCGTCAGAGCCGGATGCCCCAGCCGAAGGGATCGGCCTCGTCGATCAGCAGGGTGGCTTCGGCGCTGATGTGGGCGCGGCCGCGCAGCGTGGGAACGACGCGGCCGTCGTCGGCGGGCTCGTAGCTGGCCTCGAAGCGGCTGCCGATCACGCTGGCCTGCGTCCACACCTGGCCGGGCGCGAGCTTGCCGTCGGCCGCTAGGCAGGCGATCTTGGCGCTGGTGCCGGTGCCGCAGGGCGAGCGATCGTAGGCATTGCCGGGGCACAGCACGAAGTTGCGGCTGTCGGCGCCGTCCGCGTCGTCGGCGAACAGTTCGATGTGGTCGATCTCCGCGCCCTCGGCGCCGGTGATGCCCTGCGCCGCGAGCGCGCGCCGCAGCGCGGCCGTGTAGTCGGTGAGCGCGGCGAGGTTGTCGCTCGCCACGCGCTGGCCGTGCGCGGCCTCGCTCACGAGGAAGAACCAGTTGCCGCCCCAGGCCACGTCGCCGCGCACCGTGCCATGGCCCGGCAGTTCGACGGCCACCTGGCGCAGGTGCCGGTATGCGGGCACGTTGCGCACGCTGACCGCGCCGTCCGCGTGCAGCGTGGTGGTGACGGTGCCCACGGGCGTTTCGATGCGGTGCTCGCCGGGGCCGATGCGGCCCATGTGCGCGAGACTCGCGACCAGGCCGATGGTGCCGTGGCCGCACATGCCGAGGTAGCCCGCGTTGTTGAAGAAGATCACGCCGGCCGCGGCATCGGCCGCGACCGGTTCGCACAGCAGCGCGCCGACCACGACGTCGCTGCCGCGCGGCTCGAGCACGGTGGCGGCGCGCCAGGGGTCGTGCCGTTCGGCCAGCAGCGCACGGCGCTCGGCCATGCTGCCGCGGCCGAGGTCAGGAAAGCCGCCGGTCACGAGGCGGGTGGGCTCGCCGCCGGTGTGCGAGTCGATGATCTGGATGCGGTGCATGGGGATGGGCGCATCGCCTTCCTTGAAGACGGCGATGCGTTGAAGGAAAAGGAGGAGGAAGGGGCCGCGGCCCCTTCGCGGGAGGCGCGACTCAGTAGCTCGCGAGCGCCGTCGGCGCGGCGTTCTTGAAGGTGAACACCGTGATCGGCGCCTGCTTCATGTTGCCCTTGTCGTCGTAGGCATAGGTCGCGGCCACGCCCTTGTAGGTGGTCTTGTAGAGCTCGGCGCCGACCTTGTCGGGATCGATCGAGTTGGCCTTGGCCATCGACTCGCCGATGAACATCACCTGGTCGTAGTACGAGGCCGCGTAGGCATCGGCATCGGCGCCGAAGCGCTTCTTGAACTTCTCCTTGAAGGCCGGACCGCTGACCGCCTTCTCGAGGATCGAGCCGCCCTGCGCGCAGAACACCGCGTCGTTGACCGCGTCGCCGCCGAGCTTGCCCATCGCGGGGCTGCACAGCGTGTCGCCGCCGAGCAGCTTGGCGTTGATGCCGAGCTGCTTCATCTGCCGCGTCATCGGCGCGCCCTGCGGCGCGTAGCCGCCGAAGAAGATCGCCTCGGGCTGCTTGGCCTTCATGTTGGTCAGGATGGCGGTGAAGTCGACCGCCTTGTCGGTGGTGAACTCCTGGCCGACCACGGTGAGGCCCTGCTTCTTCGCTTCCTTGGTGAACTCCTCGGCGAGCCCCTGGCCGAAGGCGGTGCGGTCGTCGATCACGCCGACCTTGGTGACCTTGAGCACCTTGGCCGCGTAGACGGCCATGCTGCCGCCGATCTGGTTGTCGCTCGCGATGATGCGGTAGAGGTTCTTGTAGCCGCCCTGCGTGACCTTCGGGTTGGTGCCCACGGTCGACAGCAGCACGCCGCCGTCGCTGTAGACGCGCGAGGCCGGGATGGCCACGCCCGAGCAGTACGGGCCCATGACGAACTTGACGTTGTCGTCGACGAACTTCTGCGCCACCGCCACGCCGCTCTTGGCGTCGCAGGCATCGTCCTCCGACTTCAGTTCGAACTTGAGCGTCTTGCCGCCGACCACGAGCTTCTTCGCGTTGAGCTCCTCGATCGCGAGGCGCACGCCGTTCTCGTTGTCCTTGCCCGCGAATGCATTGGGGCCGGAGAGCGGCCCGGTATGGCCGATCTTGACCACCTGCTCCTGCGCCTTCGCCTGGGTTGCGAGGGCGAGCGCCACGAGGCCGAGCAGCGGAATCATCTTCGATGGTGTCTTCATGCTTCTTCCTGGATAAAGGGACACGGAGGGTACGGGGGAAACGAGGGCGCCGCCCTCGGGGGAAACGCAGCAAACGAAGGGCTTAGGCGACCGACTGGTACTTGGCCGGGCGGGTCGCGAGCGCCTTCTTCACGATGGCCTCGATGGCCTCGCGCTCGGCGCCCACCAGCGGCAGGCGCGGACGGCGCACGTGCTCGGTGCCCACGCCCACGAGGTGGTCGATGAGCTTGAGGTTCTGGACCAGCTTGGTCGAGACGTCGAGGTGCAGCATCGGCGTCATCCACTGGTAGAGCTTGAGCGCCTCGGCGAACTGGCCGGCCTTCATGAGGTCGTACAGCGCCACGGTCTCGCGCGGGAACGCGCAGCCCACGCCGGCCAGCAGGCCGTCGCAGCCCAGCGCCAGGCCCTCGTAGGCGAGGTCGTCCACGCCGAGGAACAGCTGGTAGCGGTCGCCAACCGTGTTGCGCAGGTCGGTGATGCGGCGGATGTTGTCGGTGCTCTCCTTGATCGCCGCGATCCATTCGCAGTCGGCCAGCTCGACCATGTGCTCGGGCTTGAGGTCGACGCGGTAGGCCACCGGGTTGTTGTAGACCATCACCGGCTTCTGCGCCGCGTTGGCGATGGTGCGCACGTTGAGCATGGCTTCGCGCGCGTCGGCCACGTAGATCACCGAGGGCATGACCATGTAGCCGGCCACGCCGAGCTTGTTGCCGCCCTCGACGTAGCGCAGCGCGTCGCGGGTGCTGGTCTCGGACACGTTGGCCAGCACCGGGATGCGGCCGTCGGCGGCCTCGAGCGCGATCTGCGCGACCTGCAGCTTCTCCTCGAGCGACAGCGTGCTGGCTTCGCCGAGCGAGCCGCAGGTGACGAGGCCGTGGATGCCGTTGCGGATCTGGAAGTCGATGTGGCGCGCGGTGCCTTCGGCATCGATGCGCTCGTCGGCATGGAACTTGGTGGTGACGGCGGGAAAGATGCCTTGCCAGCGGGGGTTGCTCACGAATTCGCTCCTTGGATGGGCCCGGATGGGCGGGGCTGGGACGGAGCGGATTTAAATATATTAACGATATACCGTCAATATTCTCGTAAACGAGCATGCGCCCGGCAGGGTCTGCCGGGCGCGGTTCCAGGTGGGGTGGGGAACGGCTTACTTGCGGCCGTCGGCCGGGCTCAGCGTGTGGCCCTTGAGCCTGACGGCCTTGCCGATCGGCGGCGCGCTGCGCGTCTCGACGCTGCGCAGCGTGCCGTTGTCCATGCGCACGCCGACCTGGTAGACGGTGACCGTGTGGGTGCGTTTCTCGATCTCGTTGCCCGCGTAGCCGCCGCCGACGGCGCCGAGCACGGTCGCGGCCGTGCGGCCGCCGCCATGGCCGATCTGGTTGCCCACCAGCCCGCCGACCACGCCGCCGGCCACCATGCCGACGCCGCTCGGACGCTGAGTGCGCTGCACGGCGCGCACCGTCTCGACATGGCCGCAGACCGCGCAGGGCGGGGCGGCGGCGGGTTCGGGCGCGGCGGCCAACGGCGCGGGGCCTGCGGCGGGCACGGGTTGAGGCGCGGCGCTCATCGCTGGCGCGGGCGCCGTCGCGTTGACGGTCGGGCCGGACGGCAAGGGCTGAAGCGCCGGCGGCGCCGCATCGGGCTTGAAGTCGTCGGGCGCCGGGCCCGTGGCCAGGGCCACGGGCGGTGACGCCGCCGTGCCGCCCCTGGTGCTTCTGCCACAGCGCGCCGCCGAGCGCGGCCACCGCCACCGCGAGCACGCCGATCACCACCCAGAGCTTCTGCGTTCCGCCCTGGCGCGAGGGCATGCCTGTTGTCGTTGTCTGTTCCATGAAAGCCTTCCTTCCTGCGGTCCGGCCTACGAGCCGGAACCCGTTCCCAGCATCGCCCGCGAAAGGCCGAAGTCAATGCACGGGCGTCCTACACGTCGGCACGCGGCGAGCGCATCCGGCTGGAGGACGAGACCGGGTCAGCGCGTCGCGGCGGGCGCCACGCCCGAAAGGAAGCGCCGCGCCTCGGCACGCATGCCGCGGGAAACGGCCTCCCAGGTCCGCGCGGGAAAGTCCGCGGGCAGCACGGCCTCGACCTCGGCCAGCGCCTCGTCGAGCGTTTCGACCATCGCGAGCATCGCGCGCCAGGTGTCGTCGCCGCCGTTGCGCATCGCGAGCCCCCACCAATGGCGCGCCTGGATGGTGTGCAGCGCGTAGTGCGCGTTCTTCGAGCGCACGGCCATCGCCAGCTCGGCCCGGCGCGGCTGGAACTGGCTCGCGCCGTTGCCGAAGTAGGGCCACATCGACAGCACGTCGTAGAGCGGCGTCATCTCGTAGACGTCGCCGCGCTGCAGATGGATCGAGAAGTTCTTGGCATGCCCATCGGTGGCCGCCAGCAGGAAGAAGGCGAGCTGCGCGAGCAGGAACAGCGTGCCGTCGTCCCGGCTACGGCTTCCCTGCAGCAGTTGCAGGCAGCGGGTCATGCCGGGGCCGCCGTGCTGCTCGTACTTGCGCTCGGGCGGCAGCGCCATCGCCTGGCAGAAATCTTCCTGCGGCAGGCGCGCGATCCAGCGCTCGCCGTTCGCGCCCGCCATCCATTCGCGGTCGAAGCGCTCGACCGCCAGCACCTTCTGGTCGCCGAAGGTCGCGATGGATGTCGACGCGACCGGCAGGCCCAGCGCGCCGACGATCCGCGCGCAGAGCCATTCGTTCTGCACCGAGTCCGAGGCATCGACGCGCCGCGAGCCACCGATCAGCCCCAGCGGCAGCTTGAGGATGTGGGTGGTCGGCGTGGCGCCGTGCGGGCGGCACCAGCGGCCGTCGACGCGGGTCAGCGCGGTCTTTTCCTGCGCGCCCGCGAGCGAGATCCGGAACAGGTCGCGGTCGCGCAGCCGCTCGGGCGTCGATTCGGTCGGCACGGCACGCAGCAGCTCGGCCACCTGCTCGTCGCTCAGCGGCTCGCAGTTCACGCGGTCCCAGCCTTCGGGCACCGCGCCGTCGGGCAGCAACTGCACCGCGCCCACGCAGTCGCGGCCGATGGCTTCGAGCAGGTCGAAGACCCTGGTGTTCTTGAGCCCGAAGCGCTGGCCCAGCCGCGCGCGGATCCGCTCGTTGTCGGGCAGCAGGTTGTCGAAGTAGTTGCGCACCGCCTCGCCCTGGACTTCGAGCGCCGTGGTGATCGGCAACGAGAGCGACAGCGAGCGGCGCCGCGGCGACGCGAGCCACGCGGGCTCGTAGCGGAAGGTGTGGGATTCGCGATCGACCGACCAGGTGCCGACGAGTTCGCCGTTCATCCAGGCCTTGAGCGCGCGCCTCACCAGGAGCCCTTCCTCGGCGTGGCGGCGAAGCGCCCGCGGACGGTGGGCGCGGGACCATCCGCGGCGGGGCGCGGTGCGTGCGGTTCGGGGGGCGACGGGGCGGCCGCCGCCGGTTCGGCGCCTTGTTCCTGAGCGACCAGCGAGGCCGGCGATGGCATCCGCCCATAGGCGCGCACCGCGTTGCGATCCTTCGCGCGCCGATCGCCGTCGGGAAGCTCGGCGCTCGCCGGCGCCGCGAAGACCGGGGCCTCATCTTCGTCGCGCAGCGAGATCGACGCGCCCAGCGCCGCCAGCAGCTTCATCAACTGTTCGAAACCGACGGCCCCCGGATTCGCCTCGATCTCGGCGATCCGGGCCTGGCTGACGCCGACAAGGCTGCCGGCCTGCGCCTGCGTCAGGCCGCGCTTTTTCCGCAGCGCCTGGAGATGCGCCCGGAGCTGGTCGGCAAAACGAAGGGGGTAGTCCATCTTGCCTTCAAGATATAGCCCCTCCCTTGTTTTGTCAATTTATAGGTTTTGGGTTATTTCTACCTTTTATCTGCCAAAGCTTGTATTTACCGTCAATCGACCTTCGCCCCCGAGGCCTTCACCACCGCTCCCATCGCATCCCAGTCGGCGCGCAGCAGCTTCTGGAATTCCTCGGCGCTCTGGCTGCGCGGCTCCACGCCCAGCCGCGTGAAGCGTTCCTGGATCGCCGGGTCGGCGATCACCTTGTTGACGGCCGCGTTGAGCCGCTCGACCTCGGCCTTGGGCGTGGCCGCCGGCGCGAGCAGGCCGATCCACGAATCGAAGGCATAGCCGGGCAGGCCGCTCTCGGCCACGGTCGGCAGCTTCGGCAGGAAGGGGCTGCGCGACTGGCCGGTCGAGGCCAGCAGCTTCATGCGCGGATCGCTCTGGAAGCCCATCACGCCGATGCTCGACGAGATCACCGCCTGCACCCGGCCCGCGAGCACCTCGTTGACCGCCTCGCCGGTGGACTTGGTCGGGATGTGCGTCATCTGCAGCCCGGCCTTGGCGAGGAACGAGGCCATCGCGAGGTGCGTGGCGCTGCCGTTGCCGGCCGAGGCGTAGTTGTACTTGCCGGGGTTGGCCTTGACCTCCTTGATGAAGTCGGCCGTGGTCGACACGTTCATGCCGCTGGCCACCGCGAGCACGTAGCCCGCGTTGCCGATGTTGGCCACGCCCACGAAGTCCTTGAGCGGGTCGTAGGGCAGCTTGCTGTAGAGGAAGCCCGCGATGTTGTGGCTCGCGGCCGCGAGCACCAGCGTGTTGCCGTCGGCCGGCGCCTTGGCCGCGATCGCCGCGCCCACGGTGCCGCCCGCGCCCGCGCGGTTCTCGACGATGGCGCTCGCATTGAGCGCCGCGCCGAGCTCGTTGTTGAAGGCACGCGCCACGGTGTCCTGCACCGCGCCGGTGCCGAAGGGCACGACGATGTGGATCACGCGCTGCTGCGCCGCCGCGGGCAGTACGGCCGCCGCGAAGGCCAGGGCGAGGAGCGAGCGTCGGGCGAACGGGGTGGTCATCGGTGGGGCCGCTTTCGTCGGGTTGGAGAAAAGAAGAAGTCCGCGTGGACGCCTTTAGCGCCCCGGCGCGAGCCAGCGCTGCGCCAGCCGCACGAAGTAGCTCGCGCCGATCGGGATGATCTCGTCGTTGAAGTCGAACGAGCTGTTGTGGATGATGCAAGGCCCGGGCCCGTGGCCGTCGAGCCGGTGGTCGCCGTCGCCATTGCCGAGGAAGGCGTAGCAGCCGGGCCGCGCCAGCAGCATGTGGGCGAAGTCCTCGGCGCCCATCACCGCCGGGAAGTCGGTGGTGACCATGTCGTCGCCCACCACCTCGCGCATCACGCCGGCCGCGAAGCGTGCCTCGGCCGGATGGTTCACCGTCGGCGGCGAGGAGCGGTTGAAGAACACCTCGGCCGTGCAGCCGTGCGCCGCCGCCACGCCCGCGGCCACCTCGCGCAGCCGCGCCTCGAGCAGGTCGATGGCCTCGATCGAGAAGGTGCGGATGGTGCCGCCGACCGTGGCCTCGTCGGGAATGATGTTGGGCGCGTCCGAGCCGCGCAGCTGCGTGACCGCGAGCAGCGCGCGCTCGGTGCTCGGGATGGTGCGCGCGACGATGGTCTGCAGCTGCTGCGCGAGGTTGACCACCGCCGCCACCGGGTCGATGCCGGTGTGCGGCATCGAGGCATGCGTGCCGCGCCCGTGCAGCGTGATGCGGTAGGTATTGCTCGAGGCCATGAGCGCGCCCTCGTTGAGCGCGAAGCGGCCCACGTCGCCGACCGGGAAGTTGTGCAGGCCGAAGACCGCGTCGCAGGGGAAGCGCTCGAACAGGCCCTCGTCGATCATCTTCTTGGCACCGGCCTTGCCCATCTCCTCCGCGGGCTGGAAGATGAAATGCACCGTGCCGTCGAAGTCGTCCGGGCCCTGCTGCGACAGGTGCCAGGCGGCGGCCAGCAGCATGGTGGTGTGGCCGTCATGGCCGCAGGCATGCATGCGGCCCGCGTGGCGCGACTTGTGGGCGAACTCGTTGGCCTCGTGCAGCGGCAGCGCATCCATGTCGGCGCGCAGGCCGATGGTGCGCGCGCCCGTGCCCTTGCGCAGCACGCCGACCAGGCCGGTGCCCGCGATGCCGCGGTGCACCTCGATGCCCCATTCGGCGAGCAGGCCCGCGACCTTCTCGGAGGTGCGGTGTTCCTCGAAGCCGAGTTCGGGGTGGGCGTGGATGTCGCGCCGGATGTCGACGAAGCGGGCGACGTCGGCGAAGGAATCGACGATGTTCATGGGGGGCGGCTGGCTGGATCGTTCTGGAAGCGAACGATTCTGGCGCAGCCGCCCGCCGCGCGCATGCTCGATTACGAGGCTCTATGCGGCTCGGCCGAGCCGGCCCTCCTGCCGCAGTTTCGCGCCGATGCGACGGATCTCGGCCTCGCCCTGGTCCAGCGTCGCGCGGCTGGTGTGCACCGAGTAGTGGCCCATCACGAGCTCATGCGGATGCTTGACCGCCGAGCCCAGCACGAAGGAGCTGTCGCCATGCGCCACGAGGTCGATGGCCTCGCCCGACTCCTCGAACACCGCGAGCTCGCCGTCGCCGATGGTCCCGCCGGCCTCGTCGCCCGCGTCGAGCCGGCCGCTCTCCACCGCGAGCCAGCCCACCGTGTGGCCGGCCGGCGGCGTGTAGCGCCAGTGCTCGCCGGCCTTCAGTTGCACCGCGAGGTAGTTGATCGGCGCGGGCGCCGGGATCGCGCTGCGCGCCGCGCCGTAGCTGCCGAGCAGCACGCGCGCCGGGCCTTCGCGCGGCACCTGCGAGGGCGCGAGGTAGATGCTCTGCGCGGGCGCGTTCTCTTCCGATGCGGGCAGCGCCACCCAGAGCTGGAAGCCGCGCACGCGCTGCACGCCTGGCGCCGGCGCGCCCGTGTGCCACACGCCATTGCCCGCCCGCATCCATTCGACGCCGCCGCCGCGCAGCACGCCCTGTTCGCCGGTCGTGTCCTCGTAGAGCGTGTCGCCCTCGATCAGCCAGGTCAGCGTGGCGATGCCCGAGTGCGGATGCATGCCGAAGCCGCGGTGGCCGCCCTCGGTGTCGAAGCCGAACAGGTCGAGGAAGACGAAGGGCTTGAGGAATTCGCCGAGGTCGCCCGGGCTCACGAGCCGCGCGATCGGGCCGTGCTTCATGCCGCGCGTACGGTAGACGATGGCGCGGGTTCGTGTTGCGACTTCAGCGGTCATACGGCCTCCCTCGCGGTCTTCAGTGCCTTCGTCCACCACGCGAGGTCGTCGAGCATGCCGCCCGCGGCCTGCGCGAGGTGCGGGAAGTCCTCGAAGCTCTTGCCCTGCTGCCAGATGCCGAGGAACTCGACCATGCCGATGTGCACCGCGTTGCGCACCGGTGCCATCTGCATCTCGACCGCGATCAGCCGCAGCTGCTCGATCGCGCGCGCCGCGCCCACGCCGCCGTAGCCCACGAAGCCGATCGGCTTGCGCACGAACTCCTTGTAGGCCCAGTCGATCGCGTTCTTCAGCACCGCGCTCGGGCCGTGGTTGTACTCGGGCGTGACCACGACGAGGCCGTCGAAGGTGGCCAGCTTCGCCTGCCAGCGCTGCGCGGCCTCGTTCTTCACCGGGCCCCAGGCCGGCGCGCCGGCTTCGTTGAAGAAGGGCAGCGGATGGTCGCGCAGGTCGACCAGTTCGAAGGCGAGGTCGGTGCGCTGCTTCGCGATCTCGTGGATCCAATGCGCGGGCTTCTCGCCGAAGCGGCCTTCGCGGGTCGAGCCGATGACGATGCCGATGAGGGGTTTTTGCTGTTGGGTCATGGGGTACTCCTGAATGGGGTGAGGGGACAAAGAGGAATCAGCGCGCGATGGCGACCGGCCGCGACACAGGCCGCAGCCGCCACGCCACGAAGGCCGAGAGCAGCGTGAGAACGATGGCCGGCGCGGGGTTGCCGCCGATCAGCACGAGGTGCGTGGCCACGGCGCAGACCATGGTCGCGGCCAGCAGCAGGCCGCCGACAAAGCCGGTCGCGGGCACGAGCAGCAGCAATGCGCCGCCGACCTCGACCACACCCGTCACGTAGCGGAACCACTGGCCGAAGCCGATGGCGTCGAACACCTGAACCATCTGCGGCACGCCGGCCAGCTTGGCGGCGCCGGCCGCGCCGAAAGCCAGCGCCAGGAGGATGCGAACGCCCCAGACGATGCGGCGCTGGAGGGGAGAAAGAGAGGACGAGGAAGTCATGGGTACAAGGTTAGGGTCGCACCCATTGATCGACTAGACGGTAGAGTCGGATTTCACTCGTCCATCCATCGAAGGAATCGCCCATGCTCGACCTCAACGACATCGCCATGTTCGTGCAGGTGGTGCGCCATGGCAGCTTTGCCGAAGCCGCCCGGCGCCTCGGGCTGCCGCCCAACACCGTGAGCCGGCGCATCCAGCAGCTCGAGGCGCAGCTGGGCACGCGGCTGATGCAGCGCTCGACCCGCAAGCTGACGCTGACCAGCGCGGGCCAAGCTTTTCACGAGCGCTGCGCGGGCGCGGTCGATGGACTGGTCGAGGCCGGGCAGGAACTGATCACCGGCAGCCATGCGCCCAGCGGCCTGGTGCGCGTGGCGGCGACCGCTGACTTCTTCGATTTCTTCCCGATGGAATGGGTGGCCGACTTCCTGGCCGCGAATCCGCTGGTGCGGGTCGACTTCGTGCTGAGCGACGCCAAGGCCGACCTGATCGCGGAGCAGATCGACGTCGCCTTCCGTGGCGGCGCGCAGCCCGATTCGGGCTACGTCGGCCGCAAGCTGCTGGGGCCGCGCACCGACGGCCTGGTGGCGAGCCCCGCCTACATCGCCGCGCGCGGCGCCCCGGCCACGCTGCAGGAGCTGGCGCAGCACGACTGCGTGACCGCGGCGCATCCCAGCGGCCGCGCGACCTGGCGGCTGGCCGGGCCGGACGGCGAGGAGGAGGTGCAGGTCACGGGCCGCTTCAGCGGCAACACCGCGCAGGCGCTGCGCCGGGCGGCGGTGGCCGGCCTGGGCATCGCGCTGCTGCCGCCTTCGATGGGCCGGCTCGACGTGGCGGCCGGCCGGCTCATGCCGGTGCTGCCGCGGTACCAGCGCACGGGGCAGGGGCTGACCGTGCTGTACCCGAGCCGCAAGCACCTGCCGCTCGCGGTGTCGGCCTTCATCGCGATGGTGACGCAGAAGCTGAGCACCGAAGAAACGCTGCCCGAGGCCTTCCGCTCATGGAAGACCTAGCCGTCACGGCCCATCGGTTTGCACGGAAAATGGCCCGATGAAAATCGCAAAAGACACCGTCGTCACCCTCAAGTACAAAGTCGCCGACGCCCAGGGCAAGCTGATCGAAGCCAGCCCCGAGCCCATGGCCTACCTGCATGGCGGCTACGAGAACACGCTGCCCAAGATCGAGGAAGCGCTCGACGGCCACGAGAAGGGCTACCAGACCACCCTGAACCTCGCGCCCGAGGACGCCTTCGGCCAGCGCGACGAGACGCTGGTGCGCAGCATTCCCAAGACCGACTTCCCGCCGGGCGTGAAGGTGGGCGGCCAGCTGCAGGGCCGCCTCGACGACGGCCGCGAACACGTGTTCACCGTGATGAAGATCAAGGGCCCGGTCGTCATGCTCGACGGCAACCATCCGTGGGCCGGCAAGGCGCTGCGCTTCAGCCTGACCGTGACGGACGTGCGCGAGGCTCTGCCGGTGGAGATCGAGCATCGCCACGTGCACGGGGCGCACGGCCACCACCACTGACGTCGGACGCGCTCGCTCGCGCGCCCCGCGTCAGGACTTGCCGCGGCCCTTCTTCCAGAACCGCGGCGCGCCCTCGATCTTTTCCAGCGCCTCCCGGCAGGCCGCCGCGCCCGCCGCATGCCGCGCGCTGAACCAGCCCACCGCGAACCAGGCGCGCGCATCGTGCGCGGTGGCTTCGCGGTACAGGGCCATCGCGACGGCCTCGTCGTTGAACTCGCCCAATGCGTCCTGCGCGGGACGCAGGCGCTTCAGGTAGCGCTCGGCGGCGCTCTTGTCGTCGCTCTTCTTCTCGTCCCGGGTCTCGAACAGCGGCGCCGCGAATTCGGCGAGGTAGCGCAGGCGCTTGAGGCGCTTGCGCACGCGGTGCTGGCTGTCGGTGTCCAGCGATTCGAAGCGGCCGCCATCGCGCAGGGCCTGCGCGTGCAGGCGTTGCAGGCGCTTGCACAGGAAGCGGCGGGCGTCGTCGGAGTCCAGCGGCGTGACGGGCGGCGCGCCCTCCGCGGCCGGTTCGGGCGCCGGGGCCTCGGTGGCGGTGAAGCCGATCAAGGCCACCAGCACCGCCTGGAACGCGGGCGCGCGAACAGCGTCGCCGGGTGAAGGCTGGGTGGGGCCTGCGCCGGCCGCCTCGCCGGCCAGCGGATCCACCTCGGGCGCCCCGGCCTCGCGCAGTTTCGGCTGCGCGATCTTCGCCACCTGCTCGCGGTCGCGCAGCGCGCCCAGTGCGCGGAAGCAGTCGACCAGCGCCGGCTCCCAGCCCGCGCGGTCGAAGGCGCCCGAGGGATCGAGCCCCTCGAGTTCACGCAGGGCCGTGCGCAGGCGGCGGATGCCGATACGCAGTTGATGGACCTGTTCCTCGTCGTCGCTGCCCGCGGCCACTTCGGTGGCATTCGGCAGGATCTGCGCGAGGCAGTTCGCGACCACGGCGCGCTGGATCGCGCGGCCATCGGGCGCGCTCGCGAAGCGCGGCGGCTCGGCCTTGACGGCGGGCACCACCTCGAGCCCCGCCAGCAGCCGCGCGCCGCGCTCGGCCTTCGAGATGGTGCTGAACCACAGCCCGTGCTGCTGCGACCAGCGCTGCGCGAGCGCGACCAGCCCCGGCACGCTGCCGCGCTTGAGTTCGAGCTCGAGTTCGCAGACCGGCGATTCGCGCTGTTCGGGCGTGCCGGCATGCGCGACCACCTTGCCGACATCGAGCGCCAGCTCGGCGACGACGCCGCCGGGCCCGGTGCTGCGCACGTCGCGCGTGAGCCGCACGATGTCGGTGGACTGGCGCTCGACCAGCGCCGCGGGCTGCCCATCCTCGCCCGCGAGCGCCTGCGCCAGCCGCTCGCCGACCGGCGTGCCCTGGTGGCGTTGCGGATCGATGCCTGGCGAGGCGCCCGCGGTGCCGAGGTCGACGTTGTGCTCGAGCCGGTGCAGCGCGTTGTCGCCGGTGGCTTTCACCGTCTGCACCCAGCGCCGGCCCTCCTTGCGCAGCCGCAGCACGATGCCCTGCGCGGCCAGCCGCTCGTCGGCGGTGTCGAAATAACGCGCCTGCAGCCGCGTGCGCACCACGGCACCGCGGCGCAGCGCGGCGTCGACGGCCTTCAGGCGGTCGGTGGGGATGTGGAACTTGAATTCGATTTCCATGAGCCGGCCATGATGCACGCTGCGCGCCGTGGCGCCACCCATCGACGCACGGCGCGCGCGGGCATCGGGGCGGTCCGCCGGGGGCCGGAAGCGTCTTCTTGCAAATTGATGTGGACACCGTCCATTTTGTTTTGCATAATTTGTGGACGCTGTACACAACAACCCGTCCAGCGCCCCGAAGCCCCTTTTTTTGTTCTCTTCTTTCGACGCACAGGAAACACCATGGCCACCAAGCAGATCTTCGTGAACCTCCCCGTCAAGGACCTCGACAAGTCCAAGGCTTTCTTCAACGCGCTGGGCTACAACTTCAACCCGCAGTTCACCGATGCCAATGCCGCCTGCATGGTGGTGCAGGAAGGCAGCATCCACGCGATGCTGCTGGTCGAGTCCTTCTTCAAGACCTTCACCGACAAGGCGATCGCCGACACCCGCACCAGCACCGAAGTGCTGCTGTGCCTCTCGTGCGAGAGCCGCGCCGAGGTCGACGAGCTGGTGGCCAAGGCGGTCGCCGCCGGCGGCACCACGCCGCGCGCGCCGCAGGACCTCGGCTTCATGTACGGCCATGGCTTCCAGGACCTCGACGGCCACCTCTGGGAGCTGGTGTTCATGGACCCGAACGCGCAGATGCCGCAGCAATAAGGGCGGCAGGCGGTCCGGCGATGCCCATCGTTCCATCCGCGAGCCGCACTGTCGCGCGCACGCGCCCTTCCGATGGGCGCAAGCGCCCCGACATAGGGGCCAAGGACGCCGCGCCATCGACGGCGTCCGATCCCGAAAGGAAGGCCGACGTGCCCACCGCCACCGCCAGCGACAACCCCATCGTGGGGATCAAGCCCCTGGGCTTCCCGTGGGAGACGGTCGACCCGTTCCTGTTCTGCGTCTACCACGACGACGCCTATCCGCGCGCCAATGCGCAGATGGGCCCCGAGGCCTCGCTCGCGGGCCGCGACATCGGCCAGGACTTCAGCCGCAAGGACGGCTGGAGCATGTACCACGGCGAGACCGTGCCGGGCTTTCCCTCGCACCCGCACCGCGGCTTCGAGACCGTGACCATCGTGCGCAAGGGCCTGATCGACCATTCCGACTCGCTGGGCGCCACCGCGCGCTTCGGCGGCGGCGACGTGCAGTGGCTCACGGCCGGCAAGGGCATCGTGCATTCGGAGATGTTCCCGCTGCTCGACGCCGGCGCGCCGAATCCGCTCGAGCTGTTCCAGATCTGGCTGAACCTGCCGGCCGCCAGCAAGATGGCCGAGCCGCATTTCACGATGTTCTGGTCGGAAGCGATCCCGCGCCTGGTGGTCGAGTCGCCGCGCGGCGGCCGCACCGAGATCGCGGTGATCGCGGGCCAGCTCGGCAACGCGGCCGAGGCCGGCGCGCCCGCGCCCATCGATCCGCTGGCGCCGCCGCCCGATTCGTGGGCCGCGCGCACCGAGGCCGACGTGGCGATCTGGACCCTGCGCATGACGCCCGGCGCCGACTGGACGCTGCCGGCCGCCAGCGGCGCAGGCACGCGGCGCATGCTGTACTTCTTCAAGGGTGCGCAGGCGCGCATCGCGGGCCGCGAGGTGCAGGGGCCGGCGGCCATCGAGCTGCATGCCGGCACCGCGGTCGAGATCGTCAACGGCGACGCCGACACGGCCGAGTTCCTGCTGCTGCAGGGCCGCCCGATCGCCGAGCCGGTGGTGCAGTACGGGCCCTTCGTGATGAACACGCAGGCCGAGATCAGCCAGACCCTGGCCGACTACCGCCGCACGCAGTTCGGCGGCTGGCCCTGGGACGACGGGGCGCCGGTGCATGGCCGCGACCCGGCACGCTTCGCGCGGCATCCGGGCGGGCGCGAGGACAAGCCGGCCCGCTGAGAAGGTGTGAATGAACCTGCTGCGCGCCCCGATCTCGCATCTGCGGTCCTCGCCGTACGTCAGTACGGCTGCGGTCCTCGACGCGACCTCGGGGCGCTCGCGACGGTTCCTTCACACCTTCTAAGGACTCAGAAGGTCTTGAGCATCTCGGCGCCCAGCGCCGTCATGCTCGGCACGAACTCGATCACCTCGGCGCGCGCCACTTCGCCCTGTACGAAGGGGTCGCGCGCCAGCACGGCTTCGAGCGCGGCGCGGTCGCCCGAGCGCGCGATGATCACGCCGCCGCGGCGCGGCACCTGGCGGCCCGAGGCGATGAACAGCCCGCTCTCGTAGTGCTTCCGCAGCCACACCATGTGCGCGTCGATCAGCGCGTCGACCTCCTCGAGGGGGCGGATGTAGGTGAGGGTCACGATGAACATGCGCGGGGCTTCCTGGGTGATGCGACGGGCCCGATGCTAGGGCCTTCGCATGACCGCCCGAAGCCGCGCCGGGTAACCGGATGCAAATCCGCGACCGACGGTCGGCGCTCAGCCGATGCCCAGCACCACCGACGCCACCAGCCACACGTTGGCCGCGCTGATCACGCCGAACAGCAGCCAGGCCAGCGACTTCAGCACCGGCCCGTTCGCGAAGCCGCCCATCAGCGCGCGGTCGCTCGTGAAGCGGATCAGCGGCCACATCGCGAACGGCAGCTGGAAGCTCAGCACCACCTGGCTCAGCACCAGCATCTTGCCCACGCCGCCGTCGCCGAACCACCACACGCCGACGAAGGCCGGCACCAGCGCCAGCGCGCGCGTGATCAGGCGCCGCTGCCAGCACGGGATCTTCAGGTCGAGAAAGCCTTCCATGATGATCTGGCCCGCGATGGTGCCGGTGAAGGTCGAGCTCTGGCCCGAGGCCAGCAGCGCCACGCCGAACAGCGTGGCCGCCAGCGCGCTGCCCACCACCGGCTCGATCAGCCGGTAGGCATCGTCGATCTCGGTCACCGCCGTGTGGCCGGTGCCGTGGAAGGCGCTGGCCGCGAGCACCATGATGGCCGCGTTGACCAGCAGCGCGAGCGACAGCGAGACCACCGCGTCGAGCGTGCAGAAGCGCACCGCCTCGCGCCGCGCGGGCTCGGTCGGCGCCACCAGCCGGGTCTGCACGATCGACGAGTGCAGGTAGAGGTTGTGCGGCATCACCGTCGCGCCCACGATGCCGATCGCGAGGTAGAGCGCGCCCGGCTGGTGCAGCCGCTCGAGCATCGGCACGAAGCCGACCGCCACGCCGAACCAGTTGGGCGGCGCCATCGCGAGCTCGACCACGAAGCAGGCCGCGATGGTGCCGACCAGGCCGAGCACGATCGCCTCCACGCGGCGGAAGCCCGCACCCTGCAGGCCCAGTACCAGCAGGGTGTCGAAGGCGGTGATGAGGATGCCCACCGGGATCGAGACGCCGAACAGCAGGTGCAGCGCGAGCGCGCTGCCGAGCACCTCGGCCAGGTCGCAGGCCACGATGGCGAGCTCGGCGCCGAGCCAGAGGAAGCGGTTGACGCGCGGCGAATAGCGCTCGCGGCAGGCGCGCGCCAGGTCCTTCTGCGCGATCAGCCCGAGCCGCACGCACAAGGTCTGCAGCAGCATCGCCGCGAGGCTCGCGAGCAGCACCACGAACAGCAGGCCGTAGCCGAAGCGCGAACCGGCCTCGATGTCGGTGGCCCAGTTGCCCGGGTCCATGTAGCCCACCGACACCAGCAGCCCCGGGCCCGCGTAGCGCAGCAGCTTGCGGCCGAAGGACAGCTCCTGCGGCACCGCGACGCTGCCTTTCACCTCGGACGGACAGAAGGGCGCGGTGGCGGTGCGGGGCAGCGGGAAGAACATGCGCGCGATGATAGGGACAAGCCTCGGGCCTTGTCGCCCATCGGACCACCCTGCCCGGCAGGCCCGCGCGGAATCTCTTAGATTCGAAGGCTCGCGGCCGCACCGGCCCGTTCTTCCCATCCCCAGGAGACCCTCGCCCATGATCCACGTCGTCGCCGTCATCACCGCCAAGCCGGGCCAGCGCGCCGCGCTGCTCGCCGCCTTCGCCGAGAACCGTGCCGCGGTGCTGGCCGAGAAGGGCTGCATCGAATACGGCGCCACCATCGACGCGCAGGGCATCCCGCCCTCGAAGGCCAGCTTCGGCGCCGACACCTTCGTCGTGATCGAGAAGTGGGAGACGCTGGCCGACCTGCAGGCCCACGCGGTCGCGCCGCACATGAAGGCCCATGGCGAGAAGACCAAGGCACTGGTCGAGAGCAAGCTGATCCACGTGCTCGAGCCGGTCTGAGGCCGCGCGCCCGACGGGCGCTTCTTTCTGCTTCGCCGCCTACCCCTTTCCGTTGTATTCGTGCGCACGGGATGCTGCTACCTTTGCCGGCAGCCGTTCAACGACACAGAGAGGGGACCACGGACATGGCGATCTTCCGTTCGCAAGGCCTGCGCCGGTGCGCGCGCGCCACCGCGGTGCCCGCCGCGCTGGCCGCGCTCGTGCTGCTGGCCAGCGGCTGCGCGCCGCTGATGGCGCCGCCCTACGCGGCCGACTACGAGGCGCTCGACCGCCTCGAGGCCACGCGCCCCGGCATGGTGGCGGTGGCGCGCGCCCAGCCCACCGATCCCGAGGACAAGGTCAACAACGTGCGCATGCGCAGCACGCGCCTGGTCTCGCCCAACGGCAGCTTCGCGCTCTACCTCGAGGAAGCGATGCGGCGCGACCTGGCCGAGATCTCGGTGCTCGACCCGAAGGCGCCCACGCGCATCGCGGCGCGCATCCTGCTCAACGAACTCGACCTCGGCGTGTTCAACGGCGGCGGCCGCATGGAGGTCGAGATCGTGGTCACGCGCGGCGACACGCAGCGGCTGCGCCGCACCTACCGCGGCGAGACCAGGTTCGAATCGGGCTATGGCGCCGCGGTGGCGGTGCCGGCCGGCCAGGCCGAGTACCCGCGCCTGGTGCGCGCGCTGCTGCGCCAGGTCTATGCCGATCCGCAGTTCGTGGCGGCGATCCGGCCATGACGACAACGACACGAGGCGCCGCCATGTCCCTGCTCTCTTCCTGCACGCGCGCCGCCGGCATCGCCGCCCTCGCCTTCGGCGCGCTGCTGCTCGCGGCCTGCACCCATCCGATCACCATGGTCACCGACCCGGCGCCACCGCGTTCGCTGCAGCACCTGGTGCAGAAGAAGGTGGCCTACGTGATGACCGACGCGCAGCGCGACACCCAGGTGGTCACGCCCGGCGGCAGCGGCGACAAGGTCAGCTACTTCCCCTACCGCGACCTCGAGAAGCCGGTGCGCGACGCGCTGCGCTCCGTCTACCGCGACGTGGTGGTGCTACGCACCGCGAACGACGTGAAGGCCAACCAGGCGGCCGGCATCGCGCTGGTGTTCACGCCGAAGATCACGACCGACTCGAGCTCCACCTCGCTGCTGGCCTGGCCGCCGACCTCGTTCACCGCCGAGGTGCAGTGCGTGGTCACCGACGCCGCGGGCGCCGAGGTCACGCGGGTGCGCGCGGTCGGCAACGGCACGGCCGAGTTCGGCGAGTACAAGGGCGACTTCGGCCTGGCCGCGCGCCGCGCCGCGGCGCGCATGGCGGGGCAGCTCGCGAGCGAGATACGGCGCAACGAGAAGCTGCGCTGAAGCAGCGCCCCCAAAAGAAAAAACGCGCTCCTGGGAGCGCGTTCTTCATGGCGGGTTCGAAGGCTTACTTCGAGACGACCTTCACCATCTCGAGGCACTTGTTCGAGTAGCCCCATTCGTTGTCGTACCAGCTCACGAGCTTCACGAAGGTGCCGTCGAGCGCGATGCCGGCTTCGGCGTCGAAGATCGAGGTGCGCGGGTCGCCGCGGAAGTCGGTGGCCACCACCTTGTCTTCCGTGTAGCCCAGCACGCCCTTGAGCGCGCCTTCGCTCTGCGCCTTCATCTCGGCGCAGATTTCCTTGTACGTGGCTTCCTTCACCAGCTCGACCGTCAGGTCGACCACCGACACGTCGGAGGTCGGCACGCGGAAGCTCATGCCCGTGAGCTTCTTGTTGAGCTCGGGGATCACCACGCCCACGGCCTTGGCCGCGCCCGTCGACGACGGGATGATGTTTTCCAGGATGCCGCGGCCGCCGCGCCAGTCCTTGTTGCTCGGGCCGTCCACGGTCTTCTGCGTGGCGGTGGCGGCGTGCACGGTGGTCATCAGGCCGCGCTTGATGCCCCACTTGTCGTTGAGCACCTTGGCCAGCGGGGCCAGGCAGTTGGTGGTGCAGCTGGCGTTGCTGATGATGGCCTCGCCGGCGTACTTCTTGTCGTTCACGCCGTAGACGAACATCGGCGTGTCGTCCTTCGACGGCGCCGACAGGATCACCTTCTTGGCGCCCGCGTCGATGTGCTTCTGCGCGGTTTCCTTCGTGAGGAACAGGCCGGTCGACTCGAGCACGATGTCGGCGCCGACCTCGTTCCACTTCAGTTGCGCGGGGTCGCGCTCCTGCGTCAGGCGGATCTTCTTGCCGTTCACGATCAGCGTGTTGCCCTCGACCGTGACCTCGCCCTTGAAGCGGCCGTGCACCGAGTCGTACTGCAGCATGTAGGCCAGGTAGTCGGGCTCGAGCAAGTCGTTGATGGCAACGATTTCGATCTCGTTCTTGAAGTTCTGCACGGCTGCGCGCAGCACGTTGCGGCCGATGCGGCCGAAGCCGTTGATACCGAGTTTGATAGCCATCTGACTTGCTCCTAAGGTTGAAAAACTTGTGATCGGACCGGAAGAAGGGCGCGCGGCGCTCAGTCGCGCAGGGCCGCTTCGACCGTGGCGGCGACGTTCTCGGCCGTGAAGCCGAAGTGCTTGAACAGCACCGGCGCGGGGGCCGATTCGCCATAGCTGTCGATGCCGACGACCGCGGCGCAGCCGTACTTCCACCAGCCGTCGGTGCAGCCCATCTCGACCGCCACGCGCGGCAGCTTCTTCGGCAGCACGGCCTTCTTGTAGGCCAGGTCCTGGCGGTCGAAGGTGGTGGTCGAGGGCATCGACACCACGCGCACCGCGATCTTCTTCTCGGCCAGGAGCTTCTGCGCGGCCAGCGCGAGCTGCACTTCGGAACCGGTAGCGATGATGACCGCCGCGGTCTTCTTGTTCTTCAGGCCGACCTGTTCGGGTTCGGACAGCACGTAGGCGCCGCGGCTGATGTCGCCGAGTTCGCTCTTCGCCGCATAGGCGATGTTCTGGCGGCTCAGCAGCAGCGCGGTCGGGCGCGACTGGTTCTGCAGCGCCACGGCCCAGGCCACGGCGGTTTCGGCCGTGTCGCCCGGACGCCAGACGTCGAGGTTGGGGATCAGGCGCAGCGAGGCGGCGTGCTCGATCGACTGGTGCGTCGGGCCGTCTTCGCCCAGGCCGATGGAGTCGTGCGTGAACACGTGGATCACGCGGCGCTTCATCAGCGCGGCCATGCGGATCGCGTTGCGGCTGTAGTCGCTGAAGGTCAGGAAGGTGCCGCCGTAGGGGATGTAGCCGCCATGCAGCGCCACGCCGTTCATGATCGCGGCCATGCCGAACTCGCGCACGCCGTAGTTGATGTGGCGGCCGATGGTGCCGTGCGGGGCTTCGGCCGGCGCTTCGGACTTGGCTTCGTCTTCCGCGCCGGGCTTGGCCTCGACCGCCGGCACGTTCATGACCACGGCGCCGGTCTTCGGATCGAAGCGCAGCGCGGCGGTGCTCTTGGTGTTGGTGAGGTTCGAGCCGGTCAGGTCGGCGCTGCCGCCGAGCATTTCGGGCAGCGCGGCGGTGAACGATTCCAGCGCGAGCTGGCTGGCCTTGCGGCTGGCCACGGTCTCGGCCTTGGTGTGCGCGGCCACCACGGTGTCGAACGCGACCTGGTGGAATTCCTTGGGCAGCTCGCCCTTCATGCGGCGCGTGAACTCGCCGGCCAGCTCGGGGTAGGCGACGGCGTAGGCGGCGAAGCGCTCGTTCCAGTCGGTCTCGAGGCGGTGGCCTTCGTCCTTGTGGTTCCAGTCGGCATAGACCTCGGTCGGGATCTCGAAGGCCGGCGCGGTCCAGCCCAGGGCTTCGCGCGTGAGCTTGATTTCCTCGGCGCCGAGCGCCTCGCCGTGCGCCTTGGCGGTGCCGGCGCGGTTCGGGCTGCCCTTGCCGATGGTGGTCTTGCAGACGATCAGCGTGGGGCGCGACTCTTCCTTCTTCGCCTTGGCGATGGCCTTCGACACTTCCTTGGCGTCGTTGCCGTCGATCGGGCCGATGACGTTCCAGCCGTAGGCCTTGAAGCGCTCTTCCGTGTTGTCGATGAACCAGGGCTTGACCTGGCCGTCGATGCTGATGCCGTTGTCGTCGTACAGCGCGATCAGCTTGTTGAGGTGCCAGGCGCCGGCCAGCGCGCAGGCTTCGTGGCTGATGCCTTCCATCATGCAGCCGTCGCCCAGGAAGGCGTAGGTGTGGTGGTCGACGATGTCGTGGCTCTTGCGGTTGAACTCGGCGGCCAGCAGCTTCTCGGCCAGCGCGAAGCCCACGGCATTGGTGATGCCCTGGCCCAGCGGGCCGGTGGTGGTTTCCACGCCGGGGGTCACGTCGACCTCGGGGTGGCCCGCGGTCTTGCTGTGCAGCTGGCGGAAGTTCTTGAGCTCGTCGATCGGCAGGTCGTAGCCGGTCAGGTGCAGCACCGCGTACAGCAGCATCGAGGCGTGGCCGTTCGACAGCACGAAGCGGTCGCGGTCGAACCAGTGCGGGTTGGCGGGGTTGTAGCGCAGGTGCTCGCCCCACAGTGCGACGGCCATGTCGGCCATCCCCATCGGTGCGCCCGGATGTCCGGAATTGGCTTGTTGAACGGCATCCATAGCCAACGCGCGGATCGCGTTGGCCATCAGGGCTTGGTTGGCCATGGGCAGGGAACTTTCGGGGGAGTTGGGTGGGAGGGACTCGGGAGAACCCGCGATTTTACCGGGCGAGCCCGAACCGGCACCGACAGCCTGCTGACACCCCTCTGCGCTTATTTTGCGCAGCCGGCCGGACCCGCGTTTTCCCTCATGGGCGATGTACTAAAGTCGCGGACATATGCACGGGCTGCACCTCACCGCCGACCTTCACGACTGCCAATGCGGCGCGCAGTGGCTCACCGACGGCGAGGCGCTCGGCGCCGTCTGCCTCAAGGCCGTGTCGGCCGCGGGGCTGCAGCCGGTGGGCAAGCTGGTCCACGGCTTCCCGGCCACCACGCACGGCCCGGGCGGCGTCACCGCCACCGTGCTGCTGGCCGAATCGCACCTGTGCCTGCACACCTGGCCCGAGCAGCGCGCCGTCACGCTCGACGTCTATGTCTGCAACTTCGGCGGCGACCACTCGGCCAAGGCGCATGCGCTGATGGACTGCCTGGTCTCGCTGTTCCGTCCGCGCCACAGCGAACGCAACGAGCTGCAACGCGGGCGCGTGGCGGCCAGCGCTTGAGCCGGGACGCGACGGTGGCGGCCAAGGCCATGGTGCTCGCGGCCGGTCGCGGCGAGCGCATGCGGCCGCTGACCGACACCACCCCCAAGCCCCTGCTCGAGGTCCGTGGCAAGCCGCTGATGCAATGGCCGATGGAGGCGCTGGCGGCCGGCGGCTTCACCGAGCTGGTGCTCAACACGGCCTGGCTCGGCGACCGGATCTCCGGCCACTTCGGCTCGAAACCGTTGCTGGACGGCCAGGTGGCGCTATCGATTTCATACTCCGACGAGGCCCGAGACTTCGGCGGCGCGCTCGAGACCGCGGGCGGCATCGTGCGCGCGCTGCCGCTGTTGGGCGATCCGTTCTGGGTCGCGGCGGGCGACGTGTTCGCGCCCGGCTTCGTCTTCACCCAGGCCGCGGTCGAGCGCTTCGTGGCGAGCGGCAAGCTCGCGCACCTGTGGCTGGTGCCCAATCCCGCGCACAACCCGAAGGGCGACTTCGGCCTCTCGGCCGAGGGCCTCGCGCTCAACACGCAAGACGGCCCGCGCCACACCTTCTCGACCATCGGCCTGTACCGCGCCGCGCTGTTCGCGCCGCCCTACTGCGCCATCCCTGGCGGCAATCCCGGCGGCGTCAAAGCCCCGCTGGCGCCGATCCTGCGTGCCGCGATGGACAATGGCCTGGTGAGCGCCGAGCTCTACACCGGCCCCTGGACCGACGTGGGAACGCCCGAGCGCCTCGCCGAACTCAACCGGCCTTCGTAGCCAGCCCGTCTCACAGGAAGTCTCCACGCGATGACCACCACCGACACCAAGAAGATCTACGCCGAGCGCCGCGCTCGCCTCGCCTCGCAACTGGGCAAGGACGGCATCGCGATCATCCCGACCGCGCCCGAACGCCAGCGCAACCGCGACAGCGACTTCCTGTTCCGCCACGACAGCTACTTCTACTACCTGACCGGCTTCACCGAGCCCAATGCCTGGCTGGTGCTCGGCGGCGACGGCCGCGCCACGCTGTTCTGCGCGCCCAAGGACCTGGAGCGCGAGATCTGGGACGGCTACCGGCTCGGCCCCGACGCCGCGCCCGAGGCGCTCGGCCTCGACGAGGCCTTCTCGGTCACCGAGCTCGATGCGAAGCTGCCCAAGCTGCTCGAGAACCGCTCGGTCGTCTGGTTTCCGTTCGCCACCCACAAGGGCCTCGAGACCCGCGTCGACGGCTGGCTGCAGTCGGTGCGCGCGCGCGTGCGCTACGGCGCGCTGTGCCCCGAGGAGCAGCGCGACCTCTGCGGCCCGCTCGACGAGATGCGCCTCGTGAAGGACGCGCACGAGCAGGACATCATGCGCCGCGCCGCGCAGATCAGCGCCCGCGCCCACATCCGCGCGATGCAGCTGTCGGCGCGCATGCTGCGCGAGGGCAAGGACGTGCGCGAGTACCACCTCGACGCCGAGCTGCTGCACGAGTTCCGCCTCGGCGGCTCGCAGTACCCGGCCTACGGTTCCATCGTCGCGGCCGGCGCCAACGCCTGCGTGTTGCATTACCGCGCCGATGCCGCGCCCGTGCGCGACGGCGAGCTGGTGCTGATCGACGCCGGCTGCGAGCTCGACGGCTACGCCAGCGACATCACGCGCACCTTTCCCGCCAACGGCAGGTTCACCGGCCCGCAGCGCGCGCTGTACGACCTCGTGCTCGCGAGCCAGGACGCCTCGGCCGCCGCCACCAAGGCCGGCAACCGCTTCAACGACCCGCACGACGCCGCCGTGCGCGTGCTCGCGCAGGGCATGCTCGACCTGGGCCTGCTCGACGCCAACAAGGTCGGCAGCCTCGACGACGTGATCGACAGCCGCGCCTACTTCCAGTTCTACATGCACCGCACCGGCCACTGGCTCGGCATGGACGTGCACGACTGCGGCAGCTACGTCGAACCCACGCAGGTCGGCGAGGTCAGCGAACGCAAGGACCCGCTGTCGAACGAGCTCATCAAGAACCGCCCGAGCCGCATCCTGCAACCCGGCATGGTGCTCACGCTCGAACCCGGCATCTACGTGCGTCCCGCCGATGGCGTGCCCGAGCAGTTCCACAACATCGGTATCCGCACCGAGGACGACGCCATCGTCACGGCCACCGGCTGCGAGCTCATTTCGCGCGGCGTGCCGGTGAAGGGGGACGAGATCGAGGCGTTGATGCGGGCCTGAGCGCCACGCCGCAGGTCAATCGCCCAGCGCGGCCAGCACCAGGCACCCGAGCCCCGCCAGCACCGCGATCGCCGCGGCCGCCGACGCCACCCAGTGGAAGCGGCGCGGCGCGTAGCTCAGCAGCCCCACCACCGTCTGCGCGGCCGCCGTGAGCGCGCCGAGCCAGAGCACCCAGCCGATCGAATGACCGGCGGCGCGCAGGCTGGCGACGAGCGACAGGCACAGCGCCACGCTGCCGCCGAGTTGCAGCCAGCGTCGCCACGGGCCGGGCGTGCTGCCGCGGCCGAAGACGTCCTCGCTGTGGCGGTCCATCGCGAGGCCCAGCGCGCAGAAGCCCGCGAGCGAGGCGGCGAACACCGTCGCGATCAGCAAGGCATTCATCACGATCCCTGGCCCGAGGTGGCGAGCGAAGGCGAGTCCACCGCGTCATCGGCCGGGTCGGCCTTCGCGGCTTTCTTCGCCGAAGCGCTCGAGGCTTTGCGCCGCTTGCGCTCCACCATCCAGGCCGCGCCCGCGAGTCCCAGGCCCAGCGCGATCGACACCAGGTCGAAGCCGGCGATGGCGCTCGGTCCCGAGCGCAGGCTGACCGTGAGCGGCGCGGGACCGGTGAATGCGTTGAGCACCGGCAGCAGCGCGAACAGCAGCGCGCCTGCGGCGAGCTGCGCCTGCCACATGCGCAGCGTGGGCCGCGCGAGACCCAGCAGCGCGGCCGCGCCCCAGACCGCGAAGAACCAGCCGATCTCGGCCGCGCCGCGGTCGGCCGTGTCGAACGGCACCAGCCGGTTGGCCCAGAAGAAGGCGGCCATCGCGAGCGGCAGGCCCGCGATCGCGCCGAGGTTGAGGCCGTCGACCAGCCGCAGGCCGAAGCTCACGCGGCCACCTTGCTTGAGCCGCTTCGCGAACTTCTGGCGCTCCTTCACGGCCCACAGCAGGAGGCCGGTGGCCACCATCAGGCAGCCCGCGAGGCCGGAGACGAAGAACAGCGCGCGCAGCGGCGGATCGCCGAAGCGGCCGATGTGCAGGCCGTAGAGCACGCTGCGCGTCTCGACGGCGGGCCGCATGCTGTCGCCATAGGCACCGACCAGCGCGCCGGTCACGCCATTGAAGACCATCGACGGTTGCTCGGACCCCAGTTGCGGCCCTTCGGCGCGGCGCACGATGACCGTCGCGTTGGCATCGTTCGGCGAGTTGACGGTGAGGCGGCCGACCGGCGCGCCGCCCCAGTGCGCCGAGGCCTGCGCGAGCATCGGTGCGACCGGTGCCATCGGCGCCTTCTGGCCCGCGGCCTTGAACTGCTCGCGCACGCCGCCCGCGAAGGCCTCGGAGAAGAAGGCCTGCGTGCCGCCGCTGTCCTTGTAGGCCGCCTGCGGGCCCCAGGGCATGTACATGAACATCAGGGTGACGAGGCCCGTGTACGTGATCATCGCGTGATAGGGCAGCGCGAGCACCGCGGTCGCGTTGTGCGCGTCGAGCCACGAGCGCTGGCCCTTCTTCGGACGGAAGGTGAAGAAGTCCTTGAAGATGCGCTTGTGCGTGACGATGCCGCTGAGGATCGCCACCAGCATGAACATCGCGCAGAAGCCGACGATCCAGCGACCCCAGATCGCGGGCATGTAGTGCAGGTCGAAGTGCAGGCGGTAGAAGAACTCGCCGCCGCGCGTCTCGCGCACCGCCGCCGAAGGCTGGCCGCTGGCCGCATCGAGCACCGCGCGGCCGAAACGGTCGCGCCGGTCGCGCGGCGGCGAACCGGCCGGCGGCGCGGGCCGGGTCCAGAACAGGCTGGTCGAGGGCTCGCGCTCGGTCGGCAGCGTGATGAACCAGCGCGGCGAGTCGGCCGCGTGCTGCTGCAGGTAGGCGTAGGCGCCCTCGGTGGCCTGCACCTGCGGCACCGGCGCGCGCGACAGGCCGTGCAGCTCGGGCTTCATCCACAGCGTGATCTCGTCCTTGAAGTACGAGGCCGTGCCGGCCGCGAACACCATGAACAGCACCCAGCCGACCAGCAGGCCCGACCAGGTGTGCAGCCAGGCCATCGACTGACGGAAGCCTTCCTTCATGCGCCCGCTCCCGGCGTCGGCAGCACCAATAGCAGCGCACCCAGCGGCACCGCGGCGATGACCAGGCCGATCCAGGCACGCCACGCGCTGCGCGCCGCGAACACCCACATCACCGCAACCGCGAACACGAGGAAGGAGGCCAGCGTGCCGGTCATCGCGGCCTCGCTGCGCGCCATGCCGAAGGCCGCAGGCAGGCACAGCGCGAGCGCGGCGGCGGAGAGCGCGGCCACGCCGTAGCCGCCGGCGATGGCGGCGACGGCGCGCGAGGCCACGCCGAGGCGGTAGCGCAGGCCGGCGCTCACGCCGCGCGCCGGACGGCGTGCGAAGTCGTTCGGGAAGTCATGGAAAAAGGGGAAAGGCCAGGGCCGGGAGAATGAGAATAATACTCATCTGGCACGATTTCCCCAAGGAAACACCCTGCTATCTCGACCCGGACGCAGGGCGATAGCGGGCGTTCCTGCCCCTCACTTCGCCTGCAGCAGCGCCCCCGCCTCGAGCAGCACCAGCTCGTTGTCGTCGGCCTTGTTCGGCTCGCGGCTGCTCGAGAAGGGCAGGTTGTTGTCGTTGCCGACGACGATGTGGGTGGCATCCACCACGTCGACGTTCTCGATGGTGAAGAACGGGAACTTGAGCACGCCGTCGTTGAGCGGCTTGCGCGCGAGCTTGTCGGGGTCGGCGATGTTCAGCAGGTCGATGTAGCCGATCTTGCGCACCGGGCCGCCGACATTGGCGTCGCTGAGTTCGACCTTGTAGACGCGCTTGAACTTCGCGATGTCGTGGAAGCAGTCGGTGCGCTTCTGGCCTTCGGGGCAGGCCTTGTCGCTGGTGCCTTCGCCGTTGTCGCGCTCGATGATCAGGCCCGTGGTGCCGTCGATCATGTTGAAGTCGCCGATGGCGTTGCCGTTGGCCTCGAGCACGTACTTCCAGTGGCGGCCGGTCCACTTCTCGCCCGCCACGTCGAACTCGAGCACGCGCAGCGCTTCCTTGCCCTCGACCTTCTCGAAGTCCTTGGCCTCGGCGTTCCACACCGGGCCTTCGAGCAGCGCGTAGAGCTTGCTGCCGTCCTTCGAGGCGGCCATGCCCTCGAAGCCCTTGGAGCGCTTGATCTGGAAGTCGACCGCACCGCCGGGCACGCCGGGCGTGGTCACGGCCGGGTTGTCGGGCGAGCGCACGACCTTGCCGTCGACCTGGGTGTCGAACACGGCGAGCACCTTGCCCTTGAGGTCGGCCTTGATCAGGTAGGGACCGAACTCCTCGCCGATCCACAGTGCGCCGCCGGCGAACTGGAAGCTCTCGGGATCGAAGTCGGAGCCGGTCAGGTAGCGCTGCTTGCTGCCCTCGTGGACGATGCGGAACGGCACCTTCTTGTCGGGGTCGTGCAGGAACACGGTGGCCAGGCGCTGGAACTTGCCGCTCTTGAAGTCGACCTTGTAGTGGTTGAGGTAGAGCATGAAGTCGGGCGAGTTGGCCTTCGCGCCGGCACCGTTGTCGGTGAGGATCCAGAAGCTGCCGTCGTCCATCTTCTTGATGCCCGAGTGGCCCTGCAGCGGCTGGCCCTTGAAGGGCAGCGACACGCCGGTGCCGCGGCCGCCCGAGAGGCCCTCGATGCTGCCGATGGCTTCCACGCGCTTCGGCGTGGTGAACTTGCCGCTGACCTGCAGGTCGGCCGGCGCATCCTTGGGCGCGGCGACGAAGCTCTGCGCGGGCAGCACGGCATGGCCGGCGAGGGTGGCGGGGAAGGCGGTCTGGGCCGAGGCACCGGTGGCGGCGAACGCAGCGGCGGCGGCCAGGGCGAGGAGGGAAAGGCGCGTCTTCTTCATGGAGGTCGGGAGTCCGAGTCGAAAACGCGAGACCTTGCCGACCACGCGTGACGCCGCGGTGACATGACTGCCACTAAGGTGCGATATCGACGATCACTTCACGCGACTCGGCCCGGCCTTGATCGTCGACCACGCGCAGCACGTAGCGCCGGCCCGACTCGGCCAGGTCGGGCATCCAGGCGAGGCCCTCGCCAGGCGCGGCACGGCCGACCAGCGCATCGTCGGCGAACCAGTAGAGGGTCTGCGTGCCCGCCGCGGCCTCGGCGCGCAGCACCAGCGGCTCGGGCCTGGCCACGCGCAGCGTGTGGCGCACGCCGCGCAGCGGCGAGCTGATGAGCGGGGCGGCCTCGGGCGCGCCCGCGTCCTTCTGCTCGCAGCCGTCGGCGGGCACGCTGGCGCGCGGCAGGCCGGCCTGGCGGAACAGGCGGCGCATGTCGCTGCCCCATTGCTCGACCACCTGCTGGCGCGCGTTCGGCTGCGGACCGCAGACCACCTTGCCCGTGGTCTCGTCGACCCACACGGCGCGGTGCAGGTTGCTGACCTGGATCGGCGACTTGCCGGCGATGAACCAGGTGCGCGTGCGCACCGGGCACAGCGCATCGGGCAGGCCGCCGGTGGCGGCGCAGACCTCGACCTGGCGCAGGTTGGCCGGCTGCGTGACGGCGACCTCGCCGGGATCGAGCCGCTCGGCGCGCAGCGCGTCGACCATGCGCAGGAACAACGGCGCGGCCGCGTCGACACCCACCAGCGCGGGGTTGCTGCTGCCGTCGAAGTTGCCGACCCACACCACCAGCACGTGGCGACCGAACACGCCCGCGGTCCAGGCGTCGCGAAAGCCCCAGGAGGTGCCGGTCTTCCAGGCGATGGCGGGCCGCGCGGGCAGGGTGGTGTCGGGGCGCGGCGTCTGGCGCAGCATGTCGAGCGTGATGAAAGAAGCCTCTTCGCTCAGCAGCCGCAGCGGCTGTGCGGGCCGCTCGTCGGGCGAGGGCTCGGTGTAGCGCAGCGGCTGCGCGATGCCGCCATTGGCCAGGGTGCCGTAGAGGCCCGTGAGCTCCTCAGGCGTGACCTCGCCGCCGCCGAGCACCAGCGCGAGGCCGTAGTGCGATTCGCTCTGCAGCTTCTGCACGCCAGCCAGCCGCATGAAGTCGTAGAGGCCCGGCTTCGAGAGCTTCGCGGCCACCGCGACCGCGGGCACGTTGCGGCTGCGGATCAGCGCCTCCTGCGCCGACAGCGGCCCCGCGAAGCGGTGGTCGAAGTTCTCGGGCGTGTAGGGACCGAAGGCGGTCGGCGCGTCCTTCAGCATGGTCTTCGGATGCAGCAGGCCCTGGTCGAGCGCGAGCGCATAGATGAAGGGCTTGAGCGTGGAGCCCGGCGAGCGCTTGGCCTGGGTGCCGTTGACCTGGCCCGCGATGGCGTCGTCGTGCCAGTCGGCCGAGCCGATCAGCGCGCGCACCTGCATGGTCGAGGCATCGAGCAGCAGCGCGCTCGCGTTGTTCATGCCGACGTCGGCATGCGTGCGCAGGTACTGGGCCATCACGCGCTCGAGCGTGGACTGCATGCGCAGGTCGAGGGTGGCGCGGATCTCGACCGGCGCGGCGACACCGGCATCGCTTCGCGGCTGCGCGAGCAGCATGTCGGTGAGGTGCGGCGCCAGGAAGGGCAGGCTGCCGCGCGACTGCGCCGAGAGCACGAGCTGCGCGTCGGGCGCATGCTGGCGCGCGGCGGGATCGCGCTCGGCCCACAGCGCCCAGAGCCGTTCGCGCGCGGCCTGCAGCTCGGTGTTGCGGCCGCGCTCGGCGATGCGCTTGACCGGGTTCTGCGGAATCACCGCGAGCGTGAGCGCCTCGGGCAGGCTGAGCCTGGCGGCATCCTTGCGGAAGTAGATCAGGCTCGCGGCCTGCACGCCCTCGATGTTGCCGCCGTAGGGCGCGGTGTTGAGGTAGGCCTCGAGGATCTCTCGCTTGCCGTGGCGCGCCTCGATCCACAGCGCGGCGGCGATCTGCGCGACCTTGCCGCCGGCCGTGCGGCTGTCGATGCCATAGAGGCGGCGCGCGAGCTGCATCGTGAGGGTGGAGCCGCCCTGGCGGCGCTCGCCGCTCGCGATGCGCCAGGCGCTGCGCACCAGCGCCGCGGGATTGACGCCCGGGTGGGCGTAGAAGCGCCGGTCCTCGTAGAGCAGCACCGCGTCGATCAGGGTGGGCGAGATGCGCTCGAGCGGCACCCACAGCCGGTACTGCTCGTCGGCCGCGAGCGTGAGCCGCAGCAGCTCGCCGCCGCGTGCGTAGACGGCGCGCGAGCTGCCCACCGTCTCGCTGAGCGGTGCATGCGGCCACAGCCGCAGCAGCGCGAGCAGCAGGGCCAGCAGCACGCCCGCGATCAGCAGGCGGCGACCTCGGCCTCGCCATGCGGAACGTGCGCGCGTCGCGGTCATGGGTTCGCTCCCGCCTCGGCTCAGTTCGCGACCACCTGGAAGCGCGCACCGGCCGAGCGCGCGTAGATGCGCCGGTCGTACATCGCCTCGCCGTAGGCCGCGGGCACCACGAAGTCGCCGACGTTGGTGGCGCGCGCCTTGTAGGTCACTTCGAGCAGGTTCTTGTCGACGCTGCCGTAGAACACCACGCGGTCCTCGCGGATGTCGGCGTACTGCACCTTCCACGAGCCGTTGCCGCCCAGGCGCTTCTTCCAGACCGGCGCGTCCGCGTTCTCGCCCTCGGCATCGTCGCCCACGGCCTGCAGCACGGGCTCGAGGCCGCCGGGCAGCAGATCGACCAGCGCCACGTCGGCGATCTGCGGCCGCTCGAGGCTGCGCACGCGCACCCGCACCGTGACTTCTTCGCCGAGCTTCGCCTTGGTGACCGGGTTGCCCTTGGCGTCGAGCACCTCGTGGAACACCTCCAGCCCCTGGTTCACCGCGGTGTCGGGCAGCTTGCGTTCGAAGCCCTGCTCGGTCCAGCTGTAGTAGAGGTTGAAGTCGCTGTCGTTCGAGAGGCCCAGCTTCGCGGTGCCGGCGGGCACGGCGGCGCGCGCCACCGGATTGACCGCGCCGAGCGCGAGCGCCGCGGCCTTGCCCTGCGCATCGATGGCCGAGGCCGTGAGCTTGCCCTCGGCGTTCTGCGCCACGGCGTCGAAGTAGGCATCGACCGCCATCAGCATCGCGGCCGACGACAGGCTGTTGTACCAGCCATCGCGCACCATGCCGGCCATGCCTTCCCACACGGCGGGCTTCAGCGTCTTGAGCCGCACGGGGAAGTGCCGGCCCACCAGGTGCAACATCATGCTGTCGTGCACCAGCGGGTCGTAGTAGCGGCCCCAGACGTTGCGGCGCTGGTTCTTCTCGCTGCGCGCGAGCAGGTCGGCCCACACGGGGTTGAGCAGCTCGTTGGCCACCTGCTCCTGCTTCACGAGCTGGTAGCTCGCCGCGAGGTAGACGGCGCCGAGGTCGTCGCTCCAGCCCGCAGCCTGCTTCGACTGCTGGTTGCGCCAGGCCTCGCGCAGGTTGGCCAGCGCGGCCGGCACCACGATGCCCTGGCGCGTCAGCAGGTAGGCAGCCTGCGTGCGCTGGCGCCAGCCGTCGAGCGACGAGTCGCCGCTGCCGAGCCAGCCCTGCAGGTAGGTGTTGGCGCGCTGCAGCAGGTCCTGCGGCACCGGCAGCTTGTGGTCGCGCGCCTCCACCAGCAGGTGCACCGCATAGAGTGTCGCGAACGGATCGGCACCCGCGCCGGGCCACAGCGAGAAGCCGCCGTCGGCCGTCTGGCGCGCGCGCAGCTGCACGAGGTAGCGCTCGAGCGTCTTGCGCGTCTCGGGCAGCGGGCCCTGGTCGGCCGCGCGGCCGCGCGCCATTTCCTTCAGCAGCTCGGGCCGGCCCGCGAGCAGCACGGCCGGGAAGGTCTGGCTCGTGATCTGCTCGGTGCAGCCATGCGGATAGGCCTCGAGGTATTGCATCAAGCCGGTGGCGAAGGCCCAGGGCGCGGCCGACACCGCGAGGTCGCTGCGGCGGAAGTTCGGATAGAAGTCGCCCTTGCTCGCGATCTCGCCAGCACGCTGGAAGCTGCCGGCCTGCACCAGCGAGACGAAGGGCGAGGCGGGCCGCACGCTCACCTCGGTGGCGAGCCGTGCGCTGAAGTTCTTGTGCGTGGAGGTGAACACCAGCGCCGAGGAACCCAGCACCGCTTGCTCCCCGGGCTTGGCGCGCACGTTGAACTTGGTGCTGGCCTCGCCGCGCTCGTTGACCTTGAGCGTCTGCGTCGCATCGCCGACCACCTCGAGCCCGCCCGAGGCGGTGAGCGTGAGCGCGATGGGCGCTTCCTTGCCCGAGCCCGCGATGTTGTTCGCCAGGCCCACGCCGACCTCGACCGTGTCGCCGGGTGCCATCGCGAGCGGCGCGTTCGGCAGGATCACCATGTCGCCGCGCACCGTGGTGCGGGTGCTCTTCGCGGCCGTGGTCTCGTCGTTCACGGCCACCGCCATCACGCGCAGGCTGCCGTTGAAGCTCTCGGGCACGGTGTAGCTGAACTCGCGGCTGCCGTTCACGTCGACCAGGCCCGACCAGTAGGCCACCGGCTTGTCGCGCTTGCGCTTGAACGGATTCAGGTGCTTGCCGAGCTCGCCTTCGCCGTCGCCGCCGGGCGCGGCGCCCTGCATCAGCTTCTTGAACTCGGGCAGGATCAGGTCGAGCGTCTGCAGGGTGCCGACCTCGAGCGCGCGCTTCTGGAAGAAGTGCTTGAGCGGGTCGGGCGTCTTGTAGCGCGCCACCTGCAGGATGCCCTCGTCGACCGCGAACACCACGGCGCGCGTGGGCTGGTCGCTGGTGAGCTTCATCTTCACGGTCTGGCCGGGCTTCACGAGCTCGGTGCTCGTGAGCTGCAGGTTGGCCGTGCGCTTCGACAGGCTGGTCGCGAAGGGCGCGATGCCGTAGGACAGCGGGCTCATGTAGACCTCGTCCGAGGCCGGGTCGCGCACGAAGTGCACGTTGATGTAGCCGGTGCCCTCGAAGTCCTTGGGCAGCACGATCTTCTGCACCGAGGCGGTCTTGTCGGTCTTGAACCAGGCATGCGCATAGACCTTGTCGCGCTCGATGGTGATGAGGCCGGCGCCGACGTAGGGCGCGCGGATGCTGACCTCGATCTCCTGTCCGGGCTCGTAGTCCTTGCGGTCGAGCGTGAGCTGCAGCTCGGCGTTGCGGTCGAGCGAGCGGCTGACGTTGGCGTTGCCCGCCACGCTGTACTCGACGCGGTTGAGCTCGAGCCCGCCGGCATTGCGCACCACGTAGGCGAAGTTGCCGGGCGTGCCGGTGTCGAGCGCCACGTTGTTGCCGGCCGCGGCGATGGCCAGCGGCTTCTCGTCGAGCACGATCTCCTTGCGGCGCGATTCGTAGCGGTACAGGCCGTTGTCCTGCTTGATCAGCACCGACAGCACCTTGCGCTCCACGCGCTGCAGCACCAGGTCGGCCACCGCGGTCTTCTTCGCCTGCGGGTCGATCGCGATCACGTGCCCGTTGCGCGCCGCGCCCTTGCTCACGTAGCCGGTGTCGCCGTCGACCTTGACGCCCACCAGGTAGGGCAGGTCGCTCACCAGCGTGCGCGCCTCGGCCGACACGCTGCGCCCGCCCTCGGGCTCGAAGGCCTTGGCCAGCACGTGCACCTGGTAGGTGGCGGCCTCGAAGCGCGACAGCCGCAGGTCGAACTCGGCCTTGCCCTCGGCGCTGGTCTGCACGCTGCCGAGGTCGTCCACCTGCTTCTCGGCCGCACGCTGCGGATCGAAGAAGGCGTAGTCGGCGAAGGCGCGGAACACCGGGAAGGCCGGGCTCAGCGTGAGCGTACCCTCGACCTTGCGGTCGGGCGCGGGCGTGCCGAACAGGTTCTGCACGTCGATCAGCGCCTTCATGTCCTTGGGTTTCACCCAGCCTTCGGCGATCTCGCTGCTGAGCTTGGCCGTGACCTTGGTGCGGTCGGGCAGGAACTCCTGCACCTTCACCGTGGTGCTGCCCAGCAGCAGCCCCTGCACCTCGGGCGCGCCGGGCGAGGACTCGCGCGGCAGGTAGAGGTTGACGGTGTAGTTGCCGGTGGGCGAGGTGTCCTGCGTGGCATGCGCGATCTCGGCCGCGCCGCCGGGGCCGAGGCGCAGCTTCTCGCGCCGCACGCTCAGGCCGCGCGCATCGATGATCTCGGCTTCGAGCGGCAGGTCGCGCAGCGAGGTGCCCCAGTTGCCGGCCTTCACCATCATCGCGATGTGCATGGTGTCGCCCGGGCGGTAGATGCCGCGGTCGCTGAAGACGTAGGCCGTCATCTGGTTCGGCACGCCGGCCGCGCGCAGGCCGCCGACGTCGAAGCGCGAGATGTCGAGCGTGCGGTCGGTCTTGTTGAAGGGCAGGAAGCTCAGGTCACCGTCCTTGCGCACCACCAGCACCACCGGTTGCTTCTCGCGCTGGAAGCCCGCGAGGTTGGGCAGCTTCGCGCGGCCCGTGGCGTCGGTGGCCTGCGACGCCACGATCATGCCGTTGCGGCCCCACACCTCGACCAGCGCGCCGCCCACGGGCTGGCCGTTGGCGATGCTCTGCACGAACACGTCGCGCGTGCCGTCGAGCGACTTCTTGGCGACGATGCCCAGGTCGGTGACCAGCACCAGCCGCTCGTCCTTCTGGTCCTCGGGGTTGCCGCTCTCGGGGTTGCCCTCGTCCTCGCCCGAGGACTGTTGCTCCTCGTCCTCGGACGACGCCTCGGTGGCGTCCGCTTCGCCCTCGGGCTTCTTCTTCGCCTTGGGATCGAAGCCCTGCACCTTGAGCAGGAACACGCCGCGCCGATCGCTGATGTCGCTGCGCAGGTACTCGGCGAAATCGACCGTCTCGTAGTGCGCCTTGCCGGGCGGAATGGCCAGCGGGATCTGCTTCTCGAAGCGGTCGACCAGGTTGTCGGTGCCGAGGCCGCCGTAGAACTTGGGATGCGAGAAATCGCCGTTGCTCTGCGTCACCAGGTGCTGCAACTGCTGCGGCAGCAGGCGCCCGATCTCGACGCGCACGCCCGGCAGGTCGCGCACCAGGATCGGCAGCTTGCGCTCGCCCGACAGCGCGAGCAGCGAGCCCTGGCTCATGATCGTGAGCTCGGGCGCGAAGGTCTTGAGCAGCTGCACGCTCTGGAAGGCCGTGCCGAGCTGGTAGCCGCCGGGCGTCTTCAGGCCCTTGGCCACGCGCACCAGCAGGTAGCGCCCGCCTTCGGCCTGCGGCAGGCGGAAGCTGACCGTCTCGGTCACCTCGCGCTCGCTGGCGATGGGCTGCAGGCCGATCTTCTTCGCGCGGCGCAGCACCGCGTCGGTGATCTTCGCGGGATCGGCGGACCAGTCGAACTTGTCTTCCGGATCGCCCTTCGGATCTTCGGTGGCCGGCAGCAGCCAGGCCTGCACCAGGCGCGCCATCTCGCGCTCGTGCACCGGCATCGAGGCGCTGACGTGCATCACGTGCTCGGGCTCGCCGTTCTCGCCGGTGACGATGGTGGGCTCGACGCTCGCGATGTCGAGGCTGAAGAGGCCGGGGATGTCGACCGCGCGCGAGACGTCGTTGCGCTGGCCCGGGCCGCCCTTCTGCGCCACCGCGCCGGAAGTGAGGCTCAGCAGCACGGGGCGGGTCTTCTCGGGAATGGGCAGGGGCTCGGACTGGACCGTGGCCGTGAGGCGCAGCTTGTCGTAGCTGACCGTGAACTTCTCGCTCGCGCACTTGCCGACGCTGAAGAACGAGCTGCTGCAGGCCTGGTCATAGGTCAGCACCAGCCGCTTCTCGAACTCGGCGGTGTTCACGGGATGCGAGAAGCGCACCTGGAACAACGCGCGCCGCACGTTGGCCTGCACCGGGTCCTGGTAGAACTCGGCGCTCGCGATGCGGGCGCTGAACTCGGCCGAGCTGAAGTCGTACTTGCGCTGTTCGATCTCGATGTGCGGCGCCAGCGCTTCCTTCGAGAGCCGCACCTTGTAGGCCTGGCCCACCGGCCAGTCCTGCGCGGGCAGGAACTCCAGCTTCTTGGCATCGGTCCAGGTCCAGCGGCCCGCGATGGCCGGCTCGATGCCGACGCCCGTCGCCTCCTGGCCGACACGCGCGATCGGCGCGACCGAGGCCGAGAAGTTGATCACGACCGGATTGGGCCCCTTGTCGAGCTCGATCTGCGTGCGCGGCGGCGGCACGATCTGCGCGGTCGCCACCACGGGCTCGACGCGATCGGGCGTGAGGCCATGCCACCACTTCAGGAGCTGCGGGCTGGCCATCCACCCCGCGAACGCCAGCAGCACCAGCAGCAGCACCCAGGCGAGCCGCTGCTGCAGCCATTGCAGTCCCAGCAGCAGCAGCGCGCCCGCGATGCGCAGCCAGCCCGGGGGTCGCCAGGAACCGATGAGCCCGCGCGCGAGCGGGCGCAGGAAGCCGAGCGCGCGGCCCAGCCCGGTGAAGAGCACGTCGCTGAGCGACGCGAGTTTTCGATTGGCAACTTGAAGCATGGAGGCTCCCCCGGTGTTTTTGTCGGCGTCTGGCAGTCTGTCCGCGGTCTGTGAACCCATGGCGGCGTGTGTGAAGTCTGTGTGAAAACCGCACAGGCCCGCGCCCCGGCCCGGCTCAGGGCGAGAGCGCGGGCTTGTTCACCATGAGCCAGAAGACCACGACCATGGCCACGAAGGCAGGGTAGCCGAGCCACTCCCACCAGCGCTGGTAGCGTGCATACAGCGGCGGCAACGGCAGGCCGTCGCGCTGCGCCTGCCCGGCGATCGCGGCCATGCGGATCTGCAGCCACACCACGGGCAGCCAGCAGGCGCCCGCGAACACGAACAGCCCCAGCGACAGCGCGAGCCACGGCGTGGACAACGGCCAGCCCGCCATGTGGGCGAGCGCGAAGCCGGTGGCCGGCTGCAGGATCACGGTGGGCGTGGTGAACCACCAGTCGGCGCGCACCACCAGCCGGCTCACCACCGCCTGCGCCGCCACGCTGCCGCTGCGGTTGGCGAAGAACATGTAGAAGGCCGAGCCCAGCCCGGTGCCGACCATCAGCACGCTGGAGACGATGTGCAGCCACTTGAGGACCAGATAGGTGTTCATGGCGTGGCGCGTCGGTACAGGTGCCACAGCAGCGCGGCGATCGGCAGGTTCTTGAGCAGCGGGCCCAGCGGATGCAGCCACAGCGCCGGCTGCAGGCCGGTGGCGACGGCCGTCATGAGCAGCAGCAGGCCGAGCGCCGCGAGGTAGGTGGCGCGACCCGGGCGCCACCACAGCGCGAGACCGACGACGAGGTCGGCCGCCGCGCCGCCGACGATCAGCAGCTGCACCAGCCAGCGCGGCGAAGCGATGCCGGCCTCGGCCAGCACCCGACGGCTCTGGCCGTCGAGTTCGACGATGCTGATGACGGCCGTCACCAGCCAGACCGCGACGAGGCTCAGGCGCAGCAGGCGGTCGTCGTCGGCCGGGCGGGTCATGGCATTCGCGGCGTTTCGTCGACCACGTCCGTCACCATGCCCCAGCGCGCGAACTCGGGTTCGAACTCGGGCAGCGCGAGCAAGCCCATGCAGGCCTGCGCGCCCACCGGCAACGCATCGCCGCGCGCGAGCCGGCGCGCCAGCAGGATGGCGGCCATGCAGGGAATCTCCGGCCCATGGTTGTCGTCGGCCGCAATGTGCCAGGCGCGGTGCGCGACGGCGCCTCGTGCGTCGGTGCCTTCGACGCGCACCACCATGCCGCCGAGCGCGCTGCCGAACACGTCGAACAGGCCGCCCGTGGCATGCAGCAGCGGTGCCAGCTTCTGCGGCGCGGGCAGAACGCCGATGCGGCGCAGGGCCGCCAGGAAGGCGAAGGCCTGCTGCGTGAGGCCCACCTCGAGCGCGGCGCGAAACATCACCGACTGCACGCCGGCATGCCGCGCCTGGAAGAGTTCGAGATCGGGGATGTCGCACAGCGCGCCGCGGCGCGGGCGCATGCGCGCGAAGCGCACGGTCGAGGGCCGGGCCCAGCCGGGCTGCTCGGTCCAGCGACCGTGCTGCCAGACGCGGATCGGCGCGCCGCAGTAGGCGAGCACGCCCGCGAGCGTGGCCTCGCCGCGCGGCGCGCCCTGGGCCGGGGCGATGCAGATGTCGATGCCGCGGATGCCTTGCCAGCCGGCCGCGAGTTGGTCGACCACGGCCGAGGAGAGCGCCGGTACGGTGCTAGCGCCCGTGACGGCCGTGCGGCCCACGTTGCGGAAGGCGCCGTCGAGCGCCGCGGGAAAGTCGCAGACGAAGCGACGTCCGTCGGCCAGGTCGATGTAGTGCGCGCCGGCGGCGGCGACCGCCTGCGGCACGCGGTAGTCCTGGTTCTGGAACGGACCGGCCGTATGGATGACGAGCTCGACGCCGAGCTCGCGCAAGCCCCGCGCGAAATCCGGCGACTGCGCATCGACGCGAACGGCACGCGCCCCGCCCGCAAGCCCTTGCGTGAAGGCCGTCGCCCGTTCGAGATCGCGCCCGCCCACCAGCAGCTCGATGGCCGTATCGGCGGCCAGCGCGCGGCTGATGCGCGCGCCGAAGTTGCCGTAGCCGCCGAGCACCAGCGTCTTCATGCGAGGCTCGCTCCGGCCACATGCCCGCGCGTGAAGGCTTCCTCGAAGATCGAATAGCCCGACCAGTCGGCATGCGCGAACGACAGCCGGCCCGCGATCACGCTGCCGCGGTGGGCATCGTCGGGCGCGGTGCGCTGCGAACCGATCTGCGCCAGCAGGCCGGGCCGCGGAATGGCCATGGCATGCCCGTAGCGCGTGATCTCGATGCGCGTGGCCAGCGCGGGCAGGTCGGGGTGCGGCACCGAAAGCTCGGCCAGCAGGTCGTCGCGCCAGCCGGTCCAGGGCCGCTCGAGCAGCAGGCGGCGGCCGTCGCCCGCGTCGTAGCGGCTCGGGCCCAGCGGCCGGTACCAGCTCAGCACGGTGCCGCGCGGCGTGGGGTCGAGCGTCTGGTGGCGCGCATCGACATAGCCGAGGCCGCGCGTGCCGTAGACCACGTTGTCCCAGCTCGGTGCGGCGCCGGGGCGGTCGACCAGCGGGCCGCGCAGGTGCACGTTGGCCACCAGCCACGGCGCATGGCGTACGTGCGCGGCGGCATGCACGAGCACCGCGGGCGCGTTCTCGACCACGCGCGCGGCGACGAACACCGGCAGCGCGACGATGCAATGCGCGGCCTGCCAGCGCACCAGCGATTGCGAGGCGGCATCCCAGGCATCGACCTCGACGCCGCCGCGCACCTCGGCGATGCGTACGACCACCTGGCCCGTGCGCAGCCGTTCGCCCAGCGGCGCGGCCAGCTGCTTCGTGAGCCAGCCGTTGCCCTCGGGCCAGGTCAGCACGCCGTCGCGCTCGGGGTTGGTGTCGTTGGCGCTGCCCGACGGATCGCCGGGCGCGTGGAAACCGTGCCGGCTCGCGAAGTAGTGGATGCCGGCCCAGGCCGAGACCTGCTCGATGCCCGCGCCGTAGTCGTCGCGGCAGCAGTAGTCGAGGTACCAGCGCAGGTGGTCGTCACTGAAGCCCTCGCGGTCGAGCCAGGCCGAGAAGGCCTGCGCATCGAGCGCCAGCAACTCGGGCGTGACCGCGACCTTGAGCGTGGGAATGGCGAAGTGGGCCGCATGCTGGAGCTGGTCGATGCGCTGCGCGAAGCGGCGGTACTGCGCCTGCGTGTCGGCGCCCACGCCATGCACCGGCAGCAGGCCGTCCTGCCACTCGCCGTGGAAGAACAGCCGCTCCTGCGGGCTGTGGCACAGCGTGCGCTCGTCGTATTCCCAGCGGCCGGCCACGCGCCGGCGCAGGCCCAGTTCCTCGAGCAGGTCCTGCACCTCGCGCGCATCGTCGCCGGGCACCGGCAGGTAGTGCGCGCCGAGCGGGCAGGCGATGCCGTTGACCGTGCCACCGCGCGCATTGCCGCCCGCGCTGTCCTCGAGCTCGAGCAGCGCGAAATCGTCAATGCCCGCCAGCCGCAACGCGCGCGCCGCCGCGAGCCCCGCGACGCCGCCGCCGGCGATCAGCACGCGGGTCTTGCGCGTGCTCGCGGGCGCGCGCGACTTCAGCGTGCCGTCGCGCATCGCGTGGCCGCGCGCCATGTCGATGCCGGTGAAGCCGCCTTCGATGGGCGGTGGCGCATCGCAGCCGGCGAGCGCGAGCGCACCGGCGGCGCCGACCGTGCCGAGGAAGCCGCGTCGCCTCATGCCCATGCCGCCATCACCTCGCCGAGCCAACGAACTGCACCCGGCCTGCGGTCTGCCAAGGGCCCGCGTCGCGCGGCCTGTTCGGGAGACACCGTGGAACCGGCTTTGCCGGGCCACTGGTGTCGCCCCCGGTGAGGGGGTTGGCGAAGCGGCACGCAGTGCCGCGCAGCCTGGGGGAGGACCATTTAATGTGCCATGACCTTGCCCCACTCCTGCTCATAGGTGGTGACGAGGACCTGGTTGGAGAGCCGGTTGACCTCGGCCGGCACGCGCGCCATGTCGAGCGGGAAGTCGAACATCAGCGGCAGCGTGGGCGCGGACAGGAAGCGCAGGCCCGCGGGCAGCGCGTCGGGCTTCCGGTAGGGGCGGTGGCTCGCGATGATGAAGCCCCATTCGCCGAAGCTCGGCACGTGCACGTGATAGGGCGTCGCGGTCAGGCCCACCGACTCCACCGTCTGTGCCACGGTCCAGAAGCTCTTGCGCGCCACCAGCGGCGAAGTGGTCTGGATCACCGCGTAGCCGCTGGCCGCGAGGCGCTTGTCGAGCAGCGCGTAGAAGCTGTTGGTGTAGAGCTTGCCGATAGCGAAGTTGGTGGGATCGGGAAAGTCGACCACGATCACGTCGAACAGGTCGTCGTCGCTGCGCTGCTGCAACCACTGGAAGGCATCGGTGTTGACGATCTTGAGCTTCGGCGACGACAGCGAATGGCCGTTGAGCGCGGCCAGCGTCTCGTGGTCGGTGAACAGTTTCGTCATGTTCGGATCGAGCTCGACCAGCGTGACCGATTCCACCGAGGGGTACTTGAGCACCTCGCGCACCGCCATGCCGTCGCCGCCGCCGAGCACCGCGACCTTCTTGGGCGCGCCATGCGCGGCCATCACGGGGTGCACCAGCGCCTCGTGGTAGCGGTACTCGTCGCGCTCGGCGAACTGCAGGTTGCCGTTGAGGAACAGCCGGTGCCCGAGCAGCCCGCGCGTGACCACGATGCGCTGGTAGGGCGAGGTGGCGCTGAAGACGATGCGGTCCTGGTAGAACTTGTCCTCGGCCAGCGTGGTGATGTGGTCGGCGCCGATGAAGCCGCCCAGCAGCGCCGCGAGCGACAGGAAGCAGGCCAGCGCATGCGCGCCGACGCGCCGCAGCTCGTGGCGGAACAGCCAGAGCGCCCACACCGCCACCGCCGCGTTCATGAAGCCGAACAGCAGGCCGGTGCGGATCATGCCGAGCTGCGGCACCAGGATCAGCGGGAAGGCCACCGACACCGCGAGCGCGCCGAGGTAGTCGAAGGTCAGCACCTGCGACACCAGGTTCTTGAGCGCGACGTTGCGCCGCAGGATGCGCATCACCAGCGGGATCTCGAGCCCGACCAGCGTGCCCACCACGACCACCAGCCCGTACAGCAGCAGGCGGAACGCACCCGGCGCGTAGGCATTGGCCAGGAACAGCACCGCCGGCAACGCGCCGCCGATCAGCGCCACCATCAGCTCGATGCGCAGGAAGTGGGCCGGCAGCTGGCGGTCGAAATAGCGCGACAGCCACGAGCCCACGCCCATCGCGAACAGGTAGGTGCCGATGATGGTGCTGAACTGCAGCACCGAGTCGCCCAGCAGGTAGGAGCTGAGCGCCGCCGCGCTGAGTTCGTAGACCAGCCCGCAGGCGGCCACCACGAAGACGCTGGCGAGCAGCGCGATCTCGACGGGCTGCGGCCCGCGCGCATCGGCCGGGCGCGCGGACAGGGCCTGCTCCTCGCTCAATGGATGGCGGCGGCGACGATGATGCTGATGCCCAGGCTCATCGCGGCGACGACCAGGCCCAGTGCCACGTTCTGCTTCTCGACGATCTCGCCCCACAGGTCATAGGGCGTGATCTTGTCGATGATCAGGAAGCAGAGCCAGAAGATCACCACGCCGATCAGCGCGTACACGAGCGATCCGAGGACCACGCCAGGTTTCAGCCATTCAAATCCCATGGGGACCTCCAGTCGTATCTGTATCTATCAGTCGATGAATCGGCAGCGCGATCTTCGTCATTTGTGGCCGCCGCCGCTCGAGGAGCCGCCGTAGGAGCCGCCCGAGCTGCGGTAGCCGCCGCCCGAACCGCCGCTGCTGCTGCAGGTGCTCAGGATGATGAGCAGCACGATGATCACGATCGCGATCACCACGATCGTGCCGCAACCCAGCCCCGAGGCCGCGCTGACCGGCGACGCGTCGGAGCGCTCGAACAGGTCCTTCTTGGCATCGAGCTTGAAGGCCGTGGCGACCGCGCCGCTGTCGATCTTGCTGCCCGAGGACCAGGTGAGCTCGTTGACCGAGCGCTCCATCGACAGCAGGGCGCCGCCGACCGCGAAGTCGCGGTTGAAGGTCTTCTGCCCGCGCTCGACCTGCCAGTAGAACTCGCCGGCCACGTAGGTGGTCTCGGCGTTGTAGGCGTACTGCTGCTGGTAGCGCTTGCCGAGGTAGGTGGCGGTGCTGCCGTTCTCGGCCATCACCGGCGCGCCGGTGGTGGGGCGCACCATGCTCCAGCCGTCCTCGGCGTCGACCAGGAAGCTGAAGCCGCGCTTCTTGTTGTAGAGCAGGTATTCGTCCCAGCCGAACTGCTCGTCGTCGCCGGGCTCGCTGCCCATGCGGTGCTGGAAACCCACCACCTGCCACTGGGCGCCCTGCAGCTGGCCCATGCTGCCCAGCGCGATCAGCGGGCGCACCGGCTCGTTCTGCGCCGCGTGCTTGAGCTCGCCGCCGATGCCCTGCGTGAGGTCGATGATGCTGTTGCACGAGCGGCAGGTGACGCTCTTGCTGTCGGCCAGGTTGAGCGTGACCGGCGAGCCGCAGTTGGGGCAGTTGAAGCTGCGGCCCTTCTCGTCCTTGGCCGAATCCTCGCGCAGGCCCGTGAGCTGCAGCGATTCGAGATCGACCGAACGGCCCAGCGAGGCGGCCGGCGGCTGCGAGCCGTAGTCCAGGCTCAGCACCAGGCCCTTGTCGTTGCGCAGCTCGACCACCTGGAACGGCCGGCCGAGCTCGGGCAGGTGCGGCAGTTCGCCCTGCGCCGAGACCAGCGTCACTTCCTCGTTCGAGGCGACGGTGTAGCTCTGGCCGTTGAAGGCGCTGGTGGCGCCCACGCGCAGGTCGGCCGCGGGCGGCGCCGTGCGCTGCAGTTCGAACGGCAGCGAGAAGACGTAGGCGCCGTTGTCCTCGCTGAGCACGCCGGTGCGGTCGCCATCGAGGGCCGCGATCCACTCGGTCCAGCGGCCGCCGGCGTACTTGTACTGGAGCCGGCCGACGATGGTGAAGGGCTTGTCCTGGATCCGGCCCGCGGCGAACAGCTGCAGCGGGCTGAAATCGTCGAACAGCTCGGCCATCTTGCCGGTGCGCGCGAGCGTGTCGCCCTGGCGCACGACGGTGCTCTGGCAGTAGGGGCAGACCGCATGGGTCGACTGGGCCGATCGGAACTCGACCGGCGCGCCGCAGCCGGGGCAGGGCGCGCGGTAGTAGCGCTGGGTGCCGCCGGCTTCCTCAGCCATGGCGCGCACGCGCGGGCGCCGGGCCCGCAGCATTCTTCCAGCCGATCATGCCTCTCACGCCCGTCGAGCGGGCGTCAGGCGCTATACAGAACATAGCGCCGGGTCAGACCAGCTTCTTGAGCAGTTCGGCCTTCTTGGCGTCGAACTCTTCCTGGGTCAGGATGCCCTTGGTCTTGAGTTCGCCGAGCTTCTCGAGCGTGGTCATCACGTCGTTGGGGTTCACCACCGCCACCGCCGGCTGCTGCTGGACGGCCGCGGCCTGCGCCGCCGCGTTCGGGCTCAGGCCCTGCGCGAGGTTCTGCGCCAGCACCTGGCCGAGCGCCACGCCGGCGCCCAGGCCCATCGCATCGCCCGCGATGCCGCCGCCGTTGGCAGCGCCTTCGGCGAACTTGGGGATCGCCTGCGCCGTCTGGTACTGCATGAACTTGCCCATGTCGTTGCCGACCATGCCCATGCCGATCTTCTGGTCGAGGATCTTCTGCAGTTCCTCGGGCAGCGAGACGTTCTGGACCGTGATGTTCTCGAGCTTGATGCCGATCTTGGCGAACTCGGGCACCAGTTGCGCGGCCAGCGCCTGCGCGAACTGGATCTGGTTGGCCGCGAGGTCGAGGAAGGGCACGCCGCTGGAGGCGATGGCGTTGCTGATGTTCTGCAGCACCAGGCCGCGCAGCTGGCCGTCGAGGTCTGCCACCGTGTAGGTGTCGCGCGTGCCCGAGATCTCGGTGTGGAACAGCTTGGCGTCGCCGATGCGGAACGAGTAGTTGCCGAAGGCGCGCAGGCGCACGGCGCCGAAGTCCTTGTCGCGGATGGTGATGGGCTGCGGCGTGCCCCACTTCTGGTCGACCTGCTGGCGCGTGCTGAAGAAGTAGACGTCGCTCTTGAACGGGGACTCGAAGAGCTTGTCCCAGTTCTTCAGGTAGGTCAGCACCGGCAGCGTCTGCGTGCTGAGCTTGTACATGCCGGGGCCGAACACGTCGGCCACCTGGCCTTCGTTGACGAACACCGCGACCTGCGACTCGCGCACCGTCAGCGAGGCGCCGTTCTGGATTTCCATCTCCGCCATCGGGAAGCGCCAGGCCAGCGTGCCATCGCCGGACTCGGTCCACTGGATGATGTCGATGAACTGTTTCTTGATGAAATCCATCAGGGCCATGGCTGCGCTCCTCTAGAGGGTTTTTGTGCGGACTTGGCATATTGCCACAGCGACTTGACCGCGGACCCGTGCTTTTGGTCATTTTGGTCATGGCTGCACCCTGGCCAGGCGTCATAGTCCGTCATCGTCCGAGGTCTACAATCGGCGCCCCCAGAAGAAGCGCCTCAGGAGCAACGGCACATGTCTGACACGACCCCTTCGTCATCCTCGACTCCCTCGCCCGAAGACAAACGCGCCGAACTTCGACGTGCCGCCCTCGAGTACCACGAGTTCCCGGTCCCCGGAAAGATCTCGATCGCCGCGACCAAGCAGATGGTCAACCAGCGCGACCTGTCGCTGGCCTACTCGCCCGGCGTGGCCGCGCCCTGCGAGGAGATCGTCAAGGACCCGGCCAACGCCTTCAAGTACACCGCGCGCGGCAACCTCGTGGCGGTCATCACCAACGGCACCGCGGTGCTGGGGCTCGGCGACATCGGACCGCTGGCCTCCAAGCCGGTGATGGAAGGCAAGGGCGTCCTGTTCAAGAAGTTCGCCGGCGTCGACGTGTTCGACATCGAGATCGACGAGAAGGACCCCGCGAAGCTGGTCGAGGTGATCGCCGCGCTCGAGCCCACCTTCGGCGCGATCAACCTCGAGGACATCAAGGCGCCCGACTGCTTCTACGTCGAGCGCGAGCTGCGCAAGCGCATGAAGATCCCGGTCTTCCACGACGACCAGCACGGCACGGCGATCACCGTGGCGGCGGCCATGCTCAACGGCCTGAAGGTGGCCGGCAAGGACATCGCCGACGTGAAGCTCGTGACCTCGGGCGCGGGCGCCGCGGCGCTGGCCTGCCTGAACCTGCTGCTCAAGGTCGGCCTGAAGCGCGAGAACGTGTTCGTGACCGACCTGGCCGGCGTGGTCTACGAAGGCCGCACCGAACTGATGGACGACGACAAGCGCCAGTACATGCAGAACACCACGGCGCGCACGCTGGCCGAGGTGATCGAGGGTGCCGACGTGTTCCTCGGCCTGTCGGCCGGCGGCGTGCTCAAGCCCGCGATGGTCGCCAAGATGGCGACGCGCCCGGTGATCTTCGCGCTGGCCAACCCGAATCCGGAGATCACGCCCGAAGACGCGCGCACGGTGCGCGACGACATCATCATGGCCACCGGCCGCACCGATTATCCGAACCAGGTCAACAACGTCCTGTGCTTCCCGTACATCTTCCGCGGCGCGCTCGACTCGGGCGCGACCACGATCACCGACGAGATGGAGATCGCCGCGGTGCATGCCATCGCCGAGCTGGCGCAGGCCGAGCAGAGCGAGCGCGTGGCGGCCGCCTACGTCGGCGAGAAGCTGTCGTTCGGCCCCGAATACCTGATCCCGAAGCCCTTCGACCCGCGCCTGATGATGAAGATCGCGCCGGCCGTGGCCAAGGCGGCCGAGGAAAGCGGCGTGGCGCTGCGTCCGATCAAGGATATGGACGCCTATCGCGACAAGCTGCAGAGCTTCGTCTATGCCTCGGGCACCACCATGAAGCCGATCTTCGACGCCGCCAAGCGCGCGCCGAAGAAGCGCGTGGCCTACTGCGAGGGCGAGGAAGAACGCGTGCTGCGCGCCGCGCAGATCGTGGTCGACGAGGGCATCGCCCGCCCGACGCTGATCGGCCGCCCGGCCATCATCGCCCAGCGCATCGAGAAGTTCGGCCTGCGCCTGAAGGAAGAGCTCGACTACGACGTGGTCAACGTCGAGCAGGACCACCGCTACCGCGACTTCTGGCAGACCTACCACCGCATGACCGAGCGCAAGGGCATCACGGTGCAGGTCGCCAAGATCGAGATGCGCCGCCGCCTCACGCTGATCGGCGCGATGCTGCTGCACAAGGGCGAGGTCGACGGCATGATCTGCGGCACCTGGGGCACCACGCTGATCCACCTGCACTACATCGACCAGGTGATCGGCAAGCGCCCCGGCGGCTGCGCCAGCACCCCGCAGGACGTGCCGGTGTATGCCTGCATGAACGGCCTGCTGCTGCCCGACCGCCAGGTGTTCCTGGTCGACACCCACGTCAACTACGACCCGACGCCCGAGGAACTGGCCGAGATCACGACCATGGCGGCCGAGGAGATGATGCGCTTCGGCCTCAAGCCCAAGGCGGCGCTGCTGTCGCACTCGAACTTCGGCACCAGCAACGAGCCAAGCGCGCTGAAGATGCGCAAGACGCTCGACCTGCTGCGCGTGCAGGCGCCCTGGCTCGAGGTCGATGGCGAAATGCACGGCGACGTGGCGCTCGACAGCAAGCAGCGCGCGGTGGTCATGCCGCACAGCGCGCTGGCAGGCGACGCCAACCTGCTGGTTTTCCCGAACATCGACGCGGCCAACATTTCCTACAACCTGCTCAAGACGGCGGCCGGCGGCAACATCGCGATCGGCCCGGTGCTGCTCGGAGCGGCCAAACCTGTGCACATTCTCACGGCGAGCGCTACCGTGCGGCGCATCGTGAACATGTCGGCGCTCACGGTGGCCGACGCCAACGCAGAACGTTAAGCTTTAGCAAGCATTTCTTCGAGAGTGGACGCCAACTTATGGCGTCCCTGTCAAGCCCTCGATGCTGCTCAAACTTTGGGCAGTCGCTTGCTATTTTCGCCAGCGTGGTGCACACTCGCGGGCTTGGATTTGCGGGTTAACCCCAAGGTTGATCGCTGATCCGAACCCCCCGCTCTTTTCTTGTGGTGCCTCTTTATGGCGATGGCGTCTTGCGCCTCGATCACGTCCTCTGTCGCTAAGTTTGCGCTCACCGGCTTCATGCTGGCAGCGCTGGCGACGACGGGGGCCGAGGCCCGCGGATGGTTCGGCGCCGGGAATTCCACCGCCCAGGAAACGATTGCGCTGGCCGAGCTGCCGGTGCAAGGCCAGCGTACCTACGAAGCCATCCTGAACGGCGGTCCCTTCCGGTACGACAAGGACGGCTCGGTGTTCGGCAATCGCGAGCGGCTCCTGCCCTCGGCCCGGCGCGGCCACTATCGCGAGTACACGGTGAGCACGCCCGGATCGCGCGATCGCGGTGCCCGGCGCATCGTGTGCGGCGGCGAGAAGCGAACGGCACCCGAGGCCTGCTGGTACACGGCGGACCACTACGCGAGTTTCAGACGGATCACGCCATGAGCGACGACAACGACTTGAGCGGCGCACCGAAGCGCCCCGAAGAAATGATGATGACTATGGAAAGACCAGCGGAGATGACTTTATCCCTTCGTGCCGTACGCCCGAACATCGTGCAATCGATTCGCGCGTTCCGCGTGAGCGACCTGCAGGACGCCGCCAACGCGGCGGGCCAGCACTTCCTGTATGCCAACCTCGGCAACGCACAGACCAAGCAGGACGTGCTCGACCTGATCGCCCAGCAGTTCACCTTTCCGGCGCACTTCGGCAAGAACTTCGACGCGCTGTACGACTGCATGACCGATCCGTTGCATAAATCGGGCCCGCAGCCCGGTTTCGTGATCGTTCTCGAACAGATCCCGGCCAACGGCAAGTTCGACAAGGAAGCGCGCGAGCAGCTGCTCGACATCTTCCGCGACGCGTCGGACTACTGGGGCGACCGCAAGGTGCCCTTCCGGTGCTTCTATTCTTTTCTGTAGCCCGTTCTGCACAAACCAGCCAAGCAGAACGGGCGAACGAGGCCCAGCCGACCAGCGCGGCAACCCTCGATGGCATCCAGATCGACCCGGCGACCGTCCCCCCCGCGGTGACGGCCACCGCGACCGACGAACCCACCGGCGAAAAAATGCCGACCGACAAACTGGTCGACGTCTCGCCGCTCGCCTTGCGCATGAGCAGCCCGTTCAACGCGGGTTACTGGCTCGCCGCGGCGTAATCAAGAAGGAAGCCAAGAAGGAAGCGCTCGCCGGGCGCGTTCCGGCACCGCAAGAAAAAACCCGTCATCGACGGGTTTTTTCGTTTCTCTTGCGGTCCGCGCAACGGCTCGGCCGCTTCAGCCGAGCCCCGGCGTCTGCGCCAGCGCCACGTACTGGTCGACCGGCACCTCCTCGGCGCGCCGCTGCGTGTCGAATTCGCCGGCGAAGCCGTGCTCGTCGAGCCATTTGCCGAGCGTGTGGCGCAGCAGCTTGCGGCGCTGGCTGAACGCGACCTGCACGATCTCCTCGAGCCGCTTCGCATCGACCGCCGGTGGCGTGGCCAGCGGCACCATGCGCACCACGGCGCTGTCGACGCGCGGCGGCGGATCGAAGCTCTCGGGCGGCACGAACAGCACGTTCTCCATCTCGTAGCGCCATTGCAGCATCACGCTCAGGCGGCTGTAGTCCGAGGTGGCGGGCCGCGCCACCATGCGGTCGATCACTTCCTTTTGCAGCATGAAGTGCTGGTCGGCCACCAGGTGGGCATAGCCCAGCAGGTGGAAGAGGATCGGCGTGGAGATGTTGTAGGGCAGGTTGCCGACCACGCGCAGCGCGGTGGTCGGCACCTTCGCCGCCAGCGCCGCGAAATCGACCTTGAGCACGTCGGACTCCACCACCTCGAGCTGCGGATGGCTGCGCAGCCGCTTGGCGAGGTCGCGGTCGAGTTCGATCACGGTGAGCCGGCCGAGCCGCTCGACCAGCGGCTGCGTGAGCGCCGCGAGGCCGGGGCCGATCTCGACCATGGGGTCGCCAGGCTGCGGCGCGATCTCGCGCACGATCGCGTCGATGATGCCGCCGTCGGACAGGAAGTGCTGACCGAAGCGCTTCCTGGGAATGTGCGCCATCGTGTGTCGATCAGGACTGCGGGGGCTCGCGGAACTCGACGTAGGCGCGCGCGCGCACTTCCTGCGCCCAGGTGTTGAAGGCTTCCTCGGTGCGCTGGTCGCGCAGCACGGCACGGGCGGCTTCGCGCTGCTCGTCCTGGCTCGGCTTGACGTTGCGGCGCTCGAGCACCTGGATCAGGTGGACGCCGAAGCGCGACACCACGGGATCGCTGATCTGGCCCGGCGCGAGGCGGTTCATGGCTTCCTCGAACTCCGGCACGTACATGCCCGGGCGTGCCCAGCCGAGGTCGCCGCCGTCCTTGGCGCTGCCGTCCTGCGAGTTGTCGCGCGCCAGGCTGGCGAAGTCGACGCTGCCGCCACTGGCCTCGATACGCCGCTTGAATTCGGCCAGTTGCGCCACCGCCTGCTCGGTGGTGCGCTTGGGATCGTTCTGCAGCAGGATGTGGCGCGCATGGGTCTGCGTGACCACCGCGTCGGCCGAGCCGACCTGTTCCTTGGCGATCACCTTGACGACGTGGAAGCCGGCGGACGAGCGCACCGGCCCGACGATGCCGCCCACGGCCGTGGACTGGACGGCCTCGACGAACAGCGGCGGATAACGGTCGGCGGTGCGCATGCCGATCGCGCCGCCATTGGCGCGATCGGGGGCGTCGGAGTTGCTCTGCACCAGCTTGGAGAAGTCCTCGCCGGCGCGCGCGCGCTGCGCCAGGCCCTGGGCCTTCTGCTGCGCCTGCGCCACCTGCGCGTCGGTGGCGTTCTCGGGCACGGCCACCAGCAGTTGCGCAAGGTTGAGATTCAGCATGGACGGGTCGCCCTTGCCGCCGCTGTTGCGCTGGTCCTGCAGGAACTGGTCGGCTTCGGCGTCGCTGACCTTGACCTTCGAATCGACCTCGCGGCCGCGCAGGCGCGTGAGCAGGAGCTGGTCGCGCAGGTCGTTGCGGAAGGCCTGCAGGCTGATGCCTTCGGCGGCCACGCGCTGGCGCAGCTCGGGCAGGGTCAGCTGGTTCTGGCGCGCGACGGTCTGTTCGGCCTGGTCGATGGCGATCTCGTCGACCTTGATGCCGGTTTCCTTCGCGAGCTGCAATTGCGCGCGCTCGGAGATCAGCCGCTCGAGCACCATGCGCCCGAGTTCGGGGCGCGGCACGCGCTCGGCGTCGGGGTTCTCCTGGATCAGCCGCTGCACGCGGGTCAACACCTCGGTGTTGGTGATCGGTTCGGAATTGACCAGCGCGACGATGAACTCGGCCGAGCGCTGCACCGGTGCGGCCGGCGCGGCGGGCCGGGCGGCCGGCGGTGCCAGGCGCGGACCGGCGCGCATGATGTCGGTGATGCCGCCGCCGGAGCGGAAACCCTGCTGGGCGCCGGCAGTTGCGGCCAGCGCGGCGAGGCAGGCCAGGCTGAGAATGGAACGGATGTGTTTCATGGCGTTGCTCGGTCTCTCGTCTCAGTCGTAATTGGTGAAGCGGCTCGGCCCTTCGACCGGTGTGCGCAGGGGCTGGTAGCGTTGGATGTTGGTGCGCAGCGCCTGCATCGGGCTCGAGCCGATGGCGGCGAAACCGACGAATTCGAGCTGGAACATGATGCGGGTGTTGGCCGTCACCTGGCCGGTGCTGACGCGCTGCAACACCACGCGCCCGATCCAGCAGCAGCCGTCGTATTCGACGCCGAGGACGCCGTCGGTGAGCTTGCGGTCCTGCAGATCGTAGTTCAGCCGGCCCACCGCGTACCAGCGTCCGCCGCCCTGGCCCTTGCCGGGACCCAGGTCCTTGCCCTTGTCACCCCAGAAGTCGTTGAGCGGCCATTGCCAGCCGACGTCGATCGACTTGCTGCCGTCGTTGACGGTGGTGGTGTTCGGGTTCAGCGCCTTGGCCGCGAGGTAGGCATCGCTGGGCGCCTGGTAGCGCAACGCGATGTTCACGTTGTGATAGGGCGCCGGGTTGTAGCGCGCGCTGATGGCGCTGCGCGTGGACTTGCGGGTGTCGGGGTTGTACTGGATGACCGTGTCCAGGCTCCACTTGGGCGTCCAGTTGATCTGGCCGCCCAGCAGCAGGTCGCTCGCGCGGTCCGTGACCGGATTCGCGCCCGGCAGCGTGACGCGCTGGTCGGCGAAGCGCAGGCGCTGCGCGACGCCGAAGCGCGCGGCCTCGGCACCGGTGTCGGGATCGATCAGCCGCGAGGTCACGCCCATGGCGAGCGTGTTGGTGTCGGAGATGCGGTCGTTGCCCGAGAACGCGTTCTCGGTGTAGATGGTCGCGAAGCTGAAGTCGTTGGCGGCCGTGTCGTAGTTCGGCAGCTTGCTCTGGTCGCGGTAGGGCGTGTAGACGTAGTAGGCGCGCGGCTCCAGCGTCTGGCGGAAGGCGCGGCCGAAGAAGCTCGCGTCGCGCTCGAAGATCAGGCCGCTGTCGAGGCTGAAGGTCGGCACCGTGCGGTTCGACGAGGTGGGCCAGAACACCGGCGAGCTCGGGTCGTACGGAATGCCGTTCACGTACTGCACGCCGTTGAGCGTGAGCTTCGGGATGTCGGCCTGCGGCACGTAGTAGCTGTACGAGGTGGCGTGCAGCTGTACCTTCGGAATGACGAAGGTGCTCGGCGTGATGAAGGGCCGGCTCAACGCCGCCACGGCATACAGGCGGTCGCCGTCGGGCTGCGACTGCTGGATCGCGTCGTAGCCGGGCTGCCCGGCGGCGATGCGGTTCACGCGAAAGCGCGTGTAGTCCGTGGTGAACGAGAAGTCGAAGCCGCCCCAGTCGTACTTGTTGTAGTTGGCCGTGATCTGCGGCATCCGGTCGTACGACGGCACGATCGGCGCCAGGCTGTACTGCAGCGTCTGGTAGCGCAGCGCGCGCACCACGCCGCTCCAGTCGCCCTTGCTCCAGTTGAGCGAGGCGTCGTTGGGCAGCAGGCGCTGCGACAGCGTGGGCGTGCGGGTGAAGTCGCGCCAGTAGTCGTCGTCGCTGACGCGGTTGATGTTGATGGTGGCCGAGAGCGAATCGAGGCCGAGCGCCTTGGCGTCGAAATTCTGGTGGTGGTTGGCCCAGATGCCCCAGCGCTTGGAGCTCGGCTGCGGCCGCAGGTCGAGGTCCTTGGCCTGGATCTGGCCGTTGGCCAGCTGCTGCAGCTGCGAGGCACGGGCTTCGTTGAAGCGCTGGCCCAGCAGCCGGTCGCTGCCCATCAGGTCGAGCCGGATCGTGCCGTTGTATTCCTTCTCGAGATAGCGGAATTCCGAACCCAGGTTGATGCCGCGCTTGGACATCAGCGTCGGCGTGATGGTGGCGTCGCGGTTCGGCGCGATGTTCCAGTAGTACGGCTGCGAATACTCGATGCCGTTGGTGTTGTCGATGCCGATGGTGGGCGGCAGCAGGCCGCTCTTGCGCTCGTTCGACAGCGGGAAGCTCAGGCTGGGCAGCGCCGGCGTGGTGATGCCCATGAAGCTCATCCGCGCGTCCTTGGCGACGCCCACGTTCTCCTCGGTGTCGGTGGTGAGCGAGGCGGCGGTCAGGATCCAGGCGGGCATCCAGCCGGGGAAGTCCTCGCGGCGGCAGGTGGTGTAGGTGGCCTGGCGCGCGACCGACACGTTGGTGTCGACGAAGTCGATGCGCTGCGCGTCGCCGTGCCCGCCATTGGCGAGGAAGGTGTAGCGCACGTTGTTGAAGAAGCCCTCGAAGGTCTCGAGCTTGAGCTCGAGCTCGGGGCCCTCGTAGACGTTGCCGGCCTGGTTGACGCGCACGTTGCCCGTGGCACGCGCGCGGTCGTCGGGCTGGTAGTACTCGAGGCGGTCGGCGGTGATGGAAGTTTCGCCGCGCCGCAGGCTGGCATTGCCTTCCACCACGGTCTCGAGGTCGGGCCGGCCCGAGATGCGGTCGCCGCTCACGAGGCTGGGCAGCTGGCCGCGCAGCAGCGGCGGAATGGTTTCGGCGAGCTGGGGCGTACGCTTGAGCGTGAGCGGGCCGTCGAGGCCCGTACCCTGCGCCGATGCGCCATGCGCGTGCAGCAGCGCCAGCGTCAGGAGGGCCAGCGGCAGCGGCGGGCCGGAACGGCGCACGTCGACTCGTCGGCTCATCAGGCCTCCCGCCGATCCGTTCCGAGAAGAGCCCGGCGTCCTCCCGAGGAAGGCAGCGAGCGCACAAGGTGCCAGGCGTCGGGGCATGGATTCGTAGGCATCGGTTCGGACAAAGGAAACGTCGGGGGAGGCGGCGCGGCAGGCCGGCCGGTTGCAGGAGCCGGCGGCGAACCGGTCCGATCGGGCGCCGATCGCAGAGGTTGCCGTGCCAGGCGGTTTGTAGAATCGATTATCCATGACAGCACCCCCGCCCCCGGCCTCCACGGCCCCAGCCCTCCATGGGGCCATTTCCTGGACTGATCCGCAACGGGCCGAAGCGTTCCGGGGTTGGCTTGCCGGCATCGCGACGGCGCATCGCCTGTTGCCCGACACCGTGCGGCTCGCCTCCGCCGACGCGAGCTTCCGCCGCTACTTCCGCGTCGACGGCACCGGCCCCGAGGGCACGCGCATCGTGATGGACGCGCCGCCCGACAAGGAGAACAGCACGCCCTTCGTCCAGGTGGCGCAGCTCATGGCCGAGGCCGGCGTGCATGCGCCGCGGGTGCTCGAATGGGACCAGGCCCACGGCTTCCTGCTGCTCGACGATCTCGGCCGCCAGACCATGCTCGAGGTGCTCGACCCCGAGCGCCCCGACACCAGCCGCCCGCTCTACGACCAGGCGATCGACGCGCTGATCCGCTGGCAGCTCTCGTCGAAGCCCGGCGTGCTGCCGCCCTACGACCGGGCGCTGCTCGAGCGCGAGCTGTCGCTGTTCCCCGAGTGGTACCTGGGCCGCCACCGCGGCGTCGCCATCGAAGGCAAGCTGAAGGAACGGCTGGAGCGCAGCTTCAAGCTGATCGTCGACAGCAACCTCGCCGCGGCCAGCGTCTACGTGCACCGCGACTTCATGCCGCGCAACCTCATGGTGGCGCCGGGCGACACGCTCGCCGAGCGCGCGAAGACGCCGCTGGGCGTGCTCGACTTCCAGGACGCCGTCTACGGCCCGATCACCTACGACATCGCCTGCCTGATGCGCGATGCCTTCCTGAGCTGGGACGAGGAGTTCGTGCTCGACATCACCGTGCGCTACTGGCAGAAGGCCCGCAAGGCCGGCCTGCCGGTCGACGAGGACTTCGGTGCCTTCTACCGCGCGGTCGAGTGGATGGGCCTGCAGCGCCACCTCAAGGTCGCGGGCATCTTCGCGCGACTCACGCTGCGCGACGGCAAGCCGCGCTACCTCGCCGACACGCCGCGCTTCATCGCCTACATCCGCGCCACCGCCAGCCGCTACAGCGAACTCACGCCGCTGCTGCGGGTGATCGACGAGGTCGAGGGCACGACCGCGACCACCGGCTTCGCCTACGGCCGGGTCTGATCGCTGAAGAAGCGCTGAACGGAATCTGAAGAAAGAGACGCTGTATCGCCCATGCAACATGGGAATGCAGCTACGAATCTCATAGCAATGCCGCGTTTTCACTGCTCCGTTCCACTGCATGCCGGCGCCACGCTGGCGCTGCCGCCCGGTGCCGCGCGCCACGTGCAGGTGCTGCGGCTGCAGCCCGGCGATGCCATCACGCTGTTCGACGGCAGCGGCGGCGAGTACGCGGCCACGGTCGAGCGCATGGGCCGCAGCGAGGTCAGCGTGGTCGTCGGTGCGCACACGGCGCGCGAGAGCGAGGCGACGCGCGCCGTGCACCTGGCGGTCGGCATGCCGGCCAACGAGCGCATGGACTGGCTGGTCGAGAAGGCCACCGAACTCGGCGTGGCGAGCATCCAGCCGCTGGTCACGGCGCACGGCGTGTTGCGGCTGACCGGCGAGCGCGCCGAGAAGAAGCGCGCGCACTGGGAAGCCATCGCCATCGCGGCCTGCGAGCAGTGCGGGCGCAACCGGGTGCCGGTGATCCATTCGGTGCGGCCGTTTTCCGGCTGGCTCGATGCGGTGCCGGACGACGGCGGGCACGGCCCGGCACTGCGCCTCGTGCTGAGCCTGGCCGAGGGCACGCGCGCGCTCGGCGATGCGCTCGCGCAGGCCGGTGGCGACCCGGCCGCGGTGCAGGTGCTCAGCGGCCCCGAAGGCGGCCTGAGCGGCACCGAGGAAGCCGAGGCCATCGCGCGCGGCTTCGCGCCCGTGACGCTGGGCCCGCGCGTGCTGCGCGCCGAGACCGCCGCGCTCGCGGCGCTGGTGCGGCTCGCCTGACAAGGTGTGAATAAACCTACTGCGCGCCCCGATCTCGCACCTGCGGTCCTCACCGTACAGAGTACGGCTCCGGTCCTCGGCGCGACCTCGGGGCGCTCGCTACGGTTTCTTCACACCCTTGTGAGCCGGCGGCCCCCTCGGCCGCTCCCCCCGGAATCCTCGTGGGTGTTTTCCGCGACGCGCGAGCGCGGGCCTTTCGGAACAATGGGACTCCACGTTCCATTGCATCGTTTCCAAAGGATCCCCCGCCCATGCATCGACCGCTTCGCGCGCCCCGGCTCGCCCCGCTGACCTTCGCCGTCGCACTGGCGGCTTTCGGCACCGTCCAGCTCGCCAAGGCGCAGAGCGCGCCGGTGGCACCCACGCCGGCGCAGGTGAACCCCGAAGTCGACCGGGCCTACACGCAGCTGATGGCCGCGCCCGCGATCCAGAAGCTGCTCGACGCGGTGAAGGCCGACCACGAGCGCACGGTGGAAGAGCTGAAAACGCTGACCGAGATCGAGGCGCCGCCCTTCAAGGAACAGAAGCGCGCCGAGGCCTTCCTCGCGCGCATGAAGGCCCTCGGCCTGTCGGATGCGCGCATCGACGCCGAAGGCAACGTGGTCGGCCTGCGCAAGGGCACGGGCCACGGCCCGAAGCTGCTGGTCTCGGCCCATCTCGACACCGTGTTCCCGACCGGCACCGACGTGAAGGTCAAGGAACGCGACGGCAGGCTCTATGCGCCCGGCATCGCCGACGACACGCGCGGCCTGTCCGTGCTGCTGTCCTGGCTCAAGGTGCTCAACGAGAACAAGGTCCAGACGCAGGGCGACCTGCTGTTCGTCGCCAACGTCGGCGAGGAAGAACTGGGCAATCTGCGCGGCATGAAGGCGATCTTCCGCGACCACCTCGACATCGACGGCATGGTCGGCCTCGAGCCTTCGCCCGACGGCCACGTGCTGGTGCTGGGCACCGCGAGCCATCGCTACGAGGTGAACTTCAAGGGCCCGGGTGGCCACAGCTTCGGCGCCTTCGGCCAGGTGCCGAGCGCGATCCACGGCATGGGCCGCGCCATCGCCAAGATCGCCGAGGTGCGCACGCCCAGCTTCCCCAAGACCACCTTCACGGTCGGCACGGTCGGCGGCGGCACCTCGGTCAACACCATCGCGCCCGACGCGCGCATGGCGATCGACATCCGCTCGGACGACATGGCTTCGCTGCTCGAGGCCGAGAAGAAGATCCTGGCCACGCTCGACGAAGCCGTGGCCGAGGAGAACAAGCGCTGGAACGTGAACACGCTGAGCGTGAGCACCAAGCTGATCGGTGACCGGCCCGGCGGTCGCACGCCGACCGACTCGGTGATCGTGGAGGCCGCGGTGCGCTCGAACAGCGCCTTCGGCCACAAGACCCTGCTGCGCGGCGGCAGCACCGATGCCAACGTGCCGATCTCGCTGGGCATCCCCGCGATCATCATCGGCGGCGGCGGCAAGTCGGGCGGATCCCATTCGACCAACGAGTGGATCGACGTGACAGACGGATGGAAAGGCGCGCAGAATTCGCTGGTCACCGTGCTCGGCCTGGTCGGCGTTCCGGGCGTGAGTCCGGCCCTGCTGCCCAAACGCGCGGCACGTACCAAGTAATTTGTCACGTTGTAAGCCGAAAGTCAGCAAACAAGATTTCGGCAACATTCCACCGCCTGGGAAAATCCCGCGGTTCTGTCACACACCAAGGAAAAAGCCATGGGATTGCTCGACTCGGTACTCGGTCAGGTGCTCGGAGGCGCTGCGCAGCAGCAGCCCCAAAGCGGAGGACTCGGCGGCTTGGGCGATCTGGGAGGCTTGGCCGGCGCGCTGGGCGGCCTGCTCGCCAACAACGGCGGTGCAGGCGGCCTCGGCGGCCTGGTTTCGAAATTCGAGCAGGCGGGCCTCGGCGACGTCATCGGCTCGTGGGTCGGCAAGGGTGAGAACCTGCCGGTCTCGGGCGGCCAATTGCAGGACGCGCTGGGCGGCGACACCATCGCCAGCATCGCCTCGAAGCTCGGCATCAACGCGCAGACCCTGCTGCCGATGCTCGCCACCATGCTGCCGGCCCTGATCGATCAGCTCACGCCGCATGGCAAGGTGCCCGAGCAGGGGCTCGGCAACCATGAAGATCTGCTGGGTTCGCTCAGCGGCCTGCTGCAAGGCCGGCAGTCCTGAATTGCAAGAAGCGGATCAAGGATTCGGCGCCCGCGAGGGCGCTTTTTTTTGGCCCGCTGGCGCAGCCCGGCCCGTTCGCGTAGAACCGCGGGCTCTCCCGTCGTCCGCAACCCCCGTGCCGCTTCCTCCCCCATGAATCGCAACCTCTGGCTGCTCGCCATCTGCCAGGGCCTGTTCCTGACCAACAACGTCACCTTCATCGCGATCAACGGCCTGGTCGGCCTCGCGATCGCGCCGCGCGGCTGGATGGCGACGCTGCCCGTGATGGGCTACGTGGTCGGCAGCGCGCTCGCCACCGGGCTGGTGGTGCGCAGCCAGCGCCGGTTCGGCCGGCGCGGCGCGTTCCAGATCGGCCTGGCCGTGGCGCTGGGCTCGGCGCTGCTGTGCGCCTATGCGGCGTTCTCGAAGGACTTCTGGCTGCTGTGCTGCGCGACCGTGGTCGCGGGCTACTACAACGCCAACGCGGGGCTCTACCGCTTCGCGGCGGCCGAGCTCGCGGCGCCCGACTGGCGCGAGAAGGCGGTCTCGCTGGTGATGGCCGGCGGGCTGATCGGCGCGGTGGCCGGCCCGAACCTCGCGGCCGCCACGCGCCAGATGTTCGCCGTGCCCTTCGCGGGCGCCTACCTCGCGCTCGCGCTGGTGGCGCTGCTGTCGATGGCGCTCATGCGCTTCATCGAGTTCCCCGCGCCGCCCGCGCGCGCGCAGGGCGGCGGACGGCCGCTGGCCGAGATCGCGCGGCAGCCGGTGTTCATCGTGGCCGCCGCCGCGGGCGCGCTCGGCTACGGCGTGATGAACCTGCTGATGGCCGCGACGCCGATCGCGATGCAGATCTGCAGCCTGCCGTTCGAGGACGCGGCGCTGGTGCTCGAATGGCATGTGATCGGCATGTTCGCGCCGGGCTTCTTCACCGGCCACCTGATCCGCCGCTTCGGCGCGCTGCCGGTGATGGGCGCGGGGCTGGTGCTGAACCTGGCCTGTATCGCGGTCGCGCTGTCGGGCGTGGAGCTGCGGCACTTCGCGATCGCGCTGTGCCTGCTCGGCGTGGGCTGGAATTTCCTCTTCACCGGCAGCACCACGCTGTCGCTGACCGCCTACACGGCCGAGGAGCGCGACCGGGCCCAGGGCGCGCTCAACTTCTGCGTGTTCGCGACGCTGGCGCTGACCTCCTTCGCCTCGGGCGTGCTGGTGACGACCCAGGGCTGGCAGTTGCTGAACCTCGGTTCGCTGGTGCCGGTGGCGCTGACCGGCGCCGCGCTGCTGTGGCTCGCGCACACGCGCCGGCGCGCACGCAGCGCGGCCTGAATCGGTCACGGCCATCCCCGACAATCCCGCCCGCATCAACCACGGGGAGAGGCGATGGCGGCTGGCCGCAAGGGGAAGCAGGGTGACGATCCGGGCGCGCAGCCCGATGGCACGGTCCACTGGACGGCGGCGATGCGCGGCGCGCTCGCCGAATTCCGCAACACGCCCTGCCGCCAGTGCGGCGCCACGCTGTCCGAAAACCAGCCGCTGCACGAGCAGCTCGACCACATCGACCGCCACCCGCAGCCCGCCTGGCAGCAACGGCCACAGAGGCTGCGCGTGCTCGAGCTGCATGGCACCGGCGCGCTGCCGCTGTTCCTCGAGCCCGCGCCGCGCAAGGAGGCGCTGGCCGACCTGCTCGCGATCCATCACGTCGACGCGGTGCGCTTCCTCGCGGGCCAGGTCCGGCATCCCGAATGCAAGACGGCGCTCGCGAAGCAGGCCGAGCGCTGGCCGCTGCTGGTGCTGCGCGAACTGCTGGCCGCCAACCCGGCGCGCCACCAGGCCGGCGCGGCGCTGGTGCTCGAACTGCTGGCCGCGCATCCCGAATGGCAGGCGCCGCTCGAAGCGGCCTGCGACGAGCCCCAGCGCAAGGCGCTCGCGCGGCTGCAGGCCGATGACGGCGGTGGACTGGCCGACGCCGAACCCACGCAGTGGCCGGCCTTCCTGCGCGCACCGCCCTGGAAGGACAGGCAGGCGCTGCCCTCGATCCCGGTGCTGGCGCTCGATGCCGTCGAACAGCCCGCGCGGCTGCACTGGCAGCACGCGGTGCCGCGGCGCTATCCCCCGGTCGGCGGCGAACCCGCGCAGTGGCTGGCAGAGGAAGTGCGCGAGGCACAGCAGCGCGGCGAACGCCAATTGGCCGAGTACCCACGCCCGCACCACACGACGCAGCCGCCGCCCGAGGCCCGGGCCTGGGACCGCCCGCGCAAGGCGCTGTGGATGCTGGGCCTGAAGGCCGAGCGCATCGAGGACGCGATCGGCGACCACGGCGCCAGCCTGTCGGCGGACGACTTCGGCAAGCCGCCCGGCGATTCGTGGAGCTGCGGCGACCAACTCTGGCAATTGCCCGAGCCGCTGGCGATGGCGGTGTTCGCGCGGCTGCCACCCGCGAGCCACTACATGGGCGACGCGAGCTACCTGCGGCCGCTGCTGCATCGCTTCGGCACCGCCGCGCTGCCGGGCCTGCCGCCCTATCTGAAGCAAGGCTCGCGCGCCATGTTCGAGCTGGCCGCGGTGATCGAATGGGACCGGCTCGCGCCCTGGATCGCCAAGGGCTTCCACGGCAACCGCTGGGTGCGGCAGGAAGCCTGTGCCTGGCTCGGCCGCTATCCCGAGGCCGCCGCGCGCGGCTTGGTGCCCGACGCGCTCGGCGCACCGGGCATCGCACGCGATGCGGCGCAGGCCGCGCTGCGCTGGCTGCACGAAGCCGGCCATGCCGATGCGGTCCATGCGCAGGCCATGGCCTACGGCCCCGTCGCGGCCGAGGCCGTGTCGCAGTTGCTCGCCATCGCGCCCGAACATCTGCTGCCCGAGACGCTGCCGGTGCTGCCGAAGTCGCTGCCGCTGTCGACGCTGCCGCGCCTGGTGCTCGCCGAGGACGCCACGCGGGCGCTGCCGGCGGCGCTGCTGCCCGACGTGCTGATGACGATGGCGCTCGGCAAGCCCGAGACGCCGTACCCCGGCCTCGCAGCGCTGCAGGCCGCGGTCGCGCCCGAGGCGCTGGCGCGTTTCGCACGCGCGCTGCTGGCCTGGTGGATCGGCAATGGCCGGCCGGGCAAGGAGCGCTGGATGTTCGCGCTGCAGGGCCGGCTCGGCGACGACGAGACCGCACGCCAGCTCGCGAGCCTGCTGCGCCAGTGGCGCGCGGCGCTCGACCGCGTGCGCGCCTACGACGCGCTCGCGATGCTCGGCGAGATCGGCAGCGATGCCGCGCTGATGCACCTGGGCGAACTCGCGCGCCAGACGCGCTACGCCGACCTCAATGCGCGGGCCTCGGCGCTGCTCGACGAGGTGGCGGCGCAACGCGGCCTGAGCCTGGCGCAGCTGGCCGACCGCACGGAGCCCGAGCTCGGGCTCGATGCGCGCGCGGGCCTGGCGCTCGACTTCGGCCCGCGCCGCTTCGCGCTGCAGATGGACGACCGCCTGCAGCCGCTGCTGCGCGACGACGCGGGCAAGCCGCTGAAGGCGCTGCCCAAGCCCAATGCCGCCGACGATGCGGCGCTGGCCACCGCCGCCACCGAGCAGCTCAAGGAACTCCGCAAGCTGGCGAAGACCGTCGCGGCCACGCAGCTGCGCCGGCTCGAGGCCGCGATGTGCGAGCAGCGACGCTGGACGCACGGCGAGTTCATGGCCTTCCTGGTGCGGCATCCGGTGATGCGGGTGTTCGTCCGGCAGCTGGTGTGGGGGCTGTTCGGCGGGAACGGCGCGAACGGCTCGCTAGAGGCGAGCTTCCGCGTGAGCGCCGAGGGCGAGTTGGTCGATCCGCACGACGATCCCTTCGCGCTGCCCGACGAGGAGGGCTCGCGCATCGGCATCGCGCACCCGCTCGAGTTCGCGGCACGCGACCCCGCGCTGGCGACCGCCTGGGCCTCGGTGCTGGCCGACTACGAGATCGTGCAGCCCTTCGAGCAACTCGCGCGGGCGCACTTCACGCTCGATCCGGCGCTGCGCACGCAACGCGCGCTGCCACAGTGGACCGGCCGCACGGTGACGAATGCCGGCCTGCTCGGCCTGGAAGCGCGTGGCTGGCAGCGCGAGGTCGGCGACGGCGGAATGGTCCATCGCTTCGGTAAGTCGGTGGGCGAGGGCCTGGCGATCTGGCTGCAGGTCGAGGAGGGCTGGTACGTGCAGGGCGCGGCCGATCCCAAGGCGCAGCAGACGGTGGCGGGCGTGGCGCTCGAGGGCGCCGAGGGCCGCTGCCTCGGCGACGTGGCGCCGATCGCGTGGAGCGAGGTCGAGCGCGACCTGCAGCGCGCGGTGTGGGCGCCGGTGCCCTGAACGCCCGCGCTCAGGCCGCGGCGGGAAAGCGCCGCCCCAGCCAGCGCTCGAGCGCATCGAACACCGGCTGCGCCTCGAGTTCGTTGAAGAGTTCGTGATAGAGCGTCTCGAAGCCATGCGCCTCGACCTGCCCGCTGGTCGCGGCGGCCTGCGCGAAGGCCCGGCTCGCGGCCGGCTTCACGAGCCGGTCGTCGCCCGCGTACAGCAGCAGCGTGGGCACCGGCCATTGCGGCGCCGCGCGCACCACGGTCTCGCCTTCATAGGCCAGGAAGCGCGCGAGCCGGCTGCCGATGCGGTCGTGGGTCAGCGGATCGTCACGGTAGGCCTGGACCACGGCGCGGTCGTGCGAGAGGAAGTTGTCGTCGAGCCCGTTGCCCACGCGCAGATTGGGCGCGATGCGCGGCAGCACGGCGAGCAGCAGCTTCTGGAAGCCGCTCAGGCCCGGATCGAGCCCCGGCGACGAGAGCACCAGCCCATCGACCGGCCGCACGCCGCGCGCCACCAGGCTCGCCGCGACCAGCCCGCCCAGGCTGTGGCCCAGCAGCACCAGCGGCAGCCCCGGGTTGGCGGCACGCGCATCGTCGATCACGAGCGCGAGATCGTCGACCAGCCGCAGCTCGCTCGGCAAGCCGCCGCGTGCGCCGCTCGAGGCGCCATGGCCATGGTGGTCATGGGCCCAGACGGCGAAGCCCCAGCCGTGCAGCCGCTCGGCCAGCGCGTGGTAGCGCCCGGCATGCTCGCCGAGGCCGTGCACCAGCATGACCACCGCGCGCGCCGGGCCCGGCGCGGGCAGGCGGCGCAGCACCAGCGTTTCGCCGCCGGGCGCGGCGAGCGACACGCGCTGCGGCTCGGGCAACGCGGCCCGCGGGTTCACGCGGCCGCCGGGGCTTCCTGCGCGGCGCGGTGCGCGGCCGGCAGCGCCGCGATCACCTCGGCCACGGCGGCCGTGAGCTTCTTGGCGTAGGGCACGTGCAGGAACTCGTTCGGGCCGTGGGCATTGCTCTTCGGGCCGAGCACGCCGCAGACCATCATCTGCGCGGTCGGGAAGCCGGCGCTCAGCATGTTCATCAGCGGGATCGTGCCGCCCTGGCCGATGTAGCCGCAGGAGGCACCGAAATGCGCGCGCGAGGCCTTGTTGAGCGCGTCCTCGAACCACGGCGTGATGGTGGGCGCGTTCCAGCCGGTGGCGCCGCCGTTGCTTTCGAAGGTCACGCGGGCCTGGTAGGGCGCGTTGTCCTCGAGCAGCGCCTTGAGGCTGCCGACCGCCTCGGCCGCATCGACCAGCGGCGGCAGCCGCAGCGACAGCTTGAAGGCGGTGTAGGGGCGCAGCACGTTGCCCGCGTCCTTCAGCGCCGGGAAGCCCTCGGCGCCGGTCACCGACAGCGTGGGCTTCCAGGTGCGGTTGAGCAGCGCCTCGACCGGGTCGGTGGTGGTCGGCAGTGCGAACATGGTGGAACCGCCGCAGTCGTAGTGCGCCCACGGGAAGCGCTTGTAGACCTCCTCGCCGAGGATCGCGGCCGTGGCCTTGGCCTGCGCCAGCCGGTCGGGCGGCACCTCGCAATGGAAGCTCGCGGGCAGCAGCCGGCCGGTGGCGCTGTCCTCGAGGCGGTCGAGCACCTGGCGCATGATGCGGAAGCTCGAGGGCACGAGCCCCGAGGCATCGCCCGAGTGGATGCCCTCGGTCAGCACCTCGACCTTGAGCGTGCCGCTGGCCATGCCGCGCAGCGAGGTGGTGAGCCACAGCTGGTCGTAGTTGCCGGCGCCCGAGTCGAGGCAGATCACCAGTTCGACCTCGCCCAGGCGCGGACGCAGCGCGTCGACGTAGGGCAGCAGGTCGTAGGAGCCGCTCTCCTCGCAGGTCTCGATCAGGCCGACGATGCGCGGATGGGCCGTGCCCTGGCGCTTGATGGTCTGCAGCGCCGCGATGCTCGCGTAGACCGCATAGCCGTCGTCGGCGCCGCCGCGGCCGTAGAGCAGGCCGTTCTCGTACTTGGGCGTCCAGGGGCCGAGGTCGTTGCGCCAGCCGGTGAACTCGGGCTGCTTGTCGAGGTGGCCGTACATCAGCACGGTCTCGCGCATGTCGGTGCCGGTGGCGGGCACCTCGAAGAACAGCACCGGCGTGCGGCCCTCGAGGCGCACGATCTCCAGCTTCAGGCCCTCGACCTTCTGCGCCTCGACCCAGGCCGCGGCATTGCGCAGCACGGTCTCGAGGTGGCCGTGGGCCGACCAGTCCTTGTCGAAGCCCGGCGACTTGGCCGGAATGGCGATGTAGTCGGTGAGCTGGCGCACGATGTCGCCGTCCCACTGGGCGGTGACGTCGGACAGGGCCCGCTCGGCGTCGAGCAGGCCGGCGGGAATTTCGCGGTGCAGGGGAGCGTTCATCGGGGTTCTCCGCGGTGGGGTGGCGAGACAAAAGCCGCATTTTGCGCCCATGGCCGCGGGCGCGTAGAGTGCGGTCGATCAACCTGGAGGGCGACGTGAGCAAGGCATCGACGACTCGGATCAAGGTGGGCATCGGCGGCTGGACCTACGAGCCCTGGCGCGACAACTTCTACCCCAAGGGGCTCGCGCACGCGAAGGAACTGAACTACGCGAGCCGCCACGTCAGCGCGATCGAGATCAACGGCACCTACTACAGCACCTTCAAGCCCGACAACTTCCGCAAGTGGCGCGACGACACGCCCGAGGGCTTCGTGTTCTCGATGAAGGCCTCGCGCTTCGCGACCAACCGCAAGCTGCTTTCCACCGCGGGCGAATCGATCCGGCGCTTCATCGACAGCGGCGTGACCGAGCTCGGCCCCAAGCTCGGGCCGATCGTCTGGCAGTTCATGCCGACCAAGCAGTTCGATGCCGAGGACTTCGAGGCCTTCCTCGAGCTGCTGCCGAAGAAGGAGGGCAGCACGCCGCTGCGCCACGTGATGGACGTGCGCCACGAGAGCTTCATCGTGCCGGCCTACAAGGCGCTCGCGAAGAAGCACAAGGTGTCGACCGTCTTCACCGACGCCGACAAGTTTCCGTCCTTCGAGGAGCCCGAGGGCGAGTTCGCCTATGCGCGGCTCATGATGGCCGACGCGAAACAGAAGACCGGCTATGCGGCGAAGGCGCTCGACGACTGGGCCGAACGCGCGCAGGGCTGGGCCGGAACGACCGCGAAGCCGCGCGAGGTGTTCGTCTATTTCATCAACGGCGCGAAGGAGCGCGCACCGGCAGCGGCGGCGGAATTGCTCAAGCGCCTGGGCTGGGAAGCGCCGGCGCCGGCGGAAGAACCGGCAGCGGCAGCGGCACCGAAGGCGCCCAAAACGCCGAAGCCGCCGGCTGCCGCGAAGAAGGCGGCGGGCACGGCGGCCAAAAAAGCGAAGACCGGGACGGCTTCGAAGAAAGCCTGACCCGGCCCGCGCTGCGATCGGAAACGGCCGATCAGGCCGCGGCTTGCACCGCGGGCTTCGCGCCGAAGCTGATTTCGCCAGAGATCTGGCCGCCTTCCTCGATCACGATCTTGCCGTAGCGAATCTTGCCCGTGACCTTGCCGGTCGAATGGATCACGAGCTTCTCGCGCACCGTGAGGTTGCCGTCGAACACGCCGCGGATCTCGGCGATGTCGATCTCGGCCGAGCCCTTGAACTCGCCCTGTTCGGCGATCTGCATCAGGCGCGAATCCATGGTGGCCTCGACCAGGCCTTCGACCACGAGCGTGTCGCAATCGGTGATCTCGACGCCCTTGAGCTTGATGTTGGGCCCGACGGTGAGCTTGCTGCCGCCTTCCTTCACAGCGGGTGCGGCGGCGGCGGCATTGAGGCCGGCCTGGGCGGTCAACGAGGAGGGATTGACGGGGGAGCCCGAGAGGTTGGTGCCCGAGCCCACGAGCGGCGCGGGCCTGGAGGTCAATGCATCGTTTTCGCGTTCGCGCTTGCCGAAGAAAGGGGAGGAAGAAGTGGCCAAAAGAGAGCTCCTCATGAAAAGGACTATCGTAAGAATGCGCTTGGGGCCTCCTGCACTTCATTGCGCAAGAGGCGTAACCGAATAAATCGGTCGCGCGCCATCATCGCCCGATTCGCTGGCGGTGCCAACCACAAAGGACGATGTCCTTTCACGGGTGCGCGAAGCGCGGGAAGTTCCCGCAGTTCGCGCCGCATGCGACGGCCTCCGACCCGAACGGCGCACCTGCGCATCGACAATGCGCCGCAGCCCACCAGCGACCCGCCACCATGACGACCTTCCTCTCGAGAGACACCATCGCTTCCCTCACGGCCGAGGCCGCGGCCGGCGACGCGCGCTTCGGCAAGCCCGAGCGCGGCTGGCGCCGCTCGCTGTTCTCGGTGATCTTCGAATCCGAATCGCGCGCGGGCCGGCTGTTCGACCTGGTGCTGATCGCGGTGATCGTGACCAGCGTGGCGGTGGTGATCCTCGACAGCGTGCAGCCGATCCACCAGCGCTGGGGCTCGACCTTCAGCGTGCTCGAATGGTTCTTCACGGCTCTCTTCACGCTCGAGTACCTGGGCCGCCTGGCCTGCGTGAAGCGGCCGCTGCGCTATGCGCTGAGCTTCTACGGCGTGATCGACCTGCTGGCGCTGCTGCCGACCTTCCTGGCCATCCTCACGCCCGAGCTCGCCTACCTGATCGACGTGCGCATCCTGCGGCTTTTGCGCGTGTTCCGCATCTTCAAGCTCTCGCGCTATTCGGCCGAATACCGCGCGCTGGTCTCGGCGGTGGCGGCCAGTCGCCGCAAGATCACCGTGTTCGTCGGCTTCGTGATGCTGGTGGTGCTGGTGATGGGCACGCTGATGTACGTGGTCGAGGGCCCGCAGCACGGCTTCACCAGCATCCCGGTGGCGGTGTACTGGGCGATCTCGACCATGGCCACCGTGGGCTTCGGCGACCTGGTGCCCAAGACCGACCTGGGCCGCGCGATCGCCTCGGTGATGATGCTGCTGGGCTGGGGCGTGCTCGCGGTGCCCACCGGCATCGTGACGGCCGAGATGGCGCGACGCCCCTTCGACGACGAGGGCGGCGCGGCGGCCTTGCCGCTGGCGTCGCGCGGCGTGCTCGCGATGACGGCGCTGGCGCCCGACGCGGCCGATGCGCCGGCCGTGCCGCGCAAGCGGATCACGCCCGCGGCCAGGCGACGCGCCCTTGGGCAGCATCGTCGAGGCGCGCGATGAAGGCCTCGGCCGCGGTCTCGGGCAGCGCGAAGACGAAGGCCACCGTGCTGGCATGCGCCACCGATTCGAGCACCGCGCCGGCCGCGGCCAGCTCGCGCCGCACCAGGCCCTCGAGCGCATAGGGCACTTCGCAGCGCAAGGTGCGCAGGCGCACCAGCGGCACCAGCCGCGCGCCGGTCAGCGCCTGCGCGATGCTGTCGGTGTAGGCGCGCACCAGCCCGCCCGCGCCGAGCTTCACGCCGCCGAAGTAGCGCACCACGGTCGCGAGCGCGCCCTCGATCTGCTGGTGGCGCAGCACCTCGAGCATCGGCCGGCCCGCGGTGCCGCCCGGCTCGCCATCGTCGTTGGCGGCCGACTGGCCGCCGGCCATCAGCGCCCAGCACACGTGGGCAGCGCCCGGGTGTTCGGCGCGCAGCGCGGCGACGACGGCCAGCGCCGCCTCGCGGTCGGGCACGGACTGCACGCAGCCGATGAAGCGGCTCTTCTTGATCAGCAGTTCGCTGTGGACCGGCTGGGCGAGCGTGAACGCCATGGGCGGCGGGGCGCCTTCAGCCCCCGTGCTCGAACTTGAACACCGCGGTGCTGGCGCGCGCGTTGGGCAGCCAGCGCACGTCGCGGCCGTCCTGCAGGCCGAAGGCATCGAGCACGCGCAGGTTGTTCTTGCGCGCGAGCACCTCGAAGTCCTTGAAGGTGCCCACGCGGATGTTGGGCGTGTCGTACCACTGGTAGGGCAGCCGCCGCGTGACCGGCATGCGGCCGCGCGCCACGCTGATGCGGTTGGGCCAGTGCGCGAAGTTGGGGAAGGCCACGATGCCGAAGCGGCCCACGCGCGCGGTCTCGCGCAGCATCACCTCGGCATTGCGCAGGTGCTGCAGGGTGTCGATCTGCAGCACCACGTCGAAGGTGGCGTCGTCGAACATCGCGAGGCCTTCGTCGAGGTTGAGCTGGATCACGTCGACGCCGCGGCGGATGCACTGCAGCACGTTGCCGTCGGCGATCTCGACCCCGTAGCCGGTGCAGCCGCGCTCGCGCTGCAGCAGCGCGAGCAGGGCGCCGTCGCCGCAGCCGAGGTCGAGCACGCGCGAGCCCTCGGGCACGAGCGCGGCGATGTGGCGCTGGATGTCGTTGTCGCTCACGATGCGATCTCCTGGGCCACGCGCTCGAAGTAGGAACGCACCACGCCCATGTAGCGCACGTCGTCGAGCAGGAAGGCGTCGTGGCCGTGCGGGGCGTCGATCTCGGCGTAGCTCACGTTGCGGCGGTTGTCGAGCAGCGCCTTCACCAGCTCGCGGCTGCGCGCGGGCGAGAAGCGCCAGTCGGTCTTGAAGCTCACGAGCAGGAACTTGGCGCTGGCGCGCGCGAACGCGGCCGTGAGGTTGCCGCCGTGCTCGCGCGCGGGGTCGAAGTAGTCGAGCGCGCGCGTGATGAGCAGGTAGGTGTTGGCGTCGAAGTACTCGCTGAACTTGTCGCCCTGGTAGCGCAGGTAGCTCTCGATCTGGAACTCGATCTCCTGCGTGGAGTAGCGGTAGGCCGCGTCGTCGCGGGCCGCCTCGCCCTCGACCGCGTTGCGCAGCAGGCGCCCGAACTTCGCGTTCATGACGTCGTCGCTGAGGTAGGTGATGTGGCCGATCATGCGGGCGATGCGCAGGCCGCGCTTGGGGATCACGCCGTGCTCGTAGAAGTGGCCGCCGTGGAAATCGGGGTCGGTCACGATGGCGCGGCGCGCCACCTCGTTGAAGGCGATGTTCTCGGCCGTGAGGTTGGGCGCGCTGGCGACCACCACCGCGTGGCGCACGCGCTCGGGGTACTGCAGCGTCCACGACAGCGCCTGCATGCCGCCGAGGCTGCCGCCCATCACCGCCGCGAGCGTGCGGATGCCGAGCGCGTCGAGCAGCGCGGCCTGGGCATCGACCCAGTCCTCGACCGTGACCACCGGGAAGTCGGCGCCGTAGACGCGGCCGGTCGCGGGGTTGACGTGCATCGGCCCGGTGGAGCCGAAGCAGGAGCCGAGGTTGTTGACGCCGATGACGAAGAAGCGGTCGGTGTCCAGCGGCTTGCCGGGCCCGACCATGTTGTCCCACCAGCCCGCGGAGCGGGCCTGGCCCTCGTAGACGCCCGCGACGTGGTGCGAGGCGTTGAGTGCGTGGCACACGAGCACCGCATTGCTGCGCTGCGCGTTGAGCGTGCCGTAGGTTTCGTAGGCGAGCGTGTAGCTGCCGATGGTCGCGCCGCTGCGCAGGGCCAGCGGGCCCGCGAACTGCATCGACTGGGGAGTGACGACCAACGAGGACATGAAATGAAAAACCCGGCCTCGCCAAAAACGAGCCGGGTCACGGCATCCGTCTTTAGCTGTATTTATCAAGCGCCCGCAAGCTGGAGCAAATCGGCGCGAGCGGCAGTATATCGCCGCGGGCCCGGGACGGCAGGCCCCGGGCTTTGGACGGCGGCGCTACCAGCCGATCAGCGCGACCACGCCCAGCACCAGGAAGATGACGGCCGAGATCGAGTGCACGAGCTTGATCGGCACGCGCTTGACGATGCGGTCGCCGAGCCAGACCACCGGCGCGTTGGCCAGCATCATCCCGAAGGTGGTGCCGACCACGACCCAGAAATAGGCCTCGGTGAAACGCGCCGCGAGCATCACGGTGGCGATCTGCGTCTTGTCGCCCATCTCGGCGAGGAAGAAGGCGACCACCGTGGTGCCGAAGACGCCAAAGTGCGAGGAACGCGGGGCATCGTCGTCGTCGAGCTTGTCGGGGATCAACATCCAGATCGCCATCGCGATGAAGGAGCCGCCGAGGATCCAGCGCAGGATGTCGGGGCCGAGCCAGTGGGTGATCCAGTTGCCGACCGCGCCCGCGAGCGCGTGGTTGATGACGGTGGCAGCGAAGATGCCTGCCACGATCGGCCAGGGTTTTCTGAAACGGGCCGCCAGCAGGAGGGCGAGCAACTGGGTCTTGTCGCCCATTTCGGCGAGCGCGACGACGCCGGTCGCGACGAGAAAAGCTTCCATGAAAAAACGGTTCCTTGGCCGAAGGGACGCAATTGACCGTGCAACACCTTCGGCCAAATTTCCCGAAGTTGCACGGTCAATGGTCTCGCCAGGTGTTGTTCTTCACTGCCCGCGCCATGTCCTGTGTGGGGCAGGACAAGTCTGTTGACGCGGGCCCTTCTCGTAGACGGAAGGCGGCTACTCCCCAATGACGGGCGAATTCTAACCCTTAAGTGTCATAGGCCCAGTTCGGGGCCTGGTTAGTAAGCGTGCGCCTACTCCAGGAGTCAAAATCTGTGCTACCGCAAGAAGCAAATTCCTGCTTGCATTTCTTGTATTTCACCCATAATGCACGAGCCTCCCTTTTCATTTCGGGTTGGAGGCACTGGGTGATCGGACAGTTTCGCGCGACTCGGCGGCTCTCGTTTGAGTGATGCTAATCGGGACTCCATCGCTTTTCTTGATGTGTTTATAGGAGTCCCTTGATGGGCAACAAACTGTACGTCGGCAACCTGCCTTACTCGGTGCGCGACGGTGATCTGGAGCAGGCATTCGGTCAGTTCGGTGCTGTGACCAGCGCCAAGGTCATGATGGAACGCGATACCGGCCGCTCGAAGGGCTTCGGCTTCGTCGAGATGGGCAGTGAAGCGGAAGCACAGGCCGCCATCAACGGCATGAACGGCCAACCCCTGGGCGGCCGCAGCGTGGTCGTCAACGAAGCCCGTCCGATGGAAGCACGTCCCCCGCGCAGCGGTGGCGGCGGCGGCTACGGCGGCGGTGGCCGCAGTGGTGGCGGCGGCGGCGGTGGCGATGGCGGTTTCCGCAGCCCCTACGGCGCCGGCCCGCGTGGCGGCGGCGGCGGTGGTCGCGGCGGCTACGGTGGCGGCGGCAACAGCGGCTACTGATCGCTTTCCCAAAAAGACAAAAGGCTCCTTCGGGAGCCTTTTTCGTTGCCGCGGCCGGTACGGCCTCGGGTTCAGCCTTCGCCGCGCCGCTTCTTCCGCCCGCGTCCCTGCACCGCGCGGTCGAGCAGCGCGTTGGGCAGCATGCGCATGATCTTGGCGATCACGCCCATCTGCCAGGGAATCACTCGGTAGCTGGCGCCGCTCTCGATCGCGCCCAGCGCCCGGTCGGCGAAGGCCTCGGGCTTCATCAGGAACGGCATGCCGTAGCGGTTGCCCTGCGTGAGCGGGGTGTCGATGTAGCCGGGCAGCAGGGTCACGACCTTGACGCCGCTGCCGTGCAGCTCGCCGCGCAGGCTCTCGCAGTAGGCGACCACGCCGGCCTTGCTCGCGCAGTAGGCGCCGTGCCCCGGCAGTCCGCGGATGGCCGCGACGCTCGCGATGCCGACCAGCCGCCCGCTGCCGCGCTGCACCATCGCGCGCACGAAGGGATGGAAGGTGGCGGCCAGCCCGACGTTGTTGGTGGCGAAGGTCTGCGTCAGCACGTCGAGGTCCTCGCGCTCCGCCGTGTCGATGCCCACGCTGATGCCGGCATTGGCGATCACCACGTCGGGCACGCCCTGGCGCTCGATGCAGGCGGCGCCGGCGGCCACGATGCTGTCGGTGCGCGCCACGTCGGCGCTGTAGATCAGGTAGCGGCCGCGGTCGAGTCCGCGCGCGTTGGCCCAGGCTTCGATCTCGCCGGTGCGGCGCGCGACCAGCGCCAGCCGGTAGCCGGCGTCGTAGAAGCGCGCGGCCAGCGCCTGGCCGATGCCGCTGGAGGCGCCGGTGATGAAGACGAGGGGCGACGGCGCGGTGGTCATGGCGCGGCGCTCAGCGCTTGCCCGCGGCGCCGGCCGCCTTGGCCGAAGGCACCATCGTGCCGCGCACGCGGCCGTTGAGGTTGGCGATGCCGGTCAGGTTGTCGTAGTCCATCGTGTCGGCGGTGAACTGGTCGGTGCCGCGGATCAGCGTGACGGGCTTGTTCGACTGCACGCGCTCGGTGTCGAGGAAGGCATGCAGGAAGTCGCCGCGGAACTCGAGGCGCGGCGAGGTCTTGCCGTTGGCGCCGACGGCCGCGTCGCGGATGACAACCGCGTTGCCGAACAGCTGGATCTCGCTGCCGTCGGAATTCGACAGCCCGCGGTTGGCGGTGGCGTGGGTGGTGAAGCCCTGCGGCGACACCGAGCGCATGCGCACCTCGTCGACCTCGATGGTGTCGGTGTCGGGGTAGTGCCGGCCTTCCTTGCCGAACAGTTCGCTGCGCAGGTCGCCGCTGGGCAGGAAGTTCTTGATGACGAAGCCGCGCATGAAGTAGTCGGGCTCGTGGGTGGGCGCGACCTTGGCGGTCGGCTCGAGCAGCTTGGGCGCATTGCGCACCAGCCAGTAGGTGCCGAGCGCGACGGCGGCCGTCAGGATGATCGGCAGGTAGATGGTGACGCGATCGAGGACGTCGCGCAGGAGGTTCCAGGCCTGCTTCATAGGGCGGTGTTCCGTGCGACGTCGAGCAGGCGCCGGTACTGTCCGCTGGCCGTGACCAGCAGATCGCAGAATTCGCGCGCCGCGCCTTCGCCGCCGCGCGCGCGGGTCACGTAGCGCACGGCGTCGCGCACCTCGACGTGGGCATTGGCCGGCGCCGCCGCGAAGCCCACGCGCCCCAGCACCGGCAGGTCGGGCCAGTCGTCGCCGATGGCCGCGGCCTGCGGCCAGCCGAAACCCAGCGACTGCAGCATGGCCTCGGCGGCCGGCAGCTTGTCCTCGGTGCCGTAGCGCACGTGCTCGATGCCGAGCGCCTCGAGCCGCACGCGCAGCGGCTTGGAATCGCGCCCGGTGATCACCGCGGGCAGGATGCCGGCCTTGCGCAGCAGCTTCAGGCCGTAGCCGTCGAGGATGCTGAAGCGCTTGAGGGTCTCGCCATGCTCGGTGAAGTAGACGCCGCCATCGGTCAGCACGCCATCGATGTCGAAGAAGGCGATGCGGATGTCCTGCGCGGCGAGCAATGTCTCTGGCTGGAATTCGAAGGGCATCAGATGACCTTCGCGCGCATCAGGTCGTTGATGCTGAGGGCGCCGATCAGCAGGCCCTCGGCGTCGACCACCAGCACGCTGGTGATGCGGTGCTGTTCCATCAGCTCGGCCGCCTCGACGCCCAGCGCGTCGGCGCGCAGCGTGCGCGGACCGCGATGCATGACGTCGGCCGCGGTGAGGCCGCGCAGGTCACCGCCGGTCTCGACCCTCCGGCGCAGGTCGCCGTCGGTGAAGATGCCGATCGCGCGGCCCTCGGCATCGACCACCGCGGTGGCACCCAGGCCCTTGGAACTCATCTCGCGCATCAGCTCGCTGAAGCTGGCGCCCGGCGCCACGCGCGGCACGTCGGCGCCGGTGCGCATGAGGTCGCTCACATGCGTGAGCAGCTTGCGCCCCAGCGCCCCGCCCGGATGCGAGCGTGCGAAATCCTCCGAGCCGAAGCCGCGCGCATCGAGCAGCGCCACGGCCAGCGCGTCGCCCATCGCCATCTGGGCGGTGGTGCTCGCGGTGGGGGCGAGGTTCAACGGGCAGGCTTCCTTGGCGACGCCGGCGTCGAGCACGATGTCGGCGTGCCGGGCGAGCGTGGAATCGGCGCGGCCCGTGATCGCGATCAGCGGCACGCCCTGGCGCTTGACCACCGGCAGGATCACCGTGAGCTCCTCGACCTCGCCGCTGTTGGAGATGGCGAGCACGAGGTCGACCGCCTTGATCATGCCGAGGTCGCCGTGGCTGGCCTCGGCCGGGTGCACGAACATCGCCGGCGTGCCGGTCGACGCCAGGGTGGCGGCGATCTTGCGGCCGACGTGGCCGCTCTTGCCCATGCCCATCACGACCACGCGGCCGCGCACCTCGAGGATCTTGCGCACGGCATCGACGAAGCTGTCGCCCACGCGCGCCTTGAGGCCGAGCACGGCTTCGGCTTCGATGTCGAAGGTGGCACGTGCCCGCGCGAGCATCGCGGCGGGATCGACCACGGGGGGCGTGGGGGAGCTGGAGGGCATCGGCGGATTTTACGGGCCGCGCCCCGCCGCCCCGCGGTTCCCGGCGAGCCCCTACGCCGCGACCCGGAATGGGCCCGAAAGCCGCGCCGCGCGGGGCCCGCGGCGCTTCAGGCCCCGGTAAGCCCCTCGCCACGCGCGCACGGCTCTTGCTCTAGCATCGCCCACCATGTCTTCGTTCGATCTCACGCTCTTGTATCTGGTGGCCGCGGTGATCGGCGTGGTGGCATGCCGCTTCCTCAAGCTGCCGCCGATGCTCGGCTACCTGACGGCCGGCGTGCTGATCGGCCCGCATGCGCTGGCGCTGGCGCAGAACTCCGAAGGCATCCGGCACCTGGGCGAATTCGGCGTGGTGTTCCTGATGTTCGTGATCGGGCTCGAGTTCAGCCTGCCCAAGCTGCGCGCGATGCGCAAGCACGTGTTCGGGCTCGGGCTGCTGCAGGTGCTGCTGACGATGGCGATCGCCACCGTGGGCGCGCTGCTGATCGCCTCCTTCCTGCCGCCCGACTGGCGCCTGGGCTGGCAGACCGCGCTCGCGCTGTCGGGCGCGCTCACCATGAGCAGCACCGCCATCGTGGTCAAGCTGATGGCCGAGCGGCTCGAGCTCGAGAGCGAGCACGGCAAGCGCGTGATGGGCGTGCTGCTGTTCCAGGACTTGGCGGTGGTGCCGCTGCTGGTGCTGATCCCCGCGCTGGGCGCGCCGCCCGAGGCGCTGGCCAAGGCGCTGGGCTTCGCGCTGCTCAAGGCCTGCCTGCTGATCGGCGTGCTGCTCTATGGCGGGCCGCGCGTGATGCGCTGGTGGCTCACCTTGGTGGCGCGCCGGCGCAGCGAGGAGCTGTTCATCCTCAACGTGCTGCTGGTCACGCTGGGCCTGGCCTGGCTCACCGAGCTCGCGGGCCTGAGCCTGGCGCTGGGCGCCTTCATCGCGGGCATGCTGGTCTCGGAGACCGAATACAAGCACCAGGTCGAGACCGACATCCGCCCCTTCCACGACGTGCTGCTGGGCCTGTTCTTCATCACCGTGGGCATGTCGCTCGACTGGCACATCGTGGTCGAGCGCTGGCTGCTGGTGGCGGTGCTGCTGCTGGTGCCGCTGCTGTTCAAGCTCGGCCTGGTGACGCTGCTCGCGCGCAGCCTGGGCGCGACCTCGGGCGTGTCGCTGCGTACCGGCCTCTACCTGGCGCAGGCCGGCGAGTTCGGCTTCGTGCTGCTGACGCTGGCGCAGGAGCGCAGCCTGCTGCCGCCCTGGCTGGCCAACCCGGTGCTGGCCTCGATGGTGCTGTCGATGCTGGCCACGCCCTTCATCGTGATGTACAGCAACGCGATCGTGCGCAAGCTGGTGGCCAGCGACTGGCTGCAGCAGTCGCTGCAGATGACCTCGATCGCGCGCAAGACGATCAACACGGCGCGCCACGTGATCATCTGCGGCTACGGCCGTTGCGGCCAGAACCTCGCGCGCATCCTCGAGCGCGAGGGCATCCCCTACATGGCGCTCGACCTCGATCCCGACCGCGTGCGCCAGGCCGCTGCGGCCGGCGACTCGGTGGTGTTCGGCGATGCGGCGCGGCTGCAGGCGCTGATGGCCGCGGGCCTGGCGCGCGCCAGCGCGGTGGTCGTGACCTACCTCGACGTGCCCGGCGCGATGAAGGTGCTGGCCAACACGCGCGCCCATGCGCCGCAGGTGCCGGTGATCGTGCGCACCCAGGACGACCACGACCTCGAGAAGCTGCAGGCCGCCGGCGCGACCGAGGTGGTGCCCGAGGCCATCGAGGGCTCGCTGATGCTCGCCAGCCATGCGCTGGCGCTGGTCGGCGTGCCGATGCGGCGCGTGATCCGCGTGGTGCAGGACCAGCGCGACGCACGCTACAACCTGCTGCGCGGCTACTTCCACGGCGCCGACGACGACAACGCCGACGAGCTCGACCACGAGCGCCTCAACACCTTCACGCTCACGCCGGGCGCGCGCGCCATCGGCCAGACGCTGGAGCGGCTGTCGCTGCAGGGCCTGGGCGTGCGGGTGGCGAGCCTGCGGCGCCAGGACGGCCAGCCGCGCGTGCCGGCCGAAGACACCGTGCTGTCGGACGGCGACACGCTGGTGCTGTCGGGCAAGCCAGCCGCGCTGGCGATGGCGATCGAGCGGCTGCAGAAGGGCTGAGCCTGCCCGGGTTCAGTTGACCAGCGTCGGGTTGCGCTTCTCTTCGTCGAGCTGCTGCTGGCGCCGCACGGCCTCGCACTGCGCGTGGCCGCGGAACTCGGCCTTGGCGCATTGCGCGGCCATGCACTGGGCCTTGGCGATGAAGTTGCGGTCGCCGCACTGCGATTGCGGATCGGCCGGCGCGGCCACCGGTGCCGGCGCGGGAGCCGCCGCGGGTGGTGGCGCTGCCACGGGTGCCTCGGCCGCAGCCGGCGCTGCTGCGGGCGTCGCCGCCTTGCGCGCGGCCTTCGGCGGAGCGGCCACGGTGGGCTTGGTTACGGGCGCGGGGGATTCCTCCACGACCGGCGCGGCGGGTGCCACGGGGGCCGGGGGCGCTTCCGCCGCCGGAGCAGGAACCGGCTCGACAGGCGCGGGCGGCGGTGCCGGCACCGGTTGCGGCGCGGGCGCCACGACGGCCGGCGTAGGCGCCGCAGGCGCGGCACCGCGGCTGCCGAAGCCATACCAGCCCGCCGCGATCATCGCCACGCCCAGCACCAGCAGGCCGATCCAGAGCCACATGCCGCTCCGGCCGACCGCCGGCTGGGCTGCCTGGGCCTGCGCGCGCTCGCGGCGGCGTGCACGCCGGGCCTCGGCGGATTCGTCGGAGGAGGCTTCCGGCTTCGGCGCGCGCTTCGGCTTGCCGCTGCCGACCAGCACGGTCCGGTCGGCATCGCCGTCCCGCGGCTGGCCCTTGCCGCCGCCGGGCGTGACGGCGGCCGCGTCGTAGAGCTCGCCGGGAATGGTCGGCGCGCGCAGCTGCGCGGGCGCGGTCGCGGCCCATTCGCGCTCGAAACGCGTGCTCGGATTGGGCGTGGGCGCGGGCGGAACCGGCGGCGCGGAAGCCGGCGTCAGCCGCTCGCCGCAGCGCATGCAGAAGTTCGCGCCCTCGCGGTTCTCCGCGCTGCAGACGGGACAGATCAAGGCCATGGCGAAATGGGGCAATCGAGAAAAGGCATGCTGGCTGGCAGGGGCCGCATGGGGCTCGTCGTCTGGTGGCGGCGCCTCAGGTCACCGCGACCCGCTTGGAGCGGTGCGCCATGCGCTTGGCGATGACCGCGCCGAGCGCCATCGTGAGCTCGAGCGCGAGGTTCGGCTGGCGGTTCGACATTTCCGAGAAGCGGGTGGTCGTGAGGCGCCAGACCCGGCCGGCACCCGTGACCACCACGTTGGCCGCGTGCGGCTGGCGCGAGAAGAACGAACCTTCGCCAACCACCGAGCCCGCGGTGAGCACCGCCAGGCGCATCTGCTCCTTGCTGCTCACGCGGTGCACGCTGATCGCGCCGCTCTCGAGGAAGAAGACCGAACGGTCCTGCGCGCCCTGGGCGATCAGCACGTCGCCGACGGTGACATCCTGCGGCTGCAGATACCCGGCCAGCGTGTCCCACTGCTGAACATTGAGGATCAGCGCAAAGGCATCGTTGCTGGTGTTGTCCGCGATCGCGCGGCTCAGGTTCTGGATGGACATGCTGCTCTCACTTGCCCCCGGGCAGTTCAGCCGGAGTATCCGCGAACGGCCCACATTTCGGCTACAAATGTTTACGCAATGACGGCGCCGGTCGCGCCGAGTGTCGCTATTTGCCGATACAGAAACGCGAAAAGATGACACCCAGCAGGTCGTCGGCGCCGAACTCGCCGGTGATCTCGTTGAGCGCGTTCTGCGCCAGCCGCAGTTCCTCGGCCAGCAGGTCGAGCGACTGGGCATGGGCCGCCAGGTGCTCGGCCGCCAGCGCCAGGTGCATCTCGACCTGGCCCAGCGCCTGCACATGGCGCGCGCGCGCCAGGTACACGCCCTCGGGCACGGCCTGCCAGCCGGCCATGGCCAAGAGCTGCTCGCGCAACGCCTCGATGCCGGCGCCGGTCTTGGCCGACAGCGCGATGCCTTCGGCCGGCGCGGGCGCCGAGCCAGCCGCGTCGAGCTTGTTCCAGACGTCGAGCACCGGCACGCCCGCAGGCAGCTTCTCGCGCAGGCCGCGCAGGATCTCGGTGTCGGCCGCGGCGTAGTCGGGCGCGGCGGCACGCGTCAGGTCGTGCAGGAACAGCACCGCATCGGCGCTCTCGATCTGGCCCCAGGCACGCGCCACGCCGATCTGCTCCACCTCGTCGCTGCTCTCGCGCAGCCCCGCGGTATCGGCCACGTGCAGCGGCACGCCGTGGATCTGGATGGTCTGCGACACCACGTCGCGCGTGGTGCCGGCCACGGCGCTCACGATCGCGAGCTCGGCGCCGGCCAGCGCGTTGAGCAGCGAACTCTTGCCGGCATTGGGCTGGCCCGCGATCACCACCTTGATGCCCTCGCGCAGCAGGGCGCCCTGGCGCGCACGCTGCTGCACCGCCGCGAGCTGGCCCTGCAGCCGCACCAGCTGGCCCGCGGCATCGGCCTTCTGCAGGAAGTCGATCTCCTCCTCGGGAAAGTCGAGCGTGGCCTCGACCAGCATGCGCAGGTGGATCAGCGCATCGCGCAGCGTGTGGATCTCGCGCGAGAAGGCGCCCGACAGCGAGCGCCCGGCGCTGCGTGCCGCGGCCTCGGTGCTGGCGTCGATCAGGTCGGCGATCGCCTCGGCCTGGGCCAGGTCGATCTTGCCGTTGAGGAAGGCGCGCTGGCTGAACTCGCCGGGCTCGGCCACGCGCAGGCCCGGCAGCCGCGGGCGGCCGGTGACGGCATCGGGCTCGGCCGCGGCCTCAAGGCAACGCGCCAGCAGCAGCTGCAGCACGACCGCGCCGCCATGGGCCTGGAGCTCGAGCACGTCCTCGCCCGTGAACGAATGGGGCGCGGGGAAATGGATCGCCAGCCCGTGGTCGACCGCCTCGCCCGCCGCATCGCGAAAGGGCAGGTAGGTGGCCTCGCGCGGCTTCAGTGGCCGCGCGCACAGCGCCTCGATCAGCGGCGCGAGCCGCGCGCCCGACACCCGCACGATGCCGACCGCGCCGCGGCCGGAAGCGGTGGCGATGGCGACGATGGGATCGGAGGCGCGGGCGAACATGGGCGGATTCTTTCAGCAAAAACGACAAAGGGCCGCTCGCGCGGCCCCTCGGGGAAAACGGTGACGTTGCGCCGGCCTACTTGCCGAGCACGCCGAGCCGCTTGTTGATCACCCACTGCTGGGCGATCGACAGGATGTTGTTCGTGATCCAGTACAGCACCAGGCCGGCCGGGAAGAAGATGAACATCACGCTGAAGGCCAGCGGCATGATCCACATCAGCTTGGCCTGCATCGGATCGGGCGGCGTCGGGTTCAGCCAGGTCTGCAGCAGCGAAGTGGCCGTCATCACGATCGGCAGGATGTACCAGGGGTCGGGTGCCGACAGGTCGGTGATCCAGCCGATCCAGGGCGCGTGGCGCATCTCGACCGACGACAGCAGCACCCAGTACAGCGCGATGAACACCGGGATCTGGATCACGATCGGGAAGCAGCCGCCCATCGGATTGACCTTCTCGGTCTTGTAGATCCGCATCATCTCCTGCTGCATTTCCTGCGGCTTGTCCTTCAGCCGCTCGCGCATTTCCATGATCTTCGGGTTGATGGCCTTCATCTTGGCCATGCTCGCGTAGGCCTTGGCGTTGAGCCAGTAGAAGGCGGCCTTCAGCAGCACCACCAGCGCCACGATCGACCAGCCCCAGTTGCCGATCAGGCCGTGCAGCTGGTTGAGCAGCCAGTACAGCGGCTTCGAGATGATCGCGAAGATGCCGTAGTCCTTGACCAGGTCGAGGCCGGGCGCGATGGCTTCGAGCTTCTTCTCTTCCTCGGGGCCGGCGAACAGCGTGCTGTTGACCACCTGGGTCGCGCCCGGGGCAATCTTCGGCAGCGTGGCCACCATGGCGATGGTGTAGAGGTTGTCGCCCAGGTCCTTCACGCGGAATTCGCGCTTCAGGCCTTCGCTGGCCGGGTCGCCGCGCAGCAGCCAGGCCGACACGAAGTAGTGCTGGACCATCGCGATCCAGCCGTCGTTGGCGGCCGGCGGGGGCTCGACCTTGCCCTTGGTGATGTCCTTGAAGTCGAGCTTGTGGAACTTCTTCTCGTTCGTGTAGGCGGCCGGACCGGTGAAGGTGTTGGTGCCGAACATGGTGCTGGCGGCCACGGTGCCGTGGCGCAGCAGCTGCATGTAGAGCTGCGCGTCACGCGGCTGGTCGCTCACGTTCACGACCTCATGGCGCACGCCGATGGCGTAGTCGCCGCGGTGGAACACATAGGTCTTGACGTACTTGAGACCGCCGACCGGGGCGCTCTCGAAGCCGACCTCGAGGGTGTTCTGGCCGGCGGCCATTTCGCGCGGACCGGCCTTGGGCGCCATCGGCGTCAGGTGGTTCGGGAAGCGTTCGCCGGTGTCGACCTGGTTCAGCAGGCCGGTCTGCGCGAGGTAGCGCGTGGCCGGCGAGCCGTTCTCGAACAGCACCACGTGCTTGGTGCGGTCGTTCTCGTCGTACTTGAGCAGTTCGAGGTAGTTGACCGTGCCGCCTTCGCTGTCGATGGTCGCCTTGAACAGGTCGGTGGTGACCGTGACCTGTTCCTTCGGCGCGGCGGCCGCGGCCTGCGTGGGCACGGCGCCGGCGCTGGCGCCCGGTGCGGCATTGGCGCTCGGCACGCTGCTGCCGGCGGCGCCGGTGGTGGGCGCGGGCGCCGTGACGGCGGGCTTGGTCGAGGGCAGGAAGGTCGGCTTGTTGCCGTTGAAGACCTGCCATTGGTCCCACAGCAGCACCAGCGAGAACCCAAAAATCACCCACAGGATCGTGCGGCGGATATCGTTCATGACGAAGACTTCTTGTCGGAGGAGAGAAGAGACGAAAACAGCGAGCCTGACCGGTTCGTGCGACGCTGTGATTTCGGTGGGACCGGATCGTGCCCGCCCTGGCACCAGGGCTGGCAGCGCGCGATGCGGTGCAGCGTGAGGTAGCTGCCCTTGAGTGCGCCGTGCACCTCGAGCGCCTCGATCGAATAGACCGAACAGGTCGGCTCGAAACGGCACGACTGGCCGAGCCAGGGGCTCAGCAGCAGGCGATAGCCTTTGACGAGGCCGATCAGCAGGCGTTTCATGGAGAAGACCGTGCGGGTGGCGCGGCAGGCGCGCGCGCCGGTGCCGGGCGCGCGGCGCGCTCCAGCAACAGTTCGAGTTCGGCCCGCACGGCTCGCTTGAGCCGCTCGGACGAGGCACTCACGAATTCCTTGCGGTCGAAGGCGGCTTTCAGGCGAACCACGTGCGCCGCGCGCGGCAATCCCGCGTGGGGCAGGGCGCTCACGCTGTAGATCTGGCGCTTGATCGCATTGCGCGTGACCGCGCGGCGCGCCCAGCGCTTGGGCACCATGGCACCCAGCCAGACGTCGTCGGACGCAAAAAGCTGCGCGCTCGATTCGGAATCGAGCGCGCAGCGATGCAATGCGAAATGGGCAGTGCGGGCCACGGTGGCACCTGCGAGAACGGCCTGGAATTGCGCGCGGGTCTTGAGCCGCTGCATGGGAGCCGGACTGGACACGCCGCTGGCGCGAGCCGTCGAAGCTGGCCCCGGCGTTCCTGCTGCTGGCAACTGCCGTGGGTCGGGCGTCAGACGGCCAGGCGCTTGCGGCCCTTGGCGCGGCGTGCGTTGATGACGGCACGGCCGCCACGGGTCTTCATGCGGACCAGGAAGCCGTGGGTACGGGCGCGGCGGACTTTGGATGCTTGGTAGGTGCGTTTCATGATGAGATTTCCTGATTCCCCTGTTTCTTCGGCATTTCCGCGCGGTCATCGGGCCATGGGGAATCCATGGGCTCGACGGGCGAGGAATGCGCGAAAGGCGCTGGGTGCGGTTGGTTCCGGCTTCGTTGTTGGCTGGGCCGGTGATTTCGGTCGGACCCCGAAAGACGCAAAGAGGTTTTCAGGGAAACCCGCAATTATCGCAAACATTCGGCCGCACAACAATCTTCGAGCGACTTTGCGGGCCTTTCGCCGGCCGCCCGGGGTATGTGGATAAGGTTTTGACAAGTTAGAATGCCCGGCGCCTTCCAGCAGAGAATATCCACAATACAAACAAGCAAAAAATGGCAGAGGGAACCATCCAAAATCCGAGCACCC